>CP119325.1:3813244-6226488 GCA_029202525.1 Candidatus Pseudomonas phytovorans
ACATCGCGCTGGGCCTCGATCGGGTAACGCGCCAGTTGCCAGGGGTGTACGCCCATCACGCCATAAATCCACGCCGTGGACATGCAGCCTTCGGCGAGGATCATCTGGATTTCGAAAAAAGTCCGCGGATCGACTTCGTAACCACCAAACGCACGTGGTTGCAGGGCACGCAACAAGCCTGCCTGTTGCAATTCGAAAATCGTTTCGTCAGGTACCCGGAACTCGCGGTCAGCGCGCGCGGTGCGGCTTTTGAGGGCGGGTACCAGGCGCCGGGCGCGTTCCAGCAGTTCGATTTCATCCTGCGTTTTCTCTCGCATGCTGTCCATCCGTTCGTTCTCCCAATCTCGTTGCGCGGTTGCGCGAGTCTTGGTGGATGATCGAATGCAGCAGGCGAATATTCATCGTCAAAGCGGACTAGAGAAACGTGGTACGGCGCCGTCCCTGGCGCCTTTTCAGGCTCAGATCGCGGCGCGCCTGGCGGCCCACGGGCGGTCCTGTTCCAGCTGCGAGGCCAGGCGCAGCAGCACGTCTTCACCGCCAAGGCGGGCGGTGAACATCATGCCCACCGGCAGGCCACTGTCGCTCATGCCCAGCGGCAAGGAAATGGCCGGCTGGCCGCTGACGTTGGCCAGCACGGTGAACGCGGCACTGCCCATGGCCTTGCGGGCGTAACTTTCGTAGGGCTGGTTGAGCGAGAGCTCGCCCAGGGCCGGCGTCAGGCTGGCGGTGACCGGGGACAGGATCACATCAAAACGCTCGAACTGCTGTTCCATGGCCATGCTGATGTCTTCGAACGCGTGCCGGGCGCGTACTACGCCCTCACCCGTGGCCTTCGCTGCACGCTCCAGCACACCAAAGGTGATGATTTCCAGGTCCTGCGGCCCCAACGCGCGGCCCAGGGCTTTCTCCCGGTCGTTGACCGTGACCAGCAACGAGTTGCCGATGGCCACGCCGTGGGCGCCGAACAGCTGCTGGGCCTGAATCGGCAAGCGCAGTTCATCCACCTCGTGGCCGAGGCCCAGCAGTTGCTTGACAGTGTCTTCCAGAACCTTGGCAATTGCCGGGTCCAGCGGCGCCCCGGTCAGCGATTCGCGCACCAGCGCGACCCGCAAACGGCCGGGATCACGGCCCAGCTCCTCGACGTAGGGGCGTACCAGCGGCAGGCTCCAATACGGGCTACCGGGTTCGTGCCCCTGGCCAGCATCGAGAAACAACGCGGTATCGCGCACGCTGTGCGACACCGTGTTGGCGACACTGGCACCAAACGAGCCTTCAAGGCGCGCCGGCCCGCTTGGCGTGCGGTAGCGCGTCGGCTTGAGGCCGACCAGCCCGCAGTAGGACGCCGGGATCCGGATTGAGCCGCCACCATCGGTGGCATGGGCGACCGGGACGATACCAGCGGCCACCGCCGCGGCAGAACCACCGGACGAGCCACCCGCGCTCAACGCCAGATTCCAGGGGTTGCGGGTTTGCCCCCATGCCAGCGACTCGGTGGTGGTGGTCAGGCCGAACTCCGGGCTGGTGGCTTTACCGAAAGGCACTGCCCCGGCGGTTTCATAACGGCGGATCAAGGTGCTGGTAACGCTCGACGGTGGTGCATCCTTGAACAGCCGGCTGCCGTTGCTGGTGGTCGTGCCCTGCAAGTAGGTGTTGAGGTCCTTGAGCAGGATGGGCACGCCCGCGAGCGAGCCCTGGGTCAGGGTGCCGGCCTTCTGCCTGGCCACCAGCAACGCGCGGGCATAATCGTCATGGCGCATGTTGACTGCGTTGATCTTCGGGTTGACCAGGTCACAACGGGCAAAAGCTGCGCCGAGCAACTCTTCGGCACTGAAGTGGCCGGCCTGCAAGCCCTTGGCCATGGCCCAGGCATCCAGCCCCAGGTAGTCGCTGGCCGACAAGCCGCCAGCGGCCCGGGCATCGGCAAAGCGCCCCAACAACCCGACGCCCAGCGCCACCGCGCCGGCTTTGAGCACCTGGCGTCGCGGCCATCCGTCAGCGGCGTCGGCACCCGCCGCAGCAAGTGTGTCGGCCAGTGGCAATGCGTTTTTTTCCATGTGCAGAATTCCGTTTTTTATTGTGTCTGTTCGACTCGCTCAGCGCGCGCCGGTTTCCCCGCTCAGTCCGGGGTGATCTGCGCTTTCATCGCGGCCAGGAAGTGTTCGCTGTACGGCGGCAGCAGGCCCCATTCACCGCGCGGGTCATGCTCGGGCGCCTTGAGTACGGTGCGCAGGTGGCTGAATTCGATAAAGCCTTCGCGACCGTGATAGTGCCCCATCCCTGACCCGCCGACACCGCCGAACGGGGCATCATGCAAGGCGGCATGCATCATCACGTCGTTGAGGGTGACCCCGCCCGACAGGGTGTGCTCCAGCACGTGGCGCTGCTCCTCGGGGTCGTTGCCGAAGTAGTAAAGGGCCAAGGGCCGCGGGCGGCCGTTGATCTCGGCAATGACCTGGTCAACGTCATCAAAGGGCAGCACCACCATTGCCGGGCCGAATATTTCTTCATGCAGGATCAGGCTGCCATGGGGCGGGTCGATCACCAGTTGCAACGGTCGACGGCGGTTCTGCTCATCAGCCGCTTGCGCGTAGGGCAGGCTTACTACCCGGGCACCGGCTTGCGACGCCTGCTGAACCAGCGTCTCAACACGGGACAGGTGCTGGGCATTGACCACCGCGACCACGTCCGGGTTGTCGCTCACCTCAGGGATGAACTGGCGGTAAGCGCTGGCAAAGGCCTCAAGAAAGCTTTCCAGCTGCTCGCGTGGTACGTAGACCAGGTCCGGGTTGATGCACACCTGGCCACTGTTGGTGGTCTTGGAAAGCGCAATACGAAAGGCGGCAGTACCCAGGTCGGCACTGCGCGCGACGATGACCGGCGACTTCCCACCCAGTTCCAGCGTCAAAGGCACCAGGTGCTCGGCCGCATTGCGCATCACGGACTTGGCCACCGCGGTACTGCCGGTAAACACCAGGTGGTCGAACGGCTGCCCGGTAAAGGCCTGGGCCAGGTCGGCACCACCGGTGACGACAGCCACTTCGAGCGGATCGAACCGCTCGGCAAACAGCTTGGCTACCAGCGCAGCAGTGCGTGGCACCACCTCCGAAGGTTTGAGAATCGCCCGGTTACCCGCCGCCAGCGCCGAACCCAGGGGGCTGAGCAAGGTATACAGCGGGGCGTTCCAGGTGCCCAGAATGCCCACCGTACCCTTGGGCTGATACATCACCCAGGCCTCGGCGCCCAGCTGATCGTAGGGGCTGAATACGGGCCGCGGCTCATCCTGCATCCATCCTTCGAGGTGGTCGCGCGCGTGCTTGAGCGAGCCGAGCGAACCCAGCACATCGTTCATCAACGAGAAACCCTGGGGGCGGCCACCAAAGTCGGCATCCATCGCCTCGGCCAGCGCTTCGTGGTGCGCCACCAGCATGTCGATCACCCGCTGGATCCGCGCACGGCGCTCCACGGCAGTGACGGCCCCTTGAGCGTTGAACGCGGCCTTTTGTTCACGCAGCAAGGCCGACAGCGTGTCGACGGAAGAATTTGCACAACTCATTGGTGCCTCCTCAACTGAACAAGGGCCAGCATGTCGCCTCTGTGCCCACCATGGCCGTCGTTGCACGACGTCCTGCCCCGCAAACTAGCCCCAGACCCCGGAGCCCGCCTCGTCCAAGTGGACGATCAGGCCAAAAACGTTAGTCCGTTGAGACGATGTAAAGCCCCGTGGCGCTGGGAATACTGCCAGCACGCACATTCATTCCATGAGGCCCATCATGGCAACGCCCGCCTGTTTCGACCCTCAAGCGTTTCGCGCCGCACTCGGCACCTTTACCACGGGAGTGACCATCATCACGACCCAGGCTGAAGATGGCTCGCCGGTTGGCATCACCGCCAACAGCTTCAACTCGGTCTCGCTCAACCCACCGCTGGTGCTCTGGAGTCTGTCCAAGAATGCCCGCAGTCTGCCGATGTTCAGCGGTGGTCGCCACTGGAACGTGCACGTTTTGTCGACCGAACAGGAATCCCTGTCTGGACGCTTTGCCCGCCAGGGTGAAGACAAGTTTTCCGAAATCCAGCTCGACAGCGGCATCAGCGAGGCACCGTTGCTGCAAGACTGTACGGCGCGCTTCCAGTGCCGAACGGCCTTCCAGTACGAAGGTGGCGACCATGTCATCTTCGTCGGCGAAGTGCTCGCCTTCGACCATAGCGACCGTGCCCCGCTGGCCTTCCAGAGTGGGCAGTACGCCCTGGCAATGCGCAAGCCGCGCAACGAGCTGCGCCTGGCCACTACCCCGCCACCGCCCGAATGCAGTTACACCGAAGATTTGCTCGGCTACCTGCTCGGCCGTTCGCACTACCAGATGCTGTTCGCACTGCGCCGCCTGCTGAAGAACCAGCAGCTCGATGAACACGCGTTCTTCATCCTCTCCACCCTGTGCATACGGGACAACATGACCCTGGAAGAGATCAACGCCTACGTCGGCTACACCGGTCATGTGGTGAGTGCCACAAGCATGCGCTTTCTCGAACGCCAGAACCTGGTCGCCCGTGAACTTGATAACGACCAGGTCCGCTATGTGCTGACAGCCGACGGGCGGGAGGCTTCGCTGCAGGAGGTGGCCCTGGCCAAAGCTGTCGAGGAAGACATTTCTGCCCGTCTTGGCGCCGGTGACAGCCAGGCGCTCAAGGTGTTGCTCAAGCGCCTTATCGCCACTTCCGATCCGGGCTTGCCAGACCTGTGGGCGCCGCGTTGAGCGCTGTGACTTCCCTCAACCATTAGAACAACAAGGACAGCCATGAGCATTCTGCAACGCTTCAACCTCACTGGCAGTGTCGCCATTGTCACCGGCAGCGGCCGTGGCATCGGTCGTGCCATTGCCCTGGCCTACGCCGATGCCGGCGCTGATGTGGTCTGCAGCGCCCGTTCGCTGGCAGATGTCGAGGCCGTCGCCGAAGAGGTGCGCAGCCGAGGGCGGCGCGCCCTGGCCTTGAGCTGCGATGTCACCGACAGCGAACAGCGCAGTGCCCTGGTCGCCAACGCCGCGCAACAGCTGGGGCGCATCACCCATCTGGTCAACAATGCTGGTGGCGGGGGCCCCAACGACCCGCTGAAGATGAGCCCGCAAGACTTCGAGCAGGTGTTGAGCTTCAACGTCAGCGCCGCCTACGCCCTTTCACAGCTGTGCGTACCCCTGATGCGCGACGCCGGGGGCGGCAACATCATCAACATCACCTCGGTCGCCGCCCGTTACGCCCAGCGCCATTTCAGCGCCTACGGTACTGCCAAGGCTGCGCTGACTCACCTGACGCGCCTGCTGGCACAAGAGTTCGCGCCGCAAATCCGGGTCAATGCGGTGTCGCCGGGGCCAATCCTGACCGACGCGCTGGCCGGGGTCATGCCCGAGGCCATGCGCAAGACGATGGAGTGCAACACCCCGCTCAAATGCCTGGGTCAACCAGAGGACATCGCCGCTGCTGCCCTGTACCTGGCAAGCCCTGCTTCGGCGTGGGTCACCGGCAAGATAATCGATGTCGATGGCGGCGCCGATTCCAGTGTCTGGCCGGGCTGAGGCCTTGTTGCCGGGCGTGCCTGCAGGTGGCCCGGCCTGTTATCCACTTGCCACAGAGCGACCTCCCTATGGATGCGCAACTGATTGAAACACTGGGCGACGAGCTGTTCCACGCCCTGAACGCACGCCAGAGCCTGCCCCCGCTGACCCAGCGTTACCCGGCCATCAGCCTTGACGATGCGTACCGGATTTCCCTGCGGTTTCTGGCGCGTCGCGAAGCGCTGGGCGAGCAAGTGATCGGCAAGAAAATCGGGGTTACCAGCCGCGCCGTGCAAGAAATGCTCGATGTGCATCAGCCCGATTTTGGTTTTCTGACCAACCGCATGCAGGTCGCCGATGGCAGCGACGTCAGCTTTGCTGCCCACCACTTGGTACAGCCACGAGCCGAAGGCGAGATTGCCTTTGTACTGGGCGAAGACCTGCAAGGTACCGACATCAGTGCCGACGATGTGCTGGCGGCCAGTGAATGGGTGATGCCGTGCTTCGAGATTGTCGACTCGCGTATCGAGAACTGGCAGATCCGCATTCAGGACACCGTTGCCGACAACGCTTCATGCGGTGTTTTCGCCCTTGGCCGACAGCGCGTCAATCCGCGTGAACTTGACCTGGCCAAGGTCCAGTTGCACCTGTTCAAGAATGGTCTGCCGGTGGGCAGCGGCCTGGGCTCGGCGGTGCAAGGCCATCCCTGCGCCGCCGTGGCCTGGCTGGCCAACACCCTGGGTCGACTGGGGATCCCGTTTCGCAAGGGCGAAATCATCCTGTCCGGCGCCCTCGCGCCGCTGGTACCGGTCGTCCCGGGTGACTTCGTCAGCCTGTCGCTGAGCGGCATGGGCGAGATGCACCTGCACTTCGTGCCCTGAACCTGCGGCCGCTCCTTCTTCCGATCGAGAACAATGCCATGAGTAAAAAGATCAAATGCGCCCTCATCGGGCCCGGCAACATCGGCACCGACCTGCTGTACAAGCTAAAGCGCAGTGAAGTACTGGAGCCCGTCTGGATGGTGGGTATCGACGCCACCTCCGAAGGCCTGGCCCGCGCCGCCGCGCTGGGCCTGAAAACCACCAGCGAGGGCGTCGACGGCCTGCTGCCGCATGTAGTGGAAGACGGCATCCAGATCGCCTTCGATGCCACCTCCGCGTATGTGCATGCCGAGAACAGCCGCAAGCTCAATGCCCTGGGTGTGTTGATGATCGACCTGACGCCGGCGGCCATCGGCCCCTATTGCGTGCCACCGGTCAACCTCAAGCACAACCTTGGCCTGGGCGCGATGAACGTCAACATGGTGACCTGTGGCGGTCAGGCCACCATCCCGTTGGTGGCCGCGGTGTCCAGCGTGCAGCCAGTGGACTATGCCGAGATCATCGCCACGGCGGCGTCGAAATCGGTCGGCCCGGGCACGCGCAAGAACATCGACGAATTCACCCGCACCACCGCGGCGGCCGTGGAACAGGTTGGCGGCGCGAAACAGGGCAAGGCGATCATCATCGTCAACCCCGCCGAGCCCCCGCTGATCATGCGCGACACCGTGCACTGCCTGACCGAAACCGAGCCTGACCAGGCGGCCATCACCGCCGCGATTGCCGACATGATCAAGCAAGTCCAGCGCTATGTGCCCGGCTACAAGCTGGTCAACGGCCCGGTGTTCGACGGCAACCGGGTGTCGATTTTCATGGAAGTCGAAGGCCTGGGCGACTACCTGCCCAAATATGCCGGCAACCTCGACATCATGACCGCCGCCGCCGCGCGCACCGCCGAGATGTTTGCCGAAGCAATGCTCAAAGGCGACCTGACCCTGCGTGCCAGCACCCCACAACCCGCCATCGCCTAAGGAGCGCGCCATGGACCTTCACGGCAAATCCATCACCGTCCACGACATGTGCCTGCGTGACGGCATGCACCCCAAACGCCACCAGATCACCCTTCAGCAGATGAAAGACATTGCCTGTGGCCTGGACGCCGCCGGTGTCCCGTTGATCGAGGTGACCCATGGCGATGGCCTGGGGGGCAGTTCGCTGAACTATGGTTTCCCGGCGCACAGCGACGAGGCGTATTTGTCGGCGGTCATCCCGCTGATGAAAAAAGCCAAGGTCTCGGCACTGTTACTACCGGGCATCGGCACGGTCGATCACCTGCAGATGGCCTTTGATCTGGGCGTCAACACCATTCGGGTTGCCACCCACTGCACGGAAGCAGACGTGTCCGAACAGCACCTTGGCGCGGCCCGCAAGCTGGGCATGGACGCCGTCGGGTTCCTGATGATGGCCCATATGAACAGCCCGCAAGGCCTGGTCACCCAGGGCAAGCTGATGGAAAGCTACGGTGCCAATTGCATCTACATCACCGATTCGGCCGGCTACCTGCTGCCCCATGACGTCAGCGCGCGGGTCGCAGCGCTGCGTGCAGCGCTCAAGCCTGAAACTGAAATCGGCTTCCACGGCCATCACAACCTGTCGATGGGCGTGTCCAACTCGATTGCGGCCATTGCCGCTGGCGCCACCCGTATCGATGCCGCGTGCGCAGGCTTGGGCGCGGGTGCCGGCAATACCCCCATGGAAGTGCTGGTGGCCGTCTGCGACCGCATGGGCATTGAAACTGGCGTGAGTGTCTTTGGTATCCAGGATGTTGCCGAAGACCTGGTGGTGCCGATCATGGACTTTCCGATCCGTAGCGACCGCGATGCCCTGACCATGGGCTATGCAGGTGTCTACGGCTCGTTCCTGCTGTTTGCCAAGCGTGCCGAGAAAAAGTACGGCGTCCCGGCGCGGGAAATTCTTGTCGAGATGGGCCGGCGCGGCATGGTCGGCGGGCAGGAAGACATGATCGAAGACACCGCGATGACCCTGGCCAGGCAACGCCAAGCCAGCGCCTGACCGCTTCACGGGGCCCAGGCACAGCCTGGGCCATTGTCCTCCTCTGCGGTTTGACCGGGAGTCATCCATGAGCAGTTTGCATCCTCAACCCATCGGCTGGCGCAGCCATGGTCTGCTGTTTGTGCTCGCGATGATGTACGCCGATAACTTTGTCGGGCGGCAGATCATTGCCGTGATGATCGAACCGCTCAAACAAGAGTTCGGTGCCAGCGACACCGCCATGGGCCTGGTCTCTGGCCTGGCCTTCGCTGCCGTCTATGTGCTGCTGGGCCTGCCTGCCGGGCGCCTGGCCGACCGCCTGCCACGCACACGCCTGCTGGCCATCACCTGCCTGTTGTGGGCGCTGGCCACCGTGGCCTGCGGCCTGTCCACCAGCTTTGCGATGCTGGTGATCGCGCGCATGGCGGTGGCGGTATTCGAGTCGCCGAGCACCTCGACTTCGATGTCGATCATCGCCGATATCTACCCACCGCACCGGCGTTCTTTCGCCATCAGTTGCTACACCGCCGCGCCGACGTTTTCCACCATCATCGCCCTCAGTGCCGGCGCCTGGGTGGTCGACCAGTATGGCTGGCGCAGCGCTTTTTTTGCCGTCGCCCTGCCCTCCCTGCTGATCAGCACGGTGTTTGCCTTTGTGATGCGCGACCCGGTACGCGGGCGCTTCGACCTCCCCCATGGCCACGCCAGCCAGGCTGCACCGGCCATTCAAAGCCTGCTGGGCAGCGCACGTGCACTCATGGCGCAACCGGCCTACCGTTGCCTGGTGCTGGCGTGCGGTATCACCACCTTCAGCGCCTACGCCTTCGCCATGTGGAATGCCAGCTTTCTGGTGCGCTCGCATGACCTGCCGCTGCACTACGCCGGCCTCCTGGCCGGCCTGGTCGGCGGCACCTTTGCCGGGTTAGGGGCCCTGCTCAGTGGTTGGCTGACTGACCGCCTGGTGATCAGGAGCCAGCAGTGGCAAATCGGCATTCCGCTCATCGGCCATGTGCTCGGCAATTGCGCGTTGATCATCTACCTGCTGTGGCCGCGTGACATCCTGCTGTATGCGGGTGTGGTTCCGGTACCCAGCGCGATGCTCTGGTGTGCGCTGGGCAGCTTTTTCTCGGTGTGGTGGGTCGGCCCGTGCTTCTCGTTGTTGACCCAGTTGGTGCCCGCCCACCGCCGTGCGACTGCCGTCGCCCTGCAGACGATCATTTCGACCTTGTGCGGGGTCGGTATCGGCCCGTTGGCCACCGGGCTACTGAGCGATGCACTGATGCCGGTGCTGGCGGACGAGTCGCTGCGCTACGCCCTGCTGCTGGTCAGTCTTACCATCGTCATACCGATCGTTCTGCTCTGGCGTACCTATCAGCACCTGACCGCCCCCTCGCAGCTTTCCGCCTATGCCTGAATCCTGCGCACTGTCGCCAGGGAACGCCGATCAACTAGTTGAAACGGACGATCCACCCGCACACGCCCTACGTTACCGTCATTGTCAGACACCCACCGCGCCGCGTTCGCACTATCAATGACTGGAGAGCTTATGAGGATACTGGTAAGCGTCAAACGAGTGGTCGACTACAACGTCAAGGTTCGCGTCAAAGCGGACAACTCCGGCGTCGACCTTGCTAACGTCAAGATGTCCATGAACCCCTTCTGCGAAATCGCCGTGGAAGCAGCCGTGCGCTTGAAAGAGGCAGGCATTGCGAGCGAAATCGTCGTCGTCTCTGTCGGCCCCACCACTGCCCAGGAGCAACTGCGTACCGCCCTTGCTCTGGGGGCTGACCGCGCGATCCTGGTAGAAGCCTCAGACGAGCTGAACTCCCTGGCGGTGGCCAAGGCGCTGAAGGCCGTTGTCGACAAGGAGCAGCCGCAGCTGGTCATCCTTGGCAAGCAGGCCATCGACAGCGACAACAACCAGACCGGCCAGATGCTGGCCGCGCTGACCGGCTACGCACAGGGCACCTTCGCCTCCAAGGTCGAAGTCGCTGGCGACAAGCTGAACGTCACCCGTGAAATCGATGGCGGCCTGCAGACCGTATCGCTGAACCTGCCAGCCATCGTCACCACCGACCTGCGCCTGAACGAGCCACGCTATGCGTCGCTGCCGAACATCATGAAGGCCAAGAAAAAGCCACTGGAAACCGTTACTCCAGATGCGCTGGGCGTTTCCCTCGCCTCCACCAACAAGACCCTGAAGGTTGAAGCCCCCGCCTCCCGCAGCGCGGGCATCAAGGTCAAATCGGTGGCCGAACTGGTCGAGAAGCTGAAGAACGAAGCGAAGGTAATCTGAATGACTATCCTGGTTGTCGCTGACCTTCTACAAGGTCCTGAAAACGGTGCCGTAGCGCCGGCCACCCTGAACACTGTCGCTGCAGCCGCCAAAATTGGTGGTGAGGTACACGTGCTGGTCGCAGGCCAGAACGTTGGTGGCGTTGCTGAAGCCGCTGCCAAGATCGCGGGTGTGGCCAAGGTGCTGGTTGCCGATAACGCCACCTACGCTCACGCGTTGCCGGAGAACGTCGCACCGCTGATCGTTGCTCTTGTTGGACAAGGCGGGGCCAACGGTTACAGCCACGTGTTGGCCCCGGCCACCACCAACGGCAAGAACATCCTGCCGCGGGTTGCCGCGTTGCTGGACGTGGATCAGATCTCCGAGATCATCTCGGTCGAGTCCGCCGACACCTTCAAGCGCCCGATCTATGCCGGTAACGCCATTGCCATCGTGCAATCGAGCGCTTCGGTCAAGGTCATCACCGTGCGTACCACCGGCTTCGACCCTGTGGCTGCTGAAGGTGGTTCGGCCGTTGTTGAAACGGTTGGCGTTGCGCACAACGCTGGCATTTCGGCCTTTGTTGGTGAAAAGTTGGCCAAGTCCGACCGCCCTGAGCTGACCGCTGCCAAGATCGTCGTTTCCGGCGGCCGTGGCATGGGCAACGGTGACAACTTCAAGCACCTGTACAGCCTGGCCGACAAGCTCGGCGCTGCCGTCGGTGCCTCGCGTGCTGCAGTCGACGCAGGCTTTGTGCCGAACGACATGCAGGTCGGCCAGACCGGCAAGATCGTTGCGCCGCAGCTGTACATCGCCGTCGGTATCTCCGGCGCGATCCAGCACCTGGCCGGCATGAAAGACTCCAAAGTGATCGTTGCGATCAACAAGGACGAAGAAGCGCCGATCTTCCAGGTGGCCGACTACGGCCTGGTTGCCGACCTGCTCGAAGCGGTTCCGGAGCTGGAAAAGCTGGTCTGAGCCCTCTGCTTCGTTGTTGAAATAGCCCGGTGCTCTTACAAAGGACCGGGCTATTTATGGAACATGTGCACACTAGCGGTCATGCAAATGCTTCTTCAAAAAAGCCCGGGTACGATCCTGCACCGGGTGCTTCAGGATTTCCCCCGGTGCCCCTTGCTCCACAACAACCCCGCCATCCATGAACACAATCTGGTCAGCCACCTCGCCGGCGAAGCGCATCTCATGGGTGACGATCAACATGGTCATGTGCTCGGCCGCTAGCTGCTTCATTACCAGGTTCACTTCTTCCACAAGCTCTGGGTCAAGCGCCGAGGTTGCCTCATCGAACAACATGACCTTGGGTTGCATGGCCAACGCCCGGGCAATGGCAACGCGCTGCTTCTGCCCGCCAGACAAGCGCGACGGATATTCGTCGACCTTGTTCTCCAGCCCAACCTTCTGCAGGTACTCCAGGGCTAGCTCCCTGGCCGCATTTTTTGAATAGCCCTTGAGCTTCACAGGCCCTATCGCGATGTTTTCACAGACGGTGAGGTGCGGGAACAGATTGAAGTGTTGAAACACCATCCCCATTTGCTGGCGCACCTGGTTGATATGGTGCTCGAAAGCGCGGCCTTTCAAGGGGCGGTTGACCTGGTCACCATCCAGCCAGATTTCACCGCCATTGAGCACTTCGAGATGATTGATCGAGCGCAGCAATGTGCTTTTGCCAGAGCCACTCGGGCCGATGATGGCGAAGATCTGCCCACGCGAAACCGACAGATCGATGCCCTTGAGCACCTCAAGTGTGCCATAGGCCTTGCGAGCGCCCTTCACTTCTACCATAGCGTTGTTATTCATCGTGACATCTCGACCTTAGCTTCAATACGGTTTAACCCAGCCTCAAGCACCAGGTTGACTACGTAGTAGATCACTGCGACGGCGATATAGAATTCAAATGGGCTATACGTTTCACTGACAGCCAACTGGGCGCTGTAGACGAGTTCGGCAATGCCGATGATCGATACCAGTGAAGTGTCCTTCAGCAACACAATGAGGTTGTTGCCCAGCGGCGCAATGGTTTTTCTCAGAGCCTGCGGCACAATGATGTAGCGCTGGGTCATGGCCTTACTCAGGCCGATCGAGCGCGCGCCCTCTATCTGGCCAGGGTCGACCGCCTCGATTCCGGACTTGATCACGTCGGCGTTGTACACCGCAAAATGCAGGCTTAGCCCGATAATCCCCGCAGCCAGCGCCGGAATATCGATACCTACCTGCACCAGCCCGTAATAGATCAAATACAGTTGCAGCAGCAATGGCGTGCCCATCAACAACCAGGTCACGAAGCGCACAGGCAGTGCCATGATTTTCGGCGCATACAGGTCGATCAGGGCAAACAGCACGCCCACGGCCAGGCTGATGACACTGGAACAGAGAAACATGACCACCGTCCACCAAAGGCCGGTTGCCAGCATTTCATAGTAGGGGGTGATGACACTCAGGTTTAATCCTTCCACTGACACTCCTCACTTGGTTGCGTATCGCCGGTCCAGTACTTCCACCAGGTACTTGACTGCGTAGACCATGACGATATAAAGCAACGCCGACACCATGAATATCTCGAACGGTTTGTAGGTTGAACTGATGAAGCGCTGCGCGGTGTAAGTCAGTTCAACCACCGAAATGGCCGATACCAGGGCTGAACCTTTGATCAATCCGATGGCATTCACGCCAAGCGGTCTGATCATCAGCTTCATTGCCTGGGGAATGATGATGAATAACAGCGTCTGCCTGCGGCTGAAGCCAATAGAACGCGCGCCCTCCTCCTGGCCAGGGTCAACGTTATTGATAGCGCCTCGAATGGACTCCGACATATACGCCGCGATATTCATGCCCAAACCGATTACCGCAGCAGCAAACGGCTCCAGCTCAATGCCTATTTGTGGCCCACCAAAGTAGATGATGAACAACTGCACCAGGCAGGGTGTGCCGCGAAATACGCTGACGTAGATTTTGGCTGCCCACCGCAAGATAATGAATGGCGATAGCCTGAACGCCACCAGAACGATTGCCAGGCATAAACCCAGTAAAAGAGAAAGCAACGAGATCTGCACAGTTACCCATGCGGCGTCCATGAAAAACGGGTAGGTGCGTTGGATCAATGACAGGTCCATAAAAACCACTCACAAATTTCAGCCAACCTGGCCCGACCTTTCGGCCAGGCCACTTCAGGTGTGCATCAGCGAATGTCGCTACCCACCCATTTCATGGAGATTTCCTTATAGGTGCCATCGGCCAGAATTTCGTCCAGCGCCTTCTGCAACTGGGCCTTGAGTTCGGGGTTGTTTCTGCGGATGGCGATGCCCAGGCCTTCGCGACCACCCTGCTCGTCTGGCAAACTGATGATCCGCACTTTCTGCCCGGTCTCCTTCACCGCAACCATGACTGGAATGCTGTCCATCACCACGGCATCAATACGCCCCGCCTCCAGGTCCACCAACATTTCTGGCAAGCCTTTGTAGGTGCGCACTTTAAGGTTGCCGCGCGCACGCGCCCATTTGTCATGCGAATCGCCCAGCGTTACGCCAACAGTTACATCCTTGAGGTCATCAAGCCCCTTGATGGGCGAGTCTTCCTTGACGCCGATGGTACGCCCTGCATGGTAATAAGGGCCTACGAAGTCAACGGCTTTAAGCCGCTCGGGGGTAATGGTCATCGAGGCGATGACAGCGTCATACTTTTTGGCCAACAGCCCGGCGATAATGCCGTCAAAGGGTGTAGTAATAATCTTTATATTCACACCCAGGCGCTGGGCGAGTGCTTCACCAATAGAGGCGTCGAAGCCGACAATTTCATTCCTCTCATTGGCAAAGCTGAAAGGAGAGTACTGGCCGCTCATTGCCACACGCAGCACTTTTGACTGTTGAACGGCCTGCAAGTCATCGGCCTGCGTCATGCCGTGAGAAAACAACGCAGCCGCCGCCACCGCGGTGGAAGCCAGTAGCATTCTGGTTTTTCTTGCCAGCATCGAGGCACTCCTTGGAAGTTTCTATTTCTTATTGTCCTGGGCGCTGAGGGCCCTACCTTCACTGAAAGCTTTGCACACGGACACCTTGAAATCACCCTGCAATGTGCGTGTTCGGCTGGCACATTGCCGGAACCGACCGGCACTATGCCGGCGCTACTTCGAGCCTTGGAATAACTGGAGTAGTGTCTGGCAATGCACTAAAAACAAGCAAGTATGCGGCTGGTTTGCCTCCTGCACTGTAACGGGGCGGCCGGTCATTTACCGGTGATCAGGCGGGAGTGTCAGCGTTGCGCGAATTAGACGTCAAAGATCGGGAAATCCTCGAAATACTTTCCAAGGAAGCACGTGTGGCACTCAAGGCGCTGGCGGCAAGAATAGGCCTGTCGCGCAGTGCCACCAGCGAACGGGTATTACAACTGGAACGTAGCGGAGTCATTCGCGGATATCGCGCAGACATTGGTGAAATCGATGCCAATGTAATTCGGGCAATCATCCTGGTGTCGCTGAAGCGTACGCCAGCGCTTGGGCTGTTGGACCTGCTGGCACAGAACGCCCAGGTCAAGCGGGTTTCATCGGTCAGCGGGCAGCTCGACCTGGTGGTTGAGGTTGAAGCACGGACGATTGATGACTTGAACCGTGTAAGAGACGCCGTGGCGTGCCATGACTCTGTAGACGACATCACCACGGCAGTTGTTTTGCGGCGGGACATAGACAGGCAGAAGACCTGAAGCTGGCGGAATCAAGGGCCGCGTTGCGCCCCATCGCCGGCAAGCCAGCTCCCACAGGTACAGCGCAAATATCGAAGATTGCGCAATTCCTGTGGGAGCTGGCTTGCCGGCGATGGGCTGCGCAGCAGCCCTGTTCGCTCTGCCGTATTAATTCAGTGCTGCGGTAAAGCTGTCTTTCAGCACCTCGAGGAGGAAGTCGGCGTTGGCCCGGCTGAAAATCATCGAGGGGCGCATTTTCAGCACGTTGTCATGCGGGCCTTCGGTACCGATCAGCACTCCGCGCTCCCTGGCGCCATCAGCCACTTTCCTGGCCAGGGCCGTGGCCGGCGCCTTCGACTTGCGGTCTGTGACCAGGACGATGCCGAGGAAAAGCCCCAACCCGCGCACATCACCAATCACGTCGAACTGCTGCTGAAGCTTACGGAAACCTTCCAACAGGTAATTGCCGACGTTCAAGGCGTTCTCTTTCAACTGGTCGCGTTCGATTGCATTGAGTACCGCCAAGCCCACCGCGCATGACACCGGGTTGCCGGCAAAGGTGTTGAAGTACTCCATACCGTTGTTGAAAGCATCGGCAACCTCGCGCGTGGTCACCACGGCCGACATGGGGTGGCCGTTGCCAATCGGTTTGCCCATGCTGACGGCATCCGGCACCACGCCTTGTGTCTCGAATGCCCACCAGTGGCTACCGACGCGGCCAAACCCGACCTGTACCTCATCGGCCAGGCAAAGCCCGCCTGCGGCACGGACCATGGCGTAGACCTCCTTCAGGTAGTTGTCCGGCAGGAACACCTGCCCCGCTACGCTGGGGATCGACTCGGCGAGGAAGAACCCGGGGCCTTTGCCGGCCTTGCGCATGGCATCCAGCTGCTCCGCTACCGACTCGGCAAAGCGCTTGCCGTGCTCCTCCACTGGCCAGTGCTCGGGAGCGTGGTAGCTGTCCGGGACCACAGCCTCGTAAACGTGTGCTGCCCTGCCCTTGCCGGCCTTGCGCTTGTACTTGTAAGGGCTGAGGTCGATCAGCTCTTGCGTGGTGCCGTGGTAGGCCCAGTCCAGCACGATCGCCTGGTCACTGCCTGTGTAGTTGCGCGCCATGCGCAGCATCAGGCTGTTGGCTTCACTGCCCGAACAGCCAAAGGATGCTACGCAAAGGCCCTCTGGCAACGTACCGGTCAGGCGCTCGGCGTATTCCACGATGTTGTCGTGCAGGTAGCGGGTGTTGGTATTGAGCAGCGCAGCCTGGTGCGTCAGGGCCTCGATCACGTCGGGGTGGCTATGGCCCAGGTGGCAAACGTTGTTGAAGCAGTCCAGGTAGGCGCGCCCAAAGTTGTCGATCAGCCATACGCCATCACCGCGCACGAACTTGATCGGGTCGGTGTACGAAATCGACAGGTTTGGTAGCAGCAGTTCCTTGCGCCTGGCAATGATCCGGGCCTTGGTCATCCCCTGCTGGCTGTAGGTTTCTGGTGGGATACCGGCCAGGGCCGAAGCATCAGGGAACAGGTCAGCCCACACCTCGCGGTACTCTGGCTCACCAACGCCAATGACCTCGTTCGCGCTCAACTGGGTGTCGGTGGTCATCTGCAGATGCAGGTGAGGAATCCAGCCGCCGTTTTCATGGTCGGCGCCCATGTAACCGACCAGATCGCCAGCTTCAAGCTTGTCACCAGCTTTCAAGCGGCTGAGCGCCTCATGGGCCATGTGCCCCCACAAGGTCAGGAATGGCGGGCAACCTGGCGGTGTGTGCTCGATCATCACCAGGCCGCCATACCCCAGCGGGTCGGGTTCAACTTCAACGCTTCTGACGGTACCGGCAACCGGCGCATACAGCGGTGTACCCGCGGGCATTACCAGGTCGACACCGACATGCAGTGTGCGGCGTTGGCCTTTGATGAAGCGGGACTCGAAAGCGCTGTCGGTGTAGATGGTGCGCAACTCGCCCCATGGCCCGATGGCCAGCGGCACCTGGTGAGCAGCTGAGAATTCATCCCACCAGCGGGTTGCATCCGCAGGGCGCTGCTCAGCGGATGCGATGGTCATCTCGTGGGTGGCGTCACCAAACGGGGCAATCACCTTGTTCAGAATGGCGGCCGACGGGCGCACCAGGTCGGCGAAGGATTTGTGGTTGTCCGCGATCCAGCGGCGGACCTGGCCAGCGCCTTCGATGGCGTCAAAACCACAGGCCTTGCGCAGGATGCCTGTGGCCAGCCGTGGGTTCATCGAGTCAAGCTGCTCCAGCAGGCGCCAGGCAGGCGCTTCACTGATCGCCAGGTAGGGGTTGTCGTCGGTCTGATCATGGCGGGAAGCGGAGAACGTGACGCTGATGACCAGGCGCATGGCGATCAGGTTGAACAACACATCAAGCTCTTGCGCTTGCAACGGGTACTTCTCATGGAAACCGGCCACCAGCGCAGCTGCAGCCCCGATCGGGTCGTCCATGTCGAGAATGGCGTAAGCGCTGGCAATGGCCACCTCGGCAATCAGCACAGTGTGCACTGCATCGCCAAAGTCGATGAAACCGGTCACCTTGCTGGTGGTGTCGACGTCGACCAGAATGTTCCAGTCGTTGGCGTCGTTGTGAATCACCTGAGCCCGGAGTGAGGCCAGCCTGGGTTGTACAGTCTCCTCGAACTGGGCGATGAAACGCTCGACAATCGCCCGGCGCCCGGGGCTTTTGATGCAGTGCAGCCGCGAGCGGGAACGCGCTGCATGGCGCAAGTCCCAGTCCAGGTCCCGCACGGCACCCGGGTGCATGAACCCTTGCAGGGCGCAGTCAAGTTCACCCAGTGCCTGGCCAAAGTGCCTCATCAGCTGGAATGAGCGTTTGGCCTCGGCGAGCGGCGTACCGGGCAACCAGCTGACCAGGCGCACAGCATGCTGTTCACCTGCGGCACTGGCCACACACGGCAAGAAGTCGCCCGCCACACTGGCCCGCAGGTGAGGCACGCCCAAGTGCGCGCCGTGAACGGCCAGGTGCCCAAGCAGCGCGGTTTGAAACTCGCTCTCTACCCTGGGCTCGCTGGCGTTGACGATTTTCAGAATCCAGCCTGCATCAACACCGGTGTTCAACCGGTAGTTGCGATCACGCTCGCCGTCCAGGGGCGTTGCGGTGCCGGTGACATTGAAAAATTCTTTTGCGAGGCCTTCGGCATCGCTTGCCGAAAACCGAGGTGCTGGGTGGGAAAGGTCTGTCATATCATCACGTTCCGAGCGAGCAAATAGTTTTTCAATAGCTTGTCATGCACCGCCGAAACGGACACCCTGCATACAGTCGGGATCGACAAGCATAATGCCGGTTCCGGCCGGCATAAAGACGGTGGGCTAATCAGGTGGCGCAATGCGTGAGCTGGACGCAAAAGATCGTGAGATTCTTGAGGTACTTTCAAAGGACGCGCGTATTGCCCTGAAAGCATTGGCAGCCCGGATAGGCCTTTCCAGAAGTGCCACGACCGAGCGCGTAGTCAACCTGGAACGCAGCGGGATCATTCGTGGTTATCGGGCTGACATCGGCGAGATAGACGCCAATGTCATACGTGCGATCTTGCTGGTGACGTTGCAGCGCACACCCGCCATGGGGCTGCTCGACCAACTGGCTACCGACGCCCGCGTGCGGCGGGTGTCTTCGGTGAGTGGCCAGCTCGATCTTGTCGTCGAGGTCGAAACACGCACGATCGACGACCTCAACCAGGTGCGCGACAACGTGGCACGGCATGAGTCGGTGGACGACATCACCACCTCGGTGGTCCTGCGCCGTGACATCGACCGCCAAGGCGCCTGACACTCTAGCCTTCGCAAAAAAAATGTAGACCGGGACATGCGCTAGCCCTTGTTGCAAATCAATCGCAACTTCGAGTAAATTGTTATGGTATAACATTTACTGAGGAGTTCCACATGAAACCCGGCATCCACCCCGACTACCGCCCCGTCCTGTTTCACGATGTGGCTGCCAACGCGTCCTGGCTGATCGGTTCGACCATCGATACCGACAAGACCCACGTGCACACCGATGGTGTCAGCTACCCGTATGTCACGCTCGACGTATCCAGTGCCTCGCACCCGGTCTACACAGGCCAGGAGCGTAAAACCAAGGCCGAAGGCCGGGTTGCTGGCTTCAACAAACGGTTTGCAGGCTTTACCGCCAAGTAGGAAGCGGCCGCTTTCAGTACATGGAAGCGGCCTTTTCAACGCCCCGCGCGCGGCTTCAGGCGGCCCAGGTTTCCTGCAGGTGGCGCCACAAGGGGCGCCCTCCTTCAACGCTGAACACTGCGGTCGAGATCCGCGTCTTCGCCTGTTGACCGGGCAAGTGGTGCGTCTCGCAATACTGAACCACTGCCCCCTCTGGCCATTGCGCGATGGTTTCCAGCCCAAAGACCTCGATGCTCAAGCCTGGTTGAGCGCCAGCGCGTTGCGTAAACAGCGACGAGATTTCGCGAAGGCCTACTTGGGCGCCGCCAGGTGTGACCATCGTGAAGTCGCTGTGAAACCGCTCCACCATGGCTGCAACAGCGCCCTCCCCATTCGCGAACAGCGCCTCGATCAACTCATGCAGATCAATGACTTCTTTCAGATACCGGTTCATGGTGTTCCTTTCGTTGAATGGGTGAGCGAATCCAAAGCCAGGCCTATTGTGCACGGCAACCCATTCATGCGTTGTACCGCAACAGCATGTATGTACCTGCTGCAATCCGCGTTTTCATAGACCAGTTGACTGAGCGATGGTCCACCCAGGAAAGCCTGCGCGAACAGCGCGATCGAACTGCTGGCTGAACTTACGCGTGGCGCAGTACCGCCTGTATTTCGCCAACTATCTGCCGGGTTGCCTGGTCGAGTGGGCCTTCATTTCGGCACAGCAGCCATGCATGCTCGGCAACCGCCCGCTCGAACGCTTCGGTGCAGGCAACCTGCTCATCCAGGTTGTGGATCACCGTACTGCCCAGCCCACGATTGCGCGCCGCGGCCCTTGCCCATGAGGTTTCAGGGGCGGTGACAACACCAACATGCAAATCTGGTACTTGCACGCCGCGCTCAAGGTTCAGCTGCAGGATCTGCGCAAACGGCACGCTACGGCGAAACGCCGCGTCAGAGGGATACCAGCGATCAATCAGGATGATGCTGTCAGCGGGCTGCCTGGGCAGCACCTTTTGGGAAATCCAGGCACGGCTATCTGCAAAGCGCTCGCAAACCTGATATTCCAGTTCCTGGCACGGGCTTCTGGCGAGCCTGTTGACCAGTACCATGGTTTCGCCGCGGTAGGGGTCGTTGTTTCTCTCGCAAAGGCGGACGACCTTGTGCCCGTCCAGCCTCAGGGCCTGTGTCACAGCCTCCAGCAATGTGGTCTTGCCGGTGCCCTTGGGACCATCAATGGAAACAAACAGCGGGCGGTTCATCGTTCAATACCAATAAGCACAGACGCAGGATGAGAGCACTGATCCCACCCCGCGTTCAAGCGCTTCTCGAAAGGAGCACATCTGTACTCCTTTGGCGAGAGGCGGCACCTACCGCCTTGATGGCCTTTTCTTTTGTAGTGATGCAAAGGCAATGACCCACACTGAGCGAGGGGCCGTTTTGATTCAAGTATTGCCCTGCCACCCCGTTTGCCTGAGTGCTGTCAGCAAGCGCTCGCCCTCCAGACCAGGCACCTCGCGTCCATCTTTCGCCAGCATCGTGCGCCCAGCCAGGATTGCATTCACAATGGCCTCCTCCACCGCCTCTGCCGCCGCCGCGAACAGCGGCGAGATATGATCGTTGTTGACCATTGCCACTTGCGCTGTCACCGGCAGGTCGCGGCGGTTGTAATCGGCAGGCGCCAGCCCGGTATTGCCCGTAGAGAACGCCAGAAAGATATCGCCACTGGAGTCATCGGTACCGCCCCCCGTGCGGGCAATACCCAGCGCCGCACGTTGTGCCAGGCGCTGGCACTGATGCGGCAGCAACGGCGCATCGGTGGCCAGTACCACCACGATGGAACCCATGCCGGGGGTGTCCTGCTGGTCAAATGGCGAAGGCAGATCAAGCAACACCCGGCCCACCGGGTAACCATCCACCCGAAGGTCACGGCGCTGCCCATGGTTGGCCTGGACAAAAGCGCCCACCGTCCAGCCGCCCTCCCCGGCCGGCAGCACCCGCGATGCAGTCCCGACGCCGCCTTTGAACTCATGGCAGATCATACCGGTACCACCGCCAACCGCCCCCTCTGCTACGGGCCCGCTGCGGGCAGCCCCCAGCGCTTGCTGAACCAGGTCGGCATTTACATGCTGGCCCCAGATGTCGTTCAGCACACCGTCGTAGGTCTCCATGACCACTGGCATGCACCAGTAGGTCGCGTGGTCTGCCAAGGTCGCATGCTCATGGGCGATCAGCGCATCGCGCACTACACCGACACTGTGCGTGTTGGTCGTGGCAATGGCGGTAGTCAGCAGGCCCGCCTCACGAATCCACTCCAGGCCTGTGGCGTCGCCATTGCCGTTGAGCACATGGCAGCCGGCAAAGCACGGCTCATAGCGCGCCGGGCCTTCGCGGGGCTCGATGACGCTCACCCCGGTGCGTACGGGTTTGCCGTTATGGGTCTTGTTCAGGGTGGCGTGGCCAACGCGTACACCTGGAACATCGGTAATGGCGTTGTGGGGGCCAGGCCGACCAAGGCCCAGCGTGATCCCGAAATCGCGTGCTCGCATCTTGTCTCTCGCTCAAAGTTTCTGGAAGGCCGGGCTCAACTTGCCATAGGTGCCGTACAGCAACACCGAGGTAAGCAGAATGCCAAGAATGATCAAAATGTCCCGGGCGGAGGCCTCACTCAACAGGGCCGTCAACAGGTACCCCGCACCGGTCACCGCCGCCAGTGCCGGCAGCGGCCACAGCGGCATGCGGTACGGATGCTCCCGGTCACGGCGCAGTACCCGACTGAACAGTGCGCACAAGCCGACCACCAGGTACACGCAGAGGATGAGCAGTACGGTGAACGAGGTCAGCTCCCCCAGGTTGGAACTGAAGGTCAGGGCCGCAGACGGCACGGCGAGGAACAGCGTGGCCAGCCAGGGCGATTCCCACTTGGGGTGAATCCGGGTAAAGGCGCGGTTCAGGGTCGGCATCCACAACGCGTCCCGCCCGCTGCTGTAGATCACCCGGCCACTCTGGATCACCAGGGCGATGATGGCATTGAACACCGACAGGAAGATCCCGCCGCTCACCAATCGCGACAGCGTTTCGTTGCCATGCGCCGCCAGCAGGTAGCCAATCGGATCCGGGCTGGCCAGCATCGCTTCCAGCGACGGTGCACCAATCAGCAGTGCCAGCATGGGGATCACTTCAATGGCCACCACCAGCACCAGTGACCACAGCACGGCCCTGTGGACGCCGCGCCCCCCGCACTTCATGTCTTCTGCCAGCAACACTGCGCCGCCAAATCCGTTGAAGGAAAACAACGCAGTGCCGACCGCACCAATCACCAGCGCCCACGGCGCGGCATGCAGTATTCCGTTATCCAGTACCAGCGGGCTGACGAGGCTGCCGAGGGGTTGCTGGGCATTGCCAAAGCCCAGCACCACAATCACCATCAACGCCGCCACTTCAAGCAACAGGCAGATGCCGGTCACCCACGCGTTCAGCTTGATATTCAGGATACCCAGCAGATAACCCAGGGCGACAATCAGCAAGGCCACCGTCTGCCCATCAAGCTGGGTGCGCAAGGCCGCATTCAAGTAGGTGGCAGCCCCGGTTGCCAGCACCGGTGGAATGAACACCAACATCGCCAGCACGGTAAGAAAGGTGGCGTAACCGGCCATGCCGCCAAATACCCGTTTGGCAAACACATATTCACCCCCGGCAGCACTGTGCGCGCGGCCCAGTTCGGCATAGCAAAGCGCAAACATCAACGCCAACACGCCCCCCAGCATGAAGGCCCAGATTACCCCGGTACCTGCCTGGGCGATGGCGAAAGGCGCGATGACGAAGACCGAGCTGGCGGGGGTCACCGAGGATACGGTGATGGCCACGACGTCAGCGACACTCAGTGTCGGTTTGAGTTTGGAAGCGGGTGCACTACAGGACGTCATTTGTTCATCCTCACGTTGTTGTTAGTGTCAGAGGCAGAACCCGGAAGCGAAACGTGGCGAGCCCGGCGGCCCGCTTGATGGGGATGAAATCTATTCGGCAGAGCCCGGCGGAACAATTCCCCCTAAGGGTTACCCCCGTTGACAGCTGGAGCAAATCGGGCGCCAATGCCCTACTGCCCTCAAGGATGCTGCCGTGGACGTTCTCTTTCATGAAGTTGCCGGTCACGCCGCGCTGGCCAAGGCGATAGAGCACATCGGCGGCCCGCGCTTCTGGCGCCAGCTGATCCTGGTACTGAGGCATTGGGTGCCGTTCGATAACGCGCTGGCGATGCACTTCCCACCCCAGGGCGCACCACAAGTGCTGGAGGAATACGACGCGGCGCCAGCCCCCGTAGCCGGTGAGCTTTATCTCGACGGGTTGTATCTGCTTGACCCCTTCTACCAGGCGGCGCGCGAAGGCCTGGCCAGTGGTTGCTACCACCTCGAAGAGGTAGCCCCGGATCATTTCTGGCAAACGGACTATTACCAGAACTACTTCCAGAACCATGTGCTGATGGACGAAGTCCAGTTCCTGTTGCAGTTACCCGATGGGGTGTTGTCGCTGTCGCTGGGCATGCGCCGCGCTTTCGATGCAGCAGAGCTGGGCAAGCTCAACCTGGTCAGTGCCTGGGTGCTGGCCTTGCTTCAGCAACACTGGGCGCATACCGGCGTCTCGGTGCCCGTACAGCCACCGGTTGGCGATGCGCTGGCCAGGTTTGCCCAAGGCCTGTTATCGGAGCGAGAGCTGGAAATCGCCCGGCTGATTCTGCGCGGCTACTCGTCGAAGGCGATGGCGCAACGGCTGGGAATCTCGCCCGAGACCGTCAAGGTGCACCGGCGCCACCTGTACGCAAAACTGAATATCTCGTCTCACCCTGAACTGTTTTCGATGTTCATCCGGGAGCTGGGCTTCGCGGATGAACGGGGGGAGCTCCCATCAACTTGAGCCTGCGCGCCTTGGTGACCAAGGCGGGGAATGCCTGCTAGGCTGACCATGGCGGCCTTGCTGGCGGCCTACCCTTCACCCACAGGCACGGGCCAATGACCTCCGACCCACAAGTAAACCTGACCAACTGCGACCGCGAACCCATACAGATCCCTGGCAGCATCCAGCCCCACGGCTGCCTGCTTGCCTGTGATGCATCGGCGACCGTGGTCCTGCGCCATTCGGTCAACGCCCCGTATTTGCTGGGCCTTGCAGGTGACATCAACGGCCAGAAGCTGCACGCGTTGCTAGGAGACGAGGTAGCCCACACCCTGCGCAACGCTTTGGCCCGTACCCGCGACGCCTCGCGCCCTGCACTCAGCTTCAACGTGGTGCTGCCCAGTGGCCAGGCCTTCGATGTCGCCGCCCACCTGTTCAAAGGCACGTCAATCCTGGAGTTCGAACCGGCCGGTGCCAGCATTGCCGAGCCCATCGAGCTGGCCCGCACCCTGATTGCCCAGCTGCGCGAAATCGACCAGACCAGCAAATTGTTCCGCGACGCTGCCCGCTTTGTCCGGGCCGTACTGGGCTACGACCGGGTGATGATTTACCAGTTGGGCGCTGACGGTGCCGGCAAAGTGGTCGCTGAAGCCAAGCGCGGCGATCTCGAGAGCTTCATGGGCCAGTACTTCCCCGCCTCCGACATCCCGCAGCAGGCTCGGGCCCTTTATCTGCGCAACCCGATCCGGGTGATTTCCGACGCCCAGTTCAAAACAGTCGCCATCGACCCCGTCCTCGACCCGTCAGGCGAACCGCTCGACCTGTCCTACGCGCACCTGCGCAGCGTGTCGCCGGTCCATTGCGAGTACCTGTGCAATATGGGCGTGGGCGCTTCGATGTCAATATCGGTCATCGTCAACGGCGAGCTGTGGGGGCTGATCGCCTGCCACCACTACGCGCCACGAACACTGGCCATGGGGCAGCGGGTAGCCGCCGAAATGTTCGGCGAGTTCTTCTCCTTGCATATCGAGACCCTGCGCAGCCGGCAAAAGCTCGAAGCCGCCGTGCGGGTTCACAAAGCACTGGACAACATTGTGCGCGATGCCAACAAGGCAGCAGACATCGATGGGTTCTTTCACTCACGCCTGCCGCGGCTTATGTCGCTGATCCCGTGCGATGGCATCGGCATGTCGCTGCAAGGCCGCTGGGCATCAGCCGGACTGGTGCTACCCAAAGCTGCCGTACCCGACCTGTTGCGGCTGGCGGACATGGTCACCGAAGGCCGTACCTGGGCCTCCAATCGCCTGTCGACGGTGCACCCTTCGGCCCAGGCGTACTTCACCGACGTGTCTGGCGTACTGATCATCCCGATGTCGCAGCAGCCCAGGGATTACCTGATCTTCTTCCGCAAGGAGGTCATCGAGACGCTCGACTGGGCCGGGGACCCGAACAAAACCTACGACAGCGGCGCGCTGGGTGATCGCCTCACACCACGCAAAAGTTTTTCCATCTGGAAAGAAACCGTTCACCAGCAGTCGCTGCCCTGGACCGAACAGGATCGCCAGTTTGGCGATGCGATCCGCACCGCCATCGTCGAAGTGGTGCTGCACAACAGCGAGCTGCTTGCCAGCGAGCGCTCGAAGGCTGAAGTGCGCCAGCGCATCCTTAACGAAGAACTCAATCACAGGGTCAAGAACATTCTGTCGCTGATTGGTGCGCTGGTTGCCCATCCGACCTCTGAGAGCCTGACCCTTCACGACTATGTGGCAACCCTGAAAGGACGGATCCAGGCCTTGTCACTGGCCCACGACCAAGTGGTGCGCGGTGATGGTGGCGGGCGCCTGGCGAAGCTGCTGGAGGCCGAACTTTCACCGTACCGCACGGCTACCGGCGGGATCGAGTTGCAGGGGCCGAACGTCATCCTTGACGCGCGCGCCTACTCGGTCATGGCCCTGGTGCTGCACGAGCTGGCTACCAACGCGGCCAAGTATGGTGCGCTGTCGCGACCCGGCGGCAAGCTTTCAGTGAGCTGGGTTATCGACGCCGCCAACGCTTGTGCCATCAGCTGGCGTGAAAGTGGCGGGCCAACGGTACGCCCGCCAAGCCGCACTGGCTTCGGCTCGGTACTGATCGACCGCAGCATCCCGTTCGACCTGGGCGGCACCAGCACGGTGGAATATTACCCCGAAGGCCTGCAAGGCTTGTTCAGGATCCCTGCCCAGCACCTGACCGTCGCTGAAACGTTCGAACCCGCCATCCCGGCCTCGGCCATGGCCCGGGTAGGCGATACCTTCGCATCACGTACGGGGTTGTGTGTGCTGATCCTTGAAGACCAACTGGTCATTGCCGTCGGCCTGGAGCAAATTCTCAACGATGCTCAGATCAAGGACGTGATCACTGCCAATTCCGAAGATGAGGCAATGCAACTGCTCGCCAGACGCACACCGGATGCCGCGATACTGGACGTGAACCTGGGAACCGGCACATCCATTTCTGTCGCCGATGAACTGGTACGTCGTCAGGTTCCATTCCTGTTCGCCACCGGCTATGGCGACGGCATCAGCATTCCCGAGCACTTGAAGGGTGTGCCCGTGGCACGCAAGCCGTATGACGCCAATAGCATCCTGGCTAGCCTGCAGGGCCTGTTAGGTCGTTGAGAAAAATGACGGAGATTGCGAGTGCAGGGAGGATGGCACCGGCCTTGCCGGTGTTCGCGGCTTGAGCCGCGCTTGCAGGAAGGCAGCGCCAGCCGTGGGGCTGGCGCTGTACTTGGGGCTTACACCGCCAGCGCGCGCTCACGCAGCTCGCTGTTGAGGATGCGGTCGTTCTCGCTGTAATCGACCGGGCAGTCGATCACGTGCACGCCCGGGGTGTTGATGCAGTGTTCCAGCAGCGGCAGCAGGCCTTCGGCGCTTTCAACGCGGTGACCGTTGGCACCGTAGGCTTCGGCGTACTTGACGAAGTCCGGGTTGCCGTAGTCCAGGCCGAAATCGGTGAAGCCCATGTTGGCCTGCTTCCAGCGGATCATGCCGTAGCCGTCATCACGCAGGATCACCACGGTGATGTGCATACCCAGACGCACTGCCGTTTCCAGCTCCTGGCTGTTCATCATGAAGCCGCCGTCACCGCATACCGAAATTACCGGGCGGTCCGGGTGCACCAGGTGCGCGGCCATGGCCGACGGCAGGCCGGCGCCCATGGTCGCCAGGGCGTTGTCCAGCAGCACGGTGTTCGGCTTGTGCGCCTTGTAGTTACGGGCAAACCAGATCTTGTAGATGCCGTTGTCCAGGGCGACGATGCCTTCGGACGGCAGTACGCGACGGATGTCGGCAACCAGACGCTGCGGGTAGACCGGGAAGCGGTTGTCGTCGCCGCCTTCGGCGATCTGCGCTTCGTTGGCTTCACGGATCGCCATCAGGCGGGTGAAGTCCCAGTGCGCGGTGTCGTTCAGCGCTTCGCCGATCTGCCACACGGCGTTGGCGATGTCGCCGATCACTTCCACCTGCGGGAAGTACACAGCATCGACTTCGGCGGAGCGGAAGCTGATGTGGATGACTTCGGTACCGCCACGGACCATGAAGAACGGCGGCTTCTCGATCACGTCGTGGCCGATGTTGATGATCAGGTCGGCGGCTTCGATGGCGCGGTGTACGAAGTCACCAGAGGACAGCGCGGCGTTACCCAGGAAGCGCGGGTGGCGCTCGTCGACCACACCTTTACCCATCTGGGTGGTGATGAACGGGATACCGGTCTTGTCGATCAGTTGCTTGAGGACCTTGGCGGTCATCTTGCGGTTGGCGCCGGCGCCGATCACCAGGATCGGGCTGCGGGCCTTCTGCAGTTTTTCCAAGGCGGCTTCGATGGCCACATGCTCGGCCAATGGGCGGCGGTGCAGGCTGCGTGGAATCGGCAGCGCGTCGGTTTGCTCGGCCGCGATGTCCTCAGGCAGCTCCAGGTGCACAGCGCCCGGCTTTTCTTCTTCTGCCAGGCGGAAGGCTTCGCGCATGCGCGCCGGGATGTTGTCGGCCGAGGCAAACTGGTGGGTGTACTTGGTGATGGGGGCCATCATGCCGCACACGTCGATGATCTGGAAGCGGCCCTGCTTGGACTTCTTGATCGGCTTCTGCCCGGTGATCATCATCATCGGCATGCCGCCCAGGTATGCGTAGGCGCTGGCGGTGACCAGGTTGGTGGCGCCAGGGCCGAGGGTCGACAGGCTCACGCCGGTCTTGCCGGTCAGGCGGCCGTAGGTGGCAGCCATGAAACCTGCAGACTGCTCGTGACGGGTCAGTACCAGCTTGATCTTCGACTTGCGCAGGGATTCGAGCAGGTCGAGGTTTTCCTCACCAGGAATGCCGAACACATACTCGACACCTTCGTTTTCCAGGCATTGCACAACGACATCGGCGGCCTTGGCCATTTGGGGTACTACCTCAAAATCTTTGTGGGATTGCAGCTTTATTACGCTGCGTGACTGAGATGTTGCAGGATGTCTCAGTGGCGCGCATCGTAGGCCCTCTGGTTAATAATAATAAATATATTGTTATGATGCTTGGCATCACAGTTTGTTATGAGTGGTAGATCGCCTCAATGAACCTCAAGGCATTGCGCTGCTGCGTCGAGATCGTGCGACAAGGCAGCTTTACCAAGGCAGCGCAGCATTTGCACATCGCCCAGCCAGCGCTGAGCATGGCGGTAACCCGGCTGGAAGAAGAACTTGGCGTAACGCTGTTCAACCGCACCACCCGCAAAGTCATCCTCACAGCCGAGGGCGAGCAGTTTTTGCCGCGTATTGCTTCGGCGCTGCGCGAGATGGATGTTGCCCGGCAAGAACTGCGGGACATGGCCGATCTGAAACGCGGCGAAGTGCGCCTTGGCATCCCGCCCATGTTTGGCCTGCACTATGTGCCAGGGTTGATGAATGCCTTCCGCCGACTCTATCCAGGCATCGCCATGACCGTGTTCGAAGGCAGTGCCGAAGACATTGGCCATCGCCTGGAACAGCGGGAAATCGACCTCGCACTGCTGGAGTCCAGGCGAGTGCCGCCCGACAAGGAATCAATCCTGCTGGGCAGTGACGAGATGCTGGCGTGCATGCACCCCGACCACCCTTATGCCGGCAAAGCCTTCCTCACCGCAGAAGACCTGCGCAACACGGATATGGTGGTGTTTGATAGAACCTTCGTGCAACGCCACCTGCTGGACGCGTTCTTTGCCGAACACGGCATCACCTACCAAGTGGCACTGCAGAGCAACTTCGTTTCGCTGGTGGTGCAGGCGGCGCTGGACAACATGGGTGTGGCCACCCTGCTGCGCTCGGTTCAGCAGCGTACACCGGGCATCGTTGGCGTGCCCTTCCGGCCTGCGCAGCAGATGAGCTTCCGCCTGTGCTGGCGGTCGGGGGAGTACCTGTCTTTGGCCAGCAAACGGTTTATCGACTTTGCCGCGCAGACGCATTACCTGGAGCGTTGATGCCAGCCTGATCCGGCCCTTTCGCGGCTAAAGCCGCTCCCACAGGTACAGCGTAAACGTTGGGCACCCGCAGTCCCTGTGGGAGCGGCTTTAGCCGCGAACACCGGCAAAGCCGGTGCCAGACCGACGCGCCAGTGCCTATGGGAGCGCGGTTTTCAATGCCAGATGGGCGATCACCTGCTCAGCCGCCCGCCCCAGGCAGCCTTTGAAAAAGTGGTTGGCACCTGTGTACACCGACACCCCCCGTTGCTGTGGGCCAGCCCATTGCAACAGGTTGGAAAGCGGCGCCATTTCATCCTGTTCGCCATGCAGCAGCAGGCAATCCGCAGGCACCGGCAATGGCTCGTAATAACGCCCGCCTGGCACATCACCTACCGGCAACCCCAACAACGCCACCGCCCGCAGTTGACCTTCCAGCGCACAAGCGACCCTGGCGAACACGTAAGCACCGAAGGAGAACCCGACCAGGGCTAGCGGCAGCTCAGGCAATTGCTGGCTGAAGTGACGGAAGACCGCAATGCAGTCTTGCGCTTCGCCGATGCCTTCGTCGTGCGCACCTTGTGTCTGCCCTACCCCACGAAAACTCGGCCGTACCACCAACCAACCCGCTGCACACAGCTGCCGTGCCAGGGTGAGCGGCACGATATGACGCGGGCTACCGCCCAACAGCGGTTGCGGATGGCCGACCAGCACCAGCCCCTTGGGTGGACCGACCGGGTAGTCGATCAGCACTTCGATCTGGCCAACCGGCCCATCCAGGAGTAGCGGGTTGCGCAAGGTATCCGACATCGCAATTGTCCTTGGTTCGAATGTGCACGGCAGTCTAAAAGAGCAGGCATGCCGGCTGCCATGAAATACCGTCGTTAAGGCCCGCTCAGGCGGCATTCCCGGGGTTTAAAAAAGTCTGAAAACTGCTATCTAGAGCGGTTATTTCATTTTCATTAGGCAGCTAATTAAGCTAACCTCGCCCGCGCCAGAACAACATCAAGGAGCAGGCATGAAGATCGTAATCGAGCGCAATGAGCAGGATGCAGGCTGTAAGGTGATCATCGATGGGCACCCCGTATCGTTCACCGACATCCACCACGCCCAAGCCTACGTGGACCAGTTGCAGGCCCGCCTTCAGGCCGCTCCTGAGGCCTTCGCGAACCCGGCTGCAGAAACCGCCTGACCCCGCCAGTCGTGCGAGGAAGCCGGCCTGCTTCCTCGACGTTGCAGTCAAAGATTGACTATGATCCCGCCTTGAACGTTTCAGCATGTTTCAATAAGGATCCAGATGTCAGTCCAGGAACACCCCCCTCTCCCCAGTAAAAGCACCGTCGCGAAGATGGAAGCCGCCATGGCGCTGGGCAGCTTTGCCATCGGCACCGGCGAGTTCGCCATCATGGGCCTGATGCCCGACATCGCCAGCAACCTGCAATTGAGTGAGCCTCAGGTGGGCCATGCCATCAGCGCCTACGCACTGGGGGTGATGGTGGGCGCCCCGACGCTGGCGATTCTGGGTGCCCGGCTGCTGCGCAAGCACATGCTGTTGCTATTGATGGCGCTGTACGCCCTTGGCAACCTGGCGACCGCCTTCGCACCCTCGTTCAGCGGCCTGGTCGCGTTCCGTTTCATCAGCGGCCTGCCTCATGGCGCCTACTTCGGCATTGCCGCAGTGGTGGCATCAAGCATGGTGGCCAAAGACCAGCGGGCGGGTGCGGTTGCCCGGGTGATGATGGGCCTGACCTTGGCCATGTTGCTCGGCAACCCGGTGGCGACCTACCTGGGCCAGTACTTTGGCTGGCGGTCGGCGTTCGTGCTGGTGGGCGCGATCGCTGTCTGCACCATCGCCCTTGTGTGGCGTTTCGTGCCCCAGCGCCACGACGAAGTGCGCAGCGACCCACGTAAGGAACTGCAAGCCTTCACCCTCCCGCAGGTGTGGATGGCACTGGCCATCGCCTCGATCGGCTTTGCCGGCATGTTCACGGTATTCAGCTACCTGGCGCCGACCATGCTGCAGGTGACCCAGGTTTCGCCCCAGTGGATTCCGTTTGGCCTGGCGGCGTTCGGGGTGGGCGGAATCGTCGGCAACATCGCCGGCGGCAAATTGTTCGACCGCCTGCAGTTCCGGGCCGTGGGACTGGTGCTGGTGTGGTCGATCGCCGTACTGCTGTTCTTCACCTTCGCTGCCCAGGCGCTGTGGAGCCTGCTGTTGGGCATCGGCCTGGTGGGGACCATGATTGCCCTGGCAGCGCCGCTGCAGATCCGCCTGATGGACATTGCCCACGAAGCGCCGAGCCTGGCGGCTGCGTCGAACCATGCGGCGTTCAACCTGGCCAATGCGTTAGGGCCTTGGCTGGGTGGCATGGCGATTACTGCCGGCATGGGTTGGACCAGCACCGGGTATATCGGTGCGGCGACGGCGCTGGTTGGCTTGGGCATCTATCTGGTGGCGCGGAGGATGAAAGGCGGGCATTGAGGGAAAATGCCAGCCAGTTAAACCTAAGTGGCAGCCATTGGGGCTGCTGCGCAGCCCATCGCAGGCAAGCCAGCTCCCACAGGTGCTGTATGAAGCTCAAGGTTTACACGTTCCCTGTGGGAGCTGGCTTGCCTGCGATGGGCCGCAAAGCGGCCCCTTAATCAAACTTCAACGCGGCAGGCTGACCCGCACCACCTCGGCAAAATAACGCGCCCCGGTCGCCAAAATCGTATCGTTGAAATCATACGCAGCGTTATGCAGCGGCGTAGCCCCATTCTCCCCCTCCGCACCGTTGCCAATAAACACGAAATTGCCCGGCACCTGCTGCAGGAAGGCGCCAAAATCTTCGGAAATCATCATCGGCATCACCTCGGCATTCACCGCCTGCGCCCCCACCACGTTACGCGCTGCCGCCACTGCGATTTCAGTATTTGCCGCCCAGTTCACCGTCGGCGCAAACTCGTGGCTGTACTCGAACCGGCAGCTTGCACCGTGCATCTGGCAGATACCCTCACTGATCTCACGCATGCGCCGCTCCAGTAACCGTTGCACCTCGGGGCTGTAGCTGCGGGTGTCGCCCTTGATGGTGACATGGGTTGGTATCGCGTTGCGGATGCCATCCGTGATGAACTCGGTGCAGGAAACCACCGCCGACAGGCTCGGGTCGACGTTGCGCGCGACGATGGTCTGCAAGGCCAGTACGATCTCAGCGCCGATCACCAGTGGGTCAATGCCCATGTGTGGCCGAGCGGCATGGGTGCCCTTGCCCTGGATGTGGATGACGAAGTTGTCTTCGCTGGCCATGATCCCACCGACCCGAGTGGCGATATGGCCAGCCGGCATGCCCGGCATGTTGTGCGCGCCGTACAGAGCATCGACCGGAAAGCGTTCGAACAGCCCGTCGGCCATCATCGCCTTGGCCCCACACCCATGCTCTTCGGCCGGTTGGAACACGAAACGTACGGTGCCGTTGAAGTTGCGCTCGCGGCACAGCAGGTCCGCAGCGCCCAGCACCATTGCCATGTGCCCGTCATGACCACAAGCGTGCATCTTGCCGTGGTTGCACGACGCATGCGCCCGGCCCTGCGCCTGCTCGGTAATGTGCAGGGCATCCATGTCGGCGCGCAGGCCGATCACCCCTGGGCCGTCGCCGACGCTAAGGCTGGCGACCAGCCCGGTGCCACCGATACCGCGGTGTACCTGCAGACCGAAGCCGGTCAAGATCTGCGCGACCTGCTCGGCGGTGTCGAACTCTTCGAAACCGGTTTCCGGGTGACGGTGAAAGGCATGCCGCCACTGCATGAGGCGTTGCTCGAAGGTAGTGTCATTGTTCATGCTTTCAGTTCCTGAGACGGGCGTTGATCAGAAGGCTGCGCCTCAAATGCAGGCGCTTGACCCGGGCAGTTGACGCGTTCGCTCAGGTACGGGGTGCGGTAGCCGCTACGCACCCCCAGGCGGTAAAACGCAAAGGCCACCACGGCCACCACGGCCATGTCGATGCCTTCCGGCAGCAAACCGATACCACCGAAGGCCGCACTGCCCAGCCAGGACACCAACGCCATCGCGGGTAGATAACCGATCAGCCAGGCCGCAGCGCGCAGCTCGCGGGCAAAGCCTGACCAGCCGGCTTTGGCCTGGTAGTAGAAGTAGAGAGGCAAGGCACCGATCACCAGGAAGATTACCTGGCCGGTCAGCGGCCAACGCGCCCAGTACAGCACCAGCGAGGCGCAGATGAAGGCGAACGGCGCAATGATGCCCATGCCCTTCAGGCGCAGTGGGCGTTGGATTTCCGGCGCGGTGACGCGCAGCGACATCAGGCTGATCGGCCCGGTCAGGAACGAGATCACCACGGCCACCGAAATCACCGCCGCCAGCACGCCCCAGCCGCGGAAAAAGAACAGGAAGATAAAGCTCACCGCCAGGTTCAGCCACATCGCCTGGCGCGGCACGCCATACAGTGGGTGCAGGTTGCCGAACATTTTCGGCAGGGTGTTGTTCTTCTCCATCGCATAGATCATGCGCGCGGTGGTGGCGGTGTAGATCGAACCGGTACCCGAGGGGCTGACGAAGGCATCCAGGTAAAGCAGCATGGCCAGCCAGTTCAGGTTGAGCGCCAACGCCAGTTGCGCCAACGGTGAATCGAAGTTCAGCTTGTGCCAGCCTTCGGCGATGCTCGCTGGGCTCAGCGCGCCAATAAAGGCCACTTGCAATGTCACGTAGATCACCAGCGCAATCAGCACTGAGCCGACCAGTGCGAATGGAATGCTCCGCCCGGGGTTGCGTGCCTCACCCGCGAGGCTGACTGGGCTCTGGAAGCCGTTATAGCTGAACACGATGCCGCTGGCAGCCACCGCCGTGAACACCGCCGACCAGCCATAGGGCGCAAAGCTGGCAAGCGTTCCATCACCGAAGTTCTCGGTGTTGAACTGGGTCGAGATCAACGCCACAGCGGTCAGCGCAGGCACCACCAGCTTGAATACCGTGATCGCCGTATTGGTCTTGACGAACAGTTTCACGCCCCAGTAGTTCAGGCCGAAGTACACCAGCACAAGGCCCGCGCTGGCCAGCAGCCCGCTGTGGGTCAACTCACCCTGATGCACCAGCGCCTGCGCCCAAGGGAATGACCAGGAGGCCATGTACTGGATCGAGGCGATCGCTTCGATAGGGATCACCGAAACAATGGAAATCCAGTTGGCCCAGGCCGCCAGAAAGCCCACCAGCGAGCCGTGTGAGTAGCGGGCATAGCGGACCATGCCACCCGATTCAGGGAACATCGCGCCCATTTCCGCATAGGTCAGGGCTATCGCCAGAACCACCACTGCACCGATGACCCAGGCCAGAATTGCCGCAGGCCCCGCGATGGCAGATGCATGCCAGGCACCGAAGAGCCAGCCCGAGCCGATGATGGAGCCGAGGCCGGTCAGCATCAGCGACCAGGGGCTGATGTCACGTTTGAGTTCGTTCATGCAATCTCCGCTTTTTTTTCTTGTGGGGAGCTGTGGGGAGCTGATGCAGGGCCGGGTTTACCGGCCCTTGGAGTGGATCAGGCCAGTGCCCAGGCTTGCTGTCGGGCCAGCACCGAGGCTGCGGACTCGCCCAGCAGGTCGGCATAAACACCTGGGGCGGTGGCACCTTCAGTGCTGATGAAAAGAATGCGCGCAGTGCCGTCGAGCCCCAGGTCAGCGGCTGCACCCGCGCCCTTGAGCAGCTGGATAAGCCCGGCCAGGCCGGCGACGCTGGACTCACCGGCTACCAGCGGAATATCGCGAGCGCTGCCGGCCGCCAGGCGGCGCATGGCGGCAACCGCCTGGTCGTCACTGATGGTCATGAAGTAATCAACGCTTGGCTCCAGGAAGCGCCAGGCCAGTGGCGAGGTCTCGCCACAGGCCAGGCCGGCCATTACCGAGTCTACCGAGCCGGTCGCCCTGGCTGGCCGGCCGAGCAAGGCACTCTGGTACAGGCAGTCTGCCTGTTCGGGTTCGACCATGACGAACATTGGGCGCTGTTCACCACAGTGCTCCCACAGGTAGCTGACGATGCCCGCTGCCAGGCCACCTACCCCGCCCTGCAGGAACACATGGGTGAACGGCGCCTGCCCAGCTGTGGCTTCGATGATTTCCGCAGCGATGGTGCCGTAGCCCTGCATCACGTCACGCGGGATCACTTCGTAGCCTTCATAGGAAGTGTCCGAGACCACCGTCCAGCCATTGCTGTCCGCCAGCGCTGCGGCGTGCTCCACCGATTCGTCGTAGTTGCCGGCAATGCGCACGATCTTGGCGCCATAGGCGGCAATCGCCTGCTCGCGCTCGATGCTGACGTTGGCGTGCAGCACAATCACGCAGCGGCAGCCAATGCTCTGCGCGGCAGCCGCCAGGCCCTTGCCGTGGTTACCGTCAGTGGCACTGACCACGGTGAAGTGGGCCAGCAGGTCGGCATAACGGCCTTCCAGCAAGCCACGCGGGTCGAGTTGCTGCTGGGGAAAGGTGCGCAGGATCAGGCGAACCAAGGCAATTGGCGCACCCAAGGCCTTGAAGCTGCCCAGCTCCGAGCGCACCGATTCGTCCTTGACCGACAACCGGGCAACACCCAGTTCTGCGGCCATGTCGGGCAAGGTGTAAAGCGGCGTAGCACCCTTGTTGAGGCGGGGCCATACGGCCAGCCATTGGCGGCTTTCCTCGGCCTTGGCAATACTCATCACCGCTTGCAGCGCTTGCGGATACGGCTGGCGGCCAGCCTTGGGGTTGGAAACAAACATGCAGTACTCCTTTCTACAGGCAACAGGAAGCCCACGCCGCTGCAGCCAGGCTGCAGCGGGCGGGTATTACAGTGGGAATCAGGCTTGGGCCAGGCGGCGGCTTACCACGTCCAGCAGCACCTGCGCGCCCTGGATCAGTTGCTCGTCGTCGGTGTGCTCACGCGGGTTGTGGCTGATGCCACCCTGGCTGGGTACAAAGATCATTGCAGCCGGGGCAATGCGAGCGATCATTTGCGCATCGTGGCCGGCGCCAGAGGTCATGCGCCGGTGACTGAAACCAAAACGCCGCGCCGAGGCGTCGATGGCATCGGCCAGGCCGGCATCGAAGATCACCGGTTCGAAGCGCACCAGGCGCTCTGTGCTGATGCTGACCCCTTCGCGCTCGGCGAGCGCCGCCAGGTATTGACTCAGTCGGTTTTCCGCGTCGGCCAGGCGGGTTTCGTCGGGGTCGCGCAGGTCGACGGTGAACGTCGCTTTGCGCGGGATGACATTGATCACATTTGGCTCGAACTGCATGCAGCCAACCGTGGCCAAGGTCGTGCCGGAATCCACGGCCATGGCGCGCAGCTCGGCGACGATGGCACTGGCGACGAAGCCGGCGTCATGGCGTAGGTGCGTCGGTGTGGTGCCGGCATGATTGGCATGGCCCTTCACCTCCACCTGCTGCCAGGAAATACCCTGCAGGTTCTCGACCACGCCAATCAGGGTGTTCTCGGCTTCAAGGATCGGCCCCTGCTCGATATGCAGCTCAAGGTACTCGTGTGGCACGATGGCCCCTGGTTCCAGCGTGCCGGCATAGCCGATGCGCGCCAGTTCGTCGCCTAGCCGCGTGCCGTCAGTGCCGAGGGTATCCAGGGCCTGCTGCAGCGCCAGGCCACCGGCGTACACCAACGAGCCCATCATGTCGGGCTGGTAGCGCACGCCCTCCTCGTTGGTGAAGGCGCCAACGGTGATCGAACGCTCGGGCAAGCGCCCGGCATCACGGTAGGCGCGGACCACCGCCAGCCCGGCCAGCACGCCGTAGCAACCATCCAGCGCGCCGGCATTGGTCACGGTATCGATGTGAGAGCCCATCATCAGTGGGCGTTGGTCACCGCTGTCATCTGGTGCACGCAAAGTGCCGAAAATGTTGCCGATACGGTCGACCTGCACGTCAAGATCAAGCGCGCGCATCCAGCCCACCAGCAGGTCGCGCCCGGCCTTCTCGGCGTCGCTCAGCGCGATCCGGGTGCGCCCGCCGTGTGTGGCGTCGGCACCTGTTTGCCCGAGCGCATGAATTTGCTGCAGCAGCAAAGCGCCGTTCAGTTGCAATGGGGTGCTTGCATTCATCAACCGTTTCTCCCTGGGTGCAACGTCATCGCGATGCACCGGTGTATACATTCATGGGAGAATTTTATTCGCTTGCAGCGTACTAAAAACTTGATTTTAGGCCTTTGCATGCACTTTTATTACGCATTTACGGCATTTTGTGCTGTTCAACGACGGAGACCCGTTCATGCCCCTCGATCACTTCGACCTGGCCCTGCTCGATGCCGTGCAGCGCGACGCAGGCACTTCCCAACTGGACCTGGGGGCGCAGGTCAACCTGTCCTCGGCGGCTGTCAACAGGCGGCTGAAGAAGATGACTGCCGACGGCGTCATCCGCGGCACCGTGGCGCAGGTGAACGCCGAGCAGCTGGGTTACACGCTGACCGTGATCACCGAGGTCGAAGTGGAGAACGAGCGGCTGGACCTGCTGGACGAAATGAAACGCAGCTTCCTTGCCTGCCCGCAGGTGCAGCAGTGCTACTACGTGGCCGGGGAATGCGATTTCGTCCTCATCATGCTGGTGCGGCACATGGAGCAGTACACCCAACTGACCCGCGAGCTGTTCTTCGAGAACAACAACGTCAAACGCTTCAAGACGCTGGTGTCGATGAGCAATGTGAAGACCGGTATGTTCGTGCCAACCCTCACGACTTAAGGCCCCGTTGCGCCCCCAGTAGCAGAAAGCGCTACCCTACCCCTTTACTGCACCCACCACTGCCGAGCCATCCATGTTCGATTGGGAAGACCTGCGCCACTTTTCCGCCTTTACCTCGGCCGGCTCGCTGTCCGCCGCTGCCAAGGCCCTTGGCGTCGATCACGCCACCGTGGCCCGGCGCATTGCTTCGCTCGAATCATCGCTCAAGCTCAAACTGGTAGATCGCCGCCCCCGCGCCTACGACCTCACCGACGAAGGTCGACGGGTCGCCGAACTGGCCGAGCAAATGGCCTTGTCCTCCTTCGCCCTGGAGCATTTCGCCAACGCCGGCCAGCAGTCGGTAGAAGGCGAAGTGGTGTTGTCGGCACCACCGGCACTGCTGGGCAGCATCGTCGCCCGGCGCCTGGGCGAACTGTACCAGCGCTATCCGCAGTTACGCCTGAAGCTGGTCGGCAGCAAGTCGAAGGCCTCTTTGGCCCGGCGCGAAGCCGACATCAGCATCGCCCTGGACAGGCCCACAGAGCCGACCTTGGTGGTCAGCCTGCTAGGGCACCTGGACTACCGGCTGTACGCCTCGGCCAGCTACCTGGCCAGCGCGGCGGCCCGGCGCTACATCGGCTACGACGAATCCCAGTCCAGTTCGCCACAACAACAATGGCTGAACCGCCAGGCCGGCCAGCAGCCCTTCGCGCTGCACAGCAATGACCTGCGCATCCAGGCTCAAGCCTGTGCCGGCGGCATTGGTATCGCCTGCCTGCCCGCGTTCATGGCGCAAGAGCACGGCCTGAAGGAAGCCGGCAGCGCCGAGCAGACCATGAGCATCGAAATCTGGCTGGCAATGCATGAGGATGTGCGCGCCACCCCGCGGATCAAAGCGGTTACCGACTTCCTCCAACAACAGGTTCGGCCACTGCTACGCTTGTGAATTTTTGCGGATTGCATTTGCATCAATACGGAATTTTCGCGCAAGCCCGCCAGCGTTAGGCTAACTCCATCACTAACGGCCTTTCAGGAGACGACGATGCAATACGTGAAGCTAGGCAGCACCGGGCTGGACATTTCCAGGTTGTGTCTGGGCTGCATGACATTCGGCGAGCCCGACGCTGGCACTCACCCCTGGACCCTGGGCGAAGCGGCCAGCCGGCCCATCATTCGGCATGCAGTCGAGCAAGGCATAAACTTCTTCGACACAGCCAACAGCTACTCTGCCGGCACTTCGGAAATCATCGTCGGCAAACTGCTGAAGGAATACACCCGTCGCGAAGAAACCGTGATCGCCACCAAGGTGTTCTTCCCCGCCAATATGTGGCAAGGCACCACCCGGCCCAATGAACAAGGCCTTTCACGCAAGGCGATCATGGCCAGCATCGACGCCAGCCTAAGCCGCCTGGGTACCGACTACGTCGACCTTTACCAGACCCACCGCTGGGACTACCACACGCCCATCGAGGAGACCATGGAAGCCCTGCATGACGTGGTCAAGGCCGGAAAGGCGCGCTACATCGGCGCCTCGTCGATGTACGCCTGGCAGTTCGCCAAGGCGCAGCAGGTGGCGGCCAGTAATGGTTGGAGCCGTTTCGTGTCGATGCAGAACTACCTCAACCTCATATACCGCGAGGAAGAGCGCGAGATGATCCCCCTGTGCCTGGACCAGGGCGTCGGCCTGATGCCCTGGAGCCCGATGGCCCGCGGGCGCCTGACCCGGCCGCATGGCCAGCAGACAGAACGCACGCGTAGCGATGTATCCGGCCAGTCGTTCTATGAGAACACTGAGGTGGAAGACGGCCGGGTGATCGATGTGGTCGAGCAGATCGCCGGCGAACGGGGCGTGCCAATGGCGCAGGTGGCGTTGGCTTGGGTATTGGCCAAACCTGGTGTTTCAGCGCCCATCGTAGGTGCCTCGAAACCTGCGCACCTCGACGATGCACTTGCCGCGCTGGCATTGCAGTTGAGCGCAGATGAAGTGGCGCGCTTGCAGGCGCCCTATGTTCCGCACGCGGTGACCGGCTTCAAGTAGGCCTGGATTGTGGCAGCTCGATAAGTACCCGCAGCCCACCGCTGGCTGCGGTCAGAGCAGTGATGCTGCCGCCATGCAGGGCGATGGCCCGCTGGGCGATCGCCAGGCCCAGGCCAAAGCCATCATCGCTGCTGTCGCTGCCCCGGTCGAACGGGTCGAAGATGCTTTTGAGCCGCGCCGGTTCTACGCCCGGCCCGTGGTCGCATACACTGACCTGAAACCACTGCCCACCCGGTGCCAGCGCGGCCTCCACCAGCACTTCAGTGCCTGCTGCGGTGTAACGCACGGCATTGCGGATGATGTTTTCGAGCGCCCGATACAGCAGTTCTTCATGCCCATGGATGAGAAACGCGCCATGGGCTTGCAAAGACACCTGGCACTGCTTCATGCCTGCCTCGAAACGGGCGTCTTCAACGATCTGCGCCAGCAGCTCTACCACATCGACACTGGTAAAGTCGCCGTCGCCCTGCCGCGCCTGGGCGCGAGCCAGGGTCAGCAACTGCTCGATCAGGTCATCCATGCGCCGCGACTCGCGCTCGACCCGCTCCAGCATGTCGAGCCGGTCCGGCTGCTGACGCATCAAGCCGATGGCAGCATGCATGCGGGTCAGCGGTGAGCGCAGTTCATGGGAAATATCATGCAGCAGGTTCTGCTGCGCCTGCACCAGGGCTTTGAGCTGGCCGGCCATGCGGTCGCAGTCCTCTGCCAGCTCGACGATCTCGTCGCGGCGCTTGCCCAGCCTGGGTTTCACCCGCACATCGAACCGGCCCTGGGCCACCTGGCCCATGGCTTCGCGCAGCCAGGCCAACGGGCGAGTCAGGTACAGGCTGCACAGGAAGGCAAACAATGCACTCATCAGCGTGCCGGTAAACAGCGGGCCCATACCACGCGGGCGCGGCGGCTCGCCAAACACCGTGGCCACCGAGGCACGCAGCACCAGCGGGCGACCGTCGCGGTCGCTCAACGCCTGCTCGAAACGCGCTTCTGGCACCGCCCTGCCCGCCAGCAACTGGCCCTGGCTGTTGTAAAGGCCCACTTGTACATCCGGCGGCTGCGGTGAAACGGCCAGCAACTGCCGGCCTGCCTGTTCGCCGTAACGCTGCAGTATCTGCAGTTCAGTGGCCAGCAGTGACCGCAGCGCCGGGGTATCGCCGCGCCAGTCATTGAGCATGAAGGCGCCGGCACCTACCAGAAAGGTCAGGCAATTGGCCAGCCAGAACGCCAGAAACAGCTTCCAGAACAGGCGCCGGCGCATCATTCGACAATCAGCATGTAGCCCATGCCACGCACGCTCTGGATCCAGCTACTGCCGTCGGCACGCGGGCCGAGCTTTTGCCGGATGCTGCTGACGTGCACGTCGATGCGCCGGTCATAACGGGTTAACGGCCGGCCCAAGGCATTGAGAGACAGGTCCTGCTTGCTGACCAACTGGCCAGCTTGGCGGGCCAATGCTTCGAGCAGGCTGAACTCCGAGCCGGTCAGCTCCAGCGTGGCTTCGCCCCAGTGCGCCTCACGCCGGCCCGGCCACATTTTCAATGCACCCGTGCGCACGTGTTCGGGCGCACCGGCCTCGCCCGTCTGTTGCGGCTGCACCCGGCGAAGTATCGCCCGCAGGCGTGCGACCAGTTCGCCGGGGGAGCTGGGCTTGGGCACATAGTCATCGGCCCCCAGCTCAAGGCCGGCAATACGGTCGATATTGTCGCCACGGGCGGTCAGCAGCAGCACCGGCACCTGGCTGCGCGCGCGCACACGGCGCAACACCTCGATGCCAGAGATGCCCGGCAGCATCACGTCCAGCACCACCACCTGGAAGTGACCGGACAACGCCTGGGTCTCGCCCTCTTCGCCGGTATCCACGGCGGTGGCCTTGAAGCCTTCGCGCGCCAGGTACAAAGAGAGCATTTCAGTCAGTTCGCGGTCGTCGTCGACCAGCAGCACAGGAATCATCGGGGCCAGATATCGCAATTGCAGGGGTGGTAATGATCGCCCCGCTGGCCGGCACTGTCACCGCCGGCCGGTCGGACTTTACACATCTTTACCCTCGGCTAACCGCGCCGTACACAGCCCGCCCGTATCCTCATCGCCCGCTGCCAGCGGGTTGCCCGCACTCGCTCTCCCCTCCGAATCCGCTTGTCTGGAACCCCCGATGAACTACCCGCGCCTGTTGCTCTCCATCCTGTTGCTGAAAGCCACGCTGGCCCAGGCCTCCCCCTTCAGGATCGCCGACATCCGCGTCAACGGCCTGCAGCGGGTTTCCGCCGGCAGTGTCTTCGGTGCCTTGCCGCTGAACGTCGGCGATCAGGCCGATGACCGTCGCCTGGTGGACTCGACCCGTTCCCTGTTCAAGACCGGGTTCTTCCAGGACATCCAGTTGAACCGCGATGGCAATGTGCTGATCATCAACGTGGTCGAGCGCCCGTCGGTGTCGAGCATCGAGATCGAAGGCAACAAGGCGATCAGCACCGAAGACCTGATGAAAGGCCTGAAACAATCGGGCCTGGCCGAAGGCGAGATCTTCCAGCGTGCCACCCTCGAAGGTGTGCGTAACGAGCTGCAGCGCCAGTACGTGGCCCAGGGCCGCTACTCGGCCGAGGTCGACGCCGAAGTGGTGCCGCAGCCGCGCAACCGTGTGGCGCTGAAGATCAAGATCAACGAAGGCACCGTGGCTGCCATCCAGCACATCAACATCGTTGGCAACAACGTGTTCGATGATGACACCCTGGGCCAGCTGTTCGAGCTGAAGACCACCAACTGGCTGTCGTTCTTCAAGAACGACGACAAGTACGCCCGCGAAAAACTGTCCGGTGACCTGGAACGCCTGCGCTCCTACTACCTGGACCGCGGCTACATCAACATGGACATCGCTTCCACTCAGGTGTCCATCACGCCAGACAAGAAACACGTTTACATCACCGTCAACATCAACGAAGGCGAAAAGTACACCGTTCGCGACGTGAAGCTGTCCGGTGACCTGAAAGTGCCGGAAGACCAGGTCAAGTCGCTGCTGCTGGTGCAGTCGGGCCAGGTGTTCTCGCGCAAGGTGATGACCACCACGTCCGAGCTGATCACCCGCCGCCTGGGTAACGAAGGCTACACCTTCGCCAACGTCAACGGCGTGCCACAGCCGAACGACCAGGACCACACGGTCGACATCATGTTTGTGGTCGACCCGGGCAAGCGTGCCTACGTCAACCGCATCAACTACCGCGGCAACACCAAGACCGAAGACGAAGTGCTGCGCCGCGAAATGCGCCAGATGGAAGGCGGCTGGGCGTCGACCTACCTGATCGACCAGTCCAAGACCCGTCTGGAGCGCCTGGGCTTCTTCAAGGAAGTCAACGTCGAGACTCCGCCAGTGCCAGGCACTGACGACCAGGTTGACGTCAACTACAGCGTCGAAGAGCAAGCCTCCGGCTCGATCACCGCCAGCGTCGGTTTCGCCCAGAGCGCCGGCCTGATCCTTGGCGGTTCGATCAGCCAGAGCAACTTCCTCGGTACCGGTAACAAGGTGTCCGTCGGCCTGACCCGCAGCGAATACCAGACCAAGTACAACTTCGGCTTCGTGGACCCCTACTTCACGGCCGACGGCGTTAGCCTGGGCTACAACCTGTTCTACAACAGCACCGACTACAGCGACTACTACGACGATGGCGTTTCGTACTACGCGATCAACAGCTACGGTGCCGGGGTCAGCTTTGGCTACCCGATCAACGAAACCTCGCGCCTGACTTACGGTTTGACCCTGCAGCACGACGACATTTCACCCGGCACCTACAGCGCCGACGAGATCTACGACTTCATTACCCGCGAAGGCAAGAGCTTCAACAACCTCAAGGCGTCGGTTGGCTGGTCGGAGTCGACCCTCAACAAAGGCGTGCTGGCCACCCGTGGCCACTCCCAGAGCCTGACGCTGATGGCCACCACCCCTGGCAGCGACCTGTCGTTCTACAAGCTGGATTACAACGGCCAGACTTTCCTGCCGGTCACCACCAACACCTCGCTGCGCCTGCACACCAGCCTGGGCTACGGCAACGGCTATGGCTCCACCGACGGCCTCCCGTTCTATGAAAGCTACACCGCAGGTGGCCAGGGCTCGGTGCGCGGGTTCAAGGACGGTACCCTCGGCCCCCGCAACACTCCCGCCACAGGTACCTATGCCAGTGCGGGCCAGGCTTACTATTCCGACCGCGACACCGATGTGCTGGGGGGCAACATTCTGGTAACCGGCGGCGCCGAGTACATCTTCCCGTTGCCGTTCGTGAAGGACCAGAGCCAGCTGCGCAGCTCGGTGTTCGTCGATGCCGGCAACGTATATGCCGACACCTGTTACCTGTCGACCACCCAGGGCTGTGGCAGCGTCGACCTGGCGCAGATGGCCGTGTCGCTGGGGGTTGGCGTGACCTGGTACAGCCCGATGGGGCCGTTGAGTTTCAGCCTGGCGGCGCCGCTGAAAAAACCGGATAACGCCGAGACCCAGATCTTCCAGTTCTCGCTGGGGCAGACGTTCTGAGCCCTGTCGTATGGGTAGGAGGGCTTGCTTTGGGCATTACCCTCTTTTACCCCCGCTTAACCCAAGTTGACAGCCACCTTGCCTAAGCTGGCCAACACCAGAACACGCCCAGCAGGACACTTCCATGCCTCCTTTTACCCCTTGCTTCCCCACCACACTGCGGCACGATGAAGTACCGGTCGCACTGCTCGACCTGGTCCAGCAACGCTTGGCCAACCTGCTAGGCCCACGCTTCACCGTGGTACTGGGCGGCAGTGGCAGCGGGGTTGGAGTCAGCCATTACCACCTGGCGATCCAGCACAACCAGAGCGGTGTTTCGCTTGAGGACTACGGCGACGTCGGCGCCGGCTTCATCGAGCGCCTGCTGCGCATGGGCGCCCAGGTCAGGGACATGCTCGACTCAGCCACCTTCAGCCGTATGGCCGGCGACGATCCGGGCCGACCACTGGTATGGCTCAGCGAGGTGGCCAGCCCCGGGGAAAGCATTACAATGCGCGCCCCAATCTGAAATATGTTTTCCCCATGAAATCACTGCTTTACGCCCTAACCTTAGTGTTTTCCTTTACCTTACCTGCCTTGGCCAGCCCGCCGGCAACCTTCACCGAGGCCAAGGTGGTGGCCAAGCAGAAGGTATATCTCGACCAGGCCAACAGTGCAGTGGGCGACCTGTACTGCGGCTGCAAATGGACCTGGGTGGGCAAGTCCGGCGGGCGCGTCGATGCAGCCTCGTGCGGCTACCAGACGCGCAAGCAGCAGAACCGCGCCGAACGCACCGAGTGGGAGCACATCGTGCCCGCCTACACCTTCGGCAACCAGCGCCAGTGCTGGAAGAACGGTGGCCGCGAGCACTGCGTGGACAACGACCCGGTGTTCCGCGCCATGGAAGCCGACCTGTTCAACCTCTACCCGGCCGTGGGCGAAGTCAACGGCGACCGCAGCAACTTCAACTACGGCATGGTTGCTGGCAATGCCGGCGAGTATGGCCAGTGCACCACCAAGGTGGATTTCGTCCAGCGCGCCGCCGAGCCGCGTGATGAAGTGAAAGGCCTGGTGGCCCGCACCACGTTCTACATGTTCGACCGTTACCAACTGAGCATGTCGCGCCAGCAGCAACAGCTGCTGATGGCCTGGGACAAACAGCACCCGGTGTCGGCCTGGGAGAAAGAGCGCGACCGGCGCATTGCCGCCATCATGGGGCATGCCAACCCGTTCGTGAGCGGGGAGCGCAAATGGACGGCCGACTACAAGCCGGTTGGCAGTGGCGCCGTGCAAGCGCTGCCGGTGAAAGCCGCCAAGGCAGAGGCCAAGCCTAGCCTGGCCAGAGCCGAGTCGGTCGGGGCCGTGCTGGGTAACCGCAACAGCCATGTCTACCACCTGTCTGCTGGGTGCCCCGGCTACAACCAGGTTGCAGCAAAAAACCAGGTGACCTTTGCTACCGAAGGTGAAGCGCAGGCAGCTGGCTATCGCAAGGCCGGTAACTGCCGCTAAACCTGCGTTGTGCGGGGGCTGCTGTGCAGCCCATCGCCGGCAAGCCAGCTCCCACAGGGACTGCGCAAGGCTCAGGCCTGTGAAACCCTGTGGGAGCTGGCTTGCCGGCGATGGGCCGCATAGCGGCCCCTTGTTCTCACGTCCTGCACACCTCATTCACCAAATTCGCCGGCCGCTCACCGGCCAGCGCGCTGAGCAGGTTATCTACCGCGCAACGCGCCATGGCCTGGCGGGTCTCTTCGGTAGCGGAACCGATATGCGGGGTTGCGACTACGTTATCGAGCTGCAACAACGGCGAGTCTACCGACAACGGCTCCTGCACGAACACATCCAGCCCCGCCCCGCGTATACGCTTGGCCTGCAGCGCCTCGATCAACGCGCACTCATCCACCACGCGCCCGCGTGAGATGTTCACCAGAATCGCCTCAGGCTTCATCAACGCCAGTTCCCGTGCACTGATCAGGCCTTCCGTGCGGGCACTCAGCGGCACGGTCAGGCAGACGAAGTCCGCTTGCTGCAGCAGTGCGTCCAGGCTGCATTGGCGTGCGCCATAGCGCGCCTCCACCTCGGGCTTGGCACGCTGGCTGTGATACAGCACGCGCATGCCAAAGCCGGCTGCCGCGCGCCGGGCCAAGGCCTCGCCGATGCGGCCCATGCCGACGATGCCCAGCGTCTTGCCGTGCACATCAGTGCCAAAATGCGCAGGTCCCAGGTTGGCCTGCCAATGCCCGTCACGCACCCAGTTCGCCAACTCCACCACCCGCCTGGCGGTCGCAAGGATCAAGGCAAAGCCGGTGTCTGCGGTGGTTTCGGTCAGCACGTCGGGTGTGTTGGTCAGCATCACGCCACGCCGGCTGAGTTCGGCAATATCGTAGTTGTCCACGCCCACCGAAACACTCGACACCACTTCCAGCTGTGGCGCCAGGTCAAGCAGGCTGGCATCCAGGCGCAGGCTGGCCCCCAGCAACCCATGTGCCCCCGGCAACGCATCGCGCAAGCGGGCCAGGCCGTCGGGCTGGCTGATATCCACCCAAGTCACCTCAACACGATCTTGCAGTCGCGCCATCAAGTCGTCGGACAAGCGTTTGTACAAAACGATTCGCTTCTTCATTGCACATTTCCTAAGGGTTCATGGCCAGCCGCGAGCTATCACGCTTTGCCCGGCCAGACGTCTGGGATGGATTGAGCGCGGCGGTAAGCGCCACTGCGGTCAGCAGCGCGCCGCACATGAACAGGTAAGAGGCGCCGGGCCCGCCCGTAGCGCCGTTGAGGTAGCCCACCAGCCATGAGCCGCCAAAAGAGCCCAGCGCGCCCATGCTGTTGATCAGCGCCATGGCACCACCGGCAACGTTGGCCGGCAGGATTTCGGGCACGATCGCGAAGAACGGGCCATACGGTGCGTACATGCAGGCGCCGGCGACCACCAGCAGTGCATACGAAAGCCAGAAGTGTTCAGTGCCCAAGGCATACGAGCCATAGAACGCTACGGCGGCGATCAGCAGCGGTGGCCAGACGAAGCGTTTGCGTTTTTGCAGGCGGTCGGACGCCCACGACACGCCCACCATGGCCAGCACCGCCGCCAGGTAGGGCACCGAGGCCAGCCAGCCGGCCTGCACGATATCGACATTCGCTGCCTGCTTGAGAATCGACGGCAGCCACAGCACGAAACCGTATACGCCAATACTCCAGCAGAAGTACTGCAGTGCCAGGATGATCACCTGCGGCGAGCGGAACGCCTCACGGTAGTTCTTCACGGGCTTGATGCCCTGTTGCTCTGCCGCCAGTGCCTGCGCCAGCGCGGCCTTTTCCTGATCACTCAGCCACTTCACCTGAGCCGGGCGATCATCCACCAGGCGCCACCAGAAGAACGCCCAGATTACGGCAGGCAGGCCTTCGATGATGAACATCCAGCGCCAGTCGTAATGCTTGATCAGGTACCCCGACACCACCGACATCCACAGGATCGTTACCGGGTTGCCGAGCATCAGGAAGGTATTGGCGCGGGAGCGCTCGGCACGGGTGAACCAATGGCACAGGTACACCAGCATGGCCGGCATTACCGCAGCCTCGACCACCCCGAGCAGAAAGCGGATGCCGATCAGCATGTAGACGTTGCTGACCATGCCTGTGAGCGTGGCAAGGCCACCCCAGAGGATCAGGCTGACGAAGATCAGCTTCTTCACGCTGCGCTTTTCGGCGTAGATGGCGCCGGGCACCTGGAAGAAGAAGTAACCGAGAAAGAACAACGCGCCCAACAGCGAAGACAGCACGGGGGTGATGTGCAGGTCTTCGGCCATGCCGGAGGCAGCGGCGAAGCCGTAATTGGCGCGGTCCAGGTAGGCCAGGCTGTAGGTGAAGAACACGATCGGGATGATGTACCACCAACGACGAGGTGCAAGGCTTTGGCTTTGCATGGTTTGTTTCTCCTGAGCTTGTTGTTTTTGTTGCAACAGGTGATTCGGTACTGGCTGGCTTACGCGCTTCTGCGCAGGTCGTAGGCCTCCAGTTCATGACGCATTGGTAACCCTTCCATGTCGCCACGCGACTGCACGGCGCGGCTGCCGCACCAGTTGCCGCGCGCCACTGCATCGACCACCGCACGGCCCTCCAGCAACGCGCTAAGCACGCCAACGGCAAAGGCATCACCCGCACCGACGGTGTCCACCACTCGGCTGACCGGCACAGGTGCTACCTGCCCTTCGCCTTTGGCGCTGCGGAAGTAGGCGCCGGCATCGCCCAGTTTGATCACCACCAGTTCCACCCCTTGGTCGAGATAGAACGCGGCGATGTCTGCCGGGGTGTGCTGGCCGGTCAGCAACCGCCCCTCCTCCAGGCCAGGTAGAACCCAGTCGGCTTTGGCCGCCAAGGCATTGATCTCGCGCACCATGCTGTTTTGGTCAGGCCAGAGCGAGGGGCGCAGGTTGGGGTCGAACGAGATACTGCGCCCCGCAGCACGCATGGCGTCGATCAGTTCATGCGACAGCGCCCGGCAGCCGTCGGACAGTGCTGGCGGTATGCCCGTGGCGTGCAGGTGACGGGCCTGCAGCAAGCCTGGGTGGATCAGCGTTGGCGACATCCGGCTGGCTGCCGAACCACGGCGGAAGTACTCTACAGCGGGGTCGCTGCCGTCATCGCAGCGGGCCTTTAACTGAAAGCCGGTAGGGGATTTGCAATCCACTTCGACAGCGGAGCAATCCAGGCCTTCGCGACGCAGGGTGTCGAGCACGAAACGGCCCAACGAATCGTCACCTACCCGGCTTAGCCAACGCACCTTGAAACCCAGCCGCGCCAGGCCGATGGCTACGTTGCTGTCCGCGCCGGCGATGCGTTTGCCGAATTGGCCGACACTGGCCAGATCGCCGGTTTGCTCGGCCACGAACATGGCCATGGTCTCGCCGAAGCACAGCACGTCATGCTCATGCATGGGCCACCTCCTCTCCTGCTCCCAATGCCGCAAGGCTAAGCACCTGGGTACGGGTCAGCGCCAGCAGGTCTTGGCCAACCAACGGGTATTCAACGGCACGCACCACGCCGGGCGGGAACTCGGTCATCAGCGCTGCCCAATCCTGGAGGTCCGCCGCTTGGGGCGGTATCGCAACCAGGCGGCCGTCGGCCCGGCGCTGCACTGCCTTGCAATGCACATAGCGCACCCAACGGCCCAGTTGCCGTGCAGCTTGCCGCGCAGGCTCGCCTTGCCATTGCCAGTTGCCGATGTCGAAGGTCATGCCCAGGCGCAGGCCAAACAGGTCGGCACGCTGGAAGAACTGCAGCAGCGGTTCGATCCTGCCACCTTGTGCAGTCTGATCGTTTTCCACCAGCAGCAGCGGCCCATGCGCAGGCAGCAGCGCCGCCAAGGCCGCCACATCGCAGTGCTCGTCGAAGTGCCCCAGGGAAACCTTCAGCGCCACCGCGCCAAGCGCCCGGGCGATTTCCAGCTTCTGTACCAGTAGCGGGTCGGGCACGCCTTGCGTGGTCCACAGTTCAAGGGGGGTCGAGTACAGGCATTCCAGATGCAGAGCAGCAATAACCGCACCGAGTGCAGCCGCGTCCGGCGCACTGGCGAACAATTCTTCGCGCAATTCCACTCGGCTGACGCCAGCGGCTGCCAGCATGTCCAGGAACTGCTCCTGGCCACGTTGCCGCACAAAGTCGGCGCCGTAGCTTGAGAGGCTGATGGAAACGGGGTTCGGATGCATTGTTATTGTCCTTATGAAACCGGTTTCATTTTTAGTCGACAGCAGCAGGCACACGCCTGCCGTTGCTTACTGGGGTTGGGTTGAGCCGCGGATGATCAGGTTGGCCTTGAAGTCGATGCGTCGAGCTTCCCCGCTGTCACCGCGCAGGCGACCGAGCAGGCTTTCGAATGCCGCCACACCGATACGCTCGGTGGGTTGGGCCAGTGCAGTGATGCCTTTGCCGACCAAGGGGTACCAGTCGAGGTCGTCGAGGGCGATCAGCCCGACATCGGTAAACAGGTTGCACCCTGCCTCGTGCAGGGCCCGGGTCACCGCCAGGGTGGCAACGCCGTTGAAGGTGAAGATGGCTTGTGGGCCATGGCCGCGGCTGGCAAGAAATGTCGCCAGTTGGCCCTGCAGCCCGGCGCTGGTTTCCAGTACCTGCTGGCGCATACCGGGCCGGCGGCTGACCGACGCGCCAAAGGCCTGCACCCGCTCCAGCCGCGAGCTGGTGCCATCGAGAGGTTCGCTGACCGCCAGGATATCGCGGTAGCCCTGTAGCTGCAGGTGGTCGAGGGCCTGCTCGACCGCGTCGGCATTGTCCAGGCCGACCAGGTCGACATTCAGTTCGGGCAATTGGCGGTCGACCAGCACCATGGGGATGTCACGCTGCAGATTGAGCAGTTCGCCGGGGTGATGGCCGAGGGTGTTCACGATCAACCCTTCAACGTTGTAGCTCTGCAAGGCCTCCAGGTGGTGACGCTCCTGTTCGTCGTCGCGGTTGGTGTTGCACACCACCAGGCTGTAGCCGTGCTGGCGGCAGGCGGTTTCCACGCCATGCATCACGGCCACTGAATAGGGGTTGAGGATGTCGGCCACCAGCATGCCGATCAGCCGCGTCTGGCCGCGCTTGAGGCCGCGGGCCATCTGGTTGGGACGGTAACCGAGGTGTTCGATGACCTCTGCCAGGCGCTTGGCCGTAGCTTCGGCCAGCAATTGCCGATCGCCACCGATGTAACGGGAGACGGTGGCTTTGGAAACGCCAGCGACACGCGCTACTTCGCTGATGGTGACCCGTTCGCGGGTGTGGGCAGGCGCGTCGGTCATGGGCTGTCCTTATGATTATTGTGATAGCGATGAAACCGGTTTCAATACAGCAAAATTATGCTTGCCCGTCAACATGCCGTTGGTCAGAGCCAATTGGTATTTCTCAGGTATTACTCGAATAATAGCTCCTAAATTACTGATCCTTATAGCTGGAACTTAACCTGTGGGAGCGGGCGCGCCCGCGAAGAATCCAACGCGGTGGCTGGCACCGGCTGCGCCGGTGTTCGCGGGCGCGCCCGCTCCCACAGAGTTACTGCCTATTGCAGATGGATGAGAGCAAGTTACCGGGATTACCTAGCGCAGCGACTTCACATCACTGGCAGAGACTTCGCTGCTCTGGTTACCCCAGCTGGTACGGATAAAGTTCACCACCTCGGCAACTTCCTGGTCACTCAGCCGCCAGCCGAACGCCGGCATGGTGAAGTTCGACGGTGCCGTATGCGTGGCCGGTACCGTGCCACCCGCGAGTACCACATGGATCAGCGACGTAGCATCCGTCGTCTGCACCACCGGGTTACCGGCCAGCGCCGGGAACACACGGGTGTAGCCCTGGCCGTCGGTACGGTGGCAAGCTGCGCAATTGTCGATATACACCGCTGCCCCAGGCTTGCTGTCGTCGCCCTTCCACAGCGCATCCGCCACCTGCTTGTCGTAGACGTGCGGCTGGTCGTTCGGGTTACTCGGCGGCAGGGTCTTCAGGTAACGGGCGATCGCGGTCAGGTCGGCATCGGTCATGTGCTGCATGCTGTGCTCGACCACATCGCTCATGCCGCCGAACACCGCGCTGCGATCGCTTCGGCCAGTCTTCAGAAACTGCACCAGCTGCGCTTCGCTCCAGCTGCCCAGCCCGTCCTTGTGATCGCCACGCAGGTTTTTCGCGATCCAGCCTTCCAGCGGGGCGCTGCCGGCCAGGAACTGCTCGCCATCTGCAGGGCTGAGCGCCTTTTCCTGCATGGTCAGGGCACGTGGTGTATGGCACGCGCCACAATGCCCAAGGCCTTCGACCAGGTACGCACCGCGGTTCACCACTGGGTCGGCCGCTGCCGATGCCTGCCAGGGCTTGGCCTCTGGCGCAAACATGCCCCGCCAGATTGCCAACGGCCAACGCATGCTCAGTGGCCAGGGAATGTCGGTGGCCTTGTTCGGCTGCTCGACCGGCTCCACGCCCTTCATGAAGTAGGCGTACAGCGCCTGCATATCCGGCTCGCTGACCCGCGCATACGACGGGTATGGCATGGCCGGGTATAGCGTACTGCCGTCCTTGGCAATGCCTTTGCGCACAGCCTGGTCGAAGTCTGCGAAGCTGTACTGGCCAATGCCGCTGGCCGCCGGGGTGATGTTGGTGGAGTACACTGTGCCGATTGGCGTTTCCATCGGCAGGCCGCCGGCAAACGGCTTGCCGCCCTTGGCGGTATGGCAGGCCACGCAGTCTCCGGCGCGGGCCAGGTATTCGCCCTGGCGCACCAGGGCATCGTCATTGGCTACGGCGTGTGCGGCAGCGCTGGCACCCAGCAGCAGGGTTGCGATAAACATTGTCTTCATGCTCATCGCTCCTCAGGCCTGGACCAGCGGGCCGGGGTTTTTCAGGTACTGCTCGCGAATGGCGCGGGCCGACCAGTAGGTCAGCGCAGCCAGCAGCCCGGTCGGGTTGTAACCCAGCCCCTGCGGGAACGCCGAAGCCCCAGGGACAAACACGTTATGTACGTCCCAGCTTTGCAGGTAGCGGTTCAGCGCACTGGTTTTCGGGTCGGTGCCCATGATCGCACCGCCGTTCAGGTGGGTGGTCTGGTAACTGGCGGTGTTGAAGTGATCCTTGACCTGCTTGCCCAGCACGGCAATGGCCTTGGGGTTCATCGCTTGAGCGATCTTGCTCAGCTTGCCGACCATGAACTGGTTCATCCTGATGTCGTTTTCCTGCCAGTCGAAGGTCATGCGCAACAGCGGCTGGCCGTAGGCGTCGCGGTAGGTGGGGTCCAGATCCAGGTAATTGGCACGGTAGGACTGGTGGGCGCCGTGGGCGTCCATCGACACCTGGTGGGTGTAGTAGTCGGCCGTGGCCTTCTTCCAGGCACTGCCCCAGGCCGGTGTGCCCGGCGGGTTGGAGGTGCCGGCAATGGGCCGGCTGCCGGCCTGGTTCACCCACATCGGTGAGCCACCGACAAAGCCGTGCGGGCCATGGTCGAAGTTGTCGGCATTGAAATCGTCGATGGCGATGCCGTTGCCACCCGCGCCGATGAAGTTGTTGGTGTAGGTGTCTTTGTTGAAGAACGCCTTGACCGTGCCCATGTTCTGGTAGGCGAAATTACGCCCGACCACACCTTCGTTCTTCACCGGGTCGTAAGGCTTGCCGATGCCGGAAAGCAGCATCAGGCGCACGTTGTTGAACTGGAACGCCGCCAGGATCACCAGCTCCGCCGGCTGTTCCACCTCGCGCCCCTGGGCATCGATGTAGGTCACCCCGGTGGCCTTGCGCTTGGTGTCGTCCAGGTTCACCCGCAGCACGTGCGCATTGGGCCGCAACTCGAAGTTGGGCACTTGGCGCAGCGCCGGCAGAATGTTCACGTTGGGCGAGGCCTTGGAGTACATGTAGCACACGTAACCGCTGCAAAAACCACAGAAGTTGCACGGCCCCATCTGCGCCCCGTAGGGGTTGGTGTAAGGCCCGGAGGTGTTTGCCGATGGCAGGTTGTAGGGCTTGTAGCCCAGGCTGGTGGCGGCTTTTTCGAACAACCTGGCCGACACCACGTTCTTTTGCGCGGGCAGTGGGAACGGATTGGAACGGTCCGGCGCATAGGGGTTGCCGCCCTTCCCTTCACCGACCACCTGGCCGTTGACGGTCCAGGCCTGGCCTGAGGTGCCAAAGACCTTTTCGGCAAAGTCGAAATACGGTTCCAGCTCTTCGTAGCTGACGCCGAAGTCCTGGATGGTCATGCCTTCAGGGATGAACTTGCGCCCGTAGCGCTCCTCATAGTGGCTGCGCAAGCGCAACTCGACCGGGTCGACCCGAAAGTGCACGCCCGACCAGTGCAGGCCCGCGCCGCCCACGCCCTTGCCTGGCAGGAAGGCGCCGAGCTGGCGATTGGGCAGTGCCACGTCGTTCACGCTGTGGCGTACCGTGACGGTTTCTTTCGATACATCGACGAACAGCTTCTTGCGCACGCTGTAGGTCAGCTCATCGATCACTTGCGGGTAGCTGCCTTCCGGGTAGGTGTCCTGCATCGGCCCCCGCTCCAGGGCCACCACGTGCAGCCCGGCCTCGGTCAGTTCCTTGGCCATGATCGCGCCAGCCCAGCCGAAGCCGACGATTACCGCATCCACTTTGTTCAACACAGTCGCCATGCCTCAGGCCCTCTCGCCGCGGATCGATACCGCCGGAAACGGGTAAGGCTCGTTGCGCTCGACCCAGTCCATGAAATCGGCGCGGGCGCCGGGGAAGCCGATCTGGGTCCAGCCGACCATGCCTTTGTTGCCGCCATGAATCGGGTCGCAGAAGAACCCTTCACGGGTGTTCTGCACCAGCAGGCTGAAAAACACCTTGGCCGGCACGGTGTCGAAAATCAGCTCTCCTGCCTCGACTTTGCTGAGAATACGGTCTCGGGTAGCGCTATCTTGCGCAGCAAAAACCTGCCCGCCGTTGGCTTTGCACCAGCCGTCCACGGCAGCGATGCCCAGGCGGTAGATTTGTTGCGGGCTGAGCTGCAGCTGGTAGCCCAGTTCGGGCGCGGCATCGGCGTTGAACGGGCCTTGCATGTACCACTGCGCGCCAGTCGCGTAGGGGGTGTTCATCTGGCGGTCGATGAATTCCGCGGCGCCGGCTTCGAGTGCGCCGGGGCCGAGCTCATCGGCCGGAATGATGCGCGACACCGCCGCTTGCACAAACGCCCACTCTTCGGCGCTGAAGAACGTCGGTTGATAGTCGCCCGCAGGTGGCGTGGCCGGTACCTTCGGTTGGTGATGCGGTTGCGGGGCCGCAAGCAACTGGCTGGCGCCCACGCCAAGCCCAGTGCTGGCCACGGTAACCACGGGGATCAAGGTCAAGGTCTTGCGCAGAAAATCCCTGCGCGGGTTGTCTGGGGCATGCTCAGGCATTGCGAATCCTCATCGGCTGTACGGCGGCCTTGATAAGCGCCATCTGATTTTCTTTGGGAGGTGATCTTGATAGGCCATCAAGAAGACAGCCGAATAATCTAGCGCGTTCAGAAATGTTTTGAAACCGGTTTCATATTCGACGTTCCGCTGCTGGCTCAGTTCTGCACTGCTGTCGGGCCAAGGCTTTTTTCACATCTGCCTCACTCTCTAGCGACATCCCGCTACCTACAGTGCCGACGCTCGCTGATGGAGCAAGCTGACTGGAGTGGCAAATATGCTGCAAGGCGTTTTCGACAAATCATCCGCCTCACGGCTTGCACAAGTAGACCGGCTGCCTTGGGGCTCGGCGCTCATTGCAGTCTTGTGCCTGCTGTTCACTCTGGGCGTAGCGGCAGCCTGGGCGCATACACGCATGGCCATTCCCAACCTGGGTAACCCCCATCACCTGCAACAGAGTGGCCTTGAGGCCGCCTGGGCCAAAGGCTCGGTGGTTGTGGTACTGCGCCATGCCGAACGCTGTGACCGCTCCAGCGGTGCTTGCCTGGGAGACCCCAGCGGTATCACGGTCGCGGGCAGCCATGTTGCCGCCGATGTAGGCCACGGCCTGCAACATCTGGGCCTGGGCGCAGCCGATGTGTGGGCGAGCCCGGAGGTGCGCACGCGGCAGACCGCACAAGCCATGTTTGGCAAAACCATTGCCACGCAAGACTGGCTTAATCAGTGTGACAGGCACTTTGCCGAACACGCCCTTGCCCTCAAGCGCAACGGCCACAACCTCGTGCTGGTCAGCCACAGCGGCTGCATGGAACGGCTGGAACAGGCGCTCGAAGTGCCTGCCAGCGCGACATCGAACAGCTACGCCAGCGCCCTGTTCATCACTCAGGGCAGCGACGGCAAGGCAAAGCTGCTGGGCCAGATAGCGGCCAGTGAATGGCGCAAACTCGTTGATGCCAAGGAACTCTGAACATGCCCTCTCGCACCACCTTCTACCGCAACAACCTGCTGCTGCCGCTGTTGCTGGCTGCCATCGTGTTTATTGCATTCGACCTCACAGAACTCGATCGCTGGATCAGCAACCTGCTGCTCGACCCGGCCACCGGCCAGTTCCCGCTGCTGCACAACCAGTGGTTCGAGAAAGCCACCCACAAATGGCCTCGCATCCTGCCGGACTGGACCGGTGAGCTGGCAGTCATCGGCAGCCTGCTGTCGTTCATCTGGCCGCGGCTGGCCAACCGCCCTCAAGCGGGCCTGACACGGGTACTGGAAATGGCCCGTATCGCACCGGTGCTGCGCTTTACCACCCAACACCGCCGGGACCTGCTGTTCGTGGTGGTGGCGTTCGCGCTGAGCACGACCGTAATTCACTACCTGAAAAGCCACACCAGCGTGTATTGCCCTGTGGAGACCACGTTGTATGGCGGCTCGCAGGCCCGGGTCGAATGGTTCGAAAACTTCTCGCTGTGGAGCAAGGCCGGCGATGGCCGCTGCTGGCCCGGTGGCCATGCCTCCAGCGGGTTTACTTTGCTCGCGCTTTATTTCGTAGCCCTGCGCCACCGCTGGGCGCATGCGCGCAAGTTGCTGGTGGCCATTCTGCTGATCGGGTTCGTGTACGGTACTACCCGCGTGCTACAGGGCTGGCACTACATGTCCCATACGTTCTGGGCCGGTATTTTTGTGTGGCTTACAACCTGGGTAACGGCATTGTTCTTCTATGGGCGTACTGCGTTGCAGGCGCCTGAGAGCAGCCAGACAGCAAGTAATACGCGGGTTCCAGACTTTGTGTAGCTCCTGCGCAGGGGATTGACAGCTTCAAAACTCGAATGTGTACCCCACAATCACCCGGTTCTCATCCGCTGCATCGGCAAAATTCGAGCGCATGCTCGCATTGCGCCAGCGTAGCGACACATTCCTCAGCGTCCCCGACTGCACCACGTAGGTAATATCCGTGGTCCGCTCCCATTCCCGCCCTTCTCCGTCGCCAGCCGCCAGCGCCCTGCCCTTGGAGCTGGCGATGCGATGTGGTTCCACCTGATCGCCCTTCACATACCGCACATTGAACGTGAGCCCAGGGATACCCACCGCGGCAAAGTTGTAGTCGTAACGCAGCATCCACGCCCGTTCGTTGGCCAGGGCAAAGGTGCTGACCTGCTGTTCGCTGAACAGATAGGTATCGGTGCCACCCACGTAGGCATATGCAGTGTCGCCACGCACTTTCTGATAGCCACCACTGAACGTGTGGCCCTGAACGCTGTACCCGAAGTTGGTACTGAGGGCCTGGTTATCGAGGTTGCCCAGCAATGCCCGGCCCTGCTCGCGTGCGTTGAACCAGCGCCACTCGGTAAACACATCCCCGGGCCCCAGGGGGGTCTTGAACTTGAACCCGGCAAAATCACGCCGGAACAGGTCCTCGAGCGTGCTGGTGTGAAGGCTGAGGGTCAGGTTGCTCAGCGGCTGGTAATCGACACCGCCGTAATAAAGCCGGTCGCTGGTTATCGTCGCCGAGTAGGCCCCTTGCTGCGCCATGGCGGTCAGGTCCTCATAGTCGGTGGAGTCACGCAATTTGGTGGCATCAACCTGCAGCAGGGTGAGCGTGAAATGGTCCAGGTCCTTGCTCACCAGCTGCGCACCGTTGAACCACTGGGGGAACAAGCGGCTGTTGTTGGACGCCAGCAACGGCAGTTGCGGGCTCAGGCCACCGGCTTTCAACTCGCTCTGCGCCAGCCTGACTTTGAAAGTAGCGACGGCTTTGGAGTAGTCATCTGCGGCTCGTTTGTCGCTGCCACGTGGCAGCAGGCCGGTGCCGCTGCGGTCGGGCGAGGAATCCAGCTTGAGCCCAAGCATGCCGGCTGCGTCCAGGCCAAAGCCGACCACACCGTCGGTGTAGCCCGACTGCAGGCGCAGCATGAAGCCCTGGGCCCATTCACCGCGCCGCGATTGCGTGGCGCTGTCACCGTGAAAGTCGCGGTCGAAGTAGAAATTGCGCAGTTCCAGGCTGCCGCTGGCATCATCGATAAAGCCGGCCTGCGCGTTTTGACAGGCGCAGCAAAGCGCCCCGAGCATCAGCGATGCTCGCCGGGAAATAATGATCATGGGTGTGCCTTGTTATTGTTGTTGTTCGAAGACTCAGCGCCAATCAGCTTCTGGGGTTGCGCACGTAGCGCATCACCACCAGGCAGGCGACCAGGATCAGTGGGGCGATGGACAGCATGCCCATGGAGTTGCTGCCGGTGAGGTCATTGATCTTGCCCACCATCACCGGTGCGACGATGCCGCTTAACTGCCCGACCGAGTTGATCGCAGCAGTGCCTGTGGCAATTGCCAGGCCGGAGAAGGTCGACTGCGGAATGGTCCAGAAGATCGGGATGGCGATGAAAGTGCCTGCAGTGGCCAGCACTAGCGCGGCCATCATCGCCAGCGACGAATCGGAATACAGGCACGCCAGCAGGTAGCCGACAGCCGCCGCAAGCAGACAGTACACCAGGTAGCGCTTGCGCTCACCGGTACGGTCTGAGCGACGGGTCAGCAGCACCATGCCAATGCAGGCCACCGCGTAAGGCAGTGCCGACAGCACACCGACCCAAAGCATGTCCTGCACGCCCGATGACTTGATCAGGTGCGGCATCCAGAAGTTAAGGCCATAGGACGCGGTCTTTATCACGTAGTAGATGAACGCCATGATTGCCACTTCGCGGGTCAGCAACACCCGCCAGATCGAGCCAAGGATCGGTTTTGCGGTGCGTTTGTCCTGCGCCAGGTTTTCCGCCAGCAGATCCTTCTCCTCACGGCTCAACCACTTCGCAGCCTCGATGTCGCGGTCCAGCTTCCACAGCACCAGCACGCCCAGCACTACGCAAGGCAGGCCGGACATCAGGAACAACCAGTGCCAACCAGCCAGGCCCAGCACACCGTCCATGGTCCCCAGCAAAACGCCTGCTGCCGGCCCCCCTACCGCACCGGCCAGCGGCACCGCCAGAAACCACAGGCCATTCATCTTCGCCAGGTGCTTGCGGGGGAACCAGCATGCCAGGTAGAACAGGATCGCCGGGCCGAAACCGGCCTCCATCACGCCGATCAGGAAGCGCAGGAAATACAGGGTGTACTGGGTATAGGCAAACACCAGCGCCGCCGTCGCCAGGCCCCACGACACCATGATCCGGCAAATCCACGCCGGTGCGCCATAGCGCTTCAAGCCCAGGCTACTGGGTACTTCGAACAGCACATACCCCACGAAGAACATGCTCGCGGCCAGGCCGTAGGCGGCATCGCTCAGGCCCAGCTCCTGCTGCATTTGCGCCTTGGCGAAGCTGATGTTGATGCGGTCGAAGTACGAGAACAGGAAGCAGATGATGGCCAGCGGCATGATGCGCCAGGCCACGCGCCGGTATAGCAGCAGCTCGTCGATGTGACTGTCGTTGCGCTCACGCGCCAGTTCGCCTGTCATGGCAACCATGGTGGATCTCCATTCTTGTAATTATTGGAGAGCAGCGGCGCCTCGCTGGGCGCAGCTTGCAGGGTTTCAGCGAATGCGGATCAGTTTTTCCTTGAAGCTCTGGCCTTTTGCGACCTATTCGGCGGTGTTGCGCTGCATGCTGGCGATGCCCTCGGCCGTGAGCTCGCGCACCACCTTGGCGGGCGCACCCAGGATCAATGAGTTGTCGGGGAACACTTTGCCTTCGGTGACGATGGCGCCAGCCCCGACCAGGCAGTTGTTGCCGATGACCGCGCCATTGAGCACCACCGCCTGGATGCCGATCAACGCGCCATCACCGATGGTGCAGCCGTGCAGCATGGCCTGGTGGCCGATGGTCACCCCCTGTCCCACGGTCAGCGCAAAGCCAGGGTCAGCATGCAGCACTGCGCCTTCCTGCACGTTGCTGTGCTGACCGATGCGGATCGGTGCGTTGTCGCCCCGTAGCACGGCCTGCGGCCATACGCTGACGCCTTGTTCCAGCGTTACGTCGCCGATCACGGTGGCCTCCTCGGCAACGAACGTTTCGGGGTGCAGGTTGGGTGCAAGGGTGTCGTATTGGTAGATCGCCATTCCAGACCCCCTCAAGCCACGTCATCGGTTTTCAGTACACCCGCCGCGCACAGCTCGGCAATGTGTGCATCGCTGTAACCCAGCTCACGCATGACCTGCCGTGTGTGCTGGCCAATCCGTGCGATTGCCCGGCGTGGCTGCAGGCGTTGGCCGTCCAGTGACAGCGGCAGCAACGGCATCGGTGTGTGGCTGCCATCTTCAAGTTGCAGGTCGGCCATGCCGCCACTCTGCTGCAGGTGCGGGTCGTCAAACAATTCTTCCGGGCGGCGGATCGGAGCAAAGGGAATGCCGTTGGCCTCCAGTTGCAGCGCCAGCTGCCCGGCGTCCAGCGGCGCGAACACATCGGCCAGGTGCGCCAGCAGCCGTGGCCGTTGCAACACACGGTCGTTGTTACTGGCCAGTGTCGGGTCATCGAGCAAGGCGGTCTGCCCCAGCAGTTGGCACAGCGCGCGCCATTGGCCTTCACCGGTGGCGGCAACGAACATCAGCTCACCACCGGCGAAGGTGAACACATCGTAGATGGACCAGGCACTGATGCGGTTGGGCATCGGCGCTGCGGCCTCGCCGGTGACCACGTATTGCTGCATGTGCTGGGCGGCCAGCAGCACGCAGTTCTCGTACAGAGCGCTTTGCACTTCGCGGCCATTGCCGGTGGTGTGGCGCTCGTTGAGCGCCGCCAGCACGCCGATGGCGCCGAACATGCCGCCCATGATGTCGTTCACCGAGCTGCCCGCGCGCAACGGGCGGCCTACTGGCCCGGTCATGTAGGCCAGGCCGGCCATCATCTGCACCACCTCGTCCAGCGCCAGGCGGTTGTCGTAAGGCCCGCTGAGAAAGCCCTTGTGCGAGGCGTAGATGAGCCGTGGGTTGCGCTGGCGCAGCGCGGCGTAGTCCAGGCCCAGCTTGAGCATCCGCCCAGGCTTGAAGTTCTCGATGAACACGTCGGCGGTATCGATCAGTTGCAGCACGGCCTCGCGGCCCTCAGGTGTTTCGACATCTACGGCAATGCATTGCTTGTTGCGGTTGAAGGTGCGGAAGAAGCCCGCCCCTGCGCCGAGCAGCCGACGCGTGCCGTCGCCGCGCACGGGTTCGATCTTGATCACTTCAGCGCCAAGGTCGCCGAGGATCATGCCGCAGGTCGGCCCCATGACCATGTGCGAAATCTCGACGACACGGATGCCGTCCAAGGGAAGTCTGGACATCGTGGTGTTCCTCATTCGGGCGAGTCAGGCCTGGCGGGCAGCGTTGGCAAAGTTCAGTGGCAATCCGGCGCGGGCAATGCAGCCATAAAGTGGTTCGCCGGGTAGCGCTTCGCTGAGCACCTCGCGCGACTCGATCAGGGCAGGCAGGTCGATGCCGGTGTCATAGCCCATGCTTTGCAGCATGAACACCAGATCCTCGCTGACCGTATTACCGGAGGCGCCCGGAGCAAACGGGCAGCCGCCCAGGCCAGCCAACGAGGCATCCAGTTCGCGGATACCCTGCTGCACGGCCACCAGGCTGTTGGCCAGTGCCAGGCCGCGGGTGTCATGGAAGTGCGCGGCTTTCAGCCGCTCGCCGGCAATCGCCCGCACGGCCTGGAGCACCGTTGCCACCTGGCCGGGGTTGGCGTAGCCGGTAGTGTCGCCCAGCGAGACCAGGTCGCAGCCGGCTTCGATCACTTGTCGGGTGAGTGCGCAAAGGTCGGCCAGCGGCACGTCACCCTGGCGGGTGCAGCCAAAGGCGACCGACATGCCGGCCATGACCTGCACCTGATGCAGGCCCATTTCCGTGCGCAGTTGGCACATGCGCCCCATTTCCTCGACCATTTCCAGCGGCGTGCGGCGCACGTTGGCCAGGCTGTGCGCCATGCTGACCGATACCGGCGCGACGATGCGATGGGCGCCAGACTCCAGTGCGTCCCTGGCACCGCGCAGGTTCGGCGCCAGCACGGTCACGTGCAGGCCTGGATATGTGAGGGCATGGGCCACCACTTCGCGGGCATCGGCCATTTGCGGCAACAGGCGCGCCGGCACGAACGAGGCAACTTCCATGTGGCGCACGCCGGCGGCGTAGGCCACATCGATCCAACGGCGCTTGGCGGCCGTCGGCATGATCGTCTGCAGGCTCTGCAGACCATCGCGCATACCGACTTCGTTGATTGTTATTGTTGTCATCACGGTCTCTCTGTCTGAAGCGTTGCGCCAGACTATGAGCTGGATGACGGGCAGAAAAGACGTGTTTCACGGGCTGATCCATCGTCAGCCACGATGGATCAGCCGGTAGCTTGCCAGGCCGGTGCGCGCAACAGAAGATGGTCGAGCAGGCGCCGCGCCGACAGCGACAACGCGTGCCGGTCGCGCATGCAGATGACGAATTCGCCCAACGCCCAGTCATCGGTCAGCGGAATCACCCGCAGGTCGAACAGTGCCGCATAACGGGCCACGGCCTCTTGCGGGAACACTGCCAGGCCCAGGCCAAACTGCACCAGGCGATATGCCGCGTCGAACGACGACACATACGAGCGAAAGCGCAGTTCCTTGCCCGCCTGTTCGGCGCTTTTACGCATGAACGCGTTCAACGTGGCGAAGGCCGAGAGGCCAAGGTGGTCGTAACCCAGGGTTTCCTCGAAGGCAATCTGGCTGCGGCCGGCTAACGGGTGATCAGCACCAACGACCACGGCCAGGTGATCCTGTCGGTACGGTACGAACTCCAGGTCACCCACCGCCATCGATTTGCGGCAAATCCCCAGGTCTGCATTGCCCTCTGCCACGCCACGCACGACATCAGGGCTAAAACGTTCTTCGATGTCGGCCCGGATCAGCGGGTTTTCCAGCATGAATGCCGACAGTTCCTCAGGCAGGAACTCCATGATGGACGAGACATTGGCCAATACCCGCACATGGCCACGGGCGCCTTCGGCGTATTCGCTCAGCTCGCTGTCCAGGCGTTCCATGGCGCGGGTCATTTCCCGCGCATGGCGCAGCAGGGCAAGCCCTGCCGGGGTGGGCGCCACACCGCGCTTGCTGCGCTTGAGCAAGGCGGTGCCAAAGCGCGCCTCGATGTCCGAGATGCGTTTGCTGACGGCGGAGGGCGCCATGAACGCGCGCTCACCGGCGCGGGCGATGGTGCCTTCTTCGCAGACGACGATGAACAGGTTCAGGGACAGGTGGTCGAGTGGCTGCATTGCTTGGCTCGGCTGGGGATAACGATGTGACTGTATCAGGGCCGCGCCTCTACTTGCCCCAAAACCATCACAAACGGTAATCGACGCTCAGCAACACATTACGTGGGTCCCCAAAGAAGTTGTGGTCGTAGTCGATGGCCCTGTAATAACGCCGGTCGAACAGGTTGTTGACGTTGATCGCCACGCTCAAATGCTCATCCACGTCATACCCCAATCGCGCATCCCAAACCGCATACCCGCCCTGCTCTCGCCCGTAATACCCGTAACCCGCAGCATGACTCTGGGCGTTCACCCCTGCACCCACGCTGACCTGGCGCCAGGCGGCAGGCAACCGGTAATTGGCCCAGGCACGGAATATATGCTTGGGCGTTTCGGTATTGCCCGTGATGTTGCCGGCCACGGCAGGCTCTTCGTCCAGGTACTTGAGCAGGTTGAGGGTGTAGGCGGCAGACAATTGCAAGCCTGTTAGCACCTCTCCGCTGATCTCGGCCTCCAGGCCCTGGCTGCGCACTGTGCCCGCCGGGCGGTAGCAGGTACCCCCGCACAACGCAGCTACGTCCGAGCTGACACTGGCGTCCGGCAACGGGATGTTGTCCTGCTCCATGCGGTACACCGCCAGCGTGGTGTTGACCCGGCCATCGGCCAGTTCGCCTTTCAGCCCGATCTCGTAGCTGTGCCCAGTACGCGCCTCAAGCAAAGTGCCCTCAGCCGTGCGCTGGGTTTGAGGTTTGAAGATCTCGGTATAGCTGGCATAAGCATTCCACTGTTCATCCAGTGCATACACCAGCCCCGCATATGGCGTGAGCTTGCCATGCTTTTGTGCAGTGCTGCGGCTGACGCCCCACGGTCCGTCGGAATCGAATACCGTGCGGAAGGTGGAAACCCGCGCGCCCAAAATCAGCTGCAAGCGGTCTGTCAGCTGGTAGTCGGCAACGCCATACAGGCCCTTCTGGGTGGAGGTATAGCCATCGAGCCACTGGTTGGCGGCATAGATCGAATCGTCGGTGGGTTCCACCGCACTGGGGGTGTAATCGAAAATGTTGATGGGCGTAACGTAGTTATAGCGAGCGCCCCAGACGTCGTTGCTCTTGAGCCGCGAGTAGTTGCCACCCACCGTCAGGCCAAGGCGTCGGCCAAACAGCTGCACATCACCATTGGCGTTCAAGTCGCCACCCCAGTGCTCGGAAAAGTAGTCGAATGCATACGCATCACCGGCCAACGTGTAGCCTGGCCCCATACGGCCGCGCCGCTGCAGGTACTTGAAGTCATTGAACTCGCGGATGTTCACCAGGCTGCCCTTCAGCGTCCAGTCATTGTTCAGGCGTTGGGTCAGGTCGAGGTAGTAGGTGTCCTGAGTCTTGTCCCAGTTGTCCCAGCGCGTGCCCAGGTAGGTGGAGCGCCCCATGTGCGGCATGCTGCCGTTGCTATAGTTGGGAATGCCCATCATGTAAGGCGTAGCATCGACCCGCTCATGGCTGTAGCCCAGGCCAAGCAGTGTACTGTCGGAAAGGTCGTAGTCCAGGGCGGCATACAGCGTCTGGTTGTCGCTTTGCACGTAATCGACGAATGACTGGGTGGTGTCGTAGTCCATGACCAGCCGGCCACGCAGGCGCCCTTGCGCATCCAGCGGCGCGCTGGTGTCGACCTGCAGGGCGTAATGATCCCAGGAGCCGGCTTTGGCGCTCAGGTGGGTTTGCGCGTCGGCGGTCGGGCGCTTGCGCACCAGGTTCACCGCCCCCGAGGGGTCGCCACCGCCTTCCAGCAGGCCTTGCGGGCCGCGCAAGACCTCGACGCGGTCGAGGATTGCGGTCTGCCCTGTGAAACTGGAACCGCGTGCGTACAACTGACGCTCCAGCGGCACGCCGTCATACTGGAAACTGTTGATGAAGAAACCACGGGAATAAAACTGGCTGCCGGTGAATGAGGGCACCACAGTAATACCGGGTGAATTGGCCAGGGCATCAGTCACGCTGCTGATGTTCTGCTCGTCCATCCGCTGGCGGGTAACCACGCTGATGGCCTGCGGGATGTCCTTGATACGCTTGACGCCCTTGCCGATCGTCGCCACTGGCGTGGTGTAGGAGCCGCTGGCCTCGGTGGTCGGTTCTGCCAAGCTGGCGCCGATAGTGGTTGCACCCAGCTCTACAGCGCCCGCTGCGGGCGCAGGCTGCAACAGAAAGCGGCCATTACCCAAGGGCACGGCCTGCAGGCCGCTGCCGGCAATCATTATCTGCAAAGCCTGTTCGGCCGAGAAGCGCCCTTGAAGCGGCTGGCTGCGCTTGCCACTTAGCAGGTGTGGCTCGGTGCTAAGGTACAGCCCGGATTGCGCCGCGAACTCAGTCAGGCGTGTATCCAGAGGGCCGGCGGCCAGGTCGAAAACCTGGGCCTGGGCCGCCTGGCCGGCTTGGGCTGCGCACGTGACAGCAACGCTGAGCGCCAAGGCCAGGGCAAGGGGATGAAGACGGTGTACGGGCGACATCGAGAGGTCCTTGAAAAGATCACTGGGCAGTAGGTTCCGGGAGTAATCGAATGACCGCGAAAATCCGGAAGCTGCCTGGGAAACTTTTTCGGGAATCAGTCGGCAGGCTCGACGCTTACCCACCAGGGCAGCCGCCGCTCAATGCGAACCGGCAGCGTGCGCGCCAGCATTTCCAGGGCCTGGTCAGTGTCTTGCAGTGGGTAAGCCCCCATGATGCGCAGATCGGCCAGCTCTGGCGCCACGCCCAGGTAGCCAGTACGGTAGCGGGCCAGTTCGGCCACCAGGCTGCGCAGGTCTGTATCACGCGCCAGCAGCACACCGTCGCGCCAGCTTTCGCGCATCGCCGGTGCCTCGTGCTGGGAGGTGAAGCGTTGGCTGTCGAAACTGACTGCCCGGCCTGCGGCAACGCGCTGCTGCAAGCCGGACGCGGCACAACGTCCCAGTACTTCGCCAGCAAACACCGTCAACTGCGTGCGGTCATCGCCCTGCAACACGCTGAAGCGCGTGCCCAGCGGCTGCAGGCGGCCGTCGCGGGTATGTACCTGCAGCGGGCGCGCATCCTCAGCAGTGCTGATCAGCACCTCGCCGCGGTACAGATACAGCGAACGGTGCCGGGCATCGAAACGTACGTCGACAGCACTGGCGCTGTTCAGCCACAGGCGCGTGCCATCGGCAAGCTCGCGTTCCTCTATCCGGCCAACCCCAGTGCGGTAGTCAGCCTGCCAGGCCAGCCAGGCCTGATGCGCGCCACCTTGCCAACCCAGCCAGCCAAGCACGCTGACGCCAGCGACGGTCGACAGGCCGCGCAGCACCGCCCGGCGCGATTGACCACCACGGCGTAACTGGCCCAGGGCATGGCTGGCGCTGGCGGCCTGTGGCTGCAAAGGTGCAAAGCGTTCGCTGACTTGCTCGACGAAAGCCCAGGCCTGGCGATGCGCCTCGGCGGCAGCCAGCCAGTGTTCCCAGGCCTGCTGCAACGCCAGGTCACCGGGCTGCCCCGCCAAACGCGCATACCAATCGGCGGCCTGCTGCAGCAGGCCGTGGTCCAGGGCCTGGGCGCTCACAGCAACTGCAGCCCGGCCAGTTCGGCCTCAAGTACAGCGCAGTGGAACATGGCTTTGGCCATATAGCTGGTCACGGTGCGCTCGCTGACCCCCAATTGTTCGGCAATGGCGCGGTAACCCAAGCCATGCAACTGGGCCAGCACGAACGCCTCGGCCACCGCTGCCGGCAACCGTTCGAGCATGGTCTGCACCTGCACCAAAGCTTCCAGCATCAGGGCCCGATGCTCCTCGCTCGGGTGGAACGCCTCGGGGCGTTCGGCCAACACTTCCAGCCAGGCTTGTTCAACCCGGCGTCGGCGCCAAAAATCCACGCACATATTGCGTGACATCGCCCCCAGGAAGGCTTTGGCATCCGCATCACTGGCAAAGCTGCGCGGTTTGCTGAGCAAGCGCAGGAACACATCGTGCGCCAGTTCGGCGGCATCGTGCGCGTTGCCCAATTTGTGACGAAACAAGTTGCGGATCCAACCGTGGTGCAGCTGGTAGAGGCTGCCGATGTCAGATGGTGGGGATGGTGGGGACATTGGGGCCGTGCACTCCATTGCGGGTAGCTATGACACAACATCAAATAAGAATTGTTATCAATGTTAGGGGCATCAGGGCAATGGCACAACTGCCAAATTCGGGATTAGCGAGAGAGGGCCGTGCGCCCCTTTCGCGGCCCAAGGACCTTCGTGATTGGGTCGGCGCTCCCTGCCCCATTCCCCAATCCTGGGGAACGGCGCCCACCAGTAAGCGTCCTTGAATTGCCGCTTTGAATTACTGGACCCCTTGCCGTACAAGGCCTGCAAGACCATTTTCAGATTTTGGCACAGCTATTGCCAATCTCCTCCCAGACGCCCCAAGTCCATGGGCCCGTTTGCAGGAGGAATTGACTCATGCACCGACCGATACCCCACCCGCTGGCAGTGGCGATTTTTGCCGGTATGCTCCAACTCCCGGCGCAGGCTGCCTTGAATGCTGTCGATCCAGGCGCCTACGTCCCCGCCAACGGCGGCTTCCCTGCCTGGTATCAGGACAGTCACGGTCGTACCCTCGACCTGTGCCTGACCAAGGCGGTCAGCTCCAGGGTTTCCGGCGCGCCCGGCGCACCGTCTTACATGTGCACGCTGCTGCCCACTCCCGGTGTGTTCGACGACACCCAACCCATCGTCTTCCCCACCAACTTCCCTGACGAAGCGTTCTGGTTCACTGCCGACGCCGCCATCGTCGACGCCGCCCGTGGCATCAACCTCAGCTACGGTACGGCGATCGAAGCGGCATTCGCCGCCGAAGAACCGGTCGAGGGCGACCAGGTCAGCTTCGCCCGGGTCCGCATCCGGGTCGATGTGCCCACCGCCGGCACCTATGTAGTCACCCACCCCTACGGCGTCGAAGTGTTCGATGTACCTGCCGCCGGGCGCCGGGCGATCAACATGACCCGCGACATCGGCATCGCCGGAGCGGGCGATTTCACCGGCGCACTCAAGGGCGATGTCGGGCCGTTCCTGCGCAGTGTCAACGGCCCCTACACCGAAGGCAGCGAGCGCTTTGTCGGCGACCCGAACCTTGAAGAACGGGTAACCGGCAGCCCGTTCAATACCAACTTCGTGCGCATCGAAGGCCCTGGCGGTATTGATTTGCGCACCGAGCTGTTCTCGATCTCGGGCAAGCTCTCGACAGTCGCCCTGCCTACTCCGCTGATGCCCCAGCGCAGCACCTACTCACGGCACACCGAGAACGGCAACCTACGGGCCCAGCAAGACATCTTCGTCATGGCCCCGCCGCCACCTGCCAGTGTCACCCTGACCAGCCAGACGCCCAACCTGAGCCTGACCGAGGCCAACGGCATTGGCGCCTGGTACGCCCAGTCTGCGCTCAACCCCGCGGCCGGTACCATCGTGACACTGACCGCCGACAACAGCGTGGCGATCCCGACCAGCAGCCTGTCCACGCGCAACCTGCCACTGACTGACCTGGTCACCATCACTCAGGCCCAGTACCGCCTGTCCACCGGCGAGCTGACCCTGGTGGCCAGCACCAGTGACGAAACCACCCCGCCCGTGCTCACCGCACATACCGGCAACGGCACGTTGATCGGCAACCTTGGCGGCACCGGCGCCGTGAAGACGTTGAGCATGACCTTGTCGCCCATACCGCCGGCCAAGGTGCAGGTCACCAGTGCCAATGGCGGTAGCGACACCGAAGACGTGGTGCTGGTGCCATGAACAGACAAAGGCTCAGCCTTCAAGGAGGCCGCATGAACACTTGGTCGCGCCGTGCGCTGTTCGCCGCCGGTTTTTCCCTCACCGTTACCAGCGCCGCCTTTGCCGCGTTGTCTGACGTCGACCCCGGGCCGTACACCTTCGCCACGGGTGGCTACCCGATGTGGTACAAGGACAGCCTCAACCAGTCCCTGGAGCTGTGCCAGTCACGTGCCACCAGTACCCGGGTGCCCGGTACTCCGGCCGCACCGTCCTACATGTGCACCCTGCTGCCGGAGCCCGGCATCTACGACGACGCCCTGCCGCTGGTGTTCCCAGACAACTGGCCGCCAGAAATGTTCTGGTTCCTGGCGGAGGCCACCATCCCTGCTGTCGGCAACAGTGGCTATGAACTGGATGCCTACGTCGCAGGTCTGGAAGCGGCCTTTGCCGCCGAAAACCCGGTGGATGGCGACCAGCAAAGCTTCGCCCGCATCCGGCTTCGTGTGTCGGTCCCGCGTGCAGGTGTCTACACCATCACCCACCCTTTCGGCGTCGAGACGGTCAACGTCACCACGCCCGGCCGGAGGGCGATCAACATCACCCGCGACATCGGCATCGGCGCACCGGGTAACTTCACGGGGGCGCTCAACGGCGCGCTCGGGCCATGGTTGCGTGGAGTTGGTGGGCCTTATGTGGAAGTCAACCCGGACACCGGCGCCAGCGAAACCTTCATTGGTGACCCGAACCGCCTGGAAGCCGTAGTCGGCAGCCCGTTCAACACCAACTTCATCCGCATCGATGGCCCGCCCGGGCGCATCGAGACTGCGCTGTTCACCGTTTCGGGCAAGGTGCTGGACCAGCGCGCACAAACCGCGGTCACCCTGGAGCGCGCCACCTACTCGCGTAACGGCAGCGGTACCCGTGTGGAAGTGTTCGCCAAGGCGCCGAAAGAGGCCAGCCTGTGCATGCGCAACGGCCTGGCACTGATCGGAACGCCCCCTTCGCCCTGCCAGTTCACCCTGACGGCAGACAACAACGGCCTGTTCTTCCACCAACAGCTTGGCCAGACAGCACCACCTGCAGTGGTAGTGGTAACGGCCAGCAACACGGCCGGCGGCACTCAGCCGACCGCGCTTTCGAGCAAGCTGACCGACGTGGTCAAGGTCAGCACCGCACGTTATGACTGGGCCAACAAGCGCCTGCTGATCGAGGCCAGGTCCAGTGACGAGGTGGCTATCCCCGACATGCTCGCCCAAGGTTACGGCCGCCTGTCGAAGTCGGGCACGTTGCAAAGCATCACGGTCAACGACGTGGCGCAACCACCGGCCACCGTCACGATCAAGTCTGCCCATGGCGGTAGCGACGTGGAACCGGTCCTGGTGGTGGGCAACGCTCCCGTCGAGGCGGCCAACCAGCCGCCGCTGGCCCAGTCCGATGTCGGCAGCACCAGCGTTGGGGTGCCGATCACCCTCAACCTGCTGCAAAACGACAGCGACCCGGACGGCAACGTGCCGCTGACCATCAGTGACCTGACCCAACCGGGTACCGGCCTTGGCGGCGTGGTGCTCAACGGCACCACTTCGGTCACTTACACCCCGCCAGCGGGGGCCACGCAACCGCTGGTGGCCACCTTCAGTTACCGGGCGGTGGACTCCAAAGGCCTGAAGTCGACACCGGCCACGGTGACCATCAACGTCGCGCCTAACCAGGCACCGACCGCCAACCCGGAAACCGTCGCTACACTCGGCGTGCCACTGACCATCAACGTGCTGGCCAACGACACCGATCCGGAAGGCAACCTGCCGTTGACCGTTGCTGCCCTTACCCAACCGACTGCCGGCCGCGGCACCGTCAGCACCGACGGTACCACGGTGACCTACACCCCACCGGCCACGGTGACGGCAGCCTTCACCACCACCTTCACCTACCAGATACGTGACTCGCTGGGGGCGCTGTCCAATGCCGGCACCGTCACCGTCAACGTGTCGCCACGCCCAGCCGCCGAAACCTTCGCGGTCACCGCCGCCACGGTCACGGCACGCTCCAACAACCGTTACAACTGGGACATCAGCGGCACTTCGTCGGTGACTACCGGCAACGTCGTCACCGTGCGGGTCACCACCACCACCGGCGTGCAGACCCTGGGCACCGCCACGGTACCGGTGAACGGCCGCTGGCGCCTGGCAGTCAGCAACAGCACCACGGTAATCCCGACCGCCGCGCCGACGGCGACCATTACCACCAGCCCGGGTACTACCCGCACCGTCAACGTGGTTGTGCAGTAAAGGCGGGGTAACACCATGAAGCGCCTGTATCCACTGCTGCTCTGCCTGGCCCTCGCGGGCCAGGCCAGTTGGGCCGACGACCTGATGGACAATGCCGACCTAGCGCCCGGCAACGACCTCGGCGAGCCGGTGATCATCCGCCTGCTGCCGGTCGGCGCCGGCCAGGCCGCGGTGATCGAGCAGCAAGGGTCGGGCAACCGCGCCGCCCTCGACCAGAACGGCCAGGCCCTGCTGGGCCGCATAGTCCAGGCCGGTGGCGCGCAGGAGGCGTACATCCTGCAAGAAGGTAGTGACCTGATGGCCAGCATCAGCCAACAGGGAAATGGCAACAGCGCGACGATCCGTCAGAGCGGCAGCAGCAACAGCGCAGCCATCGAACAGATCGGCAACGACAACAGCGCCAGCATCGTGCAGTCCGGTTCGGGCCTTAGCAGCTCCGTAACCCAAGCCGGCAATGGCCAGCATGTTCAGATCACCCAATACCGATAGACCTGGAGGTTCCACCATGTACAAGCTCGCTCCTTTAAGTGCCGCTATCGTCCTGGCCCTCGCAGGTCAAGCCATGGCCGCTGACAGCACCTCGTCCCAGACCCAGGACGGCAAGGAAAACATCGCCGAAGTCAGCCAGACCGCCGCGTCCTTCGCCTCGGCCACCCAGAACCAGACCGGCAAGGGCCATAACCACCTGGCGGTACAAACCGAAAGCACCAGCGATATCCAGCAGAGCGCCACCGGCCAGTACAACGCCGGCTACGCCGAGCAATTGTTCGAGAACGGCAGCCAGATCACCCAGCAAGCTGGGGGCAGCTTCAACGATGCCTTCGCCAGCCAGTCGGTAGGGCTGAACAATGAAGCGCTGCAAACCCAGCAAGGTGTCGGCAACAAATCCACCGTATGGCAGGACACCCAGGAAGGCAGCAAAGCTACCACCTGGCAATCCGGCCAGCGCAACGAGGCCTTCATCGAGCAGACCTTCGGTGGCACCAACAACCGCAGTACTGTCAACCAGGCCGGCCAGGACAACTACGCCGCCGCCGAGCACTTGAACCAGGTCGATGGCGACATCCAGGTCTACCAGGATGGCCACGACAACTGGGCCTACGGCGATCAGCGTGACGGCACCGGCGGCACCATAGGCATTGGCCAGTACGGTGGCGGCAACTCGGTCGAGGTGTGGCAGGACACCCAGATCGGCAGCCAGGCCTCAGTGATGCAGACCGGCCAAGCGAACGAAGGCTATATCGACCAGAGCTTCGGTGCCGGCAACAAGGTCAGCCTGGCCCAGAAAGGCAACGCCAACGCCAGTTGGTCGGACCAGTTCGAGACCAACAACGCAACCGCCACCATTACCCAGACCGGCAACAACAACCTGTTTTTCACCTATCAGAATGGTGAAAACCTCAACCTGACCATCAACACCAAGGGCAATGGCAACAGCATCACCGCCAGCAACTGGAAAGGCGCCAAGATGGGCGGCCAGTTCGGCACCAACCAGAACGCCACCATCAACCAGACCGGTAATGGCAACGGCGTCAACCTGACCCAGAAAGGCGCTGACCAGGTGGCCACGCTGACCCAGACGGGTAAAGGCAACCAGATGCAGACCAAGCAGGACGACGTCAACAACGAGCTGTACTTCGAGCAGAACGGCACCGACAACATCCTGATCGCCGACCAGCGCGGTACCGACAACTACGCCTACGGCAACAGCCAGGGCACCGGCAACTCCATCACCCTGGACCAGTCGGGCTACAGCAACCAGAGCTACACCAACCAGCTATACGGTAGCGGCAACGAAGCCACCATCAAACAGACTGACAACATCAACGTCGCCTACGTGACCCAGGGGGGTCAGGGCAACAAGGCGTTCGTCGACCAGAGCGGTATCGCGCAAACCGCCACCATCACCCAGCTGGGCAGCGCGAACATGGCCACTGTGACCCAGAAGTAAACAGCTCCCCCTTGAACCGCGGTGCTCCTCTCCCTGGTGCCGCGGTTCCTTTTTTTCCTGCACCCTTGTGTTTTTCTCCCGGCCATTTCGCGGTAAACCCGCTCCACCAGGATAACCACAGGTCTGAAAGCTCCAGGATTCGAGTGGGAGCGGGTTCACCCGCGAATAGGCCTGACCTGCCAAGCGCATTACAATGGCCTTCCCCCAACCCGATCCTCACCCCATGATCCAGTCGGACCTCGACCTGTTCGGCCCTCAGCCGCAACGCCTGGCCAGCCACACCGTGCTGCTGCCCGGCTTTGCCCTGGCCGAAACCGAAGCGCTGCTCGATGCCTTGCGCCCGGTGCTGCGCGCTGCGCCCTTTCGGCACATGCACACCCCGGGCGGCCTGCGCATGGCAGTAGGCCTGACCAACTGCGGCACGCTGGGTTGGGTAAGTGACGAACAGGGTTACCGTTACAGCCCCAGCGATCCGCTTAGCGGCAAGCCTTGGCCCGCCCTGCCCCCGGTTCTGCTCGCCCTCGCCGCCCGCGCTGCAGCCCTGGCCGGTTTCGAGGGGTTCTTACCGGATGCCTGCCTGGTCAACCATTACCTGCCCGGCACACGCCTGAGCCTGCACCAGGACCGTGACGAGCAGGACTTCGGCCAGCCGATTGTGTCGGTTTCGCTGGGCCTGCCAGCGGTGTTCCTGTTTGGCGGCCTGCAACGTGCCGACAAGGCCCGTCGCATTGCGCTGAGCCACGGTGATGTGTTGGTCTGGGGTGGTGAGGACCGCTTGCGCTTTCACGGTGTACTGCCCATCAAACCCGGCATGCATGCGCGCATGGGCGAACGGCGAATCAACCTGACCTTGCGCAAGGCGGGTGGCTGACACAAACAAGATGAACGTGCATGAAACACGTTGAACATCTTGCTCTGGCAAGCTTCAAACGATAAGCCGCATCCTCACGCCCTGGAGCCTGCCATGCCCTATACCCTGTGCCCCCTGCCTCTTCGCAACAGTGCCGCAGACACATGAAAATGCCCGGTCGTGCGCCAAATGCCTCGCTGCAACTGGATTACGTGCGCGATACCTTTTTCGGCCCGGTAGCACAAAGTGTGGAGTGCCAGTGCCAGCTCGCGGCTCTCAACCTGCAAGGCCGGCCTGCGCTTCGCTTGCATATCTGCCCGCCACTGCCCGACAAGGTTGACCGGGCCCACAGTGTGGCGTTCGTCTGGGACGGGCGCAGCTACCGCGGTGTGGTACGTGACCAAGGAAGGTGCGGGGATGGTGGCTTGAACTTGTTGCTGGAGCTGCAATAAGCCGAGGAAAGCAGCCTGGCCGAAAACACGTACACCCGGCCAGCTCAAACTGGCCAGGGCACGTTGGCAGACTCAGGCAATGGCCTTGAGTGGCGCCGGGGGGCTGTCACGCAGCGCGTGCAGCTGCCCCACCAGGTGGACCAGATCACGGCAGCTGTTAAGGCTTTGCAGCGGGACCCTGCTCAGGGTCACGCCCTCGTCGAGACTCTGACCCTGACCCAGGCGGATGGTCAGGTTGGCGCCATCCAGGCAGCTGACTTCACAGCGATCGGGCAAGCAGGCCTGCTCGATCATCTGCCGCATCTCCAGCATCGAAACTCCTATCAACGACATGGTACGACCCTCTCTGTGCGATGGCCTGTTATGTGGAAGTACGCCTTTATCGGGCGGGGCGCCAATTGATATTGCGCATGCCTGGGCAGGCGTCCATGCGCCGGGGCAATGATGATGCGGGGAATCCTTTAGCACCTTAGTGGAAGATTTCGTCTGTGGGCCACATGTTCGATTGCAACGTCCGACTTAACGACGAGTGGTCCCCGCCGGCCCCAACGATGCCCACAAGTGCTGTGCCGCATAGGCCCGCCACGGGCGCCAGGCCAGCGCCCGTTCGGGCAGTTGCGCATCATCGCCTTCAAGCAACCGCAACGCCTTGATCAGGGCTACGTCGCCCAACGGCAAGGCATCAGAAGCGCCGGCCTGCCGTAGCGCCAGGTAATGCGCACTCCACGGGCCGATACCTTTTAGCCGGCACAGATTGCGCAGTAGCTCATCCAGCGGTTGGCCGCGACGCAGCAACCCGGGTTCGGCCAGCAAGGCGTTGGCCAGGGTGCCGAGGGTAGTGGCACGCGCTCGCGGCATGCCCATATCTTCGAATCGTGCGCCCGTCAATGCTGGCAAAGCCGGGAACACATGGCTCAGGCCCATTACCGGCAGACGCAGCGCTGCACCGTGACGTTGCACCAGCCGGCCCGCCAGGGTCATGGCGCCGGCCACGCTGATTTGCTGGCCCAGCACGGTACGCATGGCTTGCTCGCAGGCGTCCCAGCCTTGCGGCACGCGCAGGCCTGGGCGTTCTTTGAGCAGTTTTGCCATCAAGGGGTCGCGAGACAGTTCGGCGCTGATGCGTGCAAGGTCGGCGTCGAGGTCGAAGACCCGCCTCAGCCTGGCGATCAAGCCGGGCAGCGCGGGTACAGGTACGCCTTCAAGGCAGACCCGCAAATGCTGGTTGGGTAACGGAGTAGCGTGCAGGACAGCATGGTGGCCAGCGATGTTCAGGGTGCGGCTGTAGGTGCCGTCGCGGTAAGTTTCAATGCCGGGAATACAGCGGGCGGCGAGAAAGCCCAGGGTCGAGGGCCAGTGATAGGGGGCACGGTAGCGAAGCCACAGGGTGTTGTGCCCGGAAGTGGGCAATGATCGGCGCACGGCGTGCTGGAGAGTGAGCTTGGGCATAGCTTGATGATGCCAGAAAATCCTGGGGGCCAATCCATGCTCCAAGCAGCCCCCAAGGAATACCCGCTACGGCTCAGTGCGCCGCGCCTTCCCGCTCATCCTGCATCTGCCCAAACCGCCCGGCATGGAAATCGTCGAACGACTCGGCAATCTCCGCCTGGCTGTTCATCACGAACGGGCCATAGCCGACAATCGGCTCATCGATTGGCTCGCCACTGAGTAGCAGCACGCTGGCACTTTCCAGTGCCTCGACAGCCACGTCCTCACCCGCCCGGTCAAACAACACCAGGCTGGACGGGCCGGTTTCACGTTCGCCGTTGATTCGCACTGTACCGCGCAACACCACCAGTGCCGCGTTGCGCCCGGCAGCCACCGGCAGTTGCAGAACAGCGCCAGCATTCAGCCGCAGGTCCCAGACATCCATGGCGGTAAAGGTCCGCGCAGGCCCTTGGTGCCCGGAGTAGTCACCGGCAATCACCCGCACACTGCCTGCGTCACTGTCCAGCGCTACCACCGGAATGTCGCTGGCCACCAGCGTCTGGTAACCGGCCGCAGCACGCTTGTCACGCGCCGGCAGGTTGACCCACAGCTGGACCATTTCCAGCGTACCGCCGCTGCGGGCAAAGCCTGGGGAATGGAACTCTTCATGGATGATGCCGTTGGCGGCGGTCATCCACTGCACATCACCCGGCCCGATCAAGCCGCCGGCGCCCGTAGAGTCACGGTGCTCCAGTTCACCCTGGTAAACAATGGTCACGGTCTCGAAGCCACGGTGCGGGTGCTGGCCAACGCCGCGCCGCGCAGTGGTCGGGGCGAAATCGTGGGGGCCGGCGTAGTCCAGCAGCAGGAACGGGCTGATCCGGCTGGCCAGGTTGTCGTAGGTGAACAGGCTGCGCACCGGAAAGCCATCACCTACCCAATGGGCGTGCGGGCTGCGGTGGATACCCAGAATATTTTTCATGAGAAGGCTCCTCTCTTGGCTGGGATAACCTTATCAATGATACCAATCTGGCGGTAGGCGGCTGATATGGCATACATCGTTCCACCTATGGAACAGTCAGCCCTGCAAGAAAGCAAGCACTTGCTCAGCCGCCATGACGGGGTCTTCCTGCATGAAACAGTGGCCACCGGCAACTTGCCGGGCGCTCACATGCCGGTTAAGCGTGGCGAGCCGTTTGACCGAATGTGGCACGAAGGGATAAGTGTGCTCGCCATACACAATTCGTGTCGGCGTGCTGATGGCAGCAAGGCGCGCCCACATGCGTTTGGGGAATGAACTGAAGATTTCCACCTCCCGGCTGGGTCGGCACTTGAGCACCACTGCGTCACCGCAATCGCCAATCGCGTGTTCCACGTAGGCCAGCAGCGCCGCATCGGTCCAGCCCCTGAAGATGCCCCGCCCTTGTAGCGAGGCCAGCGCCGTCTCGCGATCAGGCCAGTGGCTGCGGCGGCTGGCGGCCTTGCGGGCCAGCGCATGCCGCTGATGCAGACCAACCAGTGCTGCGGCACCCATTACACCGAGCATACGGCGGCTGAACAACACGGGGTCAAGTAACACGGCGCGCTCGAAGAGCTGAGGTTCACCAGACAGGATCAGGCCCGTCAGCACGCCGCCAAAACTGTGCCCCACGGCAAAACGCGGCACATCGCCGTAAGCGCCCCGCCCGGCCTGGAAAGCTTCCACTGCCAGCTCGGCAGTACGGTTCCAGCCCCGAAAGGCCCCGCCATGGTCACTGTCACCATGCCCCTGAACGTCGCACAGCCACAGGTCGAATTGTTCGCCCAGCCGCATCAGCAACGGCTGGTAGGCCAGGCAACAGAAGCCGTTGCCGTGCAAAAAATGCAGCAACGGCTTGCCACTGGCCGGGGTTCGCCAGCCACGCAGGGTGAAACCTTCGGGGCATTCGTGGGACCAGGGGATCAACTGCATCGGCTTGATGTGCTCGCGGGGCTAGGAAAACGCCGATTCTACAAACAGCAGCGGGTAGAGTGAAATCACCAGCAACAAGGCCATCAGGACATTGAACAGCATCAGCCAGCGCGGGTTCTGCAACAGGTTGCGCAGTGCGCTGCCAAACATTACCCAAACACCGACGCTGGGCAAGTTGACCAGGGCGAACAAGGCGGCGATGACGATCACGTTGGTCACATAGCCTTGCGCCGGCGTGTAGGTGGTAATCGCACCCACCGCCATCACCCACGCCTTGGGGTTGACCCACTGGAACGCCGCTGCGCCCCAGAAACCCAGCGGTTTGCGAGCGCCGGAAGAGGCCGTGCCAACCGGCCCGGACGTGGCGATTTTCCACGCCAGGTACAGCAGGTAGGCGGCGCCGGTATAGCGCAGCACCGTGTACAGCGGCGGCCAGGCCTTGAACACCTCACCCAGGCCCAGGCCGACGGCCAGCACCATGACCATGAAGCCGACGCTGATACCTAGGGCGTGGGGGATTGAGCGGCGCACGCCAAAGTTCACCCCCGAGGCCAGCAACATGGTGTTGTTGGGACCGGGGGTGATGGAAGAGACAAAGGCAAACAGCACAAAGGCGGTCAGCAGGTCGGCAGAGGCAAGCATGGCGGGCATTCCACTTTCTTTATGGGTGCTGTCACACTAACGGAGTCGCACTCTCCCGCGACCGATACAGTTATATTAAATTATTCAGATACACATAACTGTACCGCTAACCCGGATCAAGGAAGCCGTGACCATGAGCCTCACCATTCGCCCTGCCGTTCGCCCCGATGCCGAGCAGATACTGGCCTTCATCACCGAACTGGCCGAATACGAGCGCGCCCGCCACGAGGTGGTAGCCACCTTGGGCGATATCGAGAAGAGCCTGTTCGACGAGGGCAGCACGGTGCGCAGCCTGATCTGTGAGCGCGAGGGTCGGGCGATTGGTTTTGCCGTTTATTTCTATAGCTACTCGACTTGGCTCGGGCGCAATGGCATTTACCTGGAAGACTTGTACGTGACGCCCGAACAACGCGGCGATGGCGCCGGGCGGCAACTGCTTCAGCACATTGCCCGCGAGGCGGTAGCGAACAATTGCGGGCGCCTGGAGTGGAGCGTACTGGACTGGAACGAGCCGGCGATCGGCTTCTATCAGAAGCTGGGGGCCGAGGCGCAGGACGAGTGGGTGCGCTACCGGCTGGATGGCGAGAAGCTGGCGGCATTCGCCCGCGGGTGATCGCTCGGTTCACGCGGTCATTTGTAGGAGCGGCCTTGTGTCGCGATCGGGCTGCGAAGCAGCCCCGGATGTCAGCGCAGATGCACAGATTGCCAGGGCTGCTTCGCAGCCCGATCGCGACACAAGGCCGCTCCTACAGGGGCCGATGCCAGGCAGAAAAGTAAGTTACCGCCGCCACACCGCCCCAGCGATGTCGACCCGTTTGGGTAGTACCTTGTTCTCGAAGAACAGCTCGGCGGTGCGCTGCTGCGCCGCCACGATCTCGTCACTCACCGGCATCACGGGTGACGCAGGCCGATGGCTGAAACTGCGCCGCACCACCTCCTCCGGCAACCCCATGAACTGCGCCAGCAGTTGAATGCTGCCGGCTTCGTCACTACGGGTCAGCGCCTCGGCCCGGCTGATTTCGTCCAGCAACTGCCCGACAAATGCACCATTAGCCTTCACATACTGACGCGCGCCGAGCATGAATGGCCCGATCAGACCCAGCCCCTGGCCGTCCGCCAGCAAACGAGCCTTGCCCTCCAGGTCGATGGCAGAGTAGAACGGGTCCCAGATTGCCCAGGCATCCACGCTGCCCCGCTCGAACGCCGCCCGGGCATCGGCAGGTGCCAGGTACACCGGCTGAACATCGCGAATGCTCAGCCCGGCCTTGGCCAACGCACGCAACAGCAGGTTGTGCGCGCTGGAGCCCTTCTGCAGGGCAATGCGCTTGCCCTTGAGTTCACCCACGGCTTTGATCGGGCTGTCTTTGGGCACCAGGATCACTTCGGCCTGGGGCTTGGGAGGCTCGGCACCGATGTACAGCAGCTCGGCACCGGCGGCCTGGGCGAAGATCGGTGGGATGTCACCGGTCGAGCCAATGTCGAGGCTGCCGATGTTCAACGCTTCGAGCATCTGCGGACCAGCGGGGAACTCGATCCATTGCACGCGAGTGTTGGCAAAACGTTGCTCCAGCAGCCGATGCTGCTTGGCCAGCACCAGGCTGATCGAGCCCTTCTGGTAGCCAATACGCAAGGTAGCCGGGTCTGCGGCCGGGGCCGCGCCGGCCAGGGCCAGCAACAGCAGCATGGCAAGGCGTAGCACGCGCATGGGTCACTCCTTCCAGTCGGTCGAGGGTTTTTCCCACAAGTTGATCCCGCCTTCCACGGCGTACTGGTCGATGGCGGCCAGTTCTTCGGCGCTGAATGCCAGGTTGTCGAGCGCGGCCACGTTTTCTGTGATCTGCTCGGGCCGGCTGGCCCCGATCAGCGCAGAGCTCACCCGCGGGTCGCGCAGTGTCCACGCCAGGGCCAGTTGGGCCAGGCTCTGGCCACGCTGACGGGCAATTTCATTCAGGGCGCGTGCTCGGGCGATGTTGGCGTCCGACAAATGCTGGGGTAGCAGCGAGCCGCCACCCGCGCGGTTCACCCGGGCGTCGGCCGGGATGCCATTCAGGTACTTGTCGCTGAGCAAGCCTTGGGCCAGCGCAGTGAACACAATGACCCCGGCACCCAAGGTATCGGTGGTGTCGAGCAGGTCCTGTTCGATCCAGCGGTTGAACAGGTTGTACGAGGGCTGGTGGATCAATAGCGGTACCTTCAGCTCTGCAAGCAACCCCGCAATTTCAGCGGTCTTTCCGGCCGAGTACGACGAGATGCCAATGTACAGCGCCTTGCCCTGGCGCACGATATCGGCCAGTGCGATGGCCGTTTCTTCCAGCGGGGTGTCGGCATCGAAGCGGTGCGAATAGAAGATGTCGACGTAATCCAGGCCCAGCCGCGCCAGGCTCTGGTCAAGGCTGGAGATCAGGTATTTGCGCGAACTGCCGCCCTGCCCGTACGGCCCCGGCCACATGTCCCAGCCGGCCTTGCTGGAAATGATCAGCTCGTCGCGGTAGCTGCGCAGGTCCTCGCGCAGCAGCCGCCCGAAGTTGGTCTCGGCACTGCCGTAGGGCGGGCCGTAGTTGTTGGCCAGGTCGAAATGGTTGATACCGGCATCAAACGCCGTGTGCAGCAGAGCCCGCTGGGTGCTGATCGGTGTGGCATCGCCAAAGTTGTGCCACAGGCCCAGGGACAGGGCCGGCAGCACCAGGCCGCTGCGACCGACACGACGGTAAGGCATGCGCGCATAGCGCTCGGGGTTGGCGGTGTAGCTCATGGTTGGCCTCGTTCGGCAAAGTAAGGATTGGCTGGGCGCTGCAGGCCCAGGTGCTCACGCAGGGTGTGGCCCGTGTACTGACGTCGGAACAAGCCGCGGCGCTGCAACTCGGGCACTACGTGCAGTGCGAAGTCTTCCAGGCCCAGGGGCAGGTGCGGCACCAGCACGTTGAAACCATCGGCGGCGCCGCCTTCGAACCAGGCTTGCAGCTCATCGGCGATCTGCGCTGGGGTGCCGACCAGGCTGTAGTGCCCTCGCCCACCGGCGATGCGCCGGCCAAGCTGGGCCAGGGTCAGCTGTTCGTTGCCGGCAAGCTCCGTCAGCAGTTGCTGGCGGCTGCGCTGGCCATCCTCGGTGGGCGGCAGCTCTGGCAGCGGACCGTCCAGCGGGTAGCCAGACAGGTCGAAGTTGCCGAGCATGCGCCCGAGCAAGCCGACACCGACCCGCGGGTCAACCAGCGCCTGAAACTGTTCGTACTTGTCTTCGGCCTGTGCCTGGCTCTGCCCCACCACCACGAACACACCGGGCATGATCTTCAGCGATTGGTCATCCCGCCCATGGCGGGCCAGGCGGCCCTTGAGGTCGGCGTAAAACGCCTGTGCGCGGGCCAGACTCGGCTGAGCGGTGAACACCACTTCGGCGCTTTGGGCGGCCAGCTCGCGGCCGGCTTCCGACGAGCCGGCCTGCACCAGCACCGGTCGGCCCTGTGGGGACCGGGCGACGTTGAGCGGGCCTTTGACGCGAAAGTGCTCGCCCACATGACCGAGCGCACGCACAGCCTGCGGGTGATGGAACAGGCCGCTGGCCTTGTCGCGCACGAACGCGTCATCGGCCCAGCTGTCCCACAGCCCCTCTACCACCTGCTGGAATTCGCGGGCGCGGGCATAGCGCTCGGCATGCGGGATGTGGGCCTCGCGGCCGAAGTTGCCAGCCTCAGCGGCAGCGTCGGAGGTGACCAGGTTCCAGCCGGCGCGCCCTGCAGACAAGTGATCCAGCGAGGCGAACTTGCGTGCCACATGGTACGGCTCGTTGTAACTGGTGGTGGCGGTGGCGATCAGGCCGATGCGTTCGGTGATCGCGCTCAGCGCCGACAACAGGGTCAGTGGCTCGAAGTACACCGAGCGGGCACTGTGGCTGGCCAACGGGTCGCTGGGCGCAGCAACGCTGTCGGCGACGAACAAGGCATCGAAGCACGCCGCTTCAGCAATTTGCGCGGTGCGCTTGTAGGTGGCGAAATCCAGTGGGTCGGCCGGTACGTCCGGGTGGCGCCAGGCGGCCACGTGGTGACCGGTGGCCATGAGGAAGGCGCCCAGGTTCATTTGGCGGGGCATGTTGTTCTCCTTGTCTGAAAAGACCGCGATCCCTGTGGGAGCAACTGTCTTATTCAAAATCTTCAAGCTCGCACAATCTCTGTGGGAGCGGGCGAGCCCGCGAACACCGGCAAAGCCGGTGCCATCCACTGCGTTGCCTGTTTCGCGGGCGCGCCCGCTCCCAGTCCAAAAAGCGGCGCCGCGTCAGAAATCCTTGCGCAACTGCACGCCGAAGTAACGCCCGTCATCGCGCGGTACCGAGCGGTAGATGTAGTCGCCGCCACTGGCCAGCATCTGCGCATACGATTTGTCGCCCAGGTTCTTGCCCAGCAGGGCGACGCGCCAGCCGTCGTTGTAGTCGGCCAAGGCGATGCTGGCGTTCCAGATGCCATATGCGCCCTGCACGGTGTCCGGGTTCTGGTCGAGGCTGAACTGTACGGCGTCCTGCCAGCTGTAATCGCTGCTCAGTTCCACATCCAGGCCATTGTCCAGCGGGATCACGTAATCCGCCCGCAGGTAGGTCTTCCAGTCCGGCGTGAACGGCAGGCGGCCGCCATCGATATTGCAGTTGGCCGCCGCACCCGCCGGGCAGTTGAAGTGATCGACACGGGCCTTGGTGTAGGCCACGGCTGTCGACAGCTTCAGCCGCGAGGTGGCCTGGAAGCTGGCATCCAGCTCGACACCCTGGGTCTTGACCTTGCCGGCGTTGACCAGGCGGGTCACCACCTGGTTGGCCACGGTGTCGAAGAAGTTGGCCTGGTAGTTGTCGTAGTCGGTGTGGAATACCGCCAGGTTGGCGGTCAGGCGGTTGTCCAGCGCCGTGCTTTTCAAACCAATTTCGTAGGCATCCGAAGTTTCCGGCTTGAGTGCCCCGGTGTCGCGCGGCTGCATGTTGAAGAACACGTTGTAGGCCGGCCCTTTGTAGCCGCGCGAGTAGGTGACGTAGCCGGTCAGGTTGTCATTGAAGTCGTATTGCATGCCGGTGCGCCCGCTCCAGCCGTCCTCGTCCACCGAGCCGGAACTTGCGGTCGAAGGCTGGATACCGGTCACTGCGGTGGCCGAGGTGGAGGTGCGACGATGATCGTACTCCAGGTCGTCGTGGGTCCAGCGCAGGCCGAAAATGGCCCGCAAATCATCCGTGAAGTTGAAGGTGTTCTCACCGAACAACGCCACGCTGTCGTTGGTGGTGGAATAGTCGGCACGGCCACTGTTGGCCACACCGCCATTGACCGAAAGCCGCTGGTAGGTTTCGTTGGACGTGCCATGCATGTAAAAGGCGCCAAGCACATATTCGTTGAACTGCCCTTTGGGCGACGTCAGGCGAAACTCCTGGCTGTACTGGTCATAGTCCACCGTGCCCTTGTCATGGGACGCCGTCACCGGCAGCAAGGCACGGCGGTCGCCGTCTTGGTACTGGGTGTTGTCCCAGCCACGCCAGGCGCTGATCGAGGTCAGGGTGTAGTCGCCCAGCTGCCAGTCCAGTTGCGCTGAAAGCCCCTGGTTCTCGTCCTCGACATGGGTCTTGAAGTCGCTGTTGATATCACGGTTGTGCGCGCTTGGCGTCACCGGGCGCAGTTGGCTGGCGAATGCAGCACTGGCGCTGGTGATCACGCCGCTGGGCAAGGTGTCTTCGCCCTTCATGTAGTCGGCGATCAGGGTCAGGCGCACGTCTTCGTCGGGCTCGAACTCCAGCTTGCCGCGGGCGCCTTTGCGTTCGTAGCCATTGACGTCGTGGCCATTGGCAACGTTTTCGACGTTGCCATCGTAGTCGCCCCACAGGGTGCTCAGCGAACCCTTGAACTGCTCGCTCAGGCGCCCGCCAATACCAAAGCGCAGGCGGTTCTCGTCACCACCGCCAAAGTGCGAATAGTCCACGTAGCCTTGGGTCTGCTCGGGTATGGTCTTGCTGACCACATTGAGGACGCCCGCCGAGGCGTTCTTGCCGAACAAGGTCCCCTGCGGGCCGCGCAGCACCTCGATACGCTCAAGGTCGAGCAGGTCGAGGGTCGATTGGCCCGGGCGGCCGAACACCACGCCATCGACCACTGTCGCCACGGTTGGCTCGACGCCGGGTGAGGTAGAAATGGTGCCCACGCCACGGATGAACAGCGAGGTGTCCTTGTTCGAGGCGCCGGCACGGTAATTGAGCGTCGGCACCTGCTGGACGATGCTGGCAACGTTGTTGCGGTTGTCACGCTCCAGTTGTTCGCCATCGATCACCGACACTGCCACCGGCACTTCCTGCAGCGTGGCTTCGCGGCGCGTGGCCGTCACGGTAACCGCGCCCAATGCAGTGGCTTGCGCAGCCCCTGCTTCGGCCGGCTCGGCTGCCTGGGCAGCTTGGCCAAAAGCGGCCAGCAGGATGGCTGCGGCCAGCGGCCGACGTTGCGTAGCGGGGAAAGGTGTACGGCTTTTCTGCATGGTGCTCACTGCCTCGGGAAACCAGACCAGGCCCCTTTTGGCGGGGCCAACACGGAATTGCTGTGGTTGTCTGGTCTCGCTCGTGCGAGTGGCAGGCGCTTGCCAACAGCTGCGCTTGTTAGCGCTAACATGAGCAAGTATCAGAGGGGTTCGCTTAGCACGTCAAATACTTAAAAGTCAGTCTTATATGCAATAAAGCTATTTGCCAAGCGCCTTGACGTTAGCGCTACCATCGCGCCATTTCCCCAGGAGGCAGCCCGGTGAGCCAGGCCAAGGATCCCCCCCGCAAGCGTCGCGGCGCAGGCCGTGTCACCCTCGCCGAAGTGGCACGGGCTGCTGAGGTTTCAGCCATCAGCGTCTCGCGCTACTTCAACCAGCCAGACCAGGTTTCGCCGCCATTGCGCGCGCGTATCGAAGCCGCCGTGCAGGCGTTGGGCTATGTGCCCAACCTGGTGGCCGGGGGGCTGGCCTCGGCCCGTGGGCGCATAGTCGGCATGGTGATCCCGAACATCTCCGGGCCGATTTTCGCCCAGACTATCCAGGCGTTCAGCGACACCCTCAGCCGCCATGGCTACCAGTTGTTGCTGGCCTCCAGCTACTTCAGCGAAGCGCAGGAAGAAAGCGCGGTGCGGGCCTTTCTCGGCTGGTCGCCGGCAGCGTTGGTGGTGACCAGCCATTTCCACAGCCCTGCCACAGAAAAGATGCTGGCAGACGCAGACGTGCCCGTGGTGGAAATCTGGGACTACCGCCCTGAACGGGCGCCCCTGCAGGTGGGCTTCCTTCATCACCAGGTAGGCGCACAAGCCTGCCGCTATTTGCTGGAGAAGGGCCACCGGCGAATCGCTTTTGTACAAAACAGCGCGGCCGGCGACCTGAGTGCGCTGGAGCGGCGCGATGGCTATGTCGAGGCACTGCATGAAGCCGGGCTGGAGCCTTGGGTGTTCGTGCCCTCGGCTGACTGCGCACCGTTCGAGGCCGGCAAGCAGGCCATGGAAGCGTTGATCCGCCGTAACCCAAGGCCCGAGGCGATCATTTTCGCCAATGACAACCTGGCTGCCGGCGCCCTGCTGGCAGGCCAGCGCGCGGGTTTGCGCCTGCCCGAAGACATGGCGATCGTCGGCTTTGGCGACTACCCCTTTGCCGACATGCTGCTGCCCAGCCTGACCACCCTGCGCCCGCCCTCGCGGGAAATCGGTGAACTGGCTGCATTGCGTGTGCTACAGCACCTGGGTGTGGTGGCCTGTGAGGGTGAGGTGCAGCGGCTGAACCTGTTGGCGTGTGAGTTGGTTAACCGCGAGAGCGCTTAAGGTGCACAGGTGCTGTGACAATCCGGCCATTGGGGATTATTCTCCCCTGGTATGTCCCACCGCCCCACTATGTGAGCGCCGTATATGAAAATCGATGACATGGACGCCTTCGTGGCCGTCATCCGTTGCCAGTCGACCAACCTCGCCGCCGAGGCTTTGCAACTGACCCAGCCGGCCATCACCCGCCGGGTGCAGAACTTCGAGGAAGACCTGGGCGCCACCCTGCTCGACCGCAACACCAAGCCCCTGAAGCCGACCCCCATGGGCCTGCGGGTGTACGAGCAGTGCAAGGCGATCTTGCGGGAGATCGACTCGCTGCGTGAACTGGTGGCCAACGACGGCGCACCGTCCGGCACCCTGCGCCTGGGCGTGCCGCAAACCCTTGGCGATGTGGTGCTGCTCGATGCCTTGGCACAAATTCGTGAAACCTACCCCGACCTGCGCACCCAGGTTACCAGTGGCTGGGGCAGCAGCCTGATCGCACGCATGGAAAACGGCGAGCTGGATGCCGCTGCGGCGCTGTTCCCGCCCGGCAAGATCTTCCCCGAGGGCATCGCCAGCCAGTCTATCGCGCGCATGCCGCTGCGGGTGGTGGCGGCCAAGGGCAGTACCGGCAAGCGCAGCCTCAAGCTCAAGGACTGCTACACCCGTGGCTGGGTGCTCAACCCCGATGGTTGCGGCTTTCGCGCCGGGCTGCAGCGCGCGTTGAGCGAACAGGGGCTAAGGCTGTCGATCAACCTGGAGACCTTTGGCACCGAGCTGCAGCTGGGGCTGGTGGCCAGTGGGCAGGGGCTTGGGCTGGTGCCCGAGCCCTTGTTGCAGAACAGCCGTCACCGCGATGCGCTGGACGTGGTCAATGTGACGGACTTCAAGCCGCAGGTGGATTTGTGGCTGTTCCACCCACGCTACCTGGGCAACCTGCAGGATCCGGTTGAGCTGTTCGGCCGGGTGGCCGGGCAGCAACTCTGCGGGTGAGCTGAAATCGCAATCCCCTGTGGGAGCGGCCTTGCGTCGCGATCGGGCTGCGTAGCAGCCCTAGTAATTCGATCGCGACAAAATAACTGGTACGCATAAATAAATATAAATGTAATACTCACAATTAATAATTAGCATATAACCAAAAAGACTTTTACAGCAATCATCCATACGAATACGGTCTTAGAAACCCACCGTGTTCCAGGGATGAATACCCATGAGTCACCCCCCTTCCGCCAGCGCGCTTGCCGAGCTTACCCAGGCCTTGGCCGCCAACGCCGAACGCTACGACCGCAGCGGCCAGTTCCCCGCCGACAATTTCAGCCTGTTGCACCGCCACGGCCTGCTAGGTTTCACCGTGCCTCGCACCTTGGGCGGCGGCGGTGCCGACCTGGCCAGTGCGCGCCAGGTAATCGCCGCTGTCGGCAAAGGCTGCCCGTCTACCGCCCTGATCCTGGTGATGCAATACCTGCAGCACTTCCGCCTGCAGGACGAAGACCGCTGGCCCGAGCACCTGCGCCTGCAGGTGGCCCGCACCGCAGTGGCCGACGGCGCGCTGATCAACGCGTTTCGCGTCGAACCGGAACTGGGCACCCCCGCCCGTGGCGGCCTGCCGGCCACCCTCGCCCGGCGCACTGCCGAAGGTTGGCGGTTGTCCGGGCGCAAGATCTACTCCACCGGCAGCCATGGCCTGACCTGGTACCTGGTATGGGCCCGCAGCGACGACCAGGACCCACTGGTGGGCGGCTTCCTGGTGCACAAGGACACCCCGGGCATCCACATCGTCGAAGACTGGGATCACCTCGGCATGCGCGCCACCTGCAGCCATGAGGTGCAATTCGACGAGGTGCTGATCCCGCTCGATCATGCCGTCAGCGTCAGCCCGGCCAGCGCACCGCGCCCCGAGCTCGACAGCACCGGCCTGCTGTGGATGGCTGTGTTGCTGCCAGCGCTTTACGACGGTGTGGCCCAGGCCGCGCGCGACTGGCTGGTGCAGTTTCTGAACCAGCGGGCGCCATCCAACCTGGGTGCACCGCTGGCCAGCCTGCCGCGTTTTCAGGACGTGGTCGGCCGCATCGACACGTTGCTGTTCGCCAACCAGAGCCTGCTGAACGCGGCCGTGACCGGGCAGGTCGATCCCCGCCATGCCGGGCAGCTCAAGCACCTGGTAAGCCGCAACGCCATCCAGGCCGTAGAACTGGCCATCGAGGCTGCCGGCAACCCTGGCCTGTCGCGGCGCAACCCGCTGGAGCGGCACTACCGTGATGTGCTGTGCAGCCGCATCCACACCCCTCAGGACGACGTGGTGCTCGGCCATGTCGGCCGCACTGCACTGGCGGAGGTGGCGGCATGAGCCATTCGATCATCGCCAGCCAGCTGGACGCACCTGCCAACCAATACCTGCGCGATCAATTGCCCGACCACGAGGTGATCGATATCGCCCCGGGCCAGTTGCAGCTGGACGTACCCGCTGATGTGTTCATCGTGCGCCCGATCAATGTGCGCGGTAACCGTGTAGACAACCCTCCAGCCGGCTGGCCGTGGACGTTGCGCTGGGTGCAGGTGGTTTCTTCGGGCATCGACTTCTACCCCGACTGGGTGTTTCAGGGCCCGCCGGTCACCAGTGGCCGCGGCGCCAATGCCGAGCAGGTGGCCGAATTCGCCCTGGCCCTGGTGTTTGCTGCGGCCAAACAACTGCCGGGCCTGTGGGTCAAGGACGCCGACTGGCGCCTGACCCCGCTGGCCCCGGTGCGTGGCCGCACCTTGGGCATCTTCGGTTTCGGCAGCATCGGCCAGAGCCTGGCACGCAAGGCAACCGCCCTGGGCATGCCGGTACTGGCGCTGAACCGCCCAGGCCAGCCCATTGCCGAGGTGCCGGGCGTGAAGCGCGTCGACAACTTGCAACAGCTGTTTGCCGGCAGCGATCACCTGGTCATCGCCGCCCCGCTCACCCCCGCCACCCGTGGCCTGATCGACCGCCAGATACTGGCCCAGGCAAAGCCTGGGTTGCACCTGATCAACATCGCCCGTGGCGGGCTGCTGGACCAGGGCGCACTGCTCGAAGCCCTGAACAACGGGCTGATCGGCCGCGCCAGCCTCGATGTCACCGAGCCCGAACCGTTGCCGGCAGGCCACCCGCTGTACCACCACCCACGGGTATTCCTGTCGCCGCACACTTCGGCTATTTCCGAGGACGGCTACCCCGCGCTGCTGGAGGCATTCCTCGACAACTTTTCCCGTTATCGCGAACAGGCACCGCTGCTCAACCTGGTCGACACCCAGCGCGGCTACTGAACCCACACCTATTGGAGAACACCATGACTGCACTGTCTGTCGTCACCGCCCAGGAAAACACCGTGCGCCAACGGGTCAGCGCCGAAGAGTGGGAGGTGCGGGTCAAACTGGCCGCAGCCTACCGCCTGGCCGCACTGTTGCGCTGGACCGACCACATCTACACGCATTTTTCGGCGCGCGTACCGGGGCCTGACGAGCACTTCCTGATCAATGCCTTCGGCCTGCTGTTCGACGAAATCACCGCGTCCAACCTGGTCAAGGTGGACGTGGACGGCACCATCATCGACGACCCGCTGGGCCTGGGCATCAACCAGGCGGGCTATGTGATTCACAGCGCAATCCACCGCGCCAGGCACGACCTCAAGGCCGTGCTGCACACCCATACCCGCGATGGCGCGGCAGTGTCGGCCCAGCGCGACGGCCTGCTGCCGATCTCACAACACGCCCTGGCGTACTACAGCCGGGTGGCGTACCACGACTACGAAGGCGTCGCCCTGGACCTGGACGAGCAGCAGCGGCTTGTGGCCAACCTGGGTGACAGCAATATCCTTATCTTGCGCAACCATGGCCTGCTGACCGGGGGTGTCAGTGTGGAGCATGCCTTCCGTGAGCTTCACGGGCTTGAGCGTGCCTGCAACATCCAGGTGGCGGCGCAGGCCGGGGGCAATGACCAGTTGCTGCATGCTGCGCCGGCGGCAATTGCCAAGGTGCATGAGCAGTCCAAGCGGTTTTCTGATGGATTGGGGGAAGGTATTCAGCGGCACTGGGATGCGCTGATCCGTCAGCTGGACCGGGAGGGGCTGGATTACCAGAACTGACTGGCAACTAGCCGCTGCCTGCACTGGCCTCTTCGCGGGCACGCCCGCTCCCACAGGTAACCCGCAAGTTTTGAAAACTACGCAGTACTTGTGGGAGCGGGCGTGCCCGCGAAGAGGCCAGCACAGGCAAAATCACTATTACGGAAGGAACACCCAATGCCCCCATTCCACCTGGCCAGAAACCTGCTGGCCGGCGCCAGCCTGGCCCTGGCCCTAGCCGCCTGCTCCCCCTCCGGCGAGGAAAGCGCCAGCAAAACCCTGAACATCGCCTTCTGGGGCGACAACACCACGCTGGTCAGTGTCGACCCGTTCCAGGTCTACTGGCTGGAGCATCGCGTATTGCTGCGCAACGTCGCTGAATCGCTCACCGACCAGGACCCGGCCACCGGCCGTATCATCCCTTGGCTGGCAAGCAGCTGGGAGGTCAGCGACGACGCCCTCAGCTACACCTTCCACCTGCGTCAGGACGTCTCCTTCAGCAACGGCGAGCGCTTCGACGCCCAGGCCGTGAAAACCGCGTTCGACAGCAACAAGGCCTTCGCTGCTCAGCTGCCCGCCACGTTCGGCGCAACCTACCTGGCCGGCTTCGACCATGCTGAAGTGGTCGACCCGTTCACCGTGCGCCTGGTGTTGTCGAAGCCCAACGCAGGCTTCCTGCAGGCCACGTCCACCACCAACCTGGCCATCCTCGCCCCGGCCTCTTATGCGCTTAGTGCCCAGGAGCGCTCGCTTGGCAAAATCATCGGCACCGGCCCGTTCATCCTCGAACACTACACCCCGGAAGTCGGCGCACGCCTGGTCAAGCGCGCGGACTATGCCTGGGCCTCGGCCAACGTCAAGAACCCCGGGGCCGCCCACCTGGACAGCGTGGAAATCAGCTACATTCCCGAAGAAAGCGTGCGCAACGGTCTGTTCCTGCAGGGCAAGGCCGACATTCTCTGGCCGCGCAACCCGTTCTCCGAAGTCGACCTGAAGCTGTTCCAGGCAAAGGGCGCGAGCATCCAGAGCCGTTCGTTGCCAGGCCCTGCGCTCAACCTCTACCCCAACACCCGCAACGACCGGCTGCTTGGCGACCGCCAGGTGCGCCTGGCCCTGCAGAAAGCCATCGACCGCACCAGCTATGCGCACACCGTCTACAGCGCCGACTTCCCGGTGGTAACCGGGGTGTATGACGTGACCACACCGTACTTCAAGCCCCAGGCCGACAAGCTGGCCTACGACCCACAGGCCGCAGAGCGCCTGCTGGACGGTGCAGGCTGGAGCAAGGGCGATGACGGCTACCGGCACAAGGACGGCAAACGCCTGACACTGCGCTACAACCTCACCCCTGCCGAAAGCGCCGGTGATGTGCTGGTGCAGGACCAACTGCGCAAGGTCGGCATCGACCTGAAGCTGAACGTGCTGACCCGTGCCGAATGGGTGGCCGGCAACGCCTCGGGCAACTACGACCTCACCTCTACCTACATGACTCGCGCCGATCCGATCATCCTGCAAACCATCCTCGACCCGCGCGCCGCCAGCAGTGCCACCTTGGCCACCAATACGTACGAGCCGCACACCCTGGCCAAGGCGCAGACCTTGTTCGACAACGGCATTACCGCCACCCACGACGAACAACGCGCCCAGGCCTATGGCCAGCTGCAAGACCTGCTGGTAGACGAAGCCTCGGTGTTCCCGCTATATGAGCGCGTGTGGCAAGCTGCCACCGCACCTCGGGTCAAGGACTTCCGCTGGACAGCCGAAGGCTTTGCCTTCCTCAGTGACATCCAGGTCGCGCAGCCATGAACCGCTACCTGATTGGCCGCATCGGTCAGGCGCTGCTGGTGCTATGGGGCGCCTATACCATCACCTACTTCATCCTCTACCTGCTACCCGGTGACACGCTGGCGATCATGCTCAGTGCATCGGGCATGGAAGCCGATGGCCTGTCACCCGAAGACCTGGCCAAGGCACGCGCTTACTACGGGCTGGACAAGGGCATTTTCGAGCAGTACTTCGACCTGCTGTGGCGGGCCGTGCACGGCGACCTGGGCCAGTCGTTGTCACTGAACCGGCCGGTGACTGCACTGCTGGCCGAGCGCCTGCCACAAACCCTGGCCTTGGCCGGCCTGGCCATCGTGCTGTCGTTGCTTGGCGGCATCGGCCTGGCCTACCTCACCGCCTACCTGCAATGGCAACCGCTGAAAGTTGCCCTGTCGCGCTTGCCGTCACTGGGCTTTTCGGTACCGGTGTTCTGGATGGGGCTGCTGCTGATCCAGGTGTTCGCCTTCGGCCTGGGCTGGTTTCCGGCCACCGGCAGCCAGGGTTTTGCGAGCCTGGTTCTGCCGGCGGTGACATTGGCCATCCCCAGTGCTGCGGTGTACGCACAGGTGTTACAGCGTGGCTTCCAGAGCGTATGGCAGGAGCCCTATATCGCCACCGCGTTCGCCAAGGGCCTGAGCCGTGCACAGGTGCAGGCGCGGCACGGCCTGCGCAATGCGGCCCTGCCGATTCTTACGCTGATCGGTTTACAGGTGGGCAACACGGTGTCCGGGGCGGTACTGGTCGAGACCATCTTCTCGCGTAATGGCGTCGGCCGGTTGGCCCAGGAAGCGGTGCTGCGTCAGGACATCCCGGTGGTGCTGGCGATTGTCGCGGTGTCGGCGGCAGCTTTCGTGTTGGTGAACCTGATCGTCGACCTGCTCTACCCGTACCTTGACCCCCGTATCACCCACGCCACTAAGGTGACCTGACCATGACCGCCGAGACTCATCCCCTGCGCGCCGCCGTCCCGCCAGCCACCTGGAAGCGCCGCTCACACCTGCAGCGCCTGGGCCAGGCACTCGCGCCTTTGTTGGCGCGCCCGGGCTTCAGCCTGGCGCTGCTGGTGGTGCTGTTCGCCCTGCTGGCGGCACTGGCGCCGCACTGGCTGACCAGCTTCGACCCTTACGCTACCGCGCCCGCCGACAAGCTACGGGCACCGGGCGCCGCCCACTGGTTCGGCACCGACGAACTCGGCCGCGACCTGTATACCCGCGTGGTATATGGCGCCAGCCTGTCGGTGCAAGCCGCATTGCTGGCAGTTGGCATTGCCCTGACAGGCGGCTTGAGCCTGGGGGTACTCGCCGGGTTTGCCGGCGGGCGTGTGGATGCCACCCTCATGCGCCTGGTCGATGTGCTGCTGGCCCTCCCCGGCCTGCTGCTGGCTCTGGCCATTGTCACCGCCATCGGTTTTGGCACGGTGCCAGTGGCGATCGCCGTCGGCATCGGCATCATCCCAGGCTTCGCCCGTACCACCCGTGGCGAAGTGCTGCGGGTCAAGACCCTGCCCTATGTCGAAGCCGCACGCCTGGGTGGCGCCAGCTGGCGGCGCACCTTGCTGCGGCATGTGTTGCCCAATGCCTGGGGGCCGGTGGCCGTGCTGGCCACGCTGGACTTCGGCGCCGCCATCCTGGCCACTGCCGGCCTGAGTTTTCTCGGTTTTGGCGCAGCACCACCAGCGGCGGAATGGGGCACCTTGATTGCCAACGGCAGGCACTTTCTGATCACGGCACCTTGGGTGTCGCTGCTGCCCGGCCTGTTCGTGGTCGCCGTGGTGTTCAGCCTCAACCACCTTGCCCGCACCTTCGAGGAGCACGCACGATGACCAATCAACCATTGCTTGTGGTACGCGACCTCAGCATCAGCTATCACACCTCCGGCCATACCACGCAAGCCGTCAAACACCTTGCCTTCAGCCTGGCCCAAGGCGAAACCGTGGCCATTGTCGGCGAATCAGGCTCGGGCAAGTCGACCTTGGCCAATGCCCTGCTTGGCCTGCTACCGGGCACGGCACGCGTCGACAGCGGCCAGCTGTGGGTAGACGGGTTGGATGTGGCGCGCGCCAGCGAACGCCAGATGCGCCAGCTGCGTGGGCGTACCGTCGGCCTGGTGCCGCAAGACCCCATGGTCAGCCTCAACCCCACCCTGCGCATCGGCCAGCAGATCGGTGAGGCACTGGTGTTGGCCCAAAGCGGCCGTTCACGCAGCGTCGATGCCGATGTGCTGGAATTGCTTGCCCAGGTTGGGCTGGACAACCCAGCCCTGCGCGCCCGCCAGTACCCGCACGAACTGTCTGGCGGCATGCGCCAGCGGGTGCTGATCGCCATCGCGCTGGCCGGCAACCCGCGCCTGATCATCGCCGACGAACCCACCAGCGCGCTGGATGTGACCGTGCAACGCAAGATCCTCGATCACTTGCAGCGGCTGGTGGCCGAGCGCGGCATCTCGTTGCTGATCATTACCCACGACCTGGGCATGGCGACCGACCGCGCCGACCGCCTGCTGGTGATGAAACAGGGCGAACTGGTGGAACAAGGCGCACCTGCGCAGATCGTGCAGGCACCGCAGCACCCCTACACCCGCGCCCTGCTCAATGCCGCGCCGGCATTCAGCGCCCGTCGCCAGCCCCGGCAACTGGCGCCGGACGCAAAGCCGATCCTCAGCCTGCAGGGTGTTGGCAAAACGTTCGAGTTGCCCAAAGTGAAGGGCCAGGACAACCGCTTTGTCGCGTTACAGGGCCTGGACCTACAGGTTCACCCGGGGCAAACGCTGGCCATCGTCGGTGAATCCGGTTCGGGCAAAAGCACCGCACTGCGCATTGCCCTGGGCCTGGAAGCGCCCAGCCAAGGCCGTGTGCTTTTCGACCAAGAGGATGTCACTGGCCACAGCTGGCGCCAGTTCCGCCCCTTGCGCCGCCGCATGCAGCTGGTGCAGCAAAACCCGTTTGCCGCCCTCGACCCGCGTTTCACGGTATTCGACAGCATCGTCGAGCCGCTGGTGTCGTTTGGCCTTCTCAAAGGTGCAGCGTTGGAGCAGCGCGCACGCGAACTGATCGAGCGCGTGCACCTGCCGCTCAGCTATCTGGACCGCCTGCCTCGCGAACTGTCTGGCGGCCAACGCCAGCGAGTGGCCATCGCCCGGGCGCTGGCGCTGCAGCCAGAACTGTTGCTGCTCGACGAGCCGGTCAGTGCACTGGATGTGTCGGTGCAGGCCCAGATTCTGGCACTGCTGGATGAACTGCAACGGGAGCTGGGCATGGCTTATGTGCTGGTGTCGCATGATCTCGCGGTGGTAGCGAGCATGGCTGACCACGTGCTGGTGCTGCGCCAGGGGCAGGTGGTAGAGCGCGGGACAGTGGCGCAGGTGTTCGAGCGACCCGACAGCAGTTACACACGCGAGTTAATTGAATCAATACCAGGTCGGCGTGAGGCGGTAGCCGTCGTCTAACTGCGGCAACTGGCAATTTTGCCAGTTGCCGGTTTGCTCGCTCCCCTTCAAGGTTTCAGGACAGTACGAAGGAGGTGTAGAGCATGAGACTTTTTTACCAAGCCAACTCACTGAACACACTAGCATGTGAAGACAATACAACTCGGCTTTTCGGGCGAGGCGGGCATACTCAAGCCGTTAAGCTCCATCCTCTTGGCAGCGTACAGATACTCGCGACAAATAGTATGTTCACACCCCTTGCGATGATTAGCCCCCAAGTTCGACATCCCTTGATACACAACGCATTCGGGCTCATGAAGTTGCCTGCTGGACAGCCGGTCGGGTTCAATGGAGAGCGCCTCGAAAGGCAAAGCGGCATGTACGCACTGGGCCACGGCTACCGCTGGTATTCAACGACACTGATGAGATTCAACAGCGCTGATAGCGTGAGTCCTTTCGGGGCCGGAGGTACCAATGCCTACGCTTACGTGAGAAATGATCCGGTTAACCTGTTTGACCCTGATGGCCACTCCCCGGCCGGCCCGACCGCTGTCCAAGGCAGGATGTTCAATTTCCATACTGGCCTTAAGAAAATAATTCCATTCGAAGGCGATTACGGCATCTATAAGTCAACGAGTAGACTTTTCACAAAACCCAAATTATTCGTATACACCCACGGCAGACAAAACGCACTCAAGATTGACGGAAAAGCGTTGAGCCCCAATGAATTCAATGAATGGCTAAAGGCGAAGAACGTCAAAGTAAAACATTATAAGGAAGTCGTCTTCGCTGCCTGTTTGAGTGAGTACCCTGAACCAGGCGCAACATCTTTTGCTCAGCAGTTTTCAAACCTCAACAACGTTAAAGTCTCGGCGCTGAAAGGCCTGGGCTGGGCTTTTATCACCCAAGACTTTAACCCCAAGAAATCTCAGCTTGGCTTGTTATCCGAGCCTTACGCCGGGATTTTTCCAGAGCCTTTACATGAGGGCTCTCGAGGCCTGGAACTCTTTCCGCGGGCGTATGACTTCACACGCGTTACACCCCAGAGTGCCAGGCGTGTCCGTGAGGATGGCTGACCTCTCATACCAGTAGGCTTGGCGGTCAAAGTCAGGTGAAGCGGCTGTGGCGGCTGCTTCGCGGGCACTCCCGAGACCGCAGGAAATTACATAAAATGATTTTTATGCATTCTGCATGCATCACTAAATTCATTTAAAACATAATTAGCATAGAACCACAAAGCCTTTCACAACCCCACCCCACACCCGCTAAGGTCACTCCAGACCGACCCCATTTCCTGGCGGAGGCCGTCCACCTCGACCACGCCAGGAGCCTTGCGCGCATGCACCTCTCTCTCCCACAACCCTGCTTCATCGACCCCCCAGGGCCAGGTGAGGCATGGCTTTCCCGATTCCTTTTGCAACACAACCCACAGGTATTCCGATGAGCAAACGACAGATCCGCCTGGGCGCCATGATCCATGGCGTCGGTCACGGCTGGGGCGAATGGCGCCACCCTGAAGCGCTGGCCGATGCCAGTGTCAATTTCGGCTTCTACAAACAGCAGGCGAAGCTGGCCGAGGCGGCAAAGTTCGACTTCGCCTTCATCGCCGACAGCCTGCACATTCACGCCCGCTCAAGCCCTCACTACCTCAACCGTTTCGAGCCGCTGACCATTCTTTCGGCGCTGGCGGCGGTAACCGACCACATCGGGCTGGTGGCCACGGTCACGGTCAGCTACACCGAGCCGTTCCAGGTAGCACGCCAATTCGCCTCGCTGGACCTGATCAGCGGCGGGCGCGCAGGCTGGAACGTGGTGACATCCTGGCTTTCCGGCACTGCCGATAACTTCGGCAAGGCTGAACACCCGCCGCATGCCGTGCGTTATCGCATTGCCCGTGAGCACGTGAATGTGGTCAAGGGGCTGTGGGACTCGTGGGAAGACAACGCATTTACCCGCGACAAGCAAAGCGGGCAATTCTTCGACCCGGCCAAACTGCACACCCTCGGCCACCAGGGTGAGTACTTCAAGGTAAAGGGGCCCCTTAACATCCAGCGTTCGCCCCAGGGCCAGCCGCTGATCTTCCAGGCTGGGGTGTCCGAAGACGGTCGCAACTTCGCTGCGCAGAACGCTGACGCCATCTTTGTCAGCCCAGAAACGTTCGACGACGCCCACGCCTATTACCAGGACCTCAAACAGCGTGCCGTGCGCCATGGTCGCGAGCCGAACGCTCTGTTCATCCTGCCCGGCATCCGCCCCATCGTCGGTCGCAACTCCGAGGAGGTCGAGCAACGCTACCAGCAGGCCGTAGACCTGGTCAGCATCGAGGATGCCCTGGTAGCCCTGGGCCGGCCTTTCAACGACTACGACTTCAGCCAGCATGACCTGGATGCGCCCTTCCCCGATCTCGGCACCCTGGGCAACGACAGCCACAAGGGCACCTCGGACCAGCTCAAGCAACTGGCCCGTGATGAAGGGCTGAGCCTGCGTGAACTGGCACTGCGCTTCTCGCGCCCGCGCAGAGACTTCGTCGGCACCCCGGAGCAGGTTGCCGATGCATTGCAGCACTGGTTCGAAAACGGTGCTGCCGACGGTTTCATCATCAACTCGTTGCTACCGGACGGCCTGCAGTACTTCACCGAGCACGTGGTGCCGCTGCTGCAAGGCCGTGGCCTGGTGCGCAGTGAGTACACCGGTACGACCCTGCGCGAGAATTTCGGCCTCAGCGTGCCAGAAAACCGCAACACCCTGCGCCGCAACCGGACAGCGGTTGCCTGAGCCCATCCAGACAAGGAGTTTGTTTCATGAGCCTCGAATTCATCGGCCTCATCGGCCCGCAGGAAAGCAGCGAATCCCAGGCACCGCGCGGCCCGCTGGTCGACCTCGACTTTATCAAGGCCTTCTCCCAGGCCCAGGAATATGGCGGCTTCGACAAGGCTTTGCTGGCGGTCAACACCAGTGCGCCAGACTCGATGATCCTGGCCAGCTACGTGGCAGCGCTTACCGAGCGGATCGGCCTGCTGGTCGCACACCGCCCAGGCTTCCAGGCGCCAACCTTCGCTGCCCGCCAGTTCGCCACCCTCGACCAGTTGAGCCGGGGCCGGGCCTCGATCAACGTCATCACCGGCGGCGACAGCGGCGACCTGCAGCGCGATGGCGACTTCCTCGACAAGGATGCCCGCTATGCCCGCACCGACGAATACCTGCAGGTGCTGCGTGACACCTGGACCCGCCAGGAGCCCTTCGATCACCAGGGTACTCACTACCGCATCGAAGACAACCTGACACTGGTCAAACCGGTGCAGCATTTGCCAATCTACTTTTCCGGCGCGTCAGACGCCGCAGTCGAAGTGGCCGCCAAGCACGCTGACGTCTACATGATGTGGGGCGAACCGCTGGAGCAGGTACGCGAGCGCATTGCCAAAGTCCGTAAGGCCGCCGCCCGCTACGGGCGCGAGAAGCACATCCGCTTCAGCCTGTCGTTGCGACCGATCCTGGGCGGCACCGAGGCCGAAGCCTGGGCCCGCGCCGAGCGTATTCTGGCCGATGCCCAGGAACGCATCGGCATCCGCCAGGGCAACCGCCGCGAGAAAAACTTCGGCAAGAGCAACGCCGGCTCCGAACGCCTGGTGCAACTGGCCAGCCAGCGCAAGGTGCATGACACCCGGCTGTGGACCGAGATTGCGGCGCTAGGTGGCGGTGCAGGTAACTCCACCTCGCTGGTGGGTACTGCGGACCAAGTGGCCGAGGCCGCATTGGCCTATTACGAACTGGGGGTGACCACCTTCCTGTTCCGCGGCTTTGACCAGCTGCGCGATGCTGTGGAGTACGGGCAGGACCTGATTCCGCGGATTCGTGCGCTGGTTCAACAGCAAGAAGCTGGGCGCACCGCGCGCACGGCCTGAATCCGTCGCCTGAACGGGTCTTTTCGCGGGCTCGCCAGCGCCCACAGGGATATCACTGCAATCAAGCCCTGTGACGTACCTGTGGGAGCGGGCAAGCCCGCGAAGAGGCCGGCACAGCAAAACACTTTCCCATACCCCTCACGCCAGCCCAATCGGGGCCTGGCGCCTATTCGCCTGCGTGCTCCACCGTATTCCGAGGACATGATGTCTAGAACACCGCTTTTCGCCCTGCCCCTGGCCTGCCTGCTCACCCCGTTCGCCGATGCTGCTTCAACCACCGAAGACCAACGCCTGGACACCGTCACGGTGATCTCCACCGGCCTGCGTGGCAACCAGCGCACCGTCGCCGACAGCCCGGCACCAATCGACGTGATCAGCAGCGAGCAACTGCTGCGCACCGGTCGCGCCGAGCTGTCCGAGGCCATTTCCAAACTGCTGCCCTCGTTCAACTTCGGCACCAACATCGCCGGCTTTCAGTCTGGCGTGCGGCCACTGAGCAACCGCAGCCTGGGCCCGGCCTACACCCTGGTGCTGGTCAATGGCAAGCGCCGCCACAACAGCGCCGTGCCGGCCAGCGGCTCGACCGACAACAGCGGTGCCAACGCCGTTGATATCGACATGATCCCGGTCAGCGCGGTATCACACATCGAAATCCTGAAAGACAGCGCCGCCGCCCAGTACGGCTCGGATGCGGTGGCCGGGGTGATTAATATCATCCTCAAGAGCGCCAGCAGCGGCGGCCATTACGAAAGCAGCTACGGCCAGTTGTACAGCGGCCAGGGCGAAACCATCAAGCTGGCTGGCGACCAAGGTTTCAGCCTGGGTGACGGCGGTTTCCTGCACCTGTCGGGCGAGGCACGCAAGCGCGGCACCGCCAACTGGATCGACAAGGCTGCTCCCGATTACCGCGCCTACTTCGAAGACGACCGCCAAGCCGCCTGGGACCACCGGGCGGTGAAGAACGGCGACCCCGACCTGCGTGCCTTCAACCTCGGTTACAACGCCGAGCTACCCATCAGCGACGACCTGAAGCTGTATTCGTTCGCCACCTATGCCGAGCGCAAGCTCGAGGCCTTCAACAACTACCGCCTGCCCAACAGTAACGCCTCGATCCCGGAGTTGTTCCCCGACGGATACTTCCCGCTCAACAACATCAAGGACACCGACTATCAGTGGCTACTCGGTGCCCGAGGCGCCGCCGGTGCCTGGGACTGGGACCTGTCCACCACCTACGGGCGCAACAAGAACCAGCAGTCCAGCGACCTGACCATCAACCCCACCTACGGCCCAGCCTCGCCAACCTCGTTCGATGACCTGGCAACCTTGCAGTTCGACCAGTGGGTAAACAACCTGGACATCACCCGCGCCTTCGACGGCATGTTCGGCGTGGCGGTACCCACCCGCGTCTCGGCCGGCCTGGAGCACCGCTGGGAGCGCTTCCAGACCTTCGCCGGCGACCCCATCGCCTACAGCGTCGGGCCCTACACCTACCCGGCCACCCTGGCCGACGGGCGCCCCAACCCGCTCTATGCCCTGGCCAACGGCCAGACCGCCGTGGGCGCCCAGGCTGCGCTGACCATCCGCCCGGAAGATGAGGCCGATGTGAAGCGCAACAACTATGCCGCCTACATCGACCTCGGCCTGGACCTGACCCCGCGCTGGTACCTGGGCGCCGCCGCGCGCGTCGAGCACTACGACGACGACTCGGGCAACACCGCCAGCTTCAAGCTCAATTCACGCTATGAACTGAGCGAAACCGTGGCAGTACGTGGCACTTTGGGCAGCGGTTTCCGCGCACCGTCTCTGACCCAGAGCGGCTACACCGTCAGCGACAACCGCACCGCGCTGGACGCCGACGGCAATGTGGTGCCGGCCTTGCGCCGCACGGTGGCGCCCGGCAGTGCCGCTGCGCTGGCATTCGGCGGCGACAAGCTCGACCCGGAGAAATCGCGCAACGCCGGCCTTGGCCTGACCTGGCAACCGGCGCGCCGCACCAGCGTCACTCTGGACACCTACCTGATCGACATCGACGACCGCATCCTGTTGACCGAAAACCTCTACGACCGGCAGAACGGTGCCGGTGCCATTGGCGACATTCTCGAATCGCTGGGCCTGGCACGCACCACCTGGATCAACTACTACACCAATGCCTTCGATACCCGCACCCGCGGCCTCGACCTGGTGGGTGATCACACCAGCGAGTTCGGAGCCTGGGGGGATGTGCGCTGGACCTTGGGCTTCAACTGGAACAAGACCACCGTACGCGGCACCCGTGGCACGCCCGCAGCATTGGCGGCTGCCGGCATTGACGTGGTGGGCCATGGCCGCGAAGGCGACCTGGTGGCAGCCTCGCCGAAAACCAAATGGGTACTGGGCAGCCAATGGTTGCTGGGCAACTTCACCGGCACCTTGCAGACCACCCGCTACGGCAAGGTCGAGACCTGGCAGCAAAACCGGGCCCAGGACCGCACCTTCGGCGCCAAGTGGATCACCGACCTGGACCTGTCGTACCTGCTGTTCGACAGCCTGACCGTGAGCCTGGGCGGCACCAATATCTTCAATGTGCGGCCTGACAAAAACGGCGTGTACAACGCCAACGGCAACCAGGCGGCGTACGGTAACCCGCCGTTCCACCCAGGCGGGGGCTATTGGTACACCAAGCTGGCCTATGACTTCTGAAAACATCCTTTGGGTTTAGCGGGGACCTCTTTGGGAGCGGGCTGTGGGGTGCATGGCACGGGCTTCGCCCGTGTTCGCGGGCACGCCCGCTCCCACAGGGATCGCGCAAACTCTTAGAATTTGAACAAGACAGTTGCAGCCACAGGTGTGCGTTGCGCCTTCGGTACTTGGCAATTGACGCAAAGCCCGCCCCATGCTCTCCTTATGCCTCACGTTCAGGTGCCCCCACAGGGGGTGAAACGGGAAACCGGTGCATCCAGGCCCTCCAGCAGGGCCGGACAATGCCGGTGCTGCCCCCGCAACGGTAAGCGAGTGAAGCGTCTGTACCACTGTGCCTTGTATCCGGCATGGGAAGGTGACGCTTTCAAGGAGCCCTGCTCTTCCTCGCAAGCCCGGAGACCGGCCTGACGTTCACGAACAAACACCCCGCGGTGGGCGGGCGCTGTTGCATTCCCCTGGGCAATCACGTCCGGGGCTGCCGCGCTTGCCCGTTGCCACAAAAAGCAGAGGAACGCGTCATGCCCGTCACCAGCGCCAAGCAACATAGCCTTGATACACCTGTCACCCTCAGCCAGCGCGTCGTCATCGCCGTCGGCGCCAGCCTGCTGGGCCTGTGCCTGGTGTACTTCGCCGGTTTCTCGCACATCGAGGCCGTGCACAACGCCGCCCACGACACCCGCCACAGCGCCGCCTTCCCCTGCCACTGAGTACGCCTGATGATCACGCGCATTGCCCGTACCGCGGGCTTCAGCGGGCTGCTTGCCGCCCTGTTGCTGACCCTGCTGCAAAGTTTTTGGGTCGCCCCTCTGATTCTTGAGGCGGAAACCTACGAATCCTCGGCCCCCGCCGCACAGCACGAACATGGGGGCGAAGTGGCCCCCCATGAACACAGCGCCGAAGCCTGGTCGCCGGAAGACGGCTGGCAGCGGGTGCTGTCCACCACCGGCGGCAACCTGGTAGTCGCAGTCGGCTTCGCCCTCATCCTCGCCGCCCTGTACAGCCTGCGCGCACCGCAGGGTGCCGGCACCGGCGTGCTGTGGGGCCTGGCCGGTTTCGCCGTGTTCTGCCTGGCGCCAACGCTGGGGCTGCCGCCGGAGCTGCCCGGCACTGCCGCCGCCGACCTGGGGCAACGCCAGGCATGGTGGATCGGCACGGCCAGCGCCACTGCCCTTGGCCTTGCCTTGCTGGTGTTCGGCCGCCACTGGGTGCTGAAAGCACTGGGCGCCGTACTGCTGGTAATCCCCCATGTGATCGGCGCTCCGCAGCCCGAAGTACATGAAAGCCTGGCCCCCGAAGCACTGGAGACCCAGTTCAAAGTGGCCTCCTGGCTGACCAACGCTGCCTTCTGGGTAGCCTTGGGTCTGCTCAGTGCGTGGCTGTTCCGCCGCTCCAGCAAGGCCTGATGCCGGCTTTCTACGCCGGCTTTGGCTGCCGCCGGGGTTGCCCGGCGGATACCCTGCAAACCCTGCTGCACCAAGCCCTGGCTCGCCAGGGCTTGGCGCTTGCCGACCTGCGCGGCATTGCCAGTATCAGCCTCAAAGCCGACGAAGCCGGCTTGCTGCAACTGGCTGAACGCCTTGGGTTGCCCCTGGTGCTGTACCATAGCGTCCAACTGCAAGCCTTTGAGCCCCTGCTCAGCCACCGCTCTGCCATAGCTCATGCCCGCAGCGGCTGTTGGGGTGTGGCCGAGAGCACAGCACTGGCCCTGGCCAGCCAGCAACTGGGCACGGCAAGGTTGCTGCTGGCGCGCCAGGTATTGGGCCCGGCGACCCTCGCCCTGGCCTGCTGAACATTTCGCTCCCCCTCCTGCAAGGACTTTCCATGACGGTGTATTTCATCGGTGCCGGCCCCGGCGACCCGGAACTGATCACGGTCAAGGGCCAACGGCTGATCCGCCAGTGCCCGGTGATCATCTATGCCGGCTCACTGGTACCGGCCGCCGTGCTCGAAGGCCACCAGGCCGAAACCGTGATCAACAGTGCCGAGTTGCACCTGGAACAGATCATCGCTGCCATGCGCAGCGCGCACGCACAAGGCCAGGACGTGGCCCGTGTACACAGCGGAGACCCCAGCCTGTACGGCGCCATCGGTGAGCAGATCCGCCACCTGCAGGCGCTTGGCATCGATTACCAGATCATCCCTGGCGTCACCGCTACGGCGGCCAGCGCTGCCCTGCTCGGCTGCGAGCTGACCCTGCCGCAGGTCGCGCAGACGGTAATCCTCACCCGCTATGGCGACAGTTCGCCGATGCCGCCCGGCGAGCAACTGAGCGACCTGGCGCGCCATGGCAGCACCCTGGCGATTCACCTGGGGGTCAAGCACCTCTCGCGAATCGTCGAAGAATTGCTGCCGCACTATGGCGCGCACTGCCCGGTGGCGGTGGTCCACCGTGCCACCTGGCCAGACCAGGACTGGGTGCGCGGCACCCTTGGCGATATTGTCGAACGCGTTGCCGCAAAGGACTTTCGCCGCACGGCGCTGATCCTGGTAGGCCATGTGCTCGGGGATACGCCATTCGCCGAGTCGGCCTTGTACCGGGCCGGGCATGCCCACCTGTACCGCCCTGGCGACTGAGCATTGCCAGCAGTGCTGCACCCGTAGCAGACTCCGGGTTCCCGCCTGCGAACAGGAGTCACGCCCATGCTGGAACTACGCCCCAACTGCGAGTGCTGCGATACCGACCTGCCGGGCGACAGCCCTGATGCGCTGATCTGCTCCTTCGAATGCACCTTCTGCCGGCCCTGTGCCGACACGCGCCTCCTGGGCCGCTGCCCGAACTGCGCAGGCCAGCTGGTGGCCCGGCCGACGCGGGTCGGCCAGGCATTGATCAATAACCCCGCCTCCAGCCAACGCGTGAACAAAGCGCACGCTGCCTGCGCCTGACGCTTCCCAAACAGGCATCGCCCCCTTGTCCGGGTGATGCCTTTACCCATGCTTGTAGGATTTTTCGACAACAAGCGCGCGGATTATCAACACTTCTATACTCGGCATTACCAAACCTCGGGATTGGTCGTATCTTGCAGCGCTTCCGATTAACCCACTTGCAGACGTATTCCTGAGTGTTCCAGGAAGCGGACCACACCTCGACAGGAGTTTTCCACATGACAACCGTGCTGATCGTCGACGACCACCCCATTGTCCGACTGTCTTTGCGTCTACTGCTCGAGCGCGAACGCTTTCATGTCGTGGGTGAGGTTGGCAACGGCAGCGAAGTGGCGCAGGTAGCCCGCGAACTGCGCCCGGACGTGGTAGTGCTCGACATCGGCCTGCCCGGCCTGGACGGCATGGAGGTGATCAAACGCCTGCAATGCCTGGAGCAGGTGCCCAAGATCATGGTGCTGACCGGCCAAGCCACCGACCTGTATGTGCGGCGTTGCCTGGATGCCGGCATTGGCGCTTTCGTCACCAAGGAAGAAGACCATGAGGCACTGCTCTTTGCCCTCAAGGCCTTGGTCAAGGGCTATTCGACCTTTCCGCAAATGTCGGTCAACAGCAACTCGCTGGAGAGCGAACCGGTGCGCCTGAGCAGCCTGTCGAACCGTGAAATGGAAGTGTTGCGCCGCCTGGCACGCGGCGAAAACAACAAGAATATCGGTACCTGCATGAACCTGAGTGCCAAGACCATCAGCACCTACCGCGGCCGTATCATGGAAAAGCTCAAGACCGAGTCGCTGGTCGAAATGGTCGACCTGGCCAAACGCAACAGCGTCTACTGAGCGGTCGGCCGCCATGAAGCGCCTGTTGGCGTGCATGTTTCTGGTCATCGGCCTGGCCGGCCCAACCACACTGCTGGCCAGCAGCGAACCTCGCCAGCTGCTGGCCCGCTCGGTCAGCGCCGCGGCCCCGTTGCACCTGTCCAGCGAAGACCGGCAATGGCTGCAGCGACGCCAACACCTGGTGCTGGGCGCTTCGCGCCCCGACTATCCGCCGTTCGAAATCAACGTCAGCCAACAGGACTACGAAGGCCTTAGCGCAGACTATGCAGGCATCATCGCCGAGCAGCTGGGCATAAGCGTCGAGGTGCGGCGGTTCGACAGCCGGCATGAGGCCATCGCCGCGTTGCGTGAGGGCAGTATCGACCTGCTGGGCAGCTCCAATGCCTTCGAAGCGGCAGACGCCCAGCTTGAACTGACCACCCCGTATGCCGACGACCTGCCAGTCATCGTCACCCGCGAGGGTAACAGCCTGAAGCACACACCCGACCTCGCCGGCCTGCGCCTGGCGATGGTCGATCACTACCTGCCAGCGAGCGCCGTACGCACCTTGTACCCCAAAGCGCAGTTGAGCCTGTACCGCTCGACCCTGGCCGGGCTGGCTGCGGTCGATCTGGGCGAGGCCGATGCCTATCTGGGCGATGCCATCAGCACCGATTTCACGATTGGCAAGAGTTACCAGGGCACCCTCAAAATCGACCACTTCTGCCAGGTGCCTGCTGGCGCGTTTGCCTTTGCCCTGGCCAGCGACAACCCACGCTTGCATCGCCTGGTCGACCAGGCGCTGGCCCGCATCAGCGAAAGCGAACGCCTGAATATCCTGCGCCGCTGGAGCAGTGGCAACACCAGCCTGCTGCTGCAGCGCCACCTCACCGCCTTGAGCCAGGAAGAAGAAGCCTGGATCGCGGCCCACCCCAGCATCGACGTATTGGTCAACACCTCGCTCGCGCCATTGACGTTCAACGACGCCGAACACCGCCCAACCGGCATCACACTTGACCTGCTGAAACAGATTTCGCTGCGCACCGGGCTGCACTTCCGGCCGGTCGAAAGCGATTCGGCTCAGACGATGGTCGAGCGCCTGGCACGCGGTGACGCACAAATGATCGGCGCCTTGGGCTACGGCGCCGATCGCTCGAAACAATTGCGTTATACCCGCCCCTATCTGGTCAGCCCACGTGTATTGATTACCCGCAGCGACAGCACCTATCCCGCACAAACCAAGGCACTGGACGGCCAGCGCATCGCCCTGGTACGCGGCTCGCCGCTGCGGGCGCTGCTGCAACAACGCTATCCGCAGGCACGGCTGGTCGAGGTGGACAACCCGCTCGGGCTGATGGAAGCCGTGGCGGGTGGGGCTGCCGATGTGGCCCTTGGCAGCCACATCAATGCCGCCTACTACATCAGCCATGTATTCAAAGGCCGCTTGCGCATCGCCAGCGTGCTGGATGACGACCCGGCCATTGCCGCCTTCGCCGTAGCTGCGGACCAGCCGCAGCTGCAAGCCATCCTTGACAAGGCGCTGTTGAGCATTCCACCCGAAGAGCTGGACCAGCTGATCAATCGCTGGCGCACCAGCACTTTGGTGAGCGACAGCCCCTGGCGCGATTACCGCACCCTGGCCTTGCAGGTACTGATTTTGTCGGCACTGCTGCTGGCGGGCGTGGTGTTCTGGAACAGCTACCTGCGCAAGCTGATCAACCAGCGCACCGAGGCCCAGCACGCGCTACAGGCGCAACTGGCCTTGAGCCGCGGCCTGCTCGAACAGTTGCGCCAGGCCAAGGACGACGCCGAACAGGCCAGCCAGACCAAAAGCACTTTCCTGGCGACCATGAGCCATGAGATCCGCACCCCGATGAATGCCGTGATCGGCCTACTGGAGCTGGCCCTGGAAGACAGCCGCGAGGGCCGTTGCGATGCCCAGACCCTGCAGACTGCCCATGACTCGGCCATTGGCCTGCTTGAACTGATTGGCGATATTCTCGACATTTCCCGCATCGAATCCGGGCATATCACCCTGCAACCGGTACCCACGAATCTTGTCGAGCTGGTACGCGCTACGGTACGGGTGTTTGAAGGCAACGCTCGGGCCAAAGGCTTGCACCTGCACGCAGACCTCCCAGACGAGCCAGTCTGGGTGCTGGCAGACCCGCTAAGGCTCAAGCAGATCCTGTCCAACCTGATCAGCAACGCCATCAAGTTCACCGACCGAGGTGAGGTGCAGGCCAGCCTGCTGATGCCTTCAGCCGATGAACACAGTAGCCTGCCGATCGAACTGTCTGTGCGTGACACGGGTATCGGCATCAGCCCCGCTGACCAGGCGCGGCTGTTCAACGCCTTCGTTCAGGCTGACGGCCCGCGAACACGTCAAGGAGCTGGCTTGGGGTTGGTCATCAGCCGCACCTTTGCCGAGCTGATGGGCGGCAGCCTGAGCCTGCAAAGCGTCGAGGGCGTCGGCACCAAAGTGCTGGTCAGCCTGCATCTGCCAGCCTGCCCGGCACCGGAGCCTGCCCGGCAACACACCCCGGTAGCCGAAAGCAGCAGTGGCCCGTTGAAAATCCTTGTGGTCGACGACTACCCTGCCAACCTGCTGTTGCTGGAGCGGCAACTTCACACGCTGGGTCATCACGTGACCCTGGCAGACAACGGCCAGGTTGCGCTGGAGCGCTGGCAGGCAGCGCGTTTCGACCTGGTGATCACCGACTGCAGCATGCCCGTCATGGATGGCCATGAACTTACCCGTCGCATTCGCAGCCTTGAAACCGAACGCAGCCTGCCGGCGTGCCAGATCCTCGGTGTCACCGCCAATGCCCAGGCCGAAGAGCGTGAGCGTTGCCTGGCCAGTGGCATGGACGACTGCCTGTTCAAGCCGATCGGCCTGCGCACGCTCAAGGCACACCTGCCCCAGGCCCGCGGCGACCAGCAGCCACCAGTGCGCAGTAGCGGCTTCAACCTGGCTGAACTGCGCCACCTGACCCAGGACGACAAGCAACTGACCCGGCACCTGCTGGAACAGCTGTCGATCAGTGTCAGCGAGGATCTGTCCACCTTGCGTGCCCTGTCAGCAGAGGCCTCCGATGAAGCCGTCCGCTCCCTGGCTCATCGCATCAAGGGCGGCGCAAAAATGATCAGGGTACGCGGCGTGGTCGAGGACTGCGAAGCCATCGAGAACGCCCACGCGCAGGGCCTGCCAACGGTTGCTCAACGTGAGCGACTGCAAGTCAGCCTGCAAGCCCTGCTCAATGAAATGAGCGATGCGCTCAATGCAATTGCAGCGTCGAGCTGATCTGGCTGATCGCATCCACGACGTGCCGTGAACCCTGCTGGATTTCCATGATCACCGTACCGGCCTCATTGGCAAGCGCAACCCCATGACCGGTGCGGGTCAAGCTCGACTGCATACTGGCCACGGCAAGTAGAGACAGGTCGTGGTTCTGCCGCACGACGTCGACGATTTCCAGGGTGGCCTTGCTGGTGCGCGCCGCCAGGTTGCGCACCTCGTCGGCCACCACGGCAAACCCACGCCCGTGGTCGCCGGCGCGGGCCGCCTCGATGGCGGCGTTCAGGGCCAACAGATTGGTCTGGTCGGCAATCCCACGTATGGTCAGCACAATCTGCGCGATCACATCCGACTGCTTGCTCACGGCATCGATACTGCGTGCCGCGTCATTCAGCTCTTGGGATATCTGCTCGATCACCTGCACCGTCTGTTGCACCACCTCGGTGCCCTTGCGTGCGCAGGCATCGGTCTGCATGGAACTGGCATGGGCGGCATCGGCGGCGGTTTGCTGCGTACTGACCTGGCGGGTGATGTCACTGGCGAACTTCACCACCTTGTACAAGCGGCCCCTGCTGTCGAATATCGGGTTGTATGAGGCCTCCAGATAGACCATCTGGCCCTGCTTGTTGATGCGCTCGAAGCGGTGCGAATGGTACTCGCCGCGGTTGAGTGATGCCCAGAACTCGCGGTACTCGGCCGACTCGCGTTCATGCGGCAGGCAAAACAGCCCGTGATGGCGACCGACCACTTCTTCCTGGCGATAGCCCATGGTATCGAGGAAGTTCTGGTTAGCCTTGATCACCCGGCCTTGCGGTGTGAACTCGATCACTGCCATGGAACGGCTGATGGCCTTGAGCAAACTTTCGCTCTCGTGCTCCTGCACCACCCGCTGGCTGATGTCGGCAGCCACCTTGATCACGCTGGTGACCTGGCGCTGCTCGTCCAGCACCGGCATGTAGCTGGCCTCCAGCCACACCTCACGCCCGGCCTTGTCGAGGCGTTCGAACGTTCCGCTGATGGCCTTGCCCTGAGCCAACTCGCGCCACAGTTGCTGGTACTCGGCACTTTGCGCATAGCCTGGCTCGCAGAACAGCCGATGGTGCTTGCCGCGCAACTCGTCGGCGCTATAGCCCATGGCTTGGCAGAATCGCTCGTTGGCATCGAGGATGGTGCCATCGGGGGCAAACTCGATCATCGCCATAGAACGGCTGATCGCGGCCAGTTTGGCTTGTGAGCCGGCCAACGCCTGGTGACTACGCTGGATTTCAACCAAATCGGACTTGCGATGGAAGTCGAACATGACGCCGGGCTCCTTTATGCGCGGTGTCCTGAGCATAGATCGCCGTTGGCGCCGTGCAAGCACAGTGCTATCACTTTAGAATTACTACACTGCGATTACAGTTGCGGTTCCCGTGCAGGCGCAGGGTTGAACGTTACGAACTCTCGCGCACCATCAACTCAAAGCCCAGATCCTGCTGAGTATTCGCCACCCGCTTGCCATCGAGCAACGCCAGCAGCGCCTGCGCGGCGCCACGACCCACGGCCGCCCTGGGGGTGCGAATCGAGGTCAAGCGCGGCACCATGTGCGCCGAGGCTGGCAGGTCGTTGAACCCGACCATGGCGACCTGACGTGGCACGTCCACCCCTTGGCGCAATGCCTGCAGCACCGCCCCCTGGGCCAGGTCGTCGTTGCAGAAGAAGATACCGTCCACATCCGGCGCCTTCTGCAGCAACTGGCTAAACAGCACACTGCCCAGCGCAATCGACGAAGGCTCCGGTGCCAGGACCTCCAACTCGGTCGCCTGCATACCGGCCTCAGCCAGGGCCTGGCGGAAACCTTCGGCCCGCTGCATCACCCGTGGGTCGAGTTGCGCAGCGATGAACGCCAGGCGTTTGCGCCCGCGCTCAATCAAGTGCCGGGCAGCAGCGCGCCCGGCCTGCTGCTGCGAGAAACCGACCGACAACGCCCCCGGCTCACCATTGAGCTCCATCATGTGCACACAAGGCACACCGCTTGCGGCCAGCATCTGCCGCGCCGCGTCGCTGCGCTCGAAACCGGTCAACAGCATGCCGCAGGGCTGATAGGCCAGGTAGTTGCGGATCAGGTTCTCTTCTTCGGCAAGGTCGTAGTGATAGTTGCCAATCAGCACCTCGAGCCCACGCGGGCGCATGACCTCGTGAATGGCTTCCAGGGTGTCGATGAATAACTGGTTTGATAGCGACGGGATGAGCACCACCACCGACTGGCTGCGGGCCGAGGCCAGGGCGCGGGCCGCCGGGTTGGCCACGTAGCCCAGGCTCGCCGCGGCAGCGACGACCTTTTCGACCAGTTCAGGCGCAACCGTGCTGACCCCGCGCAAGGCGCGCGAGGCGGTAATCGGGGAAACCCCGGAAAGCCTGGCGACTTCTGCCAGGGTAGGACGACCTGTAGTACGGGAGCCGGTGCGAGACATGGATGTTGTAATTTTACTACTTGCAAGGATAGGGAACGGCCACTAAGGTAGCGCTGTCTCAGGACGCAGGCAATGTAATCTTTGGCGGCAGCGCACACGCGCTCGCTACCAAGCGTCCATACTGCGTAAGCACAAGACCAATAACACCGGGGAGGTGGCTTTTCGTCAACGACGAGACAGCGCTATCTCACCCCGCAGGAGGTACTGATGAATTCTCCCCTGTCCGCCATTGTGGTGATGGGCGTGGCCGGTTGTGGCAAAAGCTGCATCGGCGCTGCCATCGCTGCGAAAAGCGGCGGCCGCCTGATCGAAGGCGACGCTTTCCACCCTGCCGAAAACATCCGCAAGATGAGCGATGGCATCCCGCTGGACGACAGCGACCGTGCCGGATGGCTGGTGCGCCTTGGTCAGGAGTTGCAGGCCATCACTCAGGCGGGGGAACGCCCGATCCTGACCTGCTCGGCACTCAAGCGCCGCTACCGCGACACCCTGCGCGATGCCATGCCCGGGCTGGTATTCGTGTTCCTCGAACTGTCGCCTGCCGAGGCGGAAAAGCGCGTGCTGGCGCGGCCTGGGCACTTCATGCCGGCCAGCCTCATCGACAGCCAGTTTGCCGCTCTGGAGTCGCCACGCGGCGAGCCCCTGACGCTGCCACTGGACGCCACCCAGCCTGTCGATGCGCTCGCTGAAGCGGTAGACAGCTGGCTAAAGCGTTGCGGTGAGCAGGGCCTGGCGCAAACCGCCTGACCCGGCGGCTTTACCGGCTCACCAAAGACAGCGCTACCTCGACCTGTAAATGCGGGTTAAGTTTCAAAACGTTACGCCAAAAAACAACGATAAGATCGAGGCCTTCAAACCATGTTCGGACTGGCTACTGATACCTTCCTGCTGCTCGACGCGCTGGTTACCATCATCGGGCTGATTCTGCTGATCACCCACTTCAAAGTGCACCCCTTCGTCGCCCTCACCCTCGCGGCCGGCTTTCTTGGCCTGACCTCCGGCATGCCGGTGGCCAAGGTAATGAAGTCGTTCCAGGACGGTTTTGGCGGTGTGCTCGGCTTTGTCGGCATCGTGCTCGCCTTGGGTACCATGCTGGGCAAGCTGATGGCCGACTCCGGGGGTGCCGACCAGATCGCGCAAACCCTTATCCGCGCCTTCGGCAAGAAGAACGTGCACTGGGCGATGATGTTCGCCGCCTTCCTGGTGGGCATTCCGCTGTTCTTCGAAATCGGCTTCGTGCTGCTGATTCCGCTCGTGTTCATCGTTGCACGCCGCTCCGGGGTATCGCTGGTCAAGATCGGTATTCCACTGCTGGCCGGCCTGTCGGTGGTCCACGGCCTGGTACCGCCACACCCGGGCCCATTGCTGGCGATCGGCATTTTCCACGCGGACATCGGCAAGACCATCTTCTACGGCCTGATCGTCGCACTGCCCACCGCGATCATCGCCGGCCCGCTGTTCGGTAACTTCATTTCCCGCTACATCCCGGGCAACCCGTCCCAGGAACTGATGGACCAGATCGCCAAGGAGTCCGACCAAGGCAACCTGCCAAGCTTCAGCATCACCCTGATCACCGTACTGCTGCCGGTGGCGTTGATGTTGCTGAAAACCTTCGCCGATGTAGTGCTGCCAGCCGAACACATCGTGCGCCAGTGGATGGACCTGATCGGCCACCCCATCACCGCCCTGCTCGCTGCCCTGCTGCTGGCCTTCTATACCTTCGGCTCGGCCCGCGGCTTCAACCGCCAGCAGATCATGAAGATGCTCGACCAGAGCCTGGCCCCCACGGCGGCCATCGTGCTGATCGTAGGCGCTGGCGGTGGGTTCAAGCAGATGCTGGTGGACACCGGCGTGGGCAACGTGATCGGGCAGATGGCCGTGCAGGCGGAGATTTCGCCCATCATGCTGGCCTGGCTGGTGGCAGCGGTGATTCGCATTGCCACCGGCTCCGCCACTGTCGCCACCATTACCGGCGCGGGTATCGTTGCACCGGTGATCGAACTGGTCCCGGGTGTGAACCGCGAATTGCTGGTGCTGGCTACCGGCGCTGGTTCGTTGATCCTGTCGCATGTGAACGACGCCGGCTTCTGGCTGGTGAAGCAATATTTCAACATGACGGTGGCAGAAACCTTCAAGACCTGGAGCATGATGGAAACCATCCTCTCGGTGGTCGGCATCATCTTCATCATGTTGTTGGCGCAAGTGGTGTAACCGTTGATCGGGGTAATGGCACGTTGAGGCCTGGGGTAGGCCGAATGAAAGTATGAGACCTGCCCCAAGCAAAGGAGCTTGCCATGCCCCGCTCAAGCATTCTGCTGATCGCCCTGCTCGCCTCGCCACTGGCCCTCGCGGTCGGTACCGGCCCCACCTACCCTGACGACCCGCACAATCCTGCGCCACGTCCGGGCGTGGACAGTACCCTGAACCCGATCGAAAAGCCGATGCCGCGGGATACCGACGCGCGCTTGCCGGGCGATGAACCGCAAAACCCGCCCGCCACGGAGAATGATGAACATGGTTTGCCGGGGATGGGTGGGAGTGGCCAAGAGGGTGTAAGTCCTCAGCGCGATAGCGGCACAAGCACAGGTAACCCCTGAGTACGCCCCCCCTGTAGGAGCGGCCTTGTGTCGCGAAAGGGCCGCAGCGCGGCCCCAGGATTTCAGCCTGATCGTTAATATTGCCGGGGCTGCTGCGCAGCCCTATCGCGACAAAAGGCCGCTCCTACAAAAAGCAGAACTGTGCCTGCTTTACCACTGGCGTTTGTCAGGCCGGGTCAGCCCCAGTTTCTCGATCCGGTACCGCAGCATGTCCCGCGACAACCCGAGCATCCGCGCTGACTTGGTCACATTCCAGTCGGTGCGGTCCAGGGTCTTGCACACCAGATCACGCTCCATGTCTGGCAGGCTGGTACCCGGCTCCGGCTCGTGGCGCGGCATTTCGAACATCGCTGGCGCCGGCTGCTGCACCAATGGCTCGTCAACCAACGTCATGCACAGGTTCAACTGGTGCGCCTGCACCACCTCATTCGGCGCCAGCAGCACGGTCTGCTCCAGCATGTTGCGCAGTTCGCGTACATTGCCTGGCCAGCTGTAGCTCAACATCAGGCTTTCGGCCTCGGTGGAAAACCGCAGGTTCGGCTTGCCATATCGCCTGCCATGGTGGGCCAGAAAATGCCTGGCCAGTATCAGAATGTCCTGCCCACGGGCATACAGGCGCGGCACCTTCAGGGCTATGATGCGCAAGCGGAAGAACAGGTCGCGGCGGAACTTGCCCTGCTGCACCATCTGCTCCAGGTTGCAGTTGGTGGCGCTGATTACCCGTAGGTCAACCTTGCGCTCCTTCACCGCACCAATCCGGCGGATGCTGCGATCTTCCAGCAGTTTGAGCAGCTTGGCCTGCAATACCAGGTCCATCTCGCCGATCTCGTCGAGGAACAAGGTGCCGCCGTCGGCGGCCTCCACCAGGCCTACCCGCCGCTCCTTGGCATCGGTGAACGCGCCCTTCTCGTGGCCGAACAGTTCAGCCTCCAGCAGGTTGGCAGGGATCGAGGCACAGTTGAACTCGATGAACGGCCCTTTGCTTCGCGAACCGTCAAAATGCAGGGCGCGCGCCACCAGCTCCTTGCCGGTGCCGGTCTCGCCTTCGACCAGCACCGGTGGCAGGTCATCGCTGGCCATGCGCCGCTCGGCATCCAGCACCTGGCGCAGGGTGTGCTTGAGGGTGTGCATCACCGGTGACTCGCCGATCAACGCCTGCAACCCGGATTTTTGCGCCTCGCGCTCCTGGTAGAACGACAGCGTGCGCTCCATGCGCTCGGCAGCCAGCGCCTTGTCCAGGGTCAGCTTGAGCTCGGCCAGCACCACCGGCTTGGTCAGGTAATGGAAGGCACCCTCCTTCATCGCCTGCACGGCATCTTCAACGTTGCCGTAGCCGGTCATCATGATCACTTTCAGGTCCGGCACCTGCACCACCAGGCTGCGCAGCAGGTCGTGCCCGCTCATGCCCGGCAACGAGTTGTCGGTCAGCACCGCGTCGGGCTGGGCCCGTTTGATCTGCTCCAGCGCAAGCTCGGCGCTGTGGCACACGGTCACCTCAAAGCCCTTCAGGCTGAGATAGGTGCGAATGTTGTCAGCGAGGATTTCATCATCCTCGACTACCAGGATGTTGTGCTCCATGGTCCCCTCCCGCTGCGATATTGAATGTAAGGCTGACGCGGGTTCCTTCCTCTTCGCGGCTGCTCAGGCTGACCGAGCCGCCAAAACGTTCCATGATGCGTTTGACCAGGGCCAGGCCTACACCGAGGCCGCCCTGCTTGGTCGTGAAGAACGGCTTGAACACCATCCGTTCCTGCTGTTGGCTCATGCCTTTGCCCGTGTCGGTGAGCACAAACTCGGCACGCTGGCCCTCCTGTACATTGACCTGGGCGGTCAGCATGCCGCCTGACGGCATGGCCTCCAGGGCGTTGGAGAACAGGCTGTTGAGAATCTGCGTGAGCTGCAGCGGCTGGCTGGCCACCCACTGCTCATCTGGCCCTTCAAAATGAAAGCGCACACCATTGCGTTCGATCTGCTGGACGAACGCCAGGTGGGTGTCCTCGATGGCCGCCACCAGATCTACCGCCTCGGCCTCGTCGCTAACCGGGCGCAACGACACCAGCAGGTCACGTACCCAGCGCGACATGCGGTCCACCTGGCTGATGATGTCGGTAATGTTCTTCTGCGCTGCGGGGTCGGCGATTTCCTGGGCCAGTTCGGCGCTGGAGCGGATATTGGCCAGCGGGTTGCGCAGGCTGTGCGCCACTGCAGACGACATCTCGCCAAGCGCCACGTAGGTTTCACTGGCCACCAGCCGGTCCTGTTGCTGGTGCAGCATCTGCGCCGCCCGGCGTACGATCCAGAACAGCCCGAAGTAGATCAGCGCCCCACCCACCAATGTCGAAGCCCAGATCAGTACATAGCCGCGCTGGATCCGCCGGATCAGGTCCTGCGGTTCCTTGTAGACTTCCACCATGGCCATGACCTGTTCACCTTGGCTGTCGAACAGCGGGATGTAGTTTTCGATGAACAGGTAGCGCGGTTCACGCAAGAACTTCTGCTCTTCGCGATCTTCCTCGGCCTTGTGGTAGCTGGCCGACACCGCCTTGCGCGAACGGAAAGCCCGATCAAGGTCACCATCGGCCTCGATCCGCTTGCCGATCAGTTCGACGTTGGTGGACCAGACGATGGTGCGGTCGCGAGCGTAGACATTGGCCAGCAAGGTATCAGGCAGGTGCTCGACGTGGTCGAGAAATTCGACACGGGTCGATTCGGCCAGCGCCGGGGTGAACTGCAGGTGTTGCTGGTCCAGGCGCGGGTCGAGCAGTTCGCCCATGGTGGTGCCCGGTGGCAACTGCGAATGGCGTACCTCGGCCTGGGCCATGGCCTGGATGAACTGCGCGGTCAGCATCGCATCACGCTGCACGCTATCGCGCACCACGAAGCGCGTGGACACATAACCCAAGCCACCCGCCACCGCCGTGATGATCAACAGGCTGATGACCGAAAACCAGCGCAGCAGGTTGAACTCACGCAATGGCAAGGCCAGGCCGCTGGCACTCGCGCTGGCTTTGTCGCGAACTTCGTTTTCCAGCATCTGCATCGCGTGGTTCCCGCACAGGGCGTCCGTTCAGAAATGCATCAAGCTCAACAGCAGCGGCAACTTGAATGCACCCCGCCTAAGCAGCCAAAGCTGCCATTTGTCACGTTTTGCGCTCCACTCATCACGTAGCAAGAACTCGGCCAGCCAGCATCGAAAAATCTGAATCTATATTTTTCAATAACTTAAACTTTGTTGTTAAACCTAAATGAAAGAAAGAGCCCCACATTTGGGTAATATTTACCCAAAACCCATGATTCTATTAATATCAGTTATTTACGATGAATTGTTAACGTCGATCAGCAAGTCGTCGCCAAGCGGAAACACAGCGACACCCGCGTACCATGGCCCTCACTGCTGCTGAGCCTGACCGTGCCGCCGAACCGCTCCATGATGCGCTTCACCAACACCAGCCCCACCCCCAGCCCACCCTGCTTGGTAGTGAAGAACGGCCGGAAAGCCATGCGTTGCTGCTCTTCATTCATGCCCTTGCCATTGTCGGACAGGCGCAGGGTCAGGCCACGACGGTCATGGCGCACTACCTCGATACGCAACCGCCCGCCCTGCTCCATCGATTCCAGGGCATTGGCGATCAGGCTGCTGAAAATCTGCCGCAGTAACGCCGGATGCCCCAATACCTGCACCGCCGGTAACGGTTGCAGGTCCAGGCTAATCCCCCCACGCGCCAGCGGTACGGCGTAGGTCTGCAGGCTTTCCTGCAAGGCCAGCGGCAAGTCCACCGCAACTGCCTCATCGTTCAGCGGGCGCAGTGACTGCAGCATCTGACGGATCCACTGCGACATCCGGTCAACCTGGCTGATGATGTCGTTGATATTGCGCTGCGCCGGGCCTTCGTCGAACGCCTGGGCCAGTTCGGCGCTTGAGCGGATACTGGCCAAGGGGTTGCGCAGGCTGTGAGCCACCGCCGAGGACACCTCGCCCAGCGCCACATAGGTTTCGTTGTTGATCAGCCGCTTCTGTTGCACCGCCAGTAACCGCGCAGCACGGTGCATGATGCCGTAAAGGCCGACGTAGACCAGCGCGGCACCGACGGTGATCGCCAGCCAGATCAGTATCAGGCCATGCTCGATACGCACGATCAGGTCATGGGGCTCTTTATAGATCTCGACCATCGCCGTGACGTGCTCGCCATCGGCGTCGAACAGCGGAATGTAGTTTTCGATGAACAGTTGCTCGGGCGGGGTAACAAACTTCTGCTCGGCGCGCGCCTGTTCGAAGTTGTGGTAGCTGGCCGAGACTCGCATCTTGTATTCGAAAGCCCGGTCCAGGTCGTCGTCGCTGTCGATCAGCTTGCCAATCAGCGCCGGGTTGGTGGACCAGATCACAGTACGGTCCGGGGCATAGATATTGGCCAGCAGCATGTCTGGCAGGTGGGCGATATGATCGAGGAACTCGCCACGGGCCTTGCGCCGGGCATCCGGGTCGACATCCGGCAGGTTGCTGCGGTCGGTGCGCGGGTCGAGCAGCTCGCCCATGGTACGCACGTTGGGGATCGACACATGGCGTACTTCGGCGTCGGCGATGGAGGTGATGAACTGCGCCGTGAGCAAGGCATCGCGCTCAACGCTCTCATCGATGATGAAACGGCTGGAAATCAGTCCCAGCCCGGCAGCCACCGAGAGGATGATGGCCAGGCTGACCCAGGCATACCAGCGCAGCAGGTTGAATGGCTTGCGCGGGGCAGCCAGCTCGTTACCGGCAGGCACTTCTATGGCGTCGGAACGAGGGGCGATGTCCATGGCGGGCTCCACAGCTGGGCACCTTCAGAAGGTTATAGCCCAGACCTGGGGAAACCGTAGTGCTGAATTGATGGCATCCGCCGAAGGGTAACGCTTTTTTCACTTTTTACACCCAACGTCTGCACGCACGGCGTCCTGACCGGATCCCGTCAGAAGGCGCCATCATCCGCCAACCCCTGCAACTTGCGGTATTCGCGCAGCACCGCAGGCACATACCGCTGGGTCTCGGCAAACGGTGGCACCGCGCCGCGCCGCAGCACAGCATCCGGCCCGGCGTTGTAGGCCGCCACGGCCAAGGTGATGTCGTTGTCGAACAGCTTGAGCATACGCTTGAGGTAGCGTGCCCCGCCCTGCACATTGTCTTCAGGGTCCAGGCGGTCTTCCACGCCCATCTCACGCGCGGTATCCGGCATCAATTGCATCAACCCTACTGCGCCTGCGGACGACCGGGCCTTGGCATTGTAGCCGGATTCGGCCTTGATCAGCGCATGCAACAAAGCCGGGGGGACGTTGTGGGCCCGCGCCGCTGCGGCGACCAGTTCAGCGTAAGGGCGGCCCGTGATCATCTGTGCATTGGCCGGGCCAGCCTGGGCCAGAGGTTCATTGATCACCTTTTCATAGTGGCGCCCAGGTCGATGGACGTTGGTCAGTACGTAGCCGCCCTTGGCATCGATGGAAATGTACACATCGGCCTGGGCAGTGCCCGCCGCCATCCAGATCAAACCGAGGATGAGTCCACGCATGACGGTCGCCTCTTCGTCGTGGCCCCCGATGTGGGGGAAATGCCCCGGAAAACCCGAGGTCGATGACCACGACGCAAGCACTGTGCCGCTTCCTGTACCGCATGGCGCAAGGCCCCGAGGCAGACGTGCACGGCTGTTGCATGGTGCCTGTCAAACCGCATTCCCATGCAGTGGAGGGCTTCACCATGCAGCGCAAAACCAACCCGCAACGTGGATTCACCCTGCTCGAACTCTTGGTGGTACTGGTGGTGCTTGGCCTGTTGGCCGGCATCGTCGCGCCCAAGTACTTCAGCCAACTCGGGCGCTCCGAAGCCAAGGTGGCGCGCGCGCAGATCGAAGGGCTGAGCAAGGCACTGGATTTGTACCGCCTGGAAGTCGGCCACTACCCCAACAGCGAGCAAGGCCTGCAGGCCCTGGTGATCGCCCCAAGTGGCGAGGCGCGCTGGACCGGCCCATACCTGCAGAAGGCCGTACCGCAGGACCCATGGGGTCGCCCTTACATCTACCGGCAACCTGGCGAAAACGGCGGTGAGTACGACCTGCTGTCGATGGGCAAGGACGGCCAGCCCGGTGGTGATGGGGAAAACGCCGAAATTACCAGCTGGCAGTAGGGAGAGTGGCCATGCGCTACAGCCTCAAGGCCCTGGGCAGACAGGGCGTGGTGCAGTTGCAGATCGATGCCGAGGACGCCGACCACGCTCGCCGCCAGGCCGAGGACCAGGGTTTGCGCGTGCTCAGCCTGCGCAGCAACGGCGGTGCCTTGCGCGGTATGGCCTGGCGCCGGGAAGCGGCCTTTGACCTGGTGCTGTTCAGCCAGGAACTGTCAACGCTGCTCAATGCCGGCCTGCCGCTTATCGATGCACTGGAAAGCCTGGCAGAAAAGGCGCCCGCGAGTACTACGCGCAAGGTACTGGCCGAGTTGGTACGCCAGTTGTACGAAGGCCGCTCGCTGTCCCAGGCCCTGGGCCAGCAACCGCGTATTTTTCCGCCGCTGTATGTAGCGCTGGTGCAATCCAGTGAACGCACCGGTGCGCTGGGTGACGCCCTCTCGCGCTACATCAGCTATCGCCAACGCCTGGACCTGGTACGGCAGAAGCTGGTGGGGGCCTCGGTCTACCCGTTGCTGCTGTTGCTGGTGGGTGGCGGAGTGGTGCTGTTCCTGCTCGGCTACGTGGTGCCACGTTTCAGCCAGGTGTTCGAGGGCATGGGCACCGAATTGCCCTGGTTGTCACGGGTACTGATGCAGATCGGGCTGTTCCTGCACGCCCAGCAATTGCCGCTGGCGCTGGGCACGGTCGGCGGGGTTACGGCGCTGTGGTTGCTACGCCGCCACCCACGGGTACGGCGCTGGGCAGCCTGCCAATTGCGCCGCCTGCCGGCGCTGCATCAACGCTTGATGATGTACGAGCTGGCGCGCTTCTATCGCTCGCTGGGCATCCTGCTGCAAGGCGGCATCCCCATCCTCACCGCCATGGGCATGGCCCGCGGACTGCTCGGCAGCGCAGCAGGTCAAGGCCTGGAACAGGCCAGCCAACGGGTGGGCGAAGGGCTGCCGCTGTCCGATGCGCTGGAGGCAGGCCACCTGGTTACGCCGGTGTCGCTGCGCCTGCTGCGGGCCGGCGAGCAGTCCGGCAACCTGGGCGAGATGCTGGAACGCTGCGCCGACTTCCATGACCAGGAAATCGGCCGCTGGGTGGAATGGTTCGTGAAACTGTTCGAACCGTTGCTGATGACGTTCATTGGCCTGCTGATCGGCCTGATCGTGATCCTGATGTACATGCCGATCTTTGAACTGGCCTCAAGCATTCACTGAATGGCCAGGCCCAGGCTCTCGCGCAGAGTGCTGCCCTCGTAGGCGGTGCGGTACACGCCGCGCTCTTGCAGCAGCGGCACCACCTGCTGGGTAAACCGGCGGAACTGCCCAGGGTGGCCGATGTAGATGTTGAAGCCATCCAGTGCTCGCGCCTCGAACCACTCGGCCATCTTTGCCGCGACTGTATCGGCCGAACCGACGAAGGCGCCCGGGCGTAGCTTACGCCCGAACTCCACCGCCTGGCGCAGGCTGAAGCCTTGCGCCCGGGCCTGGTCGGCGATGCGCTTGGCATTGGTGAAAAAGCTGCTGCGTGCCTGCTCAAGGCTTTCTTGCGGGAACGGAGCATCAAGGTCGTACTGGCTGAAGTCATGCCAGCCGAAGTTGCGCCCGAATTCCTTGAGGGCCAGTTCAAAGCTGTGATCCTGCTGGTGGTAATGGCGTTCGATCTCGCGGGCATGCTCGTCGGTATCGCCCACGTAGATCTCGGCACCCGGCAACACCAGCAGTTGCTCCGGGTCGCGCCCCAGCCGTGCAGCGCGGTCTTTCACATCGCGGTAGAAGGCCTGGCCCTGCTCGATGCTGGCGGCATGGGTGAAGATGACATCTGCCGTGGCTGCCCCAAGTTCGCGCCCTTGCTGCGAGTCGCCGGCCTGGAAGATCACCGGTTGGCCCTGGGGGGAACGCTGGATGTTCAACGGCCCGACGACCGAGAAGTGCTCGCCCTTGTGGTTCAGGGCATGCATCCGGCCCGGGTCGAGGAATTGCCCGGTAGCGCGGTTGCGCGGGAAGGCGCCTTCTTCGTAGGACTGCCAGAGGCCCTGCACCACCGCGACATGCTCCTGTGCGCGGGCGTAGCGGGTATCGTAGTCGTAGTGCTCGTCACGGCCATAGTTACCGGCGGTGCCGGCGTCACCGCTGGTGACCACGTTCCAGCCCGCGCGGCCCTTGCTGATCAGGTCCAGCGACGCCAGGCGGCGGGCGACGTTGTAGGGTTCGTTGTAGGACGTGGTCAGGGTGCCGACCAGGCCGATGTTGCGGGTAGTCACTGCCAGTGCCGAGAGCAGGGTCAGTGGCTCAAGGCGGTTCAGGTAGTGAGACGGCGAGCCGGGGGTGATGTACTGGCTGTCGACGATGAACATCAGGTCGAACAGCGCGGCCTCTGCCTGGCGGGCGATGTCGATGTACCAGTCGATGTTGACGCTGGCATCGGCGGGCAGCTCCGGGTCGAGCCACAGGTTATGCCGGCCGGGGCCGCCGCAGCCCATGGTCAGGGCGCCGAGCTTGATTTTGCGGGTGGTCATGGTCATTCCTCAAAACGTTGCCGCCTGTACCGGCTTCTTCGCGGCGGTTCGATGCCTCGATGAACCCGCGAAGAGGCCGGTACAGGCAAAATCAGTTGCCGATCGCTGCCGCGAACGAGGTATCGAACAGGCTCGACGCCGGGTAACCTTTGATCAGCCCAAGCCCTGCAAAAAAGTCCACGGTCTTCTGCGCATCCACGATCACTTGCGGGTTCAGCGGTGCCAGATCGGTACGGGCCCGGGCAAACCAGGCGCGGGCAATATCGCGATCGGCGCGGGTCCGTTTGGCCCAGGCGTCGGCATAGGCTTCGGTATGGGCCGGGTCGCTCAGGGTCCAGTCGCGGGCCTTTTTCAGGCGCTGCAGAAAGTCACTGATCTGCGCCCGCTTGGCCTCCACCGCCTTGGCATTGGCCACCACGAAACTTTGCGCCGGAATCAACCCTTCGGCGGTGGCCAGCACCCTCGCCCCTTGGCGCTCCTGCTGGGTGACATAGGGCTCCCAGGTCGCGATGACGTCCACCGAACCACCATCCAGGGCATGCGAGGCATCCAGCGCGCTGAGGTAGCGCAGCTCCAGCGCATCACGCGGCACAGCGGCCTTATCCAGCGCGCTGAACAGCAACTGCTGACTCCACGAGCCCTTCCAGATCGCCGCACGTTTGCCGCGCAGGTCTTCGAGGCTGTGAATGTTCGAGTCCTTGCGCGCCAGGATCGCAACGCCATCCAGGTTTTGCCGGCTGACCGCGATCACCTTGATCGGCGCGCCGAGAGCGCCAAGGAACAACGGCGGGGCGTCGCCCAGCAGGCCGATGTCCAGGCTGCCCACGTTCAGCGCCTCGGCGACCGGCGAGCCGGCCGTGAACTGCTTCCATTCCAGGGTATACGGCAGGTCGTCGAGCACACCGGCTGCTTCCATCACCGCTCGGGCATTGAAGCTTTGGTCACCGACCACCAGGGTTTGCGCGGCAGCGGCCAGGCTGAGGGAGCTGGCCAGCACACCAGCGGCCAATTGCTTGAGGTATCGCACGTTCGTCTCCAGGTATCGTCGGGGTACATCAGGCCGATCCGCGCGTACGGTCTCGTGGGGGATGGGGCTGGCATATTCACTTTGAATATAACCAGCGCATTACTTATAAGTTATCGATTAAGCAAAGCGTCGTGAAATTCGTTTTAGGCATAACCTTATGCTTTGCCCATGCAGCTATTTCAAACCAGATCAGCCGATCTGTAAATGCGCTGTTTGCATATTAGCTTATGCATATTTTTAATTTTGAGAATATTCAGCGCGTTTGCTAGGGTTAACCCAAACCGTCAGCCGAGCCTGAACCATGAGCCAACCCCTGCGCCTTGAGCGCCTGCGCCATTTCATCGACGCGCTTGCGCAATTGGTGGAGCAAGAAACCGACGAAGCCACCCTCCTCGACCGCGGCCAGGGCCTGCTGCGCAGCCTGGTCGCCCATGACGACTGGTTACCCGAGGCACTGGCGCAGCCAGACCCTGCCCGTTACCAGCAATACTTGCTGCATTGCGATTCGCGCCAGCGCTTTTCTGTCGTCAGCTTCGTCTGGGGGCCAGGCCAGCAGACACCGATCCACGACCACCGGGTCTGGGGCCTGATTGGCATGCTGCGCGGCGCCGAATACTCGCAAGGCTTTGCCCGTAGCGAACACGGCGCCTTGCTGCCCGCAGGCCAGCCCGTGCGCATCGATCCAGGCCATGTAGAGGCCGTTTCGCCGCGCATCGGCGATGTCCATCAGGTCAGCAACGCGTTCGACGACCGCGTGTCGATCAGCATCCACGTGTATGGCGCCAACATCGGCGCTGTCAGCCGTGCGGTATACCTGCCCGACGGTAGCGAAAAACCGTTCATTTCCGGCTATTCCAACAGCCTTCTGCCCAACATCTGGGACCTGTCCAAAGAGAACCCTGCCCCATGAGTACTGTTGCCACCCGCTCCTACTACGATGTTCGCCGAGCCCTGCTGGCCCATGAAGAGCTGGCGCTGATCGATGTGCGCGAAGAAGACCCGTTCGCCCAGGAACATCCCCTGTTCACTGCCAATATCCCCCTGTCCAAGCTGGAACTGGAGATTTACGCCCGTGTGCCCCGGCGTGACACCGCCATTACGGTGTATGACGACGGCGAAGGCCTGGCCCCGCAAGCCGCCGAACGCCTGCTGGCCTTGGGGTACAGCGATGTTGCCTTGCTCGAAGGTGGCCTGGCCGGCTGGCGCGCAGCCGGTGGCGAGCTGTTCCGCGACGTGAACGTGCCGAGCAAGGCCTTTGGCGAGCTGGTTGAAAGCGTACGCCACACCCCTTCGCTGGCGGCTGAACAGGTGCAGGCGCTACTGGAAGCCAAGGCCGATGTGGTGGTGCTCGATGCCCGCCGCTTCGACGAATACCAGACGATGAGCATCCCGGGTGGCATCAGTGTGCCGGGTGCCGAGCTGGTACTGCGGGTTGCCGAACTGGCCCCCAGCCCCGCCACCCAGGTCATTGTCAACTGCGCAGGGCGCACCCGCAGCATCATCGGCACCCAGTCGCTGGTCAACGCCGGCATCCCCAACCCCGTGGCAGCCTTGCGCAACGGCACCATCGGCTGGACCCTGGCGGGGCAAACGCTGGCTCACGGGCAGGAACGCCGCTTCAGCGCCGTCACCGACAGCACCAGAGCCGATGCCACCACGCGCGCGCGCCAGGTTGCCGACCGCGCTGGCGTGATTCGGCTTGAACGTGAAGACCTGGCTGCATGGAAGGCCGATGCCAGCCGCACCACCTATCTGTTCGACGTACGCACGCCAGAGGAATTTGCCCACGGCCACCTGCCAGGCAGCCGCAGCGTCCCGGGCGGGCAACTGGTGCAGGAAACCGACCACGTTGCCAGCGTGCGCGGGGCGCGAGTCGTGCTGGTGGATGACGACGGCGTGCGGGCCAACATGAGTGCTTCATGGTTGGCCCAGATGGGCTGGCAGGTAGCCGTACTCGATGGCCTGTCGGCGCAAGATTTCAGTGAGACCGGCGATTGGCAGCCCCCCCAGCCTGCACTGCCCGCCGTCACCGAGATCGGAGTCGAGCAGTTGCACGACTGGCTGCAAACGCCAGGCACCGTACTGCTGGACTTCACCAGCAGCGCCAACTACGTGAAACGCCACATCCCAGGCGCCTACTGGGCAATTCGCGCGCAGCTACCGCACTCGCTTGAGCAACTGCCAGTAGCCGAACGCTATGTACTGACCTGCGGCAGCAGCCTGCTGGCGCGCTTTGCGGCGGTCGACTTGCAGGCGCTTACGCAAACCCCGGTGTACGTACTGGACGGCGGTACAGCGCGCTGGATTGCGGCGGGCAAGCCGCTGGAAAGTGGCGAAACGCGCCTGGCAGTGCCGCGAACCGACCGTTACCGCCGGCCTTATGAAGGCACCGATAACCCACGGGAGGCCATGCAGGGGTATCTGGACTGGGAGTTCGGGCTGATTGGCCAACTGGAACGCGATGGCACTCATGGGTTCAGCGTCTTGAGCTGAGCCTGACCGGGGCGCGGTGCGCCCCTCACCTTTACAGCAGGGCCATTGCTGAATTCGCGCAATTGCAATAAATTGCGACTAATTCTCATTAGCGCGCAGCAACAGCATGCCTGACTCCCTCCCCACGGCCGAACACAACCTGGCCGGCCTGTACGCCAACCACCACGGCTGGCTGGTGAACTGGCTGCGTGGCCGCCTGCAGTGTTCGCACCAGGCCGCCGACCTGGCCCAGGACACGTTCGTGCGTGTGCTGCTGGCCGATCGTAGCCAGCCTTTGCTCAGTGAACTGCGCGAGCCACGCCACTTCCTGGTGACCATGGCCAGGCGCGTGATGATCGACAGCTTCCGCCGCCGGGCACTGGAGCAGGCCTACCTGCAACTGTTGGCCGAACAACCCGAGCAGTATGCGATTTCCCCCGAAGAGCGCTGGATGCTGGTAGAAACCCTGCAAGCGCTTGACGCGATGCTTGAAGGCCTGGGCAAGAAGGTGAAGCAGGCGTTTCTGCTGTCGCAGTTGCGTGGCCTCGGTTACAAGGACATCGCCGCCCAGATGAACGTATCGGTCAGTTCGGTCACCAAGTACATCGCCCGCGCCACCGAGCACTGCTTGCTGTTTGCCCTGGAACACGGCCAGTGAGCCCCCGGCCCCAACACCAGGCACTGAGTGCCGCCGCGCAGTGGTTCGCCCGGCTGGGCGAGGCCCCTACGGACCCGGCCCTGCAGCAACGCTGGCAGGCCTGGCATGCCGAAGACCCTCAGCACCAGTGGGCCTGGCAACAGGTGGCGCTGTTGCAGGCACGCCTGAACCAGGCCCAGGGCGCACTGGGCTACGGCGTGCTGGAACGTGCCGACCAGCACGGCCCGGTGCTGCAACGGCGTATGTTGCTCAAGGGCCTGCTGCTAGGCGCTGGGCTTGGGGCCTTGAGCTGGCGCGGTTATCGCGATGCGCCAGTGTGGCTGGCCGACGTGCGCACAGCCATCGGCGAACAACGCAGGTTGACGCTGAGTGACGGCAGCCGCCTGATCCTCAATACCGCCAGTGCGGTGGACATCGCCTTCAGCAACGATACCCGCCAGCTACACCTGCGCGCCGGAGAGATCTTTGTCGAGACAGCCGCCGATCACCGTCCGTTCATGGTCAACACTGCCGAAGGGTGCATCAGGGCGCTGGGTACCCGATTCAGCATCAGGCAGCAGGAGCACCAGACCCGCGTCTGCGTTTACCAGCACGCCGTCGTCGTGACCCCGACCAACGCGGTTGGCGAGCCAACGCACCTGGGTAGCGGCCGCAGCCTGCTGTTCGACAACACCCGCATCCTGCAATACATGCCACTGGCCAATACCGATGCGGCCTGGACCGAAGGCCGGCTGGTGGTGGACGATTGGCGTCTGGATCACTTGCTTGAAGAATTACAGCGGTACCGCAGCGGCTACCTGGGCTGTGCCGAGGCGGTCGGCCACTTGCGGGTTTCCGGTGCCTATTCGCTCACCGACCTCGACCTGACGCTGTCCACCGTTGCCCGCTCGCTGCCGGTCAGGCTGGTGCGCCATACCCGCTTCTGGACACGCGTGGAGCCATTGACCAGCAGTGCCTGAAAAAAAATGCAGCGGGCATTGTCGATTTGCCCTCGCCCATTCGCCTCCCTGGTAACAACACCGAAAACACCACCTCCAGGAAGCCCGCATGCGCCGCCTTATTTCACCACCCCGCCACGCACTCACGTTTGCCGTGCTCGGCGCCTCGCTCGCCCTGCTCCCGCCGCTGCTGCCCGGTACAGGCATTGCCCAGGCAACCAGCGCACAGAGGGCCTACGCCATCAGCGGCGGCTCCCTGAGTACGGTGCTGGGTAGCTTCGCCAACGCATCCGGAGTTGTGCTGTCGTTCGACAGCCAGCTCACTGCCGGCAAGCACAGTGCTGGCCTGCAAGGCACCTTCAGTGTCGAACAGGGCTTCGCCACGCTTCTGGCTGGCACCGGCCTGGATGTTGCACCTGCCGAGCAAGGCGCCTATGTGCTGTACCCGACCGAAACCGGCAATGCCGTACAGCTGGGCGCGACCAGCGTGGTGGGCAAAGGCCTGGGCGAAACCACCGAGAACACGGGGGCTTACACCACCGGGCAAACACGCACCGCAACCAAGCTGGGCCTGTCACTGCGCGAAACGCCGCAGTCGGTCAGCGTGGTCACTCGCCAGGTCATGAATGACCACCACCTGGCCTCGATCGACGACGTGGTCAAGTTCACCCCCGGGCTTTCCAGCAATCATCGTGACAGCGAGCGCTATACCTTCTACGCCCGGGGCTTCCAGATCCAGAACTTCCAGTACGACGGCATTCCTGCGCAAATTGCCAACGAATCGCAGCAGTTCACCAGCACCTTGGCCGACATGGCCATCTATGACCGGGTCGAGGTGGTCCGTGGCGCCACCGGCCTGCTCAGTGGCGCAGGCACGCCATCGGCCACACTCAACCTGGTCCGCAAGCGGCCTACAGAGGATGCGCAGGCAACAGTTGCCGGCGAGGTCGGTTCATGGGACCGCTACCGCACCGAGGCCGATGTCTCAGGGCCGCTCACCGAAGCCGGTAACATTCGTGGGCGCCTGGTCGGGGTGTACGAAACCGCCAACTCGTTCGTTGACTGGTACAAGACCGACAAACGCGTGATGTACGGCGCCCTGGACATCGATCTGAGCGAAGATACGCTGCTGCGCCTGAGCCTCGACTACCAGAACAACAATGCCGATGGCGTCAGCTTCGGGCACATCCCCTTGTTCAACAGCGATGGCAGCGCAACGAACTTCTCGCGGTCGTTCAACCCCGCCGCCCGCTGGAGCTACCTGAACAATACCCAGTACAACTTCACCGGTATGCTGGAACACAAGCTGACCAACGACTGGGTCGCCAAGGCCGCGTACAGCCACCAATACGCGTACCGCCATGGCGTTACCGGCTCCGCCAGTGCCGGTACGCCAGACCCGCTCACCGGCAGCGGCGTGTCGATGTATGTCAACCGCCTGGACAGCTACCAGACCCAGGACAATTTCGATCTGTACGCCACCGGCCCCTTCCAGCTGGGTGGCCGCGAGCATGAGCTGGTGCTGGGCAGCAACCTGGCCTACACCCACCTCAACTATCCCACCTACGAACGCGGCTTCCCTGCGGTCGACAACATCTATCAGTGGGATGGCGACCCCCATGGCAAACCACACCTGTCCAAGACAGAAGAGAGCCTGTCACGCCTGAGCCAGTCCGGTATCTATGCTGCCGTGCGCCTCAAACCGTATGATCCGCTGTCGATCATCCTTGGTAGCCGGGTGAGTTGGTGGAACCAGAAGGACGACAGCAGCGACGATCTGACCGGAGAGGTCACTGGCCGCGACCGCACGAAGAAATCCGGCGTGGTCACGCCCTACGCCGGTGTGGTGCTCGACCTGAACGACACCTATTCGGTGTACGCCAGCTGGACGCAGATTTTCCTGCCGCAGACCTATTACAAGACTGCCGGCAACACTTCGCTGGACCCGCTCGAAGGCGACAACTATGAACTTGGCATCAAGGGCGAGTTCTACGACGGCGCATTGAACGCAAGCGCCGCACTGTTCGAAGTCAAACAGAAGAACACGCCGCAACTGGTAGATGACAGTGGCCCGCAGGAAATCTACCGTGCCATTGCCGGCACAACCACGCGTGGCATCGAGACGGAAATTTCCGGCGAGGTACTGCCGGGCTGGAATGTCTTCGGCGGCTACACATACCGGGAGTCCCATGACAAGGAGGGCAACCGCGTCGAGACCAACCAACCGATGAACCTGTTCAAGCTGGCCACCACCTATCGCCTGCCCGGCGACTGGAACAAGCTGACGGTGGGCGGCAACATGACTTGGCAAAGCGACATCTACGCGGTCAATTCAGACCTGGGCACCAAGGCGCACCAGCGTGACTTTGGCGTGGTCGGGCTGCTGGCCAACTATGCCTTCGATGAACACCTGAGCGTAGGGCTGAACCTGAACAACCTGTTCGACAAGAAGTACTATGATGGCCTGGGCACGTTCAGTTCCGGCTCTTATGGTGAACCACGCAACCTGGTGGCGAATGCCCGCTGGCGATTCTGAGGGAGCGCATGCCAACGGGGCTGCCCGGCAGCCCCATCATGCCCGCCATCGATGATTGATCCACACATATCATTCAGCGTGATATTAACCTTCGTCCCGTTCGATTCGTGCCTTGCGCGCAACACACTCACACTCCGCCCACTACTAATACATTGGCGGAGTTCTCCATGGAACAATCACTCAAACCCTTGCGCTTCCCGCTCGCTGCCCTGGCAGTTGTGGTGATCAGCGCTTGCGGTCGAACCCCAGACGCCGTGCAGGCTCCCGCCGCGCCAAAGGTCACTGTGGCCAAGGTGATCGAGCAACCGATCAACGAATGGGACGAGTTCACCGGCCGCCTTGAAGCCCCGGAAACTGTCGAAGTTCGCCCGCGTGTCGCCGGCCAGATCGACCAGGTCGCTTTCACCGAAGGCGCACAGGTAAAGAAAGGCGACTTGCTGTTCCAGATCGACCCGCGCCCGTTCCAGGCTGAAGTCCGCCGCCTTGAAGCCCAACTGCAACAGGCCAAGGCAACCGCCATTCGCAGCGCCAACGAAGCCCGTCGTGGCGAGCGCCTGCGCGACAGCAATGCCATTTCTGCCGAACTTGCCGAGTCGCGCAGCAGCGCGGCTGCCGAAGCCCGCGCCGGGGTCGACGCAATCCAGGCGCAACTCGACCTGGCGCGCCTGAACCTCAGCTTCACCCGCGTCACCGCGCCCATCAGTGGCCGTGTCAGCCGTGCCCAGTTCACCGCCGGCAACATCGTCACTGCCGATGTCACCCCGCTGACCAGCGTGGTGTCCACCGACAAGGTCTACGCCTACTTCGACGCCGACGAGCGCGTGTACCTCAAGTACACCCAGCTGGCGCGCGAAGGCCAGCGTGGCCAGAGCACCCCGGTGTACCTGGGCCTGACCAACGAAACCGGCAACCCACACCTTGGCCAGATGAACTTCGTCGACAACCAGGTCAACCCGCGCACCGGCACCATCCGTGGCCGTGCGGTGTTCGACAACAGCGACGGCCAGTTCACCCCAGGCCTGTATGCACGCCTGAAGCTGGTGGGCAGCGCCCAATACGACGCCGTGCTGATCAACGACGAAGCCGTGGGCACCGACCTTGGCAAGAAGTTCGTGCTGGTCATGGACAAGGACAACAAGGCCGCCTACCGCGCCGTGGAGCTGGGGCCGAAGCTGGAAGGCCTGCGTATCGTGCGCAGCGGCCTGGGAAAGGATGACCGCATCGTGGTCAAGGGCCTGCAGCGCGTGCGCCCAGGTTCGCCAGTCACCCCGGAAGAAACCCCAATGGCCAGCGAACAGACCCTCGCCGCCCTCGCCCAGCAGCGCCAGGCACTGGAGGCCAGCAACCCGGCGCCAAAAGTGGCGGGCAACAACGTGAAAGTCGCCAGCGCCCAGGCGCCACGCGGTTAAGGGACCACACCGATGAACTTCTCGAAATTCTTCATTACCCGGCCGATCTTCGCCGCAGTGCTGTCGTTGATTCTGCTGATTGCAGGCTCGATCTCGCTGTTCCAGCTGCCGATCAGCGAATACCCCGAAGTGGTGCCGCCCACCGTAGTGGTGCGTGCCAACTTCCCCGGCGCCAACCCCAAGGTGATCGGCGAAACTGTCGCCGCGCCACTGGAACAGGCCATTACCGGTGTGGAGAACATGCTGTACATGTCCTCTCAATCCACCGCTGACGGCAAGCTGACGCTGACCATCACGTTCGCCCTGGGCACCGATCTGGACAACGCTCAGGTGCAGGTGCAGAACCGCGTAACCCGTACCCAGCCCAAGCTGCCTGAGGAAGTGACGCGTATCGGTATCACGGTGGACAAGGCCTCGCCCGACCTGACCATGGTCGTGCACCTGACGTCGCCGGACAACCGCTACGACATGCTCTACCTGTCCAACTACGCCATCCTCAACATCAAGGACGAGCTGGCACGGCTGGGCGGTGTAGGCGACGTGCAACTGTTCGGCATGGGCGACTACTCGCTGCGCGTGTGGCTGGACCCGAACAAGACCGCTTCGCGCAACATCACCGCCAGTGATGTGGTAGCGGCCATCCGCGAGCAGAACCGCCAGGTGGCCGCCGGCCAGCTGGGCGCCCCGCCTGCTCCGGGTTCCACCAGCTTCCAGCTGTCGATCAACACTCAGGGCCGTCTGGTCAATGAGGAAGAGTTCGAGAACATCATCATCCGAGCCGGTGCCGATGGCGAGATCACGCGCCTGAAGGACATCGCCCGGGTCGAACTCGGCTCCAGCCAGTACGCCCTGCGCTCGCTGCTGAACAACCAGCCAGCGGTAGCCATCCCGATCTTCCAGCGCCCAGGCTCCAACGCCATCGAGATCTCCGACGAAGTGCGGGCGAAAATGGCCGAGCTTAAGAAGGACTTCCCTGAAGGGATGGACTACAGCATCGTCTACGACCCGACCATCTTCGTGCGCGGCTCCATCGAAGCCGTCGTGCACACCCTGTTCGAAGCATTGGTGCTGGTCGTACTGGTCGTCATCCTGTTCCTGCAGACCTGGCGTGCCTCGATCATCCCGCTGCTGGCCGTGCCGGTATCGTTGATCGGTACCTTTGCCGTGATGCACCTGTTCGGCTTCTCGCTCAACGCCTTGTCGCTATTCGGCCTGGTGCTGGCCATCGGCATTGTGGTGGACGACGCCATCGTCGTGGTAGAGAACGTTGAACGTAATATCGGGCTGGGCCTCAAACCGCTGGAAGCCACGCAAAAAGCCATGAGCGAAGTGACCGGGCCAATCATCGCCACTGCCCTGGTGCTGTGCGCCGTGTTCGTACCTGCTGCGTTCATTTCCGGCCTTACCGGGCAGTTCTACAAGCAGTTCGCCCTGACCATCGCCATTTCGACCGTGATCTCGGCGTTCAACTCGCTGACCCTGTCGCCAGCCCTGGCTGCCGTGCTCCTGAAGGACCACCATGCGCCCAAGGACCGTTTCTCGCGGGTGCTGGACAAGCTGCTGGGCAGCTGGCTGTTCTCTCCGTTCAACCGTTTCTTCGACCGCGCCAGCCACAGCTACGTCGGTGGCGTGCGCCGGGTCATCCGCTCCAGCGGCATCGCCCTGTTCGTTTATGCCGGCCTGATGGGGTTGACCTACCTCGGCTTCTCGTCCACACCGACCGGTTTCGTGCCGGCCCAGGACAAGCAGTACCTGGTGGCCTTCGCCCAGCTGCCTGACGCCGCCAGCCTCGACCGCACCGAAGCGGTGATCAAGCGCATGAGCGAAATCGCCCTGAAGCAGCCTGGCGTGGCCGATTCGGTGGCTTTCCCTGGCCTGTCGATCAACGGTTTCACCAACAGCCCGAACAGCGGCATTGTGTTCACCCCGCTCAAGCCGTTCGATGAGCGCAAAGACCCGAGCCAATCGGCGGCCGCCATCGCGGCAGCACTGAATGCCCAGTTCGCCGATATCCAGGACGCCTACATCGCGATCTTCCCACCGCCGCCGGTACAGGGTCTGGGCACGATTGGCGGCTTCCGCCTGCAAATCGAAGACCGTGGCAACCTGGGTTACGAAGCGCTGTACAAAGAAACCCAGAACATCATCGCCAAGAGCCACAACGTGCCGGAACTGGCGGGCCTGTTCACCAGCTACACCGTCAACGTGCCGCAGGTCGATGCCGCCATCGACCGGGAAAAGGCCAAGACCCACGGCGTGGCGATCACCGACATTTTCGACACCCTGCAGGTCTACCTGGGTTCGCTGTACACCAACGACTTCAACCGCTTTGGCCGCACCTACCAGGTCAACGTCCAGGCCGAGCAGCAGTTCCGCCTCAATGCCGAGCAGATCGGCCAGCTGAAGGTGCGCAACAACCTGGGCGAGATGATCCCGTTGGCGACCTTCCTCAAGGTCACCGACACCGCAGGCCCCGACCGCGTCATGCACTACAACGGTTTCATCACTGCAGAAATCAACGGTGCCGCAGCCCCGGGCTACAGCTCTGGCCAGGCGGAAGCTGCAATCGAGAAGCTGCTGAAGGAAGAACTGCCCAACGGCATGACCTTCGAGTGGACCGATCTCACCTACCAGCAGATCCTCTCGGGCAACACCGCACTGCTGGTCTTCCCGCTGTGCGTGCTGCTGGCGTTCCTGGTGCTGGCCGCCCAGTACGAAAGCTGGAGCCTGCCACTGGCGGTGATCCTGATCGTACCGATGACCCTGCTGTCGGCGATTACCGGTGTGATCGTGTCGGGTGGCGACAACAACATCTTCACCCAGATCGGTTTGATCGTACTGGTGGGCCTGGCGTGCAAGAACGCGATCCTCATCGTCGAGTTCGCCAAGGATGAACAGGCCAAGGGCCTCGATCCGCTCGCCGCAGTACTGGAAGCCTGCCGCCTGCGCCTGCGGCCGATCCTGATGACCTCGATCGCCTTCATCATGGGTGTGGTTCCGCTGGTGTTCAGCTCGGGCGCAGGTTCGGAAATGCGCCATGCCATGGGTGTGGCGGTGTTCTCGGGGATGATCGGTGTAACCGTGTTCGGCCTGTTCCTGACCCCGGTGTTCTTCTTCCTGATTCGCCGTTTCGTCGAGCGCCGCCAGGCCCGCAAGGCCGAACACGCTCAAGTGCTGGAGAACCACGCATGAACCTGCTCAAACCTCTGACCCCAAGCCTGCTGGCACTGGCCTTGGCGGCCTGTGCGGTAGGCCCGGACTACCAGGCCCCGTCCACCGAACCTGCACAGCTGAGCAGCGATGTGCAGGCCAAGGCCTACGACCGTAGCCGCTTCGAAAGCCTGTGGTGGAAGCAGTTCGACGACCCGGTGCTGAACCAGCTGGTGCAGGCCTCGCTGGACGGCAACCGTGATTTGCGCGTGGCCTTCGCCCGCCTGAAATCGGCCCGTTCCATCCGCGAAGACGCCGAGAACGATCAATTCCCGGTGGTCACCAGCCGCGCCAGCAGCGACATCGGCAAAGGCCAGATCCCCGGCCAGACCACGCAGCGGGTGAACAGCGAGCGCTATGACCTGGGCCTGGACATGGCCTGGGAGCTTGACCTGTTCGGCCGCATCCAGCGTCAAATTGAGGCCAGCGAAGCCCAGGAGGCGGTAGCCGCCGCCGACCTGCAGCAGTTGCAGGTCAGCCTGATCGCCGAACTGGTCGATGCCTACGGGCAGCTGCGCGGTGCGCAATTGCGCGAGAAGATCGCCTTGGCCAACCTCAAGACCCAGCAGGAATCGCGGACCATCACCGAAACCCTGCGCGATGCCGGCGTGGGCAACGACCTTGACGTAGTGCGTGCCGATGCTCGCCTGGCCGGGGTCGAAGCCACCGTTCCGCAACTGCAGGCCGAACAGGCACGGGCGCGGCACCGCATCGCCACCCTGCTCGGCCAGCGCCCTGACGCGCTCAGCGTAGACCTGTCGCCCAAGGCTTTGCCGGCCATTGCCAAGGCTTTGCCGGTTGGCGACCCTGGCGAACTGCTGCGCCGCCGCCCGGACATCCGCAGTGCCGAACGCCAGCTGGCTGCCGCCACCGCCAACGTTGGCGTAGCCACCGCCGACCTGTTCCCGCGCGTCAGCCTCAGCGGCTTTCTCGGCTTTACCGCCGCACGCGGCTCGCAGATAGGCTCATCGGCAGCCAATGCCTGGGCGCTGGGCCCGAGCATTACCTGGGCGGCCTTCGACCTGGGCAGCGTGCGGGCCCGCCTGCGCGGGGCCAAGGCTGATGCCGAAGGGGCACTGGCCAACTACGAGCAGCAGGTATTGCTGGCCCTGGAAGAGTCGGCCAATGCCTTCAGCGATTACGACAAGACCCAGCAGCGGCTGCTGTCGCTGATGCGCCAGAGCGACGCCAGCCGCAAGGCGGCGGAGCTGGCCTCGATTCGTTATCGCGAGGGTACGGTCGACTACCTGGTACTGCTGGATGCCGAGCGCGAGCGGCTGAGCGCTGAAGATGCACAGGCCCAGGGTGAGGTCGAGCTGTACCGCGGCATCGTCTCGATCTACAAGGCCCTGGGCGGCGGCTGGCAACCGGAGACCGTGGCCAGCGCACGCTGACACACCCTTTTCAACGACTCCTTTGGTTGGATCCTCCCCCAACCGTTTGCCCCGCAGGCCCTGGTCTGCGGGGCTTTTTTATGCCTCTGCACCTTCAGCGCCTGCGAGGTTGCATTTACCCCCCGGCTGGCCCAAGCTCTCCCTTCCCGCCGCCACGGACCGTCCGATGCACAGACGCAACCGCTACCTGATCGCCCTGCTACTGTTGATCCTGGTATCGGCCCTGTTCGGTTACCTGTGGCGCGACGATCAACCCGCCCCACCGACGTTGCCTGCACACAGCTACGCCAAGGCCTTGCGGCAGGCCCATGACGGCCAACCCGGTGCAGCGCGCGTGCTGTACCAGCAATTGCAACGCAACGACCTGCCCCCTATCCGCCGCGCGGCGCTCTATGCAGAGCTACCCAACTACCCCTCTCCCCAGGCATTGAAACTCGCCCGCCAGGACCTGGAGCATGCAGACCCGCTGGTGCGCCGCGCGGCAATTGCCGGTATCCGCCGCCTGCTGCCGGCGGCGCAGCGCAGCCTGGTGCTCGGCCCATTGCTGGACGACGACGAGCAAAGCGTGCGCTTTGCCGCCGTGGATGCCCTGCTGGGCCTCGACCCCGATGCCATCGGCCTGTATTTCGGCCCGTTGCAGGTAGCACTTGAACAGTACCAGCAGGCCCTTGAGCTACAACCGGAGGATGCAGACGCCCAAGTGCATCTGGCGCGCCTTTACCTGCATGAAAACGACTACACGCAGGCGACCACGGCCCTGCAGCGGGCGCTGCAGGTTGCACCCGACAACCTCGACGCCCTGGCCACCCAGGTGCGCTTGCTGGAGCGTCAGGGCCACCACGATGCCTCGCGCCAGGTGCTGGGCAAAGCCTTGGCGATAAGCCCTGACTCGGCCTTCCTGCAGTACGAGCTGGGGCTCTGGTTGAACCGCCACGAGCAGCGTGAATACGCCTTGCTGGCCTTGTCTCGCGCCGTTGAACTGGACCCGGACAACGCCGACTACCGCTACACACTGGCGGTCACTCTGCACGAGCTGGAACAACTCGATGCCGCGCAAAAGCAGCTGGAAACCGTGCTGAACCGGCAGCCGGCCAACCGCCGCGCACGGGTGCTGCTGATTCAGTACTGGAAAGAAACCGGGCAACTGCAGAACGTACAAGTGCTCCTGGCCGAGCTGGAGCGGCAGAACCCGGACGACCCCGTACTGCAACAGGGCCTGTAGACGTCACTTGAGAATCGTGTTGAACCGTGGGCGTGTGCACAGTGTCCAGTGGATATCAGGCCATCCTACAGGAGATTCACCTTGGCCCATTCACTGGCGCTGGACGAACGTGCCCTGATCCTGGCACCACCGCCATTAGCTGCGGATACCTCGCGTCTGCTCGCCTCCGAGGGCATCGATAGCCTGTGCGCCGTCGACCTGCCCAGCCTGCAAACTTGCCTGGCTGAAGGCGCAGGCCTGGCAATCATTGCCGAGCAAGTATTCAGCCAGGGCCCAAGTGCGTTGCTGCAGGCATTCATCGACCAGCAACAAAGCTGGTCGGACCTGCCCATCGTGCTGCTCATCCAGGGTGCCTGGTCGGCCAATGGCGCGGGTAATCATCCGGTGGGCAATCTTTTGCTGCTGGTCGCACCCTTCGACAACGCCCAACTGCTGCACATGACCCGATCTGCGCTGCGCAACCGGCGCCGACAGTACGCCGCACGCGACGAGTTGCAGGACCTGCAACAACGCCTGACTACCCCGGCTCTGCTGCCAGACAAGGAACAGGAACACAACGAATTCGATCCCTACCAAGCGCGCAAAATGGAAGCCATCGGCCAGCTGGCAGGGGGAATTGCCCATGACTTCAACAACCTGCTAACCAGCATTGGGGGCAGCTTCGAGCTGATTGAACGGCGCCTGAATCAAGGCCGCAGCGATGGCCTGGACAACGTGCTGCGCATGGGCCGTGAGGCGGTAGCACGCGCAGCCCGCCTGACCCACCGGTTGCTGGCCTTTTCCTCCCGCCAATCGCTTAACAGCCAGCGTGTCGACCTGCACGGCCTGCTGGAGGTGAAACGCCTGAAAGCCAGCCTGAACCCTGCCGTTACCTTACACGTGCACATCGCCGAAGGGCTGTGGCCCGCAGAAGCTGACGACCAACAGCTGCAGGAAGCCCTGGACAACCTGGTGCTCAATGCCTGCGAAGCCATGCCCAGTGGCGGCCAGCTACGCATCGAGGCCAGCAACCAGCACATCGGCAGCAAGCCGTTCACAAGCGGATCTCTGTGTGCGGGTGACTATCTTCGCCTGAGCATCATCGATGACGGCCAGGGCATGGCGCAAAGCACACTGGAGCGTGCTTTCGAGCCGTTTTTCAGTACCAAGGCGATCGGCCAGGGTATCGGCCTGGGCCTGTCGATGGTGTACGGTTTCAGCAAACAGTCCCACGGGGATGTCACCCTGCACAGCCAGATCGGCCAAGGCACCCGGGTAGACCTGTACCTTCCGCGCCATATCGGCCAAGCCCAGGAGCCGAGCAAACCGGCACCTGTGCAAAGTCGACGTGGCCGTCACGTGCTGGTGGTCGAAGATGACCCCCATGTCCGCCAACTGCTGTGCCAGGCCCTGCGCGAGAGCGGCTTCCCCTGCCGCAGCGCGGCCAACGCTACCCAAGGGCTCAAGGTACTGCGTTCGGCCCAACCCGTGGATCTATTGGTCAGCGATGTCGGCTTGCCTGGCATGAATGGTCGGCAATTGGCCGAAATTGCGCGCAGCCTGCGCCCGCGCTTGCCGGTGCTGTTCATCACCGGCTACGCGGAAACCGCCATGGCCCGCGAAGGGTTCCTGGGTACGGGCATGCACTTGCTCTGCAAACCGTTCGAACTTAAAGACCTGCAGGCACAGGTGACACAGATTCTTGGCCAGCCCTGACGCTCATCATTGTTCGAGCATGCTTATCGCCCGCTCGGCCAGGTCCGCCAGCAAAAACGGCTTGTTCATCAATGCCGTTCCTGGCTGATCGAGCAATTGGGCTTCGACAGGGTGATCAGCATAGCCCGTGATGAACAGGATCTTCTGAGCAGGAGCCTGCATGCGCATGGCCTTGGCAACTTGCCGGCCGCTGAAGCCGCCCGGTAAGCCGATGTCGGTAATCACCAGGTCAAAGGGATCGTCAAGACGAAAGCGCTCCAGCGCAGTATTGGCGTCACTCGCTTCAGTCACCACAAAACCGCGCTCAGCCAGATACTCGCGCATGACGACACGCAAGTTCAGCTCGTCATCGATCAGTAACAGGCGCTCGCCCTGGGCCATCCGCTGAGGGCGCTGCACGGGTTCGGGCTCTTCGGGTAGCGGATCATGGTATCTTGGGAACAGCATGGAAACCCGGGTGCCTTGCTTCGGGTTCGACTCGATCCACGCATACCCCCCCGATTGACCGACAAAGCCATACACCATCGATAGCCCAAGCCCGGAACCCCGCCCGATGGGTTTGGTGGTGAAGAACGGCTCAAACGCCCTGGCTATGTCCGCTGCTGACATACCATGGCCATCGTCCTCGACATGCAAGGCAACGTAGTCACCTGCCGGCAAGCCACCGTCATCAGGGAAACTGGCCGTCAACCGTTCGTTGACACTGCGAACAGTGACAGTACCACGTTCCAGGCAAGCCTCACGGGCATTGGCGCAGAGGTTGACCAAGGCGTTTTCAAATTGGCTGACGTCAAGGCATACCGCCCATGGTGCGACATCCAGTTGCCAGCTCAAACGCATCTCTGCGCCCAGCACCTTCAGTAACAACGGCTCGCTTGACCGCAACTGCCGATTGAAATCCATGGGCTTGGGCGCAAGTGGTTGATGCCTGGAGAACGCCAGCAGCCGATGAGTCAGCTCCATGGCACGCGACACCGATTCGCGAGCGACCTCCAGGTAGGTGTCGATCCGTTCCAGGCGCCCATCCTGAAAGCGCCGCTGCAGCAGTTCGAGACTGCCACCGATACCGGACAGCAGGTTGTTCATCTCGTGGCCCATGCCCCCGGCCAACTGGCCAACCACCTCCATGCGCTCGCTCTTGCGCATCAGCGCTTCAGATTGACGCGCGGCCTCTTCGCGGTCTTCGGTGATATCCCGACCGACTGCCGTCAACAGGCTGCCGTCGAACCGGGCACTCCAGCGAAACCAGTGATAATGGCCATCACTGTGACGCAAGCGAGTCTCCAGTTGCTCGCTATCGCAGTATTGCAGCAACCCGGAGACTGCCACCTGCACCTCGGCGCGATCCGCCGGATGCACCAGCTCCAGTACCGGCACATCGTGAACCTGTTCCTCGGCCCAGCCCAGAATGCGGTACCAGGCAGGGTTGGCAGCATGCACCTTGAGCTCGGGGGTAACCGTCATCATCGCATCACGCGATAGCTGCCAGATCTGCTCGCGCTCGGGCAGATGTCGTTTTATCTGCCGTTCAAAATCCTGCGCCTGCCCACGCCAATGGTGGTGCGCCTGAACGCTGGCGGTAATCTCGATAACCGTGTGCAGGAAACCTGCCACGTTTCCAAGTTCATCGTGCAGGGGTGCATAACCGAACGCGCACCACAGCGGCTCGCAGCCTTCGCCGCGGACGATACACTGGGGAGGGTCCTCGACAAAGTTCGAGCGCCCCTCAAGCGCCTTGAATACCCATGGACCCATTGCCGGCCAAAGATCACGCCACAGCGCATCGAACGCATTACCCAGCGCATCCGGGCTGGCGCCCCGCAGCGTCCGATAACCATCGTTGTGCACCACGCAGAGGTCTGTCCCCCAGACCACCGCACAGGGAAACGGTGACAAGTGCATCATGTCGACGGCAATGCGCAACGAGGCCGGCCAGCGCGGCAACGGCCCAAGCGATGTACGCCCCCAGTCAAACTGTGCAATGCGTTCGCTCATCAGATCGAGCGGTATCGATACGGGCGCTTTCAACGTGAGGTCCCGCGCAGGTTTGCGCGGCGTGCCGTGTACGGCCAATAGCGTTACTCCAGCAATGCGAAGGTTCACCCCGAGGGTTTCGTTCACGTTAGCACAGCACACGCTGCGCACTGTGGCGTACTTGCAGCTGGCAGCTATGCTGATTAGGTTTTCCCCGGGCCAAGGAGCAACGGCCCATTCAGGTTGCCGACGGGAGCGTGGTCATGAGCAAGAAAATGCTGGTGGTGCTGACCAATACAGCCAAGTATCCGACCTTGAAACGAGCGACAGGGCTGTGGCTGGGTGAAGCGGTGCACTTTGTCGAGAAAGTCGAAAAGGCCGGCCACACGGTCGACTATGTCAGCCCGGAGGGTGGCTACGTCCCTGTCGACCCACACAGCCTGCACATGGCCCCCGACCTGGACTGGCAATGGTATGACGACAAGCGTTTCATGACGCGACTGGGCACCAGCCTGAGCCCCGGCCAGGTAAAAGCCGACGAATACAGCGTCATCTACTACACCGGTGGCCATGGGGTGATGTACGACTTTGCCGATAACAAGCAGTTGCAGGAGCTGGCGCGCAAAGTGTACGAAAGCGGCGGCATTGTTGCAGCAGTCTGCCACGGCGTCGCCGGCCTGCTTAACATCAAGCTCAGCGACAATAGCCTTCTACTGAAAGGTCGCAAAGTGACCGGCTTTTCAGATATCGAGGAACAACTGGTTGAGCTGGACAAGGTGGTGCCTTTCTCCACGGAAAAAGAACTAGGTGGCCGCGGCGGCGAGTACAGCAAACACGATGAGCCGTGGAAGCCGTTCGTGATCGAGGATGATCGGCTTATTACCGGGCAGAATCCGGACTCCACTGCACTGCTCGCAGAGAAAGTACTGGCAAAGCTGAACGGTAAGTAAAGCCCTACATCAGTCTTTTGGTTTTCCTCTCCCGCAGACTGCACGCGGACTACAGCCGGCCGGTCAATGAACGCATAGGCTCAGGGCTCAGCTGTACACCTCGAACAGTTTCGGCCGGAGAGCGATTGCCCCATGTTGAAAATAAAGCACGCCGGGCGCCGCCTGCGGGAGCTGCTGCTGCTCACCACGGTGGGCCTGGTACCTGTGGTTTCCGGTTTGCTGGTGATGATTGTCCAGCTGGAAATGAAGCTTGCGGAAAACGCAGCCGTCTCGGTTCAGGAAGCGGTGTATAGCATTGACCAGGCGCTGAATCGGCTGCATGAGGCTGCCCAGCGCGCTCTGCCATTCGCAGGAAAACCCTGCGAGAGCGTCAAAAACGCTCTACAGGATCAGGTCGTGAGCCGCTCCATGGTCAGGTCGTTGACCTTGGTAGAGGGAAATGAAGCCTACTGCAGCAGCTCATCAGACTCACTGGACTATTTATCTTCCTTCATGCTGTCGGGCCAACAGGTCGAGCTTTCCTATGGGCAACCCGACAAGCGCCGCAAACTGCTGGTCAACTTTTACCTGGAGGGCAGCGGCAAAGGCGTAATCGTGACGGCCTATGCCACGCAACTGCGCAATGAACTGGATGGTTTTCAAGACGGGCTGACACTACTGCTGGAGTTCGGCGACCGCTATATCTGGAGCAAAGGCGATAGCCGTGACGCTCAGCGCCCCTCGCAGTCCGAATTTTTGGCAACTGCATTGTCGGCCAGGTATGGATACAGGGTAAAAGGCGGCTACGCGCAGGGTTCTACCGCACAGGAAATACGCCAGTCAATGCTGCAAATCCTACCTTCCCTGATGCTGGTGGGAATCGTGACCGGCTCTATCGTTTTTCTGGCCCTGTTCAGAGCACGCTCCAACAGACGTGACAGCGCCGCCCACGTTACATGAAGGCGGCGCCACCCCTAGGGCATCAGTCGGTACTCAGCACACCGCGGCGTACCTGGTCACGTTCAATGGATTCGAACAGGGCCTTGAAGTTACCCTCACCAAATCCATCGTCACCTTTGCGCTGGATGAACTCGAAGAACACCGGGCCGAGCAAGGTTGCCGAGAAGATCTGCAGCAGCAAGCGTTTGTCTTCGGGCTGCGATGCACCATCAAGCAGGATACCGCGCGCTTGCAACTGGTCCACCGGCTCGCCGTGACCTGGCAGCCGTTCTTCGAGCATTTCGTAGTAGGTTTGCGGCGGCGCAGTCATGAAGCGCATGCCAAAGCCCTTCAGGGCATCCCAGGTCTTGAGGAGGTCGTCGGTGAGGAAGGCGACGTGCTGGATCCCTTCGCCGTTGAACTGCATCAGGAACTCTTCGATTTGCCCGGCTCCCTTGGACGACTCTTCGTTGAGCGGGATTCGGATCATGCCATCGGGTGCGGTCATGGCCTTTGAGGTAAGCCCCGTGTATTCACCCTTGATATCGAAGTAGCGGATTTCACGGAAGTTGAACAGCTTCTCGTAGAACCCAGCCCAATAAGCCATGCGCCCGCGATACACGTTGTGGGTGAGGTGGTCGATGATTTTCAGGCCGGCACCTACCGGGTTGCGGTCTACGCCCTCGATGAAGTTGAAATCGATGTCGTAGATCGAGCTGCCTTCGTCGAAGCGGTCGATCAGGTACAGCGGCGCACCACCGATACCTTTGATTGCCGGCAGCCGCAGTTCCATCGGGCCTGTTTCGATTTCCACCGGCTGGGCGCCCAGTTCCAGGGCACGGGCATATGCCTCATGGGCATTGCGCACGCGAAAAGCCATGCCGCACACCGACGGGCCGTGTTCAGCAGCGAAGTACGAGGCAACGCTCTTGGGTTCGTTGTTCAGGATCAGGTTGATGTCACCTTGGCGGTAAAGGTGCACATCCTTGGAACGGTGGCTAGCCACCTTGGTGAAGCCCAGTATCTGGAATACCGGCTCGAGTACGCCAGGGGTAGGCGAAGCCAGTTCGATGAACTCGAAGCCCATCAGGCCCATTGGATTGTCGAAGATATCAGCCATGTTCGTGTCCTCATCTGCAGCGAAAAATTATTGATTGCGTGGGATGTGGAACAGAAACGGGGGGGAGCACGGGATACCCCGCACGCTGCGGGCGAGGAAGTCACCTATGATCAGCTTGAACCCATGGTATGTCATATGGACCCATTCTCGGCGGGCTTGATCCTTCGGAATTGAAGGACCTTATTGTTGTATTCGTAAATGGATTCTACATTGCGTAAAATCGTTTGTCGCGTTTTTAGTTGACCGCACGTTCCGACAAGCGGCTATCCTCTCGTTACCCCCCACACAGATCATTTCAGCATGCCCCTTAACGCTAAACGCCGCCCCAGCCTTGGCTGGCGCAACCTGCTGCCCTGGGTCGTCGGCGTGCTGCCGGTAGTGTGCGGCCTTGCCGTGATGAACTGGCAGGTAGGGCGCGAAATGCAGGCCAGCAGCCAGGCCACCACACGCCAGGCGGTGGAGCACATCGAGCGGATCCTCGATAACCTGTCCACTGCTGCCAATGCGCTACTGCCCCTGACGGCCCGCCCTTGCGACCAGGCCCAGCTTACGCTGCGTGCCCAGGTTACCCGCAATGCCTTCGTGCGCTCGACCAACCTGTTCAGGCACAACAACCTTTATTGCACCTCGCTATTTGGCGATTTCGACGAGCCGGTCAACGCCAGTGACTACACCGATGGCAAGCTGTGGCTGATGGACGGCAACTCGGTCACCCCGGGGCATCCGCTGTTGGTTTATCGCGCCAGCGACGGCGACCATGGCGCAATCACCACAGTGGATGGCGACCACCTGCTGACCGCATTGCGCCTGATCGGCCCTGATGAAGACCTGCAGATACGCGTGGGCAACGCCTGGATGGGCAAGGACGGCGTTGTACACAAAGGCGTGCCGCCTGCCGCAGCCAGCGCCAACGTGCTACTGGGCTCGACGCGTTACCCGTTCAGCGTGCAGGGCGGCTACAGCGCCGACAAGCAAGGCCAGTTGCTGCGCAGCCACTACCCTGCCCTGCTCAGCCTGCTGCTGGTACTGGGTGCCATGGCCGCGCTGGTTTGCCGCTGGCAAATCCGCCGCGCCACCTCGCCCCGCGCCGAGCTGGACCGGGCCCTGCGGGCCGACGAGTTCCTGCCGTACTTCCAGCCGGTGGTGCGCAAGGGCGATTACCGCTGGGCCGGCGCCGAGGTGCTGATGCGCTGGAACCACCCACGAGAAGGCCTGGTTCGCCCTGACCTGTTCATTCCTCAAGCCGAACACAGCGGGCAGATCGTCGCCATGACCCGGGCGTTGATGATGCACACTGCCCAGAGCCTCGCGCCCTATGCCGGGCTGTTGGAGGACGGTTTCCACATCGGGGTCAACATAACTGCCGACCACTGCCGCGACATGCGTCTGCTCGACGACTGTCGTACCTTTCTGCAGCACTTTCCTCCCGGCCGCGTCGTACTGACTCTGGAGCTGACCGAGCGCAAGTTGATCGAGCCCACCCCCATAACCCTTGAACTGTTCGAGAAGCTGCATGCCATGGGGGTAATGATTGCACTCGACGATTTCGGCACTGGGCAGTCCAGCCTCAATTACCTGCGCCAGTTCAAGGTCGACTACCTGAAAATCGACCAGAGTTTCGTCGCCATGATCGGCGGCGATGCGCTGTCGCTGCACATCCTCGAATCCATCATCGAGCTGTCAGCCAAACTTGGCCTGGGCATTGTTGCCGAGGGTGTCGAAACCGACACTCAGCGCGAGTATCTTGCCCGCCATGACGTGGACTTCCAGCAGGGCTACCTGTTCGCCAGGCCCATGCCGGCGGCGCAGTTCCTGGAGGCGCTGGCCGCACATCCAGGCGCGCCACAGTTGCCGCAAGGCGCGCCCCCTGAGATCATGCGCGGCTGATCCAACCGCACAACTCCCCTATTCGAGGCACTCGTGTCAAAAGGCATTGTTTCATCGGTCATGGCGTCCTGTCTGTTTGCTGTGATGTACTTCTATACCTCGCTGCTCACGCCACTCGATGGCGAAGAGATCTTTGGCTGGCGCACCCTGCTGACCCTGCCCTGCCTTACCTTGTTCATGCTTGTCTCGAAGGACTGGAAACGGGTAGGCGAGTTGCTGGCCAGGGTAAAACGCACGCCCGTGCTGTTGCTGGGCATGGTCGGTACGTCGTGGCTGATGGGCGTGCAGTTGTGGCTGTTCCTCTGGGCGCCCCTGCACGGGCGCAGCCTGGAAGTGTCGATGGGCTACTTTCTGCTGCCGCTGACCATGGTCCTGACCGGGCGGCTGGTGTATGGCGAGCGCCTGTCGCGCCTGCAGAAGGTAGCCGTGGCCTGCGCCGCGCTGGGCGTGGGCCACGAGCTGTACCAGAATGGCAGTTTTGCCTGGGAAACCCTGCTGGTGACGATCGGTTACCCGATCTACTTCGTTTTGCGTCGGCGTTGCCGCACTGACCACCTGGGTGGCCTGTGGTGCGACATGTGCCTGCTGCTGCCATGGGCGCTTTACTTCGTGATCCAGGGCCCGCTTTCAACTAGCGACCTGCAGGCGCACCCAGGCCTTTATGCCTTGATCCCGGTCCTTGGGGCCATCAGTGCCTCGGCCCTGATCGCCTATGTGCTTGCCAGCCGGATGCTACCGTTCAGCCTGTTCGGCCTGCTCAGCTACGTTGAGCCGGTGCTGCTGGTAGGGGTAGCGCTGCTGTTGGGCGAGACCATCGGCCCGGATCAGTGGCTGACTTACCTGCCGATCTGGGCCGCGGTACTCGTGCTGGTGCTCGAAGGCTTCAGGCACCTGCTGCGTCAGCGTCGCCGCTCGGTGTAAGCCGAACCTGGCGCACCCGCCGTTCTTCAACCGCTTCCACGGTGAGCGTCCAGCCATTCCAGGCCAGGCGGTCACCCACCATCGGCAGGCGATCGAGCAGGCTCATCACCAGGCCTGCCAAGGTCTGGTAATCGTCGGTGGCACGGGCACTGAAACCGGTACGTGCCTGTACCTGGCTCAGGTTCAGCGCGCCGCTGACCACAAAGCCTTCGCCCTCCTGGACGATGCCCGGGCCTTCAACCTCGCTGGCATCCGGCAGCTCACCGGCAATCGACTCCAGGATGTCGGTCATGGTCAGCAGGCCGGTGAAGTCACCGAACTCGTTGATCACGAAGGCAATATGGGTCGACTGCCCACGCATCTGCTCCAGGGCGTTGAGGATGCTGAAGCTCTCCAGCAGGTTCAACGGCGCCCGTGCCATGCCTTCCAGGTCCGGCTGGCTGCCCGACAACAATTCCTTGAGCAGTTCCTTCTTGTGTACGAAGCCCAGCGGCTCGTCGATACGGCCGTCGCGTATCAACGGCAAACGTGAGTACGGCGAGTTGGCCAGTGCCTGCGTAATGGCATCGGCCGGCTGCGCCAGGTCGATCACATCGACTTCGGCACGTGCGGTCATCACCGTACGGATCGGCCGCTCGGCCAGGTTCAGCACGCCACTGATCATTACCCGCTCACGGCGGTCGAACAGCACCTGTTCTTCACCGCCTTCGACCAGGTCGGCGATTTCCTCACCCACTTCGTCAGCCTCGACCCGGCGGCCGCCCAGCAGGCGCAGCACGGCATGCGCTGTGCGTTCACGCAAAGGCCGGTGCTGCTGCAAGCTGCGCTTGCGGCGGGCACGGGCCAGCTGGTTGAGCAGCTCGACCACAATCGAGAAGCCGATGGCGGCGTACAGGTAGCCTTTGGGAATATGGAAGCCCAGGCCTTCGGCTGTCAGGTTGAAGCCGATCATCATCAGGAAGCCGAGGCACAGCATGATCACCGTGGGGTGGGCGTTGACGAACCGGGTCAACGGCTTGCTGGCAACGATCATGATGCCGATCGAGAAGATCACTGCAATCATCATGATCGACAGGTGTTCAACCATGCCTACCGCAGTAATCACCGCATCCAGCGAGAACACCGCGTCAAGTACCACAATCTGCCCGACAATCGGCCAGAACGCGGCATGGCGCAGCGTGCCACTGGCCTGCGTCACATGGCCTTCGAGGCGTTCGTGCAGCTCCATGGTGGCCTTGAACAGCAAGAACACACCGCCGAACAGCATGATCAGGTCGCGGCCCGAGAAGCTCTTGTCGAACACCTCGAACAAGGGTGCAGTCAGGGTGACCATCCACGAAATACTGGCCAGCAGACCCAGGCGCATGATCAACGCCAGGCTCAGGCCAATCACCCGCGCGCGGTCGCGCTGATGGGGTGGGAGCTTGTCTGCCAGGATGGCGATAAACACCAGGTTGTCGATACCCAGCACCAACTCGAGGACGATAAGCGTCAACAGGCCCAGCCAGGCCGTGGGATCGGCTAGCCATTCCATTAGCGGGTACTCACGAGGGAAGCGTCACGAAGACGGGGGGAGGATGGCCTGAAAGGCCAGAGACTGGGGGGCTCCGCGAAGGTGCTCATAGATACCTTGATAACAGATTGGGAGGGTGATCCTACAAGCACAGCAGGTTTCTCTGATAGCGCAAAACTATTACAAAACCTGTAACAAGTGCCACATCGCCCACTTCGCGAAAAAACCTGCTGGTGGTAACTATGAAGGCTGTCATGGCGTGGCTCATGTCAGCCCTGATGCAGCCTCCCCCCCTAGCGCGGAAACAGGTCCAAGGTGCGCTCCACCTCGCCAATATCGATCCGGAAACCATCGCCCTCCGGTATCCCGACCACAAAGCCGAAATGCTGGTGGTCGCGATCGGTCAGGTATTTGTAGTAGCTGACAAACCGGTCAGGTGGCTGCAACGTCAGCAGGCTACCGCCGGATTGCAGCACATTTACCCCGTGCACCAATTGGCTACCCTCCACGCCAATGACCACTCTTGCCCCAGCGCAGGCTGCAACAATACTAGGCACATCAGACTTGAGCGGGTTGACCACACGGAAACCTCGGGTGACACGTAGGTGCTCGGCGAGTTCCAGCTCATTGCGTAACAGGCGCAGGTCGCCATCACCGCCACGCAGCAGGAACACGCCGGGATGGGGGGCATGCGGCACGTGTGACAGCAGTTTGTCCCCCATAGCCTTGTAGCGGGCATGGCGGCTGCGGTTGTTGCCTTGGTCATCGAACAGCACCAGTTCACGGAAAAACGCACTGCGCAGGCGCATCGGCTTCATGTCCAGCCAGTCTTCATAGGCTGGCGCCTGGGTAAACAATGGGTACCTGGCCGATGGTGCGATGGTCACCGGTATACCTTCGTTACAGGCCAGCGCATAGGTTGGGCAGTCTTCCATCAACCAGGTGCCAAACCAAGAATTGCCGTTTTGCGTGCAATAAATGGCCGCGCGGTCTATTTCGTTGTCCACAATGATAGTCGGGAAGGTGCTGGGCTTGCGTGACAGCCAGTGGCTGGCCTTGCCCTTGTACAACGCGCCATCGACCAGCCACACATTCTTGATCAGGTAGCCCCGGGTAGGCCCTTGCAGCGTGCTGATGCCGCCCTCCATGGTACGAGCGGGGTGCACGTAGGGGTAGAACCGCTTGCCCTCCCAGCCCGTTACCCGCTCCAACTGGCCAGGCAGGAAAATGGCCGGGGGAGAAACCGTGGTTTCACCCGGGGCAATATCCCAACTCTGGGTGGCGATGCTTTTGAGGTCGAGCTCGGTATTCTTGCCCATCCGCTTGCGCGCCATATAACGGTACGCGGCCAACGTCCAGGTGTGCTGCTTGGTTGCGGGCGACGCACTGAACTGCGAGATGTCGCTTCCCATGAAGCGTCCTCCCCTGATGATGAAGTCTGAACCCTGGCGTAAAGCGCCAGATCAATGCATCCCTGGCAGCCACTCAGTTGCACGTGATCCTTTCCATGGTGGGCGGTGACTGCAAGCTTGCGTAACGGTTGCGCAGGGTTTCCACAAAGGGCTCACCGGCACTGTTGCCACCATAGAGGTAAATTTTGTGCAGACCGCCAAACACCATTTCGTGGTAACGGCTGGCTACTTCCTCATCGCTCGGGCCATCCGGCAAACCCAGGTGCAGCGTGAGTTTGTCGCCCTCCACGGCAAACATCGGCGTATCCCACAAGAACTTCGCCGTACCGGTCTTGGGCAAACGGACAAACAGATAGGCATGGTTGCCCAGCGAGTCGATGTCGCCCCCGCGACGGCGCTTCCATTTCAGCAGGCCGTCATCCGGGCGCGCGAGGCACAGGCCAATGTCGTAATAATCAAAGCCCTGCTCCAGTGCCCATTCAAGCGCCATGAAGGTGGTGATCGAATTCACCTCGCGCAACCTTTTGGCATCACTGAACACTGCCTCGCAATAGCCAAAGCGCAACGTGCTCCAGTAACGCTTGCCGCCGCGCACCACTTCGCAACCCAGGTGGCAACCGATCACTTCATCACCCAACGTGATCAGGTCGAGACGGCCGACACTTTTGGCAATGCGGAACACTTCATCGGTGGGAAACTGTGCAGCATGGATACCCTGCCTGGCGGTGGCATACGGGCGCAGCAACTCACGGTCTGCCATGGCGATCTCGGCGTCCGAGAGGGCTTGGCGCATCTGGTACAGCGGGCGGTTCTTGCGGATGCTGCGCCGCAGTTCGCCGTCGTAGCGCGCCGTGATGTCCTCCAGCGCGCGGCCCAGCGGTACCACGGCGCTAAGGTAGTGCGGCACTGACAGCGCCCCCGTCGAGGGCATTTCGCTAATGACTACTACATGGTCGGCAGGCGCTGTGGCGCTTGCACTGTCAACGATCGTAGCGCTGCCCTGGCCTTTGCCACCGATCAACAGCTTGGCCATTTCCCGCTGTTGCCTGCGGCCGATGTAGAGAATTTCGTAAGGGCTTTCCTGCTGTAGCCGAAACCTGGCTACTTCCCAACGCCAGAAACAGGCACGCGCCATGATTTCTCGCACTTTGCTGGCCAGCAGCCTTAATTCATAGCGCAGGGAGGGTGACAGGAGCTTTCGCGCCACAGCCGTCAAGGTCTCTTTCATTTCTTCTTCGACGTCCTTTGAAGTGCTCTATGGTCTATCTGAAAAAGAGAAAAAATCAGCAAAAACACTTAACGCTTTGATTTTTATAGTTTGCCTGAGAGCTTTCCCATCACATTCAGTAACAATTTAAGATGCCTGCAAACGCTTTGGCAAGCGGCTTCTGGCTAACTTTAGATCAAGTTTCATGGCGCCAAAATTCCTGCGTGACCAGCCTCCCCAACTGGAAGTTTGCTATAAGCGTGCCACTTGCACGGTATGTCTGTACCACTTGGCTATTGATGTTTAGCGTTTGATGCCTTCTTTGCATAAAAGGAGCATCGATATGCCTTCGAGCAATTCTCATCAGGCCCTGCTTGAGGCCCAACTGCCACACTGGGCCAGCCAGGCAACGTCCAAACAGTGGACTGCGTTGCAGAAAAGCCACGCCAGCCCCTGGCAGGAGCAGGACTGGTTCGCCAATGCCGCCCCAGACCTGCGCCAGGCTGTACACGCCAGCCAGGCACGCCTGTTACAGTCGCAAGCTGCCTTGGCCCGTTCACTCAAGGGCCTCAAACAGATCACTGAATTCGCCGAACCTTTACTGCAAGGTGTTCTTGCCGAACAAGGCTTTCGCGCGCCCCTGCACAACTCACGGCTACTGCGTGTTGAACGTACCTGGCACTGGAACGGTCTGCGCTATCTGTACAGCCATCGTATCGACAACCTGTTACAGGCTGCGCTGCAGAACTTTGCCGATGACGAGACGTTTACCGCTCAGAGTGCCATTGCCTTGAGCGACAATATCCAGGTCACTCGTATTCAAGTGCAAGGCCACGCCGTAATCGGCATGCAGGCACCTGTGGCATACTTTCCCCTCACCTCGGAGCGCTTCCAGGTCGAGCCGCTCCCCCTCTCACCCATTGCGTTCGCCACACGCTGCCGTGAGCTGGACCTTGGTGGCGCTTACCAAGCCCACCTGGAACAGTATTTCACTAAGCCAACTGTCCGTGAGCTAGCCATAAGGGTGCAAAAATCCCGTCTGCGCCTGGCGGCCGACCTCGCGTACCTGCGCCACCACATCAACGGCTACTCGCACGATCAAGTGCATCAATTACTGCAAGGCAGCAAGGTGAATTGCTGGCGCCTTGCACTGTTCGGCATCAGCCTGCAGGAACCCATGCTGATCGATACAGGCCGTGCGGGACTGGCCCTGTACTTGCCAGGGCATGAGCCAGCCTTGCTTCAATGCAATGACCTTGAAGCCGTGCACGATGCACTGGCAACACTGCTGCTCGATCCCGATGCCCGCCAGGCATTCGCGGGTTACATCATGCAGGACGAGCGCGCGCACTTTCTCGACCTGCTGCAACAAAACCTCGATGCCTCAGGCAATACTGCGTATGACCGCCCGTGGCAACGCGCAGCCCAAGCGGACTTGCGCCCGACGCGCCATGCCATTACCGCAGAACCTTTCGGCTACTTTCAGGACCTGCACCTGACCCGGCTCAAGCATGAGGCCAACCTGCTGGCGGTACCGACAGCGCTGGCCGATGCCAGTGCACGGGCCAGGCGCCTGGCTGAATGGGAGAGCCTTGGCTGGGATATGCTTAACGTCGCCGGGTTCTTCATCCCCGGTGTTGGCCCGCTGATGCTGGGCGTCACGGCCTGCCAACTGCTGGGCGAAGTCTTTGAGGGCTATGAAGCCTGGCAGGAAGGTGACCGCCACCTTGCCTTGCAGCATCTGGAAGCCGTCGGCCTGAATCTGGCGCTGATCGGCGGCTTTGTCGTGGCAGGCCACGTAATTCCCAAGTTGTTCACCAGCGCACTTATGGAAAAGTTGCAGGAAGTGCCAGCCAACAGCGGCCGCTACAGGCTCTGGAATCAGGACCTGGCCCCCTACCGCAGCCGCATGGAGCTGCCAGAGTACCTGCTCCCCAATGCGCAAGGTCAGTACCTGCACGAGGGGCGGCAGTTCATTCGTATGGACGGCCATCTCTACCAACAACACTTTGACCACACGCTGCAGCAATGGCGAATCGTTCACCCGGACGCGCAGGATGCCTGGCAACCTCCGCTGGAACACAACGGGCAAGGCGCCTGGCGCGGCCAGCATGAGCAACCCTCCCAATGGCCATTCGCGACCCTCGCGCGCCGTTTGGGTGAGCCGTTCACAGCGTTCACGCCTGAGCAACTGGAGCACGCCGGGCGCATCTGTGGCATCGATGCCGAGCGCTTGCGCCAAGTACACCAGCAAAGCCAACCAGCGCCGCCGCTATTGCTCGACACTCTGCAACGCATGGCGGCACAGGCCGAAGTGGACGAAATGGGCACCAACGCCGCGCCGGGCCTGTTCGAGCGGCTCTACAACGGCAACATGCCCATCGCACCGCCAATACAGCAGGTCCTTATCGCTTACCCCCGCCTGTCCCCCGCCCTGGCCAGGCGCTTGCTGGTGCAATTGGACAACACCGAATCACTCGCCTGGCAACAGAACGGCGAGTTACCGGAAGCGGTCCGCCATCAGATTGAACAGGTTCACAGCGAATTGCCGCTGGTACGCGCGGTGGAAGGAGTGCTGCAACCTGAGCGGGCCAGCGTCGACAGCGAGCGCCTGCTGTTCAGTGCTCTGGATGCCCTGCCCGGGTGGCCGCAAGACATACGCCTTGAGCTTCGCGGCGGTGGGCCTGAGGGGCCTCTGCTGGACTACATCGGTGCTGCACAGGCCACCCGGACGGGCAAGGTGATCAAGTCTGTCGAAGGCTATGAAGCCGACTTGGGCGAGCGCCCGGCCCCCGCACAGCGTGTGCCATAGCCTGTGCCGTGCAGTGGAAGAGGTGCTTTCGCGCGAGCAACGCCACGCCATAGGCATTAACGAAGCTGACGGCATTACCTTGCATCAGCGTGTCCTGGCGTGGATCGATGAGCACCGCGCCGAGCTGGCGCAACGGCTCTGGGGGCCGAGCGCGCGAAGGCTTAAACCCCAGGGTTGGTTGCGCGGTGGCCGCCCGCTGGAAATGCTGCCCCCTCACCCACGGCAAACCAGCTCGCTGTCGGCGGCCTACCGTCGCCTGTTCCCCAATGCCTCCGATGCCGAATTCGCCGGCTGGCTGGGCAACGAACAGGAAGCGCCCAACCTGCCGGACATGCGCTCTGCCACCGAGCGATTGCGCGACCTGCAGCGGCGTCTGGATTCCTTGCGCAGCGATCTGCATCAATGGGCACAACCCGACCCAATACGGCCGCACCAACGCCATCGAGCCATCCGCCCGATCATCAACGCCTGGCGCCGCCTTACCAGGCTGCGGCTCGACAGCGGGGGAAGCCTGTTCAGCCTCGACCTGTCAGGCCTGGGCCTTCAGGACGAGGACCTGGCAAGCCTGGCTCTGCCCGACGACTTCACCCATATCGAGCATGTGTCACTGGCCAATAACCGCCCGCTTAGCCAACTGCCGGCAGAATTTCTAGAGCGCTTCCCCAATCTCGAGCGCCTTATCCTGACCAACTGCCGTTTCGACCACCTGCCGCGACTGGCACGCCCCGATTCCTTGCGCTGGCTCGACCTGGACAGCAACCGCATTACATGGGACGGTCAAGCTCAGTACAGGCTCAACCAATACGCCAACCTGGCGGTACTGGACCTCACTGACAATCCGCTGCTGACGGCCCCCGATCTGCACTGGCTGGGCGACCTCAAATCCTTGTTCCTTTCAGGTTGCTCCCTCACCGAATTGCCTCAGGGCCTGGAACTGATTACCGAGCCGATCGCGCTGGACCTCTCGGACAACCAGCTCCAACGCTTACCGGCCAGTTTCACAGTTTCAACCTCTGTCGCCGATGCCATCCGCCTCGAAAGCGACTGGCTGGGTGAGCCAGTGCTAGCGCAGATCGAGGCCTACAATTCAGCCCATCAGGTCGACTTGCTGGTCAGCGAAAGTGACTACCTTGAGTTCTTCGACGAGGGAGACCCTGCACACCCAGCACTGTGGCAACGACTTCCACGCCAATATCGACGCGACCTCAGGCCGCTGCTGGAGGTGGAACCCTTCCTGTCGCGCCCGCATCAGGCCCGCAGAGAGTTCTGGCGGCGCCTGATGGTTATCGATGCCAATGCAGTATGGCGCCCACATTGGCTGGCACAGCCAGCCGCAGACTTGTTCAACCTGCCGTTGTGACGCGAATGCGGTGCCTGCCTTCACCCGGGCGGGCACTGGCTGCCATGTTGAGCCAGACTGGTGTTTTTCCAGCAGCCGGTGCATGCTCGATGCTGAAGCGATTCACCCGGCTTGAAACCCGCCCAGCTACGTGAGGTGCAGTACCTATGGACCGTCTGCTCGATTCACTCTTCCCCAGCGCCGAGAACATCCCGCAAACCTGGCGCCTGGAAGCTCCCCTGGAACAACGCGACTATCTGGTGAACGGCGAACTCAGGCGCTGGGACGGGCCCTTGGCCACTGTGCGCAGCCCGGTATGGCTCAAGGAGGGCTCCGAGGAGCGCCAGGTGGTGTTGGGCAGCGCCCCGCTGCTCGACGCCGACACTGCCCTCACCGCACTGGATGCCGCCGTGCAGGCGTATGACAAAGGCCGGGGCGCCTGGCCGAACATGCGCGTGGCCGAACGCATCCAGCACGTCGAAACCTTCCTGGCACGCATGCGAGAGCAGCGCCAGGCCGTGGTCAAACTGCTGATGTGGGAGATCGGCAAGAACCTCAAGGACTCGGAAAAGGAATTCGACCGCACCTGCGACTACATCGTCGACACCATCAACGCCCTCAAGGACCTCGACCGCCGCTCCAGCCGCTTCGAGCTGGAGCAAGGCACCCTCGGCCAGATCCGCCGCGCTCCGCTGGGCGTGGCTTTATGCATGGGGCCCTACAATTACCCGCTGAACGAAACCTTCACCACGCTGATCCCGGCGCTGATCATGGGTAACACCGTGGTGTTCAAACCCGCCAAGTTCGGTGTATTGCTGATCCGCCCGTTGCTCGAAGCCTTCCGCGACAGCTTCCCGCCGGGAGTAATCAATGTGATCTATGGGCGCGGCCGCGAGACGGTGAGCGCGCTGATGGCCAGCGGCAAGGTCGATGTATTCGCCTTCATCGGCACACACAAGGCCGCCAGCGACTTGAAAAAGCTGCACCCACGCCCGCATCGCCTGCGCGCCGCACTGGGCCTGGATGCCAAGAACCCGGGCATCGTGCTGCCACAGGTCGACCTCGACAACGCCGTCGAAGAAGCGGTGACCGGCGCGTTGTCGTTCAACGGCCAGCGCTGCACGGCACTGAAGATTCTGTTCGTCCACGAGGACGTGGTCGACGCCTTCCTCGACAAGTTCCAACGAAAACTGGCTGCGCTCAAGCCTGGCATGCCCTGGGAGCCGGGTGTCGCGCTGACGCCATTGCCAGAGCCCGGCAAGGTGGACTACCTCGACGGTCTGGTGGCCGATGCCACAGCCAATGGCGCACGTGTGCTCAACGAAGGTGGCGGGCAGAGCCGCGGGTCGTTCTTCTACCCGGCCTTGCTGTACCCGGTTAGCCACGCAATGCGCGTGTACCACGAGGAGCAGTTTGGTCCCCTGGTACCTGTCGTGCCCTACCGCGACCTGCAAACCGTCATCGATTATGTGCTGGACTCCGATTACGGCCAGCAGCTAAGCCTGTTCGGCAACGATCCGGCGACCATCGGCAGCCTGGTCGACATCTTCGCCAACCAGGTCGGGCGCATCAACATCAACGCACAATGCCAGCGCGGCCCCGATACCTACCCGTTCAACGGCCGCAAGAACAGCGCCGAAGGCACTCTGTCGGTGCATGATGCCTTGCGGGTGTTCTCGATCCGCACCCTGGTCGCCACCCGCTTCCAGGACGCCAACAAGGAACTGATCAGCGAAATCATCCGTAACCGCCAGTCGAGCTTCCTGACCACCGACTACATCTTCTGACGGCCGCGCTTATAGAAAATCGATCTAGCGTCATTGTCGATTTTCCATCGGCACAAACGACTCTAAGCAACAGGGCGCCTCCCGGCGCCCACTGCAACGGAGAGTCGAACATGGCAGTCAAACCTATTCCCGAAGGCCAGCACAGTATCACCCCCTACCTGGCCATCAATGATGCCGCCAAGGCTATCGAGTTCTACAAGCAGGCGTTTGGTGCGGTCGAGATGTTCCGCCTCGATGCACCAGGTGGCCGTGTGGGCCATGCCGAACTGAGGATTGGTGATTCGTCGCTGATGTTGGGCGACCCCTGCGACATGGAAGGCGGCCTTACCGCCAGCCAGAAGCTCAACGGCGCAGGCGTGGGCCTGCACCTGTATGTCGAAGACTGCGACAAAGTGTACGCCCAGGCCCTGGCGGCTGGCGGCACGCAGTTGCACCCCTTGACCGACCAGTTCTACGGTGACCGCAGCGGCACCTTGAAAGACCCGTTCGGCAATATCTGGTTCGTCTCTACCCACAAGGAGGACCTGAGCCCTGACGAAATCCGTGCCCGCGCAGCCAAGATGTTCAGCGGTAACCCAGCGGCAAGTTGAAAGCCGCGCGACTTTGCTTGAAGCTTGAAGCTCCTGGCCCGGAGCTGCTTCATGCGAATCATCGACAAAACCGCTGCGCAGGTGCGCAGCCTGACACCCGCCGAAGAGGATCTGCTGGTCGGCTTTGCCACCGGCAACCTCGTCGGCCCACGCCTGCTGCAGGCCAACCAGCTACTGATGAAAGTACGCAACGCCAATCAGTGGCTGGCCTGCGACTGCCGCAACGATGCCTTGCCGGTGCTTAATGTCACCCTTAATGGCAACACCGGCACATTGTTTCTCAAGAACAACCCGGGCACCGCCGAGCACGCACCTGGCTGCCCTTTCACCAAGGACGAGCGGGACGCCGCCGAGCGCGAGGACGACCCCGCGCCACCCGCTACCTGGCTGCCACCCGACACGCCGTTGCGCCTGATCGGCGACTTCCGCGCCAGTATCACCAGTACGCCCAATATCCCAAATGATGCCAACGACCGGCGCGAACAGCAGCGCCTGCTGTCGCTGCTGCTCACCTGGATCGAAACCAGTGGCCTCAACCTTTACGCGACCCACCTGAAAAAGGACCTGACCACGCAGTTTGCCGAGTTGCGCAGCGTGGCCAGCCGCTACCCGTTGCTGGAGCGGGTACCTGCCAGCAACTACCTGGAAACCCGGCTGGACATGAAGCACATGATGATGCTCAAGTCCCGTCTGCGTGAAGCCACAATGTTCGGCAACCATCGCCGCCATGGGCTGATGCTGGACTGCGTCGACCAGATCAAAGGGCGCAAGCTGTTCAATAACCGCAGCGAAGACGGCTTCGACTTTCAGGGGCACCATCTGTATTGGGGCGGTAGCCGCACCAGCGGGCCATTGCTGGCGCTGATGATCTACTCGCCGACCAGCGCAGGGAGCCATTTCTACGAGCTGATCCATGTGGCGAGCGTGCCGGTGCTATCGCGCGCACACCTGTTCCCGGTGTACCGCGATGAAGAACGCGAGCCGCTCAAGGCCCTGGTGTCGCTGATCGACTGGATGGCCGGCAAAGGCGTCAAGGTGCAGATGCGCCGGCCGGTGATCGGCGGCCAGGTGATGGATGAACTGGTGATGACCTCTGACCAGGACCGGGTATTGTCAGTGTCGCTGCTGGAACAACCCATCGGGCCAGAGCCGGACACCGAAAATTTCAAGCGCTACGCCGACTTCAAGAGCCTGGAAACCTTCCGCAAGTTCGTTGCCGGTTTCTTCATGCGTGAGCGCTGAACGCCGGACAGCACATGCTCCACTGCAGGAGCGGCCTTGTGTCGCGTTGGGCTGCACAGCAGCCCGCTGCCTTCGCAACAGCAGTTACGCAATGCGCACAGGCGTATGATGACAAACTGAGCGGATTGATCGCTCAGTCATCTGCCCTCATCGGCGTCCTCTCCCGGAGCACTGCCATGAACACCCCCCTTCACGCGCTGCTTTTCGCCTTGGCTACGCTTGCTGCCTGCTCATCCAGCTCTGCGCAATACCACGACCTGCCACTGGTGGCCAAGGTCGGTAACGGCATGAGCAAAGACCAGGTCGTGCAAATAGGAGGCAAACCCGATGCCGAGTCCGACCGCACCGTGGTGCCCGGCACCTGCTTCGACTACCTGCTGACCAAGGCCGGTAAACGGCAACCCTACAGCGTCAGCTTCGACGGCAACGACAAGGTGGACAAGACCGCCTTCATGACCTGCGCCGAATGGAGCAATGCCCAGCACAAAGCCCGCCTGCCCAGCATGGGCGGTTCGAGCGGCTCGGGCTACTGATTCAGTCCAGGCATTCCTTGGCAGCCTGGCGCAATTTGTCGCCAGACAAAAAGCTGCCCTTGTAGAAGGTTGCGCGGCTGCCCTCGCGAGAGTCGACCACGTCCAGCACATCGTCACTTGCCACTGCACTGGATGCCGTCAGCCGGTAGCCGTGGGCGATCGACTTTTGTGTGGCTTGGGGTGCCAAAGCCTGCCACTTGGGCAGAACGCAGGCGGCATACTGCTGAGGCGTTTTTTTGGTCAGCTTGCTGGCAGTGGGGTTGCCGGGCGTGGCGCAACCGGCAAGGGTGGCAACTAACGCAGAAGCGATACAGATACGAAAAGTAGGCATTTGCAATTGGCCGTCAGGGATACGCTGCATTCTACCGAGGGTTGCGCAGAGTTTCTAATCAACCAAGGTCTTGCCGCTGGTTTTTTTGAGTCATTGACACAGCACCAACGCGCCAATGACAACAAAACCACACCGTGGTTTGTTTACTAAAGCAGGCAAACGCAATTAATTGATTGAACCCGGGAACGAATTCATTCTGCCCTGCTTCTGATTAACATCAGACAACGCATGCCCGACCGGCTTTGCTCAGGAGAATCCCATGCTGTGGTGGCTGGAAATACTCGCCCAGTACGCAACCTCCACCGGCTTGGCCGTGCTGTGCATTTTCGTGTTCTGGGCTTATGGCCTGGCTTTTGGCAAGGCCTACATGAAGCTCCTCTCTGGCCTGTTGGCCGCCATGCTGCTGATCATCGCTGCATGCCCGCACGGTGTGGAATTCGCGTTAGGCAAACACCTGGTGCAGGGTGATACCAGTGCACTGTTGCTGTTTCTTGCAGATGCAACAGGCGTGATCACGGCGGTGGTAGTGGCTTCGTTTTTCTTTAGCCCCGGGCGGTTGCAGGACGAAGCCTGAGCGGGATCTATCGAAGAGCACCTGATATTTCTGCCAGTAGCATGGGTGGCTGAACGTTGAGAAGGTGGAGCTGCCACTGGGGCCTCACACCGCAACTCAGCCAGGAAATACACACCATGCAAAAGAACGCCAACAACACGCGCTTTTTCTATCAGAACGGCAAACTTGTCACCCTTACAACCGGTGGACAGGACAGTAGTATCTTTCGCTCCTCGGATGTGCCACTTGCCGAACGACAATCAGACGGCACCAGCGGATTGCTGGTGACCGACATCATGGGTTCGGTACTGCAGAAGCGGGATAAAAGCTGAGCCATTCGGGCCGCTTCGGCGCCGCCGCAAGGATCGCACAAGCTCCATGGAGCCAGGGTAAGGTTGTGCATTCCAAAAATCTGTTGCGTTTAACCCCGCCCTAAGGCGATGCTCATGGGACCGTTGAAGCAACAGACAAGGAAGGGCTTTGGCACCATGGAAACGCTTCACAGCATCAAGTCAGACCTTGTCAGAACAGCCGATCATCTGGAAAAGCTCAGCCAGGCCATGAGTGGGCACGCCAGGTTCATGGAAGCGCGAGGCAGTTCGCAGAGCGAGGTCGATGTCACCGCGCACATCCGATCCATCGATGGGGTTGCAGACGAGTTGCGCTCTGTCGCTGCAAAAATCGACGGTATTGTCAGCTGAACTTGAGCTTCATCACTTTGCTGAGCGCCCAACCGCTGAAAACGTAGAACGTATCCAGGTAGAAGCGTCCTGCGTAGTTGGGCAATGGCGCGTGATTCAACAATACATCCGGGTCGGGCGCGGGTGGAAACAGGGCGTAAAAGCCGTTGGGCAGCACCGCCAGAGCCAGCAATAACAGGTAAGTCGAAGCTTGCAGCAAGGTGCGACGATTGCTGATTCTGGCGGACCATTTCAGACCGTAGTATGCGACCAGGCCAGCAACTGGCAACACCCAGAAATGCGTCGGGATCCCAATGAACATTTCGGCGACAACGCTTCTTGCTTCCACCCGCTGCTCTCCATCCAAATGCGCGAAGTATCGCGGGCCCGCCAGGCAAATGCAAAAAACCCGCTCTCGACGGCGGGCTTTTTTTGCTTGAAGGTCAGTTGCTCATGCTTTTGAACACATCAGCGCGGCATCCAGCAATCGGCCATGGTCGTACCAGGCATCACGTTGATAGGCTGTGAACGAGTGCTGGCTGCCTGTGCTGCGCAACTCCACAAGGCCCTCTGCCTTGTTGGGATCGGTGCTTTCGATGAACAGGCTGACCGAGTCACCGCCATCGACTTCGTAAGTTTTCACATTCCCTGGGAGCTCACCCTTCACGCACCCCAGATACGCGGGTGGGCTTTTCGACGTGCTGCCAGCGGTGTAATCATGGCCGCCACGCACGTCAGGGTTTTGTGCGCATCCTGCCATGAACAACGTGGCAAATGCGGACACCAGTAATGCGCCTGCTACTGATCTTGAGCTCTTCACGCGACACGCTCCTGCTGCCCCATCGAGAACTTAGGCAAGTGTTGCCAAGTAGCACACCCTTTTTTAGTTTTCGTGAGCCCATGTTACTGCTCAATGCCAACCGGGCCATATGTTAGTTTGCTATATGGATTCATAAAGCATTGCCGGGCTGTAGCCCTTGCTGCCCGGCATCAGTAGCGACGGTATTCCTGCCCACCGCGGTCTCCGTCATGATAGTAACGGTGGTGCCTGCCATCGTGCCAATACGGCCAGCATCCACTCAGCAGCAGCAACCCGGATAACACGATGACCCATGCAGTCTTACGTTTCATGTGCGTACCTCCAGCCAGGTAAACCCATGCCTGGCATACGTTGGACCGCACAATGTAGGGTTGTTCAGCCAGCGGTACGCCGCTGGTCCTCCTGCTCGCAACATTTCATGAAAGGCTCAGGCGTACCGATGCTATATGGGCATAAGCGATGACAAATTGCCCCAACTCCGAGTATTACCGAGCCCACTATCGGGGTCAGGCAATGGCCTTCAGAAATACCAAGGTTGCCACCAGGTCCAGGACCAGCACAGCAGCCACAACGAAAACCATGTAATAGCGGTCATCCTGAGTCATTTCGGCGCTCTCCGCGGGATCAATGTCTCAGGGTCACAGCAATTACCGTTCCAGCACCGCTGTCCGCGAACGCCTTATCGCTTGGGGCTCGACATAGGCATAAAGCTACCCACGATGAAAACGCTCGCTGGCCCTATGAGCCAACCGACGCTCGTTCCCGGGCTAACTGCTGGAACAATGATAGTGAGTGCGAACAGGCCTATCCCTGCCCAGAGGCGCCTGCGTGGCGTGAGCCACTCTCGAAATTTTTCCAGCTTCTTGCCCATCGTCACACTCCTCAATGGAATCCTTGCCATGTGTCCGGGCGCAGGACGATATCGAAAATCGTTTCCATCAACAAGGCTGCACAATGACCGCACCGCTGTGCCCTCACCGCAAAAACGCTCTAAGGCCGCATGAAGTGTTATGCCGCCTGCCCAGCGCCAGCAAGGTGAGACCAGTGGCGGTCTGCAAGAGAGAAGATCGCTGGCTTCGGCAATAAACCACGAAAACCACCAGGGTCAGCTAAAGTTTTGATGAGGCATGAACCGTGAGATAACGATCATGATAAAACAAGAAGCAGAAGAGGTGGTTGAGCGGATAAGGGACGATCTGAAGCGACATGGGGTACTGATCGGCTACGACCCGGAATTTACAACTCCTGAATTCGGGTGCGACCTGGATTATCAGATTGCTCAGGTCAGAGAGGATCCAGAAAAGCGGGTTGTGGGTATCGTGATACATGACGAAGGCTTATGGACTCAGCTCAGGCAAGGGGCCGTGTATCGCTGCATTGTCAGTGAATGCGGCAGTAAGCTATTCGGCCTGCCGATCACCATAGATCCTAGAACGGATGAATCCTATACGATCCAGTACAAACTCTAGCCGTCAGCAGGGTAGCCTGGTAGTCGGATCGACTCATACGCCCGACCGACTATCGGCTTCGCTCAATCGCTGCTGCGCAGCTGCGCGCCATTCGGTCAGCGTCTTCAAGCAATCCGGATAGCCGAGGTCGGGCAAATGGCTTCCAAATCAGGACACCCTGTGAGCCCTTTTGTGTTCCAACCGAGCAAAGGTGGGCTGTGGATCAACGAACCAAGTGTTACAATCCGCCGATTCAAATCAGCGCTCAAGGCGCTGGATATCCGTTAACGCCGTCAGTACGACACTCGCCATACCTACGCAACCATGTGCCTGATGCCTGGGATGAACCCCGCGTTCATCGCGAGCCAGCTTGGCCACAGCGTCGAGATGTTGCTCTCTACCTAAGCGAAATGGATCAGCTCCTCCTCGGACTGAAGGGAGCTGGAGAAGCTGCCGCCCCGAGTCGAATTGGCCCAAAATTGGCCCAAGACTGACGACAGGGCCTAAATACACCTCTGGAACCCCCGCAGGACAAGCACTTGATTTCTACCGCTAACATCACCATGCAGTTCGGCGCCAAGCCGCTGTTCGAAAACGTTTCCGTAAAATTCAACAACGGCAACCGCTACGGCCTGATCGGCGCCAACGGTTGCGGCAAGTCGACCTTCATGAAGATCCTCGGCGGTGACCTGGAGCCTTCCGGTGGCCAGGTCATGCTCGAGCCGAACACCCGCCTGGGCAAGCTGCGCCAGGACCAGTTCGCTTATGAAGAATTCACCGTGATCGACACCGTGATCATGGGCCACGGCCAGCTGTGGAAGGTCAAGGCCGAACGCGACCGCATCTACTCGCTGCCGGAAATGACCGAGGAAGACGGCATGGCCGTCGCCGAACTGGAAACCGAATTCGCCGAAATGGACGGCTACACCGCCGAGTCCCGCGCCGGTGAACTGCTGCTGGGCCTGGGTATCCCCCTGGAGCAACACTTCGGCCCGATGAGCGAAGTCGCGCCAGGCTGGAAGCTGCGTGTGCTGCTGGCCCAGGCATTGTTCTCGGACCCGGACGTGCTGCTGCTCGACGAACCGACCAACCACCTGGATATCAACACCATCCGCTGGCTGGAAACGATCCTCACGGCGCGTAACAGCACCATGATCATCATTTCCCACGACCGCCACTTCCTCAACAGCGTCTGCACCCACATGGCTGACCTGGATTACGGCGAGCTGCGCCTGTTCCCAGGCAACTATGACGAGTACATGACTGCGGCCACCCAGTCGCGCGAGCAGTTGCTGTCGGACAATGCCAAGAAAAAGGCCCAGATCGCCGAGCTGCAGACCTTCGTCAGCCGCTTCTCGGCCAACGCCTCCAAAGCCAAGCAGGCAACTTCGCGTGCCAAGCAGATCGACAAGATCCAGCTGGCCGAGGTCAAGCCTTCCAGCCGTGTCAGCCCGTTCATCCGCTTCGAGCAGACCAAAAAACTGCACCGCCAGGCGGTGGTTGTCGAGAAGATGGCGAAAGCGTTCGACGACAAGGTGCTGTTCAAGAACTTCGACATTACTGTCGAAGCGGGCGAGCGCGTTGCAATCATCGGCCCCAACGGTATTGGCAAAACTACCCTGCTGCGCACCCTGGTCGGCGAGATGACCCCGGATGCAGGCTCGGTGAAGTGGACCGACAGCGCAGAAGTGGGCTACTACGCCCAGGACCACGCTCACGACTTTGAAGATGACCTGAGCCTGTTCGACTGGATGGGCCAGTGGACCTCCGGCGAGCAAGTGATTCGCGGTACCCTGGGGCGCATGCTGTTCTCCAACGACGAGATCCTCAAGTCGGTGAAGGTGATTTCCGGTGGTGAGCAAGGCCGCATGCTGTTCGGCAAGCTGATCCTGCAAAAGCCGAACGTGCTGGTGATGGACGAGCCTACCAACCACCTGGACATGGAATCGATCGAGGCGCTGAACCTGGCGCTGGAAAACTACCCGGGCACCCTGCTGTTCGTCAGCCACGACCGCGAATTCGTGTCGTCGCTGGCCACCCGCATCATCGAGCTGTCGCCCGATGGCGTGGTGGACTTCAGCGGCACCTACGACGATTACCTGCGCAGCCAGGGCGTACTGGTCTGATTGATGGGTAAGGCCTGGCCATTGTGTATGGCTGGGCCGGTCTCTTCGCGGGGTTGCCCGCGAAGATCCCACCGCCAATCCAACAGACTGAAACAACCCGACGAATAATTCGTTAGCCTGCTTTCATTTCCTTCATGTAACAGCCATCATGGACCCACGCCCAACCGCCCGCCCGCGAAAGAGCCCATGACCGCGCAACAACCAGCCCCCGCCAGCAACACGCTGCACATTACCCTGCAGATCCTGTCGATCGTTTTCTACACCTTCATTGCCTTCCTCTGCATCGGCTTGCCGATTGCGGTGTTACCCAGCTACGTGCACGACCAGCTGGGCTTTGGTGCGGTAATCGCCGGGGTGACCATCGGCCTGCAGTACCTGGCCACCCTGCTCAGCCGCCCGTTTGCCGGGCGCGTTGCAGATACCCTCGGCGGCAAGCAAGCCATCCGCTTCGGTCTGCTGGGCATTGCCGGCTGCGGGGTATTGACCTTGTTGTCGGCCTGGACACTGACCCTGCCGCTGCTGAGCCTTGCGCTGTTGCTGGGGGGCCGTTTGCTGCTCGGCATCGCCCAAGGGCTGATCGGTGTGGCCACCTTGAGCTGGGGCATCAACCAGGTCGGCCCCGAACACACCGCCAGGGTGATCTCATGGAACGGCATCGCCTCCTATGGTGCAATCGCCATTGGCGCGCCACTGGGTGTACTGGCCGTGGATGGGCTGGATTTCAGCGTGCTGGGGCCTGCCTTGCTGGTGCTGGCAATCCTTGCCCTGTTGGTGTTGCGCAAGCGCCCGGACGTGGTGGTGGTGCGCGGCGACCGCCTGCCGTTCTGGTCTGCGTTTGCCCGGGTCGCTCCGTGCGGCCTTGGCCTGACCCTGGCCTCGATCGGCTATGGCACCCTGACCACCTTCGTCACGTTGTACTACCTTGAGCGCGGTTGGGCCGGTGCAGCCTGGTGCCTGAGTGCATTTGGTGTGTGCTTCATCATTTCGCGGCTGCTGTTCGTCAACGCCGTCAACCGCTTTGGTGGTTACAACGTGGCGGTTGCCTGCATGGCCACCGAAGTGCTCGGCCTGGGTTTGCTGTGGCTGGCACCTTCGCCGGCCTGGGCACTGGTAGGCGCAGGGCTTACCGGTTTCGGGCTGTCGCTGGTGTATCCGGCATTGGGCGTCGAAGCAATCAGGCAGGTCCCCAGCAGCAGCCGAGGCGCGGGGCTGGGGGCCTATGCGGTGTTCTTCGACATGGCCCTGGCTATTGCCGGGCCGCTGATGGGCGCAGTAGCCGTACACCTGGGCTATGCCTCAATCTTTTGCGTGGCGGCCCTGCTCGCTTTGGCCGGGGTAGGTCTAACGCTGTTGCTGTCGCGGCGCACTCGCAGCAGCTGACCGATCGGCCAGTTGCGGCGCGCCCAGCGCCTGGCTGAAGAACGCCGCCGTTTCACGTTCCAGCGAGTGATGGATATGGCGGCGGTCCACGCCTTCTGCATCTTTGCACAGCGCAGGCATCCGCGCGTACTGCTCGGCGTCGCAGTGAGCCATGAACACAAAGTGGCCAGCGCCGGCCAACAATCGGTAATCGGGTGTGACCGGCAGTTTACGGGCCAGCGCCTCGGCATTGCGGTCTACCGCTACCAACTGGTCGCTATCGCCGCTGTAGATCAGGGCAGGCACCTGAACCCCGGCCAAGGCATGACGCCCGAACAGCAGGGTCAGCGGCGCCATCAGCATCACCGCCCCTACCCGCTGGTCGGCCTGTGGTGCCAGCTCACTGCGGTCGGCAATCAATATACCGTGAGTCTTGCAGGCGTCGGCGTCGCTCGGGCGCTCCAGGCAATACTGGCGCAGGCGGTCCAGGTCCGGGCGGGCGCCGGAGAGAATCAACGCGGTCTCGCCACCGGCCGAATAGCCGATCACGCCCACCTTGCCGTCATCCAGGTAGGGCCCGACCAATGCATCATCGCGGGCAGCGGTAATTGCGGCGCTGACTTGCAGCGGCCGGCCATAAAGATTGCTCAGGGTGCCCAGGCGACTGTGGTCGCGGGCGTTGTCCCCAGGGTGAACTACCGCCACAACCACGAAGCCTCGCCGCGCCAAGGAGGTTGCCAGGTAATGCAGCGCCAGTGGGCTACCGGTGTTGCCGTGGGAAAGTACCAGTAGCGGGAATTGACCCGCAGCGACGGGTGCCTCTTCAGCCACATCGATTGGGTAACCGTCTATACGGCTGCTACGCGTTATGCCAGTAGCGGGGTAGAACGCCAGCGCTTGCATCGGCCGGCTATCGACCGGGTCGGTCAAGGTCATGTGGTGCAGGCCGGCAACCCACGGCGCAGCTTCGGCATGGGCCAGCAGGCCGCCGATCAGGACCAGCGCCAACAAGCAGCGGGGAACAGTCATCGGCCGGCGGTTCCTTGCAGGGCGAAGAGATGGCCCAGCATAGAGCCGACCTGGCCTGCGCCAGATGAAAACTGGATGAAACCCTCGTCATGCATGATGCGCCCGCGCCCTCTGCATTTGCGTATGGCGTCGAACCCGTGGCATAGATACAGGTCCACGTATTTACGTGACCGTTCTGCGCCAATGAAGGAGAGTCATGCATGAGCAAGCCCGCGTATGTGCCACCCAAGGTCTGGCGCAACGAAGCAGCGTCCGGCGGCCAGTTCGCCAGCATCAACCGCCCGGTTGCAGGCCCCACGCACGACAAGGACCTGCCGTTGGGCAAGCACCCGCTGCAGCTGTATTCCTTGGCCACACCCAATGGCGTCAAGGTCACTATTGCCCTTGAGGAGCTGCTTGCCTTGGGCCATGCCGCAGCCGAGTACGATGCCTGGCTGATCCGCATTGGCGAGGGCGACCAGTTTTCCAGCGGGTTTGTCCAGGTCAACCCCAATTCCAAGATCCCTGCCCTGCTCGACCGCAGCGTCGAACCGCCTGTGCGGGTATTCGAGTCGGGTTCGATCCTGCTGTACCTGGCAGACAAGTTCGGTGCGCTGCTGCCAAAATCGCCAGCAGCACGTACCGAGAGCCTGAACTGGCTGTTCTGGCAAATGGGAGCAGCGCCTTACCTGGGCGGTGGCTTTGGTCACTTCTACGTGTACGCCCCGGAAAAATTCGAGTACGCGATCAACCGCTTCACCATGGAGGCCAAGCGCCAACTGGATGTGCTCGACCGCCGCCTGGCCGAGAGCCGCTACCTGGGCGGTGATGAGTACAGCATTGCCGATATTGCCGTGTGGCCGTGGTATGGCCAGCTGGTCCGCGGCAACCTGTATGACGCGGCGGAGTTCCTGGCGGTTGATGAGTACCCCAACGTGCAGCGATGGGCCGATGAAATTGCCTTGCGCCCGGCGGTGCAGCGTGGAACCCGGGTGAACCGTACGTGGGGGGATGAGGCGAGCCAGGTGCCCGAGCGGCATACGGCGCAGGACCTGGATTGAGGGATAGCCGGGGTCGCTGTGCGGCCCCGACAATGCCCGCCTGCATAAAACCATTTGCCCCCGCGCAAATCTGCGTCCGCCAAGCCCTTCTTGTACACTCCTCGCATTAGCCCCCACCTGCACATTTTTTTGGTGAACGCATGATCGAGGTAACCGAGGTTTCCATTGCCGAGCTGCGCGACGCGCTCGAGTCGGGCCGCACGACAGCTGTCGAGCTGGTCAAGGCTTACCTGGCACGTATCGACGCCTATGACGGGGCCGACACCGCCACCGCCCTGAACGCCGTAGTGGTACGCAACCCCGAGGCGCTGAAAGAAGCCGAGGCTTCCGACGCCCGCCGCGCTCAAGGTCAGGTCCTGAGCCCGCTGGATGGCATCCCCTACACCGCCAAGGACAGCTACCTGGTCAAGGGCCTGACCGCCGCTTCCGGCAGCCCTGCCTTCAAGAACCTCGTCGCCCAGCGCGACGCCTTCACCATCGAGCGCCTGCGCGCCGCGGGTGCGGTGTGCCTGGGCAAGACCAACATGCCGCCCATGGCCAACGGTGGCATGCAGCGCGGCGTGTATGGCCGCGCTGAAAGCCCGTACAACGCCAGCTTCCTGACTGCGCCCTTCGCCTCGGGCTCGTCCAACGGCGCTGGCACTGCCACCGCCGCCAGCTTCAGCGCCTTCGGCCTGGCCGAGGAGACCTGGTCCAGCGGTCGTGGTCCGGCGTCCAACAATGGCTTGTGCGCCTACACCCCATCGCGCGGGGTGATTTCGGTGCGGGGCAACTGGCCGCTGACACCGACCATGGACGTGGTGGTGCCATACGCCCGCACCATGGCCGACCTGCTGGAAATCCTCGATGTGGTGGTCGCCGATGACGCTGACAAGCGGGGTGACCTGTGGCGCCTCCAGCCCTGGGTGCCAATCCCGGCGGCATCGACTGTACGCCCGGCCTCTTACCTGGACCTGGCGGTGGATGCCAGCACGCTCAAGGGCAAACGCTTTGGCGTACCGCGCATGTACATCAATGCCGATGCCGAAGCGGGCACCTCCGAAAAACCAGGCATCGGTGGCCCGACTGGCCAGCGCATCAACACCCGCGCCACGGTGATCGACTTGTGGCAACAGGCACGCCAGGCCCTGGAAGCGGCCGGCGCCGAAGTGCTGGAAGTGGACTTCCCACTGGTGTCCAACTGCGAGGGCGACCGCCCGGGCGCACCGACCGTTTACAACCGTGGCATCGTCAGCAAAGAGTTCCTGCATGACGAGCTCTGGGAGCTATCTGGCTGGGCGTTTGATGATTTCCTGCAAGCCAACGGCGACCCCAAGCTCAACCGCCTGGCCGATGTCGATGGACCGCAGATTTTCCCCCACGACCCGGGCACCTTGCCTAACCGTGAAGATGACCTGGCCGCAGGCATGGACGAGTACGTCAACATGGCCAAACGCGGGCTGAAGACCTGGGACCAGATCGAGACCGTGCCCGACGGCCTGCGCGGCCTGGAGCACACCCGCAAGCTGGACCTGGAGGACTGGATGGACAAGCTCGGCCTGGACGCGGTGCTGTTCCCGACCGTCGCCGATGTGGGCCCGGCCGATGCCGACGTCAACCCGGCCTCGGCAGACATCGCCTGGAGCAACGGTATCTGGGTAGCCAACGGCAACCTGGCGATCCGCCACCTGGGTGTGCCGACCGTCACCGTCCCAATGGGCGTGATGGCCGACATCGGCATGCCGGTGGGCCTGACCTTTGCCGGCCGCGCCTATAGCGACAATGCGCTGCTGAGCTTTGGCGCAGCCTTCGAGGCGACCGGCTCACGCCGCATGATCCCACCACGGACCCCGGCCCTGCGCTGAACACCGACGGGGGCCGCTTTGCGGTCCATTCGCGGGTAAACCCGCGAATGGATCTGAACAAGCAAATCGCCTAAATCAACTTTATGTGTAAAAATACACAAAATGTTGATTTTGCGATTTGCCATGCCTATCACCCCCAGCGAAGAACGCCACCTCACCCTCACGGTGCTCAAGGCCGCCATCCAGGCCCTGGGCAGCGTTGCCGCACGCAACATGGAAATCCTCCTGCACGACCTGGATCACCCGGAGCATTCCGTGGTGGCGATCGTCAACGGCCACCTCTCCGGCCGCAGCATCGGCAGCCCGATCCTCGCCGCACCAGAGCAGGACCAAGGCTTCAAGGCACTGATGCAGGCCTCAGCCCACCAGCACGGCAGCGAGCCGGTGGTACTGCCCGACTACCCCACCACGCTCAAGGGGCGCACCCTGCGCAGCGCCACCGCCATCTTTCGCGACAGCACCGGCCACCCCTTCGCCAGCCTCTGCGTCAACACCGACGTCACCGGCCTGGACGCCGCCATGAGCTTTCTGCAGCAGTTCCAACCACTGGGGGCCGCGCCGGCCGTCAGCGAACCCGCAGACATGGAACTGCTGATGAGCGAGATCATCCAGGCCTCCCTGCAACGCAGCGGCCAGGGGCGGATGAACAAACAGGCCAAGGTCGAGGCCGTGCGGGTCATGCAGGAGCGCGGCCTGTTCATCGTCAAAGGCGGCGTGGAAAAGGCCGCCAGTGCCCTCGGCGTTACCCGCTACACCATTTACAACTACCTTGAACAATTGCGCGGAGCCAGCCAATGACCTTGCATATCCATACCCCCCTGATCGAATCGCGCGCGCTGTCGTTGGCCGCGGGCCGAAACGTCTGGCTCAAGCTTGAAGCCCTGCAACCTTGTGGCTCGTTCAAGTTGCGCGGGGTGGGCCACGCCTGCGAAGTGCATCAAGCCCGTGGCGCCCAGCAGTTCATCTCCTCCTCGGGCGGCAACGCCGGCCTGGCGGTGGCCTATGCGGGACGCAAGCTGGGTGTGCCGGTAACCGTGGTAGTCCCCGAGACAACCACCGAGCGGGCCAAGGAGCTGCTGCGCCAAGAAGACGCCAACGTGGTGGTGCATGGCAGCTCCTGGCAAGAAGCCAATGCCTTGGCGCAGACCTTGGTGGGGCCGAATGATGCGTTCATTCACCCGTTTGACGACCCGCTGCTGTGGGCCGGGCATGCCAGCCTGATCGATGAAATTGCCGAAGCAGGCGTGAAACCGGGCGCTGTGGTGCTGTCGGTGGGCGGTGGCGGGTTGCTCAGCGGCGTGGTCGAGGGGCTGCAGCGCAACGGCTGGGGTGATGTACCGGTGCTGGCGGTGGAAACCAACGGCGCCGCATCGCTGCATGCGGCCATGCAGGCCGGGCATTCGGTTGAGCTGGAGCGCCTGGCTTCGGTGGCGACGTCGCTGGGTGCAAAGCGGGTTGCCGATCAGGCGCTGGTCTGCACGCAGCAACACCCGGTTCACAGCCACTTGGTCAGCGACCGCGCCGCGCTGCAGGCCTGTGAGCAGTTCCTGCTGGACCATCGCGTGCTGGTCGAGCCGGCGTGTGGGGCTGCGTTGGCACTCGCGTATGCGCCGGGCGCTCTGGCGCAGTACCAGGATGTGCTGGTGGTGGTTTGTGGTGGAGCCACGGCAACGCTGGAACAGATTCAGGCGTGGCTGCAGCAAGCCGATTGAGGCTGCCACCTGTCGGTGGTGATTACGATAGTCACATGCGCCTGTTCTACTGAGCCCGCCGCAACCGGAAAAATGCCCTCGCAACTGCGTCAACCCTGACGAAATGCGTATCGCACCCTTTCGGTCTGCGGCAAGTGAAGGCACAATGCGTGTCCTTTTTTTGGCCGGCCTGGCCGGGGGCCTTTAAATGATCAAGACGCCGTATTACCTCATCGATAAAACCAAGCTGCTCAGCAACATGGAGAAGATCGCCTACGTGCGTGAACACTCCGGTGCCAAGGCGCTGCTTGCCCTGAAGTGCTTCGCCACCTGGTCGGTCTTCGACCTGATGCAGCAGTACATGGACGGCACCACTTCGTCCTCGCTCTTCGAGCTCAAGCTCGGCCGCCAGAAATTCGCCGGCGAAACCCACGCCTACAGCGTGGCCTGGGCCGACGACGAGGTCGAGGAAATGCTCGAAAACTGCGACAAGATCATCTTCAACTCGATCGGCCAGCTGCAGCGCTTTGCCGAACAGTCCGAAGGTAAAGTGCGCGGCCTGCGTGTAAACCCGCAGGTCAGCAGCTCCGACTACCTGCTGGCTGACCCGGCCCGTCCGTTCAGCCGCCTGGGCGAATGGGACCCTGCCAAGATCGAGCAGGTAATCGAGCAGATCTCCGGTTTCATGTTCCACAACAACTGCGAGAACGGCGACTTCGGCCTGTTCGACAAGATGCTCACGCATATCGAAGAGCGCTTCGGCCACCTGCTGCACAAGGTCGAATGGGTCAGCCTCGGTGGCGGCATCCACTTCACCGGTGAAGACTATGCGGTAGACGCCTTCTGCGCGCGCCTCAAAGCCTTCTCGGAAACCTACGGTGTGCAGGTGTACCTGGAGCCGGGCGAAGCGGCCATCACCAACAGCGCCTCGCTGGAAGTGACCGTGCTCGACACCCTGTACAACGGCAAGCACCTGGCCGTGGTCGACAGCTCGATCGAAGCGCACCTGCTCGACCTGCTGATCTACCGCCTCAACGCCAAAATGGCCCCCAACGACGGCGAGCACACCTACATGGTCTGCGGCAAGTCATGCCTGGCCGGTGACATCTTCGGCGAGTACCAATTCGATCGCCCGTTGGCCATTGGCGATCGCCTGTCGTTCATCGACACGGCGGGTTACACCATGGTCAAGAAAAACTGGTTCAACGGTCTGAAGATGCCATCCATCGTGGTCAAGCAACTCGACGGCAGCGTCGAGGTCGTCCGCGAGTTCGGTTTCGAAGACTACGTTTCCAGCCTGTCGTAAGGCCGGCTTTCCAAGTAAGGAGCAAAAGGTAAATTGAAGAAGAACGTTCTTATCATTGGTGCAGGAGGTGTCGCCAAGGTGGTGGCCCACAAGTGCGCACAGCATAACGACGAACTGGGTCGTATCGCTATCGCGTCACGGAACATCTCCAAATGCCAGGCCATCATCGACAGCGTCAAGGCCAAGGGTAGCCTCAAGGTACCCGCCGACATCCAGGCCTTCTCGCTCAACGCCCTCGATGTCGAGGCAACCAAGGCGCTGATCCGCGAAACCGAATCGCAGATCGTGATCAACGTAGGTTCCGCCTTCCTCAACATGTCGGTGCTGCGCGCCTGCATCGATACCGGTGTCGCCTATCTGGACACCGCCATCCACGAAGAGCCGGGCAAGATTTGCGAGACCCCGCCGTGGTACGGCAACTACGAGTGGAAACACCTCGAAGAGTGCCAGGCAAAGAACATTACCGCCATTCTCGGCGTCGGTTTCGACCCGGGTGTGGTGAACAGCTACGCCAAGCTGGCGCAGCAGCAGTATTTCGACAGCATTGATTCGATCGACATTCTCGACGTCAATGCCGGTTCGCACGGCAAGTACTTTGCCACCAACTTCGACCCGGAAATCAACTTCCGCGAGTTTACCGGGCAAGTATGGAGCTGGCAGAACAGCCAGTGGACCAGCAACACCATGTTCGAGGTCAAGCGTACCGACGACCTGCCAGTCGTAGGTTCGCAAAATCTGTATCTGACCGGCCACGACGAAGTTCACTCGATTTCGAAGAACCTCAACGTGCCGAACGTGCGTTTCTGGATGAGCTTTGGCGAGCACTACATCAATGTGTTCACCGTGCTGAAAAACCTGGGCCTGCTCAGCGAGCAACCGGTAAAAACCGCCGAAGGCCTGGAAGTGGTACCGCTGAAAGTGGTCAAGGCCGTGCTGCCAGACCCGGCCTCGCTGGCCCCTGGCTACACCGGCAAGACCTGCATCGGTGACCTGGTCAAGGGCACCAAGGACGGCCAGCCGCGCGAAGTCTTCATCTACAACGTGGCTGACCACGAAGAAGCCTACGCCGAGACCGACAGCCAAGGCATTTCCTACACCGCCGGTGTACCGCCAGTGGCTGCCGCCCTGCTGGTTGCCCGTGGCGACTGGGATGCCAAGCGCATGGTCAACGTCGAGGAACTGCCAGCCGAGCCGTTCCTCAAGGCGCTTGATGTGATGGGCCTGCCGACCCGCGTCAAAGATGAAAAAGGCGATCGTCCTTGGGACGCTGAAGCCTAAGCAACAAACAGAAGGGGCGCCAATATGGCGCCCCTTCTGTTTTTCAGTCCTGAATCAACTGCCCGAACACAACAGGTCTCGGCCACCCAACCGCTGCATTCATCCTTCAGGTCACAATTCCTAAACAACAATGTGACATTTTTTTTCAGCTTTCTTATCAAGGAGCTGAACGATGAAAGTCACGGTTTTCGGTACCGGCTATGTCGGCCTCACCCAGGCAGTGTGCCTGGCCCAGGTGGGGCACTCGGTGTTGTGCATGGACGTGGACGCCGAGCGGGTCGCCGCGCTCAACAAAGGCCATTGCCCGATCTTCGAACCCGGCCTGGCGCCGATGCTGGAGAAGAACCTGGCCTGCGGCCGCCTGCGGTTCACCACGGATGCCAGGGAAGCAGCCAACTACGCCAAATTGCAGTTCATCGCAGTCGGCACACCGCCACAAGCTGATGGCAGCGCCGACCTGAAGCACGTTTTTGCCGTGGTCGACGGCATCCTCGAACATGCTGACGGCGCCAGGGTAATCGTCAACAAATCCACCGCGCCGGTCGGCACCGTGCACCGCATCAAATCGCGCATAGCCCAAGCCGTCGCCGACAGCGGTCGCTTTCAGGTAATCAGCAACCCGGAGTTTCTCAAGGAAGGTTCGGCCGTGGACGATTGCATGCGGCCAGACCGCATCATCATCGGCGGCGCCCAACCTGCCGAAGTGGAGTTGCTGCGCGAGCTGTACCTGCCGTTCAGCCGCAACCGCGAAAAGCTCATGGTGATGGATGCACGCAGCGCCGAGCTGACCAAGTATGCGGCCAACTGCATGCTGGCGACCAAGATCTCCTTCATCAACGAAATTGCCAACCTGGCCGAGCACCTGGGCGCCGATATCGAAATGGTACGCCGTGGCATCGGCTCCGACCCGCGCATCGGCTACGACTTCATCTACGCCGGTTGCGGCTTTGGCGGCTCGTGCTTCCCCAAGGACCTGCAAGCCCTGCGCCGCAGCGCCGAGGCTGAGGGCTTCGAGCCACAGTTGCTGCGCGCCGTGGAGTCGGTCAACGAACATCAAAAGGGCCGGCTGTTCAGCAAGATCCAGCGGCACTATCCCGATGGCCTGCGGGGCAAGGTATTTGCCCTGTGGGGGTTGTCGTTCAAACCCAACACCAATGACATCCGCGAAGCCTCCAGCCGCGTCTTGCTGGAAGCGCTGTGGGCCGCTGGCGCGCGGGTACAAGCCCACGACCCGCAAGCGATGGAAGAAATCCAGCGGCACTACGGCCCCCGCGCCGATCTGCAACTCGTGCCTTGCAAGGACGATGCACTGGAGGGCGCCGATGCGTTGGTCATCATCACCGAATGGCAGGATTACCGCGTACTCAACCTGGACAAGGTGCCGCAACTGTTGACCGACCGGGTTGTGTTCGACGGGCGCAACCTGTTCGAGCCCGAGCACATGGCCGCTGCCGGCCTGACCTACTACGGTATCGGCCGCGGCCAGGTGCAGCCAGCATGCCCGTACTGATTACCGGCGTGGCCGGTTTCATCGGTTTTCACGTCGCGCGCCGGCTGTGCGAGGCGGGCATCGACGTGGTCGGCATCGACAACCTCAATGCCTACTACAGCGTCGAGCTGAAACAGGCGCGCCTGCAGCAGCTGTCAGGCTTCGCCAATTTTTGCTTCCAGGCCCTCGACATCGCCAACGCTGCCGACCTGCAGCAGCTGTTCACGGGGCAGGCGTTCAGTGAAGTGATCCACCTGGCGGCCCAGGCCGGGGTGCGCTATTCGCTGGACAACCCCGGCGCGTATGGCCAGGCCAACCTGGTCGGCTTTCTCAATGTGCTCGAAGCCTGCCGCCAGCAGCCACCGAGCCACCTGATCTACGCCTCCAGCAGCTCGGTGTACGGTGCCAACGCCAAGCTGCCGTTCAGCGTTGACGACCCGGTCGAGCAGCCTGTTTCGCTCTACGCCGCCAGCAAGCGCGCCAATGAACTGATGGCGCACAGCTATGCGCACCTGTATCGGCTACCCACCACCGGCCTGCGCTTTTTCACCGTCTACGGCCCCTGGGGCCGCCCCGACATGGCGCTGTTCAAGTTCACCCGCGCCATGCTCGAAGGCCGCCCGATCGAGATTTACAACAATGGCCTGATGGGCCGCGACTTCACCTACATCGACGACATCGTCGAAAGCATCCTGCGCCTGCGCCTGAAGCCGCCGCGGCCTGCTGAAGGGCAACCGCCCTGCCAGCTGTTCAACATCGGCCGCGGCCAACCGGTGCGGCTGCTGCATTTCGTCGAATGCCTGGAACACGCCCTGGGCATCAAGGCTCGGCGCGACTACCTGCCACTGCAGGCGGGAGACGTGCTGGAAACCTGGGCCGATGTGGGCTCTCTGGCGCGCTGGATCGACTTCACCCCAGGCACGTCGCTGGAACACGGTGTTAACGCATTCGTTGGCTGGTACCGGGATTTCTACCGGGTTTGAGCCGCGTACTCACAACAAGATCACAGGTAGCCCCATGACAGATCCAATTGACCTCTCGGTATTGATCCCCGCCAGGAACGAGGTCGACAACCTGCCATCACTGCTGATGGAGATCCGCGCCGCACTGGCGGCCGAAGATCATGAAGTCATTGTGGTCGATGACGGCAGCAGCGATCGCACCCTGAGCGTACTGCAGCAACTGAAGGGCCAGGGCTACACGCAGCTGCGCATCCTGCGCCACGAGCGTTCGCTGGGTCAGAGCACCTCGCTGTGGCATGCCGCGCAGGCTGCCCGTGGCCACTGGCTGGTCACCCTCGACGGCGACGGCCAAAATGACCCGGCAGATATCCCGGGCATGCTGGCCCTGGTACGCGCCAACCAGGCCTTGGCCGGCGGCGTCAAGCTGGTGGCCGGGCACCGGGTCAACCGCCGTGACAGTGCCAGCAAACGCTGGGCCTCGCGCTTCGCCAACGGCCTGCGCAGCCGTCTGCTCAAAGACGCCACGCCAGACACCGGCTGCGGGCTGAAGCTGATCGAGCGCGCAGCCTTCCTGCGCCTGCCCTACTTCGACCACATGCATCGCTTCATTCCGGCCCTGATTCTGCGCCACAACGGCCGCATGCTGGTGCACCCGGTCAACCATCGGCCACGCCATGCCGGGGTGTCCAAGTACGGCAACCTGGACCGCGCCCTGGTGGGCATCCTCGACTTGTTCGGAGTGTGGTGGCTGATCCGCCGCACGCGCCTGGACAGCCGCCCGCAGGAGCTTGAAGGATGACCCGTGAAACGCTGTGGCTGATCATCGGCTTCGCCGGCCAGGCGGTGTTCACCGGGCGCTTCGTGCTGCAGTGGCTGTACAGCGAGTTCAAGCGCCGCAGTGTGATCCCGGTAGGGTTCTGGTACCTGAGCATGCTTGGCAGTGCGCTGCTGCTGACCTATGCCATTTACCGCCAGGACCCGGTGTTCATCATCGGCCAGAGCTTCGGCTTCCTGGTTTACCTGCGCAACCTGCAATTGATCGCCCGTAACCAGGAACAAAAGGAGTAGCCCTTTGCCAAAGTTCAAGACGCTCGGGGCTGAACGCCTGGCCCTGGTCGCCCTCGCGGTATTGCTGGTGGGCGCTGGCATCGGCTGGCGCCAGCCAATGAATGTGGATGAAGAGCGTTTTCTCGGCGTCGCCCTGGAAATGCTGCAAAGCGGCAACTGGTTCATCCCGCATCGGGCCGCAGAAATCTACGGCGACAAACCGCCGTTGTTCATGTGGACCGTGGCCCTGTTCAGCCACCTGACCGGCTCGCCCAAGGTCGCCCTCTACCTGCCAGGGCTGATGTCGGCGGCAACCATCACCTGGGTGCTGCATGACCTGGGGCGGCGCCTGTGGACCCGGCGCATCGGTGTGATTGCCGCCTTGCTGTTCCTGGCTACCTACCAGAGCTACAGCATCCTGCGCACCGGGCAAATCGACAGCTTCCTGTGTCTATGGGTGGCGCTGGGCTTCTACGGCATGGTGCGTCACCTGCTACTGGGGCCTGCGTGGGGCTGGTTCTACCTGGGCTGCGCGGCCATGGGGCTGGGTATCATCAGCAAAGGCGTTGGCTTTCTCCCGGCACTGATGCTGCTGCCCTATGCCTGGGCGGTACGCCAGCGCTGGCACGGCGTGGTAGCCATGCCCGGCCAAGGTTGGCGTTGGGGCTTGGGGTTGCTGTGGTTACTGGCCGGTTGCGCAGTCTGGCTGCTGCCGCTGCTGGTGTCGATCGCCAAGGGCGGAGGCGCAGCTGAGCTGGCCTACCTGAAGGAAATCCTGCTGCGCCAGACCGCCAGCCGCTATACCAATGCCTGGGACCATCGCGAGCCGTTCTGGTACTTCTTCGTCAAGGTCATTCCCAAGTACTGGCTGCCGCTGGTGCTGGCCCTGCCCTGGTTGGTACCGGCCTGGCGACGTCAACTGCAAAAGCGCGACGGGCGTTTCTTGCTGCTGCTCGGTTGGGTGGCGTTGGTGCTGCTGTTTTTCAGTTTCAGCAGTGGCAAGCGCAAGTTGTATATCTTTCCGGCGCTGCCCGGTTTGGTGCTGGCCATCGCCCCGCTGATACCGTGGCTGCTCAAACGCTGGCTACTGGGCCGCCCGGCCTGGCGCAAAGCCTTTATCGCCGTAGCCCTGATATGGTTCGCGCTGTGGTTCACCCGCGGCTTCGTCGAGCCGTTCAAGGAGGGCCGAAACCCCCATGAAACGCTGATGAGCGAAGCGGCACGCGCCACTGGCGGTGCCGAGCTGGTGCTGGTCAATTGGCGCGAGGGGCATTGGCTGTTTGCCCGGCAGCCGATCGTGCATTTCGGTTTTACCGGCCAATCCAAGGCGGATGCAGCGGCCTACTGGCTGCGCCACAACCCCAGCGCCTTCGCCCTGATTCCGGCCTCCGAACTGGGCCGTTGCTTCAGTGCCGACAAGGCGCGCAGGCTGGGTGAGACTTCGCGGGCCGAGTGGTATGTGGTGGGTGCCGATGCCGACAACGGCCAGTGCCCGGCTACCGCTCCCCGCCACGTCTACCACTTCACTTGGGCAAATACGCCTTAACACGGTCCGGCGAGGTTTGCCGGCTTTACTGGGGCTGCTTTGCAGCCCTTCGCGGGCACGCCCGCTCCCACAGGAATCGCGCCTTATCTGGGCTCAGCGCTATACCTGTGGGAGCGGGCGTGCCCGCGAAGGGCCGCACAGCGGCCCCATCGGCCTCAACTGACATCTTCAAGGGGTCACGGCGCTCGCAGGCGGATCAAGCTGCAACACCTCGTTGGTATACGCCCACTCCTTCTGTACTTGCTCGGGGTGATCGTTCAGACGCGTGCCGTAGGACGGGATAATCTGCTTGATCTTCGCCTGCCACTCGGGCGACGCCACCTTGTCCTTGAATACTTTGTTCAGCACATCGAGCATGATCGGTGGCGCAGTCGAAGCACCGGGCGAGGCCCCCAACAAGCCGGCGATGCTGCCGTCCTTGGCCGTCACCACTTCCGTCCCGAGCTTGAGCACACCACCTAACGCTTCGTCCTTCTTGATGATCTGTACCCGCTGGCCCGCCTGCCACAGCCGCCAGTCTTCTTTCTTCGCCTCCGGGAAGTAAGTACGCAGCGCCTCGAAGCGGTCATTGTCAGATTGCAGCACCTGCCCGATCAGGTATTGCACCAGGTCGAATTCGCGCACCCCCACCCGCACCATCGGCCAGGCGTTGTGTACGCTGGTGCTGGCAAGCAGGTCGAGCAGCGAGCCTTGCTTGAGGAACTTGGTCGAGAAGGTGGCGAACGGCCCGAACAGGATCATGCGCTTGCCATCGAGCACCCGGGTGTCCAGATGCGGCACCGACATCGGCGGCGCACCGGTGGCGGCGATGCCGTAGGCCTTGGCCATGTGACGCTGGGCGATGGCCGGGTTGTCGGTGACCAGGAACGATCCGCCGACCGGGAAGCCGGCGTAGTCCTTGGCTTCATCGATACCCGACTTCTGCAGCAGCGGTAGCGCCGCGCCGCCAGCGCCGATGAACAGGAACTTGGCGTCGGTGGCCGCCTTGCTGCCGTCGTTGAGGTTCTTGTATTCGACATGCCAGGAGCCATCGCCGTTGCGGGTGATGTCGTGAACCTCGGTCGACAGCTTGAGGTCGAAGTTCGGCCGGGTCTGCAGGTAGCCCACGTACTGCCGGGTAATCTCACCAAAGTTGACGTCAGTGCCGATTGGCGTCCAGGTCACGGCCAGTTTCTGATTGGGATCTCGCCCTTCCATCATCAACGGCACCCATTTGCGAATCTGCTCATGGTCCTCGGAGTACTGCATGGGCTTGAACAGCGGGCTGGCCTGCAGCGCGTCGTAGCGCTTTTTGAGGAAGCGGATATTGTCATCGCCCCAAACAAAGCTCATGTGCGGCGTGGTGTTGATGAACGAATGCGGGTTCTTCAGCACACCCTGTTTGACCTGCCAGGCGAGGAACTGTCGGGTGATCTGGAACGACTCGTTGATCTCCACGGCTTTGCTGATATCGATCTTGCCGTCTTTTTCCGGCGTGTAGTTCAGCTCCGCAAGGGCCGAATGGCCGGTACCCGCGTTGTTCCAGCCGTTGGAGCTTTCTTCCGCGACCTTGTCCAGGCGCTCGACCATCTCCATCGACCAGCCCGGCTCCAGCTCGTTGAGCCAGACCGCCAGAGTGGAACTCATGATGCCGCCACCTACCAGCATGACATCGACCTTCCTGGTTTCCGCGGCCTGGGCGTTGAGCATGCCAAAGGCCAAGGCCAGCCCGGCGAACGCCAGATCCGGCTTCAGGGTGATTTTCATAACCTTTTCCGCGCCTCGTTGCTATCTGTAAGTCCAGCCACAAGCTTAGCTGACAGATTTAGTCGGGTATGGCTGACGTACAACCACTTGCAATCAATCGAATCTCAAAATACTGTATGAATATTCAGTACGAAGAGACAGACCCATGCAACTCATCGCCAAACTCGGCATCCTTGCCGACGCCGCCAAGTACGACGCATCGTGCGCCAGCAGCGGCGCGCCCAAACGCAATTCGCGCGGCGGCGATGGCCTGGGCGCTACCAACGGCATGGGCATCTGTCACAGCTACACCCCCGACGGCCGCTGCGTATCGCTGCTCAAGGTACTGTTGACCAATTTCTGCCTGTACGACTGCCAGTACTGCGTGAACCGCCGCTCCAGCAACGTGCCACGCGCGCGCTTCAGCCCCGAGGAAGTGGTACGCCTGACCCTGGACTTCTACCGACGCAATTGCATCAGCGGCCTGTTCCTCAGCTCTGGCATCATCCGTTCGGCGGACTACACCATGGAGCAACTGATTCGCGTAGCCCGGTTATTGCGCGAAGAACACAACTTTCGCGGCTACATTCATCTCAAGACCATCCCTGATGCCGACCCGTTGCTGATCGAAGAAGCCGGCCGCCTGGCAGACCGCCTCAGCGTCAACATCGAACTGCCCACCGAAGCCAGCCTCAAGCGCCTGGCGCCGGAAAAGCACGCGCATACCATCCGCCAGGCCATGGGCGTAATTCACCAGGGCCAGCAAGCAGTGGCCAACGAACCCAAGGCACCACGCTTCACCCCCGCCGGTCAAAGTACCCAAGTCATCGTCGGCGCCGACAGTACCGACGACAGCACCCTGCTGCGCAATGCCGAGTCGCTGTACCAGGGCTACGGCCTCAAGCGCGTGTATTACTCCGCCTTCAGCCCGATTCCCGACAGCCCGGACAGCGTGCCTCTGGCTGCACCACCACTACTGCGCGAACACCGCCTGTACCAGGCCGACTTCCTGCTGCGCGGCTACGGCTACAAAGCGGGCGAATTGCTTGGCCAGAGCGGTAACCTGGCGCTGGACATCGACCCCAAGCTGGCCTGGGCGTTGGCCAACCGTGACGTCTTCCCGCTGGATGTAAACCGCGCCGAACCTGCACTGCTGGCGCGTATTCCCGGTATCGGCCTGCGTAGCGTGCAGCGCCTGGTCGCGCTGCGTCGGGAACGGCGAATCCGCTATGATGACCTGATCCAGTTGCGCTGCGTGCTGGACAAGGCGCGGCCATTCATCGTCACCAGCGATTACCGCCCGGCCCAGGCCGAGTTGCGCAGCGGCTTGTTGCGGGCGCGTTTGCGTGAGCCACAGGCACCTGTGCAAATGGGGTTGTGGGGATGATTGCGCTCGACTGCGATGACCGCTTCGGCACCTGGCGGGATCAGGCCCGTGTGTTGCTGGGGCACGGCATCGACCCCTCACAGGTCACCTGGTTACATGGCCCGGTGGCCGACTTGCTGGCGGTGCCCGCGCCGCCCCCTGAAGGCCCCGGCCCTTTCCGCGCCAAGGTACCTGCCGCGCTGCTAAGCCAGTTGGAACAGGCTGCCCGTTACTGCGGCGAGCAACGTTGGAGCCTGCTATACGAAGTGCTGTGGCGGGTAGCCCATGGTGACCGCACGGCCATGCTGGCCGGCGACCGGTTGGGCAGTGAATTGCAACGGCGCATCAAGCAAGTCACCCGTGAGGCGCATCACCTGCATGCATTTGTGCGCTTCGTGCCGTTGCCAGAGCCTCTGGCAGAGCGCCTGCAACTGGATATGGTGGCCTATCACGAACCGGCTCATGACATTCTGGAGAGCGCCAGCCCACATTTTGCCGACCGCCTGGGGCGCTTGCGCTGGTTGATCGCCACGCCACAGGATGGCATTCGTTTTGACGGCCAGGTTTTTGATTACCAACGCCAGTGTCCCGAACCCTGGCAGCAATGGGCGCGCAACGCTGAAGACCCGGGCGCCGAATTATGGCGCACGTACTACCGCCATACCTTCAACCCCGCCCGCCTCAACCCCGATGCCCTGCGCATGCACATGCCAGGGCGGTTCTGGCGGCATCTGCCGGAAGGCATGCTGATACCGCAGCTCGAAGGCCTGGCCCGCCAGGGTAAACAGCGGGACGGCCAGGCCTTGGAAGTAGCTGCCCAAGCCGGCAAAAAAATCAGCAAACCTGTGCGATCGGTGTAGGCGCGGCCTTGTGCCACGTCGGGCCGCACTCGCTCGTCAATCCAGCAACCACCCGGCATCGCCCTCCTCCAGTACACCGCCATGATCCGTCCGGTCGCCTTTACGCGCCACCGCCTCGCCTTCGATCAGGAAATGCTCGGCCCCACTCTCGATCACTGCACCACAGGTGGTCCGGTCGCCCACCCTGGCAACGGCCCTGCCGTTGAATGTATAGGTAGCACTGCCGGTTTCTACCTGGTTAACCCCATGCAGCGGACATTTATGCTGGTGGCCTACAAGTACAACCGGGCTCATAGGGTTTCTCCTTCAGACGGTGCAGTTCGGGATTCAAGATCAATCGCCACTGGCCAGTGAACCTTCGGCGCCAGGCAGTGCATGTGGCTAAGGCCATCGTCATCGTTCCAATCACGGGGTGGGTGCACGAATGTTGGCAGCGCTTCGGGGCCTTGTTGCATGAACAGCCGGGCGATGGCCCAGTAGGCTTCACCCTTATATAGGTTGGAGGCGAACTCCACGCGATCAATGACTTCATTGGTTTCCGGGTCGCGGACAGACAGCTTGACGTTTTCGATAACGCCGCCGTGGCCAGGGGCATAAACGCGGTAGACCTCGGCGGTTACGTCGTCCCAATTGTAGGCAACAGGTTTTACACCCCAGTGCTTACGGCTGAACAAGTAAAGGTAATGATATCGGTATTGATAGAAATAAATTTTTCGCCGCAGACGATTGAAGCGGATTGGTTCGTCCCTTGGAAGCACTAAATCCAACTTAGCAAATGGAATAATGGCCCAAAGTGAAATAATGGGCACCAAAAAACCAAGAGCGTTAGTCAACCAATCATGCGACCAACCGCCACTGAACAAATCCCAGTACATCCAAAACATCAAACCAATCTGAAACATCAAAATAGGAATACTGATCAAAGCCATAACACCACGCAGAATGACACTGGACCGAGGCAGTTCCAGATACACCTCGTCAATATGATTTGGCGGCGGTTTGATGTCCCCTACACTGAAGCGGGGTGCTTGCACCTCGTCAACGTGCGGAAGGTCGTAGCTCCAGCCTATCGCTCGCTCCCATAATGCTTTTGGTTTACGATTAATCATTTAGCCCCCGACTACACACCTCGACATATGCACTATCAATATGTCGATCAGGCCAATACATTAGCAATAATGTAGCTGCAACAATAGAGTGACTTCCTATTGCCGACATAAGGCCCAAAACTCCAGATACCTCTAAGTTAACGACTCCACCCTCGCCCATTGCCGCGACATGAATTTTTTTATCAAAACCAAAACCGCTTTTATAGTCAGGAAACCGCGGCACTGCGAAACCTGAAAATCTAACAAACTTGGTTAAAGGATCTACAGATGAAGCATGATACTCGTCAGCAAGAATGTGCTCCCCACCCGTGAATTCAGGGAACTCGCCATCTCCGCACCGATGTAACATCAAACTCCAACGGTAAGCTGAAACCTCCTCTTTATATCCTGGCAAAATTATCTGGAATTTCAGTTTTTGCTCTCTTTCCAGCCCGATCAGCCCTCCTATCCGCGGCGCTGTAGGATCGGTTCTGAGAGTCGACTCGAAATGCAGAGCAGCCGTTACACCCAACGTGGCTGCGTTGAGCTCTGCAAACGCAATGTCTGCATATTCAGGAGTTTTCCAATGGACAACTGGCATTTCATCTGCCTTTCCAAAACAGCATCGCCTTGCCCAACGTTCTAAAGGGGAAGATTCGTTTTTTTCAGCATGCTTGCTTAGCGCATATGCTGCCAGCATCAGCATTAAAGCCAGACCTAAAGGACCAAGAAAAGACGTTTTAAAAACCGCCATCGCAAATACTGCAGACCCAGAACCATAAAATGCCGCAGCCAGCATATGCTGCTTTTGCGCCGTACTATCTCCAAATGCCTTAGCCCGTTGACTAGCAGCGGCTGCCTGAGCCATGTCGAAAATGCCAGCAATAGAACTTATAACCGCACCAATTTTTATCACGACCTCTCCAGCAACTGCGACGCCTCTAGTCCACGGTATGTTTACGTGAGCAACACCAGATCGCATGATTAGCCCAATCACCTCGATATTCCCCCCAAGCACTCCCAGCGTTGAGCCTTGCAACGCCAACTGTGCTTCATGAGCCTTTGGCCCAATCTCCGCTTCCGCTTTTTCCTGGTTTCTGCTCAGGCTGTCGTATTGCAAGTACAACCCACCTACCTGTTCGTCGACCTGCAGGTTGTCGGGCGTCATGGCGATGCCTAGCAATTCGGGATTGGCGTGCGCTTGGGTCAGGTCCAGCCCTTCAAAGCGGTGCGCAGGCGCCTGGCCTTTCTTGTAGGCATTCAGCACGCTGACCGGCCAGGCATCACTGGAGAAGGCCAGCCAGGCGCTGCCATAGCGGTCGGTGTCGATATTCAGGAAGGACGAGGGAATGTCATGGTTTTCATTCGTACACTTTTCAGGCAGTGATGCGGGTGGGCCGTCTGACGGTTCGTAGGGATTGAAGCGGCGCAGGTGGCCCTGTTCGCTGACTTCGTAGGCATGCCAGACCTGCTGATCGAGCAGCACATACAGGTAGCCCATGCGCAAAGTGCGCAGGCCCATCTTCGCTGAAACATGCAGGCTACCGGCTACGGTGCTGATGCAACCCGGGCGGGCATCCGGCACCAACGCCCGGCGTAGGGGCAGAATCGGCATGCCTTGGCGTTCGCAGGCCATGCACTGGTCAGACGGCAGCCCGGCTTCGGCTGTCGCAATGGCGATACGTTGACTGAGGGTCATAAGCGCCTCTCGTTTACCGGGGGGGATCGATCAGGCGACACCATTGCGCCTCGGCTTTGAGGTGGGCCAACCTTCCACCACTACTCAGGAACAACCAGCTGTTGATCGGCCACCATGGGCCATGCTCGACCTGCTTGAACGATGCCGCGAGCAGCTCCAGGCGAACGGGTTCATAGGTGGTACGGTCACCTACCCTGGCAACCGGTTTGCCATTGAATGTGTAAGCAGCACTGCCGCTCTCTACCTGGTTAACCTCATGCAGCGGGCAGTTGTGTTGGTGGCCCACAAGTACAACCGGGTTCATAGGGTTTCTCCTTCAGACGGTGCAGTTCGGGACTCAAGATCAATCGCCACTGGCCAGTGAACCTTCGGCGCCAGGCAATGCATGTGGCTAAGGCCATCGTCATCGTTCCAGTCACGGGGTGGGTGCACGAACTTTGGCAGGGCTTCGGCGCCTTGTTGCATGAACAGCCGGGCGATGGCCCAGTAGGATTCACCGTGGTATAGGTCGTGGGCAAAGAAGACGCGATCGATCACTTCATTGGTTTCCGGGTTGCGGACAGACAACATGACGTTTTCGATCAGGCCGCCGTGACCGGGGGCGTAGATGCGGTAAACCTCGGCGGTTACGTCGTCCCAGTTATAAGCGACGGGTCTGACGCCCCAGCGTTTGCGGCTGAAAATGAAGATGCGGTCGTACTTATACTCGTAGATGTAAATTTTTCGACGGAAGCGGTTGAAACGGATTGGCTCGTCTCTAGGGGTTACAAAGTCTAACTTGACATAGGGCACAACAGACCAGATAGCCGCCGGAGGCCCCAGTATCAAAAAAATGTTCATCAACCAATCCCGCAACAAGCCCTCCATAAAAATAATCCAATATAACCACACTACTAGCCCTGCGCAGAAAATTAACATCGGGATACACAGTAAAGCCGCGACCCCTCTTAAACTGAACGTTGATCTTGGCAGTTCTAGATACACGCCATCACAATGGTTTGGCGATGGTTTTAAATCTTTCACGCCGCACTTTAGGTTAGGTATTTCGCTGACATGGGGCAAATCGTACCGCCACCCAGGCCCCCGCTCCCATTGCGTTTTTGATGCACGATTAATCATTTTCTCCCCGCTCACATATCTCTATGTACGCACTCGGAATAATTCTATCTGGCCAATACATAACCAACAACGTTGCTCCAGTTATTGTGTGCTTCCCGATAGTGGGCATGAGTTCCACTGTCCCTGAGACCTCCAACCAGCCGATACCTTCCTGGTTACTGTCTTTCCGCTGTTTTAGCACTGTAATATCAGCTTTATAGTCGGGTATCCTCGGCGGGGTAAAAATAGAAAATTGAGTTGACTTCGACAATGCTTCTGTATTGATAGCGTGAAAGTCATCGACAATAATGGTCTCACCACCCTTGTACTCAGGAAACTCTCCATCGCCGACGCGATGCACAATCAGGCCCCAGCGGAAAGCAGAAGTGTCATCCCTATAGTTTGGTAAAACCACTTGAAATCTAAGTCTTTGCTCTGTCATCAGACCAACTAGACCTCCAATCCTCGGCGCGGCGGGGTCAGTCACGATGCTTGAATCAAAATTGATCTTTGCTTGAACACCAAGAACTGCTGCATTAAGCTCTGCAAACGCAATATCTGCGTATTCGGTAGCATTCCAATGTACTGCTGGTGTTTCATCGGCTTTTCCAAACCAGCAGCGCCTTGCCCAACGCTCCAGCGCTGAAGATTCATTCTTTTCAGCCTGCTTACTCAATGCATATGCAGTCAAGCTCAATAATATAGCGATACCTAATGGACCTAAAATTAGCGATTTAAATACAGCACCAGCAAAAGCCGCAGCACCTATCCCGTAGAATGCAGCAGCAGTAACATGGAGAGTTCGCGCTGTGCTATCCCCCGCGGCCGAAGCTCGCTTGGCGGCAGCTTTTGCTTGTGCGGTCTCAAAAACTCCGGCTATTGCACTGAATAGGGCGCCGAACTTAACCAGCGCTCCTCCAACTGCTGGCACGCCCTGGGGCCAAGGTGCTTTTATATAGCTGGCGCTGGAGCGCATTACGAGTCCGATCAGTTCAATCTGCCCTCCCAATATCCCGAGCTGCGCCCCCTGCAACGCCAACTTGGCCTCATGAGCCTTGGGCCCAATCTCCACTTCCGCTTTTTCCTGATTTCTGGCGAGGCTGTCGTATTGCAAGTACAGCCCTCCAATCGCCAGCAGTAATTCCCAACTTCCCGCCACACCCCGCATTCCGCCAAAGCCGGTTCGCACCAACTCCGCCGCCTGCTGCGAAGTGATCTTCATCCTCTGGAACATCTTTCGGGCATCCGCCTCCAGCGTCCCCGCCGCCACAGAGATATCCACCAATGTCCGCTGCGCCAGGCTGCTCGCCTGGGTCACCTTCATGCTGGCTTCATCCAGCAAACGGCCATGTACCTCCGCTGCTGTACCTTCCACCCACACCGACACGCTGATCATCGTGTTGGTAAACCGCGGATCGAGCACGGCCAGGCTCATCAGCCCGTGCTGAATGATCGGCCGCACCTTGCTCCAGGCCTTGGTTGAATGAATGTCGATGTCATCGATATTGCGATGCATCCGGTCCCTGGCTTCGGCAATCGAGGCATTGGCCTTGTGCTGCAACTCGCGTAAGTGGGCACTCTGCAGGGCGTAGTACTCGCCCAGCTTCATCTTCACTTCCAGCTCGATCAGGTGCAGGCATCACTGGAGAAGGCCAGCCAGGCGCTGCCATAGCGGTCGGTGTCGATATTCAGGAAGGACGAGGGAATGTCATGGTTTTCATTCGTACACTTTTCAGGCAGTGATGCGGGTGGGCCGTCTGACGGTTCGTAGGGATTGAAGCGGCGCAGGTGGCCCTGTTCGCTGACTTCGTAGGCATGCCAGACCTGCTGGTCCAGCAGCACATACAGGTAGCCCATGCGCAAAGTGCGCAGGCCCATCCTCGCCGAGATATGCAGGCTACCCGCCACGGTCGTTATGCACTCCGGTCGAGTATCCGGCACCAGTGCGCGGCGCAGCGGTAATATCGGCAGACCTTGCCGCTCGCAGGCCATGCACTGGTCAGACGGCAGCCCGGCTTCGGCTGTCGCAATGGCGATACGCTGACTGAGGGTCATAAGCGCCTCTCGTTTACTGGGAGGGGATCGATCAGGCGACACCATTGCGCCTCGGAATAACGAGCGAGCATTGGGGCGAGAGGACGGCGATCGTTGACGGCTGCGTCAACCATGCTGCGCACTGCAGCAACGGTATTCAGCTTGGGATGGATGCACAGGTGATGAAGAGCGAAAACCGTGATGTCCTCCTCTGCGCTCAGGCCCAATGCTCGTGCGTCGTCAATATGGTTGGATACCCGCACGGCGGCCAATGGCGGGACCTGGCATTGGCTCGCGTCCTCCGAGCCCGCACGCAGCACTCTCCAGACAGCCAGCACGCGCTCGACCAACGCCACATCCTCCTGAATCCGCTGGGCAGGCTCCGGCAAAGAGTGCCGCGATCCGCTCTGCCCTTTGAGGTGGGCCAATCTTCCACCGCTACTCAGGAACAACCAGCTGTTGATCGGCCACCACGGGCCATGCTCGACCTGCCTGAACGTTGCCGCGAGCAGCTCCAGGCGAACAGGCTCATAGACTGGGTAAAAGTTGAAGTGGCGCTTGGCATCGGGTATTCGGCACATGGCCGTGAGATGGGCGGCTACCGTGGCCGGTGTTGCCTCGCTGAACAGCCAGCCACACAAGTAGCGTCGGTGCCGGTGCAGCCCTCTGTGCGCTGCACGGGCCGTCAGCTCGAGCAAGTCACTGCTGGGAGAAGACCCGGGCGAGGCCAGGCAGGCCAATACCGGGTGCAGGTGAGGCGCATGGGCCAGATCGGCCCTGTGCACACGCGTCAACGCTGCTTCGCCCAACGTTTCGCGCAGCCGAGCAAGCAAGGCATGGTCGCTTCTAGCCGTGACCGCTAGTGGGTCTATCAGTACATGGCAATGCAAATGCGCCGCATGGTGCCCTTCAATGCTGCGGGCCAGGTTCTCGACCTTCATGCCTTGACCTCGCACTTGCTACTGCCATCAGCCGTAAGCTCAAGTGACTGGCTATTGCCATCCCCCTTCGCTACCGCCTTGGTCTGCCCCTGCAGGTCGAGTGTCAAGCCGTTGATGGTAATGCCCTGGTCATCCAGCACGATGCTGCCGCCAGGGCTTCTGAACTCGATGCGTTCACTGGCCAGCAACTGGTAGACCGTCGTACGTTGTTGCACCCCCTGCCCGACGCTGATCGATTGAGCCCCATTGATCACAAGCGTGCTGTTGTTCCCGGTGAAAGCGTGGTGATTGCTACCCGTTGACTCCGTGCGGTTGTTAGCGACGTTTTCGACCAGGTCACGTTTGATGTCCAAAAGGCTGTTTTGACCTATGACCTGGGTATGGTTATTTGCTGTTTCCTGGCGGAAGTTGTTGCCGATGGTCAGTTGCTCATCCTTGCCGACTTGCTCCACTCGATTACGCCCAACAGTCGTGGTCTCATCATTGCCGACGATGTTGTTCTGGTCCCGCTGGGCATGGATGAACACTTCCTCTTTGCCCAGTTCATCCTCGAAACGCAGCTCGTTGAAGCCGTTGCCCTTGTGGGTCTGGCTCTTGATGGTCATGCGCGTCTTGTGTTTTGGCAGGTCATACGGCGGCAGCTGATTGCCGCAGTAGGTGCGCCCGGTGATCATCGGCTGGTCGGGGTCGGCATTGACGTACTGGACAATCACGTCCTGGCCGATACGCGGTATGGCCATCGAACCCCAGCTGCCGCCGGCCCAGCCTTGCGATACACGCACCCAGCAGGAGCTGAACTCGTTGTCTTCGCTCTCGCGGTCCCACGGGAAGCTGACCTTCACCCGGCCCCATTGGTCGCAGTAGATCTCTTCGCCCTTCGGCCCCACCACCGTGGCCATCTGCGGGCCGTCGATGCGCGGCTTGGCCAAGGGCGCCGGGCGCCATTCGGCTCTGCCGGGGACCAGTACGGCGTCCTGCTTGTAGCGCGTGCCTTGCCGGGCACCTGCGGCCTCTTCCTGCAGGCTGGTGAACTGGGTGCCCTTGTGGTGCACGCGGGTTACCCGCCAGTGCATGTTCAGGTCTTCGCGCGGGTGCCCGGCCAAGGTGAAGCTCAGCCCCGGTTGCAGGCGCACATCGTCGCCGTCCACCTCGGCCATGCGGGCGTCATGGCGCCAGGCGGTGATGCGGGTGGCGGTGAAGGGCGCGCCAACCGCCCCGCGCTTGTAGCGGCCGGGGTAGTCGAAGCGCTCGTAGGTGGTGGCCTGGTGCTTGAGGTCGCTGCCCTCGGCACGCTGCTCCTGGCGGTAGGCCGGGTGGGTGAAGGTGTAGTCGCGCTGGACCTGGCGTGCAGTACGCACCTGCTCGCTGTAACGCAACCGGCGCAGGCAAGGCCTGGCCTGGTCACCGCCGCTGTTGGCGTGGTACAGCACCTGGTTGGGGCCGATGTCATCCTGCTCGAAGAAGCCTTCATCCTCGTCATCGGCCTTGATGGCGCCCTGGCTGATCTGCCCCAGCCCCAGCAGCCGGTCGGTGATGAGCAGCTTGTGCAGCTTCGGCGTGTGCTCGAAGCGGTAGACGAAGCCCTCTTCGGCCGCCAGGCGGGCGATGAAGTCGAGATCGGTTTCACCGGCCTGCACACAGAATTCGCGTACCTCATGCTTGTCGATGCTCTTCAGCTCATAGCTGGTAATGCCCTGGCGCTTGAGCATGATTTCCAGAATCTGCGGCACGGTTTTGTGCTGGAAGATCCGCCAGTTCGAGCGCAGCCCGGCGCGAGCCAGCACGGGCTCGACCAGGGCGCGGTAACGGGTGCGATGGAAGCCCGTCTCACCCTGGCTGAAGGTGCTGACCAGGCCGTGTACGTAGCGCAGCGGGCGCTCACCGCGCCAGACTGTGAACAGTACCGGCTTGTCGAGTAGCTGGCCGAAGTCGACATCGTCTTCGAAACTGATCAGTTCCAGTTGCAACTGGAACGGTGAGCTGATGGCTTCGTCCAGTTCGAACGACACCACTTCGAACTCGCTGCGGCCCACCAGCGGCTGGAAGGTAAAGCGCAAATCGGATTGGCTAGGCATGTGGCGTCCCCCGCTACTGCTGCAGAATCGCGTTCAGCGATTCGATGACTTCGGCGGTGATCAGGTCGAGGCGGTAGCTGTAGTAGCTGTAGGCGCAGACCATGGCCACGGCCGAGATCACCAGCGGGCTCCACCAGGGCCACTCCCAGCGTCGCGGGCGGTGGGGGCAATGGACGACGTTGGTATAGGGGTCGCACAACTCCTCTGGCGTGGGGCCGCGCAGTTCACGAATGACCTTGTGCATGCGCGAGATCAGGGCGTTGATGATTTCATCGCACTTGGGGTCGAGGGCGTGCTTGCCCCGCAGGCCCAGGCAGAAGCAGTAGTAGAGGAACTCCAGCACGTCCTTGAATTCCTTGGGTGCCTGCATGACCCGTTCAAGCAGCACGAAAATTTTCTCGCCGCCCTGGGTTTCGTCGTGGAAGATGCTGAGCAGCGGTGCGTGGCTCCAGCAGGAGTTGTTGCCCCAGGGGCGGCTCATCACCGTCTCGTCCAGGCACAGGCACAGGGCGTAGGAATAGACTTCCTGGTGGGTGATGGGGTAGCCGTGCTGGCGCATTTCTTCGCGGATGTTGCTGACCTGGTTTTGCACGGTCTTGTGCACGTAGGCAATGTTGGGCAGCTCATCCAGGGTATGCAGGCGAATGACCAGGCCGAACAGGGGGAATGCCGCGTCGAGCATCAGGTTTTCGAAGCCGCCGCGCAGCTGGAAGTGCGGGTCGGCGGGGTAGCCGTCGAAATCCGGGTCACCTGCCCCCTGTCCTTGGTCAACCGCATAGGGTGAATCAGTGCCCTCCGGCACTTCGAGCATCGCGTAGACGCTGCTCTCTGATACATCATGGGCATCGGCAGCGCCCTTGTGTTTCACCGGAGGCAGGTCGGATTGGCCGGGCATGAAGTGGTCCTTGTCTTCGAGCAAACTGAAGACATGAACACTATCGGGGAATCAATTCTTCAAGGAGTCTGTGCCTTCCCAAATGGTTGTAGGATCCTTCTTTAAATCAAACGTGCTGGAGAAACGGACTTACCCGCAGGGATCGCGATCAGCCGAAGAGCCTGGCCAGGCAGCCAAGTTTCTTGTTGTACGAACGCCGCGCCTCCAGCGCCTGCTCCAGGCTCACCTTCAAGAACCGCGCCTGCTGGTTGGGCTGCATCTGCCCAATCAAATCCAGGTCGGCGCTGATCACCGTGCCGATCATGGCGTAGCCGCCACCCGACACGGCATCGCGGTGCAGGATGATCGGTTCCAGCCCCGCTGGCACCTGAATTGAACCGATCGGGTAGCAACTGTCGACGATATTCGAAGGGTCTGAGCCGGCACCGAAGGGCTGCTCCCGGGGCTGGAAGCTCAAGGCGCTGCCACCCTTGTAGCGGTAGCCGATACGGTCTGCTTCAGAACCGACTGTCCAGGCTTCGGTGAAAAAGCTCTGAGCGCCAGCTTCGGTCAGGCGATGGAAGTACAGCCCCGGCACCACCCGCAACACCACCTCGCCGCCCAAGGCCTGGCGCAGGGCCATGGGCAGGCTTGCGCCAGCGCGGGTCTTACCACTGGGCGCACCGACCGGCAGCAAGTCACCTGCCATCAGCTTGCGCCCATGGAACCCGCCCAATGCTCCCAGCGCGTAGGTGGAGCGGCTGCCAAGCACCTCGGGTACATCGATACCACCGGCCACGGCCAGGTAAGCGCGGGCGCCGGCCGTGGGAAAGCCGAAGCGCAGCACCTGCCCGGCGCGCACGGCAAAGGCCGTGTCGGGGCGCTGCTCGTGGCCATCCAGCAGGGCTGGCATCTGCGCACCGCAAACCGCCACCAGCGCATCCTGCTGAAACTTCAGTTCCGGCCCCACCAGCGCACACTCAAGGGCTGCTGCACCGGCCGGATTGCCCACCAGATAGTTGGCCGCGCGCAAGGCATACTGGTCGAGTGCACCGGATGGCGGAATACCCAGGTGGTAGTAGCCTTCACGGCCCAAGTCCTGTACCGAGGTGGCCAGGCCGGGTTTGAGTACCTTGATCATGCCAGCACCTCCTGCAGCGACTTGGGGTAACCGACCGGGTCGGCAAGGAAGGCATCCAGGGAGAATTCGACCGGCCGAATACGCAGGTCGAAGCGGCCCTCCTCCACATCCGCCACTGCCTGATCGTAGGCCCTGCGATCAATGGGTTTGAATTGCACGATGTCGCCCGGGCGGAAGAACACCATGTGCGCCTTCAGGTAGTTCAAGGTCTGCTCAGGGTCGTAGATCGGCGCCGGGGTGACGCCGAACATCTGGTAGCCCCCTGCCCCGCGCACCGAGTAGATACAACCGAAGCAACCGCCATGGCCCAGGGTCAGCTTGGGCGTGTCAGTACGCGGACGCAGGTATTTAGGGACTTGCAACTGCCGCTCACGCTCGACCATCTGGAACATGAATGGCAGGCCGGCCACGAAACCGACCATCGACACGAACCACGGCGCGCCGCTGTGGGCGGCGATGAATGCATCGACATCGGCCAGCCCATTGATGCGCGCCGCGTACTCCAGGTCAGTGCCGCTCGGGTCTTGGTGGCGGTCACGGAAGCGCATCAGGGTTTCATGGGTCCAGGGGTCGTTGTACAGCACCGGGATCTCGATGATCCGCGTCTGCAACGAGCGCTCGGCCACTGCCTGGGCCTCGGCACCTTGCACCGCTTCAAGCAGCGCCTGCGGCGCAATACGGTCGGGGTCGAAGCGGATCTGGAACGAGGCATTGGCAAGGCACACGTCCAGCACGCCATCCAGTGCCAGCCGCTCCACGGCGCGGGTGACGGCCATGCCCTTGAAGAAGGCTTCCAGCGACATGCTTTCGCTGACTTCGGCAAACAGGTGCTCGTCGGCGCCGAAGCTGTAGCGGATCGGGGTTGTAGCAAGCGGTTCGGCCATGACTGTTCCTTTTCTTGGAATCTTTATAGAAAGGCAGGCGAAAACAAAATGCACGGGCTCCGGCTTGTACCTGCCGGATGCCTCACGGGCTCAGCGTGGTGCACGCACCACAATTCCGGCCGCATCCAGCGCCTTGCGGGTGGCCTCGACCAGGTCGAGTGCACCCGGGGTATCACTGTGCAGGCAGATGGAGTCGAATTCGATGGCCAGGTCCTGCCCCTCGACCGTGCGCACCACACCTTGCCGGCATGCCCGCAGCACACGTTCGGCCACTGCTTTGGGATCATGGCCCCGCACATTGCGGGTGAACACGATCGAGCCGCTCAGGTCGTACTCACGGTCGGCGTAGAACTCGCGCACCACCGGCTGGCCAAGTTCTTGGGCAATACGGCAGATCACCGAGCCCGGCATGCAGTACAGCAGCAGTTCCGGCTCGATTACCCGCAGGTTTTCCACCAGCAGGCGGGCAGCTTCTTCGTCACGCGCAAGGTGCATGTACAGCGCACCGTGCGGTTTGATGTGCTGCAAGCGCACCCCTTGGGCACGGGCAATTTCGCGCAGTGCGCCCAGTTGGTAGAGCATGTCGTCGACCAGTTCCTGAGCTGGCGCGTTGATGTGCCGGCGGCCGAAGCCGACCAGGTCACGGAAGCCCGGGTGCGCCCCCACGGCCACGCCCAGTGCCTTGGCCCGCTCGACGGTGCGGCGCATGGTGCCAGGGTCGCCGGCATGGAAACCCGTGGCGATGTTGGCCGTGCTTATGTAGCCCATCAGCTCGTGGTCGACACCGTCGCCAATTGTCCACGGACCAAACCCCTCACCCATGTCCGAGTTGAAATCCACCACCTGCATGACTGTCTCTCCTGGTGCTTGTGACTGCATGCAAGCCACGTTAGATTCTCCTTGCCCCCTTGGGAAGATCTATAAACAGATAGGGTGTCTTCTGAAAATCAGATACCCCAGGAGCCAATCGTGTCACTGACCCTGCGCCAGGTCCGTTACTTCGTCGCCACCGCCGAAATCGGCCAGATTTCCCAGGCTGCCATCCACCTGAATATCTCTCAGTCGGCAGTGACCACGGCAATCAAGGAGCTGGAAGCCATGCTTGGCGTGCTGCTGTTTCAGCGCTCGGCCCAGGGCATGAGCCTGACCGAGGCCGGCCGGCATTTTCTGAACCGCGCCTACGTGATCCTGCACAGTGTTGACGACGCGCTGAACAGCCCGCTGCCGAACGTGCGCGCCAGCGGCCTGCTGCGCCTGGCGGCAAGCTACACGGTGATTGGCTACTTCCTGCCACACCACCTGCAACGCCTTGAACACTGGCACCCGGATGTGAAACTGGAGCTGTACGAGCAGGAACGCAGCGCCATCGAGCAAGGTTTGCTGGAGGGGCGTTTCGACATGGCTGTAGTGCTGACGGCCAACCTCACCCACCCGGACATCGTCTCGGAAACACTGTTCAACTCCGAGCGCCGACTGTGGCTGCCCGGCCATCATCTGCTGTGCGAGCGCTCGTCGGTGAGCCTGGCCGATGTGGCCTGTGAACCGTTCATCCTGCTGACCGTGGACGAGGCCGAGCAAAGCGCCATGCGCTATTGGGAACAGGCCGGGCAACGGCCGAGCGTGCGGGTGCGGACCAGTTCGGTGGAGGCCGTGCGCAGCATGGTCGCCAATGGCAGTGGCGTGGCGATCCTGTCGGACCTGGTGCACCGGCCGTGGTCGCTGGAGGGCAAGCGGATCGAGACGGTGACTATCAGCGACCCGGTAACGCCGATGAGCGTGGGGCTGGCCTGGCACCGGGAGCGGGCGTTCAGCCCGGCGATGCAGGCCGTGCGCAATTACTTCCATGATGCGTTTCTGGCACCGCAGCAGTTGTCGGCGCGGCGCTGACTCTGCCTTTGCAGGTCCGGCCTCTTCGCGGGCACGCCCGCTCCCACCGGTAATCTAGAGGCCTCGAAGCCGTTGGTATACCTGTGGGAGCGGGCGGGCCCGCGAAGACGCCGGGCCTGTTGTCAGTGCTTCAGGCAGCTATCAATGCTCCAGCCATACAACCATTGAACGGCATCCTGGAACTGCGCCTGCGAACGCCCTTCCCACAGCTGGTTGCGCACCAGTCGTTCAACGCCCTTGGCGTGGTAAAGCCGCCCCATCTCCCGCGCCGACCACAGCACCCGTGCCGTACGGGGTATGCGGACCGACTCGTACAGGCGGAACGCCGCCTGCAGGTCATGCTCGCAGGCCTTCACCGCCTGCCCCAGCACCACGGCATCCTCAAGCGCCATGCACGCGCCCTGGGCCAGGTATTGGGTCATCGGGTGGGCAGCATCACCCAGCAGCGTTGCCCGCCCTTCGCCCCATTGCTCCACCGGGTCGCGGTCGGCGGTGGCCCAGCGGCGCCACGAAGTCGGCCGGTCGAGCATTTGCCGGGGCCGTGGGTGAATGCCCTCGAAATACGACAGCACCTCGTCCTTGCTGCCATCGCTCACGCCCCACTGCTCCTCGTTGCGGCTGTGGAAGGTCACCACCAGGTTGTACTGCTGGCCGCCACGCAGCGGGTAATGCACCAGGTGACAGCGCGGCCCGGCCCACAGCATCGGCGCGTTCACGCGCAGGTCTTCGGGCATGTTCTGCACATCCACCACGGCGCGGTACACCACATGCCCGGTGACGCGTGCCGGGTCGCCGACCATGCGCTCGCGGATCACCGACTTCACGCCATCACAGCCAATCACTGCGTCGGCCTGGTAACGGTTGCCCTTGCTGTCGGTCAGGGTCACGCCATGGTCGTCCATCTCCATGCCGGCGACATGGGTTGAAGTCTGGAAGCGGATCAGCGGGTTCTGCTGCACCGCTTCGAGGATCGATAAGTGAATATCGGCGCGGTGGATCACGCCATACGGGTTGCCGAAACGCTGGCGGAAACCTTCGCCAACTTCGATACGGCCGACCTCATGGGCATCGATGGCGTCCATCATGATCAGGTGGTCAGTGAACACCGAGCGGCTGCGCGCAGCTTCGCCCACGCCCAGCGCATCCAGCGCGGCATAGGCATTGGGGCCAAGCTGGATACCGGCGCCAATCTCACCGATATGGTCGGCCTGTTCCAGCAGCAGTACCTGGATACCTTGGGCGGTCAGGGCCTGGGCGGCGGCAAGGCCGCCGATGCCGCCGCCGACGATGATGATTTTTTGTTGTTGGGCAGTCATGGTTGGGTCTCCGTACAGGCTGCGGTTCTTATTGGATGAAATCGGGTTGGCGGCCAGGGGCCGCACGCTGGAAGGCGGGTTGCGCCTGGCAGTGGTCGTACACCGCCATCACCTGCGGGTATGCCTGCAGGTCGCAGCCCACGCGCTCGGCATTGGCCACCTGAGGCACCAGGCAGCAATCGGCCATGGTCGGCTGGGCGCCAAAGCAGTACGGACCTTCGCCATGCCGTTGCAGCAGCACTTCGAGGGCGGCCAGCCCTTCGGCGACCCAGTGCGCGTACCAACGGTCTTTTTCCTCTGGCCCTACTTCCAGCACGCGTTGCAGGTAACCCAGCACGCGCACGTTGTTCAGCGGGTGAACGTCGCAGGCGATCAGCTGCGCCACTTCCAGCACCCTTGCGCGCAACAGCGGCTCGGCGGGCAGCAGTGGCGCCTGGGGATAGCACGCGTCGAGGTAATCGATGATCGCCAGCGACTGGGTCAGGCTGACGCCATCGTCACGCACCAGCACCGGCACGCCGCCGATGGGGCTGAGCGCACGGTGCTGCACCTGGCGTTGCTCACCGGCGCGCAGGTTGACGCCGTGGTAATCCACCGCCAGGCCTTTCAGGGCCAGGGCGATGCGCACCCGGTACGAGGTGGAACTGTTGAAAAAGCTGTAGAGCTGCATGGCAGTAATCCTGCTGGGTCAAAGCGTGATGTGGGTATTGGCGGGCAGCGCGGTAGCAGGCCGCGCGCCCTTGAAGAAGATCGCCGCAGCGGCCAGCACGGCAGGTAGCACGAGCACGCCGAACAGCACCTCGAAAGACAGCCCGGCCTCCATTAGCAGTGCCGGCCCGGCACGATCAGATAACGCGGACGCGGATTTGGCCCAGGCCATCGACGCCGCCAACCATTAGCTCGCCGGCCACTACCGGGCCAACGCCTTCGGGGGTGCCGGTCATGATCAGGTCACCCGGCTGCAGGTCGAAGAAACGCGACAGGTAGGCGATGGTTTCCGGCACCGACCAGATCAGCTTGTCGATATCGCTGCGCTGGCGATCCTGGCCTTCGACCTGCAGCCAGATGCCGGCCTGCGCCGGGTGGCCGACCTCGCTGGCCGGGTACAGCGGCGCAATGGGGGCGGAGGCGTCGAACGCCTTGCCGATTTCCCACGGGCGGCCCATTTCGCGCATCTTCATCTGCAGGTCGCGACGGGTCATGTCCAGGCCTACGGCATAGCCGAACACATGTTCGTTGGCTTGCTCCTGCGCAATGTTGCGCCCGCCTTTGCCGATAGCGGCGACCAGCTCGATCTCGTAGTGGTAGTTGCTCGTTTCGGCCGGGTACGGCAGTTCCAGGGTCTGGCCGTCGGCCACCGGCACCACGGCATCGGCCGGTTTGCAGAAGAAGAACGGCGGCTCGCGGTCGGGATCAAAGCCCATTTCACGGGCGTGGGCTGCGTAGTTGCGCCCCACACAGTACACCCGGCGTACCGGGAAGCGCTGGTCGCTGCCGGCAATCGGCAGGCTGGTGGTGGCGGCAGGTTCAAACAGATAAGTCATGGCAGGGTTCCTTGGATCAATAGTGGTCGCGGGCTTCGCGCAGCAGCCCGAGGGCCTCCTGCACGGGCCGGTCGGAATAGCTGAACAGCACGCACTCGTCGTCCGCATGCAGGCTTAGCGGTACCCAGCTCGGCACCACGAAGGTGTCCCTGGGCTCGAAGACATAGGTCTGCCCGTCGATGATGGCGCGCCCCTGCCCCTCGACCACCGAGTACACGGTGGCATCGGTGCTGCGGGCGGTCTGGCCAGCGAAGCCGCGCGGCAGTAGCTGCATGCAGGTACCGATGGTGGGCATGGCCCAGCCGCCAGTGGCCGGGTTGACGTAGCGCAGCTTGACCCCGTCCCATGCATCCACTTCGCCCTGGCGTTCAAGCGTGGCCAACGCGTCGCGGGTACGTGCATACGGGTAACTGAAAATCGGTGAGGTAGTACCCTGCACTTGATGGCGCAGCGGCAGCATGTTGGCGCCGTAGCGGGCCAGGCTGTTGCCCTCCGGCCGGCTGACCGGCTGCACGGCCTGCGGGTGGTTTTCAGCGAAACCGGCGCCGTAGAAGCGCACAGTGGGAATGTCCAGCCCGTCCAGCCAGATGACCGGCTCGCCACCTTCGGCTTCGCTCGGGTTGCCGTGGTCGTGCCAGGTCCAGGAGGGGGTGATGATGAAATCGCCCGGGTGCATGGTGGTGCGCTCCCCGTCCACTGCGGTGTAGGCGCCCTTGCCTTCGACCACGAAACGCAGCGCCGACTGGCTGTGGCGATGGCTGGGAGCGATCTCGCCCGGCAAGATCAGTTGCAGGCCGGCATACAGGCTGGGGGTGATCGAGGCCTGGCCGCGAATACCCGGGTTTTCCAGCACCAGCACACGGCGCACCGCTTCTTCGGCGCTGATCAGCTGGCCGGCTTCCATCAGGTACGGGCGCACTTCGCTGAAGCGCCACAGGGCCGGTACGCAGGTAGTGGTGGGCTGCGGCGGCACCAGGTTATGCAGTTGTTCCCACAGCGGGAACAGCGCTTGGCTATCGATGCGTTGATAGAAGTCGGCGCGGTCCGTACCGATGTTGTCGTTGTTATTCATCGCTTCACCTTCGGTGGGCTGTGAAGGGGCGAATGGCAGTGGCAGCGCCCCGTTGTGGGACCGATTAAACGCCCGCCAGACATACAAAAAAAATGATATTTTAATATGCATCCATACGAAAAAGATGATGAGAGGCACGCCATGCACTGGACCCGTCGCCTGCGCCCCAGGCACCTGCAACTGCTGGTAACGCTGGCCGAAACCGGCAACCTCAGCGACACCGCCCGGCAGGCCTACACCACTCAGCCTGGGCTGTCGAAGTTCCTCAAAGAACTGGAAGAAGACGCTGGAGCCCTGCTCTTCGAACGCCATGCCCGAGGCCTGCGGCCGACTGCCGAAGGCACCTTGCTGGTAAACCATGCGCGGCGCATCCTCAGCGAAATGGAACGCGCGCAGAGCAACCTTGATGCCCTGCGCGAAGGCAACACACCTAACGTGGCGATTGGCACGTCGCCGGCTTCGGCGCCCAGCCTGGTGCCGGACGCCATCCTGTACTTTCTGGAAAAACACCCGAAAGCGCAGGTATCACTGCAGGAAAGCACGATGAACGTGCTGCTCGAACGCCTACACCTGGGTCAACTGGATGTGGTGGTCGGGCGCGTCGACAACTATCAGCCGAGCCAGGCCCTGCACAGCGAAATGCTGTTCCGCGAACCCATGCAGGTGGTCGCCCGCCCCGATCACCCGTTGGCCGGGCGCACGGGCCTTGGCTGGGATGACCTGTACCAGTACGACTGGCTGCTGTGGCCGCCGGCCACGCCGATCCGCAACCGCCTGGACACGGCCCTGAGCAATGCCGGGCGCAAGCCGTTGCCATGCCGTATCGAATCGTCATCGTTGATGGCCAATCTGTGGTTGATGCAGAACAGCGACATGCTGTCCGTCGCGTCCGGGCGGGTGGCCGAGCATTTCCATGGGCGAGGGTTGTTGCGGCGGCTGGATTTCGAGCTGGAGGCAGAAGGCTCGATTGGCATGTGCTGGCGCGATGAGCCGCATATCGAGGCTGCATTGCTGGATTTGCTGGAAAGCTTGCGTGAGGCCGCCCGCAGCCCAATTCGCGAGCCTTGATCGGTGCTGGCATCTTCAAGCCGAACGATCAGCGCCCGCAGCCGTCATAACCTGAGCCGGTGCCGACACGCAAAGAGGACGCGAAATGACCCAGCCCGACCCGTCATACGTCAAATGGCTCGAAGACCGCGCCATGCTCAAGGCTTCCCAAGAGCGGGCCAGCCTGTATTCAGGGCAGTCACGCCTGTGGCAGCAGCCCTACGCCGAAGCCCAGCCCCGCCGCGCCACCGAAATCGCTTCGGTCTGGCTGACCGTGTACCCCGACGCCATCATCGCCCCGCCAGACTGTTCCGTACTCGGCGCCCTGGCCCACGAAGCACTGTGGAAGCGCCTGTCGGAGATCGGCATCCAAGGCCTGCACACTGGCCCGATCAAATTGTCCGGCGGCATTCGTGGCCGCGCACCCACACCCAGCGTGGACGGTAACTTCGACCGTATCAGCTTCGATATCGACCCGCTGTACGGCAGCGAACAGGAACTGGTGCAGATGAGCCGCATGGCCGCCGCACACAATGCAGTGACCATCGATGACCTGATCCCCTCGCACACAGGCAAAGGGGCAGACTTCCGCCTGGCCGAGATGGCCTACGGGCCTTACCCGGGGCTGTACCATATGGTCGAAGTTCGCGAAGAAGACTGGCAGCTGCTGCCTGAGGTGCCCAGCGGCCGTGATTCGGTCAACCTGCTGCCGGCCCAGTGCGACGAGCTCAAAGCCCGCCATTACATCGTCGGCCAGCTGCAACGGGTGATCTTCTTCGAGCCTGGTGTAAAGGAAACCGACTGGAGCGTCACGCCACCCATCACCGGTGTTGACGGCAAAACCCGTCGCTGGGTCTACCTGCACTACTTCAAGGAAGGCCAGCCCTCGCTTAACTGGCTTGACCCGACCTTTGCCGCCCAGCAAATGATCATTGGCGATGCCCTGCACGCCCTGGACTGCCTGGGCGCGCGCGGTCTGCGCCTGGACGCCAACGGCTTTCTGGGTGTGGAAACGCGGGCCAGCGGCACCGCCTGGTCGGAAAGCCACCCGCTGTCGATCGTCGGCAACCAGTTGATCGGCGGCATGATCCGCAAAGCCGGCGGTTTCAGCTTCCAGGAACTGAACCTGACCCTGGACGACATCGCGCAGATGTCAAAGGGCGGGGCCGACCTGTCCTACGACTTCATCACCCGGCCAGCCTACCAACATGCGCTGCTGACCGGCGACACCGAGTTCCTGCGCCTGATGCTCAAGGAAATGCACGCCTTCGGCATCGACCCCGCCTCGCTTATCCATGCCCTGCAGAACCACGATGAGCTGACCGTGGAGCTGGTGCATTTCTGGACCCTGCACGCCCACGACATGTACCTGTACAAGGGCCAGACCTTGCCTGGCAGCATCCTGCGTGAACATATTCGTGAAGAGATCTATGAACGCCTGTCGGGCGAGCACGCCCCCTACAACCTGCGCTTCGTGACCAACGGAATCGCCTGCACTACGGCCAGCCTGATCGCCGCAGCGCTGGGCATCCGCGACCTTGAGCAAATCGGCGCAGCAGAAATCGAGCTGATCCAGAAAGTGCACTTGCTGCTGGTCATGTACAACGCCATGCAGCCAGGGGTAGTCGCGCTGTCTGGCTGGGACCTGGTAGGCGCCCTGCCCTTGCCCGCCGAAGCGGTCGCGCAGCGGATGCTGGATGGCGATACCCGCTGGATTCACCGGGGCGGTTACGACCTGGCCGGGCTGGACCCGCAGGCAGAAGAGTCGGTGCGTGGCATGCCCCGTGCCCGCGCCCTGTATGGCAGCCTGGACAGCCAGCTGGAAAACAGCGACTCGTTTGCCTGCAAGGTGAAAAAGCTGCTGGCGGTGCGGCAGGCCTATGGCATCGCCACCAGCCGCCAGGTGCTGGTACCTGAGGTCAGCAGCCCTGGCTTGCTGGTGATGGTGCACGAACTGCCAGCCGGGCGCGGCATCCAGATCAGCGCGCTGAACTTCGGCCAGGCGGCGATTGCCGAGGAGCTGCAACTGACCGGTTTCACGCCGGGTACGGTAGTGGACATGATCAATGAGACGGTCGAAGGGGACCTGACCGAAGACGGGCGCTTGCAGGTGAACCTGGACCCGTACGAGGCGCTGTGCCTGCGTATCGTCAACAGCAGCGCGCATGTGTAATTGGCGATCAAAACACCGCACAATCAATCAAATCGTAATATCGCATAGCCATATTGGGCGCCCCTGAACAATAACCCATGGTCGCCCAATGCCTTTCACGCCCAACCGCCTGGCCCTGTGCATCGCCCTGGCCTGTGCCGCCTTCGCCCCCGCAGCCTTCGCCAAGGATTACCTGATAAGCAACGCCAGCACCGATACCCTGGAGTTGAAGAAGTCCGACAGCTTGAAGGTGACATCGACCGGCAGCATCGAGGCCAGTGACGACGACGGCGTGATTTTGCCCAAGCACACCAGCGGCGCCACCGTGAGCGTCGACAACGCCGGCATCATCCGCTCTACCGACGGCCGCGGTATCGACAGCAAGGATGACGGCGAAGACGTCAGTCACTACGTGATCAGCAACCAGGCCGGGGCGCTGATTCAGGGCACCAATGACGGCTTGCGCTTCCAGACCAACCCCACTGCGGGTGGCAGCCTGAATATCATCAACGCCGGCACCATCGAGTCCACAGTTGAGGGCCAGGCCATCGACCTGGAAACCCTGAACAACCCGGCCTTCACCACCACCCTGGTCAACCAGGCCACGGGGGTGATCCATGCCGTCGGCAACGACGCGATCAAGACCGGCTCCAATGCCACGGTCACCAACTACGGGCTGATCGTTACCGACACTGCGCCACAGGACAAGAATGGCCTGGACCAGAAGTACGATGGCATCAAGATCGGCACCTCCACCGGCGTGACCGTGTACAACCACGGCACGATCAGCGCCGACCGCCATGGCGTAGACCTCAAGACCGATGCCACACTCTACAACTACGAGGGTGCCAGCGTTACCGGGCGCAACGGTTCGGGCTTCGGTTCCGACGGCAGCGGCACCGTGTACAACTGGGGCACCATCACCGGTGCTATCGCCGACGGCAAGATCAATGGCGACGGCGACGGCGTCGATATCGACAACATCGGCCATGTGTACAACGCCGGTACCATCCAGGGCCTGGGCGCCAAGGGCGTCGACAGTGGCGGGCGACCGAACGGCAGCGAAGGCATCGCCATGGGTGGCGGCAGCGTCGTCAACACGGCGACCGGGGTAATTCGCAGCGTCGATAACGGCATTCTGGTGGATGACGGCGCCGAAGGTGCGGGGGTTGCCGCCACCACCATCGATAATGCCGGGCGCATCGAAGGCGATGGCGGCTTTGGCATCAGGCTGATCGGGGAGTATGACGACACGGTAGTCAACAGCGGCACGATCAGTGGCGGCAATGGCCTGGCACTGAGCATGGGCGCCGGCGACGACAACCTCACAGTGCTAACCGGCGGGGCCTTCAATGGTCTGGTCGATGGCGGTGACGGGGTCGATAACGTCACCCTGAACGGTAGCGGCAGCTTCGGCAACAGCACCCACTTTGAAACCCTCAAGGTCAGCGGCGGCAGCTGGACCCTGAGCAGCATTGGCGACTTCAGCCAAGGCGGCGTGGTGACTTCAGGCGCCACGCTGATCAACCAGGGCAGCATCCTCGGCCAGATGCAGATCGAGCAAGGCGCCATCTACGCCGGTGGTGGCTCGGTCGGCGGGCTGCAGGTAGACGGCACCCTGCTGACCAACACCGGCCTCGGTGTGGCTACGGTCGCTGGCGACCTGAACTTCAGCCAAGGTGCAAGCCTGGTGTATGGCGTGAATGCCGATGGCAGCAGCGCACCGGTCAGCGTCAGCGGCACGGCAAATCTCGATAACGCCACCCTGCGCGTACAGCCCACCCCCGGTGAGTATCCCTGGCAAAGCCAGTACACCGTGCTGACGGCCAGCGCAGTCAAGGGCACATTCGCCCAGGTGACCAGCGACTATGCCTTCCTCACCCCCACGTTGAGTTACACCAGCAACTCAGTGGGCCTGGCCTACGACCGCAACGACGTTGCCTTCGAGCATTACGCACAGTCTGCCAACGCCGCCGGTGCCGCGCGCGGCCTGGCCGGCCTGGGGCAGAACAGCAACCTGTACAATGCCGTGCTCGGCACTACCACGGCCGGCGCCGGCAACGCCATCGAGCAACTGTCGGCCAGCAACACCGCCAACCTGGCAGCCGCCACCCTGGCCGGCACGTCGCAGGTCGGCAGCAGCATGCTCGGTGCCATGCAGGCGATGGCCAGCGCAGGCAGCCTGCAGGTGGGCATGACCGACAGCGACAGCCCTGCCCTGGCCGCCACTGGCGTGCCACGCGAAGCGCGCAACCTCAACGACCCGAACGCCCAGGGGCGTGTCTGGGCACAGGCGCTGGGCAGCTACGGCAAGGTCGATGGCAGCCACGGCACCAGCGCGCTGGAGCAGCGCACCGGTGGTGGTGTGCTGGGCGTCGACTGGGCGTTGGGCGGTGAATGGCGCCTGGGCGTGCTGGGTGGCTACTCGCGCACGCGCCTGGACAGCAGCGGCCTGGATGGCACCGTGCGCAGCTGGCACGCCGGGGTGTATGCCCAACACCAGAGCGGCCCGCTGGCCCTGCGCCTGGGCGCGGCCTACAGCGGCCATGATGGCCACAGCAAGCGCGACGTGGCCTTCGCAGGCTTCAACGAGCGCCTCAAGGGTGACTACGATGCAGATAGCCAGCAGGCCTTTGTCGAACTAGGCTACGCCATGGGCAGCGGCCGCCTCAGCGCCGAACCGTTCGCCAACCTCGGCTACCAGCGCTACCACCGCGACAGCTACCGCGAGCAAGGTGGTGACGCGGCGCTGGCGGTGGACGCCGATACCCAGGACAACTTCAGCAGTACCTTCGGCGTGCGCCTGGCGCACTTGGGGCAACTGGACAACGGTATGAGCCTCACACCCCGGGCGACGCTGGGCTGGCGCCACACCTACGGCAACATCGATACCCGCACGCGGCAGGCGTTTATTGCGGGTGGTGATGCATTCAGTGTCGAAGGCAGCGCGATTGACCGGGATAGCCTGCTGGTCGAAGCCGGGCTGGACCTGGGGCTGAGTGCGCGGCAGAAAGTGGGCATCGGGTATAGCGGTGAGCTGGGTAGCAATAGCCGCAACCATGCTGTGGTTGGGCAGTGGCAGTTGAAGTTTTAGTAGCTTCAGCGCCTGCACTGGCCTCTTCGCGGATGAAGCCGCTCCCACAGTGACTGCAGAGGTTTCTAATTCTGTACATTACCTGTAGGAGCAGCTTCAGCCGCGAAGAGGCCGGCACTGCCACCTTGCTTTTGAGGCTTCAGAAGCATAGCGTTCGAAAGATTTCTTTTTCGTGCCCAGGAGCAACTCCATGTACACCGGCATCGTCCAGGCCGTCCGCCCTCTGCTTGATGTGACCACTTACCCGGGCCACAACCAGTTCACCATCGACCTCACCCCGGAACTGCTCGACGACCTGAAGATCGGCGCCAGCGTCAGTGTCGAAGGCACCTGCCTGTCGGTCACTGACATTGCTGGCACCCAAGTCAAATTCGACGCCATGACCGCCACCCTCGAACGCACCAACCTGTGCTTCTTCAAGGCGGGCCAAGGGGTAAACATCGAACGTTCGGCGAAAATGAACGCCGAAGTGGGTGGCCACCTGATGGCCGGCCACATTGCCACCACCGCTGAAATCGTCGAACTGTCAATCAAGGAAACCGGCGCCTTCATCAGGTTCCGCATGCCGCCGGAATGGGGCAAGTACGTGTTCCCGCGCGGTTTCATCGGGGTCAATGGCTGCAGCCTGACCGTCGCCGATGTCGACGACAACGTCATCACCATCAACCTGATCCCGGAAACCCTGCGCCAGACCACGTTCGCCAGCTACAAGGCCGGCGAAAGGCTTAATATCGAAGTCGATCACCAGACCATGGTGTTGGTGGATGTGGTGGAGCGCACCATCAAAGGTACCCTGGCCCGCGAAAAACTGCTGCCCTGAGGCCTGTCCATGCTGCCCAACGCCCTACCCGCGCGCACGGCCAGGCGGCTGCGGCTGCAAGTTTTGCGTGGCCGTGTCGGCCTCGGCCTGGTCGCTGGTTTGTCAGTGTTGGCCGGCATGACAGATGCCATCGGCCTACTGGCGCTAGGCGACTTCGTATCGTTCATGAGTGGCAATACCACCCGCCTGGCCGTGGCCATCAGCGAAGCAGACCTGGCCTTGGTGCTGCGCCTGAGTGGCGCGATACTGGGCTTCGTCGCTGGTAATGCGCTGGGCGTGCTGCTGGCGCGTGGTTTGCGCCGCCGTGCCTGGCCCGTGTTGCTGATGGTCGCCGTGCTGTTGGCGTTCGCGGCTGCATGGCCGTTGGCGGCCACCTTCCCGGCATTGTTGGCCGCCACACTGGCCATGGGCATGATCAATGCCGTGGTTGAACAAGTGAACGGCCTGCCCATCGGCCTGACTTACGTCACCGGGGCCTTGTCCCGCTTCGGCCGTGGCCTGGGCCGGTGGCTGATGGGCGAGCGGCGCAACGGCTGGCGGGTGCAACTGGTGCCCTGGGCCGGCATGCTGCTGGGGGCAGCACTGGGTGCCTGGTTGCAACATCACCTGGGCCTGCAGGCGCTGTTTGGCAGCTGCGCGCTGGCTTGCGTGCTGGCCCTGGTGTCGTGGTTCATACCGCGCGCCTGGCAGCGTGGCTACATGCCGCGCTGATCAATCGATACGCGGGTGCTGCTGTGCCAGCTTCTCGCGCTTGGCTTCCAGTTCGGCAATCTGCGCATCGAGGTCTTCGATCTTCTGCTCGATGTTGTCGTGGTGCTCCTGCAACAGCTCACGCGCCTCCTCGATGTCCGAGGCGGCTGGTGCCGCGCCGCGCAGCGGCTTGTTGGCGGTTTCCTTCATGGTCAACCCGGTCAGCAGGCCAATCGCGGCGATCACCATCAGGTAATAGGCCGGCATGTACAGGTCGCCAGTGCTCTCCACCAGCCAGGCGGTAAGGGTCGGGGTAAGCCCGGCGATCAGCACCGAAATGTTGAACGCGGCCGCCAACGCGCTGTAGCGGATGTGCGTAGGGAACATTGCGGGCAGCGTCGAGGCCATCACACCGATGAAGAAGTTCAGCAACACGGCAATGATCAGCAGCCCGGCAAAAATCACCCCTAGCACGCCGCTGTTGATCAACATGAACGCCGGGATAGCCAGGGCAAACAAACCGACACTGCCGACGATGATGAACGGCCGACGCCCGAACTTGTCGCTGAGCAGGCCGATCACAGGCTGCACGAACAGCATGCCGACCATGATCGCGATGATGATCAGCACGCCATGGTCTTCGCTGTAATGCAGATTGTGCGACAGGTAGCTGGGCATGTAGGTGAGCAGCATGTAGTAGGTGACGTTGGTGGCAATGACCACGCCGACGCAGGTCACCAGGCTGCGCCAGTGCTGGGTGGCTACTTCCTTGAACGATACCTTGGGCCCAGAGGCCAGGCCTTCGCGATCGCCCTGTTCCATCTTGTCGACATGCTGCTGAAACGCAGGTGTTTCTTCCAGTGCATGGCGCAGGTAAAGGCCGATGATGCCCAGCGGCAGGGCCAGGAAGAACGGCAGGCGCCAGCCCCATTCAAGGAACTTTTCTTCGCCAAGAATGGTGGAAATCAGTACCACCACCCCCGCGCCTAGCACAAAGCCGGCAATCGAGCCGAAGTCCAGCCAGCTACCCAGAAAACCGCGCTTGCGGTCGGGGGCGTATTCGGCAACAAAGATCGAGGCACCGGTGTACTCGCCACCCACCGAAAAGCCCTGGGCCATTTTGGCCAGCAACAGCAGGATCGGTGCCCAGATGCCGATGCTGGCGTAAGACGGTATCAGGCCGATGGCAAAGGTGCTGAGCGACATGATGACGATGGTGGCGGCGAGGATTTTCTGCCGCCCGAACTTGTCGCCCAGGGCGCCGAAGAACAGCCCGCCCAGTGGTCGGATCAGGAAAGGCACCGAAAAAGTGGCCAGCGCCGCGATCATCTGCACGCTCGGGTCGGCGTTGGGGAAGAACACCTTACCCAGGGCATAGGCCACGAAGCCGTATACGCCAAAATCGAACCACTCCATGGCATTGCCCAGCGCGGCGGCGGTGATCGCCTTTTTCATCTTGGCGTCGTCGACGATGGTGATGTCCTTCAGGCCGATTGGCTGGACGGTTTTCTTGCGAGGTTTCATGCCGTTGTCCCTGTCGATGAATGCTCTAAGGGTTCAGATACAACGGGACACTAAATAATTCAGCGCTTAATGATTTTTTGTGCGTTTGCGCCGCTTCACCAACAGCGCACAAAGAAAAGCCGCTGCAACTACAGCGGCTTTGTAAACCGAAGGCCTGGCTTCAGATACCTTCGCGGGCTAGGTCCATGGCGAAGTAGGTCAGGATCAGGTCGGCACCGGCACGCTTGATCGCACCAATGCTCTCACGCATCACTCGGCCTTCATCGATGGCGCCGGCCAGGCCGCCGAACTTGATCATCGCGTACTCGCCACTCACCTGGTATGCAGCCAGCGGCAGGCGTGAGGCGGCGCGGATGTCGGCAATCACGTCAAGGTAGGCGCCAGCCGGCTTGACCATCAGCACATCTGCCCCTTCCTGCTCGTCCAGCAGCGACTCGCGCACGGCTTCGCGACGGTTCATCGGGTTCATCTGGTAGCTTTTGCGGTCGCCCTTCAGCGCAGTGCCGCCGGCTTCACGGAACGGGCCATACAGCGACGAAGCGAACTTGGTGGAGTAAGCCATGATCGCGGTGTCGTGGAAGCCGGCACCGTCCAGCGCGCTACGGATGGCCTGTACCTGGCCGTCCATTGCCGCCGACGGGGCGATGAAGTCGGCCCCGGCAGCCGCGGCGATGACTGCCTGCTTGCCCAGGTTGGCCAAGGTGGCATCATTGTCCACGCCATGGTCATGCACCACCCCGCAATGGCCGTGGCTGGTGTATTCGCAGAAGCAGGTGTCGGACATCACCACCATTTCCGGCACGGTGTCCTTGCAGATGCGCGACATGCGCGCGACCAGGCCGTTCTCGTTCCAGGTGTCGCTGCCGGTGGCGTCCAGGTTGTGCGACACGCCAAAGGTCATGACCGACTTGATACCGGCACGGGCATACCGCTCGATTTCCTGGGCCAGCAGCTTCTCGGGGATGCGATTGACCCCGGGCATGCTGGTAATCGGCACGAAATCATCAATGCCCTCTTCGACGAAGATCGGCAAAATCAGGTCTTCCAGGCGGAATTCGGTTTCCTGGAAGATCGTGCGCAGGGACTCGTTCTGGCGCAGGCGGCGTGGACGAACGGACGGGAATTGGTTGGACATGACAGCTCCAGGGCATTTTGAACGGCGTATACCTTATGCCTCTCGCGCGCCAGTGAAAAGGCCAATTGATGAGATATTGTCTTGCGTCAAAGGCAATGACTGGCCTGGGGTCTGATTATCCTGTGCAGGCCTCTTCGCGGGCATGCCCGCTCCCACAGAGACCCTACAATATTTGAAGCTAAGGTGATCCTGTGGGAGCGGGCGTGCCCGCGAAGAGGCCTGCACAGGCGACCGATTACTGCAACCAGGGCGGCGTGGGCTCCTCTGCCTTGGCCGGGCCATGCTCTGCCTCGTCGCGCGCTGCACGGCGACGGGCATCATCCAGCCGGGCTGCGTCGATCTCGCGCATCACCCCGGACACGTCAGCTTCATGCTCGTCATCCGCAAACACCCCGGTCAATGGGCTGTCTGGCAGCAGATCACCGGCCTCGAACAACGCCCACATCTCCTGCGCATACCGGGTGCTTTTCAGCTCCGGGGCAAAGCGCCCGAAATAGTGGGCCATGTTGTCGACATCGCGCTGCAGCATGCTGAAAGCGTGGTTGTTGGCCGCTGCATCCACTGCCTGCGGCAAGTCGATGATCACCGGACCGTCCGGGCCGAGCAGCACGTTGAACTCGGACAGGTCACCGTGCACCAGCCCCGCACATAGCATCAGTACGATCTGGCGAATGACAAAAGCGTGGAACGTGCGGGCCTCTTCGGCTTCCAGGTGCACGTCGTTCAGCCGTGGGGCGGCGTCACCATCGGCGTCGGTGACCAGTTCCATCAGCAGTACGCCGTCCTGGAAGTCGTAAGGCTTGGGCACCCTCACACCGGCACTGGCCAGGCGGAACAATGCCGCAACCTCGGCGTTCTGCCAGGCGTCCTCGGCTTCTTTACGGCCGAACTTGCTGCCTTTGGCCATGGCTCGGGCCTGGCGGCTGTTACGCACCTTGCGGCCTTCCTGGTATTCGGCGGCCTGGCGGAAACTGCGCTTGTTGGCTTCTTTGTAGACCTTGGCGCAGCGCACCTGGTTGCCGCAGCGCACCACGTACACGGCGGCCTCCTTGCCACTCATCAGCGGCCGCAGTACTTCGTCGACCAGGCCGTCTTCGATCAAGGGTTCGATTCTTTTGGGTGTCTTCATCAGGCTGTGTTCGGGGTCCTGGCTGTGATGGTGGACATCCTCTCACAGCCGGGTGCGACTTGCTCGTCTGTCTTCAGCCCAGGCCGATCAGACGCCCTGCCCTGAAGGGCACGCAGAACGTATTACGGCTTTGTCAGCTGGCCGCCCGATGACTGGCCGCCCGGTCCGCCTTAGGGGCGCTGCCACCTGCGCGGGTAACCTGCTCACATACCTTCTCGACGATATAGGCGCCGATCGGAATGGCCGAGGTGGCGGCCGGCGACGGTGCGTTGCATACGTTGACGCTGCGCGCAGTGTTGACGAACAGGAAGTCGTCGATCAGCTTGCCATCGCGCGACACCGCCTGGGCACGCACGCCGGCCGGGTAAGGCGTGAGGTCGGCCTTGGTGATGCTCGGGCAGTACTTCTGCACCTGCTTGAGGTAGCCGCCCTTGAACAGCGAGTTTTTCATCTCGATCAGGCCCGGGCGGAAGTTTTTCGCCAACACCTTGAGAATGCCGGGGGTGGTCAGGGTCTGGAACAGGTCGCTGGGGCTGACGTCGGTCTTGCGGTAGCCCTCGCGCTTCATCGCCAGGACGGCGTTGGGGCCAACCGTGACGGTGCCGTCGATCATGCGGGTCAGGTGCACGCCCAAGAACGGCATCGACGGGTCGGGAATCGGGTAGATCAGGTGGTTGACGATCTGGTTGTGTTGCTTGGGCAGCAAGTAGTATTCACCCCGGAACGGGCAGATGACAAACTCGGTGCGCAGGCCCAGCATGCTGACCACGCGGTCGGCCATCAGGCCCGAGCAGGTCACCAGGAAGCGGCTACGGAACTCGTCGTGCTGCGTGCGCACGATCACTTCGCTGGGCTGCTCCACAAGGCCGACCACCTCTGCGCCATAGCGGATTTCGCCGCCGGCTCGCAGGAATTCTGCGCCCATCGCAGCGGTCACTTCAGCGTAATTGACGATGCCGCTGGACGGCACGAAGATGCCACCCATGCCGACGATATTGGGCTCGCGCTCGCGCAACTCGTCTGCCGACAGCCAGGAGCGCTCCAGGCCATTGGCCTCGGTGCGCTCCCACAGCGCCTTCATGCGCTGCATTTCCAGGTCGTTGGTCGCTACCAGCAGCTTGCCGCATTCATCGAAACGAATGCCGTGCTCGGTGCAGAAGGCCTTGGTGGCCTTGTTGCCTTCCAGGCAGAAGCGCGCCTTGAGGCTGCCGGGGGTGTAATACACGCCAGCGTGGATCACGCCGCTGTTGTGACCGGTCTGGTGGCGGGCCGGGCCGGATTCTTTCTCCAGCAGGAGAATCTTCGCGTCCGGGTAGACCTTGATCAGGTGCATGGCCGTGGACATGCCCACAATGCCACCGCCAATAATAATGAAATCGTACACAGCCTTACCTCACACGCAGGCATTGCCTGGCTTGCACACCCAGGCCCGCGCGGGCCCTGGTGGCATCATTTTGTGCAAAGACGCATGGGCGGGCGCCCGCCCTGCGCCCCGTCATTATTGCCCGCGCTGGTACAGCGGCTTGGGGAAGGCGAGGTAACCACGCTGGCGCATCAGCTCACGGCGCAGGCCCTCGTGCGGGGTGAAGCGATCGCGACCGTGCAGCCAGAACAGGTTATTGATCAACACGAAGCTGCCCACCGCCACCGGCACCGAAACTTTCTTCTCGCTACCCTCCAGCGAGTCGGACAAGGCGTTCAGCCAGATCCCTTCTTCGTAGTTTTCCGGCTGCACGAACTGGTCGATGTAGCGCATGGTCGGGCGGCCTTCGCCGTCGGTGTCGAATACCGAGTGGAACACATCTTCGGCCACTTTCTTGCTCGGCGGTGCGGTCCAGCGCATTTCGCGGCGGGCCATCGGGTGGCGGAAGAATGCCTCGCACTGTTCCCAGTCGTCCAGGTGCAGCAGCAGCGAATTACCGCCTTCCATGTTCTTTTCGTCGATCTTCAGCATCAGCACGTAATCGGTGATCTGGTTCACGAATGTGCCGTCGTTGTGCAACTCCATGACCCGGTGCGGCTGGCGCAGGTAGCTGTCGGAGGTGTCGGTGTTGACCACCACGAAGCGCGCGTAGAACTGGCCGCTCATGGCGTCGTAGTTGGAACGGCCGATCAAGTGTGCGCAGGCGGTCGTGAACTTGACCATATCCTCGGCCTGGCTCACGTCATCCAGGCCCAGCGGGGTAATCAGCATGCCGCCGGTGGCGCGATCGAGGATGGTGTTGAGCAATACCGGGCGCAAGGTGCCCTGGCACAGCTCATCAAGGATTTCACCCAGCCGGAAGCGCAGGAACGACTTGTACTCCAGCGCCTGCACCGGCCACTCGGCCGCAGCCTGGACGAACGCTTCGACCGTTTCGCGGGCGAAGGTCAGTTCAAGCAGGCGCGGCGACTGTTTCGAAGGGGCGATGGTGTAGCCACGCGTTTCGAGCGGCAGCGGCATCACAAGTTCGTCGATCTGCGTAAAGGCGTTCATGGCAGTGTCCTGACTAAGAAGGTGGGTGGCACCGTCCGGTGGTGGCCTGGATCAGTGCGGGCGAGGTAAAAATATCGCCACTACCTGAAAATGTCTACATTTTTATGTTTAGGCGACAAATTCATGTTTATCCATTGTTTTTCGTCGACAAGCGGTTTCGGTATGATCGCCAAAACGTTTTGAGGAACAAAATCTTGGAAGCGCTCGCCCCCCGACAAAACTCAGCATTCAGCGGGTATGAGAGGCTCAAGAAGGACATCATCCGTGGCGTGTTCAAGCCCGGTGAAAAACTGTTGATGAGCGCCCTGAAGGAACGCTACGACCTGGGCGTGGGCCCGCTGCGCGAAGCACTGTCGCAACTGGTGGCCGAGCACCTGGTTAACGCGATCAGCCAGAAAGGCTACCGGGTGGCGCCCATGTCGCTGGACGAGATGAACGATATCTACGATGCCCGCGCCAACCTGGAAGCGATGATCATCGCCCTGGCCATCGAGCGCGGCGACGACACCTGGGAGGCCTCAGTGCTGGCCCACTCGCACACGCTGGCCAAGGTGGTGGAAGTCAAAACCCGCGAGCAACGCCTGGATGTGTGGGACGAGCGGCACAAGGCATTTCATACCGCCATTGCCTCGGGCTGTGGTTCGAAGCACTTGCTTCAGGCACGCACTTACCTGTTCGACCAGGCCGAACGCTACCGCCACCTGTGGCTGACGCAGACGGTGTTCTCCGAACACGCGCTGGAGCTCAAACGTCAGGAGCATGCAGCGCTGGTCGAGGTGATTCTCGCCCGTGACGCCAAACGCGCCAGCGCCCTGATGCGCTCGCACCTGATGACGCCCGTGCCAATCATCGCGCAAATCATGCATGCTGAGGGTATCGGCGCTCGCTAGATGAATTTTTCTTAAATCGCCGATTGTCTATTCTTTGGCACAATCAAATCTCTAAATAGATGCCCAGGAACCAGCATGCCTCGCGTACTGACCATCGAAGACGACGCCGTTACCGGCCAGGAAATCGTCGCCGAACTTAACAGCCACGGCCTGGAGGTGGATTGGGCCGACAATGGCCGTGAAGGCCTGGCCAAAGCCATCGCCGGCGGCTATGACCTGATCACCGTAGACCGCATGCTGCCCGAGGTCGATGGCCTGACCATCGTCACCACCCTGCGCAGCCTCAAGATAGCCACGCCGATCCTGATGATCAGCGCCCTCTCCGACGTCGACGAACGGGTACGTGGCCTGCGTGCCGGCGGTGACGACTACCTGACCAAGCCGTTTGCCTCTGACGAGATGGCCGCACGGGTCGAGGTATTGCTGCGCCGCAACAGCGTGCCCATGACCCAGACACGCCTGCAGGTCGCCGACCTGCAACTGGACCTGATCAGCCACGAAGCACGCCGCGGTGACAACACGCTCAACCTGCTGCCCACCGAATACAAACTGCTGGAGTACCTGATGCGCCACAGCGGCCAGGTGATCACGCGGATGATGATTTTCGAAGAGGTCTGGGGTTACCACTTCGACCCCGGCACCAACCTGATCGACGTGCACATCGGCCGCCTGCGCAAGAAAATCGACTCTCCCGGCCAGTCACCGCTGATCCGTACGGTACGGGGCTCCGGCTATGCCATTGCTGAACCCGTCTAAGGGCTGGAGCTCCTCCACCAGCCGCCTGCTGGCGCTGTACAGCTTTCTGTTCGTTGCCTGGAGCAGCATCCTCATGGGCGTGCTGTACTTCGAGGTGTCAAGTTACCTGAACAAGCTCACCCGCCATTCCATGCTGCAGCGCCAGCACCTGTTCGCCCACATGAGCGGCAAGCAGCTGGACGACGCCCTGATCGCCAGCCAGGCCTTCGAGGAACGCAGCTTTGACGCCTACGGCCTGTTCGATGCCCAGCTCAACCCGCTGGGCGGTAGCGTGCGCGCCCTGCCCCCGGAGCTCAGGCTGGACGGCAAGATCCATGAACTGAAACGCTGCCTGGATGCCGACGACCCGCGCATGCCCCGCGACAGCTGCGATGCAGTGGCGATCAAGGTACAGGATGGCCGCTGGCTGGTGCTGTTCCGTGATAACGGCTCACTGTTCGTGGTGACCCGGATCATTCTCGATGCCCTGCTCTGGGGTATTTCCCTGACACTGATCCCAGGCTTTGCCGGCTGGTACCTGTTACGCCGCCGACCGCTCAAGCGGATTCGTGCCATTCAGGCACAAGCTGAGCTGATCGTCGCCGGCGACCTGACCCACCGCCTGCCACTGTCGGCCCGGCGCGACGAACTGGACATGCTGGCAGCCATCGTCAACGCCATGCTCGACCGCATCGAGCGGCTGATGCACGAGGTCAAGGGAGTGTGCGACAACATTGCCCATGACCTGCGTACCCCGCTGACCCGACTGCGCGCGCAGTTGTACCGCATTCGCCAGCAGAGCGACGTGGATTCTGCGCAGGCCGAGGCGCTGGACCAGGCCATCGGCGAAACCGACACCCTGATGGCGCGTTTTCGCGGGTTGTTGCGCATCAGCGAGCTGGAAGACCGTCAGCGCCGCGCAGGCTTCGTCCACCTCGACCCCCATGAACTACTGGTCGAACTGCACGATTTTTATCTGCCGTTGGCCGAAGATGGAGGCATTCATCTGGAGTTGCACCAGCCTGGACAGTTGCCGGCCCTGCATGGTGATCGCGAGCTGCTGTTCGAGGCGCTGGCCAACCTGGTGGGCAATGCCATCAAATTCACCCCCGAGGGCGGACAGGTACGGATTATTGCCACGCAGGACGACAACGGCGTGCATCTGGCCATCGAGGACAGTGGGCCGGGTATTCCGGAAGAGGAACGAACTGCGGTGCTCAAACGCTTCTATCGCAGTGATGAAGGCCACCGCCATGCCGGGTTCGGGCTGGGGTTGTCGATCGTTGCGGCGATCGTCGACCTGCATGGGTTCGGGCTGGAAATTGGCGAGAGCGACCTGGGTGGCGCGAAGCTGGTTTTGCACTGCCCGCTTGCGGGTCTGGCTAGATAAAAAAGCAGGGGCCGCTTTGCGGCCCTTCGCGGGCGTGCCCGCGAAGGGCTGCAAAGCAGCCCCAGTTGCTTCAGTCAGCCAGACGCCAGGTAGTCGCGCCCTTGCTGTCTTCCAGCACCACACCCATGGCGGTGAGCTGGTCGCGAATACGGTCCGACTCGGCCCAGTTCTTGTCGGTACGCGCCTGCAGACGCGCCTGAATCAGGCCTTCCACCTCTGCAGCATCAACCTTGCCTTCAGCACCGGCACGCAGGAAGTCATCGGCTTCCAGCTGCAGCACACCCAGCACCTCACCCAACTCACGCAGGCGGCCAGCCAGGCCGGCAGCCGCTTGCACATCGCTGTCGCGCAGACGGTTGATCTCGCGCACCAGGTCAAACAGCACGGCGCAGGCTTCAGGGGTGCCGAAGTCGTCGTTCATCGCCACGCTGAAACGCTCGACAAACGCTTCGCCGCCCTTGGCCGCCACCCGTGGCAAGCCACGCAGGGCGTGGTAGAAGCGCTCCAGCGCGGCCTTGGCGTCGCGCAGGCTGTCTTCGGAGTAGTTGATCGCGCTGCGGTAGTGGCTGGCCACCAGCAGGTAACGCACCACTTCCGGGTGGTACTTCTCGAGCACGTCACGAATAGTGAAGAAGTTGTTCAACGACTTCGACATCTTTTCGCCGTTGATACGGATCATGCCGCAGTGCATCCAGGCGTTGGCGTACTGCTTGCCAGTGGCTGCTTCACTCTGGGCGATTTCGTTCTCGTGGTGCGGGAACTCCAGGTCGCTGCCGCCGCCGTGAATGTCGAAGCTCTCACCCAGGCAGCAGGTGGACATCACCGAGCACTCGATGTGCCAGCCCGGACGGCCCGGGCCCCATGGCGACTCCCAGCTTGGCTCGCCCGGTTTTACGCCCTTCCACAGCACGAAGTCCAGCGGGTCCTGCTTGGCTTCGTCGACCTCGATACGTGCACCGATGCGCAGGTCTTCGATCTTCTTGCGCGACAGCTTGCCGTAGCCGACGAACTTGCCGACGCGGTAGTACACGTCGCCATTGCCCGGGGCGTAGGCGTAACCCTGGTCGATCAAGGTCTGGATCATCGCGTGCATGCCAGCGATATGGTCGGTGGCACGCGGCTCCTGGTCCGGCGGCAGGATGTTCAGGCGGCGCTCGTCTTCGTGCATCGCGTCGATCATGCGGGCGGTCAACGCTTCGAAGCTTTCGCCGTTCTCGTTGGCCCGGTTGATGATCTTGTCATCGATGTCGGTGATGTTCCGCACATAGGTCAGCTCGTAGCCGCTCTTGCGCAACCAGCGGGTGACCAGGTCGAAGGCAACCATGCTGCGGCCATGGCCCAGGTGGCAGTAGTCGTACACGGTCATGCCGCACACATACATGCGCACCTTGTTGCCATCCAGCGGCTTGAAGGTTTCTTTCGCTTTGCTCAGGGTGTTGTAAATGGTAAGCACGGCGTTTCCTCAGCTGCCCCAGGAGTCACGCAGGGTGACAGTGCGGTTGAACACCGGGCGGCCCGGCTGGCTGTCTTTCAGGTCGGCGCAGAAGTAGCCTTCACGCTCGAACTGGAAGCGGTCCTCGGGTTGCGCCTGGGCCAGTGATGGTTCGGCACGGCAGCCGCTCAGCACTTGCAGCGAATCCGGGTTGATGTTGTCGAGGAAGCTGCCACCATCTTCGGTCTTTTCCGGGTTGGCGGAGCGGAACAGGCGGTCATACAAACGCACTTCGCATTCGACGCTGCCTTCGGCCGGCACCCAGTGGATCACGCCCTTGACCTTGCGGCCTTCAGGGTTTTTGCCCAGGGTGTCGGGGTCGTACGAGCAACGCAGCTCTACGACATTGCCGTCGGCGTCCTTGATGGCTTCGTCAGCGCGGATCACGTAGCTGCCACGCAGGCGCACCTCACCCGCCGGTTCCAGGCGCTTGTAGCCCTTCGGCGGCTCTTCCATGAAGTCATCGCGGTCGATGTACAGTTCGCGGGCAAACGGCAGCACCCGCACGCCCATGTCTTCCTTCGGATGGCGCGGCAGTTCGAGCTGCTCCACCTGGCCTTCCGGGTAGTTGGTGATAACCACTTTCAGTGGACGCAGCACGCACATGGCGCGCGGTGCAGTGCGGTCCAGGTCGTCACGGATGCTGAACTCGAGCATCGACATGTCGACCACGCCGTCAGAGCGGTTGGTACCGATCATTTCGCAGAAGTTGCGGATCGAAGCCGGGGTGTAGCCACGGCGACGGAAGCCGGACAGCGTCGACATGCGCGGGTCGTCCCAGGCGTCGACGTGCTTTTCGTCAACCAGCTGCTTGAGCTTGCGCTTGGAGGTGATGGTGTAGTTCAGGTTCAGGCGGCTGAACTCGTACTGGCGCGGGTGTGCCGGTACCGGCAGGTTGTCGAGGAACCACTCATACAGCGGACGGTGCCCCTCGAACTCCAGGGTGCAGATCGAGTGGGTGATGCCTTCGATCGCGTCCGACTGGCCGTGGGTAAAGTCGTAGTTGGGGTAGATGCACCACTTGTCACCGGTCTGGTGATGGTGTGCATGGCGGATGCGGTACAGGATCGGGTCGCGCAGATTCATGTTTGGCGAAGCCATGTCGATCTTGGCCCGCAGCACGCACTCGCCGTCCTTGAACTCGCCAGCCTTCATGCGGGCGAACAGGTCGAGGTTTTCTTCCACGCTACGCTCGCGGAACGGGCTGTTCTTGCCCGGCTCCTTCAGATTGCCGCGGTATTCCTTGGCTTGATCAGGGGTCAGGTCGCAGACATACGCCTTGCCACGCTTGATCAGCTCGACCGCCCAGTCGTGCAACTGGTCGAAGTAGCTGGATGCATATCGCACGTCGCCGGCCCAGTCGAAGCCCAGCCATTTGACGTCGCTTTGAATGGCGTCGATGTATTCCTGGTCTTCCTTGGCCGGGTTGGTGTCATCGAAACGCAGGTGGCAGACACCCCCGAATTCCTTGGCCAGGCCGAAGTTGACACAGATCGACTTGGCATGGCCGATGTGCAGGTAGCCGTTAGGCTCCGGCGGGAAGCGGGTAACGATGCTGCTGTGCTTGCCCGAGTCCAGGTCGGCCTGGATGATCGGCCGCAGGAAGTTCGCAGGGACAGCGGGGGCGCCTTTGGCAGCGGCGTTTGGCGCGTTGTCGGCAGTGGGCTTGCTCATAGGATCCTTGAATGCATGTGTCTGGCCTGGGTAGGCCGATTGAAACAAAGGGCCTATCATAGCCGAAGCAGTCAAGCTGCTGACAGTCGGGCCCGGACAAACTGGCGTGATTTATCACGGCTTTTTGCCGCAGCCTGGCAAAATGGCCAGTGCGCGCCATGTGTCGCGACCTCCTGATCCAGCGTCAGGTGATATCCGGCGCTCTGCGCACCCTAATTTCTGATTGCCTTGAAAAAGCGAGTTTCAGCATGTCCAAAGTCAAACTGACCACCAACCATGGCGACATCGTCATTGAACTGAACGCTGAAAAAGCCCCGATCACCGTGGCCAATTTCATCGAATACGTTAACGCCGGTCACTACACCAATACCGTTTTCCACCGTGTGATCAAGGGTTTCATGATCCAGGGCGGCGGTTTTGAGCCAGGCATGAACGAAAAACGTGACAAGCGCGCCAGCATCCAGAACGAAGCTGACAACGGCCTGAAAAACACCAAGTACAGCATCGCCATGGCCCGCACCATGGAGCCGCACTCTGCTTCGGCGCAGTTCTTCATCAACGCTTCGGACAACGACTTCCTCAACCACAGCGGCAAGAACGTACAGGGCTGGGGCTACGCGGTATTCGGCGAAGTGATTGAAGGCCGTGAAGTGGTTGATGCCATCGAGAAGGTCGCAACCGGCTCCAAGTCCGGCCACCAGGACGTACCAAAAGAAGACGTGATCATCGAGAAAGCCGAGATCATTGAGTGATACTGCTGATCTCTGATCTGCATTTGCAAGAAGAACGCCCGGATATTTCCCGGGCGTTTCTTGATCTGCTTGACGGCCGTGCCCGCCACGCCAAGGCGTTGTACATACTGGGCGACTTTTTCGAAGCGTGGATTGGCGACGATGCCATGACTTCCTTCCAGCAGTCGATCTGCCAGGCCATGCGCCGGCTGAGCGACAGCGGCACGGCCATCTACCTGATGCATGGCAACCGTGACTTCCTGATTGGCCAGGCTTTCTGCGACGCCGCGGGCTGCACGTTGCTGAGCGACCCCAGCGTGATCGAACTGGGCGGTGAGCAGGTGCTGTTGATGCATGGCGACACCCTTTGCACCCGCGATGTGGGCTACATGAAGATGCGCCGGTTGTTGCGCAACCCGCTGAGCCTGTGGGTCTTGCGGCACCTGCCGCTGTCGGCCCGCTACAAGCTGGCGCGCAAGCTGCGCAGCGAAAGCCGTACGCAAACGCGGATGAAGTCCACCGAAATTGTCGACGTCACGCCAGAGGAAGTACCCAAGGTGATGGCGGCGCATGGCGTGCGCACGCTGGTGCATGGCCATACCCACCGACCGGCGATTCACAAGCTGGTGGTGGACGGGGAACCGGCACGGCGCATCGTGCTGGGGGACTGGGACCGCCGGGGCTGGGCCTTGCAGGTGGATGAGCAAGGGTTTCAGCTGGCGCCATTCGATTTTTCCTGATTTCTCCGAATCTGCAGGGCTGGCCCTTTCGCGGGTAAACCCGCGAAGAGGCCAGCGTGCCTTACTGCTGAGCCACAGCCCCCTTGCCCCCTTCACTGATCACCACTTCCCGATACTCCGGGTCGGCCTTGATCTGTGCCTCGGTAAACGGAATCACCGCCAACTGCTTGGCCGCGAATGCCCTGGTCTGGTCACTGAAGTGCGCCGAAGCCGCTTCGCTCGACTGCGAGAACGCCAGCAGTCCACGAGCCTCTGGCCCCTTGTCGGTGAAACTGACCAACTGCAGATAGCTGGTACCGCTGACCACCAGTTGCTTGCCCTGCCCGTGCGGCACACTGTACATCGCGTTGTACACGCCCAGCGCCTGCGGGCCACCCGGTACCGGCGTACCATCCAGTGCCTGTTGCACTTGCCCCCAGCGCGCCTCCCCCCCTACACCGCTGTCTTTCACCTTTTTGAGCGACGCCAGAGCCGCCTCATGCACCAGCTTGCGCACGGCAGCCTGCTCCACCGCCAAACCACGCGGTGTGTGCTGGGGGTCGGCCGGGTCAAAGGCCACTCGCCAGCTTTCCGGGTGCTCGGCCAGGGCATTGAACAGGTTCTGGAAGTGCACCAGACCAATGCCGCTGTCGAGGTCGGCCTTGCCATTCCAGTCCGCCAGGCTGCTGCACACGGCCTGCACATCCGCGCCCGCACCCTCGCACCATTGCAGCAGGTCTGGTAGCACCAGGCTGGCCAGGTAGACCTCGTCATCGGTCACCATGCGCTGCAGGTCATCAACACCCAGTTTTGCCGTGCCCTGCAGGCGCTGCAGGGCAAAGCGCCCGCGCATGCCCAACGGCTGGTCACTGCGGCTGACCAGGGGTGAGTAACCGGTCAGCGGCTGCGCCGGGTTGGCCATCCAGGCCGGGTCGTTGGAGTTCTGCACGAAGTCCTGGCGCTCAAGGCTTGGCAGCAACCGCGCCGGGAAGATACCCGGTTGCGCAGCCTGCGCGTCAACCTTCCACTGGCACGCGCTACGCGAGCCATCCAGCACCACCAGGCGCCCTTGCCCTTGCGGGTTGCTGCAGGCGCCCAGCATTTGCTGGTCTACATACGGCACCACCGATTGGTTCAAGTACAAAGCCCCGCCGCCCTGGTCCACGGCCAGGGTGTTGACCCAAGGAATACCCTGCAGTTTTTCGACCGAGGCTTTCAACGCAGCCAGGCTGTCGGCACGGTTGATCTGGTACCACTGCTGCACCACCCGGGTGTTGTCCAGGTTGGCGTCACGCAAGCTGTAGGCCGCATGCGCATCCCAATCCAGGCGCCCGGGCCATTGCACCACCGGGCCGAATTGCGAGCTGTAGACCTGCCGCTCGACCTGGCTCAGACTGCCATCTTCACCCTTGACCGCAACGCTGATGGTTTGCCGAGTCATTGGCAGCGACTTGCCATCAAGCAGGTAACGGGTCGGGTCCTTGGGGTCAAGCTGCAGGCGGTACAGGGTGAAGTGGTTGGACGTGTCGACAGTGTGCGTCCAGGCCAGATGCCTGTTGAAACCAATATTGACCACCGGCAGGCCCGGCAATGCTGCACCCATCACATCAAGTTGGCCGGGGATAGTCAGCTGCATCTGGTAGAAGCGCATGCCGCCCATCCACGGGAAGTGCGGGTTGGCCAGCAACAGGCCGCGGCCATTGGCAGAACGTTGGCCCCCCACGGCCACCGCATTGCTGCCGCGCTCGGTGGCAAAGCGCTCTTGCCGCGCCAGTGCACCAGCGAACCCCGCCGACGCCTGCTGGCTAGTCTGCGTAGGCGGTTGCGCCCCCGTCAGTGCCTCGACGAACTGCCCGACACCGCCTTCGGCCAAAAGCCGGCGGGTCAGCTTGACCAGGTCCTGACTGGTGATCGGCCGCAGCCACTCACCGTTGCCACATTCGGCGGGCAAACCTGCGCGGCGGCGCTCGGCCAGCGCCCGGTTGTAGCCACTGGCATATCCCGCCAGCAATGCCTGCACCTGAGCCGGTTGCGCCTGCAGGAATGCATCGACCGCCGTTGGGCTGTTGAGCCAGGTGAAAAACAGGTCACTGGCCAGGTTGTCACGCTGCTCCAGCGTCACACCCTTCGCACCGAAATAGCGCGAGCGCTCACCACTAACGGTCAGCACCTCGTTGGCCAGCAGGCACAGGTTGTCCTGAGCGTAGGCGTAGCCCACGCCATAGCCCAGGCCGCGCTCGTCCTTGGCCACGATATGTGGCACCCCGTAACTGGTTCGACGAATCTGCGCACTGGCATCGGCGGTGGGCTGTGCCTGCACGGCAACGCTGCAGGCCACCAGCGCAGCGGCCAGGCCTGCGCAAGTCATGGGACGGGAAAGTGAAAACACGGGCACTCCTCGGACGCGGGGTTTATCCCGATCAGACGAATGGCAAAGTGAAAATTTTACGTATTACAAGGCGATGGAACGTCTTGAGAAGGAACAGGCATTTTTTTTACGAGTGGGTTGCAGTTTTTGCGTTCTCATTCGTCCTAGTAAGTGAGGCAACCACATTTCGGGTTCGTCCACGAAAAGGAGCATTCACATGTACAACCCGCAACCCTCGATCCAAGCCGGGCGCGTCCCAGGCAAAGCGCCCAACGGACAGGGCGTTTTTTCTGACGAACGCATCGGCAACGAACAGATCCGCGAGCTGCTGCGCACCTTCGGTCTGCGTACCAGCCTGATCAGGCTCAAGGTGATCGATGCCCTGCACGCCGCCGACCGCAATGGCCGCAGCATTGGCGTACGCGGCGTGCACGCCCAACTGGAGCAACTGGACATTCCGCTGTCATTCCTCAGCGTGCGTGAAGTGCTCAAGCGGCTGTGCACCGAAGGCGTCATCGAGCTGGGCGACGACAAGTGCTACAGCCTCAACCCCCAGGCACGCGCCGTACTGGAGCAGACATCGTCGCGTTGAGCGCAGGCCGGCCACACCTGGCCGGCCCGCACGGGTCAGGGCTTGACCTTGCGCCGCAGAATGCCGTTGATCACCACGACCACCACGGCGATGGCGATGGCCAGCATCTGGAAGGTCTGCTCACTGATCGTGCCCTGCTTCTGCAAGTGGGACAGGCCCAGCATCAGGCCCAGTACCACCAGGATGATCAGAAGGGAATATTTTAGGCGCTGCACGTGTGTCATCGAAAGTTCCTTGCAACATCAGGGGCAAATGGCTCGCAACGAGCCGTGGCAATGATACAACGCCCATAGGGCCCGGCGCTGCATTTCCTGCTGGGTAGGGAGGCGGCTGCCTGAAAGCATGGGGTTCCAAGCACCCATGCCGGAGGCATCATGTACAAACCGCTGCTGTTCGCATCCCTCATTCTGACCCCCCTTTCCCTTCATGCACTGGACACCCGCGAGGTCACAGCGGCGCAACTGCTGGAGCTTGGCCACGACCTGGAGCGCCATGCCGGCGCCAGCCAGTGGCAGCAACTGTGGCAGCGCGTGCGTCAGGCCGGCTACCTGCAGGCACACGGTGCGCCGGTGCATTTCACTGCACCCATGGCACAGTTGCCCAACCTGGCCCGGCAGACCTTGGCCCAAGCCGATCATGTGCAGGTATTGCACCAGACCCAGGCGCTGTACCGCCGCAGTTTTCCCGGCACAGTCATCGGTCAGCGCGGCGCGCAGCCATTGCATGCATTGTGCCTGCTGGTCGACTGGCGGACGCTGCCACAGGGCATGCTCGACAGCCCCCACGCCTACCTGCGCAGCGCCAGCCTGCTGAGCAGCTACCCCTGCAACTGAGGGTAACTGCACCATCGCTCGACAAGCGGGGCGCCCTGATGGGAAATCAACGGCCACAGCCGCACCTTGAAGACATCTCCTACAGCGCAGGATATCGCTGCCTGCAATCCCTGTTCACCGAGGCTACAAACCGCAACCCATATGCCGCCTAGCGACGCGCCGGGGCTGTCACACAAAATTTGCTCACACCGTCGACATAACGCCGCTGGTGATCGGGTCGCACATGACCCATCCCGAAGGAGCGCCATATGGAATTACCAGACTTGAGCCGTATCGATATCAGCCAACTGCCCCACTCGCTGCAGGCCCTGGTCGACTGTATCGGTATCGACAACGCCTACCAGTTGACCTGCGCCTACGGCGGCAGGCCCAAATACATCCCCAAGTACCGCGAGCGCACCAAGCTCGCCGACGTGCTGCCGGCCGAAGCGCTCGACGCACTGATCAAGCGCTTTGCCGGGGTAGCCCTGGAGATTCCCAAGGCTGACCACTTCCTGCGCCAGCTGCGCAACCAGCAAATCCAGGAAGAAAGCGCCAATGGCCTTTCACGCAGCCTGCTGGCCAACAAATACGGCCTGAGCCTGCGCCAGATCGGCAACATCCGTCGCCAGGAAACCTGCGCTCGCTAACGGCCAGCACCTTGGCCACCAAGGGTGGCCACCTTTCCCCTTAACCAAATGAGCAATCAAGCATGTCGATAGACAACAGCCTCATCGGATCCGTGATCAACGCCTTGCCCATGGACCGCATGATCGCAGGCCCCCTGCAGGCCATGGTCCAGGCACAGGTTACCGCCAGCAAGTCGTACGCCGACTTCCTGATGCAGGTGTGCGTGCAGGACGGCAAGGCCGTGGCCATCCAGTTCGACTACGACGAGACCATCGTTGACGAACAGGGTGAATACAAAGGTGTCGTCAGCAAGACCATGAAGGTGCCGCTGCTGGCGGCCATCACCCACCCGAACATCTCCATCGATGAGGGTAATGTCGAATTCGAACTCATCATCAATCAGATGTCGGAAGACACCTCCAGCACGGAAATGGGTGCAGAGGTGACCGGCTCACTGGGCTGGGGGCCGTTCAAGCTGAACGTAAAGGGCAGCGTCAGCCACAAGTCTTCCCAGACACGCAAGACCGACACCCGCGCCCGCTACGCCTTCAACACGACAATGAGGCGCCAGGAACCACCTGAAGCAATGATGAGGGTGATCGAGTTTCTTACCGATGCTGCGACCAAGCCAACCGTCATCAAAGCGGCTGAACTGGAAAGCCCGGACGAGATTTCCCAGGCAGACAGGTTAAAAGGGCCCGAACCTGAAGGCACCCCGACCCCGTGACACGGTAGGGCCCCACACAATAGCCCCTCCTGACTGGCCAAAGGAGGGGCACAATCCGGCTTGAGGAGTGGAACAATTGCAAAAGCCCCCTGCCCCCATGACGTCCCTTGACCTGCGAGAGATCACCCGCGGCCTGCAAGAAGCCGCCAGCGCCACCAACAGCCTGATTGCCCAGCAGTACATCAACCTGTTCGACCAGTTTTTCGAGTGCGACACCGATGCCTTGGGCGCCCCCATGAAAGCCAAGATGGTCGAAGTGGCCATGGATGGGCAGCACATCATGCGCGTCCCGCTGTTTGCACTGGTGTCGCCCAAAGGCCTGGCCCTGGAGCGTATGCAGGTCGACCTCTCGGTACGGGTGAAAGGGACCGAAGCGCAACAGGCACTGCTGACCGCGAGCGAGAACAAGACCGCGAGCTTCAAGGTCACCATCGGCGGCCAAGGTCGCCAGGGCGAAAGCCGTGACCCTGACGAAGTGCAGATCCGCATGCAGTTCCAGGCCAGTGAACCGCCAGAAGCCCTGAACCGGTTGATAGATGAATACACCAACCTGATTGTCCCGGTACGTGCCCCCGATCCACAGCCCTCGCCCGACAGCAACGAATTCATCGAGGCGGCCACCGTGCGCTGACGGCCGCCCCGGCACCGCTTCAGAAATCGCGCTTGTAGAAGATGTCCAGTGAGCTGGCCAGCCCGCTGGCGGCTTCCAGGTACACCTTCTTGCTCAGCTTGTAGCGCAGCGCAATGGTGTTGGCAGGCTCGAACACACCTACGCCGTAACGCAGGCTCAGTTTCTCGGTAATGTTGCCGCTGGCAACCACGCTGGTGCTGTTGCCCGACCCCTCGGTATCCAGCTGGAAGTCATCAATACCCAGGCTCGACGCCAGGCTGCCGGTAATACCGGCGCTGCCAGCCAGTCCCAGGCCCAACGCTGCCTCGGCAAGCATGTTGTTGTCCTCGCCAGAGTTGCCCAGCGGCCGCCCCAGCACAAGGTACGACAGCGCCTGCTCCTGGCTCATGGCCGGTTCCGAAAACACCTTGGTGGTGGGTTGCTCGGCACTGCCGCTCAGGCGGATACCGGCAATCACGTCATCGACCGTGCGGATGGCTTCGATGTCCAGATACGGCTGGTCGATCGGGCCGGCAAACAACAAGCGCGCGCGGCGGATCGTCAGGCGCTGGCCGTAGGCACGGTAGCGGCCTTCGGCCAGGCTCAACTCACCCCGCGTATCGAGGTTGTCGCCGATATGCACATGGCCAAGCAGGTTGGCGGTGAGGCCAAAGCCACTGAACGACAACTTGTCGCGGCCCACTTCGACATCGATGTCCATGGCCATCGCCATGGGCGCTTTGCCCTCTTCGGTCTGGTGCCCGACGATCACCGTGTCATCCGAGACCTTCACCGTCGACGGCGGCAGTTCGCGCACAGTGATCTTGCCTTTGGGTACTTGCACTTTGCCGGTAACCGCCAGCTTGTCGTCGATCAGGCGCAAGGTCAGGTCAGGCGCGACCTCCAGCGTTGCATAGGGCTCGACCGTGACGGGCAGTTGCTGGCCTTGCAGGCGCAGGTCCATGCCCAACGCCTGGCCCCACGTGAGGTTGCCACTCAACTGGCCGCGCCCTGCATCGCCACTGCGCCAGCTGCCATTGAGCTGCACCTGCTCGCCAGCAATCAGCGCCTGCAACGACAAGCCCTCAAGGCTGGCGGGCAACTCGGCGCCACTGACTTCACCACCGCTGAGCAGCAGGCTGCCATTGACTTGTGGTGCCAACAAGGTGCCTGAAAGCTGACCACTGCCGTTGAGCTGCCCGGCCAGGCGTTCGACCATCGGCACGAACGGGCGGGCCACCGACAGGTCCAGCCCCGCCAGGCGGAAATCACCCGACAGCGGCTTGTTCTTGCCCAGCGGGTCGAGGCGCGCGTTGACGTTCAGCTCGCCCAGCCGCTCACCCCGGAAGGCCAGGCGGGTATCGATGCGCCGTGGTGCCAATGTGCTGTCGACACGCAGGGTCTGGTAAGGAAAATCGACCCAGCGGCCTTTGTCGCGCACGCGCAGCGTGCCGCCACTGGCATCAATCACGATGTTGCCCTTGGGGCCGCTGGCCGGGATGTCCAGGTTGATATCTGCATTGAGCAGACCCTGCCAGGCAAAATCCTTTGGCAGCCACTGGGCAAGGCTGTCGAGCGGGAACTGTTTGAGGTGATAGCGCAGGCGTGGCTCGGGCGCCAGGCGCTGGTCCTCACCACACAGGCTGGCCTGGCCGGAGCGCCAGCAATGGGCACCGAAATCCAGCTGGCCGCTGGCCAAACGCTGCAGGCGTGCCGGGGCTTGCAACTGCCAGTCCTGGCCACCGGCCTGGATACGCCCACTCGCCAGCCGTCCACGCCAGTCACCCTTGCCCAACTGGCCATCCAGGCCGAGGTCAAGCTTGAGTTGCGGGCCGTCCAGCGCCAGGGTCAAGGCTTGCTGACGGATGTCACCTTTGCCGCTGGCCTGCAACGTGCCTAATGCTGTGTCACCCAAGTTGATGCCAGTGGCCTTGAGCTCGATCACGCCGCGCTGGGCGTTATCCAGGCGGGCATCCAGATCCAGTTGTTGCAGCCGGTTTTCGGCCTGGGCCAAGCGCTGGCCCTGCAAGGTCAGCGTACCTTGCGGGGCCTGCAACGTGCCGGTGACATCCAGCCGACCCTTGACCTGGCCCTGCAGCCTTGGCCACAACTGCCCCAGGCGCGGCAGGTCAAGGTCGATTCGCCCGGCCAAGCGCTGCTGCAGGCTGCCACTGCCGTTGATGCGGTTGTCACCCAGCTGGATCGCCAGGGCGCCAAGTGTCCAGCTTTGCCCCGCCCCTTGGGCCTCAGCCTTGAGCACTGCCGGCTGGCCGCGCAGGCGGCCTTTGAGGTCAAGCTGGGCATCGAGGGTGAGCACCTCGCCCTTCAACTCGCCTTTGCTGCGCAGCGGCCCCGCCAAGGTACCCGGCAGCTCCGCCAGCCAATAGGCCGGATCGAGCGCCGAAAGCTGCAAGTCCACATCCCAGGCCAGGGTGTCGGCAAAGCGCACTGCAACACTGCCGGCGGCTTTGCCTTGCCCGGCGGTCAGCGCCAGCTGCGGCAGCTTCACCTGGGTCAGGTCACCTTCGAACGGACTGGCCAGGTTAAACGCCCCCGCCGGGCCGTCCAGGTCGCCTTTGAAGGTGCCTTGATAATTGCCATCGCGATAATGCACCTGGGTATTGAAGCGCTTGAGGGTGACCTCGGGCGGCGTCTCAAGTGGGTACAGGCGCAACCACGGAAAGTCCTGCCAGTCCAGTTGCGCGTCGGCGGTCAGGCCTTGCTGCCAGTCGGCCGAGGCCTGCAGTTTGACGCGCTGGGTGTCGCTGGCAGTCAGGTCAAGGGCGTCAACCCTGGCACCTTTGCTATCGACCAGCCCGGACAACGCCAACGCGATCGGCGACTGTTCAGCCGGCAGGCTGGCCGTTCCCGACAGTTGATAGCCCTTGAGCAGATCGCCCTTGGCATCAAGCTTGAGTTGATTCAGCTGCAAGGTGTCGGGCAACGCGCCCGCCGGTTTGAACGCCTCTGAACGAATCTGCAGGGTCGCTGGCAAGTGCTCGGCCAACGTCTGCAACTGCCCGCTCAGCGTGGCGTCGAGGTAACCGCTGCTGGTGCCGTCAAGCTTCAAGGTCTTTTGCAAATCGCCGGTGGCGGTCAGCGCCAGCTGCCAGGGTTTGCCCTCAACGGCAGGGAGTTGCAGCTGCGCCTGGAGTTGCAATGGCCAGTCACCTTCGGGCTGCAGGTCGCCCTGCAGGTTCAATTGCAGGTCATCGCGCTGCAGGTGCAGGCTGTCGATGCGCATCCCGGTACCGGTCCAGTGAGCCGCCAGTTGCAAGTCCCCCAGCAGGTCGCTGCCATCCAGCCGCAGTTGGCCGACCTTGACCTCACCCAGTTCGATGGCCAGCGGCAAGCGCAGCGCTGGCAACTGCAGCGGACCACTGTCGGCCGGCTCGGTGCCTGGCGCAAAGGCCATGTCGATGCGTTGTGCCTGCAACCGGTCGATGCACAGGGTGGCGCGCAGCAGGCAAGCAGGCGACCAGGCCAGTAAAGGCGCCTGCACCTCTACCGTGCTGCCGCCATCGGCCCAGCGCAGCATGCTGGCCTGCCAACTGCCCGCCAGGCGGCCCTGGAAGTCGGCCACCTCAAGCCCGGGCACCTTGCCCAGCGCCCAGCGGCTGCCCGCCTCGGTGCCCAGTAGCAGGCCCAGTGCCAGGCCCAGACTTGCGACTACCCCGAGCAGCCCCAGCAGAATGTATTTGATCACGCGTTTCACAGCTCAGGCCCCATGGAAAAGTGCAGGCGAATGCCCCCTTCGTCATCCAGCGCCTTGGCCAGGTCCAGGCGCAACGGCCCGACCGGCGATACCCAGCGCACACCAAAACCGACACCGGTCTTGAGGCTGGGCAGTTCAAGGTTGTTGAACGAATTGCCTTGGTCGACAAACGTCGCGATCCGCCATTTTTCGGTCAGCGAGTACTGGTACTCGACACTGCCGGCCACCATGTAGCGCCCGCCGATGCGGTCGCCATCGCTGTTCTTCGGCGACAAGGTCTGGTAGTCATAGCCGCGCACGCTCTGGTCGCCACCGGCGAAGAAACGCAGCGACGGCGGAATGTTGTTCTTGAAGCCATTGGTCGCACTGCCACCGAACTGTACGCGACCAAGCAGGCGGTGGTTGTGGCCAAGCGTGGTCAAACCTTTGAGCAGTACGTTGCCGTGCAACAGGTTGGTGTCGGAAACCAGTCCTTCCTTGGCCCCCTGTACATCGAACTGCAAGCGGTAGCCGTTGTGCGGATCAATACGGTTGTCGCTGCGCAGGAAGGAATAGCTCACCCCCGGCATCAGCAGGTTGCTCAGCCCGGAATCGTCACCCAGGCGATACTCCTCGCGCTGATACTTGAGCGAAATGACCCGCTGCCAGCCGCTGGGCAGCTTGCTGTGCCACTCGGGGCCGACTGTCAGCAGCTTGCTGAGGGTATCGGTACCGGCAAGTTCCTCGTTCTGGTAGCCGCCGGCGAAGCGCAACTTGTCGGTCAGTGGTGGGTCGAGAGGGATGTCGTACCACAGGCCAACGTTCTGCCGGGGTGCGGACAGCTCGGTTTCCCAACCGTAACTGTGGCCTTGGGGGTTCACCCAATGGCGCGTCCAGTTGGCCTTGCCGCGTGGCCCGACGTCGGTCGAAAAGCCCAGGCCCAGCCCCATGGTGCGTGGTTTGCGGGTTTCCAGGCGGACATCCACGGGGATTTCTTCACCCACGGCGGCTGTGGGCGCTGCATCTACCCGCACGCCTTCAAAATACCCGCTCGATTGCAGGTCATTGTTCAATTCGGCAATCAGTTCCGAGTCGTACGGAGTGCCCGGCTTGAACGACACCATGCGCTGCAGCAGGTCGTCGTCCAGCGGCGTGTCGCCGCCGAAGGTGACGGCGCCCAGGTGATAGCGCGGGCCACTCTGGTAGACCAGTTCGATATCGGCCACACCGGCCTGCGGGTCGACCGCCAGGCGCTGGCTGCTGAAGCGTCCACTGAAAAAGCCGTAGCGCGACGCCTGGTTCTGGATCAGCCGCTTGGCATCTTCGTAATGGCCGTGGTTGAGTTGTTCGCCTGCGCGCAACGCCTTGCTGTCGGGCACACGAAAGGCTCTCATTTGGCTGGCCGGACCTTCGATGCGCACGGTCACGTTGCGCAGGCGAATCGGCTCGCCCGGGTTGATGCTGAGGATCAGTTGCGGGGAATGGTCTGCATCTTTGGGGGGCTTTACCTCGGTATCGATCTGCGCCTGATAGTAGCCAAGTGCCTGCGCGGCTTTGCGCGCCTGCTCCTCTGCCCCGCGACTGAAGCGCAACAATGCTTCTTCATCGCGGTCACCCAGGGTGCCTATATAGCCTTCGACATTGGCCTTGAGCGCCTTGTTGGCCGGTTTAACCTTCACCAGCAACTCGCTCTGGCCCCATGCTGCGAAACTGGCGGCCCAGAAAACCAGGCCCCAGGTCAATCTTCCTGAATACGTCATGCGGCGAATGCTACCAGAGCCAGGCGCTCAAGGGAGCCGCCTGGCGGGATGTTCAGGCAAAAGTGGAAGTTGAAGACACTGGATTGGGATGAAAGAACACCCGCTCCCGGATCGGCCCTACAGCGACTTCGCCAATTTCTTCATAGCCCTGGCGCTGGTAGAAGGCCAGGTAGTGCTCGTTGCCAGTGTCCAGCACCACACCCTGGGTGCCGGGGTCGTCTGCACACCAGTCGTGCACGGCCTGTAACAATTGCTCACCGTAGTGCTTGCCCTGAAATTGCGGGTGTACCCCCAGCAACGGCAGCACATGCACCTGATCGGTTGGCAGGCAGGTGGCCAGGGCGGCCTGATAGTCCATGTAACGGCGCGTGCAGCGCAGGCCAGTGCCCAGGATCATGCGCAGGCGCCAGGCCCAACTGTCGGCCACGCCCAACCGGCGCAGCGGCGGCACGATCAGCGCCAAGGCAATCAGGCGGTCGTCCACCAGCAAGCCGATGGCAGGTAACTGCAGGTAAAAATGCTGGCGCACCCATTCGCGCACCATTACCCGCAAGCGTCGCTCGTACCCCGGGCGCTGGGCCTCAAAGATGTAGGCAAAGGTGGGCTCGTGGCGGTAGGCGTTGTACAGCAGCGAACGCGCCTCGCGGCTGTAGCCATCATCGAGCAGGCAGACATGGGCCGGAGCGGCAGTGGTTTCGGGCATTGCGGGCAGACCTCCTGGAATGGGCGTACATTGCCTTGGAGGTGCACCACCGCGCTTCGTTCACCCCCAACTGCACGTTAGCAGCAGGGCCCAGAAGCCGCCACGCTGGTGATGTGGGGCGATGTCGGCTAGCATCGCGCCTTTTACCGGGATTGTCTTTCCATGAAGATCGTCTGTTTCAACATCAACGGCCTGCGAGCCCGCCCGCACCAGCTGGCAGCACTGATCGAAAAGCACCAGCCAGACGTGATCGGCCTGCAGGAAACCAAGGTCAGCGACGATCAGTTCCCGCTGGCAGACGTGCAGGCGCTGGGTTATCACGTGCACTATCACGGCCAGAAGGGCCACTACGGCGTGGCCCTGCTGTCGCGCCAGGCCCCGTTGAGCGTGCACAAAGGCTTTGCCACCGATGAAGAAGAGGCCCAGCGCCGCTTCATCTGGGGCACCTTTGCCGATGCCGATGGCAACCCGATCACCATCATGAACGGCTACTTCCCCCAAGGCGAAAGCCGCGACCATCCCACCAAGTTCCCGGCCAAGCAGCGTTTCTACAGTGACCTGCAGGCACTGCTGGAAGGCCAGTTCCGCAATGATCAACCACTGCTGGTGATGGGCGACATGAACATCTCGCCGCAGGACTGCGACATCGGCATCGGCCCGGACAACGCCAAGCGCTGGCTGAAGACCGGCAAGTGCAGCTTCCTGCCAGAAGAGCGTGAGTGGATGGAACGCTTGAAAGGCTGGGGCCTGGTTGACAGCTTCCGCCACCTGTACCCGGACGTGACCGACCGGTTCAGCTGGTTCGACTACCGCAGCCGTGGCTTCGAGGATGACCCCAAACGTGGCCTGCGCATCGACCTGATCATGGCCTCGCAGCACCTGGTGCCGCGGATCAAGGCTGCGGGTGTTGACTATGAACTGCGGGGAATGGAAAAGCCTTCGGATCATGCGCCGATCTGGCTGGAACTGGGCTGACCTCAGAGGCAGCATCGGGGCTGCTTTGCAGCCCATCGCAGGCAAGCCAGCTCCCACAGGTAAAGCGTAGTCTCAAGAACTGCGCGGTCCCTGTGGGAGCTGGCTTGCCTGCGATGGGCCGCACAGCGGCCCCGGCAATTCTGGCGGCGAAGCTGATATTCACAACCCCAGCCGTAGCGCCTCCCCTACCCCCGCCCCGCGCACATCATCCGCCGCGCTGACCAACGCAAAGTTGTAAGCCCCATGCGACCAGTACCGCGCCTCCAGCTGGCCATCCACCCGCTGCCCGTCCGGCATGCGCCGATAGAGTTCGCCCGGTGAGCGCAGGAACAGGCTGATGCGCTGGCCCTTGCCATCCTCAAACACCAGCAGTGCCGCCGGTCCCTGCTCGTTGCTAAGCAACCGCGCGCCCACCGGTTTGAAGCCGTAACCTGCCAAATCCGGCAATTGCCCCACGCGGCTGAAATGCCGCCCCAGCCAGTCGCGCAACTGCCCTGGATCACTGGCCTGGATATCCAGCGCCTCGCTGCCGGCAAACAAACGGTGCGCCTGGACGGCATCGGCCATGGGCAGGTCGACGCGTGCCAGGGACGCATCGCGCGCCTGCCAGCCGCCCAGCCCTCCCACGCCCAACGCCAGCGTTACCACCGCCGCCGCTGCCCAGCGCCGCTGCCGACGCTGGCGCAATTGCCGGCGCAACTGGCCAAGGTCGAGTTGGGCCGAACCGGGCAATTCGCCAAACCCGGCCAGCGCCGTACGCAGCCGTCGGGCATCGGCGCGCCAGCCCTCTACTCGCTCCGCAGCCTGCGGATTCGCCGCCAGCCAGGCCTGCACCTCGGCCCGGCGCACAGGCCCCAGGCGCTCGTCGACGTAAGCGTGCAATTCGTCTTCGCTGGGGATCAGACGCGTCATTTCAATCTCCGCAAGGCCGGGGGCTGGGGGGTGCCCTCGGTCAGTTCGCGCAAGGCACTGCGGGCGCGCGACAGGCGCGACATCACGGTGCCGATGGGGATGCTCAAGGCCTGGGCGGCTTCCTTGTAACTCAGGCCTTCGATGCTCACCAGCAGCAACAAGGCACGCTGTTCGGCTGTTAACCGGGCAAACGCCTGCAGGTCAGCTTGTGCCAGGACAATGGATTCAAGATTGTCGCCGGCCGGTTCTTCCTCACGTTCGCCACGCCCAAACCAGGACAGCCACCGGGCATGCAGACGGTCGCGGCGCTTACCATCAAGGAAAAGCCGATAGAGGATGGTAAACAGCCAGGCCCGCAGCGCCTCGGCGTCGCGTTGCTGGTCGCGTCGGCTCAGGGCCCGCTCGACCGTGGCCTGCACCAGGTCATCGGCGCTGCCCGGCTCGCGGGTCAGCCACACGGCAAAGCGGCGCAGGCGGCCCAGCAGCTCGCGCCACTGGTGGTCGTCCAGATCATGCATGGCAAAGTCCCGGCCTTTGAAGGTGTCATTGTAAGGGCAGACGCCTGCCAGGAAATTCTATTCCCGTCGATGGAATAAATTTTTCCCCGCTCCGTCGTACCGGCACATTCACCAAACCGGACGATGACCATGAACTCACCTTTGCACGGCCCGGCGAAAGCCTTGCGCCTGGCTGCCATCGGCGCCGTGACGCTGGCCGCAGCGGCCGGCTTTGCCTATGCTGCCGGCTGGCTCGGCGAACCCCGGCTGACACCACAGCGCATCATTGATACGTTCGAGGCCCAGGCCGGGCACTACCCGGGCTACCGCAAGAACCACGCAAAGGGCCTGTGCGTCAGCGGCTACTTCCAGCCCAGTGGGCAGGCCGCCAAGCTGTCCACGGCGCGCGTATTCAGCCAGGCGCACGTGCCGGTGATCGGCCGTTTCGCCATTGGCGGCGCAAACCCGTTTGCCCCGGACACCGGCATACCCGTGCGCAGCCTGGCCATTGAACTGAGCACCGACGACGGGCAGGTCTGGCGTACCGGCATGAACAACCCACCCGTGCTGGCAATCAGCACGCCGGAAGGGTTCTACGAGCAAGTACTGGCGAACACGCCGGACCCGGCCACCGGCAAACCGAACCCGGCCAACCTGCAGGCGTTTTTTGCAGCCCACCCGGAAAGCGCTGCGTTTCGCCAATGGGCGGCGAGCTACAAGCCCAGCAATAGCTTCGCCAGCACCCAATACCACAGCATCAATGCCTTTTACCTGATCGACGCAGGCGGCACTCGCCAACCAGTGCGCTGGCAGCTTGAGCCGCAAACCGCGTTCGCCGCGCTGCCCACCCAGATTGATGACAAACAGTTTTTGCAGCACGACCTGCAGCAACGCCTGGCCCAGGGCCCATTGCGCTGGACGCTTCGCCTGGTGCTGGCCGAACCCGGCGATGCCGTCGACGACCCAGCCCAGCCCTGGCCTGCAGAGCGGCGCAGCGTAGATGCCGGCACCCTGGTGCTGGAACAGGTCGACGCGCCCGAACAGGGGGCATGCCGCGACATCAACTTCGACCCGTTGATCCTGCCCCGAGGCATAGAGGCATCCGCCGACCCCATCCTCGCCGCCCGTTCGGCGGCCTACTCGGAATCGTTCAACCGCCGCAGCCGTGAATCGCTCAGCACCGGAGCCCGCCCATGAAACCCGAAGCTTTCCACCCTTTAGCCCGTTTGCTGCACTGGCTGATGGCCGTGCTGATCCTGGCCATGCTGTTCATCGGCGTGAGCATGGTGGCTGACCTGTCACTACGCCACCCCGTGCTGATAGGGCTGCACAAGGCCACCGGCCTGGCGCTGCTGGTGCTGGTGGTGCTGCGTATCGGCGTGCGCCTGGCCGTGCCTCACCCACCCTTGCCGCGAGACCTGCCAACCCTGCAGCGTTGGGCCGCCGGTGCCTCGCACCTGGTGCTCTATGGCCTGATGCTGGCCATGCCGCTGCTGGGCTGGGCCATGCTGTCGGCGGGCGACTACCCTCGCCCGCTGGGCTTACCCGCCATCGCCCCGCATAACCTGCAACTGTATGCCGTGCTGCGCCTGGCGCATGGCTGGGCCGGCTACCTGCTGTTTGCCACGATACTGGTGCATGTGGCGGCAGCCTTGATGCACGCGTGGGTGCGCCGCGACGGCGTGTTGCGTAGCATGTGGCCTGGCCCCCTGCGCCGCAGTGAATGACATGCAGCAGCACGGGGCATTCGACAAACAATAATAATTCTTAATAAGATCGGCTCTCTTTTTGCCGCACTGCCCTGGACTGCCCTATGAACGTCGCAAAGGATCCTGCAACCCTTACACCTGCCAGCACCCTGGACTTGCGTCCGCTGCTGCTGGCCAACATGGCCTGTACCATGTCGATGATGGCCTTCGTCGCCCTGATCGGCCCGATTGCCCGCCAGCTCGGCATGGCCACCTGGCAGGCCGGCGCCGCCGTGACGGTGGCCGGCGTGGTCTGGGTACTGCTGGCCCGGCCCTGGGGCCGTGCGGCAGACCGCCTGGGCCGTCGGCGTATCCTGCTGCTGGGCACCGCCGGCTTTACCTTGGCTTATTGGCTGTTATGCCTGTTTGTCGAAGGCGCACTGCGCTGGCTGCCGGGAGCGACCGCAGCATTCATCGGCCTGATGGTCGCACGCGGCTGCATCGGCGCCTTCTATGCGGCTATCCCGGTAGGCTGCAATGCGCTGATCGCCGATCATGTCGAGCCGCAGCGTCGTGCCCGGGCCATGGCCTCGCTGGGCGCGGCCAACGCTGTCGGCCTGGTCGTGGGGCCGGCGCTGGCGGCGCTGCTGGCCAGGCATAGCCTGAGCCTGCCCTTCCATATCATGTCACTGCTGCCGGCCAGTGCTTTTCTCGTGCTGCTGTTCACCCTCAAACCGCAAGCGCTGCCCCACAACTATGCCCCGAACCCTGTGCGTTTGAACGACCCACGGCTGCGCCGGCCGTTGCTGGTAGCGTTCAGCGCCATGCTCAGCGTCACCGTATCGCAGATCATCGTCGGCTTCTTCGCCCTCGACCGCCTGCACCTGGGCCCGGCAGAAGCAGCCCAGGCCGCCGGCATCGCCCTGACCACAGTGGGCGTGGCGCTGATGCTGTCACAGGTACTGCTGCGCAAGCTGGAATGGCCGCCCCTGAAAATGATCCGCGTAGGCGCCACGGTTTCAGCCCTGGGCTTTGCATGCGGCTCGCTCGCCACCACCGCACCTTGGCTATGGGGCTGCTACTTCGTCGCGGCAGCGGGCATGGGCTTTGTCTTCCCGTCGTTTTCTGCATTGGCGGCCAACGCCATGCACGCCTCCGAACAAGGTGCCACAGCGGGTTCCATTGGTGCGGCCCAGGGCATGGGGGCGGTGATCGGCCCACTGGCTGGCACCTTGGTCTATGCCCTTGATCCGCGCTTGCCGTTCCTGGCCGTGGCCGCGCTGTTGCTGCTGGTCGGGCTATGGCCAATGCCGCGCGACCAACGTGCCTGACAAGCACAGCGCGCAAGTGTGCAGAGTGTGTTTTAATGCGCGTCGCTCATTATTTTTTACACCTCTGATAACAAGGCGGCTATGGACACGGGGACGCGACTCAAACTGGTGCGTGAACGCAACAACCTCTCCCAACGGGAACTGGCCCGCCGCAGCGGGCTGACCAATTCGACGATCTCGCAGATCGAGCAGAACCGCGTCAGCCCTTCGGTCAGCTCCCTGAAAAAACTGCTCGAAGGCATTCCCATGAGCCTGGCGGAGTTCTTCAGCTTCGACGAGCCGGTGCGAGAAGAGCGCTTCGTGTTCCGCGGCGGCGAGCAGCCGGACCTGGGCCGTAATGGCCTGCGCATGCTGCTGGTCGGTGCCAGTGTCGAAGGCAGACAGATGCGCATGCTACGCGAACTGTATGCACCGGGTGCTGATTCAGGCGAGCCAATCGTGCATGCCGAAGGCGAAGAATGTGGCCTGGTCACCCGCGGCACCGTGGAGCTGTGGGTCGATGGCCAAGTCAGCGTGCTCAGCTCGGGCGACGGCTACTACATCCCCACTACCCTGCCGCACAGCTTCAAGAACATCGGCCAAGACGAGGCCGAGATCATCAGCGCCAACACGCCGGCGAACTTCTGACCTTGACGCGCAGCGGTTCGCTGAACACCCGGACCATCTACCAAAGCCTGCGCAACGCAGCCCTTGGCGTGCATCACCTTGAGGTGAGTGCACGCCGCGATGGCGGCCTGGTCGATGTCGACATCCAGGGCTGGCAATTGACGCTGGCCCTCGATACCGAAGGCCTGGCGCGTTGCGTCAGTTGCCAGTCGCCGGACGGCGAGCAAGCCGCGATCGAGGACTGGCAGCGGTATGGCACCAACCCGGTCGACCTGCTCAGCCTGTGGGAACGTACTCAGCTCGAGAAGCTGCTCGCACCTTGACTTAACGCCTCCTCGACGAAGTCCAGCCGGTCCTGCCCAAAGAACATTGCCTCACCGACAAAGCACGTCGGCGCGCCAAACACTCCGCGTTCGACTGCCACCTCGGTCGCCTGCTTGAGCGCTGCTTTCACCTCAGGGTCAGCCGCCAGCGCGTGAAAAACCTGCGGATCGAACCCTGCCTGGCTCAGTGTTTCGTCCAGCACGGCGCGATCGCTCAAGTTGCGACGCTGCACCCACAGCCCATTGAACAGTCCCGACAGCAACGCCTCCAACCGCTCCGGCGAGCGCAACTGGGTGCCCATCACCCCGCGCATCAAGGTCAAGGTATTGATCGGAAACCCCGGTGGCAGCCCGAACGGCACCCCGTAGCGCGCCGCAAAACGTGCCAGGTCAGTGAACATATAGCGCCCTTTGGCCGGGACCATGGCCGGCGAAGCATTGCCGGTAGCCTGGAACACCCCGCCCAGCAGCATTGGCCGGTAATGCAACGTGGCACCCTGGCGGGCACACAGGCCTGGCAGTTGAGTCCAGGCCAGGTAACTGGCCGGGCTGCCCAGGTCAAAGAAGAAATCGACAGTCTTGTGCATGGTTACGGTCCTTGCTTGGTGATAGGGCTTACCAGCGTTCCATCCAGGGGCGCAGGTCCAGTTCGAACGTCCAGGCGTCTCGGGGCTGGGCGTGCAGAAACCAGTAGCTATCGGCAATGTGCGCCGGGGCGAGGATGCCGTCCTGGGCTTTCAGGGCATAGCGCTCGGGGAAGCTGTCGCGGATGAAGGCGGTGTCGATGGCCCCGTCCACCACCACATGCGCGACATGAATGTTCCGCGGCCCCAGCTCACGCGCCATGCTCTGGGCCAAGGCGCGCAAGCCGTGCTTGGCCCCGGCGAACGCTGCGAAACCCGCCGCACCACGGGTGCCTGCGGTGGCGCCGGTGAACAGGATCGTGCCGCGCTCACGCTGCACCATGCGCCGGGCGACCGCCTGAGCTGTAAGGAAACCGGCAAAGCAGGCCATTTCCCAGATCTTGAAGAACTTGCGTGGGGTTTCTTCAAGGATGCTGCAGGGCACATTGGCGCCGATATTGAAAACAAACGCCTCGATCGGGCCGATATCGCGCTCGATGGTTTCGACCAACGCCGCCACCTCCTCCTCCTTGCGCGCATCAGAACCAAAACCGTGGGCCTGGCCGCCAGCGGCGCGTATTTCCTCCAGCAGCGGTTGCAGCTTTTCAGCCTGCCGCCGCGTGACGCAGGCAACGTAACCCTCACGGGCGAAGCGCTTGGCAATCTCGCCACCAGTGGCGTCGCCCGCACCGATCACCAGCACTACCTTTTGTTGTTCTGACATGCCTGCCTCCTTTGGTGAATGATCGTTTAGTAAACGAACGCTATGTTATGATCACCGTCATCGTCAAGCCCGTCTGCAGAGGCAAGTGAATGCGTTACTCCAATGAGCACAAGCAGCAGACCCGCGAACGGTTGCTGAGCAGCAGCGGCGCGCTGGCCAAGCGTGGGGGCTTCGCCAGCACTGGGGTGGCCGGGCTGATGAAGGCAATCGGCCTGACCGGCGGTGCCTTTTACAACCACTTCCCGTCCAAGGACGACCTGTTCACGGAGGTGGTGCGCCAAGAGCTGCACAACAGCCCGCTGGCCCGCCTGGCCAACCAGGGCGCCAGCCGCGAACGCCTGGGCCGCTGTCTGCAGCAGTACCTGAGCCTGGCCCACCTGCACAATGCCGAAAGCGGCTGCCCGCTGCCGCCGCTGGGCGTGGAAATCGCCCGGGCCGCAGCGCCGGTGCGCGAAGAAGCCGAGCACTGGCTGGTCGAGCTGCATCACGCCTGGAGCGCAACCCTGGAGGATGATCAACTGGCCTGGGTGCTGATCAGCCAGTGCGTGGGTGCGTTGATGGTCGGGCGCATGCTGGCCACCGAGCAAGTGCAGTCGCAGGTGCTGGATGCAAGCCGCCAGTTTGTCGAAAAGGCCCTGCATGAAGCGGATTAGCCTGCTCTTGGGCCTGACGCTGGCGCTGCCCGCGCTGGCCGAACAAGCATGCCCACCCGGGCAATACCAGGTGTGCCTGATGGGCTGTTTCTGTGCGCCGATAGACCCTGGGCAAGCCGGCCAGATTCTCAAGGATGTGGAGGTGATGGCCTCATCCAGCCTGACGTTTGCCTTGCGCCAGGCCAGGGATGAGGCCACCGCCAGCGGCGTCGAGCCGATCCCGCTGCATATCCGTGCGCAACTCGAGCCCTGGTACGACTTTGCCGTGCTCGATGCGGCGCGCTTCCGGGTGGGTGACGAACAGCAGATGAGCGCAGCCAACGCGTTGCTGCAGAACCCCGACGTAAACGCCGTGACGCTGATCGACACGATCATCTTCCGCCGGGCTGACGATGCCGAGGACAACGTGGCCCTGTGGGCGCACGAGCTCAAGCATGTGCAGCAGTATCAGGAGCTGGGCGTGGAAGAATTCGCCCGGCGCTATACGCGCAACTATGACGACCTGGAGGGGCCGGCCTACAAGATCGAGGCCGAAGTGGGCAAGGCAATGCGCGAACGCGCTTCAGGCCAGGCCAGATAGCAGAAGCAGCACGATACCCTGTGGGAGCGGGCATGCCCGCGAAACAGGCAACGCGGTGGCTGGCACCGGCTTCGCCGGTGTTCGCGGGCATGCCCGCTCCCACAGAGAATGCGCAGGCTTTTAGATGTTGCAACCACGGCAACGAGATTGTCAGGACGCCGGCGAAACCTCTTCAGCCGCTTGCTCACGGCTGGCATAACGCTGCGCCAAAACTGCACAAACCATCAGCTGGATCTGGTGAAACAGCATCAGCGGCAGAATCATCGCGCCAATACCACTGCCCACGAATAGCACCTGCGCCATGGGCACGCCGGTAGCCAGGCTTTTTTTGGAGCCGGCAAACAGGATGGTGATGCGGTCTTCGAGGTCAAAGCCCAGCAGCTTGCCAAGCACGCGAGTGCCAAGCAGCACCACCGCCAATAGAATCCCGCACACGGCGAACAACCCGGCCAGGTGCTGCGGCGATACCGTGTGCCACAACCCCGTGACCACGGCTTCGCTGAAGGCGGTGTACACCACCAGCAGGATCGAACCCTGATCCACCACCTTGAGCCAGCGCGCATTACGCTTGACCCAGGCACCGATCCAGCGCCGCGCAATCTGCCCGGCCACAAACGGCACCAGCAGTTGCAGGGTGATTTTCAGCACGGCGTCCAGGCCAGAACCGGTGTCTCCACTGGCGCCCAGCAGCATCATCACCAGCAAGGGGGTCAGGAAGATGCCCAGCAGGCTGGAGGCCGCCGCGCTGCAAATGGCGGCGGGCACGTTACCGCGGGCCAGCGAGGTGAAAGCAATGGCCGACTGCACCGTGGCCGGCAAGGCGCACAGGTAAAGCACGCCCAGGTACAACTCGTTGCCCACCAGCGGCAGGAACAACGGTTTGAACGCCAGGCCAAGCAGCGGGAACATCACGAACGTGCAAGAGAACACCAGCAAGTGCAGGCGCCAGTGCCCGGCACCGGCAATGATCGCCTCGCGCGACAGCTTGGCGCCATGCAGAAAGAACAGCAGGCCGATGGCCAGGTTGGTCAGCCAGCCGAAATATACGGCTCCATCACCCGAGCAAGGCAGCACCGTAGCGATCAGAACCACCCCGAGCAAAGCGAGGGTGAAATTATCGAATAACATGCGCAAATACTTCATCACAGTGTCCGTCTTGTCATTGTGCAAGGGCAAACGATAAGGTCTGCGGCTTTTCGCTGCTAACGCCGGAACCCCCACCGGTATCGCTCAACGGACACGTTACACAAAAGGACCGTCACATGCCCCTCTCCCGCCTGGCCGCATTCGCGGCCGCCACTACCCTCACACTGGGCCAGGCCAGCGCCCAGGCCGACGACCAGCTGCAAGCCAAGGTAGACCGTATAATCCGCCCTCTGATGCAAGAACAAGGCATCAGCGGCATGGCCGTGGCGATCTATGCCCGCGACCACGCGCACTACTTCAGCTACGGCGTCGCCAGCAAGGCCGACAACGTGCCGGTCAGCCGAGACACGCTGTTCGAGATCGGGTCGCTGAGCAAGACTTACACTGCCACCCTGGCCGCACTGGCCAGTGCCGAGGGCAAGCTGGACCTCGCGGCTCCTGCCAAGCGCTATCACCCGGCACTGGCCGGGGCATCCATCGGCGACGCCAGCGTACTGGAACTGGGCGCCTACAGTGCCGACTGCCTGCCCCTGCAGTTCCCGGATGCGGTGCAAACACCGCAGCAGGTGGTCGACTTCTTCCGCCACTGGCAACCTCGTGCCAAGCCGGGCACCCAGCGCTGCTATTCAAACCCCAGCCTTGGCCTGTTCGGAGACCTGGCCGCCCGCGCGCAGCATCAACCGTTTGCGACGCTGATGACGGATGGCCTGCTGGCCAAAATGGGCCTGAAAAACACTTACCTGCAGGTTCCGGCAAGCGCCCAGGGGCTTTATGCGCAAGGCTACGACGCCGCCGACAAACCAGTGCGCGTCGGCCCCGGCCCATACGCCGACGAGGCCTACGGCATCAAGACCAGTGCCAGCGACCTGCTGCGCTACGTGCGCCTGCACATGCAGCCGCAGGGCCTGCCACCGGCCCTGGTGAAAGCCACGGCCATTACCCAGCAGGGCTATTTCCAGGTGGGTGCCATGACTCAGGGCCTGGGTTGGGAGCGCTACCCCTACCCGGTCACGCTGGCGACCCTGGTCGATGGCAACAGCCCTCGCCTGATCCGGGAACCGCAGGCTACTACACGCCTGCAACCGCCCCTGCCCGCGCAGCCGGCAGCCTGGTACAACAAAACCGGTTCAACCAACGGTTTCGGTGCATACGCCGCGTTCGTGCCCTCCGAACAGCTGGTTGTCGTGATGCTGGCCAATCGAAATTACCCGAACGAAGCACGGGTTCGTACAGCCTTCGAGATCCTGTCCGGGCTGTAGTGAGAGCTGGGATTGTCGAACAAAACGACAGAAATGTAGTGCTTAAAAATATTCACTACAAAATCATTGACGCCGCTCATCGCGCTTGGGCATGATGAAGCCGTCTCCCTGATCGGGAGCGGTGGCAAGGGTGTTCCAGACGGCTTGCGCGGTAACGCAGGCCGTCCGTGGAGAGGGAACTGTCCAAAAGGCAGCGTGAGAAAGCCCCTGTTGCGATGCTGCTGTAGCAGCGTTGGTAGTGCGCTACACCGTGTTAGCGCCAACTGTGAAAATCACCTACGAATGGGTAATGGGGGCTTTATGATGAACTTGAACAACAATCCGACTATCGATCAACTGGCGCAGCTGTTCGCCGTACGCAAGGACAGCCTTGACGACCACTTGCTGTGGGTCAGCCAAAGCGGTGAGGTGCGGCTCGACCGCCTGCCACCGAACACCATCGAAGATGAATTTGAAGAGCACCTGCCCAGCATGCGTGCCCGCTTCAAGGTCTACCGCCGCGGCCAAGGCTACGTCGGCAAGAAGGCCGCCGCCGACACCGAGTTCGTTGGCCGCGTGCTGCAGACCCTGCAACAAGAATGGCCCGCCGCCCGTGAGCGGCAGGCAGTCAAGGTGATTGAACCGCTCAACTGAGGGTTCTCACCCTTAACCAAGCCCGGCCCGCATAGGCCGGGCTTTTTCATGCCTGGCGCCGCTGGCCGCGGATTTCTGGCAAAGGCAAGGCACCGGTGGCCATCGCACGGGCACGGTCGACACCCCACACAAGCGCGCGGGTCATGGTCTCCCCTGGCCGCGCAGGGTAGTACTCCTCCAGCAATGCCCGCCCATCCCCGCCATACACCCCTAAAAACAGCTGGGTCGCCCCCAAACGCGACAAGCGCACCTGCACATCCAGCGTAGTTCCGTCACTGAGGGCTTCGTCGTGGCTGCGGCTGTGCAACTGGGCGTCGGCCCAACGCCAAAAAGTCTGTTCCCTGACTCGCATGAGCATTCAATCCTCCGTTGCTGGAATGCCACGACAGAAAACCACAACCTCAGCCAGCCGGCGACCGCAACCGGGCAATGCCATGAGGCGGATCAACAAAGCGCAATAAAAACCCCGCCATTGGGCGGGGTCATTTACTGGGGCGGGATCACTTCTTCAGCGGAACCCGCGGCATGAAGCGGCCTTTTTTACTGCGCTGCAGGTGTGCAGGCTGGAGCAGTTCGGAATCATCCAGCGTCATGTGGGCGAACCCCAGGCGGAAAGCCGCCTGGCCGCAACGCACTTGGCTGTTGATCGGGAACGCATCGTTCAGGTCTTCGAAAAAGGATTCGCTCATGCCCTGTCTCCCTCCAGTGGCAGTCGCGCCGGTAACCAGAAAAGTCACCCAGAAAACGCGGCCTGTGAAAATGAGACTAGCCGGTCATTTGCGGACCGCCCGGACAAGCGCCCTGCAGCCGACCAGTGGCAGACCGCTCTACTTCAAGCGCACTGCCGTGCCAGTGGCAAATACCACGACCATTCCGCCCTGCACCGACGGCATGCTGATTTCAAAGTCCACACCGACCACCGCATCGGCACGCAACTGGTGAGCCCGCGCCTTGAGCTCCTCGGTGGCCTGCTCGCGCGCCTCACGCAGGGCGCTTTCCAGGGTTTGCGAGCGGCCGCCAAAGACGTCGCGAAAACGTGCAAAAAAATCCCGCACAAAGTTGATGCCCTGCACCGATTCGGAGCTGACCACGCCCAGGTATTCGGCAATCGGGCGCCCTTCGAGTTGGCTGGTGGTGGAAATGATCATGAAAGCGCTCCGTTGACCCAGGTAAAGAGGCCGATTCTAACAGAGCGCCCATCTGTATATTGACGCGGCTTACGCGCTGGCCGCCCGCAACCGCTGCCCGATACGCGCGCCGAACACGTTCACCAGCAACCCCGCCATCACCAGCAAGGCGCCCCAGCCCTGAATGGCGGACAGGCGTTCACCCAGCAACAGCGCCGACGAGCTCAAGCCAATTACTGGCACCAGCAGCGAGAACGGCGCCACCTTGCCGGCCGGGTGACGCGACAGCAGTTTGCTCCACAGGCTGTAGCCGAGCATGGTGGCAACAAAGGCCAGGTACACCAGGGCCAGCACTGAACTCCAGCTGATATTGGCCAAGGCATGGCCAATGCGCTCAGGCCCTTCCAGCCACCAGGACAACGCCAGGAACGGCAGTGGCGGTATCAACCCGCCCCAGATCACCAACGCCACCAGGTCAACCGAGCCAAAACGCCGGGTGATGATGTTGCCGATGCCCCACATGGCACCACCGCACAAGGTCAGCACCAGCGCCAGCAGGGGAACATGGCCGCCATCTTCGCTACCAATCAACGCCAGGCCACTGGCCGCCACCAACAGCCCCAGCACACTGGCCACGCGCAGCCGCTCCCCGAGGAACAGCGCAGCGAAACCCAGGGTAAAGAACGCCTGCGACTGCAGGATCAACGAGGCCAGCCCGGGCGGCATGCCGCTGTACATTGCCTGGAACAGGAAGGCAAACTGGCCCAGCGAAATCGTCGCACCGTAGGCGATCAACCAGCGCCAGGGCAGTTTGGGCCGCTTGACCAGCAAGATGGCCGGGAACGCCACCAACAAGAAGCGCAGCGCCCCCAGCAACATCGGCGGCAAGCCGTCAAGGCCAACCTTGATGACCACGAAGTTGACTCCCCAGGCGACAATCACCACCAGGGCGATGAGCAGGTCCTTGAGCGGCATTGCAGCGTCCTTCCTCAGGCTTTATAGACATATTTCGTTACAGCATAAGGCTATTCCTTTAACAGGGACCAGCACAGTTGCGGCAAAGGGTTGCGCAACAGTAAGACTGTTACAGTATCACCGGTTGACGCTGTCAATTGCAGCGGCCTTGTATCGCGACAGGCCTGCATAGCAGCCCCGACATAGTGGCGTGGACGCATATATAGCTGGGGTCGCAGGCGGCGAGCGCCTGGCGCAAGCACTGTTCCGTTGCGGTCATGGTCGTTATCTCTATTGATGAAGTGGCCTGAAACTACTTGGACGCCCAAGCATTGAAGCGCTGCTCCAGCTCTTCGCCATGGTCGACCCAGAAATCCACATTCATCGCCAGCGCCCCGTGCAGGTTCTGCGGCGAAGTGGGCACCCAGCTTGCCAAGGCCGGGTCAAGCTTGGCAGCCGCCTGCGTATTGGTCGGCCCATAAGGAATCTGCTGCACATAGCGCACCTGGGTATCCGGCTGGTTGGCATAGGCAATCAGCCGCTTGGCCTGGTCGACATGCCGAGAGCCTTTGATGATGGCCCAGTAGTCCATCCCATAGAGGCTTCCAGGCCACACCACAGCCAGCGGGCTGCCCTGCTGCGCGGCCACGGCAATGCGCCCGCTGTAGGTCGACGTCATGACAACATCCCCTGCGGCCAGCCACTGCGCAGGCTGGGCTCCGGCGTCCCACCACTGGACATAGGGCTTCAGTTCGCTGAGCTTGGCGAAAGCACGGTCAACCCCGGCCGGGGTCGACAGCACCTGATAGACATCCTCGACCTTGACCCCATCGGCCAGCAGGGCGAACTCCAGGTTGTAGACCGCACGCTTGCGCAGGCCGCGTTTGCCCGGGTACTTGTTCACGTCCCAGAAATCGGCCCACGAGGACGGTGCCTGAGCCAGCTTGTTACGGTCGTAGCCGATGGCCACGCTCCACACCAGCGCAGCCGAGCCGCAGTCCTGAGCGGCATCGGGTATCAGCTCGGCGGCATGGCCCAGGCGCCGCCAGTCAAGGTGTTCGTAGACGCCCTCGTCACAGCCGCGCACCAGGTCCGGGCCTTCGATCTGCACCACGTCCCAATCGACGTTGCCGGTGTCGGCCATCACCTGGATCCGCGCCATCTCGCCGTTGTATTCGCTCTGGATCAGCTTGCTGCCATCCTGGGCACTGAAGGGTTTGAAGATCGCCTCTTCCTGGGCCTTCTGGCCGGCGCCGCCATAACCCACCACCACCATCTGCGGCGCGGCTTGTGCACTGCCCAGGCCAAGGGCGAGCAACGTTGCGCAAAGGCCAGGAACACGGAGTAATACTTGCATCGCTGTTTCCTCCTGCCGGTGCCCGATGGGCCCGTTTTCTTGTTGTTGTGAGGTCACACCCTCGCGGTGAGGGTGATGAAAAGCTAGTCTCGCGCCAGTAAAAAAACAAGTTGATTTTTTACTGCGGCTACACTTTCATAAACAAAACAAGAACAACACCGCACCGGAGCCGCCTGTATGCAAACCGCCTTCCCTCACCTGTTCGAAGCTTTGGAGATCCGCGGCAAGCGCCTGAAGAACCGCATCATGTCCACCGGTCACGACACCTGCCTGCCCACCGACAACCTGGTCAACGACAAGCTGATCGCCTACCAGCGCGACCGCGCCGCCGGTGGCGTCGGCCTGATCGTGCTGCAGGTTGCCGGGGTGCATGACAGTGCCCGCTACACCTCACATGTACTGATGGCCACCGACGATGCCTGCATTGACGGCTACCGACAGCTTACCCAGGCCTGCCATGCGCACGGCACCGTGGTGCTGTCGCAACTGTTTCACCCCGGGCGGGAGATCATGGAGTCGGCGGACGGCCTGCTGGCGGTTGCCTACTCCGCGTCTTCGGTACCCAACGAACGCTTCCGGGTGATGCCGCGCGCGCTGGACCAGCCGATGATCGACGAAATTGTCCAAGGCTATGCCAGTGCGGCCCGCCGCCTGCATCAGGCCGGGCTGGATGGCGTGGAGGTTGTGGCCAGCCATGGCTACCTGCCCGCGCAGTTCCTCAACCCGCGGGTGAACTTGCGCAACGACGGCTACAACGGCGAACTGGAACAACGCCTGAGGTTCCTGCGCGAAGTGCTGGCCGCCGTGCGAGCTGCCACCGACGAGCAGTTCATCATCGGCCTGCGCATCAGCGCCGACGAGCGCGACAGCCAGGGGCTGAGCGAAGATGAATCGCTGGCCGCAGCGGTTGCCCTGCAGGGCCAGCTCGACTACCTGCACCTCGTCGCGGGCACCTCGGCGTCCCTGGGCGGCGCCGTCCACATCGTCCCGCCCATGGCCATCGAGCCGGCCTACCTGGCCCGGGAGGCGGGCACTTTCAAGCAGCAGCTGGCCATTCCGTTATTCGTTACCGGGCGCATCAACCAGCCTCAGGAAGCCGAACTGATCCTGGCCCGCGGCCAGGCCGATGTCTGCGGCATGACCCGTGCACTGATCTGCGACCCGCTGATGCCGAGCAAGACCGAACGCGGTCAGGTCGAAGACGTACGCGCCTGCATTGCCTGCAACCAGGCTTGCATTGGCCACTTTCACCGTGGCCTCGCCATCTCTTGCATCCAGCGGCCAGAAACCGGCCGCGAATTGCAGTACGGGCAGCTGACGCCCACCACTACGCCCAAGCGCATCCTTGTCGCCGGTGGTGGGCCCGCCGGCATGAAGGCAGCCGCAGTGGCCGCCGCCCGCGGGCACCAGGTAACCCTGTACGAGGCCGGCCCGCAGCTCGGTGGCCAGGTCTTGCTGGCCCAATTGCTACCGCGGCGCAGCGAGTTCGGCGGCGCCAGCACCAATCTGCAACGGGAAATGGCCTTGGCCGGTGTGGAAGTGGTCCGTAACACCCGGGTAGATCGCGCCCTGGTCGAGCGCGAGCGCCCCGACCTGGTCATTGCCGCCACCGGCGCTACCCCCTACTGGCCAGCGTTCGAGCGCACCGGTGAACTGCAAGTGGTGGACGCCTGGCAAGTACTGCGCAACGAAGTGAAGCTGGGGCGGTCGGTGCTGGTGATCGACTGGCGCTGCGACTGGATCGGCCCAGGCATCGCCGAACGCCTGGTCCGCGAAGGGCACCAGGTGCAGCTGGCAGTCAACGGTACCCATTGCGGCGAGAACCTGCCGCTTTATGTGCGGGACCAGCTGGCCGGCGAGCTGCATCGCCTGGGCATCCCCATCACCCCTTATGCGCGCTTGTATGGCAGCGACGACAACACGGTGTACCTGCAACACACCGCCAGCGGCGAAGCCATGATCTTCGAGGGCATCGACACCCTGGTGCTGTGCATGGGGCATCAGCCGGAAGACAGCCTGGCCAGCGAGCTGGCCGGCCTGGTAGAAGTGCGGCGCGTGGGCGACTGCCTGGCGCCACGTACCGCCGAAGAAGCGATTCACGACGGCCTGACGGTTGCCTGGTCGCTCTGAGGCTGTACATACTGCGGCTTTTGCGACGGACCGACGTGCATGAGCCAACTCCCCCCGCCCCCCGCCAGCGAAGCCGGGGGCACCGCGCCGCAATTCCTGGGCACCCGCATTCGCGGCCTGCGCAAGCGCCGCGGCATGACCTTGGCGGAGCTGGCCGCGCACAGTGAACTGACCGCCGGCTACATCAGCCAACTGGAACGCAATCTTTCCTACCCGTCGATCCCGGCGCTGTTCAACATCGCCCGCAGCCTGGGTGTGACCATCCAGTGGTTTTTTGCCAGCGAGGCCACCACTGCGCCCGAAGACCAAGGCTATGTGGTACGGCGCAACAGCCGCCTGAGCGTGCACTATGAAGATGGCATCGTCGATCAACTGCTCACCCCCCAGCCCAACCGCCAGCTAGAGATGCTGCACTCGCGCTTCCCCCCAGGCACCTATAGCCAGCAAAGCTACAGCCATGAGGGCGAAGAAGCCGGCTACATCCTGAGCGGCACTTTCGAGCTGTGGGTGAGCGAACGGCATTTCCAGCTGGGTGAAGGCGACAGTTTCAGCTTTTCGAGCCAGGAGCCGCACCGCTACGGCAACCCCGGTGAGGAGGATGCCGTGGTGATCTGGGTGATCACGCCGCCAACGTTCTGAAACTGTGGGAAGGGTTACCAGATACTGTGGGGAGCGGGCTTTTCGTATCGAAAGCCCGCTAGTGTTGATCAGGCAGCAGCAAACAGCTCATTGGCGATCTGCGCCTGGGCGGCATCAATCGCCTGGCTGCGCTGCTCCGGGCCATAGGCCAGGCCATGGGCGCGGACGATTTCCAGGTTGGTAACACCGATAAAGCCCAGGAACACTTTCAGGAAGTCTTCATGCCCGGCGCCAGTCGGCTGGCCAGCGTGCAGGCCACCGGCGGTGGACACCAGTACCACCTTCTTGTTGCCGCACAGACCTTCCGGGCCAGCTTCGGTGTAGCGGAAGGTCTTGCCGGCCACGGCAACGCGGTCGATCCAGGCCTTGAGCTGGGTCGGCACGGTGAAGTTGTACATCGGCGCACCGATCACCACAGCATCAGCGGCCAGGAACTCTTCCAGGGTTTCTGCGCTCAGCTTGGCTTCGAAAGCCTGGGCGGCATCGCGCACGTCCTCAGGAGTACCTGCGGCAACCAGCGTGGCGGCGGAGAAGTGGGCGATGGCGTCGGCTGCCAGGTCACGGTACATCACTTCCACGCTTGGATCAGCGGCTTTCCAGGCTTCGACCACTTCACGGCTCAGCTGGCGGGAGGCGGAATTGTCGCCCAGGATGCTCGAATCGATGTGCAATAGTTTCATGGGACTCTCCTGTGATTGAAGACCGCTGCTTTGGGCGATCACGATGGAGATAATCCTACAGAGATGCGTAATGGCTGATAAGTCGGCAAAAATGCGCTAGTTTGTCCCACAAATGGAACAGTGAGACATTCTAGCCGACTTTCCCTGACCGCCTTGGTTAACCGCTGCCACTCGTGAGCAGTAGCGGTTAACCCAGTTCAGAGAAGCACAACTACTTTGAAACAACCTGGCTTTCATAAATTGCGTCACCGCCAGCCGAGCCTGCGAAGCGGATATTCATCCGTGCGATGACGCTCTATCTAAAGGAACAGATTTAGGTCTCAGCCGTTCTGGCAGCCAAAGCTGATCGCCTTTGCATCAGGCTGTAGTAGCAGGCTGCCGGGAACAGCAGACCCACTACCCAGGCCAGGTCGATGCCCTGCAGCGAAGCAGCAACAGGCCCGACGTAGAGAGAGGTGTTCATGAACGGGATCTCCAGCGCAATGGTGGCGAGAAACACGCCCACTGCGATCCAGTTGACCCGGCCATAGATACCCGACGGATCGAAGATGTCGGCAATCTGGTAGACCCCTTTGCGTAACGCGTAGTAGTCCACCAGGTTGATCGCCGTCCAAGGGATCAGGAAATAGCTCATAAAGAAGATGAAGTTCAGGAAGAACTGGATGAAATCATCCTGGGCCAGGGTACATAGAGCCGTCGCCAAAGCGCAGATCACCAACATGAAACCCGCCCGTACCCCAGGGGTGACCTTCAGCGCTGCAAACGGCTCGATTACCGTCACCGTCGACATGAAGGCGCCGTACAGGTTGAACACGTTGATCGCGATCTGCCCGTAAAGCACGAACGCTACCCCCAGCAGAGTGCCGCCACCGAGTACGCCAAGCAGTTGCAGGCCAACGTTGTCGGAAAAACCGACGATGGCCTTGGCCAGCACCGCACCTAGCAGCATCATCCAGCTACCGCCGATGACCGTGCCCGCGTAGCTGTACCAGAACACCTGCCGCGTGGACGTATGGGTCGGAAGATAGCGCGAGTAGTCGGCCACGTAAGGCGCATAAGACAGCTGCCAGGTCACTGCGATGCTCACCGAGGCCAAGAAGCTGGCCAGGTTGAAGCCTTGCGCAGACCATTGGCCAGCGTCCATCGGCAAAGCCAGAGCCAGCAGCGTGGCGATGCCGAAGACCGCGATCGACAGCAGCGACAACAGCTTCTGCAGGCGGTGGATGAGCTGGTAGCCGAACAGCGCAACCAGGAAGCACATGCCACCGAGCAGAGCGATGTTGCCGCCGTTGCCGAACGGGCTCGCGCTGGCAATAGCCTGAGCGGCCAGCAGCGTGTTGCTGACGAAAAAGCCCAGGTAGATGAGCATCACGAACAGCAACGGCACGATGGCACCGAATACGCCGAACTGTGCGCGACTCTGGATCATCTGCGGGATACCCAGGCGTGGGCCTTGGGCGGAATGCGAAGCCATGAAGATCGCGCCGATCAACGAGCCGAGCAGAATCGACAGTGCACTCCAGAACAGGTTGAGCCCCAGGCTGATCGGCAGCACACCAGCGGCCACCGTGGTGATATTGGCATTGGCGCCAAACCAGACGAAGAACAGCGAACGCGGCTCGCCATGGCGTTCGGTTTCCGGGATGAAGTCGATGCTTCTTTTCTCTACTTTCATGTCGTTCTCCGCTCAGCGCTGGGCAGCAAGTTGGCGTTCAAAGCGCGCAATCGTCTGCACGAATGCTTCTGGCTCATGGGCGAGATGGTCGGGTTCTGCACTGAGCACGGAGGTCGCCGGCTGGTTGTTCCATCTGCGCAGCAACTGCTCGGCGGAGAAGATTTCCAGCCCGTAGAGCCAGTTGGAGAGAATGAACAGCGCCGAGTAGTGCGCGGAAAGCGTGGTCGCCGTGCAGCAGTCGGCGACCAGCACCAATTGGAAGTCGTGCTGATAGGCATCGAACAGGCTGCTCATGACGCACACGTCGGTCAGCACACCGGCCACTACCAGCCGCTTGATGCCCTGATCTTTCAAGGTCTCGGCCAGGTGCGTGCCGTGGAAGGCGCTGTAGCGTTGCTTGTCGATCACGACGTCGCCAGCCTGAGGCGCCAGGGCATCGATGATTTCGATGGCAGGGGTGCCGGCACAGTACGTGGTTGGTCGGCCCTGCGCGTCGACTGGTTCGCCGAATGCCAGGTTGCGGCCTAGCGCATCGTTGACATGGCGTGTGTAGAACAAAGGCAAGTTTCGGCTGCGGGCACTATCGATCAGCGCCGCAGCATTTTTGATTACATTGTCGAAGCGCGGCAGGGGGAAGCTATCTTCCTGTTGAAGGTCTATTAGCAGAATGGCGGTGTCTTGGTTCATCTGATTTCTTCCAGGTGCATGAGTCCGGGCGATACGCATAGGATCGCCAGTCGGCATGTGGGGAGCGGTTACGAAAACGCCGTACTGGCGTTACCCGCGAATACGAGAAATGATCTCGTGGAAGGAATCAGCTAACTATCTGCCAGAAGCCATTTTGCTTGGCTGCTACAGCGGCAGGAAGGCGTCGCAGGGTTATCTGTAATGGTGCTGCCGCTCGTCTCAAGAACCCCATCATGGGCCCACAGGGCAACACGCGCACCCAGCCAAACGGGCGGGTGCTGACGCTGCCAAAGGAGGAGACGAGGCGTATCATGACAAAACACTCTAGGGACTTCTCTAAATATCAAGCAATTACCAGGCCAAGATCAATGGCGCTGTAGACCGCTGTTTGCAGACGTGCCTTCCAACGAGTGTTACCGCGAATGCGTGGTATACCGTAATACAGGTGATACGGAGCGTAGCATTGTCCTAAGAAGCCCTTCAGATCGACAACCTCCGGCAGGTCGTGAGAGCGGAACATGGCCCCGATTGTGGATGGGTACAGGCCTCTGACGACTCAGGCATAATGCATGCTCTGCATGCTTAGCTCCCCCTATGTCCTAAGGTCGTCCGAAAGTGGCTATTGGTGAACCCCGAAATTTGAATGACCTCTTCTATTTCGCGAAGGTCGTGGAGGCTGGTGGTTTCGCTGCGGCAGGCCGCCTACTGGGCATTCCAAAATCCAGGTTATCCCGCCGTATTGCGGAATTGGAGGAGCGGCTCAACGCTCGCCTCCTTCAACGCACAACACGGCAGCTGAAACTCACGGCGGTGGGCGAGCGCTACCTGCACCACTGCCAGGCCATGCTACTTGAGGCCGAAGCTGCCGATGAAGCCGTAGCAAGCATGAGCAGTGAGCCACGCGGGCGCTTGCGGGTGTCTTGCCCGGTGGCGCTGGCGCATGCTTTTTTGCCGGACGTGATCAGCCGCTTTCTTGCCCAGTACCCGCTCGTGCAGCTGGACATGGTGCTACTCAATCGCCGGGTCGACCTGATTTCCGAAGGCATTGACGTTGCACTGCGCGTGCGAGACCTGGGCGATGAAGACCCGGCTCTTGTTACCCGCCGCCTGCGCCAGGCGCAAATGCAACTGGTGGCCGCGCCCGGTTTTGCCGACCACATCCGCGAACCGGCTGAGCTGGCATCACTGCCGGTGCTGGGCGCTGCCGAAGCAGACCGGCTGGTGCACTTGCGCCTGTTAGGCCCCCATGGCAAACAGCAGGACATTGCCCTGGAACCGCGCCTGGCCATTGATGATTTCGTGGTACGTAATGCTGCTGTACGAGCTGGCCTGGGGTTCACTGCGCTGCCCAGCATGTTCTGCGAAGAAGAGCTGGAGCGCGGCGAACTGGTGCGCCTGCTGCCAGACTGGTCACTGCCAGGCGGCTATCTGCAGGCAGTGTACCCGCACAGGCGCGGCGTACTGCCTGCGGTGCGGGTATGGATCGATCACCTGGCGGCATCATTCGAGGCCTGTGGAGAGCGATATGTCTGAAAAGAAGATCAGCGAAGCCCAGGTGGCAGCGTTCTGCCTGAGCCTTCCGGGAGCACGGGAAGACTACAAATGGGGTGGTATCCGGGTGTTCTCGGTGGCGGCCAACAAGATGTTCGCAGTGCTCGATCTGGCGGGCGCGGGGCTGTCTTTCAAAGTGGCCGATGAGCTGTTTCTCGGCTACTGCGACCGCCCAGGGGTGCGGCCTGCGCCATACCTGGCGCGGGCGCGGTGGATCAGCATGGCGCTGCCCTACCCCATGGGGCGTGATGAGCTAACTGATTTGCTGCAGCGCTCGCACCAGTTGGTGGTGCGGCGGTTACCGAAGCGCTTGCAGGTGGGGTTGGTGATATAGGACAGCCTGTACCGGCCTCTTCGCGGGTAAACCCGCTCCCACAGTTACACCACAGGCTTCAAGGGATGTGATACCCCTGTGGGAGCGGGTTCACCCGCGAAGAGGCCGGTACAGCCACGCATCAACCAAAAGGCAGGTAGTGCCCTGCAAAAAACAACCAGTCCGCCCAGAACACCTGGTGCACCAGCACTATCCCCCAGAACACCACCTGGTACGAAACCTTGCGGGTCTTGTGCCGGAACAGTTGCTGCGCCAGTAACGCTCCCGGCCAACCACCGAGCATTTCACTGGCATGCAGCACTTTCTCTGGCGTGCGCCACGCCTGGGTGCGCGCCTGCTGCTTATCCTGCCAATACAACAACAGGCTGATCAGGCTCATTGCCGGGTACAGCGCCAACGGCCACCAGGCCTGATCGTTCCAGGCCATACGCGCCGCACCCAAACCAGGCAACAGGCAAAGCAAACCCAACAGCAGCAGTTTCAGGCGCACATTACGCACGCCTTCAGCCCGTTGCCCGCGCAACGCCTCAGCCATGGGCTGTGGACCAGTCAACCCAGCCGAACTGCCAGGTCGCCAGAATCAGCAGCCCGAAAACGATACGGTACCAGGCAAATGCCGCGTAGCTGTGGTTGGCAATGAACTTGAGCAGCGCACGCACAGCGATCATGGCGAAAATGAACGAAGTCACGAAACCAAGGGCAAACACCGGCAAGTCACTGGGCTGGAACAGGTCGCGGTACTTGTAGCCCGAATACACCGCCGCACCGACCATGGTCGGCATCGCCAGGAAGAACGAGAACTCGGTCGCCGCCTTGCGCGACAGGCCGAACAGCAGGCCGCCGATGATGGTCGAGCCCGAGCGCGAAGTGCCGGGGATCATCGCCAGACACTGGACAAAGCCGATCTTCAGCGCATGGCTCCAGTTCATGTCGTCCACATGGTCAACCGCCACGCGGTGCTCGCGGCGCTCGGCCCAGAGCATGATGACGCCGCCGATCACCAGTGCCGTCGCCACGGTGATCGGGTTGAACAGGTACTCGTGAATCAGGTCGGCGAACAGTACGCCCAGTACCACCGCCGGCATGAACGCCAACAGCAGGTTACCGGTGAAGTGCCGTGCCTTGGGCTGGCTGGTCAGGCCGAACACCACTTCGAGAATCTTGCCGCGAAACTCCCACACCACTGCCAGAATCGCCGCCAGCTGGATGATGATGTTGAAAGCCATGGCCCGTTCACCGCCAAAACCTATCAGGTCGGCGACAATAATCTGGTGTCCGGTACTGGAGATCGGCAGAAACTCCGTCAGCCCTTCGACCACGCCTAAGATGATTGCCTGGAAGGCAGTCCAAAAATCCATCATTCCCCCGGATGGAGCGCTGCTTGCTGCAGGCCCCTTGTTCTTGATTTGCTTGAAATTGCCGCACACGGCCCGGCTGTTTTACAGCGACTGTTGGGCGCAACGCCAGTGGAAAAGTTCACGGCTGCTAAAGGTTTCATCTTGCGCGGCCGAAATCCTAGCAGAGCGGCTTTGCATTCGCTTTACGTCACCTGCTGCAGACTATTACAAAGATAGCACTTAGCCATTAGTCGAGTGGGGGCTTGCCGCAAAGCGTGCTTGGATGCACCTCAATAAAAAGAACAATGCGGGAGCTCGTGGATGAAGACTCTGAGATCAATGTCGATCAGCCGTCGCCTGTGGCTGATCCTGGTGGTGGCAGTGGCCATGCTGTTGGTGCTGGGCCTGCTGATGCTGCGCCAGATCCACGGTGACCTGTACCAGGCCAAAGCGGAAAAGACCCGCCACGTGGTGCAGACCGCGGCCGGTGTATTGGCCTATTACCAAGGGCTGGAGGCGGCAGGCACACTCACTCGCGAAGCCGCCCAGCAACAGGCGCTGCAAGTGGTGCGGGCGCTGCGCTACGACCACGGCGACTACTTCTGGATCAACGACCTGGGGCCGAAGATGATCATGCATCCGGCCAACCCCAAACTCGACGGCCAGGACCTCTCGGCCATTCGCGACCCCGACGGCTTTGCCGTGTTCAACGAGATGGTCGCACTGGCGCGTCTGCAGGACGCCGGGCCGGTCAACTACCGCTGGCCCAAGCCCGGCGCCAGCGAGCCGGTGGCCAAGACTTCCTATATACAGTTGTTCAAGCCGTGGGGCTGGATCATCGGGTCGGGCGTGTACGTCGATGATGTACAGGCCGAGTTCGCCCGCCAGCTGCGCGACGCCTCGCTGGTGGGCGTGGGCATTGCCCTGTTGATGGCGCTGGTGGTCATGCTGATTGCCCGCAGCATCGCCCGCCCCTTGCAGGAGGCTGTGCAGGCCATGGGCAACATCGCCAGCGGCGAAAGCGACCTGACCCGGCGCCTGGACACCCACGGCCGCGACGAAATCACCCACCTGGGCGAGCACTTCAACCGCTTCAACGGCAAGCTCCAAGGGGTGGTCGGACAGTTGCAAGGCGCCGCCCACGCGCTGGCCAAGTCGGCCGGGCACGTGGGTGACAATGCGGGCGCCGCACAACAGCACAGTGCCCAGCAATCGCTGCAGATGGACCAAGTGGCCACGGCCGTGAACGAGGTGACTTACGCGGTGCAGGACGTAGCCAAGACCGCCGAGCAGGCCGCCGGGGAGATGCGCACTGCGCAGCAGCAGGTAGCGCAGGGCCAGCAAGCCATCCATGGCAGCCTGGCGCAGATCGATCGGCTGTCGCTGACCATCGACCAGGCTGTTCAGGTGATCCGCGACCTGGCCGGGCACAGCACGCGCATCGGCGGCGTGCTGGAAGTAATCCGCTCCATCGCCGAACAGACCAACCTGCTGGCGCTCAACGCAGCCATCGAGGCGGCACGGGCCGGCGAGCAGGGCCGCGGCTTTGCCGTGGTCGCCGACGAAGTGCGCCTGCTGGCCCAGCGCACAGCGCAGTCGACGGCCGAGATCCATACCATGATCGCGCACCTGCAAACCCAGTCGGATGCGGCGGTCAAAGCCATCGACACCAGCAGCGAAGCCTCACGCCAGACCGTCGAACAAGCCCGCGAGGCCGGCGCCAGCCTGGATGCCATCAACCAGGCGCTGAACAACCTCACCGCCCTGAATGCGTCCATCGCCAGCGCCACCTTGCAGCAAGCGCATGTGGTCGAGGAGATCAACCGCAACGTGCTGGATACCGCCGGGTTGTCCCAGCAGACAGCGGATGCCGCGCGGCAGTCCAGTGATGCCGGGGTGGCGTTGGGGCACTTGAGCGAGGAACTGGAGCAATTACTGCGGCAGTTCCGCGTATAGTTTCAGCAGGCGACGCGGTTGGTGGACTGCCCCCAAGAAGTTGGACAAAAAATCCAACCCTTGGGGGACCTATGGGCAAATACACAGAGCAGTTCAAGCTCACAGCCGTCTCAGCCTACCTGGATGGCAATAATGGCTTCCGAAAGGTAGCCCAGCATTTCGATGTTGATTTCAGCCTGCTCCGCCGGTGGGTTTCCAGCCATCAGAGCGAATCCAGCCTTTCTTCACGCTCACATGGGCGGCGTTATGACGACGATTTCAAGCGACAGGTGCTGAGCTACATGCACGAACATCGCCTTTCCATGCGGCAAACCGCAGCACATTTTGGCCTCGGTCAATCATCGCAGATAGGCAGCTGGCAGCGGCAGTACTACAGTGGTGACCCTATAGCCCCTGTCGACCGCCAGAAAAAGCCGATCAAAGTGCCGAAGAAGATCAAACCAGCAAAACCCACAAATACTGACGATTCGCAAAAGCCCCGAGACCAGCTGATGGCGGAGCTCGAATATCTGCGCATGGAGAACGCTGTCTTAAAGGAGCTCAAGGCTTTGCGAGAGGAAAAGGAACGAATGTCGGGGAAAAAGTCCTGATCGTTTCGAGGCTCAAGCCTAGATTCCCTTTGCCTGACCTGCTGCGTCTGGTCGGGCTGGCTCGCAGTACCTTTTACTATCAGGTGCAAGCTCAGCAGAAGCCGGACAAATATGCCGAGCTTAAAGAGCAGATTCAGCAGGTCTATCGCAAAGAGAAAGGGCGTTACGGCTATCGACGCGTTGCACTCGTGATCAGAAAAGGTGGGGTACTGGTCAACAAGAAGGTCATCGAGAGGCTGATGGCTGCCCTGGGTCTGCAGTCACTGGTGCGACCTAAGAAGTATCAGTCGTACCGAGGTGTTGTTGGCAAGATAGCGCCGAATCTGCTGGAGCGAAATTTCGTTGCCCAGCGTCCTAATCAGAAATGGGTGAGTGACGTAACTGAGTTCAAAGTGGCTGAACAGAAGCTCTATCTTTCGCCTGTGATGGATTTGTACAACGGAGAAATCATCGCTTACGAGACGGCGAGTCGCCCTCAGTACAGCCTGGTTGGGAACATGCTCGACAAGGCACTCAAAACCTTGGGAGAAAAGCCGAAGCTGGTGCTCCACACCGACCAGGGCTGGCAGTACCAGCAGGGTCAGTATCGCCACCAGCTGCGCAGTCGTGGGGTGAAACAGAGCATGTCTCGTAAAGGCAATTGCCTAGACAATGCAGCTATGGAAAGCTTCTTCGGCACGCTCAAGTCAGAATTTTTCTACCTCAAGCGTTTCGAGAGTATTGATGAATTGAAAGCGGGCCTGGATGAGTACATTCACTACTACAACCATGACCGCATCAAGCTAAGGCTCAATGGCCTGAGCCCTGTCGAGTACAGGACCCAGGCGGCAGCATAGAACTGTCCAACTTTTGGGGGGCAGTCCATGGTGTGGGAGCGGGTTCACCCGCGAAGAATCCAGCGCGGTGGATGGCACCGGCGTTGCCGGTGTTCGCGGCTGAAGCCGCTCCCACAGTGATCGCGTGGACTCCAGATTTTGGGCAACACAGTTGCTCCTGAAAGGGCAAACGCATTCCTGCAGCCAGCTGGCCTACACCTTCCTCCACTGAACAGCTACAATCGCGCCCCTCCCCCATAGCCGCCAAGGATCGCCGATGTCCGGCCTTGAACTCATCGCCGCCATCCTCGGCGTTACCGCTGTCTGGCTAACCGTCAAGCAGAACGCCTGGTGCTGGCCGATCGGCCTGGTCATGGTGCTGATCTACGGCTGGCTGTTCTACGAGGTAAAACTGTACTCGGGCATGCTGCTGCAACTGGCCTACGCCATCCTGCAACTGTATGGCTGGTGGCAATGGAAGCGCCCCGGCCACGCTGAAGACGCCCGCCAGGTCTCACGCCTGCAACGCCCGGCCCTGCTCAATGGCCTGGCTGCCGGTCTGCTGCTGAGCGCGGCCCTGGGTGCGGCCATGGCCAACTGGACCGATGCCGCCCTGCCCTGGCTGGACGCCACCCTCACCGGTTTCAGCCTGGTAGCGCAACTGTGGATGGCCCAGAAGCGCCTGCAATGCTGGCCGCTGTGGGTGGTGGTGGACATCATCTATGTGGGCCAGTACCTGCACCAGCAGTTGTATTTCACCGCAGGTTTCTTCGCCGTGCTTACCCTGATTGCCGTGCGCGGCTGGCTGGAATGGCGCCGTGACCCGGCGTTGGTGCAGCCATGAGCGTAAAACAGGCCATGAAGGTACTGGTGCTGTGCGGCCCCGAGTCCAGCGGCAAGAGCTGGCTCAGTGGCGTGATACAGGCGCACTTCGGCGGCGTAGTGGTGGCCGAGTACGTGCGTCACTTCATCGACCAGGAGTGCCGCGATACCTGTTACGCCGATATCCCCACCATCGCCCGGGGCCAACTGGCCTGGGAGGACCGGGCCCGCGAGCAGGCGCCACCGCTGCTGATCCTCGACACCCACCTGCTCAGCAACATGCTCTGGAGCCACGCCCTGTTCGATGACTGCCCGCCCTGGCTGGAGCAGGCATTACTTGCACGTCGTTACGACCTGCACCTGCTGCTCAGTCCGCAAGGCGTGGACTGGGTTGCCGATGGCCAGCGCAGCCAGCCCGACCTCAACGACCGCCAGCGCTTTTTCGACGACAGCCTTACCTGGCTTGAGCAGCATGATCAGGCACACCAGATACTTGAGGGCGATTGGCCGCAGCGCCAATTGCTGGCCCTGCAAGCAGTAGCTATGCTGGTTGGTAGCGATGCGCCAGCATGCCCGACCGAGTGTTAAGTCACTGAGACACACCCGTGGGGCAAAGCCCCCGAAAATGCGGGGTTTCCCCCCGCATCGGGGACAGTGTCAAGCCAGTGATACACCCCTGCAAAAACCCTTCCAGTCAAAGCCAGTGCTGGCTTAGCCAGTCGTACCCCCGGCCAACTGTATCAACCCTGAGACAGAATACGCCGCAGTTTCTCATTCCCTGGCTTTAACCTGTTGATCTGCAAACGCTTCTCAAAAGCGGCACACCTTCTGCTCTGTTGTTCGCATCGCTGAACAGGGCCAGCGCTCTAAGAAGGAGTTGCCGTCGTGAGGAAAAGTGACAAACGCCTCCATCACCTCGTACTGCTGGGTTGTGTATTGGGGTCATTGAGCCTGGCGGCCCAGGCGGACAACGGGATCATCATCATCAAGCGCGATGTGCAGGTGCGCAATGCGACGGTTCCTCCGCTGATCCCTGACCCCAGCCCTACCACGGTCAATGCCAACCCGGCTGCCTACGTGCTCAAACAGACCAACGAGCTGAGCGATGGTGACTTCGCCAGCATCAGCAGTGGCGCGGGCATCAGCAACATGATCACGCAGCAGACCGACAACCTGGGCGGACACCTCGGCAACCAGAACCAACTGCCCAACCTGTCGAGTGGTCGGGGCACGGGGGGATCAGGTAACGGGATCGCGAACATGGTCAACTCAAGTGTTCAGCGCGGGCTCGCTCCGTTGCAGATCCTGACAGGCGGGGGCAAGTGAGATGAAGCACATGCTGCTGATTCTGGCCACCCTGTGCAGTGCGCCAGCCCTCGCCGACTCCCCTGTTCCCGTCATCAATAGCGCCAACATCGACAGCTCAGGCAGCCGCTATCAGGGCAACCTTTCTGTGAACCAGGCAGCGGGTGACAAACAGCAACAGGTCAACGCGCGCGCCATTGCGGTGGGGCCTGAAGCGAACGCCAGCACGCAGATCCGGCAACGGCTCAATACGCCATCCGACCCCACGATGGATGCCCGCGCGACCATTCAGGGCAACGCCTTCAGCAACGGCAGTGGCGCACTGGGGGTCAACCAGAGCGCCGGTGCCAATACCCAGCAAGCCAACGCACTGAGCATCAGCATCAGTGCGCAACCGCAAAGCATCGACGACAGCGTCCTCATGCAACAGAACGTGGCGCTGCTCAACAACTCCGGAGCAACTGACATTCCAGCCGGCTATCGCCAGGTCACTACCAGTGACCAGGCCTTCACCGGTAGCCGTGGGGTGATCCAGTTGAACCAGAGTGCCGGGGTGGGAAACCGAATGGCCAACACCTTGAGCATACGGGTCGCGGATTGACCCAATCAGTTAAGAACAACACTTAACCTAATAAAGTACGGAGAATCACCATGAAACCCTCGATGGCAATCAAGCCTCTGGTTTTCGCAATTGCTGCGGTCATGGCTGTTGCTGTACAAGCTGGGCAAAACGATCGGCGTGATGACCACCATAACGGCCACCATAACAATGGTCAGCACACGCCTCCACCCACCAAGATCCCTGTGTATGCAACGGCCAATGCCTGGGATACCCAAAACAGCACCGATAACCGTATCACCAACCAAGGCACTATCAACGAAGCCGAGATGAGTGATTCGGGCACCGGTTCCAGCGGCAACGTGGGCATCAACGTGGCGGCCGGTAACGGCAACCAGCAGGATAACGCAGCTGCCATCGCCAACGCCGGCTCCGAGTCGAGCCTGGACAACAGCTTCGTGTTCGGCATGGCCAGCGCCACTGCCGATGTCGTTCAAACCAGCAGAAACAACCGGGTCGACAACTATTCGACCCAGTCGTCGGCGGTGATGAGCGGCTCGGCCAGCGGGGCTGAGGGCAACATCGGGATCAACGTAGCCGGTGGCGACCTCAACCAGCAGAAAAACACCATGGCGATCGCCAACACCGGTGCTCCGCTGGGTAATGCCACTGCCACCGCGTCTGCCGAGCAGGACGGCCCAGGTCTGGTCGTGAACAACGCCGCCGACCGCACCTACCGTGTGGATACGATTACCATCACCACCTCGGCAAGCGGTTCGAGCTCGCGTGATGGCACGTTCAACTCGACCGACGACCGCAACTCGTCGTCGAGCTTCAGCGTGGCCGGCGCGCAAAGCGCCAGCTCCAGCGGCTCCAGTGGCTGGAACTCCAGCGGTTCGAGCAGCTCGAACGCCAGTGGTTCCAACAACTCCAGCGCCAGTGGCTCCAACAGCTGGGGCCTGAACGGCTCAGCCAGCGGCAGCAACAGCTCGTCGAGCAGCGCCAACCTGACGGCTTCGCTGGACGCCGCAGCCAACGCTACGCGCACCCTTACCACCGATGATGGCCGTCGTGAACGCACCCGCTCCAGCACCTTCGACGGTTCGTTGAATGCATCGCTGGACGTATCGGTCGACAAGTCGCACGAAAGTGCATACGACTCGTCGTTCGAAAAAGCGTTCGACTCCAACTACGACAAGTCGCATCAATCGTCGTACGACAAGTCCAAAGACTCTTCGTACACCAAGTCTCACGACTCTTCCTACGAGAATGCTTCGGCGTCTGACTTCTCGAAGTCTGGCGAAAAATCGAAACAATCCTCGAACGACGTTTCGAAGAGCTACAGCGAAAGCAGTGCTTACGACTTGAGCAATACCGTGTCCTTCCAAGTGCTGACCCCGACCGGCTGGGCCAACCCTGTTACCAATACTGCAACCCTTAGCGGTTCGGTCAATGGTGGCAGCGGCAACCTGGGCGTGAACGTGGCAGCCGGTGTGGGCAACCAGCAGAGCAACTCGCTGGCCATCTCCAACACCTCGTTCTAAACGCTGCGCTTGAGGCCCCCTTCGGGGGGCCTTTCTTCAACACACCGTAAGGCACCCGATCATGCGTATTTTCGCCTTGGCGTTTTTGCTGTGCCTGGCCAGCGTGAGCGAAGCTGCACAGATGCCGCTGTCCGTCCTGCCGGGCGGCGCCGTGGTGTTCAAACCTCTCCAGAGCGTGCGCGAACGCAAGTTCGCCGACCTGGTGCAACAGAAAACCGACTTCAGCTGCGGCGCCGCCGCGCTGGCCACCATCCTGCGCCAGGCCTACTGGCTGGATGTGGACGAACATCAAATCATCGAAGGCATGCTGGCCCACGCCGATCAGGACCTGGTGCGTACGCAAGGCTTCTCGATGCTCGACATGAAACGCTACGTCGAAAGCTTGGGCATGCGTGCCCGTGGTTATCGCGTAGCGCCCGATACGCTGCACAACGTGCGCATTCCGGTCGTGGTGCTGATGGATGTGCGTGGCTACAAGCACTTCGTGGTCATGCAGAAGGTCGACAAAGGCTGGGTATACGTAGGTGACCCGGTACTGGGCCATAAACGCTACAAAGTCGAAGACTTCCTCAAGGGCTGGAACGGCATCATCTTCGCCGTGATCGGCCAGGGTTACGACAAGAACAATATCCTGCTCGACCCACCCCTGCCGCTGACCGCCAAGGGCCGGGTGGACAACTTCACCCCCGTGAAGGACAACGAGCTGCTGGACTTCGGCTTCATCAAAAGCGACTTCTTCTAACGATTGTTCTAATGACAAGGAGCATGATGCTCCAGGGAGCATTTAATGAAGACTTCATTGTGGCTGGCCATGGCCTGCCTGGCTGCCAGCCTGCCAAGCCACGCCGAGGCGTTGAAACCCATTGAACTGAAGGACCAGGAATTGGCAAACCTGCGTGGCCGCTATGTGATGCCCGGACGCATCGTGAGCTTCGGCATCGTCATGAGCAGCACCTGGCAAAACGCCAAGGGGGACGTGATCGGCGCCACGTCCACGCTGCAGGTTCAGCAATCGACCATCAAGCCCCAGTTCTATGTCTCGATGATTGATGAAAAAGGCGCAGGCGCGGCGTCGAGCAGTGCACCCTCTGCCGGAACTGGCGTGGTCACGGGCGGTAATGGCCTTTCCACTACCGAGGGTGTGACTCAGGTGGTACGTGCGGCCGGTGATAACAACACGGCCTACAACAACGTCGACATCAATGTCACCAAGGCCAACCAGGCCCCCGCCGTGCAACAGCAAGGCCAGGCGCTGGCCGCCGGCCAGACCCTGGTTGGGGAAAACGGCGCCGGCTCGCTCAGTGTGTCTTCGAGCGGCGTAGGTGTGCAGCTCAACATCAATGCCAGCAACAACCAGGGCAGCAGCGTGCAGCGCCTGGCCCAGGGGGGCCTGATGCAGAACTCGACGCTGCTTGGCAACGGCAACCTGGTCAGCAACGTGACCTCCCTGAATGTCGTCATGCGTGAGAACGTGCCGACAGCCGCTTCGCTCAACGGCAGCCTTGACCAGCTCAAAGGTCTTCGCACCTCCGGATACTGATCTACGCTCAGTCTCATCAAAAGTAGTTGGAAGGGACGGCAACTCCATGTACCGATCGTTAACGCTCAGAGCTTTTGTGTGTTTGACTACCTTGGCCCCCGCCACCGCACTCTACGCAGCCGCCGACCCGCAGGTCGAAGCGCTGAAACAGGAACTGATCGAACTTAAACGCCGTTACGAGGCCCAGCAACAGGCACTGATGGTACTTGAGCAGCGCGTGCGCCAGGTCGAAGAGGCCCCGGCGGCAGCGCCGCCCAAACGCCTGGTCAGGTCCCCGGCCGAAGGGGTAAAAGGCGCGCAGACCGTCGCGTCTGGCACCCCAGGCACCACAGGCAGCTCGTACGGCCAGGCGCTGACGGCCGATTCCCAGCCGGCGCAAAGCGTTTCCAACCTGTATGACGAAGCCAGCGGATTCTTTGGCGGCGGCAAGTTCAGCTTCGAAACGGGTGTCACCTACACCCATTACGATACCCGTGCGCTAACCCTCAATGGCTTCCTGGCGCTGGACTCGATCTTCCTCGGCAGTATCAACCTTGACCGCATCAAGGCCGACAACTGGACGCTGGACATGACCGCGCGCTACAACCTGGCGCAGCGCTGGCAGTTCGACATCAACGTGCCCGTGGTGTACCGCGAGTCGACCTACTCCTCCGGCGGTGCGGGAGGCGCCGGGGCCACTACTTCCGATGCAACCGTCACCCGCGACCCGGAAATCGGCGATATCAACGTTGGCGTGGCCTACAAGTTCCTCGACGAGGACGAGACCTGGCCTGACGCGGTTGCCACCCTGCGGGTCAAGGCGCCGACCGGCAAGGACCCGTATGGCATCAAACTGCGTGAGGTCGATGGCAACAACAACCTGGCAGTACCGGACAGCCTGCCGACCGGCAACGGTGTGTGGTCGATCACACCGGGCATCTCGCTGGTCAAGACCTTCGACCCGGCTGTGCTGTTCGGCAGCCTGTCCTACACCTACAACATGCAGGACTCGTTCAGCGATATCAGCCCGCAGGTCAACAGCAAGGTGCCGGGTGACGTGAAACTTGGCGACTCCTGGCAAATTGGCGGCGGTATCGCCTTTGCCCTGAACGAGAAGATGAGCATGTCGTTCTCGGTGTCTGACCAGTTCGCCCGCAAAAGCAAGATCAAGCCCGATGGCGGCGACTGGCAATCCATCTCCAACAGCGATTACAACGCGGCCAACTTCAACGTCGGCCTGACCTTCGCTGCCACCAACAACCTGACCATCGTGCCCAACCTGTCCATTGGTCTGACCGACGATGCACCCGACTTTTCCTTCAGCCTGAAATTCCCCTACTACTTCTGAGACTTGCCCTCGGCCGGGCCCGCGCAAGCGGGGCCGGCTTTTGGTTACCAGCCTTGTAGCAAACCGCTTTCCCTTCCCCGGCCTGTTATCATCCAGCACAGATGCATGACGATTTAATGGCAAAAGGGAAGTTTTTGTGAAGAACCTGTCAGACCACCCACGTACCCGGCTTGCCGCGTTGGCAACCCTGGTGCTGGTGATCCCACTGGGTACGCGCGCCATGCTGGGCTGGTCCAACCCGCTCGGTTACCTGTCCGACCTCGCCCTCGGCAGCCTGCTGATAATGCTGCTGCACCGTCGGCCATGGTGGCTGGCCCTGCCCGTACTGCTGGCCTGGGCAGCCCTGTGGGTGGCTTCGGCCGAACTGGTAAGCGCGGTGGGCCGGTTGCCCACCAGCGCCGACCTGACGTACCTGGTCGACCCGCAATTCATGGAGAATTCGACCGGTGGCGGCCTGGCCCACGCCTGGCTGCCCTTGACCCTGGGTGCCGGCCTGCTGGCCTGGCTGGCCACCGTCTGGCGCAGCCGTGCGCGGCGCAGCATGCCGCTGCCGCGCAAGGCCTGGGCCATTCCGGTGCTGCTGTTTGGTGCCCATTGGGGTAGCCAGCAGCTGGCACCTACCGACGCCGACCAGTGGCGGCAATACAACCTCACCCACCAACTGATGTCGGCCGGGGTCGGTACCCTGGAGCGCACAGTCGAAGGCTGGATGGGCCATACGCAAACCTTCACGCCGCTGGCCAGCAGTGGCCTGACCCAATCCGACCTGCACGGGCAGCGGCTGCTGGCCGGGCCAGGCAGCGCACGAAACCTGCTGGTCATCACTGTGGAAGGTATCCCCGGGGCCTACCTGCGGCCCAACCGCCAAGCCCTGCACAGCCGCTTCGATGAAGACCTGATGCCCAAGGTCAGCCAATGGGCCGAGCGCGGCATGAACACCCCGGACTATGTGCTGCATACCCACCAGACCATCCGCGGCCTGTACGCGATGCTGTGTGGTGATTACGACAAGCTGGCCAATGGCACGCCAAAGGGCGTAGAGCTGCTGACCCAGAACGAACGCAACCAGGCCTGCCTGCCAGCGCAACTGCGCCAGGCTGGTTTTACCACCCACTACCTGCAAGGTGCCGGCCTGCGTTTCATGGCCAAGGACCGCATCATGCCGCATATCGGTTTTGACTCGGTGCATGGCCTGGAGTGGTTCCGCAACAAGAACTATCTGGACTTCCCCTGGGGCAAGGATGACCGGGCCTTCTTCGAAGGTGCGCTGGATTACGTTGGCCAGTTGCAGAAACAGGACAAGCCTTGGATGCTGACCCTGCTGACCGTGGGTACCCATCAGCCGTACTCCGCGCCCGCCGAGTACCTTGAGCGCTATGACACGCCGAAACAGGCAGCGGTCGCCTACCTGGACGACGCGCTCGGGGCCTTCCTCGACAACCTCGAACGCCAGGGCGTGCTGAAGGACACCCTGGTGGTAGTGACCTCTGACGAGTCCCATGGTATCGACGGCGTGCGCCTGGCTTCGTCCTGGGGCTTTAACCTCACCCTGGCACCGGAGCAGGCGCAGTTGCCGTCTATCAAACGCGGCACCTACGGCCATATCGACCTGGCCACCTCCGTGCTCGACTACTTTGCGCTGCCTATTCCCATGGCGCTTGGCGGTCGCTCGCTGTACCGCGACTACGACACGGGCCGCGAGATGATTTCCTACACCAACGGCATGCTGCGCTACCACGATGGCCAGGGCGTCTTCACCGAGTGTGACTTCCAGCAACGTTGCCGCCGTTACGCCAGCGAGGGCTTCATTGCCGACCAGGCCCGCTACCTGGGCCCGGGTGACAGCCTGCTCGGCCAGCAGATCGGCGCGCTGGCGGGCGTGCTCGACCAGTCACTGCTGCAAACCCCGCTCAATCTGCGTTACCAGTTTGGCGGCCCTTCGCCGATCAAATTGCGCAAGCGCATTCACGATGACTGGGCCGACAACCTGATCGGTGCCCAGTACCTGGAAATGCCGGAAGGCTCGCATACCCGAGTGCGAGTGAAGGTACGCTCGCTGGACCCCAAACGTGTAGCCTTCATCCAGCTCAAGGCCAAACAACTGGAACAGGACGTACCGCTGGGCTTGCCGGCTGAAGTCAAAGTCACCGCCGACGAACCCCTGGAAATGGAGTTCAGCTTCGACAACCCGACCGAACGCAAAGCGTTTTCCTTCCACTTGCTAGGTTACGGCGGCGGCAAGGTGGAAGTCAGCGACTTCAGCGTGATCACCGCACTGCCCGGCGAGGATGACGCGGCGGATGAACTGACCGAAGGGCATATCGCCCATTCCGGCTGAGCGGCTTACCGCTCATCGCCCGGCCACCGGCGCCTGTCGATTCGACCTGAGCGTGCTCGACTAGTGTGTGAATCCCACAATGTGGAGACAGCACCATGAGCACAAGCGAAAGCAGGCACCCGGTGGTTTCCCGTAGCCAGTGGCTGGCGGCCCGTCAGCAACTGTGGCTGCACGAAAAAGCCTTTACCCACCACCGCGACGCGCTGGCAGCAGCCCGTCGCGCCCTGCCCTGGGTCAAGGTCGAGCACGATTATCGGTTCCAGGGGCCGGACGGCCCACTGAGCCTGGCTGACCTGTTTGCGGGGCGCAGCCAGTTGTTGCTTTACCATTTCATGTTCGTCGAGGGCTGGAGCGAGGGCTGCCCCGGTTGCTCGTTCCTGGCCGACCATTTTGACGGAGCCAACCTGCACCTGGCTCACCACGATGTGTCACTGGCGGCGGTATCGCGGGCGCCGTATGCCGAGTTCCAGGCGTTCCGTCGGCGCATGGGCTGGCAGTTCCCCTGGTACTCGTCACACGGCAGCGGTTTCAACGAAAACTTTGGCGTCAGTGTCGGCAGCGAAGGCCAGCGGCAGTACAACTATGAACCGTATGACGGCAGCGAGAGTGAGCTGCCTGGTTTGAGCGCGTTCTACCGCGAAGCGGACGGCAGCGTGTATCACACCTACTCAACCTATGCCCGCGGGTTGGACATACTGGTCAATACCTACAATTTCCTCGACATTGCGCCACTGGGGCGTAACGAAAGCGGGACCATGGACTGGGTGCGGCACCATGACCGCTATAAAGAGCAGCCAGATAAACCTGACTGCTGCCACAAATGACGGATCCCAGCACGATACCCAGTGGGAGCGGGTTTACCCGCTCCCACAATAACCGCGCCACGGCCCAGCCAGCACTCGATCCATCACATCAGCCGCGTATACCCAGCATCCCGCGCTCGACGATAAAGTCGATCACCGCCTGCAACCCTTCACCCTTCTTCAGGTTGCTGAAGGTCCACGGCCGCTGCGGCCGCATGCGCTGGGTATCGCGCTCCATCACTTCCAATGAAGCTCCTACATAAGGCGCCAGGTCGGTCTTGTTGATCACCAGGAAGTCCGACTTGGTAATGCCTGGGCCGCCCTTGCGCGGAATCTTCTCGCCTTCGGCCACATCGATCACGTAGATGGTCAGGTCGGCCAGCTCCGGGCTGAATGTGGCGCTGAGGTTGTCACCGCCACTTTCGACAAAGATCACCTCCAGGTTGCCAAACTTGCGTGCCAGCGCCTCGACGGCAGCCAGGTTCATCGAGGCGTCTTCGCGAATCGCCGTATGCGGGCAGCCACCGGTTTCCACGCCCACAATCCGGTCCGGCTCCAGCGCGCCGGCCTCGGTGAGGATGCGCTGGTCTTCCTTGGTGTAGATGTCATTGGTCACCACGGCGATCTGGTAGTGGTCGCGCATGGCCTTGCACAACGCTTCCAGCAGTGCAGTCTTGCCAGAGCCGACCGGGCCACCGACACCGATGCGCAGGGGTTGTTGATAGCTTTGCATGAAGGCAGTCCTCAGGAACGGAACAAACGGGTGTATTGGGTTTCGTGACGCGATGAGGCAATGGCCAGCAACGGCAGGCCGCCACCAAGCTGGTCATCGCCCAGGGACAATGCCAGGTCGAGGGCTTCGGGCAACCCGGTGCCCAGGTCGCGCAGCAAGGTCTGGGCTGCCTGCTGGCCGAATGGCACCAGCTTGACCCCGGCCATCACCGCCCCCTCCAGCCAGGCAAAGCCGTAGCCAAGGGCCAGCAGGCGCAGCGGGATTGCCCAATGCACAGCCAGCCAGGCCATCGCGCCCAGTTGAGTCAATTCAAGGCTGGCGCGCCAGGCCGGGGCCTGGCCCAATTGCCAGCCGTCAAGCAGCCGCGCCAATGCCGCGCCACGTTGCTGCTCTTCCAGGCGCAGCTCGGCGGTTTCGCGGTTGGCCAACAGAAAGCGGCTCCAGTGGCCGAACGCCTCGGCATCTGCGGCCTGGCAAGCGCGGTACAGGCGTGCCAGCACCGGCCAGTCGAGGCAGGCCAAGGTGTCCTCGACCTGCTCGCGCTGCCAGGCCGCGAAGCCGTCCGCGCCCTTTACCCAGCCCGCCTCGACAGCCCACTCCAGGCCTTGCGAGTAGGTAAAACCACCCACCGGCAAGCCGGGGCTGGCCAGCTGCAGCAGGCGCAGCAACGCCAGGTCGCTGTCCATCAACCGGCCAGCACCAGCGCGGCGCCGGCCAGCAAGCCACCGCCAAAGGCCTTCTGCAGGCCACTGTGTCGGCGCAACAGGCAACCGACCGCAAAACCTGCCGCCAGCAGCAGCCCGCTGACCGTGACAAACCCTGCACTGAACTGCCAGAACGCGCTTGGTGTGGCTTCCACACCATGGGCCCAGCCGTGGAACAGGGCAAACACGGGCATGGCCATGGCCAGCAGCAGCTGCCGGCTCGGCAGCAACACGGCCCCGGCCGCCACCAGCACCGACAGGGCGATCAAGGTCTCCATGCCCAGCACGTCACCGAACAGGTGGCCACACACCGCCCCGCCAAACATTGCCGCCAAGGTGGCCAGAGGCAGCGTCAGGTTGCGCCGGGTCAATGCCGCGAGCACACCGGTGCCGAGCAGCATCAACAGGTGGTCCAGGCCGGTCAGTGGGTGCAGCAGGCCGTCATGCAGCGGGTTGCTGTCATGGCCAGGGTGGGCGAAGGCTGGCAGGGCCAGCATCAGCAGAAACAGGGCAAACGTCTTTTTCATAGGGTGCTCCAAGGGAGTTCAGGAATGGGCAGGCACGCGCACGAACGGGTGATCGTGGCCGTGGGCATGGCTGTGGCCATGCGGCGCGCTCTGGTAGGCGCCCGCTTCAGGCTCGAACGGTGCCTGTTCGGCTTCTACCGTCAGGCCCAGACCCCGCAGCATGTCGTCCAGCACATGGTCGTGCTGGAAGCGCAACAGGCCCGGTTCGATTTGCAGGGGCACATGGCGGTTACCCAGGTGGTAAGCCGCGCGGGCCAGCAGGTGCGGGTCGGCGCAGCGCACCGTCGACACTGTCTCGGGCGCGGCCAGCACGCGGATCAGCTGGTTGCCTTCGGCATCGGCAAGCAGCTCTCCGCCACGCAACAGGCGGCCGCGCTCCAGCATGAGCCCGGCCTCGCGCCCATCGTCCAGGGTTACCCGCAGGCGGCTCTTGATGCGGCTGTCCACGTCCAGGGTGACGGTGCCGCTTACAGCCAGCGTGCCGGGGTCGGTGATACGGCGGTTCAGGACAATCATCGGTGCTCCTTCAAAACAGGAAGTAACGCTGTGCCAGCGGCAGTTCGCTGGCGGGCTCGCAGACCAGCAATTCGCCGTTGGCACGCACCTGGTAGGTCTGCGCATCAACTTCGATCAGCGGCTGCAGGGTGTTGTGGACCATGTCTGGTTTGCGCACCCGACGGCAGCCATTGACCACGCCAATCAGGCTGCGCAGGTTCAGTTCTTCGGCCAGGCCACGGTCCATTGCCGCCTGGGGCAGGAACGTCATGCGTGTGGCGTGTCGCGCAGCACCGAGCGCGCCGAACATTGGCCGGTAGTGCACCGGCTGCGGCGTGGGGATGGAACCGTTGATGTCGCCCATGGGCGCGGTGACAATCATTCCACCCTTGATCACCAAGGCCGGCTTGACCGCGAAGAACGCCGGCGACCACAGCACCAGGTCAGCCAGCTTGCCCGGCTCTACCGAGCCCACTTCGTGGCCAATACCATGGGTCAGCGCCGGGTTGATGGTGTACTTGGCGATGTAGCGCTTGACCCGGAAGTTGTCGCTGTAGGCGGTGTCTGGCGCCAAAGGCCCACGGCGCAGTTTCATCTGGTGGGCAACCTGCCAGGTGCGCAGCACCACTTCGCCGACCCGGCCCATGGCCTGGGAGTCGGACGAGGTCATAGCAAAGGCACCCATGTCGTGAAGGATGTCCTCGGCGGCGATGGTTTCACGGCGGATGCGCGATTCGGCAAAGGCCACGTCCTCGGCGATGCTCGGGTCCAGGTGATGGCAGACCATGAGCATGTCCAGGTGCTCGTCCACGGTGTTGACCGTGTATGGCAGCGTCGGGTTGGTCGAGGATGGCAGCACGTTGGCCTGCCCCGCCGCGCGGATGATGTCCGGTGCGTGGCCACCGCCGGCCCCTTCGGTGTGGAAGGTATGGATGGTCCGGTCGCCGATGGCCGCCAAGGTGTCTTCGATGCAACCGGACTCGTTGAGGGTGTCGGTATGGATCGCCACCTGGATGTCCATTTCCTCGGCAACGCCAAGGCAGCAGTCGATCGCCGCCGGAGTCGAGCCCCAGTCCTCATGCAGCTTGAGGCCCACCGCACCGGCCGCGATCTGCTCACGCAGCGCGTCAGGCCGCGAGGCATTGCCCTTGCCCAGCAAACCGATGTTGATCGGCAGGCTGTCGGCAGCCTGCAGCATGCGCGCGAGGTACCAGGGGCCGGGCGTGCAAGTGGTGGCATTGGTGCCGGTCGCCGGCCCGGTGCCGCCGCCGATGAAGGTCGTGACGCCGCTGTTCAGTGCTTCGTCCACCTGCTGCGGGCAGATGAAGTGGATGTGCGAATCAACACCACCGGCGGTGACGATCTTGCCTTCGGCCGCGATCACTTCAGTGCCGGGGCCTACCGGTACGTTGACGCCCGGCTGTACATCCGGGTTACCGGCCTTGCCGATCACCGCGATACGCCCGTGCTTGATGCCGATGTCGGCCTTGACGATCCCCCAGTGGTCGATGATCAGGGCGTTGGTCAGCACCAGGTCCATGGCCTCGGCGGCCAGCATCTGGCCCTGCCCCATACCGTCGCGAATGACCTTGCCGCCGCCGAACTTCACCTCCTCACCGTAGATGGTGTAGTCCTTCTCCACCTCTACCCACAGCGCCGTGTCAGCCAGCCGCACGCGGTCGCCCACGGTGGGCCCGAACATGTCGGCGTAGGCCTGGCGGGAAATACGGCTCATGACCTGCCCTCCAGCGGGCCCATCACCTTGCCCTGGAAGCCATAAACCTCACGCTTGCCGGCGTAGGCCACCAATTGCACCGTGCGCGCCTGGCCAGGCTCGAAACGCACGGCGGTGCCAGCCGGGATATCCAGGCGAAAGCCCAGGCTCGGGGCACGGTCGAACACCAACGCGTCGTTGACTTCGTAGAAGTGGTAGTGCGAGCCGACCTGCACCGGCCGGTCGCCGTGGTTGGCCACACTGACACTGACCGTTTCACGGCCACTGTTCAATTCGATGTCGCCAGCGGCGACCTGGATTTCACCTGGGATCATGCGGGGCTCCGGGGCGGTTTCAGACAATAGGGTCATGCACGGTCACAAGCTTGGTGCCATCCGGGAAGGTCGCTTCGACCTGCACGTCGTGGAGCATTTCGGCAATGCCAGGCATTACCTGCTCGCGGGTCAGCACTTCGCGCCCCTGGCTCATCAGCTCGGCAACGGTGCGCCCATCGCGGGCGCCTTCCAGCACGGCAGCACTGATCAGCGCCACGGCCTCCGGGTAGTTGAGCTTCAGGCCACGGGCCAGGCGCCGCTCCGCCAGCAACGCGGCGGTAAACAGCAGCAGTTTGTCTTTCTCTCTTGGGGTCAGCTCCATGGCGCTCTCTCAGGTAGCCCAGATTCGCGGTGGGCAGGCGGGCAGGCCAAGCACGGCCGGGCGCAGCACATGCCAAAGGCGTTGCAGGGTGCGTTGCAGGTGTTGGTTGTCATGGTCAAGCACACGGATAACCAGCAACGACCCCAGCAAGGTCGCGCCGGCCGGGTTGGCCAGTTCATCGAGCAGTGGGCGAACCTGCTCCAGCACTGCCTGGTCGGCAGGTGCCGCACAGAACGTAGCGAGCAGCGGGTAGCCGCCGAGCTTGTCCAGGCGCCCGCCTTCGATACGCAGGCGTTCATGCAGGCCGACTTCGTCGGGTAGTTCAATGTGCAAACGGCTGTCCAGGGCGCCCTGATCGAAACGCTCGTTCATGACAGGGCGCCCCAGGCACAGGGTTTCCCAGGCCAGCAGGCGCGCCCCGGGTTCGAGGGTGAAACGGCTGTGCAGGCTGGCGCGTGCCCCAGAAAAGAAGATGCTGTCTTGCGGCAGCCATTCCAGGGTGCTGCCGGCGGCCAGCTGAAAACGCTGGGTCAGCCGTGCAGTCGGGCCAATGCTGCGGTAGAACTTGCTGGCACCAGGCATGGTCAGCAGCGCATGGCTGCCGGGTTCCAGGTGTATATCCAGATCAAGGCGGTCGCCGGCAACGATGCCACCCGGCGGGTGCAGCACATAGACATGGCACGGTGCACCTTCCGGGTAGAAGGGCCGCTGCACCAAAAGAGGTCCGAAATGCCGACGCGCACCAAGGCGGGTCACATCGTCGCGCCTGACAAAGCGCAACTGCAGGTGGGCGCTCCAGCCTGCATCGTCTTGTTGTTGTTCGATCTGCTCCGCGAGCGACATCCTGCGGCCCCTGAAATCCGTGGCCTGCTGGCCGTTTAGAGGGTCTGGCACACGCGGCAGCTAGCGCTGCGTGGCCTGACCACTCGATCAAATTCGCAGGCTGGATATAGCAGGTTGCGGGCCAACTCCGCAGGTGAAGGCAGATGAAACGTGAGGCATGGCCGCTCTGGCATCGGGCATACGCAGCGATGGCGCACAACGCGGGGGCATGTGCCGGCCCTGTTTCGGTGCCGGCACACGTGCAGAATGGGGCTGCTTTGCAGCCCTTCGCGGGCACGCCCGCTCCCACAGGCTAGTCACTGCCTGCAGGCCTGCGCTGTACCTGTGGGAGCGGGCGTGCCCGCGAAGGGCCGCAAAGCGGCCCCAAGCTATCAAAAATCAGTAATCGAAGCGGTCCACCGCTCGCCGGCGTTCGTTGTCGTCGCGCCGGTCATAAATGGCGGTGGTCTGGATATTGGCGTGGTGCGCCAGCTTCTGTGCAATCGACAGGTCGTGCTCTTCGATCACCCGGGTGATGAACGCCCGGCGGAAGTCATGCGGCATGATTTTCACCCCCACTTGCGCGCCGCGCTGGCGGGCAATGTAGTAGATCGCATGCTTGGTGATGCGGGCCCGGGTGATGTGGCTACCGCGACGGATGCGGTTGAACAGGAACAGGTCGTCTTCTGCCCCTGCCGGCAGGTCCTGACGGCGCAAGTCCAGCCACGCCTGCAGCTTCTCGAACGCCCATGGCGGAGCGTACTTGATCAGCTGGTGGTTGCCCTTGCCCACCACTTGCAGGCTGCGCGCCTGGAAATCGACCTGGGCCAGGTCGATGTCCACCGACTCCGACTTGCGCATGCCGGTGCCGTACAGCAAGGCGATGATCGCCGCGTCGCGTACCCCCTGCGGCCTCGGGTCAGAGGCGCACACATCCATCAGTTCGCGAATCAGGCTGCGGCGCAGGTTGCGCCCTGGCGGCAGGCGGCTGCCGGTGGCCGGTTTGACCTCACGAATGCGCAACAACTGCTCATGGTCGATCAGGCCCTGGCGCCAGGCCTCGTTCATCACCCCGCGAATCGCGTTGACGTACAGCGACGAACTGTTGGGCGCGTAACCGTCGGCACGCAGGGCCGACACCAGGGCGATCACGTGGCCGGGCTCTAGCCGATGCCAAGGCACGTCGACGAGATTGCAGTCGACAAAGCCCAGCCGGTCGGCGGCGTCCTGAAGGATGTAGCGCATGGTTTGCTGGCTGGAGGGGGCCAGGCGGGCCATGTACTGCAGCAGCGGATTTTTCGGGAGATCGGACAAAACGTGAATCCTGTAGCGAAGCGCGCGGAACAGTGCCATCACCTTGATATTCAAGGGCTTTGCAAATGGCACGGTTCGTGATCTTACCCCAATTGAGGCCTACAGAACGAACCGCAATAGCCAGCCGATCGTCGGTCTGCTTCAGGATTAGACCAAGTCCTTCGGCCACCACTCCGGGAACATCTGCTGCACCCGAGGCTCAGCGAAACGTTCGTCAATCAGTACCAGTACACCACGGTCCTGGTCACCGCGGATAACCCGGCCTGCCGCCTGGATCACCTTGCGCACACCCGGGTAGAGATAAGCGTAATCGAAACCCGCACCAAACTGCCGCCCCAGGCGCTGCTTGAGCTGCTCGTTCACCGGGTTGACCTGGGGCAGCCCGAGGGTGGCGACAAACGCACCGACCAGCCGCGTACCCGGCAGGTCCACGCCTTCGCCGAACGCGCCGCCCAATACGGCGAAGCCAACGCCACAGCCGTCGGTGACAAAACGGTCGAGAAATCCTTGGCGGGCCGCCTCGTCCATCCCCGGTGCCTGGGCCCACAGGGGAATCTGCCCATGCCGCTCGGCCAGCAACCCGGCCACCTGCTGCAGGTATTCAAAGCTGCTGAAGAACGCCAGGTAGTTACCCGGCATGCGCTCATACTGCTGGGCAATCAGCTCGACAATCGGTGCCAGAGAGGCGTGGCGCTGCTGGTAACGGGTGGACACCTGGCTGGCAATCCGCACCTCCAGCTGCTCTGCGCGAAACGGCGCAGCCACCTCCAGCCAGGCGGTATCGGCCGGCATGCCCAGCAGGTCGCTGTAGAAGTGCCGCGGGCTCAACGTGGCGGAAAAAAGCGTCACACTGCGCGCTGCCTGCATGCGTGGGGCCAACAGGCGCGCCGGGGTGACATTGCGCAGGCACAGGGTCGCCAGCCGGCGCTTGCGCGGGCCCTGGCGCTGGCTGATGTCGAACAGGAAGTGCTCGTCGAACAGCTCGGCAACGCGGCTGAACTGCAAAGCCTGATAGAAGAACTGCAACACCTGCGGGTCCATGTGCGCGGGCGCCTGGTTCATCTGTTCCTGAATCAGCCCGATGCACTGCTGCAGGGCGCGCAACAACCCTTCGGGCAGCGACTCGCTGGCCTGGTAGGGCGCACGCTGCTCTTTGTACAGCGCATTCCACTGCCGGTTAAGGCGGTCCAGCGCACTGACCAGCCCAGGCGGTTTGCTCTGGCGCAGGGCCTGCAATTGCCCCTGGTCAAGGCTTGCGCTGTACATGCCGCGCCCTCGCTCCACCAGGTTATGCGCTTCGTCCACCAGCACCGCAACGCGCCACTGGTTGAGCTGGGTGAGACCGAACAGCAAGGCATGCGCATCGAAGTAGTAGTTGTAGTCGGCGACCAGCACGTCGACCCAACGCGCCATCTCCTGGCCCAGGTAATACGGGCATACCTGGTGGGTCAAGGCCACTTCGCGCAGGTTGGCACGGTCGAGCAACGGCAATGCTGCCGCAGCCTCACGCGCTGCCGGCAAGCGGTCGTAGAAGCCGGCGGCCAATGGGCAGGACTCCCCATGGCAGGCCTTGTCCGGGTATTCACAGGCTTTGTCGCGGGCGATCAACTCCAGTGTGCGCAAAGCAGGTTGCGCCGTGGCATCGGTGATCTGGCGCATGGCATCGAGGGCCAGCGCCCGGCCCGGGGTCTTGGCGGTGAGAAAGAACAGCTTGTCCAGCTGCTGCGGCACCATGGCTTTGAGTAGCGGGAACAGGGTACCGAGGGTCTTGCCAATACCGGTGCTGGCCTGGGCCATCAGGCAACGCCCGGTGCTTACCGCTTTGTACAAGGTCTCGGCCAACTGCCGCTGGCCCTGGCGGAACTGTGGGTAAGGAAAGCCCAGCGCCTGCAGGCCCTGGTCACGTTCGGCCAGACGGCGTTGCTGGAATTGGGCCCAGCCCAGAAAACGCCGACACTGGGTTTCGAAGAAGGCCTGCAATTCGGCGGCCGTATGATGTTCACTCAACAGCGTCTGCTCGTCGCTGTCCACGTCCAGGTACACCAGCGCCACCTCGATGGCCGGCAGTTGTCGTGCCTGGCACATCAGCCAGCCATAAACCTTGGCCTGCGCCCAGTGCAACTGACGGTGATTGGCCGGCTGACGTGCCAGATCGCCGCGGTGGGTCTTGATCTCTTCCAGGCGATTGCTGCCGGGGTCATAACCGTCGGCACGGCCCCGCACCCTGAGGGTTTCAAACTGACCTTCAAGGGTGATTTCCGACTCGTAGCCCGCAGCACGCCGCGCCACTACCCGCTGATGCCCTTCGATGCCTTCCTGAGCAGTGGGTGACGGGGTGAAGCGCAGGTCCAGATCGCCGACCTTGGCGCTGAACTCGCACAAAGCACGCACCGCCACGCTGTAGCTCAAGCCGTTTCACCCCAGCGCACATGGCACACTGCAACGGGCAGGCCGTGTTGGTTGCAGAATTCCAGCCAGCGCAGCTGGTTGTCCTGCAGGCGGTCACCGGGCCCCTTGACTTCGACCATGCGATAACGGCCCTGCTCGGGCCAGAACTGGATCAGGTCAGGCATGCCTGCGCGGTTGCTGCGAATGTCCTGCAACAGGCGAAGGAAACACTGTTTCAGCTGGGCAGCCGGCAAACAAGCCAAAGCCTGTTCCAGCAGGTCCTCGCTGAGCATCGACCAGAACACGAATGGCGACTGGAGGCCCTGCTTGCCCTTGTAGCAGTCGAGAATCGCCTGGCGATGGCTGCCATCGTCGAGCCGCCCCAGGCAGAGATCGAACAGCGCACTGCGCCGTTGCTGGAAGTCACTGTCGTGCAGGTCTTGTGGCGCAGCCTGGAACGGGTTGAAGAAGGCGCCGGGCACAGGGGCGAAAATGGCCTCCCAGCACAACAGGCCAAACAGGCTGTTGAACAACGTGTTTTCAACGTAATGCGCCTGGCCACCTTCTTGCGCCAGGTATTGACGCACGGCTTCTTCCACACCCAGCGCAGCATGCTCGCGGGGCAGTTCGAGCTCGATCAGCTCCAGCGGCGTGGCACGCTGGCGTCGCTGTGGTGGGCCGCCGAGCTTGCGCGCCAGGCGTGGCAGCATGCGCTCCAGAGCTTGTACTTCCAGCGCATTGGCCGGTGCCGCAGCCAGCTGCAGCGCCAGCGCGTGGGCCTGGGGCCACTGCTCACTGCGCTCGAGCACCCGCACCTGGCGAATGCGCGCCTGGGCATGGCTGCACTGGCCGTACACCTCCATGGCCAGGCCCCAGTCACCCAGGCGCTCGCATTGTTGGCCCAGGGCGAACTGCAGGCGCGCATGGCGCCGGGCCAGCCACGGGTTGTCACTGTGCAGGCCCTGCAGGGTCGCGAGGATCGACACCGGGTCACCGCCCTGCTCCAGGCGCTCGGCGCACTGGTGCAACGCCATGGCCAGGTCGACATCGTCACGTTGGTGCAAGGCCCGGGAATCCGTGCTGAACGGCACCTGCTCGTAGCGCAACAGGCCAAGGTCGGCGAGCACGAAGTCTGACCAGTCCTGGTAAAGGTTGCCAAAGAACAACAGGCGCATGCGGTCGCACAGGGGCTGCAGGCACCACTGCAGAATGCGCACCTCGCTGTCGGGAAACCATTCGGCCAGCGACCGGGCCGCCAGTTCCAGGGGCTGCAACTGGGCCAACAACTCATGCTTGGCAGCACGCGGGCGGCTCAGTTGCCGGGCGAAGCAGCGGGCGAGTTCATCCTTGCGCAACAAGGCGAACAGTTGCTCCAGCTCCAGTTGCTCGGGTTCCCGCACCCAGCCCAGGGCCTGCAACGGCTGCAGCGCCAACGCGGTGTCGCCGATTTCGGCGTAGTCGAGCCGGTCGCTGCGAAACAACTCGCCTTTGCGCATGACCATGCGCACCATCAAGGCCTGGGCTGGCGCTTGCAGTTGGCTGAAGGCACGGATGAAAACCAGTGCCTGTTCATCGAGCAGGTCCTGGTAGCGCTGTTCGACCCACAGTACTACCTGGCGGAAGTTGTGCAGGTAGTAGAACGGGTCGTCGACGGAATGGGCGATCACTGGCTGAGGTCAGATGGCGGTAAAGGCACTGTTTATACATACAGATAACTGCGCCTGACAAGAGCCGTGGGTCAGCTCGATACTTTAGGAGCGGGTTTACCCGCGAACACCGGCAAAGCCGGTGCCATGCATCGCGTCGCCTTCTTCGCGGGCTCCCCCGCTCCCACAGGGGGGCCAAACGCCCCCAGGATTCATGCCTGCTCAGTAGCTGCAGTCATCTCACCCGCCTCGACCTTGGCGCTGCCGATCGGCGCCTGCAGCAGCAGGAAGTACGCCACCGCCGAGCATAACGCCACCCCCGCACTGATCATGAACGCCGTGGTGAACGAGCCCGAGTACTGGATGCTGAAGCCGGTCGCGATCGGCGCCACGGAGCCGGCAATGTAGCCGCCGAAGTTCTGGATCGAGCCAAACGAGGCCACGCGCGGGCTGTCTACGATGGTGTTGACGATCATCCAGGCAGTGGCGCTGGCCATATTGATGCTGAACAGTGCCAGGCACAGCAGGATGACGCAGCCGGTCAAGCCGGTGACGAATGACAGCGGCAAGGTGAACAGCGCCGCCAGCACCAGCCCGGTGATCACGCTGAACTTGCGGCTGCCGAGCACGGTCATGCCGCCCTTCACCAGCCTGTCGCAGAAGCGCCCGGCAACGATGGTACCCGCTGCACCAAAACCATAGGCCAGCGACACTACCCAGGCGGTCTTGTACAGGTCCAGGCCGTGTTCACGCTCGAAGTAACCCGGCAACCAGGTCAGGTGCAGCCACAGCATGTAGATCACACCCATGAAGCCCAGCACCGCACCCCAGGTGCTGCGGTGCTTGAACAGGTCGAGCCAGCCGGCGAAGTACGAGGCCTTCGGCGCGTGCGCAGGGGCCGCCGGTACCTTGTGTTCACTTGGCAGCGGCTTGCCTTCGGCTGCCAGTTCCGCCAGGTACCGCGCCTTGCTCTTGTAGAACGTCAGCCAGCACACCGCCAGCACCACACCGATCACGCCGGTAATGATGAACATGCCGCGCCAGCCGAAGTTGACCATGAACAGCGTCAGCAACGGCGGCGCCAGGCACGGGCCAAGGCAGGTCGATGACCACACCACACCGGTCGGCGTGCCGCGTTCGTTGGCATCGACCCACTCCGACAGGGCTTTGGCCGCCGACGGGAACATAGGCGCCTCGCCAATCCCCAGCAGCACCCGCAGGCCCATGAAACCGGCAAAACTGTTGACCATGCCGAACGCCGCCTGGGCCACCGACCAACCCAGCAGCGAGGCGCCGAGGGCGACCTTGCTGCCCAGGCGGTCGATTATCATGCCCATTGGCAACTGGGCAAAGGCATAGGCAATGGAAAAGGCCGACAACAGAATGCCCATCTGCGACGGGCTGATCATCATGTCTTTCTGGATGGAGGTGTTGGCGATCGACAGCGCACTACGGTCCAGGTAGTTGACGATGCCGATCAGCAGCAGGAACACAACGGTGATGCGCTGGTACTTCTTCATAGGGTTCATGTGTCGACCTTTATTATTATTGTTGCCGCGCTGTCAGCGCTCTGGCGATCCATCGATGATGCTGCGCCCCTCCCTTGCGCAGCGTTTTGCTCAGGGCTGGCGTGCGGTGGCTGCGACCTCCAGCAGACCACGCCGGCCAAGGTTGTCGATCAGCGCCCGCAGCCCAAACGCCCATTGCGGCGCCTGGTCGCTGGTGGTCACGCGGTTGCACAGGGTACCCAGTAGCGGGTTGCTTATGGTTACCACGTCGCCCGGCTTGTGCGTAAAGCCATTGCCTGGCTGGTCCCGGTCCTGCTTGGGGGCAAACAGGGTGCCGAGGAACAGCACCATGCCGTCCGGGTACTGATGGTTTTCGTTGAGGGTTTGCTGCACAAGGTCTTGCGGGTCGCGGCTGATCTGGCGCATGGAACTGCGGCCAGACAGGACGAAACCGTCCTCGCCTTCAACGCGCAGGTCCACTTCGGCGTTGCGCACATCGTCGAGGCCGAAGCTTTCGTCAAACAGCCGCAGCAGCGGGCCCAGTGCGGTGGAGGCATTGTTGTCCTTGGCCTTGGACAGCAGCAAGGCGCTGCGCCCTTCGAAGTCGCGCAAGTTCACGTCGTTGCCGAGCATGGCGCCCTTGATGCTGCCATCGCTCGACACCGCCAGCACCACTTCCGGCTCCGGGTTGTTCCAGCTGGACTTGGGGTGGATACCGATATCGGCACCGTGGCCAACCGCGGACAGCGGCTGGGCCTTGGTGAACACTTCGGCATCCGGGCCAATGCCCACCTCCAGGTATTGCGACCACAGCCCCTGCTCTACCAGCACCTTGCGCAGCGCTTCGGCCTGGGCCGAGCCGGGCACAATCTGCGACAGGTCAGCGCCAATTCGGCTGGCCAGGGTGTCACGGATGGCGTCGGCCTTGGCCGGGTCACCCTTGGCCTGCTCTTCCACTACACGTTCGAGCAAACTGGTGGCAAAGGTCACACCAGCGGCCTTCACCGCCTGCAGGTCGATGGGCGCCAGCAGCCATGGCTGACGCGGGTCGCGCTGGGCGGGGTCGCTGTTCTCCAGCAATACCGATAACGCAACCAGCGGTTCGGCCAGCGGCAGGGCGCGCAGATAGGCCACCGGGTCGGTCACTTCCAGCAGAGCCGAAACAGTCGCCACGTGGGTGCTGATATCGTACACGGCGCCTGCCTTCACCAGCACCACCGCCGGCCCCTGGTCTGCCAGCCAGACCCGCCCTACCCAGCTGCCGCTTTCGAACACACTGGCATCCTGGCTCAGCGGCAGCGGTTGATTGGCGTTTGATCGATCAGTCATCTGAATACCCTTACTGTGCATCATTGGGAAAGTGCCGGCAGTTGTAGTTGGTCGGCCAGGCGATCAAGCTCGGCCACCAGCGGTGGCGAGAGGCTCACGCCCTGCTCCAGGGCCTGGCGGCGCAGGGCAAGGCCAGCCTGCCCAGGCAAGCGCACCGGGCGCTCGGGGTCGAGCGGGCGGCTGGCGAGTACCATTCGGCCCAGGAAGCTGGTTTCGTCGGTGAGCGCTTGCAGGCCGCCGAAGAAGCGCGGGTCGATGACCATGGCAGTGGCCGAGGCACCCCACTGCTCAGGTGCATCCTTGCGCCCATGACCGGCCAGGCCCGAAGTCAGGGCCTCCACCAGCAGCGCCAGGGCGAAGCCTTTGTGGCCAAAGCCCTGGCCACCGAGCGGCAGGATGCTGCCTTGCGGGCGGGTAAAGAAATCGCCAGGGTCGTCGCTCAGTTGCCCGTCATTGCTCACCAGTACCGGATGCGCCAAACGGCTGCCGGCATCGCGGCATTGGCCAACCAGCCCGAGGGTAACGGTGGACATGCTCACGTCCAGCAAGATCGGCTCGCCTTGGGTCGGGATGCCAGCCGCAATCGGGTTCGGTGTGTAGATCGGGTCGATGCCGCCATGGGCACAGACCAGCCCTACCGAGGGGTCCGACGAGTAGACCATGGCCACCAGGCCCTGGTCGGTATAGGGTTTGAGATAGGCTGCCAGGCAGCCAATGTGTGAAGCACGGCGCACCACCGCAATGCCGATGCCCTGCGCAGTCGCACCTTTTGCCGCACAGTCCAGGGCACGGCTGACGCAATAAGGCCCCAACAGGTAATGGCCATCGAACAGGCTGGAGATGCCACTGTCCGACACCTGCTCCAGCGCCCGTGCACGGGCCTTGACCTTTCCTTCCAGCATGCCGCCGATGTAGCGGCTGACCAGGTTCAGGCCGTGGGTGCGGTGCCCGAGCAGTTCACCTTCGAGCAGTACTCGGGTCACCACCTGGGCGACCTCGGCGTCGGCACCGGCTTTTTCGAACAGCTGCTCGACAAAGGTGGTGAGCGCTTGCACGGTGTAATGTGTGGTTTGGGTCATTGTTGTTTTCTCGTAAGCGGTACGGGAGCGGTCAATCAGGTCACTGCGCCGATCTGCCAGGGCACAAACTCGTTCTGGCCATACCCGTGCTGTTCGCTCTTGCTGCGTTCTCCTGAAGCAATACACAGCATCTGTTCGAAGATGTACGCGCCACGCTCCTCGATACTGGTGGAACCGTCGGCAATGCCGCCGCAATTGACGTCCATGTCCTCTTGCTGGTGTTCGAACACACGGTTGTTGGTGGCCAGCTTGATCGACGGTGCCGGGGCACAGCCGTAAGCCGAGCCGCGCCCGGTGGTGAAGGCGATCAGGGTTGCCCCGCCGGCCACCTGGCCAGTGGCCGAGACCGGGTCGTAGCCGGGGGTGTCCATGAACACCAGGCCCTGGGCACGCACGGCTTCGGCGTACTGGTACACATCGACCAGGTTGCTGGAGCCCGCCTTGGCCACGGCACCCAGAGACTTTTCAAGGATGGTGGTCAGGCCCCCGGCCTTGTTGCCGGCCGAAGGGTTGTTATTCAGTTCAGCGTTCATGCGCTGGCAGTAGTCTTCCCACCAGCGGATGCGCGCCACCAGTTTTTCGCCGACCTCTCGGCTGACCGCGCGACGGGTCAGCAAATGCTCGGCACCATAGATTTCCGGGGTCTCGGACAGAATCGCGGTACCACCGGCCGCCACCAGGCGATCTACGGCGTTGCCCAGTGCCGGGTTGGCGGTAATGCCGGAGTAGCCATCGGAGCCGCCGCATTGCAGGCCGACTACCAGATGCCGTGCGCTGACCGGTTGGCGCTGCACATGGTTGGCCTCGGCCAGCAGGCTCTTGACCTGCTCGATGCCGGCAGCGATGGTTTTCGAGGTGCCGCCGATGCCCTGTATGGTGAAGGCGCGTAGCTGCGCACTGGCTTGCAGGCCCTGGGTTTCCAGCAGGCTCTCGATCTGGTTGGTTTCGCAGCCCAGCCCAATGATCAGTACAGCAGCAAAGTTGGGGTGCACGGCGTACCCGGCCAGGGTGCGGCGCAGCAGGCCAAGAGCTTCGCCGCTGGGGTCCACAGCGCAGCCAGCACCGTGGGTCAAGGCCACCACGCCGTCGATATTCGGGTAGTCGGCAAGCACCTCAGGGTGTATATCACGGCGAAAATGGTCCGCCACCGCCCGGGCCACGGTCGCCGAGCAGTTCACCGAGGTGAGAATGCCAATGTAGTTTCGGGTGGCAACCCGCCCATCGGCGCGCACGATGCCCTGGAACTGCGCTTCGCTGCCAGGCTGGCTGCGCGTGTCGACACCAAAGGCATAGTCACGGGCAAAATCACCCATCTGTACGTTGTGCACATGCACGTGATCACCGGCATCAATGGCCTGCGACGCGAAACCGATAATTTGCCCATAACGGCGCAACGGCTGGCCCGGTTCCACACGTTCGGTTGCGAGCTTGTGGCCCGAGGGAATCGGCTGGCGCACGGTAATCGCCTGGGCATCCAGATGCAGGCCTTGCGGCAAGGCCTGGCGGGCGATAAGCACGTTGTCCAGCGGGTTGAGGCGGATGACGGCAAGGTCACCGGACTTGGCAATCAGTTGCATGGGACCTCTCAGGGCGGTGCGGCTGGCTTCTTGTTATGGCTGTTGCCACTGTAAGAAGCCTTGCGCTGCATTCCCAATGAGATGATCCGATCAAGCGATAACCTGGCGTTATCGCAACCTGGTTTCGATGTGCGATTTTCAATTGCCTGTAAGACCGACAGGGCTGCGAAGCGGCCCGCGTTTTCTAACCCTGCACTGTCCTGCGAGTCTGCGCACCCTCCAGCAGGATCTCGACAAACGCCCGGGCCGAAGCGCTCAGCGGTTCATCCTTGCGGGTGACCACGCCATACTCCAGCGCCGGTACATGCAACGAGCTGCGCAGCTCCTTGAACTGCCCGCTGGCCAACTGCGCGGCAACCATCGAGCGCGGCAACATGGCAATCATCGGCGCCGATTGCAGCAGTTGCAGGAACATCGGCATGGAGATGGTTTCCACGCTGTCCACAGGCGTGGCAATACCGGCTACCCGAAACGCCTGCTCCAGGCGATTGCGGATCGGCGTGCCCACCGGGTACAGCACCCATGGCCAATCGCCCAACGCTTCAAGCGGCGTGCTGTCCAGCTGGTTGAGCGGGTGTTCGCTGTTGACCACCAGGCTGAACGGTTCGGGCTCCAGAGGCTGGAAGTCGAACAGCTGGCTGAAGCGCTCTTCGGTGAAGCGGCCAATCATGATGTCCAGCTTGTTCTGCTCAAGCATGGTCAGCAGGTGGTCACTGGAGTGCTCCACCACTTCGATCGACAGCAGCGGGCTGCGCGCCTTGATCGCAGCGATGGCCTGCGGCAGTACCAGTGCCGTAGCGGCAAAGATCCCGCCAACGCGGATAAAGCCGTGCCCGCCGTTGCGCAGGCGGTTGACCTGATCGACGAACTGCTGCGACTCGGCCAACGCATTCTGGGCGTAACGCACTACGTACTCACCCAGTTCAGTCGGCGGCATGCTGCGTGGCAGGCGCTCGAACAGTGCGAAGCCGAACTGCTCCTCAAGGTCACGCAGCATCTTGCTCAGGGCCGGCTGGCTGAGGTTCATGCGCGTGGCAGTGGCATGCATGTTACGCGTGCGTGCCAACGTATCGATCAGCACCAGGTGCTTGTAGCGGATCCAGTTGCAAAAGCTGGAATGTGTCATGTCCGGCGGCATCAACGCAGGGCCTCAAACAGGAGAAAGTTGTTGTGCCCGCAGGTAGCGCAGCAAGGTATCGAGGGCAACCGAGTTGGGCCGCGAACGCAAGGTCAGCACGCCCAGGTTGGCCATGGTAAGCGGCAGCTCTACCGGCAGCACGGCAACCATGCCATAGCGGGCATAATGCTCGGCCACGTCATTGGGTACCACCGCTATCATTTCGGAAGCTTCGAGCATGGCCGTGGTGGCCAGGATCGACGCGGTTTCAACGATGTCCAGTGACTGCACCATGCCCCCGGCCTGCAGCGCACTTTCAACCCGGCGGCGCATCGGGCTACCGATGGGGTGCAAGATCCAGGTCAGGGCCACCAGGTCGGCCAACTGCAACCCGGTCGCCGCTGCCAAAGGGTGCCCCGCGCGGGCGATCACGCGCATCTGCTCACCGCCTTCAAACAGTTCGATGTTCAGGTCCTGGCTGTCGCTCTGGTCTGGCAGGCGGCCTACGACCATGTCGAAGTCGCCGCGCAGCAGTGCGGGCAGCAAGGTATCGCTGGTACCCACTTCCAGCGAGATACGGACCTTGGGGTGGTCACGCTTGTAAGCCAGTACCGCCTTGGTCAGCACCCCCGGTACCGGGCCCATGACACTGCCCACCCGCACCAGGCCCAACGCTCCGCGCGCCAGTTCGGCGATTTGTGCCTGGGCATGCTCGAACTCATGCAGCGCGTTCTGCGCATAGCGGATCATCACCTCGCCGTACAGCGTTGCTTGCATCCCCCGCGGCAAGCGCTCGAACAATCGCACGCCCAGGCGTTCCTCAAGCTGCTGCAGCAACAGGCTGGCTGCCGGTTGCGTGGTGTGCATCGCCGCAGCAGCGCGGCGCAGGTTGCCGAACTCGCCCAGGGCATTGAGCAGCGTGATCTGGCGGCTGGAGATCTTCAATGCGCCAAGGCTGGCAGGCGCCTGGGTAGTGTCGAGTGGCAAGCGAGACATATCGAATCCGGTATCGCTGATTAAGAATTGGCGATTATGCCTGTATCGCTCGACAACCTACAGTCAGGTCTCCCAGCGCTTGAGCAGAACAAGAGTCGACCATGAGCATACGTATTACCCACCTGAGCGTTCGCGACATTCGTTTTCCTACCTCGCTGTCGCTGGATGGCTCCGACGCCATGAACAGCGCACCTGACTATTCGGCAGCCTACGTGGTGCTGCACACCGACGCTGGGGCCCTCGAGGGCCACGGCCTGACGTTCACCATTGGCCGCGGCAACGAGATCTGCGCAGCAGCGGTGCAGTCGCTGGCACCCTTGATCGTCGGCCTTAGCCTTGAAGAGATCACCGCCGACATGGGCGGTTTCTGGCACCGTTTTACCGTCAGCGACAGCCAACTGCGCTGGCTGGGCCCGGAGAAAGGCGTGATCCACCTGGCCACGGCGGCCATCATCAACGCAGTGTGGGACCTTTGGGCCAAGCACGAAGGCAAACCGGTGTGGAAACTGCTGGCCGACATGACGCCTGAACAGTTGGTAGGCTGCCTGGACTTCAGCTACGTGACCGACGTGCTTACCCCCGAGGAAGCCATCGCCCTGCTGCGCCGCCAGGCCCCGGGCAAGGCCAAGCGTGAGGCGCAGATGCTGCGTGAAGGTTACCCCGGCTATACCACCGCGCCAGGCTGGTTGGGTTACAGCGAAGAGAAAATGCGCAAACTGGCCCGCGAGGCCGTGGAAGATGGCTGGACCCACATCAAGCAGAAGATCGGTGCCGACCTGGAAGAAGACATCCGCCGCGCCAGCATCCTGCGCGACGAAATCGGCTGGGAGCGCACCCTGATGATGGATGCCAATCAGGTATGGGGCGTGGAGGAGTCGGTCGCCAACATGCGCCGCCTGGCCGCCTTCGAACCGCTGTGGATCGAAGAACCGACCAGCCCGGACGACATCCTCGGCCACGCCACCATTCGCCAGCGCATCGCGCCGATCGGTGTTGCCACCGGTGAACATTGCCACAACCGGGTCATGTTCAAGCAGATGTTCCAGGCCGGTGCGCTGGATTTCTGCCAGCTGGACGCCGCGCGCCTGGGTGGCCTGAACGAGGTGCTGATCGTGCTGCTGATGGCGGCCAAATATGACGTGCCGGTGTGCCCGCACGGCGGCGGCGTCGGGCTGTGCGAATATGTGCAGAACATCGCCCTGTTCGACTACATCGCAGTGTCTGCCTCGCTGCACAACCGGGTACTGGAGTACGTCGACCACCTGCATGAGCACTTCATCGACCCGGTGGTGATCCGCCGTGGGCGCTACATGCCACCGCAACGCCCAGGCTACAGCATCGAAATGCATGCCGAGACCCTGGAGCGCTATCAGTACCCCAACGGCGCAGTGTGGCTCGATATCAACCGTTCCTGACCAACAGGCCTGGGTGTGCCCCTCCAGCGGCACACCGCCAGCACTTTTCATGGGGAAAAAAACAATGACAACCCTCACCCGTGCAGCGGCTTCGGCCCCTGCCGCCACCACTGAGCAGCGCCTGAACGGCCTGCTGCTGCGCAAACTGATGCCACTGCTCATCGTCGTCTACGTGATGAGCTTTCTTGACCGCACCAACATCGCCCTGGCGAAAGCCAGCATGGGCATCGACCTGGGCCTGTCGGCAGCGGCCTATGGCTTGGGTGCCGGCCTGTTCTTCCTTACCTATGCGCTGGCCGAAGTGCCCAGCAACCTGATCATGCACCGGGTGGGCGCGCGCTTCTGGATTACCCGCATCATGATTACCTGGGGCCTGCTTTCGGCGGGCATGGCCTTCGTCCAGGGCGAAACGTCGTTCTACATCATGCGCCTGCTGCTGGGGGTGGCCGAAGCCGGCCTGTTCCCCGGGGTGATGCTGTACCTCACCTACTGGTTCGACCGCGAACAGCGTGCCCGCGCCACGGGCTATTTCTTGCTGGGCGTGTGCCTGGCCAACATCCTCAGCGGCCCGCTGGGCGGTGCCCTGCTGGAAATGGACGGCGTATTGGGCTGGCATGGCTGGCAATGGCTGTTCGTGCTAGAAGGCCTGCCTGCCGTGGCCCTGGCCTTTGTGGTGTGGAAGAAGCTGCCCGATGGCCCGGCCTCGGCGCCCTGGCTGTCAGCCGCCGACGCCCAGGACATCGAACGCCGCCTGGCTGCCGAACGGGCTGCCGCGCCACAGCAGAGCAAGCTGGGGCAGATGTTCCGCGACCGGCAAATCTGGCTGGCGATCGCGGTGTACTTCGTGCACCAGATCACCATCTACACGGTGATCTTCTTCCTGCCGGGCATCATCGGCACTTACGCGGCGCTATCACCCTTCCAGATTGGCCTGCTGACTGCCGTGCCGTGGATTGCTGCTGCCATTGGTGCTGCCACCTTCCCACGCCTGGCCACCTCGCCGCGCCGTTGCCGCACGTTGCTGTTCTGCGGCCTGCTGACCATGGCGACGGGGTTGCTGCTGGCGTCGCTGGCCAACACGTTCATCGGTCTGATCGGGTTTTCACTGACCGCGCTGATGCTGTTCGTGGTGCAGTCGATCCTGTTTGTCTTCCCGTCCAGCCGACTGAGTGGCAGCGCCTTGGCAGCGGGCCTGGCGTTCGTCACCACCTGCGGTCTGCTGGGTGGCTTCGTCGGGCCTTCGGTGATGGGCCTGATCGAGCAGACCACCGGCAGCACCCGTAACGGTTTGTGGATCATTGCCGCATTGCTGGTGCTGGCAGCGGTGCTCAGCACCCGCTTGCGCCAGGGGCAAGAACAGCCGTAGTCAGCGTGAAACGCCGGCAGGTCGCCCGCATCGCGGCTCCAGCGCCTGCGCCAGGCGCTCCACCGCCTGTTGCAGGTCACCCGGCTGGTCACCCAGCCACACCAGCGCCAGGTACTGCCGGTAACGCCCCTGCAGGCTGAACCGCCCGCCCGGCAATGCATGCAAGGCGGAACCTGCCAGGGCCGCGACGATGCAATCCCACTCCAGCGGTTGGCGAAAACGCACCCACAGCATTCGCCCGCCCTGGGGCATCTGCAAAACCACCCGCTGACCGAACTGCAACTCCAGCGTGCGCACCAGGTATTGGGTGCGCCTTTGCAGGTCGGCACGCAACTGCACAAGCTGCATCTCGATCTGCCTGTTGCCCAGCATCAGGGCAAGCGCTTGCAGGCGCAGCGGCGCAAGCCGAAATGCCCGTTCGGCAAATGCCTGGGCCAATGCGGCGTCATGGCTCAGCACATAGGCGTAAGGTGCCTCGCCCCCCACTGCGGCCTCGAATGCCCCCAGCACCAACAGCCAGCGAGGGTCGATCCAGTCGCGCAGGCGCGTGCGTGGTGGCCCGCTGTAACAGTGCTCACTGTCCAGGTCGTTTTCCAGCAACCACAGAGGGTGCTGGCCAAGTAAATGGCCAAGCTGCTGCTGGTAGTGCGGGGATACCAGGCGCCCGTGTGGCATACCAAGGCAAGATGGCATCACCACCATGCACACCGGTTCGCCCCCCAGCAACCGGGCCAAGGCGCGCAGGTCCGGGTTGCCGCGGCTATCCGCAGGCACTTCCAGCACTCGCATGCCAGCACGTGCCAAAGCGCGCAACACCTGCCAGCAACAGGGCGACTGCACCAGCACCGTCCCACCCTGCAAGGCAAGCCCCGCGAGCACTGTCTCCAGCACCGCCTGCACATCAGGCGCCAGTTGAACATCCTCCGCACACCAGTACTGGCTGGAGGAACGGGTATAACACTCAGCCACGGCAATGCGCAGACGGGTGTCGCCGAGTGTGTCCCAAGGCGCAACACCGCCGGCGCGCTGACGGGCCAAGCGGCGCTCGTGGCCAAGCAGCGCACGCTCCAGCAATGGCTGCGCCGGCAAGGGTGCCTGCGGGTGCATGGGCGCTACCTCTGCCTTGGCAACGAACCGAGCGTAGTAGCCGGACCTTGGCAAGCAATGTACGCGGCCTTCTTCCTCCAGCAGGTTGTAGGCACTCTGCACCGTCGCCAACGACACCCGCAGCCGTCGGGACAGCGCACGCAATGACGGCAGCTTGCACGGGTCACCGCCTGAGGCCTGCTCGATCAACGCTTCGAGGTAGCGATACACCTTGCGATAGGCGAACTCGCCGGGAACCGCTTGCCCCGTCAAGGCAACGCCGCTGGGCCACGCAGGCGCCCCGACGAAGGCCGTGGCAGCAACCTGAGGTGCACGTCGCGGCGGGCCAGGTTGCTTTGCAAGCGCCAGGCAGCCAGCGGCATGCGCCCCTCATAGACCGCCCGCAACTGCACCAGCGGCAGGCCACTGGTATTCACCAGCCAGTCGCTGACTGCATCGGGGCAGGGTTTGCCTTGCAAGGCCCGGTGCAGGTACGGCAGCGCTACCAGCATGTCTGCATGCCGGCACTGCAAGAACCGCTCGAGTCGCTTCCCCTGCCTGGCGAACGGGCTGAACAGCAGGCACACCAGTTGCGTCTGGTTGATACCGTAGGCTTTACCCAGCGGCAGCGCGTGAACATCGTGACGTTTGCTGTCGTCCAACGGGTCGGCCAGCCGCAGCGCCGGGCGCGCGGCCTGCCGCTCAAGGCTGCGTGCACGCAGTTCGTGCAACTGTGCCGGTGCCTGCCGGTCGACGAACGCAGCCAATGGCCAGGCATCTTCGGCATTTTCGAATCCACCACCCAACATGCCGTCGAGTTGCTGCCCCTCAAGCAAATGCGGCAGCAGGTCATCTATGGCAATCACCCGCAACGGCGCATCCTCCATGACGGCGCCCGGAATTGGCCCCGCCTTGCGGCCCGGGGTGGCTTCGACAGCGCCGTGCAAGCGGCTGAGCCCTTGGGCCAGAGCCGCCAGGCATTGATGCAACACATGCGGGCCGCGCTCACCCGCCAGCCGCAGGCTACGCCGGGCCCAGGCCAGGTACCGGCGCCGCTGGCGAACAGGAATGGCAGTGATCAGCACGTCGGCCGGGGTCGGTGCCAGCAGTGCAAAACCCACGGCATCCGCCAGCTCCAGGTGCAGGCGGCTACCCAGCAGGGCTTCAGGCCGGGCATCGATCATGTGACCGAACATCAGCAGGGTGTTCCTCGCCAGCAGCCAGCGTTCGGGCAGTGCCGAAGGCCGACGGCTGAAGGGCACCACTTCCCGGCCTTCAATCATCTGCAATTCAACCCGAGGGTCATCCTGCATGAACAGGGCACTGAAGCTGCGCTCGTGGCCCTCAAGGGTGCCGCTGGCGGCCACCGGCACGCTGACCACCAGCACCCGCAACTGAAAGGTAACCGGCGCGCGTAAAGCGATGCTCAACTGCGCCGCACGCAGCATGGCCAGCAGCCGGGCACTGCGGCAATCGCCGCCATGCAGTACCAGCACGCGGAACGTACCGATGTACTCGGGCCCACCTGCAGCGACCAGCAACCGTTGTATCAGCAACTGCAAGGATGCTCGCTGCGCCTGTGACATTTGGCTCAGCAAGCGCTCGAGCACTTGCTGGTAGATATAGTGCATTGCCTGATCGTGAATAGCCGTCACGAATCACCTCATCAACTTCATGCAGCCAGCGTGTGCTGAAACCTGTATTCAAGATTCAATACACCCTGTGCTCACCCGGAAGAAATTTCCTACAATCAAATTGAAGTAATGACGTAACGCATCACTGTCGCCAGACCATCGAGAAAAAACCACCACTGCAACGGCCCATCGCGACCACACACAGCTCATCCTCAGGCATCGCCATGCTCATTCCACGCTCCTTGCGCAAACTATCATGGGGCCATTATCGGGGGATGCAGCGCTAATAGAAGATACAGATCGCGGTAAAAAAACCATTCAGCAAGATTGCAGATACACACTGAACGCCTGGACAAAATCGTTCAAGGCTGAATAGTTGGCGGGATATTTCCACACAACGACAGGCCATTGGCTTATATGTAGTCCGTTTCCGAATTTACTGTGGGAATATTCTTATATTAAGCATCCAGATCACTTAACTCCAGATGCAAAAAACCCGGGACTCTGCCCGGGTTCATCGGCATTGCAAACTGCTGTCAGTGTTGCGCCATATCCAGCACCACTCGCCCGCCGCAAGGGCATTGGTCCATGTAACGATGTGCCTCCACCACCTGCTCGAACGGGTACACCTTGATGATCTGCGGTGTCAGTAGCTGGTCAGCGGTGAACTGGTTGATATCACGCAAGGCACGCTGCAGCGCCACCTGGTCCTGGCTGATGCCAAGCTCCGGCTTGCCGGTGAAGTTACCGATGCAGTGCACATAGAATTGAATGTTCTTCTGGAAGGCTGCACAGGCCGGGAACGGGGTCTGGTTACCCCCTTGCAGGCCATATAGCACCAGGCTGCCACGCGGCGCCAGCACATCGCCCAGCAACGACATCTGCGGCCCGCCCATGCCATCGAGGACCATGTCCACGCCACGGCCATCGGTGTATTTGCCAACTTGCAGCAGCAGGTCCTGCTCTTCGGTGACAATCACCTTGTCGGCACCCAGGCCCAGCAGGTACTCACGCTGCTCAGCTTCTTTGGTAGCAGCAAACACCTTCAGCCCCAGGGCCTTGCCCAACTGCACGAAGGCAGGGCCGGCACAATGGCTGGCATCGGTCACCAGCGCGGTTTGCCCCGCCTTGGCCCGCGCCAGGTCAACGTAGGCAAAATAGGCGATCAACAGCGGTGTGTAGTGCACGCTGGCCTCGATCGGGGTAAGCACATCCGGATAGCGGGTAATGGCCGTGCGCGGCAGCACGATGACATCGCCATACACCGGATGGTCGTTGGCACTGGTGGCCGGGAAGCTGGCGACCCGGTCGCCCACCGCAATGTCCTCGACCCCTTCACCGACCGCAGTCACCACCCCGGCCATTTCGTGGCCGATGCCCGCCGGAAGGCGTGCCTGGGACGGCGCCAGGTTCTGGCGCCAAAGCACGTCATACCAGCTGACGCCAACCGCCTGGACGCGGATCTGAACCTCGTCGGCAGCGGGTGACGGTTCGGCCTGCTCCTCGCAACGGAGCACATCGGCAGCGCCGAACTTGTGGAAACGGATCATGCGGGACATCGCATACCTCGCCTTTGTGAACCTCTAATTACCACTGACTTTATCCGGGCTTTGGCGGTTAGACCATCAGTGGTCATTAATAGTCGACATGCTTGTCATCGATTGGGCACCTGACATTCCCTGCAATTGGTCCCCCTAAACCCGTGCAGGGTAGCAGCCTTTGGCCTTAAGATTCACCCCTGCCCCACTTTAGGCGAAGCGCACCGATGAATCGAAACGACCTGCGTCGCGTAGACCTCAACCTGCTGATCGTGTTCGAAACGCTGATGCACGAACGCAGTGTGACCCGTGCCGCGGAAAAATTGTTCCTCGGCCAGCCGGCCATCAGCGCGGCTCTGTCGCGCCTGCGCAACCTGTTCGACGACCCGCTGTTCGTGCGCACCGGCCGCAGCATGGAGCCCTCCGCGCGGGCCCACGAGATCTTCGCCCTGCTGTCGCCAGCGCTGGACTCGATTTCCACTGCGGTCAGCCGCGCCTCTGAATTCGACCCCGCTACCAGTAACGCCGTCTTCCGTATCGGCCTGTCGGATGACGCCGAGTTCGCCCTGCTGCCACAGTTGCTCAAGCGCATCCGTGCCGAGGCACCCGGTATCGTGCTGGTAGTGCGGCGGGTCAATTACCTGCTGATGCCGACGCTGCTGGCTTCGGGTGAGATCTCGGTGGGCGTCAGCTATACCAGTGACCTGCCGGCCAACGCCAAACGCAAGATACTGCGCCGCAGCATGCCGAAACTGCTGCGCGCCGACAGCGTGCCCGGCAGTATTACCCTGGACGACTTCTGCGCGCGGCCGCATGCGCTGGTGTCATTTGCCGGTGACTTGTCGGGTTTTATCGATGAGGCGCTGGAAGAGCTCGGCCGCAAACGCCATGTTGTGCTGGCGGTGCCGCAGTTCAACGGGCTGGGGAGCCTGCTGGCGGGGACGGATATCGTGGCGACGGTGCCGGATTACACCGCAGCTGTGCTGACCGCCGCCGGTGGGTTGCGGGCCGAAGACCTGCCGATACCTGTGCGCAGTTTTGAACTGCACATGGCCTGGCGTGGGGCGCAGGACAACGACCCGGCGGAGAGGTGGTTGCGGTCGAGGATTCAGATGTTTTTTGGGGATCCGGACAGCCTTTAGACTTCGTAGGCCAAGCTGGTCCTCTCTGACTCTGCTCTGTAAAAATGCCAGTACTCGTCACGACTACTGGATCGCCGGTAGCAACATCACGCTGGTCATGGCCGCCGTCACACCGCACAACGATGCCAAGATAAATTTTGCCAAGTGGGTGGCGTATCGAGTGACCCAGGACACGCTCTCCTCCAATCGTCCACGCATGTTTTCCGTGAACTGGGTGGGGATTAGCGGGGAAACTGCAGGACGACCTGTATCCAAACGTCAGAAGGAATCTCTGATGCAGTTACGCAAGGATAATCACTACGTACCCGAACTCTACCTCAAGCAATGGGCAGATAAGGTTGGTGTCCTTACGTACCGATTGCTGGTGCCCAACGAAAATGTTGGAGCCTGGAAAAAGCATTCCTTGAAGGGTATCGGCTACCAAAAGCACCTCTACACATATTGGGCCGGTGGTGCGGAAACTGATGAATTCGAGTGTTGGTTAGACCGAGAATTCGAACCCTGCCCACGAAGCAATCCGTAGGGTGGTGCAGGAAGATCGATTGGAACCAGAGCATTGGCGGCGTTACGACTCAAGGTCCAAGGTCATCGTCTATGCATGGGTCATAGCACCCGGCCGATCGACAAGGGTTTTGAAGCGAACTACCACAGAAGACCGGGCGCTGGTCGAAGCTCAAAAACCCGAGAACCTGCCGCTGGACCCGGCGCTGGAGGCGCACATTCCCGCCGAGATGAGTTCCATCGCCTACCGCCGAGGGCTGCGTTCGCTCGGCATCAGCAGCTTTTTCCTGAGTTGAGGTGGGTATGGCGACGAAGTCATGTCCACACAGAAGGCAATCGCCCGGCTATTCGAGTCAATGACGGTCAAGCGAAATAGAGAATTCCATTCAAGTCATCCTGATAGGTGGAGTTCAGGCTCAAACCTTTACGTAAACCCATGCAGTCAATCCAGAGGCAAGCGTCACGCAAACCCGCTTGTAGTCCGACACCTCGTAGGCATCCGCAGCACGCAGTTCTTGATCGGTAATCTGGAAAACCGTTCCTGACACACTGTCCGCCGGGTCGCTACTGGGGCTGACTATAGGGTGGTGTGCCTTGCCGCTGACGGCGAGTACTTCAGGGTCGGTTATTTCAACCCAGGACTGTTTGTAACCCGTCATCCTGTCAGCACACCCTACCAACTCCCGACCAAATTGGCTCAGCTGAACGGCTTTGTCCTGCAAGGTGCCGTACGAGAAGAGCAGCGCTGGGGTTTCCTGAGGTTGCGTCATGAATTGTCCTCGACGTGAAGTGTGACCCAGCGGAAAGGTCTTTATGTGTCAACCGCTGTATCGTCAACTATATAACGATCAGTGTGGCCCAGGTAAATTGCCCTGATTTCAGCACCTAAGGCGCGACCACGCGGCCATCGGTCGAACCCAAACAAAAACAGGAATGCCCAGCCATGCTTTTACGCCAACTGACCTACCTGGTAACGCTCTCGCAAGAGCAACATTTCGGCCGAGCTGCGGAAAAATGCAACGTGTCGCAGCCCGCCCTGTCCGAAGCGATTCGCTCGCTAGAGCAAGACCTCGGCGTGGTTGTGGTGCAGCGCAGCAGGCGTTTCGAAGGTTTTACAGCAGACGGACAGAAGATACTGGTGTGGGCACGCCGCATACTCGCTGACTGCGGCGCCATGCGTCAGGAGGCGAGCAATTGCGAGTTGGGACCGGCCGGAACACTGCGCTTTGGGGCGATTCCCACAGTGCTGTCAATGGTGCCGCTGATGACCGATGCCTGCCTGTCCAGCTATGCGCTGATGAACCTTGAGGTCTATACGCTCGCCACGTCGCAGATCCTCCAGGGCATCAGCAATTTCGAGCTGGATATCGGCATGACCTACCTGTCTGATAGCCGCCTCAGGTCCTTCGACACCTATCCGCTATTCACTGAACGCTACGTGCTGATCGCCCGTGACGATTCATGCCTGCAAGGTAAGTCAGAGTTGGATTGGTCGGCGGTCGCGCGACTGCCACTGTGCTTGCTGACCCGAAACATGCAATGCCGCCAGGGCGTGGACGAAGCCTTCGCCAAGGCAGGCGTGCACGTCACGCCACGGGTGGAAACCGACTCGATGATGGTGCTCTACGGGCATGTGCGGTGCTCCGGCTTGTACAGCGTGGTGCCCCACAGTGCGCTGGCCCTGGCGGAGATGCGCGGGGAAATCGTCGCGATTCCGATTATTCCCGAGTTGCAGCGGGAAATCGGTTTGGTGCTATTGCGCCGCGATCCGCAGCCACTGTTGCTGGAGGCCGCGCTGAAGTTGTTTACGTCGCTGGATCTGCAACGCCGTGTGGACGGCTTTCTGCACTGCTGATCGGTTTGCCCGATCTACTGATCGGAACAAGCGATTGGTCGCCGCACGCCATCCTCCTCGAATATGCCCCCGGCAGCACGATCTGCCCGGGACCGCGCCAGCCTTACCGCGCGGCCCATTCCAATAATCAGGAGGCTCCAATGGCGAAGATTGTTTGCGTACTTTACGACGACCCTGTCACCGGCCAACCTCACACTTACGCCCGCGATGATCTGCCCCACCTGGACCGTTATCCCGACGGCCAGACCTTGCCCACCCCGAAAGCCATAGACTTCCAGCCGGGCACCTTGCTGGGCAGCGTCTCCGGCGAGCTTGGCTTACGCAAATACCTCGAAGCCAACGGCCACGAATTAGTGGTGACGTCCAGCAAGGACGGTGCCGACAGTGTCCTTGAGCGCGAACTGCATGACGCCGAGATCGTCATCTCGCAGCCGTTTTGGCCGGCGTACATGACCGCTGAGCGCATGGACAAAGCACCGAAGCTGAAGATGATTGTCACCGCCGGCATCGGTTCGGACCACACCGACTTGCAGGCGGCCATGGAGCGCAATATCACCGTCGCCGAGGTCACTTACTGCAACAGCAACAGCGTGGCCGAGCACGTAGTGATGACCACCCTGGCGTTGGTACGCAATTACCTGCCGTCGCACCAGTGGGTGCTCAAGGGCGGCTGGAACATCGCCGACTGCGTGTCCCGCTCCTACGATGTCGAAGGGATGCACGTCGGTACCGTCGCCGCCGGCCGTATCGGTCTGCGCGTGCTGCGCCTGCTCAAACCTTTCGACATGCACCTGCACTACATGGACCGCCATCGCCTGCCCGAAGCTGTAGAGAAAGAGTTGAACCTGACTTACCACAGCAGCCTGGAAAGCCTTGCCAAGGTCTGCGATGTGGTCACCCTGAACTGCCCGCTGCACCCCGAAACCGAGCACATGATCAACCAGGACTCGCTCAAGCACTTCAAGCGCGGCGCCTATCTGATCAACACTGCGCGGGGTAAGTTGTGCGACCGCGATGCCATCGCTGCCGCGCTGGAAAGTGGACAACTGGCGGGTTACGGCGGCGACGTCTGGTTCCCGCAACCGGCACCGGCCGATCATCCATGGCGCGGCATGCCCCACCACGGCATGACCCCGCACATTTCCGGGACCAGCCTTTCGGCCCAGGCGCGCTACGCCGCCGGCACCCGCGAGATTCTCGAGTGCTATTTCGAGAACCGACCAATCCGCAATGAGTACCTGATCGTCCAGGGTGGAGAGCTGGCGGGTGTAGGCGCGCACTCTTATAGCGCGGGCAACGCCACCAAGGGCTCGGAAGAAGCTGAACGCTTCAAGAAATGACCTCCTCCACGACGAAAGCGGGTCAGGCACCTGGCCCCATTCGGCGCATCCGGGCCTTGCCCATGCTATGGATCGGGCTCGGTGCATTCATCGGTCTTGCGGCGTTGGGCGCTATTACCACAAGTACCGGACAGCCGTGGCTAATCGGTTCTTTCGGGGCGAGCGGCGTGCTGCTGTTCGCATACCCGGAAGGGCCGTTTTCCCAAGTACGCAACGTGATTGGGGGGCACTGTTTGACGTCTTTGGTCGCACTGGTCTGCTTGCAGGTGTTCGGGCCAGGCCTTTTGGCCATGGCATTCGCAGGCGCACTAGCGACAGTGTTGATGGTGCTGACGCGCACTGTTCACCCGCCGGCAGGAGGCAATCCGGTGATCGTGTTCATGACGCAGCCTGGTTGGTCGTTCTTGCTGGTGCCAACGTTGGGTGGGGCCTGTCTGCTGATGCTGACAGCCTGGATCTACTGGAAAATTGTTCGATGGCTGACCCTGCGGTCTGAGGGCGCATCGCTCGCTAAACCCCCGGAACCGCTGGCCTGACGCTCCTGCCGGAGGGCGCGAAGCTGATTCGCGCCCTCCGGGGGGGCACCTGCACAGCGACTGCCTCAAAAGTGCGCAGTGGCCGGCAACGTGATCACCGCTGATACTCAGGCGGGTACGCCAAGGATGATGTGGGACGCCTTGATGACCGCCGTGGCGCTGACACCTGGCGCCAGACCCAGTTCGGCGACCGCCTCGCGGGTAACGATCGAGTAAACCTCGGTACCGCCAGCCAGCGCGATCACCACTTCGGCGTTGACGGCGCCGTCGGTGACACTGAGCACCTTGCCTTCGAGGCAGTTGCGGGCGGAGAGACGAATGTCACTGGATTCGGTCATCAGCACCACCCAAGGGGCTTTGATGAGGGCAATCGCCTCTTTGCCGACAGCAATCCCCAGGTTATGGATACTTTCCCTCGTCACCACCGCAACCAGTTGCTCACCGCCCGGCAGGGCCAACACCACTTCCGCATTCACCGCGCCTTCCTGAACCTGACTGACTTGACCCTTGAATACATTGCGCGCACTGACTTTCATGGACCCTCACTTCCTGACTTTGTGGTTAGGTTTTAGACGCATGATGCAAATTAGCGTTGTGTATTAGCAACCATAACGTTTGGGTACGTTTGGGTGACCCATAAGCCTATTTGTCCCGGGCGTCCAAGTTCATCGAGCGGGCCGCCCATTGCTCTGCTGTCTTTAAATCTACAGGTAGCGAGAAGCGAAAGGTCGCACCACGTGCCGGCACATCGATCAGTTGGATGTCGCAGCCATGCAGTTGCAAAATCCGATGCACAATACGTAACCCCAAGCCACCATCGCGACGTGAGCCACCGATGTTGAAGGGGCGCAAGAACAGACCGTCGCGCAGTTCTTCGGCGATACCTGGCCCGGTATCGCTGACGGTGACTTCGATGAGCGCGCCTTGAAGCTGCAAGCTTAGTTCGATTTCTCCACATTCAGGTGTATGGCGCAGGGCGTTGTCAAAAAGGTTGGTCAGCACCCGCTCGATCAACCCCAGGTCGGCGCAGGCCGTTGAAACGTTGGGGGCGAAGCTGGCGTTGAGTTTGACCCGGCGGGCCTCGGCTGTCAGCTCGAACTTCTGGAAGATGTCTTGCACCAGATCGGTCAGAGAAAAGCGCTCCAGCACAGGTTGCACAAACCCATGCTCCAGTCGCACCAGTTCCAGTAAAGATTGCGCCAGTCCGCCGACTTTGCGGCTTTGATCCAGTGCAATCCCCAGATAGCGACGCCTGTCCGCCTCAGATAAGGTCGCATCCTTGAATGAAAGAGTCTCCAGGTAACCGTGCAGTGACGCCAGCGGCGTGCGCAGGTCGTGGGAAATATTGGCCACCAGTTCACGGCGCTCCTGATCCTGGCGGGTCAATGAATTCCACTGAGTACTCAAGCGGGCTTGCATCTGCCGGAAGGCGGCGTCGAGCAAGGCAATTTCATCTTCGCTGGCGATTTTCTCCAGAGTGGCTGGTATCACTGGCGCAGCCGGAATCCCGTCGATGTCGAACCGGGCAACGGTTTCTGTCAAACGTCGTAGCGGACGGGTTATCAAGGCAAAAGCTGTCAAGCCGGCAATCAGACACAGCAGCGCTACAAGGCTTATAGACCAAAGGGCCGTACTGAGCGCGGCACTTGTGGCACCGCGTTCGGCGAAACGGTCGTGCTCTTCGCTGAGCAATACCACGTAGAGATATCCTGCCGGTTTGCCATTGACCGTCAGAGGGGCGGCGCTGAACACCTTGCGACCGTCGTCGCTGCGCGGGTCATCACCGAGAATCGGCAAAGCATCGCCTTTGAGCAAGCGCTGAACGGGTGCCAGATCCACGTGCTCCCGGTGGATCCGGCCTTCCGGCGAGGCGCTGCCGACAATTCGCCCATCAGTATCGAGCAGATAAACCTCAACGCTGGGGTTGACCAGCATCAACTGGCTGAACAAATCGCGCACAGCGCTCGGCATCAGTCCCTTGGAGTCCATCAATACGGTATCCCGGGCGATGTGGTGAGCCAAATCCCGCGACAGGCCTTGCACCACTTCCAGTTCATGCATCCGGTTCGCGCGAACCTGCATCCACACCGAAGTACCACAGCAAATCAGCAGAAGAAGGGCAAACACCAATGACAGGCGTTTAGTAAGGGTCAACCTCATGACGGCTCCTGCGCGGCAGCGAATTTGTAGCCGCGGCCCCAGACCGTGAGGATGCGTGCCGGCTGGGCAGGGTCGGTCTCTATCTTTGCCCGCAGGCGGTTGATGTGGGTATTGACCGTGTGTTCATAACCTTCATGGCTGTATCCCCACACCGCATTGAGCAAGTCCATGCGTGAGAACACTTTGCCAGGCTGCCGTGCAAAGAAGTACAGCAGATCGAATTCTCGTGGTGTGAGGTCAAGGCGCCGACCGGTCAGGGTGACATCGCGGGTGATTGGATCGATGGTCAGCCCATTCGACGTCAGGCTGCCGGCATCCATTTTCAGATTGCGAGCCATGGCATCAACGCGTCTTAGCAAGGCCTTGACCCGTGCCACCAGCTCAAGCATGGAAAATGGTTTGGCCATGTAGTCGTCGGCGCCCAGTTCGAGTCCGAGAACCCGGTGCAGTTCGCTGGAGCGCGCGCTGGTAATGATGATGGGCGTATAGCGGGCCATGGAGCGAGCCCTGCGGCAGATTTCCAGGCCGTCCACACCGGGCAGCATCAGGTCGAGGATCAATGCATCCCAACCACCTTGCTGCAGAAGGCGTATGCCTTGATCTCCATCAGCGCAATGCACCACCTCAAACTGCTCAGCACGCAGATGCAGGCAGATAAGGTCAGCGATATGCAGGTCGTCTTCGACCACCAAGATGCGTTTTGGCTGTTCCATCAAATTCGATCCGTTAATGGCGTGGAACCATTGTGCGGTTTTTTCGATGATTGAGTTATCACGAATTGTTTAACTGCGCGCGAGGATTTGGCGATCAATCCTGGCCCAGGCTGTGCTCCATGTCAGGCGCCTGGACTCATTCGGAGAAGACCATGTTTTCACGACGCACATTTATAGCGTGCAGCGGCTTGGGAGCAATCGCCCTAACAGCAGGGGTGTCGTCAATCATTTCCATGAAGCGCACATTGCTCAGCGATGCTGACGCGGCAGAACGGTTCGAGGTGACTCACAGTGACGAGGAGTGGCGGGCCATTCTCAGCGCCGAGCAGTATCAGGTGCTGCGCAGGGAAGCTACGGAACGCCCTTACAGCAGCCCGCTGAGTGACGAACACCGGGACGGGATTTTTGCCTGCGCCGGATGCGACCTGGCACTGTTTTCTTCGACCACCAAGTTCGACAGCCACACCGGTTGGCCCAGTTTCTGGGCGCCACTGGATGCAGCCGTGGCCAGTCGCCAGGACCGTTCGATGGGCTTCGTGCGTGAAGAGATCCATTGTCGCCGCTGCGGCGGCCATCTGGGTCACGTTTTCGACGATGGACCAAAACCCACCGGCCTGCGCTATTGCATGAACGGACTGGCGCTGACCTTCAAGCCCAAATCAGCTTGATGGCGGGTGAACTTCTTCATTAGTTTTGTGTAGGTAGAACAATTATGTGGCTTGTGATCCTGGCTTATCTTGGCGGTGTGTTGACGATCGTCAGCCCGTGCATTCTCCCAGTCCTGCCCTTTGTCTTCGCCCGTACCGGGCAGCCATTCGTGCGCAGCGGTCTGCCTTTGCTGGCGGGTATGGCGATGACGTTCGCACTGGTTGCCTCGCTTGCCGCTGTCGGCGGGGCATGGGTGGTGCAGGTCAACCAGTACGGGCGCTGGCTGGCCTTGATTTTCGTCGCTTTGTTCGGCTTGGCGCTGGTGCTGCCGCGACTCGCCGAACGGCTGACGCGGCCTCTGGTGGCAGCCGGTAGTCGGCTTTCGGAAGTGGCAGGCAGCGAAACACGGCCGCGCCCCAGCGCTTCGTTTCTGATTGGTGTCGCGACAGGCCTGCTCTGGGCGCCTTGCGCTGGTCCGATTCTGGGGTTGGTGTTGACGGGCGCTGCACTGCAAGGGGCAAGCATCACAACAACCTTGCTGTTGCTGGCCTATGCCGCAGGGGCTTGCACTTCACTGGCGGTGGCATTGCTGCTAGGAGGCAAGGTCTACGCAGCGATGAAACGTTCACTCGGAGCTGGGGAGTGGCTACGTCGAGGTTTGGGCGTTGCGATGCTGGCCGGTGTGGTTGCCATTGCATTGGGGCTGGACACCGGGGTTCTGGCCAGGGTGTCAACGGCATCGACAGGGAATTTGGAACAGGCATTGGTGGGGCGCCTGACCGCCAGATCCGAGCGTGTCGGCGGCGCAATGATGGCTCAAGTACCCGGTGCTGGGTATGCCATGAAAGCGTCTGGGAGCAACGCGCAAACCCTGCCCGTCGAGGGCGACCTGCCGCCACTGACCGGTGCCGTACAGTGGCTGAACTCGCCCCCGCTGAGTGCTGAAACCCTTAAAGGCAAGGTAGTGCTGGTGGATTTCTGGACCTACTCGTGCATCAACTGCCTGCGGACCTTGCCCTACGTGAAAGCCTGGGCCGATAAGTACCGTGATCAGGGCCTGGTAGTGATTGGCGTCCACGCCCCTGAGTTTGCCTTTGAACGCGACATCGGCAACGTAAACAAGGCCATGAAGGATCTGGGTATCAACTACCCGGTTGCCATCGATAACGAATTCAAGATCTGGCGTGCTTTCAAAAATCAGTACTGGCCCGCCCATTATTTTGCCGATGCCCAGGGGCACATTCGTTATCACCAGTTCGGTGAAGGTGATTACGCCGAATCAGAACGTGTCATTCAGCAGCTCCTGCGCGAAGCAGGGGCGGTGAACGTGGCAAACGGTCTGATCACTGCCAACGCGCAGGGTGTGCAAAGCGCTGCCGACATGAACAACGTGCAGTCGCCGGAAACCTACCTTGGCTACCAGCGTGCGGAGCATTTCGCGTCGGAGAAACGCTTGGTGCCCGACATCGTGTCGGCCTACACCACTCCCACGCAATTGGCACTCAACCAGTGGAGCCTGGACGGCAACTGGAATGTCGGCCCTGAGCAAGCCACTGCAAGTGCACCGGCCGGTCGTATTACTTTCCGTTTCCATGCTCGGGACTTGCACCTGGTTCTGGGGCCGGGGCCAGGCGGTAAGCCGGTCCGTTTCAAAGTATCGGTTAATGGAAAAGTTCCCGGCGACGCTCACGGAGCAGACGTGGCGCCCGATGGCAGCGGTAGCGTGACGGAACAGCGTTTGTATCAATTGATACGCCAGAGCGGCGATGTTGAAGACCGAACCTTCAGCATCGAGTTTCTCGATCCGGGTGTGTCGGCCTATGCGTTTACCTTCGGTTGATATCAGTCCAGGAGTTCGTCTCATGAGAATCCCATTCACCTTTGGCGGGACCGCGTTAAGCCTTCTGGCTGCTGGCCTGATCGGTCAGTGTTCAATGATTACGCTTGCCCGCGCCGAGGGCGCGGTCGTCATTGCGCCACCTGCCCTCGATGAGGCCACCCAGGCCCAAAGGGAAACTGCAGTGTTTGCGGGTGGATGCTTCTGGGGTGTTCAGGGCGTGTTCCAGCATGTCAAAGGCGTCCAGCAAGCAATCTCCGGTTACGCGAGCGGCGCGGCCAATACTGCGCATTACGACCAAGTCAGCGACGGTGATACCGGTCATGCAGAGTCTGTGGAGGTCACGTTTGATCCCGCCCAGGTCAGTTATGGCACCCTGCTGCAAATCTATTTCTCGGTGGCTCACAATCCGACCGAGCTCAATCGTCAGGGGCCGGACCATGGCACTCAGTATCGGTCGGCGGTATTCCCTGAAAGTGGCGAACAGCAAAAGGTGGCACAGGCTTACATCGCGCAACTCGACGCCACGCATGTGTTCGGCAAACCCATCGTGACGAAGGTGGAAACGTTTAACGGCTTCTACCCGGCAGAGGACGAACATCAGGACTTTCTGACGCGGTATCCGCTCCACCCATACATCGTGATCAATGACCTGCCAAAAGTTGCGCGATTGAAGCAGCTGTATCCGGACCGCTATCAGGAACAGGCTGTGTTGGTCGGTGGGCAAAAGTAGGCGGTTTCAGCGTCTGGCGGCACGCATGTCATAGAGAAAGTAGGTGGTTCGTCCACCGGGCTACCAACGGGGCCGGTGAAGTTCATTGGGTGGGCGGTGAAAGTTATTTGACACAGGCTCACACCTCGCGGGCTACCCGGCGCGCCCTGCCCTGCTGCCAACGCTCACGATGCGGGTGTACACTCAAGGCCAGTCTGTTCCACATCGGTATCTTTCAGAAATTGCCATTCTCAGTTGCGCATCCGTGTGATGGGCATCGAGGGTATTTATGCGGGTATATTTCTGTTTTTTAGAGCCTGAAATACCGTCCTAGAGGCTAGTCCAAATGTTCTTTGGCGTTCCTGACAGTCTTTGAAGAATACGCAGTACCTGACGGCAAGTTCGGCGGCGAGAAGCGTTTCCAGCAAAACAACCGCGCTGAAGGTAAGCGCGGCTTGCCTTACAGAACAAACACCGTCCGCTGCCCAGCATCACGCTGCCAACTCGCTTCAACGTCACTCAACGGCAGCGCCTCGGCCTCTACCCTCAAACCGACAGTCTTGATGGCGTGCAGCAATTGCCCGACCACTGTCACCAGCCCTTCATTGGAGACACTGCCCAGGCCACTGCCCGTCATCTCCAGCCCGGAACTGCGCAACACCCCAGGGCTCATGGGCAGGGTGGCGCCCGCCAGCGCTCCGATATTCACAAAGCGCAGGCGCGGCGCGGCCTCGCCGTTGCCATGACCGCCCAGTGCATCAAAGATGCACGCTGCCGGTTGGCCCCAGAGGTAGTCCAGAACGACCTCGATCCCCCGCCCCTGAATTTCCTCACGCAGTGCCGCCGTCAGCTCTGCGACCGGCTGGTTCAGGCAGATGAAATGGTCTGCACCCAGTTCACGCAGCTCCGCTTCCACCGCAGGGTTACGCGCAGTGGCCACAACGCGCGAAGCGCCCAGATGCTTGGCAACCTGGATCGCCAGGCGCCCGGAGACACCTGCCGCACCGTTGATCAATACCCGCTCACCGGGTTTGAAGTGCGCACGCTCCTGCAAGGCCGCCCAGGACGACATGCCCGGGTTGGCAATTGCCGCCGCCGTGATGTCGTCAACGCCTTCCGGTATGGCTACGCAGTTGCGCGCATCCACCGCCACGGTCTCGGCCATCGCACCGATCGGCCCACGGGGAAACGCAAAATACACGCGGGTGCCGTCCTCCAGCATGCCGACACCGTCGGCACCGGGTACGAACGGCAGCGTCTTGCCGCTGCTGTAGTGCTTGCCACTGGCCTGGGCACGAACCAGCTGGCTGAGTGCGGCCGCGCAGACACGTACCAGCACTTCGCCTGGCGCAGCCTGCGGTGCGTCAATCTCGCCATAGCGCGGTGGCTGATCGAAGGCGTGGACGATGGCAGCTTTCATGGATGTTCACTCCAGTAAATCAAAGGGTATTGAGCGTGTGGGTCAGGCATGCCAGCAACGGTACCAACCGTCCTGCTCGGTGATGCGCAACTCGGTCTGGTAAAGGGCGGACAGCGACGCGCTGGTAAGCACCTCGGCCTTGGGGCCGTCGGCAACAATACGGCCCTTGTCGAGTAACACCACGCGTTCGATCTCAGGGATGATCTCGTCGATGTGGTGGGTGGTGATGATCATGGCGTGGTCCTGGCTGCAGAAGCTGCGCAGCAACGTGAGCATTCCCAGGCTCGCGCCCATGTCCAGGCCGTTGGCCGGCTCGTCAAGGATCAACGCACCCGGCTGGTGGACCAAGGCGCGGGCCAGCAGAAGGCGGCGCTTCTGCCCTGTGGAGAGGCGCTGGAACATGGTGTGTTCGTGCCCGGCCATTTCAACCACGGCCAACAACTGGCGGGCCTGTTCGCGCTGCTCGTCGCTGGGCTGCAGGTGGCCGTGAGCGCCGATGGCACCGAAGAAGCCGGAAACAACTACATCCAGTGCCTGGGTAAAGGGGGTGTAGTCTTCCTGCAGGTCCTGGGAGACGAAGCCGATCCGGCTGCGCAGCGCCCAGAGGTTGACGGTCTCGTCACCGAACAACTTCAGATACGTGCCAGCCCGCTCGACCGGGTAAAGCTCACGGGTAATCAACTTAAGCAAGGTGCTCTTGCCGGCGCCATTGGGGCCGAGGATGGCAACCTTCTCGCCCGCCTCGATACGCAGGGAGAAGCCGTCGAGCACACGGGTCTGCTGCTGGAAGGCGGTAACATTGTGGAATTCGATCATTCTTCACTCATCGGCATGGGGCAGGGAAAGCTGGGGCAAATGCATCCGTCGATAACCCGCTGATCTTTTCATGGCTCGCACACCTACGCTATAGCCGGAAGGTTCCACGACTTCCCGCAATCCATGCGCCAGGCACGCCAGCACTTCGCTGGCAGCCTGCGAGTGCTCGGCGTCCGTGGTGGTGCGCAAGGACTGGCTGCGGATGTTCAGCAGGTTGCCATCGATGCGACGGCCATGTATCCGTAACGCGCATTCCACTGGTTGTCGTTGCTATGCATGGTAGAAGTACTCAGGGCGGTTAATGGCAATCAGAAATAGACCAGCGCTTCGACCATCGCGGTCAGTTGCGAGCGGTCGCGACCGTTGCCATAAGGGCGGTCGTGTTCACGGGCTTCAAACCAGTCGTAGCGAAGTTCCGGGCGTAGCGAGAGGTTGCCGCTGACGTCCCAGCGCAGCCCGGCGGTGAGGGCTTTGAAATCGCCGCGACTGCTGCTGGTGGGAAACAGGATGAAACCGTCCGGGTCGCTGAAGTGCTCACCGCGCACCGAGAACGCCAGATCCGGGCGGTACTGGTAAGTGAGCACGGCATTGGCACCCCACCAGCGCGCCCCGTCGAAGCCCGGGCCGCTCACAATGTCCACGGTCGAGGGCTTGCCATCGCCGCGCTGGTGGCCATAGACCAGTTCGGCACCCATCGACCAGCGCTCGTCGAACCGGTGCCAGCCATTGAGCGAATGCTGTTGCTTGAGCTGGCCGCTGTCAGCGATCAGCCGCGAAGTCGGGGCCTGCACATCGCTGACGCTGTCGTTCTGTTCGTCGCCGACGATGAACTCGTAGTCGACCCAGGTGTTCATGTCAGGTGTACGCCAGCGCAGTGCACCGATCACCGACTTGCCATCATTGTTGTCACGCAGATTGTTCCAGCCCTGCACCACCCCCACCTCCAGGCCAAGGATGCCGGGGTTGCCGTCGAGCAGACGGGTGCCGACCAGCACGCCGGAAACCGTTCCTGGCTCGCTGACGAACGCGTAGGTCTTGCTGGCGAATGGGTTGCGCGCCTGGCGTACGTTCGGGGGAATCTCGTAGCCTAGCGCCGGCCCGAATACCCCGGCCATGAAGTTCAAACCCGGACCGTAGGGCACATAGGCAGTGGCGGCGATGTTGGGAATGGCCAGGAAGCGGTCCTTGTCCCGCTGCGCCTTGGCGTTGTCATCCTCGTTCATGTCCCAGTGCATGTCCCAGCCGAAGGTCCGGGCGAACTGGGCGTTGCGCCCATAGTTGGCCTCGAAGGTGAAGCCAAAGGCGAAGTCCTCGGGCTTGGGGCCCGGCAACGGGGTGATACGCGGCACGAAGGTGCCCTTGAGCGGCTTGTCGACGAACAGGTGCAAGCCACCCCACTCCAGCCCTTCATCAGACATACCGGTCAGCGGCAGGTTGCTCAGGCCGTCTTCGCGTTCGTCATGGGAGGAACGGTTGTTGCGCACGTAGGCGACATCCAGCAGGCCGGACACGGTGATGCCGTAATCGCGCTCCAGGCTGTCGCCGAACAGCCCCCTGAACATCGCGCCCTCCCCAGGCGCCGGTGCTTCGGCCGCATGGCATTCGATGATCGCCAAGGCGGCCAGAACCGCACCAAGCGCTTTCACCTTGATGTTGTGCATTGAGCTGTCTCTTATTGTTGTTGTCAGAACGCTGCCGCGAGAGAACCCGCCCTCGCGGCAGCGGGGCTTACCGCTGTGCCGCGAGCGGCTGGTTCAACTGTTGGGGTTCCCCACGAACATTCTGGACCTTGAGGTCGCGCTGGAACGCGTCGAGCAAGTGCGGCAGTTCGCCAATGTCATCGACGCCGCCATAGATGTAGAAGTCCGGACGTACCAGCACCGTCCTCACGCCTGACTCACGCAGGAACGCATGGTACTTGCCGGAGACGTCCAGGCAGGTACCCGCAGCGCCGTTCTCGCTCAAGCGCACAACGGTGACCTGCAAGTGTTCCAGCAAGGCTTTGTGTGCAGGGTTCAAGCCGGCCAACGGGTCGCTGTCGATGCTCAGCAGGTGGAAACCACGACCAAACGCGTCGTCGAAGCGCTGCTGACGCCCGTCATGCACAATTTGCCCATGCACGCCCAGAGAGCCGGCCAACTCCAGTGCTCGGCCGTTGCGCGGGTCTTTGAACACGGCGCCGTCGTTGAGCCCGGGGAATGGCGGTAGCGGCGGCACGTCGCCGGAAAGGAAAGCCACGTCACGCTCAGCAGCCTTCTGCGGGTCGGCCACGCACACCACCTTGCCCATCTCGACCGAAGCGTCGATAACTGCGCGAATCTGCGGTTTGCGCTCCAGGGTGTAGCTGTCCAGCAACTGCTCGGAACACAAGCCCTTGAAGACCAGGTCCAGGCGCCAGGACAGGTTCCAGGCATCACGGATGCCCGAGCACATGCCCTGCCCCATGAACGGCGGCATCAGGTGCGCAGCGTCGCCGGCCAGCAACACACGGCCATGGCGCCAAGTGTGGGCGATCTTCGAACGGAACTGATAGACGGCATGGCGTACCAGGGTGGCGGTGTCCGGGGTGACCCAAGGCGACAGCAGCGCCCAGACCTTGTCCAGGTCCTGCAGGTCTTCCATGCTTTCGTGGGGCAGGCGCATGAACTCCCAGCGACGATAACCCGGCCCGCCCGGAACCATGGTGGTCGGCCGTGCGGGATTGCACCATTGGCCGATATCCGGGACATCCAGCTCGACCCCGGGTTTGGGTTGCAGGTCGACCACCAGCCAGTCTTCCTCGAAGCCCAGGTCCTGCCATTCAATGCCGCACTGGCGGCGTACCAGGCTGTTGGCACCGTCGGCGCCGATCACAAAGCGTGCCCGTACCTGGCGCTCCTCGCCCTGCTGGGCCTGGCCGTCGCGCGGGGTACGCTGCATGCGCAGGGTGCACAGTTGATCGTCCTGGCTCAGCTCCAGCACTTCCCAGCCCTGGTGGACCTCGACGTTGGCGATGGCCTTGGCCTTGCGGTCCAGAGCCGCTTCCAGAGCTGGCTGGTTGAACAGATAGCCGAAGGGGCCATCACTGATCGACTCGGCGGACCAGTCTATCTCCACCAGCACTTTCCAGTCGGCGTTGAACCACTGGTAGCAGGCTGAAGGCTGAGAGATGTGCTGTAGCTCGTCCTCCAGGCCCATCATGCGGAATACGCGACGGATCTCGTGGTCGTGGAACACCGCACGCGGCAGCGGGTAAAGGGATTGCCAGCGCTCATAGACCGCCACACTGTAGCCCATGCGGCCCAGCAAAATGGCAAGGGTCTGGCCGACGGGGCCGTAGCCAACGATGGCTACGTCATGAATCTTGTTGTTCTTGTTCATCTGTTCTGACCTGAAACCGGGTGGGTCTTGGGCAAGCCGCTCCCCGCCTCCCTGCATGTCAGGAAGGTGCCTGGGGTGATGGCGACCTGCGTCGTTGAAGCGCTAGCCGTTGACTGGCGCGCTGTCCGTCTCGGTATTGAGGACGAAGTACTCGGGGACTTCAGGGCCCCACAGGTACAACGAGTTCTCCGGGGGGAAATCCCCGGCCGGCCATTGGCTGCCGGCGTCGATGAAGTCCATGTCCGCCGAGTACTCGCAGAACGAGCCCCAGGGATCGCGGATGTAGTGGAAGTAGTTCGAGCCCAGGCAATGCCGCCCGGTGCCCCAGCCCTGGCGATAGCCGGCGTTGGCCATCTGCTCGGCGCCGTTGCCGACGTCGTCGACGCTGTCGACTTCCCAGGCGGCGTGGTGAAAACCCTTGGCGCTGCTCTTGCAGAACGCCACCAGGTGATGATCACAGCCATGCGGGGCGTGGGTAAAGGCAATGATGTCCTGGGAGTGGTCGGACAGCCTCAGGCCGAGTACCCGGGCATAGAAGTCGACGGCGCGGGTTACGTCGGGGCTGAACAGCAACACGTGAGACAGCCGGCGCGGATGCACCTGAGCCACCGCATCACGGGTGCTGGCGCCGCGCACGGCCGCCTGGCGGCTGGCGACCGCCTGCTTGCTGTTGGGCATATGCTTGGCGCCGACTTTCACCTGCAGCAGGTTGCCGTCCGGGTCGCGGAACCAGAAGCCTTCCCCATCGCCCTCTTCAAACCGGGCGCCGGCGGCTTCAGCCTGCTGGCGCAGCGCGGCATAGTCTTCGGCAAAGCAGTTAAGGCTCAGGTACGCCAGGCTTTTGCCCGGCCCCGGCAACACGCGCGCCCAACGGTGACCGTCGCCAGCGCAAAGTTCCAGGCTGTCCTCGCCCTGCCCGACCGCAAGGCCGAAGCTTGCGAAAAATGCCCGTGCGTCAGGCAACGAGGGCACGAACAGCGCGTAATGATCGATCGAATGCACAGCACGTGTCGTGACAGTCATGATCGCCTCCATATTGTTCTTTCGTCGAAGCCTCGGAGCGAGAGGCTTCAATCAGGCCGGGAGTGCCCGGGAGCAATCAGGCTTCGTCAACGATGGGGTTAACCAGGGTGCCGATACCTTCGATAGACACTTCAACGATGTCGCCGGCCTTGAGGTAAACCTTGGGGTTCATCCCGAAACCAACGCCGGCCGGCGTGCCGCTGACGATCACATCGCCGGCTTCCAGCGTCACCGCCTCGCTGAGGGTGGAGATGATGGTGGCCACATCGAACAGCATGTCATCGGTGTTGGCCGATTGCACCACCTTGCCATTGACCCGGGTCTGCAACAGCAGGCCTTTGCCGCCGGCGGGCAATTCGTCTGCGGTCACCAGGTCCGGGCCGAAGGCACCGGAGTCGTCGAAGTTCTTGCCGACGGTCCACTGCGGCGACTTGAACTGGTACTCGCGCACAGAGCCTTCGTTGAACAGCGCGTAGCCCGCGACGTGCTCCAGCGCCTGCTCCCTGGAAATGTGACGACCACCGCTCTTGAGCACCACGGCCATTTCGCCTTCGTAGTCCAGGGTGTCGGAAATGCGTGGGCGAATCAGCGGTTTGTTATGCGCGGTGAGGCTGCTGTTGAAGCGCGGGAATAGCGTCGGATAATCCGGCTGGGCGTAGGGCGACTCTTTGGTATGGTCGGCATAGTTCAGGCCCACGCATACGATCTTGGTGGGGCGGCTCATCAACGGCAGGTAATCCTGCTCGCCGATCTCGACCAGCGCGCCCTGCCCTTCGGCACCAAAGGTCGTCAGGTCGACACCACGAGCCAGCAACGACTCCAGCGACTCCTCGCCCAGAACCCGGACGCCTTCGGGAGTGCGTACACCCAGTACCGGACGCCCTTGATGAGAGAAACGAACATAACGCATGGAGCTCACCTCTTATTGTGAATTCGTAACGGCCGCCAGGCAGGGCGGCATGGACCCTAAGCTAATCCGGAGAAAATATGCCGTCAACGTAAAAATATATTTTTTACGGATTATCGATAAAGAGCCATGATGTGTATGATCGTCTGCATCAGCAACCATCCTGGTACAGCCCATGAATCAAGCCGAACGCTGGGCGTCGCAGCCCGTCGCCTCGGAAAAACGCACCATGGCCTCGCAACTGGAGGCCCGGGTACGTCAGGACATAATCAACGGTACATTGGCACCGGGCAGTCGCCTGCGCCTCAAGGAACTGGCCGAGCACTACGATGCCGGGGTCATTCCCTTGCGCGAGGCGCTGTCACGCCTGGCCAGCAGCGGCTTCGTCTCCTCGGAAGACCAGAAAGGTTTCAGTGTCGGGCGCATTTCCGCCGAGGAAATCCTCGATATCACCCAGGCGCGTGTCCTTATCGAGTGCCAGGCCCTGGCCGAGTCCATTCGCCATGGCGACCTGGAGTGGGAAAGCCAGCTGATCGCCGCCCACCACCGCCTTGACCGATTGCCGATCGTCGAAGGCCCTGAGCGGCTGATGAAACCCGAATGGGAAAACGCCCATGAGGTGTTCCACCAGGCACTGCTCGCCAATTGCCGCTCAGCGTGGCTGCTGCGTCTGTCGCAAATGCTGCGTGACCAGACCGCACGCTACCGGATGCTGTCGGTGCACTACCCGGAAGGTGCCGAACGTGATGTGCCCCATGAGCACCGTTCGCTGCTGGAGGCTTGCCTGGCGCGCGACATCGACAAAGCCTGCGCCTTGCTCGCCGAGCATTACCAGAGCACCACCCGTAGCGTGCTTACGCACCAGGCACTTCAGGGCTAAGCGAAGAGCTTTACGCCCCACCCGCCAGTTGCGAAATGCTGGCCTTGCACTCGACGAGCGCGGTGATCAGCGCTTGCGAGCGTTTGGCAAACCGCGCCGTGGGCGCAACGATCGCCACCGCATGCGGGCCCATGAAGGTCGGGATCAAAATACAGCAGGCACTGATGCCGCTGACATGCTCCTCGTTGTCGATGGCCACCCCGGTCTTGCGAATGATCGCAAGCTCAGCCAGCAGTTCATCGAGGCTCAGCGTGGTGTCGGTCAGCTTCGGCAATGGCTCCGGGAACAGTTCGCGCACCTGCTCATCCGTGAGGGTCGAGAGCAACGCCTTGCCATCTGCGGTGGCATGCATCTGCATCGACTGGCCCATGGGGAACACCACGCGCAGTTCGCGCTCTGCGATCACTCGGTCGATCACCGCGATCTGATTGCCGCTGATACACGACAAGGTGACGCTTTCCTGCACCTCGTTGCATAGCGTTTCCAGCGAGCGGCGCGCAATCGAAATGATGTCCCGGTGGCTCTGGTGAATCAGCTGCGCCAGCGCCGGGCCCAGGCGGAAACCATTGCCCGGGCGGGCCGGTTCCACCAGTGCTTCGACTTCCAGCGCGGCAACAATGCGCTGCACGGTGGATCTGGCCAAGCCCACTTCCTGCGCAATCGCCGCCAGCGACAGGCCCTTCGGGTTTGCCCCCAGGGTGCGCATGATGGCGCTGGCCCGGGCAATGACCTGGATGCCACCTGCCCTGCCCTCGCCGTCTTTATCGATCTCGTCCGTCATAAGCCTTTTCATCCCGGGCCGCAGCCCTGCGCGTTCTTCAATGGCGGCGATTCTACATCGCCTTTTCTCGATCGCTCGTTTCACTTCCCGTATTGCTTCACGTCAATGCACCGCATTATGATACATTGCACCGCATTGTGGTTTTTTATTTCGACGACCATCAGCAGGTGGTCGCGTGCATGCTGTGAAGAGGAAGAACTGAAATGAGACATCGACATCTTCTGTATGCCTTGCCCATGGCCGTGCTGGCCTTGTCCGCGTGCAAGGAACAGGAGGCCGCGGCCCCGGCCAAACCTCCTGAGGTGGGCTATGTCACCTTGAAGACGCAAAGCGTATTGCTCAGCAGCGACCTGCCAGGGCGTACCGCGGCCTTTCGTGTGGCCGAAGTACGCCCGCAAGTCAGTGGCATCATCCAAAAGCGCCTGTTTGCCGAAGGCGCAGTCGTGAACAAGGGCCAGCAGCTGTACCAGATCGACCCATCGACCTACCAGGCGGCCGTGGCCAAAGCACAGGCCACCGTGAACACCACGCGCAACCTGGCGCAGCGCTACAAGCGCCTGGTCGAAAGCCGCGCCATCAGCCGCCAGCAGTACGATGATGCGGTGGCCGCGGCAGAACAGGCGCAGGCAGACTTGCGCATGGCGCAGATCAACCTGGAGTACACCAAAGTGCTGGCACCGATCGACGGGCGGATCAGCCGTTCGGCGGTCACCGAGGGTGCGTTGGTCAGCCAGAACCAGAGCGATGCGCTGGCTTCGATCAACCAGCTCGACCCGATCTACGTCGACGTGACGCAAGCCTCGGTGGACATGCTCAGGTTGCGCAGCGAAATGGAGCGCGGCGAACTCACCCTGGCCGCCCAAGGCCAGGTCAAGGTCGCGCTGAAACTCGAAGACGGCTCGGCCTACCGGCTTACCGGCGCCATGAAGTTCTCTGAAGTGACCGTCGACCCTGGCACCGGCGCGGTGACCCTGCGCGCGGCATTTCCCAACCCAGACAACCTGCTGCTGCCTGGCATGTTCGTGCACGCGACCGTGACCGAAGGCGTGCGCGACAACGCCGTTCTGGTGCCGCAACAAGGCATTGCCCGCGACCTGAAAGGCCAGGCAACCGCGTTTGTGCTGGGCGATGGCGACAAGGCCGAACTGCGTGAAGTGCAGTTGCTGCGCACCCTGGGCAACGAGTGGCTGGTGGGGGCGGGCCTGCAAGCCGGAGACCGGGTCATTACCGAAGGCGTGCAACGCGTCAAGGACGGCGGACAGGTCACAGCGGCGACAGCGCGCAACGTTCAACCCAACCCGGCGATGGCCAGCGCGGCCCAGTAGCGCTGGCAGCTTTCCCTGCGAAGGAACTACCGAAAATGTCCAACTTTTTCATCAACCGGCCGATTTTCGCCTGGGTGATCGCCATCGTGCTGATGTTGGCGGGTGGGCTGTCGATTCTGAAATTGCCAGTCAATCAGTACCCCAACATCGCCGCCCCGGCCATCATTGTCACCGTCACCTACCCCGGTGCCTCGGCGCAAACCGTGCAGGACACCGTGGTACAGGTGATCGAGCAGCAGCTCAACAACCTCGACGGGCTGCGTTACATCACCTCGGAAAGCAACAGCGACGGCAGCCTGAGCATCATCGTCACCTTCGACCAGGGTACCGATGCCGACATCGCCCAGGTGCAGGTGCAGAACAAGCTCCAGCTGGCTACGCCATTGCTGCCTCAAGAGGTGCAGAAACAAGGCCTGCGGGTGGCCAAGTACCAGGTCAACTTCATGCTGATCGTGGGCCTGTACTCCGAAGACGGCTCGATGGACGACTTCGACATCGGCAACTTCATAGTCTCGAACATGAAGGACCCGATTACCCGTACCAAGGGGGTCGGCGACTACCTCATGCTGGGCGCCCAGTACGCGATGCGCATCTGGATAGACCCTGAAAAACTGGTCAGCTACCAACTGACGCCTCAGGACGTCATCAACGCGGTCCAGTCCGAGAACGTACAGGTTTCTTCGGGCTCGCTCGGCGGGCTTCCTACCCACAAGGGCGTACAGCTCAATGCCACGATCTTGGGCACCTCGCGGATGCAGACGGCCGAGCAGTTCCGGGAAATCCTGCTGAAGGTCAATCCGGATGGCTCCCAGGTACGCGTGAAAGATGTGGCCGAAGTCGGCCTGGGCGCAGAAAACTTCTCGATTTCCGGCACCTATAACAGCAAGCCTGCTGCTGCCATCGCGCTGCGCCTGGCCACCGGTGCCAACCTGCTGGAAACCGTCAAGGCGGTGCGCGAGACCGTTGCCGAGATCGAACCCAACCTGCCCAAAGGCTTGAAGGTAGTCTTCCCCTACGACACCTCGCCAGTGGTTTCCGCCTCGATACACGAAGTGGTGAAAACGCTGTTCGAAGGGATCGTGCTGGTGTTCCTGGTCATGTACCTGTTCATGCAGAACCTGCGCGCGACGCTGATCCCGACGCTGGCCGTGCCGGTCGTATTGCTGGGCACCTTTGGTGTGCTGGCGGCCTTCGGCTTCACCATCAACACCCTGACCATGTTCGGCATGGTGCTGGCGATCGGCTTGCTGGTCGACGATGCGATCGTGGTGGTGGAAAACGTCGAGCGGGTCATGGTGGAAAAGAGGTTGTCACCCAAGGAAGCCACGCGACAGTCGATGGGCGAAATCCAGGGTGCACTGATCGGTATTGCCATGGTGCTGTCGGCCGTGTTCGTGCCCATGGCGTTCTTCGGCGGAGCAACCGGGATCATCTATCGACAGTTCTCCATTACCATCGTCTCGGCGATGGCACTGTCGGTGGTGGTGGCGCTGATTTTCACCCCTGCCCTTTGCGCGACCATCCTCAAACCTGTCGACCATACCCACCTGGAAAAGCGCGGTTTCTTCGGCTGGTTCAACCGGATGTTCGACCGCAACGCAGACCGCTACCAGGCCGGGGTTGCCGGAATCCTCAGGCGCAAGGGCCTGTTCCTGGTCATCTATCTCTGTGTGGTAGGCGCCGTGGTGCTGTTGTTCACCCGTATCCCGACTGCGTTCCTGCCGGACGAAGACCAGGGCACCATGGTCGTTCAGGTACAGATGCCAGCGAACGCCAGCGCCGAGCGCAACCAGGTCGTGCTCAACGAAATGCGCGACTACCTGCTGAATGACGAGGCCGCCGTGGTGGAGTCTGCCTACACCGTCAACGGCTTCAACTTTGCAGGCCGAGGGCAGAACTCGGGCATGCTGTTCATCGGTTTGAAACCCTGGGAGGCACGTAGCGGCGCAGACACCTCGATCTTCTCGCTGGCCAAACGGATACAGGCACGTGCTGCGCAGATCAAGGACGGTAACGTCGTGGCCATCGTGCCACCGGCCATTCTGGAACTGGGGAATGCCAAAGGCTTCGACATGTTCCTGCAAGACCGCACCGGCATGGGCCACGCGCGGCCGATGGAAGCGCGAGACCAGTTCCTGGCGCTGGCCGCAAAGGACCCTCGGCTGATGAATGTGCGGCCAAACGGCCTCAACGACGAGCCTCAATACCAGGTCAGGATCGACAACGAGAAGGCCCGCGCACTTCAGGTCAGCATTTCCGACATCAACCAGACCATGAGTACAGCGTGGGGCTCGGCCTACGTGAACGACTTCGTCGATCGTGGCAGGGTGAAGAAGGTTTATGTTCAGGGCGAAATTCAGTCACGCATCTCACCCGAAGACTTCGAGAAGTGGTATGTGCGCAATGCCAAAGGTGAAATGGTCAAGTTCTCGTCGTTCGCCAGTGGCTACTGGACCTACGGCTCGCCGAAGCTTGAGCGCTACAACGGTGTGCCCGCCGTGCAGATTCAAGGTGAGCCGGCCTTGGGCTACAGCTCGGGCGATGCGATGGATGCAGTAGAGGAAATCGAACGGCAGTTGCCCGATGGCATCGGTTTGCAGTTCACCGGGATCTCGTATGAAGAACGCCTGTCGGGCTCCCAGTCGGGGGCACTGTACGCGCTGTCGATTCTGATCGTGTTCCTGTGCCTTGCGGCCCTGTATGAGAGCTGGTCGGTTCCGGTCGCAGTCATGCTGGTCGTGCCGCTGGGGGTCATCGGCGCGGTGCTTGCGACCCTGGGCCGTGGCCTGTCGAACGACGTTTTCTTCCAGGTCGGCCTGCTGACCACCGTGGGCCTGTCGGCAAAGAACGCGATCCTCATCGTCGAGTTCGCCAAGGCTCTGCATGAAGAGCACGGCAAGCCCTTGCTGGACGCGGCCATCGAAGCGGCGCGGTTGCGCCTGCGGCCGATCATCATGACTTCGCTGGCGTTCATGCTGGGTGTGCTGCCCTTGGCGATTTCCAATGGTGCCGGCTCCGGCAGCCAACACTCCATCGGCACGGGGGTAATCGGCGGCATGGTCACGGCGACCTTCCTGGCGGTGTTCTTCGTCCCTCTGTTCTACGTGGTAATCACCCGGCTGTTCACTCAAAAGTCTGTAAAAACCACAAACGAAGCCGCCAAGCACGGGGCAGAAGCATGAAAAACAAACCGATGAATTGCGCCCTGGGCGCTCTGCTGTTGACCGTCAGCGGTTGCTCGCTGATACCGCACTACGATCGACCGCCAGCGCCCGTTGCTCATGCCTACAGCGTACCTTCGGAGGCCGGTTCGCCGAGCGTCACCTGGCAGCAGCTGTTGCGCAGCGAATCCCTGCAGGCGCTGATCAAGGAAGCATTGGCCAACAACCTGGACTACCGCGTGGCTGCCCTTAACATCGAGCGGGCCCAGGCGCTCTATCGCATTGAACGTGCCGACCTGTTGCCCTCGATCAACGCAACCGGTGCCGGTGCGAGTCAACGGCTACCCCGTGACCTGAGCGCCACCGAGCGCACAGAGACGACGCACAACTACAGTGCCGGCCTGGGTTTCACCGCGTATGAGCTGGACTTCTTTGGCCGGGTTCGCAGCCTGAACCAACAGGCGCTGGAGACTTACTTCGCTACGGTAGAGGCCAAGCGCAGTGCCAAGCTTTCGCTGGTCGCCCAGGTTGCGGCGGCGTATTTCCAACTGCAGGCAGACCAGCAACTGCTGGCCGTCGCCCAGCGCACACTGGACAGCCAGCAGCAGAGTTATGCACTGGTCGCCAGCAGCTACGAGCAAGAGGTCGCGACCGAGCTGGACCTGAGCCAGGCACTAAGCACGGTAAAGACGGCCGAATCGGCCAAGGCACGCTACCAACGCCTGGTAGAACAGGACAAGAACGCCCTGGTGCTGCTGGTGGGCAAGCCGCTACCCGAAACGGCCTTCACGGCCATCTCAGCGGACGCGTTTACGCTAAAGGACGACCTGCCGGCCGGAATGCCATCCGAACTGCTGACCTTGCGGCCGGACATCCTGGCCGCCGAGCACCAGCTCAAGGCCGCCAATGGGAATATCGGTGCAGCCAGGGCCGCGTTCTTTCCAAGCATCAGGCTGACGGCGTCGGCGGGCTCGGCCAGCGCACAGTTGGGCGACCTGTTCGCCGGCGGGCAAGGTGCGTGGTCGTTCGTGCCAACCATCACGCTTCCGATCTTCGACTACGGCCGAAACAAGGCGAACCTGGATGTCGCCAAGGTGCAGGCGACGATTGAAGTCGCGAACTACCAGAAGGCGATCCAGACGGCGTTCCGCGAGGTGTCCGACGCACTGGTGGCGAAGGCCTATCTGGACGCACAAGTGCTAGCCGAATACCAACGCGTCCAGGCCAATGGCAAAAGCTATGCCTTGGCAGACAGCCGTTATCGCGAAGGCGTCGATACGTACCTCAATACGCTGGACGCCCAGCGAAACCTGTTCAGCGCTGAGCAAGACCTGATCACGGTGAAGCTGGCAAGCATCACCAACCTTATTTCACTGTACAAGGCACTGGGTGGTGGAGAGGCTGAAGTACCGATGAGCCTGTAACAACCCGCGCAAAGCAGTTCCTCCCTTTGGGCTCGATTTATTCGAGCCCCTTTTTATACGTCAACATCAGAAGTAGGGGTATCGCGGGGTATTTTTGGGGGTGTTTTTCGATTTCATCCATAGCACGCCGTTGCTGCAATGGAGTCGCCAGGTGCGGTCGTCGTTCCATTGGCGCAATCGGATTGAACAGCCAAAACAGCGCGACCTGAGCGGGGTAAGCTGATTTTATGAAATCGGATCGACCTATGGCGCCCACGGGACATCCCATGAAAAGGACTTACCTATCAAACCAGGCACCCGGGAGGCGCGCTGCTCATGAATGACCGCATCATAACCCTGTTCACCGACACCACCCTGTTCGGCATTTCCATCCTCAACCTGCTGCTGGCTCTGGCTGTTGCCATCGGGACCTTTCTGGTCTCCCGCGCCGCCATCAGCTTCCTGCTGCACCGCATCCGTCGCTGGTCTGAACATGACGGTGTGCTCCGCCACGTATTGGCCAAGGTGCTGACTGGCACCAGCAATTTCCTGCTGTTGCTCGCCTCCTTGCTGGTAGGCCTGAGCATGCTCGACCTGCCGGAGCGTTGGCTGACGCGGGTCAGCAGTCTGTGGTTCGTGGTCGCCGCCCTTCAAATCGGTCTGTGGGCCAACCGCGCCATCGGCCTGGGCCTTAACCGCTACTTCGCGCGCCATCGCGCCGACGGCCTGAACCAAGGCAGCGCGCTGGCCACCCTGTCGGCATGGGGCGCGCGGGTGCTGCTGTGGTCGGTGGTGGTGTTGGCGATGCTATCCAACCTGGGCGTCAACATCACAGCGTTCGTCGCTAGTCTGGGCGTCGGCGGTATTGCCGTGGCGCTGGCCGTGCAGAACATCCTCGGCGACCTGTTCGCATCGCTGTCGATCGCCGTGGATAAACCGTTCGAGGTGGGCGATTTCATCGTAGTCGGCCCGCTGGCCGGCAGCGTCGAACATGTGGGCTTGAAAACGACGCGCATTCGCAGCCTGGGTGGCGAACAGATCGTCATGGCCAATGCCAGCATGATCAGCAGCACCATCCAGAACTACAAACGCCTGCAGGAACGGCGCGTCGTGTTCGAATTCGGCCTTTCCTATGACACGCCCACGGAGGCCGTGAAAAAAGTGCCTGCCATCGTCGAAGAAGCAATCAAAGCGCAACAGCAACTACGCTTCGACCGCGCTCACCTGCGAGGTTTTGGCAAGGAAGCGCTGGAGTTCGAGTGCGTGTACATCGTCAAGGACTCTGGCTACAACCTGTACATGGACATCCAGCAGGCCATCAACTTCCAGCTGCTCGAGCGCTTTTCCAAAGTGGGTGCAAAGTTCGCCTTACCGGTACGGGCGATCAAGGTCACCGCATTGCCGCAAGAGGCCAACCTCTTGGCGCCCGGTCGACAGGGCCTGAGCAATTGCTGACTTCCACTGCAGAGCCTGGTAACAGGCCGTGATTGATGGCATAGAACAGGTAGTAGAGCTACCAATGCCTCGAATGCCGAACCACCCCAGCAGCCCACGCTGCCTCGCATCCAGCATTCCCCGTTCCGCTGCGATTACTCCGTTCGCCGGATGCCCTGGCGAAATGTAAAAAAAGATTTCTGCGCTTCGCTGTGGTCAGAGTTGATAGACAGCGGTGGAGATGCATAAACATGAAATTCGCAAAGTTTTGCCAATGGCTATCCAATCACGCGGGCAAGCCAAGCACGTTTCTGATCGCCGTGGTGTTGATCGCCATGTGGGCAGCCTCCGGGCCCTGGTTCCACTACAACGATACTTGGCAGCTGATCGTCAACACGTCCACCACCATCATCACGTTCCTCATGGTGTTCCTCATCCAGAACACCCAAAATCGTGATAACGACATCATCCATGTGAAGCTGGACGAGCTGATCAGGGCAACCAAATCAGCACACCAGTCGGTGCTTGATCTCGAAGCGCTCGATAATCGGCAAATTCATAAGCTACGCAAGGAATACCGAGCCATGGGCAGCCAGTGCGAAACCCATCCTGAAAAGCCCGTCGAGCAGCTGGGAGAGGATGCGGCCCGTGACAATCAGCAGCGCTAGATCTGCTTATGGCCAGATGGATTCAGCGAAGCTCCCAAGGGCGTCGAGGACTGAAGGGCCTTACCGACAGCCTCTGCGAGCGCTTCGATAGACCACGGCTTAAAAAGAGGTGGCGTCAAGCTTAGTCGTGCAAAACGGTACGCCCGTACGCTTGCCGATTTATTCACACATTGGTCACTGCTGTTTCTTGTTTGCGCTTGGATCGAAGTTGAATATCGTGCGCATAACGACGTTGTACATGCGCTCCACCGCGCGCTGGTTATCCTCTGGCCAGCTTTTCGGAGATGGATCTTCAACATAAAATTTAAGAAAGTCTGCGTACAACTGCAATGCAGCCTTGGCATTGGCCCGATATGCTGGCGAGTCGTAGGCAGGCTTCTGAGTTGGCTCTAGCAAGTTTTGAGGTATGACTGGCCCTGTTACGCTCGTCTGCCGGGCCTCCCAGCGCATGTAGCGCAGCATAAGCGGCTCACTCCCACCTTCAGCCTTCGCAGTTACTTGAGGCTTAGGGGTTTCAGGAGCAGCTGGCGCAGGGGTCACCTGGATAGGGACTGGCTGCACTGAGGCAACTCGTTTAGGAGTACAGGTTGGCGGGTGATTAGATTTTAGCTGGTAAGTTTGTCCCTTAAGCTCAACCGTGTACTTTGCACCGCACTCTGCACAGGTGCGCTCAAAGACAATCAGACCCGCCACGTGCTCAGCGGCCACTCGTGAAAACCGCTGATTCGAGACGCTACCGCCGTAGCCAACCCCCTCTACAAGCACAGAGTCCAGGAACCTTGCGTTGGTCTGCGCACCAGCCGACCCCGTTTTATTGCCAACTGCAGCGGCTATTTGTGAATACAATGCTGTGCGATAAGCTTCGGTCGAAACCTTGCTGTTTGGGTTGTAGTCGTTGTGTGGGCCTTCGTCGAGCGTAAAACGGTCGAAAAATGACCTGCACTCAAGCGCGGCCTTGGTGCCAGCCTTGGCGTAAGAGGAAAAAATCAGGATATGCCCGGATCTACCTTCTCGTGTGCGAATATCGAGAATCTGATCTGCGAGATAGCTGATGAATTCGTTGTAAGTCATAACACGTCCTTGAGCGTGAGTTCAGGTAGCCTGGATCCTGATGGCAATTCCAGTGTCAGTTTTTTGTGTGCGGGCGGTGCTTTACGGGGCTAATCAAGTCTAGCGGAGTCCGGCTGGGTAGATGTCTTGGCCGGACGCATACCCCTTAACGCCCAGAAAGGACGAAGAAAGGGTGAACATCCTAAAAAGCTACACCATAATGTTATCAAGTCCCAATCGTTGTTATTGGCACTGTGTCTTGGCGCCAGCGCGCCGCTTGTGCTGGCTGCCACCGACATGAACGACCGACGCGCTCCAGGCACGCAAACGCACGAACCCTACCGTCTGGCTCGCTTCACCTCACCCGCCGAACCACTGCGGCGAGTGAGCGAAGGCACCTCGCCGAAAAGATCACGATAGGCCCCCGCGAAGTGCCCTAGGTGCGTAAAGCCAACATCGCAGGCCACCCTGGCCACGGTGAATTGCTCGACGGACGTGCACTGCAGGCGGTGACGCGCGGCATTCAAGCGCAAGGCTCGTAGATACTCGACTGGGCGCAAACCGGTGACGCTGAGAAAACTGCGCTGTAGGGTGCTACGGCTGATATTCAAACGCTCGCACACCTGCAACACCGATAAGGGTTCGTCCAGAAAGTCCAATGCCATCTGATGCGTCTGCCTGACCAGGTAGGCGCTGACTGCGACGTTGCCACAGCGCGTGCCAGCGCCTTTAAACTCCTGCTGCAACAGCACCAGCATGCATTCAAGCAATTGGTCCTCCACCTGCTCTGGCCCCAACGGCTGGCCCTGTAGCACCACATCCACTATGGCCTGCAACTGCTGGCGTACAGCCCCGAGAAACGACGGGCTGACATTTAGCCGTGTAGTTCTGTTCAGCCTACGCAGCTCAGGCGCGCTGAACTCCCGATCAGCCAGTTGCTCAAGGCGTTGGGCATCAACGCTAACCGCCAGCAAGTCCATGCCTTCGACGGCATGCACGAAGAACTCCTGACCACTGTGAAGAAGGGTGACATCCGCGTCACCGACGCTATTGCCCTGAAACACACCTGCCCGTCCACCGCACGCCGGTATCGCCAGACAAAATCTGCGCGCTGGCGCAGCCCCATGCTGGACCACACGCTTATCCAGGCATTCGCGAAAGATCTGGAACCGGTCTGCTGTAAGGTGGGTGAGCTCAGTATGGGCGCTTCCGGCACTCATCTGGTCGTAAGTCTGTTGCCATCCGACGATGGCATTGGCGTGAGCATTGACGTCATCGAAGCGCTGCCGTTGGGCGTGCATAACCTAACCGTTACTTTAAAATTATTGTTCGAGTAAGAAGACGCAAGGCTCGGGCCAATTTCATGACCGCCTGGCGCGCCACTGCTGCACGCTTGGCTCAGGTGGATATCGAGGCATGGAAAGGGGCGCCGAAGCGCCCCTTGGTGTTTCCATTTCGCCTCCCCAAAAGGCGGTGCATCAGAATCGCATCATGACCGACTTGAGCTCGGTGTAGTCATCGATGAATGCACTGCCGAATTCACGCCCGATGCCGGAGCCCTTGACCCCGCCAAACGGCACCGCCGGGTCGAGGAATGTATGCATGTTCACCCACACCGTGCCAGCCTCGATTCTAGGAATCAGCCGCATCGCCTTGGACAGGTCGTTGGTCCACACGCTGGCGCCCAGCCCGAAGGGCGAATCGTTCATCAAGCGCACCAGTTCGTCCTCATCGTCGAACGGCAACACGGTGACGATCGGGCCGAAGGTTTCCTCCTGCAGAAACGGGTCATGCTCATCGACAGCCCGGAGCAAGGTCGGCTGCACGAAGTAGCCCGGCCCTGGCAGGGGGTTGCCGCCACAGATCACTTGGCCACGCGCGTTGGCCTGGGCGAAGAAACCAACGATCTTGTCGTGGTGCGCTTTGTTGGCCAGTGGCCCGAATTGCGCCGACTCATCCAGCGCGCCGCCAACCTTCATCGCGCCCAAGCGTTCAGCAAGCTTGGCGCAGATGGCCTCGACCTTGCTCCGGTGAATATACAAACGCTCGGGTGCGGCGCATACCTGGCCCTGGTGGACGTAGGCGGTTTGCAGGATACCCTCGACGGCGGCATCGACGTCGACGTCGGCGAGGAACGCTGCCGGGTTCTTGCCGCCCAGCTCAAGGGTCACACGGGTAAGATTTGCACTGAGCGCAGCCTTGCCCACCGCCACGCCGGTCGGCACGGAACCGGTGAACGAGACTTTGGCAATGTCCCTGTGACCGATCAACTGCTGGCCAATGCGCCCAGTGCCGTTGACAATGTTCAATGCACCGGCTGGCACGCCGGCCTCAATGGCCAGCTCGGCGATACGCAGCAGCGACAGGGGCGTAAATTCGCTGGGCTTGAGCACGATGGTGCAGCCGCAGGTCAGCGCCGAGGCGATCTTCCAGATACCAATCATCAACGAGAAGTTCCACGGGGTGATACCTGCCACCACGCCAACCGCTTCGCGCCGGGTGAACGCCGCATACTGCTCGCCCTGCAAGGACGGTAGCGACGGCGTCATGGACTGCCCGTGGATCTTGGTAGCCCAACCTGCAAAGTAGCGCAGGAACACCACACTCTGTGGAACCTCCAACCCGCGGGTCAGGTGGATCGACTTGCCCGAACTGAGTGACTCCAGTTGCGCCAGTTCCTCACCATGCGCTTCGATCAGGTCGGCCAAGCGGTTCAATGCGACGCCGCGCAGGTAGGGCGTAGTGTTGCCCCACACGCCATGGAAGGTACTGTGCGCGGCCTGAATCGCACGGTCGACCAATGCCTCGCTGGCATGGGCAACCCGCGTCAGCACCGAGGCGTTGGAAGGGTTGAAAACCTCGAACAGCTCGGCGCCTGGCTCACTCACCGACTGGCCATCAACGAAGCTGCCAGGGTTGCTTTCGAGGAAGCGATGTACGCAGGAAAGCAGCGAAATGTCGCTCATGCCATCACCCCTCACCCTGGCCCATGCGGGAGAAATCTGCGGCAATCTGCCAGGCTTTTCCCTGCACGATGCCCGGCGCGCCCTCGCCCGATACTGGGGCATCGGCGGCGAAACCTGCAGCACACGTTCGATAGCGTGAGCCTGGCAGTTGCTGGACGGCGTGTGCGACAGACATTTCAACTCTCCTGTAACAGTTTCGGTAGTGGGCGTTGTTGCCCCAGACCTTGAGTCTGCAACAACACCCGTCACCGTTCTGGTTCACCCCTGCCACATTTTGGGTCGAGCCTGCCAACGGTTGCCGGTCAGGTTTTGTCTGGCACCGGTAGCGGAGCATCACTGTTCCACTGCGTCACTGGCCGGCTGTACAGGTTTTCAGTCTGAAAATGCGCTATCCGCCACTGCCCTTCTTCAAATGCAAAACCTACGGTCAAGCGCGCAGCATTCAGGTGCGAGGCGCCGTCGGCAAAGGTACTGGTTTGCAACATCACCCAACGGCCCATGCCCTGTTCGCCGTCTACCTCGATGACTTCGCTGGTCAAGAAATGCACGTTCAAGGCGAAGTGCGCCGGCGTCTTCATATAGGTGGCAAACATCGCCCGTATCGCCTCACGCCCGCTGTAGCCACCAAAACTTGCGGCGTACTTGGCCCCCTTACCTTCCCACAGCGCTTCACGGCTGAACAACCCAGCGAGCTCATCCAGCGGTGTGCTGGCATCCAGCTGGTCACAAAGCTCCATGTAGCGGTTGATACAGACCCGAATGGCCTGCTGGCTTTCAAAGCGCTGCAACCGTGCCTGCAATTCGACAATAGCGTTCATTGCGACCTCAGCGGCCAGTGTTGGCATATAGGTTGAGCAACAGCCGCTCGGCAATCGCCAACAATTGTTCGTCGGCGCCTTTGGCCGCCACCAATTGCAGCCCGACCGGCAAGCCGCACTCACTGCCCAGCGGGATACTCACTGCCGGGTGCCCGGATAAGTTGAACGGCCGCACCAACGAAGTCATACCCAGCACCGCTCGGGTGTCGGCGGCATCTTCAAGGCGCAGCGGGAAGTCCGGCATGGTCGGCAGGGCCAGTACGTCAAAGTGCGTCAGCGCCTGGTCGACTTCCGCAGTGAAGCGCGCGCGCACGCCTTCGGCCTCGGCAAGCGCGCTGTCGCTGGTCTGCCCTGCAGCCGCCAGGCGCCCGGCGATGTCGGCACCGACCTTGCCGGTTTCCAGCAGGTGACCGCAGCCCTCGAAGGTTTCGCGGTTGATCACCACCATGCCAGCCTCATAGGCGGCACCGAAGTGCTTGAACTCCACATTGCCCAACGGCAGGCCAGTGGCCGCCAGGGCGCCTTGAACCACTTTGTGGATCCCCGCCTCGGCGGTGACACGCAGCACACCGATACGGGCATTGGCGGGCACCTGGGCTGGGGTGAACGTCGGGTCGATCATGCTCATGGCCCGCACCAGCATCGGCAGGCTGGCAGCGAACGGGCCGACGCAGTCGAGGCTGGTACGCGCCGGCATCACGCCCTTGCGGCTGACCCTGCCAAAGGTGGGTTTGAAGCCAAACACCCCGCAGCAACACGCCGGGATGCGCACCGAGCCGCCAGTATCGGTACCCAGGCTGAAGTCGGCCAGGCCCGCGGCCACTGCGGCGGCCGAGCCACTGGAAGAACCGCCGGGGATACGCCCGGGGAAGCGTGGGTTGGCTGCGGTACCGGCATAGCGGTTGATACCGGTGGTGCCGAATGCCAGTTCATGCAGGCTGACCTTGCCGGTCAGGCGCGCGCCGGCAGCCAGCAAGTTGCCCACCACTTCGGCATGCTGCTCGGCAAGCGGCGCGTCCTCCAGCGCCTGGCTGGAGGCGCGGGTCGCGGTGCCGGCGACATCAAGGGTGTCCTTGACCACGACCCGGGGACCACTACCGCCCAGATCAAGGTGTTCAACTATGATTGTCATTATTATGCAGCCCTGTTCAAGAATGGATGCCGGGCATTGGCCCAGCCGTTAACATGCATATCAATTACGTGAAATGTCAACTGAACATTCCACTAAGCAAGCGGCGCTTTGCGGTAGCCAAATTCGCTGAAACGGCTATGATGTCGCGACTATTTCCGCACAAGTAGTGAACCGATGAGCAACTCGAAAAGCAAAGGCCACAGCCATCACGACCCGGCCAGCGAGGAATTTCGCAAGGAAGACTTCCCCTTCTACTGGCTTGCCCGCGTTCATGGCCGCTACACCCAGAACATGGAACGCCTGCTCAAGAAGATCGACCTCGATGTGCCACGCTGGCGCGTGCTGTGGATACTCAACGAGAACGGCGAATCAAGCATTTCCGAGATATCCACCCATGCCATCGCCAAGCTGTCGACCATCACCAAGATCGTCTACCGCATGAAGGAAGATGGCCTGGTCGACACCGCGCCCAGCCCTGAGGACGGGCGCGTGACCCAGGTCCGCATCACCGAGCTTGGCCTGGAGAACATCGAACGCATGCAGGACGTGACCCGCGAGCTGTTCCAACGCAGCTTCAAAGGGCTGACCGAAGCTCAAGTGCAGCGTTTGAACCGCATGCTCGAGGTGGTTTTTCATAACCTCGAGACGTTGTGATTGCCGGGGCTGTTGCGCAGCCCCCGCTCTCAGCATGCCTTCGATGACTCGCACACCCGATGATAGGCCCGGTTGAAGTACACCAACCCATCGTCAGCCCCGCCAAGACGGATGTCCTGGATCTCGCAGTAAAAGATGCTGTGCGAACCCACCTCATGCACCTGGGCAATGCGGCAGTCAAAGTTCACCAGGGCCTCGTGCATGACCGGCGCGCCGCTCTCCAGCACGGTCCAACCGGTGGTAGCGAAGCGTTGGTCCATGTTCAGGTTGCGGTTGGCAAAGGCGCCCGACAGCTCATGATGGGTACCCGCCAGCACGTTTACGCACAAGGCGCCATTGGCCTTGAACTGCTCGTTGGAATACGAGGAGCGGTTCATGCATACCAATAAAGTGGGCGGCGAATCGGTGACACTGCAAACCGCCGATGCAGTGAAGCCGAAGCGCCCGGCAGGGCCATCGGTGGTGATGACCGACACGGCGCCACCGAGCATGGCCATTGCGTTGCGAAATTGGGTTACATCTACCATGGTCATTCTCCTCAGATGTCCAGCACCAGCTTGTGGGTCTTGGCCCGCGAGCAACACACCAGAATCTGGTCGTTGGCGGCCTTTTCTTCATCGGTCAGGTACACGTCGCGGTGGTCCGGCTCGCCTTCGAGCACTTCGCACATGCAGGTCCCGCAAACTCCCTGCTCGCACGAGATATCGATCTTGATGCCGACCTGGGCCAAGGCATCGAGAATGCTCTGGCCCTCGGCGACCTGCACGGTCTTGTTGCTGCGCGCAGCGACCACTTCGAAGCCACCACCGCTGGCATCAACCTCGACCTGGAAGTACTCCTTGTGAATCTGCGCCTCGCCATAGCCTTGCGCCCGCGCGCCGGCAATCACCCAGTCCATGAAACCCGAAGGGCCGCAGGTGTACATGTGGGTGCCAGGGCCGGCCTTGCCGAGTACGACGGGCAGGTCCAGGCGCTGGGCCAGGTCTTCGTCATCGAAGTGGGTCACCACCCGTGCGGCGAACGGCGCCGTGGCCAGTTCGTCGAGAAACGCACTATGGCTGCGTGAACGGCCGCAGTAGTGCAGCTCGAAATCAGCGCCCTGACGATGCAGGGCGTGGGCCATGGCGATCATCGGGGTTATGCCGATACCGCCACCCAACAAGACCGAGCGACGGGCACCGGCAGCCAGCGGGAACAGGTTGCGCGGTGCGCTGATCTGTACCTCTCGGCCCTCGTGCAGTGATTCGTGCACCTGCACAGAGCCGCCTCGGGACGCCGGGTCCTTCAATACACCAAGGCGGTAGACGGAAACTTCGCCGGGGTCGCTGCACAGTGAATACTGGCGCACCAGGCCGGGTGCGACGTGGATATCGACATGCGCGCCGGCCTCGAAAGCAGGCAGTGCGACGCCATCGGCACGGCCCAGGTCGAGGACGACCACGTCGGCCCCTTGGATTTCGCGCTTGCGCACGACTACGTTCAAAAGTTCTTCATTCATGGCCGGTGCCTCGGGTTACCAAAGGGGCGCCGGGCGCCCCAGAAAAATTCAACGCATGAACAGGCCGCCGTTCACGTCCCAGGTCGCCCCGGTAGTGAAGAAGGCTTCGGGCCGCGCCAGTTGCACGATGAGATCGCCGAGAAAATCGGCATCGCCAAGACGTTGCACCGGGATGTTCGCCAGCAGGCCCTGGAGCCGCTCGGCAGGCACCGCAGCGTGAACCGCAGGCGAGTCGATCGGCCCGGGGGCGATGGCGTTGACCGTGACGCCATGGGCGGCGAATTCCTTGGCGAAGATTTTGGTCAGGGTGACGATGGCCCCTTTGCTCGCCGCGTAGTGCGCACCGGTGGCGGTACCGCCGTTTTGCCCTGCCAGCGAGGCCATGTTGATGATCCGCCCGTAGCCAGCTTCGGCCAGGTGCGCGCCCAGCACCTGAGAGGCGAGGAACACGCTGCGCAGGTTAAGACCGACCACGGCATCGAACTCTTCGGGGCTGATCTGCATCAGCGGCGTGGTCTTGGTTACGGCAGCGTTGTTGACCACTACGTGCAGGGCACCGAAGTGCTCCAGTACCTGGGCCAAGGCCTGCTCGAAATCGGCCTTGCTGCCGACATCGAGCTTCACCGCCAAGGTGCGCCCACCCTGCCCTTGCAACTGCTCAGCGGCGGCCTGGGCCAGGCCAAAGTCACGGTCCGAGACCACTACGTCGTAGCCTGCAGCCAGCAGCCGGGCGCAGAAACGCTGGCCTAAACCCTGGCCGGCGCCGGTTACCAATGCAACTTGGTTCATGGCCGTCTCCCTAGAGGATGTAGCCGATACCGGCAAGGGTATCGTCGCTGTTGATCAGGCTGATCACCTTGCGGTGGATCTTGAAGGCACCTTCGGCCCGCACCAGGGTGTAGGTCAGGTCGGCGCTGTAGTGCTTGAGGCTTTCCTTGCGGAATTCGCGGATGTTCTGTGCGGCCCTCACGGTAACGTTGACGCCGTCGTCGCCGAGCACGCGGATACGCGAAATCGTGCGTACGGTTCGCGGTTGCGGGCTGGTCGAGATCGACTCGCCACCAATCAGCCGCTGCACGCGCAGGCCGCGCATGTGGTGGTCGTCGTAGGCGTAGTTGAGGGTGTTCTCGTGGTCGGTTTCCCGGGGGTCGATCGGGATGATGTAGATGCCTTTGTCGGTCCACAGGCTCAACCAGGTGTCGTACTCGCCATGGTCGAGCATGTCGCCTTCCTGCCAGATGAACGCGGTCACTTCGTTGAACAGGTTCAGGTTCATCATTTGGCCTCCGCGGTCATCATCTTCTTCCACTGCTGGTACGCCGCACGCATGCCGGTCTCGGCACTGACGTCGGAGATCAGGCCGTCTTCGCTGGGTTTCTCACCCGGCAGGCCGCGGTTGAGCATGATCCACAGGTTCTCGCCGGCATTGGCGCCTTTCTGCACGCGCTCCCAGGCCTCGGAGTCGTCCGGCGTGCCAAAGCCCATCGGCCCCTGGAAGTGCTCGTGCAGGCGCAGGCGGTAGCGGTTGGCGGCGGCCGGGCCGCCGTCCATGGTGATCACCGAGTGGTGGATTTCGGTCTCGGTCACCGAGATCGGTTGCAGCACGCGGAAGAACGCCATCGAGCAGGCGACGTTGGGGAACAGGTTGAGGTTGAAGCCCGAACCGCCAACGGCGCGGACGATGCGCCGCACCTGCTGCTCTTCGATGCCCTCGTCGCGCAGTTCAGCGGCTAACGCCTCGAAACGCTCGGGGATAGGTTTGTCGAGGTCGGCTTCCAGGTCGATCAGCTCGGGGATCATCACCATCACGCTGTGGCCGTTACCCAGGTCCTCGACGTAGCCGGGGCCTTTGACGAAGTCGAACAGTTCCAGGGTCTGTTCGTCGACCGAGGACAGGAAGCTTTTGTGCACCAGCGGGAAGTGGTAGGCGTCGGTGGTGTTTTCCAGCTGGATCTTCCAGTTGCCCGGGAAGCGGAAGCGGTGCTCGCCCGGTACTTTTATGCCGTAGCCCGCGCCCTGCTTCATGAACAGGTCGATCCACTTCCTGGCCGCGCCGAGGAAGTCCTCCAGCGGTTCGATGGCGTCGTTGAAGGTGGCGAAGACCATGCCGGCGTAGCGTTCGGTACGCAGGCTGACCAGCGGCAGTTCGGCCTTGTCGATGCAGTCGCCGTAGCTTTCCGGGTGTGGAATACCGCGCAGCGAGCCGTCCAGGGCATAGCCCCAACCGTGATAGGGGCAGACAAAGCTGTTGGTCTTGCCCTTCTTGTGCTCGCACACCGTGGCGCCACGGTGGCGGCAGCGGTTAAGCAGCACGTTGATGCCTTTTTTGCGGTCACGCACCACGATCACCGGCTGCTTGCCGATGTAGGTGGTCTTGTAGCTACCGGCATCGGGGATTTCGCTCTCGTGGGCGACCCAGATCCAGGTGTTGTGGAAGATCTTCTCGAGTTCGGCGTCGAACAATGCCGGGTCGGTGTACAGGGATGTGTGGACACGGTCGGCCTGGACCAGCTCGGCCGGGTCTACCGCCAGGTTGATGGCAGGGATCAGGTTGCTCACGGGATATCTCCTCTGGTTCAGGCGCGCTGGATGATCAATTCGCGGCCAACACGCGCCTCGACCTTGGCGTAGCGCCACAACTTGTACGGCCCCTCGCCCACCGCCGTGGTGCGGAACAGGTTGCAGGCAGCGTGCACAGTTTCGATGTCCGGCACGTCGGCCAGCAGGTAGGTGGTCCAGGGGAAACCGTCGGATGGGCCGACCATGCCCTGGTCGTCGTCCATGTTGCCCAGCACCTTGACGCCGGCCAGGTCATGGATGCCGTTCCACATGGCGCTGAAAGCAGCCCAGACCTGCAACTGTTCTTCACGCGGGGCATCGAAGAAGTTCTGGTTGATACCCATGCAAAACAGCACGCGCAGTGTTTTCTTATCGCTCATGACAAAATTCCCAATCGTTACAGGTAGCCCGGAAGGGGCTGTTTTCCGAAAAACATCGCACCGGCGTTCTGGTACGTGACGTCGCCCATGAAGGCGTGCTGGGTGACCACCTGCGCATCGTTGACGCAACGGGCCAGCGGGCTTTCGTTGTAAATGCCAGTCATGCCCGAGAGCATTTGCGCGCTGCGCGCAACTTCGGCGGCCACGCGTGTGGCGTGGGTGGACGACAGGCGCAGCAGGTTGGTGGCCTCGACCGGCACCGGATCACCCGCCAGCACATGGGCCCAGGCGTGTTCGATGGAGTCGTAGAAAAACGCCCGCGCCGAACGCAGCGCGGCCTCGGCTTTGGCCACATCAACCTGGGCCAGCGGGCGGTCGGCAAGCGCCGGAGCGCCCGTGACCGAGATGCGCCCGCTGGCCATGCCCGAGAGTTCGTCCAGCGCGGCGCGGGCCACACCCAAGCCCACCACCGACAGCACCTGGGTGGCCAGCGACAGCGACGGGTAGCGGAACAGCGGCTCGTCGAGGTTCGAGTGGCCACCGCGAACGAAGGTCCACTCCTCGCCCACCACCACATCCTCGACCACCACATCGTGGCTACCGGTGCCCAGCAGGCCCACGGTGTCCCAGGTTTCCTCGATGCGTGCCTGGCTGCTTGGCATGACTGCCAAACGTGGCAGGTCGAGCTTGTCGCCATTACGGGGGGCGATGCCCACGCCGATTATGTCGGCGCCCATCGAGCCGCTGGAGTATTTCCAGCGGCCATTGACCTTGAAACCACCGGCCACGACTTCGGCAGGCTGTGGCGGGAAGATGCCACCGGCGAACACCGTATCCGGGCTCTGCTGGTAGATCTTGGCGATGGTCTCCAGCGGCAACGACGCCAGGTACACCGGGCTCATGCCGAAGCTCGCCACCCAACCGGCGGAGCCGTCGGCATGGGAGATGCGCTCGATCATTTCGCAGAACTGGGCAGGCGAGCACTCCAGCCCGCCGAAGCGGCTGGGCACCAGAGCGCGGTATACGCCATGCGCCTTGAACGCTTGGATAACATCGCGGGACAGGTGGCGCTGGCGATCGAACTCACCCAGGCGGGCACGATCACGAATTCCTTCGAGCAAGGCGTCGAAGGCGGCACCGGAGGTCAGCGCCGACTCAGGCGCGGCACGCAGGCAAAACGAATCCATAGACTTTCTCCGTCTCAGGCACGGTTTGGAACTAGAGGGCAGAAGGGAAATGGCCTGGGCCTTGATGGGCTTTGGCAACACCGGTGACCGGTGCTTGGGTGACGAGGCGTTCCACGGGGAAACACCTGCCACGCGCTACGAGGGGGGCGTGATCTGGCGGCATGGTCTGTCTCTCTTGTTGTGTTTGCCGATGAGTGGAATTTGAGATTTTTTACGTGAATTGTCAATTGAATTTTCACGCTTAATTTTTCAAATTTTACGCTGTAAAAATAGGAACAATTCTCGAAATTGTCCTAACACACTGTTTTAACTGATTATTCCCTAGAAACCACACAGCGAGCGCGAGGCATCAACTCATCACCAGTTAGAAAAATACGAAATAAATTGAGCGATAAATTGATAGAAAATAATCGTTGGATTGCGTTACGAATCCAGAAAAAATGATGCATGGCTGCGCTGAAAAAGCCGCTGCCACGCATCAGGGAGACAGGGCTGAAGCCCTCGATTCAGAAATGCGTGCTGATCAGCAGCGCCGTATACACATTGAGGTCGTTGTCACCCAGTTGCACGCCACCTTGATCGGCGCTTTTCTTGGGGTCGTACAAACCGACCATGGGCGAAATCACGACGTTTGGCGTCACGGCCCAATCCAGTACCAGGTCCAATTCGCGGCCGGAACTGTTGGCAACGCCGCTTGTGTGACGGGTGCGGAAATCGTAGGCCAGCACGTTGACCGCGAGCTTTTCATGGGGCTGGGCGCGCCAGTACACTTGGTGGATGGAGGTATTGTTGCCGAACGGCCCGGCATAATTCGCCGCCACCTCCCCCTGGAACCAGGTGCCATAGCCGCGGCTGAAGCCGTATAGCAACGAATCCCAATGCGCGCCGTACTGGCTGTAGCGATAGCCGAGGGTGGGTTGCCACGGCACATCGGCGAATGTCCAGGCAGCCTCGACATAACCTGCCTGCGCGTTGCCGCGCCGTGTGTTTTGCCATCCAAGTTCCGACGAGAGAAACAAGTTTTCGACGCCGGCATTGCCGGCAGCTCGAATGCTGTACACATCCATGCCATCTCGGTCGGTCTGGGCATCCACGGCAAATTTCTTGTCGACGCCCAGGCCACGCAGGTAGGTTAGCCCTACCGTTCCGGCATCGGCGGTGTACTCCAGGGTCGAGAATGCCATTTCTACCTTGGCCTGGATCGGGTTGTCTGACTTGAACCAACCCAGCGATCCGTGCAGACCGTTATCGCCGCCCAGCTTGACCCACAAGGTCTGGTCGAACGCCCGGCGGGGCGTGATGTAGTAGCCGCCACCCCGGTTATAGACGTTGTCGGCCACCCCGCGACCCGCGCTGATGCCGTCACCGGCGACAATGAAACCGTCCCCTAGCAGAAGCGCCTGGCGCCCGGCAGAAATATCGATGCCATCCTGGCCCAGTGCCGGGAACAAGTCACCGGAGCGCCAGCCCGCGAAGGCATCCTCCCATTTGTCAGTGCGCTCGCTGCCGTCGGTAAACCCTGCCGAATCGCCGTCTCCCCAGGTGGCAGACGCCACTCGGTTGAGCGTGCCGTACAACGTGCCCAAATGGTCACGGCTGATGCTGCCGCTGAGCCCGTACTTGATGAAGCCCTCCTGCCAGGAGGAATGGCCCGCTTCACGGTTGCCCCAGACCGCGTAGTTCTTTTGGCTATGGAATGCCCCAACAGTCGACTGTATGTCGAGCGCTAACTTGGTGTCCGGCTCGTCGACCAGTTGCAGCGCGGGCGCCGCACAGCACCAAAGCCCTCCCAGCATGCACGCCGAGCGCCCCAGCGCGGTTCCCAGATACTTTTTCATGGCAAAGCCTCTCCCGGCACGGGCCGAGGTGCGGCCCGCGTGTTGTTGTTATTGGCAGAAAAGTTGCGCGGGAAGCGGAGCGTCAGTTAGGAATGGCACCTGACGCGAACCTGTCGGCGGTCCCCTCGCAAGTGCCATGATTCTGGCCCAGGGAGCGGACGCTGGATTTGCCGTGGCTGACAGTGTTTTGCATTTGCTTGCCAAAGCGCACGAACAACCATTCGTTTACGCCAGGGTCAGGAATTACACCGGCCGGGCTACTGCCCTTGGCTGCGATAGCTGCGGGGCGTGACCCCCAGCTGCTTCTTGAATGTCTTGGAAAAATGCGCGGAATCGGCGAACCCCCAGCGCGTGCCGATATCGGTGATCGACCGGTGGCCGTAGGCTGGGTTGCGCAGGTCCTGGGCGGCCTTCAATAGCCGCTCGCGCAGAATGTAACGGCAAACGCTGTCGCCGGTTGCCTCGAACAGGCGGTACAGCTGACGACTGGAAATGCCCAGCTCCTCGGCCAGGGCGACAGGGGTCAGGCGCGGCGAGTCCAGGCGCTGCTGGATCAGCGATTGCACTTCATGAAGGTGCAAGCCAGGTGAACTGTCGCGCGCCCGGTATTCCAGCACCGAGCCAAGCAAGCCCACCAGTGCGGCCTGCAGGCCGTCGCCGTCTTCTGCGCAGGCCCACTGCTCGAGCTCGCCTTCAGCCACTTGGCGTACCATGTTTGCGAGCAACTGCCCGCACGCACCGGTGGTGGAAAGCTTGCCAAAACGGTTGTAGTCGAGATTCCTCAAACGCTCGCGCGGCAGGTGGATGGAGACATGCGAAAACAGCCCGCGCGGCATCATCTTCATCGCCTGCGCCGAGTCCAGCAACGCCATGTCACCCTCGCGCAAGTCCATGGACCGATCGCCCAGTTCAATCGACATTTCACCTTGGTGCTGTAACACAAGGAAACAGTGTGGGTCGTTGTCACGCCCTGCCTCACGTCCCGAGCGGGCAATGGCGTTGGCATTGCTTCGAATGTGCGCGACCCGCGTACTGCCCAGCAACGAGGGGCGAAAATCACCGATGAAAAGGCTCTGGCAGTAGTCATAGCGGGTTTCGAAGCGCCCGCATACCGCATGGACACTCTCATTCCAGACAGACATAGCATGACCACTCATGAATCATCTCCATCGAAAAAACGCGCTTTAATAGTGCAATATTCACGTGATTTTGGGTAACAAAAACCTGTTGTATGATGCGCAAGCACTAAACGCGCCACATTGCACGTCTGCAGCGAAGGTCGTTATCCGCCGCCTGCCTCGAGGAGCCGCCATGCCCAACCGTCCACCTGCTTCGACCGACCTGCAAGACCACCGCCTGCGCTACCTGTACCTAAGCCACGAAAAGGGCTCTATGCGAGCCGCTGCCGAGGCCTTGGGCGTGGCCACTTCATCGGTCAGCCGCCAGATAGCCCGGTTGGAACAGGAGCTGGATATCGAGCTGGTACGCCCCGGCACCCACCGCATCAGCTTGACCGCTGCGGGTGAGGCGGCGGTGGACTACTACATCGAACGCCTGCGCCAGCACTCGCAGCTGATCGATCGCCTCGACGAACTGCGCCAGCGCCAACAGGCATCGACCGTGATCGCGATTGGTGAAGGCCTGCTCGGTGCCCGGGCAATAACCTCGCTGCAGGGCTTTTTGCATGCCCATGGCGCGCACAAGGCCGAGATAATCAGCGCACCGTCGCTGGAAGTACAGCGCATGGTGCTGGCCGACGAGGCCCACCTCGGCGTGGTTTTCGCCCCCAGCGCGACGGCACCCCTGACCCGCCTGTTCAGCCTGGCTCAGCCCCTGCGCATGATCGTGCACCGTGACAACCGCATGGCCCAGCGCTCCACCGTTACCCTTGAGGAAGTGGCGCGCGAATCCCTGGTACTGCCCGGCGCCAACTTCCGCGTGCGAGAACTGGCGGATGCGGCGTGCCGGGACCAGGTATTCGATATCGTGCCCACACTTACCTCTAATTCGCTGGCGGTGATCCTCGACTTCGTGCGCTCTGGGCTGGGTGCAACATTGCTCGCCGAATTGCCGATCATCGACGAGATCAAGAGCGGCACCTTTAAAGCACTGGCCATCGATTGCGAGGCGATGAACGCCACCGATATCCAGATTGTCACCCGCCGTGGCCGCACCCTGGATGGCTTGAGCCGTGAACTGGCGACGGAAATGGCCAAGGCCGTGCGCATGGCGGCCAGTGCCTGATTGCAGCCGCGCACTTGTTGCGCAAAACGCAACGACATTGTTGCTGCCGGTCATTGAGCGCCTGCCCCCTGCCCTTTAGCGTTGCTCACATAAGAAAACGCCCCATAGAGGTGAACCCCGTGAGCAACCTGATCCCCGCCATCAACCTGGCGGTAGACCCGGCCGAGCTGGTCCAGGCCGACCGTGTCCACACATCCCTGTACACCGACCCGGCATTGTTCGACGCCGAACTCGAGAAGATCTTCCACAACACCTGGATCTGGGTCGCCCACGAGAGCGAAATCCCCGATGCCGGTAGCTACAAGACCACCTACATCGGCAAGCAGCCGGTGATCGTGGTGCGTGACCGCAAAAAAGGCATCAACGTGCTGCTTAACCGCTGCCGCCACCGTGGCGCCACGGTGTGCGAGCACAAGAAGGGCAAGACCAACAGCTTTGTCTGCCCCTATCACGGTTGGGGCTATGCCCTGGACGGCTCGCTGCGCGGTATTCCACACCCGGAAAGCTACGGCGACTGCATCGACAAGGCCGAACTGCCGCTGGTCAGCCTGCGTACCGAACGCTACGCCGGCATGGTCTTCGCCACCTTCAACGACGCCATCGAACCGCTGGAGGACTTCCTCGGCGCGTCCAGGAAGTGGATCGACCTGTTCATGAAGCAGGGCGCGGGCTACGGCATAAAAGTACCGGGCGAGCACCGCTTCCGCTTCCCGGGCAACTGGAAGATCCAGCTGGAAAACACCACCGACGCCTACCACTTCCCGCTGGTGCACAAAAGCTTCCTGTCCTCGGTCGACGAACAGACCCTGGAACTGTTCGACTTCGTCAAAGGCCCCGGCTACGTCGAGGACCTGGGTAACGGCCACAGCGTGATGGTGATGATCCCCGAGTTGATCGACCTGGAAGCCGACCTCGACAAACCTATCCCCGAGCGTTTCGAGGCGTTAGCCGCTGAACTGCGCGACGAGGGCATCGAAGAGCAGCAGGTGCGGCGCATCGTCCGCGCCGTTGGCGGTTCGGGCTTCAACCTCAACCTGTTCCCCAACGTCGCCTGCTCGATGGCGTTCTTCCGCGTGCTGCAACCGATCTCGGTGACCGAGACCGAAATCCACCACTCGGTGATCACCATGGACGGCGGCCCGGCCGCCGCCAACCGCTACCGCCTGCGCCTGCACGAGCACTTCCAGGGGCCGATGGGCTTTGGCACGCCGGACGACTCCGAGGCCTGGGAGCGCGTGCAGAAAGGCGCCAATGCCGGCGAGAACCTGTGGATCATGCTCAACCGCGGCCTGCCGGGTGAGAAACCCAGCGAAGACGGCCTGATCTCCGACGTCAGTGCCGAGACCGGCATGCGTGCGGCGTACCAGCAGTGGAAGAAGATGATGACCGCGGAGGCCAAATGATGAACCTGAACCTGTTCAACGAAGTGACCGCGTTCATCTGGCAGGAAGGCGACATGCTCGACCATGGCGAGTACGACACCTGGTTGAGCCTGTGGACCGACAAAGGCACCTACATCATCCCGATCGACCCCCGGGAAACCGACCACGAGAACACCCTCAACTACGCCTACGACGACCACCACATGCGCGGCCTGCGCGTGCAGCGGCTGATTGGCGGCGAGTCGATCTCGACCAGCCCGCAGCCGCGCACCGTGCGCACGATTTCGCGCATCCGCGTGCTCGGCGACGACGGCGTCAACGTTACCGTGAGGGCCGCACAGAACATCCGCGAATTCCGCAAGGAAAGCCTCAAGCACTACAGCGCCGACCTGACCTACACCCTGGTGCGGGCCGAAGGGGGCTTCAAGATCCACCGCAAGGTGATCAGCCTGATCAACAGCGACGATGCCCTTGCCGGTATCGGCTACATCCTCTAGGCCATGACCATGAGCGATCAACTGCTAGATGTGATCGTCCAGGCCCGCGAAGTGCAGGGCGGCGACGTGGTCGTCCTCGAGCTGGCGACGGTCAATGGCCAGGCGTTGCCCCGCTTCGCGGCAGGCGCCCACATCGACCTGCACTTGGCCCCGGGCTTGGTGCGCCAGTACTCGCTGTGCAGCGACCCCGCGCAAACCCATGCCTACCGCCTGGGCGTGCTCAAGGACCAGCAATCACGCGGCGGTTCGCAGGCGGTGCACGAACAGCTGCAACGCGGCACGCCAATACGCATCAGTGCGCCGCGTAACCTGTTCCCACTGGCCAACGACGCCAAACGCTCGATCCTGCTGGGCGGCGGCATCGGCATCACCCCGATGATTGCCATGGCCCATGCCCTGCATGCACAAGGCCAACCATTCGAGCTGCACTACCGCGCACGCTCGCGCAGCCGCTGCGCCTTCGTCGATGAACTGCTGGGCGCGCCGTTCGCCGCCAACGTTTTCACCCACTTCAGCGACGAGGGCCCCGACCAACAGCTGGACCTGGCGCGCGTTCTCGGCCCCGGCACCCCCGGTGTGCACCTGTATACCTGCGGCCCGACGGGCTTCATGGACTGGGTGATCGAGGGCGCCCGCCAGCAAGGCTTCGCTGAGCAATACATCCACCACGAGTACTTCCAGGCCGAGGTCGATAGCTCGGGCGCCAGTTTCGAAGTTGTCGCCGCACGCAGCGGCAAGACCGTGCAGGTGCAGGCGGGGCAAACCCTGATCGCCGCGCTGCGCGAACAGGGTATCAAGGTCGAGGTGTCGTGCGAGCAAGGTGTGTGCGGCACCTGCCTGTGCGATGTGCTCGAAGGCGAGCCTGATCACCGTGACCAATACCTGACCGATGAGGAGAAACAGAGCAACGAACAGATCGTGCTGTGCTGTTCCCGGGCGCTCAGCAAGCGCCTGGTGCTGGATATCTAAAAACAACAAAAACAATACGTGACAGACAAGCGGGCCCAGACCTGCAGACCTCCTCTGCCCAGTTTCCCGACTGCCCGGACCTTGTACTGATCACACTTCCAGGATTACCCCATGGAACCGAAATGGCCGTTGCGTGCAAAATCGTTGTGCCTGTGTCTAGGCATGGCAATACCCCTTACCAGCCTGGCCGAGGTGGTGGATGACAGTCACCTCTCGCTCACCTTCAGAAACCTCTACCTGAACCGCAATTTCACCAACCCCGGCGCACCCACCTCCAAGGTCGGCAACTGGTCGCAGGGCTTCGATCTGCAGTTCGAGTCCGGTTACACCGACACCCCCGTGGCAGTTGGTCTGGACCTTAACGGCCAGTATGCCCTGCGCCTGGACTCCACCGGCAACGACGGTTCGCTGCCGTTCAGCCGCCATCGCCAGCAGGCATCCGACAGCTATAGCCGGGGCGGCGCTACGCTGAAGCTGAAATACGCCAAGACCGTGGTCAAGATAGGCGACCAAAAGCCGTTCTACCCGGTCGCATCGAACGACCCCAGCCGCCAGCTGGACACCGTCTACCAAGGCGCAGTGCTTGAATCCCGCGATATCGACAACCTGACGTTGGTCGGCGGGCGCTTCTGGTCGATTGTCACCCGCGAGTCATCCAACCACGAGCGGCTGTACCGTTATGGCACCAGCGACAGCCAGGACAGCGATGGCCTGGACTTCGCCGGTGCTACCTACAACTTCACCACGGACTTGCAGGGCAGCTACTTCCACGGCGTGCTCAACGATGTCTACAAACAGGACTACGCCGGCATCAAGCACACCGTGAAGATTGCCGACGGGTACCAGCTCAAGACCGACATCGGTTACTTCAACAACCGCGAAGACGGCGCCGCGCGCAGCGGGGCGGTGGACAACCGCGCTTACTTCGGCCTGATCACCCTGGAAAAGAGCGGGCACATGGTCGGCGCCAGCTACCAGCGAATGACAGGCGATACGGTGTTCCCGACCCTGAACGGCTACGTCCCACAGCTATGGCTGCCGAACTGGGCTGGCCTGCCGTTCATTCGTCCGGACGAGCGCAGCTGGTCGGTGCGCTACGGCTACAACTTCGCGGGCATGGGCCTGCCGGGCCTGAAGCTGTTCACCCGCTACATCAAGGGCACCGACATCGACCGCGGCGCGGGGCTGTCACGCGACCAGGAAAGCGAACGCGACATCATGCTCAGTTACGTGGTGCAAAGCGGTCCGATGAAAGACCTGTCCCTTGAGCTGAAGAACATGCGTACCCAGCAAAAGTACGGCAACGACTACGACGAGTACCGCCTGATCACTTCCTACACCTGGAAGTTCTGGTAAGCGGCCCGCATGGAGATGACTCATGACCAACCTTAATACCAGCCTCACCCGTGAAACCGATCCACGCACCATGCGCCGTATCGTCATCGCTTCGGTGCTGGGCAACGCCTTGGAATGGTACGATTTCTTCCTCTACGGCACGGCTGCGGCGCTGATCTTCGCGCCGTTGTTCTTCCCTGCCGGTACCGATCCCGTACTTGGCACCATGGCCTCGTTCGCAGGCTTTGCCGTTGGCTTCCTGGCGCGCCCGCTGGGTGGCCTGATTTTTGGCCATATCGGTGACAAAGCCGGGCGCAAGAAGGCCCTGGTGCTCACGTTGGCGATCATGGGCGTGGCTACGTTTGCCATGGGCCTGCTGCCCACATTCGAACAAGTCGGCTACCTCGCCCCTGCCTGCCTGGTGTTGCTGCGCATCCTGCAAGGCGTGGCCTCGGGCGGTGAATGGGGTGGCGGCGTGCTGCTGCTCAGCGAGAACGCACCCAAGGACCGCGTCGGGTTCTACGCAGCCTGGAGCCAGTTGGGCGTGTCTGGTGGCTTCGTGCTGTCGGCGGCAGCTTTCTACCTTGTACAGACGCTGCCGGTCGAGGACATGATGAGCTGGGGTTGGCGGGTGCCCTTCCTGGCCAGCATCCTGATCTTCGGTGTGGGTGTGTACATTCGTCGGCGCCTGCCGGAAAGCCAGGAATTCGTCGAACAGCAGGCGCAGCCACAGAAAACCGAGCACCTGCCGGCCATGCAGGTGCTGCGCGAGCACCCCAAAGCAGTGCTTCAGGCCATGGGCATCCGCATCGCGGAGAACGGCAGCGCCTACCTGTTCCTGGCCTTCACCATCGCCTACGCCAAATTCACCGGCCTCGATACCCAGCTTGTGCTGGCCAGTGTAATGGTGGCGATGATCGTCGAGGCCGGCACCATCGTCTTCTGGGGCTGGCTGTCAGACATCATCGGCCGCCGGGTGGTGTACGCAATCGGTTCGGTCGGTTTGATGGTGCTGGCTTTCCCGTTCTTCTGGATGCTCGATACCCACTCTCCGGTGTGGGTGTACCTGGCAGCCCTGCTTGGCATGGCCTTCTGTCACGGCGCGATGATCGGTACCCAACCGGCACTGATGGGCGAATTGTTCCCGCCCAAGGTGCGCTACACGGGCCTGGCCATGGGGCACGAGATCGCCTCGATCTTCTCCGGTGGCCTGGCGCCACTGGCGGCCACCGCTCTGTTCAGCCTGTACAAGGACGCCTGGCCGGTGTCGGTGATGCTCATGGTAATGGGCGCGATCACCACCCTGGCAGTGCTGTCCATCAAGCCCCAGGACCGACAGTTGCAACCCTAGATCCTTTGCGTTTTTGCCTGGGCCTTTCCGTGCGGGGAGGGTCCGGGCTTTTTTCTCCATGAGCTTTACATTTCAGAGACGCGCTGCATGTCCAATCATTACGAACTGCTTCGCTTCACCTTGCGTGTACGTACACCCGCCCAAGCCCTGCCGCGCCTCCAGGAGGCTTTGCAGGCCGCCCCGGATGGCGTCGAGCTGATCGGCTGCTGGGTGTCCGAGATCGGCCCGCAAAACACCATTGCCGTGCTCCGGCGCTATGCCAACGCCGAAGTCCGGGCTGCCGAACGCGAGCGTGCGCTGCTGGCCAGCGATGCCTTCGGCATTGGAGAGTTTGTGCTCGAACAGCACATGGACGACTACCAGTTGTTCCCCTTCCTCGAGCCGCTGGCGCCCGGCAAGCATGGCCCGTTCTACGAGCTGCGCGAATACGACCTGACCACCTCCGGGCTGGCACCCACCTTGGCAGGGTGGCGCAAGGCAGTCGGGCCACGCACGGGCGAGATGTACTCTCAGGTCTATGCAGCGTTCTACGCTACCAGCGGCAGGGTCCCCCGCTACCTGCACATCTGGCCTTACGCCAGCCTTGAACAGCGCCTGGATGTGCGTACCCGTGCCGTTGGCGATGGCGTGTGGCCTCCAGAAAACTCAGCGCCACAACTGCAGAAGATGAATTCGGTGGTCTATCTGCCGGCACCTTTCTCACCGCTCAACTGACACCGGCGCAGCCCGCCGTTGCAGGCGACGCAACAGCCTATCAATGGCGGCCATGGTCGGGGCCTCCACGCCATGGCGCCTGGCATGGGCAAGCAGCGCCCCGGACAACCCCTCGATCTCCATCCGCCTGCCATGCTCGAAGTCCTGGAGCATGGAGGGCTTGTGCCCGGCGTGAACGACAAACGCCTGCTCCACCTTGTGCATCACTCGCTGAAGCTGCACAGCCACACCTGCCGACACGGCAATGGCTGCTGCTTCGGCGACCAGCGCAAAAGCCACCTCACGACCCCGCGAGCACTGGCCCACATTACCCACAGGTTCACCGCTAAGAGCACACAGCGAATTGAGGGCGGTGTTGAAGGCGACCTTTTCCCAGATGCTGACCTCGATGTGCGGGTCCTCGATGCAGTGCATGCCGCCACGGCGTAGGCCATGGACCAGCGCTTGCAATGGCGCGAAGCTGGCGTGTGAAGGCCCAGCCAACAGCCCGCGCACACGCACCTCGCCAGCGCCGCAGCTGCGTACGACCCCAGGTGCCAGCACATCAGCCGGGTAGAGGGTCATGCCGATGGCCAGGCAACGGTCAGCCACGTATTCGCGCAACACCGGCACACTGTCCAGGCCGTTCTGCAGCGTCAATACCAACGTTTGCGGACCGAGCAGATGCCGACACGCCTGCATGGCCTGACGGGTGTGGTAACCCTTGGTCTGTATCAGCAGTGCGTCGAACTGCCCACGCAGATGTTCACCGCGTGCCACGCGTGGCCAGTACTCGCGCGTGCCTTGCTCGTCCTGCAGACGCAAGCCTTGAGTACGCAGGGTGCTGAGCAGTCGCTCATCGACATCCACCAAGGTCACTTCGAAACCAGCGTCGATCAATCTCGCGGCGAACAGGCTCCCCATCGCCCCTGCTCCGATCACAGCAATCCTCATGGTGGCCTCATCAATGTTGTGTTCAAAAGTCAGTGTCCAGCAATGGCCAGCGGCAGATTTGTCCGACCGTGCCGAACATTTGTGCGGGGCTGCCAAAAGCCTCGCGGACGGTGGGGTTTGCCGCTGCGCCCCGGTAGCCTGCGCCAACCCAGCCCGCGCTGACCAGAACAAGAAAAGGAACCTCGGCATTGAGTATTCAGAACACGATCACCTTGCTGGCGAGCGCCTGCCTGATAGCCGTCGTCGGTTTGCTGGCAGGGCTTTCGCTGGAGCAACAGCGCAGCGATGCCCAGACCCTGCTCGACACCTCCAGCGAACTGCTGCGCGACGCAGCACGGGATAACTTGCAGGCCGAGGGCCAGGCTCAGGCACTGCATATCCAACAACGCTTCGGCCAGGCCTACGAGTTCGCCCAAGGGATTGCCCGGCAGGTACTGCACCTGCGCGGCCAAACCCGTACCGACTTGGCCTCGTCCCGGGCATTGCGCCAGGATCTCGCCCAGGTGCTGCGCGCAGCGATCGCCGAGCGCCGCGACCTGCTGGGCCTGTTTGTGGCATTCGACCAGAACGCGCTGGACGGCCGTGACGCCGCGTTCATCGACCAGCCAGACCTGGGCAGCAACGACAGCGGCCGCTTCACCCTGTACTGGCTGCAGCCGCAGCCTGGCCAGCTGCAGGCAGTGCCCGGTAACGAGGCATTGCTGGCCAACGATACCCCAGGCCCCACCGGCGCACCGTTCAATGCCTTTTTCACGTGCTCGCGGCAGAGTGCCCAGCCCTGCGTGCTGGAGCCCTACCTGGACGACTCCAGCGGTATCCCGCACCTGGTCACCAGCGTAACCGTGCCCCTGATCGTCGACGGTAGAGTGATCGGCGTAGTGGGGCTGGACATTGGCCTGGACGCTTTGCAGGACAATGCCAAGGCAGCAAGTGGCGCGCTGTACGATGGGCACGGCTCGCTGTCGATCTACAGCGCCTCGGGTGTGGTAGCCGCTGACAGCGCCCATCCGCAGCGGCTGGGCAAGGCCTCCACAGGGCAGGCCACCCCAGACGAGACGCTGCTCGGCGTGCAGGTGCCGATCGAGCCGATTGCCGGCGCCCAACCTTGGAACATCCAGGTAACGGTGCCGCGCCCCGTGCTCGATGTACCCGTGCTGCGCATGCAGCAACAGGTGCAAGCGCAACAAGTGCGCAGCCTGGCGATGGAACTCACCCTTGGCCTGCTGCTGGCAGCAGCCGGTATCGCCATGATGGCCTGGGCCGCACGCAGCGTGACCCGTCCTATCCAGCGCGTTGCCGCGCTGCTCGATGAAATCGCTGACGGCGATGGTGACCTTACCCGGCGTCTGGCGTATCCGCGCCGCAATGAGCTGGGCCGGCTTAGCGCTGCGTTCGACCGCTTCCTCGACCGCCTGCAGCCGGTCATCGCCCAGGTGCAACAAGCCGTGCACGACACCCAGAACTCCGCCGACCAATCGCAGCGCATCGCCAGCCAGACCAGCCAGGGCATGCAGCAGCAGGTAGGGGAAATCGAACAGATGGCCACGGCCGTGCATGAGATGTCCGCCACCGCCCAAGCCGCAGCGCACAGTGCCGCCCAGGCCGCCGACGCCGCGCGCCACGCCGAACACGCCACCGGTAATGGCGTGCAGGTGATCGAACAGTCCACCCAAGGTATCCGCGAGCTGGCGAGCGGCATGAGTGATGCCATGCAGCGCCTGCAGTCCCTGGCAGCCAGCAGCGAGCAGATCGGTTCGGTGCTCGATGTGATCCTCGCTATTGCCCGACAGACCAACTTGCTGGCGCTGAACGCCGCGATTGAGGCCGCGCGCGCCGGCGACGCCGGGCGCGGCTTTGCGGTGGTGGCGGATGAAGTCCGTGGCCTGGCCCAGCGCACCCAAGCGTCGGTCGAAGAGATCGGCGCGGTCATCGACAACCTGCGCGAGGGCACCCGCGACGTCACCGCCGCCATGCAACGCAGCAACAGCCAGGCCCATCACAACGTCGAACAGACCCAGCAGGCGCTCGCAGTGCTCGAAGAGATTCGCCTGGCGGTTGGCGTCATCACCGACATGAATGTGCAAATCGCTTGCGCCGCCGAGGAGCAAAGCGCCGTGGCAGAGGAGATCCACCGCAATGTCGAGGCGGTACGTAACGTCGTCTGCACGGTGTCCGGGCAGGCTGAGCAGTCGTCTGCCATCAGCCAGCGACTCAATGGCCTGGCCGTTGTTCAGCAAGGCCTCATCCAACGCTTCAAGGCTTGAGTGGCGCGTCATCGGCAAAGCGCGGGGTCAGGCCGCCGTGGTGCAACTGCCTGACCAGCGCCGCTAGCCGCGCTTGGCGATAGGCCGGCAAATCCATGCCCTGATAGTCGTAGAAGCCCACACCGTCGCGCAGGCCGTTGCGGCCTGCGGCCATGTTGTCGCGCACTGATTGCGGCGCCTGATACCGCTCACCAAGGTGTTGGCTGAGGTATGACGAGGCATGGTGGAGGATGTCATTGCCACCCCAATCGATAAACTCCAGCAGCCCCAGCACCGAAAAGCGCAGGCCAAAACCTGTGCGCACCGCCAGGTCGATCTGCTCGGCACTGGCGACACCCTCTTCGACCATGCGCGCCGCTTCGTTCATTACCAGCGCCTGCAGCCGCGGTACGATGAAGCCCGGCATGGCGTTGCACACCACTGGAACCTTGCCGACGCTGCGTAAGGCCTCCAACAGCTCGGCCACCACGGCTTCGCTGGTCTGCGCACTGCGCGATACCTCTACCAACGGCATCAGGTGCGCGGGGTTAAGCCAGTGAGCATTGACCACGCGCTGCGGCGCACTGACCATGGCTGCCAGCTCGGTGACCAGAAAAGTCGAGGTGGTCGAGGCGATGATCGTGTGCGCCGCTACAAAGCGGTCGATCCAGGCAAAGGCCTCACGCTTGGTGTCGATGAGTTCTGGCACTGCTTCGAACACCAGTTCGCACCCTTCCAGCGCTTGCCCACCCTCACCCAGCGGCAGCAGCCGAATACGCGATAGCAGCGGCACAACTTGCTGCGCGCCAATCAGCCCGAGTGCAACCAGGTTGCCGGCCTCGGTTCCCAGGTTACGCCGCAGGGCTGAAAAGTAGCCGGCTTGCGCGTGCGCCTCACGAGCCATCAGGTCGATCAGGCTGACATGGGCGCCGGCCTGGGCAAAGGCCAGGGCGATGCCCTCGCCCATTCGCCCGGCCCCTACTACCGCGATACGCCGCAGTGGCTCATTCATGCCGCTACCCCGTTGCGCAGCAGCGCACCCATCGCGGCCCGGTCGAGCTTGGCGATGCCCAGGTTTTCGAGCGTCCGCCCCTCGGCGTACAGGTCGCGCCCGGCCACGGCAGACGCCAAGGCCAGCAAGCCCTCGGCCACCGGCGTCGGCACACCCGCCCAGCGCCCGACCGACACCAGCAAGGAGAGGCCCAGCCGGGTGTCCTCAAGCATGTAGCGGTGCTGCTGCAGGTCGATCTTTTCGCGCCAATCGCCGCTGTCGGTCAGCTTGCCGTGGGCACCGCGCCCATACATCCACTCCTCTCCCTGATCAGTGTTGTAGTGGTCTACCAGCGGGAAGTGCGGTGCTGGGTAGCCCAAGGCTTCGCGCACGCGCATGCGCTCGGCATCAAGCTGGTTGGTGACCCGGCGGATCGATGGCTGGGTGCCTTCGTTGTGGATGTCCCAGGCTTCGAAGTGCTCCAGGGGGCCGGCATTCATCATGATCAGCGGCGGATGAATGATCGGCCCGGCGTTCATCAGTGCCCCGCTCAGGGCATCTTCGATGGGCTCGACACTGGGGTAGGCCTCACGCAGCACCACGTAGGCCTGGGCGGTCAAGCGGCTGGGCAGCACGCCGGTGGGCAGGCGCGTTGCGTACGCGCTGATCACCAGTTGGTCGGGGCCGTGCTTGCGCACCAGGTACGGCAAGGTCCCGGTTTCGGCGAAAGCCACCTCAGCATCGTTGCCACAGTCGCGCATGGCCTTGGCAAACACGTAGCTGCCGAAGGTACCCGGTGGCAGGAATACCACCTGGCCATCGCGCAGCAACGGCGCAACCTCTGCGGCCAGGGCCAGGTGGGTGGTCGACGGCAGTGGGATGATCACCAGTTGCGCGCCTTCCAGCGCCTGGGCCAGGTCGGCGACCAACGTCAGCTGCTCGCCCAGGCCGACCTTGCGAGTACCGCGATAATCACGCACGGTGAGCGCACCGATGGCTTGCAATTGCTCCAGGGCAGCCTGGTCGCGACGCCACAGGCGTGTGCTGTGACCCCGTTCTGCCATTTCTACAGCAGCGGCGTAGCAGCCGTGGCCGCCTCCAAGGATGGTAATGTTCATGGGCATGGCTCCGCGTGGGGGGTGTACGCCGATGCTATCGAGCAGGCATTCACGCGGCGCTTCGGATCACGCAGATACCCTACCGATTGCGCAACGACTCAGCGCTTGAGGGTGGCCGAAGGCAGGCAGCCGAAGCGCCGCCGGTACTGTTGGGTGAAATGCCCAGGGCTGTTGATGCCATGGCGCAGCAGCACATCGGTGACGCTGCCCTCACCCGCTGCCAGCGCGCGCTGCACCGCTAACAGGCGGCGTTCGCGGATGTACTCGACCGGGGTTTGCCCGAGGAACTGGCGGAAGCCATTTTGCAGCGTGCGCATGGAAACACCGCTGAGCGCGCATAGGCTGGACAAGGTCAGGGGCTGGTCCAGGTGCGCCTCTATATGATCGCGGGCGCGGCGTACATGGCTTGGCAAAGGCGTACCGTGCGCCTGGCTGAGTTCGCCACTGTGGTTGTGTGGCAACTGCGTTAGCAGTAACTGCACCAGGTGGTCGGAGAGCCCCGTGCGCAGCGCCACGAGGTTGACGTCCAAGGCAAACAGCTGGCAGATATAGCCTAGGGCGAACCCCAACGCATGCACACCGGCGTGGTTGGCGGCGAGCGGTACATCGAAGGCCAGGGGCCGACGAAGGCTGCGCCCGAGCAGACGCTGCAGATGCACCTCCAGGGCCTCGCGCGGCAGGCTCAGGACAGCGTTGCGGCAGGCACCGCCGGTCACGATGCGGGTGTTTGCAAACGGTGAACTGACACTAAGGCCACCGGCCGCTACAGCCGCATGCTGCCGCCCTTGAATGACTTCGCAGCGGCCCTGCAAGGTGCTACGGAACAAATAGTGCTCGCCCCTGCCCTCCAGGCTGACTTCCACCGGCGCGTGGTAATGCAGCTCCAGCAATCGCGCGCCGCCGAATTCCACGCCGCTGACCTGCAGGTGCGGCGGCGTGTCGTCGAGCATGCGCAGGCGGTGTGGGCAAAGGTAGCGCGCCAGTTGTGCCTGCATCTCGGCGACCTCGTGCGAGTCGACCAGCACGAAGCGCTCGGGCCGCTGGATGTCGGCGAACATCTCAAGCCGCGCCAGGGTGTTCTCGTTGCATGCTCTGGCGGAAGCATTTGCAGCCTTTGGCCAGCAGCAGAATAGCCAATAGTGAGGCCACGCCGCTGACGATCGCCATCGACGACCCCACCGCCGCGGGCACGCCAAAGTAATGGTCGGTGATCAACGCCACCAGCGTGGTACCCAAACCCAGCGCAAGCAGGTTGCTGATCAGCAGGAATACCGCCGATACCTGGGCGCGCACCTGGTTCGGCGAAAGGATCTGCATGGCGGCGGTGGAGGCTGGCATCGGAAACGATGCAAAGAACATCGCCGGCACCAGCAAGGCCACCGACAGCCACAGCTGGTCGACTTGAGAGAACAGCACGGCCGGCACGATCATGCCGACTGCGCCAATCACGCCAGTGCGCATTGCCGCGTCGCTGCGCCCGCGCTTGGCCAGGTGGTCAGTCAGCCAGCCGCCGAATACCACCCCGGTGGTGTTGGCCAGCAGCAGAACGGTGCCGAGCATGAAGCCGGCCTGTTCCGGGCTCATGCCGAACTTGCGGATGTACAGTGCAGGCGACCAGCTCATCATGCAGAACAGTGCCATCGCGTAAAACGAGAAGCCCAGGTAGTGGCAGCCAAAGGTCGCGCGGTGACGGCCAATGAAGCGCAGTCCATCGGTGAGCCGCACTTTGCGTACCTGGCCATCGGGGTCGAGCTGGACGCCCTTGCGCCGGGGATCGCGAACGGTGAGCCAGATCAGCAGGCCAACGATCACCCCCGGCAGGCCGACAATGAAAAATGCCAGTTGCCAGGCCTTCATCGTGCCAAGGATGGCGAGCTCGATGGTTTGCGCGCCCTTGAGCATGGCGATCACGTAGCCGCCGACCAGGAAGGCGATGCCACCGCCGACGAATGACCCGATCGAGTAAACCCCCACCGCGCGGCCGAGCTTCTCCCGGGGGAACATGTCGCTGAACATCGAGTAGGCCGAGGGCGACAGCGCCGCCTCGCCCACACCAACGCCAATGCGCGCGAGGAACATCTGCAGGAAGTTTTTGCTCAGGCCGCAGGCCGCCGTGGCGATACTCCAGAAGATCACGCCTACCGCAATGATGCGCGGACGCGAGAAACGGTCGGCCAGATAAGCGATGGGCATGCCCATGAACGCGTAGAACAGCGAGAACGCAAGGCCATGAAGCAAGCTGAACTGGGTGTCGCTTAGCTGCAGGTCCGCTTTGATCGGCTCGATCATCAACGCCAGGATCTGCCGGTCAACGAAGGAAAAGACATAGGCCACCATGCACAGGATGACCACGTACCACTCGTAGATATAGCGCTTCTCGCGCTGGTTTGTAGGTTGCGCTTGGTTGAGATTCGTCATGCTCGCACGTTCCTGATGAGGGACAGCCTGGAAAGGGGTTAACAAGGCAGTGACCTGTCAGCAACAGGCGAGCGCACGCTCGGCGAAGTCAGGCATGACCAAAGACCTTTATTTTTATTTGAATGGTGGTATGGCGGTTGTAGCGTTTGCCGGGATGACCCCATCGTGGCTCGCCGGCGATGGCTGGGCGCAGTTCAGCGGCCTTCCAGCCGGGTAGCCGCGACCCTTAATTTACTTGATTTTTCCAGCATCTCGCGAGTGCCTCGAGGCCGTCCAATATCAAATGGGTCTGCGACCATACTCATGAGGTCTGATGCAGTTGCCTGTCGCAATTGCCTGTCAAAGCTTCGGCAATGTCACCGCTGCGTCGACGGCGCCCTGCTTGCTTACCTGCTGCGACAGCAGCACGGCAGCGCCATACAGCACCAGCACAGAGACCGAGCAGCTACCGGAGAACAGCAGCACTGCCGTGTATCCGTAGGTTTCGATAAGCAAGCCGCCAACGGCCGGGCCTACTGCCGCGCCCACAGAGAGGCACAATGCCCCCAGCGCCACCAGCCTCCCCGACAGGTCGTACTCAGCCATTACGCCGAAGGTATAGGCCAGCACGAAGCTTATCGAGAACAGGAAACACATCACCCCCGCTACATAGGTGGTGAGCGAGGTGAACTGTGCCAGCAGGACCAAGCCTGCCACCTCAGCCGCGATGATCACTGCCACCGGCAGGAAGCGGCCGGCTTTGATGCCGATGGACGAAGCGATGAAACCGCCACCGGCGTTGATGATGAAGCCCACCGCCAGCACCGTGCCGATGGTGTCGGAAGACAAACCGCTCTTCTTGCCCATCAATTCGAGAAAGGCCCACACCGACATGATGCCGGTGAGAAACACCAGGCTGGCGAGCAAACTCAGCCAGGCGATGCTGCGGCTCTCACGGCACACGACCTGCGCTTGGCCAGCGTGTGCATGCCCCCGCGCACTGCGCCGCGGCACCCACGGCAACGGTGCAATACCCATTACCAACAGGCTGATTACCAAGGTGACCAGCATGCCCTGGAAGCCCCAATGTGGCGCCACCGCCACCGGCAGCACGATCAACAGCAAGGCCCCGGGCACGGTTTCCATGCCCAGCTTGAAACCGAATGCCCGCTCGGGTTGCCCACTGTCACCGAAGATGGTCATTGCCAGGGCATACAGCGCCCCGGTGCCGGCGCCGGCCAAGGCCATCAACAGCATTAGCGTGTCGTATGCGGGGTTGGCCAGCATGCCCACCAGCGCCACGGCCACCAGCAGTGAAGACAGCAAAGAAATCACCCGCCAGCTCAGGCGCTGAACCCACAGCACCGAGGCCAGGCCGAACACCCCGAAACCGAGGTTCATGGCCATGGCCAGGGTGCCCAGTTGCTGCTCACCATAGCCGAACTGCTCAGCCAGGGCGCCGAAAAGTACCGGCAGTACATTGAGCAGCAGCGCTCCGCCAGCTGAAACCAGGCCTGCGCAGATATACACGGATGTCTTGTCAATCGGATTGGCTGTTTTTGTTTTCATGGATCGATCCTGGATTGAATGTAAAGGCTACAGCTGTTTGACGCGACTCTCCGTGTCGCAAGTGGCTCAGCAGCGCGCTCGCTGCGTGAATGGCTGTCTGTCTTTGAGTCCAGTTTGATACTCCTGATTGCGCGCGGCATGTTCAGCCTTGCCGGACTTTTGGTGATGGCTGCCATGCGCTCCCCTCGCCACATTGCGCCAAAAAGCTCATAACGCCGCGTTGAACGCAATCAAGCATTACGCCTGAAGTCCCCTCGCATTCGTGACCAATCCGGGATAGCCGCGCGCCTCGACGCATTCCTAAAATCAGCACCGTCGGCAGCAGCCTTCGCTGCAGGCGCTTTTCCCATGCCTTCGAGACAAGCCATGACCACAACTACAAGAATCGACTTTCTCTACCTGTCTGAGCAGGACATGATCCGTGCTGGCGTTACCGACATGCTGGCCTGCGTGAATACCATGGAGCAGATGTTTGCGCTGCTCCACCACGGCGACTACCGCATGGCCGGGCCCAACAGCGACTCCCACGGTGCGATGATCACCTTTCCCAAGGATTCGCCCTTCCCGAACATGCCTAAGCCCACGGCCGACCGCCGCATGATGGCGATGCCTGCTTATCTGGGCGGCGACTTCTGCACCGCCGGGGTCAAGTGGTATGGCTCCAATATCGCCAACCGCGACAAGGGCCTGCCGCGCTCGATCCTGATGTTCACCCTCAATGACCCTGACACCGGCGCCCCGCTGGCGCACATGTCGGCCAACCTGTTGTCGGCCTACCGGACCGGCGCCATCCCCGGTGTCGGTGCGCGCCACCTGGCCCGCCGCGATTCACGGGTGATCGGCCTGCTGGGCCCGGGCGTGATGGGCAAGACTACCGTAGCCGCGTTCATGGCCGTGTGCCCGCAGGTCGACACACTCAAGCTCAAGGGCCGCGGCCAGAAAAGCCTGGACGATTTTATCAGCTGGGTGCGCGAGTCCTACCCGCAGATCACCACTATCGAGGTGGTAGACAGCATCGAAGCTGTGGTCCGTGGCTCGGACCTGGTGACCTACTGCACCTCCGGCGAAACCGGTGACCCGTCCAGCTACCCGCTGGTCAGGCGCGAATGGGTGAAGCCCGGCGCATTTCTGGCCATGCCGGCCGGCTGCAGCATCGACGCCGGCATGGAACAGGCCGACGTACGCAAGGTGGTCGACAACACCGGTCTCTACGAAGCCTGGTTCGAGGAGCTGCCCAAACCCGCGCACAACCACGTGCCGCTGGTGGGCGTGCGGTTCATGGACATGATCGCCGAAGGCACGCTGCCGGCCGAACAGCTGGAGGACATCGGCAAGATCGTCGCAGGCGTCGCCCCCGGCCGGCGCAACGACGACGAGATCATCATCATGTCGGTGGGCGGCATGCCTGTCGAGGATGTGGCCTGGGGCACGGTGGTGTACCGCCAAGCGCTGGAGCGTGGCGTCGGGGTCCGCCTCAACTTGTGGGAAAGCCCGGCCCTGAGCTGATTCATCCATCCAACTGAAGAGGTAAAGTCATGCTGCAAATAACCAAACTCAAGACCGGCTCAAAGTACGAGACCCTGGGCAGCTACTCGCGCCTGGTGGCCGTGGAAAACTGGATCTTCGTCTCCAACACCGCCGGACGTGATCCGGCGACCGGCGAAATCCCCGAGAATCTGGATGCACAGACCCGCCAGGTGTTCGCCAACATCGAAGCGGCGCTGCTGGCCGTGGATGCGACCCTGGCAGACGTGGTCTGCTCACGGGTATTCATCCAGAACCCTGAAGATGTCGCCAGCGTGATGACGATCGTCGGCGACTTGTTCCGTGGCATCGATCCGGCCAGCACCGTCACCTGCCCGCCCCTGGGCGCGATGGTTTACCGAGTGGAGCTGGAAGTAACCGCCTACCGCGGTGCTTCCCGCGCCACTACCCAGCTGATCGACCTGCAGCGCTAGCCCGTACCAAGGAGAACCGTCCATGTCCCCTGTCATCGCGCCGGTGCATTGCGCAGACAAACACCCCAGCACCACCACCGTGGTCATCATCGGCGCCGGCATCGTCGGCCTGACCGCTGCGCTGACACTCGCCGAGCGTAACATTCCGGTGGTGGTGCTGGAGAAGGGCCGCATCGCCGGCGAGCAGTCATCGCGTAATCTGGGCTGGGTACGCAAGACCAGCCGCCACCGCGAGGACCTGCCCCTGGCCCTGGCAGCGGACAGGTTGTGGGCGCAAATGCCCGCCCGGGTAGGGAGCGAGGTCGGCTATCGGCAGGCGGGCATCCTGTTCGCCGCACGGGAACCCGGGCAAATGGCCATGTACGAGGCCTGGCTGGCGTCGGTGCAGGGGATGCCGGTGGGTTCGCGCCTGTTGAGCAACGCTGAAATTGCCCGCCGCGTGCCAGGTGGGCAAGCGACCTGGGCCGGCGGCATCTTCACCGAAAGCGACGGCCGGGCCGAACCGACCCTGGTCAGCAGCGCCATCGCCAAAGCGGCCATGGCCCGTGGCGTGGTGATTGTCGAACAGTGCGCAGTGCGCAGCCTGACCACTGCCGCCGGGCATATAGACGGCGTCGTGACCGAACACGGTGAAATCCGCTGCAAGCACGTCTTGCTGGCCGGCGGCATGTGGTCGCGGCGCCTGCTGGGTAACCATGGGATCGCCTTGCCGACGTTGCCGCTGAACTGCTCGGTGCTGCGCACTGCAGCCATGGAAGGCCCGACCGACGTTGCCGTAGGCGGCCCCGACTTCTCGTTCCGCAAGCACATCGACGGAGGTTTCATCATCACCCAGCGTGGAGCCCTCGATGCTCACCTGACCCTGGACCATGCCTTGCTCGGGCCACGCTACCTGCCACAGTTCCGCGCTCAGCGGGATTTGCTGCGGGTGTCGTTCGGCAAGCCATTTTTCAAGGACCTGGCGCTGGCACGGCGCTGGGCGCCCACTTCGATCTCGCCATTCGAGCGGATCCGCACCCAGGACCCCGCAGCCAATGGGGCCTTGAACCAGGAGGCACTGAACAATCTCAGCGCCGCCTGGCCGGTATTCAAGCAGGCGCGCATCGAGCAAGCCTGGGCTGGCACCATAGACGTAACGCCGGACTCGCTGCCTGTCATCAGCAAGGTTGCGCAGCTGCCTGGTTTGGTCCTGGCCACTGGCTTTTCAGGGCACGGCTTCGGCACCTCCCCGGCTGCCGGGCAATTGGCGGCCGATCTAGTCGATGGCAGCACCCCCGTGGTCGACCCGATGCCCTACCGCCTGGAGCGATTTTCCTGAAGCCTGGTGAAAACATGCTGACCGTGCGACGGCGGTTGAGTACCTGCTGAGGGTGAACGTCGTGGGGCAGGTTCAGGATTGTTCCCCCCCGGTGTGCACAGCCAACAGCTGCCGCAGCCTCACAACCCTGCAGCAGGCGGGTATTTCTATCGCGGGCTTGAGCAGCAGGGTAACGATGCCTTCGAAGGCAACCCGCCGGGCATCGTTATCACCGTCTGCGACAAGGCTGCCGGCAAAGCTTGACTCTACCGTTAGGGGCAGACTTTACCCTTGGCACTTCATTATCTGGAGTTCGTCATGAAGCGCAAACGCATGCTCGTAATCCTCGGCCACCCTTCGAACGACAGCTTTTGCGGCGCCGTGACCGAACGTTATGTCGAGGCCGCCACGCAGGCAGGCCATGAGGTGCGTCTGCTGCGTCTGGACACCCTGGATTTCGATCCGGTCCTGCACGATGGCTATAACCAGATCCAGTTGCTTGAGCCCGATTTGATCAACGCACAGAACGACATTACCTGGGCCGAACACCTGACATTGGTCTACCCGATCTGGTGGGGCGGCATTCCGGCGTTGCTCAAGGGGTTCTTCGACCGCGTGTTTCTGCCCGGCTTTGCCTTCAGGTACCGCAAGGGCTCGCCATTCCCGGACAAGCTGCTCAAGGGCCGCACGGCTCACCTTTTGGTGACCATGGACACACCGCCGTGGTACTACCGCTGGGTGTATCGCATGCCGGGCCTGCACCAAATGCGCAAGACCACCTTGGCGTTTTGCGGCATAAAAACCTTGAAAACCTTGGCCTTCGGTCCGGTATCAGGCTCCAGACCGGAACAGCGTGAAGGCTGGCTCAAACAAACCCAGGCGGTCGCCAGCCGCTGATCGGCCCCGTTTGGGCCGTGCCCGTGCGCTGCCTTGCAGAGTCTCCCTCCCGTGACACCTTGTCCAACCGGTTTCCCGCCCTCTGGAGCTTATGCAAAGATGTCGCGCGTGTGTACGAGCGCGCGACATCGTTTCGCTTCTGATGCGTCAAAAAAAGGGATTTTCATGTACATCGGCAAAGCCGCCCAGCTGTCGGGCACCACCGTCAAAAGCATTCGACATTACGAAGAAATCGGCCTTTTGCCGCCTCCGCAACGCGAAGGTAAATACCGCATCTACAGCCAGCACAGCGTCGAGCTTCTGACCTTCATCAAATGCGCTCAGCAATTCGGTTTCAAGCTCAAGGAAATGCAAGTCATTCTGCAGGATCATCGCGGCCAGGAGCTGCCTTGGGATCTGGCCATGCAGGCCATAGATAACAAAAAACAGGAACTGCTGGGGCAGATCCAGGCCTTGCAGCAGGTGCATGACGGCCTGGTTGAGTTTGAGCTGAGCCTCAAGGATGCTCAGCAACAATGCCAGTTCGAGCACCTGGAAGAAGCCCGGTGAATCCGCACCGCCGCCCTGTGTGCGGAGGTATGCGTTCGAAGCCGAACAGAAGGGATTCACCCTTTTACGGCTTGGCGTGGGGTCGGAAAATCCTGCCAGGCTCTTGTATCAACAGGCAGGTTTTGTCTGCATCGGCACTGGTGCGCAAGGCTATCTGAGGTACGAGCGCTGCCTGAGGAGCGCCATTCCCACCCCCCTGCGCCGATAGCCTGGGTCTACGTGAAGGGTGCAAAGCTCTGCGTAGGAACCCTCGGGAATCCACAATGAATAACCTGCGAAATGATCATCGACAACTGCGACTGTCAGGCGGTCGAAATTGTCTACCCACCGCGTCAGGTGCCGCTCCAGTTCATCGCGCCATGAAGCCTCATGCGCGGGCTCCCAAGTACGGATAGAGTGTTCCTCGCCTCGGTAAATGGCCGGTAGATCGGTCACGCATGCCTGCCTTAGTCGTAATGCCATTCCATAGGCTCTCATTGCTTATTTCTGCCAATCTGTACTTCTACTACAAACAGCATGGAGTCGAAATCGGTCATTCACGACCAGCAGCTTTCGACCCATTGCGGACGGTTCTTGCGTTGGGATTAGTGTGGTGTGCGGATGTGTTCGCCTTGAAAAATTCAGCGCCTATGCGATCGAGCGCCGCCCGCGCGGCGCTCGATCTGATAGGCGCAGAAGATGTCATGGTGAATGTCCGCAATGGGTCGAAAGCCGCCGGTCATAGGTGACGGCTTTCGCCCCAAAGCAGTTATTGAGCGGATATCAACATGCGAAATGCAGTCATTGAGGTTGCCCTCGGCTTGAGGGACAATCCGGCGCCCTTCGTGTTTGCCGCCAAGGATTGGACATGGCACTAACCAGCAAAATCGCTTCCTACAACTCAGCATGGCCCTTGCGTTTTCTGGCAGACAAGCCGCGCATTGCCTCGGCCTTCGGCGATGAACTCTATGCAATCCACCACGTTGGTAGTACGGCTGTTCCAGGGCTGGCGGCGAAGCCCGAAATCGATATGCTCATCGAGGTTGAAGCGCATCGGGATGCGCAGACGCGGGACGGCGTGTTGCTGGGGTTGGGGTATGTGCGCGGGAGTGATCTATCGGATGGGCATCATTTCTACCGGCGCAATGTGGATGGGGTTCGCACGCACAAACTCCATGTTTGCACGCGGAACCACCTTGCGGTCATCGACATGTTGAAGTTCAGGGATCTACTCAGGCGCGATGCCGCGCTCCGTCAGCAGTATGAAGTGCTGAAGTTTCAGTTGGAGTCGAGCAATACGGGTGGGATGGCTGAGTATCTAGAAAAAAAGGCGCCATTCATTCGGGCGGCGCTGTCCGGTATGCCGCTTGCTCTTGATCAAAACAAGTTCGACGACAGCGACAAGGCATTCATGAGCCAAGCGCTAGCCCACGGTAGGCGTGCCCTGCCGGCGTGCCTGCCGAACCCTCCGGTGGGCTGCGTGATTGTCCGCGAAGGGCGCATCGTAAGCTTCGGATTCACCCAGCCGCCTGGAGATCATCACGCGGAGGCGATGGCTCTTTCACTTCTGGAAAGTGGTCTTGACGAGCTGACCGCTTACGTGACTCTGGAACCGTGTTCGTTCGCAGGCCGCACGCCTTCATGTGCGTTGGCCTTGGTGAGCGCTGGCGTTTCGCGGGTACATGTCGCAATGCTCGATCCCGACCCGCGAAATGCTGGAGCAGGAATCGAAATCCTTCGGCGGGCAGGGATCGAGGTGACGGTTGGTCTGCTAGGTGATGAAGCTCGATGCGACCTGCAACTTTATCTGTTGGAAAGTCCATGAGTGTCTGCAATGGGTCGATTGTTGTCCCACGTAGACAAGCTGCTATCAACCCAGACCCTGTTCGCTATCATCGAACCATTCGGGAAAGCTTCGCAACAGAGGCTTCACTGACCAAGGAGAGTAAACGGCGATTGGCAGGCCGCTTTCGGCGCGAAGCGGCCGCTGAAAAAGAAACGGTTTCTTAAGCACAGCGTTCACTCTGTGGATGACACCGGCTGTGCCGGTGGTCTCGGGTGACCACTGCCCATGAATCATCATTTCCTCTCCCTCGCAGTTGATCGCGTCGCCCATTGCCGTAAAATCGCGCGCCCTGAATTCAGAAGGCATGGCGAGAGGGAGCTTCGATGCAACGGGTGATGATTATTGGTCAGCCAGGGTCAGGGAAAAGCACCCTGGCGCGTAAACTTGGCGAGCGCACAGGCTTGCCGGTCGTACATATCGACACCATCCATTGGCAGCCAGGGTGGGTCGAGCGCAGCAGAGACGAGAAGACGCATCTTTGCCATGAGGTCGAGGCCCGCGAGCGCTGGATTTTCGAAGGTGGGCATTCGGCCACATGGAATAACCGGTTGGCCCGCGCTGACATGTTGATATGGATTGATCGCTCGGCGCCGCTTCGGTTCTGGCGCGTGCTCCTCAGAACGATGCTGAACCGCGGTAGATCTCGGCCTGACTTGCCGGACAACTGCCCGGAATTACTGGCCAACCTGCCGGAGTTTTTCAGGTTCATGTGGCGGACTAAAACCTCGTCTCGAGAGGCGATCAAGCGATGGGTGGCGACAGCCCCGTCGGGTTGTCGTGTGGTCTGCCTACGGACCAATCGGGATGCCGAGGTTTTTCTCGCGAGTATGGGCACGCAGCCTGATCAGGCTGCGCAAGGTCATTAAATGTTCGGGTAAGGGGCCGCTCTGGGTCGATAGCTGCCATCCGGGATCCCCCCGCGTTACCCCTGCTCACCACCGGTAAGTCAAACTGCCAATCACCGAACGACGGTTCCCATAAAACACGGTTTGTTCATAAAAGCCCGGCGTGAAGTAGCGTTTGTCGAACAGGTTGCTCGCGCTCACGTCCACCGAAACCCCTCGCAGGTCCTCGCTCAGGTGCGCCAGCTCGTAACGAACGCTGGCATCGGTGAGGGTGTAGTGCGGCACCTTGACGGTGTTCCTGGCGTTGTACGAGGACCCGACATAACGCTGGCCGACACCCATGCCCAGGCCTGCCAGCGGGCCACCCTGCACGCTGTAGTCCACCCACAGCGAAGCGGTGTCCTTGGGCACCGAGATCGGTACGTTACCCTCGAGGCTGTAGGCGGTTGCGTCGCTGCCCACCGGGTTGGCCTTGGTCACCTCGGCATCGGTGTACGTATACGAGGCGATCAGGTCCAGGCCGCGGGCCAGCTCGGTCTTGCCTTCCAGCTCGATGCCACGGGAACGCTGTTCGCCGGTCTGAACCTGGAAACTGGGGTTGGTCGGATCGGTGGTGGTGACGTTTTTCTGGGTCAGGTCATAGACCGACAGGGTAATGAAGCTGTTGTGGCCCGGTGGCTCGTACTTGATCCCCACCTCGTACTGCTCGCCTTCGGTGGGCCTGAAATAGCTGCCGTCCTGGGCCACGCCCGAGGTCGGCTGAAACGAGGTGCTGTAGCTGGCGTTCTGCAACGTGCCTTTCCACGTCGCGCTGGCGTTATACAGAGAGAATAATTACCATGCGTAATTGATAATGTCTACCAATGGGTGGTGCTTGCCTTTGCCGGTGGGTAGTCGGAATGTTCCTCGGACACGCTGGGAGCGTGTTGCACTTGGGTAGAACGGCGGAGGCTGTGATAATGGTGGCAATTCCAAGGGCCCTGTCATGCTGACCATCTCCAATAACGTGCATATCCCGGATACCGACATCGAACTGACCTACATCCGTGCGCAAGGCGCGGGTGGGCAGAATGTCAACAAGGTGTCCAGCGCCGTGCACCTGCGCTTCAACATCCCGGCCTCATCGCTGCCCGAGTTCTACAAGGAGCGGCTGCTGGCGCTGCGTGACAGTCGCATCACCGGCGACGGTGTGTTGATCATCAAGGGCCAGCAGTACCGCACCCAGGAGCAGAACCGTGCTGACGCGCTGGCGCGCCTTGCCGAGTTGATCATCGCTGCCGGCAAGACCGAGAAGAAACGCCGCCCCACCAAGCCGACCCTCGGCTCGAAAACCCGCCGCCTCGAAGGAAAAGCCAAGCGCAGCACTGTCAAGGCGGGTCGGGGCAAGGTGGAGTTCTAGGCTTTTCGTACAGCCCCTGACGCGGCAGAGTCATAACCGAGGGTGGCGATGAACAGCACCGCGAACACCAGCACGATCGTAGGCGCCGGGGCGCTGTCGAGAAAGAACGACAGGTAGACCCCGATGAACGCACAGCCGATGGCAACTACCAGCGAAACCCACAGCATGTGCCGCAGCTCCCGGGTCATCAGCGCCGCAATGGCACCGGGTGCGATCAGCAGCGCGATGGCCAGGATCACCCCGGAAGCCTTCAACGCCCCCACCACCGCCAGCGAGATCAGGCACAACAAGCCATAGTGCAGCCAGCCGGTGCGCAGGCCGACCGCGTGGGCCTGTACCGTGTCGAAGGTGAACAGCATCAGGTCCTTCCACTTGATCGCGACCACGGTCGCCGTCAGCAGCGCGATGGCGGCGCACAGCCACAGGTCCTGGCTGCTGGCACCGAGGATGTCGCCGAACAGGATGTGGTCCAGGTGCACGCTGGACTCGATTTTCAGGTACAGCACCAGGCCCAGCCCGAACATCCCCGAATACACGATCCCCATCACCGTGTCTTGCTTGATACGGCTGTTGTTTTTGACAAAACCCGTGGCGACCGCGCAGAAAATCCCCGCCACGAACGCGCCTATGGCATAGGGGATCTGCACGATGTAGGCAATCACCACGCCGGGGAATACCGCGTGGGCGATCGCATCGCCCAGCAGCGCCCAGCCCTTGAGCACCAGGAAGCAGGACAACAGCGCCATGGGTATGGCGATGAGTACCGCGATCAGCATGGCATTGACCATGAAATCGAAGCGAAACGGCTCTAGCAGCAGTGCCATGGCACTCATGACTGCACCTCCAGTGCCTGACGCCCGCGGCGCCTGGCAGCCAGCATTCCGTGCTTGGGCGCAAAGACGAACACCAGCAGGAAGATCAAGGTCTGCAACACGACGATCACCCCGCCGGTCGCGCCATCGAGGTAATAGCTGAGGTAGGTGCCCGTCAGGCTGGTGAGCGCACCGATGCTGACCGCGATCACCAGCAGGCGCGGGAAGCGGTCGCTCAGCAGGTAGGCCGTGGCACCGGGGGTGATCACCATGCAGATGACCAGGAACGCCCCGACAGTTTGCAGCGCAGCGACGGTCGAGGCCGACAGCAGGGCAAAGAACAGCAGCTTCAGGCGCGTAGGCCGGATGCCCAGCGCCCGGGCCTGGTTCTCGTCAAAAAAAGTCAGCATCAGGTCGCGCCACTTGGCCAGCAGTACGGCCAGGGTCACCAAACCGATGATCGCCAGCTGCAAGGTGTCGGTGGGCGTGATCGCCAGGATGTTGCCGAGCACGATGGTCTGGATGTTCACCGAGGTGGGCGACAACGACACCATGAACAGGCCGAGCCCGAAGAACGAGGTGAAGATCATGCCGATCACCACATCCTCCTTGAGCCGGGTGCGGCGCTGCAGGAACAGCAAGGCGGCCGAGGCCAACCCACCGGCGAAAAAAGCCCCCAGGGAAAACGGCAGCCCCAGCATGTAGGCGCCGGCCACACCGGGCACGATGGAGTGCGACAGGGCATCGCCGATCAGCGACCAGCCCTTGAGCATCAGGTAGCAGGACAGAAAGGCGCACACGCCGCCGACCAACGCCGAAACCCACAGGGCATTGCGCATGTAGCCGTAGGCGAAAGGCTCAAGGAGCAGTTCAATCACGGTGGGCCTCGTTATCGCTGGCGTTTTCGCGTCGAGCCGGCACCCCATCGCGCAGGATCAGTGGGCGCTCATCGTCGCTGAACACGCTGACCGGTGGTTGCAACTGTTCGCTACCCTGGACCAGTGCGAAATGCCGCAGCACGCCACCGAAGGCCCGCTCCAGGTTGTCCCGGGTGTAGACCTCGTCGGTGGGGCCGTGGGCCAGGACGGTGCGTTTGATCAGCACCACGCGGTCGCAGAACTCGGGCACCGAACCGAGGTTGTGGGTGGAGACCAACATTATCCGGCCTTCTTCGCGCAGTTCGCGCAGCAGCTGGATGATCTGGTCCTCGGTCTTCACATCGACACCGGTGAACGGCTCGTCGAGCAGAATGATCCGGCTGTCCTGTGCCAGCGCACGGGCCAGAAACACGCGCTTGCGTTGGCCGCCGGACAACTCGCCAATCTGGCGTTTGCGCAGTGCGCCCATGTCGACCCGCTCCAGCGCAGCGTCCACGGCCTCATGATCGGCGCGCCGGGCGATGCGTAACGGGCCCATGTGCCCGTAGCGGCCCATCATCACCACATCCTCGACCAGTACTGGAAAGTCCCAGTCCACTTCTTCCGCTTGCGGCACATAGGCCGTCTGTTTTTTACGCAGTGCCTGTTCGGCGGGCATGCCCAGCACACTGATCGACCCCGCTGCCAGGCGTACCAGGCCCATGATCGCCTTGAACAGGGTCGACTTGCCCGAGCCGTTGATGCCTACCAGCGCCGTGATGGTGCCCAACGGCAAATCGAAGCTGGCATTCTCAAGCGCGGTGTGGCCATTTCGGTAGGTCACTGTCGCCCCCTGGACGACGATGCCAGGTTCGAGCGTTGCAGTTTTCATGGTGCGGACCTCAGGGGCAAGCGGGCCTGGATGATTCATGGGTTATGCACCTCGCTCAGGCCTTTTACCAGCGTTTCAGTGGTGACCCGCAGAAGATCCAGGTACGTCGGTACCGGGCCATCACTGGCGCTCAACGAGTCGACATAGAGCACACCGGCGTACCGGGCGCCGGTCTCACGGGCGACCTGGCGCGCGGGTTTGTCAGAGACCGTGCTCTCACTGAACACCGCCGGTATGCCATTGGCCCTGACAGTATCGATGACTTTACGCACCTGCTGGGGCGTACCCTGCTGGTCGGCGTTGATCGGCCACAGGTACAGCTCTTTCAAGTCGAAGTCACGGGCCAGGTAAGAGAAGGCGCCCTCGCTGCTGACCAGCCAGCGCTTGGCGGGCGGGATCTGCTCAACCTGTGCGCGAATTGGCGCGATAGTCGCCTCGATACGCACTTTGTAGGCCTCGGCATTGCGTGTGTAGGTGGCGGCGTTGGCGGGGTCGTACTTGACCAGCGCATCGCGGATGTTGTCGACGTAGATCAACGCGTTGCGCGGCGACATCCAGGCATGCGGGTTGGGTTTACCGGTGTAGGGGCCGGCCGCGATACCCATGGGTTCAATACCGTCGGAAACCACCACCCCAGGCACCTGCTCCAGGCGCTGGAAGAACTTTTCGAACCACAGTTCCAGGCCCAGGCCATTCCACAGGATCAACTGGGCGCCCTGGGCACGACGCAGGTCGCCTGGGGTCGGGGAGTAATTGTGGATTTCGGCGCCGGGTTTGGTGATCGACTCCACCTGAGCCGCATCACCGGCCACGTTCCTGGCCATGTCAGCGATGATGGTGAAGGTAGTCACGACCTTGAACGGTTCGGCGGCGCCAGCTGACGCAGCGAACAGGAGCACACCGAGCATCACGCCCGCCAGGCGCGATAACACTGAACGGGACTGGGTTGTATCAAACATCCGTCACTTCCACGGCAAGTCGAAGGAAACGGCTAGGTTCACGGTGGGTACGCCAATCTTGTTCAAGAGCCCGAGGCACGCTGGAGCTCTGTAAGTTGGCTTGCTATGGCGGAGTATGCAGACCTGCCACAGGGATGGCAAACACACGGTTCACGGGCAGGATCTGACGCACGATCAGCCGGGCATCACGAAAGGTTCGCACATCCGCCACATGCGACGCTGTCATCTGGGTATTCCTCATGCCGGGTCAGCCAACGCCTGTTGCACCTGCACTTCGACCATATCGTCAGCTCGGCCAGCACCCACAGACTGGGGCGCGACCATGACGAGATCATCGAGGCCATCGCCGCACGCAATGCCGATGCCGCTGAAGCTGCAGCCCATGAGCATACGATGCTGTTCCAGCGGCGGTTCCTGGATTACATGCAGCAAATCTTACGGCGAAAATGTCGGTCGTTTGAACGCTAAACAACACTCAGGGGTTGATCTGTCAGATCACCGCAAGGCTGGGGATTTCAGGAGCAATTCGTTATCTACAGGGCATATTTCCTGGCCCCGGCAACACAGATGACAGCACCCAGCGTCACGACAAGCATCATCCAGCTGACTTGCTCGTGCAGCAACAACGCGGCGAGTCCAAGCCCCATGAACGGCTGAAACAGTTGCAGTTGGCCCACTGCCGCAATGCCACCCTGGACGAGCCCTCGGTACCAGAACACAAACCCGATCAGCATGCTGAACAGTGAGACGTAACCGAAGCTGAACCACGCTGGGGTGCTTACCTTGGCGAAGGTATCAGCCGCTGGAAAATTAGCGATAGTCAGCAGCAGCATGAACGGCAACGCCACAAGCAATGCCCAACTGATCACCTGCCAGCCACCCAACGTGCGCGACAGACGCGCCCCTTCCGCATAACCCAACCCGCAAACAACTACCGCAGCCATCATCAGCAGATCGCCCACCGCCGACGCCTCTCCTCCATTCATCAACGCATAGCCAACAACCAACCCGGCACCTGCCATCGAAAACAACCAGAACAGTGGCCGGGGTCGCTCACCGCCCCGTAGAACAGCAAAGCCTGCGGTGCAGAGCGGCAGGAGCCCGACAAACACAATGGAATGAGCAGAGGTGACGTGCTGGAGGGCCAGTGCGGTCAGTAGCGGGAAGCCGATCACAACACCAAGCGCTGTTAGAGCCAATGACGACAAGTCACCCCGTGATGGTCGTGGCTGCCGCAACACGATCAAAAAAAGCGCACCCAACAAGGCGGCAATGGTTGCCCTCGCACAGGTCAGAAACGTAGGTTCGAACGCTCCTACGGCCACACGGGTTGCCGGCAACGAGCCCGCAAAGATCGCAACGCCTATAAAGCCGTTGATCCACCCGCTTGTTGATTTTTCCATCGGTAACCCCTCCCTAATCCAAGATTCAGTACATCACTGACAGGCCCGCCAAGGCCACGTACAATCCAATACAGTTCAACCGAACTGTTATGCACGTTAATCCAGCACAGTTGAGGGTGCGATGAAACGTAATGGAACGCTGATCAGGTCTGTCATGGGTGAAATCCAGTCCAGGATCGCCGCTCGAACCTACACATCAGGCGCAAGAATCCCCTCAGTCCGGGCAATGGCTCAGACCATGCAGGTATCGGTTTCTACCGTCCTTGAGGCATATGAACGGTTGATGGCAGAGGGTGTGCTCAGCTCTCGCCCTGGTTCCGGCTTTTACGTGGCGGGGCCCGTGGCGCCCTTGGCACTCACCGAGCTTGGCCCCAAACTTGATCGGGCCGTCGACCCGCTGTGGATCTCGCGCCAGTCACTTGAAACCTCCAGCGATGCGTTGAAACCTGGGTGCGGTTGGCTGCCTCCATCCTGGCTGTACGAAGCGGGCATGCGTAAAGCGCTTCGGGTTGCTGCCCGTTCAGACACTGTGAAACTGACTGAGTACGCAACACCGCTTGGGCATCCACCCCTCAGGCAATTCTTGTCGCGAAGGCTGGCAGGCATCGGGATCGAAGCCCCGCTGGAACAGATCATGCTTACGGAGTCCGGTACTCACGCCATCGACCTGATATGCCGGTTTCTGCTGGAGCCCGGCGACACAGTCTTGGTAGACGATCCCTGCTATTTCAACTTTCATGCGCTACTGAAAGCACACAGGGTAAACATTGTAGGCATACCCTATACGGCGACGGGCCCAGACATCGATGCGTTCGGCGCCGCCCTGCTCCAGCACTCGCCGCGCATGTACATAACCAACTCCGGCATCCATAACCCCACCGGGGCCAGCCTGTCTCCGGTCACCGCACACCGGCTGTTGAAGCTGGCCGACACCTCTAGCCTGGTCATTGTAGAGGACGACCTCTTCGGGGATTTCGAGAGCAGCCCCGCCCCACGGCTGTCTGCCTTCGATGGCCTGTCGCGTGTGATACAGATAGGCAGTTTCTCCAAGACCATTTCCGCGTCCATCCGGTGCGGCTACATCGCGGCGCGGGCTGAATGGATCGAGAGCCTGGTCGACCTCAAGATTGCGACCACATTCGGCGGTGGACGCTTGGCCGCAGACATCATCCATCAAGCGATTACTGATAGCGGCTACCGAAAGCACATGGAGAGTGTTCGCCTTCGGTTAGCCCAGGAAATGAATAGAACGGTAGCGAAGCTTCAGGCCATTGGTATCAAGCCCTGGATAATTCCCCAGGCAGGCATGTACCTCTGGTGCCAACTCCCTCAAGGCAAGGATGCAGCAACGCTGGCCAGGGCATGCCTGAATGACGGCGTAGTACTGGCGCCCGGAAATGCTTTCAGCCAGTCGTTGACTGCGGGGGATTTCCTGCGTTTCAACGTAGCTCAATCCAGTGACGCCAGGATTTACGAAGTATTGAAGCGGGCTCTGGGTGCTTAGCAGCAACTACCGTATCGCATGACACGGCCTTACTGCGCGCCGCCCAGCTCCCTGGCCGCTTAGAAATCCCAACGCGTCGTCACCATCACATTGCGTGGGTCGCCTGGGTAGGCCGAGTCGTAAAAGCCGATATTGGTGTAATACGACTTATCAAACAGGTTATTGACGTTAACCGTGGCCGACAGGTTTTCGGTCAATTGGTAACGCGCCATCAGGTCCACCAACCAGTACGGCGCCTGGGTGAATTTCTCAGAACGCCCACCGCCCGGGTAACCCCAGTTATTGACCGTCTGCCAGCCTGCACTCTGCCAGCGCGCGCCGCCGCCGACGATCAGCTTGTCGAGGCTGCCCTGGAGTTTGTAGGTGGAATAGAAACTGACCTGGTCTTCCGGCTCCCAGGTCGCGACCTTCTTGCCGTCGTCATCGCGGGCGATCTTGTGGGTATAACCCGCTTGTAGCTGCCAACCCTGGGCAAGCTCGCCAGAAATTTCCGCTTCATAGCCTTTGGTTTTGGTCTGCGTGCCCACGTAGGAATAGTCCACGCCAGGCTGGGAGTTCCAGGCGGTGTCGGCCACCGGCCGGTTCTCTTCGTGGACTTCAAAGTAGGCCAGGCTTGAGTTCAGGCGACCACCGAAGAATTCGCCCTTGATACCGAACTCGTAGTTTTTACCTTCATTGGGATCGAGCATGCTGCGCGTGCGGTCGCGGTACTGCGTCTGTGGCTGGAAGATCTCGGTGTAGCTGGCGTAGGCGGTGAAGTTATCATTCAGGTCATACGTGAGCCCAGCGTATGGCACCACCTTGCCGCTCTCCTGGGTGTCGCTGGTACCGGTGACCTGGTAGTTCGCAATACGCGAGCCGAGCAGCAGGTGCAGTTCATCGGTCAGGCTGAAGCGGCCGGTCACGTAGGTGCCGGTCTGGCGAGTGGTTTCGTCGTTGATCTTGGTGGCGGTCCACAGCGGCTCGATAGCCTGGCCATGCCAATTGTAGAAGTCGTAGGAGTTGTCGAAGTAAGTGGTCGCGGTGTAGTCCTTGGCTTTCCACTTGGAGATGGACAGGGATTGACCAATCACCAGTTCGTGTTCGCGACCAAACAGCGCGAACGGCCCCGAAGCGTAGACATCCAGGCTGTCACTGGTGGTGTCGCCTACGTATTTGCGCGCGTAGATCGAGCTGGCAGTGGCTGAGTCCTGGGAGATGTACCCCAGCGGCGCGTCATAGCCGTTGATCTGGTGGTTGTATTGGCCTTTGCTGACCCAGCCGTTATCGAACGTATGTTCCAGAGTGGCAAATGCCGTGCGGCTGTACTGTTCCCATGAGCCCCATTTGGGGCCGTTATTGAACGAACGCGGCAGGTCCAGCTTGTTGCCGGTCGCGTCGAAGATGGTACGCGTGCCCGTCCAACTGGAGCCTTTCGGGTCGCTGTTCTGGTAATCGGCGCCCAGGGTCAGCAGGGTGTTTTCGTCCAGGTCAAACTCAAGGATGCCGTAGAGCACGCCCGTCTTGCGCGAGTAATGGTCGAGGAACGAGTGTTTGTCCTGGTACGCCGCCACTGCCCGGCCGCGAACGTTGCCGGTCTCGGTCAAGGGCCCGCTGACGTCGATCTGCGAGCGGTAATTGTCCCACGAGCCGGCACCCAGCTCGATGCTGCTCTTGAAATCGTAAGTGGGCTTTTTACGAATCAGGTTGATGGTGCCGCCAGGGCCGCCGGCACCGGTAAGCAGGCCGGTGGCACCCTTGAGTACTTCGACGCGGTCATAGATCGCCATGTCGGTCAGGGTCTGGCCCGCCGAATATTGGGCATCACGCAGGGTGGGGATACCGTCGTACTGGAAATTGACGATGGAGAAACCGCGGGAATAGTAGTTGGTACGCTCGGTGTCGTAGGTCGACACGGTAATGCCCGGCGTATGGCGCATCACATCGTCGATGGCATTAAGGCCGAAATCATCCATCACCTGACGCGTCACCACCGAAATCGATTGGGGCGTTTCCCGTGGGGTCAGCACCAGGCGCGTCGCGGTTGCAATGGTGCCCGGCGTGTACGAGCCAGTGCCTTCGGTCACCGTACCCAACTGGTTGGCGCTGACCTGTGTCGCTTGCAACTCCAGGTCTGCACCCTGCAAGGCGGGCTTGGCAACCACGCGATATCCGCCTTGCTCGGGCTCGGCCTGCAGACCCAACGGGCTCAGCAGCCGATCCAGCCCTTCATCCACTGAAAAGTTGCCTTTCAAACCTTGGCTCTGGACGCCAGCCGTCAGTGACGAATCAATGCCGACCATCACGTTCGCCAGCTGCCCGAAAGCGCCCAGCACGCGATCAAGGCTGCCGGCAGGAATGTCATAGGTCTGACGTTGGGCGTGTTCCCGGTCGGGTACCGGGCTCGCGGCCATCACGCCATGGCTGGCGGTAGCCAGTGATAAACCGATGATGACGGTGCGCAAGGCGCTGGCGAGCGGAGTGACGCGGCTGAGCATAAAGACTGTCCTGTCGTGAAGGGTTGGGTGGGCGCTTTTTCAGCGTCTTACCTGCCTTGATGCTCGAAATGAAAAATACTGCCGACGCAGTGAAAAAATAATCCGTGGCTAGGCCGGTACGACCGTCGCCAGGTAACCAAACACCCGTTGCACTCGCACTGGCAGCACCTTGGCCAGCAAGTCGAGGCTGGCCTCCGGGCGATCCAGCGAGAACGACCCCGACACCTGCAAGCCGGCAATGGCCGGGTCGCAGCGCAGCACGCCACGCCGGTAGCGGTCGAGTTGTTCAAGCATGTCAACCAGGGGCATGCGCTCGGCGATCAGCAGGCCCTGAGTCCAGGCTTCGGCGGTTGATGGCACGCTTGCCGGCTGCCCGCTGCTGCGGCGGTCAAAGGTCAATTGCTGGCCGGTGCCAAGCGTGAAGCCGGCGCCCTGCAGCGGCTCGACCGACGCGCTGCCCGAAAGCAATTGCACCTCGGTTCCCTGCTGGCGAGGCAGGCCATGGCTGATGATCAACCGCGACAAGGCGGTTGGCCGCACCCAGCCATCGGTGGTCTTTATCGCCATGGTGCCGCTTGTGCCAGCACTCAGCAGCAGCCTGCCCAGACTCAATGTCAGGTCGGAGCCGCGAATATCCACCGCTGTACGCGTATCCAACTGCAACCCGCCCGCATCAGCCAGGCGTATATGCCGGCGCTCGCCCGTGTCGGTACGGTAATCGCTGAACAGTTCCGGCAGCAGCATCCGCTCGCGCACGCTCAAGCCAAGGGCGGTGGCCACACTCAGGCCAGCGAAGCCTTTGAGCAAAGTGCGCCGCGACGGAACACTGCGGGCCTGCAGCAATAGCCGGGCACTGGGCGCCGACAGCGCGTGGGTGTTGCGGCGCATATCGCTACCGATCCCGACCAGTCGCTGCCAGGCCAGCTCATGCTGGGGGTTTTCATCACGCCACTGTTGGCAGGCCTGCTGATCCGCCTCACTGCTGGTACCCGATTGCAGCGCGACCATCCAGCTCAAGGCCTGATCCAGTACGCACTCATTCAAAGACTGATCGCAGACGGTCTGGGTGCGCGTCATGTGGCGTACACCGCCAGGTAGCAATGGCGATAGGCTTTGAGCATGGCTTTTTGCACCACATTCACACTGAGGTCCATACGCGCTGCGATTTGCGGATAGGTCAAACCATCGAGCTGCGACAACAGGAAAATTTCCCGCACCCTGCTCCCCAAACCGTCCAGCACCTGGCCCACCGCATCCAGTGCTTCCAGCACCAGCAAGCGGGTTTCCGGTGAGGGCATGTGGTCCGGTTCGAGGGTCATCAGCGACTGCTCATACGCCCGCTCCAGCGCCTGGCGGCGAAAATACTGCCCGCACAAACGGCTGGCAACCGTCGTGAGAAAGGCTCGCGGCTCGCGAAAAATCGGTACGCTGCCGCTACTGAGGATGCGCACGAACGTATCCTGCGCCAGGTCCAGGGCCAGTTCCTGCCCACCCAGCTTGCGCCGCAGCAACTGCACGACCCAATCGTGGTGCTGGGCGTAGAGTTCGCCCACAACATGATGGGCAGAGTTGGATGGGATCATCGGCGTAGTATCCAGGGGACAGCTCAGGAAAGTCGCATATAGTAATACTTCTCATTACCGGATGGCTAAAAATTCTCTCATCAATCGATAGGGTCATTCCCTCTTCATTGGCCGATTCTCGCCATACCATGTGGTCAGAGTCCTCATCGTCGGACCAAGCCCCCGCTCGTCAACCCACCTGAACCCTCTCCCCCGTGCGCCGGTCGCTAGTAGTGGGTGCACGAACGTAAGGGATCCCTCGTGAGTGAAATTTGCATCGATACCTCCGGTTACATCATCGACAAAGTGACCGCCGTGCACCGCCTGACGGTGCTCACCCTCAACGTGCACAAAGGCTTCACACCGTTAAACCGCCGCTTCATCCTGCCGGAGCTGCGCGAGGCGGTACGTGCTACGGGTGCAGATCTGGTGTTCTTGCAGGAGGTGCATGGCAGCCACCAACGGCATGCCGAGCGCCACTCCCGCTGGCCACAGACGCCGCAATACGAATTTCTCGCTGATAGCATATGGCCGCAGTTCGCCTACGGGCTCAATGCGGTCTACCCCCATGGCGACCATGGCAACGCGCTCTTGTCGAAATTTCCGATCCGCGCGTACGACAACCTGGACGTCTCGGTCCAGGGCGACGAGGAGCGTGGTTTGCTGCACTGCCAGCTCGAAGTGCCGGGCCATGAACAGGTGCATGCCATCTGCGTACACCTGGGCCTGCGCGAGCACCATCGCCAGCGTCAGGTCGGCCTGCTCATGGCATTGCTGGAGAGCCTGCCGCCGGAGGAGCCGGTCATCGTCGCCGGTGACTTCAACGACTGGCGCCTCAAAGCCGATGCCCGGCTTTCGGGGCATCTGATCGAAGCCTTCGGCAAACCGGCGCGCAGTTTCCCGGCGCGCCTGCCCCTGCTGCGCCTGGACCGCATCTACCTGCGCAATGCGCAAAGCCGCGAGGCGCGGGTGTTGTCCAGCTACCCCTGGTCGCACCTCTCCGACCATGCCCCGCTGGTAGCCGAGGTGACGCTATGAAGCAAACCTGGAGCGACGGCAACCGTGTCGAGCTGCTGATCAATGGCGAGCAGTACTACCCACGCGTGTTCGAGGCCATGGCCCAGGCGCGCGAGGAAATCCTGCTGGAAACCTTCATCATTTACGACGACAAGGTCGGCCAGCGCTTGCGCCAGACACTGATCGAAGCCGTACAACGTGGCGTACGTGTCGAAGTGGCGGTCGATGGCTACGGTACCGCAGACCTGCCCGAGGATTTCATCTCATCCATGACCGCAGCCGGCGTGCGCTTTCACGCATTCGACCCGCAGCCACGGCTGGCCGGCATGCGTACCAACCTGTTCCGCCGCCTGCACCGCAAGATCGTGGTGATCGACGGGCAACGCGCATTCATCGGAGGCATCAACTACAGCGCCGACCACCTCGGCGACTTCGGCCCCCAGGCCAAGCAGGATTATGCAGTGGAGGTTGTCGGCCCCGTGGTTGCCCAGGTGCACACTTCCAGCTGCAGGATGCTCGCGCCGGTACTGGAGAGCATCAGCCAGGTTGAGCGCAGCAACGCCGCTACCGGCCCGGTCAGCGCCATGCTGGTAGAGCGGGACAACCGCCACCATCGCAATGATATCGAGGTCTGTTACCTGCAAGCCTTCCGCCAGGCCAGGCAGCGTATCGTGGTCGCCAACGCCTACTTCTTCCCAGGCTACCGCCTACTGCGCGAACTGCGCAACGCTGCCCGGCGCGGGGTCGAAGTGACCCTGATCCTTCAGGGGCAACCGGACATGCGCTGGGTGCGCGCCCTGTCGCGCCTGCTCTACAACTACCTGCTGCGCGACCACGTACACATTCACGAGTACTGCAAGCGCCCGCTCCACGGCAAGGTGGCGTTGGTGGACGACGACTGGTCTACCGTGGGCTCAAGCAACCTCGACCCGCTGAGCCTGTCGTTCAACCTGGAAGCCAATCTGGTAATCCGTGACCGCGCATTCAACCATGGCCTGTACCAACACTTGAGCGAACTGAGCCGGGAGCACTGCAAAACCGTGACCCTGGAACGCGCAGTGCGCGGCTACTGGTGGCGAGCACCGTTGATCTTCCTGGGTTTTCACATCACCCGATATTTTCCGCGCATCGCCGGCTGGTTCCCTGCACACCGGCAACGCTTGCAGTCGCTGCAAGCGCATAGCGAAGTCCCGGTCGACTACCACGAGGGCCAGACCTGATGGCCAATCCTCGCTGGAAGACCTGGGGCAAACGCCTGCTGCCCGTGCTGTTCCTGATACTGATTCCAGTGCTGCTGTTCACCCTGGCGCGTAATCTGGACTGGAACGAGGTGCGCCAGTCGCTGCTGGCATACCGGCCCTCGACCCTTGTCCTTGGCCTGCTGCTGGCCATGTGCAGCTACCTGGTATTCGCCAGCTATGACCTGCTCGCCCGTGCCTATACCGGCCACCGCCTGCCGGCGCGCCAGGTGCTGCCGGTGGCATTCGTGTGCTATGCATTCAACCTCAGCTTTACCACCTGGGTGGGCGGTGTCGCCCTGCGCTACCGACTGTATGGCAGGCTTGGGCTGGATAACGCGACCATCACCCGCATCCTCACCTTGGGCCTGTTGACCAACTGGATGGGCTACCTGCTGCTGGCCGGCACGGTGTTCATGCTGGGCATGGTCAAACTGCCGGAGAGCTGGGCAGTGGGTTCAGGCGGCCTGCGCCTGATCGGCATGCTGATGGTGGCGAGCGCGTTGGCCTACCTGCTTGCCTGCGCCTTCGCCAAACGGCGCACGTGGAACCTGCGGGGGCATGAGGTAACCCTGCCGAGCCTGCGCCTGGCGCTGTGCCAGGTGGCGCTGGGGGCAAGCAACTGGGCGCTGATGGCGGCGCTTATCCACCTGTTGCTGCCCCCGGAGTTGAAGTATCCCTCGGTCCTGGGCGTGTTGCTGATCAGTTGCGTGGCAGGCGTGGTGGCGCATATTCCCGCCGGCCTTGGCGTGCTGGAAACCGTTTTCCTCGCCCTGCTCCACGGCCAGCTCGGCCAGGGCACCCTGATTGCCGCGCTGCTGGGTTATCGGACCTTGTACTACCTGATACCGCTGCTGTTGGCAGTGGTCACCTACCTGGTGCTCGAAAAACGGGCCAAGGCTTTACGGCAACAGGCCGGGCTGGCATCCAGCAAGCGCTGACGACGCGGCGGGGCTCAGCGAATCTTGTAGGTGAAGGTATTTTTGACATTGGCCACCGCCACTGCCTGCCCATTCACCACCCGAGGCTGGTACCGGAAGCGCTTCGCCGCCGCCAGCGACGGCTTGATGAACAAGGGATGGCACTGGCCGACCACCTGCGGATCGCTGACCTGTCCTTGCGGTGTGACCGTGTAGGCCACCGTGCATTCCCCCTCGATATTGCGATCCAGGGCCCGCTGTGGGTAGTCGGGTGCTTCCTTGGCGACGGGCAGATACTGCCGGCTGGCCGCCTCGGCTGCCGCACGGGCTTGGGCAGCAGCCTCTCGCGCCTGGTGCTGGCGGGCCTGCTCCTGTTGTGCAAGTTGCTGCTCGCGCCGCTCCACCGCTTCGCGCTGCTGGCGAGCTTGTTCCTGGTCCTGGCGCTGCTGTTGATCGCGCTTCTGCTGGTCGCGCTTCTCTTGCTGCACACGCTTGAGTGCCAATGCTGCCTGATCCACGACCGGTACCTGAGCCTTCGGTGTCGGCACCGAAGGTTTCTTGATCACAGGCTCGGGCGCAGGTGCTGGCGGCTCCGGCACCGCAACGGGTGCCGGCAAGTTCACCAGTTGGGTGTGGATCACGGCCGCCTGTACAGGTTGTAGCGCTGACGTATGCGACAGGTTGAACAGCAGGTAGACCACCCCCGCATGCAATGCCAACGCCACGCCAAACGCCATACCGTGGTCGCGCCAGCTGGCAGGGCCAAAAGTCAGGTTGATCATGGTCACGGCGCCTCGGTGATCAGGCCCAGCCGGCTGACACCGCCGCGTTGCAGCTCGGCGATGCCGGCCACCACTGCGGCATATTCGGTGTTGCGGTCGGCACGCAGGTACACCTGGGTCTGCGGGTCCTGGGCGACGATGGCTGCGATCTTGTCGCGCATCTGCGCGGTGTCGACGGCACTGTCGGTCTGGCTGCTGGTGTCGACCTCACTGCCCAGGTTCCAGTAATAGCTGCCGTCGGCCTTCACCGAGAGCGTGACAATCCGCTGCTGGCTGGGTGCCGGCAATGCCTCGGCGGCCACCTTGGGCAGCTCGATCTGCACGCCCTGCACCAGCATCGGTGCGGTGACCATGAAGATCACCAGCAGTACCAGCATCACATCGATGTACGGCACCACGTTCATTTCGGCCTTCAGGCCATGTTTGCGCACGGGTCTGGCGAGCATCGCATGTTCCTCCTCAGGCCACTGCCGCCAGGCTGCTGGCCTGGCCTTGCAAACGCCGTTGCAGGCGGCCTTGCAGTTCGTTGCCGAAGGCGTAGTAGCGGCTGATCAACGTCTGGCTGCGCGCCGAGTAACGGTTATAGGCCATCACTGCCGGAATCGCCGCAAACAGGCCTATGGCCGTGGCGATCAGCGCTTCGGCAATACCGGGGGCCACCGTCGACAGGGTCGCCTGCTGCACCTGAGACAACCCCAGGAACGAATTCATGATGCCCCACACGGTGCCGAACAGGCCGATGTAGGGGCTGACCGAGCCGACCGTGGCAAGGAACGGCAGGCCCTGCTCCAGGCGCTCCTCCTGCTCGGCGATGGCCACCAGCAGGCTGCGCTCGACGCCTTCGAGCACGCTGTCGGGCTGCTGGCCAGGTTGCAGCTGCTGGAACGCCTGGTAGCCGGAGATGAAAAGCTGCTGCAGCCCGGCATCAACGTCAGGCTGTTGCGCCTTGATGCCCTGATACAACTGGCCGACTTCGCTTTCCCGGAACTGCTTGAGAAACGCCCTGCTGTGCGCTTCGCTACGGCGCAGGCGGCTGCCGCGCTGAATGATCAGGTACCAGCTGAGCAGCGAGGCCAAAGCCAGGCACAGCATGACGGCCTGGACCACCAGGCTGGCTTCGCTGACCAGGCCCCAGACGGTAGTGTGTTCGAGCGGAGTTGCGGTTTGCATGGGGGTGTCCTTTCAATGTGAGCCTTAGTCAAAGGCAATCAGGTTGCGGTGGCATGACAGGCAGCTGTTACTCCAGGCCCAAGGCTTCAGCCACCGCTGCCCACGGCACGTACTTGTAGTTCTGGTTGCCTTCGGGCATGCGCTTGCGACCGTCCTGCACGACCAGCAGGCCCTTGGCCCAGGGGCCGCCGAGGTTGGCAGAGGTCACTTCGAGGCCGTCGGTCTCCGAGGCGCCATCGATACCGCGCTGTGCATCCAGGCCGACCTGGAAGCTGCCACGCACCCGGTACGGTGGTTTGGCGTCTACCACTACGTAGCTGTCGTTGCCCTGGCTGGAGATCACCAGGTAATCGCCGCCCTTGCCGTGGTACAGCGCCAGGCCTTCGATGTCGTCTTTGACCAGGCCGCCCACCCCGATTACTTTGTCCAGGCGAACCGGGCCGTCGCCACGGGCGTCCAGGGCCCAGACCGCAACATCTTCTTCGCCGATGAAAAGGCGCTGGTTGCGGTCGTCGGCCACGCAACCTTCTGACTGGGTCGGGGTGCTGAAACTGCGCACCAAGGTGCCGCCCGCCTGGCCGCTGCTGCCGTCGAGGCGGTACTGAACAAACTGCCCATCCTTGTCATTGGCAATGGCGTAAAGGGTCGAATCGGCATCCTTGAACAGGCACAGGCCGTAGATTTCCTTGAGCCCGGTCGGCACCTGGCCAATGTCGGTCAGCTGGCCGCTGGCCGTGTCGATGGCAAACAGGTGCAGGCTGTTTCGGTCGCGGTTGCTGGCCACGGCCAGGTCGACCTGACGTTCGCCGAGCTGGAAGCCATTGCGCACGTCAACATTGTTCAAGCGCCCCACACGCAAGTCCTGCAGCTGCTTGCCGTGCAGGTCGTAGGCCAGTAGCCCGCCTTTCTTGTCGGTGCCCAGCACCTGGCTCAGTTCGGGGTGGCGGGCATTGATCCAGATCGCCGGGTCGTCCGCCGCATCGCCAAGGCTGGGCACACCGTCGGTCTGCACCTGCGCCTTGACCTGTACTACCGGGGGCGAAACCTGCGCTGGCGTTGGCTTCCAGTCCAGCGTCGCCAGGTGCGTGCCCTGATCATCGGCCAGCAACAGTTCCAGGCCACTGCCGGTCACACGGGCGCTGATCTGTTCCGGCTCATTCAGCCCTTGCAAGCTCAGGGCTGCATCACGTTGCCATTGCCCGGCGCGGCGCTGGTACAGGTGCAAGGCATTGGCAGATGGGTCCAGCAGCATCAGGCCACCGGGCACCAGGGCCATGCCGGCGGCGGCCTTGGCCAGGCTTCCGAACGGTGCTACCAGGTCCACCGGCTCGCGCACCAGCGGTGCTTCGGCAGCCGCTTCGTAGCGCCACAGGCCGACATTTTCTTCGTTTACATACACGCTATGGCTAGCGTCATCTGCCTGGCAGAACGCGCTCTGCGGCGGCAGGCTCAGGGCACGCACCTGGCGTGCCTCGACCAGCGGCTGACCCTGTTCAGCGACCAGCCACTGCTCGCCGATACCCTCCTCGCCAATCAGGAACAGAAAGTCGTTGGCGGCACTGTCGCGGTACAGGCACAGGCCCTCGACGGCATAGCGGGTCTTGGGCAGGTAATGCGGCGCGCCCCAACCTGTTTGGGCATCGAAACGGGCCAGCAGCGCCTGCTGGCGCTTCTTGTCGAGAGTGGCGACCAGCAGGCCGGTGTCATCGGCGCGGTGGTCGAGGGTTTCGAAGCGGCCCGACAACTCGCCAAGCACGCGGCCCTGGCTATCGACCAGTTGCAGCGCCTTGGCAGTCAGTAGCAGGCGTTCGGCCTGTTTGATGGCAGTGGTGGGTGCCAACCACTGGCTGGTCTCGCTGTCGATGACGCTGCGCTCGAGGGTGAGGCTTGGCGCCGCGCTGGCGCCTGCGTGGGCCAAGGCGACATAAAGCCCCAGCACGGACAAAGTGAACATACGCATGAGCAGGCAATATCCCTGAAGGGTGCGGGTCAGAAATGGGTGAGCGTCAGGCCGACCTTGTAGGTCGGGCCGTACTCTTCGTACTGGGCGTTGTAGCGACGGTGGCCGCTGTACACGTAATAGGACTCGTCGGTGATGTTCTGCGCCTCGAAGGTCAACTGCAGCTCGGGCGTCAGGAAGTAGCCGGCCTTGAAGTCCACGTGTAGCTGGTCATCGGCATACTGATCGTGGGCCTTGTCGTCGATGGCTCCCAGCTCCAGCAGGTAGCCCGACTTGTAGTTGGCGGCCAGGCGCATGTTGAAGCGATCGTTTTCCCAGCCGACCATGAAGTTGCCGACCGTGTCGGACTGATTGGGCAGGTCGATGCTGCGCTTGCCGGTAGCCCCTTGCAGGGTTGCATCAGACTTGCTGAGGGTCAGGTTGGCGCCCAGCAACAAACCGTTCCAGGGCGCCGGCAACCAGTCGAACTTCTGCGAGTAGGCCAGCTCCAGGCCATACAGCCTGGCGCCGCCACCGTTCTCGAAGCTGAGCGCTTCATCGAAGTCGACCCAGTCGCCAGTACCCGCCAGGTCGGTGCTGTAGATGAAGTGGTCGATGTCCTTGTAGAACAGGAACGCCGAGGCGGTGCCGGCACGGCCCATGTAGTGTTCGATGCCCAGGTCAAAGTTCATCGACTCCAGCGGCTTGAGTTCGGGGTTGCCGAACGACGCATCGTTGTCATCGATGACAAAACCCGGCGCCAGCTGGCCGAAGGTCGGCCGTACCACAGTGTTGGTCCAGGCGGCGCGGATGGCCGTGGCCGGGGACAACTGGTAGCGCGCGTGCAGGCCGGGCAACCAGTGGTCATAGCGGTTGTTGCTCTTGACGCTCTCGTACACACCGTCGCGCAGGCCAGTCCCCTTTGCCTTGAACTCGGTACCTTCGTAACGCAGGCCGGCAATCAGGCGCCAGTCGCCGATGTCCAGCGTGTTCATCAGGTACGCCGCGTTGATGTCCTCGCTCATGTCGAAGTCATTGATGCGCGAAGCCTCCTCATCGTAGTAGGCCGCACGGTCGAGGTTGCCGATCAGGCCCTTGATTGCACTGGCGCTGATGCCGTTGCCGAAGTTGCCCAAGGCATAGTCGACATTGCTGCCCTGATAATCGGCCAGGCTGATGTCATCGAACCCGTCATAGGCCCAGCTTTCGGTGTCGCTGGTCTTGTCGCGGCGGCTGAGCTTGCCGCCAAACTTGATCTGCGAGGCGTCGGCGAAATCGTAGTCGCGGGCAAGGTCCAGGCGGATGTTCTTTTCCTGATCCTTGCCATCCACCTTCTCCCATTCCACTTCGTCGAGGGTGAAGCGGGCCGGGTCGTAGAAGTCGTTGCCCACGCTCAGCCGGGGCTTGCGCGTGCCGTCGAAGCCGACTTCGTCAAAGTCGCCGACGAACTTGGCGCCGGCAATGCCGCCCGGATCGTGCTCGGTGGCCTGGCTGTAGCCGACCTGGCCACTGATGGTCCACTGGTCGAGGATGCGCTCGCCGCCCAGTACATAGGACTGGATTTCCTGGGTGTCCTGGCGCGATTTCAGGTCGCGCCAGCCTTCGGCCTCGCCACGCTGGCCAGAGGCCTGCGGGTCGGCAAACTCCAGGCCTTCGGCGTTGCGCGTCTCGGTGTCTTTGAACTTGCTGTAGAGGGTGCGCAGGTAGTAGCTGGAGAGGTCATCCGGCTGGTAGTCGAAGTTCAGGCCCAGGCCGGTGCGCTCACGGGTGATCTGGTAGTCACGGGCTTCGACCTCTTCCAGCCTGGCGCCATCCTCGAAATCCCAGTTACCGCCGGTTTCGACGTTGTCCGAGCCGAACTTGCGCTTCTGCCAGCTGAACGCCGCAGCCACGCCGAAGTTGTTGATGCCGTCACCCAGGCTGAATCGGTCGCTGACCGCGCCGGACAACTTCGGGCTGTCGCGGCTGACGTTGGTGTCGTGGCTGGCTTCGCCGGTGAGGGTGTAGAACAGCCCGTCATGGTCGAACGCCGACAGGCTTTCGACCTCGATGGTGCCGCCCAGGGAGTTGGCGTCCATGTCCGGGGTCAGGGTTTTGACCACCGACAGCGACTGCACCAGCTCGGCGGGCAGCACGTCCAGCGCCACGGCCCGGCGGTCGCCCTCGGGGGCAGGTACCAGGGTGCCGTTGATGGTCACGCTGTTGAGGTCCGGGGCGATACCGCGCACGCTGACAAAGCGGCCCTCGCCCTGGTCACGTTCCACCGACAACCCGGGGATGCGCTGCAAGGCTTCGGCGGCATTGTCGTCGGGCAGCTGGCCGACACCATCGGCATGCACCACGCTCTTGATGCTGTCGGCGCTTTTCTGCTCGCGCAGCGCCTTGTCGATGCTCGCCGCCTGGCCGATCACCTCGACCCGCTCGACCGCCTCTTCTGCCCAAGCCGGGGCGGTGGTAATGGCAACGGCCAGCAGGCTGACCCGGAATCCGGCGTTGCGGATGTGACGAAACGGCATTGCCACCTTGAAACCCTCGCTTGCAGTGACCCGATGAACCCGGGAATGGCTGCGAAAGCTAGAAAGTGTGTGTGGCACTTGCGTGACAGCGCTGGGCTGGGCGGCTTGAAAACGCGGCTTTCATCGAGTTTCAGGCGCATTTTGAGCTGATATGACCTGACGCCTGCCACGGCCCTGGCGCCGCCCTGCAAACCTGTGGCGCAGCTGTGGGGCCGGTCTGCCGGCGCGGGGCCGTCAGCGAAGACTTGAAATCGTGTTTTTCCTGACGATCAGCTGAGCCAAATCGACCCCCCGCCCGGTAACAGAACCGTCATCCGCCTTTGTTTCCTTTGCGCCCATCACGCCTTCCGGGCTTATCGAGGAATCCCCATGCACCGCCCCCTGCTACTGGCCGCCCTGCTCTGCGCCGCACAGGCTCATGCCCAGGCTAATGACTCCGCTCCGGTCCCACGCTCTGCCGGGCTGCCCTACGCCGCCGGCAAGCTGGCCGACCGTATCGTGCTGACCCCCGGCCAGAACGCCTCCACACAAATGGCCGTCAGCTACCGCACCGACCTGGCCCAGGCCGACGCAGTGCTGGAACTGGGCCCGGCCCTCGCCGGCCCCTCGCTGGCAGCCAAGGCCAGCCCACAGGGTGGCAGCACCCAGCGCCTGGACAGCGACAACGGCCCGGCCAACTACCACCAGGTGCGTCTGGACCACCTGCAAGCGGACACGGCCTACGTCTACCGGCTCAAGGGCAGCGCGGGCTGGAGCGAATGGCACCAGTTCCGCACGGCCAAGGCCACGTTCGCGCCGTTCTCGTTCATTTACCTGGGCGACACCCAGAACGACATCCTCGCCATCGCCTCGCGCACCATCCGCCAGGCGCTGCGCAGCGTGGCGCACCCTGCCCTGGTAGTGCACGCGGGCGACCTGGTGGCCTCGCGTGACGACCTCGCCCACGACGACGAATGGGGCGAATGGAACCAGGCCGGCGGCTGGTCCTACGCTGCCATCCCGCAGCTCACCGCCTTCGGCAACCACGAGTACCTGGAAACCCTCAACCCCGACGGCAGCGAAAGCCGCAGCCTCAGCCCACACGTGCCGGCGCAGTTCGCCCTGCCGCGCAACGGCGCCCCCGGCGTGGAGGCAACCAGCTACTTCAGCGATTACCAGAATGTGCGCTTCGTGGTGCTGGACGGCACCTCGGCACTCGACCTGGGCACCCTGCAAGCGCAGACCGGCTGGCTGGAGGAAGTGCTGAAAAGCAGCAAGGCACAGTGGAACATCGTGGTCATGCACCAGCCGGTCTATACCTGTGCCCGCCCCGACGACACAGAGCCGCTCAAGGCCGCCTGGCAACCGCTGCTGGAGCGCTACAAGGTCGACCTGGTATTGCAAGGCCACGACCACTGCTACAGCCGCCTGACTCACGCCGAAGGGCGCCAGGCCACGCGGACCGCACAAAAAGCGAAACAGGCAATCGGCCCGGTGTACATGGTCTCGGTGACCGGTTCGAAGATGTACGGCCTGAACGACCGCGCCCGCCACCAGCCGGACCGCACAGCCGAAGATACCCAGCTGTACCAGACCGTCGCCGTCGAGCAGAACCGCCTGCAGGTCCGCACCTATTCGGCGGACGACCAGCTATACGACGCCTTTGATATCACCCGTGATGCCAAAGGGCGCAAGTTCCTGCAAGAGCCCAAGCTGGCGTTGGCCAACGAACGGTACTGCAACGCCAGCGCAGGGCCGGACGGGCTGCCATGCACGGCCCGCGACAAGTAAGCGTCATCGGATTGAGATAAACGGCTTGCATGCTGCTCTGCCTGTGCCGGCGAAGGTGCCAGCACAGGCAACAACACAATCACAGGACACCCCATGCGCCTCAGCCCCCTGTTCAAACAGCACGCCCTGACGCTGGCCGGCCTGGTACTGGCGGCCAACGCCGGCCTGCTCGTCTACCTGGCCGCCGGCACGCTCAAAGCCTGGGCCGAGATCAACTGGATGGACGTCGCCGGCGAAGGCGGCACCTGCCTGATCCTCTGTGGCTGGCTGGTCATGCTGCTGCGCGGGCGCCCTGCTGGCCGGGTCACCCGCCTGCTTTCGCTGGGCCTGTGCTTCATCGCCTTCTCGATGTGGATGGACACCCTCGACGAATTCATCCGCTTGCCCGACGACGCAGTCTGGGACAACTGGCTGGAGACTGCGCCCATGCCGCTGGGCATGCTGCTGCTGACCCTGGGCATGTACCACCTGCAGCAGGAGCAGCACGCCATCACCGCGCAGATGCGCAAGCGCGAGCAACTGTTCCGCGAACACCGCCTGTTCGACAAGCTCACTCCGCTGTCCGGTGCCAAGTACCTGCGCCAGCACCTGCAACAGGCCATTGCCCAGGCCGCCAGCGAGCAGCAGGCATTGTCGCTTATCGTCGTCGACCTGGACGACTTCAACCAGATCAACCAACGCTATGGCCAGGATGAAGGCGATCTGGTGCTGCAAGTGGTGGCCCAGCTGCTGCTGCTCAACCTACGCCAGCAGGACATACTCTGCCGCCTGGCCGGCGACCGCTTCGTCGCCGCGCTGCCCAACACCGGTGAGCGCCAGGCCCAGGCCATGGCCGAGGCCCTGCGCCAGAGCATCGCCCACCTCGCCCACCACACCGGCCGGCATGGCGAGCGCTTGCACCTGACGGCCACAGTGGCCAGCGTGATGGCGCTGGAGGAAGACGAAGACCACTTGCTCAAACGCCTCAACCACGCCTTGGCCCAGGCCAAGAGCCGCCAAGCGCGCCAGGCGCAGCGGGCATGAACGGCTATGACGGCGACAGCCGCTTCATCACCGCCCACCACCTGCCAGCTGCGCTGATCGACCTGGCCCGTTCGCGGCAGATCGATACCCATCACCTGCTACGCGGCTGCGGGCTGTTCTACGACGACGTGATCAGCGGCAAGGCGCTGATCAGCCCACAGCAGTTCCTTCGCCTGATCGGCAATGCGCAGCGGCTGCTCGATGCCGACGACAGCAGCTTCCTCTACGGCCAGCGCCTGTGGCCCGGGCACCACGGTGCCGCCAGCCTGTTGCTGGAACAGGCCGATCACCTGCTGCAGGCCCTGGAGCGTATCGAACAGTACCGCGCCTTGCTGTCGCCGTTGCTCAGCCCGGTGCTGCGCCTGGATGAGCACTACCTGCACCTGTACTGGCGGGAAAGCTGCGCCATCGACGAGCAGCGCCGCTTCCTGCTGGAGTCCAGCATGACTGCTGTAGTCGCCCTCGCGCGCCGCCAGCAGCAAGAGCAACTGCCGTGGCGTTTCCAGTTCAGCCATGCCGAACCGACCTACGTCGAACAGTACTGGGTGCACCTGGGCGATTCCCTGGCTTTCGGCTGCCCATCCACGGTGATGAGCCTGCCCCGGGAATACCTGCTGCGCGCCTGGCCGGGTGCCGGGTCGACTGCCCAGCAAGTGGCACGCCAGGCCTGCGATACACAGCTGGCGGCCTGGGGCTGGCGGGCGAGCTTTCTCGACCTGGTCTACGAGCACCTGCTCGGGCTGATTCGCCAACCGCTGAACCTGGAACGGGTGGCTGCCGCGTTCGCCACCAGCCCCGCCTCGTTCAAGCGCCGCCTGGCCCGCCACGGTTCCAACTTCCAGGAACAACTGGACCAGGTGCGCTGCGATCAGGCGCTGTACCTCTACCAGGTCAAGGGCTACAGCAACGACGCGGTTGCGCAGTACCTCGGGTTCAGCGACAGCACCAACTTCCGCCGTTCGTTCAAGCGCTGGACCGGGCGTGTGCCCAGTGAACTGGAAGCCTTGTGGGGCTGATGCCCAGGGCCGTAGCGCCGGGATCACCAGCGTAAAAACCGCGGCCCCAGCGCCGCCCCTGCGGCGGTCGGCAGCAGCAACCCCAAAACGTACCAGAGCCCCCAGAACGGCACAGCCATCTCCGGGCAATGCAGGCAGTAAGCCAGGGTTGCCGTGGCACCTGCAAGCAAGCCAGCCGCAGCACCCGCCTGTCGCAGGCGCGTGGGTGCCAAGCCGCGCATTGCCCAGAACAACGCGATGAAGGTGGGCACCGAAAGCAAGGTGATGTTCAGCGGGCAGGTGCGCCAGGTGCGCCCGAACAGCAGGTCCGCCCGGGCGTCCACCGGCACGCCCAGCAGGCTCACTGCCGCGCCCAGCCATACCAGTAGCAACGGCAGCCCCATAAGGCCCCACAGCAGCCCCCCCTTGACTCCTGGCCTGGCCAGCCGCTGAGTCAGCCACAGTGCCAGCAGCGCCAGGCTGCCGGGCAGGGCCAGTTTGGCCCAGAACAGCGGAGTGTGTGCCACTTGGGCCAGGTCACCACGTACGCCGAAAAGGGCCACCGTCAGCACGATTGCAGCCAGTCCGCCGCCCAGCAACGCCAGCAGAAAGCGCCGGGTCAATGCATGGCGATCCACCGGCCCTTCTCCGGCCGCCAACAGGGCAATCAAGTCATCGGTTTTCATCGTCGCCCTTGCCTCCAATCAGCTTGGCCAGTGCCTTCAGGCCCCGGTGGATGCCCACTTTCACCGCCGAACTGGAAAGTCCGGTCATGCGGGCGGTCTCTTCCACCGACAACCCCTCCAGTTTGACATGAACGATGGGCAACCGTTGGCGCGCCGGTAGCCGCTCCAGGAGTTTGCCCAGGTCGCGTGTCGCCTGCGCCACTTCTTCCTCGCCGGGTGCGAACAGGTCACTGTCATCATCCAGCCCGTCGTGCAATGCACCGTGGCGAGCATAGCTGCGATAGTGATCTGCCAGCTTGTAGCGGGCAATCGCCTGCACCCAGGCGGTCAGGGGTTGCTGCGCCTGGTAGGTATGCCGGGCGTTGTGCACAGCCAGTAGCACCTCTTGCAGCAAGTCTTCGACATCAGCGGGGCGTTGTTCCAGGCGCCGTAGCAGAAAGCCACGCACATGCGTCGCCAGCGCCGCCAAAAACGCCCGATAGGCCGCAGCGTCGCCCGCCAGCCCTTGCAACAGCAATGCCTGCAATTGGGCCTCGCGCGCGCTGAGCGCCTGCTGAGAAGTAGTTCGTAGCATCGGCCTCCCAGGTTACATCCACCGTGAAAATTTTCCCATCAACCGCGTGCCGCCTTCATACGGTAGGCGAATGGCACAGCGGATGAAAAAAAATTTCCAGGTGCTGTAACCCGTTCAACCCAGGCTGCGAACTACTCCATGAGCCGCCGGTAAACCACCACGGCCCCATTTCCCGGAGACGCATCATGAAAACCCTCGCCCTCGCCACCGCCGCGCTCGCCCTCGCTTCGCTGGCCGGTATTTCCCAGGCCGCTGACGCGACCAAAGCCACCACCGGCACCGCCATGGAAAAATGCTACGGCGTTGCCATGGCTGGCAAGAACGACTGCAAGGCCGGCGCCGGCACAAGCTGCGCTGGCAGCGCCAAAATGGACTACGACGGCATGCACTGGAAGAACGTTCCCGCTGGCACCTGCACGTCCATCAAGACGCCCAACGGCATGGGCTCTTTGACCCCGCTCAAGTCCTGAACGCAGGCCGCCGATCATGAACGGGACTCACTGCCTGGGCGCAGGCCTTGGACTGAAGGCTGACCACTTTGCCGACGCCTGGGCCTGCCGGGCCAACGGGTTGTGGTTTGAAGTGCACCCGGAAAACTACATGCTCGGCGGCCCACGCATGGCCTGGCTGCAACGCATCGCCGAACACCATCCGCTGTCGCTGCACGGTGTCGCGCTGTCGCTGGCAGCGGACGCCGCGCCGGATGAAACGCACCTGCATCGCCTGCGGGCGCTGATCGACCAGGTGCAGCCGGCGCTGGTATCGGAGCACCTGGCATGGTCGAGCTGGCGTGGGCAGTACCTGCCCGACCTGCTGCCTTTCCCCCGCAGCGACGAGGCCTTGGTCCGCATCTGCGATAACGTCCAACGTACCCAGGATGCGCTCGGGCGCAGCATTTCGCTGGAAAACCCCAGCCACTATCTGCCCATGGAAGGGCACGACTGGGACGAAATCGACTTTCTGGCCGAGCTGGTGCGGCGCACGGGGTGCGGCCTGTTGCTGGACGTCAACAACGTGCACGTCAGTGCCCACAACCTCGGGTTCGACGCTGCAGCGTACCTGGCGCGGTTCCCGGCCCAGGCCATCAGCGAAATCCACCTGGCCGGCCACAGCCACGACGCCCAGGCCAGCCTGCTGATCGACTCTCATGACGCCGCCATCGCTACGCCGGTCTGGGCGTTGTACCAGCAGTTGCTCACCCGCATCGGCCCGCGTCCGACCCTGATCGAGCGTGACGGCAACCTGCCCGCGTTCAGCGAGTTACTGGCAGAACGCGGCACCGCCCAGGCACTGCTCGATAGCGCAGGAGCACGACCATGAAGCTTTCCCTTGGCCAGTTTCAGGCCGCCTTCGTCGAAGCGCTGTATCACCGCCCTGCCCCGCAGCTGGTCGCGCTGACCCGGCACGCCGCTTTTGCGGTGTACCGCAACACCGTGCTCGCGGGTTGCGTCGATGCCCTGCGCGCAAACTTCCCCAGTGTCGAAGCGCTGACAGGCCCGGCCTGGATGCAGGACGCAGCTACCGCCTACGCGCAACGAACGCCACCCGACGACCCGCGGCTGATCCACTATGGCGCGGCCTTCGCCGACTTTCTCGAACAGATGCAAGCCCAGCACGGCCTGCCGTATCTGGCCGACGTCGCACGCCTTGATTTCGCCTGGTGCGAGGCGTTCAGCGCCCCCTGCGATCCCTGTCTTGCGCTTGCCGACCTGGCCGGCATGACGGCCACCGACCTGGCGAACAGTTTCCTGGCCCCGCGCAGCAGTGTGCGCTGGTGCTGGTTCGCGCAGCATCCGGCGTTCAGCCTGTGGCGGCATAGCCGCGAAGGCCAACCGTGGCCGCATGACCAGCCGTGGGTCGCCGAGGGTGCTGTGCTCAGCGGTACCGCCGAAGGTGTCACCCAACAAACACTGGAGCTCGGCGGCTGCGCGTTTCTCGATGCCTGCGCCCAAGGTTTGCCTTTGCAACAGGCTTCACAGATTGCACTCGCGAGCCAACCCGACCTGAACTTCACCGACCTGCTCGGCCGGCTGCTTGCAGCCCAGGCCTTTCGTCCACTTGCATTCGCCTGAAGGAAGCACCATGGACATCATCCACACCACCCACCCCGACAAGCGCCTGCGCCAACGCTGGAACCACCTCGCCGATCGTATACAGCTGCTGCTCAGCGACACCCTCCTGTGCCTGGTGGCGCGCATGGCCATCGCCTCGACCTTCTTCCTGTCCGGGCGCACCAAGGTCGAAGGGTTTCTCAGCATCACACCCAGTACCTATGATCTGTTCCAGAGCGAGTATGCCCTGCCGCTGGTTTCACCCTGGCTGGCGGCCCACCTGGCAACCTATGCCGAGCACCTGTTCCCCCTGTTGCTGGTGCTTGGCCTGTTCACCCGGCTTTCAGCCCTGGCCCTGTTGGGCATGACCACGGTGATCGAGGTGTTCGTGTACCCGGATGCCTGGCCGACACATCTGACGTGGGCGGGCTTGTTGCTCCTGTTGATCGCGCGAGGCGCAGGTGCGTTGTCGCTGGATCGGGCCATGGGGCTGCGTTGAGCCTGTGGCGGGTGTGCCGGTTCGCCGGTCCGCGCCCCCCCGCTTTTTTTGAACTCCATGTGCAGGCGCCCTCTCCCAATCAAGAGACCGCGAACTGTCCCGGAGCCCACCATGGCCAAGCCCCTGCAGGAGTACCAGCGCAAGCGTGACTTCACCGCCACACCCGAGCCGGCCGGCAAACGCGCCCACCCGAGGCCCGCCCACGGGTTGCAGTACTGTATCCAGAAGCACGATGCCAGCCACCTGCACTATGACTTTCGCCTGGAGCTGGATGGCACCCTTAAAAGCTGGGCGATTCCCAAGGGCCCTTCCCTCGACCCCAAGGTTCGCCGCCTGGCTGTACATGTAGAAGACCATCCGTTGGACTACGCCAGTTTCGAAGGCCACATCCCCGAAGGCCACTACGGCGCCGGCGACGTGATCGTGTGGGACCGGGGCCTTTGGGAGCCTGAAGGCGACCCGCGCGAGGCCTATGCCAAAGGCAAGCTGCGCTTTCGCCTGCAAGGTGAAAAGCTGTCAGGCGTCTGGAACCTGTTTCGTACCCACCTGGCCGGTAAGAAAGAGCAGTGGATGCTGGTCAAGTCCCACGATGGCGAGGCCCGCAGCGAAACGGACTACAGCATCGTCGACGCCCTGCCGGACAGCGTGTTGAGCGACCGCACACTGGTACCGCGCCCCCCAACCAAGGCAGCAACAGGCGGACGCAAACGCAAGGCTAGCCCTGGCACCCTGCCGGATATGCTGCAACCACAGCTGGCGACCCTGGCCGATTCTCCCCCCGACGGCGACTGGCGGTACGAGGTCAAGTTCGATGGTTACCGCATGCTGGCTCGCATCGAGGGGGACGATATACGCCTGTTCACCCGCAATGGCCACGACTGGAGCGCTAAGCTGCCCCGTCAGATAGAGGCGCTGAAAGCGCTGCGGCTCGACGCTGCCTGGCTGGACGGTGAGATGGTGGTCGCAGACGAGACGGGGGTGGCCGACTTCCAGGCCTTGCAGGCCGCGTTCGACAGCGAGCACGACGATGAAATTACCTATTACCTGTTCGACCTGCCCTACCTCGGCGGCAAGGACCTGCGCGACTTGCCCGTACAAGATCGGCGGGCGGCCCTGGCCAAGCTGCTGAAGCACAACACATCGGAGATCCTGAAGTTTTCCGAAGACTTCAACCAGCCAGCCGACGCGCTGCTCGACAGTGCCTGCCGGCTAGGGCTGGAAGGGCTGATCGGCAAGCGCATCGATAGCCCCTACGTTGGCCGGCGCAGCAGCGACTGGATCAAGCTCAAGTGCAAGCAGCGACAGGAGTTCGTGATCGTCGGCTACACCCCGCCCAAAGGCAGCCGCCAAGGCTTCGGCGCCCTGCTGCTGGCGTTGCACGACACCGACAGCGGCCAGTTGCGCTACGCCGGCAAGGTAGGCACCGGCTTCAGTGCCGCCACGCTGGAGAGCATCCTTAGCCGCCTGAAACCCCTGCACGCCACCAAGCCGCCCTTTCCTGAGCCCCCCATCGGTGCCGATGCGCGAGGCGTGCACTGGCTCAAGCCTGAATTGCTGGCCGAAGTCGCCTATGCCCAGATGACCCGAACAGGCATCGTGCGTCACGCGGTATTTCACGGGCTGCGCAACGACAAACCCGCCACGGCCATCCCCCTGGAACGCGCCATGCCAGCCAACACCACAGCAGGCGCACGGTCCAAGGGGCTGGGCAACCTGCGCCTGACTCACCCCGACCGCGTGATCGACAAGACCAGTGGCACCTGCAAGCGCCAGGTCGCGCAGTATTACGCCCAAGTCGCCGACTGGCTGCTGCCACAGCTCGAACACCGCCCCGTAGCACTGGTTCGCGCCCCGGAAGGCCTCGACGGTGAGCTGTTCTTTCAGAAAAACGCCGAACAGTTGCATCTCCCCGATGTGACCAGCTACACCAAGGCCCAGGCCGGCCAGGCGGCAATGGTAATCAAGGGAGCCGAGAGCCTGTTGGGCGCAGTACAGATGAACATGCTTGAACTGCACACATGGAATGCCACCGACAGCAACTTCGACAGGCCTGACCGCTTCATCCTCGACCTGGACCCCGACCCGGCACTGCCATGGAAGGCCATGCTCGAAGCCACCCAGCTCACCCTCACCCTGCTTGATGAGCTGGGCCTGAAGGTATTTCTCAAGACCAGCGGCGGCAAAGGCATGCATCTGGTGGTGCCGCTCACCCGTCGGGCTGGCTGGGAAGACGTGAAGGACTTCAGCCATGCCATCGTCAAACACATGGCGGGCCTGTTCCCGGATCGCATCAGCGCCGTCTCCGGGCCGAAGAACCGGGTCGGGCGCATCTTCATCGACTACCTGCGCAACGGCAAGGGCGCAACCACTGTGGCCGCCTACTCGCTGCGCGCCCGCGAAGGCCTGCCAGTGTCGGTGCCCATCTGGCGCGAGGAGTTGCCCAAGCTCAAGGGCGCCAACCAATGGCATATCGGCAACTTGCAGGCGCGTCTTACGCAGATGGAAGACCCCTGGACCGATCTGGGCTCGACCCGGCAATCGATCACCGTGCGCATGCGCAAGCAACTGGGGATCGCCTGATGGACCTCGCCCACCTCGACCGGCTGCTGCACCGCTTCGGTACCCGTTCGCGGGCTATCGACCTCGACCCCTTGCTGCCGGAACTGTTGCAGGCGCTGCAAGCGCAACAGCTCGACCTGCTGCCCCTGCCTGGCCAGGGGCACACATTGGAGCGCTGGCGTGCCTTGGCGCGGGTCGGCGGCTGCGATCTCGGCCTGGCCAAGCTGTATGAAGGCCACACCGATGCCTTGGCGATCCTCGCCGAGTGCGGCGCCACTCACCTTGCTCACGACGGTATCTGGGGCGTCTGGGCTGCCGAGCCGCCGGATGCCAGGGCCCGCATCGTCGCGCGCGATGGCGAGCGGGTTCGACTGCAAGGCTGCAAGGCATGGTGTTCGGGCGCACTGCAGATCGACAGGGCGCTGCTGACCGCCTGGGAGGACGACCAGCCGCAGCTGGTGGCCGTCGAGCTGTCACATCCCAGCCAGCGCATCCAGGCCGAACACTGGCAGGCCGTGGGCATGGCCTGCACCGCCAGTGTCAACGTCGAGTTCGACGACTCGCCGGGGCTGGCGGTCGGCGCACCAGGCCAGTACCTGTCCCGTCCTGGCTTCTGGCAGGGCGGCGCGGGTATCGCGGCCTGCTGGTACGGCGCGGCCGAGGCCTTGGCAGGCTACCTGCGCGAGCACTGCAGCAAACCGCGGCCCGACCCCCATGCCGAGGCTCATCTGGGCGCGGTCGATGCGGCCTTGTATGGTGCCCGCGCCGCCCTTCGCGAATGCGCCGCCTGGATCGATCAGCACCCCCAGGCCGACGCCAGTTTCGTAGTACGCCGGACCCGCGCGCAGATCGAGCAGGCGGTGGAGCAGGTCATTCAGCATGTAGGCAGGGCCCTGGGTGCCACACCCTTCTGCCGCAGCAGCCATTTCGCCCGGCTAAGCGCCGACCTGCCGGTGTACCTGCGCCAGAGCCACGCTGAACGCGACTTGGCCGAACTGGGCCGGCAAGTGGCCCGCACACCGACAGGAGCATGGCAACTATGAGCGAGAACCTGATTGATGCGGCCACGGGCACGTCATGGAGCGACTGGCAACATTCCGCGTACCTGGCACGCGCCACCTGGCTTGCGCCAGAGCAACTGTGCCCACCTGGCCGACGCCTGGTGTTACTGGCGCCGCACCCGGACGACGAGGTGCTCATGGCCGGCGGGCTGCTTGCCAGCTTTCAAGGGCGTGAACAGGACCTGGTGCTGATCTCGGCCACCAATGGCGAGGGCAGCCACCCGCACTCCCCGCACTGGACCGAGCAGCGCCTGCGTCACCAGCGCCCCCTCGAAAGCCGGCATGCCTTGCAGCAGCTGGACCTGGACCTCAACCGCCTGGACTGGCGGCGGCTCAATCTCAAGGACGGCGCCTTGCCCCGCGATGAAGCCTTCCTGGTGCGTCACCTGGAACAATTGCTGGAGCCCGACGACCTGTTGCTGACCACCTGGCGTGGCGATGGCCACTGCGACCACGAGGCAGCAGGCCGCGCCGCGGCCCAGGCCGCCCAGGCACGCGGCGCACAGCTGGCCGAAGCGCCCGTGTGGGCCTGGCACTGGGCCGTACCCGACGACCCACGCCTGCCGTGGTCGCGGGCGCATCGCCTGCAGGTCGATGAAACACGCCAGGCCCGCAAGCGCGAAGCCTTGGCCGCCCATGTCAGCCAATTGCAGCCCGACGGTGACCGCCCGCCCGTGGTGCCGGCGCATTTGCAGGCGTGCCTGCTGCAACCCTTTGAACTGGTCTTCCTGTGATGGAGCCGCCATGAGCCTGAACGCGCAATATTTCGCCGACCTGTATGCCGACAGCGATGACCCATGGGCCTTTCGCACCCGCTGGTATGAACGACGCAAGCGCGACCTGCTGCTGGCCAGCCTGCCGCGCCAGCGCTATGAGCGCGTGTTCGAGCCGGGCTGTGCTAACGGCGAATTGAGCGTGCTGCTGGCCGAGCGGTGCGACAGCTTGCTGTGCCAGGACATCGACCCGACCGCCGTGGGGCTGGCACGGCAGCGCTTGAATACCGCGCAGCATGCCAGTGTCGAGCAAGGGCATCTGCCGGGCGATTGGCCAGGCGGACAGTTCGACCTGATCGTGCTCAGCGAAATCGGCTATTACCTCGATCCCGCCGATTGGCTACAGGTGATCGAGCAATCAGTGGCCAGCCTGACTGGCGATGGCGGCCTGCTCGCCTGCCACTGGCGCCACCCCATCGTCGGCTGTCCGCAGGATGGCCGCGAGGTGCATGCCCTGCTGGCGAAGCATTTACCCCTGTATTCACTGCTGCGTCACGAAGAGGCGGATTTCATTCTCGAATACTGGACGTGCCAGCCCAGCGTGGTTGACCTCAACGAGCGCTGCCCATGATCGCCGTCATCATTCCCGCCCACAACGAGGCCCGGCGCCTGGGGCATTGCCTCAAGGCAATCAAGGCTGCAGCTGCGCGAGCCGAGGCAGCAGGTTTTGCCGTAGAGGTGCTGGTGGTGCTGGACCGGTGCAGCGATAGCAGTGCGCTGGTGGCCCGCCGCCACGGTGTGCATACCCTTGAACTGGAGGCAGGCAACGTCGGCGTCGCCCGGCAGGCAGGTGCGGCGTGGATGATCGCCCGCGGTGCCCAATGGCTGGCATGCACCGACGCCGACAGCCGCGTCCCGCAGCACTGGCTGACCTCGCAGTTGCAATGGCACGCTGATGCGGTGTGCGGCACCGTGCACATCGAGCGCTGGCAACCCTGGCAGAGCATCGCCTTTCGCCAGCTGTACCGCAGCCTTTACCAGGCACGTGAGGGGCACCGGCATATTCATGGCGCCAACCTCGGGGTGTGCGCCAAGGCCTACCAGCGCGCTGGCGGGTTCCAGCCAGTAGCGGCCCATGAGGATGTTCAACTGGTGCAGGCCCTGCAAGACAGCGGGGCGCAGATTGTCTGGACCGCCGAACACAGCGTAGCCACCAGCAGCCGGCGTGATAGCCGGGCGAAGCTTGGATTCGGGGACTATCTCAGTGGCCTGGAAGGACAGGTCTGCCAACCCGTCCGGGATACACCCTCATGAGGCCTTGCGCGGTCGCTTGGCCGCAGGCTTTGCGGCCTTGGTCTTGCCGCCGAGGCTGCGTTTGAGCAGCTCGGTGAGGTCGAGGATATCCGCGCCTTTCTCCACGGCGTTGCCGTCGCTCTTATCCACCGTCTCGATCTTGCCTTTGCTGGCCTTCTCTTCCACCAGGTCGAGAATGGTCTGGCGAAACGCATCGTGGTACTCATCGGGTGCCCATGACCCACTCATGTCTTCGACCAGGCGTTTGGCCATGCCCATTTCGCGTTTGTCGGCCTTGGCATCCGTCACGCTCTTGTCCAGTTCCAGGCTTTCCACGCTGCGCACCTCCTCCGGCCAGCGCAGGGTGATCAGCACCAGTGCGTCTTCCAGCGGCCGCAGCAGCGCCAGGTGCTGCCGGGTATGCAGCACCACGGTGGCCAAGGCCACCTTGCCGGTGCTCTCCAGCGTGTCGCGCAGCAGTGCATACACTTTGCCACCCCGGCGGTCAGGGCTCAGGTAGTAGGGTGTGTCGAAGTGCTGCAGCGGAATCTCGCCAGCCTGCACGAACGAGAAGATATCGATGGTCTGGGTCGCCTCGGGGCGCGCATCACGGATCTCCTGCTCACTGATCACCACGTAGCGGCCCTTCTCGTACTCCACGCCCTTGACGACATTGTCCTTGTCGATGTCCTTGCCGGTGACCTTGTTGACCCGCTTGTAGCCCACCGGCTCCATGCTGCGCTTGTCGAGCCAGTCAAAGTCCACCCGCTCGGAACGCACTGCGACGTTGAGTGCAACGGGGATGTGCACCAGCCCGAAACTGATCGCGCCTTTCCAGATAGCCCGTGCCATGTCGACCTCCTATGCCTGTAACCGTATGACGGCCCCTTTCTGGAACTGACTGACGACGGGTACAAAGGTTTAGTCTGGTTGCTTGATGGCAAAGGGGGGGGCCGACGGCCTGTCAAACGCCCTGCGGCCACGCAGCATGTGCTGACACCGCATTGACGCCCTCAAGCGTCGCAAACGAAATGTCTTTCGCCGTGAGCAGAAAATCGCTCATGTAAGGCACTTCGAGCATGTCGCTGCGTACAGCCGCAAACAGCGTGGCCTGCAACCCGGCTGCGCCCAGCCGCTTGGCCAGCACATAGCCGCGGGATGTGTACTCGTGCACCGCCCAGTTCGGCAGGCAGCACACACCTCGGCCGCTTGCCACCAACTGCATCATCATGACGGTCATTTCTGCAGTACGTATCTGGGCCGGTTCCATGTCGGCCGGGTCGAAGAAGCGGGTGAAGATGTCCAGGCGGTTGCGCTCGATCGGGTACGTGATCAAGGTCTGGCTGGCGATGTCAGCCGGCTCCAGATACCGCTTTTCGCGCAGCGGATGATGTTTGTCGATGGCCAGCATTGCCTCGTAGCCGAATAACGGCACGTAGGTGATCCCCGGGAGGGTCACCGGGTCGGAAGTCACCACAAGGTCGAGGTCACCCCGCTCCAGGGCCGGCAGGGGCGCGAACGACAACCCCGATGCCAGGTCCAGTTCAACTTCCGGCCAGGCGCAGCGAAACTCGTCCAGCGAGGGCATCAGCCACTGATAGCAACTGTGGCACTCGATCGCGATGTGCAGCCGGTCGGCCGCACCGCCAGCGAGCTTGCTCAGGTTGCGCTCGGTTGTGCGGATCAGCGGCAAGACCTGGTCGGCCAGTTGCAGCAACTTGAGCCCCGCCGTGGTGAAGCGTACCGGTTTGGACTTGCGCACAAACACTGGCATGCCAACGCGGGTTTCCAGCTCCCGGAACTGGTGTGATAGCGCCGATTGAGTCAGGTGCAGGCGTTCGGCTGCCTCGGGCAGGCTGTCCGTTTCGCGCAGGGCGTGGAGGGTGCGTAGGTGTCTCAAGTCAATCATGAGCAGAGGGCAACCCTCAAACCGCGCCATGCGCGGCAAGGTTGCAATATTGTCCTTTGAAATACAGCAAGGGTTGCGTCGCCACAGCGTCCTGCACGTTCAACGCTTTCACTTCACCTACCACGATCAAATGATCGCCGGCAGCGTGTTCGGCGTGAATCTCGCAGTCAAGCCAGTGCAGGCTGCCGGTTATGACCGGATTACCCAGCGGCGACACCTGCCAGTCGACACCCTGCCACTTGTCAGTGCCTTTGCGGGCAAACTGGTTGGAAACCCCAACCTGCTCACCCGAAAGAATGTTGACTGCGAATCGACCCGCTCTACGAATACCGGGATAACTGGCCGAGCTGGACATCACGCTGAACGACACCAGCGGTGGGCTCATCGACACGCTATAGAACGACTGGCACGTGAAACCTATCGGGTTGCCATCGATGAGTGAAGTGATCACCGTGATGCCCGATGCGTAGTGCCCGAGCGCTTCGCGAAAGCTCAATGGCGCGATGGCAGTACTGGGAAGTGACATGGTAGGTCCTGGCGTTTGGGTGCCTTTAAATGGCCAAAAGTTCTTTGCGCACGATGTCTGCACCTGCACTCAACGCATTGAGCTTGCCGCGGGCGACCCCACGCGGTAAGGGCGCCATGCCACAGTTGGTGCAAGGATAGAGCTTGTCTGCATCTACAAATTGCAGTGCCTTGCGCAAGGTATTGGCGACTTCCTCAGGGGTTTCAATGGTGTAGTTAGCCACGTCAATCGCGCCCACCATCACCTTCTTGCCTCGAATCAGCTCAAGCAGATCCATCGGCACATGGGAGTTATGGCATTCCAGCGAGATGATATCGATGCTGGACTTTTGCAGTTTGGGGAAGGCCTCTTCATATTGCCGCCACTCGGACCCCAGGGTCTTTTTCCAGTCGGTGTTGGCTTTGATGCCATAGCCATAGCAGATATGTACGGCGGTTTCACATTTGAGGCCTTCAATGGCCCGTTCCAGGGTGGCAACCCCCCAGTCATTCACCTCGTCAAAGAAGACATTGAAGGCGGGTTCATCAAACTGAATGATATCCACACCGGCGGCCTCGAGCTCTCGGGCTTCCTGGTTGAGGATCTTGGCAAACTCCCAAGCCAGTTTTTCGCGGCTTTTGTAGTGGTTGTCGTGCAGCGTGTCGATCATGGTCATGGGGCCTGGCAACGCCCACTTTATGGGCTGCCGGGTCTGCTGGCGCAAGAACCGGGCATCTTCGACAAACACAGGTTTTTGCCGAGCAACAGCACCTACCACTGTCGGTACGCTTGCATCATAGCGATCACGAATCCTGACGGTCTCGCGCTTCTCGAAGTCAACGCCGCTCAGGTGCTCAATGAAGGTAGTCACAAAATGTTGGCGGGTTTGCTCACCATCGCTGACGATATCAATGCCGGCGTGTTGCTGCTCCTGCAATGCCAGGCGCAGGGCATCCTGCTTGCCTTCGATCAATGCCTCATCTTGCAGCTTCCAGGGTGACCAGAGCGTTTCGGGTTGTGCGAGCCAGGAGGGTTTCGGCAAACTGCCAGCGGTCGAAGTAGGTAACAGCTTTTTCACGAGGGTAGACCTTATATATTCAGTTAATCAGCAGGCGTGTATCAGCAGGCGTAGTGGGCGGACCACTGTTCAAGCATCGCGTGGTGGGGTTTGATAAAGTACTCCTCGACAAACCGTCCCTGCTCGATGGCCAACCTGCTTCGCTCTTCGCGGTCATAAACAATACGCGTCAGTGAGTAATCCTGGTGCTGCAAGCTGGGCTGATAGCATTTCCCGGCGGCAGAGTTCGCATTGTATATTTCGGGCCGATAGATTTTCTGGAAAGTATCCATGGTGCTGATGGTGCTGATCAGCTCAAGGTTGGTGTAGTCACTGAGCAAGTCACCGGCAAAATAGAAGGCCAAAGGCGCAACACTGTTTGGCGGCATGAAGTAACGCACCTTCAACCCCATCTTCTCAAAGTAGGTATCCGTCAACGAATACTCATCCTGCTGATACTCAAAACCCAACACAGGGTGATGATTATCCGTCCGATGGTAGGTCTTGCTGCTCGAAACGCTCAGGCAGATGACCGGCGGCTTGTCAAAATGTGCCTTGTAAGTGCTTGAGTTCACGAAGCGCTTGAACAGCTTTCCGTGCAGCTCGCCGAAATGGTCTGGCGTGCTGAACACCGGTTGGTTCGCATTGTGCCCCAACAGCAATACGCTAAAATCGTAATCCCGCACGTAGGAAGAAAAATTATTCCCCACCATGCCCGCGATGCGCTCGCCGGTTTGTCGGTCGACAACGTTTGTTTTCAATATTTCAATCAGCGGCAGCGCGTGATCGCCGCCTTCAGCACCGATACTCATTTCGACAGAAATAATGTCAAGCTCGACCGCGTAGCGGTCCCCTTTGGGGTTATCCCAGTGCGCCAGGGCATTGAAGCGGTTATCGATCATCCCCAAGGTGCTGCGCAAGTTCTGCTGCCGGCTCGCGCCCCTCGCCAGGTTGGCGAAGTTGGTAGTGAGGCGCGTATTCTCGGAGGGGTGATAATGCTCGTCGAAACGAATGCTCTTGATGGAAAAGTTGAAGTCTTTATTTGTCATGACCGGGAACCCACTCAAATATCCATATACTCTCTAATTGGCCTGTATTTTAGGTTGGGGGGCTGACGGGGGGAACTGAATTGATTTCACAGCGCCTTTAGCCACGCTCATGACGCGCCCGGGTAATGATGCCAAAGAACAGACGCCTGCACGGCAACTCGGCGAGCACCGTGCGTCCAGGGGTGCTCAGGCATCATTGCCAGCATCACCCGGCTCCCGCGCCGGGGCGGCAAACCACTTGTCTCGCGGCACCCACTTCTCTTGCGCCGGGTCCCCCAGATAATGCGGCGACATGATCTGCACCCCATACGCGTTGAACACGTCCTGGATGTTGGCGTGCAACAGGCTCAGCAACTCCGCGCGCGGCCTTGGCGCGGCAGGTACTGCCTGGGCCACCAGGCGGTATTCGGGGTAGAAGTCCGAAAGCCCGGTCTGGAATACCTGCGGTCTGGGCGTTTCCAGAATGCCATCGGTGCGGTAGGCCGCTTCCACCAGCATCGCCTCGACCTGGCGCCACGGCGTGTCGTAGCCGATGGTGACCACGGTATCGACAATGTAGCCGTGCCCTTGCACCACCCGCGAATAGTTGCGCGTCACCGAGCCGGTGATCATTGAGTTGGGCAAGGTCAGCACCTCGCCAAGGCCTGTGCGGATGGTGGTATTGAAAATGCCAACCTCGGTCACCGTGCCTTCGTTGTCGCCGACCCGCACGTATTCACCAGCCTTCAATGTGCGCGAATAGGTCAGGATCAACCCCGCCGCCGCCTGCCCCACCACACTGGTGGCACCGAGCGAAATCATCAGCCCCAGTAGCACCGAGAGCCCTTTGAAGGCATCGGTACCAGAACCGGGCAGGTACGGGTAGGCCATGACCAGGGCGAACAGCCAGATTGCCAGCGAAGCGAGCCGTGTCGTGGGTTGCAAGGTTTCTTCGGTGAGCCATTTCAAGGTGCCCGGGCGAGCCAGGCGCTCCAGGATGCGCCGACTGAAGCTGCTGATGCCGCGGGCGATGAAGAAGATCGTGAAGGCCACGGCAATGCCCGGGATAGCGTGCAGGATACCGTCAAGCAGGTAACGCAGCAGGTCGAGCAGGTGCACATTGAGGCTTTCGCCCCACGGCCGGGTATAAGGGAACTGCGACAGCACGAAGCTCAACCACTGGTAACTGAGCAACAGTACGATGACCCAGTACAACAGGCGCAGCAGACGATCGATCAGGAAGTACACATACTGCATGTCGAACAGTGGCAGCTGGCCAACCTTGATCTGCCGCGCACGTTCACGCATCAGCTGCGGCAGGCGGCCGCGCAGCTTGCGCCGGGCCAGGTTGGCGCCCTTGATAAGCACCACAAAAGCCAGCGTGGCAATAGCGGAAAAACCCAGCGCCTTGAGCAGAAAACGCACGCTGCGCGCCTCGCCGGTTTCGTCGACTACCTGGCGCAAGGTGGCCGCTGCCTGCTCAGCGGCCTCGCGGGTGTCGCCGCCCTCCTCACTCAGGTCCTTCGGTGCGACGATGAACGCCCGGCGCCCACCCAGCAGCACCAGGTGGCTGTTGACGATTGGGTCAATGCTGACCTTCAGCTCGTCGGTGCCACGCAGCGCCTCCTCGATCACCGACCTTGCCCGCTGCACGCGGGCAGCAGGCGTTTCGCCCAGCAGCGTGGCGTGAAAGGTAATGATGCTGCGGTTGGCAATACGCAGTTCTGCCGGTTCGCCCGGTACGCCATCTGTGGCGTTGCCGAAGGCGTCCTTGCCCTGCCCCACCATCGGCAGCAAGGCGCACAGCATCAGCAACACCGTCAAAAGGCGATTCATTGCACACTCCTTGGCCTGTGGGACGAACAGCGTTGCTGTAGTGATAGCACAGGCGCCACTGGCCGGGGCCAAGGCCCAGGGACCAACGCAAGCAAGGTTTTTTGCCGTGGCCGAACGCGCCTGCCGCCCGGATCCAGTCGGCCAGACGGTCATGGCGCTTCGCCTTTAGCGGGCTATCGTTGGTTTTCTGGGCAACGACTAGCGAGCGAGGGCGATGCCATGAACACCAGTGATCTACTCGAACAGTTACTTCGGGCCGGACAAGGCTCGCAATCGCGCCAAGGCAGTGGCGGCGTGGCACAAGACGGCCTGGGCGGTCTGGGCGGCTTGCTGGGTGGCCTGTTGGGTGGCCGAGCGGGCGGCAGCACAGGTGGTATTCCCCAGGGGCGCTCTACCGGAGGCAGCAATTTCGCGACACTGGCGTCGCTGGGCATGATGGCGTTCCAGGCCTATCAAAGCTGGCAGCGCAGCCAGGCGGCAGCCCCGCAACCGGCGCTACAGACTGTCGATCAGTTATCAGGCCCCGAGGCCGAGGACCATAGCCATGCGATCTTGCGCGCGCTGATTGCGGCAGCCAAGGCAGACGGGCGCATTGACAAGCAGGAAGAACAGTTGATCTACGCTGAAATCAAACGTCAAACCAGTGACCCGCAACTGCAGCAATGGCTGGATGAGGAAGTCAGCAAGCCCCTCGATGTTGCCGAAGTGGCCCGGTCGGCCCAAAACCCGGCCATGGCTGCAGAAATGTACTTGGCCAGCGTGATGCTGGTGGATGACCAGCAGGACGACGAGCGGGCCTACCTTGACGAACTGGCCGGCGCACTGCAGATCGACCCGACATTGCAGGTGCACCTGGAACAGCAGGCCAAGGCAACTACCTGAACGGACTGAAAACAGCCGGAGGCAAGCGCTCCAACGCGTGTTGCTGCCTCCGGCGACGTTAACAGGCCGCTCAGCGGTCCTGGTCACGCTGCGGGTTATCACGCTGCGACTGCTGGCCACCCATGCGGTCTTTGTCAGCCGGGTTCTGCTTGTCGGTCATGCCCTCTTCAGGCCGGCCGCCTTTGCTTCCGGTATCACCAGCACGGTCCCAGTCCTTGTTCATCTTGTCCTCGGGCTTTTGCCCCGGCTGGTCATGACCCTGTTGTTGCTTGTTCGGCATGCCACCACCTGAGCCTTGACCACCCTGTTGCCCGGTACCTGTGGTGTTATTGCCCTGATTACCGCCCTTGTCTTGATTATTAGCCATGATCGCTTACCTCAAGTCAGACACAGAAAAGCCTGTGTATGGGTACGACTGCGGCGCTCCGGCAGTGGATGTATTTATTCGCCGCGTTTCGGATGAGCGATACCAAATGCAGCTACTTGATACTGCGCCGCACTAAATACCGACGTGCAGCAGGGCCGGCATTGACCTGTATCCGGGCAGGCGAATGTGGCGTTTTCAGGGAAATTGGGGCAATTCATCCTGTTTAAGCTGATCTGAAGCGCTGCATGGCATATCCTTGTGGCTCGCAATCAACTTTGAAGCAGTGAATTGAACGATGGGTTTTGAACAACTAGCTGAGCTACGTGACCGCCTGCGGGCGGAGAAAGTGCAGGACAAGGCCGATAGCCCCAAACAGCCCAAACGCAAGCCGGCGCCCCAGGCGAAGCCTCGCGAGCAGGACCCGGCGGTTGCAGCGATCTGGCCATTGCAGAAGCATTTTCCACTGGCCTTCCCTGTCAATCCGGCCCCTAAGGTTCCGCTCAAAGAAGGCATTTTCAAGGATGCCGAGCAACACCTTGAACTGCTCGGTATCACCAGCGAACAGCTCAAGCTGGGCATTTCCACCTGGTGCCGGGGAACCCGATACTGGGCAAGCATGGTCGAAAATGCGCCGCGTCTGGACTTGAATGGCCAAGTCGCCGGCACTGTGACCGCCACTCAGGCAACGCATGCCAAGCAACAAGCTGCGCGGCATCGCAGCCAGGAGCGACGAAATCGTGCGAAGGCCAAAGCGCCTGCTGCGGCCCCCGCTGCCGAGACCGCAGAGAAGCAGACTACAGACTGAATTCGGTCGCTCGGCCCAGCATTGAGCTGGGCCGAGCATGTGCCTAACGGTCGAGACCGGATTCAAGCTGCGCTTGAATCCAGTCGATGAATGCGCGTACGTGGGGCCGGTTCAGGTTCTCTTGGCGGGCAACCAGGTAGTATGCGAAACGCGAAGGCCAAGGGCGGTCTATCGCTACCACCAACCTGCCGCTTCGCAGGTCTTCTTCCGCGTGCTGCCCCTGTATCAGTGCGATGCCTTGGCCACTGGCGGCGGCGCTTAACAACAGCAGGTCTTCGTCGAAACTGGGCCCGCGGCGGCTACGCTGATCCGGCTGAACACCATGAGCCTGCAACCACAACGTCCAGTCGGCACGGTCGGCATCCTGCAGCAGTGGGTAGCGCAGGCAATCCTGCGGCTCATCGAGCGCCGGCCCGTCGGCAAGCAGGCCAGGGCTGGCCACCGGCAGCAGCACAGGCGCCAGTAGCGGTATCGACTCCAGCCCAGGGTAATCGCCCAGCCCATGGCGCAGGGCAATATCGACAGGGTCACGATGCAGGTCGACAAGCTCGGCCGTGGACTGTACACGCACGTCGATTTCCGGGTGCTGCGCATTGAAATCCACCAACCGCGGCACAAGCCAGCCAGACGCGAATGAAGGCTGGGTGCTGATCGTCAGGGTGTTCGCGCGAGTCAGCACTTCAAGATCCAGCAGTGCGCTTTCGATCTGGCCAAAGCCGCGTGAAAGCCCAGGATAAAGGCTCGCTCCGGCCTCGGTGAGCTGCACCCCGTAACGGTTCCGGGTCAGCAGGATTACGCCGAGACGGTCTTCCAGCACACGAATCTGTTGACTGATTGCGCCGGGGGTAACACCCATGCGCTCGGCAGCTGCCTTCAGGCTGCCCAGCCGGGTGGTTTCAGTGAAAGCTCGCAAAGCGAGCAACGGCAAGACCGCCCCCATACAATTCCAACCTTAGAAAAACTGATGTTAGTGCGTGAAGTGATCGTTAGTGCGCCCGCTATTTGATGCCTAGCATAGCGTGCAGCCAGAGAAACTCGAATCAGTTTAATTAAGGTGGAAAGTATGCAGGACTCGCTGAGCCCCGACCAAAAATTGCCCACGAACATGAACAGCAAAGGCGCCAGCGCCGATGCCTTCGCTGAGCATCCCGGTTACCGTCGCATGTTCGCCCAAGGTCAGTTGACCCTGGGTATCTTCCTGCCACTTCGCTTCCATGACGGTGACATGGCTGTGCTCCAAGGACAGGCGCAGTTGGTCAACGCAATCGACCGGCTGGGCTTCGCAGCCGTGTGGGTACGCGATGTACCATTGTACGACCCGGTTTTCGGTGACGCCGGCCAGGTATTCGACCCTTTCACCTACCTGGCCTATCTGACGGCCCACACCCGCAATATCGCCTTGGCAACCGGTAGCGCGATCTTCACGCTACGCCATCCCATTGACCTGGCCAAAGCTGCGGCCAGCCTGGACTGCCTGTCGGGTGGACGCCTGGTGTTGGGCATTGCCTCAGGCGACCGCCCCGTGGAGTTCCCCGCATACGGCCTGCCCCATGAGACGCGTGGAGAGCGCTTCGCGCAAAGTGTGGACTACTTCCGTCAGTTATTGACTGGCCACTCTGCGCTGATCCACTCGCCATTGGGCCAACTCGATGGCGCCCGCCTGCTGCCGCAACCCGTTACCGGGCGCATCCCGTTACTGATGACCGGCTCGTCACGCCAATCCTTGCAGTGGCTGGGCGAACAGGCTGACGGCTGGCTTACCTACCCCGAAGCCACCCATAACCTCCTTGGCCCAAGGCGCTTGGCCGAGAAGATCCGGGCTTGGCGAGCGGCCATTCCTGACGGCGGCTTCCGTCCACATGTCACCAACGAATGGATCGATCTCGATGAAGACCCAAACTTCCCCCGAACACCGCAACAGGGTGGCTACCTGTTGCGCACAGGCCGCAACGGGTTGATCGAGCTGCTGCATGAGTGGCGCGAGGCTGGGGTCAATCATGCGGCACTTGGCATGCAGATGGCCCGGCGCCCGGCGCAGGAGATCATCCAGGAACTGGCAGCAGAAGTGCTGCCATTGTTTCCATCCCTGCTGGGGCCAGAACCTCACGGGCAAAACTGGTAGGCATTGCGCAGGCTGCTGAACGCCATCGGCGCGCGCCCAGGCGTTGGCTTCATTGATACACGGCAGCCTGGCAGAAGCGGCTGTGTGGATTGCGGAGGCTGAAGACGGCCATGCGCGCCTGGCCCAGGCATGCATGGCGCTCGATCTGTTGTTGCGGGGGTGCTTGAATAGCAATAATTCGTAACAACCCGATCACTTTCTCAATCCCCGTACACCACCTTCCCCGCCATGCCCAACTGGCGCCGGGTCACGCACACCAGCAAGATGAACCCGGTCACCCCCGCTGTCATCAAAGCCTCGTAACGGTAGGCATCAGTAACCAGCATGTACCCCAGTACCAGCAAAATGGCACCAATAACCAGCCAGGTCAGCCATGGGAACAGCCACATCTTGAAGGCCAACTCGGTGCCTTCACGCTCGGCCCGTGCGCGCATGCGCAGCTGGGACACGGCAATCACCAGGTACACCAGCAAGGCAATAGAGCCTGTGGTCGAAAGCAGGAAGCTGAACACTTTACCCGGAAACACATAGTTGACCAGGCAGCCGGCGAAGCCAGCCAGTGTGGAAAGCAGCACTGCCGCCACCGGCACACCGCTGCCGGATATCCGCCGGGTAATCGGCAATGCTTCACCGCGCGCGCCCAGCGAATACAGCATGCGTGAAGCCGTATACAGCCCGGAGTTCATGCAACTGGTTACAGCCACCAGTACCACCAGGTCGACCATCAGCTTGGCACCGGGCACGTTGAGCACTTCCAGCACCCGCTGGAACGACCCCACCGTTTTCAACGCCGGGTCATTCCAGGCCACCAGCGACACCACCAGGAAGATCGAAGCCAGGTAGAAGATGGCAATGCGGTACACCACCAGATTGGTGGCGCGGCGAATCTTCTCCTTCGGGTTGGACGTTTCGCCGGCTGCAATGGTGACCACCTCTGCGCCGAAGAAGCAGAAGATGGTGATAAGTACACCACCAAGCACCGCCCCCCAGCCATTGGGCACAAAGCCGCCATTGGCCCACAGCTGGCTGACGCCGGACACCTTGGCCAGCGGCCAGGCGCCGAACACCGCCAAGCAACCCACGGCGATGAAACCGATGATCGCCAGCACCTTGACCAGCGCGAACCAGAACTCGAACTCACCGAAGTTTTTTACGCTGACCAGGTTGCTGCACGCCAGTACGGCCATGATCAGAAACGCAAACAGCCAGGAAGGTATCGACGGGAACCAGGCGTGCAGGATATCCGCGCCGGCAATGGCCTCGACGGGGATGATCAGTACCCAGAACCACCAGTACAGCCAGCCGATGGTAAACCCGGCCCAAGGCCCGATGGCCTCGCCGGCATAAGTGGAAAAGGAGCCGCTGTTGGGGTTGGCCACGGCCATCTCGCCCAGCATCCGCATCACCAGCAGCACCAGCAGTCCGGTCATGGCGTAGGAGATGAGGATGGCGGGGCCAGCGGAGGCGATAGCGTTGGAAGAGCCAATGAACAGGCCGGCACCGATGATGCCGGCGATGGAAATCATCGAGACCTGGCGGGACGTCAGGCCATGCTGCAAGGAACGTTGTTTTTTCGATTGGGACGACGTCATCTGAAACCTTCGATCAGCTTCGCCGCAGCACGGGCTGCGGCGAGCCTTCTTGTCATTGTGTTCGGCGAAACCTTGTGGATCGCAGTGACTATGAGTGCGCGGGGCACATCGCCAGGCGCTTCAAGCTGCAGCGGTGATGATGATTTCAACCAGCATGCCGGGCTTGGCCAGGCGTGCCTGGGCACTTGAACGTGCAGGCGCGTGCTCTTTCACCAGCCAGGCATCCCACACCTTGTTCACTTCATCGAAGTCGCGGAAATCGTCCAGCAGCAGGATGGCATTGAGGATGCGGGTCTTGTCACTGCCCGCCTCGGCCAGCAGGCGGTCAATTTTGGCCAGCACTTCACGGGTTTGCGCCGCAGCGGACTCGCCGGGTGTGGCGACCTGGCCGGTCAGGTACACAACACCGTTGTGTTTGACGGCATGGTGAATACGGGTGTCGAACCCATAACGCTCGATATCGCTCACTGCATATCTCCAGATAAATACTTCAAATGTGCTTGCTGAGGCCTCGGGCTTTACTCGCCGAGGTAGGCCTTTTTCACTTGATCGTCATGCAGCAGCGTCTTTGCACACCCTTCCAGGGTAATGCGCCCACCATCGATGACGTAGGCGCGCTGACAGGTCTGCAGCGCAAGCCGGGCGTTCTGCTCCACCAGCAGCAGAGTCACGCCACCCTTGACCACCTCGACGATGGTCTCGAAAATCTTCTGCACGATGATGGGCGCCAGCCCCATGGACGGCTCATCCAGCAGCAACAGCTTGGGCCGGCCCATCAGCGCGCGGGAAATGGCCAGCATCTGCTGCTCACCGCCCGACATGGTCCCGGCAAGCTGAAAGGCCCGCTCTTTCAGGCGCGGGAAGATGCCGTACATGCGCTCGATGTCGGCGCCAATGGCGTCCTTGCCGTCGCGCCGGGTGAAGGCGCCCATCTCGAGGTTTTCGTGCACGGTCAGCTTGGGAAAGATGCCCCGCCCTTCCGGCACCAGTGCCAGGCCTTCGCGAATCAGGTCATAGCTTTTGATCGCCGCATGGGCCTTGCCATCGAAGGTGATGCTGCCGTCGCTGGGCTTCAGCAACCCGGCCAGGGTCTTCAGGGTGGTGGTCTTGCCGGCACCGTTGGCACCGATCAGCGCCACCATCTCGCCCTGGCCCACTTTCAGGTCGATGCCCTTGATCGCCTGGATCGCGCCATAGGACACCTTCAGATCATTCACTTCCAGAATGTTGCTCATGCCACGGCCTCCGCGCCCAGGTACGCCTCGATCACTTTGGGGTCTTTGCGCACATCCGCCGGCAAGCCGTCGGCGATCTTGCGGCCGAATTCCAGCACGGTGATGTGGTCACACAGGCCCATCACCAGCTTCACGTCGTGCTCGATCAACAGCACCGTCTTGCCATCTGCCTGCATCTTGCACATCAGTTGGCGCAGGCCTTCGGTTTCAGAGGCATTCATGCCCGCTGCCGGCTCGTCCAGGGCAATCAGCTTGGGCTCGGTTGCCAGCGCCCGGGCGATTTCCAGGCGGCGCTGGTCACCGTAGGACAGGCTCTTGGCCAGCTCACCGCCCAGGTGGCCGACGCCAACGTAATTCAGCCAGTAACGGGCGGCCTGGCGGATCTCGCGCTCTTCACGCACGCAAGCCGGGGTGCGCAGGATGGCGCCGAACACACCACTGCGGGTACGCACGTGGCGGCCGATCATCACGTTCTCCAGGGCGGTCATGTTGTGGAACAGGCGGATGTTCTGGAAGGTGCGCGAAATGCCGGCCTCCACCACCTTGTGCGGTTTGCTGATGCGCAGCGGCTTGCCGTCGAACATCACCCGCCCCTGCTCGGCCTTGTACAAGCCTGTGAGCACGTTGAACAAGGTGGTCTTGCCAGCGCCATTGGGGCCGAGCAGGCCGCGGATCTCACCGCGACGAATGCTCAGGTCGATGCCATGCAGCGCCTGCAGGCCACCAAAGAACTTGCTCACCTGGTGCAGCTCGAGAAGTACATCGCTCATGCTTTGTCCGCCTGTTTGGCCGGGTATTCGAAAGAGGCCTCGGTGGCCGGTGCCTGCACTGTGGTGCCAAGCGCTGCGGGCACCGGCGCAAGCTCTGGGTCGCTGTCGTGCAGTTCGGCACGGCGGCGGTTGGACGGCCACAGGCCTTCAGGGCGAAAACGCATGACCAGGATCAGTGCCAGGCCGAACACCAGCATGCGCAGGGTCGAGGCATCCAGCACGTTGCGCAGGATGTCGCGGCTGATGAAGGTGACGTTGTCCATCACCCAAGGCTGAATCCAGTTGACCAGGTCGCGGAACAGCTCTGGCATCACCGACAGGATCAACGCTCCCAGCACCACGCCGCGGATCGAGCCCATGCCGCCGAGCACCACCATGGCCAGCACCATGATCGACTCCATCAGGGTGAACGACTCGGGGCTGACAAAGCCCTGATAGCTGGAGAACAACACACCGGACACACCACCGAAGGTCGCGCCCATGGCAAACGCCAGCAGCTTGAGGTTGCGCTTGTTCAGGCCCATGGCCTCGGCCGCCACTTCGTCCTCGCGCAGGGCCATCCAGGCGCGGCCGATACGCGACACTTCCAGGCGTTTGGACAAAACGATGCAAAGGATGACGATGAACAGGAAGAACAGGTAGTAGCTGATCACCGGTGACACTTGCAGGCCAAACAGGCTCCAGCTTTGCTGCAAGGACAGCAGCGGCGCGGCGCCCTCGCCCGGCAGATGCATCCATGCCCCGCCGTCCACATGCAGCGGTGCGATGCTGCTGATGCCCTGGGGGCCATTGGTGAGGTTCACCGGCTGGTCCAGGTTGTTCATGAAGATACGGATGATCTCGCCGAACCCCAGGGTGACGATGGCCAGGTAGTCACCGCGCAGCTTGAGCACCGGAGCACCGATCAACACCCCGCAGATGGCCGCAGCAATCGCCGCCAGCGGAATGATCACCCACAGCGGCCAGTCCATCACCATTTGCGTCAGCCCCGCCAGCTGCAGGTGCGGCGAGGCAAGCAGCGCATACAGGTAGGCGCCAATGGCATAGAAGCCGATGTAGCCCATGTCGAGCAGGCCGGCATAACCGATGACGATGTTCAGGCCCAGCGCCAACAGCACGTAAAGCATGGCAAAGCCAAGAATGCGCACCCAGGTCGGGCCAAGCATCGGGATGGCTTCGATGATGAACGGCAAGGCGATGAAGCAGAGGATCAACAGCAGGTATTGGGTCTTGAGGTTTTTCATCGCGGGCTCCTCAGGCACGGTCGGCCTGGCGTTCGCCAAGCAGGCCGTTTGGCCGGAACAGCAAGACCAGGATCAACACCGCAAAGGCAAAGATGTCCTGATAGTTGGCACCCAGGAAACCACCGGTGAGCTGCCCGGTGTACCCCGCCGCCAGCGATTCGATCAGCCCCAGCAACAGGCCACCGGCCATGGCGCCAAACAGGTTGCCGATGCCACCCAGCACCGCTGCAGAGAACGCCTTCAGGCCCAGTAACAGGCCCATGTAGGCATCCGCCTGGCCGTAGTTGATTGCGCGCATGACGCCGGCAATGGCACCGAGGCTGGCGCCGATGAGGAAGGTGGCGCTGATCACCCGGTTGATATTGATGCCCATCAACCCGGCCACTTCCTGGTTTTGCGCGGTGGCGCGCATGGCCTTGCCCAGGCGGGTTTTGTCGACCAGCAGCCACAGGCCAAGCATGATCACCACGGCAATCAGCATGATCGACAGCTGCACGTTGGTGATGGTGGCACCGAACACGTCCACCGGCTGGGTCTCGACTACCTCGGGGAAGGTTTTGTATCCACGCCCCCAGATCATCATCGCCAGGTTCTGCAGGGCAATGGAAATGCCGATGGCAAGAATCAGCGGGGTCAGCCGCGGGGCTTTGCGCAAGGGCCGGTAGGCGTATTTTTCCATGCCCTGTGCCAGCAGCATGCACACCACCACGGCAGCCATGATCGCCAGCAGCAAGGTGATGAGACCGGGGGCGAAGCCTGCACCGGCGAGCATCGTCAGTACCGAAATGGTCACCATGGCGCCAACCATCACCACCTCGCCATGGGCGAAGTTGATCAGGCCGATGATGCCGTAGACCATGGTGTAGCCCAGGGCTACCAGGGCATAGATACTGCCCAGCACCAGGCCGTTGAGGACCTGTTGCAACAAGATATCGAAATTACCGTCCACGCGCTGAATCCTCGAAACTGCGTTGTCGTCGACGCGCGGCGTTGCAGCGCCACGCGACCGACAGGCCTGGCAGGTGGGAAAAGTCTTCTTGTTATGTTGCGGGCTCACGCCCGCTTGTTATGGGTAAAACTCAGTCGCGCTCGACCGACAGGGTTTTCCAGCCACCGTCGGCAAACTGGAACACGGTCGCCGCCGGGTTTTTCAGGTTGCCCTTGTCATCAAAGGCGATGGTGCCGGTGACACCGTCGTAGCTCTGGCCCTTGAGTACCGGCAGGTACACTTTGGGGTCGTCGGAGCCGGCCTTGACCATGGCGTTGATCGCCGCCCAGGTGGCGTCATAGGCCGCCGGTGAAGATTGCACAACGCCTACGCCAAACTTGTCCTTGAGCTTCTGCTCGAAGGCAGCGCCCTTGGGCATGTCCTGCAGCGGCGTGCCGTAGTTCCAGGCGTAGGTGCCTTCGGCGGCGCTGCCGGCCATTTGCTTGAACGAGTCGTTGGGCAGGTTGCCGATGTTCATGAAGCGCGCCTTCAGGCCCAGGTTCTTCATCTGCTTGGCCATTGGCGCGGCCTGGTAGTCGAGCGCAGCAAAGAACACCGCGTCGGCCTTTTGCGCCTTGGCAGTGGTGAGGATGGCGTTGAAATCGGTGGACTTGTCGTTGGTGTATTCGCGCACCACGACGTTGCCGCCTGCCGCCTTGACCGCCTTGGTCACTTCGTCGGCCAGGCCCTGGCCGTAAGCGGTACGGTCGTCGAAGATGGCAATGCGCTGGGCCTTGAGCTGGCTGACCAGGTAGTTGCCGGCATAGCGGCCAAGGGTGGCATCGTCGTTGACGGTGCGAAACACCGAGGTAATGCCCTGGCGAGTCAGCGTCGGGTTAGTGGCCGACGGTGAGATCTGCGGGATGCCAGCGGCGGCGTAGATCTTCGAGGCGGGGATGCTGGTGCCGGAGTTGTAATGGCCGATCACCACCGCCACTTTCGAGTCCACCAGCCGTTGCGCCACTGCAGTACCGGTACGCGGGTCGGCGACATCGTCTTCGGACACCAGCTTGAACTGGGCCACCTTGTCGCCGATTTTCAGTTGCTGCTGGTTAGCCTCTTCGACGGCAATCTGAATGCCATGCTCGACGTCCTGTCCCTGGTGTGCCGATGGGCCGGTCAGGGGCCCGGCAAAGCCGATCCTGACAATTTCACTGTCCGCTGCGTGCGCCGTCCCCATGGCTATCAGCAAACTTACCGCGGTCGCGAGGGCTGTACGCCCTCCCTTATTGTTATTCATGCTCAGCTCCCAGTAGTAATTGGACGAACCTCGACATCGCTTACCGCATGCGAATTGGCCGGAACGCCATCGCACTTGTAAGATAACAGTCAGCAGGCAACTGTCAATGGGTGTATGCTGAAGGCGTTGTTAATTTTTTTGTAAGCACGCGTGGAGGCCCGTTCGTGGGCAAGCCCGCTCCCACAGGTCAGATGTTTGATAACATATGCCGACAACATCACCGCTGGTTGGCTACGGATCCCGCCGCAAGGGGCACGAGGGCTGCGCGCAACCTGCCGGAGAATCAACCGTGATGAGCCAATCAGTTTCAGGAGCAACTTTTCTATGAATGCGTCGTTAGGCACGCGTCGCGCCAACCTGGCGGAAACCGTGATCCAGGAGCTTTCCAGCCGCATCGACAACGGCACCTACGGCCCGGGCGACAAACTGCCGTCCGAACAAGCGCTGTGCAAGGAATTCAACGTCAGCCGCCCGGTGGTCCGCGAGGCGGTGGCCTCGTTGCGCCTTGGCGGGCGCCTGATCGCCCGCCAGGGCGTGGGTGTGTTCGTGGTCGAACAAGACGTCAAACGCATCGGCTTCGCCATCGACAGCGTGGTGGATGACGTGCGCGCCGCTGCGCAGATACTGGAGCTGCGCCTGGGCATCGAGGCCGAGTCGGTGGCCCGCGCTGCCGAGCGCCGCAGCCCTGCCAGCATGGCGTCGATCACCGAGGCATTCGACCGGTTCAACTCGCTGGACGGCGCTTCGCAAGAGGAAGAAGCCAAGGCCGACTTCGAGTTCCACCTGGCCATTGCCCGCGCCACCAACAACCCGCACTTCACCCAACTGCTGGAAGCACTGGGGCCGGACATCATCCTCGACCTCAACCTCAAGCACGGCCAGGTGACCGGCAAGAACCGCCAGGCACACATCAAGAAGATCGGCCGTGAGCACGGGGCGATTCTGTCGGCGATCAGCATGGGCGATGTGAACAGCGCGCGTACGGCGCTGCGCAAGCACCTCGAAGAGAGCCTGTCGCGGTATCAGCGGTTGCTCGACAGCAAGGCCTGAGTGGTTTGCCTGCACCGGCCTCTTCGCGGGACAAGCCCGCTCCCACAGGTATTGCACCACCTATAAGATGGGTGCAATACCTGTGGGAGCGGGCTTGTCCCGCGAAGAGGCCGGTGCAGCCGGCATAAAAGGCTGAGGACTAGCTCAAAGTCCCACGCACACGTACTTGATCTCCAGATAATCCTCGATCCCGTAACGCGACCCTTCGCGGCCCAGCCCGGATGCCTTCACACCACCAAACGGCGCAACCTCAGTCGCGACCACACCGACGTTGATGCCCACCATCCCGTACTCCAGCGCCTCTGAAACCCGCCACACGCGCCCGACATCCTGGGTATACGCATAGCAGGCCAGGCCGAACTCGGTATCGTTGGCCTGAGCGATCACTTCCTGTTCGGTACTGAAGCGGAAGATCGGCGCCACCGGCCCGAAGATTTCCTCGCGCGCCACACGCATGCCCGGGGTCACATCGGCCAGCAAGGTAGGCTCGAAGAACGCCTCGCCCAGCGCATGCCGACGTCCGCCCGTCACCACCCGCGCACCCGCCTCGACCGCCTCACCCACCAACTGCTCCACACCACTGGCCGCGCGCCCGTCGATCATCGGCCCGACCTGCGTCCCCGCAGCATCGCCCTGCCCTACGACCAGTTCACCGACACGCTCGGCAAAGCGTGCCACAAAGCGCTCGTAGATACCGTCCTGGATATAGAAACGGTTGGCGCACACACAGGTCTGCCCGCTGTTGCGGAACTTGGCGATCAGCGCCCCTTCCACGGCCTTTTCCAGATCAGCATCGTCGAACACGATAAACGGGGCATTGCCACCCAGTTCCATGGTGACCTTCTTCACCGTCGCCGCCGATTGCTGCAGCAGCTGGATGCCGATAGGCGTCGAACCAGTGAACGACAACTTGCGCACGACCGGGCTTGCGGTGAGTTCGCCACCAATGGCCGCAGAATCCCCGGTAACCACACTCAGCACGCCCGGTGGAATACCTGCGCGCTCAGCCAGCACACACAGCGCAAGGGCGCTGAACGGTGTTTGTGAGGCGGGCTTGAGCACCAGCGTGCAGCCAGCCGCCAGCGCCGGTGCGGCCTTACGGGTGATCATCGCCGCCGGGAAGTTCCACGGCGTGATCGCCGCACACACGCCAATCGGCTCTTTGGTGACAATCAGTCGACGGTCAGCGTTCGGCGACGGGATCACATCGCCGTAGATGCGCTTGCCCTCTTCGGCATAGAACTCTACGTAGGCGGCAGCAAAGGCGATTTCACCGCGGGACTCGGCCAGCGGCTTGCCCTGCTCGGCGGTCATGATGCGCGCCAGGTCTTCCTGGTGGGCAAGAATTTCGCGGAACCAGGCCTGTAACCTCGCTGCGCGCTCCTTGGCCGTCAGCGCGCGCCAGGCCGGCAAGGCACGCTCGGCAGCGGCGATGGCGCGGCGGGTTTCTTCAGCGCCCATGCGTGGTACATGGCCCAGCACAGCACCCGTGGCCGGGTTGGTCACGGCAATGCGCTGACCACTGTCGGCCGGCTGCCATTTTCCGTCGATATAGCAAACTTCACGCAGCAGATCGTGATCGGCAAGATTCATGTCGATTGGCTCGTTCGAAGACAGTAAAAAAGGTGGGGCCAGACCGCGCCCCACCTGAGGTGAAATCAGCGCTTGGCCTGCAGGGCCTTGTCGCGGATCTGGCTGAGGGTCATGCGCGGGGTCAAGGCCTCGGGGTCAACCTGGATTTCGATCAGCGCCGGCTTGCCGGACGCCTGGCAGCGCTCGAAGGCGGCGACGAAATCTTCGGTACGGGTCACTGTTTCACCATGCAGCCCATAGGCCCGCGCCAAGGCAGCGAAGTCCGGGTTGTGCAGCTCGGTGCCCGAAACACGGCCTGGGTAGGTTTTCTCCTGGTGCATACGGATGGTGCCGTACATACCGTTGTTGACCACAATGGTGATGACCCGCGCATCGTAGTGCGCTGCAGTGGCCAACTCCTGGCCATTCATCAGGAAGCAACCATCACCCGCAAAGGCCAGTACGGTTCGCTGCGGATAGGTGAGTTTGGCCGCCACTGCCGCCGGCACGCCATACCCCATCGAGCCGTTGGTAGGCCCGAGCAGCGTGCGGAACACACGGTGCTGGTAACCACGGTGCACCCAGCCGGTGTAGTTGCCCGCACCGCAGGTGAGGATACTGTCGGCCGGCAGGTTGCTGTTCAGCCAGGCAATCACTTCGCTCATCTGCACATCACCCGGCGAGCGCGGGGTGTCGAAGTTGCCGCGGTAGCCGCTGTTCAGGCTGGCAGTCCAGTCCTCGAACGCCTGCGGGCGCACCGGGCCGAGGATGTTGGCCTGGCGCAAGAAGCTGCCGGGGCCTGCATTGATGCCCAGGGTCGGCTGATACACCCGGCCAATTTCTTCGGCACTGGCATGCACGTGCACCAGCGCCTGCTTCGGCGTCGGGATATCGACCAGAGCGTAACCACCGGTGGTCATCTCGCCAAGGCGTGCGCCAACCACGATCAGCAGGTCGGACTGCTTGACTGCCTCCACCAGTACCGGGCCGGCCGCGAGACCCAGGTCGCCGGCGTAGTGCGGATCGGTGTTGTCGAACAGGTCCTGGCAGCGGAACGAAGCGGCCAGCGGCAGGTTCTGGGTGTGCACGAACGTCTTCAGGTCGGCCACGGCCTCGGCCGTCCAGCCGCCGCCACCGGCAACCACCAGCGGCCGCTCGGCCTTGGCCAGCAATTGCTGCAGCTCGCCCAGGGCTTCAGGCGCCGGCGCCGCCTCGACGCGTTTGGCCGGGCGGGCATCAGGCACCTGCACCAGGTCGGTCAGCATGTCTTCAGGCAGCGCCACCACCACAGGGCCCGGGCGGCCGCTGATGGCACGCTGGAAGGCCTGGTTGACCAGTTCTGGAATACGCGTGGCATCGTCGATCTGCACCACCCATTTGGCCATCTGGCCAAACATGCGGCGGTAGTCCACCTCCTGGAAGGCTTCGCGCTCGATCTGGTCGCGGGCCACCTGGCCGATGAACAGAATCATCGGCGTGGAGTCCTGGAACGCCGTGTGCACGCCCACCGAGGCGTTGGTCGCACCCGGGCCGCGGGTGACCATGCAGATACCCGGCTTGCCGGTCAGCTTGCCGTAGGCCTCGGCCATGTAGGCTGCACCACCTTCCTGGCGGCAGACGATCAGGTCGATCTCATCCTGCACGTCGTGCAGCGCATCAAGCACCGCCAGGTAGCTTTCGCCCGGCACGCAGAAGGCACGCTCTACGCCATTGACCCGCAAAGCATCGACCAGGACCTGCCCGCCGCTGCGTACCGCTGTGTTGTTGCTCATTGTTATTCTCCTTTAGGCGCGCGGTCAGATGACCGAGTCTTCCAGGAACGGCTTGTTGTCGATGACTCGCTGATAGGACAGCGCACCCAAGTCCAGCGAACGGTAGCCACCGTAGGTAATCAGCTCGGACAGGCCACGGCCGATGGCCGGCGCCTGCTGCAGGCCATGGCCACTGAAACCGTTGCAGAACAGGAAGTTGCTGACTTCGTTGTGCGGGCCAACGATGGCGTTGTGGTCCAGCACGCAGAAGTCGTAGTGCCCGGCCCAGAAGTTGACGACCTTGATGCCCTCGAACGCCGGTACGCGCTCGGCGAGGATCGGCCAGACTTCTTCGTCGAACTCGTCGTGCATCACGTCAAAGTCTTCGAAGTCCACTTCCGGGTCGTGCTTGGGATAGGTGCCACCCAGGTAGAACTTGCCTTCAGGGCGGAAGAACACGCCGGTCGGGTCGATGGTCAGCGGTACGGTGCCTTCCAGCGGGGTACGGCAGTCGAACACGAACAGCGAACGGCGGCGCGGCTCGACCGGGATATCCAGGCCAGCCATGCGCGCGACCTTGGTGCCACGGGTACCGGCGCAGTTCACCAGCATGCCGCAGCCGATCCGTTCGCCACTGGCCAGTTGCACGCCAGTGATGCGGTCGCCTTCACGCTGGATGGCGACCACTTCGTTCTCGATGTACTCGATGCCCATCGAGCGCGCCTTGCGACGGAAGCCATTGAGCATGCCGAGGCTGTCGAACCAGCCTTCGCCGGTCTGGCCGTAGCTGGCACCCGCCAGCGTGTCTATGTTCACCCAAGGGAACTTGCGCTTGAGCTGCTCGGGGTCCAGCAGGTGCACATCGGCGCCATGGGAAACCTGGGTGTCGTGCAGGCGGCGCAGCACCTCGTAACCCTTGTTGTCGCCCAGGAACAGGTAGCCGTTCTCGTGGAAGGCCAGGTCCGGGCGGTCACCCTCCACTTCCATGAGGTCCGGGAAGCTGCGCACGAATTCGGCGCCGAACTTCGAAATTTCGATGTTGATCGGGTTGGAAAACTGCTGGCGGATCGAGCTGCTCGACAGCGCGGTGGCCGACTTGTTGTAGGTCCAGTCGCGCTCGATGACCAGCAGCGAGCCTTTGAAGTCCGGGTTGTTTGCCAGGAAGTACGCAGTGGCGCTGCCGTTGACCGCGCCGCCGACGATCACCACATCGTAGTTCTGTTGTTTTGCCGTAGAAGCCATGTTAAGCGCTCTCGTGATGTGGAATTATTTCGAGTCTTCAAAGTGGCCAGCGCCGGCGAAGTTGCCGCCGTGGTAGCGCGCGGCTGGCTCGTTCGGGTCCAGTGGCGGGTGCTCGGCCAATACCTTTTCCCGGTAATCGTCGGCACTGTCCTGCGGCACATAGCCAATCGACGAAGCCAGGCGGTTGTCCCACAGGCTTTCGCGGTTATCGGACATGCCGTACACCACCATGTGCCCGACCCGCGGCGCCAGCAGCGAGCGCTCGGTGAGCTGGGCGAAGTCGTCGAACGACAGCCAGGTGGCAAGCATGCGGCGGTCCAGCGGCTCGGGGAACGACGAACCGATGCGCAGGTTCACCGACTCGATGGCGAACTTGTCCCAGTAGTAACGGCCCAGGTCCTCGGCAAAGCACTTGCTCACGCCATACAGGCTGTCTGGCCGGTGCGCAGCGGTGGCATCGATGGTTTCGGTGCGGTCGTAAAAGCCGATGGCGTGGTTGGAGCTGGTGTACACCACCCGCTTCACACCGTTGCGACGGGCCGCTTCATAGATGTTGTAGGTGCCGACGATGTTGCCGTTGAGAATCTTCTCGAAGGTGTCTTCAACCGGCACACCACCGGCATGCACGATCGCATCCACACCTTCGGTCAGCGGCAGCACGTCCGCTAAGTTGCCCAGGTCGCAACGGATCAATTCTTCGTGCGGCGCAGCGTGGCCCAGGTCGGCGATGTCGGTCAGGCGCAGTTCGTCGGCGAACTGCGCCAGGTGCTTGCGCAGCACGCTGCCCAGGCGCCCGGCGGCGCCGGTGATCAGCAGGCGTTTGAATGGCTTGCTCATGTTCTACCTCTATTCAATTCGTTTGATCAGGCCAGCGCTGCGAAGGCTTCGCGCAGCTGGCCCAGTGCCTGTTCCAGTTCCTGACGCGAGGTGGCGAAGGACAGGCGCACGTAAGGCTCTACACCGAACGCCGAGCCTGGCACCGTGGCGACCTTGCCCACCCGCAACAGGTAGGCCGACAGCTCGGTGTCATTGCTGATCACCTGCCCGTCTGGCGTGCGCTTGCCAATGAAGGCACTGACCTCAGGGAAGGCATAAAACGCCCCCTGCGGCATCTGCAGCTTGAGGCCCGGGATCTGCGCCAGGCCGTCCACCACCAGCGCGCCGCGCGCCTGGTATTCAAGGTTGGCATCGCGCACGAAGTCCTGCGGGCCGTTCAGTGCCGCCACCGCGGCCAACTGCGAGATGCTCGACGGGCAAGTGGTGGTCTGCGACTGGGTCTTGTTCATGGCCACGATCAGGTCTTTAGGCCCTGCTGCGTAACCCAGGCGGTAGCCGGTCATGGCGTAAGCCTTGGACACCCCGTTGATCAGCAGCGTGCGCTCGCGCAACTGTGGGCACGCAGTGACGAACGAGACGAACGGCTGGTCGCCGAGCACGATGTGCTCGTAGATCTCGTCCGAGATCACCAGCACGTTCGGGTGGCGCTCCAGCACCTTGCCCAGCGCTGCAAATTCTTCACGGGTGAAGATCGCCCCGCTCGGGTTGTTCGGCGAGTTCAGCATCACCCAGCGCGTACGCGGGGTGATGGCGGCCTCCAGTTGCTCCGGGCTGACCTTGAAGCCCTGCTCGGCACCGCACGGGATAACCACCGGCACACCGCCGTTGAGTATCGCCATGTCGGTGTACGACACCCAGTACGGCGCCGGGGTGATGACTTCATCGCCTTCTTCCAGGGTGGCCAGGAAGGCGTTGAACAGCAGTTGCTTGGCGCCGTTGCCTACGCAGATTTCGTCCAGGCCATAGGCCAGGTCGTTTTCCCGGGCGAATTTGTCGACGATCGCCTGGCGCAGGCTCTCCATGCCGTTGGGCGCGGTGTAGTGGTTGTTGCCCGCCAGCATGGCCTGGTACGCAGCCTCGATCACGTGGGCCGGAACGTTGTAGTCCGGCTCGCCCAACGCGAGGTTGATGACTGGCTCACCTTTGGCCAGCATTTGCTTGGCCAGCACCGACACGGCCATGCTCGGCGAGCTTTTTACCGCTTTGACGCGGCTGCTTTGCACGTCCATTGCTCAACGCTCCTTGGCGGCTTCGAAGCCGTAGTCGGCACGCGCCTGCTCGGCACTGATGTAGCCGTAGCGCAGGTCGCGCTCGACCAGCTGGCGTTCGCGCTGACGCGGGTCGCCGTAACCGCCACCACCCGGCAGGCGCAGCACCAGGCGGCGCTCCGCCGGCACGAACTGCTGGCCCTTGCCGCGCAGCACGCTGCCGTCGTCCAGGCCGACGAAGCCTTCGGCGCCTTCCTGGCCGCCTTCCAGGCCACGGGCTGGGTACTGGATACGGTCGAACATGGCGCTGAAGCGGAAGCTGTAGCCTTCGCTGGCCGACACTTCGATTTCCTGGCCCAGGCCGCCGCGCAGCTGGCCGGCACCACCGGAACCTTCACGCAGCTCCTTGCGCCAGACCACCACGGGGCCGGCGTGCTCGGTCGCTTCCACCGGCATGGTGTGCACACCGCTTGGGAAGGCGGTGGCACTCAGGCCGTCCATCGCCGAACGCGCACCCATGCCACCGCTGTTGAACATCAGCATTTCGGCGTTGCGGCCATTCGGGTTGCTTTCCAGCGGGCGCACGCTCAGGTGCAGGTTCCACAGGGCGCTGGCGCCCTCGGCTGGCACCTTGCCTGGCAGGCACTTGTGCAGCGCACCGAGTACCAGGTCAGGCACGAAGTGACCGAGCACATGGCGCACAGACACCGGCGCCGGGTGCTTGGCATTGAGGATGCAGCCTTCAGGCGCAGTCACCTCGAACGGTGCCAGCGACGCGGTGTTGTTCGGGATCTCTGGCGCAACAATGCACTTGAGGCCGTAGCAGGCATACGCCTTGGCGTAGCCCAGCGGCACGTTGATGCCGAACTGGCTCATGCCCGACGTACCGGTGAAGTCGCTCTGAATGCCGTCCGGGCCAACAGTGATGGTCACCGCCAGGGTGACCGGGACGTCGTATCCGTCGAGGGTCATGCTGTTGGTGTAGGTGCCGTGCGGCAGCGACTTGAAGCATTCCAGGGTGGCGCGGCGGCTGTGCTCGAGGATGAACCCGCCGATGTGTTCCAGGTCCTCCAGCTGGAACTCGTCAAGCATGTCCAGCAGGCGCTTGTGGCCAGTTTCGTTACAGGCCGACAGGGCATAGAAGTCACCCACCACCCGGTCATTCTCGCGCACGTTGTTGCGCAGGATGTTGATCAGGTCGCGGTTGACGTTGCCACGCTCGAACAGCTTCATGATCGGGATGAACAGGCCTTCTTCGTAGACCTCACGGGCATCCGGACCAAAGCCCCGGCCGCCGATGTCGACCACGTGGGCGGTACTGGCGAAGTAGCCGATCAGCTTGCCCTTGTAGAAGGACGGCGAAACGATGGTGATGTCGTGCAGGTGGCCAGTACCCTTCCATGGGTCGTTGGTCACGTACACGTCACCTTCGAAGATGTTGTCTTCGCCGATGTCCTTGATGAAGTGCACCACCGCCTCGGCCATGGTGTTGACGTGGCCAGGGGTACCGGTGACCGCTTGGGCCAACATGTTTCCAGCGCGGTCGAAGACGCCGGCCGACAGGTCGCCGGCCTCGCGCACACTGGTGGAGAAGGCAGTGCGGATCAGGGTCAGGGCCTGTTCTTCGACCACCGAGACCAGGCGGTTCCACATCACCTGCATTTGAATGTCGATCAACGTATCGCTCATGTTCAGCTCTTCCGAATTCAGGCGTTAGCGGCGCACAACCAGCAGGCAGCCGTCTGGCTGGACCGTGGCGGTGAAGTTGGAGGTGACGAAGGTCGAGGTTTCGCGCTCGACGATGATCGCCGGGCCGTCGACACGGGCACCGACCTGCAGCTCTTCACGCGGGTGGATACCGGCGTCGACGAAACCGCCGGCAGCCACATCGAACACCTGGCGGCGGGCAACTTCCTGCGAGCGGTAGACAGCACTGACAGTCTCGATATGCTCCACGGGCGGCAGCGGCGAACTGGCGCGCACCGACCAACTGACGATCTCGATGTCCGGGCCTTCGATCGGGCGGCCAAAGAAGCGGGTGTAGGCCTCTTCGAACAATGCCTTGAACTGCACGGTATCGGCAGCGGTGAAGGCCTTGAACGGCAGCGCCACGGGGATTTCCCAGCCCTGGCCGACATAACGCATGAATGCGGTGCAGTCCATTTCTGGCTCACCTTCAGGCATGCCCTGGCGCAGGAAGCCCAGCGACTCCGCTTTCATCTCTTCAATCAGCGCGTTCACCGCCGCGGCATCGAACTCCGACAGGCGTACAAAGGCACTGCGCACGGCTTCGTAACCAAACGGTGCACGCAGGAAGCCGATGGCCGAACCCACACCCGCGCCGGCCGGAACGATGAAGCGCGAAACACCCATCTTTTCGCACAGCCGTGCTGCATGCAGCGGGCCGCCGCCACCGAAAGTGATCATGGTGTAGTCGGCGATGTCCTTGCCGCTTTCCACAGCGTGCACGCGGCCGGCGTTGGCCATGTTCTCGTCGACCACTTCGCACACGCCGAACGCGGCGGTGTCGGCCTGCAGGCCCAGTGGCTGGCCGATGACCCGGGCCATTGCATTGGCACCGCTGTCAGTGGACAGGCGCAGCGCACCTCCGGCGAAATTGTCGGCATCGAGGCGACCGAGCAGCAGGTTGGCGTCGGTGATGGTCGGTTCCAGGCCTCCACGACCGTAGCACGCAGGGCCTGGCTCGGAGGCGGCGCTGTGCGGGCCGACACGAATCTGGCGCATGCTGTCGATGCTGGCAATCGAACCACCACCGGCGCCGATTTCGACCATTTCCACCACCGGGATGGAAATCGGCATGCCGCTGCCCTTCTTGAAGCGGTAGGTACGGGCCACTTCGAAGGTTTTCGCGGTTTTTGGCACCTGGTCTTCGATCAGGCAGATTTTTGCCGTGGTGCCGCCCATGTCGAACGACAGCACGTTTTCCAACTGGTAACGGCGGGCGATGTCGGCGGCGAAGATCGCGCCACCGGCCGGGCCGGATTCAACCAGGCGGACCGGGAACTCGGCAGCGCTCTGCACCGAGATGATACCGCCGCCGGAGTGGATCATGAACACCGGGCAATCGGCGCCTTCCTGCTTCAAGGTCACCACCAGGCGGTCCAGGTAGGACTTGATCAGCGGCTTGACGTAGGCGTTGGCGCACACGGTGTTGAAGCGCTCGAACTCGCGCATCTGCGGCGAGACTTCGCTGGAAATCGAGATCGACAGCTTTGGCAGGCGCGCCTGCAGGGCATCACGCAACTGGCGCTCATGGGCGCCGTTGACGTAGCTGTGGATGAAACCAATGGCCACGCTCTCGTAGTTGCCTTCGGCGATGCGCTCGATCAAGGCATCGATCTCGGCCTGCTCAGGGGCGATCAGTACACGGCCTTTGACGTCCAGGCGCTCACGCAGGGTGAAGCGGTTTTCGCGGTCGATCAGCGGCGGTGGCAGGACGATATTGATGTCGTACTGCTCGAAACGGTTTTCGGTGCGCATTTCGAGGGTGTCACGGAAACCCTCGGTAGTAATGAATGCGGTGCGTGCCCCACGGCGCTCGATCAGGGCGTTGGTGGCCAGGGTGGTGCCATGGATCAACTGATCGATGTCCGAAAGCGCCAGGCCGGCCTGCTCTACCACCTGGCGTACGCCGGTGAGGATGGCCCGCTCAGGCAGCTCGTAGTCGGTCAGGATTTTGGTGGAGTGCAGCACGCCGTCCACGTCCAGCGCGATATCGGTGAAAGTGCCGCCTATGTCCACGCCGACCCGGCATGATGTCGCAGTCATCGTCATATCCCCTGCAATGCTTTGTAGTTGTTTCGACCTACGGTAACGGTCTTCATGTAAGTTATATGTTGTCTTACAGGTGGTCAAGCACCTATTTCTCGAAATTTTTGTTTCCGGTGAAATCGAGCGCCGCCCGCGCGGCGCATCGCGAGCTGTGCTCGCTCCTACGTTTGTTTCGGGCCAGTCAAGCCTGTGACAGGCGTGCTCGACCGCCTTGCTTGTACGACGCGATATCGAGTCATGCGCCAAGGCGTCCGCGCGCAAATCCCACAGGAACAATTGGCCCGAAACAAACGTAGGAGCGAGCACAGCTCGCGATGCGCCGCGCGGGCGGCGCTCGATCTACAAAACACCATCACATTCAAGACATGCACTCAACCTGCAGTCTTGACCATCCGCCCGCCACCCACCGCCTGCGCCGTGGGGAACACTTCCAGCCGCGACACATCCACCTGCCGCGGCATCTTCAACGCCGCCAGCAACAGCTGGGCGATATCTTCCGGCTGGATCGACTCATAGCCGTCATACAGCTCGCTACCCGCCGCCTGCATGCCCATCGCACTCTTGTACAATTGGGTCTGCACCCGGCCAGGGGCAATCTCGGTCACCCGCACGCCGCTGCCCAGCAAATCACAGCGCAAAGCATCACAGAACAGGCTCACACCGGCCTTGGAAGCACCGTACACCGCAGCCCCCGGGTGCGGCGCTCGGCCGGCGCTGGAGCCGATAAAGAACAGGTGCCCCCTGCCCCGCCCAACCATGCCCGGCAACACTTGCCGCGCCAGGTGCAGCGGCGCCTTGAGGTTGATGTCGAGCATGTTGTCGATCTCGGCCTCGTCGATGTCCTGGAACGCAGCGCGGGTCGAAAGGATGCCCGCGTTGTTGACCAGTACATCAATGGTCTGCCCTTCCAGCGCGGCGCTCAACGACCGGTAGTCACGTACATCCGCCTGCAAGGTGGTCACGCCCGGCTCACTGGCGAGCTCGGCCAGGGCTTCGGGGCTGCGCCCCACGGCAATCACCTGCAGGCCGGCATTGCGCAGCGCAAGCACGATGGCCTTGCCGATACCGCTGGTAGCCCCGGTCACCAGCGCGCGCTGGTAGCCCTCGGGGAATGCGACTTCAGGCATAGATGTAACCCCCGCTGACAATCACGTTTTCGCCCGTGGCGTAGCTGTTGCGGCTGCTGCCCATCATCACGATCCATTCGGCGATTTCTGCAGGCTCTGCAGCACGACCCAGCGGGTTGGCCGCTGCGAGTTCGCCCAGGAAGCCCAGTTGCTTGGCCCGCTCGGTGGCGAAACCGGCCGGTGCCACCGAGTTGACCAGGATCTGGTCCTTGGCGCAGGCCTGGGCGAAGGATTTGGTCAGGCTGACCACCGCCGCCTTGGTCGCTGCATAGTGGGCGTTTTGCGGGTGGGCCTTGAAGGCATCCACCGAAGTGACGTTGACGATACGCCCGGTCACCGCAGGGGCGGCAACGTACTGCTGCATGTGGCGCACAGCGGCAACCATCATGTGGTAGGTGCCCTTGATGTTGACGGCGTTTTCCAGGTCCCACTCTTCGTCGCTGATCTCGAAGATGTCCTGGCGCGGGTAGATGGCCGCGCTGTTGACCAGGCAATGCACCCGGCCCAGACCTTCGACGATCTGGGCGAAGGCTGCGTGAGCGGTATGCCTGCGTGCAATATCACCCACCGCGATCGCCACTTCAACGCCTTGCCCGCGCAGCTCTTCTGCCGCTTGTACCAACAATTGCTCGTTACGGTCGATCAGGCCGATTTTGCCGGCGCCACGCTTCACCATCAGCCGGGCTGTTTCCAGACCCAGACCCGAGGCACCACCTACGATCACCACCGTTTGATTTTCCACAAAACACCTCCGCGATTGAGTCTTTACGTAAGATGCCTGTTGTCTTACATTTGGTCAAATATCAATTCGCTGACAGGTCCCGCCATGCCCGCTTCCAGGCTCTCGCCCGTACCCACCCCGCATGCCCGGGATCGCTTGCTGGATGCGGCCAGCGCGTTGTTTGCCAGCCATGGCTACCAGGCCATCGGGTTGCGCGACCTGGCCAGCCACCTTGGCCTGCGCGCCGGCTCGCTTTATCACCATATCGAGAGCAAACAGGGCTTGCTGTTCGAGCTGATCGAGTCGAGCCTGACCGACCTGCTGTATGAAACCCGACAATGCCTCAAAGGCGCCCGAGCCACCAGTGAACGCTTGCCCTGTTTTGTGCAGGCCTTCGTGACCTATAGCCAGGCCAACCCAGACAAACTGGTGTTGCTGATGCGAGAGGCCATGAACCTGAACGAAGACCAACTGTTGCAGGTTGAACAGTTGAAAGCTGAATACAGCGGATTACTCAGCGAAATCGTCGCCGCCGAGTGCGGCCTGACCGCACCGCGTGCGCGGTCGATTGCCCACGCAGTGCTGGGTTTGCTGTGCGGCCAAGCCCAATGGGGAACAGTCATGACCGCCAGGGAGCAACTGGTGACATTCGTACAGGGCATCGTCGGCACCGGCAAAACGGTTGCACATCGATGAAATGGAATAACAATATAAATTCTTATTCTTTTTTTATTGGAAAAGAATCCTTTATAAATCTCCCCACTGCACAGCCGCCAACACCTGGCCAACTGTTCGCAGCGCAACACCCAATCAACACGAAACGCTCGATCGGCAACAGCAGCGAATCTTCGCAAAATTGCCAACCTGTTGATTTATAAGACAATTAGAACTCGGCACGACGATTGCTCAAGCAAAGTCCCGCTCAACCAGAACCGGAGACTTGCCCATGAGCACCCCACTGAACGTCGTAGCCCTGTCCGGCGGCACTTCCCGCCCATCACGCACCCTGGCCTTGACCGAGGCAATCCTCGCCGAACTGGCCGAACACCTGCACATCAAGCCGCACCTGATCGAACTGGGCGACATCGCCCGCCCGCTGGGTAGCGCCCTGTGGCGCAGCGAACTGCCCGAAACCGTCGAACAGCAACTGCGCCTGGTAGAACGGGCCGACCTGCTGGTGGTGACAACCCCGGTGTACCGCGGCAGCTTTACCGGCCACTTCAAGCACCTGTTCGACCTGATCGGCCAGGATGCCCTGGTCGACACCCCGGTACTGCTGGCCGCCACCGGTGGCAGCGAACGCCATGCGTTGGTACTCGACCACCAACTGCGCCCGCTGTTCAGCTTCCTGCAGGCCCTGACCCTGCCCATCGGCGTGTTCGCCAGCCAGGCGGAACTGGCCGACTACCGGGTCTCCAGCGATGCGCTTGCCGCACGCATCCGCCTGGCCGCCGAACGTGCCGTGCCGCTGTTCGGCGCCCACCACGCACTGCGTAAAAGCGCCTGAGGAGCGGCCATGAATGCACCTGTAAATACCCCCCTGCGCCCGGCCCTGGCCATCGCCCGCGAACTGGCCGGGCAGTTTGCCCAGACTGCCGTCGAGCGCGACGAGCGCGGCGGCACACCGAAAGCCGAGCGCGATGCCTTGCGTAACAGCGGCCTGCTGTCGCTGGTGATTCCGCAGGCCTTCGGCGGCCAGGGCGCCAACTGGCACGACACTTTCGCTGTGGTGCGCGAGTTCGCCCGGGTCGACAGCTCCATCGCCCACGTGTTCGGCTTTCACCACCTGATGCTGGCGACCGTGCGCCTGTTCTCGCGCCCGGACCAGTGGCAGCCGTGGTTTGAACAGACCGCACGCAAACAATGGTTCTGGGGCAATGCCCTGAACCCGCTGGACACCCGTACCGTGGTCAAGCACTTCGACGGCTGGTGCGAGTTCTCTGGCAAGAAAAGCTTCTGCTCAGGCGCCAGCGACTCGGAAATGCTCATCGCCTCGGCGGTGGACGAACGTGCCGGTGGCAAGCTGCTGATCGCCGCCATCCCAAGCGGGCGCACCGGCATCAGCCTGCACAGTGACTGGAACAACATCGGCCAGCGCCAGACCGACAGTGGCAGCGCCACGTTCGAGCGGGTGCGGGTGGAGCACAATGAACTGCTGCTCGACCCGGGCCCCTTGAGCACCCCGTTTGCCGCGCTGCGGCCGCTGATTGCGCAACTGCACTTCGCCAACCTGTTCCTCGGCATTGCCGAGGGCGCCTTCGAGGAAGCCCGCCAGTACACGCTCAAGGAAAGCCGGCCGTGGTTTCGCTCCAGCGCCGCCAGCAGTGCCGAAGACCCTTACGTGCTGCGCCATTACGGCGAGTTCTGGGTCAGCCTGGAAAGCGTACGCCTGCTGATCGAACGGGCCGCGCGCCAGCTGGATGCCGCCTGGGCCAAGGAGCATGCCCTCACCGCAGAGGAGCGTGGCGACCTGGCCCTGGCCATCGGTACCGCCAAGGTCGCCGCCAGCCGCCACGGCCTGGACATCTGCAACCGCCTGTTCGAAGTCACCGGTGCCCGCGCCACCCATGCCTCGCTACGCTTCGACCGGCACTGGCGCAACCTGCGCACGCAAACCCTGCACGACCCGGTGGACTACCGGATCCACGAACTCGGCGAGTGGGCCCTCAACGACAAACGCCCTGCCCCCTCCTTCTACTCCTGAGGCCTGCCTATGCAACTGCTGACCCTCCCCCCGTCACCGACACTGGCTACCTCGATCAGGGCGACCGCACAGGTCTTTGAAGACCCCAGATCGCAGGCGCTGCTCGCCCACTTGCAACAGGTCGCCCCCAGCGAGGCCAGCGTCCTGATCATTGGCGAAACCGGCACGGGCAAGGAGCTGGTCGCACGCCACATCCACAACCTCAGCGGCCGGCGCAACGGGCCGTTCGTTGCGGTCAACTGCGGCGCATTCTCCGAATCACTGGTGGAAGCCGAACTGTTCGGCCATGAAAAGGGCGCTTTCACCGGCGCCCTGGCGGCCAAGGCCGGCTGGTTCGAGGAGGCCAACGGTGGCACGCTGTTCCTCGACGAAATCGGCGACCTGCCCTTGCCGATCCAGGTCAAGCTGCTGCGCGTGCTGCAAGAGCGCGAAGTCGTGCGGCTAGGGTCGCGCAAGAGCATTCCGATCAACGTGCGGGTACTGGCCGCGACCAATGTGCAGCTGGAAAAGGCCATCAATGCCGGGCATTTCCGTGAAGACCTGTACTACCGCCTGAACGTGGTGACCTTGCAGTTGCACCCGCTGCGCGACCGCCCGGGTGACATCATGCCGCTGGCCCGGCACTTCATTCGCAGCTACAGCGACCGGCTGGGCTACGGCCCGGTGGAACTGAGCCCCAAGGCCCAGGCCAAGCTGGTGGAATACAGTTGGCCGGGCAATATTCGCGAGCTGGAAAACGTGATCCACCACAGTTTGCTGACCTGCGGCGACGGCACGGTACAAGCACAGGACCTGCGTTTGTCCAACCTGCGCATCGATCGGCAGGAGGAAGAGCCGGCAGGCAATGGTGTGGACGACTTGCTGCAGCGGGCATTCAGCCGCCTGTACGAAGAGCCGTCGGGTGACCTGTACGAGAAAGTGGAAAATGCCCTGCTGCGTTCGGCCTATCGGTTCTGCCATTACAACCAGGTGCATACCGCGCAGCTGCTGGGGTTGTCGCGCAACATCACGCGCACGCGGTTGATTGCGATTGGCGAGCTGGTGGTGAACAAGCGGCGCGGGCAGGAACAGCAGGTACTGGATAACCGGGTGGTGCGGTTGTCAATTTGAGCCTTGCAGTGCCTGTGCTGGCCTCTTCGCGGCTAAAGCCGCTCCCACAGGTACAGTGCAGGGCTTCGGAACCGGGAGGCCTGTGGAGGCAAGCCGTCCAGACCTGTTACTTTTGTCAGTTGTGACTGCAAGCCACGACGCTTTATGCTCAAGGATCCGAGAGGCATAAACCGATGCGAATCTTCTATCAACATAATTTGGCATGTACACGGATTGGCCTGGCCGGCTCCACCCGAGCACTGAGTTACGGCCGGCTAACCTTGGCTATCAGGCACTCTTCCCAGCTGTACCCATACCTTGTCGCCACCAACATGCTGAATACAGCGACAGCAATTGTTTCACCGGGGAAAATAACGCCCATTTCATACACGCCCTTCGGATTTGCCCACCAAGAGCAGCAGACAAGAGTGGGATTCAACGGTGAATATCCCGACCCGCTTACCGGCAATTACGGATTAGGCCAGGGCTATCGCTGGTACTCTCCCACCCTGAAGCGATTTCAGGCTGCGGATGACATCAGCCCGTTCGGCCAAGGCGGTATCAGCGCGTACGCGTATACGCATAACGATCCTGTCAACAGCTACGACCCCGACGGCCACCACCAATATAAATATTATCGCAACCTTGTACCCATCAAACTCGATCATACCGAACGCAGGCCAATGGGCTTTTTTGCTACCCAACCCAAAGCAGGAAAACGTAAGCTATTGGTTAATCTGCATGGCGCTCCCGATGGCAAAAAAATCTATTTTGACGACAAAGCTTATACATCCAAAGATTTTTTTGGCCTGCTGAACAACCTAGGCATCGACACTAACAACTTTAGTAAAATTATCCTTATTTCATGTAACACGGGGAAAGCCTTTGCTCCAGAGATAGCGCATGCCGCCAACATACCTGTTCGAGCACCTGGCAACGTAATCACAGGTAAAACTTATTTCGATGCCAGCAGTAACTCCTACACGTCTAGATACGTACAGTTACCCGGCCCAAAACCATTACCTCCGCTTGATGAGGCATTTGGTGAAAAATTTTCTTTTGGCCTAATGAAATTCTTCCCCATTTATACCAACGCTCACGACATCAGGCAGTCTGTGAAAACAGGCCAATGATCACGCAACGGCCACAGTGCATGGTCAAACGGATACAGTTCAATGCCGGTGTCCTCCGGTATGAACACGTACCCCGCCAGCGACAGGTCAGCGATGGTCAACCGGCCACCAACCATGAACGGCGTCTTCGCCAGGTGCGCGTCGATAATGCGGTAGGCCTCCGTGGCACGATCAATACCCATTGCCAGAACATCCCATTCTCCGTCCCTCCCGTCATAGTCCCCGCGCAACCGCCAATGCCATAGTGGAGAAAACAACACGGATAAAAGCCCATGTACAGAAACACCTCTACCCCTGCGGACGACAACGGTTGCGGCTGGTTCCACCTCAGCCCTGCGCGCCAGCCACGCGCCGCGCACCGGGGGCGGAGCGAGGCGCGCTGGGTTGTACTCGGCGCGGGCTTTACCGGCCTGGCGGCTGCGCGGCAACTGGCCCTGCACCACCCGGACGACGAGGTCATTCTGGTCGACGCCCAGGAAGTCGGCTTCGGCGCCTCGGGGCGTAACTCCGGTTTTGCCATCGACCTGCCACACGACATTGGTGCCGCGGACTACATCGGCGACCTGCCCACCGCGCGGATGAACCTCAAGCTCAACCTGCGCGCGCAGGCGATCTTGCGCGGGCTGATCAACCAGCACGGCATCGACTGCCAGATCCGCCCGGACGGCAAATACCAGGCGGCTGTCGAAGACAAAGGCCTGGCGGTGCTCGAAGCCTACCGCAGCGGCCTGGAAAAACTTGACCAGCCCTACCAGATGATCGACGCCCGCGACCTGCCTGAACACTTCGGCACCGCCTTCTACCGCAAGGCGCTGTACACCCCCGGCACCCAGCTGCTGCAACCGGCGGCCCTGGCCAAGGGCCTGGCCGAGAGCCTGCCGGCCAACGTGATCCTGCACGAACGCACCACCATCACCCACATCGAGCAGGGCCGGCGCATCACCCTCAAGCACGCCAACGGTGAAATCGTCGCCGACCAGCTGTTGCTGACCAACAACGCCTTTGCCTCGTACTTCGGCTTCCTGCCTGGCCGTCTGCTACCGATCTTCACCTACGCCAGCATGACCCGCCCGCTGACCGAGGACGAGCAAGCCCGCCTAGGTGGCAAGAACACCTGGGGCATCATCCCGGCAGACCCTTTCGGCAGCACCCTGCGGCGCACCCCGGACCAGCGCCTGCTGGTGCGCAACAGCTTCAGCTTCAATGCCGACGGCCGTGCCAATCCACGCCACATTGCCCGTGCCGGCCGCCAGCATCGCGATTCGTTCGAGCGGCGCTTCCCGATGCTGTCGGGCATGCCCTTCGAATACACCTGGGGTGGCTCGATGTGCCTGTCGCGCAACCACCTGTCGCACTTCGGCACCCTTGCGCCCAACGTACACGCTGCGTTGTGCTGCAACGGCCTTGGCATCACCCGCGGCACGGCGACCGGCACCTTGCTGGCTGACTGGCTGAGCGGCGAACGCGACGAACTGATCGACTTCCTGCTGGGCTCTGCAGGCCCCAACCGCAACCCGCCGGAGCCACTGCTGAGCGCGGGCGTCAACCTCAACCTGCACTGGGGCCAGCGCCGCGCCGGCCTGGAAAGCTGACAAGGAGGCACCATGCACAGCCTAGGTATTCTCGGGGTGGGCGAACTCACTGAAAAAGTGGTCATCGGCCTGCGTCGCAGCGGTTTCGAAGGCCCTATCCTGCTTTCACCCCGCAATGCGCAACGGGCAGCCGTGCTGGCCCGCGAGCACGGCTGCCAGGTGCTGACCAGCAACCAGGCGGTGGTCGACCAGGCGGAACTGCTGATACTCGGCGTACGCCCGCACTCGCTGGCGGAACTTGCGGATGAGGTGCGGCTGCGCCCCGGCCAGCGCCTGGTTTCACTGGCTGCAGGGATCGGCCTTGCGCAACTGGCTAACGCCTTCCCCGGCGCCCTCTGTGTACGTGCGATGCTGTCGTATGCGGCGCAGTACAACCAGTCCACGGTTGTAGTCTGCCCACCCGATGCGCTCACCACGCAGTACCTTGGGCCATTGGGCAAACTGGTGGTGCTGCAGGGCGAGGCGGAATTCGAACTGGCCACCGTAGCTGCGTGCATGAATGGCTGGTTCTACTTCCTGCTACACGACTTGCAACAGTGGCTGGTGGACAAAGGCCTGCCCGCCGCAGAGGCGCGTGCGCTGGTGTTGGGCAACCTGCAGGACTGCGTGGCAAGTGCCGGCCAGCAGCCGGAGTACACGTTAAAGGCTTTGGGCCAGGCGATTGCCACGCCCGGTACCTTTACTGCCGATGGCCTTGCGGTGCTGATGCATCAGCCGGTGAGCGCCACCTGGGGGGCGGCATGCGAGGTGGTGCTGGATGGGTTGTTGACGCGATCACAGCTGGCAGAGCGGTAGGTCGCGCTTCAGGGCCTATAGGTGCTAGCCATGGGATCTTCATCGTCTGAGAGACCGAGCGCCGCCCGCGCGGCGCTTCGCGGGGCAAGCCCGCTCCCACATTTGTTGCAACGTGCCGAACCTGTCAGGCCATGGTTGCCAGCCTGGTTGCCTCGACTCGACATCTCGGCTGGCACTGCTGCTGCCTCAGCTTTCTCAAGACATCTACCAAGGCGGACAACGCCTCTCTTACAGGCATGGCCACGTTGCAACAAATGTGGGAGCGGGCTCGCCCCGCGAAGCGCCGCGCGGGCGGCGCTCGATCTCATAGGCGACAACACTGCCATGACGGGCACCTTCCAGCTCCAAACAGCTTAACGGCTGCAAACCCGGGCCAAATCCTCTCCCCACCAGAACATTCCGGACAGCTTGCATTACCCCTCGGCAAGCCTGGCAAAGACGTCCCATCACCCGTCCGAGCCGTTATAGGGAGCCCTGCCAGCACGGTGCGATAGTGCCGCCACACAACGCACCGCATAAAAACAAGAGGTAAGCCACATGACTGTTACCAAACGCTCCGTCGAGGATGCGCCGCTCAATGCGTTTCACCGCAAATTGACGGTCTACTCCGCTGGCGGGCCATTCCTTGATGGCTACGTGTTGAGCATCATCGGCGTCGCCATGCTGCAGATCACCAACGCCTTACAGCTGTCCGCGTTCTGGGAGGGGCTGATTGCCGCCTCGGCTTTGATCGGGGTGTTCCTCGGTGGGTTTCTCGGTGGCTGGTTCACTGATAAGTACGGGCGCAAAGTCCTGTATCTGGTCGACCTGATCGCCATCGTCGGTTTCTCGGTGGCGCAGTTCTGGGTGGAGTCGGCCTGGGCACTGTTTGCCTGGCGGCTGCTGATCGGTATCGCCGTAGGCGCCGACTACCCGATCGCCACCTCGCTACTGGCGGAATTTTTGCCGCGCAAGCAACGCGGGCCACTGCTCGCAGCCATGGTGCTGATGTGGTTCGCCGGTGCTGCAGTCGCCTACATGGTGGGCGAACTGCTGCTGCGGGTCGGTGGTGAGGACGGCTGGCGTTATGTACTGGCCAGTGCTTTGATCCCGGGTGCCCTGTTCCTGATAGCCCGCAGTGGCACCCCGGAGTCGCCCCGCTGGTTACTGAGCAAAGGCCGTACTGCTGAGGCCGACGCGGTGATCAAGAAAGTCTACGGGCCTGACTACTCCATTGCCGACCTGCCCGAGCAGGCCAGCACCAAACCGGTGTCGGTGTGGTCGCTGTTCCACTCTGGCTATGGCAAGCGCATGGCCTTCGTCACCCTGTTCTGGACCTGCGCCATCGTGCCGCTGTTCGCGATCTACTCGTTTGCGCCCAAGGTCTTGCAAGCGCTGCAACTGACCGGTGACTGGGCCGCCTACGGCTCTATCGCCATCACCTTGCTGTTCACCCTTGGCTGCCTGCTGGCGACCAAGCTGATCAACCGCCTGGGCCGGCGCAAGATGCTGATCCACAGCTTCCTCTGGTCAGGCATGTCGCTGGTGCTGCTGGGGGTGTTCCCGGATGCCTCGCCCACGACCATCCTGGTGCTGTTCGGTGCCTACGCCGTGCTGATCGGCGGCGCCCAGGTGCTCGAATACGTCTACCCCAACGAGTTGTTCCCCACCGAAATCCGTGCATCGGCCGTGGGCCTGGCTACCTCGCTGTCACGCATCGGGGCGGCCGTGGGCACGTACCTGGTACCGATATCCCTGGCCTCCTACGGCATTGCCAACACCATGTTCGCAGCCGCGCTGATCTCGCTGTTCGGCGCCCTGATTTCCTGGTGGCTGGCCCCCGAGACCAGCAAGCTCGACCTGCAGCAAGCCGCCGCGCTGGGTAACGCCACCAGCACCGCCTCTGCTGCCAAACCCATTGTTCGTAAAGCCTGAAGGAGCCTCTTCGTGAGCCATGTACTGACTGTCGTGCGCAATGCCCCCCTCTCCTCGCTGGGCACCCCTGCCCCGGCCCGCCTGCCGATCGGTGAACCCATCGCCCAGGCCGCCAGCGCCCAGGACCAGACCGACGAAGCTGTTGGCGCCAGCATCGGGGTTTGGGAAAGCAGCCCGGGTGTGTTCCGCCGCTACCTGAAAAACCGCGAGTTCAGCCATATTGTCAGCGGCTGGTGCACCTTCACCCCCGACGGTGGCGAGCCGGTAGAGCTGCGCGCCGGCGACGCGGTGCTGTTCCCGGAGAACTGCGAGGGTGTGTGGGACATTCGCGAAACCCTGCGCAAGACCTATGTGCTGTTCTAAGGAACGAGTCGATGATCGAACGCATCAACCCCGGCAAACGGGCCAGCCAGATGGTGCTGGTGGATGGCCGTATCGAAACCTCCGGCATTGTGGCCCTGCAACCAGGCGACATCGCCGCGCAGACCCGCTGCGTGCTTCTGCAACTGGAGCAGTGGCTGGCGCAGATCGGCGCGGGCAAGGGCAACCTCACCCGCCTGCAGATCTGGCTGGCTGACATGGGTGAGTTTGCGGCGATGAATGAGGTGTATGACGCCTGGATCAGTGATCAGCCACCGGTGCGGGCCTGTGTAGGGGCAGCCTTGGCTGCCCCTGAATACCGCATCGAGATCCAGGCCTTCGGCCAGCTCTGACTACCACAGGGATAGCACATCACTTGAGGTCCGCGCGGTCAGTGTGGGAGCGGGCGTGCCCGCGAACACCGGCGCAGCCGGTGCCAGCCACCGCGCTGGAGTCTTCGCGGGCACGCCCGCTCCCACAGAGGCCGCGTCACGCTCACGAAATGAGCTTTCTGCATGACAGCGCGGCCTTAAGTGCTGGGTAATCTCCTACAGCTCCGGGTCCAGCCCCACCTTGTCGCCATGCCAGTCAAACCGCTCCACTTCATGCCTGCGCTTGCGAAAGTTGTAAGGCGTCTCGCCGTACTGTTTGCGGAACCACAAGATAAAGTGCGACGCATCTGAAAACCCGCAGGCCAAAGCAATGGTGGTGATGTTCTGGCTGGTATTCACCAACAACCGTCGGGCATGGTCCAGGCGCAGCTTGCGCCAGTAGTTGGCCGGTGGTTCCTGGGTATTGGCGACGAACTCGCGGTGCAACTGCCGGGGGTGGGTGCCCACCGCTTCAGCCACCGCCTTGAGCGTCATCGAGGCATCCAGATTGGCGCGCATGAAACTGATCGCCCGCTGCACCCGGTCGTTCTGGTACACGCTCTCGGTGGCGGCCTTGTCCTGCTGCTCATCGGCGCGTTCATCCACCAGCAAGTATTCCAGCCCCTTTTGCGCCCGTACCGCGCCGCAATGCTGGCGGATCAGGTTGGCCGCCAGGTCAATGGCCGTACCGCCCGGGCAGGTGATGATGCCACGGTCGTCCACGTAGCTCTTGTCGATCACCGCCGTGGCCAGTGGAAAGCGCGCCTTGAATTCATCGCGCAAGGTGAAATGCAGCGCACAGCGCCGGCCATCGAGCAGCCCGGCTTTACCCAGCACGAATGACCCTGAGCACAAGGCGATGATCGGAATACTCGCCGCATGCACCTCACGCAGCGCATCCAGCAGCCAGTCCGGCGGGTGGCGGGTTTCGTCCAGCAGGCCACCGGCCAGCACGATGTAGTCGTACTGGGCGAACAGGTTCAACGGCTTGGTGGGCAAAATCGGCATGCCACAACTGGCCGTGATCGGCTGGTCGTCAAGGGTCATCCAGTCCCACTGGCAGAACACCTGCTGGCTGCGGAACGACTTGTCTGCGGCAAAACGCAGCGAATCCACCAGCCCGGCCACCGGCACCAGGGTGAAGTGGTTCATCAGCACAAAACCCACGCGTAACTCGGGCTTGACCTGCGCAGTGATGACGGGGGCTTGTACCGGTTCTTCTTGTTGTTCGGCAAACATGGACGCTGGCCTCGTGACATCCGTAATGGCGCCATTCTAAAGCGCGCCCTGCGTCCGTCATATCATATGCATCCCCACAAATAGGAAATGCGTGACAAAAGGCGGCGCCGTTCTATCAATTGTCATGGCTGTAATATCAGCCCCCAGCCCCGGCTGAGCATCATGTAGGCACAAGACAAACATGCTCAGAGGCACCCCTCATGTACCGTGGATTCTGGTATGCCCAGGCGCTTGACCTGGACAACGACCTGGCCCCTGCCCTGCAGGACTCGATTCAAGCCGACGTGTGCATCGTCGGCGGTGGCTTCCTTGGCCTGTGGTCGGCCATCCGCCTGAAACAGGCGCACCCGGAAAAAACCATCGTCATCGTCGAACGCGACCGCTGCGGTTCGGGTGCCAGCGGGCGCAACGGTGGCGTGGCCACCAACTGGTGGGGCAAGTACCTGTCGCTGCGCACCATCTGCGGCGACATCGAGGCGCGGCGCATCTGCGAGGCAGCCGAGTCGGCCATCGACGAGATCGGCAGTTTCTGCCATCAACACGGCATCGACGCCCAGTACCGCAAGAACGGCTGGCTGTGGACGGCCACCAACCAGCGGCAGATGAACTCTTGGCGCGTGCTCACCGACGGCCTGCAAAAGCTCGACGTCAACCCGTTCCAGGAGCTGGACCGCCAGACCATCCGCGGCCGCGTCGGCTCGCCACTGGTGCTGGGCGGTATCTTTGACCCCAACGCGGCCACCGTACAGCCCGCCATGCTCGCCCGCGGCTTGCGACGCGTGGCGCTGAAACTGGGTGTGCAGATTTTCGAGAAATCGCCCTTCACCCATCTGCAGCGTGGCAAGAACCCGGTGGTGCACACGGCCAAGGGCCATGTGAAAGCCAGCCACGTGGTGCTGGCGCTCAACGCCTGGGGCGCGCAATTCCCCGAACTACGCCGGATGATCGCGATCATGTCCAGCGACATGGTCGCCACCGCGCCGGTCAAGGCCAAGCTCGATGCCATCGGTTTCAGCGGCGGCGAATGCATGACCGACTCGCGCACCGTGCTCAACTACTGGCGCAACACCCCGGACGGGCGTGTGGTATTCGGCAAGCCCCTGGGCCAGTTCGCCTATGCCGGGCGCATCGGCAACCTGTATGAAAAACCCTCGCCGGCCGCCGACAAGGTCGCTGCCGAACTGCGCCGGCTGTACCCGCAGCTGCAGGATGTGCCGGTGGTCAGCAGCTGGACCGGGCCGATCGACCGAGCCATGAAGGGCCTGCCCAACTTTGGCTACCTCGACCACCACCAGACCGTCAGCTACGGCATCGGTTTTTCCGGCAACGGCGTGGCCACCACCGTGTTCGCCAGCCGCATCATCAAGTCGCTGGCCACCCATGCCAACGACGCCTGGGCCAACTGTGGCCTGGTCAATCAGAACATGAAACTGCTGCCGCCAGAGCCGTTCCGTTTCTTTGGCGCACACCTGGTGCGCGACGCATTGGTGCGCAAGGAATCGCTGGAAGACCACGACCAGGACGCCGGTTTCATCACCCGCCAGCTGGTCGGCATGGCGCCCGCCGGCTACGTGCCAGCGCAGAAAAAATAAGGACCACACCGTGAGCGAACATATCGTCTTCCTCGACGACGAAGGCCTGGCACCTTCCACCCGCTTGAAGCGGCCTGACTGCGAACACCGCTGGCAGCAGTACGCCTACACCCACCCCGACCAGGTGCTGGAGCACCTGAAAGACGCGACGGTGGCGCTGACCTGCAGCGTGCCGCTGCGCGAGGAGCACCTGCGCCAGTTGCCCAAGCTGAAGATGATCTCGCTGGCACTGACCGGCCGTGACATCGTCGATGTCGACTATTGCAACGCCCACGGCATCGAAGTGTCGAGCGTGCCGGGCTATGCCGCCAATACCGTGGCCGAACACAGCCTGGCCATGATCCTCGAACTGTTCCGCCGCCCGGCCGCATTCACCCGGCTGATGCGCCAGGTGCATACTGGTGAAAAGCCGCATCAGAACATCTACTTCAACCACCGCATCCGCGATGTGCGCGACAAACAACTGGCGATCATTGGCAGTGGCCCGATTGCCCTGCGCCTCGCGCACCTGGCACGGGCGTTCGGCATGCAGGTGCTGTTCGAAGACCGTGGCGGCAAGCGCAAAGGCCCCGACTGCAGGCCGTTGGCCGAATTGCTGAAAAACTGCGATGTGCTGTCGATCAACTGCCCGCTCACCCCAGAAACCCACAATTTGATCGATGCCGGGCAACTGGCGTCGATGAAGCCCGATGCCGTGGTCATCAACACCGGCCGCGGCGGCGTGGTCAATGAAGCGGCTTTGATCCAGGCGCTGCAGGCAGGCCGCCTGGGTGGTGTGGCCCTGGATGTAGTGGAGGTGGAACCGCTGCACCCGAGCAACCCGCTGTTCCAGCTGATCGACCGCGACGACTTCCTGCTCAACCCGCACATCGCCTGGAGCAGTGAAGACGCCATGCAACAGCTGATGGACAGCGCCGTGGACAACATCAGCGATTTTGTCGCCCGCCAGCTTTCTGCAAAAAGGATCCGTACCGCATGACCCCCATTACCAAGAGCAGCTACGTCGACGGCGCCTTCGTCGAGCTCGGCAACAGCGCCGACATCCTGGAAAACCGCAACCCTTCCAACCCGGGTGAAGTGGTCGAGCGCTTCGAACGCGCCGACCAGCTGCTGACCCAGCAGGCTATCGCCGCTGCCCGCCGCGCACAGCCGGCCTGGGCGCGCAGCAACCCCCAGCAACGCGCCGACGCACTGGACTTCATCGGCACGGAAATTCTCGCGCGCCGGGAACAACTGGCCACATTGCTGGCCCGCGAAGAAGGCAAGGTGCTGCGCGAGGCCTTGGGTGAAGTGGACCGCGCCGGGCGCTCGTTCAAGTTCTACGCCCAGGAAGCGCTGCGTGCCGAAGGCGAAAAATACCAGTCGGTGCGCCAGGACGTGGGGATCGATGTGTTTACCCAGCCACTGGGCGTGGTCGGCATCATCGCCCCGTGGAACTTTCCCATTGCCATCCCGGCGTGGAAGATCGCGCCGGCGTTGTGCTTTGGCAACTGCGTGGTGTTCAAGCCGGCCGAGCTGGTGCCCTCCTCGGCCTGGGCCCTGGCCGAAATCATCGCCCGCGCCGGTTTGCCAGCGGGCGTGTTCAACATGCTGATCGGCCCCGGACGCAGTGTCGGCGATACGATCATCCGCTCGCCGCTGGTCGATGGCATCAGCTTCACCGGTTCCGAGCACACCGGCCAGACAATTGCCCGGCTGGCTGCCGAAAGCATGAAGAAAGTGCAGTTGGAGATGGGCGGCAAGAACCCGCTGATCGTGCTGGACGATGCCGACCTGGAGCAGGCCGTGGAGGTAGCACTGAACGGTTCTTTCTACAGCACCGGCCAGCGCTGCACCGCCAGCTCGCGGGTGATCGTGACCGAAGGCATTCATGATGCCTTCGTCGCACGGCTGGCCGAACGCACCCGCGTGCTGAAGGTGGGCAATGCGCTGCTGGCCAGCACTGACATCGGCCCTGTGGTCGACAGCCGGCAGCTGGAGCAGAACCTGTCGTACGTGGCTGCGGGCCTGGAACAAGGTGCGAAGCTGGTGTGTGGTGGCGAGCGGATCGACAACCAGGCCGGAGCGTATTTCTTTACCCCGGCGCTGTTTACAGAGGTGACACCAGACATGCGCATTTACCGCGAAGAAATCTTCGGGCCGGTGCTGAGCGTGCTCAAGGTCCGTGACTATGACGAAGCGTTCGCTGCTGCCGAGGACACTGCATTTGGTCTGTCAGCCGGAATCGTCACCACCTCGCTGCGTTATGCCGAGCACTTCAAGCGCAACAGTTCGGCGGGGATGGTGATGGTCAACCTGCCCACTGCCGGGGTGGATTATCACGTGCCGTTTGGCGGGAATGGAGCATCAAGCCTGGGTTCGCGGGAGCAAGGGACGCATGCACGGCAGTTCTTTACCCGGGTAAAGACCACTTACCAGTTGGCTTGATATGTTCAAAAACAGCTAGACAGTGTGGGCGGGCCCCACACGGGAGCGGCCTTGCCGGGGCGCCGCAGCGGTCGGAAAGGGGCGCAAAGCGCCCCCCGCCAGGCAACGCTATTTCAAATCAAAACGGTCAAGCTCCATGACCTTCTGCCAAGCTGCAACAAAGTCGCGCACAAACTTGTCACGCCCATCACTGCTGCCATACACCTCGCTCAATGCCCGTAACTGGGCGTGCGAACCCAACACCAGGTCGACCCGGCTAGCGTTCCATTTAACCTGCCCGGTCTTGCGGTCTCGGCCTTCGAAGGTTTCGTTGTCCGCCGAAGTCGGCTTCCATTCCACGCCCATGTCCAGCAAATTACGGAAGAAGTCGTTGCTCAAGGTGCCAACCTTGTCGGTAAACACGCCCTGCTTGCTATCGCCATGGTTGGCGCCCAGCACGCGCAGGCCGCCAATCAGCACGGTCAGCTCCGGCGCAGTCAGGGTCAGCAGTTGGGCCTTGTCCAGCAGCAGCTTTTCGGCCTTGACGCTGTAGCGGGCTTTGGTGAAGTTACGGAAGCCATCGGCCAGCGGTTCCAGTACGGCGAACGACTCGACATCGGTCTGCGCCTGAGACGCATCGACGCGGCCCGGGCGGAACCCGACGCTGCCAGAGTAACCGGCATCCTTGGCAGCTTTCTCAACGGCTGCGGTACCGGCCAGCACCACCAGATCGGCCAAGGACACCTGCTTGCCGCCATTGTTGAACTCGCCCTGAATCTTCTCCAGCGCCGCCAGCACCTTGCCTGTCCCTTGGTTGGCAGCCCAGTCTTTCTGCGGTGCCAGGCGCACGCGGGCGCCATTGGCACCGCCGCGCTTGTCGGAGCCACGGAAGGTCGAGGCGGATGCCCAGGCGGTGGACACCAGTTCGCCCACGCTCAAGCCCGATGCCAGCACCTTGGCCTTGAGGGCCGCGATGTCCTGCTCAGCCAGTGTTGATGGCCCGGCTTTGGGCAAAGGGTCTTGCCATAGCAGCTCTTCGTTGGGCATTTCCGGGCCCAGGTAGCGCGCCAGCGGGCCCATGTCGCGGTGGATCAGCTTGTACCAGGCACGGGCAAATGCATCCGCCAACTGGTCAGGGTTGTCCTTGAAGCGGCGGGCGATCGGCTCGTAGATCGGGTCGAAGCGCAGCGCCAGGTCGGAGGTCAGCATCGACGGCGCGTGCTTCTTGCCCGGATCGTGGGCATCCGGCACGGTGCCTGCGCCTTTGCCCTCTGTCGGCCGCCACTGATGCGCACCGGCCGGGCTTTTGGTCAGTTCCCACTCAAAGTTGAACAGGTTGTTGAGGTACTCGTTGCTCCACTGCGTGGGGGTCGAGGTCCAGATCACTTCCAGGCCACTGGTGATGGCATCACCGCCCTTGCCAGTGCCGAACTTGTTGGGCCAGCCCAGGCCCTGCAGCTCAAGGCCAGCCGCTTCAGGCTCGGGGCCGACGTTGTCGGCGGGGCCGGCGCCGTGGGTCTTGCCGAAGGCGTGACCGCCTGCGATGAGCGCCACGGTTTCTTCATCGTTCATGGCCATGCGGCCAAAGGTTTCACGGATGTCCCTGCCCGAGGCCACCGGGTCAGGGTTGCCTTCCGGGCCCTCGGGGTTCACGTAGATCAGGCCCATCTGCACGGCGGCCAGCGGGTTTTCCAGGTTGCGCTCGGCTGACAGGTCGCGGCTCTGTTCCTCGCCATGCTTGGCCGGCTCGGCCACCAGGTCACCCTGGCCAGGCGGCTGCGCCTTGACTTGTTCCTTGCCGTAGCGGGTATCACCGCCCAGCCAGACCTTTTCCGAACCCCAGTACACATCTTCGTCCGGTTCCCACACGTCGGCGCGCCCGCCAGAGAAGCCGAATGTCTTGAAGCCCATGGACTCCAGGGCAACGTTGCCGGTGAGCACGATCAGGTCGGCCCAGGAGATCTTGTTGCCGTATTTCTGCTTGATCGGCCACAGCAGGCGCCGGGCCTTGTCCAGGCTGACGTTGTCCGGCCAGCTGTTGAGCGGGGCGAAACGTTGCTGGCCAGAGCCCGCGCCACCTCGGCCATCGCCAATGCGGTAGGTGCCCGCGCTGTGCCACGCCATACGGATGAACAGCGGACCGTAGTGGCCGAAGTCGGCGGGCCACCAGTCCTGGGAGTCGGTCATCAAGGCAGTCAGGTCTTTTTTCAAAGCCTGGAAGTCCAGGCTCTTGAACGCCTTGGCATAGTCGAAGTCCGGGTCGGGGCTGGACTTTGACGAGTGTTGGTGAAGAATCCGAAGGTTGAGCTGGTCAGGCCACCAGTCACGGTTGGTGGTGCCGCCACCTGCGGTTTGATGGAACGGGCATTTCGATTCGTTCGACATCTGCGGGTACCTTTGGGTCGGTTATCCAGATTTCCGGTCTATGCCAGGTGTTCTTTCAGCCGAGCGTGTGGGCTCGTGCTACCCCTCATCAGGTCTACACGGGGCTTGCGAAGCTCTCACGGCGGGTTGGCGTGGTCTTGCACACAGGTGCTGGCACGCCGCCCGCACGCGCAATTCGCGGGGCCACGGGAAAGACTAGCCGAGCTTGGGCAGACTTCTAATAGAGTGGCTGTTAGGGGGTGATAGGCTGGCTCTGTCAGGTTTACTGCGCACACAAACAGGCCGGCACATCCATACAAGGCACGCAGGCCACCCACATGCTTCAATACACCGCCAAGCCCTCTACTCCCGGAACCTGAGCCCAATGAACCGCAACGACCTGCGCCGCGTCGACATGAACCTGCTGGTGCTGTTCGAGGCCCTGATGATCGAACGCAACCTGACCCGGGTCGGTGAAAAGCTGTTCATCACCCAGTCCACCGTCAGCGCCGCCCTGGCCCGCTTGCGCGAGCTGTTCGATGACCCGTTGCTGATCCGCAGTGGCCGGGCCATGGAGCCCACGCCAAGGGCCATGCAGATTTTCGCCGAACTGGCGCCTGCAATGGACGTGATTTCCGCAGCCATCAGCCGGGCCCGCGAGTTCGACCCGGCCAGCAGTTGCAATGTGTTCCGCCTGGGGCTGTCGGACGATGCCGAGTTCGGCCTGTTCCCGGCCCTGCTGCAGGCCCTGCGTGAAGAGGCCCCGGATATCAGTGTGGTGGTGCGGCGGGCCAACTTCCTGCTGATGCCTGGCCTGCTGGCCAGCGGCGAGATTTCGGTAGGTGTGAGCTACACCACCGACCTGCCGGCGACGGCCAAGCGCCGCAAGCTGCGCGACATTGGCGTGCGCGTGCTGCGCGCCGACGACCGGCCCGGCCCGCTCACCCTCGACGAATACTGCGCCCGCCCGCATGTGATGGTGTCGTTCTCCGGCGACATGAGCGGCAATATCGACCTGGACCTGGCGCGCATCGGCCGTTGCCGCAAGGTGGTGCTGGCAGTGCCGCAGTTCGGCAGCCTGCGCACCCTGTTGCGCAACACCGAGCTGATCGCCACGGTCCCGGACTACGCCGCCTGCGCGCTGGCCGACGACGGCAGCCTGCGCGCCGACCCGGCGCCGTTCGACATCACCGAGGCTGAACTGTCGATGGTCTGGAGCGGCGCCCAGGACAACGACCCGGCCGAGCGCTGGCTACGCGAGCGCATTCTGCAGTTCATGGCCCGGTAGGAAATGAATCACTTCTTGCGCTGCATCCACGCCGCACCCAGCCCGCTCAGGCAGATCACCGAAATGCCCACCAGGCTCAGGGTATCCGGCACCTGGCTGTAAACGATCACCCCGAGCAACCCGGCAAACACGATCTGGCAATAACTGAACGGCGCCAGCAACGCCGGGGCTGCATGGCGGAAGGCCTGGGTCAGCAGCAGGTGTGCAGTCATGCCAAAACCGCCCAGTGCCAGCATCAGCAGGGCATGGTCCCATCGCGGCACTTCCCAGAAGAACGGCACCAGCGCACTCATCGCCAGGGTGTTGCACAGCCCTGCATAGAAGTTGCTGGTGGTCGGGCTGTCGTGCGCAGCCAGAATGCGCGTCAGCAACTGATAGAAGCAGAAGCCCAGCGCCGAACCGAACGGATACAGTATGGCCGGGGTAAACATCGCCCCACCCGGGTGCACCACCACCAGCACGCCGATGAAACCCAGCACCACCGCCACCCACTGCCCCACCGTCACCCGCTCTTTGAGCAGCGGCGCCGACAGCGCGGTGACCAGCACCGGGGCAAGGAAGTTGACCGCCGTCGCCTCCGCCAACGGCAGATACTGAAGGCCGGTGGTGAACAGCAGGCTGGTGCTCAACAGGCTCAGGGCCCGCAAGGTTTGCAGCAGCGGCCGGCGGGTGCGCAATACGTTCAGGCCAGACTTGGGCAGGAAAATGCCGGCCATCAGCAGCGTATGCACGACATAGCGCGCCCACACCACCATGATAATCGGGTAAATGCCACCCAGGAATTTCGACAACGCATCGTGGCTGGCGAACAGGAACGTCGCCACCACTACCAACGCGATACCGCGCAGGGGTTGGTTGACGCCGGACAGCGGTGTGCTGGAACTCATGGCTCTCTCGATGACGGCGCAGCTGCATGCCACGCCCAGGGAAGGCCGCACAGGCGTGGCCTGGCGGATGCAACTGCTCGAATTCTAGAAGAGATGCCGCAGGATAAGGAAGTTCATTTGCCACTTGCCCAGGCCTGCTGCATTTCCTGTTCGCTGATCGACCACTTTGTGCTTTGGGCGCATGGCCCGTGCTGCACTGATCGCCGACCATCGAGTGCGAACCCTGCACACCCTACAAGGAATTTACATGCAAAGGCTCACCACCCGTAACGGTCTGGACCTGCCTGCAATCGGCCTGGGCACCTGGCCCATGACCGGCAGCGAATGCACCCAGGCCGTGCACCAGGCGCTGGAAGTCGGTTACCGGCACATCGACACCGCCACCGCCTACGAAAATGAAGCGGCTGTTGGCCAGGCCCTGCGCGAAAGCGACGTGCCCCGTGAGCAGATCCACCTCACCACCAAGGTGTGGTGGGACCGCCTGGAGCCCAAGGCCATGCGCCAGTCGCTGGAAGACAGCTTGCGCGCCCTGGGCACCGAACAGGTCGACCTGTTCCACATTCACTGGCCCGGCAAGGACTGGGACCTGGCGCGCAGTATCGACACCCTGGTAGCCCTGCGTGACGAGGGCAAGGCGCGCCACATCGGCGTGGCCAACTTCCCGCTGGGGCTGCTGCGCCAGGTCGTGGAAACCCTGGGCGCGCCGTTGTCGGCGATTCAGGTGGAATACCACGTGCTGCTCGGCCAGCAACCGCTGCTCGACTACGCCCGCCGCCATGACCTGTTGCTCACCGCCTACACCCCGCTTGCGCGTGGCCAGGCGGCAGCGCAGCCGGTGATCCAGGCGATTGCCCGCAAACATGGCGTGCTGCCCAGCCAGGTGGCGCTGAAGTGGTTGCTGGACCAGGACGGTGTGGCGGCCATCCCCAAGGCCAGTAGCCGCGAGAACCAGCTGGCCAACCTGGCAGCGTTGAACGTGCAACTGGACGACGAAGACCGCGCCGCGATTGCCGGGCTGCCGAAGGACCAGCGCGTGGTAAGCCCGCCGTTTGCGCCGGACTGGAATAGCTGAAATTCGTAAGCGCGACACGGACCTTGTGGGAGCGGGCGTGCCCGCGAAGAAGCCAACTCGGTGACTGGCACCGGCTGCGCCGGTGTTCGCGGCGGTTCGACGCCTCGACACGCCCGCTCCCACAAGGATTGCACAAGCTCTTAAACACAGTACCCCCACAATGGGCGGTGTAAGCCGTCATACGGGGGTAATGACCTGCTTCAACCGCTCGCTCGCCGGTGCCGGCCTCCCGTAGAAGTAGCCTTGGAAATGCGAACACCCTTCCGCCGCCAGCCGGCGCATCTGCTCTTCCGATTCCACCCCCTCGGCCGTGGTCTTGATCATCAGGCTGTTGGACAGGTCGGTAATGGCGCGGATGATCGACATCGCCTCACGGCTGTCGCACATGTCATGCACGAACGACTTGTCGATCTTGATCCGGTCAAACGGGAACGACCGCAGATAGCCAAGCGATGAATACCCTGTGCCAAAGTCGTCCAGCGAAATGGACACGCCCAGGTCTTTCAGCGCGCGCAGGGTGCGCACGTTTTCTTCGCTGTTACCCAGCAACACCGACTCGGTAATTTCCAGCTCCAGGCGCTGCGCCGGCAGGCCTGAATCGGCTAGGGCCAAGGCCACAACCTCCACCAGGTTGGCATTCTTGAACTGCACCGGCGACAGGTTGACCGACACCGTCTGGTCGCTGTCCCAAGTGGCCGCTTCCTGGCAAGCCAGGTTCAAGGCGCGGATGCCCAGCTCATGAATCAACCCGGTTTCCTCGGCAATCGGGATGAAGTCCATGGGCATTACCATGCCACGGCTCGGATGCTCCCAGCGCAGTAACGCCTCGTAGCCGGTGATGCAATGGGTTTGCTGGTCGACCACCGGCTGGTAGTGCAGTTGCAACTGCCCCAGGTGCAGCGCGGTGCGCAGGTCGGTTTCCACCAGGCGCCGCTGGCGGGCGGCGACGTCCAGTTCAACTTCGAAGCACTCGTAGCGGTTGCGCCCGTTGCGCTTGGCCTCGTACAGCGCCATGTCGGCATAACCCAGCAACTGCTCGGCCTGGTCGTTGTCATCGGGGGCGATGGCAACGCCGATGCTCACCCCAACCGTGAACTGGTGCCCTTCGATCTGGAACGGCGGGCAAATGGCATTGATCAGGCGCTGCGCGGTGTTGCGCGCGGCATCGCGGCCATCCAGCCCGGTCAGGACCACGGCAAACTCATCACCGCCCAGACGGGCCAGGGTGTCGTGCTCGCGCAGCTCCCGGCGCAGGCGTTTGCCCAACTCGCGCAACAGCTTGTCGCCGAAGGCATGGCCCAGGGAGTCGTTGATGTTCTTGAAGTTGTCCAGATCCAGGCACAGGGCAGCGGTCAGCTTGGCGGTCTCGCTGCCACGCACCAGCGCCTGGCGAAGGCGTTCGTGGAACAAGGTGCGGTTGGGCAGCCCGGTGAGGGCGTCATGGTGCGCCATGTGGTGAATCTGCGCGTGGGCGGCCAGTTCCTCGGTGGCATCTTCGGCGACAAACAGCACGTAATCCGCCTGGCCCTCGCGATTCTGGCTGAGCAAAGTGCGGCTGCGCAGGGTGCGCGGGCCACGGGCGGTGTCGACCCGGGTCTCGGCAGCATGGCCCTTGGTGTTACGCGCGCCCCGGGCCAGTTGCTGTTCAAGGTATTCGGCAGCCGCCGGGCTCAGGCATTCGCCCGGCAGTTGGCCGATCATGCTGCGCCCTGGCCCGCCGAACAGGCGTTCGGCCTGCTGGTTGGCCAACAGGATACGCTGGCTTTCAAGGTCCTGGACGATGACGCTGGCGGGGATGTTGGCAATGACCGAGTCGAGGAACTGCGACAGTTTGGCCATTTCCTGGCTGTACTGCTCGGCCAGTTCCTTGGCCTGCAGCAGCTCCAGCTCCTGGCGCCGGCGTTCGGAAATGTCGCGGGTCACCTTGGCAAAACCCACCAGTTGCCCGGCATCGTCGTACACCGCATCGATCACCACATGGGCGTGGAAGGCCGAGCCGTCCTTGCGCAGGCGCGACCCGACCTCTTCAAAACGCCCGGTGCTGCGCGCCTGCTCCAGGTTATGCGCAGGCAGCCCGGCAGCGCGCTCGGCATCGGTGTAGAACAACGAATAATGCTGGCCGACAATTTCCTCGGCGTGGTACCCCTTGGCACGCTGCGCGCCGGGGTTCCAGTTGGCAACAACACCTTCGGGGGTGAGCATGTAGATGGCGTAGTCCACCACACTCTGAATCAATAGCCGGTACATGATGTCGGGGCTTGCGACTAGCGCCATGAACTTTACCTGAACCTTCGAAGGGCATGAAAAGGGACCCCGGCAAGCAGCGGCCGGGTATCGGGAAGCGTTGATGGCATTATGCCGCTCATGGCGATTTTGTGAAGTAGCTCACAAAAAAGTCGCTAGCCCTCTTCAATGCAAATCAAAGGCTGGGGCGCTGGACCACAACCCGCTTGCAGCAAAAAGCCCGGACCCTCCCCGCACGGAAAGGCCCAGGCCAAAAACACAGTGGATGAAGGGCTGCACGGCAGCCCCTGCGACCTCAAGCCGAAACTCAGCTCTCCTGCAAGGCACGCGGGCGATGGCTGCGAGCCTCGGCCTGCGGCGCCGTGGTCCCTTGCAGGTGGAAGTCGAACGCCAGCTCGGCAAAACGATCACCTTGCACGCCGCGGTCGCGCGCCGCAGCTGCATCCTCGACAAAGCGCAGCTCGCCGATCAGCCCGTCACGGGTGGCATAGGCAAAATCGTCCCAGAGGTACTTGTCACCCTCGAAGTTGATCTGCGTGGTCAGGTGGCGATGCCCGGGTGCCGAGATGAAGAAGTGCACGTGTGCCGGGCGCTGGCCATGGCGGCCGAGCAGGTCCAGGCACTCCTGGGTCGGGCCCTGTGGGTCGCAACCATACCCCGACGGCACGATGGAGCGCGCACGGTAGCGGCCCTCGGCATCGGTGATGATGCGCCGGCGCAGGTTGTAATCGGACTGGGACGAGTCGAAGTACGAATAGGTACCTTGGGTATTGGCGTGCCACAGATCGACGGTGGCGCCGGCCAGCGGCTTGCCGTCGGCATCGAACACCTGGCCCTTGAGGAACATCACCACGCCAGGGTCGGTGCCGTCGTCCATGCGCGACTCGCCTTGTGCCAACGGCGCCCCGGCGACGTACAGCGGGCCTTCGATGGTACGCGGGGTGCCGCCGCCCAGGCCGGCTTCGGCGTCCTTGGCGTCCTGCAGCAGGTCGAGGAAGTGCTCGATGCCCAAGCCAGCAGCCAGCAGGCCCGCCTCGTTACGACCCCCCAGGCGGTTGAGGTAATCAATGGCGTGCCAGAATTCGTCTTCGCTGATTTCCAGGTCTTCGACCAGGCGCGCGGTGTCCTGCAGCACACGCAGGATGATCTGCTTGAAACGCGGGTTGCCTTCAGCGTGGTCCAGGCCAGCCACTGTGTTGAAAAAGGCTTGAATGTCGGCAGTGTGGGAAATTTTCACGGTCATCGTGCTTACCTCATATTGTTCTTGTCAGGTAGACAGTTGCGTATCAGCGGTCGTCGCTGTGGATCGACGAGGGATGCCGGCACAGGCCGTCGACCTCGATGTCCATGTACGGGAACAACGGCAGTTGCATCAGTGTGTCGTGCAGCGCTTCGACGCTGGGCACATCGAACACGCTGTAGTTGGCGTAGTGCCCGGCAATGCGCCACAGGTGGCGCCAGGTGCCTTCACGTTGCAGGCGCTGGGCCAGTTCCTTTTCATCCGCCTTGAGCTGGTTGGCCTTGGCCGGGTCCATGTCGACCGGCAGTTTCACGGTCATCTTCACGTGGAACAACATGATTATCTCCTTGTTTGCTGATCAGCGACGGGCGAAACGCGCCAGGCGCTGTTCGTCCAGGGTCAGGCCCAGGCCTGGGGTACGGGGAATGTGCAGGTGGAAGTCGCGGTACTGCGGCGGCTCGTTGACAATTTCTTCGGTCAGCAGCAGCGGGCCGAACAGCTCGGTGCCCCAGGTCAGTTGGCGCAGGGTAAGGAAGGCATGGGCCGAGGCCAGGGTGCCGATCGAACCTTCGAGCATGGTGCCGCCATACAGGCCGATACCGGCGGCCTCGGCGATTTGTGCGGTGCGCAGCACGGCACGCGGGCCGCCGTTCTTGGCGATTTTCAGGGCAAAGATGCTGGCCGCGCCGTCGGCGGCCAGGCTGAAGGCATCCTCGACGCTTTCGATCGACTCATCAGCCATGATCGGTGCAGGGCTGCGCTGGTTCAGGCGCACCTGGCCACCCCGGTTGATGCGCGAAATCGGCTGTTCGATCAGGTCGATACCGTTCTCGCCCAGCACCTGGCAAGCGCGGATGGCCTGGGATTCGTCCCAGTATTGATTGACGTCCACCCGCACACTGGCGCTGTCGCCCAGCTCGCGTTTTATCGTCACTACGTGCTTCAGGTCCTGCTCCACCGGGTTGGCACCAATCTTCAGTTTGAACACCCGGTGACGGCGGATCTCCAGCATGTGTTGCGCTTCGGCGATGTCACGGGCGGTGTCGCCGCTGGCCAGGGTCCAGGCCACTTCCAGGCTGTCGCGCACCCGGCCGCCCAGCAGTTCGCTGACCGGCAGGCCCAGGCGTTTTCCCTGGGCGTCGAGCAAGGCGCTTTCAATACCCGACTTGGCAAAGGTATTGCCCTTGGCCAGCTTGTCCAGCTTGAGCATGGCGGCGTTGATATTGTCTGCCGGAAGGCCGATCAGCGCCGGGGCCAGGTGCGCGTCAATGTTGGCCTTGATGCCCTCGGGGCTTTCGTAGCCATAGGCCAGGCCGCCAATGGTAGTGGCCTCGCCGACACCTTCCACGCCATCGCTGCAGCGCACGCGCAATACCACCAGGGTCTGCTGTTGCATCGTGTGCATGGCCAGCTTGTGCGGGCGAATGGTCGGCAGGTCGACGATAATTGCATCAATACGTTCAATCAGCGCGCTTGTCATTGTTGCCAGGTCTCGTCAGGTCGGGCTGCCAGTCGCAGGCCCGAATGGTGCATTTACTTGATTGTTCAAGGATTGCGCGAGACCCTGATGACCGTCCAATATCAAATGAATCTCCCACCATACCCTGGAGGTCTTGTGGAGCTGCGCCACCTGCGTTATTTCAAGGTCCTGGCCGAAACCCTGAACTTCACCCGCGCCGCCGAGCTGCTGCACATTGCCCAGCCCCCCTTGAGCCGGCAGATCAGCCAGCTGGAAGACCAGCTTGGCACCCTGCTGGTCGTGCGTGAACGCCCGTTGCGGCTCACCGAAGCCGGCCGTTTCTTCTACGAGCAGACCTGCACCGTGCTGCAACAGCTGCAGAACATCAGCGACAACACCCGCCGCATTGGCCAGGGTCAGCGCCAGTGGCTGGGCATCGGCTTTGCCCCCTCGACCCTGTACAACGTGCTGCCAGAACTGATCCGCGAGCTGCGCCAGGACAGCGAGCTGGAGCTGGGCCTGAGCGAGATGACCACGCTGCAGCAGGTAGAAGCGTTGAAGAGCGGGCGCATCGACATCGCCTTCGGGCGCATTCGCATCGACGACGCGGCCATTCACCAACAGGTACTGCTTGAAGACCCGCTGGTGGCGGTGCTGCCCAAGGGCCACCCGCTGTCGGGCAGCCCGCTCAGCCTTGCCCAGCTGGCTGGCGAGGCGTTCATCCTCTACCCGGCCAACCCCCGGCCCAGTTATGCCGACCACGTGCTGGCGCTGTTCGCCCAGCACGGCATGAGCATCCGCGTCAGCCAGTGGGCCAACGAACTGCAGACGGCCATCGGCCTGGTGGCCGTCGGCGTTGGGGTGACCCTGGTGCCAGCGTCGGTACAACAGCAGCACCGCACCGATATCGAGTATGCCGGCCTGCTTGATAGCAGCGCCGTCAGCCCGATCATCCTCAGCCGCCGCAAGGGTGATGTGAGCCCGATCATGCAGCGCTGCCTGGCACTGATCGAGCAACAGGCAACATGAACAAACCTCGCACCCTGTGTGAGCGGGCGTGCCCGCGAACACGGGCAAAGCCCGTGCCATCCACCGAGGCGCCTGCTTCGCGGGCATGCCCGCTCCCACAGGGACTGTGTACCGTGGCCCCATAGCCTGCGCCTGTCCCGTATACCCATCGGTATATCGCGATAGGGCCGCACAGCGGCCCCAGGATTTCACCATCAAGGCAACAATCGAGGGGCCGCTTCGCGCTATGCCTTGGCCAGGTAGTCGATAAACAGGCGAAACAACTCGGCGTTGGTGGAAATTCCCAGCCGCTGGTAAATATTGTGCTTGTGCACTTTCACCGTCCCCTCCGAAATATTCATCTGCCGCGCAATCGACGCATTGCTGTGGCCCTGCAACAGCAGTTTGGCGATAACGCGCTGGGTCTCGGTCAGCTGCCCTTGCAGGATCTCGACAAAGGCATCCTCCAGCACCGCCCCCTCTGGTAAAGCGCGCAGGCGATCGGCATAGCGCAACCGGCAATGCTGGCCGTATGCAGATGCCAGAACCGGCGCCATCCCGGCCAACAGGTCCATTTGCGCTGCACTGAAATCACCACTGCTGTGGTTGCGCATCAGCGAGTGGACAATTGCGACCTGGGGCCGCAAGGGAATGATCAAGCCCACCTCCTCCACCGCCGTGCCGTAGTCGGAAGACACACAGGGGTGGATGTCCCTGGAAATGGCAAACCCTGAAGAGAAGAAGCAGTCCGGTGCCAGTTCGCTCATGCGCCAAAGCCCGGCCGGGTGCTCGTTGACGCAGGCGACGTAGAACGGATCGAGCAGATAGCCGCCCCGCACATAAGCGTTCAGGGTGCGCTCGGCCACCGAATGGTTGTAGCCATTGTGCACCAGCAGTGCCGGCTGGTTGAACTGGAACAGGTAAGCGCAACTCATGTCGAACGCCAGCTTGCTGCGCAGCCATGCATCCAGCGACGGCCCCAACAGGTCGCTGCCGATCGCCTCGATCACCGTCGCCAGGCCGTTCGCCTCATCTTTTGTCATTGTTCATCACGCTCTTGCAAGGAAGGCTTGGTCGACCTTACCGCCTTGATCGGCAAAAAGCACAAAATCCGGGGCGCCCTGGACGCTCCGGATCATCTGCATGACGCTTTTTGCTCAGGACGGCTGGGCCGCCACCTTGAAGGCACCGGCAGCGTCGTCCAGACGCCCCATTTCCTGCGCCTTGGGCACCGCCAGCCAACTGGCCAGCAGCATGGCGATCAGGCCGCCACTGAGCTTGCCGATCATCAGTGGCAGGATCAGCGACGGCTGGAAGTTGGCCGAAAAGGCCATGTGGTCGCCAAAGGTGAAGGCGGCGCACACCGAGAAAGCAATCACCAGCACCTTGTCCTTGGGTGGCATGTCGCTGACCAGGCGGAACATGGCCAGAATATTGGCCGAAGCCGCCAACACCCCGGCCGCGCCAACACCCGACATGCCAAAGCGCGAAGCCACCCGCTCGATCGGCCGGGCCAGAAAGCGCTTGAGCAGGTGCACCATGGGGAATGCCCCACATAGCATCAGACCGATATAGCCGGCAATTTCCAGCGCGCGGAACTGGTCATCGGCATCGGCGATGATCGGCGCGAAGCCCCAACTGCCGAACAGGTGGCTGAACAGGCCGGTGAAGTACTGCACGATGGAGGCCACCAGCACCAGCACCACGGCGATGTACATGAACTGGCCGAGCTTGAGGAACAGGTACACCATCAGTGTCGGGAAGTAGCGCAACGCCGCTGCCAGGGCGATGCAGAACAGGATCAGCGGCATGAGGTTGCGCAGCAGCATCGCCCAGGTGAAGTGCAGCGCCTGGGTCGCGGCGCCAGTGGTGGCGATGTCGGGGCGCACGTTCAGGCCCAGGGCCTGCATGGTCATGGCTATGATCATGATGCTCACCGGGATGGTCAGCAGCCCGGCCATGATCCCCAGGGCCATGTACTTGTGGTCGACCTTGCGCAGCATGGCCAGCCCTACCGGGATGACGAAGATGATCGTGGCGCCGCACTGAAAGCCGGTGATCAGGCCGAGAATCCAGCCTTCCGGGCTTTGCGCCAAGGCCTTGGCCAGCTGGTAGCCGCCCATGTCGGAGGCGATGAAGATGGGGCCGGCAATGCCCGGATCGGCGCCGATGGCCTGGAACAGCGGCGCGATCACATGGCTGATACCCGCAGAGATGTAAGGGATGGCCGCCATGATGCCGGCCACGGGGATGAAGATGGGGCCGATGCTGTGCAACCCGGCGATGAACTCCTGCCCCAGCTCGCCCTCGGGGTTGTAGATGGATGCCACGGCACCCAGTACCGCGCACACCATGATGACGTAGATGACATACGTGCCGATGCTTTCCATTTGCCGCCTCATTTTTAGAGTTGTGGGGTTGGCAGGACTGAAATGTCACGGGGCATCGTTGTTGTTATGGCGTGTGCAAGGCGTGCCCCGTCGAGGGCTTAAACTATTCGGCAAGGTGCTGGGCTGTCCATATACCGGGAGGTATATGCGGTTGTCAGCGGCGGTAGGCCAGCAGCAGGAACACGAACCACAGCGGCATCACGCACAACGCCAACCGGGTATCCGGCTGCAACGCCAGCAGCACCAGCACAAAGCCGAGAAAGGCCAAGGTGGTGACGGCCATCGGCACCCCGCCCGGCAACTTGAACGCCGAAGCAGTGTGCGCAACCGGGTTGCGTTTGCGATAGGCAAGGTACGCCGCCAGGATCATCGACCAGGTAAAGATCACCAGGATTGCCGACACCGTCGAAATCAGCGTGAACACTGTCATCACCTCGGGGATGATGAACAGCAGGCTCAACCCGATCAGCATGCACACTCCTGAAAACACCAGGCTGTACACCGGCACGCTCAGTGCCGAGAGCCTGGCGAACAAGGCCGGCGCGTTACGCCGCTCGGCGAGTCCGAACAGCATCCGGCACCCCGAGTAGACACCGCTGTTGGCCGAAGAAGCTGCCGAGGTCAGCACCACGAAGTTGATCATGCCGGCCGCCGCCGGGAAGCCGGCCAGCAGGAACAGCTCGACGAAGGGGCTGCGGTTGGCCGGCACCTCGGCCCACGACACCACGCTGATGATGCACACCAGCGCCAGGATGTAGAACAGCAGAATGCGCAAGGGGATGGTGTTGATCGCCTTGGGCAGCGAGCGATGCGGGTTCTTCGCCTCGGCGGCGGTGGTGCCGATCAGTTCGGTGCCGGCAAAGGAAAACACGGCAATCTGGAACCCGGCAAAGAAACCGCTGATGCCATGGGGCAGCACCACACCCGGCGCGACCACGTTGGATAATGAAGCCACCACGCCATTGGGTGAGGTGTAGGAAGTCGCGATCATCACCGCAGCTGTGATGATCAACAGCACGATGGCGACGATCTTGATGATGCCGAACCAGAATTCCACCTCGCCAAATATCCGCACCGCCAGCATGTTCAGCCCCAGCAACACAAACAGGGTGAAGAACGCGGGTAGCCACGCCGGTGCATCGGGGTACCAGTACTGGAAGAACCCGGCTACCACGACCACGTCACCGACCACCGCCACGCTCCAGCTCAGCCAGTACGACCAGCTCAGCACAAAGCCGGCACGCGGGCCCAGGTAATGGGCGACGATGTCGGCGAACGATTTGAAGCGCAGGTCGGACAACAGCAGCTCGCCCATGGCGCGCATGACGAAGAACACGAAGAACCCGAGGATGGCGTAAACCAACAGGATCGAAGTGCCGGACAGCGCGATCACCTTGCCCGAGCCCATGAACAGGCCCGTGCCGATGGCGCCGCCGATGGAAATCAACTGGATGTGGCGGTTTTCCAGCGTGCGTTGCAGGTGCCCGTCACGGTCGGGCGTTACCGGTTTGCTTTGCTCAAGGCTTGCGGGCATGTCTTGCATGGCGACCTCTTGTTATTGTTGGCCTGTCACATGTCGCTGTGCCGTGGCGAGGCCCATTACAGGCTCCGTCACGGCTTGTTGCGCGGGTTAGCGTGCGTTTTCAAAACCTTGCAGGGTGTTCACTGCGTTGATGCCGATTTCGTCGACCATGTAACCGCCTTCCATCACGAACAGGGTCGGGATGCCGGCGCTGGCGATCTCGGCGCCCATGCGCAGGAAGTCTTCGCTGGTGAGCTTGAAGTGGCTGATCGGATCGTCCTCGAAGGTGTCGACGCCAAGCGACACCACGAGGAATTCGGGCCGCTGCGCAGTGATGCGTTTGAGCGCTTCCTGCAGCGCTACCTGGTACTGCGCCCAAAGCGTGCCTTTGCCCATCGGGTAGTTGGCATTGAAGCCCTCACCCGCCCCTGCGCCCCGCTCATTCACATAGCCTGAGAAATACGGGTAGGACACGTGTGGGTCGCCATGCAGCGAGGCAAAGAACACATCGGGGCGATCGTAGAAGATGTTCTGCGTGCCGTTGCCGTGATGGAAGTCCACATCCAGCACGGCCACGCGTTTGGCGCCCTGGCTCAGGCAGCGCTCGGCGGCGATGGCGGCGTTGTTCAGGTAGCAATAGCCGCCCATGTACTCGCGGGCGGCGTGGTGCCCCGGCGGGCGGCACAGGGCGAAGGCACTGTCGGCGCCGTCGATGATGCGCTGCATGCCGGTCAAGGCGACGTTGGCGCTGCTACGCACCGCCTCCCAGGTGCCGGCGGTGATCGGCGCACCAGCGTCCATGGCGTAGAAGCCCAGCTTGCCATCGATGAATCCGGGTTCACGGTCGATGGCCAGGTCGCGCACCGGCCAGACCAGTGGCAGTGCGTCGTGGGTCTTGCCAGTGGCGGCCCATTCTGCCCAGGCGTGTTCCAGAAAGCTCACATAGCGCTCGCTGTGCGCCGCCACGTAGCAGGCACGGTCAAAGGCCTGCTCGGCGATGACATCACCGAGACGGGTGCTGCGCACCCTGGCCAGCACGGTGTCGGCGCGCTGAGGGTTTTCGAACGAAGGCGTTATCGCACCGTCCTTGAGTTCCGAGCCATGGTGCAAGCGGTGGTTGTTGCTAAAGACTGTCAGCACGCGAATGTCCTTTTTCAAGGGGTTACCGGATAACCAATTTTCGCGACATGACGGTGAAAATGCTTTGCTTTATGCTCAATCAAATCCGATTCTTGAGCAAAGTATTCACAGGATTACGAACCTATGAGCAAAGGTTTTGCCATTGAACAACTGGACGACACCGACCGCGAGCTGCTGCGTCTTTTGCAGGAAGACGGCACCCTGTCGAGCGCTGCGCTGGGCGAGCGCCTGTCGATGACCGTGACGCCCTGCTGGCGCAGGCGCAAACGGCTCGAAGAGCTGGGCGTCATCAAGGATTACCAGGCCAACCTCGACCGCAGGAAGCTGGGGTACGACGTGATGGCGTTTGCCCAGGTGCGCTTTGGCAACCACTCGGCCGAGGCGCCGGATGAGTTCGAGCAGGTCATTCTAAAGCTGCCGCAGGTGCTGTCGTGCCACAAGGTGACCGGCGAGGCTGACTATGTGCTGACGGTGTTGGCCAATGACCTGGAGAGTTATGGGCGGTTTGTCGAAGAAGTGTTGCGCCGCCAGCCCGGGATTGCCTCGATCCAGTCGAGCTTGGCGTTGCGCGAAGTGAAGGCGGTTTCGCGGATACCCGTAACTTGAAAGCCCACCCAGCCTGCTTTTCTTTCCGGGATATCTCAATTCGCAAGCGCGACGCGGTCTATGTGGGAGCGGGCGTGCCCGCGAAAAATCCAACCCGGTGCCTGGCACCGGCTGCGCCGGTGTTCGCGGGCACGCCCGCTCCCACAGGGACAGCGCTGCTTTCGGGCTCACCCCGTACCTGTCAGAAAGATTACTCCGGCAAGCTATAGCGCTCGGCAAAGTACTGCCGGAAAAAGTCCACTGCCACCCGCACCTTGGCCGAGCTGGCCAGCGGCGAGGTGTATACCGCCCAGATATCCGCCGGTTGGTGATAGGCCTCCAGCACCTGCACCAGGCGCCCATCCTGCAGGCTGTCGTGCACGTCCCACCATGAGCGCAGCAGTATCCCGCGCCCGTCCAGGCACCACTGGTGCGCCACTTCGCCGTGGTTGGTCGACAGCCCACCCGTCACCCGCACGCTTTCTTCACCCATCGGCCCCAGCAGTTGCCACACCCCGAACGGGTGGTCGCGCTCCTTGATCACCAGGCAGTCGTGGCTGGCCAGGTCGCCCAGCACCTTGGGCGCAGCGCGCCTCGCCAGGTACGCCGGCGCGGCGCACAGCACACGGCGGTTGCGTGCCAGCGGCTTGGCGATCAGGTTGGGGGCAATGGCGTTGCCTACGCGAATGTCCAGGTCGACACCTTCGGCAATCAGGTCCACCAGGCGGTCGTGCACATCCAGGCGAATGTCCAGCCGCGGGTAGCGCTCGGCCAGTTCCGACAACGCCGGCGCCACGAACCGCCGGCCCAGGCCCAGGCTGCTGGCGATGCGCAACTGCCCGGCTGGCTCGCGGTGCTGGGCACTGATGTCATCGCCCATGCGCTGCACGGCATCGAATATCTGCAACGCCCATTGATACACCCGCTCGCCCTCCTCGCTCACCGTCACCCGCCGGGTGGTGCGGTGCAACAGGCGTACTTCGAGGTTTTGCTCAAGCATGCGGATGCGCTTGCTGATGTACGCCGCCGACATACCCAGCTCGTCGGCCACGGCCGCGAAGCTGGCGCGCTTGGCCACCTGCAGGAAGATATTGAGGTCGTCGAGGCTGGGCAGATTATTCACGTAGCGTGTTCCAAGAATCCATGATTGGCCAGATTATCTCCAGGCAAAGCCCTTATAGCATGGCCAGCACCTGTTCCCTAGACAACGAGTGCACCCCCATGAGCAAGACGTTCAGAATCGCGGCAATCCCAGGCGACGGCATCGGCAACGAAGTACTGCCTGAAGGCATTCGTGTGGTCGAGGCGGCTGCGCGCAAGCATGGCCTGGATATCAGCTTCGAGTTCTTCGAGTGGGCCAGCTGCGACTACTACCTGGCTCACGGCAAGATGATGCCGGATGACTGGTTCGAACAGCTCAAGGGATTCGACGCGCTGTACTTCGGTGCTGTGGGCTGGCCAGACAAGGTACCGGACCACATCTCGCTGTGGGGTTCGCTGCTCAAGTTCCGCCGCGACTTCGACCAGTACGTGAACATCCGCCCGGTGCGCCTGTTCCCCGGCGTACCGTGCCCCCTGGCCGGCCGTGAACCCGGCGACATCGACTTCGTGGTCATCCGCGAGAACACCGAAGGCGAGTACTCCTCGCTGGGTGGGCGCATGTTCGAAGGCACCGAGAACGAGTTCGTGCTGCAGGAGTCGGTGTTCACCCGCCGTGGCGTCGACCGCATCCTCAAGTACGCCTTCGAAGTGGCCCAGACCCGCGAACGCAAGCACGTCACCTCGGCCACCAAGTCCAACGGCATGGCCGTGAGCATGCCGTACTGGGATGAGCGCACCGCAGCAATGGCAGCCAATTATCCGGAAATCAGCTGGGACAAGCAGCACATTGATATCCTCTGCGCCCGCTTCGTGCTGCAACCGGACCGCTTCGACGTGGTCGTGGCCTCGAACCTGTTCGGCGATATCCTGTCCGACCTGGGCCCGGCCTGCGCCGGCACCATCGGCATCGCGCCATCGGCCAACCTCAATCCCGAGCGCAAGTTCCCGTCGCTGTTCGAGCCGGTGCACGGCTCGGCGCCAGACATCTACGGCAAGAACATCGCCAACCCGATCGCGATGATCTGGTCCGGGGCACTGATGCTCGACTTCCTCGGCAACGACGGCGCCGATCCACGTTACCGCGCCGCCCACGACGACATCCTGAACGCCATCGAGCAAGTCATCGCCGCCGGTGACGTGACCCGCGACATGGGTGGCCAGCAGTCTACCCAGCAAGTGGGCCAGGCCATCACCGCGCTGATCGAAGCCTGATGCACCGGGGCCGATTGTCAGAAGTGTCTGACAATCGGCCCTTTGCCACTTGCGGGCGGCGTGGATTGTATGCAAAATCTGTTAACCATTAGATATTAGTTAACTATAGGTTAACAGCCAAGGAAGGAGCTGTACCGCAACACCCCGGATGCCTGCCGGGTATAACAAGTACGCCAACGTCCAGGAGACGATGATGTCGCACAAGAATAAAAAGATTGATGTGTTCCTGATTACCATGAGCCTGATCGCCGTCCTGCTCACCGTGATCGGCCTTGCAGCCTTCCCCGCCCAGGCTGAAAGCGCCGCCAACCAGTTGTTCGAACTGTCCACCCGCACCTTCGGTACCAGCGTGCAGGTGCTGGTGTTCGCCAGTACCCTGGCCGTGCTGTACCTGGCCTTCAGCAAATACGGCAACATCCGCCTGGGCAGTGGCAAGCCTGAATACGCCACCGCCACCTGGGTGTTCATGTTCATATGTGCCGGCATGGGTTCGTCGACCCTCTACTGGGGCGTGATGGAATGGGCCTACTACTACCAGACCCCAGGCCTGAACATCGCTGCAGCCACCCCCAAGGCGCTCGAGTACAGCGTGGGTTACTCGTTCTTCCACTGGGGCATCAGCGCCTGGTCGATCTACGCCCTGGCCTCGCTGGCCATGGCCTACCACTTCCATGTACGCAAAAAGAGCGGCCTGAACCTGGCTTCGGTTATCGAAGCGGTGACGGGTTTCAAGGCCACCGGGCCGGTAGGCCGTACCGTCGACCTGATCTTCCTGCTGACCATGATGGGCGCCCTGACCGTGTCGCTGGCCCTCACCGCCTCTACCCTGACGCGCGGCCTGCATGACCTGACCGGCACCCCGGATACCTTCACCGTGCAATTGATGGTGATCGGCGGCGTGGCGGTGATGTTCTCGCTCAGTTCCTACATCGGTATCGATGGTGGCCTGCAACGCCTGAGCAAGATGGTGTGCATCGGTGCGCTGGTGTTTGCCGCGGTCGTGCTACTGGTGGGCCCGACCCAGTTCACCCTCAACAACACCGCCAACTCGATTGGCCTGATGATGCAGAACTACGTGCACATGAGCCTGTTCACCGACCCGGCGGGCGACGGTGCCTTCACCCGCAACTGGACGGTGTTCTACTGGCTGTGGTGGGTGTCGTATGCCCCGGGCGTGGCCATGTTCGTCACCCGCGTTTCGCGCGGCCGGCAGATCAAGGAAGTGGTGCTGGCCCTGCTGATGGGGGGCAGCTTCGGTTGCTGGTTCTTCTTCGGCGCGCTGGAAAGCTACAGCATGCACCAGTTCATCACCGGTGCGGTGGATGTACCGAAAATGCTTGCGGAACAAGGCGGCGAATCGGCCGTGACGCACTTGCTGTTGGCCCTGCCGTGGGGCCAGGTGTTCCTTGGCGTGTACCTGTTCATCATGGCCATCTTCTGTGCGTCGCACATGGATGCCGCGGCCTACGCGGTGGCTGCCACCAGCACCCGCAACCTGCGTGAAGGTGACGACCCCACGCCCACCCACCGCCTGTTCTGGTGCGTGGTGCTGACCCTGGTGCCGCTGGCCATGCTGTTCGCCAAGGCTTCGCTGTCGACCATGAAGACCGCCGTGGTGCTGACCGCAATCCCGTTCATGGTGATTCTGCTGGTGAAGATCTACGGCTTCTTCAAGTGGATGATCGCCGACTACGGCCAGGTACCGGCCCATGTCATCGAGGAAGAAGCTGCACGGCTGGCCGGTGAAGCACCTGCCGAGCATGCCCCGCGCAGCGCTGCTGCCGTGCATTGATCAAATCAAAGGGGCCGCACTGCGGCCCCTTTGAAGGCTGCAAATTTTTTTGCCTGATCTGTTAACCCACAGATACGCGTTAACCAACAACTATAAACCGAGCTTGTGAGAACCTGTCATGAACGACTTCAAACGCCTGCCCGCCGATTTCTGCGCGAACGCCGAAGAGGCCTTCACCATCCCGGCCAATTTCTACACCAAGGCCGCGGTGTTCGAACACGAGAAAGAAGCCATTTTCGCCCGCAGCTGGATCTGCGTAGGCCACCGCAGCGAAGTGGCAGACAACAATGCCTACATCACCCGCGAAGTGATTGGCGAAAGCATTATTGTCGTGCGCGGCCGTGACAGCGTGCTGCGTGCGTTCTACAACGTTTGCCCGCACCGTGGCCACCAGTTGCTCAGCGGCAGCGGCAAGGCCAAGAACGTCATCACCTGCCCGTACCACGCCTGGACCTTCAAGCTCGACGGCGAACTGGCCCACGCCCGCAACTGCGACAACGTGGTGAACTTCGACAAAGAGAACTCCACCCTGGTGCAGCTGCGCGTCGAGGAATACGCCGGCTTCATTTTCATCAACATGGACATGGACGCGGGCTCCGTCGAAGACCAGCTGCCAGGCATGCAAGCACGCATGCGTGAAGCCTGCGCGGTGATCGACGACCTGCACCTGGCCGCGCGCTTCGTCAGCGACACCCCGGCCAACTGGAAGTCGATCGTCGACAACTACCTTGAGTGCTACCACTGCGCCCCTGCCCACCCCGGCTTCTCCGACTCGGTCGATGTCGGCCAGTACAGCCACACCATGCACGGCAACTGGACCCTGCAATATGGCCTGGCCAAGCCTTCGGAGCAGTCGTTCAAGTTCGACGAAAACGTGAAAGACCCGTCGTTCGCCGGCTTCTGGGCCTGGCCGTGCACCATGTTCAACGTGCCGCCAGGGGCCAACTTCATGACCGTGATCTACGAGTTCCCGGTCGATGCCGAAACCACCCTGCAGCACTACGACATCTACTTCCTCAACAAGGACATCACCGAAGAGCAGCAGAAGCTGATCGACTGGTACCGCGAAGTGTTCCGCCCAGAAGACCTGCGCCTGGTCGAAAGCGTGCAGAAGGGCCTGAAATCCCGTGGCTACCGTGGCCAGGGCCGGATCATGGCCGACCGCGAGCGCAGCGGCATGAGCGAACACGGCATTGCCCACTTCCACAACCTGATCGCCGTGGCCCACCTCGACGATTGATGGCAACCGCTCCACGTTTATTTGCACGTAAAGGTGCGCGGCAGGGCCTGCCGCGCACCCAGGCAGTCGAGGTGAACCATGGCCAACACTTATGAAATGTTCAGCGTACGCGTAACCGACGTGGAACACGCCACGCCGCTGATCAAGCGCTTTACCCTGGCCCGCGAAGACGGCGCGGCGATGCCCGCTTTCACCGGCGGCAGCCACGTCATCGTGCAGATGCAAGGCGCGGACGGCAGCCAGTTCAGCAACGCCTATTCGTTGATGAGCGACCCGCGTGACACACGCAGCTACCAGATCGGCGTGCGCCTGGAAGAGCAGTCCAAAGGCGGCTCGGCGTTCATGCACCAGCAGGTGGAAGTCGGCACCCGCCTGACCATCTCCTCGCCCAACAACCTGTTCGCCCTGGACCCTTCGGCTGGCCGTCACGTACTGATTGCCGGCGGCATTGGCATTACCCCGTTTCTGGCGCAACTGCATGAGCTGGAAGGCACAAGCACCGACTACGAGTTGCACTATGCCTTCCGCGCGCCAGAGCACGGCGCGTTCCAGGACCAGTTGGCCAACGGCCCGCACGCCGCCAACACACAGTTCTACATCGACAGCCTCGACCGCAGGCTAGACCTGGCCGCCCTGTGCGCGGGGCTGGACGAGCAAGCGCACCTGTACGTGTGCGGCCCCAAACCGCTGATCGACGCGGTCATCGCCTGCGCCGCCCAGGCTGGCATTGCCGAGCAGCGCGTGCATTGGGAACAGTTTGCCGCCACCCCGGTCACCGGCAGTGCCTTCACCGTGGTGCTGGCGCAATCGGGGGTGGAGCTGCAGGTGGAAGAAGGCATGACCATTCTGCAGGCCATCGAGAAGTCCAAGGCCGCCAAGGTCGAGTGCCTGTGCCGCGAAGGCGTGTGCGGTACGTGCGAGACGGCCATTCTTGAAGGTGAAGCCGAGCATTACGACCAGTACCTGAGCGACGAAGAAAAAGCCGCCCAGCAGAGCATCATGCTGTGCGTCTCCCGCGCCCGCACGGCGCGGCTGGTGCTCGACCTGTAAGTATTGAAGGTGTGCACGGGCTTCTGTGGGAGCGGGCGCGTCGAGGCGTCGAACCGCCGCGAACACGGGCGAAGCCCGTGCCATCCACCGCGGCGCCTGCTTCGCGGGCAAGCCCGCTCCCACAGGTATTGCGCCCCTCACCCCTAACGTTAACCAAAAGTTGACAAGTTGCGTATACTGGCAGGCTCTTGGCCCAGATCAGGACGTCCTGCCGATGTTGGAAAACAGCTTCGCCTTCCGCCTCAAGGAACTGCTCGAGCATCACAAGCTGACCCTGCAAGCCGTGGGCACAGCCTTGGGCATTTCGCGCACCGCCGTGCACAAGTGGACCCGCGGTGGCGAGATCGACTACGCCAACCTGCGCAAGCTGGCCGACTTTCTCAAGGTCAACTGGATCTGGCTGCGCTATGGCGACGAGGCGCTGCAAAACATCCAGCAACCCCAGGTGGTCGAGCTGCCGATGACCGACCTGCGCCGGCGCCTGACCGCCGAGATCATGGAAAGCGAAACACGCATGAAGCTGGCCCAGGAAGGTGCACGCATCGTCACCTGGGAATGGAACCTGATCAGCGACGAAGTCACCTACTCGCCCAATGTCGAGCAGGTGTATGGCTGGCCGGTCCAGCACAACGAAGACTTCTGGAAGCACCTGCCCGATGACGATGTGCAGCGCATGCAGGTGATGTACGCCGATGCCGTGGCCGACGGCAGCGGCTGTGAATGTGACTTCCGCATCACCCGCCCGGACGGTGAAATACGCTGGATTTCTTCCCGCGCCACAGTAGTGCGCGACAGTGCCGGGCGTTCGGTGAAGATGGTCGGCATCAGCATGGACAACACCGAACGGCAAGTGGCGCAGCAGGCGCTGAGGCAAAGCGAAGAGCGCTTTCGGGCGATTTTCGAACTGGCCTGGGGGGCCCTCGCCTACATCGACCCGAACGGCACCTGGCAACGGGTCAACAGCAGCTTGTGCGACATGCTGGGCTACCGTGCTGAAGAGCTCTATGCCACGACCTTCCAGCACATCACCCACCCCGACGACCTGCCGCTGAATCTGCAACTGCTACAGCGCATGCTGGCTGGCGAAACCGAGCGTTACGAGGTAGAGAAGCGCGTGCGCCACAAGAACGGCGAGTACATCTGGGTACGCGCGCGCACCTCGCTGCAACGCCACGACAATGGCGAGCCGGAGCACCTGATCAGCGTGTTCGAAGACATCAGTGCCGAGCGCCAGGAACATGAAAGGCTGCAGGCACATATTGCCGCGCTGGAGGCTCGACTGGCGTCCCGCTAAGCAGCCTACATATTGTCGTCGAAAGCCGAGCGCACGGCGTGCACAACGCGTTCGGCCCGTGCGGCATCCTCCAGTTCCGGGTAGGCCTTTTTCAACTTGCCGGAAACCTGCCAGCCGTTTTCCTTGAGCGAGCGGATAATGCGACTGGCATCCTGATTCGGCCATTTCCTTGCGCACGGTATGCTCAACTACCTGAGCGGTGTACAGCACATGCGCGGTCAAGTCCGGGGATCGCCAAGCGGCAGCTGCATCATCGTACGCTTCGAACAGGAAGTTGCTCGAGGTGCCGTCCGTGTAGGTCATGGCTTTGCCGAACCGATACGACGCCCCATAGCGTTGCATGAACGGCCTGAAAAAACCTCCAACACTTGGTCATCGTGACACCATACAGGTCGGCCAACGCCCGAAACCTACCTGCATCGCTGAATCCTTTACCCGGTGCGCGAAAACACTACCAATTGAAAGAATTTACGCGAAAACATTAACGCCGCATGCACGAGTTGACTACCGGCGTTGTGGGATCTTTAGCAGATAACGGTTTCTAACAAAAAACTCTAACGGAAGAGGATCAAGCGATTGCCACTGCGCTCCCCTGGCGCAACCAGTCGATAAACCGTGCAAACAACTCGGACTGGGAGTTGATCTCCAGCTTCAGGTACAGGTTCTTGCGGTGCATGCGCACGGTCTCCGGAGAGATGCCCAGTTCCAGCGCGGTAGACTTCACCGAGTGCCCGCGCAGGATCATGTGCGCCACTTCCCGCTCGCGGTCGGTCAGCACCTGGCAGCCAAAGCTGTCGAACGCCGCCTGCAGGCTGCCGCGCTCGGCTGATGCAGTACCGGGCTCCAGGTTGTGTCGGGCATAGCGCCCCAGCAGTTCCCGCACCATCGGCTCCAGCGCCCGCAGCAGGTCGACCTGCGCGGCGCTCAGCCGGGTGCCGCTGCAACCCTGAAACAAGCTAAGCGACAACTTGCGGCCAGCGCTGAGGTCGACGATGTAGTAGCTGTCTTCGCTGCAACCGGTGCCCAGGTAATAGGCCTTGTAGTAGTCGCTGTCGAAAAAGTTGTCGGGGGCGATTTCCTGCAGGTGGTAAAACCCTTCGGCCAGGCCGCTTTGCACGGCCAGGCAGAACGGGTCGAGCAAGTAGCCAGCACTGAAATAACGCTCCAGCACGGCGGCGCGGTGCAGCTCGGGAATGCCCTGCTGGTAGAGCAGCTGCGGCGCGCGCCCTTGGCATTCCAGGCTGATCATCATCGACTCGACCTGCACCAGCTGGCCGATGGCCGCAGCCACATACTCCAGCGCCTCAGGCGTTTCGCTGTTGGCCAGCGCACGCTGCAGCGCCGCATGCCACTGCTGCAGCGCGCCCATTGTCAGGGTAAGCGGGGTATCGGGATTGGCCTGGCTCATGCCCGGCAGTCTAGCCTGCCAGGCACGCCCCCGCACAGCCCTGTGCGCCAGGTTCATCGGCCCTGATACAGGCCAAGCGCGGTCAGTTCGCGCGCGGTTTCGATGATGCACTGGCGCAAGGTTTCGACGATCTCGTCCACCTGCGCATGGGTGACGATCAACGGTGGCGACATCACGTTCAGGTGCATGATCGGGCGCACCAGCAGCCCACGGGCCTGGGCCTTGCTGTGGATGCGCTCGCCGATGTTCACCTCATCCGGGAACAGCGCCTTGCTGGCCTTGTCGGCGACAAACTCGACGCAGGCCATCAGTTTGATACAGCGCACATCACCCACCAGCGGCAACTCGCGCAGACTCTGCAGGCGCTGTTCCAGGTAACCGCCAACGTCCTTGACGTGATCGAGCAGTTGCTCGCGCTCGATGATCTCGATGTTCTTCAGCGCCGCGGTGCAGCACACGGGGTGGCCGCTGTAGGTAAAGCCATGGGTGAAGCAGCGGCCCTTGCCCGGCTCGGCAATCACTTGCCAGATACGTTCAGAGAAGATGCACGCGCCCAGCGGCAGGTAGGCCGAGGTCAGGCCTTTGGCGGTGGTGATGATGTCGGGGGTGACGCCAAACAGCTCCTCGCTGGCGAAAAAGGTGCCCAGGCGCCCGAAAGAGGTCACCACTTCGTCGGCGACAAACAGGATGTCGTAGGTCTGGCACAGCTGCCACATGCGCAGGAAGTAACCCTTCGGCGGAATGATCACCCCGCCCGAGCCCATGATCGGCTCTGCGAAGAACGCCGCCACGTTGTCGGCGCCCAGCGAGAGGATCTTGTCCTCGAACTCGGCCACCAGAAAGTCCAGGAACTCGGCCTCGTCCATGTCGTCCGGCGCGCGGTACGGATTGGGGTTGGACACGTGGTGGATCAGGTCGTGGGCGTAGTCGAACTCCGGCACCCGGTCGGCAGCTTTGTTACCAATCGACATGGTCAGGGTGGTGGAGCCGTGGTAAGCGTTGTAGCGGGCGATGATGTGCTTCTTGTGCGGTTTGCCACGGCAGTTCTGGTAGTACTGGATCAGCCGATAGGCAGTGTCGACCGCCGTCGAGCCACCGGTGGTGAGAAACACATGGTCGAGGTCGCCCGGCGCCAGCTGCGCCAGCTTCTGGCACAGTTCGATGGCGACGTCGTTGGCCATGTCCGAGAACGGGTTGGAGTACGCCAGTTGGCGCACCTGGTCGGCGATGGCCAGAGCCATTTCTTCGCGGCCCAGGCCAATGTTGGTGCACCACATGCCACCCACGGCATCGAGGAAGCGGTTGCCGTGGGTGTCACGAATGTAGGCGCCCTCGCCGGCGACGATGTTCAGCGCGCCTTGCTCGCGGTGCTCGTCGAACACATGGTAGCCGTGCATGTAGTGGGCCTTGTCGGCCTCCACCAGCGGGTCGTGGGCGATGGCGAATGCTTTGCTTGGGGTGGCCATGGGCAGCTCCTTGGCGGGAATCATTGGGCAGTGTTCAGAAACCGGTCTTGACCGTGCTCCAGACCCGGGTGATGGCGCGCATGTCCTTGGAGCTCTGGGTCTTCTGGGCGAACAGGCGCTCACGGGTTTGTGCGTCGGGGTAGATGGCCGGGTCCTGGCGGATTTCGTCACGCACCAACGCGGTGGCGGCAGCGTTGCTGTTGGCGTAGTGGATGTAATCAGTCACCTTGGCCATGGTTTGCGGCTGCAACAGGAACTCGATGAAGCGGTGGGCGTTGGCCGCATGCGGCGCATCCTTGGGGATGTACAGGTTGTCGAACCAGATCAGCGAACCTTCCTGGGGGATGAAGAACGACAGCTTGATGTCTTTCTTCGCCTCCACTGCACGGGCCTGGGCGGTGGCATAGTCACCAGACCAGGTCAGCGCCAGACAGACATCGCCGTTGGGCAGGCTGGTGAGGTAGTTGACCGAGTCGAACTTGCGAATGTACGGGCGGATGCCCAGCAGCAGTTGCTCGGCGGCCTTGAGGTCGGCCGGCGAGGCGCTGCGCGGGTCCTTGCCCAGGTACTGCAGGGCCAGCGGGATGACCTCGGTGGGCGCGTCCATCAAGGTGACGCCGCAGTCGGCGAAGCGCGAGACGATCTTGGGGTCGAACAGCATGGCCAGCGAGCCGATCGGTGCGTCCGGCATGCGTGCGGTGATCTTGTCGACGTTGTAGGTGACCCCCGAACTGCCCCAGGTGTAGGGCGCCGAGTACTTCAGGCCAGGGTCGTAGCCTTGCAGGTTGTTCACCACCTGCTGGTCGAGGTTGTGCCAACTGGGTAGCTGCTGCTTGTCCAGCGCCTGGAACACCCCGGCACTGATCAGCGGGGGGACCAGGGAGGCGTTGAGCATGACCAGGTCGTAGCCGGAACGGCCAGTCAGCAGTTTGGTCTGTACCGTCTCGTAGCCGTCGAAGGTGTCGTAGATGACCTTGATGCCGGTGGCCTTCTCGAAGTCGGCCAGGGTGGTTTCGCCGATGTAGTCGGTCCAGTTGTACAAGCGTAACGTGTTGGCGCTGTCCACCTCTGCCGCCTGGGCCAGGCTGGCACCAGACGCCAGCAGCAGACCACCAATCACCTTCAGTACCTTGCGCATGGCAACTCCATCGTGTGAGTGCTCCGGATCGAGCCGATGGGTTCACTATCAAGGGATTTGCCGAGGGCGGACATACCCCGAATGTGTGGGTGGTCGTTTTCAGACACTGTCTGCATGCTTTCAAGGCCCACGCGGTCCCTGTGGGAGATTGCCCAGCCCATTCGGCTGCGCTGTCGCGCAGAGAACTGATGCTAGGCGCTGCGCGCACCCTGTGGGAGCGGGCGCGCCCGCGAAGAATCCAACGCGTTGCATGGCACCGGCTACGCCGGTGTTCGCGGGCACGCCCGCTCCCACAGGGACTGCGTACAGCACGAGGCTGGCGGTGAGCCTGCAGGACTGCGTTCGGCTCAGGGGAGTGGGTAAAGCGCCTCATCGAACTGCGCCAGCTTTGGAAACACCAGTGGCTGGTCATCCGAAAGCTGCTCCAGCCGCTGCCGATACTGCTGCAGGAACCCCTGCCGCGCTTCATCGCTGATATACGGCACATGCCAGGCCACAAACGGCGCCAGCACGTCGAAGCCGACATAGGCCAGGGTACCGCGCAGAATCGGCCGCAGCATGTCCTCCAGCGGCCCATGAATCGCCCCTTCGCCAAACATGTGCTCACGGCCACCCAGGGTCACGGTCACCAGCGCCTTCTTGCCGGCCAGGCCACCCTGGTCGTAGAAGCGCTTGCCGCCATAGCACACCCCCGACACCAGCACCCGGTCGATCCAGCCCTTGAGCATGGCCGGCGCCGAGAACCAGAAGATCGGGAAGTTCAGCACCAGCAAGTCGGCCCACAACAGCTTGTCCAGCTCCTGCTGGATATCCGCAGCAATGGCGCCGCGCTTGACCCCTTGGCGCTGCTCCAGGGCATACACCAGGTACTCGGGGTTTTCACGTTGGGTGAAGTCATCGGCACTGGCCACCGGGTTCCAGCCCATGGCGTACAGGTCGCTGACCTGCACCTGGTGGCCTTGGGCGCGGAAGGTTTCCACGGTCTGGTCACGCAGGGCAGCGGTGAACGATTGCGGCTCGGGGTGAGCGTGGACGATCAGTACATTCACAAACATTCTCCTTACACAAAACAGGTTGTCTTCCAACGGTGGCTCAGCACTGTACCGCTTTCACTTCGACAAACTCCGCCAGGCCCTCTTCGCCCCATTCGCGCCCGTTGCCCGACTGTTTGTAGCCACCAAACGGCGCCCGGTAGTTGAACCCAGCGCCGTTGATGAAGCATTGCCCGGCCCGTATTTGCCGCGCCAGCGCCAGGCCATGCTCGCGGCTACCAGCCCACACCCCGCTGGACAGCCCGAACGGCGAATCATTGGCCAGCGCCAGCGCCTGGGCCTCGTCGGCATAGGGGATCAGGCACAGCACCGGGCCAAAAATTTCTTCCTGGGCAATGCGCATGCGGTTGTCGACGTCGGCGAACAGCGTTGGCGCCACGTAGAACCCGCGTTCGAAGCCGCCGTCGTCGCCACCGCACAGCAAGCGCGCGCCCTCCTCCTGGCCCAGGCGAAGGTAGTCGAGCACCGTGCGCCGCTGGCCTGCCGAACACATCGGCCCGAGGAAGCTGGCCGGGTCACGCGGATCGCCCATGACCAGTGCACGGGTTTCGGCCTCGGCGATTTCCAGCGCCTCGGCGTAGCGGCTGGCAGGCAGCAGCATGCGGGTCAGTGCCGTACAGGTCTGCCCCGAGTTGATCATCACATCCTGCACACCATGGCGCACTGCAGCGTGCAAGTCGGCGTCGGCGGTAATCAGCAACGGCGATTTGCCACCCAGTTCCAGGCACACCCGCTTCACTGTCGGCGCGGCCGCCTGCGCCACCCGCACCCCGGCTCCGGTGGAGCCGGTGAACGACACCATGTCGACCTGAGGGTGCCGGGCCAACGCTTCACCGACCTTGGCCCCCGGGCCGCTGACCAGGTTGAACACCCCCGCCGGCAGGCCAATGGCGTCGATCATTTCGGCCAGCAAAAACGCATGCAACGGCGTTTCCTGGCTGGGCTTTACCACCACGGTGCAGCCGGCAGCCAGGGCCGGCGCCAGCTTGCCGATCATCTGGTGCAGCGGGTAATTCCACGGGTTGATGAATGCGCAAACGCCAACGGCCTCGCGGTACACCAGCGAGTTGCCGACTTCACGCACCTCATCCATCAGCCCGGCCAGCTCGGCGTACTGCGCAAGCCCCGCAATCGGGCCCTCAACCTGCACCGCCTGGCACCACTGCACCGGCATGCCCAGCTCTTCGGTAATGGCTTCGGCCATTTCCGCCGCGCGGCTCTCCAACTGTTCGACCAATGCCCGGATGTAGCCTGCACGCACGCTGGACGGCATGCGCGACCAGTCATGGAACGCACGCCGCGCGGCCATCACCGCCCGCTCGACATCGGCCTCGCCACCCAGCGGCACCCGGCCAATGGCCTGCTCGGTGGCTGGGTCGACCACTTCAGCCATACCCTGCCCACTCGGCACCTGCCAGGCGCCATCGATGTACAGCCGCGCATACTCACGCATGGCCGTACTCCCGCTTCAGCTCGTCGGCACAGCAGGCGATGCGCTGGCAGGCATCGACCAGCGCCGCATCACCCAGTACCAGGCCCAGGCGGATATGCCCGGCAGCGCTGGGGCCGAACGCTTCGCCTGCGAGCACCGACACGCCTTGGCTGTCCAACAGGAAGTCGGCAAAGGCCTGGGCACTCACGCCGGTCTCACGGATATCGACCATCACGAACATGCCACCGTCGGGCTTCAGCGCCTTGAGGCCCGGGCAGCCGGCCAGCTGTTCGCACACCAGGTCACGGCGCTGGCGGTAGGCCTCGCGCATGGCATCCAGCTCGGGCAACGGCTGCTCCAGCGCCAGCACAGCGGCGTCCTGAATAAAGTCTGGCGAGCCATACAACATGCACAGGGCGAGGTTTTCCAGGTGTGCGGCCAGCTCGGCCGAACCGACCACCCAGCCCACCCGCCAGCCCGTCATGGCATGCGACTTCGACAGGCTGTTGAGGGTGGCGGTGCGTTCGGCCATGCCGGGCAGGCTGGCGGGGCTGACATGCTCGCCCTCGTACAACAGCTCGCTGTACACCTCGTCAGAGATCAGCCACAGGTCGTGGGCAATGCACAGTTCAGCCAGTGCTTCCCAGGTAGCGCGGGGCAAACTTGCCCCCGACGGATTGTGCGGGCTGTTCAGGGCCAGCGCGCGGGTGCGCGGGGTGATGCGCTCGGCCACATCGCGCGGGCATACCCGAAAGCCGTTCTCCGGCCTGACCGGCACCGGCACCACCTTGGCGCCACAGGCACCGAACACCGCCTCGTAGGTCACATACATCGGTTCGGCGACCAGCACCTCGTCGCCTGGGTCCAGCACGCACTGGGCCACGCAGTACAGCGCGCACTGGGCCCCGGCCAGCACCGTCACCTGGTCGGCGTTCACAGCCTGGCCGCTGCGCTGCCAGTGGCGGTTGGCGATGGCCTGGCGCAGGGCCAGCTTGCCGCGCACATCGGCGTAATGGGTGTGGCCTGCACGCAGGCTGTCGATGGCCGCTTCGACTATCGGCGCAGGGGTGTCGAAGTCCGGGTCACCTACCGACAGCAACAGGATGTCCTTGCCCTCGGCCTGCAGCGCCAAGGCGCGGTAGTGGATGTCCCAGGCCGCAGCCCCGTCGCCGGCGATGCGTTGGGTTAGCTTGGCGTAGCGCATGGCAATCTCCCTTCTTTGACGGTTTCAGTCGACCAGGATTTTCGGGTTGGCACTGCCCCACACGGTGTACAGATCGGCCAGTAGCGCGCCGTTGATTTCTTCCATCTCGGCCTGGGTGATTTCTGCCCCGGCCTGCCTGCCGAACAGCACCACTTCGTTGCCACCCTTCACGTCAGGGAAGTCGGTGACATCCACCATCAGCGTGTTCATCGACACCTTGCCCACCACCGGTACGCGGTGGCCGTTGATCAACACATGGCCCTTGTTGGTGAACACCCGGCGATAACCATCGGAATAGCCGACGGTGATGTTGGCCAGGCGCGAATCGCGGGCCAGGGTGAAGGTGCGGTCGTAGCCGACGGTGTTACCGGCCGGGTAGCTGTGCACCGCCGCCACGTGCGATTTGAACTGCATCGCGCGTTTGTATTCGGTACGCCCCGGCACCGTGTCACCAAACAGCGCGCCACCGGTGCGTACCATGTCCAGGCGTGCCTCCGGCACCTCCAGCGTGGCGAACGAGTTGGCGGCGTGCAGGGTGAGCTTGCTGCGGTCAAGCCTGGCATGCTTGATCAGCCAGTCGGTCTGTTCGTTGAATGCCGCCAGGCCTTTGCGTACATCGTCCTTGTCTTCCACGGCGAAGTGGGTCATCAGCGCGACCAGCTTGAGGTGCTTCTGGTCGGTAATCTGCAACGCTTCGCCACGGCCGGACCAGGTGGCCATTTCCACGCCATTACGGCTCATGCCGCTGGAGTTGAGCGCCATGTGGATGCGCAAGGTCTTGCCATGGCGTGCGGCGATGGCATCCACCTGGCGTGCGAACTCGGCGCTGCCGACCAGCTCTTCCATGTCGTACTGCAAAGCATCTTCCAGCTCGCTGAGGCTGGCCAGGCGTACCCGCACCAACTGCCCGGTGAAGCCACTGGCGCGAACCACACGGGCTTCCTCGTTGCTGGCCACCGCCACGCAGGGCACGCCCTGGGCGATGATCGAAGGCATCACCAGGCCGATACCGTGGCCATAGGCATCGGCCTTGAGCACGGCGCACAGCGTGGACTTGCCGGCCAGTTCGGCCTGCAGGGTACGGATGTTGTGTTGCAGCGCGCTGGCGCTGACTTCAACCCAGGCGTTGCTGTTTTGCACGGTCAGGGCGTTGGTGCCATTGTCCATCGACAGTGGCGGCGCGGCATACAGTGGGGCTTGACCGGTAATCAGCAGGGCCAGGGAGGCGGCCAGAAGGGTGCGGCGAAATGGCATGTTGGTTTCTCTTGTTCTTGTCGTTGTGCGCGCCTTAACAGACGCAGGTGTGTTTGAGTTCGATAAACGTCACGCCGGCTGTGGCGAAACCGCTGGTCAGGTCGGCCTGCAGCGCGTCCAGGTCACGCGGCTGGCGCACCGCGCAACCAAAGGCACGGGCCAGGCCGATGAAGTCCGGGTTACGCGGCAGCACGCCGACCGGCTCGATGTTCAGGCCGATCATGTCATCGCGGATCTGGCCGAGGGCGTCGTTGTTCCACAGCAGCACGACCAAAGGCCGGTCCAGCTCTTCTACGGCCGTGGCGAGTTCCTGGGCGGTATAAAGGAAACCACCGTCGCCCACCAGCACCAGGCCAGGGCGGTGGTCGGTGGCGAGCATGCCGCCAATGCCGGCCGGCAGGCCATAGCCGAGTGTGCCGTAGCCGGTGGGGTGCAACCAGCTGCGCGGCGCCCGGCTGGCGAAGGCGTAGTTGCCGGTGTAGGCCAGTTGGGTCATGTCACTGCTGATGAACGCGTCGTCGGGCAGCACCACAGCAATGCGGTCAAGAATCGCCTGATGCATGGCCTGCAACGGTGCATGGCCGTTGCGGATGGCCTGGCGCAGGTTGCTCACCGCTTCGCTGGCCTGAGCCGGGTCCCGGTCGAGTTCTGGCAGGTGTTCGAGCAAACCGGCCAGGGTTTGCCGGGCATCGCCCTGCAGGGCAATGGCACAGGGATAGAAGTCGTTGAACTTGCGCGGGTCGATGTCTACGCGCAGCAACTCGCCAGTGATCGGCAAGCGCTCGCGCCAGAAGTCGGTGTCGGCCATTTCGGTGCCCACTGCCAGCACCACATCAGCCTGGCTGATCAACTGCCAGCCAGGCTCCACGCACAGGCTGGAACCGGCATTCAATGGCGCCTGCGGTGGCAGCAGGCCCTTGCCAGCGACACTGGTGAACAGCGGTGCCGCCAGCCGGGCGCTCAACTGTGCCAGTTGGTCGGCCGCGTGCAGCGCACCACCTCCGGCGATAATCATCGGCCGCTTCGCCGCTGCCAGCTTTTGTGCAGCCTGGTCGAGGGTTTCACGGCACGGCTGGCCACGCCCGGGGCGGCGCACCACCTCGTCGCTCCAGTCACGGCTGACAGGCGCGGCCAGCACGTCCAGCGGCACCGAGATGTGCACCGGGCGCGGCCGCTCGCTGTCGAACACGGCCCAGGCGCGGGCGATCAGCTCTGGCAGGTCCTCGCCACGCAGGGCCACGGCAGAGAACGCGGTGATTGGCGCGGTCATGGCGCGCTGGTCCTGGGTTTCGTGCAGGCAGCCCCAGCCCTTGCCCAGGCTGGCGGTATGGTTGACGCTGGAAATCACCAGCATCGGGACGGAGTCTGCATAGGCCTGGCCGATGGCAGTGGCAGCGTTGGTCACCCCCGGGCCGGTGATGACGAAGCACACCCCCGGTTTGCCGCTTACCCGCGCATAGCCGTCAGCCATGAACCCGGCGCCCTGCTCGTGCCGGGTCAGCACATGGCGGATACCGCTGCCCGGCAGGCCGCGGTACAGCTCCAGGGTGTGCACCCCCGGGATGCCGAACACGGTCTCCACGCCGTAGTTGGCCAACAGGCGCACCAGCGCCTGGCCGGCAGTCAGGGTCAGGTCATTCATGTTTTTCTCCTTGCGCCTGGCCGAGGCGGATCAGCGCGTCGACCGCAGTGGTGCCGTGGGCACCGACCATCAATGGGTTCACATCCAGCTCCAGCAGTTGCCCGGCGTTTTCGCAGGCATAGTCGGCCACCGCGCGGATGGCCGCGACCAGGGCGTCGAAGTCGGCGGCCGGGCGGCCACGGAAGCCTTGCAACAGGCTGGCGCTGCGCAGGCTCAGCAGGGCGGCGCGAATGGCGCTGTCGGTGGTGGGCAACAACAGGCTGACACTGTCGTTGAGCAGTTCGACCAGCACCCCACCGGCACCGATCACCAGGGCGAGGGCGAAATCCGGTTCACGCTTGACGCCGACGATCAGCTCGGCCAGCGGCGGCTCGGCCATGGGTTCGAGCAGTACCTGGTCGAACGCCACCTGCGGGGCATAGGCAGCGATGCGCTGGCGCATCTGCACCAGTGCGGATTCCAGCGCAGCGGCATCGCGCAGGTTCAGCGCCACCGCACCGGCTTCGGTCTTGTGCGGCAACTGCGCACTGACCGCCTTCAGTACCAGCGGGTAACCAACCTGGGCGGCGTCTGCCACGGCGCGCTCGGGCGTACTCAGCACACCCGCAGGCACGGGCAAACCGAAGGCGCGCAGGGCTTGCTTGGATTGCCATTCGTCCAGCAACCGGCTTTCACCCGTGAGAGCCTGCGGGCACAGCGGTACCCGTGCGGCCTCGCCTTGCTCCAGCAAATGCGGGCGGTTGCGTTGGTAAGCGACAATACGGCCCCAGGCCGCCAGGCCGTCTTCCACCCCCTGCAGGGCGGCGATACCGCGTGCATGCAGGCGTTCGCGCGCGCTGGCGGGCAACAGCTCCGGGAAGGCAGAAGTGACGAAGCCGATCTTGCCGTGACGCTCCAGCGCATCGCAGTACAGCGCCAGCAGCAGGTCGCATTCCTTGCGCTCGCCCGTAAATTCAGCAGGGTAGTCGAGCACCAGCATGGCCGCGTCGGCCGCGCCGCTCAGTGTGCTGTCGAGCATCCGTTGCAAAGCTGCTGCATCGCCCCAGATGGCCGTGGTGAAATCCAGCGGGTTGACCAGGTTGGCATAGGCCGGGAGCACCTCGGCCAGTGCCATCACCTGCCCTTGTTCAAGCTTGGGCAGGTGCAAATGGTTACGCTCGGCATAGTCGGCGATCAGGCCGGCATCGCCGCCTGAGCAAGCCAGCGCGATCAGCTCGCTATCTGCCGGCAAGCGACCGCAAGCGGCGGCCTTGAGGGTTTCGACAAAGCTCACCGGGCCGCTGACGCGGATCACGCCCAGGCGCTGGAACAGGCTGTCGTACAGGGCATCGGAGCCAGACAACGAGCTGGTGTGGCTGAGCGCCAGTTCAGCGCCGATCTGCGAAACGCCCGTTTTCAGGGCAATGATCGGCGTGCCCTGCTGCAGTGCCTTATAAGCGGCACGTGCAAAACCCGACACGTTCTTCAAGCCCTCCAGGTGCAGCCCGATGGCCGTTACCCGTGGGTCGTCGAGCAAGACGTCCATCAGTTCGGCCACACCCAGTTGCGCCTGGTTGCCGACCGAAGCCATGTAGGCCACCGGCAACGAGCGGTCGCTCATGGACAGGTTGTAAGCGAAGTTGCCGCTCTGGGTGAGGATCGCCACGCCCTTCTCCACCTGCTTGCCACCATGGGCCACCGGCCACAGGGCGGCGCCGTGCAGGTAATCAAGCAGGCCATAACAGTTGGGGCCGAGCAGGGCCATGTTGCCGGCCGCCGCGAGCAGGCGCTGCTGCAACTGGCCGCCCTCCTCGCCACTCTCGGCAAAACCCGAGGCATAGCAGATGGCACCACCGGCGCCGCGTGCGGCCAGTTCAGCAACGCACTCCAAGGTCAGCTCGCGGTTGGTGGCGATGAATACCGCGTCCGGGGCGTAAGGCAAGTCGGCCACACGCGCCACGCAAGGGATACCTTCCAGGCTTTCATGTTGCGGGTTGACCAGCCACAGCTCGCCGCCAAAGCCACCTTCGGCGCAGCGCTTTAACGCCCGCGCCATGCTGCGCCCGCCAACGAAGGCCAGGTGCCGGGGCGCCAGCAGGCGCTTGAGGTTGTCACGAATCGATTGCGACATGGGTGTTCTCCTGGCGCTCAGCGCAGCAGCGGGCGCAGCAGTTCGCGGGCGATGATGTGCCGCTGGATTTCCGAGGTGCCCTCCCAGATGCGCTCGATACGCGCGTTGCGCCAGATGCGCTCGACCGGCCCTTCGTCCATCAGGCCCATGCCACCGAAGATCTGTACGGTTTCGTCGGCAACCTTGCCCAGCACCTCGCTGGCAAACAGCTTGGCCATCCCGGCTTCGCCGTCGGTCATGCTGCCCTGGTCCATCTTCCAGGCGGTGTGCAGGGTGAGCATTTCGGCGGCGCGAATCTGCGTGGCCATGTCGGCCAGCTTGAACGATACCCCCTGGTAGCTGCCGATGGCCTGGCCGAACTGCTTGCGGTCGGCGGCCCACTGCAACGACAGGTCGAGGGCGCGCTGCGCCTGGCCCACGCAATTGGCGGCAACCATTACCCGGCCGGCGGTGAGCCAGGCGTTGGCCACTTCCCAGCCTTTGCCGACTTCGCCCAGCACTTTGCTGGCCGGTACCTTGCAGTCGTCGAAGAACAGCTCATAGGTGTGGTAGCCACGGTTGCTCACGCACTTGGGGCCACGGCGGATGGTCATGCCCGGCGTGCCCCGGTCGACCAGCAAGGCGGTGACCGCATTGCGTTTGCGCCCGTTGTGCTCGTAGGTGTCGGTCACGGCGAAGACGATGGCGAAATCGGCATGGCCGGCATGGCTGATGAAGTGCTTGCTGCCGTTGATGACAAAGTCATCACCCTGGCGCACGGCACGGGTCTTGATCGCATTGGCGTCAGAGCCGGCACCCGGTTCGGTGAGGGCGAAGCAGTCGGTTTTCTCGCCCTGCACGCACGGCAGCAGGTAGTCGTTGATCTGCTCGTCCTTGCAGGCCATGAGGATTTTCGACGGGCGTGCGACAAACACATGCAGCGCCCAGGAGACCTTGGACAGCTCGCGTTCGATCAGCGCCTGGGACAGGTAGTCCAGGCCACCACCGCCGACTTCCTCGGGCATGTTGAAGGCATAGAACCCGGCGGCGATGGCCTTGCCGCGAATCTGCGCCGCAAGCTCCGGCGACACGGCATCAGCGCGATCCACCGCTTCCTCATGGGGCAGCAGCTCTTTGGCAACAAAGCTGCGTACCGCTTCCACCAACATTTCTTGTTCTTGGGTCAGTTGGAAATTCATCTGCGAAGGTCCTGATGAGGGTCGGGTGTCGGATTACAGGCCAGTAAAGCGAGGTGCGCGGCGCTCAACCGAGGCTTGCAGCGCCTCGGCGCCATCCTGGCTGCGGCCGCACAGCAGGCCGGCTTGGCGTTCTGCTTCCAGCTGTTCGGCCAAGGTGCGCCGGGCGCCATCGCGGATCAGTTGCTTGGTCTGCGCGTAGGCGAAGGTCGGGCCGTTGGCCAGGCGCCCGGCCAGTTCGGCGGCCACGGTGGGCAATTGCTCGTCGGCGCAGACTTCGCTGACCAGCCCGGCCGCCAAGGCGCGCTCGGCGCCCCACGGCTCATCGAGGAACAGCAAGCGCTTGGCCTGCTCGCTGCCGATCAGCCGTGGCAGGTGCCAGCTGGCACCGGCATCGGGGCTGTAGCCCATGCTGGTATAGCCGGCCTTGAAGCGCGCCGAGGCAGCGGCGATGCGCAGGTCGCAGCACAGGCTGAGGTCCATGCCGCCGCCGACGGCGGTGCCGTTGATAGCGGCGATGGTGGGTTTATCGAGGCTGTGCAGGCGCAACATCAGGGCGTGGGCGGTTTCGGTCCAGCCGTAGCTTTCCAGGGTGCCTGCGGCCTCGGCGGCGGCCCACTCGGCCAGGTCGGCGCCGGCGCAGAAACTGCGGCCACTGCCGGTGAGCACCACCACGCGCACGGCCGGGTCGCTGTTGCAGGTGTCCAGCAGCGCGTGCAGTTGCTTGAGGGTGGGAATGTCCAGCGCGTTGCGCTGCTCGGGGCGGTTGAGGGTGATCCAGGCAACGCCGGCTTCGACTTTGCTCAACAGTGACGACGACGGGGTGGTCATGGGGGGCCTCGGTGTTGTTGTGATGGTTTTGGGAGGACTTGATGAAAGAGATACTAAACGAGTGTTCAACAAGGCGGGATGGGCTGTTACAACTTCGTACAACTCGGGTTTTGGTGTTACACAGCTAGCTTTCGTCATTGCATTTTCGTTGCCTGTGAGATCGAGCGCCGCGCGGGCGGCGCTCGATCTCACAGACGACAAAAATGCAGCGACGAACACCTACCAGCAACGAACCGCAGCCTCAAACCCCCGGCACACTCGGCTCAAACGCCGCCTGCCGACGGCGATTGACGAAGTAATACGCCGCATAGCACAGCGCAATAAACCCAAAGCCCCAGTACAACGACGGCCGCTGCGTTTCATCCAGCGCCAGGAACACGAACAGCGAGCTGCACAGGGTGATGCACAGCAGCGGCACCAGCGGGTACAGCGGCGCCCTGTACTTCAGGTCCTGCAACTGCCCACCATCACGCAGGTAGGCCTTGCGGAAGCGGTACTGCGCCAGCGCGATTACAATCCAGGTCACGGTGCCCGACATGCCGCTCACCGCCATCAGCACCATGAACAGGGTGTCGGCGGCAATGAAGCTGGTCATCAGCGAGACCAGCGCAAAGCACAGAGTGATGCTCAGCGCCCGCAGCGGCACCCCACGCTTGCTCAGCGGCGCCAGGCTTTTCGGCGCCATGCCGCTCTTGGACATCGCCCAGAGAATGCGTGTAGAGGCATACAGCCCGGAGTTGCCCACCGAAAGGATGGCGGTAAGGATGACGAAGTTCATCACGTCGGCAGCAAAGGGGATACCGACCATGTCGAACACCTGCACGAACGGGCTTTCCATCAGACCCGCCTGCTCGTAGGGCACGATGGCCGACAGCACGGCAATCGCCAGCACGTAGAAAATCAGCACACGGAACACCACGTTGCGCACCGCCCGCGGAATGCTCTTTTCCGGGTGCTCGGTCTCACCGGCCGCCACACCCATGATCTCGCAGCCCTGGAAGGCGTAGACCACGGTCATCATCACCGCGAACACTGCCGACAGGCCATGGGGGAACAGCGACTCGCCCATCAGGTTGTTCAACATCGGCGCCGGTGCCCCGCTGCTCAACGGGATGGCGCCGAAGATCACCAGCAGGCCGATGATGATAAAGCCAAGGATGGTCGCCACCTTGATGCCCGAGAACCAGTATTCAGCCTCGCCAAAAGCACGAGTGGCCAGGGCGTTGAGGCCGAACAGCACGACCACGAAAAGTGCCGACCAGTACCAGATCGGTATTTCGGGGAACCAGCGGGTCATGAGCATGCCCGCTGCGGTGAACTCCAGGCCCACGGTGGTGGCCCAGCTCATCCAGTACACCCAGCCGATCATGAAGCCCGTGGCTGGGCCGATGAACTTCGTGGCATGGGCCTGGAACGACCCGGACACCGGCATCTGCACCGACAATTCGCCCAGGCAGACCATCACCAGGTACATCAGCAGGCCAGCCACCAGGTAGCACAGGATCGCGCCCACCGGGCCGCCCTGGTTGATGGTCACGCCCGAGCCCATGAACAGGCCGGTGCCAATTACCCCGCCCAGCGACAGCATGAAGATGTGCCGGCTTTTCAGGGCGCGGGTGAGCTGGATCTTTTCGCTTGAATCAGTCATGACGCACCTCACCATTGCGGCAGGTGCGTGGAGCAGTAGAAAGGAGGGGCTGAGCGCTAGGGCATGTCATTATTCTTGTCTCCAATAAGCCTCATGGACCGCGTGCAACACGGTTGCCATGGATTATTGGAAACGGATGTAAGGTGCCGTTGTACGAACCGATCGAAGATGTAAAAAGTCGTAAGTTTTTTGTACGTCAGCTCTGGATCAACTGTTCCAGCGTGGCTCGCGCCTGGCCAAGCTGGCTGGCCAGCGGCTCGCTGAGCGCTTGTAACGCCTGCGCATCATGCTGCCGGGCCGCTTCTTCCAGGCGATGTAACAACGCAGCCAGCCCGGCGAAGCCCAAGGAATCGCAGCTGCCGGCCAGGCGGTGGGCCAGGTGCAGCACTTCGGTAAAGTCCTCGGCCGGCAGCGCCTCGGCCAGTGCCGTGGCATGCTGCTCCAGCGACTGGCGCAGCACCTTCAGCAGGCCTTGCAGTTTCTGTTCGCCCAGCAGCGAGCGGTGGGTGTCGAGCAGCGACCAGTTCATGCCTGCTGCGTCAGCGCCAGCCACTTCGCCAGGAGCAGGCCCGGCCAACGCCTGGCGCAGGTTGTCCAGCCGCAAGGGTTTGGCCAACACCCCCTGCATGCCCGCGTTCAGGTAACCCGGCACCTGCCCAGGTTGCACACCGGCTGTCAGTGCCAGGACCCGGCTTTGGCGGTTCGGCCCAGGCGTGCCCCGCAGCTGTCGACACAACTCCACCCCGCTCATGCCCGGCAGGTGCACATCCAGCAGGATCAGATCGAAACGCCGCTGCGCACAGGCTTGCAGGGCCTGCCCGGCATCCTCGGCAAAGCTTACCCGGTGGCCCTCGCGTAGCAGCAAACCACCCGCCACCTCGCGGTTCAACGCCACGTCCTCGACGACCAGGATCTCCAGGCTGGGCGAAGGCGATGGCGCGGGTATTGCGACCGGCGCGGACTGCCCACAGGCCATGTCGAGCTCGAACCAGAAGCAACTGCCCTGCCCTTGCACGCTGTCCAGGCCGATGCTGCCGCCCAGCTTTTCCACCAGGTGTTTGCAGATCGCAAGGCCCAGACCAGTGCCGCCGTAGCGCCGGGCCACCGCCTCGCTGGCCTGGACGAAGCGGTCGAAGATTTTCGCCTGCACGGCCGGCTCGATGCCGATGCCATTGTCACTGACCGACAGCCGTAGGCGCTGCCCGGCCGCGTCGCTGGCCAGCACCTGCACCCTGAGCCGCACCTGGCCGTGTTCGGTAAATTTGATGGCATTGGCCAACAGGTTACTGAGCACCTGACGCAAGTACTGCTCGGCCCCGTGCTGGTACCCGGCCAGTTGCTCATCGACCTCCAGATGCAGCACATCGCCATTGTCCACGGCCATGGGCTCGAGCAGCGCCAGCACTTCCTCGCACAACTGCCGCAAGGAAAAGCCAACCAGCTCGGCGCGGCTCTCACCTTCTTCGAGCCGGGCGAAATACAGCACTTCGTTGAGAATCGCCAGCAGCCCCTCCCCGGCCTTGTACAAGGCCTCGACGCGCTGGCGGTCGGCGGTGTCCAGCCGGGCGCCCCGCAACAACTCGGCCATGCCGAGGATGCCGTTGAGCGGCGTGCGCAGCTCGTGGCTCATGGTCGCCAGGAAGCGTGACTTGGCGAGATTGGCGGCCTCGGCGTCATCCTTGGCCCGGGCCAGGCTGGCGGTACGCCGTTCGACCATGGCCTGCAACTCGTCGCGCTTGCCTTGCAGATCCAGGCGGTCGCGCTCACGGCGTTCGATATCGCTGAGAATGGCACGGCGCATTTCATCCAGCGCGTTGGCCACCGTATCGATTTCATCCGGGCGCGCCGACGGGCGACGGCCCAGGCGTAACGGCTCCTGCCACTGGCCAGCACCGATACGCCGGGCGAACTCGGCCATCACTTGCAGGTGGCGGGTGACCAGGCGGTAGAACAGCCCCGACAGCGCCACCGCCAGCCCACACAGGAACACCCCCATCCACAGCAGGCTGGCCAAGCCGGTAGCGAAGAGCCGCCGGTGCACCGCGCCGAGGTCAATGCTCACTTCCAGTTCGCCCAGGTGCCTGACCGGCCCCGAGGGCGGCTGATAATCGAGGGGGAAGCGCTCGATACGCAGCGGCCCCTGCGGTTCGCTGTCACCACGCAGCAACTGGAAATCGTCGCTGATCAGACGCACCCTGGCCACGTCGGAAAAATCCACCAGGCCGCGCAGTTGCACATCCAGCTGTGCCTCGTCGAGGTCCCACAGGCTGCGTTCCAGGCTGGCCAGGTAGCCGGCACGGATCAACGCCATGCGCGCCTCGATGTCGCGCATCTCGCGGCGGTATTCGAAGTACAGCTGCACCGAACTGGCGAGTACCGTGAAGCACAGGCTGAACAGCAGGATGAACAACAGCAGGCGACGCAGCAGGCCCTCGGTGCGCAAACGGATCATCGGGCATCCGCCGGCAGCTTGATCATGTCGCGGTAGGTGACTTCGCTCTGCTCCAGCCAGCGCTCGATCTCGCCGTCCCGGTTCATGCGCTGCAACTGCGCGTCGATTTCATCCATGTGCTGGCTCAAGGGTGATTGCCGCGACACGGCCACACGCAGGTAGTCCACGCTGAGCGCGGCAGGCAGGGCGCGGAGGTTTTGCGCACCGGGCAGGTGCTCGATGAACAGCAACCCGGTGCGCCGCTCCTGGATTACATAGTCGATACGCCCGCGAATCAGCTTGCCAAAGTTCTGCTGGCTGGAGGACACCCGCTCGATGTTCTGGTGGCGGGCGACAAAACGGTCGAACTCGGCGCCGTAGCTTTCGCCGTACAGCAGGCCGCCGCGATAGCCGGCCAGGTCCTCGAGCTGCTTGAACTGCACCGGCCGCAGGCGGTTGTAGAACACCGCCACTTCCTCACGCAGCACCGGCACAGTGGAAAACCGCATGCGCTGGTCGCGCTGGTCGCTGTTATAGGCCAGCACCACATCCACTCGCCCGGCAGCGGCATCCATCAGGCAACGCTTCCAGTTGCCCAGCACTACGGTCTGTACCGGGTAGCCCATGCGTGCAAAAAGCTCGCGCACCACGGTCGGGGCCACGCCGCGCACCTGGTGGCCATCGCTCCAGGAAATCGGCGGGTACACCGGGTAGTCGCAGTAGCGCACCGGTTCTGTGGCGCTGGCTTGCGCAGCGAGCAGCGCCAGCGCCATTACCCAGACGCGGTGAGTCACGCCGCCACGCTGGCAGTGAACAGGTAACCGGTGCCGTGAATGGTGATGATCAGTTGCGGCTCGGCAGGGTCGTCGTGCAGCTTGCGCCGCAGGCGACCGACCAGCACGTCGATGGAGCGGTCGTTGGGCACCCACTCGCGGTTGCGAATCTGGTCCATCAACTGGTCACGGCTGAGGGTATGGCCGCTGTTGCGCAAGAACACGCTAAGCAGCTGAAACTCACCGTGGGTCAGCAGGGTTTGCCCACCGCGCGGGTCTATCAGGCGACGGCGGTCGGTGTCCAGCGCCCAGTCGGCAAACTGCTTCAGCGACTGCGCACAGGCCGGTGCCGGGTGCACATCGCGGGCATGGCGCACGCGGCGGATCAGGTTTTTGGCACGCGACACCAGCTCACGGGGGTTGAGCGGTTTGATCACGTAATCGTCGGCGCCGCACTCCAGGCCGACGATGCGGTCGATATCGTCATTGCGGCCGGTGATGAGAATGATGCCCACCTCCGAGCGCACGCGCAGCTCGCGGGTCAGGGTAAGGCCGTCCTTGCCAGGCAGGCGGATATCCAGCAGCACCAGGTCGACATCCTGGCTGCCAAGCAGGGCTTCAGCCTTTTCCGCCGTGTCGGCACAGTGCACGTCATAGCCTTCCTGGGACAGATAGGCCTGCAGCAAGTCACGAATAAGCGGATCGTCATCGACGATCAATACCCGAGGCGTCATTGCGTGTTGTCTCTTTTTTATTGGTGTTGTTCTACACACTCGCGACAGCAGCGTACTCGTTACTGAACAGACGATCAACAGCCCTCGGGCAGGCTGAAGCGCCGCCGACCACCCGCCTGCAGCCCGTCGACCCAGGCCTCGCAGATAATCACCCCCTGCTCCGGGGTGAAGGTGCCGGGGTTGAGCCCCGACTCCAGCCACAGGCCATCGAGCAGAGCGCTCAAGCTGATGGCCGCCAAATCGGCATCGAAGCCCTGCCAGCCCTCCTGCGTGGCCAGCTCCGCCAGCAGCCGGCTCAGTTCCTTGCGGTATTCGCCATAGGAATGGTCATGCACCTGGTTGATCGCGTCGGCCGTCTTTACCGCACCCCAGAAGGCCAGCCAGGCGTCGAGCAGTTGTGGGTCCAGCAACTCTGCACAGAACGAGGCGCGGAAAAACGCCGACAACCGCTCGCGGGCATTGGGCGCAGCCTGCGCCATGGCTTCACGCAGCAGCCCCATTACCCGACCGGTGACGGCCAGGTAGGCTTCGGCCACCAGTTCATCCTTGCCGGCGTAGTGGTGGCTGATCAGCCCGACCGAGACCCCGGCCTCGGCCGAGATCTTGCGGATCGACGCGCCCTGAAAGCCATGGCGTTTCAGGCACACCAGGGTCGCTTCGACCAGGTTGGCTTTGCGCAATTGCGGCAGCATGCGGTGGTAGCGGGCTTCCTGGCTCATCGGCGGTTCTCGGTTCAGGGGCTGGACTGAACGACTGTACAACAAGCCGGACTGCGTGATAAACCCTTGGCATCTTTGCCCACAACAACAAAAGCGGCTGCCATGAACAACCTGATCACACGCGAACTGGACCAAGGCCTGCTGACCCTGGCCTTCAACCGCCCCGACAAGCTCAATGCCCTGAACACCACCATGTACCAGCAACTGGGCGACATGCTGCTGGCGGCGGGTGAAGACCCTGATGTCGATGCCATCATCCTCACCGGTGGGCCGCACTGCTTCACCGCCGGCAACGACCTGCGCGACTTTCTCGACAACCCGCCAAGTGACCTGGACAGCCCGGTGTTCCGCCTGATGCGGGTGGTCATGGGCATGGACAAGCCGCTGATCGCGGCAGTCAGTGGCGCCGCAATCGGCATCGGCGCCACCTTGCTGCTGCATTGCGACCAGGTGCTGGTCAGCCGCTCGACCAAGTTGCGCATGCCCTTTGCGCCGTTAGGCGTGTGCCCCGAGTTTGGTTCCAGCCTGTTGCTGCCACGCATGCTTGGCCAGGCCCGTGCGGCCAGCTTGTTGCTGGGCAACACGCTGCTTGATGGCGAACAGGCGCTGGCCTGGGGGCTGGCCACCCAGCTGCATGAGGATGGCGAACAGTGCCTGGGCGCAGCGCGCAAGCTGGCGCGGCAACTGCAAACTTACCCGCAGGCGGCACTGCGCATCAGCAAGCGCTTGCTCAGGGACAGTCAGCGGGCCGAGCTGGAGGCGACAGTGGCGCGGGAAAGCAAATTGTTCATCGAGTGCTTGCGTACCGAAGAAGCCAGGGCCGTGTTGCGAGGATTGATCAAAGACTGAAGAACCGGGGCTGCGCAAATGCCAAGACCGTTAATAACCGGTCATCTCCAGGTACCCGCGCCCACCGGTACTCCCGCTCAAGCGCACCGGCCCTTCCCAATACGGGAACCGTGTATCCATCCAGGCGCGAGGCTCCACCGCCTCGACCTGCACATCAACGCCCTGCCCTGGCACCTGCACCCGCCACCGCGTCGGCACCTTTTTACCGTTCTTCTGCAGCGCCCATGTCAGCGCCTGCAGCTGGATCTGGGCGCCCTGTAACGCCACCACTTCCCCCTGCGGCCCAACCCAGGTCCCGGCGCGGTATGCCTCCCCTTGCGCCTCACGCACCTGGAACAGCATCAACTTGGCCCCACTGTCCAGGTGCAGCGAAAACCAGTCCCAACCTGTTTGGCCGGCTGCCAGCGGCTGGCTGCTCCACTCCCGATCCAGCCACGCCTGGCCGGTGACAGCAATGCACATGCCATCACGTTCCACTTCCCCGTGCACACGGTAAAACGGCTGGCTGTAATAGTAAGAGGCCTGCCCTTTGCCGGACTTCTCGCTGTAACCCTGATCGCCGTGCAACACCAAGGGCAGATCACTGCGCAAACGCAGGGCGTAGCGAAAACCGTCGCCACCGGCAACCATTTTCAGGTTCTCGATACCCGCCCTGCCCCGCAACGACCAGTCATTGATCCACGCCCGGAATGGCTGGGCCTGTACACCGGCCTGGCCGATACCACCGCGCGCCAGAGTTTCGCCAGACTGGTGACCACCCGGACCGGTGAGCGCCGCGTGCCCCATCCACAGGTTCGGGCTGTTCCAGTCGGTGGTTTCAGGACCGGGGCGCAGAGCTGAGCGAAACAGCGTCCACTGCGCGCCCCAGTCACGCCTCTGGGCGTCCTTGAGGTTGGCGGTGACATACCACCACTCGATGCGAAAACCATCATGGGGGCCGTGGTCACGTGGAAACTCCAGGCGATGCGCACGGGTCACCTGGTTGAAGCCGTCCGCCTGCTGCCCGAGCCCGGCATAGCTTTGCGGTGCAGGCTGGTCGCAACCGCACAGCAAGCCGCAGAATAACAACCACGCGTTACGCTTCATCGGCAAACGGCCTCAACAGTTCGCGCGGCTGGCGGCGTGCCAGTTGCCACAGCGGCCAGGCGCTGGCCGACAGGCTGGTGAATAACCCCAGCAGGGCCAGTTGCAGCAGTTGCACGGGGAAGACATAGAGTGGCAGGCGCCAGCCGAACGCCTGCACGTTGACTACCGCCACCAGGCACCAAGCCAGCAACACCCCCAACGGGATTGCCAGCAGTACCGTGAAACTGCTCAGCATCAGTGTCTGCCCCAAGCTCAGCCATACCAGTTGCCTGCGCTGCACCCCCAGCGCCCACAGGGGTGCCAGCTGGCTCAGCCGCGTTTGCCCCAACGTCAGCAGGTTGATGAACAGCGCCACGCCAGCCACCCCAAGCGTGAGGCTGTTGAGGGCGGCAGTGGCGGCGAAGGTACGATTGAACACGTCCGTCGACCAGCGTTTCAGCCGCGCCTGCTCCACTACCCGGCTGTCGTCCAGGTTGTAGCGCTGTTGCAACTCGGCTTTGAGGGCAGGCCCTTGTTCGGCCAGCAGGTCGACGCTCACACCTGTCAACACAGCCTCCGGTGAATGTGCACGCAGCCAGTTGGCATTGACCAGTACATGCCCTTTGGGGTTGCCGTAGTCGGCATAGATGCCCACAACCACCAAAGCTGCAGATGGGGTTACGGGCAACTTCAGGCGATCACCCAATTGCAGCTTCAGCCGCCTGGCCAACTGCTCGCTGAGCATCACGGCCTGCCCCTTGGCCAGCCGCTCCCAGGCGTGCGGCTGCTGTTCCAGCAACGGCCATCGGGTTCGATAATCGGGATGTTCGACAATGCCTTGAACGTGTACCGGCCAGCCTTGCAACTGCATTTCGACACGCCAGCCAGGCAGGACCACGCTTGCTGCAGGTTGCTGCCCAAGCCACTCGGCTATCTGCAGGCCCTGGGCGGTATCGCGTGGGGTTACGTACAGGTCTGCGGACAACCGCAGGTCGAGCCAGCCGACAAAGGTCTTGCGAAAGCCCTCGGTCATGCTGCCCACGCCTACACTGGCGGCCAGCGCCAGCAGCAAGGCCATCAACGCCAGGCTCAAGGCCGGCAGTTGCTGGCGGCTGTCGGCGACAAACCATTGTGCCAATGGCCGCTGGCAACGCCGCGCCAACCAGGCCAGCGTCCAGTCGAGCAAGGCCGGCAACGACAACGCCGCTGCCAGCAACAGCGCTGCCAGCAAGCCGAAGGCGCTGGGCAGGCTATTGCCGAGCACGCCACAGCCTAAAGCCAGTAACAACAACAGGCCCGCCACTGAAGCCTGACGCCTCAACCACGGCCCCTGCGCCAATCGCCAAGCCTGGGGCTGCGCCAGCGCCAGCAACGGCAACCGTGCTGCCCGCAGCACACTGCTCAGCCCTGCCAGCAATGCCCCAAGTACGCTCACCAGCACACCCCACAACCACCACCCCGCGGGCAGGCTCAGCGTGCCTGCCACCTGGGCGCCGTAAAGGCCGCGCAAACTGGCGGCGACATCGGGCAACAACCACGCGGCCAGCCCGTAACCACTGGCCACGCCAGCGAGCCCGCCCAGCAGTGCGAACAGGCCCAGTTCCAGTACCAGGGCATACAGCAGGATGTTCAAGCTGATACCGCAGGCGCGCAGGTTGCGAATCAGCCCCCGCCGCTGCTCCAGCGCCAGACCAATCGCAGCATGGGCAATGAACAGCCCGACGACGAACGCCAGCAGACCGAGGGCGGCGAGGTTAAGGTGGAAGCTGTCGGTCAGGCGCTGCAAACCGCCATCGTCTTGCTGGGGTTGCAGTTCAAGGTTAGCCGCAATGCCGGTTGGCAAAGGCCCCGGGCTACCGGCCACCAGCAATCGCGACAACTGCCCCGGAGCCTGCAGCAACGCCTGAGCATGGCCGATATCGACCACGATCACGCCGGGCGCCAACTCCGGCTGCAGCATCAACGGAGGCAGCGACTGCCCTTCACTGTCACGTGCCACCTGCCCGGCGTTCAGGTTCAACTGCTGCAAGGTGCCTGGCCCGACCCAGGCTTGGCCAGGCGTGCCGATGAACGCCTGCAGGTCGAATGCCTGCGGCTGTACGCCGGCAACGCTGCTTGCGGGTGGCAGGCTCAACGGCTCAATGCCGATCAGACGCACGCTTCGCGCTGGCCCGCCCGGCAGGCGCAAACGCCCTTCCAGCACCGGCGACACCGCCCAGCCCTGCCTGCGCAGTTGTACGTATAGCGCCTGGTCGAAGCGCTCGCCGTTGCGCGGCAGCAATTGCGCCTGCAGCGGCCCGGCCAGTACCGCGCTGGCCCTGGCATAGTCGCTGCGTGCCTGGCTGTTCAGCGCCTGTACACCGGTCAACAGCGCCGTGGCCAGCCACAGGCCGGTGAAGATGCTGAAGAACTGCACGCGATGGCGCCGCCAATGGCTGAGCAGCGCCAGCAGGGCCAGCGACAACAGCCTCATCAGTTCTGCACGGGCCGCACACGCCCGGCCTGCAGGTAGCAGCGCTGCTGCAAGCGCGCCGCCAGCCGTGGGCTGTGAGTCACCATCAGCACGCCGCTGCCGGCTTCGGCAACCAGTTGCAGCAACAGGTTCAGCACTTCGTCGCTGCTAGCTTCGTCAAGGCTGCCAGTGGGCTCGTCGGCCAGCAACCAGGCTGGGCGCCCGGCCAGTGCGCGACCGATCGCGACGCGTTGTTGCTGGCCGCCAGATAATTGTTCGGGGTAACGCGAAAGCAGGTCTGCCAGGCCCAGGCATTGGGCCAGGTACGCGACCCAGTCGGGGTCGTGCCGATCGGCCAATCTGGCCTGGAATGCCAGGTTGGTCCCCACATCCAGGCTGCTGATCAGGTTGTACTGCTGGAACACCAGGCCAACCCCCTCCCGTCGCCAATGCGCCAGCGACGCCTCCGAACGGCTGTCGAGCGGGACGTCGTCGATCAGGATGCGGCCGCTGTCGGCACGGTCCAGGCCAGCCACCAGGTGCAGCAACGTGCTCTTGCCACTGCCCGACTCGCCCATCAACGCCAAGCTGCTGCCGCGCGGCAGGCGCAGGTCGACGCCCTGCAACACCGGGAGCGGGCCTTGGGGGGTGGGGAATGACTTGTGGAGGTTTTCGATGGCCAGCATCGAGGGGCCTTGGTGGCATGGATGTATGTCTAGTAATAGCAGCTCCAGCTGAGCACAGACATGCAGGTAGCCTCGTCACGGCCACGTCTACCGCTCGTCAAATGCTTTGCATGAGCGCTGGGACCCTGGAGCAGCTTCGCGGGGCTCTCGCGGCACAAGGCCGCGCCTATAGAGTCAACCACCAAATTCGCGCTTAATGGATCCATAAATAATCCGATAACCGCACAAAAAGCATCATATTCAACAAATACGGATTGACCTTCTTCACTAGGGGTAGCTCTAATGGATCCATTAAATAAAAACAAAACCCGGAGAGCCTCCCCATGCACCCGAAAAACACCTGGTACGTCGCCTGCACCCCCGATGAAATCGCCACCAAGCCCCTGGGCCGGCAGATCTGCGGGGAAAAGATCGTGTTCTACCGCGCTCAGGAGAACAAAGTGGCCGCCGTCGAGGACTTCTGTCCGCACCGCGGCGCACCGTTGTCATTGGGCTATGTCGAGGACGGCAACCTGGTGTGCGGCTACCACGGCCTGGTAATGGGCTGCGACGGCAAGACCGTGTCGATGCCGGGCCAGCGGGTGCGCGGCTTCCCCTGCAACAAGACTTTCGCTGCGGTGGAGCGCTATGGCTTCATCTGGGTCTGGCCCGGCGACCAGGCGCAGGCCGATCCCGCGCTGATCCCGCACCTTGAGTGGGCGGTGAATGATGAGTGGGCCTACGGCGGCGGGCTGTTCCACATTGATTGCGACTACCGCCTGATGATCGACAACCTCATGGACCTTACCCACGAAACCTACGTGCACGCCTCCAGCATCGGCCAGAAGGAAATCGACGAAGCCCCACCGGTCACCACCGTCACCGGCGACGAAGTGGTCACCTCGCGACACATGGAAAACATCATGGCCCCGCCCTTCTGGCGCATGGCCTTGCGTGGCAATGGCCTGGCCGACGATGTACCGGTGGACCGCTGGCAGATCTGCCGTTTCACCCCGCCCAGCCATGTGCTGATCGAAGTCGGGGTGGCGCACGCCGGCAAGGGTGGCTACCACGCTGAACCGCAGCACAAGGCGTCGAGCATCGTTGTCGACTTCATCACCCCAGAGAGCGATACCTCGATCTGGTACTTCTGGGGCATGGCGCGCAACTTCGCCGCGCACGATCAGCCGTTGACCGAAAGCATTCGTGAGGGCCAGGGCAAGATTTTCAGCGAAGACCTGGAGATGCTTGAGCGCCAACAACAGAACCTGCTGGCCAACCCCGAGCGCAACCTGCTGAAGCTGAACATCGATGCCGGCGGTGTGCAGTCGCGCAAGGTGTTGGAGCGGATCATCGCCAAAGAGCGTGCGCCACAGCCGCAACTGATCGCCACCAGCGCCACCCCCGCCTGAGGAAGCCGACATGATCGATGCCGTAGTGGTGTCCCGTAACGATGAAGCGCAGGGTATCTGCAGCTTCGAGCTGGCGGCGGCGGATGGCAGCCTGCTACCGGCCTTCACTGCTGGCGCGCATATCGATGTGCACCTGCCCGACGGGCTGGTGCGTCAGTACTCGCTGTGCAACCACCCCGAAGAACGCCATCGCTATTTGATAGGCGTGCTCAACGACCCGGCTTCGCGGGGCGGCTCACGCAGCCTGCATGAGCAGGTGCAGGCCGGCGCACGGCTGCGTATCAGTGTGCCGCGCAACCTGTTCCCGCTGGCGGAGGGCGCGCGGCGCAGTGTGCTGTTTGCCGGTGGTATCGGCATTACGCCGATCCTGTGCATGGCCGAGCATTTGTACCACAACGGCCATGACTTCGAGCTGCACTACTGCGCCCGCTCCAGTGAGCGCGCGGCCTTTGTCGAGCGCATTCGCAACGCGCCGTTCGCCGATCGCCTGATCGTACATTTTGACGAGCAACCGGAAACTGCCTTGAACATTGCCCAGGTGCTCGGCAACCCGCAGGACGATATGCACCTTTATGTGTGCGGGCCAGGTGGGTTCATGCAGCATGTACTGGACAGCGCCAAAGGGCTTGGCTGGCAGGAGGCCAACCTGCACCGCGAGTACTTTGCCGCTGCGCCGGTGGATGCCAGCAACGATGGTAGTTTCTCTGTGCAGGTGGGCAGCACGGGGCAGGTATTCGAGGTGCCAGCTGACCAGACCGTGGTACAGGTGCTGGAACAGAATGGCATCGAGATCGCCATGTCGTGCGAGCAGGGTATTTGCGGCACTTGCCTGACCCGTGTGCTGCAGGGCACGCCAGACCATCGCGACATGTTCCTCACCGAGGAGGAGCAGGCCCTGAACGACCAGTTCACGCCGTGCTGCTCGCGCTCGAAAACCCCGTTGCTGGTGCTGGATATCTGAACCGGTTTACGACGAGGGCAGAATGACCTTCATGCCCGCGTCCGCCGTTGCACCGCCAAAGGTCTCGGCATAACGCAGGGTGGCATTGGCGTGCTCGCGCATGATCGCTTCGGCGCGGGCACCCTGGCGGTTGGTCAAGGCATCGAACACGGCGTGGTGCTGCATGTGGGCGAAGTTGAAGCGCCGGTATTCGCGGGGCAGGTCGTGGCGGTCCACAGCCAGCGCGGTGACCGAGGCAAACGGCAGGTGGTCGTTGCGCGCCAGGGCATCGGCGATCGCCGGGTTGTGGCTGGCTTCAATGATCACCTGGTGAAAACGCATGTTCAGGTCATGGTAGGCCTGCAGGTCTTCTTCGGTCACGAAACCCTTCTCGAACAGCTGGTCGCCATCGACCAGGCACTGTTGCAGCGCCGCACGTGCTTGCGCTGACAAGCCACGCTCTGCGGCCTGGCGAGCGGCCAGCCCCTCCAGTACGCCGCGCACCTCGACCGCGCCAGCGATGTCATCGGCGCTGACCGAGCGCACCTGAAACCCCCGGCCGCCAAAGCGAACCAGCAGGCCTTCCTGCTCAAGGGTGCGAAACGCCATGCGCACCGGCATGCGTGAGACGCCGAACAGTTCGGCGGTGGGGACTTCCATCAGGCGCTCGCCGGCCGCCAGCTCGCCCGAGGCGATCATCTTGCGCAACGCGACCAGCACCATTTGACCGGGTTTGCTCATCCAGGCTACTTCCAGGGACTTGAGCGGGCATCTTAGCGCAAGCCGGTGGCGTGATGCTGGCTTGTTCGGATTGTAAGGCAAGGCGGACGCAGTACCTGTGGGAGCGGGCATGCCCGCGAAGATGGCGACGCGGTGCATGGCACCGGCTTTGCCGGTGTTCGCGGGCGCGCCCGCTCCCACAGAGATTGTGCAAGCTTTCAGATTTTGAGCAAGACAGTTTGCCCCTCAAGGTCCACGCACACCCGGCATACTGCTGCCTACAACGACAACGGATAGCTGACAATCAGGCGGGTCTGGTCGAAGTCGCTGTTGAAGCTGCGCCGGTTGGTCGCGTTGTTCAGGCGGATGTTGAGGTTTTTCAACGCCCCGCTCTGGAAGGTGTAGTTCACCTCGGTATCGCGTTCCCACTCTTTGCCATTGCTGCCTGCCGCCGTACTGGCATTTTCGCCGTGCCCGTAACGCACCATGGCCAGCAAGCCCGGCACACCCAACGCGGCAAAGTTGTAGTCGTAACGCACCTGCCACGAGCGCTCGTCAGCATTGCTGAAGTTACCGTTGAACATGTCGTTGCCCAAGGTCCGGCCGCTACTGCCGTACACCGACATCCACTGGCTGTCGCCACTGACTTTCTGCAACCCCAGGTACAAGGTGTGGCCACTGTGCGCGGCCGACAGCAGGGCGTAGCCGGTGCGGCTTTGAATGTCGCCGATGCGCGCCTGGCCATCATCCCGGTCGATGAAGTAGCCCAGGTTGGCCGCCAGCGTCCACTCCCCTACCCGCTGGCTGTGCAGCAGGTTGAAGTAGCTTTGCTGGTAGATGTCCTCCAGTTGCGAATGCCAGGCGCCGACCAGTGTGCGCTGCTGGTTGAAGCGATACTCGGCGCCGGCATAGTTGAACCCGTCTGAAGTCACCCCCGGCGCGGCCCACGCAGAAAGGTCCTGCATGTCGGACGAGTTGCGCAGGCTTACCTCGCGATACTGGCCAGCCTGCAGGCTCAGGCCTTCGATCTCCCGCGAGTCCAGCATCGCGCCACGGAAGGTTTGCGGCAACAGGCGGCCATCGTCGTAACGCAGTAATGGAATGTCCGGCAGCAGCTCACCCACCTTCAGCTCGGTGGCGGATATGCGCAACTTCGCAGCCAGCCCTGCCCGGCCATAGTCATCGGCCGCGCGCCCGTCGTCATGCACCGGTAGCAATTCGGAGCCGCTGGTACCACGGCCACTGTCCAGCTTCACGCCGAACATGGCGATGCCGTCCAGGCCAACACCGATCAGGCCCGGGGTGTAGCCAGAACTGAACTTGAAGATAAAGCCCTGAGCCCATTCTTCGACCTTGCTCTTGGCCGCCCCGGGGTCGCGAAAATCGCGGTTGAAGTAGTAGTTGCGCAGTGTCAGCCCGGCCTTGGCATCTTCAAAGAACCCCCCTTCCTCGGCCCAGGCCGGCAAACCCAGGCCCAGCGCCAGCGAAACTGCCAGGGCCGAACGGGCCAGGGTGCAGGTTGTGTGCATCATTATTATTGTTCTCCACTTTTCAAAGGCGCAGCCGTCCCCCCCAAACCGGCATGGGCTTAGGGTGAGACGGCACTCGGTAAACGGTTTAGTGGCTCAGTGCATCACTAGACGAAGCAGTCGCAGGCCTGGCCGCTGGGCGCAGCAACAGCAGGCAGCCCGCGGCTAGCACGAACACGCTGGCGAACACCCCGTACAGGTGCAGCGGTTGCCAGCCGCCATCGAGCAACACGCCGGCCACGGTCGGCGAGAGGATGGCGCCCATGCGGCCGATGCCAATGCCCCAGCCCACACCGGTAGCGCGCACCGAGGCGTCATAGACCGCCGGCGACAAGGCGTACAGCCCGGCCACGCAGCCGTTGGAGAACAGCCCGATCAGCAGCCCCAGCGCCAAGGCAGCAGTGACCGACGCGCCATTGACCACGAACAGCACCAGCAGCGCCGCCGTGATGAGCATGAACAGGGCCAGCACGCGGGTGAGTGGCCAGCGCGAAGCCAGGCCACCAATCAACGCCGCGCCGAGGATGCCGCCGACACTCAACAGCACGCCGCCGGTGATGCCCTGCTGTGCCGACAGGCCGGCGGCGACCAGCAATTTCGGCGTCCAGCTCATGACGAAATAGAAGCCGAACATGACCAGGAAGAACAGCAGCCAGATCACCAGCGTGGTGCGACGCATGGCAGGCGCCAGCAGTTGCCGAAAGCCGCGAGGGGCGCCTTGCTCCCTCGCCGTGGGCGCTGGCAGTTGCGCCAGTGCCGGCTGACCCAGGCACGCGGCCAGGCGGTTGACCCGGGCCAGGGCATTGGCCGGCCGGCGTGCCAGCAGAAAGTCCAGTGACTCTGGCAGCCACAGCACCACCAGCGGAATCACCAGCACCGTGACGACGCCGCCGAACAGGAACACCGAGCGCCAGCCCCACTGCCCCAGTAACCACACCGCCAGCAAACCACCCAATGTAGCGCCCAGGGCGTAACCGGTGGACTGCAGGCTAACCGCCAGGCCGCGCCAGCGTTTGCTGGCGTATTCGCTGGCGATCACATTGCTGCTGGCCAGAATACCGCCGATACCCAGGCCGGTAAGGCCACGCAGCAGCGCCAGTTGCAGCGGACTCTGGCTCAATGCCGAAAGCAGCATGCCGATACCGGACAGCGCCAGGCACAACAGAATCAGCGGACGCCGGCCAAAACGGTCGGCCCAAGGCGCGATGAACAACGACCCTGCCGCCATGCCGAACAGGCCGGCGCTTAGCAGCAGCCCTACTTGCGCGCCGTTCAGGCCCCACTCGGCAGACACCGAGGCAGCGGTGAAGGCCATCACTAGCACATCGAAGCCGTCGATCATGTTGAGCACGATGCATATGCCAATGGCCAGGCACTGGAAGCGGCCCATAGGGTCGTTGTCCAGGCGTTGCTTGAGATCGGGGTTCATAAGGCCACCTGCCGGTTCACAGGTGGGAGAGCAGATGCGCACACGCAGGCAAAGCGCAAGGAACCCGGACGGTTCCATACCCCTGGAAAGCCATTCATGACTGGACCCTTTTTGTAATTGTTGTCGCATACGGCCGGAGGGCTCCGGCCGATGTCAGGCGCTAATCAACCAGATAATGGATCCATACACAATCAGCACAAATCATCTGCACGTCTGCCTTTGGCGTCACTAAAGGAGAAAGCTCATGAACAAATTACATTTATTCATACTTATCAATATGTTACTGATTTAATCGGAATATTAATATTTGTGCGATTAACGAACAAGATTCGTTGTGGATCCATAAAAACCCTGCAACCGCCCCTCCACCCCCTTCGAAAAGCTCGGCCATGAACAAATCTTCATGTTGTCCGCCAGCGCCCTGATCACGGGGCACGCAGCCGATGCCTACCTACCACCGGCTGGCACTCGCCTTGAGGCTTCGAGGGGTGTTGCGTAGCATCCCCGGCCCGATCGCGCGCCCGCACAGCCACCGCGATACCTGCTGAAAAGAGCTACCGATGCCACAACCCATCCCCCTCAAGGACCACGAAAAGGAAAAGACCCTGGTCAATCGCCGGCTTATGGCCTGCGCGATTCTGGTGTTCAGCCTGGTCGCCGTGCTGGTGGGGCGGCTGTATGTACTGCAGGTGCTGCAGCATGACCAGCAGACTGCCGTGTCGGAAAACAACCGCGTGCACGTGTTGCCCATCGCCCCCGAACGCGGGCTGATCTACGACCGTAACGGCGTGGTGCTGGCCGACAACAAACCCAGCTTCGACCTGACCATGACCCGCGAGCGGGCCGGCGGTGACTCGGCCAAGGTGCTCGACACCCTGACCCAGGTGCTGGGCCTGGCCGAAGATGACCGCAAACAGTTCGACAAGGACCTGCGCCGCGGCCGCAAGCCGTTCGAGCCGGTGACCCTGATGGTGGGCCTGAGCGAAGAGCAGATCGCCCTGGTGGCGGTGAACCAGTTCCGCCTGCCGGGCCTGGAAGTGGAGCCGCAGTTCATCCGCGAATACCCCTTGGCCGAGCATTTCGCCCACTCGGTGGGCTACGTGGGGCGCATCAACGAGAAAGAGGCCAAGGTCCTCGACAGCACCGAATACCGTGGCACCCAGTCAATCGGCAAGACCGGTATCGAACACTTCTACGAGAGCCAGCTGCACGGCCATGTCGGCTACGAAGAGGTCGAGACCAACGCCCAGGGCCGGGTGATGCGCGTGCTCAACCACAAGGCCCCGACCCCAGGCCAGGACATCGTCCTGACCCTGGACGCCCACTTGCAGGTGGCTGCAGAAAAAGCGCTGGGCGACCGCCGTGGCTCGGTGGTGGTACTGGACCCGGCCAATGGCGACGTGCTGGCCATGGTCAGCAACCCAAGCTTCGACCCCAACCTGTTCGTCAAGGGCATCAGCTTCAAACAGTACGCCGAATTGCGCGACTCCATCGACCGCCCGCTGTTCAACCGCGTGCTGCGCGGCCTGTATGCCCCAGGCTCGACGGTGAAGCCGGAGGTGGCCATCGCTGGCCTCGACAGTGGCGTGATCACACCGGGCAGCCGGGTGTTCGACCCGGGCTATTACGAGCTGCCCAACTACGACCACAAGTACCGCAACTGGAACCGCAGCGGCGACGGCTGGGTGGACATGTACACGGCCATCATGCGGTCCAACGACACCTACTTCTACGACCTGGCGCACAAGCTGGGCATCGACCGCCTGCATGATTACATGGCCGAGTTCGGCCTGGGCCAGAAGGTGTCGCTGGACATGTTCGAGGAAGCCTCCGGGCTGATGCCCTCGGCCGCGTGGAAACGCGCCACCCGGCGCCAGGCCTGGTTCCCGGGTGAAACACTGATCCTGGGTATTGGCCAGGGTTACATGCAGGTCACCCCGCTGCAGCTGGCCCAGGCCACCAGCCTGCTGGCGAGCAAGGGCGTATGGCACCGCCCGCACCTGGCGATGACCGTGGGCGGCGATACACCCGTCGATCCAAACCCGATGCACGACATTGTGCTGCACGACAAACATGCGTGGGACCAGGTCAGCCAGGGCATGCAGATGGTCATGCACGACCCGCGCGGCATCGCCCGCGCAGCGGCGGCGGGTGCGCAGTACCGGATTGCCGGCAAGAGCGGTACCGCGCAGGTGGTGGCAATCAAACAGGGTGAGCGTTACAACCGCAACAAGACACTGGAACGCCACCGCGACAACGCCCTGTTTGTCGGCTTTGCCCCGGCCGACCACCCGAGCGTAGTGGTGGCGGTGATGATCGAGAACGGCGAGGCCGGGGGCCGTGTGGCGGGGCCGGTTGTACGCGAGGTGATGGATGCGTACCTGCTGGATGAGCAAGGGCACCTGAAACCTGAATATGCGAGCGGCGCAAATGCCCGGAGCGTGCCACACATTTAAGATCGCAGCGCAAATAGCGAGCAAGCGCGGCACGACAAACCCAATTAGCTTTATTGAACTATCAGCTTCTCAGGCGTGGGAATATCCTTACACAAAGCGCCTGCAACCAAACAACTTCATTAACGACAAAGCCATCAGGGCTAGCCAATAAAAAATTCTTCAAATTATTTCGCCGCTTGCATTCCCGCTCTACAACCCCTAACACTAATCCCATCACCCGATGGAGATTAAGCCATGTCCCGCCTTGCGGAATTCCGTGCCCTCGAGCAACTGCTTGCTGCCAAGAAGCGTGAACTTTCCTTTATAAAAATCGACCCGCGCCTCGCCCGCGAATTCGAGTTTGAAAGCAAACTTCGTAACCTGCTCGCCGAATACCAATTCAATCTGTCGGATGTACTGGCTCTCATCGAAAGCGAAAACACGACCACCTACGGCGACACCTATCAACTATGGCCCCCTGTCGCCCCGCCCACACGCTACAAAGCCCGGCAAAGCAAATACTATATAAACCCTCATACCGGGGAGGAAGTAGAAGCCAAAAGCACTCTGCAAAAAACCGTACGGTTGTGGATTCAGCAGTACGGCAGCGCCGAAGTCGAAAGCTGGGCAACGGCATGGACTCTGCACACACCTGATCGGTAGACAAGCCCTACCCTGTCCTCCCTTGCTGACCTGTACCTCTAAAGCAACATGGCTTAAAGCCTTCTACCCTTTGTTGACGTGAATCCCTGCCGCGCCCACACGCCAACGCTACCGTTCGGTAACCGAACAATAGCCCGTCTCTCGAATTGACGCTGCCGCCTTCACTGCTCACCATGCACCGGCCTTGCGTGCCCCCTGCCTGGGAATCGGCCACGTAGTAGCGCAGCTGAATACAATTTCAAGAAACGAGCAGTTTATGAACCACACCAAGACCACCCCCGCCGCGCCCCGGATGCACCAGGGTTCGATCGGCGACAAGCTTCGCGGCGCCTTCGGCGTCGGCAAGACCCGTTGGGGCATGCTCGCCCTGGTGTTCTTCGCCACGACCCTGAACTACATCGACCGCGCCGCACTGGGCATCATGCAGCCCGTACTGGCCAAGGAGATGAGCTGGACGGCGATGGACTACGCCAACATCAACTTCTGGTTCCAGGTTGGCTATGCGATCGGCTTTCTGCTGCAGGGCCGGTTGATCGACAAGGTTGGTGTCAAACGCGCCTTCTTCTTCGCCGTGCTGCTATGGAGCCTGGCAACCGGCGCCCATGGCCTGGCCACTTCGGCGGCCGGTTTCATGGTCTGCCGCTTCATCCTGGGCCTGACCGAGGCCGCCAACTACCCGGCCTGTGTCAAGACCGTGCGGCTGTGGTTCCCGGCTGGCGAGCGGGCCATCGCTACCGGCCTGTTCAACGCCGGTACCAACGTCGGCGCCATGGTCACGCCGGCCCTGCTGCCGCTGATCCTCGCCGTGTGGGGCTGGCAGGCCGCGTTCATCGCCATGGGCAGCCTGGGCCTGGTGTGGGTGGTGCTGTGGGTGTTGAAGTACTACAACCCTGAAGACCACCCCAGCGTACGCCAGAGCGAGGTGCAGTACATCCAGCAGGATGACGAGCCCGAGCCGACCCGCGTGCCGTTCAGCCGTATCCTGCGCCTGCGTGGCACCTGGGCTTTTGCGGTGGCCTATGCGATCACTGCGCCGGTGTTCTGGTTCTACCTGTACTGGCTGCCGCCGTTTCTCAACCAGCAATACAGCCTGGGCATCAACGTGACCCAGATGGGCATCCCGCTGATCATCATCTGGCTGACGGCAGACTTTGGCAGCATCGGCGGCGGCATCCTGTCGTCCTGGCTGATCGGCCGTGGCGTGCGGGCCACCACTGCGCGGCTGGTGTCGATGCTGATCTTTGCCTGCACCATGGTCAGCGTGGTCTTTGCCGCCAACGCCAGTGGCCTGTGGGTCGCAGTGGCGGCCATCTCGCTGGCGGTCGGTGCGCATCAGGCGTGGACGGCGAATATCTGGAGCCTGGTGATGGACTACACGCCCAAGCACCTGATCAGCACGGTGTTCGGCTTCGGCAGCATGTGCGCGGCGATTGGCGGGATGTTCATGACGCAGATCGTCGGTAGCGTGCTGACCGCCACCAACAACAACTATGCCGTGTTGTTCACGATGATCCCCGCCATGTATTTCCTGGCGCTGGTGTGGATGTACTTCATGGCACCACGCAAGGTCGAGAGCGCCTGACGGCTCCAGCCACTTACCTCTACGGGGCCCTTGCGGGCCCTTTTTTTCGACTGGTGTTTCTTGAAGAGCGGCAACGCACCGCATGGCACCGGCTGCGCCGGCGTTCGCGGGTGAACCCGCTCCCACAGATATCGCGTCAGACTCGGGGCCTGCGCATCACCTGGACTGCCCCCAAGAAGTTGGACAAAAAATCCAACCCTTGGGGGACCTATGGGCAAATACACAGAGCAGTTCAAGCTCACAGCCGTCTCAGCCTACCTGGATGGCAATAATGGCTTCCGAAAGGTAGCCCAGCATTTCGATGTTGATTTCAGCCTGCTCCGCCGGTGGGTTTCCAGCCATCAGAGCGAATCCAGCCTTTCTTCACGCTCACATGGGCGGCGTTATGACGACGATTTCAAGCGACAGGTGCTGAGCTACATGCACGAACATCGCCTTTCCATGCGGCAAACCGCAGCACATTTTGGCCTCGGTCAATCATCGCAGATAGGCAGCTGGCAGCGGCAGTACTACAGTGGTGACCCTATAGCCCCTGTCGACCGCCAGAAAAAGCCGATCAAAGTGCCGAAGAAGATCAAACCAGCAAAACCCACAAATACTGACGATTCGCAAAAGCCCCGAGACCAGCTGATGGCGGAGCTCGAATATCTGCGCATGGAGAACGCTGTCTTAAAGGAGCTCAAGGCTTTGCGAGAGGAAAAGGAACGAATGTCGGGGAAAAAGTCCTGATCGTTTCGAGGCTCAAGCCTAGATTCCCTTTGCCTGACCTGCTGCGTCTGGTCGGGCTGGCTCGCAGTACCTTTTACTATCAGGTGCAAGCTCAGCAGAAGCCGGACAAATATGCCGAGCTTAAAGAGCAGATTCAGCAGGTCTATCGCAAAGAGAAAGGGCGTTACGGCTATCGACGCGTTGCACTCGTGATCAGAAAAGGTGGGGTACTGGTCAACAAGAAGGTCATCGAGAGGCTGATGGCTGCCCTGGGTCTGCAGTCACTGGTGCGACCTAAGAAGTATCAGTCGTACCGAGGTGTTGTTGGCAAGATAGCGCCGAATCTGCTGGAGCGAAATTTCGTTGCCCAGCGTCCTAATCAGAAATGGGTGAGTGACGTAACTGAGTTCAAAGTGGCTGAACAGAAGCTCTATCTTTCGCCTGTGATGGATTTGTACAACGGAGAAATCATCGCTTACGAGACGGCGAGTCGCCCTCAGTACAGCCTGGTTGGGAACATGCTCGACAAGGCACTCAAAACCTTGGGAGAAAAGCCGAAGCTGGTGCTCCACACCGACCAGGGCTGGCAGTACCAGCAGGGTCAGTATCGCCACCAGCTGCGCAGTCGTGGGGTGAAACAGAGCATGTCTCGTAAAGGCAATTGCCTAGACAATGCAGCTATGGAAAGCTTCTTCGGCACGCTCAAGTCAGAATTTTTCTACCTCAAGCGTTTCGAGAGTATTGATGAATTGAAAGCGGGCCTGGATGAGTACATTCACTACTACAACCATGACCGCATCAAGCTAAGGCTCAATGGCCTGAGCCCTGTCGAGTACAGGACCCAGGCGGCAGCATAGAACTGTCCAACTTTTGGGGGGCAGTCCACACCTGTGGGAGCGGCTTTAGCCGCGAACACCGGCGCAGCCGGTGCCATTCGCCATGTCCGTACGATCAAACAGTGGCCAACACCGCCATGGCCTTTTCCAGCGCCATGCGTGCGCGCTGTTCGCCGCTGATGCCCTGCTCCAGCAACTGCCGTGTAGGAATTTCCAGGCTCAGCGGCACGGTTGGCGACAAGCCGCGCAACAAGCTGACCAGGTCGGCATCGCCGTCACCCGGGAAGCGCCGCTCGTTACGCGCCTGGCGCAAGATTTCGTCCATGTCGGCCGGTACCGGGCCGGCGACGTCGCACAGCTGGGCGTAGCGCATGCGCTGCGGCGCCAGTAGTGCCAAATCGTCCAACGAAGACCCGGAGCGGTTGAAGTGGAAAGCATCCACCAGCACGCAGCCATTGCTGCGGTTGGCGTTGGCCACTACCCGCATGGCCCGGCTCAGGTCGGGTACATCGGTCCAGGGCATGAACTCCAGGTGCGGATAAATGCCGTACCCCGCCGCCAGGTCACACAACGCGGCAAAGCGCTCGGTCATACGCGCCTCATCCGGGTCGTTGCCAGCCACCAGCAGCTCTGTGCCACCTAGCTCGGCACCCACCGCCAGAATCGGCTCGAAATCGGCCACGCAGGTTTCCGGCTTCAGGCGCACTATCTCCAGGTCGAGCACCTTGATACCGGTGTCGCGCAGGCGCGCCTGTGTTTGCCGGCGCAGGTCGGCGTCGGCCACCAGCGGGAAGTGTTGCTCCTGTTCGGTGGCCGGCACCAGGCGCAGGCCAACGTGGCTGTAACCGGCGCGAGCAGCGGCCTCGACCATGTCCGGCGGGGACAGCTCGAGCACCGTCAGGGCGGCGAGGGAGAAAATTCGGTCAGTCATTGTTTGTCACCAAAGGTCAGTCAAGGTCGGCTTAGGCAATCTGCTCGGGGGCACAGGCCCGGCCGCTTTCCGCCGCCTGGCGGATGGCTTCTATAAGCGCCAGCGTGCGGCCACCGTCGGCAGCGTCGATCAGCGGCGCCTGCTCACCCCGGGCAACCCGCACGAAATGCTGCAACTGCAGGGTCAACGCCTCGCCGTCAGGAATGGTTTCTTCGCTCTGCAGCAGCGGCGTGTGCCAGCCCGATCCGGCCTCGGCATAGTGCCAGCGCTTGAGCTGGGGAATGCTCAGCGCCCCCTGAGTGCCGGCCAGCAGGTAGCATGGCTGGCCATCCTGGCGCGGGTACATCGGGCTCTCGCCGGAATCCAGCTCCCAGCTCCACGGCGCGGCCACCGCGTCGGAGCCGGTCAGGCTGCCCAACGCACCATTGGCAAACTGCAGCAGCACCGCCGCACTGTCTTCGTTGGCAAAACCGCGTACATCGTTACGGGTGAACGCCTGCACCTGCACCACCTCGCCACACAGATGGCGCAGCAGGTCGAGGTCGTGGATCAAGTTGGTCAGCAAAAAGCCGGCCCCCGGCTCGCGACGCCATGGGGTTTCGAAGTAGCTGTCAGGTTTTTGCAGTTGCCAGAGTGCGGTGACATTGATCAGCCGGCCCAGCTTGCCGTCGGCAATCACCTGGTGCGCCGTGGCGATCAATGGGTTGTGCCGCCGGTGATGGCCGACCAGCACTGGCACACCCCGGTTTCGCGATGCCTCTACCAAGGCACGGACTTCATCCAGGTGCACGCCCACCGGCTTTTCGACCAACACGGGCACGCCGGCCTCGATGCAATCCAGGGCGGTAGCCACATGCAGGTTGTTCGGGTTGGCAACGATCACGGCCTCGGGGCGCACACGCTCCAGCATCTGCCGGTGGTCGGCAAAACAGGGTACGCCACATTCGGCGGCAAACGCCTCAGCCTGCGGGCCGGGGTCGGCCACCGCGCACAGTTGGGCTTGCGGCACATTGCGCAAGTGCTGGTAGTGCTGACGGCCCATGATGCCGGCGCCGATCAGGGCAATACGAAGGGGTGCGTTCAACAGCCTGTCCTCTTGTCATTGTTGTTTTGTCGATTCTGAAACCAGATTCCAGATTCGACACTCGACAATTTAGAACCAAGTTCAGCTTTTCAGAAGAACCGGCAGAACAGACTGTGCGGTAATCGACCAGTAATGTGCCTTCAGGCAAACAATTCGCTTGCCCGGCTGGCTGCCGACAGCTCTTGCGCCGCCGCCAGCAACAGCGGCGCCAGCTCTGCCAGGCGGCTTTGCGCCATTCGCGCACTGGGCCCGGCGATGCTCAATACGCCGATCACCTCGTCCGTTTGCGGGCGGCGGACCACCGCCGCCAGGGCCGAGGTACCGATGGCCGAGGTTTCCTCGACCCAGGCATAACCCTGCTCGCGGGCGCGGTGCAGGTAGGCCAGCAGCGCGTCGGTGGAACGTGGCGCGTTCGGGCCGAACTGCGCAGGGTCGGCGATGCCCTGGCGCAACACCATCTGCAGCGCCTGTTCATCGTCCAGGCTGGCCAGCCAGGCATGCCCTGAGGCGGTGTAGAACAGCGGCGCGTCGCGGCCCATGTCCGGGTCGTAGCGCAGCCCGGAACGCGCGCCCTGGGACTTGGCGATCCAGGTCTGTCGTGCTCCGTCGATCACGCCAAGGCGCACCAGTTCGCCGCTGTCCTGGGCCAGGCGGTCAAGAATCGGCTGGATGATGTCGGCACCGTTGCTAGACAGGTAACGAAACCCCAGGGCTACCAGTTTGGCCGACAACTGGTAGCGGCTGTTGTCGCGGTTCTGCCGCACGTAGCCCAGGCGCACCAGTTCGGTGAGCATGCGGTGGGCCGCGCTCTTGGGAATGTCCAGGCGCTCGGCCAGGGTTTGCAAGGGCAGCCCCTGGGGTTCGCCGGTAAGGCTTTCTACAAGACTGAAGGCGCGTTCGATCTGACTACCAGCCATGACACAGGTCCCTGAATTTTTTGCGGATTCTAGAAGATGATTCCACATGAGCGGTAGAGGGCGCAGCCAGAGCGCGGCGAAATGTCCGGTTATCGCCCAGTAGTTGCCCTCCCAGGCTGCCATACCCTTGCGAGCCAAAGTACTGCAGTTAAAATGTGGAACCTTGTTCTAATAACAAAACAGGAATGCCGCAATGCCTGCTGCCGCTCTCGATACCGAATACGATGTACTGGTCATAGGCTCTGGCGCCGCCGGGCTGGCTGCGGCCGTGACGGCTGCCTGGCATGGGCAGAAAGTGATCGTGCTGGAGAAGGAACCCGTGTTCGGCGGCGCCACCGCCTGGTCCGGCGGCTGGGCCTGGGTGCCACGCAACCCGTTGGCACAGCGGGCCGGCATTGTCGAAGACATCGAGCAGCCCCGTACCTACCTGCGCAATGAGCTGGGGGCGCATTACAACGCCGAGCGCGTGGATGCCTTCCTTGAGGCCTGTCCGCACATGGTGGCGTTCTTCGAGAAGCACACAGCGCTGCAGTTTGCCGACGGCAACGGTATCCCGGACATGCATGGCGACACACCCGGTGCGGCCCAGGGCGGGCATCAGGTGATCGCCGCGCCGTACGACGCCAGCCTGGTTGGCGCCTTGCTGCCGCGCCTGCGCAAGACAATGCGCGAAACCTCGTTCATGGGCATGCCGATCATGGCCGGCACCGACCTTGCCGCCTTCCTCAACATGACCCGCTCGCCCAAGGCTTTGCTGCATGTGTGCAAACGTTTTGGCCGGCACCTGTATCACCTGGCCCGGCATGGCCGGGCGATGCACCTGGTCAACGGTGTGGCGCTGGTGGCACGGCTGGCCAAGTCGGCACAAGACCTGGGGGTGCACCTGCAGGAATCGGCACCGGCCAAGCGCCTGCTGGTCGAAGATGGCCAGGTACGCGGTGTGCTTGTGGCCACAGCGCAGGGTGATCGGCAGATCCGGGCCAAGGCCGTGGTACTCGCGGCAGGTGGCTTCCCCAACGACAACGCCCGGCGCCGGCAGCTTTTCCCGCGGGATGCCAGCGGCCACGACAACCTGGCCCTGCCACCGCAGGGTTGCTCAGGTGATGGGCTGCGCCTGGGCGAGTCGGCCGGTGGCGTGGTCGCCACCGACCTGAAATCACCCGTGGCCTGGGCGCCGGTTTCGCAGGTGCCGCACCGCGACGGCAGCGTCGGCCACTTCCCGCACATCATCGAACGCGGCAAGCCCGGCATCATTGGCGTGCTGGCCAACGGCAAGCGTTTTGTCAACGAAGCGCATGGCTATTACGACTATGTGTCAGCCATGGTCGCGGCAGTGCCTCCGAGTGAGGAAGTGTGCTCGTGGCTGGTGTGCGACCATCGCTTCTTGCGCCGCTATGGCCTGGGCCATGCCCGCCCGGCACCGCTGCCGGTCGGGCCGCATGTGCGCAACGGTTACCTCAAGCGCGGCGCTACGCTTGAACAACTCGCCCAGGCTTGCGGCATTGACCCGGCCGGGTTACGCGCCACGGTCGATGACTTCAACACCCATGCCCGCAACGGCCAGGACCCGTTGTTCGGCCGAGGCTCCACGCCATTCAACCGCAAGCAGGGCGACCCGCAGCACAAAGGGCCCAACCCGTGTGTAGCGCCCATCGAGCATGGGCCGTTCTATGCGGTGAAGGTGAAGCCTGGCTGCTTTGGCACCTTTGCCGGGCTGCGCACCGATGGCAGTGCCCGCGTGCTGGGTGAAGCCGGGCAGCCGATTGCAGGGCTGTATGCGGCAGGTACCGACATGGCCAGCGTGTTTGGTGGCTGGTACCCGTCGGGGGGCATCAACCTGGGGCCGGCGCTGACCTTTGGTTATGTGGCCGGGCGGCATATTGCCGGGGCGGCGGAGTATGAGTGAGCCGAGCGAACACTGCTGTTTCGCTGCGATCATCATGAATTTCGCGGTGGATGGCACGGGCTTCGCCCGTGTTCGCGGGCAAGCCCGCTCCCACAGGGATCGCGCTGCAGCTACCTGAGGTGTCCAGAAATTGAACACCACGAAAGCAGCCGATTGTTCAGCTTCTGAACAGCCCACTGACTCCAGGCCCGGGATTCAGCACCCGCCGCACCTTGGCATGCCCTCTGCAACAAGCATCCGTGTACACACCAACACAGGATGCTTTGCGTGAATACCTTACTGCCCAACGAACTCTGGAATGAGCGGCTGTTCACCGGTACCTGGGTACCCGGGGAACTGCCCGCTAGCGTGATTACCTCGCCCGGCAATGGCCAGCCACTGGGCACCTTGGCCAATGCCGGCACCAGGCAGGTGGAGCAAAGTGCAGGGGAAGCCGCCACGGCCCAGCGCAGCTGGTATGCCCTGCCCTACGATGATCGTGCCAAGGTTTTGCGCAAGGCCGCCGCCATCGCCGAGCAATACCAGGCTGAGATCGCCGACTGGATCGTCCGCGAAAGCGGCTCCACCCAGGCCAAGGCCGGCTTTGAGACGTCCATCACCATCAAGTCGCTGCACGAAGCCTGTGCCCTGCCCTCGCGCAGTCAGGGCGAGGTACTGCCTTCGACAGCTGGCCGCCTGAGCATCGCCCGGCGCAGGCCGCTGGGCGTGGTCGGGGTGATTTCGCCGTTCAACTTCCCACTTTACCTGGCCATGCGTGCCGTTGCCCCGGCACTGGCCACCGGCAATGCCGTGGTGCTCAAGCCCGACCCGCGCACCGCTGTGTGCGGTGGCCATGTGATTGCCCGCATCTTCGAGCTGGCCGGCTTGCCGGCAGGCGTGCTGCACGTACTGCCGGGCGGCGCAGAGGCCGGTGCAGCCCTGACCGCTTCACCCAGCGTGGCGATGATCCAGTTCACCGGCTCCACCGCCGCCGGCCGCAAGGTGGGAGAGGCCGCTGGCCGCCACTTGAAAAAAGTCTCGCTCGAACTGGGTGGGAAGAATTCGCTGATCATTCTCGACGACGCCGACCTGGACCTGGCCATCGCCAACGCCACCTGGGGGGTGTACCTGCACCAAGGGCAAATCTGCATGTCGACCGGCCGGGTGCTGGTGCAACGGGGCATCTATGACGCCTTCGTCGAACGCCTGGTGGCCAAGGCACGCAGCCTGACCGTGGGCGACCCGGCCAGCGGCCAGGTGCACCTGGGCCCGCTGATCAATGCAGCCCAGCGCGACAACGCTTTGCGCATCGTCGACGCTGCACGCGCTGCCGGGGCAACGTTGGCAACTGGCGGCTCGGCGGATGGGCTGTTCTTCCAGCCGACCGTACTCAGTGACGTACAGCGTGACAACCCGGCATTCCACGAAGAAATTTTCGGCCCCGTGGCCGTGGTAGTGCCGTTCGACAGCGATGAGCAGGCCGTGGTGCTGGCCAACGACACTGACTACGGCCTGAGCGCCGCCATCCTGTCGCGCGATACTGGCCGCGCCTTGCGCCTGGGCGAGCAATTGCGCACCGGGCTGCTGCACATCAACGACCAGACCGTCAACGACGAGGTCATCAACCCCTTCGGCGGCGTCGGCGCATCCGGCAACGGCAGCAGCATCGGCGGCGCCGCCAACTGGGAAGAGTTCACCCAATGGCAGTGGCTGACCCTAAAGGGCGAAGCACCGGCCTACCCCCTGTAACTGCGGAGAACAATAACAATGACAACACCCCTTTTTCGCCCCATTCAAGCTGCCGTAACCCGTGGCAAAGGTGCCCCGTTCGTGCTGGAGCAGGCACGCATCCGAGCGCCGCAAGGTGACGAAGTACTGGTGCGTATCGTTGCCACCGGCATGTGCCACACCGACATGATCGTGCGTGACCAGTATTACCCGGTGCCGTTGCCAGCGGTGCTGGGGCACGAAGGTTCGGGCATCGTCGAGGCCGTTGGCCCGCTGGTGCAGAACCTGGCCGTGGGCGACCATGTGGTGATGACGTATGGCTACTGCGGCCACTGCCTGGCCTGCGATGCCGGCCAGGCCGCCTACTGCCAGGACTTCTTCGGGCGCAATTTCAGTGGCGCAGGCCCCGACGGCCAGCATGCCCTGCAAGACGTTCAGGGCCAGGCCCTGAATGACCACTTCTTCGCCCAGTCGTCTTTTGCCACCTACGCACTGGGGCGCGAAAACAACACCGTGCGCGTGCCCAAGGAAGCCCCCATCGAGCTGCTTGGCCCGCTGGGTTGCGGTATCCAGACCGGCGCTGGCGCGGTGATCAACTCGCTGAAAGTCACGCCCGGCAGCGCCTTTGCTGCCTTTGGTGGGGGTGCGGTGGGCCTCTCGGCCGTGCTGGCCGCGCAAGTGGCAGGCGCTGCAACCATCATCGCGGTCGACGTGGTGCCTTCGCGCCTGGCATTGGCTTTGGAGCTGGGCGCCACCCACGTGGTCAACAGCCGCGAGGCCGACCCGGTGGCCGCCATCCGCGAAATCACCGGCGGCGGGGTGCAGTTCGCGCTGGAATCCACCGGGCGCCCGGAGGTGCTGCGCCAGGCCGTGGATGCCCTTGGCAGCCGGGGCGCGCTCGGGGTGGTCGGCGCACCGCCGCTGGGCACCACAGCGCAGTTCGACGTCAACGACCTGCTGCTGGGCGGCAAAGTCATACGCGGCATCGTCGAGGGGGACAGCGTGCCGAAAAAGTTCATCCCCGAGTTGGTCAACCTGTACCTGCAGGGCCGCTTCGCCTTCGACAAGCTGGTGCGCTTCTACGACTTCGAGCAGATCAACCAGGCCGCCGAGGACAGCGAAAAAGGCCTGACCCTCAAACCGATCATCCGTATCCAGAAGTAAGCCTCAGGGGGTAGCCGCGCGCTGCCCCCGCCCTATAACAAGAACAAGGGAAACCCTGTCATGACCAAGAACTCCAGCCTTGCCTGGGGCACGCTGGCCTGCGCGCTGGTTTCGGCCAAAGCCCTGGCCGTCGATGTGAATGCCGGCGACTACACCGCGCTGCCGCCGGGCACCAACGTCGCTGCCTGGTACCAGCAATTCAGCCGCGCCGACCGCTTCAACGGCGACGGTGCGCCCGACGCCAAACACAACACCAGCCTGCGGTCCAATATCAGCATCCTGCGGCTTATCCACTTCACCGAAATTGGCGGTATCACGGTAGACCCGCAAATTTTGCTGCCCTTTGGCCATGTCTATGACGTGAAGGTTGCCGGGCAGTCGCTGGGCAGCAACAGCGGCATGGCCGACCCGATCATCGGCGCCACCTTCTGGTTGGTGAACCAGCCAGATGCGGGCGCCAGTGGCCGCTACTTCGGCATTACCCCGCTGTTGTACCTGCCATGGGGGCAGTACGACCGCGACGCCGGTGTGAACCTGGGCGAAAACCGCTGGAAAGGCGACCTGCAGCTGGGCTGGGTAGAACCATTGTGGGGCCGCTGGTCGATGGAGTGGTATGCCGACGCGGTGTTCTATGGCAGCAACGACAAGGCAGGCAGCGGCAGCCAGACCTTGCGCCAGGACACCACCTACCAGTTGCAGACCAACCTGCGCTACGACTTCAACCCGGCCCAGCGCCTGGCACTGGGTTTTTCCGCCAGCGAAGGCGGCAAGCAGCACCTGTCGGGCGACTACACCGGGCAGAAGACCGAAGTGCAGCAAGTGCGCCTGGAGTTCCAGCAGATGGTCGGCAGTAGCGTGCAACTTAGCGGCCAGCTTACCCACGAAACCCGTGTGGTCGGCGGTTTTCAGGAGGACACCGGAGTCAACCTGCGCGCGCTGTTGCTGTTCTGAACCCCGGCAGCCTTGACGCGCTGCTGACAGCGGCGCAACGTGCGCAGTCAGTAGCGTGCCGCCAACCCCCACAAGGTGTACCCATGGATCGCCTACAGCTTCAGTTGCACAGCGCCCGCCAGCAGTTCGCCGAAGGCCTGCCGTTGCCCGCCGGCCTGCTGCCCGAGCCTATCGAACGCTCGTGGGAGCGTTCCAGGGCTGCCGGGCTCAGTCCGTGGCAGCCGCGCCTGGCACGCGGGCAGCTGGATGTGCAGCCGCTGACCAATGCCGACACCCAGCTGGCCGCGTGCGTGCAACCAGAGCTGGAACGCTTGTGGGAGCTGATCGGCGACTCTCACTGGATGCTGTTTTGCGTCAACCCGGACAACCGCATCGTTCAAACGCGCAAGCCGACGGGGATCGACAGCCCGCTGTCGGCCCTGCATGCCGGGCGCCGGGTGAGTGAGGTGGACGTTGGCACCACTGCCCCGGCCTGCACGCTGATGGACGGCATGCCGGCGATCGTTGCCGGCAACCAGCATTATCTGCAGGAGTTTGCCCGGTTTTTCTGCGTCAGCGTGCCGTTGCGCGGGGTGAGTGGCGAGCTGCTCGGGGCACTGGACCTGACCGGCATCGGCACCCGCAATGCCGGTGCCATGCTTGAACGCCTGAAGCATGCGGCACTGGCTACCGAAAACAACTTTTTCCTCGACTTGCCGGACTGCCGCATTCTGGAGCTGCAACACGACCCCAGGCTGCTCGGCTCGCCGCTGCAGGCGCTGCTCGCCGTGCGCGACGACGGTACGCTGTACGCGGCCAACCGCGCCGCCCAGCAGTTACTGGGCGTGCACAGCTACCGCCCTGAAGGGCTGAGCCTTGAAGACGTGTTCGACCGCCCCGGCCAGAGCGGCCTGGGCGGTTCGCCACAGCTGCTGGCCTTGGCCGACGGTTCACGCCTGTACGGCAGGCTGTTGGCACGCCCCCCGGCCAGGCCGCGGCCGCTGCGTGCCAGCCGCACCGCGCTGGGCAGCGACCGACGGGTAAACGCCCGCTTCGATGATGCCTGCAAGGCCGTAGCCGGCGACCTGCCGGTACTGATCGCAGGGCCGACCGGTTCCGGCAAAGAGGTGTTCGCCAAGGCGCTGCATGAACACTGCCGCCCCCATTCGCCCTTCGTCGCAATCAACTGCGCCGCCCTGCCCGAGAGCCTGATCGAAGCCGAACTGTTCGGCTACACCGAGGGCAGCTTCACCGGCGCCCGCAAAGGCGGCGCCATGGGCCTGCTGGAATCGGCCGGGGACGGTATATTACTGCTCGACGAAATCGGCGACATGCCGCTGGCTTTGCAAACCCGCTTGCTGAGGGCGCTGCAGGAGCGGCAGATTACCCGCATTGGCAGCACCACAGCGGTGCCTTTGAAGGCGCACATCATCGCAGCCACCCACAAGGACCTGGGTGCCCTTGTGGCCAGCGGCGGCTTTCGCGAAGACCTGTTCTACCGCCTGGACGGCCTGCGGGTTGCCCTGCCCGCCCTGGAGCAGCGGCTGGACAAGCAACAACTGATCGATGCCTTCTTCGAGCGCCCGGGCTTCCCGCCACTGCAGGCCGAGGCCAGGCGCCGGCTGCAGGCCTACCACTGGCCGGGCAACCTGCGCCAACTGGACAACGTGGCGCGGCTGGTCGGGGTGCTGGCCGCTGGCGAGCCGTGCATCAGTGTGCAGCACCTGCCAGACGACCTGCAGGGCCAGGCAACTGCTGCGCCGCACTCGCTTTGCGACGCGACGCAGGATGTCATCGAGCGCGCCTTGCTGGCCCATGACGGCAATGTCAGTGCCGCCGCCAAAGCGCTGGGCATTTCGCGCACCACCTTGTACAAGCGCCTGGGCTCCCGCTAGCGCCCGACCGGGCCTGTTCGCAGCCGGGTCAAGTACGCCCGCGCTGCTCCAGCATTACCAGCGCGCCGACAATCAGCGCCTGCATGCCCTCAAGCAACTCCACTTCCATTTCCGATTCTTCGCCGGCCGGGTCAGCCTCCAGCAGCGGCTCGCGCCCCGACACCGTGTACACCGTATCGGCCACCGCAAAGCCATGGAACGCCACCGTGGACAGCAACCAGCGCGCCTGTTCCAGGTCCAGGCCGTAGGCCTGGGCGATGTGTGCCTGGTGGTCGTTGATCTTGTCGATCATCGCTTCTGTCGCCGCCAGCCTGCGGATCACATACGGCGTCAGCCCCGGGTGCACCTTGACGAATGCCTGGACCGACGCGGCAAAGCGCATCAGGTAGGCCTGCAACCCCTCAGCACACTCCCCGCCTGCCTTGGGGATCTGCCAACGCTGGAACACCTCCTCGGCCACCACGCACTTGAGTGCTTCGATGTTGGGCACGTGCTTGTACAGCGCCATGTGGCTTACGCCCAATGCAGCGGCCACGCCCACGAACGTGAGGTTGGGCAGACCGATGACGACGCTCACGTCGGCAATCCGTTCACGGGTAATGGTGCGAGGGCGACCGCGTCCGGGTGTGCGTTGTGGTGGTTGCATCGATTCCTCCTGGTTCTGTGAAGACAGTCTTGTAGCTGTCTTGTCGGGTTTTCGCAAATTAGTTTATAGTCATGCAACTAATTCATTTGCAGCTTTCCAGGCCCGCTTCATGTCTGATTCATCAACACCCCTTGACGATACCGCCCCCTCAACAATCAACGCTCGCCGCCCGCTCAGCCGTGTGCTCTCCCCCATTCGCGGGCGGCTGGCCCTTGCGGCAGTGCTGGCCGCTGCCGGTTCGATGCTGGCCTTGGTGCCGCTGGCAGGCATTGCGCACATCGCACACCTGGCCCTGAGCGAAACCGGCACATCTGCCGAAATTGGCCGGGCCATCGCAGCCAGCATCGCCAGCCTGTTCACCGGCATGGCCCTGATCACCGGGGCGGAAATGCTGGCGCACCAGGCCGACAACCACATCACCCATCACCTGCGCGTGGCTATCGGCCAGCGCCTGATGCAAGTGCCGCTCGGCTGGTTCACCGAACGGGCATCAAGCGAGGTGAAGCGCGCCATGCAGGACGACATCGGCACACTGCACAGCCTGACTGCGCACTTTTTCACCGCGCTGGGCCGCACCGTGGGCGCGGTGCTGATTTCCGTGGCCTACCTGTTCGCCATGGACTGGCGCCTTGCAGTGGTCGTGCTGCTGCCCTTCCCGGCGTTTTTCCTGTTTCTGCACCGGGCCATCAAGGCCAGCGCAGCACATATGGGTGATGTGGTGGCAGCCATGGGGCGCATCGACAACGCGGTGGTCGAGTTCGTCAATGGCATGCCGCTGGTCAAAGCATTCGGCGGGCGCGGCAACGCGCAAGACCGCTACCGTGCGGCGGTCGATGCCTTCGCCGACACTTTCACCGGGTTCACCCGCCCACTGGTTGCGGCGATGGCCCGGGCCAATGCCTTGATCGCGCCGGTGACGGTACTGGGCGTGGTGCTGCTGGCAGGCATGCTGTTCGTGGCCTTGGGCTGGATCGAGCCGCTAAAGATACTGCCGTTCGCCTTGGTCACACCTGGGCTGTGCGCGCCGCTGCAGCTGTTGCACTACATCACCCACGACCTCAACAACGCGGTGGGGGCGGCCCAACGGGTGCAGGCGCTGCTGGACACCCCGGTGCTGCCGGCCCCTGCCGCTGGCAGCCTGCCCAACGGCAGCGAAATACGCGTGGAGCAACTGAGCCATGCCTATGCCCCCGGCAACAACGTGCTCAATGACGTCAGCTTCACCTTGGCCCCCGGCACCACCACCGCCATCGTCGGCCCGTCTGGCGCCGGCAAGTCGACCCTGGCGCGTCTGCTGCTGCGGTTCTTCGACCCCGACAGCGGGCGCATCACCCTGGGCGGCGTCGACCTGCGGCACATCGAGAGCCGCGAACTGTACCGAAGCGTAGGTTTCGTGCTGCAGGAGGTGCGGCTGATTCATGCAAGCGTGGCCGACAACATCGCCCTGGGCCGACCAACTGCAACCCGCGAACAAATCGAAGCCGCTGCACGCCTGGCCAACATTCACGCGCGCATCCTGCAACTGCCGCGTGGCTATGACTCGGTAGTGGGCGAAGACGCGCAATTGTCCGGGGGCGAGCAGCAGCGCCTGAGCATTGCCCGCGCCGTGCTGCTCGACCCGCCCGTGCTGGTACTGGACGAGGCCACCGCCGCCGCCGATGCCGAAAGCGAGGCGGCCATCCAGGGTGCCCTGTCGCGTTTCGCCCGAGGTCGCACCCTGCTGGTCATTGCTCACCGGCTGGACACGGTGATGCATGCCGACCAGATCCTGGTGCTCGACCAAGGCGCCCTGTGTGAACAAGGTCGCCACACCGAATTGCTCACCCGCCAGGGCCTGTATGCACGGCTGTGGGCGCAGGGTGGGTATCAGGACACTGTGAAAAAGGCACTGCCAGCATGCTGAAAACCTTCGTTCGACTGCTGGGCGAAAGCGCCCCCGCCTGGCGCCGTTACCTGCTGATGACCGTGCTGTATGGGGTATTCAGTGGCCTGACGATCAGCACCCTGGCGCCGATCATGCTGCACCTGCTGAACAACGAGCTACGCGCTACCTGTGCATGGCTGGCGGTGCTGGCAGCCGGCATGCTGCTGTGCTGGGCCTGGCGACGCCGGGTGGAACAGGCCGGCATAACCTTGGCGGTGGCGGTACTGCAAGGCGGCCGCCAGCACATCGGTGCCCACGTGGCACAACTGCCGCTGGGCTGGTTCACCCCCGACAACACTGCCCGGCTGGGGCATGTGATCACCCAGGGCACGATGGCCGTGGCCCAATTGCCCGCCCATGTACTGACGCCATTGATCAGTGGCTGCATCACACCGCTGGTACTGCTGCTTGCGCTGTTCACCCTGCACCCGCCGCTGGGCCTGATCGCCCTGCTGGCGCTGCCGGCGCTGGCTGCTGTGCTGTTGTTCAGCGCACGCCTTGGGCGCCACGCCGATCAGGCCTTCCAGCAGCACTTTGCCGCCGCCAGCCAGCGCATGGTCGAGTTCGCCCAGGCACAGTCGGTGCTGCGGGCTTTCAATGGGGCGGGCGGTGGCACGCGGTTGCTGGCGCAAAGCCTGGAGCAACAGCGCAACAGCGGCATGGGCCTGATCATTCGCGCTTCGCTATCTGCACTGCTTAACAGCTGGGCCGTGCAGACAACCTTCGCCGCGCTGTTGGTGGCTGCCGGCCTGTGGTTCGGCGATCACGCGGGTGGCCAGGTGCAGGACGCGGTGGCGGTTATCGTGGCACTGGCGCTGGTCTGCCGCTTCATCGACCCGCTGCTGGATGTGGCCAGCCATGTCGAGATCCTGCGCGGGGCGCATGGCCACTTGCAGGAAATCGAGCGGATCCTGGCAGCCAGGCCATTACCCGAACCCGCCTCGCCCCAGCGCCCGGTGGACGGCGCAATCGACCTGCAAGCGGTGAGCATGCGCTACAGCAGCGCCGGACCCGAGGTGTTGAAGAACGTGAACCTGCATATTCCTGCAGGCAGCATGACCGCCATCATCGGCGCCTCGGGCTCGGGCAAGACCTCGCTGATGCGCCTGATTGCAAGGTTTTTCGATACCACCGAAGGCAGCGTGTGCATTGGCGGCGTGGACGTGCGGCAAATGGCCCGTGCCAGCCTGACCGACACGGTCAGCCAGGTCCTGCAGGATACCTGGCTGTTCCAGGGCAGCATCGCCGACAACATCCGTATCGGCAAACCCGAAGCCAGCGACGCCGAGGTGTTGCAGGCGGCGCAAATGGCCGGGCTGGCACACACCGTCGAACGGTTGCCTGGCGGCCTCGATAACCCCGTGGGTGAAGGCGGTGCAAGGCTTTCCGGTGGCGAGCGCCAGCGTGTCACCATTGCCCGTGCGCTGATCAGGCAAGCACCAGTACTGCTGGTGGACGAAGCCACTGCCGCCCTCGATGCCGAGAACCAGGCCGTGATTGCCCAGACGCTGCACAGCCTGCGTGGGCGTTGCACCTTGGTGGTCATCGCACACCAGCTCAGCACCGTGGCAATGGCCGATCATATCGTGGTACTGGAGGCCGGCCAGGTTGTCGAGCAAGGCGCACCGGCAACATTGCGCGCCAATGGCGGGCGCTATGCACGCATGCTCGAACAGCGTCGCGCCGCCAACGGCTGGCGCATCGGGGCATCGATGGCGGAACACGACTGATGCGTGTTGCATGGCCCATTCTGTTCCTGCTGTTGTGTGCGGCCTCACTGGCGGTTGGCGTGCGTGAACTGGCCTGGGCGCAGTTGCTTACCCTGCAAGGCGACGCCTGGCTGACCCTGACCGCAAGCCGCCTGCCACGGTTGGCAGCATTGATACTGGTGGGTGTCGGGCTGGCGGTATGCGGGGTGATCCTGCAGCAGATCGTGCGCAACCGCTTCGTCGAGCCCGCTACCACCGGCGGGCTCGACGCCGCGCGCCTGGGCATTCTGCTGTCGCTGGGCCTGGCACCGGCAGCCGGGGCACTGCTGCGCATGCTGTTTGCACTGGCGGTGTGCTTTGCCGCCAGCCTGCTGTTCGTCGCCATCATCCGCCGCATACGCGCCCGCAACGCAGTGCTGGTGCCGGTCATCGGCCTGATGTACGGCGGCGTGCTGAGTGCGTTGGCCGAGTTTTACGCCTACCGCTTCAACCTGCTGCAGAGCATGCAGGGCTGGTTGCTGGGTGATTTTTCCAAGGTGGTGCAGGGCCGCTACGAAATCCTCTACCTGATCGTACCGATCGTGCTGCTGACCTACCTGTACGCCCAACGTTTCACTGTGCTCGGCATGGGCGAAAGCATGGCCACCAGCCTGGGCCTGAACTACACCGCCAACGTGACGTTGGGCCTGCTGCTGGTAGCGGTGACGGTGTCGGCCAGCGTGATCATTGTCGGCGCCATCCCCTTCGTCGGCCTGGTGGTGCCCAACCTGGTCGCCCTGCGCCACGGCGACAACCTGCGCCGCACCCTGCCGCTGGTGGCCTTGGGTGGTGCGGCCTTGCTGCTGGCCTGCGACCTGCTCGGGCGGCTGCTGATCTACCCGTTCGAAGTGCCCATCGGCCTGACGGCAGGCGGCCTGGGCGGGCTGATATTCCTCGGGCTGATCATCTGGAGGCAGCGATGAAAAGCCGGCAGTGCATGTGGCTGGTCGTGATCGCCCTGGCCACGGCGTTCGTGTTCATCAACGCCGGCGCGGACTTCGCCTACCTCATCCCCAAGCGCCTGGTGCGCCTGGCGGCCATGGTGATCGGTGGCGTGTGCGTGGCCTGCTCCGGCATCGCCTTCCAGACCCTTACCGGCAACCGCATCCTCACCCCGGCGATCATGGGCTACGAGGCCGTGTACCTGTTGTTGCAGGCACTACTGGTGCTGGCCATGGGCGTGCAGGGGCTGGTGGTGCTCGGCAGTGATGGCAACTTCCTGCTCTCGGTGCTGCTGATGCTCGGCTACTCCTGGGCCCTGCACCGCTGGTTGTTTCGCGACGGTAAAAACAACGTGTACTTCCTGCTGCTGGTCGGCCTGGTGCTGACCATGGTCATGGCCACGTTCACCCAGTTCGTCCAGCTGAAAGTCAGCCCAGGTGAGTTCTCGATGCTGCTGGGCTACACCCAGGCTTCGTTCAACCGGGCATCGCCGCAGTTGCTGCTGTATTCAGCCGTGCTGGTGACGGGCTTGTGTGTGCTGCTGGCCAGGGCCGTACCGGTGCTGGACGTACTGGCGCTCGGGCGGGACCAGGCCATTTCGCTGGGTGTGGACTACCGGCGCAACGTGCGCCTGCTGCTGGCGCTGATCGCAGCGCTGGTGGCGGTGTCGACCAGCCTGTTGGGGCCCACGGCATTCATGGGCGTATTCGTCGCCAACATCACCTATGCCATGGCCGGCACCTTCCGCCACCGGGTCACCCTGGCCCTGGGCAGCGCCGTGGCCATTGCCGTGTTCATCGCCGCCCAATTGCTGGTCGAGCATGTCTTCAACTACAGGACCACCGTCGGCATCCTCGTGAACCTGGTGTGTGGCACCTACTTCCTCGCCCTGATGGTGCGAAACCGGGGAGCCGCATGATTACGGTCCACGACCTGCACAAAACCTATGGCAGCAAGGCTGTGTTGAGCGGGGTAAGCGCCAGCTTCCCGCGCCGGCAGCTGACCTCGCTGATCGGCCCCAATGGCGCCGGCAAGACCACCCTGCTGATGATGCTGGCCCGGTTGCTGGCGCCAGGCAGCGGTGACATACGCCTGGACGGGCAAAGCATCGACACCATCGCCATCGGCGACTATGCCCGACGCGTCGCCACACTGCGCCAGTCGGTCGACTTCAACCTGCGCCTGACCGTCGATGAGCTGGTCGCGTTCGGCCGCTTCCCTTACAGCCGTGGTGCGCTCACCGCTGAAGACCGCCGCGCCATCGACCAGGCGATTGCCTTTCTGGCCCTGGAGCCGCTGCGCCACGCCTACGTCGATGAACTCAGCGGCGGCCAACGGCAAATGGCGTTTCTGGCCATGACCATTGCCCAGCAGACCGACTACCTGCTGCTGGACGAGCCGCTGAACAACCTCGACATGCGCCACGCGGTTCAGATCATGCGCGCCCTGCGCCGGCTGTGCGACGAATTCGGCCGCACGGTGATCCTGGTGGTGCACGACATCAACTTCGCCGCCGCCTACTCCGACCACATCGTCGCCATGCAGGGCGGCCGGGTGCATTGCAGCGGCAGCGTCGAGCAGGTGGTCACCGAGCGACAGCTGAACGCGCTGTACGGGCTGGATTTCGAAATCACCCACGGCGCGCGCGGCCGCCTGTGCAACTACTTCAACCCACCCGGAGAACCGCAATGAACCGCAACCACCCTGTCAGCGGCTGGCCATTGGCGCTACTGCTCGGCGCCACCCTGGCGCTGCACGGCTGCAACGAGCCCACGGCAGCCACAGCGGCAACCGTGAGCACCGCGCAGCATGGCGACTACACAGCGGTTACCGTGCAGCACAAGCTGGGCACCACCGTGATCAGTCAACTGCCACAGCGCGCAGTGGCCCTGGACATGAACGAAGTGGATTTTCTCGACCAGCTGGGCGTGCCCGTGGCGGGCATGCCCAAGGACTTCGTGCCAGACTTTCTTGCACGTTACAAGGATGACGGGCAAACGGCAGACGTTGGCTCGATCGTGCAGCCCAACCTTGAGCGGGTGCATGCAGCGCGGCCCGACCTGATCCTGATCACTTCGTTGCAGGCCAATCACTATGGCGAACTGAGCGAAATGGCGCCGACTCTGCACTTCGATGTGGACTATCGCGACAGCGAAACCGGGCATGTCGCCACGGTCAAGCGGCACCTGCTCAGCCTTGGCCAGGTGTTCGGCAAGCAGGACTTGGCCCAGCGCCAGGCTGATGCACTGGAGGCCAAGCTGGCCCAGGCGCGTAGCGTCACCCGCGACCGCCCGGAGCGGGCCCTGGTGGTGCTGCACAACAACGGCGCCTTCAGTGCCTTCGGCGTGCAATCGCGCTACGGCTTCATCTTCAACGACCTGGGCGTCAATCCGGCCACCACCACCCTGGATACCGGCCTGCATGGCCAGCCGATTTCCAGCGAGTTCATTCAGCAGGCCAACCCCGACATCCTCTATGTGGTGGACCGCACCGCCGTGATGGAGCATCGCCCGCTGATGACTGCAGACACCCTGGCTAATCCGCTGCTGCGCCAGACCAACGCCTGGCAGCACGGCCGCGTGGTGTTCGTCGACCCGCAGGCCTGGTACGTCATGGCCGCCAGCCCGACCTCACTGGCCTTGATCGCGGATGACGTGATCAAAGGCTATCGGGACTAAGCACCGCTTTTTTGCAAATGCCTGCTTCTGCGTTAGCGCGTGATTCGCATTTGCCTTACGTCTTCGCTTTTCAAAAAACCAAAAACACCAACCTGCCATCCGTCTCATCTGGAGCCATCGCGTGTCCATCCGTCCCTTGCACACACTCTCGTCCCCTGCCCTGACATTGCCTGTACTACCGCGTACCCCGCTGGCACATGCCGTATTCATCGGCCTGGCCATTGGCAGCTACTCACTGGCGCCAATGGCCGCACACGCCGAGACAGCCGACACCCGCCCCCACGAGGCCGTTGAAGAACAACCAGCCGTGCCGGAACTGGCCGCCACCCTGATCGACGCCCAGGCCAGCGCCGCCGAGGCCCTGCCACCGGCGTATGCCGGCGGCCAGGTGGCCACTGGCGGCCGCGTCGGTCTGCTGGGCAACAAAGACTTCATGGAAACGCCGTTCAGCACCGTCAGCTACACCGACACCTACATCCAGGACCTGCAGGCCCGGGACATCACCGACGTCATCGCCGCCACCGACCCCTCAGTGTTCAGCAACGGCCTGACCGGCACCTACAGCGAGAACTATTCGATCCGCGGGTTCCAGACCAGCGTCAGCGACATGACCGTCGATGGCCTGTTCGGCATGGCGCCCTACTACCGGGCCTCACCGGAAATGTTCGAGCGCATCGAAGTACTCAAAGGCCCGTCGGCATTGCTCAATGGCATGCCACCCGGTGGTTCGGTGGGCGGTATCGTCAACCTGATTCCCAAGCGCGCCGGTGATACGCCGCTGACCCGGGTCACCGCCACCTACGCGTCCGACGGCCAGCTGGGTAGCCATGTGGACGTAGGCCGACGCTTTGGCGAAGGCAATCAGTTCGGCGTGCGCTTCAACGGCATGTACCGTGACGGCGACACGGCCATCGACGATCAACGCCAACGCAACGTGCTTTCGTCGCTGGCCCTGGACTGGCGTGGCGAGCGCGCCAAGCTGTCGCTCGACCTGTTCGATACCGACGACCACATCAGCGGCCAGAACCGCGGCATGGGCCTTGCCGCCGGTGTGCCTGTGCCCAAGCCGCCGAAGAACGACACGCTGCTCAATCCCGACTGGGCCTATGTCGAAACCAAGGACAAGGGCGTGATCCTGCGCGGCGAGTACGAACTGAGCGACCAGTTGCTGGCCTATGGCGCGGTCGGGACCAGCAAGACCGATTACCAGTACAGCGGCGCCCTGACGGCCACGGTGATCAACAGCGCCGGCGACTTCACCACGGCCATGGGCCAGCTGCAGATGGAGATCCACAAGACCTCGGCGGAGGTGGGCCTGCGTGGCCATTTCGACACCTTCGGCATCAACCATCAATGGTCGCTCAACGCCACCCAGTACACGGACACGCAAAAGGATTTCGGCCGCCGCGCTGCGGGTTCAAACTGGACGACCAATATCTACAACCCGGTCTGGGGCCCGAAAGTGTCCGAGGCCTGGCCACTGCTTACCCACACCGAAAATGACCTGAAAAGCTATGGCATCGCCGACACCCTGTCGGTGCTGGACGATCGCGTACAACTGACCCTCGGCGTACGTCGCCAGGAAGTGGTCACCGACACGTTCAACACCAATACCGGGGCGCGTAACAAACCAGGCTATGACACCCACGCCACCACACCCGCCGGGGCCATCCTGTTCAAGCTCACCGATGAGCTGTCGCTGTACGCCAACTACATCGAAGGCCTGAGCAAAGGCGCATCCGCACCGATCACCGCTGCCAACTATGGCGACGTGTTTGCGCCGTACAAATCCAAACAGAAGGAAATCGGCCTGAAGCTCGACCTGGGTACGTTCAGCCACACCCTGGCGCTCTATGAAATCAAGCGCCCGGGCAGCATGACCGACCCGGTTACCAATGTTTATTCGTTCGGCGGCGAGCAGCGCAACCGCGGCGTGGAATGGAGCTTCTTCGGTGCCCCTCTGCCCGACTTGCGCCTGATGGGTGGGGTGGCCTATGTAGACCCCAAGCTGACCAAGACGCAAGGTGGCACCAATGACGGCAAAACCGCCACGGCATACCCCAAGCTGCAGGGCAAGCTGGGCATGGAATGGGACATCCCCGGTGTGGATGGGCTGACCCTGACCGGTAACGTGACCTCGCAGTCCAAGCAGTACATCACTGCCGACAACAGCCTGTCGATTCCGGGGTACACGATCTTCGACGTTGGCGCCCGCTACGTTACCCAGGTCGCCAGCAAGCCGGTTACCTTGCGCGCGAACATCGCCAACCTGGGGGACAAGGACTATTGGGGAGTGCCACTGACCCAGACCCTGGGGCTGGGGGCACCGCGGACCTATCAACTGTCGGCTAGCGTGGATTTCTAACCGGTCATCTTGCAGCGCCTTTCGGGCCTCTTCGCGGGTAAACCCGCTCCCACAGGAATGGACTGCCCCCCAAAAGTTGGACAGTTCTATGCTGCCGCCTGGGTCCTGTACTCGACAGGGCTCAGGCCATTGAGCCTTAGCTTGATGCGGTCATGGTTGTAGTAGTGAATGTACTCATCCAGGCCCGCTTTCAATTCATCAATACTCTCGAAACGCTTGAGGTAGAAAAATTCTGACTTGAGCGTGCCGAAGAAGCTTTCCATAGCTGCATTGTCTAGGCAATTGCCTTTACGAGACATGCTCTGTTTCACCCCACGACTGCGCAGCTGGTGGCGATACTGACCCTGCTGGTACTGCCAGCCCTGGTCGGTGTGGAGCACCAGCTTCGGCTTTTCTCCCAAGGTTTTGAGTGCCTTGTCGAGCATGTTCCCAACCAGGCTGTACTGAGGGCGACTCGCCGTCTCGTAAGCGATGATTTCTCCGTTGTACAAATCCATCACAGGCGAAAGATAGAGCTTCTGTTCAGCCACTTTGAACTCAGTTACGTCACTCACCCATTTCTGATTAGGACGCTGGGCAACGAAATTTCGCTCCAGCAGATTCGGCGCTATCTTGCCAACAACACCTCGGTACGACTGATACTTCTTAGGTCGCACCAGTGACTGCAGACCCAGGGCAGCCATCAGCCTCTCGATGACCTTCTTGTTGACCAGTACCCCACCTTTTCTGATCACGAGTGCAACGCGTCGATAGCCGTAACGCCCTTTCTCTTTGCGATAGACCTGCTGAATCTGCTCTTTAAGCTCGGCATATTTGTCCGGCTTCTGCTGAGCTTGCACCTGATAGTAAAAGGTACTGCGAGCCAGCCCGACCAGACGCAGCAGGTCAGGCAAAGGGAATCTAGGCTTGAGCCTCGAAACGATCAGGACTTTTTCCCCGACATTCGTTCCTTTTCCTCTCGCAAAGCCTTGAGCTCCTTTAAGACAGCGTTCTCCATGCGCAGATATTCGAGCTCCGCCATCAGCTGGTCTCGGGGCTTTTGCGAATCGTCAGTATTTGTGGGTTTTGCTGGTTTGATCTTCTTCGGCACTTTGATCGGCTTTTTCTGGCGGTCGACAGGGGCTATAGGGTCACCACTGTAGTACTGCCGCTGCCAGCTGCCTATCTGCGATGATTGACCGAGGCCAAAATGTGCTGCGGTTTGCCGCATGGAAAGGCGATGTTCGTGCATGTAGCTCAGCACCTGTCGCTTGAAATCGTCGTCATAACGCCGCCCATGTGAGCGTGAAGAAAGGCTGGATTCGCTCTGATGGCTGGAAACCCACCGGCGGAGCAGGCTGAAATCAACATCGAAATGCTGGGCTACCTTTCGGAAGCCATTATTGCCATCCAGGTAGGCTGAGACGGCTGTGAGCTTGAACTGCTCTGTGTATTTGCCCATAGGTCCCCCAAGGGTTGGATTTTTTGTCCAACTTCTTGGGGGCAGTCCAGGAATGGCACTGGACCTGAGGCCAGTGCAGTACCTGTGGGAGCGGGCGTGCCCGCGAAGCAGGCGACGCGGTTCACGATCAAAACATCAGCCGCGCAACTGATACCAAGTGGTCTTGAGCTGCGAATACTTGTCGAACGAATGCAGCGACAGGTCGCGCCCAAACCCCGATTGCTTGCCTCCGCCAAACGGCACCGTCACATCCAGCGCATCGACCGTGTTCACCGACACGGTCCCTGCCTTCAGCGCCCGCGCCACCCGGTGCACCTGGTTGAAGTCATCGCTCCACACCGAGGCCGCCAGGCCGTAGATACTGTCGTTGGCCAGGCGCACCGCTTCTTCTTCCGTGTCAAAGGCGCTGACCGCCAGCACCGGCCCGAACACTTCCTCTTGCGCCAGCCGCATGCCGCCATCGACACCGGCAAATATGGTCGGCTCGATGTAGTTGTCCGAACCTTCGATGCTCAGGCGCCGACCGCCACACACCAACCGTGCGCCCTCTTGCCCGGCACGCGCAATGGCGGCCTCGATGTGCCCGGTTTGCTCGGCATCGACAATGGCGCCAGCGCGGCTCGCCGGATTCAGCGGGTTGCCCGGCAACCAGTCGCGGGCTTTGGCTTGCAGGCGCTCGACGAATTCGTCATGTATGGAGCGCTGCACGTAAAGCCGCGAATTGGCCGAGCACACTTCGCCCTGGTTGAAGAAAATACCGAATGCAGCCTTTTCCGCCGCCAGGTCCAGGTCCTGGCAGTTTTCAAACACCAGGTTGGGGCTTTTGCCGCCGCACTCCAGCCACACCTGCTTGAGGTTGGACTGCGCCGAGTACTGCATGAAGTACTTGCCCACCTGGGTGGAGCCGGTAAACACCAGGCAGTCCACATCCGGGTGCAGGCCGAGGGCCTGCCCGGCCTGCTCGCCCAGGCCGGGCACCACGTTCAGCACGCCTTCCGGTACACCGGCTTCCAGCGCCAGCTGGGCCAGGCGCAGGGCCGAGAACGGTGATTGCTCGGCGGGTTTGAGCACCACGCAGTTTCCGGCGGCCAGCGCCGGCGCCAGCTTCCAGGCGGCCATGTCGAGCGGGAAGTTCCATGGCACCACGGCGGCGACCACACCAAGGGCTTCCCGGGTGATGGTGGCGAGTGCATTGGACGCAGTGGGCGCAACCTGATCGTAGAGTTTGTCCAGCGCCTCGCCATACCAGGCGAACACATGGGCCGAGCCCGGCACATCGATGGTGTAGGCGTCCATCACCGGCTTGCCCATGTTCAGCGAGTCCAGCAGGGCCAGCTCCTCGCGATGGGCCATGATCAGCTCGGCCAGGCGCAGCAGCACTTTCTTGCGCTCGCCTGGGGCCAGGCGCGGCCAGGGGCCTTGTTCGAAGGCCCGGCGTGCGCTGGCCACCGCAAGGTCGACTTCTGCCTGGCCGCAGGCGGCGACCTGGGCCAGTACGGCGTTGGTGGCGGGGTTGAAGGCGGCGAAGGTGGCGCCGTCCTGTGCTTTGACGGGTTTTCCGTCGATCAGCGCGCTGGCCGGGAGGTACAGGTCAGAGGCGCGTTGTTGCCAGAATTGGAGGGTGTACATTTGTACTCCTGGTGACCGTTGTAGCAATCTTTTTTTGGAAGAGACAGCGCCGCCCTTGCAAGCAGCGCGATTCCTGTGGGAGCGGGCTTGTCCCGCGAACACCGGCGAAGCCGGTGCCAGGCACCGCGTGCCCCCATTCGCGGGGCAAGCCCGCTCCCACAGGGGATCAGGTTGCCCGTGACAACGGTTTAGAGCTTGCCGACCAACCGGGCGGTGCGGTCCACGGCTATGCGGGTTTTCTCCACCAGCTCATCCAGCTCGCTGTGGTTGGCGATCAACGCCGGCGCCATGATCATCCGCCCCAGGGTCGAGCGAATGATCACCCCTTCCTCGAAACCAAAGGTGCGGCACTGCCAGGCCAGGTCGTTCTCGTTGGCAAAGCGCTTGCGGGTCGGCTTGTGCTCGGCGAATTGCAACGCTGCCACCAACCCGGCGCCCTGCACCTGGCCGATCAACGGGTGGTCGGCAAACACCTCACGCAGGATGCGCTGCAGGTACGGCCCGGTGTCATCCTTCACCTGAGTCACTATGCCTTCGTCGCGCAGCGCCTTCAGGTTGGCAATGGCCACCGCCGCCGCCACCGGGTGGCCGGAATAGGTCAGGCCGTGGGCGAACACCCCGCCGCGCTCCACCAGTGCCTCGGCAATGCGCTTGCTCAGCACCAGGCCGCCCATGGGGACGTAGCCGCTGGTCAGGCCTTTGGCAATCGACAGCGTGTCGGGCTCGAAGCCGAAGTATTCATGGGCAAACCACTCGCCGGTGCGGCCAAAGCCACCAATCACTTCATCGGCGCACAACAACACGTCGTACTGGCGGCAGATGCGCTGGATTTCCGGCCAGTAGCTTTCCGGCGGGAAAATCATGCCGCCTGCACCCTGAAACGGCTCGGCGATAAAGCCGGCAACGTTCTCGGCGCCCAATTCCAGGATCTTTTCCTCCAGCTGCAAGGCACAGCGGCGGCCGAACTCGGCCGGGGTCAGCTCGCCACCCTCCGCGTACCAGTACGGCTCATCGATGTGCGCAACATCCGGGATCAGCCCGCCCATCTCGTGCATGAACTTCATGCCGCCCAGCGCCGTGGCCGCCAGGGTCGAGCCGTGGTAACCGTTCCAGCGGCCAATCATCACCTTCTTGTTCGGCTGGCCGACCACTTGCCAGTAGCGGCGCACGGTACGGATCAACACTTCGTTGGCCTCAGAGCCGGAGTTGGTGTAGATCGCGTGGCTGTAGTGCCCGGGCAGCAGGCTGAACAGCAGCTCGGACAGCTCGATCACTGCCGGGTGGGTGGTGTGGAAGAACATGTTGTAGTAGGCCAACTGGTCCATCTGCGTGGCGGCAGCGACCGTCAGATCGCGGCGCCCGTAGCCGAGCTGGGTGCACCACAGGCCAGACATGCCATCCAGGTAGCGCTTGCCCTCGCTGTCCCACAGGTGCAGGCGTTCGCCACCGACGATCACCCGCGGCCCTTCGGCGTTCAGCGCCTTCTGGTCGAGGAAGGCATGGATGTGGTGCGCGGCATCGGCTGCCTGGTAGTCACGGGTCTGGCGTTGCGGGGCGAAAGGCGCGTTCATTGTTGGTTTTCCTTTGCGGTGGGGTTGCAGGGTGGCTGGCGCTCAGCGCAGCTTGCCCATGTAGCTTTCCAGCGGGTCCTTGCCCAGCACGCCCTGGGCATTGGCCAGCGCGTCGATGAACAGGGAGAACAGCTCGGACTGGGTGCCGATGTCGAGCTTGGCGTAGACGTTCTTGCGGTGCGACTTGATGGTGTCTTCCGACACCCCCAGGCGCTCGGCCAGGGACTTGGTCGAGTGGCCACGCAGAATCAACTGGGCAATACGGCATTCACGCTCGGTCAGCAGCGAGCTGCCGAAGTTGTTCAGCGCAGCGTGGATACGTTGTTCGAGGATGTTCTCGAAACGCCCGGCACGGCTGTCCAGCCCGGCGAAGTGCTTGCTCAGCACTGCCAGTACCCACGGCGTGATGCGCCCGAACAATTTGCGGGTTGGCGCATCCAGCTTGTCGGTGAACGCCAGCGACACCGCCAGGCTCTGTCCCGGCGCGACCTGCAGGATGTAGTTGAGCTCATCCTCCAGGTGCGAGTGCCGGTAGAACGACTGGTAGTACTCGCTGACTTCGAAATGGTCGGGTGCCACTTCGAACAACCCATAGCAACCTGACTCGACCTGCTCCACACAGGCACCGTAGAACGGGTCGAGCAGGTAGAAGCCGGACAAGTAGCGGCTGACATTGCCCTCGGGCTGCCAGGGCGCCTTGTCGTCCTGCTCGAACAAGGCGCAGGGCATGCCATCGTGCGGGTACAGGTACACCGTGGTCGCCTGGATCGGCCGGATCACGCCAAGTGCGGCAAACAGGTTGGCGGCAAAGCCCGGCCGGCCGATTGCCTCGGTGACCTTGGCCTGATGCTCGAACCACTGTTCTGAAAGCAATTGATTAGTCACTGTGGGCCTGCCGTTTCTATTCAGTGGCACCGCCGCCAGTGCGGTGCGTTGATGACCAGATACTCCCACGGCGCTGCCGACGCCGAAATCACCCTTTGGGGTGAGCCGGGCAAGGGCCGCAGCCACTCACCCCAAAGGGTGATTCCGGGTACCTACAGGGTGTGGGAGCATCAACCCGCCCCAGCGCTGCGAGCCTTCCGCTCGACCTCCTTGCACAGCACCCACCGGTAGCGAGCCTGCTCGCGTACTGCGGTGTCCTGCATCCCTTTCCAGGAGTTAGCAATGCATACAACAACAAGTACAGCCCATAACCCCTCGCATAGCCCCGCCCCGCATGCACCCTCGCAACCCAGCGCCAACACCGGGCGCTTTCGCAAGTCCATGGGGCTCTCCGCCCTGGTGCTGTTCGGCCTGGCCTACATGGTCCCGCTGGCCGTATTCACTACATACGGGCTGGTCACCCAGATGACCAAAGGCCACCTGCCCACTGCCTACCTGCTGACCCTTGCGGCCATGTTGCTGACCGCCTACAGCTACGGCCGCATGGTCCAGGCCCACCCCTATTCCGGCTCGGTCTACACCTACACGCGCAAGGCCTTCGGCAGCCACATCGGCTTTATTACCGGCTGGACACTGCTGCTCGACTACATCTTCCTGCCCCTGCTCAGCTACCTGCTGATCGGCATCTACATGTCGGAATACTTCCCGGCCATCCACGCCTGGGTGTGGGTGGCGGGCTCCATTGCCCTGGTCACTTTCCTCAACCTGATCGGCATCGAGTCGATCACCCGGGTCAACTGGATCCTGGTCGTAGTGCAGCTGGTGTTCATCATCGTCTTCGTCACCCTGTCCGTGCTCAAACTCAGCGGGCAGGCGGAGCCAGTGTCGCTGCTGGCGCCCTTCCACCACGAAGGCTTCAGCGTGCCACTGGTCATGACCGGGGCCGCGGTGCTGTGCCTGTCCTTCCTGGGGTTCGATGCCGTCTCGACCATGGCCGAAGAAACGACCAACCCGACCTACCGCATTCCGGTGGCGATCCTGGCGGTGTCGCTGATCGGCGGTTTGCTGTTCCTGGTGGTGTCGTACTGCGCGCAGATGGTGTTCCCCGACTGGGGTAGCTTCGCTGACCCGGATTCGGCCTCCGTGGATGTGATGCGCCGTGTCGGCGGCGAGCTGCTGGTGACGGCCTTCACTGCCACCTACGTGGCCGGCTGCTTCGCCTCGGCCATGGTGTCCCAGGCCAGCGTATCGCGCGTGCTGTTCGCCATGGGCCGCGACGGCGCATTGCCGCGGGCATTCGGCCAGCTGGTGACAAAAAAACGCGTGCCGGCCACTGCCATTCTGGTGGTCAGCCTACTGTCGCTGATCGCCTTGGTGATCACCCTCGACACCGTGGCCAACATGATCAGCTTTGGCGCGCTGTTCGCCTTTTCGGCGGTGAACCTGGCAGTGGTCAAGCACTACCTGGTCGACCAGAAGCTGCGTGGGGGCCGAAACGTTTTGCTGTACGGCGCCATTCCCGGGCTGGGCTTTCTCAGCACGCTGTGGCTGTGGAGCAGCCTGACCAGCCTGTCGTTCACCATCGGCCTGTGCTGGATGGGCATGGGGCTGGTGGTGTTGATGGGGCTGACCCGCGCGTTCCGGGTGAAGCTGCCGGAACTGCAGATGGCGGAGTAACGATTGAACCCGGGTGATAACTGGTCGTTATCACCCGATCCGCATTAATCATTATTCAGCGCCCCGTTCGCCGCCTACAGTCCCAGCCCAACGACTGTCATTGCCAACGGGAAACGAAATGCCCATCGAAGATCGCCTGAACCATATCGCCGGCCAACTCAGTGGCAACGGTGACGTGCTGCTGACCAGTGTCGACGCCCGCACCGGCGAGGCACTGCCATACGCCTTCCACCAGGCGACCGGTGACGAAGTAGAAGCCGCCGTGCAGGCCGCCGAGGCCGCCTACCCTACCTACCGCAGCACCAGCCCTGCTCAGCGTGCCGCCTTCCTCGACGCCATCGCCAACGAACTGGACGCTCTGGGTGACGACTTCATCCAGCATGTGATGCGCGAAACCGCGCTGCCAGAAGCCCGCATCCGCGGCGAACGCAGCCGTACCAGCAACCAGCTGCGCCTGTTCGCCGAGGTGGTGCGACGTGGCGACTTCTACGCTGCACGCATCGACCGTGCCCTGCCCCAACGCACCCCGCTGCCGCGCCCGGACCTGCGCCAGTATCGCATCGGCGTGGGCCCGGTGGCCGTGTTCGGCGCCAGCAACTTCCCGCTGGCCTTCTCCACCGCGGGGGGTGACACTGCCTCGGCGCTGGCCGCCGGCTGCCCGGTAGTGTTCAAGGCGCACAGCGGGCACATGCTCACCGCCGCCCACGTAGCGGCGGCCATTGACCGCGCGGTGGCCAGCAGCGACGTGCCGGCAGGCGTGTTCAACCTGATCTACGGGGCCGGCGTGGGCGAAGCGCTGGTCAAGCACCCGGCCATTCAGGCGGTCGGCTTTACTGGCTCGCTGCGCGGTGGCCGCGCCCTGTGCGACATGGCCGCGGCACGCCCGCAGCCGATCCCGGTATTTGCCGAAATGAGCAGCATCAACCCGGTGATCGTGCTGCCCCAGGCACTGCAGGCCCGTGGCGAGCAAGTCGCCGGCGAACTGGCCGCCTCGGTGGTGCTGGGTTGCGGGCAGTTCTGCACCAACCCGGGCCTTGTAGTGGGCATCCGGTCGCCGCAATTCGAGCTGTTCGTACAAACACTGGTGGCACGCATGGCCGACCAGGGACCGCAGACCATGCTCAACGCTGGCACCCTGCGCAGCTACCAGAACGGTGTGCAACACCTGCTCGCGCACCCCGGCATCCAGCACCTGGCCGGGCAGCCACAAACCGGCAATCAGGCCCAGCCGCAGCTGTTCAAGGCCAACGTAAGCCTGCTGATGAACGGCGACCCGCTGCTGCAGGAAGAAGTATTCGGCCCGACCACCGTGCTGGTGGAAGTGGCCGATGCCCAGCAACTGGCCGAGGCGCTGCGCCACCTGCAAGGCCAACTCACCGCCACCTTGATTGCCGAGCCTGACGACCTCATTGCCTTTGCCACGTTAGTGCCGCTGCTGGAGCGCAAGGCCGGGCGGCTGCTGTTGAACGGCTACCCGACGGGCGTCGAAGTGAGCGATGCGATGGTGCATGGCGGGCCTTACCCGGCCACCTCCGATGCACGCGGCACCTCGGTCGGCACCTTGGCCATTGACCGATTCCTGCGCCCGGTGTGCTTCCAGAATTACCCGGATGCCCTGTTGCCGGATGCGCTGAAAAGTGCCAACCCACTTGGGATTGCCCGGTTGGTGGATGGAGTGAGCAGCCGCGAAGCAGTTTGATCTGGTACTGGAAGTAGCCTGAACTGGCCTCTTCGCGGGCTTGCCCGCTCCCACAGGTACTGCACAGTTCTTGAGTCCTGTGCAGTACCTGTGGGAGCGGGCAAGCCCGCGAAGAGGCCGGCATAGGCATACGCCATTGATGAAATTTCACTGTCACGCTTCAATATGATCTTCAGACACTGGAATCCAGTTCATCAACAAGGCCGACCATGTACTCCTCTGAACGCCTCAAGGGCATCGACGTCTTCGTCGCCGTTGCCGACCTGGGCAGTTTCACCGCAGCCGCCGAACGGCTGAACCTGACCAGCTCGGCCATCAGCAAGAGTGTCGCCCGGTTGGAGGCCCGCCTGGGTGCACGCCTGTTCAATCGCACCACCCGCACCCTGTCGCTCAGCGAGGCAGGCGTGGTTTTCTACCGCACCTGTACCTCGGTCCTGGCCGACCTTGAAGAGGTGGAGCACGCGCTGGTCACCCGTGACGACCAACCGCACGGCAAAGTCCGAATCGAACTGCCCGCCTCCTACGGCCGCTTGCATGTGCTGCCACTGATCCTCGACTTCATCCGCCTGCACCCGTTGCTGCAGCCGCATGTGTCGTTTTCCGACCGCTTCGTCGACCCGGTGCACGAGGGTATCGATATCGTGGTGCGCATCGGTGGCCCGGATGCCTGGCCGGCGGCGCTCGGTCACCAGTACTTCGGTGCCCAGCGCCTGATGTTCTGTGCCTCACCTGCCTACCTTGAAAAGCACGGCGTGCCGCAAGACGAACGCGACCTGGAACACCACCACTGCGTTGGCTACGGGCATACCGACGGGCTGGTCAGCCCGTGGTTTTTCAAAGGCCGCCAACCTGGCGAAATGGAACGGCGGACCGTGCACCCGCGCATCGCGGTGGGCGATGGCGAGGGCGAAGTTGCAGCCGTGCTGGCCGGCCATGGCATCGGCCAACTGCCCACCTGGCTGACCCAGCAACACCTCGATCAAGGGCGCCTGGTCGAGGTGCTGCCGACGCTGGCCACCGACGGCCTGCCCATGAACCTGGTGTGGCTGAAAAGCCGCGAAGGGCTGCCCAAGGTCCGCGCCTTGCTCGACTACCTGCTACCCCGGCTGGCGCCTCACGGCACGCGGGCCAGCGAATCGGGCTGACGCGCAAGCTTGCCGACTACCGGCACCAGGCCCAGCGCCAGCAGCGCGACGCCTGCGGCCACGTAGCCCAGGTACTCGATACCCAGGCCAGGGATGGTCATGCCACCCAGCACCGCGCCCAGACCGATCCCGGCGTTGGCGGCCGACACATTGGTGGTACCAGCCAAGGCCTGGGCATGGGTCACCGAGCTCATCACGCGCACCTGGCTGACCGGGTACAGCGCCGTGTTGGCCACGCCCCACACTGCCAGTGCCAGGCAGAATGCCAAACCCGCATGTGCCAGCGGCACCAGCGCCGCCATGCCAATGGCGAGCAACACCAGGAACAAGGCCGTAGCCCGGAGCGGCGAACGGTCGGTTGCGCGCCCGCCGATCCAGTTGCCAAGCAATCCGACCGCTCCGAAACCCATCAGCCACCAGCCAGTATGCGCCGGCGCCACACCGGCAACCCGTTGCAGCAGGTCGGCGAGGTAGGTGTAGCCCGTGAACATGGCGGTGAATACCACAATCGACAGCAACACATTGGCCAGAAAATAACGTTCCTTGAAAATGCGCGCCTGCTGCATGAAGTCGACCTTCGCCGTGCGGGCGACCTGCGGCATCCAAACCCACATCGCCAGCGCCATCAGCAAGGCCAGGGCCGCCAGTATCCAGAACGCGCCGCGCCAGCCCACGGCATTGGCCGCCACGGTACCCAATGGTATACCCAGCAACATGGCCGCCGAGATGCCCAGGTACACCTTTGCGATGGCCTGCCCTGCCCGCTCCCGTCCGGCCAGGTGCCCGGCGGTTTCGCTGGCCGTGCCCCAGAACACCGGCAGCGCCAGTGCCGGTATGACCCGAGCGATGGCCAGCACCCAGAAGCTGCTCGAAACAGCGGCCAACGCATTCGCGCCGGCGAACACCAGCAAGATGCTTATGAACAACCGCTTACGGTCCAGATGTGCCAGCAAAGCGGTCAAAGCCGGGCCGGCAATCATCACCGTAAAGGCAAACAGCGTGACCAACTGGCCCGCCATGGAAATCGAAATGCCCAGGTCCTGACTCAGCGCGGGTAGCAAACCGACAATCAGGAACTCGGTGGTCACGATCAGAAAGGCCGAAAAGGCCAGGATTGCAATACTGATCCCAACGTTTGCGCGACTAGCGCCAACCCCAGGGGTGGGTTCAAAGGCAGACATCAAGACGAACTCCAGACATGAAGCCGCCAGTATATTGGCAAAATAAATTCCGATTTCTGGTGATAATTCCATAATTAGATGAACTGGAATCATCAATCTGCACAGCATGTGTACAACTTTCACAATTCCTGATTACATAACCCTTCGCCTACGACCTCGGTAATCGCCGATGCGTATTGCGAAAGGCTTACGCCATGTCATCTGCAACCCCTGTAAAAACGCTACTCGTCAAAAACGCCGCACTGCTGGTCACCATGGACGGCCAACGCCGCGAGATCAAAAACGGCGGCCTGTTCATCGAAGGCAACCTGATCAAGCAGGTCGGCCCCAGCGATACCCTGCCACAACAGGCCGATGTCATCCTCGACATGGCCGGCAAAGTGGTCATCCCGGGCCTGGTCAACACCCACCACCACATGTACCAGAGCCTCACCCGCGTGGTGCCGGCCGCCCAGGACGGTGAACTGTTCAACTGGCTGACCAACCTGTACCCGATCTGGGCACGCCTGACCCCCGAGATGATCGCGGTGTCGACCCAGACCGCCATGGCCGAGCTGATTCTGTCGGGCTGCACCACCTCCAGCGACCACCTGTATATCTACCCCAATGGCTGCAAGCTCGACGACAGCATCCATGCCGCCGCCGAGATCGGCATGCGCTTCCACGCCGCGCGTGGCAGCATGAGCGTGGGCCAGAGCCAGGGCGGCCTGCCGCCTGACTCGGTGGTGGAAAAGGAGGCCGACATCCTCAAGGAGTCCCAGCGCCTGATCGAGGATTACCACGATGCCAGCCATGGCTCGATGCGCCGTATCGTGGTGGCACCCTGCTCGCCGTTCTCGGTCAGCCGCGACCTGATGCGCGAAGCCGCCGTGCTGGCGCGCCAGTACGGGGTGTCGCTGCACACGCACCTTGCCGAGAACGTCAACGACATCGCCTACAGCCGCGAGAAGTTCGGCATGACCCCTGCCGAGTACGCCGAAGACCTCGGCTGGGTCGGCCACGATGTATGGCATGCCCACTGTGTGCAACTCGACCAGCACGGCATCGAGCTGTTCGCCCGCACCGGCACCGGTGTCGCCCACTGCCCATGCTCGAACATGCGCCTGGCCTCGGGCATCGCCCCGGTGCGCAAGATGCGCGACCATGGCGTACCGGTGGGCCTTGGGGTCGACGGCTCAGCCTCCAACGACGGCGCCAGCATGATCGGTGAAGTACGCCAGGCCCTGCTGCTGCAGCGGGTAGGCTTCGGCCCCGACGCAATGACTGCCCGCGAAGCACTGGAAATCGCCACGCTCGGCGGCGCCAAGGTGCTCAACCGCAATGATATCGGCGCCTTGGCCCCCGGCATGGTGGCCGATTTCGTCGCCTTCGACCTCGGCCATGTGGCCTATGCAGGCGGCCACCACGACCCGTTGGCGGCCTTGGTGTTCTGCACCCCGACCCAGGTGCACACCAGTGTGATCAATGGCCGCGTGGTCGTGAAGGACGGCCAGCTGGCCACCGTCGACCTGCCACGCGTGCTGGAGCGCCATAACCAGTTGGCCCACCAGTTGGTCAGCGGCAACTAGATTGCCAGTGGGGCCGCTTTGCGGCCCATTGCCGGCAAGCCAGCTCCCACAGAGACCGCGCCAATCTTGAGGCTTGCGCTGTACCTGTGGGAGCCTGGCTTGCCGGCGATGGGCTGCGCAGCAGCCCCCGTCACGCCTGCTGCCGGGTAGCGCACACCACGATTTCCCGGATGCACACCGACTGCGGCTGGCCATAGGCGAAGCCGATGGTTTCGGCAATGGTCTCGGCCGTAAGCACCCCGCCCATCTCCTGTTTCCAGTCGTTGTAGCCCGCCTTGATGGCGTCATCGGTTGTGTGGCTGAGTAGCTCGGTGTCGACTGCGCCCGGCTCGATGGTGATCACCCGCACGTTGCTCGGTGCCAGTTCTTCACGCAGGTTTTCCGACAGGCCGGTAACGGCGAACTTGGTCCCGACGTAGGCGACATGGTTGGGGAAAGCTTTACGCCCGGCCACGGAACTGACGTTGATGATGGTGCCACGCTTGCGCTCGACCATGCCGCTGGCCACCGCATGGATACCGTTGAGCAGCCCACGCACGTTGACGTCGAGCATGCGGTCCCACTGCTCCGGGTCCTGAGTGGCGATATTGCCCAGCAGCATCACGCCAGCATTGTTGATGATCGCGTCTACCGGGCCGAAGCGCGTCTCGGCTTCAGCAACGGCTGCCAGTACAGCCGTGCGGTCGGTGATATCGACCGCCAGTGCCAAGGTATTCGGCAGCTGCAGTTGCTGCATCGGCGCCAGGCGACGGGCCAGCAGCAACAGGGCGTGGCCACGGCTGGACAGCAGCCTGGCGGTGGCCAGGCCGATACCGGAGCTGGCACCGGTAATGACTACCAAGGGTTTATGGGTGTTGGTCATGGTCACCATCCTGTTATCCGATTTGCCTATGGGTAGAGCGCAACATCACCGCCGCCGCGCGTTCCATACACCTTAGCCAACCGGCGCTTTCCGGTAGCATCAGGGCCCTGGAGCAAGCCCTGGGCACCATGCATCATTCATGAGGCCGGCACCAGCCTGTGGGAGATTCTATGGTTTCTGACAATGGCATCAGGGTTGCCAGGCGCTGCACCTCTTATGGCAAACATCTGTAAGCCCTGATGCAATCCCTGTGGGAGCTGGCTTGCCTGCGATGGGGTGCGAAGCAGCCCCCTGGTTTCAGGTACGCAGCACTTGTTCCCCGGCGTTGCCCGGCAAGCGAATGGCATCCGCCAACGCCACACAGGCAATCAGCGCAACGCCAATCAACGCCCAGTGGAAGTCGCTGACGGTCATCTCGCCTTCGCCGCCGCGCACCATCATCGCCACGCGCAACAGCAGCGCCACCACCGCCACCCCCAACGCCATCGCCAGCTGGAAGCACATGCTGAACAACGTCGAAGCGTCGCCCATCTGCTGTTTGGGTACGTCGGCAAAACCGACAGCATTGTACGTGGTGAACTGCATCGAACGCGAAAGCCCGCCCACGAACAACACCACCGCCATCCAGTACCACGGCATGCCTGGCTGCAAGGCCAGGCAAGCCAGAATGCAGCCCACGCCAATCAGCCCATTGGCCAACAACACGCGGCGGAAACCATAGCGGCGCAGCAAGCCAGTGGTAAACGGCTTCATCGCCAGGTTGCCGGCGAAGATTGCCAATACCAGCAGCCCGGCATCCACCGGCGACAAGCCGAAACCAATCTGCAGCAACAACGGGATCAGGAACGGCAAGGCGCTGATCGACAGGCGGAACAAGGTACCGCCAACGATGCTGACCCTGAACGTGGGGATAGCCAAGGTATCCAGTGGCAATAGCGGCGAGGCATGGCGCTGACAATGGCGAACCGCCAACCAGGTAAGCCCGCCGCCCAGCGACACCAGCGCCAGCCCGGCACCCAGGCTACCTCCCGCCAATGAGCCAAGCATCTCCAGCCCGACCAGTAACGCCGAGCAAGCCGATGCCAGGAACACGAACCCCAGCGTGTCGAAGCGGCGCTGTTCACCTGACCGCGCATTCGGAATCAGCACCCAGGCCGCCGCAATGGCCAGCAACCCGAGGGGGATGTTCAGGTAGAAGATCCAGGGCCAGGACCAATGAGTGACGATCAGGCCACCGAGCGGCGGGCCCAGTACCGGTGCTACCAGGCCGGGCCAGGTGATCACCGCGAGCATTTTCACCAGGTCTTTCTTCTCGGTCGTGCGCAGCACCACCAGCCGGCCCACCGGTACCATGAGAGCACCGCCGATACCTTGAAGTACCCGGGCTGCGACGAAGGTTTCCAGGCTGGGGGCCATGCCGCACAGCAACGAAGCCACGGTAAACAGGCCAATGGCCCCGGCAAACACCTGACGCGGGCCAAAACGGTCGGCCACCCACCCACTGAGCGGAATGAACACCGCCACCGCCAGCAGGTAGGCACTGATGCCGATGTTCAGGCTGACCGCGCTTTCCCCGAAGTCACTGGCCATTTGCGGCAGTGCCGTGGCAATCACGGTGGCATCAAGGTTTTCCATGAAGAACGTGATAGCGACCAGCAAGGCGATGCAGGTGGCTTGGCGAGGGGTGTTCGTCGCTGCCGGGTTGGCCAAGGTTACACATCCTTCTGGTGGGTTATGGGGCTCCGGCAACCAAACCTACCACATCCCCCCCGCTGGCCGCGTTTTCAACCCACCGACTTCAACGGCACCCGCCCGCCAAGCGCTCCAGCATGGTGGCGCAGTACCAGTCATCGAACTGGCGCAAGCCATAGCGCCGTCCCCTCTGGGCTGGCGCTTCAGTTCATCGTCAAAGCCGTTAACCAGCCATTACATTTCATTACCTCCCATTACCCATCATTACCTTATCGACACCCACAAACCCCGTACCAGAGCCTTGCAAGCGATTCCCAGCGATGGCCAGTTAATGTTAAATTAACTGCAAATGATTCTCAGTATCCAATCTTAATAATTCTTAAGTGATGCGAAGACCCTATGGCTGATAGAAAAAGCGCACGTCTCCAGTGAGGGAACACCGTAATGCGAGTATTGGTAGTTGAAGATGACCCGTCGGTAAGCCATTGGCTGGGCTGCAAGCTGCATGCTTCCGGCCATGCATGCCGGACCATCGACAACGGCGAAGGTGCCTTGCAGATGATTGGCAACGAAGTGTTCGACGTGGTCATCCTCGACAGGATCCTGCCGAAAATGGACGGCATCGAGGTGCTACGCCAGCTCGATGGCCACAACCGGCCACCGATTCTGATTCTGTCCGCAAACGATCAAACCAGTGACCGCGTAGAGGGGTTGCGCGCCGGGGCAGACGACTACCTGGGCAAGCCATTCGACTTTAACGAACTGCTGTTGCGCCTAGAGCTGCTGGCACGCCGCCACAAACCCCGCGCACCGGAGGAAGTCGTACAGATCCACGACCTGTGCATCGACATGGGTGCACGCTTGGTGCGCCGCGCCGACAAACGTATCGAGCTGACCGACAAGGAGTTCAAGCTATTGCAAGTACTGGCCGAACATGCCGGCCAGGTCGTCACGCGCAGCATGCTGCTGGAGAAGGTTTGGGGATACAACTTCGACCCGCAGACCAACCTGATTGACGTGCACCTTTCAAAACTGCGCACCAAGCTTGAGAAGGGCTTCGAGCACGCATTGATCAAGACTGTTCGGGCAATTGGTTATGTCCTGGGCTGAACTACGCCCGCTACTGACGACCAGCAGCCTGCGCCAAGCCACCACCATCGCCTTCATCTGCCTGCTGTTCTCGCTCATTTCCATGGTGCTGAGCAACAAGTTGCTTGAGGTGGTGATGCGCAGCCACGTGCGCGACATGATCCTTAACGATGTGCGCAGCCAGCAACTGCAGGGCAGCATGGGCAGCGCCGAACGCATGAGCTGGGCGCTGCGCTACCGCCAGCAACTGGATGTACGCAAAGAACGTCAGGCCACGGTGATCGACCGCGACGGCAAGGTGCTTTTCGGCAGCCTCGGCATGCTGCCCGAGCCTACCTTGCCAGCCTCAGACCGCTTGCGCTGGTACCACCTGAGCCTGGTCAATGACGACGGTGAGGCGGCCGAAGTGCTCGGGCTGACCATCACCCTCGCCGACGGCGGCCAGTACTACAGTGCCTTCGACTTGCGCCCGATGCTGGAGCGCACGCGCATCATACCCCTGGCCACCGGTGCCGGCTTGCTGCTGCTGTTGCTGTCGATCCTGATTACCGCGCTGCCCTTCGGTTTGCACAACCTGTACCGCATCAACCGCATTCGCGACGCCCTGGCACGTTATGCCAACGGCGACTACACCGCCATGGCCCCGGCCGTGCAGCACGGCGACGAGTTCGACCAACTGGGCATCGAAATCAACCACGGCCTGCGCCGTATCAACAAGCTGATGGACGAGGTCAAGCACATCACCAGCCACATCGCCCATGAACTGCGCACACCCCTGACCCGCCTGCAAAGCCGCCTGCTGACCGCCAGCGAGCAATTGGAGGGGCCGGCGCGCGAAGAGCTGCTGTGCGCCGTGCAGGACAGCGAGCGTATCCAGCATCTGTTCCGCGCCGTGATGCGCATTGCAGAAGTGGAAACCGGGCGCATGACGTGTCATTTCGAGGTGGTGCAGGTACGCGAACTGCTGGAGGACGTAGCCGAGTATTACCAGCCACTGGCCGAGCAGCGCGGCTGCCGGTTCGAGCTGGAGGTGCAGCAGGGATGCCAGCTGTTCGGCGACCGCGCGCTGCTGTTTCAGGCCCTGGCCAATCTGATCGACAACGCGCTCAAGTACGCTCCGCATGGCGCTGTCATCACCTTGGCTGCCCGAGGGCGCAACGGCCAGGGCATGCTCCAGGTACGCGACCACGGGCCAGGGATCAGCGCGGCCAACAGCGAACGGGCGATGGCACGGTTTCAACGGCTGGACGCCGAAGCAGGGACGCACGGTCATGGGTTGGGGCTGACCCTGGTCAAGGCCATTGCCGAGTTACATGGTGGGGATTTGCGGCTGGGGGATAACCAGCCCGGGTTGGCGGCGACAGTGAGTGTGCGCAAGCAGGCGGCGCGCCTTCCTTAAGCATTCTTAATGGTTCCCGCCTTGCTCGCCAATTGAGAATCACTCGTAATATCAGCCACGCCCCACCGGGGCCCCATACCCCTACCCCAAGCCCCGTTCGGAGACCTGCAATGACCCCTCGCATCCGCGCCTTCCTCACCGACGAAAGCGGTGTTACCGCCATCGAGTACGGCATCCTCGCCGCCGCTATGGCTGCCGCCATCGGCGTCATCTTCGGTGACGGCAGCCCATTCATCGTGGCCCTGAAAAACCGCTTCGCCGAAATCGGTGACCAGATCAGTGGCAAGAAGGACTCGGCGCAGTAAGCCGCCCGCCATGAACAGCCAACTGGCCCTCATCGTCCTGCCACCGGCCCTGTGCTGGGTAATTGCCTCGGACCTTCTGTATCGGCGCATCCACAACCTGCTGGTGGTGATGCTGGCGCTGGTCTGGTGTGCCCAGCCGCTGTTCGCTTTGCTCGGCCTTGGCCCGTGGGGCGCAATGGCCGGTAGCGAACTGCTCGAACATTTGAGCGGCGCCGTGTTCGGGGCGGTACTGGTGCTGATTGTGGGTTTCATGCTGTTCAGCATCGGCCAAGTCGGTGCTGGTGACGTCAAGCTGATCACTGTGCTGTGCCTGTGGAGCAGCGGCAACCAGATGGCATTTCTGGTTGTCACGGCCTTGGCCGGCGGGATCCTGGCCTTGGCCATGCCGCTGCTGGCGCCGCTCGAACAGGCGTGTGCCGTGCTTTGGCAACAGGTAGGCGCGCGGTTGCCAGCATTGGGTGTCGGCGTTCCTACCGTGCTCACCCGTGAGCGGCCCCAAGGGCTGCCCTACGGCCTGGCCATCGCCACCGGCAGTTTCTTCACCCTGTTCTCCTCCATTCACCCCTGACGATCTGGTTGCCCCATGAAAACCCCTTCCGTCCTCTTGCTGGCAGGCGCCCTGGTGCTGGCCGGCGGTGCCGCCCTGCTGGCCCGTGTCCTGCTCGCACCACCGGCACCAGCCGCCGTTGCGGCTGCCAAACCTGCCACCGTAGAAAAGGCTGCGCTCGCTGTACTGGTCGCGGCCAATGACCTGCGCCCCGGCCAACTGATCGACCGCGGCATGCTGCGCTGGCAGGAAGTGCAAGCACTGCCCTCAGCCGAACGCTACTTCCAGCGCGACCAAAGCGACCTCGACCTGGGCGCTGGCGCGGTGTTGCGCCACCCACTCAAGGCCGGCCAGGCGCTGACCGAGTCGATGCTGGTGCGAGCCGGCGAGCCTGGCTTCCTGGCGGCCGTGCTGCGGCCCGGCATGCGCGCCCTGTCGCTGCCGACTTCCGCGGTGGCGGTCAGTCAGGGGCTGGTCAGCGCCGGCGACCGGGTCGATGTGATCCTGGCACTCAAGGCTGGCAAGAACGACGACCGCGACCTCGGCCCGCCCAAGCTGGCCGCGCAAACCTTGCTGCGCGACGTGCGGGTATTGGCCATCAACCGCAGTACCCGCGAGCTTACTGCGCGCCTGAACGCCGAAGCGCCTGCCACCCCAGCCAACGACAAGGAAAACCGCTACTTCGAAACCGTCACCCTGGAAGTGACCCCGGCACAAGCCGAGCGCCTGGCCCTGAGCAAGGAAGTCGGCAGCCTGCAGTTGGCCCTTCGTGGCAATCGCGAACCCGGTGACGGCCTGCCCCGCAGTGGAAGCCGCGACGTCACCCGCCTGGCCCAGGCAACCGACGTGTTCGAAAAGCCTGACACACGCAAATTCCCCACCTTGTTATACCGCGGTGACGAGACCGAACGCGTCGAGCCCCCTAAAGCGCAACCCTGAGCCCCCGACCTGCCCTGCCGGTGTACCGACTGGCCATTGCGGAAGTACTGACGATGAAGTTCCCTCGCTCCCCTCTTTCCCTGGCGCTGTGCTGCGCGCTGGGTCTTTTTTGCGCGCTGCCGGCGCAGGCCGAAGTCGTGGTCCTCGACCCGCCGCTGGTGCTGCCTGAGCAATACCCCGAAGCCGAGCAGCCCGCCGATGCGCAAGCCTATGCCAGCGAAGCCGACTACCCGGCCGAGCCCGAGGCGCAAGCCGCGCCCAGGCTGCCGGCGCAACTGACCGAGGTCAACGCGACCCGCGATGTGCACCTGCTGGTCAAGCAGGGCCGCCTGCTGCAACTGCCCAAGGCGGCCAACCGGGTATTGGTTGCAGACCCGAAAATCGCCAGTTTCCAGGCTCCCACGCCAGGTAGCGTGTTCGTCTTCGCCCAGGCTGCAGGCACCACCACGCTTTACGCCATGGATGACCAGGAAAATGTGATCGCGGCCATCCGCGTGGTCGCGGACTACGACCTGGAGGCGCTGCACAAGCAAGTCGTTGCCGAAGTACCCGGCGCCCAGGTGCAGTTCAGCCCGTCGTCGGCCAATGGCCTGGTGGTGCGCGGCAGCGTGCGCACGCCGCAACAGGCCCGCCAGGTGATCACTGCCGTGGAGGGCTACCTGGGTTCGCCCGCCAATGGCGCACGTGGCGGCGGTGGTGGTGGCGGAGGTGGTGGCGGGAACGGCGGTGGTAGCGGCGGCAGCGACGAGGGGCCACGCGTGATCAACCAGCTCAAAGTCGAGTTGTCGGCCCAGGTCAACCTCAGCGTGCGCATCGTCGAAGTGTCACGCAGCCTTAGCTCACAACTGGGCCTGAACTGGGACGCCACGCTCAAGGACGGTAACTACTTCTTCCGCAACGGCGCCAGCCTGTTCGACGCCACCACCGGTGCGTTCAGCGGCGGTGCGGTCACCAATGCCGTGGCCGGTGGCTTCCACCGCAACGGCTCGACCACCGTCGCCGGCCTGCTCACCGCCCTGTCCCAGGATGGCCTGGCTACGGTGCTGGCCGAACCCAACCTCACCGCCATGTCCGGTGAAACCGCAGGTTTTGCCGCCGGTGGCGAAGTACCGATCGTGATCGTTACCAACAACAACATCACCATCGAGTACAAACAGTACGGTGTGATCATGCGCATGACCCCGACCCTGCTGTCGCCCAACCGCATCAGCCTGCATGTCGCACCCGAAGTCAGCGACCTGTCTGACGAAGGCGCCGTCGAGTTGCAGGGCAACGTAATCCCGGCGTTCAAGGTCCGCCGCGCCGATACCACGGTGGAACTGGCCAGCGGGCAGAGCTTCGCCCTGGCCGGCATGCTGCGCAGCAACAGCGCCCAGCAGGTTACCGGGGTGCCTGGCCTGCGTGACATCCCTGGTGTCGGCCGGCTGTTCGAAACCCACAGCTCCAGCCAGCAGGACACGGAGCTGGTCATCATTGCCACCGCCTACGTAGTCGAGCCCACCAACCCTGGCGAGCTGCAATCACCTGGGCGCGGCATCGCTCAGCTGGATGCGCAGACCCCTGCACAAGCCACCGCCGGCTACCTGTTCTGAGCCTAGGAGACTGCCCCATGCACCTCGCCAAACCCGTGTTCGTCGCCCTCTCGCTCGGCCTGCTGCTGACCGGTTGCGACCGTTTCGTCAACGACCAGCGCACTGCCAACTATGCCCCCGAGGCGCCACTGCCAGCGATCAGGGCCGTGCCTTCGGCGCTGGTGGCACACCTCAAGACCACCGCCGCCGGCGGCCTGGACCAGGCGTCGCTGGCGGACCTCAACACCCTGCTGGCACGCCAGGGCCGCCTGAGCCAGCAAACCCTGACCCTGCGCCCCTCCACACCCAATGGCGAACAAGTGGCCAACCGCCTGGCCACGCTACTGCGCCAGCTCGGTGCTCGCCAGGTGATCCAGGCCCCTACCCAGCTGCAGCGCGGCGGCGACACCGACCTGCAAGTGGTTTCCGAAGCGGTGGTGGCACAGGTGCCCGACTGCACCATCGCCAACCCCGACCAGGTGGCGGTCAAACCCTTCATCGCCACCGGCAATCTGGGCTGCGCCAACCGCGCCAACATCGCCCGCATGGTTGCCGACCCGCGCGACCTTAACCGTGGCCAGGCCCTGGACGGCGGCGACGGCATCGCCGCGTCCAACGCCGTCGACCGTTACCAGCGCCAGCAGACTGCAGAGTTGCTGGACATCAACTTCAACAAGGACTGACCGGGGAGCGCTCAGATGAACGACACCACGCGAACCACCCACGGCACCGGCGAGACCCGCCCGGCGCTGGCGCTTTACGTCGCCAACAGCAGCGATGCCCAGCTGTTCGGCCAGTACCTGCAACGCCTGGGCCTGCCCGCCGATCTGTCCCAGCCTGGCGGTTTTGCCGCCGCCCTGGCCGGCTGCGAACTGCACAGCGCGCCAGAGGTGCTGGTGGTCGACCTCGACGGCCAGGCCTCGCCCTTGCAGGCAATTGCCGAGTTGAGCCAGGTGTGCCCGCCGTCCACGCGCCTGGTCGCCCTGGGCAGCGCCCACGACCTCAACTTGTACCGCGCGCTGCTGCATGCTGGCGTGCACGACTACCTGTGCAAGCCTGTGCCGTTGGACCAGTTCGCCAGTACCCTGCGCCGCGCCCGCGACCCGCAGGAGCATGGCACCCCCGGCAGCCGCACCGGCCGCACCCTGGCCGTTACAGGCGTCGGCGGCGGGCGCGGCACCAGCACGGTGGTGGCGGCGCTGGGCCGGTTGCTGTCGGTGGAGCGCCACAGCAGCAGCGCCGTGGTCGACTTCGACCGTGGCCGCTGCGACCAGGCGCTGCTGCTGGGCCATGAAGGCGATGCCGGCCTTGCGGCAACGCTGGCCGCTGGCGAACTGGACTCGCGCCTGCTGGAGCGGGCGATCGCCCAGGTTGACGAACGCCTCTACCTGCTGGCGCAAAACCCCGACCTGCACAGCCCCGACAATTTCAGCCGCGAGCACCTGCTGAACCTGGGTGCCGGCTTGTGCCAGCTGTTCAACCAGGTGATCTGGGACCTGCCCAGCGGCCGCTGCCATGGCGCACTGGACGTATTGGCGCATGCCGACACGCGCATCCTGCTGTGCGACTTCAGCGTGCAGGATGCACGCAACTGCGTGCGCCTGCTGGGCGAGATCGGCGATGAAAGCAACGGCCAGCGCCTGTTGCTGGTGGCCAACCCACAACGCCCCGGCCACAGCGATGTGGTAGAGCGTGAGCAATTCGAGGACTTTATCGGGCGCAAGGTCGACCTGACCCTGCCCCACGCTGGCAGCAGCCTGGCCGACAGCCTGCTGGCCGGCCCGCTGCAGTTGAACCGCGCCCCGGCCCTGCGCCAGGCGTTGCTCGACCTGGCCGACATGGCCTGTGGGCGTACCCCGGTGGCCGTACCCATGGCCGCCGGCAACCTGATCCTGCGGTTGCGCCAGGCCCTCGGCCGCACGCGCCGTGCAGCCTGACCCAGGAGCGCGCGCATGATCATTCGCCCTACCCGCAAAGCCCCGGCGGCCGCCACCAGCAACCCGGCCCCCGCCCCGGTCCGCCCCACCAACGATCTCCCGCAACGCGCCGCTGCGGCCAAGCCTGCCGATACCTTGGGCACGCAGAACCGCCGGTTGATCCGCAACCAGCTGTACGACCAGATCGACCCTCTCAAGGCTGCGGCCCTGGGCCGTGATGCACTGCGCCAGCAAGTGGAAGCGGTGGTGCGGCGCATCTGCGACGACAGCCGCCTGCAGCTGTCGCGCCAGGAAGAGCAAGCGGTCTGCGAGGAAATGCTCAACGAGATGGTCGGCATCGGCCCGATCCAGCCACTGCTGCATGACGACTCGGTCAACGACATCCTGGTCAATGGCGCCGGTACCGTGTTTGTCGAGCGTTACGGCAGGCTGGAACTCTCGCCCATCACGTTCATCGACGAAGAACATGTGTTCAACACCGCCCAGCGCATTGCCGCTGCGGTGGGCCGACGCATCGATGAAGCCAACCCGATGGTCGACGCGCGGCTGGCCGACGGCAGCCGTGTCAACGTCATCACCCACCCGCTGGCAATCGACGGCACCACCATCTCGATCCGCAAGTTCATGCGCCGCAACATGTCGCTGGAACTGCTCGCCGAGCGCAGCGCGCTGTCGGCCGACATGGTCGAGGTGCTCAAACGCGCCATGCTGGCCAAGCTCAACATCGTCGTGTCGGGTGGTACAGGCGCGGGCAAGACCACCTTGCTCAACGCCCTGTCGCAGAACATCAGCGACGCCGACCGCGTGATCACCATCGAAGACGCCGCCGAATTGCAATTGCAGCAGCGCCACGTGGTGCGCCTGGAAACCCGCCCGGTCAGTGCCGAAGGCACCGGCAAGGTCGACCAGCGCGACCTGGTGCGCAACGCCCTGCGTATGCGCCCGGACCGCATCATCCTCGGCGAGGTGCGCGGCGGTGAATGTTTCGACATGCTCCAGGCGATGAACACCGGCCACGACGGCTCGCTGTGCACGGTGCACGCCAACACCCCGCGCGACGCCATCATGCGCCTGGAAAACATGGTGATGATGGCTGGCATGCAGTTGCCGCTGGAGGCCATCCGCCGGCAGATCGCCAGCGCGGTGAACCTGATCGTGCAGGTCGAGCGCATGCGCGACGGCGCCCGGCGCATCGTCTCGGTCACCGAGGTTTGCGGCATGGAGAACGACGTGATCCAGACCCAGGAACTGTATGGCTTCAAGACCAGCAACATCGACGCCGATGGCCGCCTGACCGGGCAGTTCATCGCCAGCGGCCAGCGCCCATTGTTCTACACCCAGCACGCGCACCTGTTCGGAGGCCTGTGATGGACGCGGTCCTCGACCTGTTCACCCTGGTGGTGTTCCTTTGCGTACTGCTGGCCGTGTATGCCGCGCGCAGCCTCAGCGGCAAGCACCAGCGCGCCCTGGCGCAGGCCGAGCGCATGGCCGCGCTCAAGGCCAGCATGGGCAGCAACGCACTGGACATTGCCGGCGAAGATGGCCTGCTGCGTGACGCCAACGCCCCTGCGTTTACCCGTTGGCCGGTACTGGGCAACGCCCTGGGCCGGCTGTGGACCGACCTGGCGACCCTCGGCTGGCGCGACAGCCTGCGCACCCGCCTGGGCATGCTGCTGCTCGCCAGCGTGATGTTCGCCGTGCTGCTGGGCCGCGAAACCCCCGCGCCGTGGCTGTACGGCAGCCTGTTGGCGGTGCTGGCGTTCGGCATCACGGGCCTGGTGCTGTACCGCCAGGCCATGGGCAAGTACCTGCAGCAGCTCAAACTCGACTTGCCCCAGGCCATCGATGCCATCACCCGTGCTGCCCGCGCCGGGGTGCCGGTGAGCAATGCCTTCAGCATGGTCGCGCAGAACCTCAGCGGCCCTTTGGCGCGGGAGTTCGTGCAGATCGATAACTGGCTGCGCCTGGGCCTGCCGCTGCGCCAGGTGATGCAGGAGTCGGCCAACCGTGTGCCGCTCAACGAGTACCGGTTCTTTGCCGTGATCCTGATCATCAACATGGAAGCCGGTGGGCGCCTGGGCGAAACCCTCGATCGCCTCTCGGCAACCCTGCGAGAACGCCAGGAGCTGTTTCTGAAAATTCAGGCAAAAACGTCCGAGGCGCGCGCCTCGGCCAAGATCGTTGGCGCACTGGTGCCCTGCGCGCTGGGTTACATGTACTTCAACTCCCCCAAGGACTTTCGCTTCCTGCTCAATGACCCTACCGGCAACAGCGTGCTGTTCTACGCCTTTGGCAGTGTTGCCCTGGGCTTGCTGATTACTCACCTGATGGTCCGGAGGATCGGATGACCACACTGCTCGACGATCCTTTCATCCTCGGCGGCCTCGGCCTGCTCTGCTGTGGCCTGGGCACTGCGCTGATCGGCCTGCATCGTCGCCAACGCCAGCCAGCGCTGCGCCAACGGCTGGGCCGCGATGCCCGCACTGACCAGGCGCAGGCCGATATCCTGCGCGACCAGGGCCTGCAAGTGCCACAGCGTTTCCACGGCATGCTCCAGGCCACCGCGCGCATTGGTGAGCAACTGGCCGGTGGCGAGGGCGACCGGCGCAAGCTGTGGGCGCTGCTGACCTTGGCCGGGTTGCGTCAGCGTGAAGCGTTGGGCCTGTTGGTTACCGGCAAGTACCTGCTGGGCCTGATGCTGGCCGGGCTGGTGCTGATCGGCGCTTTCGATGCGGGCCAGCGCCTGACCCTCAATGGCATGGCCAGCGCGCTGATTGCACTGTTTGTCGGCACCCTGCTGCCCGAGCTATGGCTCAAGGCACGGGCGTCACGCCGCGGCGGGCGCCTGGAGCGTAGCTTGCCGGACGCCCTGGACCTGATGGTGATCTGCGCCGAAGCCGGCCTGCCATTGGGGCGCATCCTGCAAGTGGTGGCCAAGGAGCTGGCACTTTCGTCGCCGGAAATGGCCGAGGAGCTGCGCTACACGTGCGCCGAGTTGCAACTGGTCAGCGACCGCTCCAGAGCCTTGCAGAATTTCGCCGACCGTACCGGGGTGAGCGGTATCGAGAGCATGGTCTCGACACTGATCCAGGCCGAGCGCTATGGCACACCGCTGTCCCAAGCGCTGCGCACGATCTCCGACGAAACCCGCAAGACCTTGGTGCTCACCCTCGAAGAGCGCGCCGGCAAGCTGCCGGCCCAGCTCAGCGTGCCGCTGATGACCCTGATCCTGCCCCCCATCATCGCCATGATGGGCGCCCCGGCCCTGGTGCGCATCGTGCGCTTGCTGGCGCCATGAATTTCGACTCTCTACAGGTACCCACCATGTCCCGCTCCCTTATTGCCCTGTCACTCATTGCCCTGCTTGGCCTCGGTGGCTGCAGCAGCCTGGGCCCTGCCCTGCATGCCGGCCAGGCGGCGCCAACAGGGCGCGAAGCAGCCGAGGCCCTTAAACTTGCCCGTGTGCTGCGTGACAACGGCCGCCTGGCCGGCGCGTTCGAGGTATACCAGCGCCTGGACCAACGCCAGCCGCTCAAAGGTGCCTACCTGGTCGAGTACGCCAGTGTCGCCGCTGCTGTGCGCCCGGCCCGTGAAACCTACGCACTGTTCGACCGTGCACGACGCGACGTGGGCGCGGACATGGCCGGCCTTGGCGCCACCGAGCGCCAGGCGCTGTGCGGCGGGCTGGGGCGCGCCGCGCTGGCGTTGGGCAACGCGGCCCGCGCCGAAAGCGACCTGCAATGTGCACTGTCGGTCGAAGGCGACCGCAGCCAGCGGGCGCAACTGCTAAACATGCTGGGCGTGGCACAGGCGCAACTTGGCCAGCACGCTGTTGCACGCGAATCGTTCAACCAGGCCCTGGCCCTGGACCCAGGCTACAGCGCCGCGACCAACAACCTGGCACTGAGCTGGCTTGCCGAAGGCGACCGCAGCAAGGCCATCGGCCTGCTGAACAGCGCACGCAATGGCGGTGATGTGGCACTGCAACTGAACCTGGCGCTGGCCTATGTGCTGGACGGCCATGACGACACCGCCCGGCGCATCCTCGAAGAACGTCTGGCGCCCGACTACGCCGCCCAGGTGCTGGAGCGCTTCCAGGCCACGCGCCAGCGCATCGAAGGCGGCGCACCGGTGGCCAGCGAACTGCTTGCCGCCAGCCAGCAGCCCCTGCAACTGGCCAGCCAGGACTGAACACCGATGAAAACAGCCCTGCAGCGCCTGCGCAGCCGCCAGGATGGTGTTACCGCGGTGGAGACCGCCTTCATTTTGCCGGTGCTGTTGTTCGGCCTGATGATGCTGTTCGAGCTGGCCCACATGGCCATGGTCATCGCCGCTGGCAACCTCGCTCTGGAGCATGCCGTGCAGCGTTTTCGCAGCACACCGGACTACTTCCAGCTCAGCCCCGAGGCGCTGGAGGCCCAGGTGGTGCAGCGCATGAGCGAGCGCAGCTTCAACCTCTTCCAGGCTGACGAACTGAAGGTCGACGTGCTGCCGTTCGAGAACCTGCGCAGCTTCGGCGAGTCGCGCTATGGCGCCAGCGAAGAGACCAGCAGCGGCGAGGATGCCGCGAGCCAGGAGCAGGACACTGCGGACCGGGTGTTCTCGCCGCCCATCCTCAGCGTCACCGTCGACCTCAAGCAAAGCTACCTGACCACCTTCCCCGCGCTGTTCGGCCTGGGGGACGGTTATCAGTACCAATACCGCCACTTGCTCGGCAACTTGCCCAGCGGCCTTGAAAGCGAGGACAGCCAATGAGTTTTCGCCGCAGTGAGCACGGCAGCGCCGCAGTAGAAACCGCGCTCATCCTGCCGATCATCATCGGCATCACCTTGCTTGGCGCCGACCTTTACACCCTGCACCAGGCGCGCAGCCACCTTGAGCAGTCGGCGCACACCATTGCGGCCACCTTGGGCGTGCAGAGCCGCCTGGACGCCAACGGCCTGCAGGCGCTGGTGGACGACGCAACGCGCATGACCGCACGGCTGGACACCGAACTGGCCCCGCTGCCTTTCGAGCTGATCATCAGCAAAGTCGAGCAGGACCGCAGCATGGCCTGGCGGCCGCTGCACCGCGGCGCAGCCAGCGGTATCTGCACGCCGAATAGCGAAGGGGCGGTGTTTACCGGGGAGCTGCCGCAGGTGCCAAAGGCTGCCGACGATGACAGCGAGCCGGACAGCAGCGACAGCTCGGTGGTGGTGGTGCAGCTGTGTACCGAAGTCGACAAGCTGATGCTCAGCAGCTTGGTGCTGGCTGAAGACATCCTGCAGGTGCAGGCGGTCAGCCGGCTTCAGCATGGGACACCGACGCTGGACAAGGTGCTGACCCAGGAGATGGTGCCCCAGGGCGCGGAGGATTGAGGGGGGGATTGTAGCTCGCATGGGTACGCCACAGCAGCTTCAGCGCCTATGAGATCGAGCGCCGCCCGCGCGGCGCTTCGCGGGGCAAGCCCGCTCCCACATTTGTTTCGGGCCAGTAAATCCTGAGGCATTGGCGCGCGGCCCCTTGTTTGTACGACGCGATATAGAGCCATGCGCCAAGGGCGCGCGCGCCAATGGATGCAGGAATAATTGGCCCGAAACAAATGTGGGAGCGGGCTTGCCCCGCGAAGCGCCGCGCGGGCGGCGCTCGATTTGCGCTCCACCACAACACCCAAGCCAAGCACCCTGCCCCACCACAAACCCACCCCCCTATACCCCCTAATTAAGCAATCTTAATAAACCACCAGTTGCCGCTAACAAGAAGCATTCCTATCTTTGCACCGCCCGCTTCACCCAGGAACCCGCCCCATGCCCGCAACCTTGCGTCACCGTCTGCGTCTGTTCGCCCGCCAACAGCATGGCGCCATCGCGCCCTTCGCGATTCTGTTGATCGGTGGTGCGCTGCTGACCACCGCTTTCGTCATCGAAACCACCCGCGCGATGGAAAACACCGCTCAACTCAAGCGCGCCACCGACGCCGCAGCCATGGCCGTGGGCAACCAGCGCCTGCTCGACGACCGCCTCAGTGAACAGCAGATGCAAGCGCTGGCTGCAGGCTTCGTACGCGCCAACCTGGGCACCGACCATGAACTGACTGACCAGGTCGACGACGGCGCCGTCAGCGTTCAGCAACGCCGCGGCGAGGACGGCAAGTTGTCGATCACCGTGTCGGCCAGCTTCACCGCCCATGCCGACATGCTCGGCGCTGCGAACCAGTCACTGCAGATAAGCTCCACCGCCGAGGTGGTCAACCGCCCGGTCGAAGTGGCACTGATAGTGCCCAATACCCTCAGCGAAGGCGACCGCGATATCGCCGCCCTGCGACGCATGACCCTGGCCTTCGCCAAACAGGTACTGGGCACCCGGCCTGACGGCAAGACCTGGATCTCGCTGGTGCCGTACAGCCAGGCCGTGAATGTGTACGACGCCGAAGACAGCAATCGCATCCGCCGCTGGGCCAGCCCCGCCGCACTCACGCCGGTCGAGCTGCGCTCGTTGTTCCGCACCGGTTACAGCGGCCTGGCCGACCAGCGTATCCCCGACCGGCGCGCCAACCTGCTGTGCATGTACCGGGGCCTACGCCTGGGGCAGAACTACTTCTGGGACCAGCCGCCTTCAGGGCAATTCAAGATCTACTACCGCCACGACCTGCCAGAAAACGGCAGCCCCGGCGCACCGGCCATCTCCTGGACCGGCCCCAACCCGGACTTCGGCCAGGCCTCCGGGGTCAACGACACTCGCTGGATGGTCGCCGACAAGGGTTGCCCGGCCGCCGCCCTGCTGCCGCTGACCCGCGACATCGAACGCATCGAGCGGCGCACCGAGCAGTACTCCACGCGCTTCAACACCAACTACGCCATCGCCATGGGCTGGGCCGCCATGGCGCTGTCACCGCGCATGCGCGGCAGCGCCGGCTGGGGCGACAACGAATTGCCACTGGACTTCAACGCCGATGGTGAAGGCGACAACACCAAGATCATCGTCATGCTGGCCAACACCAGCGGCAACTGGTTCGACACCGATGGCTACAACGCCGAGGTCGGCGAAGCCATCGATGGCGATGGCGCAACCGGCACCGACGGCTCGGTGCGTGTCGCCGGGCAACGCTTCACCCAGTTGTGCCAGAGCTTTCGTGCCCGTGGCCTGAAATTCCACTTCCTCGGTGTACGCCCGGGTGACCCGCAGGACTTCGGCCGGGTGCTGTTCGACAAGGTCGCCGGCCCCGGCCTGCAGCTGTGCGCCGGCAACGGCAGCATGACCTTCGCCAACGCCGAGAACTTCGCCGACGGCGAAGCACAGATCCAGAACCTGCTGACCGACATCGCCCAACGCATCAAACACGAGCGCTTCGTGCGCCTGATCGATTGACAAGGACCCGCCATGAGTGCTCATCGCCCCCGCAACCGCAAGCCCCTCAACAGCCTGGCCCTGGCGCTGGAACCGCGCATGATGTTCGATGCCGCCGCAGTGACCACGGCCGTGCAGGCCGCCGATCAGGCTGACGCCCAGCAGACGGCTGTCAGCAACCACGCGCCCACGCTCAACGCCGACCCGGCGCAGGCCAGCCACAGCGTCACCGAACAGGCCAGCACCAGCAGCCCACTGTTCAGCAACGTCAGCGCCAACAGCAACGACGAAGGCCAGGGTTTCGAAACCCTGCGCATCACCATCAACAGCACCGGCAACCGCGAGGCGCTGGTGATCGACGGCACGCAGATCACCCTGGAGCCTGCCGCTGGCGAAGGCGTTGAAACCGCCGGGCAGCACTTCACCTACATCGTCAGCAACGACGGCGGGCGCACCACCATCGATGTGGTTCTGGCTTCGACCCGGTACAACAGTGCTGCCGACCTGCAGGCGCTGGTCGAGAGCATCCAGTACCGCAGCCTGGACGGCAGCCTGGACAACGGCACGCGCACGGTGACCCTGGAGCGCATCAGTGACATGGGCACCGACAACAACAGCAGCGAGCCGGCCATCAGCGCCACCGTGACCCTGGTCAGTGCGGTGAACCGCGCACCCGAGTTGCAATCCGACGCGCCGCTGGACCTCGCCCAAGGCATTGCCGCTGGCGGCACCACGCTGCCCCAGGCGCTGTACAGCAGCGATGGGCGCTACCTTTACAGCGCGGGCAACGATGGGCGGCTGCAGGTCTACCAGGCCGATGCCCTGGGCAACCTCAGCGCACTGCAAAGCATCGATGCACCCGAGGGACTGGGCACGCTCAACGCCCTGGCCATGAGTAGCGATGGCGGGTTTGTGTACACCGCAGGCAGCGACAACCAGATCCACACCTACAAAGTCGCCGGTGACGGCACCTTGAGCCATGTACAAGCCGTGCAGCTGTCCAGCGTCACCGGGCTGGCCGTGTCTGCCGACGGCACCCGGGTTTATGTCAGCACACAGTGGAATGGCCTGGAGGTGTACGCCCGCGACCCTGTGCTGGGTGCGGTCGGTGCCAGCCCCGTGCAGTCGCTGGACCAAGGCGTGTTCGGCAATGCTGCGCCGGACAAGGTCTACGTCAAGGGCGACTACGTCTACGTCACCACCGACCCGCAATACATCGGTTACGACAGCCTGACCGTGCTCCAGCGCAATGCCGACGGCTCGCTGGCAGTGGTCGACCTGGGCTCGGCCAACCTCACCACGGGCCAGTTCACCGGCCAGACCTTGCACAGCCTGGCCGTCAGCGCCAGTGGCGTTATTTACGTGGGCGACCGCAAGGACGGCGTGATCCAGGCCTACCAGATGGGCGCAGATGGGCTGGTGCGCATCGACAGTATCAGCCTGGCCAACGTCAACGCCGTGGCTGTCAGCCCCGATGGCCAGCGGCTGTATGCCAGCAGCAGCGACGGCAAGATTACCCAGTACCAGATCAGCGCCAGCGGCACCCTGACGCCCAGCGGCACTCTTGACGCTGCGGGCACGCAAGCCTTGCTGATCAGCCCCGATGGGCAGTCGCTGGTCGCCCTGGGCGATGGCATCAACCGTTTTACCGCCGTGCGCAGCTACATGAGTGGCAGCGACCTGGCCATCGGCCAGGGCCTGACGCTAAGCGACAGCAACGCCGATGCCCTGGCCGCAGGGCTTGGCGACTACAGCGGCATCAGCGTCAGCATCAGCCGCGTGGGTGGCGCCAATGGCAACGACCAGTTCACTTTCGCGGCCGGCAATGGTTTCAGTGTCGATGGCGAACGGCTGCTGCAAAATGGCGTGGAGGTCGGCCACCTGGTGCAGACTGGCGGCACCTTGACGTTGAGTTTCAGCGCGGCGCTGACCCGCAGCGAAGCCAATACCGTGCTGCAGCAGGTGATTTACCGCAACGCCAGCGACAGCGGCGCTGTACAGCTGCAACTGGTGGCCAATGACGGCCAGCTGGAGAGCAAGGCCCAGGTGGTCGCCCTGCTGATCGGCATCAACAGCGCACCGAGCCTGAGCGCAGAGCCAGTGGTCAACCCGGTCTACGATACCCCGGGCACACAGGTACTGCTGTTCCAGGGCGCCCAGGTCAACACCGGCGAATCGGGGCAGGCCATCACCGGGCTCACCTTCAACCTGGCCGGTCTGGACCAGAGCGGCGACGAATACCTGCTGCTCGACGGGACGCGCATCGCGCTGGACGTCTCGTCCAGCGGCAGCCTGGCCAATGGCATGGCCTACACCTACAGCCGCGACGGCGCCACTGCCACACTGGTACTGGGCAGCAGCACCGGCATCGCCAGCGCCGCCGTGCAGAACCTGGTCAATGGCATGGCCTACCGCAACGAACACGTCAGTGCTGTCAGCGGCCAGCGCAGCATCACCCTGGCCAGCGTCACCGACAGCGGCGGCACCGGCAATGGCGGGGTCGATACCCGGGCGCTGGACATCAGCGCACAGCTCACCCTGCAAACCGGCACCGCGCCGCAGCTAAGCGACAGCTTCACGCCCGACGGCACGCTGATCTACCTGGACGGCAAACTCGAAGGCTACAACGACCATGTCATCAGCCTGCGCCTGAGCGACGATGGTAAAACCCTGGTGGTAGCTGGCAACAGCGCCAGCAACGCCTCCGGCACCGGCTATGTGCGGGTGTTCGCCCGCGATACCGGCGACGGCAGCCTGACCCTGCTGCAAACCTTCACCCAAGGCGACAGCGACAACCCCGATACCGCCGCCATCGAGGTGGACGGCCTGACCAAGACCAGTTCGGTGGCATTTTCTGCTGACGGCACTTCGGTCTACGTGGCCGGCTACATTGCCGGGCAGGATGCCGGCACCCTGGTGCTGTTCCAGCGCGACGCCAGCAGCGGCGAGCTGACCTACCAAGGGGTGCAGGCGCGCCAGGGCGATGGCGCCGTGGCCAATGCCGATGGCCAGCTTGAAGGCGGCGTAGCAGGCCTGGATGGCCAGGTCAGCCAGGTCACCCTGTCGGCCGATGGCAAGTTCCTGTACACGGTCAACGGCGTCAACGTGGCCGACACCAGCACCGGCAAGGCCACCGTGGGCATTTACGCCCGCAACGCAGACACCGGCGCGCTGACCTGGGTGGGCAGCTACGCCGACAGCACCAGCATGCCACGCCCCAGCGGCATCGTACTGTCGGCCGATGGCAACACCGCCTATATCAGCAACGTGTCCGGCCGCACCCTGACCGTCCTCAGCCGCGACAGCGCCACGGGTACCCTGACCCTGCTGCAGGCACTGACACCGGACAGTATCGCCAGCGATACCCACAGTGCCGCCCTGCCCGACAGCAATGGCTTCCTCAACGCCAACGACATCATCATCGCAGCCGATGGCCGCTCGGTTTACCTCAGCAGCAACGACCCGGCCTATATCAGCACGTTCAGCCGTGACGCGGACAGCGGCCAACTGACCTTCAGCGGCGCCATCAGCACCTACCCGTTGGTGAACAGCACGTTCCTGCGCGAACTGGCCATTGCAGCCGACGGCAAAACGGTCTACGCCACCACCTACGGCGCACAACAACTGATGGTGTTCACCCGCGACACCCTCACTGGCGCCCTCACCCATAGCCACAACATCGCCCTGGGCATGAGCGCCAACCATGTAATCATCAGCGCCGACGGGCGCAACCTCTACACCGGTGCAGCGTTGGTCAACACCGGGCTGGGCGTGCTCAACGCCCAACACACCGTGGCCTGGAACCAAGGTGCAGACAACCCGTTCGCAGCCGGCCTTTCGGTTACCGATGTGGACTACGAGGCCCAGGGCAGCTACGCCGGGCTGGTGGTGACCGTGAACCGCAGCGGCGAGGCGCAGGCGGCCGACCAGTTCACTTTCATCACGGGTAACGGGCTTACTCGCGACGGCCAGCGTGTGCTGCTGAACGGCCAGCCTGTGGCCACCCTGGTGGAACAGCAAGGCACCCTGACAGTGACTTTCACCGGCACGGTCGACGCACAGACAGTGAACGCTGTGCTGCACCAGCTGGACTATAGCGCCGGGCCTCGCACCGACGATACGCGCGTCAGCCTGACCCTGACCTTTGACGATGGGTTGAAGCAAAGCAGCCGCGAAATCATCCTGCAGGTGAACCACGCACCGCAGAACAGCACCACCCTACCCACACTGGGCAGCATCGAAGTCGAGCAACCGTTCAACGCCAGCGTGCCGCTGGGCGGCTTCAGTGATGCCGACGGTGACAGCCTGAGCTTTGCCTTGCAGGGCCTGCCCGAGGGCCTGCAGTTCGATGCCACCACCGGCACCCTCAGCGGCACGCCGGCGGCCGGTACCGTTGGCCAGTACACCCTGCGCCTTGTCGTGACCGATGCCCGTGGCGCGCAGAGCGTGGTCGAGTTGCAACTGGAAGTGCAGGCTGCACCCGACCAGCGCCCGCAACTGTCGGCCGACACCAATGACCTTGCACCGATCGGCAGCGGCCTGAACCAGGACGACAGCGGAACCAACCTGCTCGATTCGGCCCGCGACACGTGGCTCAGCGCCGATGGCCGCTACCTGTACGCCATTGCCGACGCTGTCAAATGGGACGACTCGAGCATGGCTGCGATCAGCGTGTTTAGCCGCGATGCAGACGGCCAGCTGACCCTGGTGCAGACCGTTGGCAGCGACACCCTGAAGCTTGCCAGCCCGGAAAAAGTGCTGATGTCTGCCGACCAGCAGTGGCTGTACGTGATCACCTCCGGTGACAACAGTGTGCAGGTGCTGGCCCGCGATACCAGTACCGGCCAGCTGACCCTGGCCAGCACCTTCGCCGGTGACAGCCTGGGTGAAAGCCTGCCGATGGTGGATGACATTGCCCAGCACGGCGATAACCTGTACCTGGCCACCAGCGCCGGCCTGTTCGTACTGCGCCAGGGCACCGATGGCAGCCTTACCCAGGTCGCTGCCTACACCGACTTCGCCGGCCTGGAAAGCGTGCACCGGCTGGTCTTGAGTGCCGACGGCCAATACCTGTTGGCCAGTGGCATGGGCGGCAGCACCTTGCTGGCCAGCCTGCGCATCGCCAGCGACGGCTCGTTGAGCCAGGTGGCAACGCTTTCGGCCGGCGCCGAAGCGCACAACCTGGCGGCCATCGCCCAGAGCGCCGACGGCCGCTACCTGTACGTGCTGGACAAACAGGACAACACGCTGCTGCACAGCATCGCCCTGGGTGCCGACGGCAGCCTGCAACTGCTGGGCAGCCAGGCGGTACAGGCCGATGCCATCGACCTGGTGGTGGCCGTGAACGGTAGCGCCGTGTTCGTCGCCGGTGGCGAACACCTGGAAAGCTTCAGCCGCACCGCCGACGGCCTGCTGGCCAGCCAGGCGCTGGCCTTCGAGCTGGACGAATATGGCAGCGAGCAACTCACCGGCCTGAGCCTGAGTGCCGACGGCCAGCACCTGTACCTGGCCGGCAACGTCGGGTTCGAGGGTGGCCAGGTCATTGGCATGCGCATCAAGGTCGCCGGCCTGAGCGTCACCGAAGGCGACGCCGGTGTGCTCCTGCTGCCCACCGGCGCCCTCGCCGACCAGCAACTGGACGCCCTGGGGGACTACAAGGGCGCCAGCCTGGTAGTGGTGCGCCAGAGCGGTGCGTCGAGCGACGATGTGTTTGGCTTCGTCGACGGCAACGGCCTGAGCCTGCGCGATGGGCAGATCTTCAAAGGCGACACGGCGATTGCCAGTGCCACACAGCGGGACGGGCGCTTGATCATACTGTTCACCGCCACCCTGGCCCAGGCCGACGCCCAGGCGATCCTGCGCCAGATCGACTACCGCAACACCAGCAGCGACCCGACCCGCGACGGCACGCAGCAACCGATGCAGGTTACCTTCTACGATGGCGACGGTAACAACACCCGCCTGAGCGTGGACGTGACCCTGACCGGGGTAAACAACCCGGCGGTGCTCGAAAGTACCCCGCTCAACCCCACCCTGAACGGCTGGCAAGACCCTGTAGGCCTGTTTACCGGCACACAGATCGACACCATCGAGAGCGGCCAGAACATTCAAGCGGTCATCATCACCCTGGACGCTGTCGGTGCCCATGACGTGATACGCGTGCTGGGCGAAAAGATCAGCCTGCAGAATGCTGTGGATTCACAGGTCTTCCTGCCAAACGGCATTGAGTACCGCATCAGCCAGGCCAACGGCGTAACCACCCTGACCCTGTATGTGGCGCGGTCGGCCGCTGACACGGCAACGTTGATCGACAGCCTGGCCTTCTACAACACGGCAAGCGAGCTGAGTGGCACCCGCACGGTTACCCTGACCATTCAGGAACAGGCGCAGGCCGACAACGCCAACCTGACCACGCAACTGGCCGATGCTGTCACCGTCACCCTGGCGCGCAACGCCGCCGATAACAGTGCGCCACAAGTCAACAACAGCGGCGCGGCACAGCTGTACAACGAAGCCGGCCAGGCGGTTGCCATCGCGCCCCAGGCCAGCATCAGCGATGCACAGTCCGACGCCCTCAATGGTGGGCTTGGCAACTACCAGGGCAGCACGCTCACCATCACCTTGCAGGACGCCACTGCCAGCGACACGCTCGCCTTCAGAAACGGCAATGGCCTGACCCTGACCGACGACGTGCTGTACAAGGCCGGCGTGGCCATCGGTACGCTGACGGTGCACGACGGCGTAATGGTCATGACATTCAACGACGATGCCGGCACCCTCCCGACCCGCGCCGATGTCACCAACGCCCTGCGCCAGGTGACGTTCGCCAGCAGCAACCGCGCACCGGCAGCGCAGCAGCTGTTCACCGTCAGCTTCAGCGATGGCGCGCTGACCTCGGTGGAACTGGCCGTCAGCGTGACAGTGCTGCGGGTCAATGATGCACCCGTGATCGACGGTGACCCGGTGCTGTCGCTGGGTGATTTCACCCTTACCCGCGAAACCACCACCTTGGCAGGGCTTGCCGATGTGAAAGCAGCGGTGCTTGGGGCTGACGGGCAGTCGTTGTACGTGGCCGACAGCACGGGCGTGATCGCCCTGTTCAGCCTGGGCGCAGACGGCAGCTTGAGCCTGGTCAGCAGCCTTGCCGCCGCTGGGGTTACCCTCGACAGCCTTACCTTGAGCACCGACGGCAACAACCTGTATGCCGTGGCCAACGACGGCAATGACGTGCGCGTGTACCAGCGCGATGCCCAGGGCGCCCTGGTCTTCAGCCAGAGCATTGGCTACCAGGGCGACCTTGGCACGATCAGCCAGGCGGTGGTGTCTGCCGACGGCAGCCACGTCTATGTTGCGGGCGTGTACGGCATGGGCATTTTCAGCCGCCAGCCTGACGGTAGCCTGACCGCGGACGGCTCGGTCAGCGCCGAGCCGGGGTTATGGATGGTGACGGACGTATCGCAGCAAGGCGACTTGCTGGTGCTGTCGTCCGGTTTGCCCAGTAACCGCGCCATTCTGATCTTCCAGCAGGATGCCAAGGGCGAGTTGGTGCAAGTGGGCAAGCTCACGGCCGACAGCGGCGTGGGCATCGACTTCAGCCAGCCCGTGATCGGCCGGTTTGGCCACGATGGCAGCACGCTCTACGTGGCCGGCAGCACGGGCGTCACCCGCTTCACTTTCGACCTCGCGAACAAAGCCCTCACGCTGCGCGACAGCATCAGTGTTGCCGGCGTGCATGCGCTGGCCTTGAGCAGCGATGGCCGCAGCCTGTACCTGACCCTGGACGATGGCAGCGTGCAACGCTACGCGAGCAGCGAAAGCCTGCAGTTGACCGACCAGGTGGTGTCGTCGGTGCTTGCTGAAGGCGGCCAGTTGCAGGTGAGCAACGCGGGCCAGGTGCTGGTGATCGGCAAGGGAATCGCCCAGTTCGATGCACCCGGCGCCGCGCAGCCCAGCTTCACCGTTGGCGGCGAGCCTGTAGCACTGGCCCCGGGCCTGCGCCTGGGCGACGCCGAAATGGATGCTGCCAATGGCGGCATGGGCAACTACCAGGGCGCCACCTTGACCCTGCAACGCGAAGGCGGCGCCAGTGACAGCGACCAGTTTGGCCTGATTGCAGGCAACGGCTTCAGCCTGGTCAATGGCCAGGTCCTGCTCGAGGGTACGGTGGTCGGCAGGTTGCAGAGCGTCGAAGGCGTAATGAACCTGACGATCGAGGCCGCGCTGACCCGTGCCCAGGCCAATGCCTTGCTGCATCAGCTGTCGTATGCGAACGGCGCAGGGCAAGCCGGTGAGGTGCGCCTGGCCATGAAACTCAACGACGGTGCTCTGGACAGTGCTGCGACCGTGATCTCGGTTGCAATCGAGCAAGCGCAGGTGCCGGTGGAGCCTGTCGATCCCGTCGATCCCATCGATCCTGTGGACCCCGTAGATCCGGTAGATCCTGTCGATCCGGTAGAACCTGTTGATCCTGTTGATCCTGTTGATCCTGTTGATCCTGTTGATCCTGTTGATCCTGTTGATCCTGTTGATCCCGTGGATCCTGTTGACCCGGTTGATCCTGTCGATCCGGTTGATCCCATCGACCCGGCAGATCCCGTTGCCAGTGTCAGCCCGGTCATCCTGATGCCAAGCGACCCTGCCTGGCCTGTCGAGCCGCGCAGCACTTCAGCCTTGGCCCAACCCGACGCACCGCGCCCGGACGCTGCCGCCAGTGTGTTGCGCCAGATTGCCGACAGCCAGGCTGCGTTCGCCAGCCGCAGCCAGGAGATCGCCGAGCTGCCCGAACCAGGCGAGCTGCCCGAACATCACGATACGCAGCAGACCACGCGACTGGGCAACCCGCTGGTGGCCATCGAGCCATTACTGGCGGGCATACGGGCGGTGCGCAGCGATGTGCAACTGAGCGCTGCCCCTGCTGCCGGTGGCAAAAGCTCGGTCAAGCTGCCCGAGGGTTTGCTGGCCAGCCGCGACGGCCGCGTACTGGTCAGCTTGCGCCTGGCCAATGGGCTGGCGCTGCCCGCGTGGATCCGCTTCGACCCGCAGCGTGGGGAAATTCAGGTAGATACCCGGCAGTTGCAACGCTATGGCCAGCTGGACCTGCAATTGCGCGGGCAGGATGGCCAGGGGCACCAGGCCACGGTCAAGTTGCACCTGCATGCAGGCCAGGGGCAGGCGCAGGCCGAGCCGTTGCCCGGTAGCCAAGGGCTGGATGCGCAGTTGCAGGGAGGGGTTAGCGGGAGCTGGATGAGCCAGGCTCAGGCGCTGCTGGTGACGGTGTTCGGCCAGCGCTGAAGCCTGGCGCCCATTAAGCAATCTTAATAAACCCGGCATTGCCCAGTGTTGGGAATAATTCTTATCTTCTCACCCGCCACGCACCGGCTGCGCGGCGGGTTCGTCGCTTACCATACGTTCAAGGGAAAACACGTGATCAAAAAGCATCTGCCTGGCGCGCCAAAACGGGCGCCGTTGAAAATCGCCGTGGGCTTGATGGCCATGGGCCTGAGCGCTTGCGCGATTACCCCCGAGCCGCTGACCCTCGAACAGCAACTTGCCCAAGCCAGCGCCGATCGCAGCCGCATGTTCGACAACCAGGAGCCGGTAAGCCAGGCCATCGACCTGGAACAGGCCATGGCCCGCGCCGTGAAGTACAACCTGCAACAGCGCCTGGCGCTGATGGAGCGGGCGCTGGAAGACAACCTGCTCGACCAGCAAAGCTATGACCTGCTACCCAAGCTGGCCGCCCGCGCCGGCTGGCGCGGCCGTGACAACCAACTGGCCTCCTCCAGCGAGTCGCTACGCACCGGCAACCAGTCACTGGAGCCATCCACCAGTCAGGACCGCAATGTGCGCAGCGCCGACCTGCAGCTGTCATGGAACGTGCTCGACTTCGGCATCGGCTACTTCGGCGCCAAAGCCCAGGCCAACAAGGTACTGGCTGCCGAAGAACGGCGTCGCCGGGTGATCGCCGACATCATCCAGCAAGTGCGCAGCGCTTACTGGGAAGCCGCCACCGCCCAGCGCCTGCAACCGCAGGTACAACGCGCCCTGGCCGATGCACGCAATGCCCTGGGCCAGGCACGAGAAACCGAACGGCAACGGCTGCTGGCGCCGGTGGATGCGCTGCGCTTCCAGAAAGGCTTGCTGGAAACGGTACGCCAACTGGAAACCGTCGACAGCGAACTGGCCACGGCCAAGGCTCGCTTGGCCGGGTTGATGAACCTGCCGCCGGCAACCGACTTCCAGCTGGTGGTGCCTAGCGACAGCCAGCTGCAGGCGCCCAACCTGGCCTACCCGTTGGCCGACCTGGAAGCCATGGCCATGGTCCGCCGCCCCGAGGTACGCGAAGAAAGCTATCAGGCCCGCAATGCCGTGCTGGAAACCCGCGCCGCCTTGCTGCGCCTGATGCCGGGCGCGTCGCTGTTCGTCGGCAGCAACTACGACAGCAACAGCTACACCGCCAACAAGAACTGGGCCGATGCCGGCGTGCAAGTGAGCTGGAACCTGATGAACGTACTCGCCTATCCGTCGGTGGTGCGTACCGGCGAAGCCCGCGAGGCATTGGCTGACATGCGCCGGCAGGCACTGCGCATGGCCGTGCTTACCCAGGTCAACGTGGCTTGGCAGCAATACCACCAGGCGACCCAGTTGTTCGAGCGCTCCAACGAACTGCAACGCGTACAGGCCGGCATCCTGACGCAAACCGAAAACGCCGTGCGCAGCGATGCCCAGACCGTGCTGGAACAGGTGCGCACCGCCACCGAAACGGTACTGGCGACCCGTAGCCGCGACCGCAGCTTCGCCCAGTTGCAAAGCGCTTACGGCGCCGTCTACCAGGCTGCCGGGCTCGACCCGCTGCCCGCACGCCTGGCCGGCGACAGCGTGGCAGAACTGGCCCGTGCCATTGGCCACAACAGCCTGGCCCTGGCACAAGGCCAGGTGCAAGCGCCGTTGATGGCCCGCTTCGCGGTCACCAGCCTGGCCCGGCCTGAAACAGCTCGTATTGCCCCGGCACGCGTGGACATGTGGAGCAGCCTGGGCTCGCTGCAAAGCACCGAGTTGGTCGAGGTGGACCATGCGCCGGCCACTCGCTGAACTGTGCCTGCTGGGGCTGCTGTGCAGCGCCCCGGCGCTGGCCGAAGACTTGCCGCCCTTGCAACCACCGCCCTTGCCGCTGGCCATGCCGGACCTGCGGGTACAGCTCAGCGCCAGCCAGCGCACAGTGGTTTCCAGCGAGCTGGCCGGCAAGATCGTTCAGCTCAAGGTCAGGGAAGGCGACAGTTTCCGCAAGGGCGAACGGCTGGTCGGTTTCGACTGCGCCATTCATCGCGCCCGCCTGGGCCATTCGGCCGCCGCCCAGGAGGCGGCGAACAAAAAGCTCGGGGTGGCCAGAAAGCTCGATCAGTTGCAGTCCATCAGCGTCTCCGACCTCAGCCAGGCGCAAGCCGAGCTGAGCATGGCGCGGGCACAGAACGGTGTGAACCAGGTGATGGTGCAACACTGCAACATCGATGCGCCGTTCTCCGGCCGCGTCGCCGAGCGCAAGGTGCAACCCGGGGAGTACGTGGCCGAGGGCAAGGAACTGCTGACGCTGTACGACGACAGCGCCTTCGAGGTGGAACTGATTGTGCCGTCGCGCTGGATGGCCTGGCTCAAACCCGGTTATGCCTTCAATGTGCACCTGGACGAAACCGGCGCCGACTACCCCGCCAAGGTCGAGCGGTTGGGCTCGGTGATTGACCCACTCAGCCAGTCGATCAAAGTGTTTGGCCGTATCGATGCCCAGGCCGGGCAACTGCTGCCCGGCATGAGCGGCAACGCGCGGATCACCCCACCGGCCAACGCCAAATCATGAACACAGTGTTGAACGATTCGGCCCTGGCCGGGCTGGTACAGCTCGAACGCCAGGCCAGGGCCGCCGACAGCATCGCGGCCCTGGGCTTTGTGATGGTGAACGAAACCCGGCACCTGCTGAACTATCGCCAGGCCATGCTGTGGGACACCCGAGCACAGCGCCTGGCCAGCCTTTCGGGGCTGGCCACGGTAGAGCAGGACGCGCCCTTCAACCACTGGTTGGGCGGGTTGTGCCAAGCCTGGCAGCAGGCTCACCCAGGGCCGCAGGCGGTCAGCCTCAACGCCACCGCCCTGCCCCATGATGACCAGGCCCAGTGGGCACAGTACCTGCCACCCTGGGTCGTTTGGCTACCGCTGTACGACCGCCGCCAACACCTGCTGGGCGCGTTGCTGCTGGCCCGCGATCAGGCCCTGAGCGCTGCCGACAGCAGCTTGCTGGCACTGCTGCAGGATGCCTACGGACACGCCTGGGCAAGCTTCGAGCGACCCCGCCTTGGCCGCCTTGCCGGGCTGCGTCGCAACCGCCGCTACTGGCTGGCCGCCGCGGCCATACTGGCAGGCCTGGCACTGCTGCCGGTGCGCCAGGCCGCACTGGCACCCGCTGAAATCGTCGCCCTGCAGCCCAGCGTGCTGCGTGCACCGCTGCAAGGTGTGGTGGAACGCATCCTGGTAGAGCCCAACCAATCGGTCAAAGCCGGCCAAGCGCTGGTGCAGCTTGATGCTCGGGAATTGCAAAGCCGCCTGGAGTCATCACGCCAGGCCCTGGCCATCGCCGAGGGCGAGCTGCGCCAAGGGCAGCAGCAGGCACTCAACGACGCGCGCAGCAAAGCCGGGCTTGCGGTACTGCAGGGCCGCCGCGACCAGGCGCTCGCCGATGTGGGTTTTCTGCAGCAGAGCCTGGCGCGTACGCACATGGTCGCGCCCCATGATGGCGTGGCACTGTACGACGACCCGGCCGAATGGCAGGGGCGCCCAGTGACGTTGGGCGAGCAGATCCTGCAGGTAGCCGACCCGCACCGGGCGCAGCTGGAAGTACGCCTGCCGGTCAAGGACGCCATCGAACTGCGCAGCGGCGCCGAGGTGCTGATGTTCCTCAACACCGACCCCGCGTCACCGTTGCCAGCCCACCTCCAGCAACTCGGCTACCGCGCCAGTGCCAACGGCGACGGCAGCATGGCCTACCGCCTCAAAGCCACGCTGGGTGCAGACGACCCACGCATCCGCATCGGCCTCAAAGGTACAGCCAAGGTCTATGGTGAGCGCACCACGCTGTTCACCTACCTGCTGCGCCGCCCGCTGGCAACCTTGCGCATCTGGTTGGCACTGTGACGGCGCTGGGCCTGCTGCGCGAGGAACTGCGCCTGCATCCGGGGCCTGACGACAGCTTCGGCAACCCGTGCTGGACCCTGGAAGACCCGGCCAGCGGCCAGTTCTTCCGATTGGGCTGGGCCGAGGTGGAAATGCTCGGACGCTGGCGACTGGGTGAGCCCGAGCAGATTGCCCGGCAGACCAGCCTGGCCACCACCCTGCAACTGGAGGCGGACGATGTGCTGCAGTTGCACGGGTTTCTGCGCCAGCACCAGCTGCTGCAATGCCTGGGTGCCGAAGACCAGCGCCGCCTGGTCGAGCGACAGGCCGCAGGCCGCAGCAGTTGGGCGCGCTGGCTGCTGAAGAACTACCTGTTCGTGCGCGTGCCATTGCTGCGCCCCGATGCATTCCTGCAGCGCACGTTGCCCTGGGTGGCACCGTTCTTCAGCCCGACTTTCCTGGCCATGACCTTGGCTGCGGGGCTGATCGGCCTGCTGCTGGTGCTGCGCCAGTGGGACACTTTTACCCACACTTTCCTGCATTTTTTCAGCCTGGAAGGCGCCGCCCTGGCGGGGTTGACGCTGATGCTGGCCAAAGTGGTGCACGAGCTGGGCCATGCCTACACCTGCAAACGCTTCGGGGCGCGGGTAGCGACCATGGGGGTGGCACTGCTGGTGCTGTGGCCTGTGCTTTACACCGACACCTCCGGGGCCTGGCGCCTGCGCCGACGCAGCCACCGCCTGGCCATCGGCGCTGCCGGCATGGCGGCGGAGCTGGTGCTGGCCTGCTGGGCCACCTTGCTGTGGAGCTTTCTACAGGACGGCATATTGCGCAGCGCGGTATTCATGCTGGCCAGCACTACATGGATCCTGACCTTGGCCGTCAACCTCAGCCCCTTCATGCGCTTCGACGGCTATTTCCTGCTTTCAGACCTGCTGGGGGTGCCCAACCTGCAACAGCGGGCTTTCGCCCTGGCGCGCTGGCGGCTGCGTGAGTGGCTATTCGCCTTTGGCGATGCACCACCCGAGCATTTCCCCACCCGCCTGCGGCGGCTACTGGTGGCCTACTCGGTGGGCACCTGGGTCTACCGCCTGTTCCTGTTTCTGGGTATTGCACTGCTGGTCTACCACTTTGCCTTCAAACTGCTTGGCCTGCTGCTGTTCGCAGTGGAAATCGGCTACTTCATCCTCTTGCCCTTGGTGAGCGAAGCGCGCCAATGGTACGCACGCCGCAAGGACTTTCACATGAATCGCAACAGCTTGCTCACCTTGGCAGCATGCCTGTTGGCGCTGCTGCTGCTGTGCCTGCCCTGGCGCAGCAGCGTCGAGGCGCCGGCACTGCTCAAGGCGGCCAACCAGGCCAATTTGTACGTCCCGGTGGGCGGTCGCCTGGTGCAAGTACTGGCCCAACCCGGTGACAGCGTAGCCGCCGGCCAGCCGCTGTTCGAGCTGCAAGCCCCTGATCTGCTGCACGAGTTGCAGAACGTCGAGCGGCGCATTTTGGTCCTGCAGTGGCAGAGCAGTTTTCAGTTGCTGGACCGCGAGAGCGCGGCAGGTCTCGGTGTGGTCCGGCATGAACTGGCAGCGGCGCAGCAACGCCTGAGTGTATTGCGCCAGCAATGGCAGGAACTGACCATCCGCGCGCCCTTCGCCGGCCAGTTGCGCGAATTGGCCGAGCCGCTGCAGGCAGGCCAATGGTTGCCGGCCGGCGAGTGGCTGGGCATAGTGGTAGACGCCCGAAGCGCAAGGCTTGAGGCGTTCGTCGAAGAGCATGACCTGCAGCGTTTGGGCAGTGCCAGCAAGGGCAGGTTCTACCCCGAGAACATCACGCTCTCCGCGCGGCCGGTTCAGCTCGAGCACTTGGCCAGCACGGCCGTGAAGCAGTTGGCTGCCGCAGCTGAACTGGCCTCGCCCTACGACGGTACAATCGCCGCTACGCTGGACCCGCAAGGTGTAGCACGCCCCGAGCAGGCGCTATACCGGGCCGAGCTGGCGGTGACTGACGGCGGGGCAGCGCCAGCATGGGTGGTACGCGGCACCGTGGTGCTGGAAGCTGAACGGCAAAGCTTGCTGTTGGCGGGCTGGCGCTCGGTTGTGGCGGTACTGGTCCGCGAGTCGGCGTTTTAGCCGGGTTTGCAAGGTTAAGCGTTCTTAATACTATGACTGTGGTTAACCCTCTGTGCGATGCGCATCATGGGCCTTGGTACCCTTTTTCCTGGAACGCTCGATGAACGCATCTGCCCCCAACCTGCCCGAGACCAGCCGCTGCAAGCGCTTGAAAGCGGCCAGCAGCCGAGACCATGACAGCGTCGACACGCTGGTGATGGCAGCACGCCCCTTCGAGGACCGGCAACGCTACGCGCGTTTCCTGGAAGTGCAGCACCGTTTCCATGGCAGCCTGTTGGCGCTGTATGGCGACGAACAGCTGAACGTGCGCCTGCCTGGGCTGGTGCAACTGTCGCGCTTCGCCGCGGTCGAGTCGGACCTCAATGACCTTGGCCTGCCACTGCCTGCGGCGCCGCAGCAGGTCATTGCCAGCCCCGCGCAGGCACTGGGCTGGTTATATTGCAGCGAGGGCTCAAACCTGGGCGCGGCATTCCTGTTCAAGCAGACCCAGCGCCTGGGCCTGGATGGCGATGAGGGTGCCCGTCACCTGGCGCCGCACCCTGATGGTCGCGCACTGCACTGGCGCGAGTTTGTTGCCAGGCTTGATGGCCTGGTGCTGGATGACGAGGAAGAAGCCGAGGTGATCGTCGGTGCTATTGCCGCGTTCGACAGTTATCGGGCACACCTGCGGGCAGTGTTCACAGGCGGGTGAACGGGCCTGATAAGTTCTACAAGTTGTTGCCGCAGCGAACTTTTTCCCGTTTGCCGGTCTATGAGGGAGGTACAGAAAGGTAGCGGAACGCGAGAGCAGCTTCGCCCCACACCTGCTGGCCAGATGGCTCAATTGTTATCAGAGGTTGGCTTCGCTCATGAAAATACATGTCGCAAGGTTGGTGCTGCTCGGCCTGTTCTCGTTCGCGGCGGTGGGCACGGCATCGGCAACACAAATGAAAACTCCGGTGGCGACGGCACTTGCCGTTCAGTCACCGTTAAAGCCTGCCGGCAACCCCTGGTCGAGGGTGGCCAGTCTGGCCGACGCGCAACCGGCAACTCTGCTGGCGCACGACGACGACCGCTGGCACGACCACAGAAGCGACGGGCGCCGTGAGCAGTGGCGGCGTGAGCAAGCCCGGCGAGACTGGGAGCGCCGCCGCGACTGGGAACGGCGCCGTGACTGGGAGCGCCGCCATGAGCGGGCGATGCACCAGCGCCACCATGAAGACCAACGTTACTACCGCCGCTGAAGCTGGCGTGCTCCCTGTAGGAGCAGCCTTGTGTCGCAATAGGGCCGCAAAGCGGCCCCACAATACCAGCGCAAAAGCAAAAATCGCCGGGGCTGCTACGCAGCCCTTTCGCGACACAAGGCCGCTCCTACACGGCTCGCGTCAACCCGTCAGGTGGGAGTATCCCCCGCCGCCTCGGCCTCCAGCTTCAAGCGGTCAGCTTTATTAATGTATTTGGGCTTGCGCGGCGCAAGCTTGGCACTGGCCTTTTTGGCATGCGCCTTCAACAACTGGTTTATCTTTTTACGACGGTTCATATTCCACTGGGCCTGTCAGTACGGTTTCGCTGACTGCCATCATACCCGCGCAGCCTGCGCATTGCGCAGCACTTGCGCCAAACGCCTGAGCCCTTCATCCAACTGGTCCGGGGCAACGTGGCTGAAATTCAGGCGCAGATGCCCGTGATGCCGGTCCGGGTCAGGGAAAAACGGCTCGCCGGGCATGAACGCCACATCCACCGCCAACGCCTCTGCCAGCAGCGTGCGGGTATCCAGCGGCTGCTTCAACGTGAGCCAGAAGAACAACCCTCCATCCGGCTTGTGCCACTCCGCCAGGTCGGCAAAATGCGTTTCCAGCGCCAGCTGAAACGCATCCCTGCGCGTGCGGTAGTAGTCGCGCAGTGTCTTCAAGTGCAACTGGAGCTTGTCGCTACCCAACCACTGCAGCACCTGCCATTGCCCCACGCGATTGGTGTGCAGGTCGGCGGCCTGCTTCAGCCGCAGCAAGTGCGGGAACAGGTCAGGGCTGGCGATCAGGTAGCCGACCCGCAGACCTGGGAGCAAGGTCTTGGAAACCGTACCGGTGTAAATCCAGCTGGCGTTACTCAAGCGGCTGACGATCGGCTGAGCGCTGCCACCATCGAAGCTCAGCTCGCGGTAGGGTTCGTCCTCGATAAGTGTCACACCGAATTCGTCCAGCAATGCCGCCACTGCATCGCGTTTGGCCTCGCTGTAACGCAGGCCAGAGGGGTTCTGGAAGGTCGGAATCAGGTAGATGAAGGCCGGGCGGTGGCGGTGCAGGCGATCACGCAGTTCAACCAGATCCGGGCCGTCAGCTTGCATTGGCAAGGCCAGGCAGTCGGCACCGAACAGCTGAAATATCTGCAGCGCCGCCAGATAGGTCGGCGCTTCGAGCAGGATCTGTGTGCCCTGATCGATGTACAGCTTGGCTGCCAGGTCGAGGGCCTGCTGCGAACCACTCACCACGAGCACCTGACTGGCCTGGCAATCGACCCCCAGTGCACGCGCTTCGGCCGCCAGTGCTTCGCGCAGGGCCGGTTCCCCCTCACTCATGCCGTATTGCCCCATGCCCACCGGCATGTCGGCCCAATCGACCTTGGGCAGCATGGCGTCAGCAGGCAAACCGCCAGCAAAGGACATCACGCCGGGCCGCTGAGCAGCGGCGAGGATTTCACGGATCAGGGAACTCTTGAGGCGCGTGACACGTTCAGAGAAAGCCATGGGGATCACCGGTAGCAAGGCAGAAGGAAAATACGTCAAACTGTTTGACCGAAATTACGCTGCCGCCTACGAATAAGTCAATATGATTGACCTTAAAAACCCAGCCTCCCAACAACAGGCGATGGAAGCCTTTTTCTTTGGCTACCAGGCTTTCACCGCGAAGGCCGACGAAATGCTCGAACGCCGAGGCCTGGGCCGCGTGCATCAACGCATCGTGTTTTTCGTCGCGCGCTATCCGAACTTGAGCGTGAAGGATCTGCTGGCCTTGCTCGGGGTCAGCAAACAGGCGCTGAACATGCCAATGCGCCAGTTGACGGAAATGCACCTGGTGCACAGCGTGGCCTGCGAAACGGACAAGCGTAAGCGTTTGCTTGCCCTGACCGAGGAAGGCGCACGCCTGGAGCAGATGCTGCGACGCGAGCAGGTGAAGTTGCTGGAGCGGGTGTTCGCAGATGCCGGGGAAGAGGCAGTGAACGGCTGGCTGGCGGTGAACATGGCACTGGGCAACAGCCGGACCTGACTGCGCCAGCCCCTGTTATTCGCCGCGTTGACGTTATTTTCACACGCCGCAGATTAGCGTCACGCCCTTTCCGGTCACGGGCACATCCGTTGGCCGCCAAGGTACGACGAGGCATACGTGTCACACACTACATTCCCCGCCGCGCGCACGCGCGTGGACTGGGCCGGCCTGGGCTGGCTGCTGCTGTTCTTCTGGTACTTCTCCGGCGTCACCCAGGCGCTGCTGCTTTTCAGCGGGACTACCGGCTTTGCCGGCTTTCGTGACGCGTTCTTCCTCAGTAGCCTGTGGCTGGCCCCGGTGCTGCTGCTGCCGCGCTTCACCCGCGCCACCGCGGGCATCATCGGCCTGGTGCTGTGGGCGGCATCGCTGGTGGGCTTGAGCTACTTCGGCATCTATCGCCAGGAGTTCTCGCAAAGCGTCATCTTCGTTATGTTCGAATCCAACACCGCTGAAGCCGGTGAGTATTTCAGCCAGTACTTCAGCGTGTGGCTGGGCCTGGCGCTGCTGCTGTACACGCTGGTGGCGGTACTGCTGTGGAAGCGCGTGCGCCCGGTCAGCCTGCCCCTGCGCAGCCGTCTGCCGGTAGTGGCCCTGTTGCTGGTCGCCAACCTGGTGTACCCGTTCTACAAGCAAATGGTCACCCAGGAGCGCAACTTCGCCGATGCCGCCGAAAAGGTGCAGCAGCGCATGGAGCCCGCCGTGCCTTGGCAACTGCTGGTCGGCTACCGCCAGTACCGCCAGCAACTGGACAACATGCAGGAGTTGCTGGCGCAGAACGCCGCGTTGCCGCCCCTGCAAAACCTGCGTGACAGCAGCGGTACGGCGCCGCGTACCCTGGTGCTGGTGCTGGGCGAGTCCACCACCCGAGAGCACATGCACCTGTATGGCTATAACCGCGACACCACGCCCAACCTCGACGCGCTGGCCGCCAGCGACAAGGGCCTGACGGTGTTCCGCGACGTGGTATCACCGCGCCCGTACACCATTGAAGTGATGCAGCAGATCCTCACCTTTGGCAACGAGCAGAACCCGGACCGCTTCCTCACCGACCCGTCGCTGATCAACCTGATGAAACAGGCAGGCTACAAGACCTTCTGGATAACCAACCAGCAGACCATGACCAAGCGCAACACCATGCTGACGACCTTCTCGCAGCAGACCGATGCGCCGGTATACCTGAACAACCAGCGCAACCAGAACGCCAGCCAGTACGATGACGTGGTGCTGGCGCCGTTCGAGAAGGCCCTGCAAGACCCTGCGCCGAACAAGTTCATCATCGTGCACCTGCTGGGCACGCACATGGACTATCGCTTCCGCTACCCGAACGACTACGCGCATTTCACCGACAACCAGGGCGTGCCGGGCAAGCTGACGCCTGACCAGGTAAAAACCTACAACTTCTATGACAACGCGGTGCGATACAACGATTACGTGGTATCGAGCCTGATCAAGCGTTACTCGGCCGGTAGCCCCAATGGCTTCCTGCTGTACCTGTCCGACCATGGCGAAGACGTATACAGCTCCGGCAACCACGACCGCCTGGGGCGCAACGAAGGCGCGCCGACCCGGCCGATGTACACCATCCCGTTCCTGCTGTGGACCTCGCCCAGCTGGCAGGCCGAGCACCCACGCGACTTGCAGGCAATGGCCAGCCGCCCCTACAGCAGCTCGCACCTGATCCATACCCTGTCTGACCTGGCCGGGCTGAGCTACGACCGCTTCGAGCCGGCCAAGAGCCTGGTAAGCCCGCAGTTTGTGGCAGCGCCGCGCTGGATTGGTGACCCATACCGCAAGGATGGCTTGCGCGAGTTCGATCACCTGCCGCTGGACAAGGCCGAGCGGGTGCAGGAGACGGCCAGTAGCGGCCATTGACACGCTTCTTGTAGGTGTTCGCGGGTGTCCGCCACAACATCTCTAGCGCCTGTCAGATCGAGCGCCGCCCGCGCGGCGCATCGCGAGCTGGCGCTCGCTCCTACGTTTGTTTCTGGCCAATCATTCCTGTGGGATTTGCGCGCGACCCCTTAAGTGCATGACTCAATATTGCGTCGTACAAACAAGGCGGTCGCGCGCGCCTGGCACAGGCATTACTGGCCCGAAACAAACGTAGGAGCGAGCGCCAGCTCGCGATGCGCCGCGCGGGCGGCGCTCGATCTCACAAGCAATACAAATGCCCCGGTGAACCCATCCCAGCCCCCGCTGAGGTCAGCCCCATGCAACCGCTATCCACTGATACCGCCAGCGCCGAAACAGCCAAACAAACCTCCATCCCGCTGCTGCTGGCAGCGCTGATGCTGGTCATGTTCCTGGCAGCCCTCGACCAGACCATCGTCTCGACCGCGCTGCCGACAATTGTCAGCGACCTCGGTGGGCTGCGCTGGTTGTCCTGGGTGGTCACCGCCTACCTGCTGGCCTCTACGGTGGTGGTGCCGTTGTATGGCAAGTTCGGCGACCAGTTCGGCCGCAAGCGCGTGCTGCAGGTCGCCATCGTGCTGTTCCTGCTGGGCTCGGCCTTGTGTGGCGCCGCCCAGGACATGACCCAGCTGATCGCCTTCCGCGCCCTGCAAGGGCTGGGTGGCGGTGGCTTGATGGTGGTGGCGATGGCCGCCATCGGCGATGTCATTCCGCCTGCCGAACGTGGCCGCTACCAAGGCCTATTCGGTGGGGTGTTCGGCCTGGCCACGGTGGTGGGACCACTGATCGGCGGTTTTCTGGTCGAGCAGCTGTCGTGGCACTGGATCTTTTACATCAACCTGCCCCTGGGCCTGCTGGCGCTGCTGGTGATCGGCAGCGTGTTCCGCCCGCACGTAGCTCTGGTACGGCATACGGTGGACTACATTGGCGCGTTCTTCCTGACTGTGGCATTGGCTGCCCTGGTACTCATCACCAGCCTTGGCGGCAGCCTGCTGGCCTGGCAGTCGCTGGACATGCTGTGCCTTTCGCTGTTCGCCCTGATCGGCCTGGTCGGTTTCGTGCTGGAGCAACGCCGTGCTGCCGAGCCGATCATGCCGCTGCACCTGTTTCGCCACCGTACCTTCGTGCTTGCCGGGCTGATCGGTTTCATCGTCGGGGTATCGCTGTTCGGCGCAGTCACCTTCCTGCCGCTGTACATGCAGGTGGTAAAGAACGCCACGCCTACCAGTGCCGGGCTGCAGATGCTGCCACTGATGGGTGGCCTGCTGGTGGTGTCGGCGATTACCGGGCGGCTGATCAGCCGCTGGGGGCGTTACCGGGTGTTCCCGATCCTGGGTACCCTGCTGCAAGTCATTGCCCTGGGCCTGCTCAGCCGGCTGGAGCTGGACACACCCATGGCGCTGATGAACCTGTACATGGGCTTGCTGGGGGCCGGCCTGGGCATGGTCATGCAGGTGCTGATCCTGGCCGTGCAGAACAGTGTTGAAGTGCGCCACATGGGCGTGGCGACTTCAGGGGCCACCTTGTTCCGCTCGATTGGCGGCGCCATTGGTGTGTCGTTGTTCGGCGCCTTGTTCTCGCATGACTTGCTGGGCGGGCTGAGCAGTGACTTTGCCGCCACTGCCGGGGGTGCCGCGAGCCTTTCGCCCGCCGCCGTGCATGCCCTGCCCGCTGCCTTGCAGCACAGCTACCTGCAGGCGTTTTCCGGGGCGATGCATGGCGTGTTCCTGCTGGCCGGGGTGATCACCAGCGTGGCCTTCGCGCTGTCCTGGCTGCTGCGCGAAGTGCCGCTGCGCAAGGCCACGCAGGCGTGAGCGCAGGTCGACAGGCCTTCAGGCAGGTGGCGAGCAGCTACCCCGACCGGCACTGCCCCGCACCGCCTCGGCCAGTTTGCGCAGGTTGGCCTGGTGCGCATTCACCAGGCTGGTGATGCTGTTGTCAGCCGCCGTCTGCACCGAGGTGCGGCAGGTCAGCTCGGCCTGCCCCGCCAGCTTCAGGCGCCACACGGCCTCCAGCGAGGCGTAGCGCCCCGGCACCGTGTCGAAGCGCTGTACGTCCACCCGCAATGCCGCCTGGCCGCCACCCGCCGGCCCACCCAGCTGGTCCTGCAAGGCACTGCGAAACTCATCCACCAGGTTGGCACCCCACCATTCCGTCTCAAGAATGGCCAGGCCACTCTGCCCTTGGCGCACCACCAGTTGCGGGCGGTCCACCTGTGGCGGCACCACTACCCGAGTGACATGGATGTGCTGGCCGCTGTCACGCATCGGCTCGCTCGGCACCAGCGTGTGATAGTTGTTCGGCGTACTGCTGCAGCCCCCGAGCCAGACCAGCAGGCTGGCTACACACGCATTGCGCAGTCGTTGCATCGGCTGTCTCCTCAGGGTTCAAGCTCTGCGGCCCCGGCTGCTTTCGGCCGCCCACGAATCAGCGACTCGGGATGCCGGCCCAGGTAGTCCGCAAGGTCACGCAGCGAACGCGACATGCGCTCCAGTTCGTCCAGCGTTTCACCCATCCGCTCGCGCTGCGGCGAGTCCTCGGAAATGGCCGCATTGGCCGTGCGCAGGGTCTTGTGCACTTCGTCCAGCGCCACCTTCACATCCGGCAGCGTCTGGCCATTGAACTGCTTGAGGCTGGCGCGCAGCTCACGCAGGCTGCCATCCAGGTTGCTGGCGATGCTTTCCAGCGGCAGCTTGGCAATGCGCTCGACCACCCGTTGCAGCTGCTCCTGCAACTGCTCCAGGCTGCCCGGCAACGTTGGGATGGTGATGGGGTTGGCGGCTATGTCGAAGGCCACCTTGGGGGTATCCGGGTAGAAGTCCAGGGATATGAACATCTGCCCTGTGATCAGGTTGCCGCTACGCGCCTGAGCCCGCAGCCCGTGTTCGACAAAGGTGCCGATCAGCCGCCGCGCCCCATCCTCATCGCCCTCGGTGTGCTTGAACACCGCCAGCATCTTGCGGTGCACCGGCCCCAGCCGCTGCGGGTAGATCACCGCATCGACCACCACCGGGAAGGACTGGCGCTCGGCATCGTAGTCAAGCTTGATCGAGGTGACCCGGCCGAACTCCACGCCCTTGAACTCCACCGGGGCACCCACCGACAGGCCGCGCATCGCTTGGTCGAAACGCAGTTGCAGGTATTGCGCCTTGCCATTGGGAGGGGCCAGCGCGGACTCTCGGTCGGCAAACAGCTGGAAGCGGGCCTGATCGGCTGCAGGCTCGGCTTGCAGCGCAAAATCGGGCGAGCCAAAGGCCAGCCCGCCCACCAGGATCGATGACAGCGATTCGGTATCGACTTTCAGGCCGTTGGCGCCAATCTGCATGTCGACGCCACTGGCATTCCAGAAGCGGCTGTCAGCGGTCACGAAACTGTCGTAGGGAGCCTGCACGAACACGCCAATCTCCACCCCCTTGCCGTCACCCTGCAGGGCAAAGGACACCACCTCACCCACCGGGATCTTGCGGAAGTAGATCGACGAGCCAACATCCAGCGAGCCCAGGTCACTGGCAGTGAGGAAAAAGCGCTTGCCCTTTTCGTCGAAGGTAATGGGTGGCGGCAGTTCCAGGCCGACGAAGGACTTCTCCGGAGCTTTCGATTCGCCGGAATCGGCCCCGATGAAACTGCCCGACAGCAACGTGTCGACCCCGGAAATCCCGCCCACGCCGATGCGCGGGCGCACCACCCAGAAGCGCGCGCCCTGAGTGGCAAACGCGCGAGCATCGTCGGACAACTGCACCTTGGCGACCACGCTTTTCTTGTCGTCGGCCAGGTCCACCGTAGTGACTTCGCCAATCACCACGCTGCGGTACTTGACCTGGGTCTTGCCCGCCACCAATCCCTCCCCGGAGTGAAAGGAAATGGCAATGACCGGGCCCTGCTGCATCCAGTTGCGCACCACCAGTGAAGCGCCAATCAGCATGGCCAGGATCGGCACGATCCACACCAGCGACACACTCCAGCGCCGGGTGCGCACCTCAACCTGCCCCGCGCCTTCGCGCCCGTCAGTTTGCTGCGCCATCAGTGCGGCCTCCCCTCGTTGGCATGGCTATCCCAGATCAGGCGTGGGTCGAAGCTCATCGCAGAAAACATGGTCAGCACTACCACCATGCCAAAGAACAGGATGCCCACCCGCGGCTCGATGGTGCCCAGCCCGCGCAGTTGCACCAGCGCCGCGACCAGCGCTACCACCATGACATCCAGCATCGACCAGTAGCCGATGAGCTCGACGAATCGGTACAGCTGCGAGCGCTGTCGGCAGGCCCAGGTAGAGCGGTGCTGGGCGGTAAACAGCAACAGGCCGAGCGAGAAGAACTTGATGGCAGGCACCCCCACGCTGGCAATGAAGATGATCAGCGCGATGTCCCAGGCGCCGGCCTCCCAGAATTCCAGCACACCACCACCGATGGTGCTGTCGCTGCCACTGCCAAGCATTTCGGTGTGCATCACCGGCAGCAGGTTGGCAGGGATGTAGAACACCAGCGCCGCCAGCAAAAACGCCCAGCCCCGAGCGATGGCATTGGCCTTGCGCCGGTGAATGGCGGCGCCGCAACGGGTGCAAGTGTGTGCGTCGCTGCTCAGGTCACAGGCCTGGCCGCAGCCATGGCACAGGCAAAGGCCCAGCGCGTCGGCGTTGGCCGGGTTATTCATACCTGCACCCACAAGTCGCGGATGTCCTTGCCGGCGATATGGATGATCAGCATGCTCAGCGCGGCCAGGGCCACCAGGCCGATGCCGGGGATCACATCGAGCAGCCCGGCCAGCTTGATCACCGCCACCATCGCCCCCAGCAGGCACACTTCCAGCATGCTCCATGGCCGCAGGCTTTCCAGGCCGCGCATGCACAGGGCAAAGCCTGGGGCACGCTGGCCGGCCAGGGCAAAGCTCAGCACCCAGCACAACACGGCAATCTGCAGCAGCGGCGCAAAGATGATCGACAGCGCCATGACCAGGGCGATGAAGGTGATGCTGCCGTGGCTGAGGATCTGCACCGCATCCCATAACGTCGCCGAATGGGTAAGGCCCTGCATGCCGATGGTCATTACCGGGTAGGCGTTGGCGAACACCAGCAGGATGCCGCCGGTCACGCTCAAGGCCAGCCGCTGTTCGACGGTCAATGACGTATGCCGATACAGCACACCGCCACAGCGCAGACAGAGGGCCCGCTGGTGCTTGAGCAGTGGTGCACGCTGGTACACCGTGTCGCAGTACTCACAGATGATCAGATCTTGGGGCTGGGCCATGTCGATTCCCACGGATAGACCTGCAAGCCGCACCTAAGTCAGCAAGCCTAGACGGGAAATCTACAATGCGTCGGCGTATGTGCCCCTTGTCGCAAACCACTGGGCAGGTGCTGCCGGCCCGGCCTCAGAACTTCGCCAGTTCTTCCCGGCAGAACTCCACGAACAACTGCGCAGGCTTGGTCAGCTGCACTCGCTTCAACCACGCTGCTGCCAGCCCCGACAGCGCCACCGGCTCGGCGATATCCAGCATGGCCAGGCGCTGGCCGTCGTAGGTGTATGCCGAATGCGGGCGGGTCACCAACAGCGAAAAACCGAAGCCCTGCCCGACCATGCCACGCACCATCTCGATCGACGGCGAACTGAAGACGATGTTCGGCGTCAGGCCCATCTCGTTGAACAGGCTGACGAAGTAGGTCCGGCTGGGGGCCACGTCCAGCAGGATCATCGGCTCCGGGCACAGGTCGCGCAGCGATACCTGGGCCTGGCCGGCAAAGCGGTGGTTCTCAGGCAACAGCACGTAGGGTTTTTGCGGTGGCATCAGTGGCTCGGCTTCGATGGTGCCGTCCAGGTCATGATCGTAGAGAAACGCCAGGTCGAACGTTCCGGCTGTCAGGCCCTGAATCAGCTCTTGCTGTTCGCCGTCGCGCAGGCGGATATCCACGCCCGGGTAACGCTGGCGAAAGCCGGCGATCAGGCGCGGAAGATACAGCGGTGCCACGGTTTCAAAACAGCCGATGTCGATCTGCCCGGCCACGGTGTCGTTGTCGGCCAGGGCGTTCTGCTCGAATTCGTGGGCCATCTGCAGAAGCGATCGGGTCTTGGCATAGAAGCGCTTGCCGCTGGGCGTCAGCGACACGCCCTGGGCGTGGTGGCGAATGAACAACTGCACACCGAAGCTTTCTTCCAGGCTCTTGATGGCCGTGGAGATGGACGGCTGGGCGATGTACAGCTGGCGCGAGGCCTCGGCAACGCTGCCGGCCTCCACGGTGGTGACGAAGTACTTGAGTTGTCGCAAGGTGTAGGTAGCCACGGGCACCTCTTTGACGCCGGTGTGGGCGCGCTGGGATCATGCCTCACACTTTAACCCTGCCCGCTGGCGGATGGGGGCCGGGTGATGAAGGATTTACCTATGGCTTGAGCAGGTTTTTTATAGCGCACCGGCCTGAGCCCGGGGCTAGCTGCTGGCCAAAAACCCCCAAACGTCTTTACTGATACCCAACGGCCTCAGGAATACGGTATACGCCTATGAAGATCGTGGTCAGCAGCATTCTCGTCGACGACCAGGCAAAGGCCCTGGCCTTCTACCACTACGTACTCGGTTTCGAGCCCAGGCACGACATTCCCATGGGCCGGCACCGCTGGCTGACCCTGACCTCACCTAACGATCCCCATGGCGTCGAACTGCTGCTGGAGCCAGACGCACACCCGGCAGCCAAGGTGTACAAAGCGGCCCTCAAGCAGGACGGCATCCCCGCCACCTCGTTCGGCGTACGTGATATCCAGGCTGAATACACTAGGCTGTGCGCAGCGGGCGTGCAGTTTACCCAGCCGCCCACCGACATGGGCCCGGTCACCGTGGCCGTGTTCGATGACACTTGTGGCAACCTGATCCAGATCGCCCAGAAACACTGACAGCCTCACCCCCACGCGCACCAATAAGGAAAACAGATGCGCCACGAATTCAGCGAAGTACTCAACGACCTGGTCGATTACTTTCTGCTTGGTGATCTCCAGCTACTCGAGCGCTTCAAGCAGGACCATGCGCTACCGGACGACCTGGCCTATGCCTTCACCCATGACGACAGCGGTGACAAGGCCGTGCGTGAAGGCATCGTGCTGCCGCTGGCCGGGGTCGACAACCTGCCCTACCGCATCCTGTTCACCCTCGATGGCCACACCCCGGCCCTGCGTGAGGCCGGCAGCCGTCTGAAGCACCGGCGCAATGGTTATGTGCTGCGGGTCGAGTACGGGGCGCTGATGCTGTACACCTGGCGCATACTGCAGCACTTCACGCCCAAGACTCTGGGTGACCTGATTGCCCGCTACCAGGTGCCGGGGCGGCCGGTCATCGAGCTGGACAATGGCTGGTATGACGTAGAAGTGCTGGCGGGAGCGCTGGTGCGTGACGGGCTGTACGAGCCGGCGTTCGAGTTTGTGTTGAAGAAGCGCTGGAGCCGGGGTGAGGCTGCGCAAGTGGATACCGGGTATGCCTTTGGCTTGCGTGGCTACTTCGACTGATCGATAGCCTGTGCCGGCCTCTTCGCGGGCTCGCCCGCTCCCACAGGTACAGCACAAGTCTCGAAAGCTGTGCAGTTCCTGTGGGAGCGGGCGAGCCCGCGAAGAGGCCGGTACAGGTGGCACCACCCTTCAGGTGTGGCTGATGTCCCGGTCCTTGGTCTCCGGCAGGAAGAAAATCCCCAGCACCGCCGTCATCACCGCGATCACGATCGGGTACCACAGGCCGTAATAGATATCTCCGGTCGCCGCCACCATGGCAAACGCCACGGTGGGCAGGAAGCCACCGAACCAGCCGTTGCCGATGTGGTAAGGCAGCGACATCGAGGTATAGCGAATGTGCGCCGGGAACAGCTCCACCAGCCAGGCGGCAATCGGCCCGTATACCATGGTCACGTAGATCACCAGAATGGTGAGCAACAACAGCACCATCGGGTAGTGGATCTTCGCCGGGTCGGCTTTTTCCGGGTAGCCGGCTTCTTTGAGCGCACCACTCAAGGTGGCGGTAAACGACTCGCTTTGCACTTTGAAGTCCGCTGCCGCCAGGCTGCTGCCTTCAAAGCTTGGGAGTACCCGCTCACCGATACGAATCTGCGCCACGCTGCCAGGCTCGGCCGCCTGGTTGGTATAAGGAATGGCGCGCTTGGCCAGCAGGCTCTTGGCAATGTCGCAGGAGCTGGTGAATTTGGCCTTGCCTACCGGGTCGAACTGGAACGCGCAGCTGCCAGGGTCAGCCAGCACTACAACCGGGTTCTGCTCCTGGGCGACAAACACGTCCGGGTTGCCGTACTCGGTCAGCGCCTTGAAGATCGGGAAGTAGGTCAGCGCAGCGATGATGCAGCCGGCCATGATGATCTTCTTGCGGCCAATACGGTCAGACAGGCTGCCGAAGAAGATGAAGAACGGCGTGCCGATCAGCAACGAGCCGGCAATCAGCAGGTTGGCCGTTTGCGGTTCGATCTTGAGCATCTGCAACAGGAAGAACAACGCATAGAACTGCCCGGTGTACCACACCACGGCCTGCCCGGCGGTGCCGCCCAGCAGCGACATGATCACCACTTTGAGGTTGTCCCAACGGGCGAAAGACTCGGTGAGGGGTGCCTTGCACGCTTTGCCCTCGGCCTTCATCTTCAGGAACACCGGCGACTCGTTGAGCTGCATGCGGATGTACACCGAAATCGCCAGCAGCAGTATCGACAGCAAAAACGGCACCCGCCAACCCCAGGCCTCGAACACTTCGGTACCCATGATCGTGCGGCAAGCCATGATCACCAGTAGCGAGAGGAACAGCCCCAAGGTAGCGGTGGTCTGGATCCAGGCGGTGAAAAAGCCGCGCCGGCCCTTGGGCGCATGCTCGGCCACGTAGGTGGCCGCGCCGCCGTACTCACCGCCCAACGCCAGGCCCTGCAGCATGCGCAGGGTGATCAGGATAACCGGTGCTGCAACGCCGATTGAAGCGTAACTGGGCAGCAGACCCACCACGGCGGTAGACAGGCCCATGATGACGATGGTGATGAGGAAGGTGTGCTTGCGCCCGATCATGTCGCCCAGGCGGCCGAACACGATGGCGCCGAACGGCCTTACGGCAAAACCGGCGGCAAACGCCAGCAAGGCGAAGATGAACGAAGTGGTTTCATTGACCCCGGCAAAGAAGTGCTTGGCAATGATTGCAGCCAGGGAGCCGTACAGGTAGAAGTCGTACCATTCGAACACCGTGCCCAGGGACGAGGCGAAGATGACCTTGCGCTCCTCTCTGGTAATACCGCGTTGGGGCGCGCTACTGCCCGTGGATGCGCTGTCGATAACCGCCATGGGTTGCCTCCGTCTTGTCGTCATGCAGGCCGGAGCACCTCACAACCACTTCACCGTCGCACCCAGGCCCTGGGCTTGCTTTGGTTGCGCGAAGCACGACAAGGCGGGCCGCCTCGGATCGCAGCAAGGTAACTGAAGCATAATCGGCTTTGCCGGGATATCCACCCGCTGGGCCATACAGAAGAGGGCGGCATGAACGAAACGGCAACACCGGGCTGGCAGGGCGACATCTGGTTGGCTGACGATCACTGCCTCCTGCGGTCCACGCTAGGCAGGACCGACAGCCACGTGCACTACGCGCATCAGGTGCTTGTCGGCCTCGGTACGCAAGTCGCGGTGCGCCTGGGCGAGCGGATCTGCAGCGGCCCGCAGGTGCTGATCGCGTCGCGCCAACCCCATGCCATCCTAAGTCATGGCGTACCCTGCCTTACCTTGTTCGCCGAACCGCTGGCGTTCGACCTGGCAGACCTTGCCCAGGTCTGCGAGCAAGCCGGCAACAGCGCAGAGGAACTGGCAGATCGCCTTAGGCGCTGGCCGCGCCGCCCGCTCGACCCGCGCCTGGAGAAAGCGCTCGTGCGAATCCGTGCTATCGACGAGCAGACCTTGCCGGCCCAGGAACTGGCCAACACAGCCGCGCTGTCGATCAGCCAACTGGAACGCCTGTTCAGCGGCTCTCTGAAATTGTCAGTGCGCCGGCTGGTGCTGTGGCAGCGCTTGCGCGTGGCCCTGCAACGGGCGCTGAGCGGCGCCAGCCTAACAGAAGCGGCTTTGGCTGCGGGGTTTGCCGACTCGGCGCATTTCACCCGCAGCGTTCGCCACCACTTCGGCCTCAGCCCCGGGGCGGCTTTGCGTCACTTGCGTCTACGTACGCTCGGCTAAGGCCTGGCGCAGACCTGCGGGTAATACCGCAGGCGGATGAACATCCCCGGCCACCCAAGGCTCACGTAACTGCGCCAGGTAGGCCTGCGGATAGTCCGGCCGGTCACCGATGCCCATGTCGTCGTCCGCCAGCGTATAGGCTGGCAGGTACAGCCGAGTGCCAAGCAGGCGGTCCCAGAGCGGAAAGAACAACGCAAAATTGACGTCGCCGGTGCTGCCGTACTTCAGGTGATGCAGGCGATGCACCGGTGCCCAGGCAAACACATGACGCAAGGCGCCAATGCGCATGTCCACATTACTGTGCTGCAGCAGCAGCTGGATAGACACACTGAACGCCAGCAACACAGCCACATCGACGGGTAAGCCGAGTAGCAGTAAAGGCAACGTGCCGCCCAGGGTTTCGAGCATCTGGTGCAAAGGGTGTTTCATCAAACCATTGAAGCCGTACAAGCGGGTGACACTGTGGTGCACCGCGTGCAGCCGCCACAGCAGCGGGCTGCGGTGGCTGGCGTAATGCACCAGAGTGATGCCCAGGTCGGCCAACGTAATGGCCAGCAACAACTGCAAGGCCAGCGGCCAGTGATCAGGCCAGAGGCCTGTTCCCGGGAGCCAGTGGGCAAGCAGCGGGATGGCCGCCACATTGCAGAGGGTCAGGCATTCGTTGATCAGTGCATGACACAGATCGCGCCGGCTATCGCCTTGAGCCTGGTTCCAGGCAGCCTTGTAGGGGATGAGTTGTTCGCAGGTCAATGACAGCACCACAGCACTGGCCAACAGTGGCAATAGCCACAACGGGTGGGCTGCCAAAGACAGTGCTGCGGCAATGAAACCGAAGAAGAACAGTGGGGCGTAAAGGGTGCGCATTGGGGGCTCCAGTTAGTCAGGAGCCACCAGTGTTGGCGCAAGGGACACATCGGCGCTTGAACGAACTGCGCATATAACCTGCAGCGGCATATCTGGACGTTGTGCAGGCGGGTTCACCTGCGAAGGCGGCGACACGGTGTATGGCACCGGCTTTGCCGGTGTTCGCGACTGAAGTCGCTCCCACAGGGTTTGTGCGGGCATTCGAAGCTGTTAATGCTGCCAGTATCAAAATCCCTGCAGCTGTTCAGAATGGGCTGCACACAACCCAAATTCATTCATTGCAGGAGGGGCTCGACTCATGAGCGAGGTACCGGACAGTTCGCTTTCCTTCTACCTGGGTCAGTGCAAAGACAAGAAACAAACTCACAACTACACCGCTTACGGCTACGACCCAAGCTTTCTGTCGCGAAAATCGTTGCTCGGGTTCAATGGCGAGCGCATCTCCCCAGTGACCAGGCACTATCCGCTAGGGAATGGTCACCGGCCCTATGACCCCTTCCTCATTCGTTTCAATACCCCTGACACGCTCATACCACCTGCGGTACTGGCCCCTTCAACTCGACCTGGTTGCCATCCGGGTCGTAGCAGTACAGGGACAGCCCCTCGCCTTCGGCGCCATAACGTTTTTCTGCGGGCTCCACCTTTACTCCGGCGGCTTCCAGGTAGGCGGTCAACGCGGCCTCGTCGAACGGCTCGATACGCAGGCAGAAATGGTGCAGGTTGCGCCCCTCCAGCCCCGGCGCCACACCACCCGGGCGCCCCAATGGGCCATCCAGGGTCACCAGGTCGATCATCGCCGTGCCTGTGGCCAGGTGCACCATACCCAGGTCTTCGCGCACGCGGCTGACATGGCAGCCGAGCAGCCCGGTGTAAAAGGCAACACTGCGTGGCAGGTCGCTGACCCGCAGAACCAGATGGTCTATGTGCTTGATAGCGAACGGTCGCATGCGGGCTCCTTGTGCCGTGGGTGCGAATGCCTTCGCCACCATAGCCCAGCTTCGCCCGGCCTGGCCAGAATCAGCTACTCGTTTACCAACCGTTGCAACATGCCCCCTTCATGCTGCGCCAGGATACGCAGCAGCTGGTCGACCAGCGCCCGGTCCGGGGCATCCAGGTGGAAGTGGTGCCCACCCGGGTGCCACGAAACCTTCGCCTGGCTGGGCAAGGCTGCCTGACGCCGGGTAAAGCCCTGGCCGGTGAATGCCCCCTGGCGACCGAACAGCAGGTACAACGGGCAGCGGATCTGGTTGAGCAGGTCGCAGGCGTCGCGCTCGGTCAGCGGCATGGGTTCGGGCAATACCAGCCGTGGGTCGTGGCGCCAGCAGTAGCCTTCACCCACTTGCAGCAGGTCGCGCAACGCCAATAGCCGTGCGGCACTGTCCGAAAGCTCGGTATCAAGGCGCTCGCGGCGTTGCGCCAGGGCGGTGTCCAGGTCATTGAAGCGGCCGAGGTCGGGTTCGGCAAAACCCGGCAGCTGGCTGCGCTGGACCATGCGTTTGAGCCGATAGGCCCGCGCCAGGTGCTGCACGCGGTCATTCTCGGCCACGGTGAACGGCGCACCCATGCCGTCGAGAAAAGTCATGCTGGCAATACCGCTGGTCATGGCCGCCAGCAGCGACGCTACACCGGTGCCCATGCCATGGGCCAGCACGTGAAATTGCGTCAGGCCCAGGCTGTCGGTTACCGCCAGCATGTCTTCGGCATGCTCCCAAAGGTAGTAGCCACTGTCGTGGCGGCGATGGTCGGAACGGCCGTGGCCGACCAGGTCGGGGGCTACCACGAAACAACCATCGAGCATCGGTGCCAGGCGCTCGAACGAGGCGGCATTGTCCAACCAGCCATGCAACGCCAGCACCGGGATGCCGTCCTCCGGCCCCCAACAGCGCACGGCGATTTCGATACCGTCCAGGTCCAGCAGATGGTCCTTGGGATGGAGCGGCGCCCGCATGTTGTTGATCTCCCTGACAGGGGCCTGGCGCGTACTCGTCAGGCCGACAACCCACCTTGGCCCAGCCTGCCCGGCTGTGCTGGCCCCAAGCCGACAGGCACATACGCGTAACCGACGGCGGTATCGGGCAACTATGTACCCCACGCCACCGACCAACCTGGCGCTTGATGGGCGCTCCCAGCACTGGAGAAGCCCATGACTTACGTCCCCTTACACCACAAGCAGATCGTGCGCACACTGCCTGACTGGAGCAAGGCACTGCACCACGCGCATGCCAGCCAGATCGTGCAGAGCCTGCGCAAGGAACACCTGGATGCAGACGGGTTGCCCTACCCCTGGTTCAGCCAGGCGGACACCCTCACGCAGCAAGCCGTGCTGCGGGCCATTGCCCGACGCGACAACAGTCGCACAGCGCTGCAGATCGCGCTGGCGCCCTTGAAAGGCATCACCGAGTACTGCTCGCCGCTACTGCAACAGCAACTCAAGCTCGATATTCCGATCAGCCAGGCGCAGTACGTCTATCAAGCCATTGCCATCGAGCGCCCCGACGAGGTGCCGGGGTGCCCACCCGTGCATACCGGACCAGGCCCTGTCGTGGCCAAAGGCGCCCCTCAGTACCGCAGCCTTCTGGAAGCGGCCTTGCACAATTTCGAAGGCCCCAACGACGCGACCCGGCTCACACGTCTGCAGCGCAGTCGCCACGACATCATGCCGATCGCTGGTCTTGCGCTGTCCAGGTTCATCGCTGAATGTCGCGCGCTGGACTTGGGCAAACGCTATCAGGGCCACCTTGACGAGGTCTTCGCAGGCACAAAGGCGAGCCAGATACAGACACTGGCCGTGGACGCGCGCCGCGATGAATTTCGCGTGCATGTCCGTGTTGCCGCGTGCAAGGGCCTGATCGACCTCGACGGCTCGGCCGCCTTGCACGCAGTGGCTGCGGACCTCGCCACTGCACCCCGCTACAAAGGGCGCCCATTACGCTGCTGGCAGCAAATGCTGTTCGGCATCCCCATCCACGAGATGCTGTTCATCGCGCCGGAGCCCGATGGCAAGCACGACCCGGTGTTTGTCTATGACCCCATGGCGCCCGACCGGATCAGCGCGTATTCGTCGCTCGGCGCAGCGCACCGGCATTTGCACAAGCAGCTGCTGCAGGAGGACTATCGCAAGCGCTTCGTCGGCCTCGCCTTGCAGCGACAGCAAGCGGAACTGCACCAGAAACTCAGCCATGCGCTGTACAAAAATGCCGGGCAACAGGACACACAAGCACTGCTCCCGCGCGAATCGATTCACCTGGAGGCCGAAGAGTTCAACCGCCCGAACCGTCCTTGGGCAGACCTGGAATCAGCCCATCTGGCCAGGCTCAGGGCTGATGCCCGCTCGATAGCGGTGCCCACCGCGGATGTGGACGCGCGGGTACGCCAGCGAAACCTGGAGTACTGGCTGGACCTTGGTTTTACCGTACTCAATGTCGCGGCCATGTTCGTCCCTTGCCTGAACCCGATCATGATGACGCTTGGCGCAGCGCAGATCATGAACAGTGTCTTTGAAGGCATCAGCGCCTGGGAAGCAGGCGACAACGCGCAAGCGCTGGCCCAGCTGGAATCGGTCCTGCTCAACATCGGGGTGGTGGCGGCAGCCGGTGCAGGCGCGGGGGTGTTGAAGGCGTCCGGGTTTGTCGATGGCATGCGGAGCATCGTCAAGGACGGCAAGGAGTACCTGTGGAGCGCCAGGCTGGATGACTATGCGAGCCCGCTCTCGATACCCGATAGCGTCGAAGCCGATCATCAGGGCCGCTACACGGTAGACGGTCACCACTATGTACGGATCGACAGCACCCTGTATCAACAGGAACAGGAGCAGGGCCGCTGGCGGCTGACCCATCCGCAAGATCCGCAGGCCTATCGCCCGCCGCTGCTCAACAATGGCGAAGGGACCTGGCGTGGTGTGCACGAAGCGCCGGTGGAGTGGGATCAGCCTTTACTGTTGCGAAGGCTGGGCCCTGTCGCTGACGGCCTGAACGAAGGCGAGCTGCAGGCGGCGTTGAAATGCTCGGGCGAGCAGGACGCGACCTTGCGCTTTGCCCAGGTTGCCGCACAACGGCCACCCGCTCTGCTGGCCGATGTGCTCGATCGGCTCAGGTCCAACCGCCAGGTTGACGACCTCATACAACGTGTAGGTGATCAAGCACCGCTCCATGCCTACAGAAACTTTGCCCTGCCCAGCCTGACTGAGCTGGAAGGCTGGCCGCAGCGCTACGTGATCAAAGCCTATCATGGCCCGGAAAACTGGGGAGCAAGCACGCGCTATGGCACCGCCCCGGACGGCGCCTTTGCGGTGGAAGTGGAAATCAACCGCGGAGACCTGGAGGGCGGTGCACTCGGCTCCAGAGTGGTTGCGCAACTGGACGATGATTCATTAACGGCGCTTCTGCCTGCAAACACCACGCCCGCTGAACGCGGCACGGCACTGGCCACCCAGCTCGCCCGGCATCTGGGGCGGCATCGTGAAACACTCTTCGAACGGTTTTACACGCAACACCAGGCCCCACTCGCTCCCCCGGCACAGGCACTGGCCAATCAGTTTCAAGGGCTGCCATGGCGCGCACTGGAAGAAATCATCGCCCATACCGACGCCAGCGAGCGTTTGCGCCTGGCTGCGGGTCGAGTGCCCTTGCGGGTTGCCGAAGAGGCCCGGGTAATGCAGGCACGGGCCCGCCTGGACATGGCCCTGCTCGGGATGTATCGCCCGGCATTGGCCACCCCTGACAGCGCCGTGCTGGACACAGCGCTCGCCGCCGAACACCCGGCTGCCGATGCCGAGGAGCGGTTCGCGCTTGCCGCAGCCAACCGGTCCCATGCCGCCGAGCTGATCGGTCAGCAACCCGTGCGGCCTGGCTATCGTTCGCCGATGCGCCTGGCGCACGGGCGCATCGGCTATCCGCTCAGTGGCTGGCGATCCTGGTTCAGCCCCGCGGACCGGCGCCTGCGAGCACTCTACCCACGGCTGGACACCCGTCAACGCAGTGCTTTGCTGCGACAGCTGCGCCAACGCGGTGATGTCGGAGCACAGCTCGGTGCATTGGAGCGCGAGCGTGATGCGCTCGACACCGCGCTGCGCCAATGGGAAAGCGAGGGCGTTGACAGCCAGCGCGACGGCCGCGTCGAAGCACGTGAACGGATCAACGCCGCCTGGCGCCGGGACGATCCCGACAGCCTGACCCTGGAGGCACTGGAAGTCGAGGCCTTGCCCTCCTTGCCAGCCAGGTTCGATCACATCATCACGTTGAATATTCGCCGAATCGGTGTCAGGCGGATACCGGCCGACTTCTTCCAGAGTTTCCCAAGGCTGCGCACTTTGCGCCTGGTGCAAAACCCTGAGCTGGACTTTGATGGTTTGTTCCGCGCGCTGGCACTTACGCCGGGCCTCGAAGTCCTGGAGCTGGGCGCCAATGGCCTGAATGCTTTTACCACCGACATACGCCAAGGCCTGGGCAGACTGACCCGCCTTCGCCAGTTGAGCCTGCGTGGAAATGCCCTGCAACTGGTGGCTGCCGATCTTCAGGTGCTCGGGCAATTGCCGATCGAGGCACTCGATCTGGAAAGCAACAACATCGTGCTGGACGAAACCCTGGCGTCGGGCTTCACCCACTTGGCTACATTGCGTGACTTGCTCATGACCAACAATCCCTTGCAGTACCCGCCCGACGTGACAGGGTTGACCCGATTGGCCAACCTGCAGTTGCGCAACTGCAGCTTGCAGGCCTGGCCACGTGGCCTCACCCAGTTGATGCTGCACGCCGATCCGCAGCTGCGCTATCTGGCCTTGAGCTACAACCCGATCAGCCAGGTCGAAGCCTTCGACAGCATTGTCACCAGCCCGTTCGCCGAAGCGCTACGCACGAACCGCGAACATGGCTATTGGGACTTCAATGAGAACGGCCTGGACGACGAAAGCAATCGTCGGTTACGCGCAACCGGTGTAGAGGCTGGTAGCGACAGCGAATGGTCGGACAGCGACGACGAGCCCTGGCTTGAAAGCGCCAATGCCGATCAGCGGCAGTTATGGCGAAACCTGTTCGAAGCGGGCGATAGCGGCCACCTGCGTGTGGTTGTGGAGCGCACGGCCAATTCCGCCCAGGCTCAGAGCAACCCACAAAGAATGGCCAATCAGGTCTGGCGCCTGCTCGAACAGGCAGGGCAGGATCAGGCGTTACGCGCGCACCTTGACAATGTCGCCCAGGAATACCCGCCCACCTGTGGTGACGCTGGCGCCGACGGGTTCAGTGCGCTGGAACTTGAGGCACAAACCTTCACGGTAATGGCCGAAGAAACAGACCGCCCCTACTACCTGTTCAATTATTTCAGGCGGCTGTACCGCCGCGAAATGGTCAATGCAATGGGTGAGCGCATACAACTTGCGCGCCTCGCACGGCAGGCCGGGCTGCTGGAACTGGAAAGGCTACCTGCCGTAGCTCAGCCTGAAACGCTGGCTTTGCCAGCCCTGGACAGCCTTGATGAGCTCGCGGACCCAGCGCTGCTACAAGGCGGCGTGGACCTGATTGAAATACGTCTGGCGTTGCGCCAAGCGCTTAGCCGACAACTTGAGTTCCCTGAAAACAGCCGAGGCATGCTGTATAGGGCCGAGGCCATGATCAGCGTCGATGTCGAAGAAAATGTCTTGGCAGCCGTGCGCTTGCTGGATGACACGGCCAGCGAACGCAGGGCCTGGATTGCCCGGCAGCCGATCTGGCAACGCTACCTCACCCAGCACTTCAGCGAACGCTTCGCGAGGCTGGATGCGCAATGGTATCGAGGCCTGGAGTACCTGGACTACTGCCTGGAGCCTGAAAGCGAAGCCGTGGCCTCGCTGGATGACGCGGTACTGCAGGCTATGCGCGAAGCGTTGCCCGGCATGCAATTGGGCGTAAACGGCCAACTGCGCCGGGTGGAGCTGAGCAGCCAGCTATACGATCAGGCCAGCCGGCGGCTGGAGGCCGGGCGTGAACTTCAGCGACAGGCACTGTTCGAGGAACTGACCAACGCGCAGGACTACAACAACAGGTAGCCCGCTACTGGCCGCGCAGGTCCTCGAAAAAGGCCTGCCGGCCATCCACCTGGCTCGACGCCCGGGGCACCGCTGCCGCATCGCCGTTGGCGGCCTCCACATGCCAGTAGCAATGCTGCACCGCCCGCGTCACCGCCACGTAGGCCAGGCGCTGCACCTCTTCCTTCTGCGCCGTATCGAACGGTTGCGCATCCCCGGCCTTGCCCAGACCGGCCTGGCGATACACCTGGTTCTTGTAGGGCGAGCTGGTCAGGTACTGGCAGTCGCCGAGCATGAACACCGCATCGGCCTGCAAGCCCTTGGCACTGTGGTAGGTCAGCTGACGCAGCCGGCGCTGCTCGGCCGGCAATGCCGCCTCGGCGTGCAATACGCTTTGCAGGTGCTCGTTCATCAGCGCCCGGTCACTGCCCTTACGGTACAGCATCATCACCGTTTCGCCCCGCTGGTAGTGCTCGATCAGCGTTTCGCCCAGAGCCGCTTCGTCACGGTCGAAGACCTTTACCGGCGAACCTGGCAGCTCGGCAGCCGGGCCATTGGCGCGGGCTTTCTTGCCGGCAATCGCCGGGGTGCCTTTGACCAGGTGCTCGGCCGCGTCGATCACCTGCTGCTGGCAGCGGTAGTTGTCGACCAGCATCACCCGCGTGTTGGCCGGCGACAGGAAGGCCTTGGTGAATTCCATAAAGTACTTGGGCGAACTACCGCGCCAGCCATAGATCGACTGCCAGTCATCACCCACACACAGCAGCGACGAATGCTGTGCATGGCGCCCGGTGTGCATGGCCGGGCCGCGTCGGCGTATCTCGGCCAGACTGGCACGCAGCCAGCTGACGATTTGCGGCGACACGTCCTGGAACTCGTCGATCATCAGGTGCGCCAAAGGCCGCAACAACGGGTCGGGTAGCAGTTGCAGGTTTTCCGGGTTGTTCTCGCCGAACAGGGCGAACATGCGGTTGTAGCTCATGACCGGTGGCGACTGGTCCAGCAGGTGTGCTTCCAGGGCTTTCCAGTACAGGGCCAGGGCTTCGAAGAACAAGGCATCGCTGTCGCCGGACGGGAAGCTCATCGCCGCTACCGCGTTGTTGACATCCAGGCCAAGGTTCTCGATGAAGCTGGCCGCGCCGACAAAGGCATCCAGCAACGGCGCCGGCGCCAGTTCACCCTTGACCTTGTACTCGAACCCCGGGCCGGCCACGGCATCGCCAGCCAGCGAAGCGGCCAGCCGCCGGGCCATGGCGTAGTTATCGAGCCAGATCAGCGGCCGATCGCAGAAGGCCTGCAACAGGGTGCGCTTGACCGCCCATTCGGCACGCACCGCCAGCTTGGCGCCGGGGCGCTGGTACTGCGCGCTTTCTGCCGGGTCAAAGCCCAGCACGACCAAAGGCCCCTGCCCCGCCAGGCGGCCATGCACATGGAAGCGGCTGCCCCGGATATCGACGGTTTCGCGGCAAGGTTCTATGCCCTTGATCGGCCAGGCGCCGGCGGCGAACCACAGGTCCTCGATCACGTCGCACAGTTCTTCGTCGCGCTGGGACGCTAACTGAGTCACCTGTGCGCGCTTCTGCACATCGGGGTTGTTAGGGTCCAGCGGTTTCAGTTGCAAGGCTTCGCTACGCAACAGGCCTATCAGCTCGGCAAAACGCGGGCTCTCGCCCAGCAAGCCGCTGTAGCACTGGTTCAGCTGCAGACGCTGGGCATCGTTAAGGCGCAGGTCGAACGGGTTGCTGTCGGCCTCAGCCTCACGCCCCGCAGGCATCTCGTTGCCCAGCGTCTCGAAGGCGCGCACCTGGCCGAAGCCCGGCAGGCTGCGCACCAGCGGCAGAATGCGCGAATGGAAGGTACGCACCAGCTCGCGGGCCTGCACCGGTTGCAGGTTGATCTGCCACAGGGCGAATACCTGCAGCAGGCGCTTGATGAAGTCCTTGCGCGACTCGCGGGTGAAGGTGACCACGGTCATCGCGTCCAGTTCGTAACCCAGATAGTGGCGCAGCAGCAGGATGCGCAACACCAGCGACGTTGACTTGCCTGCACCGGCGCCCGCCACCACACAGGTGGACGGCGTGTCACTGAAGATCAGCTTCCACTGCGCGGCGCTGGGTTGCGCCTCGGCGGGCAGGCGCTGGGCGACATCGGCCTTGAAGCGCTTTTTCAGCTCGGTCGTGAGCGGCAGGCGCCAGTCGTCGAACAGGTTGTCGTCCTGGCCGGGTACGGCAGCGGTGTCGGGGCGGGCATCACGGATCACCAGCACCTGGCGCCCTGCCTCGTAGCCTTCCACCCTTCCACGCTCGAACCCTTCACGCACTGCATCGGCATGGCCACTGCGCTGGCCCTCGGCGTGGCCCAGGAACCAAGAGTCGCGGTGCTGGGCTTGCAGGCGGGTCAAGACACGCCCCAGAAGGCGAGCGGCCAGGCGTCGAAACCAGGGCAATTGAGCGGGCGGGGTAAGGTCGGCGGGGGCCTGGGGTTGCTCGTGGGCCACGGTCACTCCGTTGAAAAACCAAATCAGCGGGCATGTTCGCCGCATCGACAGAAAATCGCCAGCGAATGCTTGCAGATCAGTGGATTAGGCGATGAAGCGAATGCAGCCACGCAGTTTTAATATCAATTAATCAGATTGTTTTTAGCCGATATTTACGCTTATTTTCGATGTTTAATTCGCGCATCATGGCGTCATTCCCCTGATTCAAGGAGCACGATCATGCTGCAACTACGACCTTTCGATAGCCTGGGCCACGCCAACCACGGCTGGCTCGATGCCCACCACCATTTCTCGTTCGCCGAATACTACGACCCGGCGCGCACTCAATGGGGCAACCTGCGGGTATGGAACGACGACCTGATCGCGGCCGGCAGCGGCTTCCCGCCGCATCCGCACCGCGACATGGAAATCATCACCTATGTGCGTGAAGGCGCGATCACCCACCAGGACAGCCTGGGCAACAAGGGCCGTACCGAAGCCGGTGACGTGCAGGTAATGAGTGCCGGTACCGGCATCGTGCACAGCGAGTACAACCTGGAAGACGTCGATACGCGTATTTTCCAGATCTGGATCGTGCCGGAGCGCACCGGTGAAGCACCGCAGTGGGGTAGCCGGCCGTTCCCCAAAGGCGAGCGTGGCGAAGGCTTCGTGACCCTGGCCAGCGGCCGCGCCGGTGACGAGGACAGCCTGCAGATTCGCACCGATGCCCGGCTGGTAGCGGCGACCTTGCGAGCAGGTGAAACCGCCGAGTACCGCTTCGATGCCGCACGCCGGGGTTACCTGGTGCCGGCCAAGGGGCTGGTGGAAGCCAACGGGCTGCGGGTCAAGGCCCGCGACGGTGTAGCGATCGAGCAGGAAGCCGTTCTGCGGGTGACAGCCATTGAAGACAGCGAGATCGTGCTGGTGGATGTGGCCTGATGTATCGGACCCGTGCAGGCTGCCTTGTAATGCCTGCACTGGCCTCATCGCCGGCAAGCCAGCTCCCACAGGTACCGCGCAGGCCAGCAGATTGATATAAAACTGCGCGGTCCCTGTGGGAGCTGGCTTGCCGGCGATGGGCTGGACAGCAGCGCCCTTTTTTAGAAGGGCAAGGTCAGCTTCAACCAGTAGGCATCGCCCTGGGCGCGGTTGCGCACCTGGGTTTCCTTCGACCACTTCGCCGTCACAAACCAGCCATCTTTGCCACTGTATTTGATCGACGGGCCAACGGCAAAGCTGCGCCCTTTGTTGTCTTCGATACGCTCACCGTTCTGACGGTCGTCAGTGGTCTGCCGGTAGTAATACCCCCCTACCCCCACGACCCAGCCATTGCCCAGCCCCCACCCCACGGCATAATCCACATGAAATTCCTGCCCCGAACGGTAATCGGTGGCCGGGTTGCGCCGGTTGAAGTCGTACATCACCTTGGCATCCAGGTTGGGCCCGGCCGGGTCGATGTAGCTCATCGCATACACCGGCTCGAACACCCAGTAATTGCGCCCGGGGTTGGCCAGGTCGTCCTTGTCGTAGCGGCCAGTGGGGGCAATCATGTCGAAGGCCAGGATGCTGTGGAATTTGTCGCTGTGGTGAAAGCCCAGCGCCGGGCCAAAGATCACGTCACCCAGGCCGCTATTGTGCTGCGACTGGCCATTAAGCGAGACCTTCAAGTCCACCAGCGGCACGATGGCATGCAGCGCCAGGCTGCCACCCAGCACCGTATAGTCACTCACCCAGATCAACCGCGGCACGATGGCGTTGGCACGCACGCGAAAGTCCACGGGCAGTTTGCGCCCGTCGTTGCCGCGCAGGTTGTTTGCTTCGTAATGGTTGACGAACAGCTGGCCGTAGAAGCCTGGCGGCGGCATGGCGCCGGACATGTAGTTTTCGGCACCTAGCGGGTAAGACGTGCCACCGCCCTCAGTGGCATGGGACAGGTTGGCTGCGCCGAACAACGAGGCGCACACGGCAAGGCGCAACAGGTTTGCAAGGGTCGGGGTCATCGGGTCAACCTTTTTTGTTGTTATCGGTCGGGTGCAGGCCAGCCCCCCGTGAACAGGGAGCCGGGTATCAAGGGGTTCAGATGCGCTTGAACAGGGCCGAACGCTGGCCGTCAGCAGCACCGTCTGCGGTGCTGTAGAAGCGCTCCATGAAGATGTCGCGCTCGAACAGCCGCCCCTGCATCAGGCAGGTGATGGCGGCATCGATCATCGGTGGCGGGCCGCACAGGTAAGCCTTGTGCCCGTTGAAACGGCCGTCGAAATGCTGCCTGGCCGCGTCGTGCACGTAGCCACGCACACCTTGCCACTGCTCATCCTCAGCTGCTTGGCTAAGGGCCGGCACATAGCTGAAATTGGCATGCCGGGCAGCCAGCGCCTCGAACAACTCGCGGTTGTACAGCTCGGCACGGGTACGTGCGCCCTGGAACAGGGTGATGCGCCGGGTGTCGCCACGCGTCAGCAGGTCGAGAATCATCGACTGCGGGCTGGACAGGCCCGAGCCGCCGGCGATGAAGATCAGGTCGCCGGGCTGCGAAGCGCGCACGAAAAACTGCCCGTAAGGGCCGGACACTTCCAGTGCATCGCCAACCTTGAGCTGATGGTGAATATGCCCGGTGGCCACACCACCCTCCACCAGGCGCACGTGCAGTTCCACCTCATCGGCCTGCTGTGGCGGGTTGGCCAGGGAGAAGGCGCGAGTGCCTTCGATACCTGGCAGTTGCAGGTTCACGTACTGCCCGGCCTGAAATGCCATCGGCCGGTCGAGTTTCAGGTGCACACCACGGATAGTCGGTGACAGCTCCACCAGTTGGGTGACTACAGCACGGTAGTCCTGCACTGGCAGGCCGGCAAAGTCCGGGTCGACATCGATGTCGGCTTCGATCACCAGGTCGCTCTGCGGGATGGCACAACAGGCCAGCACCTTGCCCTCGTCGCGCTCCATGTCCATCAGGGCGAAGGATGAAGCCGCACCCAGGTCGACCTCGCCTTCCAGCACCTGGCACTTGCAGGTGGCGCAGGTGCCGTGGCCACAGGCAAACGGCAGCCAGACGCCCTGGCGCAAGGCGGCTTCAAGGATGGTCTGGCCCTCCTCCACTTCAATCTGCTCGCCGGTCGGTTCGATGGTGACTTGATAGCTCATGGCGGCATTCCTCAGTTGTGGCTGCCGCCCAGGCCTTCAAGGCCAGGGGTGTGCAGGTGCAGCAGGCTCTTGTGGGCAACGCCGTTGGCGGCCAGGCCGCGGGCCAGCTCCGGAATGAACGGCTGGTCATCCAGGCGCCAGTGGGCGGCGGCGAAGTCCACCTGAGCGGCATCCGGGTGCAGGGCGATAGCCGGCTTGACCACCTGTTCGATGAAGGCAGCAAAGGGTAGCGCCGGGTCCACCGGCAAGGTGAACGGTGCGCAGAACAGCAGGTGGTTTTCCCAGCACAGGTACACCAGCTGGGCACCGTGGAAATTGGCCTGGCGGTCCAGGGGTTGGGCGGTGTAGCGGCCGATGGCGGTCACGGGCATGGCAATGGTCCTTTTGTTCTTGTAGGGGCCAGGGCGCGGCAACAGCGCCCTGGTGGTTCGAGGGTTCAGCCGGCCTTGCGCCCGGCGCGCTGCAAGGCCTGCCAGCGCTGCTGCTCGGGCGAGCCCTGGTACTCGAAATTGTCCTGACCGGGGGCGATGTTGTAGTAGTCGCGCACCACCGCCTCGACATCGCCGCCCCCGCAGTTGCCCTGCAGGATCTGGTGCACCGGCAACCAGGCCTGTACGTACTTTTCCGGCTCAAAGGCGAAGATGTCGCAGCAGCCATCGGAGCAGAAGTGGTAACGCTCGCCTTCATGCACCAGGCTGCGGTGGCTCAGTTGCGTGGGCGCATCCGGCTCGGTGAAGGCCAGCGGAATCTGGCAGATCTGGCACAGCATCGGCAGCGTCGGGTTGTAGAAGCGCTCGCCACGCGCCTGCAAATCGCGCCAATGCTCGTAGCGCGGCCGGTAGTAGCGGTCGAAGGTGTCCGGGTACTTGGCCGACAACCAGTCCAGTTCCTCGTCGGTGGGGATCCAGGTGTGGAAGTTGGTGGCCTGGCTGTACTGGTAGAAAATCGACCAGGCCTGGTGGGTGATGTGCTCCTTGCCGATGGTGGTCTGCTCGACGTACTTCGGCGGGCGGATGCCGTAACGTTCCAGGTCCTTGAACAGCGCGCCACCGGCCTGCTCGAAGTACACCTCCCAGGCTTCGGCCCAGGACATCACCTTGTTCGGCAGCATGTAGTCCATCATCATGCCGACCAGGGTCAGCAGGCGGTAGCCGCGCCAGAACCACTTGTCGATCCAGCGCTGCACGATGGGCACGTTATCTTCGTGCTGCTCCAGCAGAAACTTGATCACCTCCAGCCCCAGGGTCATGTGTCGAGCCTCGTCAGACTGCGCCGAGAAGCCGAAGGTGACCGTGGCCATGTCGCCGTTGAACGCGGCGCCCGACATGAACGGCACGAACAGCAGGTTGGTCAGCACGTACTCGAACGAGAACGAAATGGCAGTAAGGAATTCGAACGGGCCCGCCGTACGCGCATCCTCGAAGAACGACTTGGGCACCGACAGGAACCACACCCGGTCGTGCATGTGGGCAAAGTCATGCAGGCCGTTGAAGTGCTTGTTGTAATGGCTCATGGCGTGCACCTGGGTCTGCACGTGGCGCAGTTCGTCGATGGCCTGCATCTGGCAGGCCACCCGTGCGCCGGCACCGCCAAAGTGCCGGCCAACCCGGGCAAAGCCCTGGTAGGCCTGATACTCCAGCGGCGTCACGCCGCTCAGGAACAGTTTCAAGGCATTGACGTAACGGGCGTCGGAGATGTTCTGGTGGCCATTGTTCTGGGCAAAGGCATCGAAGATCGCGTACAGCTTCTTCTCTTTCTCGGCCTGGTACTTCCAGTAGGCGTCCATGGTCAGGCGGAACGGGTCTTCCCACTTGTCCCAGTCGGTAATCTTGATGCCCTCGAACCGCTCGTAGGGGTAAATGGCATCCTTGCTCTGATAGCTCGGCTCCCAGCCCAGATCACGGGTCAGGCAGCGGTACTTGTCTTTCTGATTGAGGCGCTTGGCGGCCATGATGGTCTCCCTTGTTCTTGTCGTTGTGCGGATCAGTTCCAGTGCAGGGCAAAGCAGTCTTCGTCTTCCTCGACGTTGCCGCCGAGGGTGATCACGTCGATCAGCATTTCCTGCACGTCCCATTCACGGCCGGTCTTTTCTTCCACCGTGGCGCGGTGGATTTCCAGGCGTCCTTCAGCCTGCACGCGGATCATCGCCGGCTGGTGCTGTACCTGGGCATGCGGGTTGTCCTGGGTGATGGCCTCGACGATGTAGCGGGCACTGTCGTTGTCCTGGAAGGCGATGTACACGAGGGAAGTCATGCGGCATCTCCACTGAGGCCAAGTTTTTTCAGGCGTGCGCCAAAGGCACTGTCGATGGCATCCAGTGCATCGCGGCCCGGGCCTGCTTCAGCCAGCGGCAGCAGCGCCTGCAGGGCACGGCAGCGCCAGTCGCTGACCCAGCCGTCGATCAGTTGGCGGTTGTGGGCGTTTTCGGCGACGGCGGTCTTGACCAGCGCATCCATCCAACGCTGGCTCTCGGCGAACCATAGGCGCATGAATTCGGTGAGCATCCCCAGTTGCCCTGCCCCGGCAGCCACCAGCTGCGCATCGAAGTGCTCGAACAGCAGCGGGTACAGTAGGCCGTCGCTGACCAGGTTCTGTGCCAGGCTCAGCTCGAACCAGTCACCCACCACCAGGCTGTCCTCCACATAGCGGCGCAGGCCTTGCCAGGCGGGTTCGTCCAGCCAGCGCTGCTTGGCATCAGCCAACAGCGCCAGGCCGTCGTCCTCCAGCAGCAGGCCAATGCGCGACAGGTACTGGGCAATGGCCAGGCGGTCCATGGCGTGGAACATGTGCATCTGGGTGACGCTGGTGCCGAAGGCGTCCGCAGCGATGCCGCTGTTGTTCATGTTGGCGCCCAGTTCGGCGTGGCGCAGGGGAAGCAGCAGTCGTGCGATCAGTGCGCGGGTTTCGGCGGGCAGGCTGGCCAGCAGCTCGCGCTTTTCACAGAAGGCAAAGCTGTGCTCGGCGTTTTCCTGCATGCGCGCCCGGGCCTGTACGTAGGTGCCGTAGTAGTACTGCCGCGGATCGCTGACGGCGTACCAGTCAGCCATCTGAACGGCGGTGCGGCTGGGGTCGTTGAGCAGTTTCTCGGGCTGCCAAAGCGGGCGGTAGTGAAAGTTGGTGGCGGCCTCGATGTCGAAGCTGGCTTCCTGGTAGCGGCTGGCCGGCTTGTCACCGAAACGCCGGCGGGTGTGGCTGAAGGTCTGGCGGATAGGCTCGACCGTGGCCGTCTTGATCTCGATACTCATGCAAGGCGTCCTGTACTTGTTGTTGTGGGGGTGCAACGCGCCGGCAGGTGGCGCTTCATTCGTCTGCGTCGCGGCTTTCGCCATAGCGCCACTTCCGCATGTCGGCATCGACGGCAGCCGCCATCGCAGCGTCCATGTGGCGCACCCGGTTGCTGGCGCAGAAGCTGGCAAAGGCAGTGCGCGGCAAGACCAGCTCGACGAACAGGTCCGGGTAACCGATGGCAAAGTCGAACTCGACGAAGGTGGCATCAGGCTCGCTGCGAACGCGGACGTAGCGCGGCATCTGCTCGAAAGAAGGGGTGGCTTGAGTCATGCACGGGTGCTCCGGTTGGACGTGCCAAGGGCTAGAGCAACGGCTGTGCCAGGCGCTTTCAAATGGTTTCAAAAATACTCAACGCATTGTTTTTAAATGATTTTATTGAACAGAGGCGTTGACCACGGGCAGCGCTGCGAGCACGTTGCAGCCCGCCCGTTTGATCATTTGCTCAATCGCGGCAGAGCCGATCGAGCAAATGGGCAAACGTGACCGGCGATTGACTTTTGCGTGGGTTTCAGGCGGTTTAGAAAAGAGAGCGACCCGGGCCTTGCCTGCAACACCGCGGTCGCCCCGGCGTGCCCAATAACCCGCCTTGCCTGAGCGGGTGCACGCCGATTCCCCATACAACTACAAGCAAGGGGCGCAAGCGAATGATTACCCAGTACAGGGCGCCGGAACCTGCACCGGCGCTGAAGGACCTGACCGAACGGGTCCGGTTCCTCGGCACCGAAGGCAAGATCTGGCTGGACGAGCAGCGCATGCTGCTGGTGCAGGCCGCGACCATGGCCAGCATGCGCCGCGAGCTGATCGAAATGCTCGGTGTAGAGCGGGCCAAAGGCTTTTTCCTGCGCCTGGGCTACCAGTCGGGGCTGAAGGACGCCGAGCTGGCGCGCAAGCTGCGCCCCAACGGCAACCCGGTGGAAATGTTCTTCATCGGCCCGCAGTTGCACTCGCTCAAGGGCATGGTCAAGGTGCGCCCGTTGCAGCTGGAAATCGACCTGGAAAACGGCCATTTCTACGCTGACATCCAATGGCAGGATTCCTTTGAAGTGGAAAACTGCCAGTCCGAAGGCCTGCATTCCGAGCAGCCGGTGTGCTGGATGCTGCTCGGCTACGCGATCAGCTACAGCTCGTTCTTCCTGGGCCGCCAGGTGCTGTACAAGGAGGTCAGCTGCCGCGGCTGCGGCGCCAGCGAATGCCGCATCATCGGCAAGCCGGTGGAACAATGGGACGACGCCGAGACCTTCCTGCGCTACTTCCAGAGCGACCCGGTGATCGACGAGTTGCAATCGTTGCAGGTGCAGGTGGCCAATCTGCGCCAGCGCCTGCAGTACGAGTCGGGGCAGTTCTACGGCATCGGTCAGTCGGCGGTGTATCGGCGTTGCTGCGCCCTCACCGACAAGGTCGCCCCAGGCAAGGCCTCGGTGCTGCTGTTGGGTGAAACGGGGGTCGGCAAAGAAGTGATCGCCCGCAGCCTGCACTTGCGCAGCGAGCGCGCCGGTGCAGCGTTTGTGGCGCTGAACTGCGCGACCATCCCGCCAGACCTGATCGAAGCCGAGCTGTTCGGCGTCGAGAAAGGCGCCTACACCGGTGCCCAGCAGGCGCGCATGGGCCGTTTCGAGCGGGCCAACGGCGGCACGCTGTTCCTTGACGAAATCATCGAGCTGACCCCGCGCGCCCAGGCCAGCCTGTTACGCGTGCTGCAGGAAGGCGAGCTTGAACGGGTGGGTGACAGCCGCACGCGGCCGGTGGACGTGCGCGTGATCGCCGCCACCCACGAAAACCTCGAACAGGCGGTCAAGGACGGGCGCTTCCGGGCCGACCTGTTCTACCGGCTGAACGTGTTCCCGGTGCACATTCCGGCACTGCGCGAGCGCCGCGAAGACATCCCGTTGCTGATCGAGCACTTCCTCGGCCGCCTGCACCAGAGCTACGGCAAGAAAACCCGCGGCCTCAGCGACCGAGCCCTGCAGGTGTGCCTGCAGTACGACTGGCCGGGCAACATCCGCGAGCTGGAAAACCTCATGGAACGTGGCGTGATCATCACCGACGAGAACCAGAGCATCGGCCTGGACGCGCTGTTCCCGCATGCCCCGCCTACCCTTGGCAGCATCGGTCTGGGCAGCGATGGCCGGCTGGTGGCGGCCAGCGACCAGGCCACGCCCGGCTGGGTGGCGCAGATTCTCGACAGCGGCACCGGCCTGGATGCTGTCGAAGAGGCGTTGATGCAGGAGGCCCTTCAGCGTTGTGGGCAGAATGTCTCTGAGGCCGCACGCCTGCTCGGCATGACCCGCCCTGCCCTGGCTTACAGGCTGAAGAAGGGGTGAAGTTGTCGGGGGCGTACCGCGCCCCCGGCTATCGCGAGGCATTGGCGCCATCGGCCACCCTGCACTAGCGTTGTGCTACCAACCAGCCCTAACGTTCATGCGGAGCCCTCACCCACCATGCCGGACCTGCGCCCGAACCCGACGCTGTGCCTGGAGTATCGTGCCGAGCAGCCGATTCACCAGGCCTTCCTGGAACAGGCCGGGCGCTGCCCGGATGCCACGGCGATTCTTGCCCGGCACAGCACCTGCAGCTATGCCCAGCTGGCGCAGATCAGCGGGGGCATTGCCACCTGCCTGAAGGAAAACGCTGTCAACGGCTCCGATCGTGTGGTCATCGTCGCCAGCCGGTGCGCCGCACTGGTGTACGCCATGCTCGGCTGCCTGCGGGCCGGCCTGGCCTTCACCGTGGCCGACGCTGCGTACCCTCCCGCGCGTATCGGGCAGATCATTCGCACACTGAAGCCGGCCGTGGTCCTGCGCTGTGGTGAAGCATCAGTCGACACCGACGGCCCCCTCGTCATTACGGTGCCGGAAACACCCACCGAGGCCCTGCAAGCCTTTCCCTGCAAGGGTGCAGCGCTGCCCAGCGTCAGCCCCGAGCAACCGGCCTACATCACTTTCACTTCGGGCAGCACCGGTGAACCCAAGGGTATCGTTACCCACCACGCGCCACTAGTGCACTTCATCGACTGGCATGTGCACCAGCATGGCTTCACCCAGGCCGATACCTTTTCCCTGCTTTCTGGCCTGGGCCATGACCCGGTGTACCGCGACGTGTTCACGCCACTGTCGATTGGCGCGACCATCGCCTGTCCCGCCCAGGCGACCCTGACGGACCCGTCACGGCTGGCAGGCTGGATCCACCAACACGGCGTGAACGTGATCCACCTCACCCCGCCGCTGGGCAAGCTGATCGAAACCGGCGCGCACATGAATGGCCAGAAACTCGATCAGCTGCGCTACCTGTTCTGGGGCGGCGATGCGCTCAGCCCGGCGCTGTATCAGCAAATCAGGGCCATTGCGCCCAATGCCGCCAATGTGAACTTTTATGGCACCACGGAAACGCCACAAGCCATGGCCTTCCATACCCTCGACCCTGATTCGGACAATGCGCGGGTGCCCTTGGGCAAAGGCATCGCCAACGCGCAGTTGCTGGTGATAGACGCGGACAACCGGCTCGTCAGTGCGGGCGAAACCGGTGAAGTCCTGATACGTAGTCCCTACTTGTCGCAGGGTTACTGGGGCGACCCGGCACTGACCGAGGCCAAGTTCATCGTCAACCCGTTCACCGGTGCCGCAGGTGACCGCTGCTATCGCACCGGTGACCTTGGCACCTACTTGGCCGATGGCAGCGCCAGTTTTCTGGGGCGCGGTGACAGCCAGGTGAAAATCCGTGGTCATCGCATCGAGCTGGCGGAAATCGAGAACGCCATCACCCGTCACCCGCACATCGGCCAATGCGTGGTCGTGGCCAACCACGACAGCGCGTCGATCCGACTGGTTGCGTATTGCGTGGGTCAGCAGCCCACCACCACCGATGAACTGCGCCAGGCACTCGCCGGCCAGCTGCCGGACTACATGGTGCCGGCGCTGTTCGTATTCCTGGACGCCCTGCCACTCACCCCTAACGGCAAGGTGGACAAACGCGCCTTGCCTGCGCCATTTGACGACAGCGCCACCCTGCCCTTGTCCCCTCTGGCGGAAAAACTGAGCACGGCCTGGGCACGCATTCTCCAGGTGCCGCGGCTGGATGCCAGGTTGAGCTTTGTCGAACTGGGCGGCGACTCGCTGTCGTTCGTGCAGGCCTCACGGGTGCTCGAAGAGCTGATCGGCCACCTGCCGCAGCGTTGGGAAACGCTGCCGGTGTGCCAGTTGGCGGAGCTGAGTGCGCCCGCAAAAAGCACGTGGCGGGTAATGGAAATGCCGGTGTTCGTGCGGATGCTCGCCATCATCCTGATTGTGGTCGGCCACCTGAGCGAGTTCGACCACTGGCTGATCGTCGGCGAAACGTCTGTGCTGTTCCTGGTCTCCGGCATCAGCCTGGCGCGGTTCCAGCTCAAGGCCATCGAACAACGTGGCGATGCCCGCACACTGCTCAGGTCACTGGCGGCCATCGTGGTGCCGACGTTGTTGTACACCGCGCTGATCCAGCTGGTGTTCGACCGGTTGCACTGGCAATCGCTGCTGCTGGTGTCCAACTGGTTCCCGGCCAGCGAGGTCAGCCTGTTCAATTACTGGTACATCGAAGTGCTGGTGCAGATGATCCTGATCATCGGTGTGGTTCTGTCGATCAGGCCCGTACGCCAGATCGTCCTCGCCGACCCGTTCCGCTGCCTGATCATTGCGGCCTGTGCGCTGGTGGCGCTGGATGTGCTGCTGAGCCGCTTCGTGTTCGACGCCGGCGCACTGTTCAACCGGGTGCCGCAGCACTTCCTGGCGGTCATGGTGCTGGGCATGGCCGTTCACCATGCCGACACTACCGCGCGCAAATGGGTGGCCAGCGCGGTAGCTGTGCTGGTGGTCGGCGAGCTGGACCTGATGGCAATTGCCGGCGTAGGTTGGCAGGCGTTCTCGCGCTACATCGATATCGCCCTGCCGGCGATGCTCGCCCTCATCTGGCTCCGCTCGGTGCCCGTGCCAGCCCTGGTGGCACGGGCAGGTGCGGTGATCGCATCGTCAACCTTGTTTATCTACCTGACGCATTTCCAGTTCCAGTCGCTGGCGGACCATGTATTCAGTCACCCGCTGTTCGAGGTGGCACTGGCGCTCGGCGGCGGAGTACTGGTGGGTTACTGCTGGAATACCCTGGTGCGCCTGCTGTTTGCCCGCTGGAACAGGCAGAACCCGGCACTTGGGGCAGATCCAGCCGAACGCGCCACCTCCGTTTGAGCTGAACCGCCAAGACAGGTGCGGTGATTGCAAACCCTGAAACACTCTGCATAAAATGCGAACTATTAACATTTGCAAACATTTTCAGGCGGCATGGATGAGCACCCCGGACGTAGCCTTCACTTCTCAGGTCAGCCAGCTATACCGGGCCCAGAGCAAATGGTTGCATAACTGGCTGAAACCGCGGGTTAACTGCAGCCACCTGGCGGCAGACCTTGTTCAGGATGTGTTCGTGCGTGTCATGTCTGCCGCCGACGCTGCGGTAAAGCTTGAAGCCGTACGCGAGCCCAAAGGCTACCTGGCCACCATCGCACGCCGCCTGATGATCGATCACCTGCGCCGTGTGCACCTGGAAAGGGCCTGGCTGCAGGTGCTCGCCGAGCAACCCGAAGCACTGGACATCTCACCTGAGCAACGCCTGGCCTTGCTGCAAACCTTGCTGGAGCTGGATGCCATGCTGGCCTCGCTCGGGCCCAAGGTGCGCGAAGCCTTTCTGCTTTCGCAAATCGAAGGCATGCCCTACAAACACATCGCCACCCAGCTGGGCATTTCCGAAGTCAGTGTGCGCCGCTACATTGCCAAGGCGGCGGAGCACTGCATGATCTACAGCCTTGGCCAGGGCCAGTGAGCATGAACCTGAATGCCGAGCAACTGGCGTCGTTACGCCAGGCCGCGCACTGGTTCAGCCAGCTCAACAGCGGTGAGGTGCAGGCCAGCGATCACTCGGCCTGGCAGCTGTGGCTGAATGCGACGCCCGTCAATGCCTGGGCCTGGCAGCAGGCGGAGCGCCTGCAAACACGCATGGCAGCAAGCGAAAACCCGGCTTCGGCACGCGTCCTGGCGCTGGCAGCCCATGGCCGACACGCCAGCCGCCGGCGGGTGGTCAAGGCTGGCTTGCTGCTGCTGGGCGGTGGCGCGCTGGGCCTGGGGGGATACCGCGAGGTCAAGCAGTCTCCACTGCTGGCAGACCTGCGTACCGGAGTGGGCGAACAACGGTCGCTGATGCTGAGCAATGGCACTGCGCTGGTACTCAACACCGCCTCTGCGGTCGATGTGGGTGACCTGAACGAAGCGCCGTGGCTGCGTCTGCGCCAGGGCGAACTGATGGTCACCGTACCGCCACGCCAGACATGCAAGGTGTTTACCCGCAACGGCACCATCGAGGCAGGCGAAAGCCGTTTTGCCGTGCGGCTTTTCGATGACAGCAGCAGCCTGGAAGTATTCGGCCAGCAGGCACAGGTGACGCTGGCTTCGGGCCAGACCCTGCAGGTCGGTAGCGGCCAGCGCGGCCAGTTCAACGACCACAGCTTCTCTTCAATGGAAACCATCGCGCTTGCGGCCGATGCCTGGAGCCAAGGTTTGCTGATTGCCAACGACCAGCGCCTGGACTCGTTCGTCAGCAACCTTTCACGCTACCGGCCGGGCTGGCTCAATTGCGCACCTTCCGTGGCGGGGATGCGTATCAGCGGTACGTACAGACTGGCTGATACCGACCAGATCCTGCGAGCCCTGACCACGTCGCTGCCGGTGCAGGTTCACAGCCGTACCCGCTATTGGGTAACGGTCACCGCAGCATAAATAAATACGCGACACCTGATCACTTTGGCGCGGCTTATCCGACTCATAGGTAACCCGACACTTACCTACAAGAGAAACGCGAAGATGACCCGCCCCTCCAAACCCAGGCCTTTCACTGCGCCGGGCCTGCGCACCTGCCTGATGTTGGCTGCCCTGCTTGGTGGGCCTGGCGCTGCCTGTGCCAGCCAGGCCGACGATTACCACCTGCCGCAGGGCGACCTGGGCGAAGTACTGACCCAGTTCGCTGCGCAAGCTGGCATCGTGGTGTCGTTCGACACCCAGCTGACACGCGGCAAACGTTCACCGGCACTCGACGGGCGCTATGACGTTGAGCAGGCGCTGCAGGTGCTGCTGGGCGGTACCGGGTTGCAGGCCATACGCGAGCGTGACGGGCGCTATTCGTTGCAATCGGCCAGCCGCGAGGGCGCGGCGCTGGAGTTGGCCCCAAGCCGGGTCGAAGCGCTGGGGCTGGGTTATGTCACTGAGGGCACCGGCGCCTACACAACGGGCGGGTCGACCACTGCAACCAAGCTACCTCTGAGCCTGCGCGAGACACCGCAGTCAGTCAGCATCATTACCCGCCAGGTGATCGACGACCACGGCTCGCAAGACATCGGCGACGTGCTACGCAACACGCCCGGGGTGTCGGTACAGGCGTACGACAGCGAGCGCATGGAGTACTCCGCACGCGGTTTTGCCATTACCAACTACCAGTACGATGGCATCAACACCATCTACGATGGCGTCTACGATGAGGGCGTGACCCATGTCGACATGGCTGCCTACGACCGCATCGAAGTCATCAAGGGTGCAACCGGCCTGATGACCGGCTCTGGCGACCCGTCGGCTACGGTCAACCTGGTACGCAAGAAGCCCACTCACGGCTTCAAGGCCTCGATCACCGCCAGCGCGGGGTCCTGGGACAACTACCGTACCGAAGGTGATATTTCGGGTCCGCTCAACGACAGCGGTAGCGTGCGTGGCCGGCTGGTGGGTGCCTACCAGGACCGCAAATCGTATCTGGACCACTACAAGCAGAAAAAGGACGTTTACTACGGCATCGTCGAAGCCGACCTGACGCCCGACACCCTGCTCACCTTCGGCATCGACAACCAGGCCACAACCCCGCGCGGGTCGTCCTGGACCGGTAACCCGACGTACTTTTCCGACGGCAGCCGCACAGATTTCTCACGCTCGCACAACCCGGCGGCAGACTGGAGCCGCCGCGACTTCGAGTCCACCACCTACTTCACCTCGCTGGAGCAGGCCCTGGCCAATGACTGGAAGGTCAAGCTCAGCCTCAACCACATGATCAGCGATCATGATACCCGCCTGGCGTCTGCCAGCGGCGGCAACCCGGACCCGGTTACTGGCGAGGGCATGTTCCTGTACTGGGGGCGTTGGGAAGGCCACCGCGTGCAAAACACCGCCGACGTGAATGTATCCGGCCCGTTCACCCTGTTCGGCCGCGAGCATGACTTGGTGGCAGGCTTCATGACTTCGCATTCGAAGCAGACCGGCGACACTTACGACGGCAGCGCGTTCGAGATGGTGCCCGGCTCCATCTTCGACTGGAATGGCAAGCTGCCGGAGCAGAACTTCCCGAAAAACGGCGACTACACCACCACGCAAAGCCAGAATGGCGCCTACGTGGCCACCCGCCTGAAGCCGACCGACAAGCTTTCGGTCATCCTCGGCACCCGGGTCAGCACCTTCAAGTACAACGATGATGAAGACTATTACCCCACGTCTTCGCTGAGCGACACCCACGCCAGCTACAAGGAACACGGGGTGGTCACCCCCTATGCGGGCGTGGTCTATGACCTGGACGACACCTACTCGGTGTATGCCAGCTACACGTCGATCTACCAGCCGCAAGTGTACAAGGACATCAACGGCGCCACCCTCGCGCCTGTCGAAGGCGACGGCTATGAAGCCGGGTTCAAGGCTGCATGGTTCGACGGCAGACTGAACGGTACCCTGGCGTTCTTCCGCATCGAACAAGACAACGTCGCCTCCAACGTCGGCACCAACCCGGTAACCAACGAAGGCATCTACAAAGCCATTGACGGCGCTACCACCAAAGGCGTCGAGCTGGAACTGGCCGGCGAACTGGCGCCCGGCTGGAACGTCACCGCCGGCTACACCTACGCCCGTACCCGCGACGCCGACGACCAGCGGATCTTCGGCTTCCCTCTGGCAACCACCAAGCCTGAGCACGTGGTGCGGCTGTTCAATACCTACCGCCTGCCTGGCGCATTCGACCAGGTGACCGTGGGCGGCGGGCTGCGCTGGCAGAGCGGCTTCTACGGCAATATCTACAGCCCGATTGCCAATGACTACACCCGCATCAAGCAAGGCGGCTACACGCTGGTGGACCTGATGGCGCGCTATCAGTACAGCGAGCACTTGAGCTTCACGGTCAATGCCAACAACGTGTTCGACAAGGTCTACCTGACCGGGCTGGGGAACTTCGATACCACGTATTACGGCGAGCCACGCAATATGATGGTCACGACCCGCTGGGACTTCTGACAGGGCTGCAAGGCAACCCAGGATTTCAGCGTTGGTGCGCAAATTGCCGGGGCCGCTTTGCGCCCCTTCGCGGGCTTGCCCGCTCCCACAGGTTGCGCGCTCGATGCAGAATCGCGCTATCTCTGTGGGAGCGGGCAAGCCCGCGAAGGGGCGCAAAGCGGCCCCAATTTGCTTGAATGACTGGTATGAGGGCTAACCCGCCTGCACGATGATCTGGCTCTGCAGGTCGCGGATCATCGCCTCCAGCGCCGGTTTCATGGCCGCGAAATCCTCCGCTGTGCACACCACATCCGGCCGGCTGAACTTGAACCGCCGCTCCACCACCACCGCATTGCCATCTTGAGTGTAACGTGCGCTGTAGTCGACATTGCCGTCATGCAGATCCACAGGTTTCGGCAGTGCCAGCACGTTGACCTGGGCCGGGAACTCGAAGCGCGAGGTCTCCACAGTGTCATTGCCAATGCACACGAAGCTTTGGCTGCGTTCCTTTTCCAGAGTAAAGCTGTACACATTCTGCGAGATACCGCCCGCCAGGCTGGTAAGGGTCGCCACACCCACCGGCCCTGGCAGATTGACCAGATTTTCCGTGCGCCCATCCACATTGCTGACAAAGTCGCCAGTGGCAGTGGGCGGCTCGACCTTGAACGAACCAGTGCCGCGTTGCCCGTAGGCGGCCAGCACTCTTTCGACCAGCATGTCGCGGTCTGCCGGCTTCATCAGTTTCACCCCAAAGCGGCTCATCTCGCTGGCCCAGCCCTTGACCGTCGAAACGTTGGTGAAGTCGGCGCCACCATCGGCCTTGACCTTGAACTGCAAGTCACTGGAAACCTGGTTCAGTTGCATGGCCGGGGTTTGGCCAAACTCGCCGGTTGCAGTCAGCAGCACCCGCTTGTTCAACACGGTCAATGGCAGGTACCCAGCGGCAATCGACGGATCAGTTGAGTCCAGGTACAAGTCCAGGCTCGGCACATAGGTGATCACGTGGTTCAGCACACCCAAGGTCGGTACTTTGGGGAACACATAGGCAGTGCCCTGGTTCACCATGGCCGGGGTGCTCTTGATGCCGACCGCGCTCAGCAGCGCTTCGAGCAGCGCAACATGGTCCTTGCAGTCGCCGTAGCGGTTGTCCAGTACGGTTTGCGCGGCATGCGGCACTACCCCGCCAGCGCCGACATACACCGCCACATAGCGGATGTTTTCGCGTACCCAGTCACTGAGGGTCAGGGCTTTTTCCCGCGCAGTTGGCAAACCGGCGGTCAGGCGCTGCGCCAGTTCGCTGATCTGTGGGGTGACCTCGACCGTCGCCCTGGCCTGGTAAGCCTGAGCGAAGTCCTTGAAGCCGGAGAAGGTCGAAACCGCCAGGTAGTGGCCATAGTCCAGGTACGACACTGCACCCGTCTCGATCCGCGCCCGCGCTGACGGTACGTAGTCCCAGCGATACACCGTGCGCCCTTGCCCGGTAGCGGGTGGCGACGCCTTGAAGCCGCGCGCATCGGCCTGCAGCGGCATGCCCTGGGGCAGGTCATAGGTCAGCGAGAACTGCCCGACCGGGTAGAACTGCGGCACGGTGATGTCTTCGAACTGCCCGGGAAACAGCGGGGTAGCGCGGTGACGTTGATAACGCAGCACCAGCCGGTCACCCACCGCAACCTCGGGGAAGATAACCACCTTGTTGACCGAGTCCTGGAACATCGGCGCCTGCGCAGAAGCCTGCTCTTGCTGCTCCTTGATATGCGCGGCATCCACCTGCACTTTTCGGCCGTCAGGCTTTTGCGTGTAGGCTTCGACCACCTCCAGCGTCTCCAGCGAACGGTTGTAGCTTACCGGGTGCTGGGCATTGGTCTTGATGGCGCGCTCTTCGTTGATCAGCATGACGCTGTCGACATCCAGACGGAAACTGCCGTCTTTTTGCACCACAAACGTCTGCGCGATTTTTTCCAGGGTGACGGAACGGTCGAGACCATCGGTAAAAGCGTGGGCAAGGCCCACCCAAAGCATTGTGACAGGCAGCAGAACAGCTGCCAGGTATGGCTTTTTGAACATGGAGATCCTTCTCGATCAGCGGACTACAATCAACAATGATACGCATTGCCGCCGTATGATGGCAAAGTGACAATATTGCTCAGCGTTGCCCCGCCAGTTCGGCCAGCACTTCAACCGAGGTAGTGACCTGACGGAAATGATGCTGCCACAGCTCGATGCCCAGCTTGGCCGAGCGGTCCAGCGAAGACCCTACCGTCATGTCCGTCACCAGGGTGGGCGTCAGGCCCGCATCAAACAGGGCAAAACCGGCGGCCAGCACACAGGTTTCGGTCTGCAGCCCACACACCAGCACCCGCTCCACGCCCAGCTGCCGGATGTACTCGATGGCTTCGGCGCTCTGCCCGTAGCCATGTTTGATGAACACCTGGTCAGCTTCGACCAGGCTTTCGTCCTCGGCCGCCGGGTGCCAGCCGAGCTGCCGCTCGAACGGCGTGACCTGCTCGTTGTGCAACTCGACCGAGGCAATGGTAGGGATGTTCGCTGACAACCGCCGCAAACCATCGACCAGCCACTCGGGCGGGCTGAAAGTGGACTGGACATCGACGATAAGCAAAACCTGGCGCACAGCGTTCTCCGGCCATTGGCAAAATGGCCCGGAGTATAACGCGTGGTGCAGGGGCTTGATCACCAGTCGTAGGTCATCTCTACCGACGCTACCCGCTCCTGCCCGTAGTAGCAGCCAAACGCATAGTTGCAGTCCGAAACGTACTCGCGATCAAAGATGTTCTGCACATTCACGCTGGCCTGCAGGCCGCGCAGGCTTGCGTCGAGCTTGCCCAGGTCGTAGCTGACGGTAGCGTCGTACACGGCATAGGCCGGCACATCGAAGGTATTGGCCGAGTTGCCCGGCTTGCGGCCGGTGTAACGGGCGCCGGCGCCAAAGGTCAGGCCATTGAGCGTGGCCTGGGTGAAGTGGTAATCCACCCACAGTGTGGCCGACACAGGCGCCTGCGACTCGTTGCGGTTGCCCTGGTCGCCATAGGTGCTTTTGGTATAGAACGAGTCGATGTAGGTGGCTGCGGCCAGCACATCGACATTCTCGATACTGGATTTGAGTTCCAGCTCCACCCCACGCGAGCGCACCTCGCCATTTTGCGTCTCGTACTGCGGGTATTCGGTATCACCGGTCTTCACGTTCTTCTGCTTCACCTCGAACACCGAGGCGGTGAACAGGGTGCCTTCGACTGGCTGGTACTTCAGCCCCACTTCGTATTGCTCACCTTCGGTTGGCTCGAACGCCTTGCCGCCGCGCTCGGGCGCTGCGGTGCCCAGTGTGGGCAAGAACGACTGGGAATAGCTGACATACGGCGCCAGGCCAAACTCGGTGACATAGGTAAGGCCGATGCGTCCGGTAAACTTGTTGTCGCGCTGAGAGGCAATGCTGTGTGCCAGCAGATCCTTGTTGTCGATTTCAGCCCAGTCCTGGCGCCCACCCACGGTCAGGATCCAGTTATCCAGCTTGATCTGGTCCTGCACGTAGAGCCCGGTCTGGCGCACGGTGTTGTCCCAACGGGTATCCAGCACCGGCGTTACGCTGCTGCTGTCGTAATTGTTTTTGCCATAGAGGTCGACAGGCAACACGTTGTAGGCGTTGTAGCCATCGTACTTGCGGCTGAAATGACGATAATCAGCACCGGCCAGCAAGGTGTGCCGCAGTGCACCCGTATTGAAGGTGTACTCCAGGTTGTTATCTATCGTGTAGGCGATGTTGTGCTGGCGCCAGTCAAGCTTGACCCGGTTGGCGCGGGTGTAGTCGACCACATCGCCATCTGTCACGAAGCTGCGCAGATAGAAGCCCTTGTACTGGTCGCGCACATCGGTGTATCGCGCCGTTGAACGCCAGGCCAGGTCATCGTTGAAACGGTGGTTGAAGTCGTAACCCAGCACGTACTGGTCGCGTTTGTAATCGTTGTAGTGTGAGTCGCCCGAGAAGAAGTCGCGGTCGATTTTCTGACCCGTCGGGCCACGCTTGAGCGAGCCGATCATTGGCAGCGATTGGTAGTCGGCCAGGCCGTCATCGCGCTGCACTTGCGCCAGCAACGTCAGCGACGTGTCCTCGTTCGGCGCCCAGGTCAGGCTAGGCGCCAGCAACAAGCGCTCGCTGTGGGTGTGGGCGACCATTTCGTTGCCTTTATCGGCAACGCCGACCAGGCGATAGGTGAAGGTTTTTTGCTCATCCAGCGGGCCGCTGGTGTCGAAGGCACCATTGACGCGGTTATAGCTGCCGGCGCCAAGCTTGACCTGGCTACGCTGCTCGCGGGTCGGGCGCTTGGAGACCATGTTGATCAACCCGCCCGGCTGGTTTTGCCCATACAGCACCGAAGAGGGGCCTTTGAGCACTTCGATGCGTTCCAGCGTGTACGGGTCGATCTGAGGTGCGCCCCCCAGGCTACCGGCGTACGGCAGGTACGCGCCGTCCAGATACAGCGGAGTCGGGGCAAAGCCGCGGCTGGTGATTTCGTCGGCAATGCTGTTGCGATCGGTAAAGCCGCCGGTGGCCAGGCCCGGGGTGTAACGCAGCGCCTGGGTCAGGTTGCGCGCCCCCTGGGCTTGCACCTGGTCGGCGGTGATCACGTTGATGGCCTGGGGGATCTCCAGGATGGGCGTGTCGGTCTTGGTCCCGGTGGCACTGCGGCTGGCGACGTAGCCGTTCACCGGTCCGTAGGCAGACTCCGCCGCTGTGCCGGTAATGCTGGTGGCGCCCAACTGCAGGGTTGAATCGTCACCGTCCATGGGCAACAGCGAGTAGCTGCCGTTGGCCTGCTTCAACACCTGCAACCGGTTACCCGCCAGCAACTGGCGCAGGCCAGCGTCAGGGCTGTAGCGACCCTGCAGGCCGGGCGACTTCATGGCCTGCACCGATGACGGCTCGAATGAAACCGTTACCCCGGCTGCCGAGGCAAATTGGGTGAGTGCCGTGGCCAGCGGGCCGGCGGCAATGTCGAACGAAGCTTCAGCCTGGCTTTGCGCAATGGCAGGGCTGGCGACCATCACCGTGGCCAATGGCGTTGCCAGCGCCACGCTGAACAGCGCGCGATTCACCGCACGTGCCAGTTTGGTCTTGGTCGAGTTGATCGATGGGGTGCGGTTGCAATCGTTGACAGCGTGCATGCGGTTTCCTTTCGCCCTGCGGCAGTTTTTTCGTTGCGCTTGTTGCGCGTCTACCTACAAGTCGAACGAGAACGTAAATCGATAACCCCTCTGGCAAAAAAAATAGGGGGGTTTCAGGCAGCCTCGACGCGCGTCCAGTACCGGCTGAAGCGACGAAGGCGCACAGGCAGCGTGGTGGTAAGGTTTTCCAGGACAATATCGATGTCGCCCAGGTGAAACGCCCCGGACACTCGCAACCCGCTCACGGCCGCATCACAGCCCAGGTAACCTGGCCGATACCGCTGCAGCTCGCCGACAACATCGGCCAGGCGCCAGTTATCCACGATCAGCATCTGCCGGGCCCATGCATCCGCCATCGCCGCTACCGGTGTCAGGTCGCCCGTTTTTGCGGCGCTGAAGTCCAGCTGTTGCCCGGCGTCTACCCGCACAACCCCCATGGCGTGTGCACTGCGCACTTGCACTGCATGCTGCAGCACGCTGACCCGCGAAACGTCATTGTCGCAGCGCACGATGAAGCGCGTACCCAGTGCGCGGACGCTGCCCTGCCCGGTATGCACGATGAACGGCCGAGACAATGCATCCACTGCGGTCTGCACCAGGATCTCCCCCTTCAGCAACTCAAGTGCGCGCCACTCGCCGTCGTAGCGGATATCAACAGCGGTGTCGGTGTTCAGTTGCAGTTGGCTGCCGTCGTCCAGCTGCAACGAACGCTGCTCGCCAACGCCTGTGCGTACATCGGCCATCAGCCGTGCAACGCCGCCGTCACGCAACACCATCCCCCCTGCCCCACCCGCTACCAACAGCACGGACAGCACCTTGAGCACTTCGCGGCGCTTGGCCCTGGCGCTGCTCAACGTCGGCCGTGCAATGCCGGGCGTGACCTGCGCCAGCTTGCCCTGCAAGCGTGCAAGGCGCTCCCATGCCTGCAGGTGTCGTGGGTCACTCAGCAACCAGCGCTGATGCGCCACTCGCGTGGCGTCGTCCGCCTCACAGCGCAGCTCGACATACCAGCGCGCGGCAGCCTCCAGTGTGTTGCGATCCAATGTTTCAGCCCCCGACATGCTTCACGCCTCGGCCAGCATCAGGCAATGGGTCAGTGCCCGCACTGCATGCTTTTTGACGGTGGTGAGCGAAACATCCAGGCGCCGCGCGATTTCCACATAGCTCAAACCATCGAGCTGGGCCATGAGGAAGATTTCGCGGGTGCGCGTGCCCAGGCCATCAAGTAGCCGGTCGATTTCCAGCAGGGTCTCGATAATCAGCAGGCGAGCCTCGGGCGAAACCTCCACATGCTCGGGCCGTGCCGCGAGGGTTTCCAGGTAGGCCTGCTCCAGCGCGCGCCGCCGGAACATGTCGATCATCAGGCTGCGGGCGACACTGCTCAAGTAAGCCCGGGGTTGTTGCAGCTCGGCCGCCTTGCGCAGGGTCAGCACCCGCATGAACGTGTCCTGAGCCAGGTCGGCGGCATGTTCCACGCAACCAAGCTTGCCGCGCAGCCACCCGCACAACCAGGAATGGTGGTCCGCGTAAAGCGTGTGCACGGCTTTTTGCAGGGAAGGGTCAGCACAGGACATGGTAGAACCGATGAGAGCGTCTTTAGTAATGACTCTCATTTAACCTGAGTCTGATCGGATTTCGCAATTGCTTTGCGCAGCAGACTGCAAACACAACCTTCGAGGCAGTGAGCCTGCTTCGCAGGATTTGAAGGACGGCTAGGCCACAATACTTCTGCTCAACCCCAAGCCCCACGCCGCAGTCATCTTCTCTCCTACACGCTCAAACGCCGGATGGCTATTGCGATAATCTGCAAGCTCCGCCATCGCACGGTTCATGCCGACTTCCACTTTGTTGAGCAACTCATCGCAGCGCGCTTGCGTCAGGTTGCAGGCTGTGCGCCCGAACTGCACCAGCATCTTGCGCTTGGGCCACGCTTTCGACCCGCCCAGCAACAGCCCCATGATGTCGTGGCTGCTGTACACCGTGGTGGTCACCAGGTCATACGCGGGCGCGAGCCAGATATCGGCGTCCTCGGCACAGTTCTCGTAGAGCAGACCGAAGTTCTTCAAGTGTGCATCGCCGTTCTGGATACCGGCGCACAACGCAACCATGGTGAAGAAGTCCTCCAGCGCACGGGGTACCCGACCAGGCGCGACATAGAGTTTGATCAACTGCGCACAGCCTTGGTAGCTGCCATCGTATTTCTTGCGAGTACCCCACCCCGAAAGCACGCACATGTCCTCAAAGCCAAGGTAGGCGTTGTCGCCGACATCGAAGCGCCGAACAACCAGAAACCTGCCCTGCTGACTAAGCTGGAATTCAGGCACGTCCAGGCCGCAATGCAATGCCGCCCGCATGCAGAAATACTCGTTGGCCGCCAACTGAGGGAAATCTGATTCGTTGAATGCTTTTACCAGGTGTGTGGCACCGCGATGGGTGACCCGATCAACATCATGGGCGCCAGTATCAATATCCCGCACCAGCACCTTGGGCTGAACACCTGATACGCCTGAGTAGGCAGCGTAGGTACTCAAAAGCTCGGCAAACAGGTCGTTTGCACCGTCGTGAACCAGCAAGCTGGACAGCTTCATGCCTGGAACGGGGTCTTCACCGAGATGCTGAGCGATGCTGATCCGGCCCAGTTGGTGGGGGCCGACAATGCCCAGCAAGGCGAAATCGTCAAAGCCGCGCACGGACTTGCTGAACCGACGCATCAGCTCTTCCTTGAGGTGCCCTTCGGGAAGGTTCATCTCGAACAAGGGGTGTATTCCGTACTCCCACTTATAGCTCTCCAGGCGCGTTGGCATGGTCACGGAGACGGCTTGTGCTTCGCCAGCCGATGGGTTGTAAGTGAAGACCGTATCACGCGGATTTTCGTCACTGCGCCCCAGAGTGCCGACAGTGGCGTCGCCCGCGCCGACGTACAAGCGATCACTCGATCTGATCATGGATACCCCCGGCCTTCAGCTCATCGAGGGTTCTACGCCGGCGCTTGGGCGTGGCCGTCAGTTGGTATCCCAAACCCTCCAGGATCGCTGCAACCTTGCGAATGCCGACTTCGGGGATCGAGTTGTTCTCGATCCCCGAGATGGTCGCGCGACTCATGCCATGACGCTGCGCAAGCTGGGCTTGGGAAAGCCCGGCATCTTTACGCAGCTTCTTGATGAGTTTGCCCAAGTCATCCATTCAATTTGCACCATATACAATGCACAAATAAAGAAATCAAACAAATGCATCGTATTTGATTCAAATTACACTGTACAGGTGTTTTTCTACTGCCCTGTGACATCAACTTTTTCGGACGCAATACCCTACAAGAGAAACGCCTGGCACACGACTGACCAGCACGTGCGGCGCCGCAGCCGAAAGGCTCGCGCCGAGCGCCAGCAGCAAGAGGCAAAGGCCTTGCATCTGCGCCACACCTTTATTGAAAAGGGTCATAGCCAAACTCATCACTGCGGCTGTTCCATTCCACCACCACTCGCCGGTTGTATTGCATGGCCTCTGCATCACTGCCCTCGTGCGCGGGGTAGCGCTCGCCATAGGCACGCGTGTTCAACTGATCGTACAAAGCGCCATACTTCACCAGGTAATAGGCGATCATGTCGGCGCGTGCCTGGGCCAGTACCACGTTCTGCTCCGGTGAGCCCTCGTCATCCGTGTGGCCCTCGATGAACACCTCCGCCTGTGGGTGGTCCAGCAGAAAGCCTGCTACCTGCCCCAGCCTGGGGATGTCCTTTTCGGCAACAGCCGCGCTGTCGGTGGCGAAGTACACGACCAGGCCACCGGCCGTTTCGCGCTCATCCGACTGCAGGCGCAGTGCGCGTTCATTGAAGGCATCGGCTTGGTCAGGATTCACCAGCAAACGGTGGTCGCTGCCAAGGGGATCGACAGTGCAGGCTGCCGTGGCGAGCATGCACAGGACAGGCAGCAGGTAACGCAGGCAACTGTTCATAAGCCCCCCTCGCCCGTGCACAACAGGCATACACCAAGCCACTGATAAAGCTTCAGCAGCAGAAAGTCCCAGGCCCGGCTGAACCAGCCACCCTCGTCGACTGCCTCCATGACCACCAAGGGTTTTTCCGCGATATGCCGGGACCCGATCTGGAAATTGACAACACCCACCACCTGCCCCGCCTGCAACGGCGCGTGCAGTTCGGGGCTGTCGAGGATGGCACTTACGCTCACTTCAGCGGCCTGCCCGTAGGGCACGCTGATGGCCGGGTGTGCACCTGCATTGAGTTTCACGTTTGGCGTATCACCAAACCACACACGCTTGCTTACAAACACTTCGTCAGCCTTGATCGGGGTGACCGTCTCGAACGCCCGAAACCCCCACTTCAGCAGCTTTTCACTCTCCTGGAACCTCAGCCGATCCGACTCGGCGCCCAGTACCACGGCAATCAACCGACGCCCGTTGAGCCCCGCCGAAGTCACCAGACTGTAGCCACCTGCAGCGGAATTACCCGTCTTCAGACCGTCGACAGCAAGGCTGGTGCTCCACAACAACCGGTTGCGGTTGTGCTGAAGAACGTGGTTGAAAGAAAACGCCTTTTCCTTGTAAAGGGCGTATTCAGCCGGCAATTGTTCGATCAGTGCCCGACTTAATAACGCCATGTCCCGCGCGCTGCTGTATTGCCCTTCGGCAGCCAGGCCATGCACGGTCTTGAACTGGGTATTGAGCATGCCGAGTTGGCGCGCCTGTTCATTCATGGCATCGACAAAAGACTGTTCACTGCCGGCCATGTAATCCGCCAGCGCTATACAAGCATCATTGCCGGACTGAATGACAATGCCCTTGTTCAAGTCATCAATCGTCACGCGGTCACCGGGTTTCAGGAACATCAATGACGATCCTTGCAATTGCGCGTTGCCAGCAGCCGAAGCGTCGGTGTCGATCGTGACGTGGTCATTCAAATCGACACCACCGCCACGCAAGGCCTGGCCCAGCACATAGCTGGTCATGATCTTGACCAGGCTGGCCGGATCTACACGGGCATCGGCATTGCCCTGCGCCAGCACTTCGCCGCTTTCATGGTCCATCAACAACCACGCTTGCGCGGCAACCCCCGGCGCCGGCAGATAATCTTCAGCCTGTGCCAGGCCTATATTCAGCACCAGCAACTTTGCAACTAACGCCCGTAACAACCAGCCGACAACTCGTATACCTTCCATACACTCCAGAACCCGAAACTCATCACAACGCATATATCCAGCGCCCACCTGAAGTGCACAGCTGAACTATTTGTCGGCGCATTGTGCGAGTGCGTATACTATAAATCAATCAACTATCAGGATATCTGATATGCATAATATTGATATCGATAATGTCGACTTGAACCTGCTCAGGGTATTTGTAGCTCTGATCGAAGAAGGCGGCGCCAGCCGCGCCGCGCTGCGCCTGGGCGTTACCCAACCGGCCGTCAGCGCCGCCCTCGCCCGCCTGCGGGAGGTCTACGCCGACCCGCTGTTTGAACGCACCGGTCGAGGCCTGCGGCCAACCACGCGGGCCAATGAGCTGGCGCCGCTGATTGGCGAGGCACTCAACCGCTGCCGGCAAGCCCTGGCGTTGTCGGTGGCGGGCAAGGACATCAAAGGCAGGACCATCACTGTCGGGCTTTCGGACGATGCCGAAATCGCTCTGGGCCAAGGCCTGCTGGCACTGGTCGACAAACAGCTGGGCGGGTTGCGTATCCTGTTCAGGCAAACCCATAGCGGCCTGGTCCAGGACATGCTGATGCGCCATCAGGTGGATATCGCCGTGTCTGCAGGCGGGTTGTCCTCACACCTGATCGCCAGGCAGCGCCTGGGCCGGGGCAATTACCTGGGCATTGCCGATGCGCACAACACCCCGCCCGTCAGTGCAGAGGACTATGCCCAGCGTCCGCACCTGCTGGTGTCCTCGGGTGGTTTTGTCGGCATCGTCGACGAAGGCCTGAACGCTGCCGGGTACAAGCGCAGCATTCGTGCCTCAACCTCACACTTTGCCGCCGTGCCGTTCCTGCTGGTGGGCTCGGAGCTGATCACCACGGTACCTACCCACGCCGCACGCGCCATGGAGCGAGTGTCGACCCTCAAAACCTTTCCTTGCCCGGTAGCGCTGCCTTCCTACGACCTGGAGATCGGCACGCGGGTCGGCAGCAAGCACGACAGCACACTGCAAACGGTCAAGGCACTGATCATCGAGCTGATTGAGCAGTCGTTCTGCCTGTCGTGACAGCCGTGTCCTCGATCAGCCGCGCCGGTATTGCAAGGATCAATACCGTTGCCCCCAAGGTGAGCACACCGGCAAACACATACAGGCCGAGGTCGAGGCTACCAGTGCTGGCCTTCACCGCCCCCAGCACAGCCGGGCTGGTGAAGCCGCCGAACAAGGCCAGCGAATTGATCAATGCAATGCCTCCGGCAGCCGCCTGGCTTCCCAGGTAGTGCGTGGGGATGGTCCAGAACAACGGCATCGAGGCGTACAACCCCACCGCTGCCACACTCAAGGTCACCAGCCCAGGTACCAACTGCCCCGGCACCCAGGTACAGGCAACCAAGGCACAGGCCGCCAGTACCATGCAGCTTGCCAGGTGCCAGCGGCGCTCACCCACAGCATCGGAGTGCCTGCCAATCACGAGCATGCCCACCCCACCGGCAAGGTACGGCACTGCCGTGAGCAAGCCGATGTGCAAAGGGTCTATTACGCCATAGCCTTTGATCATGCCTGGCAGCCAGAAGCCCAGGATATACAGCCCGGCCATCACCGAAAAGTACACCAGCGCCAGGGCATAGACCCGCGGGTCGCGCAGCACCGCACCCAGCCTGTGGCTGGCGCCCGCAACGGGCGCTGCGACCTCCTGGGCAATGCGTGCGCGCTCGTCGGCACTTAGCCATTTGGCGTCTTCGGGCCTGTCGATCAACAGCAACGCCGCCAGGATGCCCAGCACAATCGCCGGCGACCCTTCAAGCAGGAACATCCACTGCCAGCCATGCAGGCCATGCACGCCATCCATCGCACCGATGATCCAGCCGGATAACGGCCCGCCCAACACCCCGGCGATGGCGATGGCAGACATGAACACGGCAATCACACTGCCGCGCAGGCGTGCCGGGAACCAGAAGGTCAGGTAAAGGATGATGCCAGGGAAGAACCCGGCTTCGAACACACCCAACAGGAAGCGGGCGGTATAGAACTGCAGTGGAGTCTGGACGAACATCATGCTGGACGACACCACGCCCCAGGCAATCATGATGCGCATGATCGTCCTGCGGGCACCGATACGCGTCAGCAACAAGTTGCTTGGCACTTCAAACAATACATAACCGATGAAGAAAATACCTGCTCCCAACCCGTACACCGCATCACTGAAACCCAGGTCCTGTTGCATGCGCAACGCCGCAAAGCCGATGTTCACACGGTCCAGGTAAGAGACGATGTAACTGACAAACAGCAAGGGCAAGATCTTCCAGGCGATCTTGCGGTACAACAGGCGCGAATCGTTGTTCATGTCTGAAAAGCCTCGGATGTTTTTCTTGTTTGACAGGGCTGCTTAGTGCATAGAAACGTGAATCGGCCCATGCCTCGCAGCAGAGGGTTGCCAGGCATGGGCCGATTCAGTGGTGTCGGGTGTTCAGATCACTGCTGGAACTTGACGGAGGCCTTGGCCCGTTCATCGACGATCAGGGTGAATACGTCGGGCCGCGAATAGTGGCCGACCACATCGAAGTCGTAACGCGCCTTGACCAGCTCGGCGGAATCAATCTGCGCCACCAGCAAGCCCGGGCCGTTTTTCAGCGGGCCGGCAATTACCTCGCCCATGGGGCCGATGATCACGCTGTTGCCCTGCATCAGCAGGCGGTCATCATCCCAATGCGGCAGGCTTACCCCGAGGTCGCGCGGCGAAGGCTGGAACTGGCAGGCACTGACCAGGAAGCAGCGCCCCTCGTGAGCGATATGGCGCATGGAAACCTGCCAGTTGTCGCGCTCGTCCACGGTCGGTGCGCACCATACTTCGATGCCTTTGGCGTACATCGCCGTGCGTAGCAGGGGCATGTGGTTTTCCCAACAAATAGCTGCGCCGATCTTGCCAACCGGGGTGTCGATTACCGGCAGCGTCGAGCCATCGCCCTGCCCCCAGATAAGCCGTTCACTGCCGGTCGGCATCAGTTTGCGGTGGTTGCCGACCAGCCCCTGTTCCGGCGAGAAGAACAGCGCCGAGCAGAACAACGAACTGCCCGCACGCTCGATCACGCCGACCACCAGATGCGCACCGGTGCGTTGCGCCAGTGCTTCGAGTTCGGCAGTTTCAGCGCCCGGCACATCAATGGCATTGTCGAAATATCGCTGGAAAGCTTCCCGGCCTTCAGGCAGGCGATAGCCCATGTAAGTGCCGAATGTTTCACCTTTCGGATAACCGCCGAGCAAGGCTTCCGGCATGACGACCAATTGCGCGCCTGCGCGCTTTATTTCGGCTTCATAGGAAAGGACTGTGTCCAGCGTTTGTTGTTTGCCCTCAGGGTGAGAGCCAATTTGCAGTGCCGCTACAGTCGAGATAGTCATGGTCTTTTATTTTTCAGGTGGTGAAGGATCTGCATAGGTTCCACCGACCTTCGATATCAAGCAATTCGCATTACTTTAGATCTGTTATCAGTATTGTTTATATCAAGGCTTGCTGCGCGCGGCTCAAACCGTTGCCGTGACTGTCATCTCTGCCCTACTATTGCGAAAAATTCTCATATGAGACCTTGTCGCACAGCGAAAGGATGCCCGATGTCTCGCCTCGACCCCACTTACAGCCAGCAAATCCACACCTATTACACGGCCCACCACGGCTGGATTCGCGGTTGGCTGCACAAGCGCCTGGGCAATGCCAGCGATGCCGCCGACCTGGCCCATGACGTGTTCGTGCGCCTGCTGAGCAAGCCGCAACAGTTCCAGACCGACCAGCATGCGCGAGCCTACCTGAGCACCGTTACCCGCCATCTGTGCATCGACTTCTGGCGTCGCCAGCACTTGCAGCAGGCCTGGCTTGACGCCCTAGCGGCGCTTCCCGAACCGCTGGCACCCAGCGAAGAAGACCGCGCGCTGGTGTTTGAAGCACTGGAGCAGGTGCAACGGATGCTCGCGCGCTTGCCGGAGAAGGTCTGCCAGGCTTTTCTGCTGGCCCAGGTACAGGGGCTGGGCTACCGGGAAATCGCCCAGCAGTTGCAGGTGTCCGAACGCAGCGTAACCAAGTACATGGCCCAAGCCATGTACCAGTGCCTGCTGCTGGAAATGGACCTGCCATGAAGGCCAGCGAGCAGCCGGACCATGCCACCTTGCAGGCAGCGGCGCACTGGTACGCACGCTTGCTCGCCGACCCGCTAAACCCGCGACTACGCCTGCGCTGGCAACAATGGCTGGCCGCAGCCAGCGCAAACCAGCTGGCATGGGGTCACGTGGAACGCATCAGCCAGCGCTTCTCTCCGCTGAAATTGCAGGCCGACGCCTCGCTGCAGGCACTGGGCAGCGTGCGGCGTACCGACATTGATCGCCGCCGCGCGGTTGGCCTGCTTGGCGTGCTGTGTGGTGGCAGCCTGCTGGCCCTGGCCGGCTGGCGAATACCTGCAGCCAGGCAACAACTGCTGGCGCTCAGTGCCGACCAGCACACCGCTACCGGCGAAGTGCGCCTCCTGCGCCTGCCAGACGGCGGCCAAGTGTGGCTGAACAGCGCAACCGCCTTGAACATCGACTACCGCACCAACCTGCGTCGCTTAGAGTTGCTGGCCGGCGAAGTGCTGGTGGAAACCGCCCATGAAAACCGGCCCTTCGTCATCGACACCCGCCAGGGCCGCCTGCAAGCGTTGGGCACCCGTTTCAGTGTCTGGCAACGCGAGCACAGCGCGCGCCTTAGCGTGTTTGACGGTGCGGTACGACTGCACCCGGCCGAGGGCCCCGATAGTCTGGTGGTTGGGGCAGGCTGGCAGGCAGATTTCGACCGCCAAGGCGCGCAGGCGCCACGTGCGGTGGACGAGTCACGCCAAGCCTGGCGCGACGGCCGGTTGCTGGCCAGCGACATCAGTCTTGGCGAATTCGTCGAGCAATTGCGTGCCCACCTGCCAGGCTACCTGGGGCTTGCCCCACAGGTGCAGGCTTTAAGGGTGATGGGCAGCTTCCCGGCCGACGACCCCGAACGCACCCTGGCCATGCTCGAAAGCGCACTGCCGATCAGGGTGCGCAAGCCCTTGCCATGGTGGTACAGCATCGAGCCACGCTGAGCCTGTGAGCGGGTTTACCCGCGAAGAGGTCCGCTCGGTGTACAGCACAATTTTTTGCCCAGAGGTGTTCCGGTTTTACCTCGCTCGTTCGGATTAGCAGATGAACACCTTGCTTCATCTGCCCCCACAAGGAACACTCATGCCCCTGCTTCCGCTTACCTTGCGCCCTCTGCTGCTGGCCCTGCCGTTGCTGGCTGCCTGCCCCGTCATGGCCGACGACAACCTGCGCCACTATGACCTGCCGGCCGGCCCGCTGACCCAGCAGCTCAATCGCCTGGCCAGTTCAGCCGGTATCTACATTGTCGGCGATGGCGCGCTCAGTCAGGGCAAGGCCAGCGCCCCGCTGCAAGGTAATTTCACCGCTGAACAGGCGCTGGAGCGCATGCTGCAAGGCAGTGGCCTGGTCGCCGTGCCCAGCGGCGAACGCCAATATCGGCTGCAACCCGCAGCACAAGGTGCGGGTCTGCAACTGGCGCCCACCAGCGTCGACGCTCGCCGGGACGGTGCTTACGGCGCCGTGGACGGTTACCTGGCCACCCGCGCCAGCAGCGCCAGCAAGACCGACAGCGCTCTGCTGGAAACCCCCGCCTCGGTGTCAGTGGTCACCCGCGACCGGATCAAGGCCCAAGGTGCGCAAACCATCACCGACGCGTTGAGTTACACCGCCGGCGTGCACACCAACGTCTCCGGCAACAACCCGACCGACAACACCCTGATGGTGCGTGGCTTCCAGCAGATCACCAGCGATGCCTACACCGATGGGCTGCGCAACAACAACACCGGCTACTATGCCCCCGAGCCGTTCGGCCTTGAGCGCATCGAAGTGCTCAAAGGGCCCGCATCGGTGATCTACGGCCAGGGCGAACCTGGCGGCATGATCAACCTGGTCTCGAAAAAACCGTTGTTTGCCGCCCACCGTGAAGTCGGCCTGTCGCTCGGCAACCATGACCGCCAGCAGCTGAGCCTGGATGTCGGTGACCTGGTCGACAGCCAGGGGACCCTCGCCTATCGCCTGGTGATGCTCGGCCGCGACGCCGACAACGAAATCGACGGGATCAAGGACGACCGCCAGTACGTAGCGCCCAGCCTGACCTGGGCACCGAACGAGGACACCAGCCTGACCTTGCTGGCGTCGTACCAGAAGAACACCAACCTGTTCACCTCGAACATGGCCTATTCCCTGTTCGACGGTTCCAACCCCAATGGCCGCGTGCCCCGCCACCGCTCGCTGAACGAACCGGGCTTCGACCGCGAACAGTCGGAAATGAACAACCTCGGTTATGAGCTGAGCCACCGCTTCAACGAAACGTTCAGCTTTCGCCAGAACTTCCGCTACAGCCACATGCACGGTTACCAGGACCAGCTGTTTCGCAACAGCGGCGTGATCAACGGCAACACCCTGGCCCGCTATTACGAACTGCGTGACTACAACAGCGACAACTACACCCTGGACAACCAGCTGCTCGCCAACTTCAGCAACGGCCCCCTGCGCCATGACCTGTTACTGGGCGTCGATTACCTGCGCGGCCATCGCAGCCAGGACATGCAGCACGGCGACGCGCCGTCGATCAACATCTACAACCCGGCACGTGGCATATCGATCGACACTTCGCGCTACACCTCGCTGCTGTCCACCGCCCGCGACGACCGCCAGACCGGGCTGTACCTGCAAGACCAGTTGCACCTCGACAACTGGGTTGCCACGCTGGGCGTGCGCCACGACTGGGCACGGCAGGACAGCACCAACCGTATCATTGGCAGCCATCAGGTGATCACCGACGAGGCCACTACCGCCCGCGCTTCATTCGGCTACAGCTTTGACATGGGCCTGTTCCCCTACGTGAGCTATAGCGAGTCGTTCAAGCTAGCCAGTGGCAACAGTTTTGACGGTTCACCCTTCGAGCCGGAAACCGCCAAGCAATATGAAGTCGGCATCAAATACCAGCCCCCAGGCAGCGAGCACTACGTGACCGTAGCGGCGTTCGACCTGCGCCGGCAGAACGTGGCAACAACAGATGTCGATCACCCAGGCTTCAGCGTCCAGCAAGGTGAGGTGACTTCGCGCGGGCTGGAGGTGGAAGGCGTGGCCAAACCGCTGCCTGGGCTTAACCTGATCACCGCGTACACCTACAATGATGTCGAGGTCACCAAGGACAACCCGAATACGCTGGGCGTCAGCAACAAAGGCAATACACCGGTGCGGGTGCCACGCCATCTGGCTTCGATGTGGGTCGACTACACCCTGCAGGGCGGGCCGCTGGCGGGGCTTGGCGCCGGCATTGGCGTGCGCTACACCGGTGCCACCTATGGCGATGCGCAGAACACCTTCGAGGTACCGGGCTACACCCTGGTCGACGCCATGCTGTCGTATGACTTCGGCAAGGCCAACACCGGTCTGCAGGGCTTGTCGGCACAGCTCAACGTGAAGAACCTGACCGACAAGTACTACGTGGCCGGCTGCTTTGCCACGGTGGCCTGCCTGCTGGGCAGCGGGCGGACAGTGACAGCAGACCTGACCTATCGCTGGTAGTCACACAGGGCGCGAGTTTACTGCGGAGGTCGCTTTGCGGCCCATCGCGCCACAAGGCCGCTCCAGAGAGATGCGATCATCTGTAGGAGCGGCCTTGTGTCACGATGGGCTGCGCAGTAGCCCCTGCCGTTCAAGCCAGCAGCCTGTTTTTCGGACCCTCAACCCGCCAGGATGAAGTCCGCCACATTCACCGTGGTCGCATCCGCCACCCCCACCAGGCGGATGGAGTCGGCAGCGCCGATGTGAACCAGCGTATCCGCGCCAACATCGGCGATGGTGACGCTGGCCGCGAAGTTCGCCGCAGTGATGTTGAGGGCGGTGATATCCAGCCGGTCCTGGCCACCCGCCGCAATGGCATCGAAGTTGATGATCAGGTCGTTGCCGAAGCCGGCCGCGAACTGGAACACGTCATTGCCGTCGGTGGCAATCATCGTGTCGTTGCCGGCACCACCCACCACCGTATCGTTGCCCGCCGCACCGTTGAGGAAGTCGTTGCCGGCGCCCCCAATCAAGGTGTCGGTGCCGACGTCACCGAACAGCGTGTCGTTGCCATCGCCACCTTGCAGTGTGTCGTTGCCGTTGCCGCCGTCCAGGCTGTCATCACCGATGCCGCCCAGCAGGGTGTCGTTGCCGGCATCCCCCAACAGCGTGTCATTGCCGTCGCCGCCATCGAGGCTGTCATCGCCACCACCACCGTTCAGGCGGTCGGCACCCAGGCCGCCGAACAGCTGGTCGTTACCGGCGTCACCATTGAGAGTGTCGTTGCCGGCGTTGCCGTTGAGGATGTCGTTGCCGCCGTCACCGGCGAGCGTGTCATTGCCCGCCGCGCCGTTGATGATGTTGGCCAGGCCATTACCCGTGCCCGTAAAGTTGCCCACACCGGTATACGTCAGGTTCTCGACGTTGGCGGCCATGGTGTAGCTGGCCAGCGTGGTACGCACCAGGTCAGTGCCTGCTCCGTTGGCCTCGACCACAGCGTCCCCGGCATCATCCACCACATAGGTGTCGTTGCCCACGCCCCCCACCAGGCGGTCGGCACCCGCACCACCGCTAAGCAGGTCATTGCCGGCGCCACCGGTAATGGTGTTGGCCAGCGCGTTACCCGTACCGGTAAAGCTGCTGCTGCCGGTGTAGGTCAGGTTTTCGACGTTGGCACCCAGGGTGTAGGTGGCCAGGCTGGTCTGCACCAGGTCGGTCCCACCGTTCAGCGCCTCCGTCACCGTGTCACCCGCGTTGTCGACCACGAAGGTGTCGTTGCCGGCGCCGCCGTTCATGGCATCTGCGCCAAGCCCGCCGTTCAGGGTATCGTTGCCATCATCGCCATTGAGGATATCCGGATCGTCACCGCCGTTGAGGATGTCGTTGCCGACACCCCCGAACAACTGGTCGGCCCCGCCCAGACCATTCAGCGTGTCATTGCCGCCCAGGCCGGAGATCACATCATTGCCCGCACCACCGGTCAGGGTGTTGGCGGCATTGGTGCCCACCAGCGTCACGCCCGGCGGCACCACCACGGCAGCGGTTGCCGCCGAAGTCAGCGACTCCAGCGTGCCGAAGCCGTCGGTGTAGCGCACGATCACCCGCAGTTGCTGGTTACCCTGGGCAAAGCCCGGGGTAAAGGTAGCGGCAGTGGCACCGGCGATGTTGCTGAAGGTGCCGCCCGTGCCCTGCTGCCACTGGAAGCTGAAGGCCCCCACCCCATCCAGGTCGGCGATCCCGCCCGTCAGTGCGGTCAGCGTCTGGCCCCGGTCTGGCGTGGTGTCGCTGATCAGCACAGCACCAGTCGGTGCATCGTTGACGTTGGCCACCGGGTCGAGGATGTCGGAGGCGACACTTTCCTGTACGCCAAAGTCATCCACGTAGCTGACCACCACACGCATGTTCTGCCCCACTTGCGCCTGGGTCAGGACAAAGGTGCTGCTGATCGCGCCAACAATGTTGACCCAGCCCACCCCTCGGTTGGACTGCCACTGGAAGCTGAACTGCGGGTTGCTCAGGCCATCGGCATCGACGATGGTTGCCGGGTTGGCGGTAAGGGTCTGGTTTTGCACCAGCAAACCGGACACGGCAGGCCCGGCACTCGGGGCGCTGTTCGGCGTAGAGTCGACGATTTCCAGCGTGCCTTTGGCGTCCTGGTACACCGCACGTACGCGTATGCTCAGGCCGGCGACATCGTCCGTGACCCGGTAAGTAGAACCGATGGCTCGTGAAACCTCGCCTGCGGCTACAAAGGTGATGTCTTCATACACCCCTGAACCCGGCAGGGTCTCGACTTGCCAGTAATAGGCCACAGGGCCGTTGACCGCGCCAGTTGTGTTAGCCGCGCTGACGTTATCCGCATCATGCACCGCCAGCGGTGTAACGCGCAGCAGCTGGCCACTGACCGGTGTATCGTCACGCAGCCCGCTGGCAGCGTCGAGGATCGCCAGGTGCCCTGTAGGGCCTGCATTGACGGCGGTACCCACACCAGAAACCTGCGAACGGTCCGAGAACTGCAGCCGCTCGATACCGGTCAGGTGATCGACACCGTCACGCCCGGCCACCAGGTCGGTGACGATCACCGAGTTGCCATCAACCACCACGCTGTAGTCGGTGGCCACCCCCGAGAACACCGCCGTGTCATAGCTGTCGGTGCCATTGAGGATTTCCCGCACGATCACCAGCTGGCCCGGGTTGTAGGTGCCATTGAGCATGAACGGCACCATAGGCTCCATGCTGTTGAAGCTGGCGATTTCCGGGCCGGTGCCGTCGTGGTTGGCGCGCACGCTGATGCGCACGTTCAGCCACTTGTCACCGTCGAGGATGTCGTCGCCGCCTCGGCCTTCGAGCAGGTCGCTACCGCTGCCGCCAAGGATGATGTTGCCGCCATCGTAGAACGTGGCACCGGCAGCCAGCAGGCTGGACAGGCCATTGATCAGGCTGATGTTGGTCAGCACACTGCCGGTGGCGCCGGCAGTTGGCAGACTGGTGGCGTCTTCGTTGTCGCCGCGCAGGAAGTCGCCATGCGCCGAGCCCGACAAGCCTTCCATGATGTCGAAGCGCACCAGCGCCGAAGCGCCCGAGCCCGGTACGGGTGGCACATCGAAGAAGCGGTCGCTGTAGTCGATGGTCACGCCCTGGGCCAGGTCCTTGAAGGTTGCCCAGTCATAGCCCGAACCACCGATGTAGCGGTCGCCGAAGCCCAGGCTGCCAACCATGATGTCGTCGCCGCCTTCACCGTTGAACTTGTCGTTCTCGTTGCCGCCTATGAACACGTCGTTGCCAATGACAGGGTCGTTGCCGAGCGGGTCGAAGTTGTCGCCAGGCGCACCGTCCGAGGTGCCCTTCTCGATCCAGTCGTCACCTTCGTTACCCATGTCCTGCTCGTTGGCCTTGCTGCCCAGGATAAAGTCGTTGCCCTGGCCACCAATGGCTTCGGAGGCATCTTCACCGGTGACGATGAAGTCATTGCCGAAACCGCCGATGATCAGGTTGACGCCGTTGCCGCCGTGCAGCACATCGTTGCCGTCGCCGCCCTGAATGTTGTCGTCGCCGCCCATGTCGCTGATGATGTCGTCGCCGGCACCACCGCGCAGCTGGTCGTTGCCGTCGCCGCCTTCGATGCGGTCGTTGCCGGCATCGCCCCAGACGGTGTCGTCGCCTTCGCTGGACACCAGGATATCGTCCCCGCTGGTGCCGCCCAGCACGATGTGCTCGCCACCGGCATAGCGGATGTAGTGGGTGTCCGGGCCGGCAGTCAACGGGCTGTCGCGGAACACCACCTGCTCGCCGTTTTCGCCCAGCGGGTCGGCATGGCCGAGGCCGTCGTTGTATTGCTTGCTCTGGTCCAGTTCCAGGTAGAAGCCCGGGTCGGAGAACACCAGCCCCGGCAGGTGGGTGGCCGAGGTGTTGGCCATGATCAGCTTGGCGAACGAGTTGCTTTCCAGCTCGGCGTTCATCGACAGGCCAGAGGTTCGCTCCAGGTAGTAGAAACGGTCGCCGTCCTGCAGTTTCTCCATCTGGTTTTCGAACACGAAGTTGAAGGTGCTGCCAAGCATGCCGCCGAACGGGGTCTTCGCTTCGGCCAGGCCGCCGATCCACAGGTCGATGGCATCGACACCGGTTACGGTAACCGCCCGCAGGTCATCAGCGGTGCCCAGCACGCCATCCTTGCCAGGCAGCGTCACGTTCGCGTAGGCGCCGCTGCTGTTGAGGAAGTCCAGGCGGTCGGCCGGCGCGCCATCGCCGCCGAATACCAGGGCCATGGCCGCGGCACGTTTTTCCAGCAGTGTGGTGGCCCCGGTGATGGTGTTATGGGTGCCATAAGCCGCGATGAAGTTGATCAACGACTCGGGGTGCTTCAGGTGCTGCACCAGGTCGACCCAGCTGGTGTACGGCTTGAGCTGGGTATCACCGGTTTGGCCGTAGATGTCCCGGCGCACGGCGTTCAGCGAAGGGATGCCAACGTCGCGCCCCCGGGCAATGTTGATCGCCGGCAGGTCCAGTGGCAGGCCAAGCAGGTTGTTGCGCAGCGCCTCGGTGACGAACTCGTCGATTTCGTTGCCGCCCTGGCGGGTGACCCCGCGTACGATGGCGCTGGTGGCATCCTCGGGGGTGACGCCACTCGCGGCATAGGCCAACGGGTTGAGGAACGCTGCAATCAGCCCCAGTTGCTGGTCAGGGTTGGCGCTGGCCGGGTCCTTGATGACATTGAAGTCGACGTCGAAGCGGTCGACCGTCTCGGTCAGCATGGAGTGGCCGAAGCGGTAAACGGTGTGGGCGAACTCGGCCACGATCGATGCGTCGAGGTCGACGTCGTACACCTGGGTCGGGGCAAAGAACAGGTCGACCCGCGGTTGCACGGTACGGGCGAACTCTTCGAACACCAGGTGCTGGTACTGCATCTCCGTGCCGAACTTGGCCGCCTGGAACAGGCGTTCGCCGTTCCATACCAGGGCATCGATCTCGGCCGGGGTGACCGGCAATGCAGCTACCGGGTTGAGCAGCCATTCGTTGAGGAAGACCAGGTCGTGCGAGTCGAGCACGGTGTCCATGGTCTGCGCCACCAAGCGGTTGTGCTCGGAGTGGAAGATGGCATGCACTGCAGTCAGGCCGATGTTTTCGTTGACCCGACCGTCGCCGGCGACGTAATGCGCGTCCAGCAGTTCGTTGTCGTAGGCCAGGTTGGCACCGGTCTGCGGGTTGACCGGCACCGCGTTGCCAGCAACGTTGTCGGCATCCGGCGCCAGCACGCCACCACTGAACACGGGCACCGCGTTATGGGCAATGTCGGCGAGGAACTGGTGCCCCGTGCGCACGGCGTTGGTCAGGTTGAGCGGTGCCAAGGGGTTGCCTTCGACCTGCTGGTCATCGGCAGTGCCGGCAATGCCGTCGAGGCCCTTCATCACCACCAACGGGTAGCCATTCGGCCCCTTGATGAAGTTGCCGTACGCGTCGGTTGCCAGCAGCGGCACGTTGTCGACGTCGGCATCGGTCAGATTGATGCCCAGCAGGTCGCGGGCCTGGGCCTTGAGCACCTTCCAGGTCGCCATGCCGCCGATTTCGCTGTCGTCGGCAGTGCCGAACTTGCCATCGGCGCCCAGGTCACGGTTGGTGAGCAGCCGGCCAGTGGCCACGGGGCCGTCGTCGGTCATCATGTAGGCACGCAGGAACACCTGGTGCGAGGGGTGCGAGCTGTAGGTCTGGTTCTGGTCCACGAACGGCGTGGTGGTGTTGGTGTGCTCGTGGATGTCGTCGGCGTTGCCGAGGATGCCGTCCGGCCCTGGCAGGTTGGTGGCACGGGTCACCACCATGAAGTTGGTGAAACCACCTTCCACGTAGAGCGGGTCATCGGGTTGCAGCGGGATGTAGACGGTACCCGAACCACCCTTGGTGACCAGGTCCAGGCCATGGTCGAAGAACTGCCCGAAGAAGGTCATCCAGGCGTTGAACGGCGCGGACAGGCCGGCATCGGCTGCCGTGTTTTCGAACAGATACACATCGTGGTCGTCGGTGGTGCCGAACTGGCCGTCCATGCCGGGGCTGGCGACGATCCGCACACCGTCCTTGAGCACATCGTCGTTGCCCACGGCGCCGAAGTTGAGCACGCCATCTGCGCCCGGGTCATACGCCGTGGCATAGGCGGCCGGGTTGTTGGAGGTCTGGTCGACGATCAGGTTGCTGATGGTGCGCGGCTGCGAATCGAACACCGGGCCGCTGGTCTGCTGGTACGACGAGCCAGGAATAGCCGGCGAGCCTGGGCCGAAGAAGCCGGCCGGGGCGCCTTCTGCGGGGTTGAACACCGGGTCGGTCAGACGCGGGAAGACGTTATCGGCAGCACCGAACTGGGTGTTGTTGTGGCCGTTGAGGTTCATCAGGTTGTTGTTCGAGCCATCTACGGCGCGCAGGCCCAGCGCCGAGCGGATGTTGGGGATCAGCGAGAGAATGTCCTGCCCGGCGGCATCAGCTTCGGCGATCTTGATCTGGGCCAGGATGAAGTTGAGGTCGGAGCGCACCATGTGCAGCCCCTCGCCCCCCGCTGTGGCATCCACGACCGGCGTCGCTGGCGTCGGGACCACGGGGGCGCCCGGCTCCACAACCGCAGTTGGCGTGGAGTACAGTATTTCGGTGGTGCCATGGGCGTCCTGGTAGATTGCCTTGACCCGCAGGCTCAGCCCGGCAAGGTCTGGCGACACCTTGAACGAGGTGCCATCGGCGCTCTGGAACGCCAGGTCACCGGCCGGTAGCAGGATGATGTCCTGGAACACACCGCTGCCAGGATCGGCCTCGAACTGCCAGTAGTACGACACGGAACGATCGGCGAGCGTACCCAAGGGGTTGCCTGCGCTTATGTTGTCGGCGTCCCGTACGCCCGCCACGCTTACTGTAAGCATGTCGCCCACGGTGATCGCCCCGCCGTTGCCATCAAGCAGTGTCGGGCTGCCGGTGGGCTGCGCGTTCACACCGCTCACCAGCACACGCTGGCTGTCGGCGAACTGCAAGCGTTCGATGTGCAGCAGGGTATCGACGCCGTCACGGCCAGCCACGGTATCGGTCACCGTCCACACATCATCGGCGACATCGGCAGTGCCCTTGGTGTTCTGGGTCACCACGTACTCGCTCTGCACCCCCGAATACACGGCCGTGTCGAAGGCCGCCCCGCCAGTCGAGGTACCGGGCAGAATCTCGCGCACGGCTTTCAGCTGACCGGGGTTATAGGTGCGGTCGAGCATGAACGGGATCATGTCGACCATGCTGTCGAAGCTGGCGATCTCGGGGCCGGTGTGGTTGACGTCGCCTGGGGCGTATACGGCAATGCGCACGTTCAGCCATTTGTCGCCGTCGATCAGGTCATCGCCGCCACGGCCTTCGATCAGGTCGCTGCCATTGCCACCGAGCATGATGTTGCCGGTGGCAAAGCCCGTGGTCGGCAACCCGGCATCGGCCAGGACCTGCTGCAACCCGCGGATCAACGCCACGTTGGTGAGGGCGCTGCCGGTGGCACCACCATGGTTGAGGATGGTCACGGCATCGACGTCATCGCCCTTGAGTACATCGGCGTAGTTCGAGCCGGACACCCCCTCGACCTCGGCAAAGCGGTCGAGGATGCTGGCCGGCGAGGCGCCGACCGGGTTGAACACGCCGGCGTTCTGGTTTGGCGCATTACCATGGGGCTGGGCCAGCGCTGCCAGGCTCAGGTCAACGGTGACGCCGACCTTGTCGTTCTTGTTGGTGATCCAGTCGAAGCCGGACATGCCATCCATCTTGTCCTGGGCATCGCTGCCGACAAAGATGTCGTCGCCGCCCTCGCCGATCATTTCGTCAAAGCCACCCCCACCGACGAAGATGTCGTTGCCAATGACCTCGTCACCCAGCAAGGGCGCGAAGTTGTCGCCAGGCGCACCGTCCTGGGTGCCCTTCTCGATCCAGTCGTCACCTTCGTTGCCGGTCGGTGGCAGGTTGGTCTTGGCGCCGAGGATGAAGTCGTCGCCCTGGCCACCAAAGGTAGTGCTGATGTCTTCGGTGGTGATGATGAAGTCCTGGCCGTCGCCACCCAGGATCAGGTTACCGGCAACCCCCATGCTGCCAGCGACGATCACGTCGTTACCGGCGTTACCCTCCAGGCGGTTGTCGCCGAACGAGTCGGTGATGATGTCGTCGCCTGCGCCGCCCAGCACCGCATCGTTGCCGGCCCCGCCTTCGAGCACGTCATCACCGGCATCGCCATAGACGGTGTCGTCGCCCTCACCGGAGATGATGATGTCGTTGCCAGCGGTGCCACCCAGCACCACATGGTCTTCTCCGGTGTAATGCAGGTAGTTGCTGTCTGGCCCCACGGTATCGGGGTTGTCGCGAATCACCAGCGGCACGATTTCAACGCCGTTTATCTCGATGCCGCCCGTGGGGTCGGCCTTGCCGTCGGCACCCAGCCCCGTGAACTGGTTGGCCTGGTTCACTTCCAGGGTGAAGGTGGGCGTGAGGAACACGGTGTTGGACAGGTGGGTGACGTCGGAGTTGAGCATGATCAGCTTGGCGAAGGAGTTGTTCTCCAGCTCCGTACCAAAGTTCATGCCTGCTGTGCGCGACAGGTAATAGAAACGGTCGCCGTTCTGCAGCGACTCCAGCTGGGTTTCGAAGACGAAGTTGAAGCTGGAACCCAGCATGCCGCCAAAGGGCATTTTCTTCTCGGCCAGGCCGCCGACCCAGAAGTCGATGGCATCGACCCCGGTTACGGTCACACCGGTAATGTCGTCGGCCGTGCCGGCGATGCCGTCCTTGCCGGCCAGCGTCACGTTGGCATAGGCGCCGGTGCCGTTGAGGAAGTCCAGGCGGTCGAGCGGTGAGCCGCTACCGCCAAGCACCAGCGATACTGCGGCGGCGCGTTTGCCCGCTTCGGTAGTGGCGCTGGTGATGGTGGAGTGAGTGCCGTAGGCGGCGATGAAGTTGATCAGCGACGCCGGGTGCTTGAGGTGGTCGGCAAAGTCGGCCCAGCTGATATAGGGCTTGAGCTGGCTATCGCCCGTTGCGGCGTAGAACTCGCGGCGGGCCTCGTTCAGGCCAGGGATACCAGTGTCACGGCCACGGGCGATGTTCAGCGCGGGCAGGTCCAGCGGCAGGCCGAGCAGGTTGTTGCGCAGCGCCTCGGTGACGAACTCGTCGATCTCGTTGCCCACCTGGCGGGTCACGCCGCGGATGATTGCACCGGCCGCTTCGTCGGCGGTGGCACCGCTGCCAGCGAATGCCAGCGGGTTGAGGAAGGCGGCGATCAGGCCCAGTTGCTGGTCAGGGTTGTCTGGATCGCCAGACACCGGGTTGAACGACGAGTCGAAGCGGTCGACGGTTTCGGTCAGCATCGAGTGACCGAAGCGGTACACCACATGAGCGAACTCGGCGAGGATCGCCGGGTTGATCGAGGTGTCATAGCCGTTAGGTGCCAGGAATTCGTCGATCTGCGGCTGAATGGTGCGGGCGAACTCTTCGAACACCAGGTGCTGGTACTGCATTTCGGTGCCGAACTTGGCGGCCTGGAACAGCCGCTCGCCATCCCATACCAGCGCGGCAATGCCGGCAGGCGTGGTGGGGATGGCGATCACGTCGTCAATCAGCCACTCGTTGAGGAACGCCAGGTCGCCTGCAGCCAACAGGGTGTCCTTGGTTTGCTGCACCAGGCGGTTGTGCTCGGAGTGGAACACGTGGTGCACGGCGGTCAGGCCGATGTTTTCGTTTACCCGGCCGTCACCGGCAATGTAGTGGGCGTCGAGCAGTTCGTTGTCGTAGGTCAGGTTGTTGCCGCCCTGGCCGACAGGCTGCGCGTTGCCAACCAGGCTGTCCGCGTCTGCCTGCAGCACGCCGCCCACCACTACTGGCTCAGCGTTGTGGGCAATGTCGTCGAGGAAGGCGTGCCCGGTGCGCATCGCGTTGGCCAGGCTGATGGGCGCGGCCCGGTTGCCTTCGACCAGCGTGGTGACGTCGTCGGCGGTGCCGGCAATGCCGTCGGCGCCATTGTTCACGCGCATGACCACCTGCGGCATGCCGTTTGGCCCGCGCAGGAAGTTGCCATAAGCATCGGTCGCAAGCAGCGGCACGCTGTGCACGTCGGCGTCGGTCAGGTTGATGCCCAGCAGGTCACGGGCCTGGGCTTTGACCACCGCCCAGGTGGCCATGCCACCCCCTTCTGCGTTGCCGTCGTCGGCAGTGCCAAACCTGCCGTCAGCCCCCAGGTCCCGGTTGGTGATCAGGCCGCCGGTGGCCTGCGGGTCGCCTGCTGCGTCCAGCGTGTATTCGCGCAGGAACACTTGGTGCGAGGGGTGCGAGCTGTAGGTCTGGCTCTGGTCCACGAACGGTGAAGTAGTGTTGGGCTGGCCATCGTCAGCAGTACCTACCACGCCATCAGCACCGGCCGTGCGCACAGCACGTGACAGCACCATGAAGTTGGTCGGGCTATTGGCGTTGTAAAGCGGGTCGTCCGGGCGCAGCGGGATGAACACGATGTCGGTGCTGCTCTTGGTCACCAGGTCCAGGCCGTGGTCGAAGAACTGGCCGAAGAAGGTCATCCAGGCGTTGAAGCCGGCAGTCAGCCCGGCGTCCGCCGACACGTTGGGAATGAAGAACACCGGCTTGTCGTCAGCGGTGCCGAACACGCCATCGATACCGGGGCTCATCACCGGGGCGGCACCGCCGTTGGCCTCGACTGCGGCCGGGTTGTTGGCTGTCTGGTCGACGATCAGGTTGCTGATGGTGCGCGGTTGCGAATCGACGACCGTGCCGGTACCGACATAGTTGGCGCGGTACGAGGCATCGAGCAGGCGCAGGAACGAATTGTCGGCTGCGCCGAACTCGCTCTGCCCGGCCACCAGGTTGTTGTAGCTGCCGTCGACGGTGCGCAGGCCGAATGGCACCTGGCTGTTGGGCAGCAGGTCGATCAGGCTGGCGCCATCGGCGTGCGCTTCAGCGATGAATATTTGCTTGAGGATGAATTCCAGGTCCGACTTGCTGAAATTGGCCATTGCAGATGCCCTCGATCTTTCGGGAGAAATCACAGGGCAACAGGGTCCTTCCCGCGCCCAGTCAGTGTTGACGTGCGCAGTTTCTGATTAAGGGGTTCTGGGGACAGCTGGGCGGATTTGTGCTGACGCCACTGGCCTCATCGCCGACGAGCAGGTCCCCCCTCAACGGCAAGAACCTTGTTAACTGTGCGATACAGCGGTGTAACGCACGTGTATCGACCCCGTCTCACTCAGGGCCCGAATACATCAGACTAAAGTCGTAGGCGAAAAGCTTGTCAATATACCGTCAAAAAAAACGTCTACCGATGAGCATGCGATGCAACTATCTGTTTTTCGTCGACTTATGAAAAGTTCAAAGAATTTATAGAGCAAAAAGATATTACAAGGTGTTTCGGCACGCCCTACGCTGCTGCTTACAACAAGCGCGCAACGGTCCCCCCGTTTGCGAGCCGTCCAGAAGCCAGAAGTACCGTTGTACGGGGCGTCGCAAGGGCTCCCCGTTTTGTGACAAGGGAGGCCTTCGATGCAAAAGCCGCTACGTACCCGTTCAGAACTGGCCGACACCCTGTTTCGCCTGCGCCGTAGTTTTTACGCCCTGGCCGCCTTCAGCGGCGTGATAAACGTCATGATGTTGACGCCGGCTGTTTACATGCTGCAGGTGTATGACCGCGCGCTGGTCAGCCGGAACGTCACCACCCTGGGCATGCTAACCCTGCTGGTCGTCGGGTTGTTCCTGCTGATGTCGGCGCTGGAGATGACCCGTACCCGGGTGCTGATCCGGGTAGGCAACTGCCTGGACATGGCGCTGAACCGACGCATCTTCAGCGCCGCCTTCGAGCGCAACCTGAGCCGCGCTGGCGGCAACCCGGCGCAGGCCCTGCATGACCTGGCGCAGGTGCGGCAGTTTCTGACCGGCAACGGCCTGTTCGCCTTTTTCGATGCCCCGTGGACGCCGATCTACCTGGTGGTCTGCTACCTGATCCACCCCTGGCTCGGGCTGGTGACGATGATCGGCTCGCTGACCCTGGTGGGATTGGCCTACCTCACTGAAAAGGCCACACAAAAACCACTGGCCGAAGCCAACCAGGCGTCACTGTCGTCGGCCAGCTATGCCAACAACAACCTGCGCAACGCCGAAGTGATCGAGGCCATGGGCATGCTGCCGTCGATCGGCAAGCGCTGGTACCAGGGCCACTTGCGCATCCTGCAGATGCAGACCCTGGCCTCTGACCGCGCGGCGCTGATCAGCAGCACCGGGCGCTTCGTGCGCATCACCTTGCAGTCGCTGATCCTGGGTACCGGCGCACTGCTGGCAATCGAAGGCAAGATCACCCCCGGCATGATGATCGCCTGCTCGATCCTGACCGGCCGCGCCCTGGGCCCGGTGGAACAGGTGATTGCCTCATGGAAGCAGCTGCTGGGCTGCCGCCTGGCCTGGGGCCGGCTCAACGAGCTGCTGCAGGACTACCCGCAACGGCCTCCGAGCATGTCGCTGCAACGGCCGATGGGCATGCTGGCCGTGGAAAACGTGATTGCCGGCGCCCCCGGCACCAACACCAGCATCGTGCGCGGGGTGAGCTTCAGCCTGGTGCCGGGTGAAAGCCTGGGCATCATCGGCCCTTCGGCCTCGGGCAAGTCCACCCTCGCCCGCCTGCTCGTGGGTGTGTGGCCGGCCCAAGCGGGCAAGGTACGCCTGGACGGGGCTGATATCTTTACCTGGAACAAGGCCGAACTGGGCCCGTGGCTGGGCTACCTGCCGCAGGACGTCGAGCTGTTCGAGGGCACCATTGCCGAAAACATCGCGCGCTTTGCCGAGGTGGACAGCGATGCGGTCATCCGCGCCGCCCGCAGCAGCGGTGTGCACGACATGATCCTGCACTTCCCGCAGGGCTATGACACCCGCCTGGCGGCCGACGGCACCCCGCTGTCCGGTGGCCAGAAGCAACGCATCGCCCTGGCTCGCGCGCTGTACGGCGAACCCAACCTGGTGGTACTGGACGAGCCCAACGCCAACCTCGATGACGTCGGCGAGAAAGCCTTGGTCGATGCGCTGGCCGAGTTGAAGGCGCGCGGTGCCACGGTAATTCTGATTTCGCACAGGCCCAACGTACTGTGCGCGGTAGACAAGATACTGATGCTGCGCGACGGCGCAGTGCACATGCTCGGCAGCCGTGACGAAGTGTTCGCGGCCCTGCGCAAGGCCAGCGTGATTCCAGCGGCCAACACGGCCCCGCTGGCTTCGGTAAAAGTACGGGAGTAGCCGATCATGCAGCTGACTCAACACTCCGAATTGATTCCCGCCGAAGCCAAAGACCTGATCGACCTTGACGCAGGCCGGCCGGCTCGCTGGGGCGTGTGGATGGTGATCGCAGGTTTTGGCGGTTTCCTGCTGTGGTCTTGCCTGGCGCCTCTGGACGCAGGCGTGGTGGCCACCGGCACGGTCAAGGTCACCAGCAACCGCAAGGCGGTGCAGCACCTGAGCGGTGGCACGGTCGAGGCGATTCTGGTGCGCGAAGGCGATGTGGTCAGAAAAGGCCAGGAGGTGGTACGCCTCGACGCGTTGCGCGCCGTGGCCGAGCAAGGCGCGCTCAGTGCCCAGTACATCGTCAGCAAGAGCGTGGAAAACCGCCTGGAAGCCGAACGCGATGGCCGCGACACGGTCACCTTCGACCCGGCCCTGCTCACGCACTACGGCAATGACCCAAGGCTGCTGGCGGCCATGGACCTGCAACAGCGCCTGCTCGACACCCGCCGCGCCGGCCTCGCCGGTGAGCTGAGCATCCTTGAAGAAAACCTCGCTGCATCGGCCGTGCAGCTCAAGGGCCTGCAGCAGGTGTATGGCGCCCGCGCTTCGCAAATCGGCTTCCTCGGCCAGGAACTGCAAGGCACCCGGGTGCTGGCCGCCGAAGGCTATGTACCGCGCAACCGCCTGCTGGAACTGGAGCGCAGCAACGCCGACCTGTCCGCCGGCCAGGCCGAAAACCTCAACAACATTGCCCGGGCGCGCAGCCAGGCTACCGAGATCAAGCTGCGCATGCTGCAGCGCCAGCACGACTACCTGAAGGAAGTGGAATCGCAACTGACCGACACCGCCAAGGAAAACACCACCTTGGCCGACCGCTTGCGTGCGCTGGATTATGAAGTGAGCCACACGGTGATCCGCTCGCCCATCGACGGCATGATCCAGGGCCTGAGCATCGCCACGGTCGGCGGCATCATCCAGCCTGGCGCCAAGATCATGGAAGTGGTGCCGCTCGACCAGCCGCTGCAGGTGGACGCGATGATCCCGGTGCAGGCCATCGACAAGATGGTCCCGGGCCTGGACGTGGACATCGCCTTCCCGGCCTTCAACCACGCGCAGACGCCGAACATACCCGGGCGGGTGAAGACCATTTCCGCCGACCGCCTGCTCGACGAAGAAAGCAAGCAGCCCTTCTACCTGGCCCAGGTGGAAGTGACGCCAGCCGGCATGGGCCTGCTGGGCAGCAACCACATCCGCCCCGGCATGCCTGCCACCGTCACCATCAAGACCGGCGAGCGCAACCTGCTCAGCTACCTGCTCAAACCCATGCTCGAACGCGTCGACGCCGCGTTCAAGGAGCAATGACATGAAACGCCCGTGCCTGATGGTGTGCTTGCTGGGGGTTGCCGTACAGGCCAGTGCCATGGACCTGAAGCAAGCCTGGGATTTGTTGCAGTACCAGGGCCCGATCTATCAAGCCGCCGTGCATGAGAAGCAAGCCGGCAGCGAGAACCGCGCCATCGGCGAGGCCGGCCTGCTGCCACAGATCAACGCCTCGGCCTATTTCAACAGGGTCAATGGCAGCCAGCGCCAGAGTGGCCAGGATCGAGACCTGGACTACGACTCCAAAGGCGCCAATGTGCGCCTGCGCCAACCGCTGTTCAACAAGCAGAAGATGGCCGAGTACCGCCAGGGCCAGCAACGGGCCGATTACAGCGTGGCGGTGTTCGACGCCAAGAGCCAGGACGCTGCGGTACGCCTGGCCGATGCCTACTTCGACGTGCTGCTGGCCAGCGAAACCATCACCTTGGCCAAGGCCAAGCTGAACGCCTTCGAAGAGCAACTGGCTTCGGCGAAACGGCGCAAGGAGCTGGGCGCCGGTACCATTACCGACGTCGATGAGTCGGTGGCCCGCCGTGACCTGGCCGAGGCCGACCTGATCGATGCCCAGGATAACCTGGTCAATGCCCGCCGCAAGCTGGAGGAGTACATAGGTGAAACCCCGCAGGCGCTGACCACCTTGCAGCCGGGCTTCAATACACCGCCGCTGATGCCGGGCAACCTGCAGGACTGGCTGGTGAAAGCACAGGCCGACAGCCCGCTGATTCACGCGCGCCGGCACAGCTACGAGCTGGCCGAAGAAGAAGTCAATCGCGCCCGTGCCGGGCACTACCCTACCCTGGATTTCGTGGCGGGTTACAACGCCGGCAGCAGCCAGTCGATTTCCGAGCTCAACCAGCGCAACCACTACAGCTCCATCGGGCTGGAGCTGAACATTCCGCTGTACAGCGGCGGCAGCACCAGCGCCCTGACCCGCCAGGCCAGCGCCAACAGTTCCAAGGCCCTGGATGAACTGGACGCCACCCGCCAGGAGGTGATTTCTGGCACCACCCGCGAGTACCGCGGCGTGCAGAGCGGCGCCTTGCGCATTCATGCACTGGAAAAGGCCGTGGCTTCCAACGAGCGCTCGCTGACCTCGACCCGCAAGGGCTTCAAGGAAGGCGGCACCAGCACCAACTCGGATGTCCTCAATGCCGAGGAACTGCTGTATGACGCCCGCCACGACCTGTTCGAGGCAAAGCTGAACTACCTGATGTCGCGGCTGCGCCTGGCCTCGTCAGTGGGTAGCCTGGGGGATGACGATATCGAGCAGGTGAACGACTATCTGGGGCCGGAACTCTTGGTGACTAACTGAGGGAATCTGAAGGTTGACGCAATCCTTGGGGAGCAGCTGTCTTGCGTAAAATTTAAACAGCGTGCGCGATCCCTGTGGGAGCGGGCTTGCCCGCGAACACCGGCGAAGCCGGTGCCATCCACCGTGCTGGATTCTTCGCGGGCACGCCCGCTCCCACAGAGGACCGCGTTGACGTTGCAGCCTATGCATAGCTGCGACGCATTTCTTCGCGCTATGATCGGACACCCTGCCGCGGACGCCCTGCCCCATGCCCGTAGACCTTCAAGCCTTGTACCCCAGGTTGATCCACCTGATGCTGGACACCGTGTTCGTGGTCGACAGGGACAACCAGATCGCCTTCGTCAGCGATGCCTGCGAGGCGCTGTTGGGTTACAAGCCCGGTGAAATGATCGGCACTCCGATTACCGACTACATGCACCCTGACGACCTCGCGGCCACACGCGCGTCGATTGTGCGGGTGATGAACGGCCAGCCCCATTACGATTTCCGTAACCGCTATGTGCGCAAAGATGGCGGTATCGTGCACATCCTGTGGGCAGCCAGCTGGTCCGAAGAGGCTCAAGCGCGTATCGGTGTGGCGCGCGATGTAACCGCCCTGCGCCAGGCCGAAGATGAACTGCGTTTTTTGGCCCATCACGACCCGCTGACCCGGCTGGCCAACCGCGCCATGTTCAATGAACGGCTGGACACAGCCCTCGCCGCCGCTCGGCGGCACGATCACACGCTGGCGTTGCTGTTTCTGGATATCAACGACTTCAAGCAAATCAACGATGTGCACGGGCATGCCGTGGGTGACAGGGTGCTGTGCACGCTGGCGCGGCGGCTGGAAGGCTGTGTAAGCGCCACCGACACGGTGGCGCGCATGGGCGGTGACGAATTCACCGTGCTGTTGACCGATTGCCCGTCGCCAGAGGCCATTGCCGAGCAGGTAGCGGGTATTCTGGCGGCCATGGCCGAACCACTCGGTATGGCGCTGTCCGGTATAGACGCGCCGTCCTGCAGCATCGGCGTGGCGTGTTTCCCTGAGGATGGCCACGATGCCGACACGCTGCTGCGTCATGCCGATGGGGATATGTACCGGGTCAAGCGCAAACACACGGCGACCGGGTAACGATACCCCCTGCGCTTCAGCGCCGGACCTGCATCAGAAGTCGACCGTGGCCGACAGCTGCAACGCCCTCGGGTAGCCCGGCGATATTGCGCCGTACGACGCCACACCCGACCAGTACTCGCGGTCGAACACGTTCTGCACCGTCGCCCGGAAGGTTGTAGGGCGGCCATCGATACGGGTGGCATAGCGCGCCCCGACGTCGAACCGTGTCCAGGCATCGAGTTCCTGGGTGTTGGCCTGGTTGATGTACTGGCTGCCGGTATAGATAGCACCACCGGTCAGCGTCACGCCCTCAACCCAAGGGGTATCCCACTCAGCCCAGAGGTTGGCCTGCACGTCCGGCACGCCGACCGGCTCGTTGCCCTTGTTGGCGGCCGTGGCCGAATCCGTCAATTTCCCGTCCAGCACTGTCACGCCGCCCAGTAACCGGGTGCCCGGCGCAACCTCACCGAACATGCTTAGCTCGATGCCGCGGTTACGCTGCTGTGCCTGCACCGAGAACTGGTTGCCAGTACCCAGCTCACCACTGGGCTTCTCGATCTGGAATACCGACAAGGTGGTCATGAACGTGTTGTGCTCGTACTTCACACCCAGCTCGTGCTGTTTGGTCTTGTAGGGCGCAAACGCTTCACCGGCATTGCTCGCCGTGGCGGGTGCGACATCACCTTTGCTCAGGCCCTCGACGTAGTTGTAGTACAGCGCGATGTTTTCCCACGGTTTGACCACCACGCCGACAACGGGGGTCGTTGCACTGTCTTTGTAGCGCGAGGTCACCGCGCCCGCCGTGCTGTAGTTGCGCGACTCGATCTCCTGGCGCCGCACCCCCAGTGTCAGTTGCACGCGATCATCGAGGACCGACAAGGTGTCTGTCAGGGCAACGCCAGACAGCTCGGCCTCAGACACTCGGTCCACCTTTGGCGCAGCGATGTATTGCTTGGGCACCTCTACCGGGTGATAGATGTTCGAACGGATTTCCGTACCGTTGTTGATGCCGCGTGACAACTCATCCTGATAGCGGGTCGCCATGGCCGTAACCGTGTGATTGACCGGTCCGGTTTCAAACAACGTGCGCAGCCCCACGTCGGCGGTGGAGCGATCGACGTTGAATTTGTAATAACCGGGGATGTTGCTGGTGTCGCCTGCCGCATTGAGGATCCTTGGCACCTGGTCGGACATCCGCGCCACATCTGCCCTGCCGCCACCGGCATGGGCGAACACCGTCAACGCGTCGTTGATGTCGTATTCCCCGCCCAGCAACGCCGATTGCTCTTTGGTTTTCGACCAACCCCAGTCCTGCGGCAGATTGGTTCGGCCACTGGCGGCGGAGGGCACGTCGAAACCGGGGGCCACGGTAAACGGACGTGAAGCAGCATCCCAGCGCTCTTCCTGGCTGATGAAGTCCAGGTTCAGGCGCAAGCGCTCACCTTGGTAGTCCAGGGCGATGGCGCCGATGTCCAACGCACGTTGCTGGTCATCGATAGCCGTGTCGCCCTCGGCCAGGCTACCGTTGAAACGCACGCCCCATTGCCGCTGGTCCCCAAAACGGCGGCTGATGTCGAGGTGGCCGCCCACCTGGGTGTCAGAGCTGTAGCTGGCGGTGACACGCGTCAAATCCTCGGCGAGCGCGCGCTTGGGCACGATGTTGATCACCCCGCCAACGCCGCTGTTCGGGGAAATGCCGTACATCAAGGCCCCCGGCCCCTTGAGCACTTCGACCCGCTCGGCGTATTCGGTGAATACCCGGTAATTGGGGGCAACGCCGTAAACACCATCGAAGGCCAGCTCGCCCAGGTTGCCTTCACCCACCGGGAAGCCACGAATGAAAAACGAATCGACGATGCCGCCCGCTTGGCCAGTGGAGCGCACCGAAGGATCACGCTCCAGGGCATCAGCCACGGTCACGGTCTGCAAGTCGGCGAGGGTTTTTGCGGTGTAGCTGGTCACGCTGAAAGGCGTATCCATCACGTCCTTGTTACCAAGCATGCCTAGCCGGCCACCACGTGCGACCTGCCCCCCGGCGTAGGCGTCAGGCAAGGTTTCTTGGCGTACGCCATTGGCTTCGATGGTGGTAGCGGCCAGTGTGAGGCCATCGCCATTGCTTGCCTGGCGGATCAGTTGATAACTGCCGCTGCTCAGTTCCACCAGCTCAAGGCCACTGCCGGCCAGCAACCGGGTGATACCCTCACGCGCCGAATAGGCACCGCTGAGCCCGGGGCTGTGCAGGCCATCGGTCAAGGCCGGTTCAAACGAAAGCGCAACACCGGAAGCCAGCGCGAAGCTGGACAAAACCCGTCCCAGTGGGCCCGGAGCAATCTCGTAGGTGCGAATGGCCACAGCATCCAGGGGCTGCGCCACGGCTGGCAGCAACTGGCCGGCCCCCGCCACCAGAACGGCCCCGAACAGGGTGCCACGCACCGCGACAGCTAATGCACGCTTACGGAATGGACGACTTGCAACAGGCATGAAAGGCGAGTCCTTCTGGCAGGAAATGGAAGTGTTCATTCCTGTTGCCAGCCGAGACTGAAAAAAGTATCACCAGCAGCGCAGTTTTTTTTCGCGCCTGGCAGCTTACGGCTCTGCGGGGTAAAGCAGGGTCCAGTAACCATGCATGTGCGCAGATACCCGCAATGCGTAGGTCGACTCCAGCATGCTCAGGCTGCGCTGCGTGTCGCTGACCGGAAAAGCCCCCGAAATGCGCAGGCCGGCAATGCGAGGGTCGCAGCGGATGACGCCGCGTTGGTAACGCGCCAGCTCAGCCACAAATTCATCCAGCCGCATGTGGTCTGCCAGCAGCATGCCCTGGGTCCAGGCGGTCGCGGTGCTGTCGACCGGCATCGGCCTGCCGACCGTGTGCGCGTTGAAATCGACACGCTCACCGGCCTGTACAACGGTGCCTGCAGGGGCCGCCGCACGGGCGGGCTCGATGCGAATGGCCCCTTCGATAACTGCCAGGTAGGTGCGCCCGTCCCGCTCTCGCACACTGAAGCGCGTGCCCAGCGCTTGCATGCGCCCCTCCCGTGTTCCCACCCGCAGGGGGCGCGCAGGCACTACGATATCGGGTGCAGTCTGCACCAGAATTTCGCCCCGGCGCAGTTGAATGAAGCGCTCGTCGCCATCGAAACGGATGTCGATTGCAGAATCGGTATTGAGGAAGATCTGCGTCCCATCGGCCAGGGTGAGCTGGCGACACTGACCTACGCTTGAGCGATAGTCGGCGGCCCAGCCTTGTTGCTCGGTCAGTTTCCAGCCTGCCCAACCTGCCGGAAGCACAGCCAGCAGCAACGCCAACCGGCTGATCATCGCCCGACGGCCTGGGTCGGCCGGGCGGTCGAGCGCCGATATAGACAGCGCCGGCGGCAAACCGTCCAGCTTGCCCATCAGCCGCTCGGCCCGCTGCCAGGCCTGTGCCCGCTTGGGGCTGCTGCTGCGCCAGGCCAACCAGTCGGCCCTTTGCGCATCGGTGACCGACCCGGCGCTCAAGGCCATCAACCACTCGGCCGCTTCCTCAAGCGCCTCAGTATCTGTTGGGCCGACACGCTGAACATCAGTCATTTAGTCGACCAGCCTCAAGCACTGCAGAAATGCCTGTTTCATGTAACGCTTGATGGTGATGAGCGACACACCTAGCTGCTCGGCAATGGCCTCGTACTTCATGCCGCCCAGCTGAGACAGCAGAAACGCGCGCCTGACCAACGCTGGCAGCGTATCGAGCATGGCATCTATTTCGTGCAGGGTTTCCAGAATCAGCAAGCGGGCCTCGGGCGACGGCACCTCGGGTTCTGGCAGGTGTTCAAGCGCCTTGAGATAGGCTCGCTCCAGCGATTTACGCTGGCACCAGTTGGCAAGGATGCCACCGGCGACGCAGCTCAAGTAAGCGCGCGGCTCATCGAACACCACGGTTTTCGAGGCCAGGATGCGCGCAAAGGTATCTTGCACCAGGTCGGCCGCATCGACCGCATTGCCCAGGCGCCTGCGCAGCCTGGCATGCAGCCAGCCCTGGTGGCCGTTGTAAAGGGCCTCTACATTACGCAGGTGATTGTCGGAGCCAGGTAGCACGTCGCTCATGGGGGCGATTCTATTCACGCAAGTGAGAATTGTTTTCAATATTAAGGTAGCGTTTCAACACAACGCAAGTTCAACCACCGGGACACCACCATGCCTGACCGTGAAAGCACCCTGCTCGACAGTTGGCAGCACAATGCCCACGCCTGGATCGATGCCGTGCGCAACGGCGCCATCGAAAGCCGTCGCCAGGTCACCGACCAGGCCATCCTGCTCACCCTCCTTGGCCGCCAACCCGCACGGGTACTGGACCTGGGCTGCGGTGAGGGCTGGTTGCTGCGTGCGCTGGACGACCGTGGTATCGAAGCCGTGGGCGTCGATGGTGACCGGACGCTGGTGGATGCCGCGCGCGCTGCGGGCTCGGCCGAAGTGCACCTGGCCAGTTATGCGCAGTTGGCCGATGCGCAGGTTTATGTGGGCAAGGGTTATGACCTGATCTGCGCCAACTTCGCGCTGTTGCATCAGGACATTATTCCGCTGTTGGCGGCGATGAATGATCTGCTGGTGCCGGGTGGCGCACTGGTGATTCAGACGTTGCACCCATGGAGCGTGGCAGGCGGGGACTATCAGGACGGCTGGCGGGAGGAATCATTTGCCGGGTTTGGCGGGAACTGGCAGCCAATGCCCTGGTATTTCCGCACCCTGGCCAGCTGGCTGAATGCCCTGGACATGGCCGGGTTGCGGCTGGTCAGTTTGCAGGAACCGCAGCACCCGCAAAGTGCGGTGCCGCAGTCACTGTTGATGGTGGCAGAGCGCCCCTGAACAGCTGCAGCTCTACCGGCCCCATCGCCGGCAAGCCAGCTCCCACAGGTACTGCATTGGCCTATCAGGCGGCGGTGATCCTGTGGGAGCTGGCTTGCCGGCGATGAGGCCGGTACAGGCAACTACAGCACCGGTTTGCGTGCCGCGCCGCTGCGGGCCTTGGCCATGGCCGCCAGGCGCACCGCGACGTTGGCCGCGCCGTAACCGGTATAGCCACCCTTGCGCTGGATGATTTCGAAGAAGAAGCGCTCTTCGAACGGTTCGGTGTACACGTGGAACAGCTCACCGCCCTGGGCGTCGCGGTCGTACAGTACGTTGTAGTACGCCAGTTCGCTGAGGAACTCGTCATCGAAATCGAAGCGCGCTGCGAGGTCGTCGTAGTAGTTCAGCGGGATTTCCAGCAGCGGCACCCCAGCCAGCTTGGCGCGCGCCACTTCACGGAAGATGTCGTCACAATCGAAGGCGATGTGATGAACCCCCGAACCGCGGTAGCTGGACAGTGCATGGGCAATGGCGGTGTTGCGGTTTTCCGAGATGTTCAGTGGCAGGCGCAAGGTCCCGCACTGGCTGCGCAGGGCTCGGCTTTTGACCAGGCCATACGGGTCGGGCAGCACCACTTCGTCATCGGCGGCAAAGTCGAACAGGCTCTTGTAGAACAGCACCCAGCTGTCCAGTGACTCGGCTGGCAGGGCCAGCGCCATATGGTCGATGCGGCGCAGGCCGCCAGTGGCGGTGGCGCTGTTGTCCAGGCTGAAGTCGGTGTCGTACAAGGTCTGGCCAGCGGTGCCCTGCTCCACCAGGTACAGCAGGCTGCCGTCCGGTGCGCGTACTGCCGGTACTTCACACTCATTAGGGCCGACCAGCCCACGGAATGGCTGGCCACGGAAGGCGGTGGCGCGCTTCAGGGCGGCTTGCGGATCCTTGACCCGCAACGCGGTGGCGCACAGCGACGGGCCGTGGGCCTCGAAGAAGTTGTGGCCGAAAGAGTACGGTTCGGCGTTCAGGACAATGTTGATATCGCCCTGACGCAGCAGTTGCACGTCCTTGCTGCGGTGCTTGCCGGCTTCGGCAAAGCCCAGGCGCTTCAGCCAGCTGCCCAGGCGCGCGCCAACGGCTTCATCGACTGCAAATTCAAGGAACTCCACACCGTCATAGGCGCTGGCCGCAGGCGGGGTGAACAGCACGCCAGGTTCGATCGGCGTGTTTTCCTGCTCCAGGCGCAAGCGGGTCTGTTCTTCGAGGTACAACAGCGAACGCAGGCCGTCGGCGGCATTCTGCCGGGTCGGCGCGGCGCGGAAGCCGTCGTTGAAGATCTCCAGCGACAGCGGGCCACGATAGCCGGTGGCAAGAATCGGCGCCAGGAAGCCGGCCATGTCCATTTCGCCCTGCCCCGGGAAGCAGCGGAAGTGGCGGCTCCACTCCAGCACATCCATGGCCAGGATCGGCGCGTCGGCCATTTGTACAAAGAAGATCTTGTCGCCAGGAATCTCGCGAATCGCGCTCGGGTCGCCTTTGATCGACAAGGTGTGGAAGCTGTCGAGGATCATGCCGAGGGCCGGGTGATCGGCCTGGCGCACCAGGTTCCAGACTTGCTGGTAGGTGTTGACGTGGCGGCCCCAGGCCAGGGCTTCATAGCCAATGCGCAGGCCGCGTTTGCCGGCATGCTCGCCCAGAAGGCGCAGGTCGTCGACCAGCAGCTGTTCGTCACCCAGGGCATCGGCCTGAACGTTGCTGCACACCAGCACCAGGTCGGTGCCCAGCTCTTGCATCAGGTCGAACTTGCGCTCGGCGCGGTCGAGGTTTTTTTGCAGGCGGTCGCGGCGGCAGCCTTCAAAGTCGCGAAACGGCTGGAACAGGGTGATGGCTATCCCTAAATCGGCGCACATCTGGCGCACCTGGCGCGGGCTGCCAGCGTAATAGAGCAAGTCGTTTTCGAAGATCTCGACGCCGTCAAAACCGGCGGCGGCGATGGCTTCGAGCTTTTCCGGCAGGGTGCCGCTCAAGGACACGGTAGCGATCGAACGCTGCATGGCGGGAGTTCCTTGTTGTTAGAAAATGACGGTGCCAGTCAGGTAAAGAAACCACTGTCACAGTTTATGGCACGATCGATTATTCGCAGGTAAAGTCGTCGCTTCAATCTCTTTGTACGGAATGGTTAGTTTTGCGTTCGATTATCGCACAAAACCCGTTTTAACGAATTGCCAGCCCACTGGCCCGTGGTCAACATGAACCACAGACGCAGGCACACCGACCACTGCCTCCTGCCTTGGCGAACCAACGGCGGAACCTGCGCAAACAACAATAACAACGGAGACAACGATGGCTCACTCCAGCTCGCAAGCCAAAAAAGCGACCGCCAGTGGATGGATAGGCTCGGCACTCGAGTACTACGACTTCTTCATCTATGCCCAGGCCGCTGCACTGATTTTCCCGCAGATCTTCTTCCCCAATACTGACCCGAAAATGGCCATCATCGCCTCGTTGGCCACCTACGGCGTGGGCTACCTGGCGCGTCCGGTCGGTGCTTTCGTGCTGGGACACTGGGGTGATACCCGTGGCCGCAAGAACGTACTGCTGCTGTGTATGTTCCTGATGGGCCTGTCGACCATGGCGGTGGGCCTGCTGCCCACCTACCACGACATCGGCTACCTCGCACCCGCCTTGCTGGTGGTGCTGCGCCTGATCCAGGGCTTTGCCGTGGCCGGGGAAATCTCCGGGGCCAGTTCCATGATCATGGAGCACGCGCCGTTCGGTCGAAGAGGCTACTACGCCAGTTTCACCCTGCAAGGTGTGCAGGCCGGCCAGGTGCTGGCGGCGGCGGTGTTCCTGCCACTGGCTTACTTCATGCCCAGCGAAGCGTTCACCGATTGGGGCTGGCGTATTCCTTTCCTGATGAGCGCCGTGGTGCTGATTGCAGGCTTCATCATCCGTAAGGAAGTGCATGAAACCCCGGCTTTCGTGAAGGAAGAGAAGCAGGACAAAGTAGCCAGGTCGCCCATCAGCGAAGCCTTCCGCCACAGCTGGAAGCACATGGTGCTGGTGATGTTCATGGCCCTGATGAACGTGATCCCGGTGGTGGCCACCATCTTCGGTGCGGCCTACGCGGTGCAGCCGGCCTATGGCATCGGCTTCGACAAGAGCGTGTACCTGTGGATTCCGGTGGTCGGCAATATCGTGGCGGTGCTGGTGATCCCGTTCATCGGCAACCTGTCCGACAAGATCGGCCGTCGCCCGACCATGATCTTCGGCTGCCTGGGCTCGGGCATGCTGGCCTTCGTCTACCTGTATGCGATCAGCATCCAGAACGTGCCCATGGCGTTCGCCGCCTCGATCGTGATGTGGGGCATGGTCTACCAGGGTTACAACGCGGTGTTCCCAAGCTTCTACCCAGAGCTGTTCCACACCCGCTACCGCGTTTCGGCCATGGCCATCGCGCAGAACATCGGCACCATGCTGACCGCCATGCTGCCGGCGCTGTTCGCCCTGGTTGCACCACCTGGCTCGGACAACATCCCGCTGGTGGTAGGTAGCCTGGCGTTCTTCATCACCTGCGTTTGCGCACTGGCGGCCTATATCGCCCCGGAAACCCACCGCCTGGCGATGGAAGACCTGGGTAACCCGGACGCCAAGCCGATGGAAAAGGAAGCCTACGAGGCAAGCCGTAAAGGTAGCTTTCAGGCAGTGAGCAACTGATAGATTGCACGGGGCTGCTCTGCAGCCCCGGCTATCTCAGCCTTTGATCACTTCCTGCAAGCGCGCCCACAAACGCTCGACATCTCCCCGCTCAGTCGGCAAAGCCCCGATCGACACCCGCACCATCCATCGCCCGTCCAGCGTCGCTGGCGTCACATACGCATCCCCGGACGCATTCAACCGCTCCGCCCAGCCCTTGGTATGCGCATCCAGCGCCTCCCCTTCCAGCCCTGCCGGCCGATGGCGAATGCACAAGGTCTGCAGTTGCACCGGTGCCAACACTTCCCAATGCGCCGCCGCCCCGACCTGCTCCGCCAACCACCGGGCATTGTCCAGGTCACGCCGCAAACGCGCCTGCAACGCTTCAACACCCTCGCTGCGCAACATGAACCACAGCTTCAACGCGCGGAACCGCCGGCCCAGCGGTATACCCCAGTCACGCAGGTTTTTCACCTCGCCATCCACCGCCGATTGCAGGTAGCTGGGGTTGGTGCTCATCACCCGGATCAGGTGCTGCGGGTCGCGCACGTAATAGATGGAGCAATCAAAGGCCACACCCAGCCACTTGTGCGCATTGACTACCACCGAATCGGCCAGCTCGATGCCGTCCCACATCCAGCGGCATTCGGGCAGGATCATCGCCGAACCGGCCATGGCCGAATCCACATGCAGCCACAGGCCATGGGCCTGGGCGATCTCGCCAATCGGGCGCAGCGGGTCCAGGGCCGTGGTGGTGGTGGTGCCAGTGGTGGCAACGACGGCACAGGGCTGGTTACCCGCAGCCAGGTCCTGCTCGATTGCCGCCTGCAGTGCCTCTGGGCGCAGGGCGTAACGTTCGTCGGTAGGGATCAGGCGGATGTTGTCTCGGCCAAAGCCGGCCAGCAGCGCAGCCTTGTCCACTGAGCTGTGGGCGTGGGCGCTGACGTAGACGATCAAAGGCTTGGCTTCGGCCTGCAGGCCGCCACGCACCAGCGCATAGTCGGTGGCGCGCTCCCGGGCACTGATCAGTGCCACCAGGGTGCTGGTCGAAGCGGTGTCCTGGATCACCCCGCTCCATTGGCCAGACAGGCCTAGCAACTGGCGCAGCCAGTCGAGGGTGGTTTCTTCCAGTTCGCTCAAGGCCGGGCTGGATTGCCACGACAGGCCCAGCACACCCAGGCCGGTACTGAGGAAGTCGCCGAGCACCGAGGACAAGGTGCCGTTGGAAGGGAAGTAGCCGTAGAAGTCCGGGTGCTGCCAGTGGGACAGGCCGGGCATGACCAGCTGATTGACGTCGTCGAGGATGGCTTCGAAGGGTTCACCTTGCTGGGGAGCGCTGCTGGGCAAAGCGGCCTTGAGGTAGCCAGGCTCGACCTGGGCCATGACCGGGCGTTCGCCAACGGTCTGGCGATAGTCGGCGATCAGGTCGATCAGTTGGTGGCCATACTGGCGGAATTGTTCGGGGGTCACGTGGGAGCTCCTGTGGGTTATTCGCTGCATGTACTGGCCTCTTCGCGGGCACGCCCGCTCCCACAGGTATTGCACCAGGCTTGGCAGCGATGCAGTACCTGTGGGAGCGGGCGTGCCCGCGAAGAGGCCGCTACAGGCAACACAATGCCCCCAGTCTAGGCACCTATGGCAAAGCGAATAACCCCGCCTTGCGCATACCTGCTATGGCAAACCCGCATGCCCGCCCTGCACACCAAACTGCGACTGGCGCCACAAGTCGAACACCCGGTTGCGCAACCAGCGATGCTCGGCCGAGGCCTGCAGCCGCTGGTGCCACACCACCCAGTAGCGCTGGCTGTGGTCGATGAACCCCAGCGGCCGCCACGCCAAGCCATGCAAACGGCTTAGCTGCCGGGCAATGTGCTCGGGGACCGTGGCCACCGCCTGGCTGTTGGCTATTACCTGCACGGTGGCGGAGAAGAACGGCACCTCCAGGCTGACCCGCCGCTGCAGGCCCTGGGCGCGCAGGTGGCGGTCGATGAAACTGTCCTTGTCGCCACCGCCCGAAATCCGCACATGCTTGTGCGCCAGGTAGTCGACCTGACTGAGCGCGCCATGGGCGGCCAGCGGGTGGTCGTGGCGCATCAGGCACACCGCACGGTCCTCACCCAGCAAGCGCCCGTGCAGGTTGGGGGGCGACTCGTCAAACAGCGTGGTTGCCAGGTCGATTTCGCCGCTGGCCAGCAACGCATACTGGCCGGCCTGCCAGGTGCGGTATTCCAGCGATACGCCCGGTGCTTCACGTTCCAGCGCGGCTACCAGCAGCGGCAGCATGTGCTCGGCGACGTAGTCCGAAGCGGCCAGGCAGAAGCGCCGCTCGCAGCGCGCCGGGTCGAACACTGCGGGCTGGCGCAGGGCGTGCAGTTCTTCGAGGACTTGGCGTAGCGGTTCAACCAGGGCTTCAGCGTACTCGCTGAGGACGTAGCCTCGGCCCTGGCGCACCAGCAACGGGTCGTCAAAGGCCTCGCGCAGGTGGGCCAGCTGCCGGCTCAGGGCCGACTGGCTGACACCCAGGCGCTCGGCGGCATGGCTGAGGTTTTTCAGCAGCAGCAGGTGATCGAGGGTACGCAGGTGGGCGAGGCTGAGGGAGGCGAAGGTGGGGTTCATGCAGGCTCCCTGCTGTAGAATTCAAGGGCCTTTTCGCGAGCTTGCCCGCTCCCACAGGTATTCACAGTTCTCTGTAACGGTGAAATACCTGTGGGAGCGGGCAAGCCCGCGAAGGGCCGCAACGCGGCCCCGGGTGTTACTCGGTCAGACCAACGTAGACGTTCTGCACGTCATCGTTCTCGTCAATCGCCTCGAGGAACGCTTCAACCTCAGCCAGCGCCTCGGCACTCAGGCTGGCTGCGCTTACCGGGTTCTTTGGGATGTAGCCGATTTTCGCCGCAGTCACTGTAAAGCCGTGCTCCGGCAGCGCCTTCTGCACGGCATCCAGGTCAATGATTTCGGTAATGAACAGGGTCGAGCCTTCTTCTTCACCTTGATCAAAGTCCTGGGCGCCGGCTTCGATGGCCGCCATTTCCGGGTCGGCGTCGCCTTCCGGGGTGGCTTCGATCAGGCCAAAATGGTTGAAGTCCCAGGCCACCGAGCCGGTGGCACCCAGCTGGCCTTTGCGGAACAGAACACGGATTTGCGCGACGGTGCGGTTGACGTTGTCGGTCAGGCACTCGACGATCAGCGGCACCTGGTGCGGCGCAAAACCTTCGTAGCTCACCGCATGGTATTGCACGGTATCCCCGTCCAGACCAGCGCCCTTGCGAATCGCCCGTTCCAGGGTCTCACGGGTCATCGAAGCCTTCTTGGCTTGCACGATGGCCAGGCGCAGGCGTGGGTTCATGTCGGGATCGGCGCCCGATTTGGCAGCGATCTGGATTTCCTTGGACAGCTTGCCCATGACCTTGCCTTTGGCATTGGCCGCTGTTTCTCTATGTTTGGCTTTCCACTGTGCGCCCATGTCGACTCTCTTGTTTCAGCGGCCGGTTCAGGAAGCGACCGGCCAAAAGTGGGTGCATTTTATACGCCCTCTGGCATGGGATCGACAAGAAATCTCATCAGCCTTTATCGGCTTTGCCTGCCGCCGCCGCAAACCGCGCCAGGCGCACATCCAGCCGGCGGGGCCGCAAGCCGTGATCCTCGGCGCGTTCCTTGCGGCGGATGGCATTGCGCACCACCAGCGAGCCCAGGTAGCGGATCGGCTCGGGCGGGAACAGCCCCAGCGGCCCCTTGACCAGCGGCGAACGGGTCCACGGGTTGTCCAGCCCCAGCGCCAGCGAAGAAAGAATCTGCCCGCCCATGTGGCACGGGCCCACGCCGCTGCCGGAGTAACCAAAGCCGTAGAACACGTTGCCCTGCCCATCCAGGCGACCGAAGAACGGCAACCCGGTCACCGAGCGGTCCGAAGGCCCGTTCCAGCTGGCCGCCAGTGGCACCTCGGCCAAGGCCGGGAAAAACCCGCCAAGGCTTTCGCGCAGCAATGGCCGGTACGGCGACGGCTGGTCGAATACCGGCAACATGCGCCCGCCGTAGGCAAAGGTGTTGCCGCCCTTGCCGAGCATCAGCCGGCCATCGGAGGTGTTGTGGTAGTAGTGCACGAAAATCCGCGAATCGAGCACGCTGATGCCGCTGTCCAGGCCAATCTGTCGCAGCAGATCGGGGCACGGCTCGGTAATGACCATGTCGCTGGAGACAATCGCCACGCTGCGCTCGAACTGCGGAAAAGCGCGCGCCATCCAGGCATTCAGGCCCAGCACCACGCGGTCAGCGCGCACTGTACCGTGCGCGGTGCGCACCTGCACCGGGGCGCCATGCTCCAGCCCGGTCATGGCGGTGCCTTCATGAATACGCACACCGCGTTGCAAGGCCACCCGGCGCAGGCCGCGCACCAGTTTGCCCGGCTGCACCGTTGCTGCAGCCGGCGAAAACCAGCCTTCCAGGTGCCGCGCCGAACCTGCCAGACGCTGCACCTGTTCCAGGGGCAGGCGGCGGAACGAGTTGATGCCCTTCTGCTCCAGCGCGGCGATCACCCCGTCCGTGGCACCGACCTGGGCCGCGTTGGTGGCGGTGTACAGCGTGCCGTCCAGGCGATAGTCACAATCAATGCCGTTGGCTGCGCAGAACGCACCGATCTCACCGATGCTGCGCTCCGACTCGCGCACCAGGCGCACCGCCTCGGCCATGCCGAACAGGCGCTCAAGGGTGAAATACTTGGCCGACCAGGACAACGCACAGCCACCATTGCGGCCGCTGGCGCCGGCGCCGCAGATGTCGGCTTCGATCAGCACCACATCCAGGGCCGGCACCGCTTCCTTGAGCATCAATGCGGTCCACAGGCCGGTGTAACCGCCGCCAACAATGCAGACATCGCAGCGTGTATCGCCTTGCAGCGGCGGGCACACTGCCTCCTGCGTGGCATCCAGGGCCTGTTGCAGCCAGAAGGGTCTCATTCGCTTGCTTTCCTTTCAGGTACGCAATGGCTTGATTGCCATGCTGGTGTTCGGGGCCACGTCATTACTGTGTTCACTGCTGGCCGGGCGACTGTTCCAGTGCGGCAGCAGCACCAGCGCCGAGAACAGCGCGCAAGCCGCGAACACAATGAACACCGTGACGCCGTCGAAGTACCCCGGCAGCAACCCACCCAGCACCGCCCCCACCGAGCCGCAGCCATTGACGAAGCCGGCGGCAGTGGCACCGGCCTTGGCGGTACCGAAGTCGATGGCGGCGGAGCCGCTGATCATTGAGTCCGGCCCGTACAGGGTCAGGCCCATGACGAACAGCAAGGCCACCACCAGCATCACGTTGCCGGTGTGCATGGCCGCCATGAACCCCGCCAGTGCCACGGTCAGCAGCACCAGGCTGATGACACAGGCGGGCATGCGCCGGGCGCCGAACAGCTTGTCGGAGGCCAGGCCGATGAGGATCGGGCCGAGTAGCCCGGCCAGCTCGAAGGCGGTCGGGATGATTGCTGCGCCGACCTTGCCTACCGAGGGCATCTGCTCGAACACGATCACCGGCCCCCACAGCAGAATGGCGTAGCGCGCCGGCTTCAACAGGAAGTACGCAAGCCCCAGGGTCAGCACCGTGCGGTTGCGCAAAATCTCCCTCAGCGGCGCCCATACACTGCACAGGTTGCCGGCCGGGGCCATGCTCTGCGGCTCGGGCTCCACTGCGGGCAGGCCGACATCTTCTGGCTTGTTGCGCTGCAAGCAGAAAAACAGCACGGCCACCAACGCCACCACAGCGGCACTGGAGAAAAACGCTGCGTGCCAGGTGCCCACCAGTGTGTAGGCCCACCAGCCGGCGAACGGTGAGGCCACCAGGCCGCCGAAGGCATAGCAGGAACTCCACAGGCCCAGTACGCGCCCGCGCTGCGAGGCCGGGAAGAAACTGCCGATGTTCTTGCACAACCCGGCCCAGCCGGTGGACTGCGCCAGGCCCTGCACCAACATGCAGGTGGCAAAGATCGGGAAGGTGGCGTAGCTGCCCATCACCACGGCTGCCACTGCAGAAATCAGCAACCCGCCAAGCACCACCACACGCGGGCCGAAGCGGTCGGCGAGCATGCCCCAGGTGAACTGCCCCACGGCGTAGGCGGCCAGGTAGATGGCGTCGAGGTTGGCCATGGCGGCCTTGTCGAGCATGAAGCTGGGGTCTTCGGCGATGCCCAGCTTGGCCACCGAGAACGCTTTGCGGGTGAAGTAGAAGGCGGCGTAGGCCAGCCAGGTGATGGCGAAAATCTGTATGCGCCAGCGTTTGAACGCGGCTAGGGATTGATTCATGTAAGTCTGACCTCTTGCTTGAGTGTGCCGGCAGAATGTGAAGAAACGCCTGTCTTGTTCTTGTGTTACGCACAGCGATGACGAGGCTGTCATCGGGTCAGGTGGCACCGTGTGGGTGCCATAGCCCTGGCGGCACTTGTGGTGCCAGCGTCGGGCTGAAATGCATGGAAACAGTTGCAGAAAAATAAATAAAATCGATTTATCGTATTACACACATAAGCTCAGCTTGTTACTGGAGTGGTCATGTCGGTTTCGCACGCACAACTCAAGGCTTTCCACGCGGTGGCCGTGCACGGCAGCTTTACCCGTGCGGCTGAAAAGCTGTTTCTGACCCAGCCGGCGGTGTCGGACCAGGTACGCAAACTGGAGGAGCGCTTCGGCGTATTGCTGTTCCATCGCAACAAGCGGTCGGTGCAGCTCACCGACCTTGGCGAGCGCCTGCTGGGCATCAGCCAGCGCCTGTTCGCCTGCGAGGCCGAAGCCCATGACCTGCTGCAGGACTCGCGCGCGCTGCAAACCGGCAGCCTGGTGCTGGCGGTGGATGCACCGGTGCACGTGTTGCCGCAGATTGCCCGCTTCTGCCAGCGCTACCCGGGCATCCAGGTGAAGATCGAGACCGGCAACACCGATGAATCGCTGGCCCGGCTGTTCAGCTACCAGGCCGACCTGGCCCTGCTGGGCCGGGATGTGGAAGATGAACGCCTGCATTGCCTGCCCCTGCGCCGCGACCCGATGGTGGCGTTCGTTTCGCACCACCACCCGTGGGCCAGCCGTGGCTCGATCAGCCTGGCCGACCTGGACGACATGCCATTGGTGCTGCGCGAGCCCGGTTCGGTGACGCGGCAGACGCTGGAAGAAGAGATGCAACGGGCGGGTTTGCGGATTCGCCCGGCTATACAGGTGGAGGGCCGCGAAGCGGCGCGCGAAGCGGTGGTAGTGGGGATTGGCGTCGGGGTGGTATCGGCGGCGGAGTTTGGTGCCGATGCGCGGGTGTGTGCGTTACCGATTGTGGATTGTCAGCGGCATTTGACCGAGACCCTGGTGTGCTTGAGGGAGCAACGAACGCGGCGGGTGGTGGCGACCTTTTTGCAGATGGTCGAGGAAGGTTTGTAAACCTGGGCCGGCCTCTTCGCGGGCACGCCCGCTCCCACAGGAACTGCACATCATTGAGAACCTGTGGTGATCCTGTGGGAGCGGGCAAGCCCGCGAAGAGGCCGGTACAGGTAACCCAACTATGCTGGGATTACCTCAACTCCCGGCACACAACCCATGCTTAGCCGCCTGGCCGCCGACACCCTGGTCCTGCTGCACCTGGCGTTCATCCTGCTGGTGCTGTTCGGCGGCCTGCTGGTGCTCAAGTGGCGCCCCGCCCTGCTCATCCACTTGCCGGCCCTGGCCTGGGGCCTGGCGGTGGAGTCCCTGCACCTGGGCTGCCCGCTCACCGCCTGGGAAAACCGCATGCGCAGCGCCGCCGGTGACGCGGGCTATCAGGGCGGCTTCGTCGAACACTACATCTGGCCGCTGATCTACCGTGCCGGGCTGACCCCGCAAGTCCAGCTGCTGCTGGGCAGCATCGTGCTGCTGCTCAACCTCGGCATCTACAGCTACGTGGTCTGGCGCTGGCGCCGCACTAGCGGGTAGCGATCACGAACAACCGCGGGAACGGCAGCAGCACCTTGCCATCGGTCGCCGGCGGGTAATCACGCTGCATGGCCTGCAGGTACATCTGCAGGAAATCGGCCTGCTCCTGCTCATCAAGCCTGGCAAGATACGGCCGCAACGCCGAGCCCTTGAACCATTCCACCACCGCTTCGGCGCCCCCCATCAACGGGTGATGGTAGGTGGTACGCCACACATCCACCCGGGCACACAGCGGGCTGAGCAAGTCGTAGTAGAACGCCGCACCGTGCCGTGGCGGCAACTGGAAGTCGGCGAATTTCGCCGCCCAGGGGCCTTGGCTGGCAATTTCGCGCAACTGCCGATGGGCCGGCTCGTCGAGGTTGTCCGGGGTTTGCACGGCCAGGCTGGCGCCTTCGCTCAACTGACGCACCAGGTGCGGGTACAGCGAGGCGTGGTCAGGTACCCATTGCAGCGAGGCATTGGCCAGGATCAGGTCTTGCGGCTCAGGGGCGGACCAGCCGGTAATGTCGGCAATGACCGTGCGCACCCGGGGGATGCACAGCCGCTTGCGCTCGCGGGCCTTGTCGATCATGTCCGGGTCGCTGTCCAGTGCCGTCACCTGGGCATCGGGGTAGCGTTGCAGCAACACCTCTGTGGAATTGCCCGGTCCGCAGCCCAGGTCGGTGGCGTGGCGCACCGGGCGTGGCGGAATGGCGGCAAGCAGGTCGCGTACGGCACGGGTACGTTCGTCTTCAAACAGGGAATACTGGGTGGCGGACCAGGCCATGGACGGCTCCTTTGGGCGGGCAATGTGTCTAGCATATGCCATCTGTCGGCGATAGGGCCGGAACTGACCACCTCTGCTGGAAGTCAGTCCCTGTATGCGCATGCCCATGAAGACTTACATCGCCCTCGCCATCCTGGCCCTGATTGTCGCCGCCGCGCTGCTCGGCTCGCCCTGGATGAACCAGCGCTTCCACATGCCCGCAGAAAAAGCCCAGGCCCAACAACGCGAAACGGCCGGGTCCTCAAGGGAGCCGGCCGTTCCAAAACGCGAGTAGCGCTTAGTGCTGTTTGCTGCCAGTGCGGATCTGGTGCACCACACCCATTGCCACCACGACTGCCGCCGCGATACCGGTGGAGATCACCAGGATCTGGTAGTCAGGCATGAAGGCCATCGTCACCAATGCAGCCACGATGAACGCGATTGCCAGGTAGGTCAGCCACGGGAACAGCCACATTTTCAGGCGTATTTCCTTGCCTTCGGCAATCAGCTTGCGGCGCATGCGCAGCTGCGAGAAGGCAATCACCAGGTACACCAGCAGGGCGATCATGCCCGTGGTGTTCATCAAGGTATCCAGCACGTCTTTCGGGCGCAGGGTCTCGCTGAAGTTGATCAGCGCACACACCACGGCCACGGCGCACGAGCCCATGATCGCGTACACCGGTACACCGGTGCCGGCGCGGGTGATTTTGAAGAACGACGGCGCATCGCCACGCTGGGCCAGGGAGAACAGCATGCGCGAGGCGGTGTAGTGGCCCGAGATCAGGCAGCTGCTCACCGAGGTCAGCACCACGAAGTTCATCAGCAGCTCGGCATACGGCACGCCCAGCAGTTCCAGGGTACGGCGGTAGGCGCCATAGCCGGAAACGCCCAGGTGCGGATCGTTCCACGGTACCAGGCAGACGATCAGGAAGATCGAACCGACGTAGAACAGGCACACACGCCATACCACCGAGTTGGTGGCCTTGACGATCTGCGCAGCCGGGTCTTTGGCCTCGGAAGCAGCGATGGTGACGATTTCGGCGCCCAGGAAGGCGAACATCACCCCGAGCAACGCACCGATCACCGTGGTGATGCCATTGGGCATGAAGCCTTCGGCGGTGAGGTGGCTAATGCCACGCACTTCACCGAACTGCCAGACGTTCATCACGGCAGCGGTACACACGATCAGGAAGCAGACGATCGCGATCACCTTGATCAAGGCGAACCAGAACTCGAACTCACCGTAGTGTTTGACGTTGAAGAAGTTGACGGTGATCAGCAACAGGGTCGTGGCCAGCACGAACACGTTGACGCTGACATCCGGGAAGAAGCCATGCAGGATCTTGCCTGCCACATAGGCTTCCCAGGCCATGAGGATGACCCAGTACCACCAGTACAGCCAGCCGATGGTGAAACCGGCCCAGCGTCCGATGGCGCGGTCGGCGTAGGTAGAGAACGAGCCGGTGTCGGGCGAGGAAGTCGCCATTTCACCCAGCATGCGCATGATCAGCACCACCAGGATGCCGCCCGCCAGGTAGGCCAGGACAGCGGCCGGGCCGGCGCTGTGGATCACGCTGCCGGAACCGACGAACAAGGCGCCGCCAATTACCCCGGCGATCGACATCATCGTCAGGTGGCGCGACTTCAGCGAGGCACTGAGCTTGCTCTCGTGCCCGCTTTTCGCGGTGGTGGTTGTGGATGTTGCGTCCATCAGTTGTGTACCCCGTGCTTCTTTTTATCCAAGGAAAACCGTGAAACCCCGATGGCTGGCGATTTCACCTGTACATCAGTGCTAATGCGGGCAGGATGGTGTGAACAAACACACGCAGGCCCTCCATGGCGGCCTGCTGACGCGCCCCAGGGCGACTGCCTGAAGCGAACTGAACATGCTTTATGTGGCGATATCCGACACCTAATGTAAAAATGTCCGACGCAGAGAGCCATGCACAGTGGCATGAATCTCGCACTGCACTGTACAGGTCGCCCTTGCAGTACACCCTGCAAACGCCAGGCGATACGCACCCTGAAGGCCCCGAATGTTCCAATTACATCCAGACTCTTCGACCCCGTTGGTGAACCAGATCATCGACGGGTTGCGCGAGGCGATTGACAACCAGACCCTTAAGCCAGGCGCCAAGGTCCCGTCGATCCGCGCCTTTGCCGCGAGCTATTCGGTGAGTACCTTCACCGTGGTCGAGGCCTACGACCGCCTGGTCGCCCAGGGCTTGCTGGTGAGCCGGGGCAACGCGGGGTTCTTCGTCAACCGGGCAGCGGGCGAACTGCTGGAAAAGCACAATGCCGAGGCTGACACCACCCGACCAACGTTCAACTCCGAGTGGTACCTGCAGCAGATCTTCGAGATCCGTCAGTTGCCCTACAAACCGGGATGCGGCTGGCTGCCCAACGACTGGATGTACGAAGAGGGCCTGCGCCGAGGGCTGCGCCAGGTAGCGGGCAGCCCGCTGGAATTATCCGGCTATGGCGACCCCATGGGCCTGATGGAGCTGCGCGCGTTGACCGCACAGAACCTGCAGCAGGAACTGTCGATCGTCGCCAACCCGGCGCAATTGATGCTCACCCACGGTGCCAGCCAGGCTCTGGACCTGGCCGCCCGTACACTGGTGCGCCCGGGCGATGTGGTGCTGGTGGATGACCCCGGCTACCCCAACCTGATGAGCATCCTGCGCACCCAGGGCGCGACCTTGGTCGGCGTGCCACGTACACCGGCCGGTTACGACCTGAACCAGCTGGAGCAGCTGCTCGTCCATCACCGCCCGACGGCGTTCTTCACCCAGCCGCACCTGCACAGCCCGACCTGCTCACGCACCCCGCTGCCGCAATTGCACCGTTTGCTGCAACTGGCCAGCCAGCACGGCTTCCGCCTGGTGGAGAACAACCTGTACGCCGACATGGTCGCCGAACCGCAGCCATGCCTGGCCAGCCTGGACCACCTGCAGCAGGTGGTGTACGTGGGCAGTTACTCGAAGAGCATTTCGCCCAACGTGCGGGCGGGCTACATGCTGGCCAACCCCGAGCTGATGCAAAAGCTGCTGCACCTGAAAATGCGCTCGGGCCTGACCACTTCGCAGGTCATGGAGCGGGTCGTATATGCCGCGATCATCGACGGCCGCTGGCGCAAACACCTCAAGCGCCTGCGCCAGCGGCTGGCAGACGCGCATCAGGAAGTTGGCCGACATCTGCATCGATTGGGTTTCGAACTGTTCACCGAATCGGATGAAGGCATGTACATCTGGACCCGCCACCCGGCCATTCCGGACAGCGCAGCGTTGCTGGATGATGCGCTGGAGAAAGGCATCATGCTCGGGCCTGGGCAGTTGTTCATGGTCGACGCCAAGGCGACCGGATGGATGCGGTTCAATGTGGCGTTCAGTACCGATCCGGCGATGTGGGAGTTGCTGGAGAAGGTGTTTGTGAAGCATGTGCGACGGGGTGGGATGCAGTAGGCGGCGAGCGCGCGTTCCAACAAAAGATACAAATGATAATGACTCGTAGTAATATCCTGCGCTTCAACCTCAGCCTCCCCCACAGCGCACTGCCAATGACCACTCAAGCCCCCGCCCCCCGCGTGCTGGTGGTCGATGACCACCGCAAGATCCGTGAGCCTTTGGCCACCTACCTGCGTAGGCACCATTTTGAGGTGCGCAGCGCTGAGGATGCGGGGGGCATGTGGCAGTTGCTCAAGCAACAGGCTTTCGATGTGGTGGTACTGGATGTGATGCTGCCCGACGGTGATGGCTTCGACCTGTGCCAGCAACTGCACCGGCGCTGCAACTTGCCGGTGATCCTGCTGACCGCCCGTGACACTACCGCCGACCGTATTCGCGGTCTGGACCTGGGTGCCGACGACTACCTGACCAAGCCTTTCGAGCCCCGTGAACTTGTTGCCCGTTTGAACAGCGTGTTACGCCGGCACCAGGCAACCCAGGCACGACTGCAGGCAAGTACCGTCGTGGACAAACCCCAGCGCTACCGATTTGCTGGCTGGCAGTTCTGCAGCAGCAGCGCGACCCTGAGCCGCGACAACATGCCCCCCGTGCAGTTGAGCACAGCAGAAAGCCGGCTGTTGCAGGTAATGCTGGCCCACCCTCACAGCCCTCTGACCCGTGAACGCCTGGTGGACCTGACCGCCGCTCACGACAGCGACATCAGTGACCGTGCCATCGACCGCCAGGTCAGCCGCCTGCGCCGCAAGCTGGCCTACGACCCACAAGCACCCGAACTGCTGCGTACCCTGTGGGGCAGCGGTTACGTGCTGGCTACCGATGTCGTGCATGACTAGGCTGCGCCAATGCTGGCCACAGCGCCTGCTGCATCAACTGAGCCTGTTGCTATGCCTGGCGCTGGTTGCGTCGCACCTGCTCGGTATCGTGTTATTGCACTACCACGGCAGCCTGTTGCACCCACTGTCGCGCAACGCCAGCCTGGAGCGCTTGGCCACGGCTTACCATGCCGCCCGCGAACTACCGCCTGGGCAAAGCAGCACGTTGCTGGCGCACATGGGCAACCGCGAGACACGCTTCTGGGTTGCCCGACAAGCAGAGGTGGAACCATTCCCCCCGCGCGCCGAGGAACAGCGCCTGGCCAATGACCTGCGCACGCGCCTGGCGTTGCCCGCCGAAAACAGCCTTACCTTGCAGCTGGAACGGGTCAATGGTGCCGACGCCCGCACCCACCTGCTCAGCCCTGCCGGCTGGGCACCGCTGCAACTGCGCAGCAGCCTGGCGTTGGGCAACGGCCTGTTCCTCAACGCCATCCAGCACCCCAGCGGCGCCTATCAATGGAGCAGCGTGCTGGCCTACAGCCTGCCGGTGACCACCCTGCCCGTGCTGTTGGTGGTGGTGTTCTGCATCAGCCGCGTGCTACGCCCGGTAAAGTCGCTGGCCCGGGCCACGGAGCGGGTCAGCCGAGGCGAATGGATCGCGCCCCTGCCCTTGGCCGGCCCTGCTGAAGCCCGTGAACTGACGCACGCCTTCAACACCATGCAGGCCCGCCTGGCACGTCACGTAGAAGGCCGTACACGGTTGCTGGCGGCAATCAGCCATGACCTGAACACACCCTTGACTGAACTGCGCCTGCAGGTGGAGTTACTGGAGCCAGGTGAAGCGCGCGACGACATGCTGGAAAGCCTGGAAGAACTGTCAACGATGGTGCGTGAAACGCTGGGCTTCGTGCGCGATGACGCCGTGCAGGAGCCTACCCGGCGTATCGCGCTGGATACGTTGCTGGGCGAGCTGGCTCGTCGCTACGGCCTTCTGGGGCAAGCTTTGACACTGGGCAAACCTGCCGATGCTTACCTCTATTGCCGGCCCTTGGCGCTGAAGCGCGCACTGACCAACCTGATCGACAATGCACTGAAGCATGGCGGGACGGCGCGGGTTGACGTGCAGGTGCAAGCCGGGATGATCGTGCTGGAGATTCTCGACCGAGGACCTGGGCTGCCTGAAGCGTGGCTGGAAAAGGTATTCGAGCCATTTGTACAACTGGGGCACGGCAATGGCGGCCTGGGGTTGGGGCTGGCGATTGCCCGGGCATGCGTACAGGCACATGGCGGCGAACTGGTGCTGGAGAACCGGCAACCGGCGGGATTATGTGCCGTGCTGAAGCTACCGCAGTGCCTGGAAGATCAAGGGGCTGCTGCGCAGCCCCCGCACATCGAAACCGGCACCCTCTGTCAGAAGTTGTAGGTCGCCCCCATCCACAACGTGCGCCCGTAGTTCACCGTGCCGTAGGTTTCGTCATCCAGGCGCTTGTCGGTGATGTTGTTCAACGATGCATTGAGGGTCAGCGCATCGGTTACATCAAGCGACCCTCCAATATCCGCCGTGGTGTAGCCCGGCGCGCTTTCAGCCGTGACCGTGTTGCCATACTCCTCGCCGTAGTAGCTCACCGCCGCCCAGGCCTGAGCGCGATCGTTCACGCGCCATTCACTGCGCAGGCTGGCCTTCTGCTTGGGCGTCAGGGCCAGTGGTGCACCAGCGTTGGCGCCACTTTTCTGCTCTGAATCGGTGTAGGTGTAGTTACCCTTGAGCAGCACATCCCGGCTGATGTCCCACTGCCCGGTCAGCTCCACCCCGCGGATCACCGCCTTGTCGACGTTAACCCGGTCCATGACGATATAGCCGTTCCACAGCCGGTCAGTCGTCACCGTCGAGAGCTTGTCCTGGAAGTCGTTGTAGAACACGGTTGCACCGGCTTGCAGGTTGTCGCGGTTCGACCACAGCGCCGAGACTTCATAGTTGGTGCTGGTCTCCGGCTTCAGGTCGGGGTTGCCGAGCATCACGAAACGGTTACGTCGCACATAGGCATAGCCCTCCACCACCGCGCGCAGTTCCGGCGCCTTGAAGCCACGGGCCACGCCGCCCTTGAAGGTCCAATGGTCGGTCGCTCGCCATACACCATACAGCCGCGGGCTGAAGTGGTTGCCGTACTCCTCGTGGTCATCCAGGCGCAGGCCGGCAGTCAGGGCGAAGGTGTCGGTCACCGACCATTCGTTTTCGGCGAACAGCGCTTTCTGGCTAACCTTGAACTCTCGATTCACCCGGTCGCCCAGCCCTTGGTTCCAGTCCGTGACCTGGTTCTCCTGCCATTGCGTGCCAACGGTGGTGGTGTTGTGCGCAGTGGGGATCACCAGCTTGGCGTCGAACACGCGGTTGCGGATTTCCGGCTTGCGCCCGTAGATGTCGGTCTGATCAGGCGTGGCCTTGCCTTCGCGGCTAGTGGTTTCCTGGTAGAGGGCAATATCTGACGTTGCCCAACCCCAACGGCCCTGGTGCGACAGCGACCAGTGATCACGGTTGTTCTCCTGCTCACGGGTGGCCCAGTTGGCGCTTAGCCCATCGCCGTTTTTCAGGCGCGTGGCGCCTGCTTCCAGCAGGATGTCGTGGTCGATGGTCGGGGTGAAGGACAGCCGCGTCGTCAGGTCCTTGTGGTCAGCCTTGCTGTGGCCATTGGTCAGCTCCAGGTCGTCGTCGGCCTGGCGGTTCAGGTATCGGCCCCACACCTGCAACCCCAGCAGTTCCTCTTTCAGCGGCCCGCTCAAGTAGAAACTGGTTTGCCCGGCGTTACCTTCGGCACTGTGCTGGCGCAGCGAATAGTCGTAGCCGATCGACCCGCCCCACTCCGGCGCCACCTTGCGGGTGATGACGTTGATCACCCCGCCGATGGCATCGGAACCATACAGCGACGACATAGGCCCGCGTACCACCTCGATGCGCTCGATGGCGGCAGCAGGTGGCACAAAGCTCTGCTCGTAACCGGCATTGCCGTTGACTCGCGACTCGCGAGCGCTCTGGCGTTTGCCATCGACCAGGATCAGCGTGTAGTCGCCGGGCATACCGCGTATGGAGATATCGGTTTCGTTGGCACCGCCATTCACTGTCACGCCTTCCACATCGCGCACCGCATCGCCCAGGTCGCGGTAAGACTTGCGGCGCAGGTCCTCGCCTTCGATCACAGTGATCGACGCTGGGGCATCCTCGACACGCTGCTCGTAACCGGCAGCGGTGACGACCATTTCTTCGAGGGTTAGCGGTACCGGCTGGACAACTGCGGTTTCGGCGTGCAGCGGGCCGGCGATAAGGGCGGTGAGCGTGGAGGAACAGCAGATGAGACGGCGTGTCGCGGACATGCGGGTGACCCTGTGGACTCGTTGTGAATGGGAATCCTAATCACCTGCATTTTTGAAGCTGGGACAAAGTGTGACAACAACAACGCACCGTTCACGGCCAGTACCTGGGTGCGGGTTTATCCGCAACGTAGCCAAGGACGGCGCAGCAGGCCTCAATGCCTGCGATTCATCGGCCCAGGGCTATGATTAGCCGATTTTCTATTTATCATTCCAACTATTAACCACGCTTATCATCGAGCCCCGCCATGTCTGACCGCCTGCTCAACGACCGCCTCGACTGGAACCTGCTACGCACCTTCCGGGTCATTGGCCAGGAGCTGTCCATCAGCCGCGCTGCCGCCCGCCTGCACCTCACCCAACCGGCAGTGAGCCAGGCACTCAAGCGCCTTGAAGAGCAGCTCGGCCGCCAGCTCATTGCCCGCCGCGGGCCGCGCTTTGTACTGACAGAAATGGGCGAGCAGCTGTTCCAGTTGGCCGGCGAGGTGTACGGGCAAATGTCACAGATCGGTGGCTTGCTGGAGCAGCCGGCAGACGAAGTGGTGGGCAAGGTGCGCTTGCTGATGATCAGCGGCCTCTTCAGCGAACGCTTCGACAACTTCCTCGCCGACTTTCACCGCCACCGCCCGCGAGTGGAGCTGGAGATCGATGTGATGCGCAGCTCCGATATCGTCGCCGCCCTGCAGGAGAAAACCGCCACGGCGGGCCTAAGCCTGAATCGGCGGGCACAGCCACGGCTGGAACAGCGATTGTTCCTGCGCCAGCGCTATGGGTTTTTCTGTGGCAAGCACCATGCCTTGTTCGGCCAGGCCGAAGGCGACCTGCAGCGGGAGAATTTTGTCAGTTTTGCCAGCGACCAGATTGGCGGCATGTTGTCGCCGCTCACCATTTTCCGTGACCAGCAAGGGTTTGCCGGGCGCATCGTAGCGTCATCGCCAAGCCTTGAGGAAGTGCGCCGACTGGTGATCGCCGGGTTTGGCATCGGCTGCCTGCCCGAGCATGTGGTGGCAGCGGATGTCGAAGCGGGTTTGCTATGGAAGCTGCCGCCGCAGGACGGGATAGCCAATGTTGATGTTCACTTGTTGTGGAACAGAGAGCAGCGGCTCAGTCGCGCGGAAGAGGTGTTTATCGAGGCGTTGCAGCGTGTCATGACCTAACGCTTCTGAGCGGCTCGATAGACCTCGCTGCGCTCGCGCTTGCCAACCGAGACCACCACCACAACGATACGCTCGTCCTCGACCCGATAGACGAGGCGATACCCGGAGGCCTTGAGTTTGATCTTGTAGTGGTTGGGCAGTTCGCGCAGTGCGTCGGCCTGCACCTTCGGCGATTGCAGGCGCTCGCCAAGTTTTTTCTTGATCTGCTCGCGCACGGTATGCCCCAGCTTGCCCCACTCCTTCAGCGCCGAAGGCAGGAATTCGAGCTTATAGATCATCAAGAGATACCGGCACCCCTTTTTCACCCAGCCTGGCCTTGGCCAGTTCGCTCAGTTCGATATCTTCAAGGCGCTCCATCATGGCCTCATACAGCTCGGCTGGCACCATGTAACCCACCACGCGATTATGGTTGAGCACGGCGACGGGCATGCCTGCAGCACCGGTCATTACAGCAGATGGGTTCTTTTTCAGTTCTGACACGCTTACGGCCATGTCAGCAAATATGTTCTGCATATGCTTCGCCCTCAAATCAGGACGATATTTTGGTCCATATACAGGGCACACACAAGTCATTATTGTTCAGGAAAAGCTAATTCCAGTGCCTGGTGCATCGCCAACGAGCATTTGCGCCAACTTGGATCCCATTCCATGACAAGGTATGCTGGGCAATAGCTAAAAGCCATTACCCAGGCAGGATTGACGCCTGCCTTCAAGGACGAACCCTTTGCCCAGCCACCCTACCCGCCACACTATCGCCCGCCAGTGGCAGTTGCTCAAATTGCTGCCCGGTCGCCACCCGGGAATGAGCTCCACCCAGTTGCAGGCCGCCCTGACGAACGTGGGCCATAGCACCAGCAAGCGCACCGTAGAGCGCGACCTGGTCGAGCTCGCCGCGCTTTTCCCGCTGCAGTGCAACAGCAAAGGCATGCCTTATGGTTGGTACTGGCAACCGGGCCTGAGCCTGGGCGAAGCGCAGCAGCTGCAACCCGACGTGCTTACACCCCCGGAACACGTTGAACTGCATGCCTGGGTCGATGACACGCTGGCCCGCCATCTGGAGCAGTCCCCCCTGTCAGCAGACATGCAACTGACGCCGCAAGCCAGCGGCGGCGCCGCGCTGGTGGCAACCGTCGACGACAATCGGGGGCTGATGGGCTGGCTGCTGTCCCAAGCGGGCTCTATCCGCATTCACGCACCGCAGGCACTGCGCGTGGCCATGCTCGAACAGCTGCGCCAGAGCCTGGTACTGCACGATGAATGAGGGGCTGCCTGCGGCCCCGGCAGTCTCACAGGAACGTGAAGACTTGCGCAGCCGGCAACCGTGACTTGTTCAGCCCGGCGTTGAAGTCCGTCTCACTGCGATAGCCCAGGCTGAGGATCACCACGCTGGTAAAGCCACGCTCACGCAAGCCCAGCTCGGCATCGAGGATCTTGCTGTCAAAGCCTTCGATCGGCGTTGCATCCAGGCCATGTGCCGCAGCACCCAGCAACGCCGTGCCCAAGGCCAGGTAGGTTTGTTTTTCCATCCAGTGCTGCACGTCCTTCTGGTCGTAGCGGTGCAGGTTGACGTAGTGACGGCGGCTGTTGTTCTGCCCGATACGTGCTTGCTCATCGCGGAAGCGGCCATCGGCAGCCTCTTGATCGAGCACGCTGTTCAGGTGCGCTTCGGTCATTTCGGTGCGGGTGCAGAACACGATCACGTGCGACGCATCGAGCAGCTTCGGCGTGTTGTAGGCAAAACCTTCCGTGGTGCTCTTGGCCAGGCGGGCCTTGCCTTCGGCAGTATCCGCGACGATGAAGTGCCAAGGTTGGGAGTTGACCGAGGACGGGCTGTGGCGCAGTTGCTCGAGCAAGGCATCGACAGTGGCCTGGGGAATGCGGCGCGAGGCATCGTAGGCTTTGGTGGTGTAGCGGCGCTTGGCCAGCGAGACGGTATCCATGCAACAACTCCGGGAATGAACAGTGGATGTGACGCGTATCTTATCTTTCCGGCAGAAAAGAAAAACCGGCACAATGCAGCAACACTTTCATCCATGGAGTGAAAATGCTGCGCATCGCCGACCTCGAACTGTTTGCCCGCAGCAGCGTGCTGGGCAGCTTCACTGCCGCTGCCCATGAAGCAGGCCTGCTGCCGGGCCAGGTGGCTGCGGCCATCAAGCGCCTGGAACGTGACCTGGACGTGCGCCTGTTCGCCCGCACCACCCGCAGCCTGCGCCTGACCGCCGAGGGCGAACGCTACCTGCCAACCGCGCTGAATGTGCTGGAGAGCCTGCGCCAGGGCCATGAAGACCTGCATGGCAACCCCAATACCCTACGCGGCACCCTGCAGGTGTCGGCACCTTCCGATTTGGGGCGCAATATCCTGCTACCGTGGTTAAGCGACTTTCGCCGCGAACATCCTGACCTGAGCCTGCGCTTCTTGCTTTCAGACCAAGTAGCCGATTTGTTCCGCGACCCGGTGGACATTGCTATCCGCTACGGCCAAAACGAAGACGCAAACTACATTGCCTTGCCACTGGCACCCTGGAATCGTCGGGTACTAGTGGCCTCCCCTGACTACCTCGGGCGGCATGGCCGGCCGCAGACGCTGGAGGATCTGAAGCAGCACACTTGTCTTCTGTACCTACAGCTTGGCCGCATCTATGACAAATGGCGATTGGGCAATCGTATCGTAAAAGTCGGCGGCCCGCTGTTCAGCGATGATGCCGACGTGGTTCGGCGCTGGGCGCTTCACGGTGAGGGGATCGCGTACAAGTCGTGGTTGGATGTAAGCAGTAATGTGAGTGCGGGTGAGCTAGAAGTCCTTTTGCCCGAACACCCCGGAGAAAGCACACCTGTCACGCTGGTATGTCCCCATCGCAAACAGTTGACACCCGCTGTTTCACAGTTGCACAGCTGGTTGCGAGCGAAGTTCGAAACACTGCACAGACAGGCTGAGACTTAGTTTACCAATTTCATTCGGTGACAATTTACCACTACCCTTTCTATACTCATCGCTATTTAATTTTATTCAGGCAGCCACATGGATACGTATCAGCAGTCATCACTCTGGAAAAATGCGTTTTCGCCCAAGGAGGATGGCTTCGACGAACAGCGCAAAAAATTGGTCTTCGCGTATGAGGAGTTTCGAAGCCGGGTAGCCATGCTCGCAAGCCAAATAGACAAGGATATGGGTAATCTGACGATCCATGACATCACCCACGTCGATGCGCTCTGGTGGACTGCTTCAGAAATTATTGGCCCAGAATACCATGTCAACCCGGCTGAAGCGTTTGTTCTGGGGGGCGCGTTTCTTCTACATGACGCAGGGCACTGCGTCGCGGCCTACCCTGGCGGCATAGAAGAGATAATGGCACTGCCTGAATGGCAAGTATTCTGTAACACCTTGCAAGTAAACGCAGAAACGCTGAAAAGGGGAAGTGAGGCCTACCAGAACGTACTATTCGAGGTGCTTCGCGCTTTACACCCTAAACAGGCAAAAACCCTGGCACGGGCAGAATGGTTCTCTCCCGAAGATAACAAACCGCTTCACTTATTGGATAACAGCGACCTGCGTAATGACTTCGCCGATGTCATTGGCATGATTGCAGAAAGCCATTGGCATCATCCTCATCAGCTTGAAGTTCTGAGCGACAGGATTGTACAGCCGATTATCTATCTTAGCCCTGCGCCTTGGAAAGTAGATGTCTTTAAGCTCGCTTTGATTTTGCGAGTAGCTGATGCTGCACATATCGATGGAAGAAGGGCCCCTCGCTTTCTGCTGGCCATGAAGAAGCCGGTGGGTATATCCCTACATCACTGGAAATTCCAAGCGCGCTTCAATCTTCCGAGCCGCGACCTTGACCCTACCCGTAAGGAATTATGTCTTTCGTCTTCGCCTTTTACAGCTAAAGACCAAGAAGCCTGGTGGCTGGCATACGATGCGGCAAAACTATTGGATTCAGAACTGGAATCTTGTGAGCGCCTGCTGCTTGATCACCAAAGACAGCTGTTCGCAGTTAGAACGGTTGCCAACATCCATAGCACGGAACGCTTTTCTAGAAACGTCCCCACCGCCGGCTGGCACCCCGTCGACACTAGTGTAAAAATTTCAAACATCAGCGAAATTGTGGAGCGCTTTGGAGGAACTCAGCTTTATGGTGATGAGCCGAGCTTGGCGCTTAGAGAGTTGATTCAGAACGCAAGAGACGCAGTGAATGCATGCCGTAGTCTTGAAGGGTTATACCCAACAGAGGGACGGATTGATGTTGCGCTCAGGTCTACACAGGAAGGTGTGTGGCTAGATGTAGTCGATACCGGTATCGGTATGAGCCGCTATGTACTTACCGAAGTACTCCTGGATTTCGGAAAATCGCTGTGGAAAAGCAGCGAGCTACGAGGCGAATGGGAGCATCTTGGCGCAACGGGATTTGAGCCAGTTGGCAAATTCGGCATTGGTTTTTTTTCTGTTTTTATGCTGGGCTCACGAGTGGTACTAACCACCTCGCGCTACGAAGCAAAAGCCAATGAAGCCCCTCAATGGGTGTTGGATTTTTCGGATACTTACAAACTTCGACCAACACTTAGAGAACCTGGCGGCAATGAAAAACTCAAACGACACGGGACCAAAGTTTCTGTACTCCTGCACGCCAATATATTAGAGAAATTACTACAAAACCCTTCAAGCACGAGAAAAAAACCACTCAAACTATCACTTGCTGAAATTTGCGCACAACTCGCCCCTTCACTTGATGTCGATTTATTTACCACCACCGATGGGAAAACAACTCAGGCGATCAAAGCCAACGACTGGCTAGACATTGATGACCTGGCACTTCTAAAGCGTATATCGCCACACTTAGCAAACAACAGCAAGCACATAGAAAACTCTACTCCACTCCATGAACTATTGAACGAATCTGGAAAAATCATCGGCCGTATCGGCGTACGCCTCCGCAGTCATCGCTACACACCAATTACCTGCGCGGGATCCTACAAAGGTATCTACACCGGATACGTAGAGGGCATCACAGGAATAATCAACTGCACCAACCAAAGTGATTTAGCTCGCCACTCTACACATCCAGAAATAACATTAAAAGAATATTTGAAGTGGCTAGCCGAGCACGTTGAGCCGATCATTGAAAGCAAAGACCTCGCACTCCAGGATCACGCTTTAATTGCAGGCCTTGGCGCAAACCCAAAGAAGATCATCATAGGCACCATCGATGGAAAGTTGATCAACACGAAAGAACTTGCAGCGCACTGCAAAGGCCTAAAAACATTGATTCACCACGACTTCCAAATCTCATTCGAAGAAGATGACGAAGTACTACCAAGTGACTTTCGCTCCTCCCTTATACTTAACGATAACCTATTACTTACTGACAGCATAGCACCTGCAAATTGGATAAAAAAACTATTATCCGAAGACCCCAATCTTATTTTTTCAATCAGCGACACCATTGAAGACACTCTTCACCTTGCTTGGAAAGAGTTCTCCATCAGTGAAAAAGACGCCGTAATAGGCACTGTACAAGGCGAGAAAATCATTAGGAACTGCACAGTTTACGAGAGAATGTGACGACTAACTCAGCACTGGTTTTACACACTAATAAGAGCGACGCCAAACCGGGCATCGCTCAACCCCTATGGCGTGAGAATCAAAAAAATGTATTTCACATGAACCCAAATCCCTAACCCACCAAAAATCAAAACAAACAGTACAAGGTAAGTCTCATACCAGCAAAGCAAACTTCTCCACTTGATCGCAGCCTTGGGCACACCTAGTACTTCATGCTCAATCTTGGATTCATCATCCCGATAGCCTTTCCACGACAATACCCCACCCACCAACAACGCGAGGATCAACGCCGAGACCATGATGAACAGCCCCAGTAACATATAGCTCGATGGCAACGCCCAAGAAGGCTTGAGTTGCGCCTTGGCGTACGCGGTAACTACCGTGTATTGGCCAGCTGCAAGCGCCAGAACCAAAGCCTGATACACCGCCACAATTTTGAAGGTCGCTTCATTCAGCGCCTGCTTTTGTGCCAGAACGTACCTGTATTTCTCCAGTTTCAGCTCTTCCTTCAGCTCCACAACCTACCCCTGTCAGTGAACCCTTGCGACATTCTGTCGAACAAACACCGCAATATATCGGCCGCCACTCGACATCACAATGCCAGTAAGCGCACATGCTGCACATTCGTTCCAGACGATGCCTACCCGCTGAAGTAAACTGCACACTCCAACTACCGGGCCCGTTCACATGAGCAACTGGATTGACCTCAGGCAAGACGCCGATACCGGCATCGAGTCGGTCCGTGCGCATTTCGTCGGGCATGCCTACGACCCGCACTGGCACGACAGCTTCCTGGTCGGCGTGACCGAACAGGGCGTGCAGCAGTTCAACTGCCGCCGGGTGCGCCACCGCAGCACGCCGGGGCAGGTCTTCTTGCTCGAACCTGGCGACATTCATGATGGCCTGGCGCCGACCGCAGAAGGCTTCACCTATTCGACCTTGTACCTGGAGCCCGCCTGGCTCGACCAACAGTTGCGGGCGCTGTTCGAGCACGCGCCGGGCGACAGCCTGCCCAGTTTTGCCGATACCCTGTGCCACGACGAACACCTGGCGCGGGCCACTGCCCTCGCCTTCCGGGCCGTGCACGACCAGGACTTGCGCATCGTCCGGCAAACGGCCATGGACGACCTGCTGGCCTGCCTGACCCGCCACATGCACTGGCGCCGGCGCATCAACCCCGACCCGCGCCTGCCGCTGACCGCCCAGCGCGCCCGGGACTTTTTGCACGCCAACCTGGAGCGCGATATCGGCCTGGAGGACCTGGCCGAAGCCTGCGGCATCGACCGCTTTCGCCTGACGCGTGCGTTCAAGGCCGCGTTCGGCATTGCTCCGCATGCCTACCTGATCCAGCTGCGCCTGGCGCGGGCGAGGTGCCTGCTCGCCCAGGGCCAGACACCTGCCGAGGTGGCCATGGCGTTGGGCTTTGCTGATCAAAGCCACTTGGGGCGCTGGTTCCGCCGGGCCTACCGGCTGACCCCGGCCGACTACCGCAGGCGCTGCTCAAACCTTCCAGACTGAGCGCCTGCCGGCAGCGAGCATGGTGCTTCGATATCCCGGAGCCCTGAACCATGTCGCAGTCGTTGTTACCCTTCATTCTGTTCGCCCTGGTGTCCAGCATCAGCCCGGGGCCGACCAACCTGTTGATCCTGGCCCACGGCGCGCGCGCGGGTTTGCGCGCAAGCCTGGCGCCAATCGTGGCGGCCTGTGGCGCGGCGGCGGCGATCGTGTTGATGGTCGGCCTGGGGCTGGGCGAACTTCTGCTACGTCACCCCTTGGCGCAACAGGTAATGAGCTGGGCCGGCGTGTTGTGGCTAAGCTGGCTGGCCTGGAAGATGCTACGCAGTGCCGCCGCTCCGCTGCAGGCGGCCACGGCGCAGGGGTTCAGTGCTTTCAGCGCTGCATCGCTGCAGGTGGTCAACCCCAAGGTGTGGTTGATGGCCGTGGCGGTGGTCGGGGTGTTTGCCGCGCCGTCGTTGCCGGTGTGGCAATTGGCGCTGGTGTTTTTACTGATCGCCCTGCCGTGCATGGCAGCATGGGCGGTGTTGGGGGTGGGTAGCGCCCGGTGGTTGCAGGCACCGCGTCGGTTGCAGCTGTTCAACCAGGTGTTGGCGGGGGTGCTGTTGGTTTCTGCCTGGGCTGCCGTACTGGCTTGAATGCCAAGGAGGTACCCCACAGGTCTACGGGGACCTGTAGGAGCGGCCTTGTGTCGCGATGGACCGCAAAGCGGTCCCAGGATTTCAGATTCGCAGTAGAAATTGCCGGGGCCGCTTTGCGGCCCATCGCGACACAAGGCCGCTCCTACAGAAAAGCGCACTGGGCTTGGGTCAGTGTGTCAACGCCTCGCGAAAGCGCCGGGTGCTGGCAACGGCCAGCACCAGCCCGACCACTGCCACGCTACCGCCCACCAGGCCGATATCCGCCACGTTCATCTGGCTGCTGACGATACTGCCCAGCAGCGCGCCACCGCCAATCCCGATGTTGTAGATACCCGAAAACAGCGCCATGGCGACATCGGTGGCATCGGATGCCAGCTTCAAGGTCTTGGACTGCAGCGCCAGGCTGAAGCTGAGGATCGCCACACCCCAGAACATGCTCAGCACCGCGAACGCATAGAAGTTGCCCGACAGCGGCAGCATCAACAACAGGCACGCGGCGAGCAAGCCGATCGAGCCGACCAGAAAGCCATGGGGGAAGCGGTCACTGTAGCGGCTGAACAGCACCGAGCCGAATACCCCGGCACCGCCAAACAGCAGCAACAACAGCGTGGTGCGCTCACCGCCGATCTGCGCCACATGCAGTGCAAACGGTTCGATGTAGCTGTAGGCAGTGAACTGCGCGGTAATCACCAGCGTCACCAGCAGGTAGGTGATCACCAGCGCCGGGCGCTTGAACAGGACCGGCAAGCTGCGCAACGAGCCAGAGTTCTGGCTGGGCAGCAGCGGCAGCGACTTCATCAGGCACAGCATGGTGGCCAGTGCGACGCCGGCAATGCTGAGGAAGGTCACGCGCCAGCCCAGCGCCTCGCCCACCACACGCCCCAGCGGAATGCCCAGCACCATTGCCAGGGTGGTGCCGGTGGCCAGCAGGCCCAGCGCCTTGGCCTGCTGCCCCGGTGGCGCCACACGCACCGCCAGCGAAGCGGTAATGGCCCAGAACACCGCATGCGCCAGGGCAATGCCGATACGGCTGACCAGCAACATGGCAAAGCTCTGCGACAGCCACGACAGCAAGTGGCTGACAATGAACACCAGGAATACGAACAGCAGCAGCCGCCGCCGCTCGATGTTGCGGGTCAGCAGCATCATGGGCAGCGAGGCCAGCGCCACCACCCAGGCATAGATGGTCAGCATCAGCCCGACCTGGGCGGTGCTCATGTCGAAGCTGCGGCCAATGTCACTGAGCAGCGCCACCGGGACGAACTCGGTGGTGTTGAAGATGAAGGCCGCCAAGGCCAGAGCGATGACGCTCAACCAGCTGCCGCTGCCAGCCGTGGGCGGCAGGTGGGTGGGGATGGGTCCGTTCATGGGTGGGAAACGCTTCTCCGCAGACAAGGCAACAGTTCGCACGCCAGCCACCCGGTTGCTGGGGGCCGACGTACGCGCTGTTATTGATAGGAATGTACGGCATGGTACGCGTCAAGCCGGGGCCTCACAACCGCAAGGCAGGTAGAAGGAGTACCATGCGCGCTTTGTGTGAAACGCGTGTGCAACAAGGAGCCCGATCCGCTCATGGACAAGCAGCACCCCCAGCAGCAGTGGCAGCAGGCAGTTATTGCCTATGCCCAGGCCGTCAACGACTACGTCGCGCAGGGCCGTGCGCAGGGCTGGGACAATCTTGAAGAGCCGCAGGTCCCAGCCACCGGGCACCTGCTCGACGCCTGGCTGGCGGCCCTGCAAGCGGCCAATCGCCCTGGCTGCAACGAGCAACAGCGCCTGGCCTTTCGCCAGGCCTGGCCCCCTGCGCACCTACCTTTGGTGCCGTTGCTTGATGAACACGGCCAAGGTATCAGCAGCGTTCTGCTGCTGGACGACGGCAGCCTGCTGGCACGCATCGGCATGCCTTACGACAAGGGCCAAGTGGTACGTATCAGCCACCAAGGGGTAACCCCGGTGATCGGTACCGAGCACTTCGGCCGCTGCCCGGGCCGCCGCTATTTCGCCCTGGCCAATGCCGAAGGGGTGCGCGTGACCGATGGCTGGGGCGGCCCACAGGTGCAGCGACTGGCCTGGCCGACCGGGTTGGAAGGGTTGCCGGCGGGTTACCCGTTCGAGCCGTTCGACCTGCAGCCCGCGCCGACCGCGCTGATCCCCTTCCCCGATGGCCAACGCGTGCTGCTGGTGAGCGCCGAAGGTATTTTTGTACTGACCGTTGAGGGCGCAATTCGTCTATTGCCGCATCAGGCGCGGGTGCTCGATGAGCTGGCCGAAGGTACCGAGCCGGAGGACATCAGCCTGGGGCTGAGCATGGAGCATGGTGCGGTGTCGGCGGATGGCCGCCTGATCGTGGTAGGTGAGCAAGGTAGCCGGCACCTGGTACTGGACGACCAGTACAGGCTTGTGGCTGAAATCGGCCCCGGCAGTGAATACCCGCACTTTGCGCTGTTCAACAGGGCCGGTGACCAATTGATACTCAATGCCTGCCACTTCTACAGCGGTGCCACGCTGGCGGTCCGGGTGGCCGACCTGCCGGGGCTGCGAACCGATTACTACAGCCAGGACCCGCATACCCCGTTGGTACAGGATGGCGCACGGGTGTATGCCGGCGTTGCGCGCACTGGCGAGTACATCGTCGGGGACGCCTACGGCTACCTGCGGGCATTTGGCGAAGATGGCAAGGAACATTGGCAGCACTATCTGGGTTCTACCATCAGCGCGATGGATGTGAGTGCCGACGGGCGTACGCTGGTGGCGGCTAGCCATGCAGGGGTTGTATCGCTGATTGCCCTGGACAGCGGGCGACCTGAGTGGCAGATCGGCACCGGGGCGCATGGCGAAGTGCGGCGGTGGTTGTTCTGGAAAGGGTGGGACAAGGCGATGATCTGGTAGCAGGTCCAACATTTTTGCTGCCTGCACTGGCCTCTTCGCGGGCTTGCCCGCTCCCACAGGCACTACACAGGCCTTGAGAACTGTGCAGTATCGGTGGGAGCGGGCAAGCCCGCGAAGAGGCCGGTACAGGCAACCGATCAATCAGCCCTGAAGTGTGGCCATGTCGATCACGAACCGGTACTTCACATCCCCGGCAATCATCCGCTCATACGCCTGGTTGATGTTGCGGATATCCAGCATCTCGATATCACAACGGATGTCGTGCTGGGCGCAGAAGTCCAGCACCTCCTGGGTCTCGGCGATGCCACCGATCAACGACCCCGCCAGCACCCGGCGCTTCAATACCAGGTTGGCCGCATGCACTGCCGGGTCGATCGGTTCGATCAGGCCGACCAGGATGTGCACACCATCAAACTTCAGTGTTTCCAGATACGGGTTGAGGTCGTGCTGTACCGGGATGGTATCGAGCAGGAAATCGAAACGGTCGGCTGCTGCGCGCATCTGCTCGGCATCGGTGGACACGATCACATGGTCAGCGCCCTGGCGGCGGGCTTCCTCGGCCTTGGCCTGAGACCGCGTGAACAGGGTGACTTCGGCGCCCAGGGCCTTGGCCAGCTTGATGCCCATGTGGCCAAGGCCGCCCATGCCGAGGATGCCGACCTTGTGGCCAGGGCCGACACCATGGTGCTTGAGCGGCGAATAGGTGGTAATGCCAGCGCACAGGATCGGTGCGGCGCTGGGCAGGTCCATGCCGGTCGGGATGCGCAGCACGAAGTGCTCGCTGACCACGATGCTGCTGGAGTAACCGCCCATGGTATTGCTGCCGTCGACCCGGTCCGGGGTGGCGTAGGTCATGGTCGGGCCTTCAAGGCAATATTGCTCCAGGTCCTTGGCGCAGGCTTCACAGTGGCGGCACGAGTCGACCATGCAGCCGACGCCAACCAGGTCACCCACCTTGTGCGCGGTGACCTTGGTGCCCACCGCCGTGACCCGGCCAATGATCTCGTGGCCAGGCATCAGCGGGTACACGGCGATGCCCCATTCGTTGCGTGCCTGGTGGATGTCGGAGTGGCACACACCGCAGTACAGGATTTCGATGGCGACGTCGTCCGGGCGCGGACTGCGGCGCTCGAAGGTCATGGGCGCCAGTGGGCTGGCAGGGGTTTGGGCGGCGTAACCGATGGCGGTATACATGCAGGGCCTCGCAGGAAAGTGAAACGATTCAGGCGGCGCATTCTGCGCGCCCAACCGCGTCACGCCCACGGCTGATTCTCCGGCATTCATGCCTGATTCTACGAAGATCCCATCTGACACCTGGCGCCATGCCTTGGATCTGCGATGATTAAGCTGTCTGATTCTCTGCCTTTGGTTGACCATGCAACTGACCCGTCACGTCGACGCCAATGCGCCGCTTTGCACGCTGATCCGCAGCCTCGCTACGCGCCCGGGCTTCGTGCCCACGCACCTGCCTCAGGTACAGGTGCTGAGCTGGGACCACTATGTGGCCAGCAGCCCGCAAATCTACGAACCCAGCCTGATGATCCTGGCCCAGGGCAGCAAGCTGGCGCGCCTGGGGCCGCGCACCCTCGAATACGGCGCCGGTCATTACCTGGTGCAGGCGTTGTCGGTGCCGTTCATGTGCGAAACCTTCGCCACCCCTGACGCGCCATTGCTGGGCGTGGCAGTGGACATCGACCGTGGCGTGCTGGGTGAACTGGTGCAGAGCATGGACCTGGCGCCAGACGCTGCAATACAGGCACAAACACCGCAATCGATGACCTCGGCAGCACTGGATGCGCCCATGCGCGACAGTGTCGAACGGCTGCTGCACTGCCTGCAGGACCCGCTGGACGCCAAGGTGCTGGGCCCGGCACGCGTACGCGAGGTGTTGTATACCGCGCTGCGCGGCCCGCAGGCCGGTGTGTTGCGGGCACTGGTGGAGCAACAGGGGCACTTCGCCCGCATCGGCGCCGCGCTCGCCCACCTTCGGGAGCATTACGCCGATCCACTGAGCGTGGAGGCACTGGCCGCGCGGGCCAACATGAGCGTTTCGACCTTCCATGAACACTTCAAGCGCTGCACCGACATGGCACCGATGCAGTACCTCAAGCGCCTGCGGCTACTCAAGGCGCAGCAGATGTTGATCGGCGAAGGCCTGGGCGTGGCGCAGGCTGCGCACCGGGTGGGTTACCAGAGCACTTCGCAGTTCAGCCGCGAGTACAAACGCCAGTTCGAGCGCAGCCCGGGGGACGAACTGCCGTATCAGAGCTTGCCTGTGTAGCGACGCCAGTTTATCGAGCATGCACGATCATTGTGGGAACGGGCGCGCCCGCGAAGCAGACGACGCGGTGGATGGCACCGGCTATGCCGGTGTTCGCGGGCGCGCCCGCTCCCACAGTAGCCACATGCGCTTCATGCTTGCCGCTCGACCATAGCGATAATTGCGGCCTTGAGCTCAGCCTTGGCCTGCCCGGCCTCCAGCTCCCCTGCTGCAGCTGCCTGAGACAGCGCATCCGCCGCTCCTACCAACAGGCGCATGCCAGCAACCCCCACATTGCCGCTGGGCGAAAAACCGGCCAAGGCTTCGCGGCACTTGTCCAGAAACGGCTGCTCATACGCCCGCTTCAGTGCCTCCATTTCCGGCGACCCGGCCAGCGCTGCCGACACCCCGGGTATCTCCCGGCCCTGACTCATCACGCAGTCCACATAGGCCTCGGCAATCACCTGGGCACGGCTGTCCAAGCTGGCCTCACAACTGGCCAGGGCCTGCGCCAGCATCTGCGACTGACGGGCATCGTATTCCTGGTACAGCGCCACCAGTAGCCCATTACGGGTCTCGAAATGATCGTAGACCACAGGCTTGGTCACCCCTGCAAGCTCAGCCAACCGGCCCAGGCTCAGGGCATCTGTACCCTCCTCCCGCACCAGTTGCCAGGCCACATCGAGCAACTGCCTGCGTCGATCGTCGCGGCTAAGGCGCTTGCGTGAGCGTGCTTGATCATCGCTTGACATCGATTACCTACCAAAAGTAACTTACTAAGCGTAACTTACCTCGAGTATATAGCGCTCAAGGCAACCCTGCACCCTACAATGGAGAACCACCATGCACGCTCTGATCGTCGTCGGTCATCATGACCCGCAATCCCTCACTCACGCGCTGGCCCGGCAGGTTGCCGACGGCTTGGCCAGCAAAGGCCACAGCAGCGAAATCGCCGACCTGGCCAGCGAAGGTTTCGACCCCCGTTTCGGCTTGGCAGACCATGCCGTACACCGTCGGCTGGCAGCACCACCGGCCGATGTTCTCAATGAGCAGGCCCGCATCGAGCGCGCAGACGCCTTGGTACTGGTCTATCCAATCTACTGGTGGTCGCTGCCGGCCTTGCTCAAGGGCTGGGTCGAGCGGGTATTCAGCAACGGTTGGGCGTTCGACTATGAAGAGGGCACCACGGTCAAGAAATTACGCGGCATGAACGTTCACCTGATCGGCGTCGCAGGCGCCGATACAGGCACGTTCGAACGGCATGGCTATGGCGAGGCGATGCGTGTACAGATCGAGCACGGCATCTTCGACTACTGCGGCGCCGAGGTGCTCACCTCCACATTGCTGGATGACAGCGAAGGGCCTGACCAGGCCCCCCAGTTGCATCGCGCTCACGCGTTGGGCAAAAAACTGTTTGCAGATTGCCAGGTCGCTGCCTGAGCTGTGCCGCAGCGCCGCTACTCAAGTAGCGGCAGCTCAGCTTCTGCGCCCCGCCCCATTGCAGGAAAACAAAAGACCCGGCTACCATTGAGAACGATTCACACTCACAACCGGAAGCCAGGCGTTGGACAGCACATCGACCCGTAAACTGGGCTTTTTCTTCAGCGATCACCATCGCTGGTTGCTCCAGCACATCCACAAACGCCTGCGCAACCACGCCGACGCCGAGGACACCGCCGCCGAAACGTTCTGCCAGATGCTCGGCGCACGCGTCGACCCCGACAGCATTCAGCAGCCTCGCGCCTACCTCACCGTCATTGCCCGCCGGCTGATCTTCGACCGCCATCGTCGTCGTCAGCTCGAGCAAGCCTATCTGGACCATCTGGCGCGGCTGCCGGAGGCCGTAGCGCCATCGGCCGAGGAGCAGTTGCTGTTGATCGAGGCCCTGATAGCCATCGATCAGGCATTGGACGGCTTGCCAGCCGTGGTCAAAGCCACCTTCCTCTATAGCCAGCTCGACGGTATGCACTACGCCGACATTGCCGCAAAGCTGCAGATCAGCGAGCGCTCTGTCAGCCGCTACATGAAACAGGCGCTGCGCCAATGTTACCTGTGCGAGGTGCAGGCATGAGCAGGCCAGCCCTCGACCGGGTCAGCGAACAGGCCATCGACTGGATGGTCGAACTCAGGGCCGCCACGCCTGACCCGGCGCTGCGGCAAAGGGTCAGGATCTGGCTGCAGCAGGACCCCGCTCACCAACAGGCCTGGAACCGCCTGGAACAACGCCTTGGCCATCCGTTTGCCGCGTTGCACGCGCTGGATCAGCGGGCCCCCGGCCAAGCCGCAGAGGCACGCCGATTGCTGATGCAGCCTACCCGCTCACGGCGTGACGTACTTGGCGCCATGGCCAGCCTCGGGCTGTTCGGCGCGGCGCTGTGGGGTGGATGGCGCAGCGACACCACCCAAGGCTGGCTGGCCGATTTGCACACAGGCAGTGGCGAGCGCCACAGCTTCACCTTGGCAGACGGCAGTCGCCTGAGCCTGAACAGCGCCAGCGCTGTCGACGTTTGCTTCGATGGCGGGCAGCGTCTGCTGGTACTGCGTCACGGCGAGTTGCTGATCCAGGTTGCGCGCGATCCGCTGCGCCCGTTGCGTGTGCGCACCGCGCAAGGGCAAGTGCAGGCGTTGGGGACGCGTTTTCTGGTCAGCCAGGAGCAGGACGCGACCCGGGTCGTGGTATTGCAGCACAGTGTCCGCGCCAGCCTGGCCGATGGGCAGTGGGCCGATCTGCAGCAAGGGCAGGCCGCCCTGCTGCGCAGTAATGCCATTGAGCGGCTGACGGGCGAGCAACAGCAACGTGCTGCATGGCTGGAGGGCCGCCTGGAGGTCCTCGACCAGCCCCTGCATGTGGTGGTCGACGCGCTGCGCCCCTACCAGCGCGGTTACATCCGGCTAGCCCCCGCAGTACGCGAACTTCGAGTACAAGGCGTTTTCCCTCTGGACCAGCCACAACAGGCGTTGAAGGCGTTGGCCGAAGCCCTGCCAATCAGCGTGGAGCGCTATGGCCCGTGGCTGATGCTGATCGACCTGAAAACCGCTTGATAAAAATATTTATGAAAATCATTCGTAATCGTGGCAAGTTTTTCTGGCTCGTCCCACATACCTCCTGACAGCCACTTCATTCGGGAGTAATCCGTGTACAACCTCTTGCCCCGCGCCCTGCCGCTGGTCGCCGCCCTGGCCAGCTTCAACGTGCTTGCCCAGGCGCAAACCCAGGTGTTCGACCTGCCACCTGCCAGCCTGGCCCACACGCTCAACCGCATTGCCAGCCAGAGCGGCCACATCATTGCGCTGGAGCCTGAACTGGTGCGCGGCAAACAGGCACCTGCCGTGGTCGGCCGGATGAGCGCCGAGCAGGCCATGCAAGCCGCGCTGGCCGGCAGCGGCTTGCAGCTGCGGGTTTCTGCCGAGGGCCATTTCAGTGTGGTTCCCGGCAACCTTGGCAGCGACGTCATGGAACTGGGCAGCACCAGCATCACCGACAACTATGTGGATGCAACCAGCGAAGGCACGGGTTCCTATGCCGCACGCGCGGTGACCCTGGGCAAAGGCACGCACACACTCAAGGAGATTCCGCAGTCAGTCACCGTCATCACGCGCAAGCAACTGGATGACCAGGGCATCACCGACTTGCAGGATGCGCTCAACCACACTACCGGCATTGTCGGCGCACAGGGCATTGGCCCTGGCGTGGTCGTGACCTCGCGTGGCTTCCAGATTGATGACTGGCAATACGATGGTGTGCCAATCCAGCGCAACAACTACTCACTGGGTAACTGGGCGACCCAGGACCTGGTGTTCTTCGACCGCGTGGAAGTGCTGCGGGGTGCCTCGGGCCTGCTGCAAGGCACCGGCAGCCCGGGCGGGGCGATCAACCTGGTGCGCAAACGTGGCCAGGCGGCGCCAACCGTCACGCTGACAGGCAAGGCTGGTTCCTGGGACCACTATGGCCTGCAGCTGGATGCTGGCGGCCCGCTGACGAGCGACGGCCGGGTGCGCGGACGGGTTGTCGCTGACGAAGACCAGAGTGACAGCTTCATCGACTACGTCTGGACAAAAAACCATTCGTTGTATGGTGCTCTGGACATCGACCTGAATGATGCAACCACGGTAGGCGGCGGCATCAGCTACAGCCGTCAGCAGTCCCGGCCGATGCTGCGCGGCATCCCGCGCTATGCCAACAGCAAGGCAATAGACCTGCCGCGTTCGACCTACACCGGCGCCCGCTGGAGCCGTGCAGAAAACGATGTCACTACCTACTATCTGGACCTTGAACACCGCTTCAACGATGACTGGACGTTCAAGGCCGCCGCCGTTCGCATGGATGAAGTGAACACGTCCACTCACCAGCGCGTCCAGAGCACCGGGATCGGGGTTCAACCAGACGGCAGCGGCATCACCTACGCCGACTGGCTTACCGATTTTCACTCGACCAAACTGGGCCTGGACATGAACGTGGTAGGCCACTTCGACACCGGCCCCCTGGCCCATGAAATCACCGTGGGCGGCAACTATGCCAAGTTGACGTCGGATGACGCCTACTGGCGCAATTTCGACGCGGGCGGCAACATCTTCGACATCGACCATGACCGCCCCGAGCCCAGCCGTGACAGTGTGTTCGACGGTAACCTGGCGCGCTCCAACCGGGCCAGCTACGACATTCGCCAAAAAGGCCTGTACGGCGCCTGGCGCGTCAAACCTACTCAGGACCTGACGTTGATCCTCGGCTCGCGTGTCAGTTGGTTCGACTACCGCTGGGACTCGATCGACTTCAGCAGCCTGACCGACCCAGGTACCCGCTACCCAACCAGCCGTATGACCGAAACGGGCCAAGTCACCCCTTATGCCGGCTTCATCTATGACCTGACCCGCGAATGGGCTTGGTACGCCAGCTACACCGACGTATTCGTCCCGCAAACCGAACGCGCCGTGGGCAATACGCCGCTCAAACCGGTGATCGGCAGCAACTATGAAACGGGCCTCAAGGGCGAGTTGCTCGACGGCCGGGTCAACGCCTCGATTGCCCTGTTCCGCTACGATCAGGAAAACCGTGCCGTTACCGATGTGGCCTCGGGCTTCGCCTGCGATGACTGGTATTGCTCCACCGCAGCGGGCAAGGTGCGCAGCCAAGGCGTCGAAGCCGAGATCAGCGGCGAAGTGCTCAGTGGCCTGCAACTGTTCGCAGGCTACACCTACAACACCACCAAGTACCTCGATGACCCAGATGAAAAGGGCCGCACATTCAGCCAGTGGACACCCAAGCACATGCTGCGCGCCTGGGCCGACTACACCCTGCCGCTGGACGGCCAGCGCTGGAGCACCGGCCTTGGTTTCACCACTCAGAGCCACACCCTTGGCTATGAGCGCACCTACACCGTGCCTGGCTACACCGTGTGGAGCGCGCGCCTGGCCTACCAGCTGACCCCGGAAGTGAACCTTGCCGTCAACGCCAACAACCTGTTCGACAAGAAGTACTGGGTCGCCGGCTTCAACCAGCTCAATGGCAGCAACAACTATGGCGAACCGCGCAACTTCATGCTGACGGTCAAGTACACCCCGGAATTCTGACCCCGGGTCAGTCTGCCAGCGGCCACTGCGCCAAGGGCCAGTACGCGCCCTTGCGCGACTCGTAGAGCGTGAAGTGGCGCGCTGTAAGGTAGAACTCCGGAGCGCTGATGGCTTCGGGCGGTTGCCCGCGATAATCCCTGGACAGGGTCAAGTGTGGCCGATACTCACGGTTGGCCACCTCCACCCCCAACGGCAGCAACGCCTGCTGCAAGCCGTACACCAGTTGCAACAGGGCCGGCGGTATCTGCTGCGCCTCCAGCACCAACGCACCGGCCCGCTGCCACACCTGCAAACGGTCAAGCAACAGCCGCGGTGCCGCCCCAGGCAGCGTCAGTTGATCGACCGCCGCACAGATAGCAGGCACCTGGGCGGTATCCACATCGCCGAGAAACAACAGCGTGACATGGAAGTTGGCCGCCGGCACCGGCTTGCCACTGCGCAGGCTCAGGCCCCGGCGCCATTGGGCCAGAGCACTGCGCTGGGCGTCACTGACCGGCAAGGCGAAGAACAGCCTTTTGAACGGGCTACCGCTGGGGCGTATATCCTGAACCATACAAACTCCCTGGCATGAAACGTTTGCGCAAGACTGTAGGGCATTACACCAATGTCGCCCCGCCGTTTCGTAACAATAAGTACAAACTACCCCCGTGATTGTTTATGCTGGCGAGCTTATGCCATGGCGCATGGCCATTTTTCGACAAGTAAACGTCCATGAAAATTGCACTCGTACTTATCTTCGCCCTCTCGATTGCCTATGTGCACCTGCGCGGTCGGGTTCGCCACAAGTTGACCCGCCAGCTGGGTGACCATTCCAGCTTCCTGGCCCCGATCAACAGTTTTCTGTACCTGTTTTCCAGGCTCCCGGCCAAGCCTTACTTGCCGGTCGAGGCCTTCCCTGAACTGAAACCGCTGCAGGATCACTGGCAGGAAATCCGCGAGGAAGGCCGCCAGTTGCTGCACGTAGGCGAAATCAAGAAGTCGGATAATTACGATGATGTCGGTTTCAACTCGTTCTTCAAGACTGGCTGGAAGCGGTTTTACCTGAAGTGGTACGGTGAAAGCCACCCGTCGGCGATGGCCCTGTGCCCACGCACCACCGAGCTGCTGCAAAGCATCGGCACCGTAAAGGCTGCCATGTTCGCCACCCTGCCCCCGGGCGCCAAGCTGGTGCGCCACCGTGACCCGTATGCCGGCTCGTACCGCTATCACCTGGGCCTGGATACGCCGAACGACGACGGTTGCTACATCGACGTGGACGGCGAGAAGTACTCGTGGCGCGATGGCGAGGGTGTGATCTTCGACGAAACCTACATCCACTATGCGGCCAACACCACCGAGCACAACCGCATCATCCTGTTCTGTGACGTCGAGCGCCCGCTCAAGTACCGCTGGGCGACTGCGTTCAACCGCTGGTTCAGCCGCAACGTCATGGCCGCCGCCGCCGCACCCAACGGTGCTGGCGACAAGACCGGCGGTATCAACCGGCTGTTCACCCGCATCTACAAGATCCGTGAACGCGGCAAGGCGCTGAAGAAGCGCAACCGCATGCGCTATTACCTGGAAAAGTGGGCAGTGGTTGCGGCGTTGGTGCTGGTGTTCATCTACATCTGAGTGCTCCCCAAGTACTGTTGCAGAACCACCAAAGTACAGGTCTCGCGTTGGCCACTCTTCGACTAGCCTGAAAGCTCCACTCGCAACCACCCCAAGGTGAAGACGATGAGCATGATGGACTGGGACGCCTACCGTAAGCAGTTGATGGCCGGCATCGGCGATCTCAAGCAACTCTCCCCCGACACCGTGGCCGGTTACATGACCGCCAGCGGTGCAGGAGCCAAGACTAACCACCTCGACGCCAAGACGCGTGAGTTGATCTCGCTCGCCGTGGCCGTGACCACCCGTTGCGACGGCTGCATCGCCGTGCATTCGCAGCAGGCGGTCAAGCACGGTGCCAGCCGCGAGGAAATTGCCGAAGCCCTCGGCGTGGCCGTGGCGATGAACGCTGGTGCTGCGCTGGTCTACTCGGCGCGGGCCATGGATGCGGTAGGCAAGGCCAACGGCTGAGTACAAACGGCGTCGCCGCCCTTGCGCGACGGCGCCGCGCCCCACAGACTTGGCGGCCCAGCCCTTGCAGGAACCCGCATGATCCATATCCGCCACATGACACCCGAAGACTTTGAACGCTTCTGGCCCACCTTCCAGGGCGTCGTCCAAGCCCGCGAAACCTATGCGTTCGACCCCGCCCTCAACTTCGAACAAGCGCGCCAGTTGTGGCTGGAGCTGCCATTGCACACGCTGGTAGCCGAAGAGGATGGCGCGTTGCTGGGTTCGTATTACCTCAAGGCCAATGCCGCCGGGCCTGGCGCGCACGTGGGCAATTGCGGCTACATGGTGTGCGAACAGGCACGTGGCCGAGGCGTGGCACGCCTGATGTGCGAGCACTCGCAGAAGCTGGCACGCCAGGAGGGTTTTCTGGCCCTGCAGTTCAACTCGGTGGTGGCCAGCAATGAAGTCGCGGTGGCACTGTGGCACAAGCTGGGCTTCGAGACGGTTGGCCGCTTGCCCAAGGCTTATCGCCATGCGCGCCTTGGGCTGGTGGACTGCCTGGTGATGTACAAGTGGCTGGCGGATGAGCCGGTGGTGGAGAAACCCCCGCTGCTGATTGGGCGCAAGAACATCGAGGCACGGGTGTCTCGGCGTCGCGGGCGCTGATCTTCTTGAGCAGGTCTGGCCTCTTCGCGGGCTTGCCCGCTCCCACAGGTACAACACAGATTTCGAGTCTGTGCAGTACCTGTGGAAGCGGGCAAGCCCGCGAAAGGGCCTGACCTGCTCTACTGCGCATTTGACGCCCCAGCATTTCGGTGGTCAGATGCGCGCCAGTTTCAGGTGCCCTTCGCCGCCGTGCGCAGGGTGAAACGGGAAGCCGGTGCGTCGTGTTAGCCACGACAAGTCCGGCGCTGCCCCCGCAACGGTAAGCGAGCGAACCTTTCGAGATACCACTGTGCATGTGCATGGGAAGGTGAAGGTTTCATGCCCCTCGCAAGCCCGGAGACCGGCCTGAAGCCTTATTTGGCAACCCGCGGTGGGCGGGCGCAGGCCGGAATCCGTGCGCGCGCCTGCCTGCATGGTTCGCCTTTGCGTGTTTTCCACCGGGATGCATTCATTCCTGCAGCAGTGGAACGACATGTCCCGTATGTTCAAGCTTCACCCCCTGGCGGCCTGCCTGGCCGTCGCCCTGCCGGCCCTGGCCGATGACCGTGACCCGCAGCCCCTGGCCTTGCCCTCCACGGCCATCACCGACACCCTCGACAGCCGCGCCATCGACCTGGCCACGCCAACCCAGGCAGGCTCGCGCCTTGGGCTGAGCGCCCTGGAAACACCGGCCAGCACCAGCAGCATCAGCGCCGAGCAGATTCAGCAGCGCAACAACCTCACCGTTCAGGATGCAGTGACCCGTTCGCCGGGCATCACCTTCGTCGGCTCCCCGGGTGACGGCGGCACAGGCTTGTCCGCCCGCGGCTTTGCCGGCCACAGTTCGGTCATGACCCTGTTCGACGGCGCACGCCTGTATACCGGAGCCGGCACCCAGACGTTCCCTGTCGACCCGTGGATGGTCGAGCGTATCGATGTGATTCGCGGCCCGGCTTCGGTACTGCATGGCGAAGGCGCCACCGGCGCGGTAGTCAACGTGATCCCGAAAAAACCGTTTGCTGGCGAAGTGCGCAACCACCTGCGCCTGGGCTACGGCTCGTGGGACCGCCAGCAGCTCGGCCTGGACAGCGGCGGCAGCCTCAGCGAGCGCCTGAGCTATCGCCTGACGCTGAATCAGCAGGCCGGCAACGGCTGGGTCGACCGCACCACTTCGCGCAGCCTGGCCCTGAGTGCGGCTCTGCGTTTCGATGCCAGCGATGACCTGAGCTTCACCCTTGCCCACGACCGTGGCGATGCGCAGCCGGCCAACTATTACGGCACCCCATTGATCGACGGCCACTACCGCAGCAGCCTGCGCAAAAAAAACTACAACGTGCAGAACGATGTACAGCACTACGTCGATGAGTGGACCCGGCTGACCACCGACTGGACGCTGAACGACCACCTCAGCGCCAGCAACCAGCTGTACTACATCAAAAGCCGCCGCCACTGGCGCAACGCCGAAGACTACAGTTGGGATCCCGAGCGCCAGCAATTGCAGCGCGGCAGCTACCTGGAGATCAAGCACAACCAGGAACAGTTCGGCGACCGCCAGACCTTCACCTTTGACGACTCGCTGTTCGGCCTGGCCAGCAAGACCGTGGTCGGCGCGGAATACAACAAGGTCCGCTTCAACGTTGACAGCAATGCGCCCTACAACGATGTGGGCGGTGATTTCATCGACCCGTGGCAACCAGAACCGGGTGGGTTCCACAGCGCCTCGCCGCTGCGCGCGCAAACCTTGTCCAGCACCCACACCTTCGCCCTGTTCGCCGAGAACCGCCTGCAGCTGAGCGACCGGCTGTCGCTGGTCACCGGCGTGCGCCGCGACCAGAACCACATCGACCGCACCAACCTGACCAACGACAGCCGCAGCGACCGCAGCCTGCACGGCGGCAACTGGCGCGCCGGGCTGGTGTTCGCGGTCACCGACGACCTGTCACTGTATGGGCAGTACTCCACCAGCGAGGAAGGGGTCAACAACCTCATCAGCCTCAGCCCCACCCAGATGCACTATGACCTGACCGAAGCGAAGCAGACCGAGGTTGGCCTCAAGCAGCGCTTCTGGGAGGGCCGTGGCGAATGGACGCTGGCCGCCTACCACATCGTCAAGAAAAAGCTGCTGGTAGACGACCCGATCACCCATGAGAAGCAGCAGGCTGGGCAGCAGACCTCCGATGGCCTTGAAGCAACCCTGGAACTGGCACTGGCGCATCAGTGGCAGGTGTCGGCCAACGCGTCGCTGGTGCGCGCCAGGTATGACGACTTCGACGAGATGGTCGGTGGCGTAGCGCAGGACCGTGCCGGCAACCGGCCGGCCAACGTGCCACGGCGTACCGCCAACCTGTGGCTGAGCAAAGGCTTCGGCCAGCAGGTAGAAGCCGGCATTGGTGCGCGCTATGTGGATGAGCGCTATGCCGATACCGCCAATACCCAGAGTGCCCCCGGCTACACCGTGGTCGATGCCAACATCGCCTGGCAGGTGTTGCCGGATGTGAAGCTGGGGTTGCAGTTGAACAACCTGTTTGATCGCGAATATGTGCAGTCGGCGTTCAGTGGGCAGCAGTGGCTTATGGGGATGCCACGGTCGTATTTTGCGACGGTGGACTACAGCTTCTGACCTGAGCCTGCCTGTACCGGCCTCTTCGCGGGCGTGCCCGCGAAGAGACCCGCTCAGGCAACACAAAAAGCTCTACCAACACATAACCAATTAGTTATAAGATAACGTTTCACATGACATTCATTCCTATCAGCGACCCTCCATGACAAGCGCCAGCGCCACGCCCACCCTGATCACCCAGCGCCTGCAGAGCATCGATGCCCTGCGCGGCCTGGTGATCCTGTTCATGCTTTTGGACCACGTCCGCGAAACCTTCTTCCTGCACCGCCAGGTCAGCGACCCGATGACCATTGACGTCACCGAGCCTTCGCTGTTTTTCAGCCGCACCCTGGCCCACCTCTGCGCACCAGTGTTCGTGCTGCTGACCGGCCTGTCGGCCTGGCTGTACGGTGAAAAACACCAGGGCCGTGGCGATGTCTCGGCGTTTCTGTTCAAACGCGGGCTGTTCCTGGTGGTGCTGGAATTCACCCTGGTCAACTTCGCCTGGACCTTCCAGCTGCCGCCCAGCGTGATCTACCTGCAAGTCATCTGGGCAATCGGCGTCAGCATGATCGCCCTGTCGCTGCTGGTATGGCTGCCCCGTGGCGCGCTGCTCGCCCTGGGCGCAGTCATAGTCGCCGGCCACAACCTGCTCGACGGCTTGCACTTTGGCGTGGAGTCAGCTCTGCATGTGCCATGGGCAATCCTGCACGACCGTGGCTGGCTTGAGTTCTCCGATACCCTGCGCCTGCGCACCTCTTACCCGGTGCTGCCATGGATCGGCGTCATCGCCCTGGGCTACGGCCTTGGCCCCTGGTTCGCCCGTGGCAGCACAGCCGGCCAACGCCAGCAGCGCCTGCTGCTGGCTGGGCTGATCGCGTTGCTGGGCTTTGTTGTGTTGCGCATGCTCAACGGCTATGGCGAGGCGCCGTGGAGTGGTTACCCCACCTTCACACAAACCGTGATGAGCTTCTTCAACATCACCAAATACCCGCCGTCACTGCTGTTCCTGGCCCTGACCCTGGGCTGCGGCCTGCTGCTGCTGCGCGCCTTCGAGCGCGCCGGCCAAGCCCGCTGGATCAGCGCGCTGGCGGTGTTTGGCGCAGCACCGATGTTCTTCTACCTGTTGCACCTGTACGTGCTGAAGCTGCTGTACCTGGCCTGCGTGGCGCTGTTCGGCCTCAACCATGGCGATTATTTCGGCTTCGATGGCATCGCGGCGGTGTGGCTGGGCGCAGCCGCGCTGGCGGTTTCGCTGTACCTGCCGGTGCGCGGGTTCGCCCGCCTGAAAGCGCGCCGCCGCGACATCACCTGGCTGAAGTACTTCTAAAAGCGTTTTCACCGGGCGGCGCGATGGTCTACCATGCGGGCCGCCGGTTTCCACCACGGAATTAATAGGGAATCCCAGGCCCGCCAATACGGGCCAAACGGAACTGCCCCCGCAACTGTAGGTGCCGAGCCTGCTCCATCGATGCCACTGGGCCACAAGCCCGGGAAGGCCGGAGCCGGGCCATGACGCACCAGTCAGGAGACCTGCCGGCCTACATTTACCAACCGGCGGGGTGTCCGGGATTGGCCATCAGTGCTGCCCCTGCCATCGGCGGGGCTCGGCGATGCCTGTCCGTGCGTTCCTCACCCGAACTGTCCGATAGGAGATCGCCCAGCATGCTGCCCCGTTTCGCCACCCTGCTCGCCGGCCTCGGCCTTACTGGCCTGGCCCAGGCCGCTGCCACCCACTACCCGCTGACGGTCGAGAATTGCGGCAAACCGCAAACCTTCGCCCAGGCGCCGCAACGCGCCGTCACCATCGGCCAGGCCGGCACCGAGATGCTCTACGCACTCGGGCTGGGCGACAAGCTGGCGGGCACTTCGCTGTGGTTCAACAACGTGCTGCCCGAGTACCAGGCGCAGAACGACAAGGTGCCGCGCCTGGCCGACAATGACCCCAGCTTCGAGGCCGTGGTCGGCAAGCGCCCGCAACTGGTGACGGTGCAGTTCGAATGGATGGTCGGCGCCCAGGGTGTGGTCGGCACCCGCGAGCAGTTCGATGAACTGAAGATCCCCACCTACCTGCTGCCGTCAGACTGCGAAGGCAAGGACAACCTGGTCGGCGCCGACGGTACCCGCCTGCAGGCGTTTCAGGTCAGCAGCATCTACAAGAGCGTCAGCCAGCTGGCCGAGATCTTCGATGTGCAGGAGCGCGGCACTGCCCTGAACGCCGAACTGAAAGGCCGCCTGGACAGCGCCAAGGCACAACTGGCCGGCAAGGACCTGTCCGCCACCTCGGCGTTGTTCTGGTTCTCCAGTGCCGACCTGGACATCGACCCTTACGTGGCGGGCCGTCAAGGGGTCGCTGACTTCATGCTGCGCACGTTGGGCGTGCGCAACGTGGTCGAGTCCACAGAGGAATGGCCTACTGTAGGCTGGGAAACCCTGGCCAAGGCCAACCCCACCTGGCTGATCATCGCGCGCATGGATCGCCGCCGCTTCCCCGCCGACGACTACCAGAAGAAGCTGGAATTCCTGCGCAACGACCCGGTAACCCGCAACATGGACGCGGTGAAGCACGACCGCATCATCGTCCTCGACGCTGACGCCATGCAGGCCGGCATCCGCCTGTTCCGTGGCCTGCAGACGCTGTCCGCCGCCTTTGCCAGCGGTAAAGCAGCCCAGTGATGAACCGCCTGCTACCTTGTATCGCCGTTGCCCTGGCGGCACTGCTGGCCGCCTTGCTGGCCGGAACGGCCATCGGCGAGACCAACCTTTCGCCCAGCGTGGTCGGCCAGGTGCTGGCCAACCACCTGTGGCAGGCCGGCTACCCGGTTGACCCGATCGATGCCGGCATCGTCTGGAACTACCGCCTGACCCGCACCTTGGTCGCGGCAGCCTGCGGTGCCGGCCTGGCCACCTGCGGCGTGGTGCTCCAGGCGCTGCTGCGCAACCCGCTGGCCGAGCCATACCTGCTGGGGTTGTCGGCGGGTGCCTCGACCGGCGCAGTGCTGGTCGGCCTGCTGGGCCTGGGAAGCCTGACGCTGAGCATGTCCGGGGGCGCATTCATCGGTGCGTTGGCTGCGTTCGCCCTGGTGCTGGTGCTGGCACGTGCGGCCGGCCCAAGCAGCAACAATGCGCAGGTGATCCTGGCCGGTATTGCCGGCTCGCAACTGTTCAACGCCCTCACCGCCTTTCTCATCACCAAGTCAGCCACCGCCGAACAGGCACGCGGCATTCTGTTCTGGCTGTTGGGCAATCTCAGCGGCGTACGTTGGCCATCCGTGTGGCTGGCTGTGCCGGTAGCGCTGTTCGGCCTGGTGGTGTGCCTGTTGCACCGCCGCGCACTGGATGCCTTCACCTTCGGCGCCGATTCGGCTGCATCGCTGGGTATCCCGGTGCGGCGCACCCAACTGCTACTGATCAGCTGCACGGCGCTGGTGACGGCCGTGATGGTATCCATCGTCGGCGCGATCGGTTTTGTCGGGCTGGTGATCCCGCATGCCCTGCGCCTGCTGCTCGGCCCCGGGCACAGCCGCCTGCTGCCCGCCAGCGCACTGGGCGGTGCACTGTTCCTGATTGCCGCCGACATTCTTTCGCGCACCCTGATTACGGGCCAGGTGATTCCCGTGGGTGTGGTCACCGCACTGATCGGTGCACCGGTGTTTGCCCTTATCCTGGTCAGCCGCCGAGGGCACTCATGACGTCCATGACCGCTGTACAGCTTGCGCCGCTGAGTTGCCAAGGCCTGGGGCTGCAGCTGGCCGGCAATACCGTGCTGTGCGATATCGATCTGAGCGTTGTGGCGGGTGAAACCCTGGGCATCGTCGGCCCTAACGGCTCTGGCAAATCCTCGCTGCTCAAATTGCTGGCTGGGCTGCGCAAGCCAGCCAGCGGCAGCGTGCAACTGCTGGGCGAGCCGCTGACACAGCTGCCCCGCCGCCGCGTCGCACAGGCCCTGGCACTGGTCGAGCAACAGGCCGACACCCTTGATGCGATCCGTGTGTTCGATGCCGTTGCCCTGGGCCGTACCCCTTGGCTGTCGGCATTGGCACCGTTCTCTCGGGAGGACCGCGCCATCGTCGAACAAGCGCTGACGGATCTCGACGCCCTGCACCTGCGCACACGCTTGTGGGGTTCGCTGTCGGGTGGCGAGCGCCAGCGCGTGCACATCGCCCGCTCCCTGGCGCAACGGCCTCAGGTACTGTTGCTGGACGAGCCGACCAACCACCTGGACATTCAGCACCAGCTAAGCCTGCTGCAGCAGGTTCAAGCCCTGCCGGTGACCACGCTGGTGGCCCTGCACGATCTCAACCAGGCGCTTACCTGCGACCGCGTCGCGGTGCTGGACAAGGGCCGACTGGTCGCCCTTGGCAAACCGTTTGAAGTCCTTACGCCCGAGCGACTGCTTTGCACTTTCGGCGTGCATGCCCGCTACCTCACCGATCCCTTCGATGGCGCGCGCATCCTGCGTTTTCGCGCCCCCTGAACCAGGAAGTTCTGCTGATGCTGTTGCGCCCTGTCGCCTTGCTGCTTGCCAGCGCCCTGCTTACCCCTGCCGCACTGGCCGAGGTGCATGAAGTGAAAATGCTCAACCGCGGCAGCGCAGGTGCGATGGTGTACGAGCCGGACCACCTGCGCATCGCCCCCGGCGACACCGTGCGCTTTCTGCCCACCCAGAGCGGGCACAATGCGGCCAGCGTGAGCGGCCTGCTGCCCAGCGGGGCCGAGCCGTTCAAGAGCAAACTGAATCAGCCGTTCGAGCAGACCTTCAGCGTACCCGGCGTGTACGGCATCCAGTGCATTCCGCACCTGGCAATGGGCATGGTGATGGTAATCCAGGTGGGTGATGCACCGGCTGCCGAGCTGCCATCCAGCCTGCCCGCGCGGGCCAAGGCCCGCTTCGCTGAGCAGTTGCAGAAGCTTGGGGGCGGGCAATGACCCGGCTTTTGTGGGCGCTGCCACTGCTGGGGCTGGCACCCGTTGCGCTGGCCGACTCCGCCCAGTCGCAAAGCAACGGTTTTGTCGAAGACAGCAGTTGGGGCATCCTCAACCGCAGCGTATTCGACCAGCGCGACTACAAACACGGTGGACGCAACAGTGCCGGGCGCAACGCCTACAAACCGCGCAGCGAACGTAATGGCAAGGCTGAGGAATGGGCCTACGGCCTGATGGGGACCTTTCAGTCCGGCTTCACTCAGGGCCTGATCGGTGTCGGCGTCGACGCCCATGCCTACCTGGGCGTACAACTCGACAGTGGCGGCGGGCGCGTGGGCAAAGCACGCCTGCTGGGGGTGGACAACGACGGGCACCCGAAAAACGAATACAGCCGCGCGGGCGCGGCGCTGAAGCTGCGGATGTCCAATACCGTTCTCTCTTATGGCGAGCAACGGGTCAAAACGCCGGTGTTCAGCTCTTCCGACAGCCGCCTGCTGCCCGAGACCGCCACAGGCTTCTTCCTCACCAGCAGCGAATTCGACACGCTCAAGCTGGTGGCCGGGCACTTCAACGAAAACGCCGACCGCAATGCCTCCAGCCACGACCAGGGCTTCGCGGTGAACTATTCCAACGGCAAGCAGGGCAACAGTTTCGACCTGGCCGGCGTGGTCTGGAACCCCGCCGCAGCCTTCAGCGGCAGCCTGTACACCTCGCGCTACGAGGACAGCTGGAACCAGCACTACCTGGGCAGCACCCTGAGCCACGCGCTGGATGACCGACGCAGCATCAGCCTGGACCTGAACCTGTACCGCACCACAGACACCGGCAAGGCGCTGTCCGGGCGCATCGACAACACCACCTGGAGCCTGGTCTCGCGCTACAACCACGGGCCGCACGGTTTCAGCCTTGGCTGGCAGCAAGTAGACGGCAATAGCCCGTTTGACTACGTGACGCGCGGGGCAATCTTCATTGCCAACGCCGTGCAGATGTCGGACTTCAACGCACCGAACGAGAAGTCCTGGCAGGCACGCTATGACCTGAACATGGGGGCCTATGGGGTGCCGGGGTTGAACCTGACGGCGTTGTATGTGAGGGGGTTCGATATCGACGGCACACATGTCGACCCGAATGGCGGGTATGCGTACCTGGGGTATGGCAAGGGTGGCAAGCATTGGGAACGCAACCTCGAGGCGAGGTATGTGGTGCAGAGTGGCAAGGCCAAGGGAACGACGTTCTCGGTGAGGCATAACGTGCACCGTGGGAACACGGCGCAGGCGGAGCTGGACGGCGACCAGATACGGTTGGCGGTGGAGTGGCCACTATCTGGGGGGTTCTGATCGATCGGGTCGCCTGGATTGGGGCTGCTGCGCAGCCCATCGCGACGCAAGGCCGCTCCTACAGGGATCGCGAAAGGCCTGGACTGCGCGGCCCTTGTAGGAGCGGCCTTGTGTCGCGAAAGGGCCGCAAAGCGGCCCCAGGATCCATCAGACAACCGGGCTACCGGCAGGCAGCAGCCCCCACTCCATTCGCTCGTGCGCACTCATCGCCGTCACGACTTGGGCAAATGTCCGTTCCAGCTCTGAACTGACATTGCCAAACACCTTGTAATTGGTCAGCAAGTACCGCTTCACCACCCTCGGCCAACGGCGTTCCTTGTGCGCCGCAATGATGATGCCCTTGGCGTCATGGTCGGTCGCCCCACGCCACAGTTCTATCAGCCTGTTTTCAAAATCGGCAAAGGTCCACAAGTCGATGCGGTCTTCAAATTCGTCCAGCAGTTTGAGTTTGTACAGGGCCATGTGTGGCATCGTGAGTCTCCCTCTGGTGCAGTGAACAAGCCGTGCACAGGGGAAGGTAAGCCAGCCGGGCCGGTTTTGAAATGAACGCGTCGATCACGCCCAAAGTGCCGCTGTAGGCGCTTTCCCACAGGTCAGGGCAATCGCAGGTGCATGTGCGTGGTCTGCCAGACCGGGTCTTGCTCTACATTCACCACCGCAAACCCTTGCCGCTCCCAGAACGCAATCGCACCCGGCAGAAACGGATGCGTATGCAGGTACAGGCAGCCGATACCTGCCTGCTCCGCCCGCTCGCGCAATGCATCGAACAACGCAGCAGCCAGGCCATGCCTGCGGTAGGCCGGCAGCACGAACAGGCGTACCACTTCGACTACCCGCTCAGCGTGATAATCCAGCTGGGCAAAGCGGTGGTCATAAGGCAGGTAGCCGATCACCGCAACCAGCCGCCCGGCATCACGGGCCTCAAGAAAGCACCCAGCGCCGTCCAGGTAGGTCTCGGCAAAATGCGCAAGGTCGTACGGCAATGGCGCCTTGGCAAGCATCGGGAACAGCTCGCGGCGTGCGTTATCGACAAACGCCACGACTTCGGCAATGGCGACACGCGCCACAGGTTGCAGGGTCCAGTTCGGCATGGGGCTGTTGGCAGTGGTTGGAGGGGCAAGGTTCTACCCCAGTGCGCCGCCCAAGGCAAATCACAAAGCTCGTCGTGGCCAGGCCTTCATCGGTATAATCGGCAGTCTTCACTGCCCGACCAGGCCACGCCATGCCCCGCTTCCAGAAGTTGCTGTTGCCCCTGCTGCTGACTGCCGCCCTCGCCGCCTGCGACCAGAAGCCCTCTCGTGAAGATCAGATCCTCGCTCAGCTACCGCTGCAGGAAGCCTATACCCACAATATAGAGCGCATGGCCGCGCTACTGGGCCGCACTCACCCGCAGCTGTCGCAAGCGACCATCCAGGAGGTACTGCGCAAGTACTTGACGGTCGAGGACCAGCGCCAGGACCTGTTCCGGCTGTACAGCGAAAAGAACTTCAGCGACGCCGAGTTCGCCACCATCGTTGCTGCCACCCAGGACCCGGCCAAGGCCAAAGCACTGGAAGACACCGAAGCGGGCAAGCGCCTGAGCGAAAAGCTCACCGGCCTGATGCGCGAGACCGCCCGCGACGTCAAGGTGCAGGCGCTGGTCGAGCGACGTATGCAGCAAGTGGAAGACGAGTTGAATGCGCTGGACAGAGCCGGTTCCTGAACGCGGTTCCCCACTCCCCCTGGCGCAAAAAATCAGCGCTACTTTCAGTCACCCGAGGTCAGGATTGCCACACGCCAAGCACGGATTGCGCCTGGATCTACGTACACTCATTCTGGTGCTCTGCGCCCTCACCGCCCTGGTCATGCTGTGCGCCAGCTATTTCGCCAGCTACCGGGTGCAGCGCCAGCTGCTGATCGACCACGCCCTGGAGGCCAACCGGGTGTATGCGATGAAGCTGGCCAGCATTACCGAAACCTTCATCGGCAACGCCCAGCAGCAGTTGAATTTCAGCGCCGGCGTACAAGGCAGGCAGCTAAGCGATGCCGCTGCGCTGCAGATGGAGACCGACCGTGTACTGCGCCAGAGCATGGCTTTCAACTCCACCTTCGTGATGGATGCCAACGGCGTGCTGCTGGCAGTATCCCCCGCCCCGCTACGGCACCTGGTCGGCACCCTCGTACATTCGCCCGGCGCACAGGAAGCCCTGCACGAACGCCGCCCGCTTGTTTCCACGCCCTATCTTTCGGCGGCCGACAACCTGGTGGTGGCGCTGTCGCAACCCATTTTCGACAGCAACGGTCGCTATCTGGGGTATGTCGGTGGCAGCCTGTACCTGCGTGAACGCAACATCCTCAACAGCCTGCTGGGCGAGCACTTCTACAAGGACGGGTCGTACCTGTATGTGGTCGACCGCAACCGCCGCCTGCTATACCACCCTAATAGCGAACGGGTAGGCACAGTGGTGGAAGGCAACGCGCTGATCGACCAGTTGGCGACACTGGACAGCGGCACGCGGCAAATCACCAACAGCCTCGGCGTGGAAATGCTCGCTGGGTTCGCCACCGTACCCAGCGCCGGTTGGGGCGTGGTAGCGCAGCAGCCGCTGGCGCAGACGGTGACGCCACTTAGCCACCTGATCCTGAACGTGGTGGGCACCTCTGCACCCTTTGCGCTGGTGGGCTGCCTGCTGCTGTGGTGGCTGGCCATGATCATTGCGCGGCCGTTGTGGCAACTGGCTGCCGGCGCCCGCTCGATGGACCGTGCAGGCACCGCCGAGCGCTTGCATCGCGTGCGAGCCTGGTACTTCGAGGCGGCCGAACTCAAGCGTGCTCTGCTGATCGGGCTGAACCTGTTGCAGGAGCGCATCGGCCGGCTCAACCGCGACGCACAGACCGATCCGCTGACCGGCCTGGGCAACCGCCGCAGCCTGGCGTTCAGCCTGTCATTGCTGGGGGCCGAAGGCCGGGGTTTTGCAGCTATCGTGCTGGACATCGACCATTTCAAACGGGTCAATGACAACCATGGGCACGAGGTGGGCGACCAGGTGCTGCGCCAGCTGGCGGAGTTGATGCGCCGCTGCTGCCGCGAGGGCGACCTGCTGTGCCGCACCGGCGGCGAGGAATTTCTGATGCTGCTGCCGGGGGCCAGCCTGGACGTGGCTGCAGTGGTGGCCGAGCGGCTGCGGATGACGGTGCAGGATACGCCCGTGCAGCCGGTGGGCGCGGTCACTGTTTCGCTGGGGGTGGCATGCTGGGATGGCAGCGCTGACAGCGAACCGATGGCAGCCTTGAGCGAGGCTGACCGGGCGCTTTACCAGGCCAAGCAGGAAGGACGTAATCGGGTAGCCATTGCCTGAACCGGCCGCTTCGCAGGTACAGCCAACGATGAAAATGATTGTTGTAACAATCCTTGTCATAAAACTGTCGTGTTCCGGTCATAGGATTGACCCCAACCTGACATTTTCATTTCATGGATGAGCGTCTCATGCGTCGTGTGGTTTTCAATCAGAAAGGTGGTGTGGGCAAGTCCAGCATCGCCTGCAACCTCGCCGCTGCCAGTGCCGCCGAGGGTTACCGGACCTTGCTGGTCGACCTCGACCCGCAGGCCAATGCCACCTACTACCTGACCGGTCTGGTCAACGACGCCATTCCCGCCGGCATCGCCGACTTCTTCCGCCAGACCCTGTCACCGGTTAATGCCGCCGGCAAGAAGCACCGGGTGGCGATCACCGAAACCCGCTACAGCAACCTGCACCTGGTCACCGCCAGCCCCGACCTCAGCGACCTGCAAAGCAAGCTGGAGAGCAAGTTCAAGATCAACAAACTGCGCAAGCTGCTGGTGGAGCTGGGCGAAGACTACGAGCGAATCTACATCGACACCCCACCAGCGCTGAATTTCTACACCTTCAGCGCGCTGGTGGCGGCAGAGCGCCTGCTGATCCCGTTCGACTGCGACAGTTTCTCGCGCCAGGCCCTGCACAGTGTCATGGCCGAGGTCGAGGAGCTGCGCCAGGACCACAACCCGGCGCTGCAGGTGGAAGGGGTGGTGGTCAACCAGTTCGCCGGGCGCACCGCCCTGCACCAGACTCTGGTCGACCAGTTGCGCAGCGAAGGCATGCCCGTACTGCCGGTTTACCTGAGCAGTTCGATCAAGATGCGTGAATCGCACCAGGCGTCAGTGCCGTTGGTGCACCTGGCACCACGGCACAAGTTGGCGATGGAGTTTGTCGATTTGCTTGACCTGCTTGAGCGCGCGGCCTGACAGACCCTGGGGGCGCTCTGCGCCCCTTTCGCGACGCAAGGCCGCCCCAAAATCCCGAAGTAAAAGCACTACCCGACCGTTCGTCAGGGTGGTAGATTCGCCGCCATGAAAACCACCCGGCACACTCGCACGCTGACTGCCTGGGCGCTCTATGCCAGCGTCCTGTTCAGCCTGTTGCTGTGCGGCCTGCACCACGGCCAGATGGGCGGCCTGCGCCTGGCCGGCCTGGAAGGTGGTTTCTGCTCGGTCAACAGCGAACACGGCGTGGCCATCGACCTGGACGGCGCTGGCGGTGACCAGCACATGGCCCAGCTCGACTGCCCGGTGTGCTCCTCGTTTGGCCTGGCCGTACCGCTCAGCAGCGGCGGCTGGTCATTCACCCCGGCACAAGCCGTGGCCACCTCGCCCATCGTCGTGCGCAGCTGGGCACAACCGCCGCCGCGCTACCAACGCCCCGCCCTCAACCCCCGCGCCTCCCCCGCCGCCTTCCCCGCAGCCGTACTTCATTTCGCCTGACCTCAGCCGGGCGCGCCTGTGCGCGCGTTCGCCGTCAGCCATGACCTTTGCGTGGAAGACACACAAACATGCTTCGCAAAACCTCCCTGGTGCTCCTGATGGGCACCTGCAGCTTTGCCTGCGCTGAAACCACCCCTGTAGAACTCGGCGCCACCACTATCGACGGCGAACGCGACGCCGCCAGCGGCGTGCAGCTGGACGAGCCGATCCGCACCGGTTCGCGCCTTGGCCTGACCGCGCGGGAAACGCCCGCCTCGGTCAGCGTCTCGGACCGCCGCCTGATCGAAGAACGCGGCGCCAAGGACAGCCAGGACGTGGTCAACGCCATGACCGGCGTCAACGCCTCGGCCAACCCGGGCTTTGGCGGCTTCGTCGCCTACCGTGGCTTCACCCAGAACCAGGTCACCCAGTTGTACAACGGCATCAACCTGGGCTACAGCAGCGCCACCCGGCCAGTGGACGCCTGGGTACTGGACCGTGTCGAGCTGATTGGCGGGCCGTCTTCGTTCCTGCATGGCGCCGGCGCAGTGGGCGGCTCGATCAACTACATCACCAAACTTGCCAGCCGCGACCAGCAGACAATTGACGGGCGTATCCGCTATGGCAGCTTCGACGACAGCGAGGTGGCATTCGGCATTAACCAGGCACTGGCCAGCAACCCCGCCGATGCCCGCCATTTCATGCGCCTGGACTTCAGCCGTGGGCATGGTAACGGCTACGTCGATCGCAACGAACGGCATACCGACAGCCTAGCCTTTTCGCTGCTCAGCGACCTGGCACCCAACCTCACCCACACGCTGGCGCTGGAGTACCAGGAAGATCGCGAAGACAGCCCGTACTGGGGGTCGCCGATCCTGCCCGGGCGCAGCACGATGAAGATCGACAACAGCCGCCGCTTCGAAAACTACAACGTCGGCGATGGCCGCTATGAACAGCGGGTGCGCTGGCTGCGGTCGATCCTCGACTACCAGATCAGCGACAGCACCAGCGTGCAGAACACGCTGTACCACTACAACGCCCAGCGCGACTACCGCAACCTTGAACGCTACGCCTACACCAGCGATGGCAAAGTGCAGCGCAGCAGCCCCTACCTGCAGCGCCACGATCAGAACCTGCTGGGTGACCGCGTCGAACTGCGCCACGACAACCAACTGCTCGGCCTGGCCAGTCAGTGGTCGGTGGGGCTGGAATATTCACGCATGCGCCAGACGCTCTACCCCACCTCCGGCAGCTGGACCGACGTGGTCGATGCCGATCACTTCGACCCCGGCAGCTTCGATGACATCCCCGGGGTGAATGCTGGGGTGACCAAGCAACGCCGCCACGAGGTCATCAACCGCGCAGTGTTTGCCGAAAACCGCCTGCAACTGACCGAGCGCCTGGCCCTGCTGACCGCCCTGCGCTACGACTATCTGGACATGGAAGTCACCAACTACGGCGCCGTCACGCCAACCTCGCCGGCCTATTTCGAACGGCGCTGGGAACCGCTGTCCGGGCGCATTGGGCTGACCTATGCGCTGACGCCTTCGGCTAGCGTGTATGCGCAGTACAGCAGCTCCGCCGACCTGCCCGCCGGCTCGCTGGCGGCAGCGACCTATTCCAATGTCGGGCTGTTCGACCTGTCCAAGGGGGAGCAGTGGGAAGTGGGCAGCAAGTTCGATTTCCTCGACGGCCGAGGTGCCGCCACGCTGGCGGTTTACCAGATCGTGCGCAAGGACTTTGCCGTGCGCGACTCGAACGACGCCAACCTCACCGTGCAGGCCGGGCAGCAGACCTCACGCGGGGTAGAACTGTCCGGGCGCCTGCAAGTCACGCCGAAACTGCTGGCCGAAGCCAACTATGCCTACGTCGATGCGCAGTACGATGAGTTCAACGAGGCGGTCAATGGCCAGTCGGTTTCGCGCAAGGGTAATGCGCCAACCAACGTACCGGCCAATGTCGCCAACCTGTGGCTGACCTACAGCCTGTCGCCGGCATGGTCGGTAGGGGCCGACGGGCGCTACGTAGGCTCGGTATACGCCGACAACGCCAACAGCCTCAAGGCCCCGGCCTACAACCTGTTCGGCGCGTTCGCCCGTTACCGGCTGGATGAGCACACCACGCTGACCGGGCGGGTGCGCAACCTGACCGATGAGGTGTATGCCAAGCAGGCCTACAACAGCCAGTACTACATGGGGCCGCCACGCACCTTCGAGCTGGCGCTGGACATGCGCTTCTGACCGCAAACTCGGTCTACTGTGGGGGCGGGCACGCCCGCTCCCACAGGTACCTTGCAGGTTTCAGGCTCCACCGATTCTCCACAGCAACTACACAAAAGCGTCGGCCAGTTTGAGTGATAATATTGGTTCTCAACAACGCCGGCATGTAGGCCGGCTCCACCACATCAAGGATGTTTCCGTGTTCAGATCGTTGTCTCCGGCAATCATGGCCGCCGCCCTCATCGCCTTGGCAGGTTGCCAGAGCCGACCTGCCGCCGAGGCGGACAAGCAGGCGCTCAAGACATTCGTCAGCGACATGCAACAAGTACTGAAGCTGGGTATAGCGACAGCAGACACAGGCAAGCAGGTCGGTGTGGTCATGCTGGATGTCAAACTCGACCAACACTCTGCGCCCATCAGTTGCAAAGCCAGCAAGGCGCCCATGAAATACGAAATGATGCTGCCTGCCGAACAGGTCCGCTCGGACTTCAAGGCGTTGGCCAGCATGGTCGAGGCGCAGTGCTGGAAGACCATCTACCCTGTATCGCCCGAGTCGCTGCGCGAAAAGGACGGCACGGTGGAAGTACGTGCCCCGCTGTTCGTGGTTCTGCCCGCTGCCGCCCAGACGCTGGATACCCCACGGGGCCAGGCCAATGCTCAGCGTGAATTTTTCTGGCAGCACCTGTTCCGCGACCAGCCGGTAGACAGTATCGGCAGGGCCTCGCTCTACTACGAGGCGAATGCGCAGGGCAAGGTTCAGGGCTGCCTGGTACAAATCTATCCCCACCCGAACCGGCCGGATGACTTCCGTCTCGATGGCAAGCTGCAGGCCGAAGTCAACAGCCGCTGCATGGCGCTTGACCTGAGCACGCTACCGGGCTTCAGCGCCGACGAGCACGGCCAGGCCAAGGGTTACAGTGAACTGGAGTATGCCCCCTGGAAGGTAGGGCGGCTGTAAACCGCAACAGCGGTTGAATCAGGTATCCCGAGGTCGCCCTCGACAAAGCGCCTTGCAGCGCCCGGTTATCTACTGGCAAGCACAACAATGATGGCGCGGCCCGACCGCGCCACTTTCATCATGGCTGCCAATGGAACCGGAGCACTAGCATGTCCGCACCTCATGAGGTATCCCCCGCCACCCTGCGCAGGGTGATCGCCGCCTCGGCCATCGGCAATTTCGTCGAGTGGTTCGACTTCGCCGTGTATGGCTTTCTCGCCACGCTGATCGCCAGCCAGTTCTTTGCCAGCGAAGACGCCAGCGTGGCTTTGCTCAAGACGTTCGCGGTGTTTGCCGTGGCCTTTGCCCTTCGCCCGCTGGGCGGGATCGTGTTCGGCGCGCTTGGCGACCGCCTGGGGCGCAAACGCATCTTGTCACTGACCATTCTCTTGATGGCGGGCTCCACCACTCTGATCGGCCTGCTGCCGACCTACGCCAGCATCGGCCTGGCCGCCCCCGTACTGCTGACCCTGGCGCGCTGCCTGCAGGGCTTTTCTGCCGGGGGCGAGTACGCGGGCGCCTGTGCCTACCTGATGGAACACGCGCCCAACGACAGGCGTGCTTTCTACGGCAGCTTCGTGCCGGTCTCCACCTTCTCCGCCTTCGCCTGCGCCGCAGTCATCGCCTATGGGCTGGAAGCGAGCCTGTCGGCAGAGGCGATGAATGCCTGGGGCTGGCGGGTTCCGTTCCTGATCGCCGCACCACTGGGGCTGGTCGGCCTGTATCTGCGCTGGCGCATGGAAGAAACTCCGGCATTCCGGGAGGCCGTCGCACAGGGCAAGGAGCATGAGCATTCGCCGCTCAAAGACACCCTGCGCAACCATGGCCGGGTCATTCGCAACCTGGGGGCCTTCATCTCGCTGACCGCCCTGTCGTTCTACATGTTCACCACCTACTTCGCCACGTACCTGCAACTGGTGGGCAACCTGACCCGAGCGCAGTCGCTGCTGGTGACCACCGTGGCGCTGCTGTTCGCCGCCGTCGGCTGCCCGCTGGCCGGGGCGTTCTCGGACCGGGTGGGGCGGCGCAAGACCATTGGCTTTACCTGCCTGTGGGTGATGCTGTGCGTGTTTCCGGCGTACTGGCTGGCCAGTTCGGGCTCGATGTCCGGCGCACTGCTGGGGGTGATCCTGCTGGCGGTGGGGGCCTTGTGCAGTGGCGTGGTGACTGCGGCGTTACTGTCGGAGAGCTTCCCTACCCGCACCCGCTATACCGCGTCGGCGATTACCTACAACGTGGCCTATACGCTATTTGGCGGTACCGCACCGCTGGTGGCGACCTGGTTGATCGGGCAGACCGGCAGCAGCCTGGCACCGGCGTTTTACCTGGTGGTGATTGCGCTGGTGGCGCTGGTGGGCGGGTTGGCGTTGCCGGAGACGTCGCGGATTTCGTTGCATGATGAGGTAGGGTCGGACGGTGTACACCCTGGGGTTCGTCGCAGTATCTGAAATCTTGGGGCCGCTGTGCGGCCCCAGAATGTCAGCCCTCCTGCGCCTCTTCGCGCCGATATGCCCACTCGTACAACGCCGGCAACACCAGCAACGTCAGCGCGGTAGAAGACAGAATCCCGCCAATCACCACAGTCGCCAGCGGCCGCTGCACCTCAGCCCCGGTCCCTGTGGCCAGGGCCATCGGAATAAACCCGAGCGAAGCCACCAGCGCAGTCATCAGCACCGGCCTCAAGCGCGTCAGCGCCCCCTCTTCCACTGCCACCCGCAACGGGCGCCCTTCTTCGCGCAGACTGCGGATAAAGGCGATCATCACCAACCCGTTGAGCACCGCCACCCCCGACAGGGCAATGAACCCCACGCCCGCAGAAATGGACAACGGAATATCCCGCAACCACAGCGCCAGCACTCCGCCGGTCAGCGCAAACGGGATACCGGTGAACACCAGCAGGCCATCCCTGAGGTTGTTGAACATCATCAGCAACAGTGCCATGACCAGCAGCAAGGCCACCGGTACCACCACCTGCAGGCGCTCGGTTGCCGACTGCAACTGTTCGAACTGGCCACCCCAGCGCGTCCAGTAACCCGGCGGAATCTGCACCTGGCTGATCAGGGCCTGTTCGGCATCTTCCACGAACGAGCCCAGGTCACGCCCGCGTACGTTGGCACTGACCACCACCACCCGTTTGCCATCCTCCCGGCTGACCTGATTAGGCCCCAGTTGCAGGTTCAATGTGGCCACCTGGGACAGCGGGATGAAGCCGATTTGCGCAGCCCCCGCTGCGGTACTGGCCGGTACCGGAATCAACAGGCTGGAAAGCCCGTCCACATCCGTGCGCAAGGTTTCGGGCAGGCGTACCACCATGTCGAAGCGCCGGTCGCCTTCATACAGCGTGCCTGCGGTACGGCCTCCCACGGCAATCGCGATGGCGTCCTGCACGTCGCCCACGTTCAGGCCATGGCGGGCCGCCTTGTCGCGGTCGATGTCGATCGTCAGCACCGGCAAGCCGGTGGTCTGCTCGACCTTCACCTCGGAGGCACCCGCTACACCCTGCAGGCTGCTGGCGATCTGCGCAGCGGTGCGGTTGAGCACGTCCATGTCATCACCGAACAGCTTGACCGCCACATCACTGCGCACCCCGGAAATCAGCTCGTTGAACCGCAACTGAATCGGCTGCGACAGCTCGTAGTTGCTGCCCGGTACGCTGGCGGCAGCGCGTTGTACCTCGGCGATCAGTTCGTCACGCGGCTTGCCTGGGTCCGCCCATTGCTCATGCGGGCGCAACATCACATAAGCATCGGAAATGTTCGGCGGCATCGGGTCGGAGGCAATCTCGGCGGTGCCGGTTCGGGCGAACACCCGCTCCACTTCCGGCACCTGGGCGATGATCGCCTGCTCCAGGCGCTGTTGCATGTCGACCGACTGCGACAAGCTGGTACCCGGCACGCGCAGGGCCTGCAAGGCAAAGTCGCCCTCGCTTAGGCTAGGGATGAATTCGCTGCCCATGCGACTGGCCATTACCCCGGACAGCACCACCAGCGTGGCGGCAGCGGCAAACGCCAGCTTGCGTCGGCCCAGCACCCAGGCCAGCACCGGCGCATAGCGCTGGCGCGCCGTGCGCATCACCAGGCCTTCCTCTTCCTTGACCTTGCCGGTGACGAACAGGGCGATGGCAGCCGGCACGAACGTGACCGAAAGCACCATGGCGCCGAGCAGGGCGATGACCACGGTAAAGGCCATGGGGTGGAACATCTTGCCCTCGACCCCGGTCAGGGCAAAGATCGGCAGGTACACCACCATGATGATCAACTGCCCGTAGATAAGCGGCCGGCGCGCCTCGCGGGCGGCGGCGAACACTTCATGGAAGCGCTCGCTGCGGGTCAGCATGCGGCCATGGCGCTGCTGGGCATGGGCCAGGCGGCGAATGGCGTTTTCCACGATCACCACCGCGCCGTCGACGATGATGCCGAAGTCCAGTGCCCCCAGGCTCATGAGGTTGGCGCTGACCTTGTTGCTGAACATGCCGGTGAAGGTGAACAGCATCGACAGCGGGATGACCATGGCGGTGATCAGAGCAGCACGGATGTTGCCCAGGAACAGGAACAGCACGGCGATGACCAAAATGGCCCCTTCGATGAGGTTCTTCTTCACCGTGGCAATGGCTTTTTCCACCAGGTTGGTGCGGTCGTACACGGTCACCGCCACCACGCCTTTGGGCAGGTTACGGTTGATCTCGACCAGTTTGGCGGCAACCGCCTGAGACACCGTGCGGCTGTTCTCGCCAATCAGCATGAACACCGTGCCCAGCACCACTTCCCGGCCATTCTCGGTGGCCGCGCCCGAGCGCAGTTCTTCGCCCAGGCCAACCTCGGCAACATGGCTGACGCGGATAGGCGTGCCATCGACGCTGGAAATGACGATATTGGCGATGTCTTCGGCCGAGGCCACCTGGCCCGGCGCGCGAATCAGCAACTGCTCGCCATTGCGCTCGATGTAACCGGCACCCACGTTGGCATTGTTACGTTCCAGGGCCGCGATCAGGTCGTTGAGGGTCAGCTTGTAGGCCGCCAGCCGCTTGGGCTCCGGTGCAATCAGGTACTGCTTGGCATGGCCGCCGATGCTGTTCACTTCGGCCACCCCCGGTACGTTGCGCAGCTGCGGCTTGATGATCCAGTCCTGGATTACCCGCAGGTCGGTCGGGGTGTACGCGGTACCATCCTCCTTGAGTGCGCCCTGCTCGGCCTCCACGGTCCACAGGAAGATTTCGCCCAGCCCGGTGGAGATCGGGCCCATGCCCGCGTCTATCCCCTCGGGCAATTGCTCGCGGGCTACTTGCAGGCGCTCGTTGACCAGCTGGCGGGCGAAGAACAGGTCGGTGCCGTCATCGAAAATCACTGTGACCTGCGACAGGCCCGAGCGCGACAGCGAGCGGGTCTGTTTCAGCCCGGGCAGGCCGGCCATGGCCGTTTCGATGGCGAAGGTGATGCGTTGCTCGGTCTCCAGCGGCGAGTAGCCGGGCGCGGCGGTGTTGATCTGCACCTGGACGTTGGTGATGTCCGGTACAGCGTCGATCGGCAGTTTCTGGTAGCTGTGGATACCCACCGCGGCCATCAGGACCACGGCCAGCATCACCACCAGGCGCTGCTCGATGGCGAATTGGATCAGGCGTTCGAACATGCAGGTGACCCCGTGATCAATGACTATGCGCGGCCGAGCCTTTGCCCAGCTCCGACTTGAGGACAAAGCTGCCGGTGGCGGCCACCTGGGTACCGGCCGCCAGGCCGCTGGTGATTTCCACCTGGCCGGCGTCGCGGCGGCCGGCTTTTACCGGGCGGGCCTCGAAGCCTTCCTCGGTACGGGCAAATACAACGGTCTGTTCTTCCCAGGTTTGCAGGGCACTTTCCGGTACCACCACAGCGGCATTGAAGCGCTCGACGCTGACCGCGATATTGACGAACAACCCGGGGCGCCAGGCGCCGTCAGGGTTGGCCAGGGTGGCGCGGACCGTGGCGGCGCGGTTCTGCTCGCCAAGCAGGCTGCCGACGTAGTTGACCTTGCCCTCGACCTGGGCGCCCAGGTCGGGTGCGCTGACTGTGACATGGCGGCCGGTCACCACCTTGTCCAGGTCACGCGGGGCCACGGCAAAGGTGGCCCAGACCCGGCTCAGGTCAGACAAGGTAAAAGCGTTGCTGGTCTCGCCGACTACTTCGCCCACGCTCAGGTGCTTTTCCACCACTACCGCATCGAACGGCGCGCGCAGTTCATAGCGGTTGCCAGCGCCGGCCGGGCCCACGGCGGCGACCTTCTGCCGGGCGTTGGCCAAGGCGATCTCTGCCTCCTGCAGTGCCTGGCGCGCCTGCAGGTAATCCTGCTCGGCGCTGATGCGTTCCTGCCATAGCTGCTGTTCGCGCTGAAAGGTCAGGCGCGCCAGCTCCAGGCGGCGCTGAGCAGCCTGCTGCTCGCTGCGCAGGTCAGAAATCTGCTGGCTGGCGATCACGGCCAGTACCTGGCCGCGCTTGACCGCCTGGCCCAGTTCGGCTTGCACCGCTTCGACCACGCCCGGCACGCGCGGGACGACATGTGCGGTGCGGTCCTCGTCAAAGCGTATTTCACCCGGGAAGCTGATGGCAGTGCCCAGTTCACGGGGCCCAGCGGCAGTGATCTGCACGCCGGCAGCTTCGATCTGGGCGATAGTCAGGTGCAACTGCCCTTCTTCATCACCATGGCCTTCTTCTGCATGGCCTTCGGCGGCCTTCTCGTCACCATGGCCGTGGCTGTCTTCGCCGTGATCGTCGTGGCCGGCTTCAGCCTTGCTCGCCTGGCCGAGATTGCCGGTCCAGGCCAGGCCACCCAGGCCAAGCGCGGCCATGACGGCGACCAGTAGGGCTATCTTGCGTGGGTTAGTCATTGTTGCTCCTGCTGTTGAATGGGGCGCTCAGGTCATCGAGGTCGCCATAAATCCGCTCGACCTGCGCCCGCGCGTCGGTCGCCGCAGCCAGCGCCTCGAGGTACAGCCCGCGGGCCTCGATCAGCGTGCGCTGGGCGTCAAGGACATCGAGGAAGGCGAACTTGCCCATTTCGAAACCACGGGTGGCGGTGTCCACGGCCTGCTGCGCAGAAGGCAAGATGGTGCGGTCGTAGGCGTCCACTTCCTGCATCGCCGTGTGCCACTGGCTGACGGCGCTGCGGGTGTCACTGCGCAGGCGCAGCTCCACGGCGTTACGCAGGTCACGCGCCTGATCGGCACGGCGTGCAGCCGCCAGCACGTTGCCCTGATTGCGGTCGAACAGCGGCAATGGCATGGACAGGCCAACCACATTCACCCGCTCGCGGTCCTCGCGGCTGTACTGGCTACCGAGGCTGACGGTGAGGTTGGGAATACGCTGGGTCTTTTCTGCACCCAACGACGCGTCGCCGCGATCGACCTGGGCAGCAGCCAGGCGCCATTCGGGCGTTTTTTCGAGCTGGTCGAGCAAGGTATCGGCGCTGGGCGCGACGCCAGGCGAGAGGTTGGCGGCCAGCAACTGGTCGAAGCTTGCCAATGGGCTACCGGTCAGCTGTGCCAGCGCCTGGTAGGCCACGCTGCGCTGGGTCTGCGCGCGGCGCACTTCTGCTTGCGCCTGGGCCAGTTGCACCTGGGCACGGGTGGCCTCCACGGGCGAGGACTGGCCAGCGGTCACCCGCCCCTGCACCACGCGCAGCCCCCGTTCGGTCAAAGCCTGCGACTGCTGCGCAAGTTCCAGCGCGGTCTGGGCGCGTAAGGCGGCGTGAAAGGCCTGCACCACATCTGCACGCAGGCCATTGCGCTGGCGCTCCAGGCCAAGCTGGGCAATGGCCTGGCCAGTGCCGGCCACCGTAATACGCGCGCCACGCTTGCCGCCCAGTTCCAGCGGCTGACTGAGGGTCACGGTGGTGGTGCTGGTGTCGCGGCGGGTGTCCTCGACCTCCCAGGAGAGTTCTGGGTTGGGGATCAATCCGGCCTGGCGGCGCTCGCCGTCGGCAATGCCGATTTCCCGGCCAGCAGCGGCCAGCTCCGGGTTTTGGGCGAAGGCGGCGGCAAGCGCCTGGGGCAGGCTCAGGCTCTGACTGGCCTGGGCGCCGGTGGCACTGGCCAGCAACAGGCAGAGCAAGGCGATCTTGCGGGGGATGGGCACGAACAAGTCCTCGTCGACGCGTGTAGGCGAAGGACTGTAGAAAGCCGTGCTTATCGGGGCGGTGGCGGGAAAATTACAATTTTGTAAGGTTACAGGCCGTTCGATAACCGCCCACTTTCCCGGTGCGGCGTTTTAGTCCGATTGACTAAACTAACCAGTCGGTACAAAACTAGGTGTATCCAACAACAACAAAGTGATGCCCGTCATGAAGCCCCTTATTCTTGTGCTCAACGGCCCTAACCTGAACATGCTGGGTACCCGCGAGCCTGCCCAGTATGGCCACGAAACCCTTGCTGACCTTGCCCAAAGCTGTGCCGATACTGCCCATGCCCATGGTCTGGAACTCGAATTCCGCCAAACCAACCACGAAGGCGAACTGATCGACTGGATCCACGCCGCCCGCAGCCGCTGCGCCGGTATCGTGATCAACCCCGGCGCCTGGACCCACACCTCGGTGGCCATCCGCGACGCCTTGGTGGCCAGCGAACTGCCGGTCATCGAAGTGCACTTGTCCAACGTGCACAAGCGCGAGCCGTTCCGCCACCTGTCATTCGTATCGTCCATCGCCGTAGGCGTGATCTGCGGACTGGGCAGCCACGGATACCGCATGGCCCTCAGCCACTTCGCCGAAATGTTCCAGGAGCGCACGGCATGAGCCAGCACGCCATCCTGGCCGGCCTGATCGGCCGCGGCATCCAGCTGTCGCGTACCCCTGCCCTGCACGAACACGAAGGTGACGCCCAGGCCCTGCGCTACCTGTACCGGCTGATTGATGCTGACCAGCTGGAACTGGAGGACAGCGCCCTGCCCGGCCTGCTCGACGCCGCGCAGCACACCGGCTTCACCGGGTTGAACATCACCTACCCGTTCAAGCAGTCGATCCTGCCGCTGCTCGACGAACTGTCGGACGAAGCCCGTGGCATCGGCGCGGTGAATACCGTGGTGCTCAAGGACGGCAAGCGCGTCGGCCACAACACCGATTGCCTGGGCTTTGCCGAAGGCTTGCGCCGCGGCCTGCCCGATGTGGCTCGGCGCCAGGTGGTGCAGATGGGTGCCGGTGGCGCCGGTTCGGCCGTGGCCCACGCCCTGCTGGGTGGAGGGGTCGAGCGACTGGTGCTGTTCGAAGTGGATGCGGCCCGCGCGCAGGTGCTGGTAGACAACCTGAATGACCATTTCGGCGCGGGTCGCGCCGTGCTTGGCACCGACCTGGCCACGGCCCTGGCCGAGGCGGACGGGCTGGTCAACACCACGCCGGTGGGCATGGCCAAGCTGCCCGGCACACCGTTGCCGGTTGAACTGCTGAATGCGCGCTTGTGGGTAGCGGAAATCATCTACTTCCCGCTGGAGACCGAACTGCTGCGCGCGGCTCGGGCACTGGGTTGCCGCACGCTGGATGGCAGCAACATGGCGGTGTTCCAGGCGGTAAAGGCGTTCGAACTGTTCAGCGGGCGACAGGCCGATGCTGCACGGATGCAGGCGCATTTTGCTAGCTTCACCTGACTGATCGGTGCTGGCTTCATCGCGGGTAAACACGCGAAGAAGCCAGCACAGGTAATTCATCCCTTTTCATCCAGCAATGCCTGAATCACCTGTTCCTGCCCGCCATAATCCCCCTCGCCGAAGTGCACATGGCGCACCTGCCCTTTACGGTCGACAAAGTAATGCGCCGGCCAGAACTGGTTGCCCCACGCATTCCACACCTTGTGGTCATTATCCACGGCAACCGGGTACCCAATCCCCAGCTTGGCAACCTTGTTGCGCAAGGTGCCCACATCATGCTCGTAGTCGTACTCCGGCGTATGCACGCCCACCACCACCAGTCCCTGGTCGGCATAGCGCTGCGCCCAGTCGTTCACATGCGGCAGGCTGCGCTGGCAGTTGATGCAGTCCCAGGTCCAGAAGTCCACCAACACCACCTTGCCCTTCAGCGCTGGCCCATCCAGCGGGGTCGAGTTGATCCATTGGCTGGCCCCCGACAACGACGGCATCGAGCCGTAGCTGTCACGGGCCATCAGGTGCCCGGCCAAACCCAGCCCCGTCAGGGCCAGAGCAATACCACCCACCTTCAACATCAGGCGGCGATCAGTTCTCATGGCAACCGCCGGTGGCGTAAGTGCGGTACTGCACGCTCTGCTGATGGCCTTTGGAATCGAGGTAGTCCATACGAGTGTTCACCAAGCCGCAGGCGTTGCTTTGGTCGTCCTGTACCGACAGCACTTTTTTCACGTCCAGATGTTCTCCGTAGCGGTACTGCATGGCACCGGCATCGCCCATGGGGGCGGTGGCGGCCTGGGCGACAATGGCGCCAAAGCTGAGCACGGCGAACAGGCTGGCGCTGGCGAAGGTCTTGAAGGTCATGGCATCTCTCCTGTGTAACGCTTGGCGGTGGGGTGTGTTGTTCCCCGGTCGAGAGCCATTTGACGCCTGCCAGGTATCCCGCATGTGTCGCCGGCGCTGCGATACGCTTCCTCCTGTATCTGCAACAGCGCCAGTGACGCGGCATGATTGAAAGAAAAAGTCATTTAAAACAGATGATTAAATACAAATTCTGCGCATCGAAACACGCCACCCTTGTACAAACGGATACAAAGGAATCAGGCGGTTACAGCTGTTGTTTTTGAAGACTGAAACCCGTACCGCCTGCTCAACGGACTGTGTAGTATTGGTGCAGGGCTTATGCTGCCTGCCGCTCGCTCCTTCGGGAAAGGTGAAAGCATTTCTTCTACCGGTCTACGTCACGCTCTTGATAGTCGGAGTTTGGCAACGCGAGCACCAGGACACTTCGACTCCAGGAGGAATCATGTCGACCGTTGAAAACGCCAAGCGCATGGCTAAAAGCTTGCGCACCTCACTCGTGGGGCATGACCACGAAATCTCCCATGGCGCATCGCTAGAAATTGTTGCGCAGCAGTTGGGGTACAAGGACTGGAACACCGCCTCGGCGATGCTCCCCCATGAGCCGGCCAGCACGGCCATCAAGCTCGAAAAGGTTATCCCCATCCTGCGAATGTTCGATGAAACCAAGGCGCGGGAATTCTATCTCGACTTCCTCGGTTTCAGTGTCGAGTTCGAGCACCGCTTCGAAGCAGACCTGCCACTGTACTTGGGCCTGAACCGGGGCGGCTTGCAAATCCACCTATCCGAACACCACGGCGATGCAAGCCCTGGGACTACCCTGTTTGTGCCCATGCTGAACATTGAAGGCTTCAGGGATGAGTTGCTCACCAAGCGCTATGGCTATGGGCGACCAGATATCGTCGAGCAGGACTGGGGGAAGATTCTGGAGGTCTACGACCCTTTCGGGAATCGTATCCGTTTCTGCCAAAGTTGATCTGAGCAAGCAGGTGAACTTCGGCACATCGCGATAATGAGGCGCCCGTTTACTCAGCTGATAGTAAACGGGCGTCCCTTAATAATGGGGATTTGCCGGACCGCACTCTGGGACACGCTCAACTCTCACCCCTGATCAACACCAGAGCAGTGGCTTTCAGTACTGCTTCCAGATCCTTTTCGAACACCGTTTCGCCAGCATACGAGCCGTCTGCGTATACCTCGTATCTGATCTCGTGCTTGCGGTTCAGCCAGCGCAGGGTGGTCATGGTTCTCTCCCCCACGGTGATGATGTTCGTCTTGATCAGTGGATTGAGCGGGTCGGGCTCTTTTGCGAAGTCTGTATCTATCACTACCACCCGTTGGGTAAGCGCAGCTGCGTAGCTGTACTCATAAGTGGCGACCTGCCTCGTGCCACACTCATAGAGCGACAGGATCCCATTGAGGCCCCCCTCTTTACGCGCAACACCCGATGGCGACTCGGCGGAAAGATTGCACCCTAGCTGCTCTATTGCTGACCTGGATGGCGATTCGACGGAAGGAGGTGTTGCTGCAATCCCACCCGTTCGCCTGGACCACGCTATGCTGGCGGCCAGCTGCTCCACGCTTGGAATACTGACCTCTGATGGCGGGCGCGCGGCGGCGGCAGCCTGCATCCGCTTCAACGTTTCTGCGTGACGTGGATTGTCTGACTGGCTTCGTATTTCCAGATCGGCCTGTACTAATCCCGAAGCAAACACTAAAAAGACAAAAAAACCATTCACTCGCATATTCGCCCCTCCTAGGCATGTGCCACATCGGCGCCTTTCAACCAAGCATTGAGCCGCTCACTACCTACCAAGACGGTCAAGCCCAGGCATTTTTCACCCTTGCGTATCAAGAGTCCGACTTCGCACCAAATTTTTCAGCAGAATGGCCTTATGGCCAGCGTTCGCTGTTGAATTCATCGTTTCGCTTATAGTCGTCTGGACTGTTTGTCAGGGGTATATTGCTGCGAGGCCTGAACGGCAGCTATCGACCCGTTGCGGACATTCACCATGACATCTTCTGCGCCTATCAGATCGAGCGCCGCCCGCGCGGCGCATCGCGAGCTGCGCTCGCTCCTACGTCTGTTTCGGGCCAATTATTCCTGGGGTTTTTGCGCGCGACCGCTTTGGCGCATGACGCAATATCGCGTCGTACAGACAAGGCTGTCGCGCGCACCTGTCACAGGCGTTACTGGCCCGAAACAAACGTAGGAGCGAGCGCAGCTCGCGATGCGCCGCGCGGGCGGCGCTCGATCGCATAGGCGCTGAAATTTTCAAGGCGGACACATCCGCACACCACACTAATCTCAACGCAAGGACCGTCCGCAACGGGTCGATAGCGGCCAGTCGCGAATAACCGCTATCGTCCCATTGCTGACGCTCAGCGGGATCCTGGATAAAACCAGAAGTTTGGAGCGCAGCTCGGTGATCGGCGACTCTCATCATGAAGCTCGTCCGTTTCAACCCTCCCGCCCCGGGAGATGAACCGAGGCTGGGCGCTGTAGTGACAGCGCCCACAGTTGCGATCAGGCGGGATGAATCATCACACTGATACGGCGACGCTCAACGACTTTCTGAGAGCCGGGCGCCCCGATAAGCCTGTCAAAGGTGACAGTGGTGTCGGCGTTTGTTGCCGGATTTGGTATGACGCGTATCACCTGATAATCCTGGCCTTCTTGCGCTTGCGGCTGGAGTTTGACAGTACCGGTGTCCGGCGTACTGGCAACCCAGGTTTCACCGGGCGACAGTGCAAGCCTGGCGGAGTAGGTATCTCCTGCCACGCTGTGGAAGGTGCAGCCATCGATCACCTGCGCTTGGGCAGGGCAATGGGCGGCCTTGGCACCGGGACGCAGTGGGTTGTCGATGGCGTAAGTGATGCCTGGCGCATCGGCGAACGCCAGCGACCCGAGGGTGCTGGCCAGAAGAGCGACGAAAAGCTTTGCCCGCATTGCAGTGCTTCCTTGTGTGCAAAATCAGTTTGTATACAAACTGTATAATCGATCGCGAGCTTGCGTCAACGTATCTCCACAGCCCGGCCCAGTCTGCAATCTTTTCAACAGGTGCTTGACCAGGGAGAACGATCGTTCTACCTTAGCTACATGGATAAGCCAATGACCGATACACGCGAAAAAATCCTGGCGACTGCTGAGAAGCTGATTTACGAAAACGGGATCCACGCCACTGGCATGGACCTGTTGGTAAAGACTTCGGGCGTAGCACGTAAAAGTATTTATCGCTATTTTGCGAATAAAGACGATGTTGCAGCGGCGGCATTGAATGCACGTGATATACGCTGGATGCAGTGGTTCAAAACCGAATGTGAAAAAGCGCAATCTGCGCAAGATCGAATCATCAGCATTTTTGATGTACTTCAAAGCTGGTTCGAGTCAGACGGTTTCCGAGGCTGTGCTTTCATCAACACAGCTGGAGAAGTTGGCGATGCAGACGACCCTGTTCGACAGATCGCAAAATTGCATAAACAAAAGCTACTGGACTTCACGCTAGAGCTGACCAACGAACTAGGTGTTAAAGATCCGGCTGCCTTGGCCAGGCAATTGTTTGTGCTGATAGAGGGCACGATAACCGTGGCCCGCGTAATGGGTGATTATACGGCGGTCGATAGTGCAAGAGAAATCGCCAAGCTATTACTCAAAGAAGCACAGCGTGTAAGCACTTAACGCTCCAGAAACACCCACTCAAACACACCATCCAAAAGTTTGGAGGCACCACCATGTCCAACGAACAAGCTCGTCCGCCACTTCCTCCTTTCACTCGCGAATCGGCGATTGAAAAGGTCCGACTCGCTGAGGATGGCTGGAATACCCGCGAGCCTGCAAAAATTGCGCTCGCCTACACGCTGGACACCCAATGGCGTAACCGCGCCGAGTTTGCAACCAATCGCGAAGAAGCCCAGGCCTTCCTCACTCGCAAGTGGAAGAAAGAGCTGGACTACCGCCTGATCAAGGAGCTCTGGGCCTTCACTGACAACCGCATCGCTGTCCGTTACGCCTACGAGTGGCACGACGATTCGGGTAACTGGTTCCGTTCCTACGGCAATGAGAACTGGGAGTTTGAAGCAGATGGCTTGATGCACCGCCGCTTCGCTTGCATCAACGACATGCCCATCAAGGAAAGCGAGCGTAAGTTCCACTGGCCACTGGGCCGCCGCCCGGATGATCACCCAGGTCTGACTGAACTGGGCCTGTAAGTCATGCTAAACCTGATCCTTTTCAGATAAAGGATCAGGTTTTTATTTGGCCATCCGCAGGCGTTGTCCCTACCCGCTGTTCATTCCGATGCAAACGACGGCCGTTCCGCGAACCATGCCACTGCCAACGCCTTGAACGCCTCAGCCGAAGGCGTCAGCGGATAGCGCTGGTCATGCGCCAGTACGATGCTATGCGTTGGCAGTTTCTCCTCGGTCCTGGCCCCGGATATCGCCAGCAGTGCATCGATCCTGAAAGATCCAGGCCTGCTTGGCGCTGCATTTCCCGGTTTGCTATGACAGATGCGAGCAGCACTCTACCCAGGCGGGTGCCTCCGCGTTCGCCTGGGTTTGTATTTCAGTTTTGCGCGAAAACTGGAGAAATACACAAACCCCATTAAATTCAGCGCCTTGATCCCTTTGCTGTATGTGGGCCGGATACACTGCAATACAAACCCCCGCAGGCAAACGCGAACGGGCTCGATACACTGCGGACATCCCCCCTTGCACAGGAACGCAGCGCATGGAACACGTCGATCACATCCTGATCGTCGACGACGACCGCGAGATCCGCGAACTGGTCGGCAACTACCTGAAGAAGAACGGCCTGCGCACCAGCATCGTCGCTGACGGCCGGCAGATGCGCGCGTTTCTTGAAGCCAACAGCGTCGACCTGATCGTCCTCGACATCATGATGCCCGGCGACGATGGCCTGCTGCTGTGCCGCGAACTGCGCGCCGGTAAGCACCGCAACACACCGGTGCTGATGCTGACGGCCCGCAACGATGAAACCGACCGCATCATCGGCCTGGAAATGGGCGCCGACGACTACCTCACCAAGCCGTTCTCGGCCCGCGAACTGCTCGCCCGGATCAATGCCGTGTTGCGCCGCACGCGCATGCTGCCACCCAACCTCACCATCAGCGAAAGCAACCGCCTGCTTCGCTTCGGCCAATGGCGTCTGGATACCACCGCACGGCACCTGCTGGACAGCGAAGGTACTCTCGTGGCCCTGAGTGGTGCCGAGTACCGCCTGTTGCGGGTGTTTCTCGATCACCCGCAGCGGGTGCTCAGCCGCGAGCAATTGCTGAACCTTACCCAGGGCCGAGAAGCCGATATCTTCGACCGCTCCATCGACCTGCTGGTCAGCCGCCTGCGCCAGCGCTTGGGTGACGATGCCCGCGAACCCAGCTGCATCAAGACCGTGCGCAGCGAAGGCTATGTGTTCTCGTTGCCGGTACAACTGCTTGAGTCGCCATCATGAAATGGCCACGCACCCTGGCCGCGCGCATGGCACTGATCTTCTTCACCGGCCTGGTGCTGGCCTACGGTTTGTCATTTGGCCTGCAGGCCTACGAGCGCTACATCAGCAGCCGCTCGATGATGCTCAGTAACCTGGAGCAGGACGTTGCCACTTCGGTGGCCATCCTCGACCGCCTGCCCGCAGCCGAACGTGCCGCCTGGCTGCCGCGCCTGGAACGGCGTACCTACCGCTACCGCCTCGACCACGGTCTGACCGGCGAGGCGATGCCCGGCAGCGACCCGCCCATGGCTGCCGAGTCGATCGTAAAAGCCATCGGCAGCGACTACCGCCTGACCTTCCAGGACATCCCCGGCCCGAATGCCCACTTCCAGGCGCACCTTCGCCTGGCTGACGGTGCACCGCTGACCATCGACGTCACCCCATCGCCGGTCCCGGTGGCCCGCTGGCTGCCCATGGTGCTGCTGGTCCAACTGGCCGTATTGTTGCTGTGCACCTGGTTGGCAGTGCACCTGGCCATAGGCCCGCTCACCCGCCTGGCCCGCGCCGTGGACAACCTCGACCCGGACAAACCCGGCGTGCAACTGGATGAAAGCGGCCCCCGCGAGGTGCGCTACGCCGCCGTGGCCTTCAATGCCCTGCAGGCACGCATTAGCGCCCACCTGAAGGAGCGCATGCAGTTGCTGGCAGCCATCTCTCACGACCTGCAAACGCCGATTACACGCATGAAGCTGCGTGTCGAGGTGATGGACGAAGGAGTCGAGAAGGACAAACTGTTCAGCGACCTGGGCGAGATGGAGCACCTGGTGCGCGAAGGCGTAGCGTACGCCCGCAGCATGGACACCAGCACTGAAGCGCCGTGCAGGGTCAACCTTGATGCCTTCCTCGACAGCCTGGTGTTCGACTACCAGGACAGCGGCGCCCAGGTGGCGCGCCATGGCAGCACCGGCAGCCTGCTGGAAACCCGCCCGCATGCCTTGCGCCGAGTGCTGGTGAACCTGGTGGACAACGCCCTCAAGTTTGCCGGCGCCGCCGAGCTGGAGGTGGGCCGCGAGGGCGGCATGACCGTAATCCGTGTACTCGATAACGGGCCAGGAATTCCCGGTGACGAACTGGGCGAAGTACTCAAGCCATTCTACCGGGTGGAAGGGTCGCGCAACCGCAGCACCGGCGGCACCGGGCTCGGGCTGGCCATTGCCCATCAATTGATCCAGGCCATGGGCGGCCGACTGACCCTCAGCAACCGCGACAGTGGCGGGCTCTGCGCACAAATAGAGCTGGCCTGACAGGCATCAGTACAAACCGATACACAACCCCACCCACCCCGACACACTGCAGATAACTCCCACCCACACACTCCCGGCCACTTAACCACAACCCGGGAGCCCTCTTGATGAAAACACTCACCCATACTTTGAATACGTTCGACCAATTCGGCACCTGGAGTGCCGACCTGCCTTTGCGGCTGTTCCTGGCCTGGGAGTTTTTTGAATCAGGGCTGGAGAAACTCAACGGCAACAACTGGTTCGCCGACCTGCAAACCAGCTTCCCGTTCCCTTTCAACCTGCTGCCCGCCGGGCTGAACTGGCAGCTTTCGATGTGGGCGGAGCTGATACTGCCGTTGTTGCTTGTGCTCGGGCTGGGTACCCGCCTGGCATCTTTGGGCCTGATGGTAGTGACCATGGTGGCGATTGCTGCCGTGCACTGGCCCGCGCACTGGTCGAGCCTGGCTGAACTGGCGCAAGGGTATGCGATTACCGACCACGGCTTTGGCAACTATAAACTGCCGCTGATCTACCTGGTGGCGCTGCTACCGTTGCTGCTCAAGGGGGCCGGGCGACTGAGCCTGGATCACTGGCTGAGGGTGCGGTTCTACAGGTGATGTCGCCGGGGCCATTGCTGCAGGTCAGTCTTCCAGCGGCTTTGGTGGTGCTGCAGGCTTGGCCGGTTTGACCGGCTTGGCGGGTTTGCTGTCTTTGGCTTTGGTTTCCGCTGCCGCTGCCGCTGCCACCGGCTCAGGTGCAGCCACGGCCTTTTCGCTGGCGGGCAGTTCATCGACAGCCTTGAGGATTACCTGCGGGTCTATGGCTCCGCCACTGTCGTCATCCTTGAGCATGTGCCGCTCACCGTCCTTGCCCACCAGTATCACCTTGGTGCCCTTGCTCGCACCCAGTTTCAGTTCACGGATCAGGGCCATGGTGGTCTGCTGTTCGAGGTTCTTGTCTTCGCGCATGCCCATCATGTTGGCAACGCTGTACAGCACCAGGTTGCGCTCCTTGAAGGCGGCCTGGGTAGCCGGGTCTTCAAGCGCCTTGTTCAACCCGCGCAAGGTGGGGTCGGCACTGCTGGGCGCGATGACCACCAATGGCCGGGCCTTCCCCAGTTCCTTGGCCAGCGGCGCATCGCTGTCGGCGGCAAACAGCGGGGAAGCTACGACGAGCAGGGTGGCGAGGGTCAGTGACCGGGCAAGCATGCGCATCTCCTTGACTTGAGCATAAAACAAAGACTACGAACAACTCGGAAAGATCCGACGTGCGAGCCTAAACCAACCAGGCACTGGGGTGTTAGGGCGAAAGGTAACTTGCCATTGCCGGGCTCCCGACGCCCCTGCGCCATGCCTGATACAACTTGAGCATAGCGCAGGTCCGCGGCGTTGAGGCGGCAAGGTCAGGCTTTGCAGCCCCGTTCAGGACGATGAACCGGAAGGGCTGACTGAGGGCTCAACCTGCTCTGGCACGAGCTCGAGCCGGGCAAGGGTCAACCTCGACATCAACCCTGTCCTGGCCAGTTGCCGCTCACGGTGGAGCTGGTCGATGCGCTGCAGCCGTTCGCCTTCGGCAACCGACTGGTCCTCCATCAGGGCTTCGAGACGCTGGTGGAACGGTGCATCGAGCCGGTCGAAGGCCGTGCACTCAACGTGCTCAAGATGTGTTTGCCAGAAGTCCTGGGCAACCAATGCGCGAGCCAGTGCCTCGTTGGTTTCGGCCCGCCGGACCTGCGCCAGTGCCGCCAATACACGCTGCTCATCAAGCCCGGCAACTTCATCGAACAGCATATCGCCAGGCTGGCCCGGCAGGTCGAGCGCCTCGCGCAACGCCAACCGATAGGCAAGGCCGATTTCGATTTCATCCGGGTCTGCCCCCTGTGCCCGGCGTACCCGGATGTCGTCGACTGCAATCCGATCCACCTGGTCCAACCGCCACAACTGCCGCCCAAGTTGCAACAACGCGCGTTCCTGGCCACCAGTACCCGCATCCACCCGCGCACGCCAGACCAGCATGCGTACTTCCATGTTACTGAAACACAGTGCCACACTGTCCTGGCAGGTCAGGTTTTCCCGCGCGTGAAGGAACAGATCGGCGCGCAACGTGGCCTGCTCACGCATGGCCATCAGCATGGCGAACAAGCGGTTTGCCAGCGCCTGGCGCCGGTCTCGGAAGTCCGCTGTTTCCGGTAGGCGCTGCAATATCCGGAAGAATGCCTCGCCCCCCTCCTCGGCTTCCAGTTCGTCCCAGGCCGAGGATTGCTGGGGCCGCAATTCACTGTCGGCAGCATCCAGCCAGCGCTGGCGCAACGAAACCGTGGACTGCGCCACGTCAGTCTGCAGCGGAGCGCCCACGGCTTGTTGATAGGCCTGCAGGCGGCGTGCAGACTGCGCACTGAGCGGATTGCCCTGCAAGAGGATGCTGCTGCCAATCCTGGAGGGTGCCTGGAACAGCCGCGACGGCAATTCTGTCAGTTGGTTGTCGCGCAAGTCGGCGATTGTCAGGTCCAGCCGATCAAGCAGCGCCGGTGGGAATTCAGTGATACCGGTACCGCGCAGGTGCAAACGGCTGACGCGGTCCAGGCGAAAAAGCGGGAACACACGCCCGAGCGGGTTATGGGACAGGTTCAAGTACCGCAGCGTTACCTGATTGGCCAGCGTCATGGCCTGCCGGGTGTCCAGCGTGATGTGGTTGCCATACAGGTCCAGTTCGCGCAGGTTGGCCAGCCGCTCCAGCCCGGACGGCAAACGCGTCAGCGCGTTATTGGACAATTCAAGCACTCGCAGACTGGGGAATGCCCGCAAGAACCCGGCATCCACTGCACGAAGCCCAAGCCCCATCATCGACAGTTCATGCACGAACGAGAAACTGATCGTTGCCGGTAGCTCCGGCAGGTTCTCAAGGTTCACCGACCATATGCTCAAGCGATAGCCCGTTGGCACGCCGGGCTCGTGGGCCCCGCGTGCGGCCCGGCGCTGCCAGCAGTTGACCAGCGTCTCGCGCAGGTACCTGCGCTCGGCCCGTTGAGCGGAACTGGTGCCCATACGCACCCAGTTGTGCAAAGTGCTATCAAGGGTTTCGAGTTGCTGGCCAAGCCTGGCGAGCTCCTGCCCGGCATCAAGCCCCTCCCTTTGCACCTCATGCAACCAGGCGAGCACTTCGGCATCGGTAAAAGCCGGGTAAAGCGCCCGCACCATGGCATACAAGGCCTGCGGGCGCCCGCGCCAGGCGCTTGCGCCAGGACTGCGACCACTCAAGGGATATCCAAGGCGATTGCCTGGTAATCGGTGCGGCATCCGAAACCAGCCGGTCTGAACAGGCCGCCCCAGAATATGCTCTACCTCGTTACGCCGTTGCGCTGCTTCACGCCCCAGCAGCACACGAAGGTTGTGCGCAAATGGCTCGCTAACCGCCAGGGTGTCGCGCTGCCTTTGGTCATAAGCCCCTGCCAATACATCGAACAGCTCCCCCGGTAGACCCACTTCGACTCCGCGGGCATCGTACAATTGGAAATCGCCAGCAAGGTGGACCAGCGCAAAATCAGCGGCTGATGGCGCCTCTCCAAACAGTAGCGGCCCTTGCAGTGTCCCTTCGAACAATTGCACCCGAGGCCCGCTGGCTGCCCCTGGCAGATACCTCGCCAAACCGAGGGCAGTGCGCGCGAGGTCGGCGTTCTGCGGCGTGTCCAGATGGAGTGCTTCGAACACGCGGGCCACACGCACCTCATGGGTCGCGGCCCTGGCTGCCTCTGCCAGGCGCAGCCCTACTCGCCCCTGCTGCTCCAGCGACATGCGCTCGGGCACGGTCGCAGTCCTTAGCAACTCGGCCGCGACATTGGCTGGCAACCGGGAAAACTGCCGGCACAGGGTGTGCTGCCCCATCGATTCAGCGGGCTGCGCTGCTGCGTAAACACGGGAGAACAATGATCGACGCCTGCTCCAGGCCAGCTCTGCCAAGGCCGAGTCGTGCAACTGCGAGGCGCCTGGAAATGCGTCGATATGCTGCAGCAGTTCAATGTCGCCACGTATACCTGCGCGCAGATCGGCAATGGCTGTGCGCACACGCTGTTCAAGGCTGATGCGTTGCGCGGTATCGAGCAAGGCAGCTGATGGCGACTGCCCATGAACCAGCATTGCGCGAAGCTGGTCGTCGTGCAGACCCTGGGCAAGTTGCAGCAGGTCGAGTTGGTCATCATCGAACAGCGCAAAACGCTCACCCAAGCGGCGCAGCAGGTAACCTGACGGTTGCCATTGCCCGGGTTGCTCGCTCCACAGCCGCCATGCCCCGGCGCCATTGTCCAGTAGTGATGGCGCGTGCCCGGCGAACGGGCGCAGGCGCACCTGGCGGCCATCAGCCTCCACGACCACCGGGTAGTAGTGACCGTCCATCCACACCCAGGCCTGATCGCCAAGGCGATGGATATTGCCCTCAGCCTGCAACGCGCCGGCCGGTGGCGCAGTGCTGCGAAACGGCGCCAGGTCCTGCTTCCACAAACGCACGCTGCCATCCTCCAGGCGGGCGGGTACCAGGCTGTCGACCACCGCGGAGCGTGACCACAGGTTGCGCGTCAGGCTGGCACCTGCCGCAATCGCCGCCATCATCGCAACATCGCTGGCAACACTCAGCAGGTGATCCAGGGCTTCGCTGGTATCACCCTCATGCCACGCCTCGATACCGTGGTAAACCTCGCCCAGCAGTTCCCAGGCGGTGACGGCCAGCAAGCCGAGACCGATAATCGGCACGAACATGCCTGCCAGGTTGAGCAGAGCCCAGCCCTCTGCCTCAAGTCGCTGATCGTGTGCGCGCTGTACCTGTGCATCGAGGCTGGCAGTGGGCACGGCAATCATTGCGGCATCATCCTTGATCTGCGTGATGCGCAAGCCAGCCAGGCTGTCGAACAGCGCTCCGGGATAGGCATGCATATGCTCATCGAGGGCGATGTTGGCAAGGTCCGACACGTTGGCATAGCCTTCGGCCACCGCAGTGAAGAAGCGTTGGCTGTCCCGGCGCCGGACGAAACGGCTGAAGAAGCGTTGATAGGGAACCGTGCGCAGGTTTTTGCCCAATGCATTGGCAAAGTGACGCAGGCTCGGGTAGGCGCGCCAAGGGTAGTGGGGGTCGCCTGGGATATGCACAAGCACCCGATGCGTGGTGGTTATCAACGGGCTCAGGCGTTCATCACGCACATCCAGCACGACGATCTGTTGCAGGTCGCAGCCGAGCAACTCCAGGCGTTTGGCAATCACCGGACGACCATCAAGGCACAACCGCCCACGCAGCGCGCACAGGTCGGCCAGCAGACTGTGTTCCGCCTCGCTGATATCACCCTTGATCCATGCTGCATGGGCATCGACCCGTATGGCATAACGCAATGAGCGGCCCAGCACCGAGGCGAATGCCGGCTGCGAGGTGTCTGCCCCCTCCGGTAACTCCAGTACCTGGCGCAGATGCGCCTGGTACGACTTGCCCAGGTCCAGGCTACGGCACCAGTCAGCGAACAGCGTGGCACTGGGCAACTGCACCGTTTCGCCATGCGGCGCAAGCAGGCAGTTACCCGGCGGTTGGCCCTCGGCGCTGGCTTGCTCGGGCGTGAAGTTGCGCAACGCCGCCTCCAGCAACGGAATTTGCGCATACCGGGCCTGGCTGAGGTGCCAGCCTACCGGTTGCGAGCCGATCACCGGTTCGCGGGTACCCACCCGCATCGTCCATTTTCCCACATCGATGTTGACACCCAGACGTTGCTGCAGGTCCTTTTGCAGCCGCGCCCGGGTGAACTGATCCAGCGGCTCGATGCGTTGCAACACATCATTCGTGCGCTGGCGAAAATAGAGGCTGAGCGTCATGGCTTGCGTGAGCTGCTGCAACTGCCGGACAGTGGCCAGGCCCAGCCAGGCAGGCAGGCGCTGGCGAATCAGCGCGTCGTGGAACATTTCGTCTGCCGCCACACCGGGCTGTTGTGGCGTAGGGCTTCTGGTAGGGTCGAGCATCGTCTGATCTCCGCCAAAGGGGGACCTGAGGGTAGGCATCATGCTCTGGCCTGCGGTGCTAGTTATGTCTCGCCCGGCCCAGTCAGGCTCAGCGCGCCGGGGCGCCTGCTTGCGGGTCACCGGCGTCCAGCGCCTCGAGCGTAAGTTGCAGCAGCAACTCGCGTTCGGCTGCCTGGCGCTCATGCATCAACGCATTCATCTGATCTATCCGCTCGCCTTCGGGGCGCCCTCGCTGCTCCTGCAGTGCCTCAAGCCGGGCATGGTAGGGCTCGTTCAAGGCATCGATACGGGCAGCGGACACCTGGATCAGGTGCGTTTGCCAGAAGTCACGGTCAATCAGTGACTCGGCCAGCGCCTGGCCGGTTTCGGCGCCGAGCACCTGTGCCGTAGCCCGTACCACCTGCGGCTGTTGTACGCCTGCCAGGCGCACGAACGTCATGCTGTTGGTACGTACTGGCAGTTCCAGAGCATCCCTGAGTGCCAGCCGATACCCCAGCAGTACTTCAAGCTGGTCCAGTTGTGGGTCGGTGACCAGCCGTGCCTGGATATCTTCGAGCGCAATCCGGTCGACTTGCTCCAACCGCCATAGCTGGCGCCCCAGACGCAACAGAGCATGTTGTCGGTCGCCGCGCAGTGCATCGGCCTGGGCGTGCCAGGCCATCAGGCGCAACTCCAGATCGGTGAAGCGCAAGGCCGCGCTGTCCCGGCAGGTCAATTGATTGGCATTGCCGAACAGCTCCGCACGCAAGCCAACGTCGCTGCGCATAGCCTGCAACATGCCAAGCACCCGGTGCGCCAGGTAGCGGGCGCCGGTGCTGTGCTGGAAATCGGCGGTATGCAGCAACTGGCCGAGCAGGTGGAAAAAATCTGCGCTTCCATCGAGGTATTCAAGCTCATCCCAGCAAGCCCCCATTTCTCCGCGCTGCTGCGCAGAAACCGCATCGAGCCAACGCAAGCGTGTCGTGACCACGGCTGCAGGTTCCACAGGCGTCAGTGCAGCACGAAAGGCCTGGCTGAAACGGGCCTGCTCCGCTTCCGTCAACGGATTACCCCGCAGCCGGACATCGCCCTCACGCCAGATTCGCGACTGGTAGAAATGCTCCGGTAGCGCGGTCATCAGGTTGTCGCGCAAATCCACCCGCCGCAGCGCCGCATGCTCAAGCAGGCCGTTGGGCAATTGCGCAACCCGTGTTCCACACAAGTACAACTCGCTCAGGCGTGTCAGCCCAGTCAGTGAAAACAGCCTACCCAGTGGGTTGTGCGACAGATTGAGGTACGACAGGCGCTCGCAGCTCGCCAGGACCGTCGATTGTCCTGGGTCGAGAGTGATGTGGTTATCGAACAGGTCAAGGCACTGCAGGTAAGGCATCTGCATCAGTGCCTGCGGCACACGTTGCAAACGATTGCCTGGCAATTCGAGAACCCGCAGGTTGGGGAAGGCCGCCAGGAAGCTTTCGGGCATCTGCGCTACCTGCATGCCCCGTAACGACAGTACGAAGACGTGCTCGAAGCGAACCGTGGCGGGCAATTCGGGCAGATTACCCGGCCTGGCGCCATAAACGCTCCAGCGGTAATCACGATTGAACACCACTGAATGTTGCGGGCCGTCTGAGCGTCGTTGCCAGCAATCACGTAAAGCTTGCCGAAAGAACCGGCGGTTTTCCCGTTGATCGCGATCCGTGGCCTGGTGTACCCAGGTTCGTAGCTGCCTGTTGAGGTCAGCGAGCTGCCCTTCCAGCCGTGCCAGCAGTTGTTCGATCGCCGTCAGCGATGACGGCGCCTGGCCTATCCAGCTGCGCAGTTGGGCATCGGTATATTCCGGGTAGAGTTTACGCAGGCGAGCCTGAAGCGCCCGCGACAGTCGGCGTGGTTGCCCGCTGCCTCGCCCACTCAGGGGGTAACCGAGGCGATCATCCGTGAGCTGCCGGGGTGGATTGAACCAGGTATTGCGGGTGTCGACTAGCAACAGCCGTTCAACGTCTGCGCGGTACTGTTGCGCCACACGCTGCACGGCCTGGCGCATCTGTGCCACGAAGGTTGAGCCCGGCTGCATGCCTTCGTGTTGGGCAGGGTCGCAGGTATCAGCCAGCACCTGAAACAGTTCCCCAGGTTCGTGCAGCATCTGCCCGTTCCCGGCCAGCACGGCAAAACGCCCATTGAGGTGCACCAGGCTCATTCTGCCGCGGCCTTGCGCCAAGCCTTCCATGCCACGGGCATCGAGCTCGTGCAAGGTGCGGTAGGCCGGCAAGTGGCGAACCATCTCCAGCACGACCCGGGCCAGGTCCAGCGTCTGGGGAGTATCGAACTGCAGCGCCTCGAACACCCGTGCCAAGCGAATGCGCCGGGCAGTTGCGTGCGCCGCTTCAGCAAGCCGCAACGGCACCCGTCCGGTGCTCGAGAGGCGTTCTCGATCGGCAGCACTGGCCTGCTGCACCAATGCCTGGGCAGCACGCGGGTGCACGCTGGGGAACAGCCGACGCAAGATGGCGACGGCACTGCTGTCGGAGTCTTGCATGCTGTCGTACATTTGCTCGAACAACCGCCGCCGTTGTTCCCAGGCAAACGCCCCCAACGCCTCGCCCTCCAGCCCCTCAGCACCGTCCAGCAAGCGCAGATGCTGCAGGACCGGCACGTCTGTCGCGCTCTGGCCCGCCCGCAAGCGGTCGGCCAGGCGCTCGATGCGGCTAGCCAGTTGCAGGCGCATCACAGTGTCGACAACCGTGGCGTCGGGGACTCTGTCGCGCACATGCCAGGCGCGCAACTGGTCAGCACCCAGTTCATGTATGGCAAGCACCTGATCGATGCTTTGATCGCTCAGGCTGGCGAAGCTGCCACCCAACCGGCGAAACATGCGGTGGGTGTCGTCCCATTGCGCCGGTTGTTCACAGGCCAGCCGCCAGGCCCCGGCGCCATTGTGATGCAACAGGGGGGCGTGCCCGCGCAACGTTTGCAGGTACCATCGCTGATCGCTTTGCCGAAAGTGGACAGGGTAATGGTGCCCATCCATCTCGATCCACGTCTGATCAGCGAGACGGTAGACGCCCTGCGCATCCCGGGTGGCAGCGTTTGGCGGCGCATCACTGCGAAATGCCGTGATGTCGGCATCCCACAAGCAGGTGCTGCCATCTTCCAGTTGCGTCGAGACCATTGCATCCACCGGTGCCGCACCTTTCCAGGCACGGTGTACCAAGGCCGCGCCCGCCCCCACAGCGGCCACACTGGCCACCCCGAGGGCGACATGTCTGAAATGCTCCGCGGCTGCGTTTACATCGTCTTCACGCCACGCTTCAATTGCGCGATACACCTCCTCCAACAGCTCGAATGCGGTGACGGCCAGCAGCCCAACCCCGATCGTTGTTACGAACAACCCTGCAATGCCCAGCAACGTCCAGGCTTGCATGACGAGCCATTGCTGGTTCTCAGCCTGTAATTTGCGGTCCAGCTGATTGACTGGCATGGCGATGCTCGCAGCGTCGAGCTTGATCTGAGCCAGACCCGCGGCTGTCAGGTTGAAGAACAGCGGCTCCTCGTAAGCTTGCATGCGCTCATCAAGGTCGATATTGGCCCATATCGCCAGGTCGTGGTACCCGTTGATCACCTGGGAGAAAAAGCGCTGGCTGTCCCGGCGCAGCACGAAGCGCTGGAAGAAGGTCTGGTAATCACCCTCTCGCAAACGCTGGCCGAGCACCTTGCGGGCAAACGTCGCCAGGCTGTCATGGTGGCTCCACGGCCCCATTGGATCGCCGGGGATGTACACCAGCACACGCCGGGAAGACGTAAAAAGCGGCGCCAGGCGTTCATCGCGGACATCGAGCACGACGATTTGCTGGAGCTGACAGCCGAGTACTTGCAACTGCTTGGCAATCACCCGGTTGCCCTGCAGGCGCCCTGGCCTGCCATCCCGGCAAAGCCCGATCACCATCTGCAACTCGGCCTCATCAAGCACACCCTCAAGCCTGGCTTTGAGGGCATCAAACAGCATGCGCTGAGTCACCACTGTCAACAACGGTTCAGCGCAAGGCGCCAGAGCGTCCTGCAGGTACTGCTGGTAGGCCTTGCCCAAGTCCAGTTCACGGCACAGGGCAGCAAACTGGACAGCACTGGGTCGGGCCAGGCAGGTTGCTGTGCCATCGCGCAGGCAGTGACCAGGGGGTTGGCCTTTGCCCCTGGCCTGGTCAGCGGTGAAGTTGTGCAACGCGGCTTCCAGTAACGGTATCGGGTAATACTCGGGCACTGTCAGCGGTACACGCACGGGGGCATAGCCGACCAAGGGTTTCTCGAACGACTCGATGAACTGCAGTTTGCCGAACCCTTCGGTCAGCCCGAAACGCTCGCCAAGTGCAGCTTGCAAGCGAGTACCCACGAACTCATCGATGCCTTGCAGGCGGGCAAGTTCTGCGGACAAACGCTGGCGTGCTGCCACGCTGCTCTGCAGCGCATTGCACAGCAGTGTCATGCGTGCCGTATCGGCCTGACGCATCCAGGCAGGTAGCCTGTCGGCGATCAGGCCATCCTGATAAGCCTGCTCGACCGCGAGCGGGTCATTGCGAACGACTGGCGGCGTGGTGACGGTCATGATTTGTGTGGCTCCGGATGCGGATACGGAGCCGTGAAACTAGAGTGCCCGGCATGGGTGTGGCCGGTAGCTGGCTACCACCGGCTCAGAACAACAGCAATTGCCGGTCGGTCAATGCCGCAAAATCATCACCTACAAAAGGCAGAATGGCATCGGCTACCGGTTGCAACTGGCGGCTCAGATAATGTTCGTGATCAACAGCCGACTGCATGTTCTCCAACGGTTCGGGCCCGGAGGTGGTCATCACATAGCTGATCCAGCCACCGTTCTGGTATTGCTGCGGACGACCCATTTGTCTGTTGTAGGCATCCGCCAGGCGTGCGGCCCGCACGTGTGGGGGAACGTTACGCTGGTACTCGGCCAGCGGGCGGCGCAAGCGCTTGCGATAGACCAGAAGTGCATCCTGTTCGCCCGCCAGCGTCCGCCGTACATACTCACAGACATACTCGCGGTAGGGTTGGCCAAGAAACACCCGCGTGTAGAGTTCCTGCTGGAACTGTCTGGCCAGCGGCGACCAGTCGGTGCGCACTGCTTCCAGGCCCTTGTAGACCATTTCCTCGCTGCCGTCGGCACGCTGCACCAACCCGGCATAGCGCTTCTTGCTGCCCTCATCGGTGCCACGGATGGTCGGCATCAGGAAACGCCGATAATGCACCTCGAACTGCAATTCCAGTGCACTTTCCAGGTTCATCGTCTCGCCCAGGTGCGCACGCCACCACTGGTTGACCTGGGTTACGAGGTCACGGCCAATCTGCGCTGCAGCCGCTTCGTCATGGGCACCTTTGAGCCATACAAAAGTCGAGTCGGTATCACCATAGATGACCTCGAAGCCCCTGGCTTCGATCAGCGCACGGGTCTGGCGCATGATCTGGTGACCACGCATGGTGATCGACGACGCCAGGCGCGGGTCGAAGAAACGGCAGCCGCTTGAGCCCAGCACACCGTAGAACGCGTTCATGATGATTTTCAGTGCCTGCGACAACGCCGCATTGCCGTCACGCTTGGCGGCCTCCCTGCCCTGCCACACCCGCTCGACGATAGCCGGGAGGCAATGCTGGCTTCGTGAAAAGCGCCCGCCGCGAAAGCCTTCCACTGAATGCTCGTCATCGGGCACACGCAAGCCCTCCACCAACCCCACCGGGTCGATCAGGAAGGTGCGAATGATCGACGGGTACAGGCTCTTGTAATCAAGCACCAGCACCGAGTCGTACAGGCCAGGGCGCGAATCCATGACGAAGCCACCGGGGCTGGCTTCGTCGGGGCGGCTACCGAGGTTGGGGGCAACAAAGCCCATCCGGTGCATCTGCGGTATGTACAAGTGGCAAAACGCGGCGACCGACCCGCCGCTGCGGTCTACCGCCAGGCCGGTGACCGAAGACCGCTCCAGGAGAAACTCGAGCAGGCGGGTGTGGGCAAAGATGCGCGTAACCAGCTCACAGTCCTTGAGGTTGTATCGCGCCAAGGCCGGTTTGTCCTCGGCGAAGCGCCGGTTGATCTCGTCCATGCGCTGGTAAGGCGTGTCGATGGCTTTGCCCTCACCGAGCAACGTCTGGGCCACGCTCTCGAGGCTGAACGACGGGAAGCTCCAGGTAGCCGAGCGCAGCGCCTCGATACCGTCGATCAACAGCCGCCCCGGGGCATCAGCGAACACGTGGCCGCCGCCGGCATGGCTACGCACTGTCATCAGGGCACCTTTACGCCCCAACGCCAGCGGCACCTGCAGCGCTTTGGCGTGCTCATGCAAAAGGCGCAGGTCGAACTGCACCAGGTTCCAGCCGATGATTGCATCCGGGTCATGCTCGGCCATCCACTGGTTGAGGCAGGCCAGCAGCGCGGCGCGGTCGGCGCAGTAGTGCAGGTCGAAATCGAGGCCGTCGGCGGTGCCGTTGGCCGGGCCTAGCATATACACCTGGCGCTGGCCACAACCTTCAAGGGCGATGCTGTACAACTCGCCGCGCTCGCTGGTTTCGATGTCCAGCGACACCAGGCGCAGCGGCGGGCGATAACCTGGCGAAGGCTTGAGCTGCGCATCGCAGAGCACGCCCTGGGTATCGGGTTGGCCGGTGAACTGTACAGGGGCCGTGATGAAGCGCTCCATCAGGTAGCGTTCGGGCGGGCGGATATCCGCTTCGAACACCTCGACACCCGCCGTGCGCAGGCGTTGCTCCAGTTGCATCAGTTGCCGGTGCTGTTGGCAGTACAACCCCAGCACCGGGCGCTGATCGAAGTCTTTAAGGCGCAGTGGCCGCAGCTCGACGCCGGACTCGTTGGCCAGCAACACCCGCGCATGCGCCTCATGCGCCTGCGGGATGAACGCCACCGAAACCTGCGGCGCCAGGCGTAGCTGCCGTGGACCCTGGTCGGTTGCCAGCCAGAACTCCACGCAGGTGCCTTCGGGCGTGTCATGCCAATGACGGGTCAGCACAAAACCCTGCTGCAACTCCACTGCGTCGACCTCTGCTGAAAACCGCAATTCTACGCTAGCGTGCCCCCGCCACGAAGCCACTTCTGCGCGCGGTCCAGGCCAGCAACAAGGCCACCGCGATCAATGCCAACACAACCCCGGCAAAGGCGCCGGTCCCGCCACCCACGAGCAACACGCCACCCACGATTCCGCCCAAGGCAATAGCGCTGTTCCATACCGTCACCAGCATCGATTGCGCCACATCCCCTCCTTCGCCCGCCGCATCGGCACAGGCCGTCTGCAACAAGGTGGGTGCACCACCGTAGGTCAAGCCCCACAGGGCAATGCTCAGGTACATCCACCACGACGACGCCTGCCCCAATGCCAGTGTGGCCAAGGCAAAACCGGCCAGGCTCAGCAACACCAACGTGCGCAGATGGCGGTCGACCAGCATCCCCACCAGGCCGATGCCGGCCAGGGCCGACAGGCCAAACACCATCAACACCGGACCAATGTCCGCAGCCATGCCAGCCGCCGCCAGCAGCGGCACAATGTAGGTGTAGAGAATGTTGTGGCCAAGAATCCAGCTCAGGATCACCAGCAGCACGATCAACACCCCCGGCGTGCGCAGCACCTGCATGGCCGCCGGGCGCTTGCCGGCGACATGGCCCGGGTACTCCGGCACCGAGCGCAGTACCCACACCACCAGCAGCAACGCCACCAAAGTGACCACTACAAACGTTGCACGCCAGCCCAGCCCCGCGCCCAGCCAGGTGGCAATGGGCAGCCCGAGCGACAACGCAATCGGCTGCCCGAGCATGGCCAACGCCATGGCCCGGCCCTGCTGCGCCACCGGCACCATACGGCGGGCATGGCCAGCGATCAGACCCCAGGCCAGCCCCGCGGCAGCGCCGGTGAAAAAGCGCAGCACCAAGGTCAGGCTGTTGGATGTCGACAAGGCAGTCAGCCCGTTAAACAGTACAAAGCCAATGATCGCCAGCAGCAACGCGCGACGGCGATACCAGCCCTGGGTCAGGGTCACCAGCGGAATTGCCGTCATTAGCGAGCCCAGCGCATAGGCGGTGACCCATTGCCCGGCCATGGCCTGGCTGATGTGCATGCCGTCGGCAATCTGGTCGAGCAAACCCGCCGGCAGGGTTTCGCTGAGGATGGCGATAAAACCGGTCATGGCCAGCGCCAGCAGCCCGCTGAAGGGCAGACGTTCGCTGCTGGCGTCCAGCAACGGAGGGGAAGATGTCTGGGACATTGCAAAAACCTTGAGCAGGAAAACAAGGTGCACAGTCTGCAAGGCAAAGGTACTGCGGAAAAAGACGGTTACAATACCGCTCACCCAGGACATTCATGTCCGCAATCAGGAATGCAGCATGGACAGCCTCAGCGGCTTCGTGGTCTTCAATCGGGTGGCCGAAACCCGCAGCTTCGTCGCCGCCGGCCAGTCGCTGGGCATCAGTGCCTCGGCCGTGGGCAAACGCGTGGCGCGCCTGGAAAGCCGCCTGGGTGTGCGCCTGTTCCACCGCAGCACGCGCAGCATCACCCTGACCGCCGAGGGTACGCTGTTCCTTGAGCGCAGCCGGCGCATCCTGGCCGAAATCGAGGCCACCGAGCAGGAGCTGTCGCAGGCCAGCCAAACCCCGAGCGGCCGCCTGCGCGTGAGCATGCCGCAAGTCACCAGGCTGGTGATGCCGGCGCTTGCCGAGTTCATGGCGCTGTACCCGCAGGTGGAGCTGGACCTGGACTTTTCCGACCGTATCGTGGATATCGTCGGCGAAGGCTTTGATGTGGTGATGCGCGGCGGGCAGCCGGTGGATTCGCGGCTCAACGCCAAGTTCCTGGGGCACTTTCAGCACCGCCTGGTGGCCTCGCCCGAGTACCTGCGCGAACGCAGCACGCCCCTGCACCCACGCGACCTGGCGGGGCATACCTGCCTGCATTACCGCTTCCCCAGCAATGGCAAGCTGGAAACCTGGCCGCTGCGCCAGGAGCACCCCGAACACGCCTACGACATTCCCATCTCGATGGTGTGCAACCACGTCGAGACACGCGTCTGCTTTGCCTTGAACAACCGTGGCATCACCTGCCTGCCGGACTTCAATGTGCGTCCCGAATTGGGCAACGGCTCTCTGGTCAGCGTACTCGACACCTTCATGGAGCAGCGAGGCAGTTTCTATCTGCTGTGGCCGTCCGGGCGGCATATGCCACCGAAGCTGCGGGTGTTCATCGATTTCATGCTTGAGCGGGTATTCAACCGTACAGGTAGTTGATGTCCTTGTAGGCCAGCGGTGGCACCTGGCCCTGCAGGAAGTCGCGCAGCTTGTGCATCTGTCGCGCTTTGGGGCTGGCCTTGAGCCAGGTCATGTAGTAACCGTCACCGGTGGCCACTGCATGCTTGAACGGCGTGGTCAGGCGCCCCGCCTGCAGATCGGCACTGGCCAGCACCAGGTCAACCACCGAAATACCCAGGCCTTGCTGGGCTGCCGAAATGCCCTGGTCGAGGGTATCGAACACTTGCCCCTGGTCGATGCTGATTTCCAATGCGTCCATCCGCGCCAGCCAGCGCCGCCAGTCTCGCCTGTCGGGTGACGGGTGCAGGAACTCGCAGTGGGCCAGGTCGGCCAGGGCCGGTTGAGCCTGGGGCATGTAATCCGGGTGACACACCGGGATCAGCCATTCATCGAACAGCTTGAAACTCTCGATATCGGCGGGGAAACGCCCGCTGGCCAATAGAATGGCGCAGTCGTAGGGCTCGGAATAGAAGTCCACGCTGTCGATGTCCATCCACACGCTGGACAGCTGCACACTGCAGTTGTCCTCGGCTTTCTTGAACGCATCCAGTGCCCGCAACAACCAGCGCACGGTAAGCGTGGACGGCGCCTTCAGGCGCAGGCCGTAGCGATCCTGGCGCAGCAATGCGCAAGCATTTTCGATGATCTTGAAGCCAACTTTCAGCTCTTGCGCCAGCAGGCGCCCGTGCTCGGTCAGGCTCAGTTTCGGACCACGCCGTTCGAACAGGTCGCAGCCAAACAGGGCTTCCAGGGTCTTGATGTGATGGCTAACCGCCCCCTGGGTCAGGGCCAGCTCTTCTGCCGCACGGGTAAAAGAGCCATAGCGAGAGGCCACCTCGAAGGCACGCAGGGCGTGCAAGGCCTGAATCCGTTCCGACATGGCGACGTCCCGAGCATGAATAAGACTAATAGTAGGTCACAGTTCCACGCGTTTTACAACGTCGAGAGCGTCTCGGAAAATGCAGGTAAATAATAAACATAACCAAGATCCTGCCTGCATATGACTAGAACGTTCACTTAATTAACGCCTGGGGAAATCATGTTTACGGGATATGGAAATTGCTATCGCCTGGATGCGCTAGAGCAGGCCGTTGAACATGGATGCAACACGCAACACTGGACGTTCAAAACAATAGAACACTTTCGCAGTATCCTCGCCAACCCCGACTTCCCTTGCCTGTTCGGCCGCAAGGCGGTAAACGGCGAAACCTGCCACATACTCTTCGCCCGCGCCGAACAACTGGCCGATGACATCGCCCAGGGCCTGGCCGACTACGTGTGCACCGTCGCCCCGATCACACCCAAGCAGCGCATCGGCAGCCCACTGGTGGTTTTTCTCGAAACTGCCGCCGAATACACCCTGGCCGAGCAGCAGGCACTGGCCTGGAAGGTGCTGCGTGGCGTGCATGCGCGCGACCCGCACCCATGGCCGCAGGGTATCCCGACCGACCCTGACGACAACGGCTGGTCGTTCTGCTATGCCGGCATGCCCTTGTTCATCAACATGAACTTCCCCGGCCACCAACAGATGAAAAGCCGCAACCTGGGGCATCACATCACCTTTGTCATCAATCCACGTGCGAACTTCGACGAAGTGGCCAACGCCAACACCGAGAGCGGCAAGCGAATCCGTGAGCGCATTCGCGAGCGCGTGCACCACTACAACGACGGCGTGATGCCCGACACCCTTGGCTTTTTCGGCGATACCGACAACTACGAATGGAAGCAGTACCAACTGCAGGAGGCAGGCTCGCTCAACCCGTCACGCTGCCCGTTCCACGCCCATGCCGCACACCCTGCGACACCCGACTTACTGATCGAGAACTGACCGTGAATACCGCACTCACCGCCACCTATGCCCTCACCGTCCTGCTGCTCATCGCCACCCCCGGCCCGGTGGTGGCGTTGATCGTCAACACTGCGGCTGCCTCCGGCTCGCGCAAGGCCATGTTCACCGCCGTTGGCACCAACTGGGCCTCGCTGGTGCTGATCGGCGCAGCCGCCTGGATCATCCTCACCAGCGCCGCCATCGACAAGGCATGGCTCAGCACCATGAGCCTGCTGGGCTGCCTGTTCATCGGCTACATCGCCGTGGGCACGCTAAGGGACGCCCTGCAGGCGCCGACCCCGGAAGCGGCGAGCGAGGCGCCCAAGGCCGCGCGTGGCGGGCTGCTGCAAGGCTTCATGGTGGGTATTTCCAACCCCAAGGACATCATTTTCTTCATCGCTTTCTTCCCGCAGTTCATTCAGATCACCGAGTCGTTCGGTAAAAGCATGGTGGTGCTGTCGCTGCTGTGGGTGGCCATCGATTTCGCCGTGCTCAGCCTGTACATCTTCGCCATCGGCAAGATCGCCTCGCAGCGCAGCAACCGCGTGATCAGCCTGGCTTCGGGCGTCGCCCTGCTGCTGATCGCCGCCGGCGGCCTGCTGTACAACCTCAACGAACTGGCGGCCTGAACCTGATGCGCAGTACCCGTTGCAACAGAAGGAAAGACCATGACAGCAACTGATACGAGCCCGTCTCCTTCGCCGTTGCAACAGGACTACCAGCGCTTTCTGCTGCTGGGCAGCCGCCGTGCGCCGCACACTGTGCACGTACATGAAACCGGCTACCGTTCCGGCACAATCAACACCGATGCCCTTGGCCTGCGCTACAGCCATTGCGCCGGCAAGCGCTTCTCGGCAGCCGAACGCGGCGGCGCTTCACGTATCAACCTGCTGGTCGGCGGCTCGACGGCCCTGGGTATCGGCGCCAGCTCCGACGAACACACGGTGGCCTCGCACCTGTCGACGCTCACGGGGGAAGTCTGGCTGAGCCTGGCCGGTTGCGGACTCAATGCCAGCCATGAACTGCTGATGTTCCTGACTCACCAACACCGCCTTGGCCAACTCGGCCACGTGGTGGTGCTCAGCGGCCTCAACAGCCTGGCCCACGAAGCCCTGAGCGAAATCCTCGCCAGCCCCAACGACCCGCAGCACGCCAAGGCCTACCAGGCTTTTCTCAGCAGCTTCAGCGAAGGTATGCAACCTGCCGCACCACCCCGCCGGCCATCACTGTGGCAGCGCATCAGCCAGGCCCTGACCACGCCTGCGGTCGAACCCCCGGCCATCTGGCCACTGTCGCCGCCGGAAAAGCGCCTGGCTCGCGCTGCCGACAGCATTGGCCGGACCTTGCGTCAGTGGGACCGCCTGCTGGCAGACAGCCACGCCACCCTCACCTTCATCCTGCAGCCGTTGCTGCCTTGGTGCCGGGACACCCTGCCGGCTGGCGAGCGGGCCATGCTGGCCGCACTGGAGCAACAACCGGCCAACTTCGACCGGCTGCTGGACGGCGCATTCGACAGCCAGTTGCACTCGGCCTTTTTCCGCCGCATCAAAAGCCAGGCCGACCCGGTGCCCTGCTATGACATGAACGGCATGCTCAGCAGCTCGCCGGTGTTCGGTGCCGATCTGTTCGTCGACCGCCTGCACCTGAACGACCTGGGTAACAACGCGTTGGCCAAAGTGATTACCGCCAAGCTTGGCCTGGCCCAGGAAAAACACGCTCAACGCAAGGTCACGCCGATCAAGCTCGTCTGACAGTTGCCGAGTGGTCTTTCGGCCACACCCCTTGGGTGGCTAGAATAGGCGGTCGTTCCGATTTTCCCGAGGCGTACGCTTGACCGCCATTGACATCGAAGCCGTCCATCTTTGCCTGAGCGCCCACGGGGCTTGCCTGTGAGCCGCATACGACGCCTGCCCCCGCTGTTGGTCGCCCTGATGCCGCTGGCTGCGCACGCGCTGGAAGTGCGCATCGACCCTCATGCCGACCTGCTCTACCGCCAGGCCTTGCCGCTGCTGGAGCAGGCCGATAACCAGGGCGACGATACCAGCACCCTGCGCACCGCCGCGGGCGGCGACCCCGAGCTTAGCCGCCAGGGCCAGGCCATGGCGCACACCCTGCCGACAGCGGTTGCCCTGCTGAAAAAGTCGGTAGAGCTGGGCCACCCGGTGGCGCAGTACCGCCTGGCGCTGTACTACATGACTTACCTGCCTGCCGCTCAAATTGCGGATGCCGCCTGCCCGTTGCTCGAAGCCAGCCTCAAACAGGGCTTTGCCGCACCCGCTCCGGCGATCTCCACCTGGTGCCGGCCCTACAACGCCAGCAGCGAGTACCGTGCTGCGCTGGAGGCCATTCCCAGCATGGCCACCGTCTATGCCCCCTACTACCCGCAACCGACCACCCGCCTGGCCTGCAGCCGCAGCCGGCCACAAGGCCTGGAAATGCTGTGGGGGCGCCAGCGCGACTACCAGGCCGAAGTGTACCGCCTGCTCGGCGACCTGGACCCACCGCACCGGCTGAGCCTTTTGCAGAAAGCCGTGGACATCAACGGCTGCGTGACGGCGCAGCAGCATTTGACCAGTCGCCCGTAACCATCGCCCAAGCACAGCAAGATCGTTCAAGCCATCCCCTGCCCCGTCTGGCATGCTGATCTGCCTCGTACACGCATTGCAGCCATCATGCCCCACATCGCTCGCCAAGCCTTCCTCCACGGCGCCATCGCCATCATGCCGTTGTCCCTGGCCGTCGCGCCCTGGGGCCTGCTGGCCGGCTCCATGGCCATCGAAGCAAACCTCAGCGCCTGGGAGGGGCAAGGCCTATCGGCCATCGTCTTCGCCGGTGCCGCGCAACTGGTCGCCATTGGCATGCTCAAGGGCGGCGCCAACCTGGCGTCTATCCTGCTCACCACCCTGCTGCTGACCTCGCAGCACCTGCTGTATGGCCTGTCGATGCGCCCGGTCCTGTCCAGCCAGCCGCTGCGCTGGCGCCTGGGCCTGGGCTTCCTGCTCACCGACGAGTTCTTTGCCTTGACCAGCCACTACGACCAACAGCAATTCAACCGCTGGTACGCTTTGGGGGTGGGCCTGACGTTCTACGTCGCCTGGAACCTGTTCACCCTGGCCGGCATCCTGCTGGGCCAGAACATTCCCCACCTGGACCAGTTCGGCCTGGACTTTTCCATTGTCGCCACCTTCGTCGCCCTGATCGCACCGCTGGTGCGCAACCTGCCTACCGTGGTGTGCGTGGTCGTGTCATTGTTCTGCTCGGTGTTGTTCAGCCACTGGCATTGGGAGACCGCGCTGGTGGCGGCCGGCCTGCTGGGCATGGGCGCCGGGTTCATTTGCCAGAAGTTCGCCGGAGCCCGCGCATGACCTGGATCCTGATTTTCGCCATGGGCGCCATCGTGTTCCTCAACCGCTATGCGTTCCTGGAGCCACGGCTGCCTTTGCGCCTGAGCTCCAATGCCCGGCAGTTCCTCGGCTTCGCCGTGCCGGGCATGCTCACCGCCATCTGCGGCCCGATCATTTTCATGCCCGAGCACCAGCTCAACCTGAGCCTGCTCAACCCCTACCTGCTGGGTTCATTGGTGGCCATCGCCCTGGTGCTGTTGACCCGCAGCGTGTTGCTGAGCATGCTGGTGAGCATGTTGATCTTCTTCATCCTGCGCAGCTGGCTGGCATGACCACGCCCCTGCGCGAGCAGACACACCTCTGGCAGGCGCCCGCCTTGGGCGACGTCGAGATGCTGCACGCGCGCTATTTCCAGCAGCGTTTCGCCCCGCATGTGCACGAAGGCTATGTGTTCACCGTGATCGAGTCCGGCGCACAACGTTTTTGGCACCGCGGCAGCGAGCACCTGGCGCCGGTCGGCAGTATGGTGCTGATCAACCCTGACGAACTGCACACCGGCGCCACAGCCCACGAAGCGGGCTGGCGCTACCGCGGCTTCTACCCCGAGCATGAGCGCGTCACCGGCGTGCTTGAAGAGCTTGAACTGGGCCGCCACGGCATGCCCAGTTTCAAAGACAGCGTGATCCACGACCCGGCCCTGGCCATCGCCTTCAGCCAGCTGCATCAGCTGTCCGAAACCGGTGCCAGCGCCCTGCAGCAACAGACTGCCTGGCGCCAGGCGGTGCTGGCCCTGGTGCAACGGCACGGCCAATGCGCCGAGCCCTCGGCCCCCGGCCACGAACCACTGGCCGTGGCCCGCGCCCGCGAACTGCTGGAAAGCCAGCTGGCCGACCCGCCCTCGCTCGAAGCGCTGGCGGCGGCAGTCAACCTGTCGCCATTCCACTTCGCCCGGGTGTTTCGCCAAGCCACCGGGCTGCCACCACATGCCTGGCTGAAGCAACGGCGCCTGGCCCGCGCCCGGGAAATGCTCAAGACCGGCCTGGTCGCTTCGGAGGTGGCGTTCGACCTCGGTTTTTCCGACCAGAGTCATTTGAGCCGACAGTTCAAGCAAGCCTACGGGGTGACGCCGGGGGCGTATCGGCAGGCATGCATCAGCTCAAGCGTGACTACCCGGTTGCTCACAATGCCAACTCCAGTTGCAAGGGATCCTGCAGGTTCCGTCGAATCCTGACGGCAATACCAACTAGGCGCACCGCTCGCCCTTGCCGTTTGGTGTCCCAAAGCATTCGGCATAACCCCCGCATTACCTCCGGCTGCAACGCCAAGGCGGGGGCCTCGGCAGTGGCAATTGAAAAATCGGAAAACTTCAGTTTGACCTGGTTCCTGACGATCGGCGGCGCGTTGCCGAGCGTTTCCAGACGCGTCGCCAAAGCCGTCAGCAGTTCATCCAGTTCCCCGATACAGCAGGCAAAGTCATCGCAGTCACGGGGTAACGTATGCTCAACACCCAAGGACTGGATACCACCCGATTTCCCTTCGTATCCCTCCTGCCCCCGACAACGCTCCCACACATAGAAACCGTGCGCGCCGAGGTGGCGCAACAGGGCCGGGATCATCTCATCTGTGACGTCAGCACATTTGGTACAGCCCAGTGCTAGCATCACGTCCCAGGTCTTGGGCCCTACCCCAGGGATCTTGCGAATGTCCAGATTTGCCAGAAAATCCTGCTCCTGGCCCGGTGCGATAACGAACTGGCCATTGGGCTTATTCACCTCCGACGCCATTTTTGCCAGGTACTTCAACGGTGCGATACCCGCCGAAGCCGTCAACTGCAACTCTTGCTCGATGGTCGCCCGGATCCGGCTTGCCATGTACGTCGCCGAGCCGTTGCAATGCAGTTGCCCTGTCACATCCAGGGAGGCCTCATCCAGCGAGAGAAACTCAACGCTTGGGGTATAGCGCCGGAAAATGATGTCCAGCCTGCGGGTTATCGCTTCGTAACGTTCGAAGCGAACGGGCAGCAGCACCAACCCTGGGCACAAGCGTTGCGCCGTTGCGGTCGCCATGCCGCTTTTGACGCCAAAGCGCCTGGCAATGTAGTTGGAGGTGCTGATCACACCCCGGTCTGTCGCCTTCCCGCCAACAGCGACCGGCCGCTCTCGCAGCCATGGGGCATCCAGCAGCTCAACGGCAACGAAATAGGAGTCCATGTCGACATGGATGAACTTGCGCCCGGGACCTTGCAGTTGCTGGTCCGCGCTGCCAGGCGATTGAGCGTATTCAATCAAGCACGAATACCCCCAACGAGGCGGATCCATCGCTGTTACGCACTTCATGAACACCCTGAATGTGCGGGGCAAATTCAGGGTACTGCGCAGAAAGCGCCTCGACAGCTTGCAGATAGCCCACCAAAACCGCCGTCCAGCGCTCGCCGGGAGCGATGCACATGATGCCTGGCGGGTATGGAATAACACCCTCTGCCGCAACCTTGCCTGCAACCTCCCCGATACTCACCAAAATGGCTTCGCCACGCACAAACCGCTGGTTGGCCTGATAGGGGGAGCATCCCCCCTGTGCCGCGCCTATAGCACTGAAAATCTCACTTTGCCGCTGCTCGACCTGATGATTGCGATACAAGGTGTTGATGCGTTCACAGAGCATGGCGAGGGATATCCCCAGATAGGGCGCCGGGGCTGCACACAGCGAAGGTAGCAATTGCAGCACCGCCGTGCCTTCGAGCAAGTGCGCTTCAAATGTTGCCAGAGCATCCACCAGCCGGTTCAAGGCGGCGGTGTCGCTGGAGGGCGTTATCAGCAGGGTAAAGGTGTAAAAATCCGCTTTTTCCGGAGTGAAGTCACAATCACGCAGGTACTGGGTAACCAGGCATGCCGGGATGTCGAGCCGCCCTCGGGTGGTGAAAATGGCTTTGCATGGGTCGATATAGTGCAAGCCAGGCTCGATAGGCAATGTACCCTGTGCCTGGTATTCAAGCGGAGCCTGCGCAACACCCGGCATCAGTGGCCGGACGAACCGGCAGCGACGTACCACCTGATCGCGCAATATCTGCGCAGCGGCCAACGCCTGCCGCCAATGGCGTTCGCCTTCGCCGTCGGCAAGCATGGCTGCATTAACTTCCAGAGACATGAACAAGGGGTAGGAAGGGCTGGTCGACGCGTGCTGCATAAAGGCGGCATTGAACACTGCCATGGGGCAGTAACCAGGGAGCAGGGCAATATGCCGGTCCTTCTTGTGAATCTGTGACGCCTGGGAGAGCCCGGACATCTGCTTGTGCACCGACTGGGTCACGACAATGCCGGGGGAGGCCCCGGTCAATGGCACGTTTAGCGGTGACAGGGCGGCCAATGCCGGAATGAAAGGCTCATAGCCGGCCCATGCGCCGTCGAACAGCACGTAGTCGCAAAGATGGCCGATCCGGGCCAGCATTGCCGCTGCATCGACCACCACCCCGTCGCAGGTAGCCTGCTGGATTACCGCCAGACGAAAGGGCCTGGGTTTGCGCGCCTTGTGCTCACAGAGCTGCCCAGCACGCCCGCGTAGACGGTCCTCATCCAGAGCACCCTGGCGATAGCCGCCCAGCAGCCCCCTCTCATCTCGCACGTTGTCCAGGTATACCGGCAAGGCACCGCACTGAATCAAGGCACCCAGGAACACCGATTTGTGGTTGTTACGATCCATCAACACCAGGTCTCCGGCCGCCAGCAGCGCACTGGCGACCACCTTGTTGGCAGTAGACGTGCCATTCAGCACAAACCAGGTATCGTCGGCACCGAAAACCCTGGCAGCCAGTTGCTCGGCCTCTCTTACCGGCCCTTCATGGGCCAGTACATCACCCAACTCCGGCGCCGCATGGGGCACATCCACACGGAAGACCTCCGGCCCCAACAGTTGCCTGAAGCGGGCACCGGCCGGATGCTGCTCCAACCAGTTCCCCCCTTGGTGACCGGGGCAGGCAAAAGTTGGCCGACGCCTGCCTGCAAATGACGCAACGGCACGGGTGAAAGGTGGCAATACACAGTCCTCATAGGCCTGTGCGGCTGCCATCAGCCTGGCCTTGTCGTGTTCCGACAACGGCAATTTCAGCTTATGATCTTCGTCCTCCCCTGCCGGCCCGCTCACACCGTCCGAGACAATGAATACCGGAACCCGCCAACGCTCTCCCGCCTCACGCACAGTTGCGTACAGCGCGTCACCAGGCGTCATGATCAATGCAGAAGCTAGCGCGATGTCTGCTGTCGAATGCAAAGGCGCCGTTCGCACGCCCTCCCATGCGTCAACAGCCAGTACCACGCTATGCACGATTGTCGGTGTCATGGGCCTCTCCTTTCAGGTTCCAGCGTACTGGCGCGATGAACAGCATCAGGGTCATCCAGATGAAGGTTGCCGGCCCGGCGATCACGAACACCAAACTGGCGACCAGCCCTGAAACGGCATCACCAATGACGGCTGTGAAGTAGTAAAGTGAGAAGTTCCTGCCAACTTCATGCTCACTCGACAGGCACTGGATGTTGGTCACGATAGCGATATCAACAAATGCCCCAATGAAGCCGACCATGAACAGGACCAGCAGAAACAGCCAACTGTTGACTTGTAGCGCCATTGCCGCGGCAAAAAACAGTGCGCCGTAGAGCAGCCAGTAACGCAGTACCAGCCGTGCTGTAGTGCACGGGTTAAAGCGTGTGTAGAGCACACCCCCCAGTACGGTGCCTGCTGCGAGCAGTGAGAATACGTAACCGACCGCCGCTTCAGAGGCGAAGTGTTCCAGTACCGTAGCAGGAAGAATGAAGCGAATTACCGAGGTTGCGAACAGTGCACACAGCGTGGTGCACCCAATAACGGCAAACAGTGGGGCATTGCTGCTCCTGAGCTGGCTCACGCTGCGCGCAGCATCGCGGACTATGGCACCCCCGTCGAATACCTGACGCTCGCCTTGCCTGGCAGGCCTCAAGGTGGCGACGGATATGGCCGAGAACACCAGGCAGAGTGCAAAGAACAGGAAAGTGGTTTCGCGCGACATCAGCAACACGCACGCAGAGAAAACCAGTGGCCCGACAATTGAGGCAGCATCCTCGATCACTTGGACACCACTGTTGACCGAAGCTAACTGGTCCTTTTCTACAAGGTCCGGAAAGTACGCGCGAAAGGTGGGCACATAAAGGCAGTCGAGCGCCGTCATGACCATCGCCAGGCCCACCAGCGCGGGTAACTCCGGAGTGTAAAGACTGAACAAGGCAAAGAAGGCAAACGCCAGAAGACCTTTGCCCCCCTCAACCGCTAACAGGGTACGTTTTTTGTCAGTGTTATCCGCCAGCCACCCCCCCAAGGGCGAAAACACCACACTCGGCAGGTATCGAAAAAAATAGGCGATGCCGATCAAAAACAGGTCGGCATCGGTCAAGGACACGATCGCCACAGCAAACGCAGCTTCGAAGGCAAATTCACCACACTTCGAAAAACAATACCCCGTCGCCAGCGAACGTGTGCCGTAATTAGCAGTCAACGCCTGCATATTCCATAGGTTCCTTAGCCAGCGGCGTAGATAAGCTCATGCTCTGTGATGTCACGCCCCGGTACATCGAGCCGCTCGAAAACCAGCTTTCTGAGAATGTCCTGCTCACTTGCCGGCATCAGGTAAAACATGATGTTGCTGTACCAAAGCCAGCCGAGCCGCGTTAGCCGATAGTGGTAAGTGTCCTCCACAACCAGGCCTGCCTGAATCAAGGCATCAAGACGACTGAGCAACGCCTCCGGCATGCGGTCCATTGCAACCAGGCGCTTATCGACCAGGCCGTGATAGGCCAACCGCACTACCAGCGGCTTGACCGCATCCAGCAGCGGGTCATGCCCGCTCACCTGGCACAGGTGCTCTCCTGCCGTCATGCGTTGGGTGTATTTCTCGCGCGAGGGGGTATTGGTAATGACGTGCCCCGCAACCGACGAGATGGCGCCCACGCCGAAGCCCAGCAGGTCATGGTCGGCATAGCCGTAGACATGCTCGTGGTAGATAAACGAGTAATCGTTGGCAAACAGCGAGCTATCGGCGCCGGGCCTGAGCACATAGCCATGGCCATTGTAGGGAACATAGCCATACTGGCGCAGGTGCTCATCGAGCATGAACTTCATATTGAGCTTGCGCATGGCAGGCATCACGTCCGCGAAACGAGCCTTGATCTGCTTGTGCAACTTTACGGATGTAGCAGCGTTGTTGATGGGGTAGATATCGACGTTGCTAACGCCCATCGCAACCGCCTTGTCGATGTCGGCGAGTGTCTGCTGCTCGTGGCTGCCGTTCATTCCGTACAGAATATCGCAGAGCACATGTCCGAAATGCCCACGCAGCTGTTCGACAGCACGCTCGATCTTGCCGATGTCCGGGTCAAGGTTGAACAGCTGCCGCCATTCGCGGTCGATCGTTTGCAAGCCAAATCGCGCATGGGTTACACCAATGGCAGCCAGCGCACGGGCGCGCTCCTCGGTGACGCTTGTGATACTGAACTCGAAAGAGAACTCTTGAACGTCGCGCATATCGAAATGGCGATGCAACGCCTCACCTATCTCATGAATATTTTCAGGCGAGAGCAGTGACGGTGTTCCACCACCAAAAAATATCGCCCTGACTGGCACCGCCTTCAAATCCATCATTTGTGCCTTATGCGATATTTCGCCGATCAGCGCCTGGGTATATCGGTCGATGTCACTGGCACTCTTGTACAGCCCGCGTGTAAATGGGCAAAACGTACAGATGGCATCGCAAAAAGGAATGTGAAAGTACAAAGCGCGTGAGCGCGCAACCCGATTGGCGGCGGTCATTATCTCAGCAAAGCGGTGAGTGGCAGGCTGGTAGACTTCGTGTGCTTGGGATGGATAGAAGAAATTATAAAGCGGGAACTGATAATCAAACTTTAATAAGCCTCTATCGAGCAGCTGCATGTCTAACCCCCTGCAGGCCCGTTACTGCACTTCCACGCAACAACGTTCTTCTGTTGACCCGTACATCAGCTCCAAAGAAAGCCGAAATCCCCTCATTGATCGAGTGATTGTTTTTTCCACACGTATAGACGTCGATGCTTATATAGCCGCGCTCAGGATAGGTGTGGTAGGACAGATGAGACTCCGACAAGAGAAAAAGCCCGGTCACCCCCTCCCCACCCGACGAAAATTTGTGGATCATGTCGCTTATCACAGTGAACCCAGACGCCTGCAGAGCACTCAGGAAAAAGCAATGTAATGCGTTGTCATTGCTCAGCAACTTTGCACTGGCACCAGTGATATCCCAGATGGTGTGGTACCCACGATCGTCCATAAAAGTACTCCTTTAATGGAAATAAAGGGGCGACGCGAAGCCGCCCCCTTGCTCACCACATGCAGACACCTTTCGTGGTTACGCCAGTCACATCGGTCTTGAACAGCTCGATAGCAGATTTCATGCGTGAACTCCTTTCAGATTTTCGAAGTTGCCCTTGCACTTCCGGGCAACACCAACTTAAGGCTCATCCAGAGCAAGACTCAATAGCCAAGTTGTAACAACAGTAACACCAGCCATATGCTTGCACCCGTCACGCAGAATATTCCTACATGCACTAGCGATGGAGGGCCGAGCTCTCACTCAGCGCAGACTGCGGTGATAAAGCGGTTCATCACTGTCCAGGGAACTACTAATCCGCCGTGCCCACATAGAGGAGTGGCGTCGACTTTAAACATGATGTGTATAAGTAACGAGTTATTACTGCGTGACCTACGCAGCCGTTTCCTGCCAGATTGACGCTCCTCGCAAACGCAGCAGGAGCCCCGCCAACCCTCTGCTACACTGACAAAGCTGAACGGAGGATCCTGCCATGTCCGAAAGAGAGCTCACCACCCTTCTGTCGCTGATGAACCAGCGCCAGGCCTGCCTGAACAGTGCCTGCAAGGAGATTGCCGACTGGATCGACCGGCAGGGCGATGTGCCCGCCGCCGGCAAGATCCGCGCCAGCCTGAAAGCACTGGAGGCCGATGAGGCCCAGGTTCGCAAGACCCTGACGTCGCTGACGCTCGACAGGCCGCTGCCGCGCTTTCGTAGCTGAGAGGCGCAGCTGAAAAAACAAAGGGCCGCTAAATGCGGCCCCTTGGTCGGTCAGTGCTTCATGTGCATGTGGTCATGCCCACCGCCGGCCTCGGCGTTGAGCGGGCGCACTTCAGCCTGCACGTCGAGGGTTTCCTTGGTGCCTTTGGCATCCTCGATGGTCAGGGTCAGCGGCACTTTATCGCCTTCCTTCACCTGATTGTTCAGGCCCATCAGCATCACATGCAGGCCATTCGGGTCCAGGGTCACGGCCTTGCCGGCCGGCAATTCGACGGCCTTGACCTCACGCATGCCCATCACGTCGCCGTTCATGGTCATCTCGTGCACCTGCACGGTCTTGGCCACGGGCGAAGCCACGCTCACCAGCTTGCTGTCGCTGCTGGCAGTCAGTGTCATGAAGGCACCGGTAGACTGCTGGTGCGGCACGCTGGCACGGACCCAGGCATCGCTCACGGTGGTTTGCGCCAGGGCCGGCAGAGCCAGGCCCATCAGTGCCAGGGCAGCCAGGCCGCGTTTGATCGGTTGCATCGACATTCAGCAGATCTCCATCAGGGTGACCAGGTCTTCGGCGCATTCCTTGGCATTCAGGGAATGACCCAGGCTCAGGCGCAGGGTGCCACGGGTATCGTAGACGTAGCTGGTGGACGAGTGAGAGATGGTGTAGGTATCACCGGCCGGGACCTTCTCGTAGAACACCTTGAATTCCTTGGCCACAGCGGCGATTTCTTCGGGGGTGCCGGTCAGCGCGGTGAACGTAGGGTCGAAGGCTTTAACGTAGGCATCGAGCACTTCCGGGGTGTCGCGCTCCGGATCCAGGGTGATGAACACCACCTGGAACAGGTCGCGGTCACGGCCTTTCAGCAGTTTGCGGATCTGTGCAGCACGCGCCAGGGTGGTCGGGCAGACGGCCGGGCACTGGGTAAAGCCGAAGAAGACCATCGGCATGCTGCCGTAGAAGCTCGACAGGGTGCGCACGTTACCTTGCGGGTCTTTGAGGCTGAACTTGCGCCCGAGGATTTCGTTGCTCATGTTCTTGCCGTACTTGAACTCGAGCCCCCGGGCCGGACTACAGCCTGCCAGCAGGCCAAGCCCGAGAACGCCCATGCCGGCGACAACCGCACGCCGGGTCAAAAGATCATTCATGAAACCATCCTTTACAGGGAAGGTGCCGGCCCTCGGGACGGGCCGGTCGAAAAACCGGGGCATTCTGGCATGACACCTGATGGGGTTCTACCCGACCAAGGCGCTGACGGCGCGCAGCCCTTTGAATACGGGCTGCGGCCTGTTGTCGCAGGGATTGAAACCGTAACACTTTGTTGCTAAGAGACCTTAGTAGTAGGCGTTCTCTTTCTGGGTGTGGTCAGTCACGTCACGCACACCCTTGAGCTCCGGAATACGCTCAAGCAAGGTACGCTCAATGCCTTCCCTCAAGGTAACGTCTGCCTGGCCACAGCCCTGGCAGCCGCCACCGAACTGCAGCACGGCGATGCCGTCATCGACCACGTCCACCAGGCTGACCTGGCCGCCGTGGCTGGCCAGACCGGGGTTGATCTCGGTCTGCAGGTAATAGTTGATACGCTCGTTGATCGGGCTGTCTTCGTTGACCATCGGCACCTTGGCGTTCGGCGCCTTGATGGTCAACTGACCACCCATGCGGTCGGTGGCGTAGTCGACCAGTGCGTCTTCCAGAAACGGCACGCTGACTGCGTCCAGGTATGCGGTGAAGCTCTTCAGACCCACGGCGGTGTCGTCAGGCTTCTCTTCGCCCGGCTTGCAGTAGGCAATGCACGTCTCTGCGTACTGGGTGCCCGGCTGGGTGATGAAAACGCGAATGCCGATGCCAGGCGTGTTCTGCTTGGAAAGCAGATCGGCCAGGTAGTCATGGGCGGCGTCAGTAATGGTTATATCGCTCATGTAGGTTCCTCACAGACTTGCCGCCAAGTGTACGCCAACCCGCTCTTCGAACAAAGTCCTAGCATTTGACTCGGGAAAGCGCATATGCCGTGTCCTGCCCCCGTGGCGCCGCCAGCCAGGCCTGCATGCGCCGGTACAAGCCACGCTCCAGCCACTGGTAGCTGAACCACGACATTAGTCCAATGGACGGCACGCACAGGGCAAACACAAGGTACGGGTTCAACTGCAGGCGCTGGGTGGCGAACCAGCCGGCGTACAGCACCAGCACATGGATCAGGTAAACCGAATAAGAGCAGTCGCCGAGCGTCTTGAGCAGCCGGTTGCCCTGGAACAGCGGCTCCATGGCAATGAAGGCCAGCACGATCAACGCGCTCGGCACGCCCCAATGCAGCAAGCGCTGCGACGCATCCAGGTGGTAGATAGCCACCCCTGCCACGCCCAGCAACACCAGCGGTAGCCAGCGCCCCTGGCGAATCAGCCCGCGGCGGTACAGCACACCCAGGCCGATGCCGAGCAGGAACTCGTAGATGATGTCGTTGTTGTAGAAACGGCTGAGTATGCCCAACCGCCCCAGCACTTCGCTGACCAGCAACAGTGCAGCGGTAACCAGCAGCAGGTGGTGACGCTGACGCACCAGGAAGGCCAGGCCGAACAGCAAGTAGAAGAACATCTCGAAGTTCAGCGTCCAGCCCACGTTCAGGGTCGGGTACAGGCCGTAGCCTCCAGGGTTTTCCGCCGGGATGAACAGCATCGACAGCAACAGGTGCCGCCAGTCGAACGCCTGGTGTGGCATCCATTGGCTGAAGGCCAGCAGCAACGTCGCCATCAGCGCCGTGTAAAACCAGTAGGCCGGGACGATACGCAACAGCCGATTGAGCAGAAACTGGCGCGGCTCGATGACTTTGTCGCGGGTCGACAGGTAGATGACCAGCCCGCTGATGATGAAGAAAATGTCGACGCCCACGGCGCCACGGTCAGTGAGCAACTGGCCGATGGGGCCGGTAGCGTGGAAGTCGAAGAAAATCTGCATGAAGTGATGGCAGACCACCACCCAGGCGGCGAACGCCCGCAGTGCCTGAAGCGAATACAGCATGAAATACCCTGCGCTTGCCGGTGCATTGAGGCCTCTGGGAGCGCTGTGCGCTCCATCGCCAGCAAGCCAGCTCCCACAGGGACCGCGTTGGCTTCGACTTTACGCGGTCCCTGTGGGAGCTGGCTTGCCGGCGATTGGGCTGCAACGCAGCCCCCGGACCACCCACCTTTTCCGACCGCAGGGTATTCGGAAAGGTCAGCCTACCCGATCAGAGGTTTTCGTAGCGGTTCATGTCCAACACTCCAGCCTCGACCGGTGTGGTCTCCTTGATGAAGCTGTTCAGGTCATGGAAGTAGCGCCAGAAGTCAGGGTGGCTACGGCGCACGCCCCAGCGCATGACGATACGCTCAAACCTGGCCGCATCGTCTTTTGCGTACTCCATGTCCTCGACGAATTCCGCCACATCCGTGGTCGGTACGTTGAAGATGAAGTTGGGGTAACTGCTGAGCACCCCCGGATAGAGAGTCAAGGTGTCCAGCCCCGGCTGGTAGCGGTACGCCTCACCCAGCAGGAACGCGACATTGCTGTGCGCGCGGTTGCGCAGCAGGCTGTACACCTGGCGCTGGCCGCCCTGCCCCTCGATGCGCAGCATGGTCGCCTCAGGCAACTGACCGATCACCTTCAACCCCGCAGCCGGGCGCGACACCAGGCGGCTGAGCGACTGTTCGGCATTGCGGAACTCTTCGCTCATCTGCGGCCGGGAGCAGAACGCACCCTGGCAGCGGTTGATCGGGTCGGGGGCGGCGTTCAGGCTACCGGTGCGTTGCAACAGCTTCAGGCCAAAATCGCGCTTGGGGTCACGCGGGTCGAGCGTGATGCCACTTGGGGTGTCGGTGTCGATATCTTCATAGTCCATCCACATTTTCACCTTGCCGCTGTTCTGGTACCAGTCGCTGAGAATCGCCTGGCGATGGTCGGCCGGCATCAGGCGCAGGAAGTTGACCTCGGCGCCATTGCGGATCAGGTCGAAGTACAGGCGCGTCTGCAACTGGTGCGAAACGTTGCCGAACACGTCGAAATTGACCGCCAGCTGGTAATAGGTGCGCTCCAGCAGCGGGTAGTCGAACAACCACACGGTCTGCGGCACGTCACCGATCAGGCCCTTGGTGACCGAAGCGCTGTCGAAGTGGCGGAAGATGCTCAGCAGGGCGTTGTCGTTACCCGCCCACAAGGTCGACCAGCCCGGCGCCGGCAGGTCGGCATAGGCGTCACGGCGCAGCTTTTCATAGTCGTTGCGCTTGTCGCGGTAGGCGTGCCACAGGCTCAGCACACTGCCCACATCATCGATCTGCCCGGGCATGGCCAGCAGCGGTGTGGCCTCGCCACGATACTCGGCATCGGTGACGTAGCGGTCGAAGGCCGGCTCCTGGAACAGCGCCCAGAAGTTGTCGCGGATCACATCGGTAGCGATCTGCCCGCGGCACACCGGGCCACGGATGAACGTGCGCACGAAGTACTCGGCGTTATCCAGCATGAACTGGTAGCGCGCCACCGCGGGGATGGCCTCGAAAGTTTCGAACGGGTTGGCGCGGTGACGCGGGCCGTAGCCTGGCAGCGCGGCGGCATGCCAGTCGCCTGCGTAGAACAGCTGTTTCACCCGCTTGAGCTTCTGCGGCCCCATCGGGTAGGTGATGTGCGTCTTGTGCACGATCACGCCCTGCACCGGGATCAGGCGGTAATAGAAGTCGGTGCCGGGTGGGTCATTGGGGCGGCGCGTGGCAATGACGTCCGCCGGCTGGCCACTGGGCGTGCGTGAACGCACCCACTGGAAGAAGTGCCCCTGCTCGCCGCCGACGAAGTAGATGTGCGCCAGGAACAGATGCTCGTAAAGCCAGCGCCCGACCAGCGCCTCGGTGGAGCCCGGGCGGTTGAGCAGTTCTTCCCAGTCGGCGATCTGCCTGGCTTCGGTATCGCTTGGCTTTATCGGCTGATATTCCACCGGCGCACCGGCCACCAGCCAGCGGCGCATGGTGTCGTATTCCTTGTCTGTCAGCCCAGTCACGGCCAGCGGCATGCCCTCCTTGGGATGGGCACCGGCATAGGCGTCGAACTCATGGGGCAACGGGCACATGTTGGTGCGGCTCAGGCCCAGGACGATTTCGTCGGGCAGCTTGGCGTTGGGCGTGAGCGGGGTCTTGTGCCCCAGCTCCAGCATGCGCGCCATCAGCGCGGCCTGGCTGCCCTGGTTGTCGAGCACCGAATAGAAGCCTTTCTTGCGCCATTGCTCTTCGTTGTGGGCGTCGTAGAACAGCCGCGTGGTGGGCACCGCCTTGCTGCGGTCGCCCTCGTAGACCGGGACCTTGCTGGCGCCGCGCACCGCACCCTCCGGGCTTTCCAGCTTCAACTGGCAGGCGGCGTCGTTGCAGGCGTGGCAGGCCACGCACTTCTCGGTGAAGATCGGTTGAATGTCCCGGGTGTAGGAGATAGCCGGGCTCGACTGGGGGGCTTGCCCGAACACCGCGCTGCTGATGAGCAGAGCGAAGGCGCCGGCAAGGATACGATGCACCATGTGCGAAAAGTCCTGGTTCTTGAAAGCCATCACGATTGTTGCCTGGTCGTCCCTGGGTGCTGGTAACCGTGCCAGTAACATGAGCAGTTTTCATGCAAATGGGCGATGCGCCTAAAAACTGCGCAACTTTGATATGATTCCGCACCTTCTGATATTTGCCCGACCAGGTAGTTCCTATGTCCGACCGCAGCGCTCGTCTCCAAGCACTCCAGAACGCCCTCAAAGAGCGCATCCTGATCCTCGACGGCGGCATGGGTACTATGATCCAAAGTTACCGTCTCGAGGAACACGACTATCGTGGCACGCGCTTCGCCGATTGGCCAAGCGATGTAAAAGGTAACAACGACCTGTTGCTGCTCAGCCGCCCGGACGTGATCGCTGCCATCGAGAAGGCCTACCTCGATGCCGGGGCGGATATTCTCGAAACCAACACCTTCAATGCCACGCAGATTTCCCAGGCCGACTACGGCATGGAGTCGCTGGTCTACGAGCTTAACGTGGAAGGCGCGCGCATTGCCCGCCAGGTGGCCGACGCCAAGACCCTGGAAACCCCCGACAAGCCACGCTTTGTCGCTGGCGTGCTCGGCCCTACCAGCCGCACCTGCTCGATTTCCCCGGATGTCAACGACCCCAGCTACCGCAACGTCACCTTCGATGAACTGGTCGAAAACTACATCGAGGCCACCCGTGGCCTGATCGAGGGCGGCGCCGACCTGATCCTGATCGAAACCATCTTCGACACCCTCAACGCCAAGGCGGCAATCTTTGCCGTGCAGCAGGTGTTCGAGGACGACAACGTCGAACTGCCGATCATGATCTCTGGCACCATCACCGACGCCTCCGGCCGTACCCTGTCGGGGCAGACCACCGAAGCGTTCTGGAACTCGGTGCGCCACGCCAAGCCGATTTCCGTAGGCCTGAACTGCGCCCTCGGCGCCAAGGACCTGCGCCCGTACCTGGAAGAGTTGTCGACCAAAGCCGATACCCACGTTTCCGCACACCCCAATGCCGGCCTGCCGAACGCCTTCGGTGAGTACGACGAAACCCCGGCCGAAATGGCGGCGGTGGTCGAGGAATTCGCTGCCAGCGGTTTCCTCAATATCATCGGCGGTTGCTGCGGTACCACCCCGGGCCACATCCAGGCCATTGCCGAAGCCGTGGCCAAATACAAACCGCGCGAGATCCCGGAGATTGCCAAGGCCTGCCGCCTGTCGGGCCTGGAACCATTCACCATCGATCGCCAGTCGCTGTTCGTCAACGTGGGCGAGCGTACCAACATCACCGGTTCCGCCAAGTTCGCCCGGCTGATCCGTGAAGAGAACTACACCGAAGCCCTGGAAGTCGCCCTGCAGCAGGTCGAAGCCGGCGCCCAGGTGATCGATATCAACATGGACGAAGGGATGCTCGATTCCCAGGCGGCCATGGTCCGTTTCCTCAACATGATCGCTGGCGAGCCAGACATTTCCCGCGTGCCGATCATGATCGACTCCTCCAAGTGGGAAGTGATCGAGGCCGGCCTGAAGTGCATTCAGGGCAAGGGCATCGTCAACTCGATTTCCATGAAGGAAGGCGTCGAGCAGTTCAAGCACCACGCCCGCCTGTGCAAGCGCTACGGTGCCGCCGTGGTGGTGATGGCCTTCGACGAGGTCGGCCAGGCCGACACTGCCGCACGCAAGCAGGAAATCTGCAAGCGCAGCTACGACATTCTGGTCAACGAAGTGGGCTTCCCGCCGGAAGACATCATCTTCGACCCGAACATTTTCGCCGTCGCCACGGGCATCGAAGAACACAACAACTATGCCGTCGACTTCATCGAAGCCTGTGCCTATATCCGTGACCACCTGCCCCATGCGCTGAGCTCGGGCGGGGTGTCCAACGTGTCGTTCTCGTTCCGCGGCAACAACCCGGTGCGCGAGGCGATCCACTCGGTGTTCCTGTACCACGCGATCCAGAATGGCCTGACCATGGGTATCGTCAACGCTGGCCAGCTGGAAATCTACGACGAGATCCCGGCCAAACTGCGCGACAAGGTCGAGGACGTAGTGCTCAACCGCACGCCAGAAGGCACTGATGCACTGCTGGCCATCGCCGAGGACTACCGCGGTGGCGGCGCCATCAAGGAAGTCGAAAACGAAGCCTGGCGCTCGCTGCCGGTCGACAAACGCCTGGAGCACGCCCTGGTCAAAGGCATCACCGCGCACATCGTCGATGACACCGAAGAGTGCCGCCAGCAGTGCGCACGGCCGATCGAAGTCATTGAAGGGCCACTGATGAGTGGCATGAACATCGTTGGCGACCTGTTTGGTGCGGGCAAGATGTTCCTGCCGCAGGTGGTCAAGTCGGCCCGCGTGATGAAACAGGCCGTTGCTCACCTGATTCCGTTCATCGAGGCCGAGAAAGGCGACAAGCCAGAAGCCAAGGGCAAGATCCTGATGGCCACGGTAAAAGGTGACGTGCACGACATCGGCAAGAACATCGTCGGCGTGGTGCTGGGTTGCAACGGCTACGACATCGTCGACCTGGGCGTGATGGTGCCGGCCGAGAAAATCCTGCAAACCGCCCGCGACGAGAAGTGCGACATCATCGGCCTGTCCGGCCTGATCACCCCGTCGCTGGACGAGATGGTCCACGTTGCCCGCGAAATGCAGCGCCAGGGCTTCGAGTTGCCACTGATGATCGGCGGCGCCACCACGTCCAAGGCGCACACCGCAGTCAAGATCGAACCCAAGTACAGCAACGACGCCGTCATCTACGTCACCGACGCCTCGCGTGCGGTCGGCGTGGCCACCCAGTTGTTGTCCAAAGAACTGAAGCCGGGCTTTGTCGAGAAAACCCGCCTGGAATACGTGGATGTGCGCGAGCGCACTGCCAACCGCAGCGCCCGCACCGAGCGCCTCAGCTATGCCAAGGCCATCGCCGCCAAGCCGCAGTACGACTGGGCCGGCTATCAGCCAGCGGTGCCGTCCTTCACCGGCGTCAAGGTGCTGGAAGACATCGACCTGCGCACCTTGGCCGAATACATCGACTGGACGCCGTTCTTCATCTCTTGGGACCTGGCCGGCAAGTTCCCACGCATCCTTACCGACGAAGTGGTCGGTGAGGCCGCCACGGCGCTGTACCAGGACGCCCGCGAAATGCTCGACAAGCTGATCAACGAGAAGCTGATCAGCGCCCGCGCAGTGTTCGGCTTCTGGCCGGCCAATCAGGTGGCCGATGATGACATTGAGGTGTACGGCGAGGACGGCCAGGCGCTGGCCACCCTGCACCACCTGCGCCAGCAGACCATCAAGCCGGACGGCAAGCCCAACTGGTCGCTGGCCGACTTTGTCGCGCCAAAAGCCAGCGGCGTCACCGATTATGTGGGCGGGTTCATCACCACTGCCGGCATCGGCGCCGAAGAAGTGGCCAAGGCTTATCAGGACAAAGGCGACGACTACAGCTCGATCATGGTCAAGGCCTTGGCCGACCGCCTGGCCGAAGCCTGCGCCGAATGGCTGCACGAGCAGGTGCGTAAAGAGCATTGGGGCTATGCCCGCGACGAGCATCTGGACAACGAAGCGCTGATCAAAGAGCAGTACAGCGGTATTCGCCCTGCCCCGGGCTACCCGGCTTGCCCCGACCACACCGAGAAGGAAACCCTGTTCCGCCTGCTCGACGGCACCGCCATCGGCGAAACCGGGCCAAGCGGCGTGTTCCTTACCGAACACTTTGCGATGTTCCCGGCGGCAGCGGTCAGCGGCTGGTACTTTGCCCACCCGCAGGCGCAGTACTTTGCCGTGGGCAAGGTCGACAAAGACCAGATCGAAAGTTACAGCGCGCGTAAAGGCCAGGATGTGAGTGTGAGCGAGCGCTGGTTGGCGCCAAACCTGGGTTACGACAACTAAATCTGCGTCTGCCTCTTCGCGGGGCAAGCCCGCTCCCACAGGATTACCACAGGCTTGTAAATTGTGACGGTCCTGTGGGAGCGGGCTCGTCCCGCGAAAGGGCCGGCACAGGCAGCCCCACAGCCATTGCCTACACTGTTCCTGATTGCCTCTGATTCTTCAGGAGCCACCATGGACGATTCCAGCCAAGGCAAACCCCCAACCTTCTGGCAGATGCTGCAAAGCATCCTCGCCGCCGCCTTCGGCGTGCAAAGCGGCAAGAACCGCGCCCGCGACTTCACCCACGGCAAAGCCAGCCATTTCATTGCGCTGGGCACGCTGTTCACCCTGGTGTTCATTGCCGTGCTGATCGGCCTGGTGCAACTGGCCCTGCACCTAACCGCCCGCTAGAAATGCAAACGCCTGCAGGATTCCCTCCTGCAGGCGCTCTGGCTGCATCACGGTCTTTAAACTAAGGCTACTGATGGCTGACCCAATACACGGCAGTGACCACCACCAGGACGATCAGGCAGAGGATCGCCCAGGCATCGACACTGCTGTCAGCTTTGCGGACCTTGGTTGAGTTTCCCATTGCATTGCCTCTTGTAGTGGTTATGGGAATGCACTTCACCACCAGCAGTTAAGACGAGCAATGCCCTTCACTCAAGTAGGGTCTTTCAATATTCGACCGGCGACGTCAGAAACGGGTACTGGTAACCGGCCGGCCGCCCTTCGGCGCTGTAACGCTGAAAATCGACGCCGTAATCATCCCGTTCCAGCAGCTTCAGCCAACGCCTGGCCTTGGCCTGGTCGATCGCCTGCAACACCGGGGCTTTGTGCACGCGCTGGCCGTCGCGGTTCAGCGCTACCCCGTGGGCATCATCGTGCAACATCACCATGGCCCAGCCGCCGAGGGTGAAATGCCCTCCCATCAGTACGCTCAAGCGCCCATCAATGCGCGCGCGCAAAGCCTGGGGCGAACTGTTGACGGCGCCAAACAGCACGTCACGCCCCGGTGTGCGCCCGGCCTCCTCGAACGCCTGCATGGCACCGAAGGCCATCTCGTCATTGGCTGACCACACCAGGCGGGTGGCCGGGTAACGCTCCAGCAATTGTTGCGCCTGCTCGTAGGCGCGCTGGCGGCTCCAGCCACCGTATACCACCTGGCGCAGGCGCACCTGGGGGAAGTCGGCCAGGGCGCGGCGCATGCCCTCCTCGCGCAACTGCGAGGCCGGTGTGGTCTTGAGCGCGGCAAAGGCCACCAGGTCAACCGGCCCTGCGTCCCGCGGCAGTTGCGCAACCATCAGGTGCAGCATCTGGAAGCCCGCCTGCTCGTCGTTGCTCATCAAGGTACCCAGTGGCTCGGCGTACTTGTCGGGCTGGGCCTCGATGCTACGGGCCTGGCTGGCGGTCAGGCCATTGTTGACCAGCAGCAGCTTCACTCCGGTACCACGTGACAGGCGCAGGATTTCCGGTGCCACATATTGCTCATTGACCAGTACCAGATAATCCGGCCGCTGAGCCCCACTCAGAATCGCCCTGGCCTGAGTCAGCGCCAGGTCGGCGCGGCGCTCGCTGTATTCCACGCGCAGGGACATGCCCAGTTCGTCCGCAGCAGCCTGCATGAAACGGGTGTAACTGGTCCAGAACCTCTCTGTGGACAGCCCTGGGTTGAGGAACACTACCGAAGCCGGCTGCGCATTTGCTGCCAGCGGCAGGGCAAGACACAAGCTTTGGCACAGGGCCTTGAGCATGGGGTCACATCTCTGCGAAGCAAACGCCGGATTATAAACGCCAGGCCAAGGCCAGCGCACAAATGGCAGTCAGTCTCACATAGTCCATTTGGTTCTTTTCATATGCAAAAACATCACTTTAGCGCATAAACGCAACCTGATATCTTTCCTCGGCTCCGTACCGGAGTGCGCGGCCGTGCGCGCGAATAGCTGCATGCCTGAGACAGGACTTTTATGTACGTATACGACGAGTACGATCAGCGGATCATCGAGGACCGCGTCAAGCAGTTCCGTGATCAGACCCGCCGCTACCTGGCCGGTGAGCTGAGCGAAGAAGAATTCCGCCCTCTGCGCCTGCAGAACGGCCTGTATGTTCAACGTTTCGCGCCGATGCTGCGTGTTGCTGTCCCGTACGGCCAGCTGAACGCCAACCAGGTCCGCACCCTGGCCAAGATCGCTCGCGACTACGACAAGGGCTATGCCCACATTTCCACCCGCCAGAACGTGCAGTACAACTGGCCGGCGCTGGAAGACATCCCGGATATCCTCGCCGAACTGGCCGGCGTGCAGATGCACGCGATCCAGACCAGCGGCAACTGCCTGCGCAACACCACCACCGACCAGTTCGCCGGTGTGGCCGCAGACGAAATCATCGACCCGCGCCCGTGGTGCGAAATCGTCCGCCAGTGGACCACCTTCCACCCGGAATTCGCCTACCTGCCGCGCAAGTTCAAGATCGCCATCAACGGCTCGCAGGAAGACCGCGCCGCCATCGAAGTGCACGATATCGGCCTGGAGCCGGTGCGCAATGCAGCGGGCGAACTGGGCTTCCGTGTGCTGGTCGGCGGCGGCCTGGGCCGTACCCCGGTGGTCGGCTCGTTCATCAATGAGTTCCTGCCGTGGCAGGACCTGATCAGCTATCTGGACGCCATCCTGCGCGTGTACAACCGTTACGGTCGCCGTGACAACAAGTACAAGGCACGGATCAAGATTCTGGTCAAAGCGCTGACACCTGAAGTATTCGCCGAGAAGGTCGAGGCCGAAATGGTCCACCTGCGCGGCGGCAGCACCACCCTGACCGAAGACGAAGTGCAGCGCGTATCGCGCCATTTCATCGACCCGGAGTACCTGGCCCTCGAAAACGTCGACTACGCCGCCCAGGACGCTGAAAACCCAGGCTTTTCCCGTTGGCGCTCGCGCAACACCCGCGCCCACAAGCGCCCGGGCTACGTGGCCGTGACCCTGTCGCTCAAGCCCACCGGTGTTGCCCCTGGCGACCTGACCGACAAGCAGCTGGACGCCGTGGCCGACCTGGCCGAGCGCTACAGCTTCGGCTTCCTGCGCACCTCGCACGAGCAGAACATCATCCTCGCCGACGTCGAGCAGCGTAAGCTGCACGCACTGTGGCTGGAACTGCGCGAAGGCGGCTTCGCCACCCCGAACATCGGCCTGCTGACCGACATCATCTGCTGCCCGGGTGGTGACTACTGCTCGCTGGCAAACGCCAAGTCGATCCCGATCGCCGAGTCCATCCAGCGCCGTTTCGACGACCTGGACTACCTGTTCGACATCGGCGAAATCGACCTGAACATCTCTGGCTGCATGAACGCCTGCGGCCACCACCACGTGGGCCACATCGGCATCCTCGGCGTGGACAAGAAGGGTGAGGAGTTCTACCAGGTATCGCTGGGTGGCAATGCCGCGCGCGGCGCGAGCCTGGGCAAGATCCTCGGCCCGTCGTTCGCCCAGGATGCCATGGCCGACGTGATCGAGAAGCTGATCGCCGTGTACGTCGAACAACGTACCGAGGAAGAGCGTTTCATCGACACCTACCAGCGTATCGGCATCGACCCTTTCAAGGAACGCGTCTATGCAGCGAATCATTAAGAACAACCAGATCGTCGACGAAACCTGGCACCTGCTGCCCAAGGAAACCTCGTTCGACGAGCTGACCAACTGCGACGACTACATCGTGCCGCTGCAGCTGTGGCGTGACCATGCCCACGTGCTCAAGGCCCGCGACGGCGGCCTGGGCGTGTGGCTGGACAGCGACGAAGAAGCAGAAGAAATCGGCGAAGACGTGCAGTACTTCCAGGTTATCGCCCTGAACTTCCCGGCCTTCACCGACGGGCGCAGTTACTCCAATGCGCGCCTGCTGCGTGACCGCTACAAGTTCAAAGGCGAGCTGCGTGCCATCGGCGACGTACTGCGCGACCAGCTGTTCTTCATGGCCCGCTGCGGCTTCGATGCGTTCGCCATTCGTGCCGACAAGGACCCGGAAGACGCGCTGCAAAGCCTCAAGGATTTCTCGGTGACCTACCAGGCCGCCACCGACGAGCCGCTGCCGCTGTTCCGCCGCCGCTGATTGCCCCGCGCCCGTGAACAGCCCGCCTCTCGGCGGGCTGTTTCGTTCACAGGCCCTGGCGCTGGATTACCTCACCCGTCAATTCAAGCAACAGCTGCCGTTGCGCTATCTCACGCTCTGCACGAATTTGCTCGGTTTGCGCGAGATAGTTGTCATCGCTCAGCGTTTTCGATTGCTCGAACAGCGCATCAAGGCGCTGCTGAAAAGGCTCGTCCACAAAGCTGAAGCGCGCTGCCTCATGTTCGTTCAGGTAGGTCTGCCAGAACGTTCGGTCTGCCAAAGACTGCGCCAAGGCTTGTGGCGTCTCCTCCTGCAGAACCTCGCTGCGTGCCGAGTTCAGGTCTTCACGATCTACCCCGCTGAACTCCTCGTACAGCAGATGGCTGGGCTGCGCAGGGAGGTCCAGGCTATCCGCCAGCCTTACGCGATAAGTGAGGTAGACCTCAACGGGGTCGTTGGAAAGATATTCGGCAATATGCCGTGCCGCAATTGCGTTGACCTTGTCCAGGCGGGACAAGGAACGCCCCAGGAGTACTAGCGCCCGCTCACTCTGCAAACCGTCGATGGCTGTTCCGGCCTTGGCGACCAGCGCGCCAACCTCCAGCTCGCTGAGGGTCAGCAGCAATTCGTCGCCGCAACTACGCGGCCGGCTGGCCTGTTCGAACAAGTGTGCGCGCACCTCGGCATGCTGTTCACAAGCCTCGAGAACCTGCCATACACGAGCCCGAAGATCACGGGGCTGGGTGTGGTATTCGTGGGTGTCGCGCAGGTCCGAGATAAAGCGGAACAAGTCGCTTGCGCCAGCCTCCTGGTGCAGACGATTCCAGCACCCCAACCGCAACTCACGCTGGGTTGAGGTATACCCTGTTAACCAGGGGGTCGCAGCACTTGAGCCCGGTGATGTGTGCACCAAGGAGAGACGCTCCGGCGCCCCGGCGGCCGCTCTGGCCAATTGCAGGCGCTGAAGGGTATCGTCCGAGATCGGATTTTCATGCAACTCCAGGCCCTGCAGCAAACGTAACGGCAGCGCAGACAGCGCTTCAGGCAACGTCTGAATCTGATTGTCACGCATATCCAGCAGTTCCAGATTGCCGTGCCTGGCCAGATCATTGGGCAAGGCGCCCATGCCTGTGTTACGCAATGAAAGCCGGCGCAACAGCGGGAAGGATGCCAATGGCGGCAGCAGCCCCACTGGGTTGCCGTTCATTTCAAGCCAGCGCAGCCCTGTGAGTTGGCTGAGCCGCAGGTTATCTGCGCTGGAAAGTACTATCTGGTTGCCGCCGAGCCGCAAGTTTCTCAATTCGGCCAGTTGCTCGATACCTGCCGGAAGGCGCGCCAGCCGGTTGTCCCGCAAATCCAGGTTGCGCACTTTGCTGAAACGGCCGAAGAAGCCCGCTTCAACTGCCGTCAACTGCATGTTGCGCAAAGTCAGGTGTGTAATGTGGTCAAAGGCCACATTATCGGGCAAGGCTGGCAGCTCCCCCACCCGGTCACCCACGATGGTCAGGTGGTAATCACCCGCCACCTCCCCAGAAGACATGCGCCGCCAGCTCGTCATAATGCGCCTGGCAACTTTAATGCGACGCAAGCGGCGAAGAATGGTCAGCCCCGGCTCAGCCCGCCAGGCTTGCAATGCCTGCTTGAGGCTGGCCTTGCCTTGTAACAGCTGGCTGACGTGGTTCCATGGCTCCACACCCCGTTGAGCCAGGTCTTGCAGGTATGACTCCAGCTGTTCACTGGTCATCAACGGGAACACATGATTCAGCGTGCGCCGCAGTGCCTGACGCGTGCCCGACAGGTGCCCACTGAGCGGGTAGCCCAAGCGCCCATCGAAAAGCCGCACAGGAGGGCGAATGCCCTGCCCCACCTGGACGAGCCCAATCATTCTGGCCGCCGCCGCTCGGTCGGTAAAGGCATCAGACAGCCCACCCTGCACAAGCTTTTCGGTATCAGCATTCGCCGCAGCTGACTGGCGCAGCCCTGCACAAGCGCGGTCAATCCGGCTGTCGCGTACTGCCCAACGCGCACGCTCCGCCAGGGTGAGCGGCAGCCGACCTGCGTCGTTCAGGCTCTCGAGTTCGATACTGTTGGCCTGCTCGACAATTTCCCTTGCGCAGCGGTGGGAAAGGCTGGGGAAATCCCGCATCAGCACCTGGTCCGCAGCTTGCGGATTGACCTGTCGCTCATTGAATACGTCTTCGAATGCCTGACCCCGCAGCGCCGGAAACTCATTGTGCAGTTGCCAGCGTTCGATGGCATCGAGCAAACGCGCCGGCGGTGGTGCGTTCTCCAGAAGCAGCCGGCGCAGCTGGTCAGCACCGTAGCCTGTGGCCTGCAAGGCGACGGCTGCCGCCTCGTCGGAAACCGCCGCCGTGCGGGTGGCAAGCCGACGAACCATGTAGGCGGCATCCTGCCAGTGCTGCGGCTGCTCGAACTCATGCACCCATCCCCCGACACCATTGTGCTCAAGTGCCGGTACATAGGCCCCCGGCCTCGATGGGTGATGAATGCGCCAAGCGCCATCGTCGCCTTCACTGACCTCATAGACAGCATCATGCAGGCGCCTCAGCGAACGGCCATTCTCATGGACGGCCTGCCCTACCGTCAGATCGATGTCATCAAGCTGATACCCCGACAAGCCCGGATCACACAGGCGCAACTGGCCATCCGCCAGGCTTATCGGCACCAGGGCATCCACCCGTGCCACTCGCTGAGCCAACTTGCCGAGTGCCGCCACACCAACAGCCGTTACCGCCCCCAACGCCACCGTTTCGGCCACGTTGAACACGTGGCTCAGTGCCGCGTTGCGATCACCCAACTGCCAGTCCTGATAGCCTTCGTACACCTCGCCCGCCAGTTGCACCACCGTAAGCCCGAGCATGGCCTGGCCTAACACGGGCACAAACAGTGCAGCCAGGCCTGCCACGCTCAGCCCCAAGTCAAGATACCCCTGCAGCCTCGCGTGGCGGTCGGCGATATCCTCATCCTCTGTAGACACAGCCAATACCCGTGCATCATCGAGCATCTTGTCGAGTTGGTCTTTGCGCAGCGCGGCAAACACCTCGCCTTCGATCGCAAAGCAGCGACCATCCAGCTCAAGCGGTAAAACAGTACTGCCGTGGCTCAGCAGCGCGTTCAGAGCCGTGTAAAAGGAGACACGATCACGCTCTGCGACGAAGCGCTGGAAGAAGCGGCGATACGCCTCATCGCGCATGCGCATGCCAAGTGTCATGTACAGCAGTTCCCAGCTGGTATGCCAACCCACCGGGGCATACCGGTCCTCGGGCAGCCACGCGATAACGCCCAGCAGCCGGGCGTTCTGACGCACTTCGATCACCAATGCACCAACGACCTTCTTTCCCAACAACCTCAGGGTGTGGCACTTCAACACGGTGCTGGCGGCGGGCATCGATGGTGATGTACCCACAACGCGGTTTATGCGCTGATAGGTCTGCTCGTCGATTTCACCCTTGATTCTGGCGACCGTCGCCGCGAGTTCCAGGTTGGCGCTCAACGCCTCCTCCATGATGGCGTCGACCAAAAACCCAGGCTTGTTTTCGGCTTCCAGCTGCGACCTCAAGTGGCTTTGATAATGCCGACCGATGTCGAGGCTGCGACAGAGGCTGACAAATACCTCCGCGCTCAATGGCAGTCGCTTTCCACCTGCATTGAGCAACTGTGACCCTGGGGCGAACCAGCCTGGTTCGGTTTCATTTACGTGGAAGTTGTGCAGTGCCGCTGAAAGCAGCGACTGGGTGCTTTCAATCCGGGCCGAAAAGGGTGACAAGGCAGCCGATATCGGCGGGTTTGGTCGCAGGGTCACCAACTTGACCTTGGCCAGGCGCGGGTCTATCTGCGAATTTGAATGCGCCGCGAGCGCGCTTTTAAGCAACGACTCGGCGAAGTCATCCAGGGGAACGATGGCCTGCAACCTGGCGTTTAGTTGGTCCTGCGCCCGCTGCTGACGCAATGAAGCTGCGCGCAGCAATGTCAGGTGCTCAATAGAGGCGTGCTTGAACCAATCCGGCAGTTGACGAGCAATCAACGCATCGATGGAGTCAGCAGGAATCTGGGAAGTAGTCATGGGCAGCCTGTCCGCTAGATAAAGGCACTAGCTGACCAAGGTTTCAACCAGTTCTGGCTGTACTTATGTAGTCAGGGCACAGGGTGAAAGTTGATTCTTGCCTACAGGTCAAATGACTTTGACGCAGCCGCCGCTTATTCGATGCCTTGCGAACCTGCACACTGGCCGTCACATGATCATCCCCCCATTTCTCAGGAGTAACCTCATGAGCGTTCCTTCGTTCGGCCTCGGCACCTTCCGCCTCACCGGTCAGGCCGTCATCGATTCGGTCAAGTCGGCCCTGGCGCTGGGCTACCGGGTCATCGACACCGCGCAGATCTACAAGAACGAAGCTGAAGTTGGCCAGGCCATCGCCGAAAGTGGCGTGCCGCGCAGCGAGCTGTTCATCACCACCAAGATCTGGGTCGACAACTATGCTGCCGAAAAGCTGATCCCCAGCCTCAAAGACAGCCTGGCCAAACTGCGCACCGACCATGTCGACCTGCTGCTGATCCACTGGCCCGCCCCAGGCAATGGCGTTGAACTGACCGAGTACATGCAGGCCCTGGCTGAAGCCAGAAAACAAGGCCTGACCCGTCAGATAGGGGTCTCCAATTTCAACATCGAACTGACCCGCCAGGCCATCGAAGTGGTCGGCAAGGGCGAAATAGCTACCAACCAGATCGAGCTCAGCCCGTACCTGCAGAACAGCAAGCTGGCCGCTTACCTGAAGGAGCAAGGTATCACCGTCACCTCATACATGACCCTGGCCTACGGCAAGGTGCTGAAAGACCCGGTACTCGCCGAGATCGCTGCCAAGCACAAGGCCACTGTGGCCCAGATTGCCCTGGCCTGGGCGCTGCAACTGGGCTACGCGGTAATCCCGTCGTCGACCAAGCGCGAAAACCTGGCCAGCAACCTGCTTGCCCGTGACCTGATACTGGACGCCGGCGATATGGCTCGCATCGCCACGCTGGAGCGCAATGGCCGCGAAGTCAGCCCTGACGGCCTGGCGCCGATCTGGGATTGACACCGTTGCGGTGCAGGAGCGCGCAGGCGGTGAAAAGTCAGAACCGCAGCCCCACATTGACCATTCCTGCCGCCGCCCCCAGCACCACGAACTCCGCGCCAAGCGGGCCCCAGTGCGCTCCAAACGACGGAATGATCACCGGCGCAACGCCCAGGTGGTTGAGCGGTATCTTGTCGTCATACTCGCCTTTGTAGCCCTCGATCAGCCCCGCGCTCAACTTCACGTACACAGGATAACGCTCGTTCTCCCAGACCTTGCCCAGGTAGGCATAGTACGAGCGTTGGTAGAACGAGTTCTTGAACGTGGCGGCTCCCCACAATAGACCGTCGGTGTAAACCCGCTCGATACCCACCAGTTCCTGGTGGTTGTTGTGGTCGGGATCGTGCGTCCAGTGCTTGGTGTAGGCGCTGGTCTGCACATACCAGTAATCCCCTTCGCGCTCGCCATCCTCGGCGTTTGCAGCCAGACTCACAACCAGCAGCCCGATTGCTGCAAATAACGTCCTGTTCATGCTCGATGCCTCACGGGTCAATCCACAGACCCTAGCCAAGCCTTGCAGATCACGCCAATGCCATACCGCCCCGGGAGCAATGATGCCAATACGCCGTTTACTGGTTGCCGTGGTGCTGGGCTTTCGCATCACCGCAATTGCCGGTTTTCGCCTGGAGCCCTGGCACACCTACGTGCCCCACGAAATGGCGCGGGCGACGTCCCATCCGTTTTTGCGCTGATGTCCGACAACCTGGACAGCGACTTGGAAAAACCCTGAACAAGGAACCGCATCACCCGCATCAATGGCCGGACTTGGGCTCGAACACAGTCACTGCACGCGCATCCACTGGTTTGGGCAGCAGCCCTTCGCGGTAGAAGGCATCGGCAATGCGTTGCTGCTCGCCAAGGTTGTCCAGTTGCACCGGCTGCACATCATAGCTGCGGCGGCCATTGGCCTGCTGCACCGTCGCGCTGTCCAGGTTACCCCAGAGTGGCCCCAGCACCCGGGCAGCCGCTGCGGGATTGGCCTTGGTCCACGCACCGATCTCGCGCAGCGCCTCATACACCTGCTGCAGCACTTCAGGGTGCGCCTTGGCGTAATCGCTGCCGGCCAGGTAATAACGCTGATAACTCGCCAGCTCGTTGCCATCGGCGAGGATGCGCGCGTTCTGCTGGCGCTGGGCACTGGCTACGTAGGGGTCCCAGGTGACCCAGGCGTCGACCTTGCCATTCTCGAACGCCGCCCGGCCGTCAGCAGGGATCAGGTACGCCGGGGTGATGTCTTTGAAGCTCAGGCCGGCCTTGGCCAAGGCCTGGATCAACAGGTAATGGCTGCCCGCCGCCTTGGTCACCGCCACCCGCTTGCCCTTGAGGTCGGCCAGGGTCCTGAGCGCAGAGCCGGCTGGCACCAGAATGGCCTGGGCCGTGGGTGATGGCGCCTCACGCGCAAAATAGGTGAGCTTGGCACCGGCCGCCTGGGTGAACACCGGCACGGTGTCGGCCACATCTGCCGACAGGTCGACATTACCCAGGTTCAGCGCCTCCAACAGTGGCAGGCCGCTGGGGAACTCATGCCAACTGACGCGGATACCTTCGGCCTGAAGGCGCTGCTCCAGCGTCCCACGGGCCTTGAGCAAGGTCAGCAAGGTCGAGGACTTCTGGTAACCGATGCGCAGGGTCTGTTCGGCGCTGGCAAGAGACGGCAGCAGGCCGCCAAGCAGCAGGCCCAGGGCCAGGTGGCGCAGGCGTTTACGGTGCAGCATGGGGTGTCTCCAGATCAATGTTGGGCCAGTGAGTCATGGGTGGGCACGTTAAAGCCACCGGCGAAGGTAGGCGCCACATCCAGGCGCTGATTCATCAGGCCATGGGCGTGGTAGAAGTCGGCGGTTTCCTGTTGCTCGGCGACGGTCTTGGTGTCGATGGCCTGCCAGCGCAACTGCCGGCGCTCGAACTGCAGCCGCGCGGCGTCTTGCGGGAAGCCAATGATCGCAGCCAAGGTTTTCGAGTAGCTGTCCAGGTGCTGGTAGGCCCACACCTGGGCGCCCGCCAGACGGCCCAGGTAGTCTTGCAGCGCAGCATGCCGGGCCGGGTCATCCAGCGCATTTTCGGTTGCGGCCAGAAAGCTGTTGCCAGAAGAGAGCCCACGACCATTGACCAGTACCCTGCCTTGGCCACTCAGCTCGGCCAGGGCGGTGTACGGCTCCCAGGTCGACCAGGCATCCACCGAGCCATTGGCCAAGGCAATCTTGGCGTCGACCGGGCCAAGGAAACGGAACTCCACATCTTTTTCACTCAGGCCGACTTGGTCCAGCGCCTTCAGCGCCAGGTGATGACCGATTGAACCCCGCCCGGTTGCGATGCGTTTGCCTCTTAGCTCGGCGGCACTTTGCAGGGGTGCATCAGGGCGCACCAGCAGCGCGGTGCCAAACGGGTCGGATTTGTCCACGGCTATGGCTTTGACCGGAGCCCCTGAGGCCAGCACGAACAGCAGCGGCGCATCGCCAATGATGCCGGCATCAATCGCCCCGGCATTCAATGCCTCGGCCAGCGGCGCAGCGGCGGGGAACTCGGCCCAGTGGATGTCGTAAGGCAGGTCGCGCAAAGCATCGGCCGCTTCAAGCTGGGCACGCATGTTGCCTTTCTGGTCACCGATGCGCAGGGTCAGGCGTTCGCTGGCGAAGGCCTGGGTAGCCAATAGTGTGGCAGCGGCGAACAGCAGCAGGCGAGATCGAATGGACATCCGCAGTTCCTTGCAGGTTGATGGAACTGCGAATGTAGTGACTTCATTCAAATAAATGAAATTGATTTTAGAGCTAAGCTAATATGCAAATTAACAGAAACCTGTTTTATCCCCTGTGTCACAGGCTCAGCTCGGGTGTTGGTCATAGGCCTGCCGTGTCAGTTGGAGAAGCAATGCCCGCTCTGCAAGCAAGCGCTCTGCCTGCACTGTCTCGGCCGCTTCGCGAAACGCCTGGTCGCTCAGCACCTCGCGCAGCTCGAACATTAACTCGAGACGCTCATGAAATGGCGCATTCATGGCTTCGAACCGGTCGGCATACAGACCCTGCAGATACTGCTGCCAGAACTCCCGCTCAACCAGCGAGCGGCTAAGTGCATCGAGGTCCTCGGCGGCCAGCACTTCGCGCGTGGCCGAAGTCAGGTCGGCGCTGCCCACGCCACTGGCAGAGGCATAGTTCATGCTCGAAGGCTGCCCCGGCAAGTCGAGAGCGCCTGCCAGGCCAACCCGGTAGGCCAGGTGCACCTCCACATCATCGACCGGCACGTCGGAGTCGCGTACGCGCTGCTGCTGAATGTGCCGGTTGGCGATACGGTCGACCTGGTCCAGGCGAAACAACTCACGCCCCAAACGCAACAGCGCGTGCATGGCATAGCGCCCTTCCAGCCCTGCAGTACGCTGTGCCATCAGGGTGCGTACCTCCAGGGCGCTGAGGATCAGCAGCATCTGGTCGGCGCAACTGCGCGGGCCCGCAGCCTGCTGAAACACGGCCTCGCGGACTTCACCATTGAGCTCGCAAGCCTCGATGATGCCCCATACCCGGCGACACATCTCCTGTGGCTGGCGCAAGAAATCTGCGGACCGCGATAAATCGGCAAAGAAACGGAACAGGTCCTGTGCCCCAGCTTCCGCAGCAAGGCGATCCCACTGCTTCAGGCGTCGGGCCTGGTCAGTGGGCGCCACCCCCTCAAGCCAGCGCAACCGCTCATCTTCCAGCGATTGGTCGTGAACACGAACAGGCAGCACATCGGCCGCCCTGCTCTGCATCAGTTCCCGCAGCCGGCTCACAGCCCGAGGCGAAAGAGGATTGTCATGCAGAAACACTCGCTCAGGGTCGCGGGCAAGTAACTGCAACACAGCATCGGGCAGCTCGCTGATCGAGTTTTCACGCAGGTCGATCAGCGTCAGCGAGGGCGATTCGAGCAGCGCCAGGGGCAACTCCCGGAGCCCTGTCATGCGCAGGTTCAGGCTGCGCAAACGGAACAACATGCTCACATCCGGGCTTCGTCCCAGGAGGTTGTCATGAAGGTCCAGAGCCACCAGCCGGCGCAGCGCAGCGATAGACCGGCTGCCTTCGCTGGTCAGGCCGATGTGGTTATCGGCGAGGTTCAGCTCCACAAGTTCGACCAAATGCTCAATGCTGGCAGGCACCGTCGTCAGCAAGTTGCCACGCAGATCCAGGCTGCGTACCTGGCCAAAGCGCCGCAAGAAGCCCGGCTCGATTTCCAGCAGGCTCATGTTACGCAGGCTCAAGCGCGTGACATGGCTGAAATCCACCGCCTCGGGCAGGTTTGGCAACGCCCCTACCCGCCAGCCATGGATGCACAGCTGCAAGTTCCCATGCGTATCGACACTCTGCCGCTGCCAGGCCCGGCGAATGGTTCGCGCCACCCAGACGCGGCGCAGCGCCTGGGCCGGGCTGGCAGAGGCGCGTCGCCAGTTGCTCAAGGTGTCTACGAGAATGCGCAACTGGTTATGGTGGTGGAAGTAGAAGTGCCACGGTGTCATGCCTTGGTGACCCGCCGAGGCGATGAATGCCTCGGCCTGGACATCCGTGAACGTCGGAAACAAACGCCTGATTGCCTGGCGCAATGCCCCAGTGCTGCTTTCCCCGCGACCACTGAGCGGGTAGCCGAGTCGGCCATCCCCCAGTCGTACTGGCGGGCGCACCCTGCCGCCGTCGGGTGCCATGCCGAGCAAAGCAGGCAGGTCATCACGTTGCATGAATGCCTGCTGCGCCAGCGCCTGCGCCAATTGTTTCGCTGATTCCCCGGCCTTACCCAGCGCCTGAAGCTGCATCTCGCCAAGTTGCCGAAACATTGCCTGGATCAGGCTGTCATGGGTGCTCGTACCCTGTAGCGGCGCCCCCAGTCCATCCAGTGCCTGGTACCCCTGAGGCCTCTTGACGATGACACGTACGTCGGTGGCAGACGGGGCGCCCATCCGCACCAGAGGCAGTGCACCTGACGAAGCTTCGTGCAGTTCGATCCGTAGCGTATCAGGCCAGCTGACCCACTGATCCAGCAGGCCGAACGCCAGGCGCTCGGTGTCAGCGTTAACGGCTTGCGCCTGGTAGAGCCCCGCACATGCCCGGTCCAGGCGGATGTCCCTGAGCATCCAGCGGGCTTGCTCGGCCAAGGCCAGCGGCACCCGTTGCTGGTCGACCATTCGCTCGACCAGCAACTCGTCGGCCTGCTCCACGATGGCCTTGGCAGTACGGGCTGTCAGCCCTGGGAAGTCACGCTGCAACAGCGCTTCGGCCGCTGACGGCGCCCACTGCCTTTCGACGAAATGTTGTTCGAAGGCAGCCCCTCGCAACCTCGGGTACTGCTGGTGCAACTGGCGGCGCTGCAGGGCATCGAGCAGGCGTGCCGGCGGTTGGCTCTCCTCCAGATGCAAACGTCGCAGGCGGTCATTGTCGTAACCGGTGATCTGCAGCACATCCTGCGCCGACGGGTCATCCACCTCGGCCACACCACTGCCCAGGCGCCGCAGCAACTCGCCCCCCTGCCATGTTTGCGGCGTGTCCAGTTCATGGCGCCAAGCACCACCCCCCAGGTGCCACAACTTCGGCGCGTAGGCCCCCTCACGCTGAGGGTGCTGGATACGCAGTTCGCCCCCAAGCGGGTCGCCAATCACCTGGTAGACTGCCTGGTGGGTGCGCAGACGGGCCTTGCCGTCTGCCACGGCATATTGGCCGATAGCAATAGGGTCATTGCCCACGGCATACGCTTCCAGTCGCGGGTCGAACAATTTGTAGGCGCCTTCGGTTCGCACAGGCACCAGCGCATCGACGAACGCAGCGCGTTGCATCAAGCGTTCATGGGCTACTCCCGTCCCGGCAGCCACCACGGTCTGCGCAACGTTCACGGCCACGCTGAACGCGTGCTCCAGCGCGCCTTGCCGATCCCCCAGGTGCCAGTCTTCATAGCCCTCATAAACATCATCCACCACCTGCAGCGCGGCAATGCCCAGAAGCGGCAGGCCCAGGCCCGCCACGTAGAAGCTGGCCAGCCCAAGCAGGTCGAGGCCCAGGCCTGCGTAGAAGTGCAGGCGCCGATCCCGCTCGGCGCTATCCTGAACCGCGGTAGGCACGGCCAGTACCTGGGCATCGTCAAACAGCGTTGCAAGCAGTACCTTGCGCAGGTGTTGGAACAACGGCTCGCTGATTACCTCGTAGCGCCCGTCAAGCTCAACGGGTACGTGCGTCCCCCCCTGCGCCCTGGCGTGGGCCAAAGCCGGTGCGTAGCCCTCACGGTCACGCTCGCTGACGAAGCGCTGGAAATACTCCGGGTAACCCGGCAACCGGAAGCGTTTGCCGAGACCCTGAAACAGCTTGTCCCATGATGTGTGCCAACTGACCGCACCGTAGGGGTCATCAGGCAACCAGCACACCACACCCTCCAGCGGCCCTTCGCCCAGCCCGTCACGGTGCAACTCGAATGCAACGGCTCCCCGCACCCGCTTGCCAAAGACGCGCAGCGCCGCTGGACGCATCCGCGTTACCGCCCCTGGCGCAGGCGTGATCGCCGCCATGCATTGCACCAGTGCAGTCTCATCGATGTCGGCCTGCAGAGCTGCCATACGCAGGGCGGCTTCCAGCGCAAGACGCTGGCCTTGCTCAAGCAGGGTTGCAACACCCGCCCCTGCATCCCCCGGCGCAGTCAGCTGGGCTTGCAGATAAGCCTGGTACTGCCCGCCGATGTCGATTGCGCGGCAGCACTCGGCAAAGGCCCTGGCCGTCATGGGCAGCGCTTGGCCTTGGCCATCCAGCAGCATCGATTGGTCTTTCACCCCCAATGACCTGGACTCACTGTCACTGAAATTGTGCAGCGCTGCTGCCAGCAAGCTGTGCTGCAGCGTACGCTCGCGCACGCCACCTGGTGCTTCCGGGCGTGAGCTGGGGTAACGCTCGATGAGGTGCATTCGCAAGGTGGCCTTACGCACGTCCACTGATTGCGCAAGCGGCGCCAACAGCGCGTCGTGCAGCAAGGGGGCAGCAAATTCATCCATGGGCACCAGGCTGCTGAACAAGGCACTCACGCGTTGCTGTGCGGCCTGCTGTTCGCGCAAACAGTCATGCAGTTCTACCAGCCGGCTGGCCGGGGGCTGCGCCAGCCAGCCGGGCATCCGGCTGGCGATCAAGGTATCGATGGAATCGTCGGAAGGTGCAGGGGTTGGCATGCTGGGCTCTCCTTGGTAGAAAACCCTGATCTCAACCTAACGGGGATGACTGCGGTGGTAGTTATGCCTGCCAGAGCCGCTGCGGGAAAACCCGGAAAACGGCGAAAACACCCGCGCCACCGAAACCTGTAGATAGCCCACCCAGTACGCGAGCAGACGCCAGACCAAAAACGCACCCCCAGGACAGATCCCGCACCCTTTTTCGCGACGCCACACTTTGTAACATTCGATTTCACCTTGCCAACGGAGAGTAGCCAGCCCAAACCACTGACTGAGGCCTGATCCGTGCTGCAACGTGTGCTCTGCTCCCTGTCCCTGCTGACCCTCGCCATGTCCACGGCCCACGCCGCCGAGGCGCTCGATACCCCACGCCTGGCCGGCATGGATAATTTCCGCGATATCGCTGGCACTACCAGTGCTTACACCACCACCCACGATGGCACAATGCGCGCCGGGGTGTTCTACCGCGCCAACGCCCTCACCCCTACCGCTGCCGATCTGGCCATCCTCAACCGCCTGGGTATCAGCGATGTGTTCGACCTGCGCACCCCAAGCGAAATCGCCAGCACGCCAGACACCCTGCCCGACGGCGCGAGCTACACCAACATCGACATCATCGGGAGCACCACTTCCGGGTCAAACATCACAAACATTTCCTTCAGCAGCGCCGAACAGGCGCGGGCGATGATGCAGCAGACCAACCGCGCTTTCGTCAGCGACGCCGGCATGCGTGGTCAGTTTGCGGTGTTGTTCAACGAACTGGCCGCCGCCGACGGCGCCGCGTTGTTCCATTGCACCGCCGGCAAGGACCGCACCGGCTGGACGGCAGCGGTACTGCTGAGCATCGCCGGAGTGGACGAAGCCACCATCATGAGCAACTACCTCGCCACCAACGACTACACCGCCGCGCGCGTGGCGGCCACCCTCGCGGCAATGCCGGCGAGCATGGCTGAAGTCTACGCACCGCTACTAGGGGTCGAAGCCAGCTACCTGCAGGCTGGCCTCGATGAAATCAGCGCGAACTACGGCAACATGGACAACTACCTCAAGCAGGGTCTGGGCCTGAGCCAGGAAACGATCTACGTGCTGCGCGGCAAGATGGTGCGCTATGGCTCCCTGCCCGGCGAGGCGGGCCTGCTGGGCAACGCTGCTGCCGGCGCGCAACTGCTGCGCGAGCTGCAGGACACTTCGCTGTCGGGCAGCTACAGCGCCTACAACTACTATCTACAATCGGCCATCGATGCCGGCACCTTGGGCGGCGTGACCTCAAGCGTAGGCGGCCAGGTGCACGCAGATGCCGCCAGCTACCTGCTGCGCCAAGGTGTCATGATCGAGCGTGCGGCTTCGCCGTTCACCGACGGCAGCGGTCTCAACGTTGGCCAGGCACGCCTATGGAGCACAGCGCTTGCCGGTTATCAGGGCAATGACGGCTCGGCCCACGCGGCCAGCAGCAACGAGCACAGCCAAGGGTTGCTGTTGGGCATCACCCAGCGCTTCACCGAGCAACTCAGCGGCCATGCCGGGTTTGGCTACAACCGTGGCAATGTAGGCGGCGCCGGCGGCGAAGCTGATACCGACCTGACCTTCCTCAGCCTGGGTGCACGCTTTGCCCCCGGCAGCCTGGAACGAGGGTTGTTCGTCGATGCCGACATCAGCGGCGGCTGGCTCGATTACTCCAGCAAGCGGGAACTGGGCGGCGGCCTGGGTACGGCCAAGGGCGACAGCCACGGCACCCTGGCCGGCGCCAGTCTGGCGTTGGGTTATCGCCTTCCCGCCAACGGTCTGGTGCTGGAGCCGAGCCTTGGTGTGCGAATCAGCCACGTCGACCTGAACGGATTCAGCGAGAAAGGCAGTGAACTGGCACTGCAAGTCGACGATCTGAAAGAAACCCGTCGCAGTGCCGTGGCCAGCCTCAAGGCGGCGTTCGCGCCTATTCCCGCCGGCAACTGGCAGTTGGTACCGGGGGTGGCAGTGGGTTACGAGCATGCATTGGGTGATCAGCAGGTGAACAGCCAAGGGCACCTGTTGGGGCTGGATGTGGAGCAACGTGCCGCGTTCGACAACCGCGACCAGTTCACCGGCGGGGTGAACCTGATGGCCAACCTGGGTGCGCTGAGTGTCGGTGCCGAAGTAGCAGCGATGGGCGGTGGCGACAGCCATGGGGTGAGTGGCAGCCTCAAGGCCAGCTACGCCTTCTGATCTCTATCATTGGGGCTGCTTTGCAGCCCCGATTGGCTTACCTGCCGCGCCGCACCTCAGCCGGGCTTACCCCGAACGCCTGCTGGAAGTACTGGGCAAAACGCCCCGCGTTGCTGAACCCGTGTCGCAAGGCCACTTCAGCCACCGACCCGCCATCCCCGTGCGCCAGCACCTGGCGCGCACGTTCCAGCCGCACCTGCCGCTGATACCCGACAATCGAGGTACCGGCAAAGCGGCGAAAGCCCTCCTGCAACGCCCGCAAGCTGACATTCGCCACCCCCGCCAGCTCAGTGCCGCTGACCAAGCCGGCCGGGTGCTCGCGCAGGTAAGCCATCGCCAGTTTCACATGGCGCGGCGCCAGTGCCGGCGCGGGGCTGTGCAGTGCTTCAGTGTAGTTGTGCGGCCACGCCTCGAGCACCGCGTCCACCAGCATTTCCTGCAAGCGTGCCGGCATCAACAATCCGCTATTGATCAACGGGTCGAACTGTGTGCCGGTGGCCAGTTCCAGCAATGCGCGTATGCCCTGAAACTCCGGCACCGCCAAATCCACCACTGGAGCAAAACGCACCGGCTCCGCCAGCCCCCTGCCCAACAGCAGCGACAGCCGCTCGGCAAACAACTCGCGGCGGATCGACATGCCGTGCTGGGCATGGTTGTCGGCAAAGCGCACCGTGCGGATATCACGCTTGTCGACCGCCATCCCCACCCGCGCACCACCCATCGATTCGCCACGGTGGTCGAAGATGATCTTGCCGGCAGTTGGCAACACGAAGGTGATCTCGTCCTGCGGCGTGGGCAATCTGATGCTGAAGTCGCCACCATACTGCATCCGCCGCACGCTCATGCCTTCAAAGCGCCCATACACGCCGCCAATACTGATGCCTTCGCCCAGGGGCGGCATATCGGCATACAGGCTGCCGAACATCTGACTGAACAGGGCGCCGAAATCCTCGCTGCGCATGTCCCTGGAGCGAAGAATGAAAGGCTTGCGGGTCATGCCGGAATGCACCGTGGCGCTCATCTATGCGAAGGGGGACCGGTATATTGCCGTGATCTTGTTACAACGGCGTTAATGTGTTCGCGAAGCAGTACGAAACCTGCGCAGCGAGCGCCTGATCTGGCGCGCGCTGCGCAGCAACCCGGCCAAGCCGTGTACAGTACCCCTACAACAACGCCCGCAAAGGAGCCCGGCCCATGACCGTGACGCTGTCCCCCCTGCAGATCGACTGCACGTTCGATTCCGGCAACATCCAGGTGCTGGACGCCAGCAACCCGTCCCATGTGCACCTGGCCATCCGCCCGGACACCCACAGCGGCCACTACCAGTGGTTCCACTTCAAGGTCAGCGGGCTGACGCCGGGGCAGGTCCATCGCTTCAGCCTCGACAACGCCTCCGGCTCTTCGTACAAGAATGCCTGGAGCGGCTACAACGCCGTGGCCAGTTACGACCAGCAAAGCTGGTTCCGCGTGCCCAGCCACTTCGACGGCACAGCGCTGTCGTTCGAAGTGAAAGCAGAGCAGGAGCAGATCTGGTTCGCCTACTTCGAGCCTTACCCCCGCGCGCGGCACAACCAGTTGATCGAACGCGCGCAGCAATTGCCGGGGCTCGCGTTGCTGGCCAGCGGGCGCAGCGTGCAGGGCCGCGACATTCCCCTGCTGCGTGCCGGTGACGGTGCCGAGGGCAAGCGCAAACTGTGGCTGATTGCCCAGCAACACCCGGGCGAGCACATGGCCGAATGGTTCATGGAGGGCGTGATCGACCGCCTGCAAGCCAATGACGCAGTGGTCCAGGGCCTGCTGGCCAAGGCCGACCTGTACCTCATCCCCAACATGAACCCCGACGGTGCATTCCTCGGCCACCTGCGCACCAACTTCAAGGGCAAGGACCTCAACCGTGCCTGGCAGGACGCCAGCGTCGAACTCACCCCAGAGGTGTTCTTTGCCCAGGCGCAGATGAAGCAGTACGGCGTGGATGCGTTCATTGACGTGCATGGCGACGAAGAAATTCCGCACGTGTTCACCGCCGCGTGCGAGGGCAACCCGGGTTACACGCCGCGTCTGGCAAACCTCGAAGCGCAGTTTCGCAGCACCTTGTGCAGCGTGACCAAGGACTTTCAGACCGTGCATGGCTACACCCGTGACGAACCGGGGCAGGCCAACACCACGCTGGCCTGCAATGCCGTGGGCATGGCCCATGACTGCCTGTCGCTGACACTGGAGATGCCGTTCAAGGACCATGACGACGCGCCCGACGCGGTAACCGGGTGGTCGGGGGCACGCTCGAAGGCACTGGCCGGGGCGGTGCTGGATACACTGGCAAAAATGGTGAATGATTTGCGGTAAGCCTTGCCTCACGCGGTCCCTGTAGGAGCGGCCTTGTGTCGCGGTGGGCTGCGTAGCGGCCCCAAGATCGCAAACCCAGCACAGATTGCTGGGGCTGCTGCGCAGCCCATCGCGACACAAGGCCGCTCCTACAGGGGACCGTGTCAGCGGCAGGAGTGAGGTTCAGTCAAAACTGCACATCCAGAATTACACTGTCGGAATAGGTCGCCGCAGGCGGCGTCGCCTGGTCGGTATAGACCTTGGCGTTGTAGTTGAACACCTGGCTACCCGTGCCTGTGCCCGCGCCGGGGTTTACGTCGGCATCCGTGCTGGAACGCCTGGCAGCCCCCGATGAACCCCAGCGCACCACCCCTGCACTCTTGAAAATGTCGTAGGCGAGGTAGTTGTTGGCCGACGACTTCATCCGTCGCCGTCCGGCGGACACATTCTGCCCGTCATCCAGCCCCACCGTGTAGTTGCTGCCCTTGGTGCACGACACGTTTATGCCTTGGCTTACCGTGCCAAACCCTGCTACCACAGGCGCACTGGCAAAGCTGATGTTGGGTGTGGTGATCTGGCAATCATTGGTCACCGTCATGTTCACCGTCAGTTGCTTCACACCCGTGCCTTGGTCAGTCCCGATACACAGCCCCCCTATCCCGATTCCTTCACAGTATTTCCAGGTCCACTCGACATTTAGGGTTTCCTGATAGAGCCCCGCTGCAACGTTGGCGTTGATCTGAGTGCGCATGAAGAGCGGTACTGCCTTGGGCGTGCCGTTAAGCAACCCCAGCAAATCGAGGATACCGGTAGTCCTGAACTCAAAGCCCGTCCCACGCGTGATCGGATAGGTGGTGGTGGCGTCGGCATACAGCGTGTAGGGGATGACATCGCCGGTGGGCCCTACCAGGCCGCTGGTGGCCGAGGTGATCTTCACCACGAAAGAGTCGGTACTGCTGAGCACACTGAGCACCGAACCGTTGCACTGCAAACCTGAGTTGGCACTGGACGCCGTCTGCACCGTGGAACGTACCTGGGTCGAGTTGAGCGAGCCGAACGCAGCTGCCGAAGTCGCAACTGACGTGCATTTGGCCCAGGCCGGGCCGGCACCCAGCAGCAAGGCACACGCCCCCACCCCACCCCACCAGGCCTTCATTTGCACACCAAGGGGCCGACCAACGGGATCGAGCCTTGGGCTTCAGGCAAATCGAACGCCACCTCACAATGCCCACCCTCTTCCAGCTCCACCTGCAAGCGGTTGTGTGCGGTCAGGTTCTCCAGATACACCAGGCCATCCCAACCCACCACTGCCTGGCCGCCGCTTTGTTCATGGGTGACGCGGCTGCCCAGCTTGAGCACTTGCTGGTTGGCATCCACCAGTTCGATGCTGGCCGCCATTACCCGTTTGAGCGCAAACTCCAGCAAGTAGCCGCTACCCCGGCGCACGGCCACACGCTGCTCCACTTGGGCGGCGAGGATGTCGGGCGGTAGGTCCATGGGGTCGATCTCGTACTTGCCGCGGTAGTAACCACTGCTGTACGGCACCAGCAGGTGGCCACCGGCATCGGTGCGACCGACATCCTGGTTTTCATAGCGTACCGGCACATTGGCGTAACCACCGGTGCTGACCACCACGAAGGCATCGTCGATGCGGTTGGCGGCAAACAGCCCGGCATCCATCCACACCAACGAGCCACTGGCGTCGGCCCAGCGGGTCATCTGGCCGCTGCTGCCATACACCCCGGCCTGCAACTGCACCGACTGCAGGCGCCAAGTGGCGTCGGCCTGGCGATAGGCGTCGCGGTCACTGCCTGCGGCATAACCCAGGTTGTAACCAACGCCGCCACCGACCGGCACTGCGCGGCTGTAGTTGACCCTTTGCAGGCTCTCGCCTTCCTTGCTGCGCTCCATGCCCAGGGCCAGGGTGCCGTGCAGGTCGAACGGGATCACCAGTTGCGCCTGCACCGCCCACTGGCTGTCACCCACTTCGCGATTGGCCGACAGGTACACGCTGCTGCTACCCCATAACGGCCTGCTGTAGCTCAGGTTGATCAGCCGGGTACGCGTGCCATCACCTGCACGCACGTCGAAGTATCCGGCGCCGATGCTGCCGTACTCGTTCAGGTTGAGGCTGAGGGTGACCTGTTCGCTGCTTTTGCTCAGTTGCATGTCCGGGGCGTCGACCCGGGTCAGGTCGGCATAGTCGCCATGGCGTTGCAGGCGCTGGTAACTGAAGCCGATGCGCTGGCTGTTGTACTGGTAACCCAGGGCGACCTGGTGGCCCTTGTCGCCGTCGAACCGGCTTTGCGCCAGGGCAGCGTTGAGCACGCCGAAGTTGCCCAGGCGCATGTTGCCGCCCACACCGCCAAGCACCAGCGATTCGGCGGTTTCGGCGTGGGTTTCCAGGGTGAAGATGTCGCTGAGGCCATAGCGCAGGCTGCCCGAGGCAACACCTGGCCCGTAGCTGAAGTCGCGCACGCCGTAATCACGGCGCAAGCTACCGGCGGCCACCGAATAGTCCGATAAACCCTTCTGCAGCAGGCTGCTGGTGACATAGAACGGCAAGGTGGTCGAGACCTGCCGGCCAAGGGCATCAGTGGTGACCACCACCGCCTCCCCGGCACCGTTGATGAACGGCACGTTGGTCAAGGTATACGGCCCTGGCTGCAGCTCAGTGGTGCTGGACTTGAACCCGTTGATGAACAGGTCGAGCGACGTCGGCACCGCTGCTTCGCCTGCGAACGCCGGCAACGGGTAAGTGACCAGATCGGGGCGCGCAGCGAAGTCGCGTGACAGTTGCACGCCGCCCACCCGCACCGAACTGCTCCAGGGCAAAGCACCGGTCACGAAGTCACCGGCTTCGTAAGTCAGCAGGCGCTGTTCATCGGTGAAGCGCCAGGTGGTGTCGTAACGCATGAAACCTTGGCGCGTATCGTCCGCTTGTGCGCCATTGAATGACTGGCGCCATTGCCCGGTACTGGAGAAAGTGCCCCAGCTGTCGAACAGGCGCAGCTCGTTCCAGGCTGCCAGGTAGGTGCCGGCTTCATCGGTGTCGTTGAGATACAGATCGTAGTTGAACAAGGCACCAAAACTGCTGCGTGCATCGCTGGCCGGGTACAGGTTGCGATCCCCCACCTGCTGGTCTGGTAACCAGCCCGGCGGCACCTGCAGCAGCAGGCGCTGGTTCTGGCTGTCGTAGTCGGTGTGCAGCCCCGCGATGCTTTCCAGGGCCACCTCGCCTTGCGGGTCGCCGGGCAACGAGATGCCGGCTGCCCGCAATACTTCACTGCCCAGGTACAACTGCCCGGCCCGCTGCTGCACCGGCACCAGTTCAGCCCTGGGCATCTGGTTCACCACCAGGTCGAGGTACAGGGTGGCGTCGGCGATGGCGGACATCTCCGTGGGCGGCGGGGGCAGGTCGTCGGCCAGCGCCAGCCCGGGGCTGAGCATGGCCAGCACCAGGCACCAGCGGCGCGTCGTCGCCGAGAGCCATTTCACACACGGTTTCCAACCATTGCCGGGTCCTCCCTGGCCCCTGCACTGCATTCAGTATTTGGCTCATTGGCCCTGGCGGATGGCGTCCGCCGCGCTCTGGCCATTGACCCTGCCCTTCAACACGCTGCCGCTGGTGGACGCCACGGGAGCAGGCCAGCGCATGCTGGCACCTGGTAGCACATAGCCCAGCAGGCCCTCAGCCAGTGGCTTGCTCTGGCTGCCTTGCTGCACCACCACATCGGTCAGCCTTGCATGCACCGGCCCGGTGTTGCGCAGTTCAACGTAGGGCTTGCCTTGCACCGTTACCGGCCGCCAGCTGAGCTGCGGCTTGCCCACACCTTCGGCATTGCGTTTGCCCTCAGGGTCGGCCTTGCCCCACAGCCCTTCGCCATAGACGAACAGCGGCACCGAATAACGCATCTGCAAACGGATGGCCGCAGTCGTGCCGGGCTCGGCATTTTCAACCGGAATGGCGGGCGGGATCTCGTCAATGATGATGCGGTAGGCCTGTTCCTGGCCGGCAGGTGAAGAGCCGGTCCGGGTCAGGCGGATCAACTGCTTCTGCCCGGGGGCAATGTTGGCGACCGGCGGGCTGCCGATGATCTCGCGCTGCGCCTGGAACTGTTCCTGGTAATCACCCTGGCGCCAGGCGAATACCCGTACTTGCAGGTTGGCCGGTGCAGTGCCACGGTTTTCCAGCCACAGCGCACCAGCCTTCTGGTCGGCCTCCAGCACCGGGTCGATGGGCCAGATCAGCACCGAGGTGGCCGCCCCGGCCGGCAGGCTTGCCAGCCACAACAATCCGATCAATCCACGCGCCCACTTCGCGCCTGCCCGCATGCAGCTCTCCTTAGACACTTGTCGGTGGTGATGCTGGCATTTACCAGGTCACCGTCACTTGCACCACGTCGGTGTAGGTCCCTGCCGGCAGCACGCCGGTCAGCTGGACCCGCCCGTACACCGGCAGCTTGATCGCCGTCGGGTCGGAATAGCTCACGGCCACGCTCTGGCCGATTCCCAGGCTCTGGCTGTAGGCCGCGTCCCGGTACAACTGGTAAGCCAGCACTTGCGTGCCGCTGTTACGTTTCAGGTTGCGTGTGCCACTGGCACTGTTCTGCCCGCCATCCAGGCTCATGCTCATGGCCACGCCCGGCGTGCACTGGAAGGTCACTGTAGTGCCGCCCAGCGAGGTGCTGAGCAACCCGTTGGACAGCGCCGACTGCGTGCCATAATCGAGCGTGCCGTAGCTGGTGACACCACCCACCACCAGGCACCCGGCAACAACCTGCGCCGTGACCGTGAAGGTACTGCTGGTCACCGCCCCCAGCGGGGCAGCCAACAGCATGCCGACTCCGCTCAGGCCACCTGCCAGCCAGCCGCGCATGGTTCAGAACGACAGCTCGACCGAGATCGTGTCGCTGTAGACCCCTGCGGGCAGGCCCGCCTTGCCCACGGCCTTGCCGTAAAGGTTGACGGTCTGGGCCACGCCAGTACTGGTCGGCAGGGTGATGGTGCCGTCGATGGCCAGCAACGTCGTACGCCCGGTGTCGGTGAACAGGTCATACGGCACAAAATTGCCGGAACCATCGGCCAGCGCACGCGTGCCACCGCTCGACTGGCCGTCATGCAGGCCCGCGCGTACTTTGATCGCCGGCACCGTACCCGCCGAGCACAGGATGCTCATGGCACCACTACCGCCCCCCAGCACCTGGGCATTGGCGGTAACGAACAAGGCATCCTGGGTACCGAAGTTCAAGGCACCGAAGTTGAGCCCCGAGGTGCCCGAACTACCATTTACCTGGCACGCTGCAATCAGCGTCAGGGTCGAGCTTATGCTGCCGGTCACCGTGGCCGCCTGAGCCGGGGAAGCCAAGGCCAGGCCCAGGCCTGCGAGCATGCAACATGAAAGGTTCGTTCGCATCGGAGTCTCCTTGCGTGGTTACCAGTCCAGGGTCACTCTGAGGGTGTCGCGGTAAAGCCCGGCCGGCAGTGCGCGCGGTTGCGCCACTACCACACCGTAAATGGGGATCGGAACTTGCTGGCTGCTGTTGATGGTGAAAGCACGCGCCTGGCCAATGGCGTAGCGGCTGTTGCCGCCCGGGTCGACCGCCAGTTGATACGGGATAAGTTCGCGACCGTTGCTTAGCCGGCGCACGCCGTCGTCGCCATTCAGGCCGCCATTGATCCGCACGTTGAAGGCGCGTACTTCGGGCGTGCAACTGATCTGCAGGCTGCCCTCGGCACCGGCCTCGTCAACCCGGCTGCGCAGCGGCTGGTCCCAGTTCGGGCCACGCTCGCCGAAGTCCAGTACACCCGGGTTGCCCAGCACGGCTGGCTGCGTGTCGTTGCTGCTGATCTGGCAAGCGGCGCTGATCACCAGCCGCGCCTGTATGAAACCGGTGGTGCTGCCATGCACCGCACCACCGGGCACCAGCAGCGGGCCCAAGGTAAGCAACAGGATCGAAGTGCGGTTCATGGCGTCGCGTCCTTGTGCATGTTGGCGTCCCTACCAGGTGACCGTGATTTTGAGCAGGTCCGCGTAAGCCCCTGTATTCGGTACCCAGGCCAGTTTGTCGATGCGTGCGTACAACGGCAGCTCGACCGAGCCGCTGCTCGGCACCCTCGCCGACTGGGCGACCCCCACAGCCAGTGGCTCACGCCAGGCAGCGTCGCGATACAGGCGATAAGGAATGGGCCGAGCCGAGCGGTCATCGCTGGCCAGGTAACGGAGCTCGCCGACACCACCATGCTGGCCGCCATCGACGCGCACCTGATAGGGGGTGTCCGGGTTGCATTCCAGGCGCGGTGGGCGCTGGCTCAGCAGTACGCCGCTCAGCGGCGCATCAGGGCCGTCCAGGCGCGCCGTCGCGCCCAGGTCAATCTGCCCCAGGGCATGGGCTCCCGCGTCGCGTGTCTGGTTGACCAGCATGCAGCCACGCTGCACCAGCACCCGCACTTCCACGAGAAAATCCGCTGCCACGGTACTGCCGCTGAACAACAAGCCCAACAGCACGGCCACCAAGCGCTCCGTCACCTCGTTATCCTTGTCGAAACGTCTGAACTGAGCGTAGCAGCGGGTCAGCGCGACGCTGGTGGCATCAAGCCATTTTTTTGTATTAGCAACAAAGCGATAGCGCCCCTTCAAAAAAAGCCGCAACGACGCAGAACCCCAGGCCATCTCCGTGCCTCCAATGGCCGAGAGCCGGTAAAAGTACCTGGTTTCTGTTAGGGTGAATCACACTCATCCTGCGCCAGGCAGCTATGCCATACATGGAAGGACATGACAGGAGCGTTTCATTGATGACTGCAGACAACACGCTGGCAGAAGCCGTGGAGCGCTGCGCCCAGGAACCGATCCACGTACCGGGCGGCATCCAGCCCCACGGTTTTTTACTGGTGCTGGACGCCTCCGACCTGTGTGTATTGCAGGCCAGTGAAAACGTCGAGCACTGGCTGGGCCTACCGGCCCGTGAACTGATCGGTTACCCCTTCGCTAACCTGGTCAGTGACGGCTTTGACCTGCACGCGCAGCTCACGCGGCTGCCCGAAGATGAAATCTTCCCCTTCCACATCGGTGACGTGCGCCTGCGCCAAGGTGCGCCCTCCAGCACCCCGCTGCATTTGCTGGTGCACTGCCATGACGAAGTACTGATTGCCGAATTCGAGCCCCCTCGCCTGCCACCGGAGCTGGCCGGCCAAGGCGACTACTACCCGCTGGTGCGCAACTTTGTCGGCAGCCTGCAATTGGCCAGTAGCCTCGAAGACCTGCTGCAGCAAATGGTATTGCAGCTCAAGCGCATTACCGGCTTTGGCCGGGTCAAGGCGTACCGCTTCGATGCCGAGGGCAACGGCCAGGTCCTGGCCGAGGCGGCCGACCCGGGCTACCCCGTTTATCTGGGCCTGTGCTTCCCGGCAGCAGACATCCCGCGCCAGGCGCGCGAGCTGTACCGGGTCAACCGCATCCGCGTGATCGAGGATGCCAACTATCAGCCCTCGCCCCTGTTGCCGGCCATCAACCCGCGCACCGGCAAGGCACTGGACATGAGTTTCGCTGCACTGCGCAGCGTTTCGCCGGTGCACCTGCAGTACATGCGCAACATGGGTACGCTGGCGTCGATGTCGCTGTCGATCGTGGTCGACGGCGAGCTGTGGGGGCTGGTGTCCTGCCACCACCAACAGCCACGCGCGGTAGACCTGCGTACCCGCACTGCTTGTGAGTTGCTGGCCAGTGTGCTGTCGCTGCAGATCGAGTCCCGCGAGTCTCATGCCAGTACGCGCAAGCTGCTGGCGTTGCGCCAACACATCGTGCGCATGATCTCGTCCATGGCCGACCACGACAGCGTCAGCGACGGCCTGCGCGACCTGCCCCAGGTGTTGCTGGCCTTTGCCGGTGCCCAGGGCGCCGCCGTGATCTCGGCCGAACGCTGTGACCTGATCGGCCAGACCCCACCTGAAGCTCAGGTGACCGCGCTGGTGCACTGGCTTGGCCAGCGCGGCGAAGACAATGTATTCCACAGTGACAACGTGCGCCGCGACATCACCGACCTGCCCGAGCTCGCCACCCATGCCGGTGGTGTACTGGCGGTGGCCATCTCGCAGATCCACTCGCACTACCTGCTGTGGTTCCGGCCTGAGCAGGTGCGCACGGTGAACTGGGCGGGCCAGCCGACCAAGCAGGTCGGGCCGCAGGGCAACCTCGACCCGCGGCACAGTTTCGAACGCTGGCAGGAAGAACTGCGCGGCCACAGCGAGCCGTGGGACCCGCTAGTGGTCGAGGGCGTGCTGGAACTGCGCACTGCCGTGCTTGGCATAGTCCTGCGCAAAGCCGAAGAACTGGCACAGCTGGCTGGCGATCTGCGCCGTTCGAACAAGGAACTCGAAGCGTTTTCCTACAGCGTTTCACATGACCTGCGCGCGCCTTTGCGGCACATCGCCGGCTACACCGAACTGCTGAGTGAAATGGAAGGCCAGGGCCTGAGCGAGCGCGGCAAGCGCTTCCTGCAGCACATCGGCGAAGCAGCTCACTTTGCCGGCAGCCTGGTCGACAACCTGCTCAACTTCTCGCAGATGGGCCGCTCGGCCTTGCGCCTGTCCGACGTAGACCTCAACGCGCTGGTCGAAGCCATTCGCAGCGAGCTGGCGCCCGATTACGAAGGCCGCGCAATCGTTTGGGACATCGCCGCGCTGCCCAAGGTGATCGGCGACCCGGCGTTCATCAACATGGCGTTGCACAACCTGATCGCCAATGCCATCAAGTACACGCGCGGCCGCTCACCTGCCCACATCGGGATCAGTGCCGTGCAACATCCTGGCGAAACCGAGGTCTGCATCCGCGACAATGGCGTGGGCTTCGACATGGCCTATGCCAACAAGCTGTTCGGCGTGTTCCAGCGCCTGCACCGCATGGAAGACTTCGAGGGCACAGGGATCGGCCTGGCAAGCGTGCGCCGCATCATCGAGCGCCATGACGGCCGGGTCTGGGCCGAGGGCCAGATCGACCAAGGCGCCAGTTTTCACTTCACCCTCCCCCGAAACACGGCTACATGAGGCACCGCTAACATCATGCTCAAACCCATCCTGCTGGTCGAAGACAACCCCCGGGACCTGGAACTGACCCTGCTGGCCCTGGAGCGCAGCCAGTTGGCCAACGAGGTCATCGTGCTGCGCGACGGCGCCGATGCACTGGACTATTTGCTGCGCCGCAACGCCTATGCCGCACGCGATGACGGCAACCCTGCCGTGCTGCTACTGGACCTGAAACTGCCCAAGGTCGATGGCCTGGAGGTGCTCAAGGCAGTACGCGCCACTGCCGAACTGCGCAGTATCCCCACGGTGATGCTGACCTCCTCGCGGGAGGAGCCCGACCTGTTGCGCGCCTATGAACTTGGGGTCAATGCCTACGTGGTCAAGCCCGTGGAATTCAAGGAATTCGTCGCCGCCATCTCCGACCTCGGGGTATTCTGGGCAGTGCTTAATGAACCGCCACCCGGCTCACTGCGGCTGAATCGTCGCGGTAGCAACTGAGGCCGCCGCAACGATGCAGCAAACGCCGTTGAATCTACTGATGGTCGAAGACAGCTCGATGGACGCCGAGCTTACCCTGATGCGCCTGGAACGCAGCGGGCTGCAGGTGCAGTCACAACTGGTGTTCGACCACGTGGGTGTCGAACACGCCCTGCGCGAGGCCCGCTACGATCTGATCCTGTGCGACTGCGTGCTGCCAGGGTCGTCCGGCACCGAGGTGCTGGCCATCGCCCAACGCCTGGCACCGGACATTCCGTTCATCTTCCTGTCCGGCATCTACGGCGAAGAGCACGCGGTGGAAATGATCCGCCTGGGCGCCACCGACTATGTGCTGAAGAAAAACCTGCCACTGCTGCCCAAGGCCGTGCGCCGGGCCCTCACCGAAGTGCAGGAGCGCCAGCGCCGGCGCCGCGCCGAAGAGGCGCTGGCAGACGTCGAGGCGCGTGCACGTATCGCCATCGACGCCGCCGGCATGGGCACCTGGGACCTGCGCCCGCAGGAAGGCTTGCTGGTGTGGGATGACCGTTGCAAGACCTTGTTCGGCCTGCCCACCAGCACCGAAATGAGCCTTGAGGTGTTCCTTGATGGCATCTACCCCGATGACCTGACAATGGTGCGTGAGGCGGTGGAACACGCCATGCGGCCGGAAAGCGGCGGCCGCTACCGGGTCGAGTTTCGCATCGCCCAGCCCAACGGCCTGGAGCCCCGCTGGTTGCTCAGCAGCGGCCAGAGTCAGTTCGTCGAGGGCCAGTGCGTGCGTTTTTCCGGGGTGCTGCAGGACATCCACACCCAGCGCCTGGCCACCCAGGCGCTGCGTCAGCTCAACGAAATGCTGGGGGAAAGGGTAGAACGCCGCACCCGCGAACGCGACCGTGCCTGGGAGCTGTCGCAGGACCTGCTGGCCGTGCTGAACAAGGACCTGACCCCGGTTGCACTCAATCCGGCCTGGGAAGCCAGCCTGGGTTTCTCCCGCGAGCGCCTGAGCCAATCGTCGTTGTTGCACCTGCTGCCCGAGCCCGACCAGGAACTGCTGCTGACCGAACTGGCCGCGCTCGCCCATGGCCGTACCAGCGCACGTTTCGTAGGCCGCATCCTGCATGCCGGCGGCCAGCAGCGCTGGCTGTCGTGGGTGGTGGTACCGGAAGATACTTTGCTGTACGTGGTGGCGCGCGACATCACCAGCGAGCGTGAAGCCGCCCTGGGCCTGGCAGACGCAAACGCCCGCCTGCGCGAACAGATCAACGAACGCGAGCGCATCGAGGCCGCGCTGCAGCAGATGCAGCGGCTCGAAGCCGTCGGCCAGCTGACCGCTGGCGTGGCCCACGATTTCAACAACCTGCTGACGGTGATCCTCACCGGCGCCAGCTTCCTTGAGCGCGACCTGGTCAAAGCCGACCTGGACAAGGCCCGCACGCGCCTCACGCATATCCGCGAAGCGGGCGAGCGTGGCGCCAAGCTGACGTCGCAGCTGCTGGCCTTCTCCCGCCGTCAGCGCCTGGAGCCGGTAGCGCTTAACCTCAACCAGACTCTGGCCGGCCTGGAAGAGCTGTTGCGCCGCACCCTGGGTGGCAACGTCTCGGTGCGCCTGGACCTGGACCAGGCCCTGTGGCAGGCACTGACCGACCCCACCCAGACCGAAATGATCATCCTCAACCTGGCGATCAATGCCCGCGACGCCATGCCAGACGGCGGCCAGCTCACCCTGACCACCCGTAACACCCGCATCGACACCCGCCCGCAACGCCCGGAAGACCCGGACCCGGGCGAGTACGTGATGCTGAGCATCCGCGATACCGGCTGCGGCATGAGCGAAGATGTGGTGGCCAAGGTGTTCGAGCCGTTCTTTACCACCAAGGACATCGGCAAGGGCTCGGGCCTGGGCCTGGCCCAGGTCTTCGGCTTCGCCAAGCAGTCCGGGGGTGGTGTGCGCATCGACACCACGCTGGGCCACGGCACGCAGGTGGCGGTGTACCTGCCCGCAGTAAAAGACCAGATCGTGAGCGAGCCGGTGGTACCGATGCTCAACCAGGCCAGCGACAGCGGTCACAACCGCACGGTGTTGCTGGTGGATGATGACCACCTGGTGCGTGACATGCTTGGTGATGTGCTGCGCCAGTATGGCTACCAGGTGCGCCAGGCGCACAGCGGTGAACAGGCCTTGGCGTTGCTGGACGACGAGATCGACCTGCTGCTTACCGACTTCGCCATGCCCGAGTTCAACGGCGCGCAGCTGGCCCTGGCGGCACGCGAACGGTACCCGCACTTGCCGGTGGTGTTCCTGACCGGCTATGCCGAGCTGCAAGGGCTGGAGTTGCCGGGCAGCGTCGTGATCCAGAAGCCGGTGCAGGCTGATGAGCTGGCGCGGGTGCTGAACGAGATGCTGGGAATTTCCGGATAACCCGGAACGGCGCAAACCCTTTCAGGAGCGGCCTTACCGGGGCGCTCCTACAGGGATCGCGTGATGAAGCTCAAAAAGCGGAAACGACAAAACCAGCACTTATCTAATTAAGTACCGGAATATATACGTTTGAATCTGAAAAATGGCAGGGGCGGCTGGATTCGAACCAACGCATGGCAGGATCAAAACCTGCTGCCTTACCGCTTGGCGACGCCCCTGTATCGGATACAGCATTCGCTGCTCTGACAATTCCAACTGAGTGACAACTGGGTTGTTGTCTTGGAATGCGCGGCACTTTAACAACAAAGTTTTGTTCTGTGAAGCCCCTGATGAAAAAAAATTGCCATAAAACAGCGAGTTAGTCATTTCCGAGGTTTTCCTCATCGACCATCCGTGCCAATGCCGGTGTGCAGCCGGACCTATCGCATGAAGCGATCATTGCCGGTCACTTTCTGTATTAGTCAAAATGGCCGCCCTCGGGCAAGCTGCACACTGCCCCGTCATCGCCCAAGGAGCTTTGCTTTTGTCTGCCTGGATCCCTGCCCCACTGCGCCAGCTTGGCCAGCGCCTGCGCGGCGCTGCCGCCAACCAGAGCGAACTGCTCGACTGGTTCGAGGACAAAGCCCGAAGCCGGGGTTACCAGCTGAGTGACGGCCAACGCCGGGTGATCCACTGCATGGCCGAACAATTGGCAATGCTCGAACAAGGGCAGCCGCGCAGCCTTTACCTGCATGGTTCGGTGGGGCGCGGCAAAAGCTGGCTGTTGGACGGCTTCTTCCAGGCGGTGCCGGTCGAGGCCAAGCGGCGACTGCACTTTCATGACTTCTTTGCCCGCCTGCACCAGGGCATGCACCGCCACCGGGCGCTGGACGATGCGCTGGGCGCGACCCTGGATGACCTGGTGGGCGATTGCCGGGTGCTGTGCTTCGACGAATTCCATGTGCATGACATTGGCGATGCCATGCTGCTCACCCGCCTGTTCAGCGCCTTGTTCACACGCGGCGTGTTTCTGCTGGTGACCTCAAACTACGCGCCCGAGGGGCTGTTGCCCAACCCGCTTTACCACGAGCGTTTCCTGCCGGTCATCCGCCTGATCAACGGGCGTATGCAGGTGCTGGAAGTGGGTGGCGACACTGACTTTCGCAGTTTGCCGGCCAACCGCGAGCACCAGCGGTTTACCCAAGGCCACTATGTATGGCCGGGGACGGCGACACAGCGCCAAGCGCTAAACGTACCGGATGAGCAGCCGGTAATGCTTGAAGTGAACAAACGCCCGCTGCGTGCGCTGGCCATTGATGGCCGGAGGGTGGTGCTTGGCTTTGACGATCTGTGCGAAAAGGCCACGGCGGTGATCGATTACCTGGCGCTGGCGCAGCAGTACGATGAATGGATCATCGATGGGCTGGATGACCTGGCAGAGTCTTCGCTGGCGGCACAGCAGCGCTTCGTCAATCTGGTGGATGTGTTGTATGACCAGGACCGACAGCTGACGGTGATTGGCAAACGGCCGCTGGAAGAGAGCCTGGGCGGGCCGCTGGCCGACCTGATGCGTACCCGCAGCCGGTTGGGGCAACTGCACCAGTTAGCCCCGTAGACCTGCACTGCCTGAACCGGCCTCTTCGCGGGCTCGCCCGCTCCCACAGGTACAGCGCAGGTTTCAGGACCTGTGAAGAACCTGTGGGAGCGGGCATGCCCGCGAAGAGGCCAGTAAAGTCAGAACATCACCCGGCCCGGGGCAAATCCGCCAGCACCGCCTCGATCTCCCCCAACACCGCAGGATCATCCAGGGTTGAAGGCGGTACATAGTCTTGCCCATCGGCAATCTTGCGCAGCACCGCCCGCAAGATTTTCCCCGAGCGGGTCTTGGGTAGCCGCTTCACCAGCCGAACCCGGTTGAAACAGGCAAGCGGGCCAATCGCCTCGCGCACGCTACCCACCAGGTCCACCAGTAGCTGCGCCTCGGCAATGCCCTCACCGTCCTTGAGGACAACAAGCGCCAACGGCACCTGGCCCTTGATTTCATCGTGTACGCCTATCACCGCACACTCGGCCACCGCCGGGTGGCAGGCCACCAGGTCCTCCATTTCGCCAGTAGACAACCGGTGCCCGGACACGTTGATCACATCATCCGTGCGCCCCATGATGTAGACGAACCCGTCATCGTCCAGAAAGCCGCCGTCGCCTGTGTGGTAATACCCGGGGTAGGTGCGCAGGTAAGCCTGCAAGTAACGCTCGTGGTCGCCCCACAAGGTCTGGCTGCACCCGGGCGGCAATGGCAAGGCAATGACGATCGAACCTTGATGATTGGGGCCGAGCAAATGCCCCTCGTCATCCACCACTCGCACGTGATAGCCCGGCACCGCGCGGTTGCTGGAGCCCGGCTTTGCCGCACTGCCTTCCAGCCCCACACAGGGTGCGGTGACCGGCCAGCCGGTCTCGGTCTGCCACCAGTGGTCGTGTACCGGTTTGCCACTGACCCGCTCCAGCCATTCGTGGGTACTGGAATCAAGCTTTTCCCCCGCCAGGAACAGCTGGCGCAGCGAGCTGAGGTCGTGCTTGCGGATCAGCTCGCCGTCCGGGTCTTCCTTGCGGATGGCACGCATTGCGGTGGGCGCACAGAACAGCGCGTTGACCTTGTATTGCTCCACCACCCGCCAGTAGGCCGACGCGTCCGGGGTGCGGATCGGCTTGCCTTCGTAGAACACCGTGGTGCAGCCGCTCATCAGCGGCCCGTAAACGATCAGCGAATGACCGACCACCCAGCCTACATCGGAAATGCCCCACCACACATCGCCCGCCTGCATGCCGTAGATATGGCGCATCGCATAGCACAGCGCCACGGCATTGCCGCCGTTTTCCCGGACGATGCCCTTGGGTTTGCCGGTGGTGCCCGAGGTGTACATGATGTACAGCGGGTCGCCAGCATCCAGCTCGACCGGGAGCACTGGCTCGGCACTGGCCAGTGCCGCCTGCCAGTCCAGGTCGCGACCGGGCTGCAGTTCAGCCTTAGCCTGTGGGCGTTGCAGCACCAACACATTGCGCGGCTGATGCCGGGCCAGCTGCAGCGCGCGGTCGACCAACGGCTTGTAGGCAATCACCTTGTCGAATTCCAGCCCGCAGGATGCTGTCAGCAGCAGCGTGGGACGGGCGTCATCAATGCGCAGGGCCAGCTCGTTGGCGGCAAAGCCGCCGAACACCACCGAATGCACCGCGCCAATCCGGGCACAGGCCAGCATGGCCATGGCCGCTTGCGGCACCATGGGCATGTAGATGATCACGCCATCGCCCTTTTTCACCCCCAACTGGCGCAGCAAACCGGCCAGGCGCGCCACTTCGTCGCGCAACTGGTTGTAGGTGTAGGCCTGCTGCACGCCGGTGACTGGCGAATCGTAGATCAGTGCCAACTGCTCGCCGCGGCCCTGCCCGATCTGGTGATCGAGGGCCAGGTAGCAGCTGTTCAGGCGGCCATCGGCGAACCAGCGGTGGGTACCGTCGGCGTTGTCTTGCAGGGTAATGGCAGGCTTGCGGTGCCAGGCCAGGTGCGCGGCCTGTTCCGCCCAGAAAGCGGCAGGGTCGGAAATGGAATGGGCGTAGCTGTGCTGGTAGCTCATATCGAAGGGAACCCGGTACTTGTTGTTATTGAAGGGCGAAACCTGAGTATGGACCGCTACACCCGCGCCGCCATGGGACTAAAGTCACAACCGACCTGCAAATTTGCAGACAACGCAAAAGCGCCCCATAACGGTGCAAAGCCACTAGAATAGGCGCCCTTTCCAGCCACCGAGCAGCCCATGGATATCGAACAGGCCCGAACCTTTCTGGAAATCGTGCGTTGCGGCAGCCTGGTCGCCGCCGCCGAACGCCTGTTCGTGTCACAGACGGCGATCACCGCCCGGGTGCAGCGCCTGGAGCAGCAACTGGGTTGCCAGCTGTTCGTGCGCAGCCGCAACGGCGCCAGCCTGACCAGCGATGGCGAGGCATTCGTCAGTTATGCCAACCAGCTGGTACAAACCTGGGAGGCGGCGCGCCGCGACCTGCCGCTGCCAGAAGGCTGCCAGCAGGTGCTGCATGTGGGGGGCGAGGTGAGCCTGGGCAACCCGATGCTGCTTGATTGGGTCAGTGCCCTGCACCGCGAGCTGCCCAGCCACGCCATCCGCAGCGAGGTCAGCGATGGCGAGTCGTTGCTGCGCAAGGTGGAGATGGGCCTGCTGGACGCCGCACTGGTCTACCAGCCAACCTACGGCCCGGGCCTGCAAGTCGAACAATTGATGGAAGAAAAGCTGATCCGCGTGCGCCGGGTCGACCAGCCAGAACCCTACATTTACATCGACTGGGGTGAGGCCTTCCGCCGCCAGCACGATGCCGCCCTACCCGACTGCGCCCGCCCTGCGCTCAGCTTCAACCTGGGCCCACTGGCCTTGCAGTTCATCCTCGATCAAGGCGGCAGCGGTTATTTCCGCACGCGAGTGGTACAGGCTTACCTGGACAGCGGCATATTCGAGCGGGTACCGCAGGCGCCGGAGTTCACCTACCCGACCTTCCTGGTGTACCCACGCAAGCGCGACAGCGAGGCCCTGCAACAGGCCTTCACCATTCTGCGCCGGTTGGTAGCCGACGGCGCCAGCGATTGGTCACAACGCTGGGACCCGGTTATCTGAGGCCTCGGCGTTACTGAGCAACTGCCGCTTGAGGCCGGCGATCAGGTCGGTCTGGGTGATCACCCCCACCAACTGGTCGGCGTCGAGCACCGGCAGGCAATGCAGGCCTTGTTCGCACAAAAGCGGTAACAGGCGCTCCAGCGGGTGCTCGCAGCTGACACTCACTACCCGCCGGCTCATCACCTGCTCCAGGCGCACCGTCTTCCGGCCGAACAGCCCGCGCCAGCTGAAGCGGCCTCGCTGCATGGCCGGGCCGACCAGGTCGCTGAGGCTGACGATGCCCACCAGCTTGCCCTGCAGCAACACCGGCAGGGTTTTCAGGTGGTGGCTGGCGAGCATTTTCCAGGCCTGCTCCAACGTGGTATCCGGTGTGGCGAACTGCACGTCGCGCGACATCACCGAGGCTGCAGTTATGCCCCCAAGGCTGCGCTGCAGAGCGTGCTGTTCGGTGGCCAGAATGATGCGTTCCAGTTCGTCACGGGTGACGTCGACGAATTCACCCAGCTCTTCCAGGGCCAGGTCAAGGTCCTCGCCACGGATGCCGACCCGCTCACTGGGCAGTGGGTCATGTGTGTGGTGCAGATCCTTGCGCACCGCTACGCCTTTCGGGTAGCGCACACCCGTCAGGCGGTTGTAGAGGACCGCCACGCCCACCAGGATCAGCGCATTGAGCAAGATGGGCTCAAGCAGGTGATCGCCCAAGGCCGTCAGCCCCGAGTCGGCCAGGACTGCACTCACTGCTACCCCGCCACCCGGCGGGTGCAGGCAGCGCAGCAGGCACATCACCAGGATCGAGATGCCCAGGGCAGCGGCAGCCACCCACAGTTCGGGGCCAAAGCCTTGGCGCATGGCCAGGCCAACCGCGCCGGCCAGGGCGTAGCTGCCCAGCACCGGCCAGGGTTGCGCCAGCGGGCCGGAATGTACGGCAAACACCAGCACCGCCGAGGCGGCCAGCGGGCCCAGCAGGTGCAAAGCGATGCCGGGGCCATAGGCCAAACTGGTCAGCCAGCCGGCGAGGAACAGGCCAAGCAGTGCGCCGATACCAGCACGCAGCCATTCTTTTGGGGGGATATTCAGGGGCGTCGGCAACAGCCGCTGCAGACGACTTTCGGAACGCGAGGCAGACATTTAAGTAATCGGGATCTGTAGTTTTTCTGATTAAAAAGAAAGCCCAGCCGCGCTGGCCTGGGCCTCGTATTGCCAAGGCAATATCGCAAGGGGCTCCGTCCGTGGAAAGATGGAAACCGCAGGGTTTCGTGAGGGGGATTTTGCCGGGCGGGGGAAGATTGGGCTAATTCAAAAAACTGCGGCTGTACTGCAATTTTTTTGCAGTACTGATAGAGCCCGGGGTGCGTGGGGCTGTCAGATTTTTTGTGTGCGGGCAGGTAACGGCCTGCCGCCAGGCAGGCCTGAAGCTTAGTGGAAGAACTCGGCGATCAGCACAGCGCCGATGAACGTCCCGAAGTTGGCCAGGAACGATACGAGCACGATGCGCCAGCCCAGACGACGGAACGCAGGCAAGTCCTTGGCAATCGACAGGCCCGCGAAGGCCAGCATCGGGGTAATCACCGCCAGCATGTTGATCGACCCCACCAGTTGGGTGATGTCGGCTGCCCAAGGGCACAGCGGCGAGGTCAGCAGCATGGCAACCACCGAAACAGTGCACACCGCCGGAATCTTGCGGCGCAACAGCGAGCACAGCAGCTCACCGATAAACACCGCGCCAATCATGATTGCGATACCGGCAAAGGCTTCTGGCGACAGCGTCTTGTAGCCGACGTAGTTGGCCATCAGCGCCAGCGCGCCAGCCGCGAACCAGGCGCTGATACGGCCAGCCCAGCCCAGGTCAGGCGTTTCCAGCGAAACCTCGCTGCTGCTCGGGCCCTGGTCGATGACCGATGCCTTGGTGGTGCGGCCAATCAGCGGCTCCAGTACCCGGTAGCCCCATACTGCCAGCGGCAGCGAAATGAACAGAGTGAAGTAGGTGCCCAGCGTGGTGGTGATCAGGTTGGCAGCGGCGGCCAGCGCCATGACTTCCTTGGCCAGCTCTGGAGGCTGCTGGGCAGCGATCGCACCCGCAGCGGCAGCCATCATGCTACCCGAACCGATGCCCGAGCCCATGGCCAGGGATTTCGGGTCGAAGATGCCCAGGCTGGTGATGAAACCCGCGACGATAGCAATGAACAGCGCACCGAACAGCGTACCCGTGAGGTACTCAGCCAGCACGCCGCGCCCCTCGGGCGAGTCCATGCCGTAACGCTCGCCGATAATCGCCAGGCTCGGCTCGCGCCCCACCGAGAAGGTCGCACCCACAGCTTCGCGCTTGATACCCAGCATCAAGGCGACCGGCAGACCGAGAATTACCGTGCCGACAAAATGGCCGAACTCCTGGAACACCAGCGCCCAACCCGAGGCGAAGACCACAGGCAACGAACCACCCACGACCAGGCCAAGTTTGGCGATGAACACCAGCAGCGCCGGTTGCAGGATGGCTGAGGCACGTACCTGGGCACTGGTGTCGAGCCCTAGGGTACCCGGTAAGCGGTGGCTCAGCAGGCCGATGCCAGCGCCAATCAACAGCGCCCAGACCATGGGCAACAGCACGACCTTGCCAGGGCCCAGCGGAATGCTGAGGGCACCGATGGCTTCGGCGATGATCAGGATGATTGCAGCCCAGATGTACAGCTTGACCGTAGCGGAAACGGCGTTTCTCTCGCCCATGGCGAGCGTGTTGGCGTGGTGCATATGAATCCCCTTGCCTGCTGGGCATCGGCAACGATGACCCAATAGTTGTTGTGTTGTCAGGGAGCGCCTCGCGGCGCTCAGGGCAGAAAGCAAATCCATGGCAGCCATGGCGGTTCGTGTTTCACGAACGGATTTTTTTATAGGCATTGCTGACAGCGGCATTCCGATGAAGGTCAGAACTGCCTTGACGGCGTCCCCAGTATGTCCAGCGCCTGGGCGCCCTCCAATATTCTGAAAATCATTTGTTGTTGCCTAAAACAGAACACAGAAATGACAGGCGTGACCCCACCGATGCACCAGGGCCCGCCAGGCAGGCCCTTGTGCCGATGGCTCAGCGAGCCGGCAGGTTGTGTTCGACCAGGGCAGTCCACACGGCAACGCCAGGTTCGATGACCCGGTCGTTGAAGTCGTAGTAGGGGTTATGCAGCGGCGCAGATGGCTCGTCACCATCGACGCCCATCCAGATGTACGCACCCGGGCAAGCCTGAAGCATGAAAGCGAAGTCTTCCGAGGCCATCGACGGGTTGCAGCCGAACTGCACGTTGGCCTCACCCAATGCCGCCTGGGCCGCCTGAAACGCGACTTGCGCCTCAGCTGGGTGATTCTCTGTCACCGGGTAGCCGACGTTGTAGGTCAGTGCACCGCTCACGCCAAAGGCGCCAGGCAGTTGCTCGACGAACTCGCTGATCAGTTGCTGCACCTTGTCGCGCACCGGCGTCTGCAGGCAGCGCACGGTGCCACGCAAGGTCGCGCTTTCCGGCAGCACGTTGATTGCTTCGCCAGCGTTGATCTGGGTAACGCTGATCACCGCGCTGTCCAGCGGCGACAGGCGTCGCGAGGTGATGGTCTGCAGGCCGAGGATCAGTTCGGCCGCGGCGACGATGGGGTCGAAGCCGCGTTCAGGCATCGCCGCGTGGGAGCCCTTTCCGGTGAGGACGATCTCGAAGGTATCCAGCGAGGCCATCATCGGCCCCGGGTTGACCAGTACCTTGCCGGCCTGCACGCCAGGCCAGTTGTGCAGGCCGTAGATGGCCTGCATCGGGAACCGCTCGAACAAGCCGTCTTCGATCATCTTCTGTGCCCCACCGAGGTTTTCCTCGGCGGGTTGGAACACGAAGTACACCGTACCGGTGAAGTTTCGGGTTTCGCTCAGGTGCCGGGCAGTGGCCAACAGAATGGCCGTGTGCCCGTCATGGCCGCAGGCGTGCATGCAGCCTTTGTGGGTCGAGCGGTGCTCGCATTGCCCCAACTCCTGGATCGGCAGGGCGTCCATGTCGGCACGAATACCAACGCTCGGCCCTTCGCCGGTGCGCAGGACGCCGACCACGCCGGTGCCCCCCAGGCCGCGATGCACTTCGATGCCGAACCCCTGCAGCAGGCTGGCAACCCACTCGCTGGTCTGCAACTCCTCGAACCCCAGTTCGGGGGCACTGTGGAGCTTGCGTCGCCAGCCGGTGGCATCCTTGATCAGTTCCGCTGAAATAGTCATCTCGGTTACTCCAGGCTGGCGCCGTAGCCGAAACTGACAGCCGGTACGGCAGCGGTTTCAACCCACACGCTTTTGACTTCGCTGTACTCACGCAGTGCATCCAGCCCGGAAGACCGGCCATAGCCGCTTTCACCAAAGCCGCCGAACGGCGAGCTGACGTGAATGGTCTTGTAGCCATTGACCCAGAAAGTGCCTGCACGCACCTGCTTGGCAATGCGATGGGCGCGGCCGACATCGCGAGTCCATACCGCACCGGCCAGGCCGAAGCGGCTGTCGTTGGCGATGCGAATGGCATCGGCTTCGTCTTCGAATGGAATCGCCACCACCACCGGGCCGAAGATTTCTTCCTGGGCACAGTGCAGGCCGTTGTGGCCCGCCAGCACTGTCGGGTTGATGTAGTAACCCGGTTTGGCCGGAATCGGCTCGGCGCCTTCGCCCACCAGCTGCGCGCCCTCTCCCAGGGCGCGCTCGACCATGCTCTTCACATGGTTGTACTGCTTGGCGTTGTTGATGGGGCCGATCTGGGTCTGCGGGTCGCTCGGGTCGCCGACGGCGAACTGCTGCGCGGCCTTGGCCAACGCCTGGGTAAACTTGTCGAAGATCGACGCCTGAACCAACAGGCGCGAGCCCGATACGCAGCTTTGTCCGGCACCGGAGAAAATCGCCGCCTGGGCGCCACGCAGGGCGACTTCGAGATCGGCGTCGGCAAACACGATGTTGGCCGACTTGCCGCCCAGTTCCAGCACAGCCGGGATGCAGCGTTGTGCGGCAGCCATGGCTATGTGGCGGCCAGTGGCGGGGGAACCGACGAAAACCACCTTGCGAATATCGGCACCCGCAATCAGTTGCTGGCCAATGCTATGGCCATAACCCGCGACCACGTTGACCAAGCCCTTGGGCACGCCGGCGCGCTCCACCAGCACACCGACCACCAGTGACGACAGCACGGTCAGCTCCGACGGTTTGAGGATCACCGCGTTACCGGCAGCAATCGCCGGGGCTACCTGCCAGCCGCAGGTGAAGATCGGTGCATTCCACGGTGTGATCTGCAGCACCGTGCCCAAAGGTTCGTAAGTGACGTAGTTAAGGTGCGAAGTCGGTACCGGAATCACTTCGCCATGGAGCTTGTCGGCCCATCCGGCGTAGTACTCGAACATCTCGGCAACCTTTGCCACTTCGACCCGGGCATCGCGAATCGGCTTGTTGGCGGTGAACGACTCGATCTGCGCCAGCACGTCGGCGTGCTCACGGATCAGCGCACCGACCTGATACATGGCACGGCCACGGGCCTGGGCAGTCAGTGCCCACCATTGCTGCTGAGCAACGCGGGCGGCGTCGCTGGCTTGTTGCACCAGCGACTCGTCGGCATCCGGGAAGCTCAGCATCAGGCTGTCGTCGTGGGCGTTGCGCACTTCGATGGCGGTGCCGTGGCCTTCGATGAATTCACCGCCGACATAGCTGGCAATGACCTGGCGATCGCCCCAGAACGGGCGCATCAGTTCAAAAATATTTGCGGTGCTCATCGGTTATTCCTCATGGCCAAACAAAGCGTTGTCGGTGCGCTGCACAATGCAACAGAAGTCGTCACTGTCGGGCAGCGTCGCGCTGCTGTCCTTCCACAACTGCGCTACGGTGCGCGACAGTGGCAGGTCGAGGTCAAGGCTGGCGGTCAGGTCGCAGGCCAGGCCGACGTCCTTGCGCATCAAGCCCATGGTGAAGCCAGAGTCGTAGGCCTTGTTCAGCACCCAGGTGGGAAACATCACTTGGCTGGCGCCACTGCGCCCGGAGCCGGCATTCAGGCCCTGCAGCAGTTTTTCCGGATCGACACCAGCCTTGGCAGCCATGCTCACCGCTTCGGCGGTGGTGATCAGATGTGCGGCAGCCAGCATGTTGTTGGCGATCTTGGCGACGTTGCCGGCGCCGCAACTGCCGATATGCACGCGGGTACCGCTCATGGCTTCCAGCACCGGCATGACCGTGGCCAAGTCGGCATCCTCACCGCCGATGACCATCGACATGGTGCCGCTGGCGGCGCCCTTTGGCCCACCGGACACCGGGGCGTCCATGAAGCCAATGCCATTTTCCCGCAGGGCGGCAGCCACCTTGCGGCTGGCTTCCGGGGTAGAGGTGGTGGTGTCGATAACCACGAGGCCTTCACGGCCCAGGGCCAGGATGCCGTTGTCACCCAGGCAAACTGCTTCCACGTGTTCGGCCTTGGGCAGGGAAAGAATCAGCACATCCACCGCGCCGATCAATGCGCTGCGCTCGGCCACCGGTGTCACGCCCTGGCGCTGCGCCTGCTCCAGCGCCGCCGCCGACAGATCGAAGCCGCTCACCTTGAAGCCTTTGCTGGCCAGGTTGGCCGCCATGCCGCCACCCATGTTGCCTAGCCCGACTACCCCTACCTTCAATGTCATGTCAGCACGCTCGCTTGAATGTCCGAAATCATGATGGCACCAGCCTCTGGCTGGCCTGTAAGCCGATGGGTCGAGTATGGACAGTGCACTTTGGTTGCAGCAATAATCCTCAAAATCAAATTCCGTTGCCTTAAACGCAACACAGGAGTGTCCATGAGCCAGGTCCAGGATCGGCGCATTCTGTATTTCTTCGAAGCAGTGCGACTGGGCAGCGTGCGTGCGGCGGCCGACTTCCTTGATGTAGCTGCTTCGGCAGTAAGCCGTCAGATTGCCCAGCTCGAACACGAACTTGGCAGCCCGCTTCTGGAACGGCACCGCCGTGGGGTGAAACCCACCGAAGCTGGCGAACGCGTATTGCATTACTACCGCCAGCGCCTTTCACAGCAGGAAGTACTGCTGGACTCGCTGCAAGCCTTGCGTGGTTTGCAAAGTGGCTCGGTTGTACTGGCCATAGGAGAGGGGTTCATTGATGGCCTGGTTGCGCCGCTAAGCCGGTTTTCCGAGCAATACCCGCGCATCGACCTGCAGGTGAATGTGTGCGGTACCAACGAGGTGATACGCCAGGTGGTCGAGGACGAAGCGCATCTGGGCCTGGTGTTCAACCCGCCTGCCGACCCGAAGATCCGCTCCCATGCCCACACCCGCCAGCCCGTGTGCGTAGCGGTGAGCCCCGACCACCCGTTGGCCGGCGAGACCGAACCGCTGCAGCTCAAGGGCCTGGACAAGTACCGCCTGGCTTTACCGGGGGTGTCGTACGGCATTCGCCAGATTGTTACCCAGGCCGAGAACCGTTTGGGCACCACCCTGACACCCACCCTGACCTGCAGCACATTCGCCATGCTGAAGCGCTTCGCGATGCGTGGCGGGGTGACGCTAATGCCGGTGTTCGTAATGGAGGACGAGATTCACAGCGGGCACCTGGTGGCCCTGCCGCTGGAGAGCGAGATTTTCAGCATGCCCGAAACCCACCTGATCAGCCGCCTGGGGCGGCAATTGAGTGTGGGGGCCACCCGGTTGCTAGGCATGGTGTTGCAGGACATGACTGCGTTCAAGGGCGATCAATGACAAGGCCTTGCCGCTCTGGCCATTGCGCTGCCTGGGTTCATCCTCCGGGCGCTTGGCGTCTCCGGCATCACTGAGCCTTGCGCGGCAGCCCGATGCTCACCCGCAACCCGCCCAGCGGGCTCTCCAGCAGGGCCAATTGCCCGCCCCAGGCCTCGACGATATCGCGCACAATGCCCAACCCCAGGCCATGCCCGTCCACCTGCTCGTCGAGCCTGGAACCGCGCTCCAGCACCTGCTGGCGCTGGCTCTCCGGGATGCCGGGGCCATCGTCATCGACCCACACCTGGTAGCCCTCGGCATTCGGCGCAATACCCAGCCGCACCTCGCTGTCCGCCCACTTGCAGGCGTTATCCAGCAAGTTGCCCAGCAGTTCCAGAAAGTCTTCGCGGTCCCACGGCAGCAGCAAACCGGGGGGTACGTCGCTGGCCAGTAGCAAGCCCTCTCCGTGAATCATCCCCAAGGTGCTCAGCAGCCCAGGCAACTCGGCGTCACAGTCAAACTGCGCCCCCGGCAGCGCATCCCCTGCCAGCCGCGCGCGATTCAGCTCGCGCGCCAGCCGTTGCTGAATCTGCTCCAGTTGCTCACGCATCTGCGCGCGGACTTCAGGCAAGTCTTTCAGGCGCTCGCTGGACGCCAGGCTCAGCAACACCGCCAATGGCGTCTTCAGCGCATGCCCAAGGTTGCCCAAGGCATTGCGCGAGCGGCGCAGGCTGTCTTCGGTGTGGCTGAGCAAGTGGTTGATCTGCCCCACCAGTGGCGCCAGTTCACTGGGCACTTCTGCGTCCAGCTGCGAGCGCTGGCCCTGCTGTAACTGGGCAATCTGCTGGCGTGCACGCTCCAATGGCCGCAGCGAGCGGGTAACGGTGATGCGCTGCAGCACCAACACCAGAATCAGGGCCACCAACCCCATGCCCAGGCCGATCTGCTGCAGGCGCCGGAAGCCTTCACGCACCGGTGAATAGTCCTGCGCCACGCTGATCGAGATGTCCTGGCCCAAGCGCCGATAGTCGGCACGCAAGGCCAACAGTTGCTGCCCTTCCGGGCCTAGCTCATGGCTGTCGGAAAGGCCAGGGGCGGCGGGCTTGGGCATGTCCAGGTCCCACAGCGAGCGCGAGCGCCAGGTACCTTGGCCAAAGTCGATGCGAAAGTAATAGCCAGAGAACGGCCGCTGGTAAGCGGCAGAAATGCGCCGTTCGTCCAGCTGCAAGCCCGAAGGCCCACGCACCAAAGCCACCAGCAGGTTCTCGCTCTCCTTGCGCAGGCCGTTTTCGAGATAGCGTTGCAGGCCAGCCTCGAACAGCCACAAGGTCAGTTGCGCCAGCACCACGCCGACCACCACCAGCACCGCCACCAGGCCCAGGCTCAGGCGTGCCTGGATCGACTTCACTCGGCGCTCCCGGCATAGATGTAGCCCTGCCCGCGGCGTGTCTCGATCACGCTACGGCCCAGCTTGCGGCGCAAGTGGTTGACGTGCACTTCCAGCACGTTGGAGTCCCGCTCGGTTTCGCCGTCGTACAGGTGCTCGGCCAGGTGGCTCTTGGACAGGATCTGCTGCGGGTGCAGCATGAAGTAACGCAGCAGCCGGAACTCGGCGGCGGTCAGCTGCACATCCATACCATCACGGCTCACGCACTGACGGCTTTCATCCAGATGCAGCCCGGCTGCTTCCAGCTTGGGCTGGTTAGCCAGGCCCCGGGCACGGCGCAGCAATGCCTGGATACGCAATTGCAGCTCTTCCGGGTGGAACGGTTTGCTCAGGTAATCATCGGCCCCGGCCTTCAGACCTTCGATACGCTCGGCCCACGAACCACGGGCGGTGAGAATCAGCACGGGTGTAACCAGGCCGGCGGCGCGCCACTGGGCCAGCACATCCAGGCCCGGCAAGCCCGGCAGGCCAAGGTCGAGAATGATCAGGTCGTAGGGTTCGCTCTGGCCCTGGTAAACCGCGTCACGGCCGTCGGCCAGCCAGTCCACGGCATAGCCCTGGCGCTGCAGGCCTGCGGTCAGTTCGTCGGCCAGCGGTACATTGTCCTCGACAAGCAACAGGCGCATTCAGTCGTCTTCCTCGTCTTTGAGCAGGGCACCGGTGCTGGCATCGAGCTTGATCTCGCGCACCACACCTTCAGCCGTCAGCAGTTCGACTTCATATTCGTAGCGATCGTCGTCTTCTTCCAGCTCGGCTTCCAGCAGACGCGCCCCGGGGTAACGCCCCAGGGCGGTTTCCAGCAACTGCTCGAGCGGCAGGATGATGCCCTTCTGCCGTAGCTTCAGGGCTTCGTCCTGGTCAAGGTCGCGGGCCGCGGCCAAGGAGCACACGGCCAGCAGCGCCAGCGCGAGGTAGCGCGCTGGCCGTGGTAAGTGGATCATCAGTTGTCCCGCGCGTCCTTGAGTACTTCACCGGTCTTGGCGTCCAGGTCCACGTCCCATTCGACATTCTGCGCGTCGCGCAACTCGACCTTGTAGATAAGCCGGCCGTACTCGTCTTCAAGCTCCGAGTCGGTGACGGTGGCGCCGGGGTGCTTGGCCACGGCAGTGGCTTTGAGCTCATCCAGCGACTTGATGGTCTTGGCGTTGACCAGCTTGACCACTTCGTCAGGCTGAACATCTTTGGCGAAAGCGGCATTGGCGCCCAGCGCGAGGGCAGCGGCGGTGAACAGGGCAGTCAAGGTTTTCATCGTTCTTCTCTCCTGAGAACTGTGTAAGTTGTCTACGGGGTTAAGACTAACCACCGGTCCTTAATTCAACCTGAAAACAGCTGGCGCCATGATAGCGCATGATGCGGGGTGGAGATTGCGTCAGGGCCACCGGGCGATTGTCACAGCATTTTCGGCGCCTGTGAGATCGAGCGCCGCGCGGGCGGCGCTCGATCTGATAAGCGCTGAAGATGTTAAGGCGAACTGTTAAACTGCACCCATTCTTGATTCACACAGAGCTAACCCCGCGTGGAAATTTTCAAAGAGTTCACATTCGAATCAGCCCACCGCCTGCCCCACGTCCCGGACGGGCACAAATGCGGCCGCCTGCACGGCCACTCGTTCAAGGTCGGCCTGCACCTGACCGGCGCGCTGGACCCGCACACCGGCTGGATTCGTGACTTTGCCGAGGTGAAGGCAATCTTCAAGCCGATCTACGAGCAGCTCGATCACAACTACCTGAACGACATTCCAGGCCTGGAAAACCCCACCAGCGAAGTGATCGCCAAGTGGATCTGGGAGCAGGTCAAGCCGCTGATGCCAGAGCTGTCCAAGGTGCGCATCCACGAAACCTGCACCAGCGGTTGCGAATACACCGGCGACTGATGCGCCGAGGTCACTGGCCCTGCGTGCTGCCCATGGCATCGCGCAGGAAGCTGGGGGCGATGTAGCGCTGGTAATGCGCTTCTGAAAGCAGAAAGAACTCGCGATCGATGGCATCGCGCAATTGCGGCAGTTCCCAGTCTCGGAACTCCGGCAGCAACACCATGCCGTAGGCCTCCAGGTCACGGATCATCCGCGCCCCGCGGGCGATCAGCTGATATGCCCAGCAATATTCCGACTGCTGCTCGACAAAGCGGATGGAGCGCTGCTCCAGTTGCTGGCGCAGCAGGCTTTTGTCGAACACTTCCAGCTTGGCCATCATCACTTGCACCAGCAACTGCTCCAGGCGCAGCCACACGGCGCGTTTCTGGTCGTCGTCGTAGCCGTTCCAGTTGATCACTTCGTGGTGAAAACGCTTGCAGCCACGGCACACCGTGTCTCCGTACACCGTGGAGCACAGGCCGACGCAAGGGGTCTTGATGGACTTGTTGGACATGAAAAACAACAGTCTGGCGGAGGAACACGGGCCCATGTTAGCCCTTTGTCTAACCAGGGTCACTCGTTAAAGTCATCTTCTGCGCCTTACCTTCGGGCTTTTTTTGCCGTAGAATCAATGCGCCTTTTCAAGGCAACAATGTCCGTTGGAAGCTGTTTTCAAAGCGTCACGAGCACAGTTAATCCGGTAGAACGGCGTTGGCCCGGGCCATGCACCCCTCGCATGCCCGCGCCAGCCCTCATCAGCTCCCCGTTCTGCAGGCGTAAAACTTTGAAAGCAGCTTCTGTAAGGATTCTTTGCGACTCTGGCTGGGCGGCCCACAAAGCCGTGGCAGCGCATGGGTGCATTGAATGCTGGATAAGCGTCCCGGACCCCCTTTAGGGACCACTGATGAGGGAAATAACTGTGCTTGAAGCCTACCGCAAACACATCGAAGAGCGTGCCGCCCTGGGTATCGTGCCCCAGCCGCTGAACGCCGAACAAACTGCAGGCCTGGTCGAGCTGCTGAAAAACCCGCCGGCCGGCGAAGAAGCCTTCCTCGTAGATCTGATCACCAACCGCGTACCGCCAGGGGTCGACGAAGCTGCCTACGTCAAGGCCGCGTTCCTCTCCGCCGTCGCCAAGGGCGAAGCCAAGTCCCCGCTGATCGACCGCAAGCTTGCCACCGAGCTGCTGGGCACCATGCAGGGCGGCTACAACATCGAAACGCTGGTCGCGCTGCTGGATGACGCCGAACTGGGCGCCGTCGCGGCCGAAAAGCTCAAGCACACCCTGCTGATGTTCGACGCCTTCCACGACGTGGCCGAAAAAGCCAAGGCAGGCAACGCTCACGCCAAGGCCGTACTGGAGTCCTGGGCTGCAGGCGAGTGGTTCACCACCCGCCCGGCCATCGCCGACAAGTACACCCTGACCGTGTTCAAGGTGCCTGGCGAAACCAACACCGACGACCTGTCCCCTGCCCCGGACGCCTGGTCGCGCCCTGACATCCCGCTGCACGCCCTGGCGATGCTGAAAATGGCCCGTGACGGCATCGAGCCTTCGCAGCCAGGTTCGGTCGGCCCGCTGGCACAGATCGAAGCCGTCAAGGCCAAGGGCTTCCCGGTTGCCTATGTAGGTGACGTGGTCGGTACCGGTTCGTCGCGTAAATCCGCTACCAACTCGGTGCTGTGGTTCTTCGGCGACGACATCCCGTACGTGCCGAACAAGCGCGCCGGTGGTTTCTGCTTCGGCACCAAGATCGCCCCGATCTTCTACAACACCATGGAAGACGCCGGCGCCCTGCCGATCGAATTCGACTGCACCAACCTGGGCATGGGCGACGTCATCGACGTTTACCCTTACAAAGGTGAAGTGCGCCGTCACGAAAACGACGAGCTGGTTACCACCTTCGAACTGAAGACGCCAGTACTGCTCGACGAAGTCCGTGCTGGCGGTCGTATCCCACTGATCGTGGGCCGCGGCCTGACCGACAAGGCCCGCGCCGAACTTGGCCTGGGTGCAGTCGACCTGTTCAAGAAACCCGAGCAGCCTGCCGAGTCCGACAAGGGCTTCACCCTGGCGCAAAAAATGGTCGGCCGTGCCTGTGGCCTGCCAGAAGGCCAGGGCGTGCGCCCAGGTGCCTATTGCGAACCGAAGATGACCACCGTCGGCTCCCAGGACACCACTGGCCCGATGACCCGTGACGAGCTGAAAGACCTGGCGTGCCTGGGCTTCTCCGCTGACCTGGTGATGCAGTCGTTCTGCCACACCGCGGCCTACCCGAAGCCGATCGACGTCACCACCCACCACACCCTGCCAGACTTCATCCGCACCCGTGGCGGCGTGTCGCTGCGCCCAGGCGACGGCATCATCCACAGCTGGCTGAACCGCATGCTGATGCCTGACACCGTGGGCACCGGTGGCGACTCGCACACCCGCTTCCCGATCGGTATCTCGTTCCCGGCCGGTTCCGGCCTGGTGGCCTTCGCTGCCGCCACCGGCGTCATGCCGCTGGACATGCCAGAGTCGATCCTGGTGCGCTTCAAGGGCAAACTGCAACCCGGCATCACCCTGCGTGACCTGGTTCATGCCATCCCTTACTACGCCATCCAGAAAGGCCTGCTGACCGTCGAGAAGAAAGGCAAGAAAAACGCCTTCTCCGGCCGTATCCTGGAAATCGAAGGCCTGGACGAACTGACCGTCGAACAAGCTTTCGAGCTGTCCGACGCCTCGGCCGAGCGTTCCGCTGCCGGTTGCACCATCAAGCTGCCAGAAAAGGCCATTGCCGAGTACCTGACCTCCAACATCACCCTGCTGCGCTGGATGATCGGCGAAGGCTACGGCGACCCACGCACCCTGGAGCGTCGCGCCCAGGCCATGGAAGCCTGGCTGGCCAACCCTGAGCTGCTGTCGGCTGACGCCGATGCCGAATACGCTGAAATCATCGAAATCGACCTGGCCGACGTCAAAGAGCCTGTGCTCTGCGCGCCAAACGACCCGGACGATGCCCGCCTGCTGTCTTCGGTACAGGGCGAGAAGATCGACGAAGTGTTCATCGGTTCGTGCATGACCAACATCGGCCACTTCCGCGCTGCCGGCAAGCTGCTGGACAAGGTCAAGGGCGGTATCCCGACCCGTCTGTGGCTGGCTCCGCCAACCAAGATGGATGCTCACCAGCTGACCGAAGAAGGCTACTACGGCATCTACGGCAAAGCCGGTGCGCGCATGGAAATGCCAGGCTGCTCGCTGTGCATGGGTAACCAGGCACGTGTGCAGACCGGTTCGACCGTGGTCTCCACCTCGACCCGTAACTTCCCGAACCGTCTGGGCGACGCCACCAACGTGTACCTGGCATCGGCCGAACTGGCTGCTGTCGCTTCGATCATCGGCAAGCTGCCGACCGTCGAAGAGTACATGCAGTACGCGAAAGACATCGACAGCATGGCTGCCGACGTTTACCGCTACCTGAGCTTCGACCAGATCGCCGAGTTCCGCGAAGCGGCAGCCAACGCCAAGATCCCGGCTGTTCAGGTGTAAGCTGAGTTGTAAGCTGTAAAACAAAGCCCCGGCAGAAATGCCGGGGCTTTTTTGTGTCTGCTGTTCCGGCCTCTTCGCGGCTAAAGCCGCTCCCACAAGGTTCTGCAAAGGTCTTGAGAACGGTGGGGTCTCTGTGGGAGCGGCTTTAGCCGCGAAGAGGCCGGAACAGGCAATATCAGATCACGAACAAGTCGACAAACCTGTGCACCGCCATGCCCTCCAACCTTTGCTGGTCCTTGCACACCGCCACAATCTCCCCACACCGCTGCCGGGCAAAACGCGTCGCCAGGTTGCCCCTGAACTTGGCCTCCAGCAACGGGATACCCTGCTCCCGCCGCCGCCGATGCCCGATCGGGTAATCCACCACCACCAGTTCGGTACTGCTGCCGTCTTTGAAAAACACCTGCAGCGCGTTGGCGATTGAGCGTTTGTCCGGCTCCAGGTACTCACGACTGAAGCGCGGGTCCTCCACCACCTCCATCTTCTCGCGCAAGCGGTCGATGCTCGGGTGATTGACGTGAAAAGCGTCCTCATAATGCTCGGCCTGCAAATGCCCGAAGATCAGCGGCACCGCCACCATGTACTGCAGGCAGTGGTCGCGGTCGGCGGCATTGGCCAGCGGCCCGCTTTTGGAAATGATACGGATCGCCGACTCCTGGGTGGTGATGACAATACGGTCGACTTCATGCAAGCGGTTACGCACCTTGGGGTGCAGGGTCACCGCCGCCTCGCAAGCGGTCTGGGCGTGGAACTCGGCAGGGAAACTGACCTTGAACAGCACGTTTTCCATCACGTAGCTGCCCAGCGGCTGCGGCAAGCGCAGTTCGTACTGCCCGGCAGGTTTGAGCGCAAGGTCCTTGTTGGTGTGGCTGAACGACACATCGTAAAAACCCCACTGTGGCGCAGTGAGCACACTCGGCACGCCCATCTCGCCGCGCAGGGCGATATCTGCCAGGCGCACACCCCGGCTTGAGGCATCGCCCGCAGCCCAGGATTTGCGCGAACCGGCGTTGGGCGCGTGGCGGTAGGTGCGCAGGGCCTGACCGTCGACAAAGGCATGGGACAGGGCGCTCAGCATCTGCTCGCGGTTGGCACCCATCAGCCTCGCGCACACGGCCGTAGAAGCCACCTTGACCAGTATCACGTGGTCAAGGCCGACGCGGTTGAAGGCGTTTTCCAGCGCCAGTACGCCCTGGATTTCGTGGGCCATGACCATGGCTTCGAGCACATCTCGCATCAACAGCGGCTGCTCGCCAGCGGCCACTCGCTTCTGCGACAGGTGATCGGCAACCGCCAGGATGCCACCGAGGTTGTCCGAGGGGTGGGCCCATTCGGCAGCCAGCCAGGTGTCGTTGTAGTCCAGCCAGCGCACCGTGCAGCCGATGTCCCAGGCGGCCTTCACCGGGTCGAGGCGATAAGCGGTGCCGGGGACGCGCGCGCCATTGGGCACCACAGTGCCTTCCACCTGAGGGCCGAGCAGCTTGGTGCATTCCGGGAAGCGCAAGGCCAAGAGGCCGCAGCCGAGGGTGTCCATCAGGCAGTTGCGTGCGGTGTCCAGGGCTTCGGCGGATTCGACCCGGTAGCCGAGGGCGTAGTCAGCGAGGGTTTGCAGCACCCGGTCGTAGTACGGGCGGTCGTTGAGGTCCACGTTGGCGCTCATATCCAGCTCCCTTCAGAATTGCCGGGGCTGTCGTGCAGCCCTTCGCGGGCACGCCCGCTCCCACAGGATAAGCACAGGTTTCGAATGCTGTGGTGTACCTGTGGGAGCGGGCGTGCCCGCGAAGGGCCGCAAAGCGGCCCCAACGAACGAAAGCCGAGCGCCGGTGGTGCGTTAGAAGCTATCGCCAGGTACGCGAACCCAGCCCTCCATCAGCACGCGAGCACTGCGGCTCATGATTGCCTTGGTCACTGTCCACTCACCATTCACCTGGCGCGCCTCGGCCCCGACGCGCAAGGTGCCCGAGGGGTGGCCGAAGCGCACGGCACTGCGCTCGCCCCCGCCTGCTGCGAGGTTGACCAACGTGCCGGGAATGGCTGCCGCAGTGCCAATCGCCACCGCCGCCGTACCCATCATGGCATGGTGCAACTTACCCATGGACAAGGCCCGTACCAGCAGGTCGATATCACTTGCCTGCACCGCCTTGCCACTGGACGCAGTGTAGGTGCTCGGTGGCGCAACGAACGCCACTTTTGGTGTGTGCTGACGCCCGGCAGCCTGGTCGACATTGTCGATCAGGCCCATGCGCACCGCGCCATAAGCACGAATGGTCTCGAAACGCAGCAGCGCCTGAGGGTCGTCGTTGATGGCATCCTGCAGCTCGGTACCGGTGTAGCCGATATCCGCCGCGTTCATGAAGATGGTCGGGATACCCGCATTGATCAAGGTCGCCTTGAAGGTGCCCACCCCAGGTACGTCCAGGTCATCGACCAGCTTGCCGGTGGGGAACATGGCACCGCCGCCACCGTCTTCATCGGCTGCCGGGTCCAGGAACTCCAGCTGCACCTCGGCCGCCGGGAAGGTCACCCCGTCCAGTTCGAAATCGCCGGTTTCCTGTACTTCACCCTCGGTGACCGGTACATGGGCAACGATGGTCTTGCCGATATTCGCCTGCCAGATACGCACGGTGGCAACACCATTGCGCGGAACACGCGCCGGGTCGACCAAGCCGCTGCTGATGGCGAACGAACCGACCGCTGCGGACAGGTTGCCGCAGTTGCCGCTCCAGTCGACGAAGGCCTTGTCGATGCTGACCTGGCCGAACAGGTAGTCGACATCGTGCCCGGGCTTGATGCTTTGCGACAGGATCACGGTCTTGCTGGTGCTCGACGTCGCACCGCCCATGCCGTCGATCTGCTTGCCGTAAGGGTCGGGGCTGCCGATTACCCGCAGCAGCAGCGCATCGCGGGCGGGGCCTGGAACCTGCGCCTGCTCGGGCAGGTCTTGCAGGCGGAAGAACACGCCTTTGCTGGTGCCGCCACGGATGTAAGTGGCGGGGATTTTTACTTGCGGTACGTGAGCCATTGCTTTGCTGTCCTGTCTGATAAACATGAAACCCCGGGGCTGCTTTGCAGCCCATCGCCGGCAAGCCAGCTCCCACAGGGACCGCGCAACCGCGAAGTCCGCGCTATCCCTGTGGGAGCTGGCTTGCCGGCGATGGGCCGCAAAGCGGCCCCCGCCCTTATGGTCAGGCGGTCGCTTCGAGGAAGTCCTGGGCAAAGCGTTGCAGCACCCCACCCGCCTCATAGATCGATACTTCCTCGGCGGTATCCAGACGGCAGGTCACCGGCACTTCCAGGCGCTCGCCATTGCTGCGGGTAACCACCAGGGTCAACGTCGCCCGTGGCGTACGCGCACCCAAGACGTCATACGTCTCGCTACCGTCCAAGCCCAAGGTATTGCGGTCGGTGCCCGGTTTGAACTCCAGCGGCAATACGCCCATGCCCACCAGGTTGGTGCGGTGGATGCGCTCGAAACCTTCGGCGACGATGGCCTCGACACCCGCCAGGCGCACGCCCTTGGCCGCCCAGTCACGGGACGAACCCTGGCCATAGTCGGCACCGGCGACGATGATCAACGGCTGCTTGCGCTGCATGTAGGTCTCGATCGCCTCCCACATGCGGGTGACCTTGCCTTCCGGCTCGATACGCGCCAGCGAGCCCTGCTTCACGCTGCCATCTTCCTTGCGCACCATTTCATTGAACAGCTTGGGGTTGGCGAAGGTGGCGCGCTGGGCAGTCAGGTGGTCGCCGCGGTGGGTGGCGTAAGAGTTGAAGTCCTCTTCCGGCAAGCCCATTTTCGCCAGGTACTCACCGGCAGCGCTGTCGAGCATGATGGCGTTGGACGGCGACAGGTGGTCGGTGGTGATGTTGTCCGGCAGCACCGCCAGCGGGCGCATGCCGCGCAGGGTTCGCTCACCCGCCAACGCACCTTCCCAATACGGCGGGCGGCGAATGTAGGTGCTCATCGGGCGCCAGTCGTACAGGGGCGCCACTTTCGGCCCACGGTCCTCCTCGATGGCGAACATCGGGATATACACCTTGCGGAACTGTTCTGGCTTGACCGCAGCACGCACCACGGCGTCGATCTCTTCATCGCTGGGCCAGATGTCCTTGAGGCGGATTTCCTTGCCATCGACCACGCCCAGCACATCCTTCTCGATGTCGAAGCGGATGGTACCGGCAATGGCATAGGCCACCACCAGCGGCGGCGAGGCCAGGAAGGCCTGCTTGGCATACGGGTGGATACGCCCGTCGAAGTTGCGGTTGCCCGACAGCACCGCAGTGGCGTACAGATCCCGGTCGACGATTTCTTGCTGGATCGCCGGGTCCAGGGCGCCGGACATGCCGTTGCAGGTGGTGCAGGCGAAGGCGACGATGCCAAAGCCGAGCTGTTCCAGCTCCTTTTCCAGCCCCGCCTCTTCCAGGTACAGCTTCACGGCCTTGGAGCCCGGCGCCAGCGAAGACTTGACCCATGGTTTGCGGGCCAGGCCCAGCCTGTTGGCATTGCGCGCCATAAGGCCTGCAGCAATCACGTTGCGCGGGTTGCTGGTGTTGGTGCAACTGGTGATGGCGGCAATGATCACCGCACCGTCGGGCATTTGCCCCGGCACTTCTTCCCAGCTGCCGGCAATGCCTTTGGCCGCCAGCTCACTGGTGGCGACACGGGCATGCGGGTTGGACGGGCCTGCCATGTTGCGCACCACGCTCGACAGATCGAAGCTCAGGGTGCGCTCGTAGACGGCGCCGGCCAGGCTGTCGGCCCACAGGCCGGTCGCCTTGGCGTAGGTTTCCACCAGCTTGACCTGCTGCTCTTCACGGCCGGTCAGGCGCAGGTAGTCGATGGTCTGCTGGTCGATGGCGAACATCGCTGCAGTGGCGCCGTATTCCGGGGCCATGTTGGAAATGGTGGCACGGTCGCCCAGGGTCAGGGCACGGGCGCCCTCGCCGTGAAACTCCAGGTAGGCGCCGACGACTTTCTGTTTGCGCAGGAACTCGGTCAGGGCCAGCACCAGGTCGGTGGCGGTGATGTTCGGCGCCAGCTTGCCGGTCAACTCGACGCCGACGATTTCCGGCAGGCGCATCCACGAGGCGCGGCCAAGCATCACGTTTTCGGCTTCCAGGCCGCCGACGCCGATGGCGATCACGCCCAGGGCGTCAACATGCGGGGTATGGCTGTCGGTGCCGACGCAGGTGTCCGGGTAGGCCACGCCGCGCTCGTTGTGGATGACAGGCGACATCTTCTCCAGGTTGATCTGGTGCATGATGCCGTTGCCCGGCTGGATCACGTCGACGTTCTTGAACGCCTTCTTGGTCCAGTTGATGAAGTGGAAACGGTCTTCGTTGCGGCGGTCTTCAATGGCGCGGTTCTTTTCGAAGGCTTGTGGGTCAAAGCCACCGCACTCCACTGCCAGCGAGTGGTCGACGATCAGTTGCACCGGCACCACCGGATTGACGGCGGCCGGGTCGCCGCCCTTGTCGGCGATGGCATCGCGCAGGCCGGCGAGGTCGACCAGCGCGGTCTGGCCGAGGATGTCGTGGCACACCACGCGGGCCGGGAACCACGGGAAGTCGAGGTCGCGCTGGCGCTCGATCAGTTGGCCCAGCGAGGCGTCGAGGGTTGCCGGGTCGCAGCGGCGCACCAGGTTTTCGGCGAGCACGCGGGACGTGTAAGGCAGGCCGTCGTAGGCGCCGGGCTTGATCGCCTCGACCGCCGCACGGGCATCGAAGTAGTCCAGGTCGGTGCCTGGCAGGTGCTTGCGGTATGCAGTGTTCATCATGGAATCAGGCTCGGTCACAGGAGTCGGAAGGCTCCTCCGCCCCTGCAAGGAGCGGGTTGCCTTTCTTTTCTAATCAGCGCTGCTCGATCGGCACGAACTGGCGCTGTTCGACGCCGACATACTCGGCGCTCGGGCGAATGATGCGGTTGTTGGCGCGCTGCTCGAAGACGTGCGCCGCCCAGCCGGTCAGGCGCGAGCAGACGAAGATCGGGGTGAACAGCTTGGTCGGGATGCCCATGAAATGGTACGCCGAGGCATGGTAGAAGTCGGCGTTGGGGAACAGGCGCTTCTGCTCCCACATGGTCTTGTCGATGGCTTCGGACACCGGGTACAGCACCGTGTCGCCCACTTCGTCGGCCAACTGCTTCGACCAGCCCTTGATCACCTCGTTGCGCGGGTCGGACTCTTTGTAGATGGCATGGCCAAAGCCCATGATCTTGTCCTTGCGTTCCAGCATGCGCAGCAGCTCGGCGGTGGCTTCCTGCGGGCTCTGGAAGCGCTCGATCAGTTCCATCGCCGCCTCGTTGGCACCCCCATGCAGCGGGCCGCGTAGCGAGCCGATGGCTGCGGTGACGCAGGAGTACAGGTCGGACAAAGTCGAGGCGCAAACGCGGGCGGTGAAGGTCGAAGCGTTGAACTCGTGCTCGGCATACAGGATCAGCGACACGTTCATCACCTTCACGTGCAACTCGCTCGGCTTCTTGCCGTGCAGCAGGTGCAGGAAGTGGCCGCCAAGGGTGTCTTCATCACTACTGCACTCAATGCGCACACCATGGTGGGTGAAGCGGTACCAGTAGCACATCACGGCCGGGAACAGCGCCAGCAAGCGGTCGGTCTTGTCGCGCTGGGCTTCGAAGGTGAGCTCTGGCTCCAGGGTGCCCAACACCGAGCAACCGGTGCGCATCACGTCCATCGGGTGGGCGTCACGCGGGATACGTTCCAGCACTTCCTTCAACGCTTGTGGCAGGTCACGCAGGCCCTTGAGCTTGCGTTTGTATTCCGCCAGCTCGGCCTGGGTGGGCAGCTCGCCGTACAGCAGCAGGTAAGCGACTTCTTCGAATTCGGCACCGGCTGCCAGGTCGCGCACGTCGTAACCCCGGTAGGTCAGCCCGGCACCGGCCTGGCCCACAGTCGACAGTGCTGTCTGCCCGGCCACCTGACCGCGCAGGCCTGCGCCGCTGAGTACTTTCGCTTCGGCCATGGTGTTTCTCCTTTCTTGAATTTGTTATGGATTTCTTCTGGCTAATTCGGGGTGTTGCTCAGCCCTTTTTCTGGGCAAACAGCGCATCGAGGCTCTGCTCGAAGGCGTGGTAACCAATGGCATCGTAGAGCTCCATGCGGGTCTGCATGGTGTCGATCACGTTTTTCTGCGTGCCGTCGCGGCGCAGCGTGGTGTACACGTTCTCGGCCGCCTTGTTCATGGCGCGGAACGCCGATAGCGGGTACAGCACCAGCGACACGTCGACCGAGGCCAGCTCTTCCGTGGTGTACAGCGGCGTGGCGCCGAATTCGGTGATGTTGGCCAGAATCGGTGCCTTCACCCGATCAGCGAACGTCTTGTACATCTGCAGTTCAGTGATGGCTTCCGGGAAGATCATGTCGGCGCCAGCCTCGATGCACGCCTCGGCGCGATCAAGGGCAGCGTTCAGGCCTTCGACGGCCAGGGCATCGGTACGCGCCATGATCACGAAGCTGTCGTCACTGCGGGCATCGACGGCCGCCTTGATCCGGTCGACCATTTCCTGCTGGCTGACGATTTCCTTGTTCGGGCGGTGGCCACAACGTTTGGCGCCAACCTGGTCCTCGATATGGATGGCGGCAGCGCCGAACTTGCTCATCGAGCGCACGGTGCGGGCGACGTTGAAGGCTGACGCACCGAAGCCGGTGTCGACATCCACCAGCAACGGCACGTCGCACACGTCAGTGATACGGCGTACATCGGTGAGCACGTCGTCCAGGCCGGTGATGCCCAGGTCCGGCAGGCCCAGCGAGCCTGCGGCCACGCCGCCACCGGACAGGTAAATGGCCTTGAAGCCGGCGCGTTTGGCCAACAGGGCATGGTTGGCGTTGATGGCGCCGACTACCTGCAGTGGGTGTTCGGCGGCGACGGCGTCGCGGAAACGCTGACCTGGGGTGCTCTTCACAGTCATTTTTCACCTCGTGGGCTGTTGTTGGGGGCGTCCAGATAGTGACGCTCGATGTTGCGCCTGGACGCGCCGATGTGGCGACGCATCAGGAGTTCAGCCAGTTCGCCGTCACGGTCGGCGATGGCATCGAGAATGCGGTGGTGTTCGGCAAAGGCCTGGCGTGGCCGGTTGGGCGTGGCTGAAAACTGGATGCGGTACATGCGCACCAGTTGATACAGTTCACCGCACAACATCTTGACCAGGGTCTGGTTGCCGCTGCCCTGGATGATCCGGTAATGGAAGTCGTAGTCGCCTTCCTGCTGGTAGTAACCCAGGCCGGCCTGGAACGCAGCATCGCGCTCATGGGTATCGAGCACCCGGCGCAGCTCGTCGATGTCGGCCTGGCTCATGCGTTCGGCTGCCAGGCGACAGGCCATGCCTTCCAGCGACTCGCGAATTTCGTAAAGCTCGATCAGCTCGGCGTGGTTCAGCGATACCACGCGCGCGCCCACATGCGGTACGCGCACCAACAGGCGCTGGCCCTCCAGGCGGTGGATGGCCTCGCGCAGCGGCCCGCGGCTGATGCCGTAGGTGCGCGCCAGCTCCGGCTCGGAAATCTTGCTGCCGGGGGCGATTTCGCCCTTGACGATGGCCGCCTGAATGCGCCTGAAGACGTTTTCAGACAAGGTTTCCGTTTCGTCTGTCAGCACCGGGCTGGGGGTGGAAAGGTCCTGCATATTGTCGACACCTTGAAAATCTATTCGCCAGAAATTAGCGAATTCGAGCCTTCCAGTCAAAGACAAAATGAATATTGTCGACAATCGTCTAAGAACGAACTAACCCTTGCCCAGCGCTGTCAGATCGCGCACAGCTGGCGTCAAGACGTCGGCGTGGTAGAATGCCGCGCCTCCGATGGGGTATGGATAGCCTGTCTGTCATACATTCATGCTTGTTGGCAGATAAAAGAGGAAGCTTGCGCAGTAGTTGCCAGTCGCCTTGACCAGAACCTTGCCTAGAACCTTGCACTGCACCGCGCCAGGATTATGAGACTTACACCCGTTTTATTGCTGCTATGCCTTACCCTGCTGCCGGCCCTTGGCCAGGCTGCGGGCAAGACCGTCTATGGTCTCAACGAATATGCACGGTTGGGCGACCTGGACCTGGAAGTGGCCGCCAAGCTCGACACCGGTGCCAAGACCGCCTCGCTCAGCGCCCGCGACATCAAGCGGTTCAAGCGCAACGGCGAAAGCTGGGTACGCTTTTACCTGGCCATCGATGCTGCCCACTCGCACCCGATCGAGCGCCCGCTGGCACGCGTGAGCAAGATCAAGCGCCGCGCCGGCGACTATGATGCCGAATCGGGCAAAGCCTACACGGCACGCCCGGTCATCGAACTTGAAATCTGCATGGGCCAGGCCATGCGCACCATCGAAGTCAACCTCACCGACCGCAGCGCTTTCCAGTTCCCGCTGCTGATCGGTTCCGAGGCGCTCAAGCACTTCGACGCGCTGGTCGACCCAAGCCTTAAATACGCGGCCGGCAAACCTGCCTGTGCCACCGACGCTCCCAAAGCAGAGTAATCCCGATGCGCTCTCTTACCCTCCATCTGAAAGTCCTGATCACCGTACTGGTGCTACTGGGCGTGGCGGTCACGGCTTATCAGATCTTCTTCCTCGGCATCCCGGTGACCGAGGATGAAACCGACGACTTGTGGAACATCGACGCCAAGGTCGAGTTCGTCGCCAGCACCAAGGATCCAGTGAAGATCCAGATGTTCGTACCGCCGCTGAACCGCGACTACGTCAGCCTCAACGAGAGCTTCATCTCCAACAACTACGGGGTCAGCGTCAACCGGGCCGACGGCAACCGCAAGGTCACCTGGTCGGCCCGCCGCGCGAACGGCAACCAGACCCTCTACTATCGCCTGGTGCTGACCAAGCGCTACAGCAACGAGAAAACCACGGTCAAAGGCCCGACCTTCCGTGACAGCCTGGCGATCGACGGCCCCGAGAAGATCGCCGCCGAAGCCCTGATGGCGCCGATTCGCCAACACTCTGCCGATGTCGAGACCTTTGTCAGCGAAACCATCAAGCGGGTCAACAACCTCAACGACGACAACGTCAAACTGCTGCTGGCCGGCGACACCTCGCCGATGAAGAAGGCTCAGGTCATCGACCTGCTGCTGTCGATCGCCCACGTGCCGATGGAAAAGGTGCATACCATCCGCCTGGTGGCCGACACCCCGCAAACCCCGGAGCTGTGGCTGCGCAGCTTCAACGGTAACGACTGGCTGTACTTCAACCCGGACACCGGCGAGCAGGGCCTGCCCAGCGACCGCTTGCTGTGGTGGACCGGTGACGACAACCTGATCACCGTAGATGGCGGCAAGAAGGCCAACGTCACCTTCAGCATGAACAACAGCGAGATGAACGCCATCCGCCTGGCCAAGCTGACCGACGAGAACACCGACGCCGACTTCCTGGAGTATTCGCTTTACAGCCTGCCGCTGCAGACCCAGCAAACCTTCATGATCATGGTGATGATCCCGATCGGCGTGCTGGTGATTCTGGTGCTGCGCAACCTGATCGGCCTGCAGACGCTGGGTACCTTTACCCCGGTACTGATCGCCCTGGCCTTCCGTGAAACCCAGCTGGGCTTCGGCATCGTGCTGTTCACGGTGATTACCGCCCTTGGCCTGTCACTACGCTCGTACCTGGAACACCTCAAGCTGCAAATGCTGCCACGCCTGTCGGTGGTGCTGACCTTCGTCGTGGTGCTGATCGCCGCCATCAGCCTGTTCAGCCACAAGCTTGGCCTTGAGCGCGGGCTGTCGGTGGCACTGTTCCCGATGGTGATCCTGACCATGACCATCGAGCGCCTGTCGATCACCTGGGAAGAGCGTGGCGGCGGCCATGCCATGAAAGTGGCCATCGGCACCCTGTTTGCCGCCTCCGTGGCGCACCTGCTGATGATGGTGCCGGAGCTGGTGTACTTCGTGTTCACGTTCCCGGCCGTACTGCTGATCCTGGTAGGCTTCATGCTGGCGATGGGCCGCTACCGTGGCTACCGCCTGACCGAGCTCGTGCGCTTCAAGGCATTCCTGAAGAAGGCTGACGCCTGATGTTTGGCCTGATCAAGACGTGGAAAGCCCTGGAGGCCCGGGGCATCATGGGTATCAACCGGCGCAACGCGGACTACGTGTTGAAGTACAACAAGCGCAGCCTGTACCCGATCGTCGACGACAAGATCATCACCAAGGAGCGCGCCCTGGCGGCCGGCATCCATGTGCCGGAAATGTACGGCATCATCGAAACCGAGAAAGAAATCGAGAAGCTCGACCAGATCATTGGCGGGCGCAGCGATTTCGTCATCAAGCCGGCGCAAGGCGCCGGCGGTGACGGTATCCTGGTAATCGCCGACCGCTTCGAGGATCGCTACCGTACCGTGTCGGGCAAGATCATCAGCCATGAGGAAATCGAGCACCAGATTTCGAGCATCCTCACTGGTCTGTACTCGCTGGGCGGCCACCGCGACCGCGCGCTGATCGAGTACCGGGTTACCCCCGACCAGATCTTCAAGAGCATCAGCTACGAGGGCGTGCCGGACATCCGCATCATCGTGCTGATGGGGTACCCGGTAATGGCCATGCTGCGCCTGCCGACCCGCCAGTCCGGCGGCAAGGCCAACCTGCACCAGGGCGCTATCGGCGTAGGCGTTGATTTGGCCACCGGCGTGACACTGCGCGGTACCTGGCTGAACAACATCATCAGCAAGCACCCCGACACCACCAACGCGGTAGACGGCGTGCAGTTGCCGAACTGGGACGGCTTCATGAAGCTGGCCGCTGGCTGCTATGAATTGTGCGGCCTGGGTTACATCGGCGTGGACATGGTGCTGGACCAGGACAAGGGCCCACTGATTCTGGAACTCAACGCCCGCCCGGGCCTGAATATCCAGATTGCCAATGACTGTGGCCTGACTCAGCGCACCCATGCCATCGAAGCGCATATCGAAGCGCTGGCCAAGGATGGGATTACCGAAGATGCGGAGCAGCGGGTTCGGGTAGCCCAAGGCTTGTTCGGGCATGTGCCAGGCCACTGAAACACCGGGGCTGCTTCGCAGCCCATCGCCGGCAAGCCAGCTCCCACAGGGACCGCACCACCTTGAGAGATGCACCCTACCTGTGGGAGCTGGCTTGCCGGCGATGGGCCGCAAAGCGGCCTTATGTTGCGTCAAACGCAATGTTGAATGTCGCGCCCAGTGCTAGGCGCTTTTCCTACACAGGTCTACAATCGCCCTCCTCGCTTTTACATCGCCGTCCACACTGATGCCGACCTGTACGCTCCACCCCCTGCCCTACCAGCCTGACCCTGCTGCCTATTTCGCCCGCCTGCGCCAGGCCCCCGGCGCGATCTTGCTCGACAGCGCCCGCCCCGGCGCCGAACGCGGCCGCTTCGACCTGCTCAGCGCCTGGCCGCTGCAACAGCTGCAAGCACAGCCCAATGAAGCTGGCCGGGCGTTCCTTGCGCGCCTGCGCGCCGGGCTTGCAACGCTGGGCCACGCGGACTTGCCCGACGGCGTAGAACTGCCCTTCGCCGGCGGCCTGATCGGCTACCTGAGCTACGACTTCGGCCGCCGCCTGGAGCACCTGCCAAGCCTGGCCGTGGACGACCTCGGCCTGCCAGATGCGCAACTGGGCCTCTATGCCTGGGCGCTGGTCAGCGACCACCTCAACGCGACCAGCCAACTGGTGTTCCACCCTGACCTGGCGGGTGAGGAGCGCGAGCGCCTGATCAGCCTGTTCGAAGCCGCACACAGCGCCGAAAGTGGCGACTTCCACCTGCTGGCACCGATGGCCGGCGATTTGCAACCCGAGCAGTACCAGGCCGCCTTCGACCAGGTGCAGCGCTACATCCAGGCCGGTGACTGCTACCAGATCAACCTCACGCAGCGCTTCCGCGCGCCCTGCCAAGGCGACCCATGGCGAGCCTACCAGGCGCTGCGCCTGGCGTGCCCTACGCCGTTCTCCGGCTATCAGCAACTGGCCGACGGCAGCACCTTGCTGAGCTTTTCCCCCGAGCGCTTCATCCGCGTCAGCCAGGGCCAGGTGGAAACCCGCCCCATCAAGGGCACTCGCCCGCGCGCCAGCGACCCGGCAGAGGATGCGCGCAATGCCGAGGAGCTGCTGCACAGCCCCAAGGACCGCTCGGAAAACCTGATGATCGTCGACCTGCTGCGCAATGACCTGGGGCGCACCTGCGAGATCGGCTCGGTCAGGGTACCGGAGCTGTTCAGCCTGGAGAGCTACCCCAATGTGCACCATCTGGTCAGCAGCATCACTGGCCAGTTGGCCAGCAACAAGGATGCCCTCGACCTGATTGGCGACAGCTTCCCCGGCGGCTCGATCACCGGGGCGCCGAAGATCCGCGCCATGCAGATCATCGACGAGCTGGAGCCGACGCGCCGGGCGCTGTACTGCGGCTCGCTGCTGTATGTGGACGTGCGCGGTGAGATGGACAGCTCGATTGCCATTCGCAGCCTGCTGGTCAAGGACGGCCAGGTCAGTTGCTGGGGCGGCGGTGCGGTGGTGGCCGACTCCGAATGGCAGGCCGAACATGAAGAGTCGATCGCCAAAGTGCGGGTGTTGATGCAGACCTTGCAGGGCTTGTGAGTCCGTCTAGCCCGCGTTTTTTTGTTACCATCACCTTACTACGAGCGCACAGCGCCACAGCCAAGATGGAAACCGCCTGATGAGCCAACCCTTCGACGTCGCCGCCCTGGCCGCGACCTACGCCAACAAGTCCCCGCAGGACATTCTCAAGCTCGCCTTCGAGCATTTTGGTGATGATCTGTGGATCTCCTTCAGCGGCGCCGAGGACGTGGTGCTGGTCGACATGGCCTGGAAACTTAACAAGCAGGTCAAGGTGTTCAGCCTCGACACCGGCCGCCTGCACCCAGAGACCTACCGGTTCATCGACCAGGTACGCGAGCAGTACAACCTGCCGATTGAACTGCTCAGCCCCGACCGTGCCAAGCTCGACCCGTTCATCAAGGAAAAGGGCCTGTTCAGCTTCTACAAGGACGGCCATGGCGAGTGCTGTGGCATTCGCAAGATCGAGCCGCTGCGCCGCAAGCTGGGCACCGTGAGCGCCTGGGCCACAGGCCAGCGCCGCGACCAGAGCCCGGGCACCCGCAGCCAGGTGGCGGCACTGGAAATCGACAGCGCCTTCTCGACGCCTGAGCGCACCCTATACAAGTTCAACCCGCTGGCGCAGATGAGCAGTGCAGAGGTGTGGGGTTATATCCGCATGCTTGAGCTGCCGTACAACAGCCTGCATGAACGCGGCTTCATCAGCATTGGCTGCGAGCCATGCACCCGCCCGGTACTGCCGAACCAGCATGAGCGCGAGGGGCGTTGGTGGTGGGAAGAGTCGACGCAGAAGGAATGCGGATTGCACGCAGGCAACCTGATCAGCAAGGCTTGAGAAAGCCGGGGCTGCTTTGCAGCCCCAGTATCGCGGATCAGTGGAACGGCAGTTCAACGCCTGCGAACAGTTCTTCAAGCTCTTGCTTGTTATGGCACTGAATGGCCTTGGCCATCACTTCGCGGGTCAGGTGCGGGGCAAACTTCTCGATGAAGTCGCACATGAAGCCACGCAGGAAGGTGCCACGGCGGAAGCCGATCTTGGTGATGCTGGCCTCGAACAGCTCACTGGCATCCAGGGCCACCAGATCATTGTCGAGTTTTGCGTCAACGGCCATACCCGCGACGATACCCACGCCCAGCCCCAGGCGCACATAGGTCTTGATCACGTCGGCATCTGCCGCAGTGAATACCACTTTCGGCGTGAGGCCGCGATGATTGAAGGCTTCGTCCAGCTTCGAGCGCCCGGTGAAGCCGAACACGTAGGTAACGATCGGGTATTCGGCAACGGCTTCCAGGGTCAGTTTCGGCAGCTTGGCCAGCGGGTGGCCCTGCGGCACCACCACGCAACGGTTCCACTTGTAGCACGGCATCATGATCAGGTCGCCAAACAGTTCCAGCGCCTCGGTGGCGATGGCGAAGTCGACCGTACCGTCCGCAGCCATCTCGGCAATCTGCATGGGCGAACCCTGGTGCATATGCAGGGACACTTCCGGGTACTGCTTGATGAAGCTGCTGATCACGGGCGGCAAGGCATAGCGCGCCTGGGTGTGGGTGGTGGCGATGGACAGCGTGCCCTTCTTCTCGTTGGAGAACTCCTGGGCAATCTGCTTGATGCTTTCAACTTTGCGCAGGATTTCGCCGGCGGTGTTGATGATGCGCTCACCGGCCGGCGTGACACGGGTCAGGTGCTTGCCGCTACGGGCAAAGACTTCAACACCCAGTTCATCTTCGAGCAGGCGGATCTGTTTGCTGATACCTGGCTGGGAGGTATACAGGCTCTGCGCCGTCGCGGAGACGTTGAGGTCATGGTGCGCCACTTCCCAGATGTAGCGCAGTTGTTGAAGCTTCATAGATTCCCCTCGGTTCAGCGATGAGTCCGCGGCAGCAGGCAGCGACGATATATAACTATATTAGTGGTTTTGGAAATAAATCTAGAACTATTTTGTTACATGCCCCCAGGAATGGCACACGGCCAGCTTCACATTTTCCTACGCCCCAGATGCTGCGCCAACGGCACCATGTACACCGGCACCGGTGACAGCTGCAGCAGCCGCACCGCCGTGCGCCCCAGGGGCACATCCACCCCGGCACCGGCACTGTGGCTACCGAAAATCAACAGGTCGACGCTCAGCCGCTGCGCCTGGTCAAGGATCACCTGCGCCGGGTCGCCCTGGCGTACCCGCACCGCCTTGATCACCGCGAGGTCAGCCTCCCCGCCCAGCTCATCACGAAAGCTCTCCAGTACGCGCTGCTCAATGTTGGCCATCACCGCGTTCACGCCCTGGCTGTGCAATTGGTCGAGCGTCTGTTCATCGAGGTAGCTCTGCAGGAGGGATTCGGCGAACTGCCCCATCGGCTCCACCGCATGAATCACATACAGCTCGGCATTGAACGTGCGCGCCAAGGCCAGCGCGTGCTGCATCACAAAAGGGGCGTAGACACCGAGGTCGGTGGCGTACAGCATGGAGCGGATCATTCGACCTCCTCGACTGCCGTAGCGGCAGAGCAAGCTTCAGCTTAGCAGCGCGCCGGGCGCACGCTTTGCCGTCCGGCGCGCTGCTGGCGCGGGCTGGAGGGCAGCGCATGCTCGCGCCAGTGGCTCGGCATAGATAGCCTGCAGCTCCCCGGCATCAGCCCACCCAAGCCAACGATAGCCCCGCTGCCAACGATACTGGCGCGTGGTGCGTGGCGCGTGCGGATGCATGCTGATCACCAGGTAAATGCCAGCCTTCTGTGTATACAGCTTGCGCGCTGTCAGGTAGCCCATGGGCGCCAACGCGCCACAGCAGCAGGGAAAACAGCACGCTGACGGAACTTGCGCCCATTGTCGCGCCCCCCGTAACGCGCTAAGGTTCGGCTCCCCGCTGCGATTATTCTTGCTGCTGGGCCGCACGGGGACAGTTGGCGGCCGGCACCCGTGACCTGACGAGTAACACGATGGCTGATTTACCGATCGATGACTTGAACGTTGCCTCCAACGAGACCCTGATCACCCCCGATCAGCTCAAGAAGGAAATCCCCCTCAGCGCCAAGGCCCTGCAGACTGTGACTGCCGGCCGTGAAGTGGTGCGCAATATTCTCGACGGCAAGGACCATCGCCTGTTCGTCGTGGTCGGCCCTTGCTCCATCCACGACATCAAGGCCGCTCACGAATACGCCGAGCGCCTGAAAGTGCTGGCCGAAGAAGTGTCCGATACGCTGTATCTGGTCATGCGCGTGTACTTCGAAAAGCCGCGCACCACCGTCGGCTGGAAAGGCCTGATCAACGACCCGTATCTGGATGACTCGTTCAAGATCCAGGATGGCCTGCACATAGGCCGCCAGCTGCTGCTGGACCTGGCCGAAATGGGTCTGCCGACCGCCACCGAAGCGCTTGACCCGATTTCCCCGCAATACCTGCAAGACCTGATCAGCTGGTCGGCCATCGGCGCCCGCACCACCGAATCCCAGACCCACCGCGAAATGGCATCGGGCCTGTCTTCGGCGGTCGGCTTCAAGAACGGCACCGACGGCGGCCTGACCGTTGCCATCAATGCCCTGCAGTCGGTGTCCAAACCACACCGTTTCCTCGGTATCAACCAGGAAGGCGGCGTGTCGATCGTCACCACCAAGGGCAACCCTTACGGCCACGTGGTGCTGCGCGGCGGTAACGGCAAGCCGAACTACGACTCGGTCAGCGTCGCCTTGTGCGAGCAGGATCTGGCCAAGGCCAAGATCAAGGCCAACATCATGGTCGACTGCAGCCACGCCAACTCCAACAAGGACCCGGCCCTGCAACCGCTGGTAATGGAGAACGTCGCCAACCAGATCCTGGAAGGCAACCAATCGATCATCGGCCTGATGGTCGAAAGCCACCTGAACTGGGGCTGCCAGTCGATCCCGAAAGACCTGAGCGAATTGCAGTACGGCGTGTCGGTCACCGACTCGTGCATCGACTGGTCCGCGACCGAGAAGACCCTGCGCAGCATGCATGCCAAGTTGAAGGATGTGCTGCCGCAGCGTAAACGCGGCTGATTGATGCAAAAAGCGGGGCCGCTTCGCGCCCCATCGCCGGCAAGCCAGCTCCCACATGTACAGCGAAACGCTTGTATGTGGGAGCTGGCTTGCCGGCGATGGGGCGCGAAGCGGCCCCGCTCTTTATTTACAGATTCAGGCCTTGCTCGAATGCCGCTGCTGGCGCTCCATGTAGCGTTCCACATATGAGCAGGACGGAATCACCGTATAGCCCATCTGTTCAGCGTACTCCAGCGCCCGCTCGGTCAATGCGGCAGCAATCCCGCGGCCTCGCAAGGCGTTGGGCACGAAGGTGCGATAGATGTCCAGCGTCTGTTTGCCCAGATCCATGTACGTCAGATAGGCACGATGACCGTCCACGTTGGTCTCGAACTGATGACCGGCCTGGTCATGGTGGATGGTCAGCGCTTCGCTCATCACTACTCCTCGCAGGTCTTTTCGGCAGACCCATACCTTAACCGATGGTGGTTTATCCGGCGCAGAATCCTCTGCGTCACCTGTTGCCCCTTCGACCTCTGGACGATTGTAATCGTTCGGGTCCTCTGGCACTCACAAGATAGTAGGCGCGGCAAATGGGATTGCTCAAGGTGGCGGCGGCTAAAAAACGTGAAAATGCTGAGAAAGCGACTCTTCCCTGTACGCTCAACAACCGCCGGATGTTGTAGGGCTTAAGACGTCGAAAGACAGTTAAAGTCACCGTTAGTTCAACAAAAAAGTTCCCGTACTACAACCGCTTGCGAAGCGTGCACGTTTTTTTCACACGGACGTCGCAAATCTTGTCGGCGCGGCGTCACGCAACATTTTTTTTGCAGTTCTTGCGCTCAGTCAGTTTACTTACTACAAGTAATGGGTACTATGTACGCCGGCCAGTTTCTCTTTCCTGAGAGATGGCTATTTAATAGAAAGTCCTTGAAGGGGAACACGATGAACAACGTTCTGAAATTCTCTGCTCTGGCCCTGGCCGCAGTTCTGGCTACCGGTTGCAGCAGCGTATCCAAAGAAACCGAAGCTCGTCTGACTGCGACTGAAGACGCAGCAGCTCGCGCTCAAGCTCGTGCTGACGAAGCCTACCGTAAGGCTGACGACGCACTGGCAGCCGCTCAGAAGGCTCAGCAGACCGCTGACGAAGCCAACGAGCGCGCTCTGCGTATGCTGGACAAAGCCAGCCGCAAGTAATAATCCTCACGGATTGTTAAGAAGCCGACCCACTTGTGGGTCGGCTTTTTTATTACCTGTGAATAAGACAAATTCGCCACTCAGAGACGAAAAAGGCCCGCACTAAGGCGGGCCAGGGTGTGTCGCAAAAAACCTACTGCAGTTCAGGTGGAATGCTCGACACCATTGGCGCGCCACCCTGGTTCTCGACCGGCACGGCAATTTCTACCGGCATGCCATCTTCCGCAGCCACCACGTCACGCACCATATCCCAGTTCATGCGCAGGTTATTGGCCAGGTCCTCACGTTTGAGCAAGGCGTTGATAACGGCGGTGTGCTTGTCGACAACCGACGGGTTACCCTGATCGTCCAGCGGCGTGTGCGCCTCCAGATAGACCTTGCCACCACTGATACCGAACTTGTAAGGCTCGTTGATGATGCGCACCGGTGTACCCACCGGCACCATCTTCGACAGTTCCAGCACATTGTTGTTGAGCATGCGGAAGCAGCCGTGGCTGGTACGCATGCCAATGCCGAACTTCTTGTTCGAACCGTGGATCAGGTAGCCGGGCACCCCCAAGGTGAACTTGAACGGCCCCAGCGGGTTGTCCGGACCCGCCGGCACCACGGTCGGCAGGATGTCACCGTCCGCCGCATGCTCTTTGCGGATCGAAGCAGGTGGAGTCCAGGTCGGGTTTGGGGTCTTGGCAGTGATCTTGGTGTTGGCGATCGGCGAACCCCAACCTTCGCGACCAATGCCCAGCGGGAAGGTATGCACCACGTTCTGCCCTTTCGGGAAGTAGTACAGGCGGTACTCGGCAAGGTTGATGACGATGCCTTCGCGCGGACCCGGCGGCAGGACATAGCGGGTCGGCAGGATGATCTCGGTGCCGGCGCCGGGCAACCAGGGGTCGACACCCGGGTTGGCGGCAATCATTTCCAGGTAGCCGAGGTCGTTGGCGGTGCCGATGTCGGCGAACGTATCCTCGTACTTTGCCTTGATCACATGCACCTGGCCGACGATGTCTTCACCGGGCGGTGGCAGTGGCAGCTCCAGCGCAGCAGCGGGGCCCGCTACCAGCAGGGCGGCCAGGGACAGGCTACGGGTGACGGCAGGAAAGCGCGGCAACATCCGGTAAATCCTTCGAAAGGTGGGTCAAGAGGATCGATTGTACACCCGCGCCGATGCAAGCGGGAGGCATTGGCGCGATGCAAGCGTTTCAGATGATGAAAGGTGCTTGCCGTTTAGCTGGCCTGCAGCTCTGGCCAGACCGGGCGCATGCCGCGCCGCTGGGCATCGAGGATGGCACGGCACAGGTCACACAGGCGGCTGTCGCGGTAAATCGCGCGCGGCACCCCAGACCAACGCGGCTGCGCCGGCAGCAGGCCGCCGCACAAGGTACGGTCGACCGGCACGCCCAGCTCAAGCTGGCGGGCCACCAGGTGGACGCGGATTTCCTGGCAGGCGAACAGGTCGAGCTGCTCGTCAGGCTCGATCAGTTGATAGGCGTACAGGGACCAGGCAGGGCGCGGCATCGGGGGCACTCGAAACGGGGGGCGCAACATTAGCCGAAAGCCCGCCCCGTTTAAAGCGTCACAGCAAGGGTTTTATCGCCGGCCAGGCATTTTCCAGCAAGCGCTTCTGGGCACCCTGGGCCGGGTGAATGCCATCGGCCTGCATCAATTCAGGCACGCCCCCTACCCCTTCGAGGAAAAACGGCACCAACGGCACCTGCTTCTCCGCAGCCAGCTGTTCATACACTTTGGCAAACGCAGTGGTGTAGCGCACGCCGTAATTGGGCGGCAGGCGCATGCCCAGCAGCACCACCTTGGCACCGGCCTGGCGCGCACTCTCGATCATCGAGGCAAGATTTTGTTGCAATTGCGCAGGTGGCTGCCCACGCAGGCCATCGTTGCCGCCCAGCTCCAACACCACCAACTCCGGTTTATGCGCTGCAAGCAGCGCCGGCAGCCGCGCCTGGCCACCTGCGCTGGTGTCGCCGCTGATCGATGCATTGACCACTTTGTCGTCGAAACCTTCGTCCCTGAGGCGGGTCTGCAACAAGGTGACCCAACCCTGGCGGGTATCCAGGCCAAAACCGGCGCTGATACTATCGCCAACAACCAGCAGTGTTCCCGCCGCCGCGCTCTGGGCCAGGCAATACAGGGCCAGACCGGCACTCAACCACCACACTCGCATCGGATTCTCCATGGGCCCCAACATACTCGTTGCGCAGAACCTTAGCAAAGTGGTCCCCAGCGCGGAAGGTGACCTCACCATCCTTCACGCACTCTCCCTTGAACTGGCCAAAGGCGACAGCCTGGCCATCGTCGGTGCCTCGGGTTCAGGCAAGTCGACCCTGCTCGGCCTGCTCGCAGGCCTGGACCTGCCCAGCGCCGGCAAAGTCATCCTCGCCGGCAACGACCTGGGGCCACTGGATGAAGACCAGCGCGCCCGGGTACGTGCCGAACATGTGGGTTTCGTGTTTCAGTCATTTCAGCTGCTCGACAGCCTCAATGCGCTTGAAAACGTCATGCTGCCACTGGAGCTGGACGGCCGCCGCGACGCCCGCGAACAGGCGCGCACCCTGCTGGAGCGGGTCGGCCTCGGCAAGCGCCTGAGCCACACCCCGCGCCAACTGTCGGGCGGCGAACAGCAGCGGGTGGCCATCGCCCGCGCCTTCGCCGCACAGCCTGCGGTGTTGTTTGCCGACGAACCCACCGGCAACCTCGACAGCCACACGGGCGAGCGCATCAGCGACTTGCTGTTCGAATTGAACAAGGAGCGCGGTACCACCCTGGTGCTGGTCACCCATGACGAACGCCTGGCCCAGCGCTGCCGCCGCCAGATCCGCCTGGACGCGGGGCGCCTGGTGGCGCCGGTGGAGGCCTGATGAACCACATGCCGTTGTCCCGCCTGTGCGGCCTGGCACTGCGCCAGTTGCTGCGCGACATTCGTGCCAGTGAAGTGCGCGTGCTGTTCTTTGCCCTGCTGGTGGCGGTGGCAGCCAGCACCGCCATCGGCTACTTCGGTGCCCGCCTAAACGGCGCCATGCAACTGCGCGCCAGCGAGTTCCTGGGGGCCGACCTGGTGCTGCAGGGCAGTGCCCCGGCCCGCGCGCAGCAGATCGAGACCGGCACGGCACTTGGTTTGCGCCACGCGCAAGTGGTCGAATTCACCAGTGTGGTGGGCGGCGACAACGGCATACAGCTCTCCAGCGTCAAGGCCACCGACGGTGCTTACCCGTTGCGCGGGCAGGTACGCAGCGCGCCGGCGCCCTATGCCGAGGAAACACCTGGCGGCGGCCCAGCACCTGGCGAGGCGTGGGTCGAGCCCCGCCTGTTGGCGGCGCTTGGGCTGGCGATTGGCGACAGCATTGATGTAGGCATGAAAACCCTGCGCATGAGCCGTGTGCTTACCTACGAACCGGACCGCGCCAACAACTTCTACAGCCTTACCCCGCGGGTGATGATGAACCTGGCCGACCTGGAGGCCACCGGCGTGATCCAGCCGGGCAGCCGGGTCACCTACCGCGACCTGTGGCGCGGCGGTGCCGACGCACTGGCCCAATACCGCCAGAGCGTGGAAAAAAACCTGGCCGCCAACCAGCGCCTGCGCGACACACGCGATGGCAACCAGCAGATCGGTGGCGCCCTGGGCAAGGCCGAACGCTACCTGAACATGGCCAGCCTGGTAGCGGTGCTGCTGGCCGGGGTCGCCGTGGCCTTGTCGGCCAGCCGTTATGCCGCACGCCGGCTGGATGCCAGCGCGTTGCTGCGCTGCCTGGGTCTCTCACGCCGCCAGGCACTGGGCCTGTATTGCCTGCAGCTGGCCATGCTCGGCCTGGTCGCCGCCTTTGCTGGCGCTCTGCTCGGCTGGCTGGCACAGCTGGGCCTGTTCCGCCTGCTGCACGGCCTGCTGCCAAGCGTGGTACCCGCCGGTGGCATCGTCCCGGCCCTGGCCGGTATCGGGACCGGGCTGGTTGCATTGGCCGGCTTCGCCCTGCCGCCCATTGCCGCCCTGGGCCAGGTCCCGCCACTGCGTGTACTGCGCCGTGATCTGTTGCCGATACCCCCCAGCAGCTGGTTGGTGTACGGCGCCGCCCTGTTTGCCCTGGGCTTGATCATGTGGCGCCTGAGCCTCGACCTGCTCCTCACCTTCGCCCTGCTCGGCGGTGGCCTGGTCGCCGCATTGCTGCTCGGCGGCTTGCTGTTGCTCGGCTTGCGCAGCCTGCGCCAGCTACTGGCCGGGGCCCCACTGACCTGGCGCCTGGGGCTGGGCCAGTTGCTGCGCCACCCCACGGCCGCCGCTGGCCAGGCCCTCGCGTTCGGCCTGATCCTGCTCGCCATGGCATTGGTCGCCCTGCTGCGCGCAGAACTGCTCGACACCTGGCAAGCCCAACTGCCCAAGGATGCACCCAACCATTTCGCCCTGAACATCCTGCCGGATGACCGTGAACCGTTCGCCCAACGCCTGCATCAGGTCAACGCCGCTTCAGCGCCGCTCTACCCGGTAACGCCCGGGCGCCTGGTGCAAATCAACGAGCAACCGGTGCAGCAAATCGTCAGCAAGGACTCGGCAGGTGAGCGCGCCGTGCAACGGGACCTCAGCCTGACCTGGGCCGCGGAGCTACCCGAAGGCAATGCACTGACTACGGGCAACTGGTGGCAAGCCTTGCCTGCTGACGACGAAGTCCCTGGTGTTTCGGTGGAAGCGGAACTGGCCAGCAGCCTGAAACTGAAAATGGGCGACCTGCTGACCTTCGACATCGGCGGCCAGCAGCGCCAGGCCCGGGTCAGCAGCTTGCGCAGCGTGCACTGGGACAGCTTCCAGCCAAACTTCTACATGATCTTCCAGCCCGGCACACTGCAAGGGCTGCCGACCACCTACCTGACCAGCTTCTATCTGGCGCCGGGCCACGACCTGGATGTAGTGGCGCTGTCACGGGCGTTCCCGGCGGTGACTATCCTGCAGGTGGATGCTTTGCTCGACCAACTGCGCAGCATCCTCGCCCAGGTGACTCTGGCGGTGGAGTATGTGCTGTTGTTTGTGCTGGCGGCCGGGATGGCGGTGCTGTTCGCCGGATTGCAGGCAACGCTGGATGAACGCATTCGCCAAGGGGCCTTGCTGCGTGCGCTGGGGGCGGCGCGGCCGCTGCTGGTGAAGGCGCGGCGTATCGAGTTCGGTTTGCTGGGGGCTGCCAGCGGAGTGTTGGCAGCAGTAGGCTGTGAGCTGATTACCCTGGTGCTGTACCGCTATGCCTTCGACTTGCAGTGGAGCCCGCATCCGTGGCTGCTGGTGTTGCCGCTGGCGGGCGCCTTGCTGGTGGGCGGTGCGGGGGTGTTGGGGACGCGGCGGGCGTTGAATGCCAGCCCGTTGGCGGTGTTGCGCGACAGTTAAATGTTACCTGCACCGGCCTCTTCGCGGGCACGCCCGCTCCCACAGGTCCGGTGCAGCCCTCAAATGTTGTGCTATCCCTGTGGGAGCGGGCGTGCCCGCGAAAGGGCCGGCACAGACAGCACGAACTTATCGCCCGTAGGTAATGCTCTTCACATACCAGGTCGCTTCACCGGTAGGTGTGTGCACGACCACCTCATCGCCCTCCTCCTTCTTGAGCAAGGCACGGGCCATGGGAGAGTCGATCGAAATGTAATCGTTGCGCCCATAGATCTCGTCATAGCCGACGATGCGAAACTTCATGGTCTCGCCATCGTCGTTCTCGATCTCGACCCAGGCCCCGAAAAACACCTTGCCTTCCTGCTGCGGCGAGTACGCCACCACCCTGACATCTTCAAGACGCTTGCGCAGGTAACGTACGCGGCGGTCGATTTCGCGCAGCAGCTTCTTGTTGTACTGGTAGTCGGCGTTCTCGCTACGGTCACCCAGCGATGCCGCCCAGGCGACCTTCTGGGTGATTTCCGGTCGATACACCCGCCACAGGTGATCGAGTTCTTTTTTCAGCGCCTCGTGGCCTTCCGTGGTGATGATGTTCGTGCTCAACAGGCGCTCCTCAGCGGCGGGTAATCAGGCCCTGGCGCGCGATGCGGGTGAGATGGCCGATGACTTCGGCGGCGTCGTCCGGCGCCGGTGCCTGGATCACGGCCAGGTCGAAACGGTCATTGCCATACTGCGCAAGATGGCAGCCGGTTTCGGCGAACTGGATCAGAAAGGCGCGTGCCTGGCCCTTGCGCCGGGACAGGCCTTCGAGGTGACGCAAAAGTGTGGGCTGATGCTGGCCGCCGAGCAGGATGCGCGGTGTGCGGGACGCCTGGCTGGCAGGCAAAGGGCTCAAGCAGACACTGGTACGTGGGCAACTCATGGAGATTTCTCCGCCTCGCGAATCCCGCTGGGCAGCGGTGGGAGGCGTCACCGAACCAGCGCTTTAGCGGTATTTCGGATGGCCCGGAGGTGGGGCTTTCCTGCGCCCCGCAAGTAGCTGTTTAAATCGGCGCAGGCGGTATGCTAGAGCTACAAGCGGCAAGATACAAGCCTCAATCAGTATGAGGCTTGTATCTTGCCATCGGTGTTGTGTCAGCGCGCGATCAGGCGGTCCAGCGAGAAGCGGCCAGCGCCTTCGATCATGACCGCAACAGTGCCGGCCAGCAGCGCCAGCGCGAACTCATAGCCGTTGTTGGACATGAACAGGCCGTTGCCGATGTGCACCGAGAAGATCGCCACCACCAGGGTCACCGTCAGCGCCAGAGCCGCAGGGCGGGCCAACAGGCCGACCACCAGGGCCAGACCACCGAAGAACTCGGCGCTACCAGACAGCAGGGCCATCAGGTACCCCGGGGCCAGGCCGATGCTCTCCATCCACTGGCCAGTACCTTCCAGGCCATAACCGCCGAACAGGCCGAACAGCTTTTGCGCGCCATGCGCCATGAAGATGATGCCGACCAGGATGCGGATAACGCTGAGACCAGCGCCGGCGCGGGTGGAGAACAGGGCGTTGAGGGTAGTGTTGTTCATGTCGGAGCGTCCTTGAAGCGAAGCAGTTGTGTTGGGATTGGATGGCGCCATCATAATCAATTCAATAGATATGAAAATCGCAAAAAACCCAACATAACAATCGACCAAATCGATTTGTCAGCGTTTTGCCACGCGCTCCAACGCAGCCCGCTCGCGATTGAACGCCAAAAAGTACTTGTTGACACTGTTGACGAAATTGACCGGCCCCATGCCCACCTGCTCCATGGCGATGCGCTCGGTCTGGAAGAACCACTGGTTACCGTTGAGGCCGCGCCGCCGGGCTTCGGCACGCATGGCCTGGACCCGCTCGGGGCCGAGGTTGTAGGCCGCCAGCACAAACGCCATGCGCTCTCGCTCGTTGATCTTGGGGCTGGCAAAAAATTTGCGCCGGATCAATGCCAGGTAGCGCGCGCTGGCCTGTACATTGCCATCCACCGTGGCGGTATTGCTCACGCCCACGCGCTGGGCGGCCGAAGGGGTAATCTGCATCAGGCCATGGGCACCACCCGTGCCGCGTGCAGCGGGATTGAGCGTCGACTCTTTGAAGGCCAGCGCTGCGAGGTTGAGCCAGTCGATCTGCTGCGCCTGGCCATGCTTCTGCAGCACGGCCCGCACCGAGGCAAGGCGCTGGCGGTCCTTGCTGGCCAACGGGTTGTGTACCCGATACTGGCGGCGGTAAATGCGCTCGAACGCGGCATCCTGGTTATCTGGCGCCCGGTAACCTTGCAGGAAGCGATCGACCGCGGCCAACAATTGCGGCGCATCACGCCCCACATACCAGTGCATGGCTTGCGGCGACCCCAGGTGCACGCGGTTGTCCAGGCGCAGGCGCGGCATAACCCGCGCCCAGCGCCGGGCAATCGGCTGCTCGACCACGGTCAGGTGGTAGATGCCTGCCTGCACCATCTCCAGCACATCCTCCACCGCCAGCGTCGAATCGACCCACTCCACCTTGATCGGCGGCCGCTTGCGCAGTGCCAGTTGCTGGTTGACCTGCTGGATCAGCGGGCCGGCGGCACTGGCGCTGGTCAAGGCCACGGTGCGCCCGGACAGCTGTTCGACCTTGCTGAAGCTTCGCTCGCCTTTGCGCCCGACCAGCGTCAACGGCACCTGGTCGAGTAGCGGCGCACTGCTGCTTACGCCTCGCACGGTGCCGGGGTCGAGCAACTCGCCCGGCGCAGCCAGGTCACCCTCGCCACGGGCCAGTGCGCCCAGCAACTGCTCTTTGGCCTGGGGGATGAGCTTTAGCTGGATCTGCTGGTCGTCGGCGGTGCGGGCATTGAGGTAATGCTCCAGGGCACGCAGGCGATAATATTCAATACCGACCGGCTCGCCCTTGACCTCGCCGGAGCTGTTACGGCTCTGGTTGACCAGCACCCGCAGCACTTTGCTGGTGCGAATCTGCTGCAGGTCACGCACCTTGGCGGGCGGTATGTTCTGCTGCGGCCCCGGCGCGCGCGCCTGGGCCGGGCCGGTAAGGGTCAGCCCGAGCGTCAGCAGGAAAACAAGCCAGCATCGCAGCATGCGAAAACGTGTCCGTGGTGGTTGGGCGGCATCCATGGGGTGAGCCGCCAAGTGAGAAATGACGGTAAAAGACCACGGTAACAGCATGAAGTTCTTGGTTTTTCCAGAAAAACCCGGTTTTTGCTATGCTGGCCGCCCCGCGGCACGAGATAGCACCATGCAACTGATCGATATCGGCGTCAACCTGACCAACAGCAGTTTCCACGACCAACAGGCGGCGATCGTCGAGCGCGCCCTTGAGGCCGGGGTCACACAAATGGTACTGACAGGCACCAGCCTGGCAGTCAGTGAACAGGCACTGGAGCTATGCCAGCAGTTGGACGCGAGCGGTGCACATCTGTTCGCCACCGCAGGCGTGCACCCGCACGACGCCAAGGCTTGGGACGCCAGCAGCGAGCGCCAGTTGCGACAGCTTTTGAGCGAACCGCGTGTGCGCGCCGTGGGCGAATGCGGCCTGGATTTCAACCGCGACTTCTCCCCTCGCCCACTCCAGGAAAAAGCCCTGGAGGCCCAGTTGGCGCTGGCCGCAGAACTGCGCCTGCCGGTGTTCCTGCACGAGCGCGACGCCAGCGAGCGCTTGCTGGCCATCCTCAAACATTACCGCGACAACCTGACCGGTGCGGTGGTGCACTGCTTTACCGGCGAGCGCGAGGCGCTGTTCGCCTACCTGGACATGGACCTGCACATCGGCATTACCGGCTGGATCTGCGACGAACGTCGCGGCACCCACCTGCATCCGCTGGTGGGCAACATTGCCGAAGGCCGACTGATGCTGGAGAGTGATGCGCCATACCTGCTGCCACGCAGCCTGCGGCCCAAACCGAAGAACGGGCGCAACGAGCCGGCGTTTCTGCCGGAGGTGCTGCGCGAAGTGGCGCTCCATCGGGGCGAACCAGTCGAGCACACGGCGGCGCATACCACCGCGACGGCGCGGGCGTTCTTCCAGCTTCCCTGAACCCGGCGCGCTGGCTGTTGATATGGGTCAACATCTTGCTGAGCAGGTGCGGGCACAATGATGGCACCTTGCCAATATTGTTTCCGCTCAACTCAGAGAAGACCTGCCCATGGGTGCCTGGCTTAGCAATGTTTCCCTGAAGTACAAGTTCTGGGCCGTCAATGCGGTGGCCTTTGTCACGACCTTGCTGCTGGTGCTATACGCGGTGCACCTGGAGCAACGCGCCCGCGCCGAAGCTGCGCAGGCGCAAGCCGCAGCACAGGCCCAACTGCTGGCTGCGTGGCCAGCCGGGCAAGCATTGCCGCGACCAGCCAACGTCATCAGTTGGTCGGCCGGGCAAACGCCGGCTTTCGCCGGTGAAGCGCTCGATAGCCTGCGCAACGCCCAGGGCTGGGTCGAGCTGCCGAGCGCCTGGGTCCTCGGTGACAACCCGCTGCGCGGCGCCCAGGTATTGCGCATCGGCGACCAACAAGTGGCCGTGCTGGCCCAGTCGCCAAGCCTGCGCCAGGTATTCTTCGACCGCTTCAGCAACTACGCGGCATGTGTGCTGATTTTGATGCTGGCCATGCTGGGCGCCTCGCAATTGCTGATCCGCTTCCTGCTGAGCCAGCTCAACACGTTGAAGGATGTGATGCTGCACGTGGAAAAAACCGGCGACCTGGCTGCCCGCGTGCCGCTGGCCTGCGGCGACGAGGTCGGCCAGATGGCCGGGGCCTTCAATGCCATGCAGGCCACCTACCACCGCGTGGTCAGCACCGTCGCCGACACTGCCGCACAGCTGGACTCAGGCGCCGCACGCCTGGCCGACAGCATGAGCAACGTACGCCAAGGCATGCTCGGCCAGCAGAGCGAAACGGATCAGGCAGCAACCGCCATCAACGAAATGTCGGCGACGGTGCACCACATTGCCCAGCATGCCGGTGCCACCCGTGACCTGTCACAAACCGCCGACACGTTGGCAGGTAGCGGCAAAGCAGTGGTCAGCCGGGTACAGGACTCGATTTCCGGGCTTTCCAGCGGTGTACAGCAAACGGCCGAAATGATTCGCCAACTGGCCGAAGACAGCCAGAAGATCAACAGCGTAGTCGGTGTGATCCACAGCATCGCCGAGCAGACCAACCTGCTGGCGCTCAACGCCGCCATCGAAGCGGCGCGGGCCGGTGATCTGGGCCGCGGCTTTGCCGTGGTGGCCGATGAGGTGCGCAACCTGGCCAAGCGCGTGCAAACCTCTACCGACGAGATCACCACCATGGTCTCCGCCCTGCAATCAGGCACCCGCGATGCAGTGGAATTCATGCAGGAAAGCTCGTACAAGGCCGACGACTGTGTCCGACAGGCCCAGGAGGCCGGCGAAGCGCTGGCCGAAATTACCGGTGCTGTGGCGCAGATGCGCGAAAGCAACACCCAGATTGCGGTAGCGGCCGAGCAGCAAAGCCAGGTGGCCGAGGAAATGAACCGCGCCGTGGTGAGCATCCGCGATGTCACCGAACAGACGGTGCAACAGACGGTGGGCTCGGCAACCACCAGTAGCGAACTGGCGACCCTGGCAGGCGAACTGAACAGGGCCATTGGCCAGCTCAAGCTATAGTCGCCATAGCCAGGCTCGATTGGCCCCCGCACGGGGGTCGCACTAAGCTTTGTGCATGACCGAGAGGAAATGCCCATGCGCAAACGCCTGCCCAACCTGCCCGCCTGGCAATGGCGCGGCTACCACGATAACCACCGCCATCCGGCCAACCTGGTGCTGCACCTGATTGCCGTGCCGCTGTTCATCCTCGGTGCACTACTGATTCTGTCCGGCCTGTTCGGCCTGGACCTGGGGCAGATTGCGGTTGGCGTGATCGCCCTGATTGCGGGCCTTGGCCTACAGCGCCAGGGCCACCGCCTGGAAGCCGAACAGCCCGAGCCGTTCGCCAACCGCCATGATGCCGTGCAGCGTTTACTGACAGAGCAGTTCATCACCTTTCCGCGCTTTGTGCTGAGCGGGGCCTGGTGGAAAGCCTGGCGCGAGCGGCATAAACATCGGCGTTGATCTAACGATCATGCGCGATCTTGTGTAGGAGCGGCCTTGTGTCGCGATCGGGCTGCGCAGCAGCCCCAGTATTGCAGCTTCGCAGCAGAGATTGCCGGGGCCGCTTTGCGGCCCGATCGCGACACAAGGCCGCTCCTACAGGGAATTGTCGCTGCCTGTCAGGCGAACACGGTCACGGTCTGCCGGCTCAGCGCCAGCAACTCGCCCTCTGCCGTCCACAAGGCAGCAGCAGCATGCCCATAGCCGTCCCGCGCATGTTCGGTCTCCACGCAATACCGGCACCAGTCCAGCGTCGACAGCTTCGGCGTGGGCTGGATGAACTCGATGGTCCAGGTCAATGTGCTGCCTGCTGCAGGCTGCTTGAGAAACGGCATCAGGCTCGGTGGCCAGGCATCGACCAAGGCCAGCAAGTGCGCCTCATTGACCTGCTCTTCAGCCACATCCCGCAAGCGCACCCAGCCGCCCATCTTGCGCGACTGATTACCACTGAACGGCAACCCGCCCACTGCCCAGCGCAAGGCCACATGCCGCATGAACTCCGGTGTAACGCCCTTGATATAAGGCAACTCGGGAGCTGAGTCGCCGAGCGCCGGCATGTCCATGGCCGGTAATGCTGGCACATCGACCACCGAAGGCCGACCTGCACCGAAACTGCCCTGCACCAGAGTCACCACCTGGCCATCCTGAACAGCGCGGCCAAGCAAGGTGCTGACCGCCTTGCCTTCACGCAGCACCTCTACATCGAAACGGATCGGTACATCCGCAGCCGCAGGCGCAACGAAGCTGATGGCCAGCGAGCGTACAGGGCGGCTGTCGGAGAGTTTCCGGCGCATGGCCTCATAGACCATGGCCGCCATCAGCCCGCCAAAGGCAGCGCGGCCTTGGGCCCAGCTGGGCGGGATGCTGACGGCATCCGGGTTGGCCCGCACGGCGTCGAGCAGTTGGTTGAAGTTCATTGGCTGGCTCCTGCCCGCAGCGAAAAGGTCTGCCCATCGTAGCCAGCAAACCCCGGGCGATCAGCCCGCATATCGGTCAATTGTCGGGCTAGCGACGCGCCAGCGCCTGCTGCAGCGCATCCAGCGTCGCATCCGACTTGCGCTCCGCCTCGCGTAGCTCCCGCTCCCAAGCGGCCTTGCAGGGGGCCAGGTCAGCATGGTCGCGCGCCTGCAGCAACCACTGCAGGCGGTCATGCCAGTCGCCCAGGTCGCCCTGCGCCTTTTTCAGCAGACGCTGCAGCTTCCTCCCGGCGTGGTCGAGCTGCGGGTAGGCTTCGTCGCCATAACGCACACGCTTGATCAGCAGACGCAGGCGGTGACGGTCGTGAGCGGGGTCCTGCAAGGCTTCGTACAACGTACGCCACTGTTTGAGCAGGCGCTTGTCGATGCGTTTGTCCAGCGACTTGACCAACCCCTCGCGGCCTGCCGCCCGCAGGAACAACGGGAACGCGTCAACAATCGCCAGCACCCGGGTCAGCTGCGGGCTGGCAGCGACACTGGCAAAGGTCCGGCCCCGCCCTTCCAGGCGCCGCTGACCAGCTGCGGTATGGCCGCTCCCGATCAGCTCGGCTGCCAGCACTTCCCGGTCACGCAGCGGCGTAGTCAGGGTACCCAATGCGCTGGCGGCATCCTCCAATTGCTCCACTCCCGGCAGCCCGCGCAAGGGCCTGAGCAAGCTGCGCAGGCGCCGCAGGCTTATGCGCAGGTCGTGCAAGGCCTCGCTGTCGGTATCGGCCGCCAGGCGTTCACGGCAAGCCAGCAAGCGCACCTGCACGGCCAGTATCTGGGCAACGACATGGTCCAGCATTGCAGACATACAGCGCTCCTTGGTCAACGCCCGGCACGGGACTCACGAATGTAGAAGCGCGCCTTTTCGGCTTTGCGCGTACAGCTTTCGTAACCTTCGAACTGCTGCTGGGTCTTGGCACCGGTCAGCAGAGACAAGGCCTTGGAGTAACTCACAGCGCCGGCAAAGCCTTCGGCCTTGGCCAGGTCCAGTTCCTTCCAGGCGGCATCCAGCTGGGTCGCGCAGCTGTCACGGTAGGCCGTCTTGCCCGCGCAGCCAGCTAGGGCCAGGGCAATCAGTGGAAGGCAGATCCAGGCTTTCATCGGTAATACCTCAATGGAAAAAACAGTGGCTGTTCGACGCCCCGGCAGCTGAAAAGTGCCCTGCCTGGCCGGTTCGCCTGGCCAGTTTTATTACAGTAGCTCAGCACGATCTACATTGAAGCACAGCCTGTGATGGGTGCATTGTAGGACCATGGTTGCACTGGACGGGGAATATTCATGAGTAAACGCGTGGCGCTGGTATTGGGCTCGGGCGGAGCCCGAGGGTATGCACACATCGGTGTGATCGAAGAAATCGAGCGGCGCGGCTATGACATTGCCTGTATTGCAGGCTGCTCCATGGGTGCAGTGGTTGGCGGTATCTATGCTGCCGGCAAACTGACCGACTATCGCAACTGGATCGAGAGCCTCGACTACCTGGACGTGCTGCGCCTGGTCGACGTCAGCTTTCGCCTCGGCGCCATTCGAGGCGACAAAGTGTTCGGGCAAATCCGCAAGATCGTCGGCGAGATCAATATCGAGCAATTACGCATCCCCTACACAGCGGTTGCGACCGACCTCACCAACCAACAGGAAATCTGGTTCCAGGAAGGCTGCCTGCACCAGGCCATGCGCGCCTCGGCAGCCATCCCAAGCCTGTTCACCCCTGTAATGCAGGGCAGCCGCATGCTGGTCGACGGGGGCATCCTGAACCCGCTGCCAATTGTGCCTGTGGTGTCCAGCCACTGCGACCTGATCATCGCGGTCAACCTCAACGCCACCAACCAGAAGCAGTACCAGTTACCGGTGATCGAGCGCCCTGCGGCGTTCAAGATGCGTTTTGACTCCCTTTTGAGCTCGCTGGGCTCGCGCTTGCCGTTCCGACGCAAGCCGGCGGAAGAGCTGATGCGCATCGAACAGGAGATAGTCGCCGAAGGCCTGGCACCGCCAAACCCGTGGCTGGCCGATGCCGCCGACCCGGAAGGCCAGCAACCGGCAGCGGCCCCGGAACGCGAGGGTGCGCCAAAGTCGGCGACCGGCTCGTTCATCATCGACAACGTAGGGCCTGCTTCGCTGCTGGACCTGATCAACCAGAGCTTCGAGGTGATGCAGACTTCCCTGGCGCAATACAAGATCGCCGGCTATCCACCGGATGTGCTGATCAACGTACCCAAGCGGGTATGCCGGTTCTTCGAGTTCTACAAGGCGCCCGAGCTGATTGCGCTGGGCCGGGAAATTGCGCGGGATACGCTGGATAACTATGAAGGGGTGAAGCGGTAAGCGCTGTAGGACCTGTGCCGGCCTCTTCGCGGGTGAGCCCGCTCCCACAGGGGCCGCGCTGACTTTGGATTCGGCGCGGTACCTGTGGGAGCGGGTTCACCCACGAAGAGGCCGGTACAGGAGACAGAAACGAAACAGGCCGCACGAGGCGGCCTGTTTCTTCATGCAAAGATCACCTTAGTAACGGGTGATATCCGCACTGGCTTCCAGTTGCTTGCGGAACGCCGCGAAGTCCTGCTGGCCAGCACGCGACGCGAGGTAGCGGCGGATCTGCTGCTTCTCTTCGTCGGTGGCGGTAGCGCCTTCGTTGACGCCTTTGAGTTGCAGCACCACCAGACTACCGTCACGCAGCACCACGCTGCCATACACCGGTTTGTCCTTGGCTTGCGGCTTGCCCAGGCGGAACAGCGCCTGCAGCTCGGCCGGGTCAATACCGTCCTCGCCACGGGTGACTGCTTCATAGGCCTTCCAGTCCTGCCCTTCGTGCACGCTGCCTGCTGCGATGGAACCGTCACGCAGGCCGGCGATCAGCTTGTCTGCCTTGGTCTTGAGTTCGGCAGTCGCCTTCTCTTTGGCCAGGTGCTCGCTGATGTTCTTGGCCACAGCTTCCAGCGGCAGTTGCTCCGGCTTGCGGTGTTCCTTGACGCGCAATACAACAGTGGTCTCCGGGTCAAGCTCGATGGCGGTGCTGTTGGCAGCCTCCTCCAGGACTTCTTCAGAGAACGCAGCCTGCACCACCGAACGGTTGGCAGTAATGCCTTCACCACCCTCGCGCCCGAAGGCTGCAGAGGTTTGCACCTTGAGGTTCAGGTCCTGAGCCGGCTGGGCCAGGTCGGAAGCCTCGTAGGCAGCATCCTGCAACTGCTTGCTGGCATCGACGTAGCGCTGCTCGACCAGCGGGATTTTCAGGTCGCGGGTCAGTTTGTCCTTCAGGCTTGCGAAGCTCGGCACTTCCGGCGCTTGCACACCCAGCAGCTTGATCAGGTGGTAGCCAAACTCGGTGCGCACTGGCGCCGAAACTTGGCCATCCTGCAGCTTGTACAGCGCATCCTCGAACGCCGGATCATAGACACCCGGGCCGGCAAAGCCAAGGTCACCACCACTGTTGGCAGAGCCTGGGTCCTGGGAGAACTCCTTGGCCAGCGCGACAAAGTCTTCACCCTTGGCCAGGCGCTGCTCGATCTCTTCGGCACGGGCCTTGGCCTGGGCGTCGGTGACCTTGTCGTTGACCTCGATGAGAATGTGCGCGGCATGGCGCTGCTCGGCTAGGTTGGCGATTTCCTTCTCGTACTGGGCCTTGAGCTCTTCGTCAGTCACTTTGACCTGATCGAAGAACGCCGACTTCTTCAGCTCGATGTAGTCGATCACCACCTGGTCAGGCGACATGAATTCCTTGGCGTGCTGGTCGTAATGCGCCTTGACCTCTTCTTCGCTGACCTTGACTGCGGCCGGGTCGGCCTTGAAGGTCAGGGAGGCGAAGTCGCGGGTCTGCTTCTCCAGGCGAGCGAAGGCATCGACCTGCTGGTCGGTGACAAAGCTGCTGCCGGCCAGGCCGGTGCGCAGCTGGCCGATGAGCATTTCCTCGGCGAGCATCTCGCGGAACTGCATGCGGCCGTAGCCCATCTGGCGGATGACCTGGTCGAAACGCTCAGCACTGAACTTGCCGTCCACCTGGAACTCCGGCGTTTGCAGGATCACCTGATCCAGCGCGGCCTCGGAGAAGGCAAACTTGGCATCTTCGGCGCCTTGCAGCAGCAACTTGCGGCTGATCAGGCCCTTGAGCGCCTCTTCACGCAGCAATTTGTCATCCAGCAATGCCGGGTCGAAATCCTTGCCCAACTGTTGCATCAACTGACGGCGCTGCATGTCGGCCGCCTGGCCCAGCTCGTTCTGGCTGATGGTCTGGCCGTTCACCTTGGCGGCGTCCTGGCTATGGGTGGCGGCCTGAAAAATGGCTTCGAAACCGGTCAACGCCATCAATACGACGATAAGGCCGATGATGGTCTTGGCAATCCAACCTTGTGAATTGTCCCTGATATTTTGCAGCATGCGTCCCCCAGAAACGGCTGTACCACTGCGTCGACAACCGCGGAGCGTGGGTAGAATCCTGATAAAAGAAAGGCGCATCCGAGGATGCGCCTTTTCTTAGCAAACGTGTCAGGCGGGAACGTTTGCGCCCCGCCATCAGCGTGCTCGGACCAGGCCAGGCCGGGTCCGGCTGAAAGACGACTTAGTTGACGGCGTCTTTCAGGCCTTTGCCAGCCTTGAAACCTGGAACCTTGGCGGCAGCGATCTTGATAGCTGCACCGCTTTGTGGGTTGCGGCCGGTGCGCTCGGCGCGCTCCTTGACCGAGAAGGTACCAAAGCCAACCAGTACCACATCGTCACCTTGCTTCAGGGCGCCGGTGACGGACTCGATAACTGCGTCCAGCGCTTTGCCAGCGATGGCTTTCGAAATGTCAGCAGATGCGGCGATAGCGTCAATCAGTTCCGACTTGTTCACTCTAAGTCCCCTTATTTCTCTATTGAGTTTGTTTCTAAGTATGTAATGAAAAGCTTATGAAACGTGCGCTGAGTGGCCTGATGACAATAGCGTGCCGCTTTATAGCAAGGGCCCGAAAAAACTGTCAAGGAAAGCCCCCCAGCCAAAAACTACTAATGCGTGCTGATTCTTTCCTTAGCATCGCCGTCGCGCTTTTCATCTTTGGCGACAATCTCAGGAGCCACATCTGGCAAGGGCTCCGGGGCGTATTGCAGCGCAATTTGCAGGACTTCGTCAATCCATTTGACCGGTTTGATCTGAAGATCCTGTTTGATATTTTCCGGAATCTCCTTCAGATCGCGAACATTCTCCTCTGGAATGATCACCGTCTTGATGCCGCCACGGTGTGCCGCCAGCAGTTTTTCCTTCAATCCGCCGATGGCCAGCACCTGACCACGCAGGGTGATTTCGCCGGTCATGGCCACGTCGGCACGTACCGGAATCTGCGTCAGCGCCGACACCAGCGCGGTGCACATGCCCACACCCGCGCTTGGGCCGTCCTTCGGCGTAGCGCCTTCCGGCATGTGGATATGCACGTCGCGTTTCTCGTGGAAGTCGGCGGCAATCCCCAGGCTCGCGGCCCGGCTGCGCACTACGGTCTGTGCGGCGGTGATCGATTCGACCATCACATCGCCCAGCGAGCCGGTCTTGATCAACTGGCCCTTGCCGGGGATGACCACGGCTTCGATGGTCAGCAGTTCGCCACCCACCTGGGTCCACGCCAGGCCGGTGACCTGGCCGATCTGGTCCTGCTGCTCGGCCAGGCCGTAACGGAATTTGCGCACGCCCAGCAGGTGTTCCAGCTGCTCGCTGGCCACCTTGACCTTGACCTGCTTCTGCCCGGTATGTTCCTTGACCACCTTGCGGCAGACCTTGGCAATTTGCCGCTCCAGGCCACGCACACCGGCTTCGCGGGTGTAGTAGCGGATGATGTCGCGGATCGCCGAAACATCGACCTCCAGCTCTTCCTGCTTCAAACCGTTGGCCTTGACCTGCTTGGGCACCAGGTACTTGACCGCGATGTTGATCTTTTCGTCCTCGGTGTAGCCCGGCAGGCGGATGACCTCCATCCGGTCGAGCAGCGCCGGCGGGATATTCATCGAGTTCGAGGTGCACAGGAACATCACGTCCGAGAGGTCGTAGTCGACTTCCAGGTAGTGGTCGTTGAAGTTGTGGTTCTGCTCCGGGTCGAGCACTTCCAGCAGTGCCGAGGCCGGGTCGCCACGCATGTCGCTGCCCATCTTGTCGATTTCGTCAAGCAGGAACAGCGGGTTGCGTACACCCACCTTGGTCATCTTCTGGATCAGGCGACCGGGCATGGAGCCGATGTAGGTACGGCGGTGGCCGCGGATCTCGGCCTCGTCACGCACGCCACCCAGGGCCATGCGTACGAACTTGCGGTTGGTGGCCGCAGCGATCGACTCGGCCAGCGAGGTCTTGCCTACGCCGGGTGGGCCGACCAGGCAGAGCACCGGGCCCCGGATTTTCTTGACGCGTTTCTGAACGGCGAGGTACTCGAGGATGCGTTCCTTGACCTCATCCAGGCCATAGTGGTCGGCATCGAGGATTTCCTCAGCCTTTGCCAGGTCCAGGCGCACCTTGCTCTGGGCCTTCCACGGCACCTGCACGAGCCAGTCGAGGTACGAACGCACCACAGTGGCCTCGGCCGACATCGGCGACATCTGCTTGAGCTTGTTCAGCTCGGCCTGGGCCTTGGCCAGGGCATCCTTGGGCAGGCCAGCGGCTTCGATGCGCTTTTTCAGCTCTTCGACTTCGTTGTGGCCCTCGTCGCCGTCACCGAGTTCTTTCTGAATGGCCTTCATCTGCTCATTCAGGTAGTACTCGCGCTGGCTGCGCTCCATCTGCTTCTTGACCCGACCGCGAATGCGTTTTTCAACCTGCAGCAGGTCGATTTCCGCATCCAGCAGCGCCAGCACGTGCTCGACACGCGTGGTCAGGTCGACAATTTCGAGAATTTCCTGCTTCTGTTCGATCTTCAGGGCCATGTGCGCGGCCATGGTGTCGACCAGACGCCCTGGCTCTTCGATGCTGTTCAGCGAAGACAGCACTTCGGCAGGGACTTTCTTGCCCAACTGCACGTACTGCTCGAATTGCGACAGCAACGTGCGCACGAACACTTCTGACTCGCGCTCGGCGGCATCGGTTTCGTCGATCAGGGAGACTTCGGCACGGATGTGCCCTTCTACTTCGGTGAATCGCTCGACGGCGCCGCGCTGCTCGCCCTCGACCAGCACCTTGACGGTGCCATCAGGCAGTTTCAGCAGTTGCAGCACGGTGGCAACGGTGCCTACACGGTACAGGGCGTCCTCGCCCGGGTCGTCGTCGGCCGGGTTTTTCTGGGCAAGCAGCAGGATCTGCTTTTCGCCCGTCATCGCTGCCTCGAGGGCTTCGATGGATTTTTCGCGCCCCACGAACAGCGGGATAACCATGTGCGGGTAAACAACGACATCGCGCAATGGCAAAAGAGGCAAGTCGAGGGTGGTCTTCATGATTTCGCCTCTACAGCGGCCTTATGGCCGGAAACCGGTGGAAATGATGCTTGGACCTAATGTGGGGGCATGCCTGGGAAATTACAAGCGCTAGCGCAGGAAAAGCAGAAAGGGGCCCGTAGGCCCCTTCTTGCTTGCAACCATCACTGGCCATCGCCTGAATCAGGCGTCTGGCGCGACCTTGGCTTGCGGCTCGCTGTTTTCGTAGATCATCAACGGCTGCGAGGTGCCTTCGATGACGCTCTCGTCGATCACCACCTTGCTGACATCCTTGTTCGAAGGGATCTCGTACATGGTGTCGAGCAGCACGCCTTCGAGGATCGAACGCAGGCCACGGGCGCCAGTCTTGCGCTCCAGGGCCTTGCGTGCAACGGCCTTGAGTGCATCGGTGCGGAACTCTAGGTCGACGCTTTCCATCTCGAACAACTTGGCATATTGCTTGGTCAGGGCGTTCTTCGGCTCGGTGAGGATCTGCATCAACGCAGCCTCGTCCAGCTCGTCGAGGGTAGCCAGCACCGGCAGACGGCCAACGAATTCCGGAATCAGGCCAAACTTGACCAGATCGTCCGGCTCGACCTCACGCAGGGACTCGCCAACCTTCTTGCCCTCTTCCTTGCTGCGCACTTCTGCGCCAAAACCGATACCACCCTTGGTGGAACGGCCCTGGATGACCTTTTCAAGGCCCGAGAACGCGCCACCGCAAATGAACAGGATGTTGCGGGTATCGACCTGCAGGAATTCCTGTTGCGGGTGTTTACGCCCACCTTGCGGCGGTACCGAGGCCACAGTGCCCTCGATCAATTTCAGCAGCGCCTGCTGCACGCCCTCGCCCGAGACGTCGCGGGTGATGGACGGGTTGTCCGACTTGCGCGAAATCTTGTCGATTTCGTCGATGTAGACAATGCCCATCTGGGCCTTTTCCACATCGTAGTCGCACTTCTGCAGCAGCTTCTGAATAATGTTCTCGACGTCCTCACCCACATAACCGGCCTCGGTCAGGGTGGTGGCGTCAGCAATGGTGAACGGTACGTTCAACAGACGTGCCAGGGTTTCGGCGAGCAGGGTCTTGCCCGAGCCGGTCGGCCCGATGAGCAGGATGTTGCTCTTGCCCAGTTCGACTTCGTCGCCCTTCTTGTCACGCTGGTTCAGGCGCTTGTAGTGGTTGTACACCGCTACGGCCAGCACCTTCTTCGCGCGCTCCTGACCAATGACGTACTGGTCCAGGATGCCGCTGATTTCTTTCGGCGAAGGCAATTTGTGCGCGCTGCTCTCGGCCTGGGCTTCCTGCACCTCCTCACGGATGATGTCATTGCACAGGTCGACGCACTCGTCGCAGATAAATACCGAGGGCCCGGCAATCAATTTGCGCACTTCGTGCTGGCTTTTGCCGCAGAAGGAGCAATAGAGCAATTTGCCGCTGTCCTCGCCGTTACGGGTGTCAGTCATTCGATCGATCCAATCCGGTAGGCTTGCAACACAAGATGAAGGCAATTGCGGGCTTTTTCAAGTCCGCAGGTAGGCGCTTTCCGCACCTACCTGCTCTGGCACTCCGGTTCAGGAGGCCAGTTGCCGCTTGTCGTAGACCGAGTCGATCAGGCCGTACTCGGCCGCGCGCGAGGCGCTCATGAAGTTGTCACGCTCAGTATCACGCTGAATGGTCTCGAGGTCCTGGCCGGTATGGTAGGCCAGCAGCTCGTTGAGACGCGCCTTGATGCTGAGGATTTCCTGGGCGTGGATCTGGATGTCGGTCGCCTGGCCCTGGAAGCCGCCAAGCGGCTGGTGAATCATCACCCGCGAGTTAGGCAGGCAGTGACGCTTGCCTTTCGCACCGGCAGTCAACAGGAAGGCACCCATGCTGCAGGCCTGGCCGATGCAGATGGTGGAGACGTCCGGCTTGATGAACTGCATGGTGTCGTAGATCGACATGCCAGCAGTCACCGAGCCGCCTGGGGAGTTGATGTAAAGATGGATATCCTTGTCCGGGTTTTCCGCTTCGAGGAACAGCATCTGCGCCACTACCAGGTTGGCCATGTAGTCTTCTACAGGACCTACCAGGAAGATCACGCGCTCCTTCAAAAGGCGCGAGTAGATGTCGTAGGCGCGCTCGCCACGGGCGGACTGCTCGATAACCATCGGGACCAGGCCGCCTGCGGCCTGGATGTCAGAGCTCTGCTGAATATAAGAATTGCGGGACATGTCCTGCGCTCACTCCCAAATAGTCATGGCTTGAATACGCACAAGCCAGCGCGAAGGCTGGCTTGTGGGGGTTTCCTACGAGAGTAGCCTGTTACTCAGCAGCGGCAGGAGCCTCAGCTGGTTTAACGGCTTCTTCGTACGAGACCGACTTGTCGGTCACAGTCGCTTTCTGCAGGACAGTATCTACAACTTGCTCTTCCAGCACAACCGAACGGACTTCGTTCATTTGCTGGTCGTTCTTGTAGTACCAAGCGATGACCTGCTCAGGCTCCTGGTAAGCCGAAGCCATTTCTTCGATCATCTCGCGAACCTTGGCGTCGTCCGGCTTCAGCTCGAACTGCTTGACCACTTCGGCCACGATCAGACCCAGCACCACGCGGCGCTTGGCTTGCTCTTCGAACAGCTCGACCGGCAGTTGCTCAGGCTTGATATTGCCACCGAACTGCTGAACGGCCTGCACGCGCAGACGGTTGACTTCGTTTTCCAGCAAAGCCTTTGGCACTTCGATCGGGTTGGCGGCCAGCAGACCGTCCATGACCTGGTTTTTAACCTTGGTCTTGATCGCCTGGCGCAGCTCACGCTCCATGTTCTTGCGAACTTCGGTGCGGAAGCCTTCCAGGGTCGACTCTTTGATGCCGAACTGGGCGAAGAATTCTTCGTTCAGCTCTGGCAGCACAGGGGCGGCAACGCTGTTGACAGTGATGGTGAACTCGGCAGCTTTGCCAGCCAGGTCCAGGTTCTGATAGTCCTCTGGGAAGGTCACGTTGACAACGCGCTCTTCGCCGGCCTTGGCGCCAACCAGGCCTTCTTCGAAGCCCGGGATCATGCGGCCGGAGCCCAGCACCAGCGGAGTGCCCTTGGCCGAACCACCGGCGAACACTTCACCGTCGACCTTGCCGACGAAGTCGATGTTGACCTGGTCGTCGTTCTGGGCGGCGCGCTCGACAACCTCGAAACGGGTGTTCTGCTTGCGCAGTACATCCAGCATGTTGTCCAGGTCGGCGTCAGCCACTTCGGCGCTCAGGCGCTCGACGTTGATCGACTCGAGACCGGCAACGGTGAACTCCGGGAACACTTCGAAGATGGCGACGAACTCCAGGTCCTTGCCCTTTTCGAAGGACTTGGGCTCTACAGCAGGGGCGCCAGCCGGGTTCAGCTTCTGCTCGACGATGGCTTCGTAGAAGGAAGCCTGGACCAGGTCACCGAAAGCCTCTTGACGGGCGTCAGCCTCGAAACGCTGACGAATCACGTTCATCGGCACTTTACCAGGACGGAAGCCCGCAATCTTGGCGCGCTTGGCAGTCTGCTGCAGACGCTTGTTGACTTCGTTCTCGACGCGCTCAGCCGGAACGGCGATGGTCATGCGGCGCTCGAGAGCGGAAGTGTTTTCAACAGAAACTTGCATGGATATTCCTCGTTGCACAGACGTTAGCCGGCGTTAGCCCGACTCCAGAATCAAGGGCAAGCATTCTAGTGAGTCGCGCTGCAGAAGTCACCCCACTCGGGACGACGGGAAACCACGCCGGTCGATTAACTTTCAAGGCCCGCACGGCATACCGCCGAGCCTGCTTCAATAAGGGCTGCACGACGCCTGGGGCGGCCTGCAACCGAAATACCTTGTCAAACAACTGCCAGTGGCGAATTCGCTTCCTTATTCAGGCTCGATTTCGTTGAACTGGCAGTATTCTTCCCACTCCATCCCCAGCGCCTCGGCCACCTCGCGGTGCGTCTCCAGGCGCATGGCCTGAAGCTGCTCCGGGGTTTCGGCGATCAATTGCAGCGCCAGCTCCCAAGGTTGAATGCCCTGCTCATCGGCCGCATCCTCGAACGCCCACTCGATCTGCTGGGCCTGCTCGCGCGCATCCAGCTCGCGGATCTCCTCAAGCAGTTGCGGATTGGCTTCGGCAAAGCGCTGTAGCGCCAGGGCCTGACGGGCTTCTTTTGCAATCATCGGGGAGTGATCCTCTGCCGGCCAACGGGCCGGTATTTCAACCGGCTGAAATCTAACAGCTTTTATTGGGGTGTCACTAGAGGATTACAAGGGGGCAAGCCGCATTGATTTACCGTCCAGCGAATTGCCTTACGGCATTGCAGGAAACGCCCCATGGCACGGGAACGCCCTCCCAGCTTGAATGGAGCACCTTTTTTGGTACACTTCCATGGACAGGAACAACCCTACACTCAAAGCACGCTTCTTTCGCACCGAGGCCGGTAACGAACCCGTACGCGAATGGCTGGCATCCCTCCAGCGTACAGACAAATACCTTATAGGCACCGAAATCAAGACAATTCAGATTGGCTGGCCACTCGGCATGCCCCTTGTCAGAAAGCTCGAAAATGGCTTGTGGGAAGCCAGGATAAACCTGACGAACCGAATCGCCCGGATTCTCTTCACCGTTGACGGAAACACCATGATCCTGCTTCACGGCTTCATCAAGAAGAGCCTGAAAACACCTGCGCCAGACCTGGCCACCGCCAGACGGCGCAAAACCGCCTTAGAGAGGCATGCGCAATGAACCCACATATCGGCACCGATTTCGACGACTTTCTGGCAGGCGACCAACTTGCCGAAGAGGTATCTGCAGCCTCCCTCAAGCGCGTGATCGCCTGGCAGATCGCCGAGACCATGAAGGCGCAAAAAATCAGCAAGAAAGTACTGGCCGAGCGCATGCACACCAGCCGAACTGCCGTTGACCGCGCACTGGATCAGAATGACCCAGGCATGACACTGGCAACTTTGGCCAGCGCAGCGCGAGCCCTCGGGCAACGCGTAGAGGTACGCCTGGTGCCGGAGAACGGACCCGCCCTCGCCTGAGCGAGCCAGCCAGCCAGCCAGCCACCGTTCAAGACCCAAAACAAAAAGGCGCCCGATCTCACGATCAAGGCGCCTTTTCTAGAATATGGGGTGGACGATGGGAATCGAACCCACGACAACCGGAATCACAATCCGGCGCTCTACCAACTGAGCTACGCCCACCATATTGCGGTCTTGCGATGTTGCGGTACAACTTTACAGAAGCATGGTGCGGACGAAGAGACTCGAACTCTTACAGCTTGCGCCGCTGGAACCTAAATCCAGTGTGTCTACCAATTTCACCACGTCCGCGTAACGCTTAAAACAAAGGCGCCAGATGCTATCGAGGCGCCTTTGAAAAATATGGGGTGGACGATGGGAATCGAACCCACGACAACCGGAATCACAATCCGGCGCTCTACCAACTGAGCTACGCCCACCATATTGCATTACAACCTTACTTGCTTGCCCAAGCTGCCTAATGGCGCACCCGGCAGGACTCGAACCTGCGACCATCCGCTTAGAAGGCGGATGCTCTATCCAGCTGAGCTACGGGCGCTTAAGCTTGAAGCCTAACCGAACAAGTCATTAACAGGTAACTGTTAAACCACTCATTCTGCCCGACTTAGCCAACCAGTGCTAGGCTGTGCCCGACAAGTGCGGCGAATCTTATAGGCGACCCCCAAAGTCGTCAACACCTTTTTCAAAAAAATTTAAATTATTTAAGGGGTTAGGGGATTTGCCCGACCACCCGCCTTTGCCCTTGGCGCGTGTCGTGCGAGAATACGCACTCTTTATTGTTTCCTTCTCGATGGTTAATCACGCGTCTATGACTGCACACCTAATCGATGGCAAGGCGATCGCCGCCAGCCTGCGCAAGCAGATCGCTCAACGTGTCGTGGAGCGTCGCCAGCAAGGCCTGCGTACGCCGGGCCTGGCAGTGATCCTGGTCGGCACCGACCCCGCCTCGCAAGTCTATGTTTCGCACAAGCGCAAGGACTGCGAAGAGGTCGGTTTCATTTCGCAGGCATTCGACCTGCCGAGCGAAACCTCGCAGCAGGCCCTGACCGAGCTGATCGATCGCCTCAATGACGACCCGGCCGTAGACGGCATCCTCCTGCAACTGCCGCTGCCGGAGCACCTGGACGCCTCGCTGCTGCTCGAACGCATTCGTCCGGACAAGGACGTAGACGGCTTCCACCCCTACAACGTAGGCCGCCTGGCCCAGCGCATCCCGCTGCTGCGCCCATGCACACCGAAAGGCATCATGGCCCTGCTGGAAAGCACGGGTCAGGACCTGTACGGCATGGATGCAGTAATCGTCGGCGCCTCCAACATCGTGGGTCGCCCGATGGCCATGGAGCTGCTGCTGGCCGGCTGCACCGTGACCGTCTGCCACCGCTTCACCAAGGACCTGGCCGGCCATGTCGGGCGTGCCGACCTGGTGGTCGTGGCTGCCGGCAAGCCGGGCCTGGTCAAGGGTGAGTGGGTCAAGGAAGGCGCCATCGTGATCGACGTGGGCATCAACCGCCAGGAAGACGGCAAACTGGTCGGCGACGTGGTCTACGAGACCGCCCTGCCGCGCGCTGGCTGGATCACCCCGGTGCCAGGTGGCGTCGGGCCGATGACCCGGGCGTGCCTGCTGGAAAACACGCTGTATGCGGCAGAAGAGCTGCATAAGTAATAGCGCGTGATGCGAGAACGGCACCTCTGGCAGGTGCCGTTTTTTTTGCCTGATGCTAGAGGTAGGGCGCTCGACTCACGCATCGCCCACAGGCGACAGAAGTTCATGTTCTGGTCGCGGCCCACGACTTCCCGGTTCCATGTAGCTGCGTGCTTTAGACGGGTAGTGTCTATCTACCCACCCGTCTGCACAAGTCATCGCTAGGCTCGCTGCTCCCTTCCAGCAGGAGCTGTCGATGACACATGCACACCACTCCCATCTCGCCCTGGTCCAGCGTCAGATCCCGCGATGGTTAAGCCAGGCCAGCCCAGCCCAGCGCGCCGAACTGGCCGTGCTGATCCGCGACAGCGAGCGCCAGACCCAACGTGTCAAACAGGCCTTGGCTCTCTTGCAGCCAGTGGATACCTTCTGCCTGCCGTTGCTGACGGAAGCTTTGGCACACTGGTTCCCGGATACCCCAGTGGCAACACTGCTCAAGGCACAGGTTGTGTTCGACGGCGCAAAGCCCCGCAGGCGCCTGTCGGTTCTCGAAGCCGCCCTGCAGAATGCCGAAGCCGATATCCCCGTGAAGGTAATCCGCGCAGATTTCAGCTCCCTGGAGCTTGATGCCGCGACGCTGATCCAGGGCATTCGCAACCTGGACCTGGGCCAGCGCTATCGCTACCACCTGGGCGACATCGTCGATAACGATACATTTCGCGACCTGCTCGAAACCCAGGACCGCAGCGCATTGTGCGCCGAGCTGGCCATCGCCCGCCTACGTGGCCACATTGACTGCCACGGCGCAGCGCTGGCACAAGCTGCGCTGGATAGCCGAGCGCAAATCATCACCGAAAAGGGCGGACGTAACGTACTGTGCCAGTTCGTCAGCCTGTTCGGGACCCCGTTAAACGGCCCCATGGTCATCCAGCTGGAAGACCCTGAAGCCGGCCAGCCTTGCCTGCTGTATCTACCGGGCGATCCGCAGGGCGCGCTGCGCCAGCATGCCTCGTTGGGCAGTTTGAAAGCCGACCTAACCGACCGGCTGGCCGATCACGATTTCCGCACATTCTTCATCCGCCACGTACCGCTGGCCCAGCAGGCCGCTTTTCTGCAACGCCTTCGAGAAACCCTGTACCCACACTACCCCTATGCCGACCTGCAAGCCACAACACCGGTGCTGGACAAAGGTGACCGATTCAGCTGGATCAGGCGTGCGTTTCCCGGGCCTCGCGACATCTGGCAGGCAACACGCGACAAGAACGTCCGACTACCGTTGACCTTGGAACCATGGCCAGGCAACTGCTTCAGGGCGCGTGCGCGAACCCTGGTAGAACGCAAGTTCCTTGATGCCGCGAGCGTGGCCGTACCGGTCCGCCAACTGGATGCACGCACGCAACTGGAGCACCTTGAGAGTTGGCTGAGCGCCGGGCTGACAGTACTGAACCTGGCCGGTTTCTTTGTACCGGGTCTTGCCGAACTGATGCTGGTGGCAGGTGGCGCCCAGATCGTCGACGAATTCCTCGAAGGTGTTCACGCCGCCAACGAGCAGGACAGCGATGAAGCGATCGCCCATCTGTTCAGCGTGGTCGAGAGCCTGGTGCAGTTCGCAGCCCTGGGCGCCGTGGAGGGTTTCAACGCACCCACCGGGCCATTGCAGGATTGGCACTTGGTCGAAAGCGAGGCGGGCCGCCGCTTGTGGCACGGCGACCTCACGCCCTTCCACCGTGCAGCGCCCCCACAGTGGGCTGCCCGACCTGATGGCCTGCATCAAGCTAAAGGGCGTACCTGGCTCAAGCTGCAGGACCAGCATTACCCGCTGGAAAATAGCGTCGATGGTGGTCGACGCCTGGTCGCAAGCCCAGGGCAACGCATTCAGCCAGCGTTGTACGGTCAGCAACCCGGGCCGTGGGTTTTCGCCCATGAACAACCGTTGCACTGGGATCGCGCACAGCTTTTGCAGCGATTGGCCGCTAGCGCCACCGGCAGGGATCGGCTTGCGTTGCAGCGTGCCCTGCAATGCAGCGGCTACGACGAAGCGATTGTGCGCCGGGTAATGGTCGACCGTGAATCCGCCCCGGCGTTACTCCTGGACACCCTGGAATCGCTAGATGGCAAAGTGCCTGAGCCGCTGCTGCGAGCAACGGATGGCGGCCCACTTGCACGGGATTTCCCTTCCCTCAGTGCCAGGGCGCAAGGCGAAATCCTCGACCAGGCGAGTCCCGCGGACGTGCTGCAGATGCAACGAACCCAGCGCCTGCCCATGCGCCTGGCCGAAACCGCGCGCCTGTACCTGAGGGAGGCCCGTATCAGCGGTGCCTTGGCACGCTTTCACCAGACCAATGGCCCAGTCGCGGATCGCGATGCACTGGTATTCGCTGCCCTCGAACAGTTACCCGGCTGGACGAACGAGGCCCGTATCGAACTGCGCGACGGTTCGGTTTCCGGTCGCCTGCTGCATGCCTGCGGCAAAGAAAGCGTGACTGCAAAAACCGTCATACGCACCGGGAACGGGTATGAGCCCCGTAACGAGCAAGGAGAAACGCTGGCCAACCGGAGCGATATCTTCCAGGCAATCCTCAATGCCTTGCCGGATAGCGAACGAACCTCCCTCAGCTTGCAGATCCATGAGCCCGACCTGCTCAACGCTGCGCTGTTCGACAAGCTTGCCAGCGACCGCGCTGCAACGCCGGGGTACCTGGGCATGCAACCGGTGCGCCCCTTCTACCGCTTGCCGCGACGGCTGCCCGGTGGCCAGATTGGCTACCCCTTGAGCGGGCGCGGCCGAGGGTGGCTTACCGCTGATGAACTGTTCAACCAGTTGTTCCCCTCCACCGAGCCAGATGCGCGCCTGATCCTGCGCCATCGCCTGCTTCAGGAAGCCGGGCAGCAGCCGTTTGGCACGCTGCTTGAACGCCTGAGAGGCGAATACATGCAGCTGGACAGCAGCCTGCAGCAATGGATTCACAGCCCTGATCTCGCCAACGGCGGTACGCTCGTGGCACAACGCTCAGCCCGTACCGAAGCAGCGAGGCGCCTGCGCATGGCCTGGCGCAGGGAGTCGACCAACTCCGCCAGCAGCATCGAGCATGTGATTCTCGACCTCGATGGCCGCAACCTCGGTACGTTGCCCACCCTGTCTACACCAATGCCTCATGTACGCCAGTTGAGTGTCACCTTCCTGTCTGAGTCTTCGCACGCCAGCCTGGACAGTTTCCTTGGAAGATTTTCCCACCTGCGGACCCTGGACCTGGAGGGCAACATGCTTGAGCACATTCCGCCCTCGGTAGGGCACATGGACCAACTGCAAAACCTCGATCTGTCGGGCAATGGCCTGGACCTGAGCGAAACCGCTACCCTCGATATGCTGCAAGGGCGCAGCAACCTGCTGCGCCTGGATCTGGGCAATGCGCTTGAGGCACTGCCGGTCGCCGCTCTGGACCGGCTGGCAAACCTGCCGTCGCTGACGTCACTCATCATTGACAGCAACGGACTGAACCTGGCCGCCGAGCACTTCCAGGCAATGGAGCGCTGGCCATCACTGACCGACCTGAGCATGGCTGGTAACGATACCACTCTGACCGAGCAAAGCCGGGCCGCCCTCGCCCGCCTGAACCGCCTGCACACCCTGTTCATGGCGGAAAACCCGCTGGACCTTGCACCCGATGTCAGCGGATGGCACCAGTTGCAGGCCCTGGACCTGCAACAAACCGGCATCGGCCAATGGCCGACCGGCCTTACCGAACTGCTGAACCAGCGCCCCTTGCGGCTGTTAAGCCTTGACCTCAGCGATAACCAGCTCACCGATGTGCCCGACCTGCAAGGCAGCGCATTTGCCGAGGCAGCGCGCCCGGGCGAGCCGCGAGCCTTTTTCGACTTCGACAATAATCCGTTCAGCGAGCAAGCCCAACTGCGTCTGGCCGATGCCGGACTGCCCGCGATCAGCGTCGGCGATGCCGAGGACCCTTGGTACATCGACTGGCCTGACGAACTGCAGGAGCACCAGGCGCTGACCGCCAACGAGCCGTCCTGGCAACCGCTGTACCTACTGTTCGAGCGACTGACCCGGACAGCGGATTATCTGAGCCAGCCGACCTACTTGCGGGCCCGCATGCAGCATGTCCTGCGCACCCTCCGCACCCACTCGGGGGCGGCCGACAGTGCCGGATGGGGTCGGGCGCAACTGCACGATCAAGTCCTGGAGGCGATCAACCACGCCACCGAAGGCTGTGTCGACCAGGCCAGCCTGCTGTTCCAGCAGATCGAAACCGATGTGATGCTGTGGGACGCTGTCAATACTGCAGCGCCCAATGCGCACAACGACCAAGTAGCACTGCACAGCGCCACCGGGCTGCTGCGCCAGCAGCGCCTGGACGAGCGTGTGGGTGCCTTGTACAACGCCCGGGTGTCCAGGCGCCGGGCATTGGCAGAAGCGCCAGACGCTGCTGCACGGGAAACCGCCCCGCCCCTGCATGCCGACGACGACCTGGACGATGCAGCACTGATCGAACCGAACTACCTCATAGACGAGATCGAGATGGCCCTGCACGCGCGTATGCAACTGCGCGAAGTACTTGGGCTGCCACCTCAACCGCAACAGATACTGTTCGAATACCTGGCCCGCCTGAGCCCCGCGACCGTGCACCGCCTGGGTGCTGCCGTGAGGGCCGAAGTAGGCCCCGCCATGTTCAGCCAGTGGGCGTGTGACCAGCAGTTCTGGAAGAGTTGGCTGCGTCGGCTTCATGCTGATGAATTTGACGCGCTGGCGAGGGACTGGGAAGCCGCGAGCGAGTACCACAGCGAGCTCACCGAAGCCACGAACAACCTGGGGGACTATACCGGCCCCAGCGTACCGGCAGCCTACATCGATGCGCTGGAACGGGAACTGGGCCACATCGAGGGCCTGCACTGGCGGCGCAATCGCGCCGTGCAACGGGTCGACCTGGTTTCCGGACGCTATGCCGATGAAAGCGCCATTTACCAGCGCGCCAGCGCCCTGCTGCTCAGTACCCGCAGAGCAGCGGAACAGGCGTTGCTGCGCAGCCTGACCCAGGCATTGGCCAACACGCTCGCCTGAGGGGCTCAGGCTTGCTGGCTTGACGGCTGTGCGGGCTGCCGATCAGTTCGGCTTCGTTACTGCGCTTGGCAAGCTGCTTGCAACAGTCGCTCAGGCACTGGCCAAGGCCCGCACAGATTCGTCCTGGATGCCTCACGGCACGCACCGAAGTAGAGCCTGGCAAGCCAGATTGCCCCATAACTGGTCAGACCGGTAAGGCCAAAAATCCTTGCAATGTGGGGGTTTTCGCGCTTTTATGGCTTCGCGCTGAACAAACCGGTAAGACCACAATAATTAAGTCCTGCGCTCTTTCGCCCCGTGCGGCTACCGAAGCAAGGACACCGATCAGAGACTTCCCCCATGCTCAAATGGTGCTCGCGTTCGATATTCCTGCAAGTCGTGCTCGGCCTTGCCCTCGGCATCGCCTGCGGTCTCAGTTTTCCCGACCTTTCCCTGCAACTCAAACCTCTCGGCGACGGCTTTATCAAGCTGATCAAGATGCTCATCGGGCTGATCGTGTTCTGCGTGGTGGTGAGCGGCATCTCAGGCGCGGGCGACCTGAAAAAGGTCGGGCGCATCGGCCTGAAGTCGGTGATCTACTTTGAAGTGCTGACCACGCTGGCGCTGGTGATCGGCCTGATATTCGCCTTCAGCAGTGGCATCGGCACCGGTGCCAACATACACCTGGACCAACTGTCCAGCGCCGATGCCAACGGCCTGGCCGAGCGCGGCCAGCACATTCATGGCGCCACGGCGTTCTTCATGGACCTGATCCCCACCTCGGTGGTCGGTGCTTTCGCCGACAACAACATTCTCCAGGTGCTGCTGTTTTCGGTGCTGTTCGGTAGCGCGCTGAACCTGGTAGGTGACTCGGCCGCCGGTATTTCGCGGCTGATCAACGAACTGAGCCATGTGATCTTCCGCATCATGGGCATGATCGTGCGCCTGGCCCCCATCGGCGTGTTCGGCGCCATCGCCTTCACCACCAGCAAGTACGGCCTGGAGTCGCTGCAGCACCTGGGCGGGCTGGTGGCGTTGTTCTACCTGACCTGCGCCGGCTTCGTGCTGATCGTGCTGGGTACGGTAATGCGTATCTCGGGCCTGAAGCTGCTGCCGTTGATCAAATACCTGCGTGAAGAACTGACCATCGTCCTTGGCACCGCCTCTTCCGACGCCGTGCTGCCACAGATCATGCGCAAACTGGAGCACCTGGGCATTGGCAGCTCCACAGTCGGCCTGGTAATCCCCACCGGCTACTCGTTCAACCTCGACGGTTTCTCCATTTACCTGACCCTGGCCATCGTGTTCATCGCCAACGCCACCGGCACGCCGCTGGAAATGACCGACCTGCTGACCATCCTGCTGGTGTCGCTGGTGACTTCCAAGGGGGCTCACGGCATCCCAGGCTCGGCGCTGGTGATCCTCGCCGCCACCCTCACTGCCGTACCGGCGATTCCGGTGGTGGGCCTGGTGCTGGTGCTGGCGGTGGACTGGTTCATGGGCATTGGCCGGGCATTGACCAACCTGATTGGCAACTGCGTGGCCACTGTGGCCATCGCCCGATGGGAAAAGGACATTGACCTGGAGCGCGCGCAGAACGTGCTTGACGGCAAGCTCGGCTTTACCCCGACGCCGCGTAAACAGCCCAACACACACCATCAACAACAGGAATTTTGACCGAAAGTGGCCGGCGCTGACGCCGGCCCTTGCAGGAGCGAACCGTGATCAGCTCATCAACCGTCGTCAACTCAGTGGTGGAAAAACTGCGCCAGGCCCTGGCCCGGGGCCAATGGCGTACCGGCGACATGCTGCCGGGCCAGCGCGAGCTGGCCGAACAGCTGGGCATCAGCCGCCCAAGCCTGCGCGAAGCGGTGACCGTACTGGAAACCCTGGGCCTGGTGCGCTCGCTGCCGGGCAAGGGCGTGCTGGTGCTGGATGCCGACGCCGTCACCCAGGAACCGGGCATGGACACCAGCGCCGCGGCCAGCCTGGCCGATGTGCTGGAGCTGCGCTACACCCTCGAACCGTTCATCGTCGGGCTGGTGGCGCAGTCGGCCAACAGCCAGGACGTCGGCCAGTTGCGCCTGACCCTGATGGACATGCGTGAAGCGCTGGAGGCCGATGACAGTGAAGCCGGGGTAAAAGCCTACATCGCTTTCCATGAGGCGTTGTTCACCCTCACCACCAATCCGATCTTCCAGAGCGTGGTGCAGCAGACCGGCAATGCCTTGAAGCAAAGTGCCAACATGCTGCGCAATTCGCCCGAACACCTGGCTGCCCGGCTCAAGGAAAACGAAGCCGTTGTACGAGCAATTCGCGAACGCAACAGTGCCCAGGCCAGCGCCCAGATGCGCCAGCACATTCTGGCCGAAGGCCAGCGCATGGGCATCCCGCTGAACATTCCGGACGAACACCCGCGCCCATGACCCCAGGAGAGCGACCATGAATGCCGCCCCTCACCTGCCAGCCCTGCTTGCTGTTGGCGAAACCCGCCTGTCGGCCGAGCAGATCTACCCTCGGCTGTTCGACGCCATTCTCGAACAGCGCCTGCCACCGGGCGCCCTGCTGCCCGAGCAGGCGCTGGGCCATGCCTTTGGTGTCAGCCGCACCGTGATACGTCGCGTGCTTGGGCGCTTGTCCGACCAGCAGGTGGTGGTGCAGCGCCCCAGCCACACCGCGCACCTGGCCGCGCCCGACCCGGACCAGGCGCGCCAGGTGCTCAGTGCCCGGCGCTTGGCCGAAACCACGCTGATCACCCTGGCCGCCCAACGCGCCCGGCCGGCGCAGGTGCGCCAGCTGCGGCAACTGGTGGAACGCGAGCGCCAGCACCATGAAAGCGGCGAACGTTGCGCAGCGATCCGCCTGGGCGGCGAGTTTCACCTCAAGCTGGCGCAGGTGGCCGCCAATGCGCCACTGGCGCGGTTTCTCAATGGTTTGGTACCCATGACCTCGCTGATCATCGCCCGCTACGAATCGCCGTGCTGCGACCACTGCGCCTGGCAAGAACATGCGGCGATCATTGATGCCGTGGAGCAAGGCGACGCCGAGGTGGCGCTTGGGCTGATGCACAAGCACCTTGACCGCCTGGAAGAAAAGCTCGACCTGGAATAACCGCCGCGGCGATTGGCGATGGGCTGCACGGCAGCCCCCTCAACCCCACCCTATACTCCGAGAACCACCCCAGCCTCTACCCGGGAGGCGGTTGCGTGAGTTCTCGAATCCCTCTGTTGCTGTGCCTTCTTCTGGCCCTCGGCGGTTGCGCGGGTAAGCGTCCGCCTGCCCCGCCACCACCAGCGCTGCTCACACCCGCCGCCTGGCAACGTATCGATCAGGAACTGATCGACGCCTCGGTCGGCGCAGCCGGCTCGGCCAACGATTATGCCCGGCGCTCCATGCGGGTATGGCGGGAGCAGGTACAACAGCGCACCGAAAGTGACTTCATCCCGTGGTTCACCGGCTACTGGACCCAGCAGTGGCTCACCCTCAAGGTGGCCTGGTACAAAATGGACAGTGGCGAAGGCCGGGAGCCGGCGGAAAAGCGCCTGGCCCTGTACCTGCAGGAGCAGTACCACGAGCGGGTGATCGAACCGGTGGCCGAACAGATCAACCCCGAAAGCATCCGCGACCGCGCCTGCGAGCTGTACCTGCAACTGTTCGGCCAGCAACTGCCAGCCATCATCAGCCGCTACAACGCGCCACCCGAGCAACTCAGCCAGCGGCTCAACCGCATCCCCGCCATCGCCCTGGGGCCACCGGATGCCCGCAATGCCAGCCTGTATCAACTGTTACGGGCCAAGCCGCTGGACCAGCAGCCGGCCTGGCAAGCCATGCGCCAGCACCTTCATCAACTGGCCAGCAAAGGCCCGGGGAGGACTGATGTCGGGCTGAATTCCGTAGCCACCCAGGCCAGCGACAAGCTCGGCGCTACACTGGCCCCACGCGGCATCGCCAGCGCTGTGGCCTCGGCAGTGGGCAAAGTGGCAGGGGCGATGATTTCGATCGCTGCGGCCGGCTACGGCATGATGACCCATGACCGCGAACAGCCGCAGATGGTCGAGCAGTTGCGGGTGATCCTCAACGTGGCGCTGAACCAGGAATGGCAGGAGTTGATGGAGAACCGCCAGAGCGGGGCAATGGCAGGGGTGTATTACCTCTCGGGGCAGGTTGAGGACAGCTTGTTGGCCAGCGCACCACGGCCAGCCGAGCAACCGGTGGAGCCGCAGGTGAAGCAGCTGCAAGCACCTTTGATCATCCGCCTGCCGCCCTAGTGGTTACCCGCACAGGATGAATCAGGCTGCAGCCATTGCCGAGCTGGGCAAACCAAAGATCCGGTCAAACGCCCAGTTGTAGGCAAAGGTGTAGCAAGGGATCAGCACAATGAACGCCATGTCCACCAGCAACGCCTCCACCAAGGTCATGTCCAGCCACCAGGCAATCAGCGGGATCAGGTACACCACCAGGGTCAGCTGGAAACCGATGGCATGCGCCACCCGGCGCGCCACGCTGCGCCCGCGCTTGGCCTGACGGCTCTCCCAGCGCTCGAACAGGGTGTTGTAGACCAGGTTCCAGAGCATGGCGATGGTGGTAATCATGATCGCCAGTGGCCCGGTATGCGACGCCTGGGTGTCCGAAAGGTATGCCAACCCGAGGGTGGACATGCACAACCCGATCAGTTCATAGAAAGTTACGTAGACCAGCTTGCGTTTCAGTCCCTGCACCTGCGGTTACCTCCAATGACAAAAGCGATGGGGCGCGATCATGCTTCATCGTGCTTGACAGCAAAAGTCAGCAGCTGTCAGATCTGCTGACAGGAGGCAGCCATGAACTTTTCCAGCGACAACATCCAATTATTTCTTGCCGTGCTCGACCGCGGCTCGTTCTCCGCCGCCGCACGCGCCCTGCAACGGGTGCCTTCGGCCGTAAGCATGGCCATCGGCAACCTTGAGGCCGAGCTGGGTTACAGCCTGTTCGAGCGCGGCTCACGTGAAGTTCGCCCTACCGCAAAGGCGTTGGCCCTGGAGCCACACGCCAGGCTGATTGCCGAACAACTGGGGCTGCTGCAAGTGCATGCGCTTGAGCTGTCTCAGGGGCTGGAAAGCAGCCTGAGCGTGGCCGTTGTGCCAGACATCGACCACGGCCCGTTGCTGGCAGCCATCGCTCGCCTTGGCGAGCGCCACCCGTTGCTGGACATCGCCCTGCTCAGCGCCCCGCAGGAGCAAGCCCTGCATCTGCTGGACAGTGGCCAGGCCGACCTCTGCGTGGCCTTTGCCGGCCTGCAGGTCGATGCCCGCCGGGGCTTCCAGCACATCGGCATGGAGTCACTGGTAGCTACCCTGTCGCCCACCCACCCCGCCTTGCGCGAGGGCCGCATTCATTACCTCGAAGACCTGACCCGGGTTCGCCAGATCCTGGTGCGCAGCCGCGACCTGCCGCTGGCCGACCCGCGCCCGCTGATCGGTGCAACGCATTGGTCTACCGACAGCTTCGACCTGGCTTTGCAGATGGTGGAAGCCGGCCTGGGCTGGGGCGACCTGCCGCTGTCGCGGGTCGCGCCACTGCTGGCCAACGGGCGCCTGGTACGCCTGGATTTTCGCAACACCCATAACGAGCTGCAGTTGCCGGTCCACGTCCTGTGGCGCAAGCAGCAGCCGCTGCAACAAGCGGCGCGGTTGCTGATCGAGCAGCTAGGTCGCCACTGATGACCGCCCGTCGAAACGGCCTTAAGAAATTTCTTTAAGCACTTCAATCTTTTACCCCTTGAGCCGATATCCCGGTCGACAGGCCCCGCAATGCGTCACAAGCGTGCTGCGCCCTCCCCTCATTGGCTCAAGGTCTCGAAACATGAACCTGAAATTTCGCCACAAGATCCTGCTCAGCGCCTGCGGCGTCGTGGTCCTGGCATTCGCCCTGTTCACGCTCTACAACGACTACCTGCAACGCAACACCATCCGCCAGAATATCGAGGCCTCGGTGCAACAGGCCGGTGCTCTGACCGCCAGCAGCGTGCAAAACTGGATGAGCGGGCGCATCCTGGTGCTGGAAAACCTGGCCCAGGATATCGGCCAGCAAGGTGCCGGCGAGACCTTGGCCGGGCTGATCGAGCAGCCTTCCTACACCCGCAATTTCCTGTTCACCTACCTGGGCCAGGCCAACGGTGTGTTTACCCAGCGCCCGGACACCCAGATGCCTGCCGGGTACGACCCCCGCCAGCGCCCTTGGTATGGCGCCGCGGCCAGCGCCGGGCAGACCGTGCTGACAGCCCCGTACCAGGGCGCGGTCGGTGGCCTGATGGTGACTATCGCCACCCCCGTGAAGAGCAGGAGCAATGGCGAACTGCTGGGTGTGGTCGGTGGTGACGTGACCCTCGACACCCTGGTCGAGATCATCAACTCGGTCGATTTCGGCGGCATCGGCCACGCCTTCCTGGCCGACGCCAGTGGCCAGGTGATCGTCAGCCCTGACAAAGACCAGGTAATGAAGAACCTCAAGGACATCTACCCCGGCAGCAACCTGCGGGTTGCCGCCGGCATGCAGGATGTCATCCTCAACGGCCAGGACCGCATCATCTCCTTCGCCCCGGTGGCCGGCCTGCCTTCGGCGCAGTGGTACATCGGCCTGTCGATCGATAAAGACAAGGCCTACGCAGCGCTCAGCCAATTCCGCACCTCGGCGATTATCGCCATGCTGATTGCCGTGGCTGCCATCGCCGGCCTGCTCGGCCTGCTGATCCCTGTGCTGATGAGCCCGTTGACCACCATGGGCCGCGCCATGCGCGACATCGCCGAGGGTGAAGGCGACCTGACCCGCCGCCTGGCCGTGCAGAACAAGGACGAGTTCGGCGAACTGGCCACCTCGTTCAACCGTTTTGTCGAACGCATCCACGCCTCGATCAGTGAGGTGTCCTCGGCAACCCGCCTGGTGCATGACCTGTCGGAGAAAGTGGTCAGCGCCTCCAACGCATCGATCAGCGGTTCTGAAGAACAGAGCATGCGCACCAACAGCGTGGCCGCAGCCATCAACGAGCTGGGCGCCGCTACCCAGGAAATCGCCCGTAACGCCGCTGATGCTTCGCAGCATGCCAGTGGCGCCAGCGAACAGGCCCACGGTGGCCGCGAAGTGGTCGAGGAAGCGATCAGCGCCATGACCGCCCTGTCGCAGCGCATCAGTGAGTCGTGCGCGCAGATCGAAACGCTTAACGCCAGCACCGACGAAATCGGCAAGATCCTCGATGTGATCAAGGGCATTTCGCAGCAGACCAACCTGCTGGCACTGAACGCCGCGATCGAAGCGGCCCGTGCCGGTGAAGCCGGCCGTGGTTTTGCCGTGGTGGCCGACGAAGTGCGCAACCTGGCGCACCGCACCCAGGAGTCGGCGGAAGAGATTCACCGTATGATCACCAGCCTGCAAGTAGGCTCGCGTGAAGCGGTACACACCATGAACACCAGCCAGGTTTCCAGCGAACAGACCGTGCAGGTGGCCAACCAGGCCGGCGTACGCCTGGCCAGCGTGACCCAGCGCATTGGCGAGATCGATGGCATGAACCAGTCGGTAGCGACTGCGACTGAAGAACAGACTGCCGTGGTCGAGAGCCTCAACCTGGACATTACCCAGATCAACGCCCTGAACCAGCAAGGGGTGGAGAACCTCAACGACACCCTGCGCCATTGCGACCAGCTGGCTCAGCAGGCCGGGCGCTTGAAGCAACTGGTAGGCAGTTTCAGGATCTGATGGCCTGGGGGGGCGCTTTGCGCCCCCTTAAGCTACAACCGCTTTCGCAGCCCTTCCCCGCCGCAGCCACGCCAGCAAGACCGCCGCCATCAGCACAAAGCCCAGGTAGCCAAACAACGGGTACACCTCACCCACCAGGCTGATGAACCCCACCAGGCTGCAGACAAACGCCACTGTACCGGTTACCACCGAGCCCCAACGGAACTTCGCCGTGCCCGCAGGCAGCAGCCTTGAAAGGAACGAGAACAATGTCCCGACCGCAGTGTTGACGATCATGCCGAAGATGATCAGGCACATCACCAGTCCCAGCAACGGTGACACCTCGTTGGCAATCGACAGCATCGGCATGGGCAGGTCGGCCACGCTGTCCAGGCGTGACAGCAGCCCGGCACTCATCACCAGCATCAGGCCGCCCAGCGCCGCGCCACCCAGCAGGCCGCCCCACACGGCGGTTTTCTCGCCCTTGGCCGAACCGCCCAGAATGGCCAGGATCGGCGCACCGGCCACGATGTTGTAAGACACATACAGGAACGCGCCCAGCAGCCAGTGGCGAGTGCCAGCTTGCTGTTGGCTGGCCAGGTGATCGAGCGCGGCGAAGCTCTGCTCGCGGGTGAATACGGCATACAACGCAATCGCCGACGCCACCAGAATCAACAGCGGAGTGATGGCGCCAATAGCCAGAATTACCTTGCGCACGTCCAGGCACACGATGCCCACCACCACCAGCGTCACCAGCACGCTGCCAGCCAGCGCCGGAACCCCGAACTGCTGCTCCAGTAGCGCACCACCACCGGCCAGCATGACCACGGTGACGGCGAACATGAAGAAGGTAATCAGCCAGTCGACGAACAGCCCCAAGTGGCGGCCGCAGATAGCCTGGATGACATCCTTGTGCGAGGTGGCCTGCTGGCGGTTGCCCAACCCCGCCAGGGCCATGCCAAGGAAGGTGAACAGGAAAGCGCTGACCAATGCACCGACCAGCCCCCACACGCCGAAATCAACAAAGAACAACAACAGTTCCCGCCCCGACGCGAACCCCGCCCCCACGATCACGCCGACAAATGCGCCGGCAATCTTCAGCTGCTCTTGCATGTGAACCTCTGGATTTATTGTTGTTGTCTTTCTGCCAACGCAGAGCGTTTGTAGCAGCGGGTTCAGGCGTCGCCGACAAACGCCTGCACTTCAATTTCCACATCTACCCCAAGCGCCAATGCCGAGGCCACGGTCGAACGCACTGGCAATGCTGCGCCGAAGAACTCCTTGTAGACCTCGTTGAAACCGGCGAAGTGGCTCATGTCCGACAGCCATACCGTGGCCTTTACCACTTGGTCGAAACGCGCGCCGCAGGCCGCCAGGCTTTCGGCGATGCGCTCGCAGGCTGCGCGAGTCTGGGTCTGGATATCCCCGCGCACCACTTCGCCACTTGCGCTCATCGGCACCTGACCGGAGAGGAACAGAAAGCCACCGGCCTTCACCGCGCGTGAGAACGGGAACGGCAGGCTGCTGGGGAAACGCTGAATGTCATTGCTCATGGGTTACTCCTTTCAGGATTGCTGGAAACGGGCCGGGGACAGGCACTCAGGTGCTACCCCCTGGCTGACAAGGCCAGGGCACAGTGGTTGGCCGAGTAGCAGGTCGGCGGCCAGGCGCGAGGCGCCCGCAGCCGACTGAATGCCATAGCCGCCCTGTGCCGCCAGCCAGAAGAATGCGGGGGCGTGCACATCGAAGCCGATGACCAGGTCACCGTCGGCAACGAACGAGCGCAGCCCCGCCCAGGTGTGGCTGGGGCGGCGGATTGCCAAAGTGGTCATGGCTTCGATGTTGTAGATGCCCAAGGCGACGTCGAGCTCCTCGGGCGCGGCGTCCTGGGGTTCGACCGGGTCGGCATTGGCGGGCGACCCCAGCAACTGGCCAGCGTCGGGCTTGAAGTAGAAGCTTTCGTCGACGCCGATCACTGCCGGCCAACGGGCGAAGTCCTGGTCTGCCGGGCCGGGGAAGGTGAAGGCGCTGCGGCGGCAAGGTTGCAGGCCGATGCGCGCCACGCCGCATTGCTCGGCCACGCGGTCGGCCCAGGCACCAGCGGCATTGACCAGCTGGCGCGCCTGCACGCGGCTGCCGTCGCCCAGCTCCACCTGCCACAAGTCGTCCAGATACCAGGCCTGGATCAGCTCGGCGTTGCAGCGCAGCTCGCCGCCGGCTGCGCGATAACCGCGCAAGAAGCCTTGGTGCAGGGCGTGAACATCCAGGTCCATCGCACCCGGCTCAAGCACGGCGCCGGCCAGGGTCTCGCCGCGCAGGCTCGGCACCAGGGCCAAGGCGGCATCACGGTCAAGCAGGCTGACTTCGGTGCCATTGGCCAGGTTCTGCGCGTGGGTCTGCGCAAGCAGCTCGCGCTGCTCCACGCTGGCCACATACAGGCAGCCACGCGGTTCCAGCAGCGGATGGTCGCAGAAGCCTTGCGGCGGAGCTTCATAGAACGCCCGGCTGGCGCGGGTGAGTGCCTGGATCTGCGGGGTGCCGTAAGCCTCCATGAACATGGCTGCCGAACGCCCGGTGGAGTGGTAGCCAGGCTGCGACTCACGCTCCAGCAGCAGTAACCGCTGCTGGCCAGCCAGGCGATAGCCCAAGGAAGCACCGGCAATGCCGGCACCGATGATCAGGGTGTCGTAGGTCGGGGTCAATGCATGCTCCTGCCAGGCTAATTATCATTTATGAGAATTCTAATATATGAGAATTTAGAAATGCGCAAGTGTCCAAGGTAAGATGCCCGACCAACGCCGTATGCCGAGAACCCTGAATGCCCGCTGCCCTACCCCTGCTTGACCGCGCCGTAGTCGGCCAGCGCCTGCGCCAGGTGCGCAAGGCGCGCCAGATGACTCTCAAGCAATTGTCCCAAGCCAGTGGCGTGCCGGTGTCCACCCTGTCGAAGATGGAATTGGCACAGGTTTCGGTCAGCTACGAAAAGCTGGCCGCCGCCGCTCGGGCATTGAATGTCGACATTGCCCAATTGTTTCGCGCCAGTGGCACAGTCACCGCCCCGGTACCGGTGACCGTGGTGGTTGACTCATTACCGGCGGCGGCGGGGTATTCCACCGGCACCTACGACTACCACCCCATTGCTGGCGACTTCCCGGAGCGGCGCATGACCCCGGCCTATGCCCGCATCATTGCCCGCGAACGCGGCCAGTTCGACGACTTTATCCGCCACCCTGGGCAGGAGTTCGCCCTGGTGCTGAGCGGACGCGTGCGCATCGAGTTCGAAACGGGTGAAGCCGTGAGCATAGGGCCGCAGGAAACAGCGTACTTCGACAGCCAGGTGGGGCACATCTACCTGTCGGAAAGTGAGGGCGGCGGGGACGCCCATGTGATGGTGGTCATGACCGATCGCTGACGGGCTGCACGGTTATAACCTAATAACGAACAAGTCTATTTGGCTATAAAAAAATCTATATGCTGGCTGCATCCGATAACGGGCAAAGATGGGCAGTCGAGTAGCGTATGGATGTAGGTTCTTTCGGTTTCACCATTGCTGGCCTGGTCGTGGGTTTCATCGTCGGCATGACCGGCGTCGGTGGCGGCTCGCTGATGACCCCGATCCTGTTGTGGTTTGGCATCAACCCGGCTACGGCCGTCGGCACCGACCTGCTCTATGCGGCAATCACCAAGGCCAGTGGCGTCTGGGTGCATGCGCGCCACAAGAACATCGACTGGAAGATCACCGGCCTGCTCAGCCTGGGCAGCGTGCCCGCCGCAGCGCTGACCCTGTGGTTCCTCAGCACCCTGCACACCGACACCTCGGCCCTCAACGCCATCATCAAGCAAGGCCTGGCTGTGGTGCTGATCCTGACCGCGCTGGCCATCCTGTTCAAGTCGCGCCTACAGGCCTTCGCCAGCCGCCATGCCGGTGACCACTACCACCTCAGCGACCGCAGCCTGAACACCCTCACCGTGCTCACTGGCGTAGTGCTGGGGGTCATGGTCACCCTCACCTCCATCGGTGCTGGCGCCCTGGGTACGGTGGCGCTGTTCCTGCTGTACCCGTTTCTGGTCACCCGCCGCTTGGTCGGTACCGAAATCGCTCACGCCGTGCCGCTCACCCTGGTAGCAGGCCTGGGCCACGCGGGCATGGGCAACATGGACTGGTCGCTGCTGGGCTACCTGCTGCTGGGCTCGCTGCCGGGTATCTACCTGGGCAGCCACCTCACCGGTAAGATCTCCGACCGCGTACTGCGCCCGTGCCTGGCGGCGATGCTGCTACTGATCGGCTACAAGCTGGCGTTCTGATGCTTAGCCCAGGCGCAGGCGCCACTGCCCGGTAAAGCTCAATTCGAGGCGCGAAAGCGGCAGCACGTCGATGCGCTGGCTGGCCTGAATCGGGCACCCCAGCACCTGTACCAATACGGCACGCATGACCATCGGGTGAGTCACCGCCAGCCACTCGCCCGGCGTGTCGAAAGCTGCCAGCCAGGCGGCCACACGCAGGCATACGTCAGCGAACGACTCCCCTCCATGCACCGCACTGGCCGGGTCCTGCAGCCATTCTTCCAACGCCTGTGGTTGCTCGGCTTGCAGCTGCTTCAAGGGCAAGCCCTGCCAATGCCCCAGGTCGCAATCGGCCAGTGCCAGCTCGATCTGCATCGGGCCCGACAACCACGCCGCCGTCTCGCAGGCTCGCCGCTCTGGCGCAGTCAGCACCTGCATGCCGGGCAGAATGGCGTCGGTTTTTTGCGCCAACGGCAAAATGCCGTCCTCTGCACAGTGCAGGCGCCCGGTCTTCTGGGCCTGGGTCAGGGCATGGCAGATCAGGGTCAGGCGAACGGCTTTCACCGAGGGTTCTCTCGCAGCGGGCTGGGGCCCATGGTTTAGCATGCTGCGAGGGTTTTGGCTGCAACTAAGTCGTCACCTGCACAAACACGTATTTCTTACGGGGCGTTCAGCTCATAGAGAGCTAACCACCTGCACCAATGCCCACACCGGCAGTGCCCCTGCCACTCCCACCGCCAGCCGCGGCCAGTACGGCAGCAACATCACCAGCACCAACCCCGCCAGCGACAGCACGCCGAACCAGGCCACCGGCCCCATGGCCCAGCCCCAGGCCTGGGCGCACAGCGTCAGGCTGGTCAGCAACGCCAACCATCCGCCAATGCGCAGGCCAATACGCAACACGCGTGGGCAGGTGCGGTTCCACACCTGCTTGTAATGCCGCTCCAGCCCTTGGCATAACCCGAGCATGCCGACATAGGCGAACAACACTGCGCCTGCAATCCACATCATCATGCCCCAGCCTCCTGTTGCCGCCCTGCCCGGGCTTTCTGCTGCACCGGCGCAGCTTGGCGCACCCGCCAGGCCACCAGCCCAACCAACACGCCCAACACCAGCGCACTGGCCGCCACGCCCAGGCGCATCGCGTCATCGAGGCCGCCAAACGCCCCCAGGCCAATGCACAGCAATGCCGTCAGCAACAGTTGCTCGGCCCATGCACGGCGAGTCGGTCTGACGCCCGCATGCAACAACGCGAGCAGCCATACACCAAAGAACGCACGTACCTCCCAGCTTTCCCGCTGTACCCACTCCACCGGCAACAAGCGGCTGGCCCACAGCAGCCCCACGCACGCCAGCAGCAGGCCACTGATGAAGCCCACATTGCACACCTCCGCCACCCGGTACCAGCGCCGGGAGGACGCATCGGCAGCGGCGCTGGCATATTTGCGCCCGCGCTTCACGCAGAACAGCACCAGGCCGCTGGCGATCATCAGGCAACTGACCAGCCCGCAAACGAAGTACAGCCAACGCATCGGGTAGCCGCCGAACTGGGCGAAGTGCAGACCGACCATGACCCGCTGGGTCAAAGGCACCGCGCGCCATTCAGGCACGTCGCTGAGCAGTTGCCCGCTGACGCCATCGAAGACCATGGCCTGCCCCTTGGCCAGCGCAATGCGATTACCCAGCTCGGGGCGGATTTCAACGCGCGCCGCTGCTGTATTCGGGTTGCGGACATTCAAGCCGCCGATCGGCCCCAGCCGCGCCTCGGCCTGGGCCAGCAGCGGTGCCACATCGACCAACGCGGCCGGCTGCCTGGCCAGGCCACGGGGTTGTTCCACGCGGGCATTGCCCTGGGCCTGGAAGTAAGCGCGAGGGTCACCGGCGAACAGCGCATCGACCCCGGCGGGGATATAGATGAGCATGAAGATCACCAGGCCGGTGTAGGTGATCATCAGGTGGAACGGCAGCAACAGCACCGCACTGGCGTTGTGGAAATCCAGCCACGAGCGCTGGCCCTTGTTGGGCCGGAAGGTGAAGAATTCCTTGAAGATCTTCTTGTGGATGACAATGCCGGTGACCAATGCCGCAAGCATCACCAACGCCAAAGCACCGACCACGAAAATACCCCAGTTGCGTGGCAGGTCGAGGGTGAAGTGGAAGCGGAAGAAGAAGTTGCCGCCGACACTGTCGCGCACCTCGATGGCCTCGCCGGTGCGCGGGTCGAGCTGTACGCCACCGCCGTGGCGGCGCTCGCCGGTAGAGACGCGCAGCCCGGGCGCGCGTTCGCTTGGCAGGCTGATCCCCCAGTTGCCTGCCTGCGGTTCATGGGCCTGCAGGTAGTCGATAGCGCGCCGGGCGGCGTCGGCCTGGGACACTTGGGTGGCCGGAATTTCCGGCTGCATCCAGTGGTTGAGTTCCTTGTCGAACACCGCCAGGGTGCCGGTGACAAAGATGGCGAACAACAGCCAGCCGAAGATCAAGCCGGCCCAGGTGTGCAGCCAGGCCATCGATTGGGTGAAGGTATTTTTCATGCCAGCCGCTCCAGTACCTGTGGCCAGAAGCCGATCAGGGCAAGGGACGCAGCCAGTGCCAGCGACGCCCAGGCGCGCAGGGCATCACGGCAGGCGAAGGCCCAGAGGATGGCGACCGTGTAAAAAATGAACGCGGGCAGGGTCGCGACGATGACTGCATCGGCGGCAGACAGCGGCAGGATGCGGGCCAGGCAGGCAGTCGCGGCGTAGCTAAGGGCATAGCCGCCGAGCAGCGCAGCACTGCTGCGGGAGAAGATCTGTAGCCAGGCGGAGAATTTAGGCATTTGGCGTCCTTGAAAAATGCGTCCGCCCATTCGCGGGTGAACCCGCTCCCACAGGGATCGTGCCAGCCGTGAAGGCAGCGCGGTACTTGTGGGAGCGGGTTCACCCGCGAATGGGCCGCATAGCGGCCCCTTGGATCAGAAGTTGATGTTCAGCGCAGCAAACACCGCCCTGCCCGGCTGGTTATAAGTATTGGCCCCCGAACTACTGGCGTTGCCGCCACGCAGGATCTGCTTGTCGAACACGTTGTTCACCCCCACCCGCACGTCGTAGTTGGCGTTGAACTTGTACCCGGCGCTCACGTCCACCAGGCCATACGCCTCGACATCCTGCTGCGCGGCCTGGTCGTAGTTTTCCTGGGTGCGGTAGTTGTAGGTCGGCGACTTCTGCTTGCCAAAGTAGGTGCCCGCCACCTGGAACGACAGCTGCTCGGTAGCGCGCCAGTCCAGGGTGGTATTGACGGTGTACTCCGGGATCACCGACAGCGGTTCACCGGTCTCGCGGTTGTCGTTGTCGAGCATCCAGGTCAGGTTGGTGTTCCAGTCCAGGGTCGGCGTCAATTCGATGAAGAAGTTGCCTTCGATGCCTTCCACCCGCGCCTCGCCGGCATTCTCCCATTCGGTCACGCGGCGGCCGCTGTTGATGGCATACAGCACATCGGTACCACCGATGATTTTGTTCTTGTAGTCATTGCGGAAGTAGGTCGCGCTGGTACGCCAGGTACCGCGGTCGTACAGGAGGCCGATTTCCTTGTTGACGCTGATCTCCGGCTTGAGGTCGGCGTTACCCTGCAGGTAGCAGCCACCGGAGTTGGTCTGCTCCACGCTACAGCCTTGGCCGCGACTGTAGAGCAGGTAGTTAGGGTTGGACTGGTACAGGTTCGGCACCTTGTAGGCGCGAGCAATGCCGCCTTTGACCGACAGCGCTTCGGTGAGCTTGTGCGACAGGTTCAGGCTCGGGCTGAAGTTGTCGCCAAACATCTCGTGATGATCGAAACGCAAGCCAGGCGTCACCGTCGTGTCGCCGATGACGATATTGTCTTCGACGAACAACGCGTAACTTCTGGCGGTCATCTTCGATTCGCTGCGGTCGAACCCGCTGATTGCGTCACTGCCCGACCCACTCGGGTCGAAGCTTTGCGGGCGGAACGAGCCCTGGTCGTTGAGCGACTCGTACAGGTACTCGCCCCCCAGGGTCAGCACATGCTCGGTGCTGCCGACGGCGAACGGCAAGTTGACCTCACTGTTCAAACGCGTGTTACGCAGCCGCGACATCGCCGCGCCGCTGTCGTTGATCGCCCCTTCAGGGCCTCCGGCCAAACCCTCGTTGAGGCGCCAGTTGCGTACGTATTCGTAAGCCAGGGTGGTTTTGCTGGTACCCCAGGTGAAGTCGCCCAGGTGGGTCAGGTCGTAAGTGCTGCGCTGCATGACATTGGTTTCGTGGCCATACAGGCTGGAGATCAGCGCGACGTCGCTGCCGCCGTTGCTGTTCATGGTGTCGCCAGCATAGATATTGCCCTGGCGGCTGTACCCGGCACTGGCTTCAAAGCGGTGTTCGTCGTTCAGCTTCCAGCTCAGCAAGCCATTGATGTCCTTGTTCCGCACCCCCTCGCGGCCGGCAACGAGTGCGCTGTTGGCGTGGCTCGCATTGATATCCAGGTCGTCGGCGTCGGTCTTGGCGAGGCCGCCGAACAGGCGGAAACCTAGGTTATCGGTGAGGCCGCCGCCGAGGTTGAAGTTGGCCCGCTGGCTGGCACCTTCAGCGCTGTCTTCGGGCAGTTGCGTGTACAGGCTGACGCTACCCTTGAGCTCGTCAGTGGGGCGTTTGGTGAGGATATTGACCACCCCGCCCATGGCGCCGGAGCCGTAGCGTGCGGCCGCCGGGCCCCGCAAGATTTCGATGCGCTCGACCGCTTCGGCTGGCACCCAGTTGGTTTCACCCCGAGTGTCGCGGTCGCCATTCCAGCCATAACGCACGGCATTGCGCGCACTGGACGGTTTACCGTCGATGAGGATCAGGGTGTTTTCCGGGCCCATGCCGCGCAGGTCGATCTGCCGGTTGTTGCCGCGTGCGCCGCTGGCGCTGTTGCCGGTCAGGTTCACGCCAGGTTCGCGGCGGATGATATCGGACAGGTCATTGGAAGGCGGGTGGCGCTTGATGTCGTCGGCGGTGATGATCGACGACCCCAAGGCCTGGCGCGCTTCGCGCTCGGCGGTGATCAGGGTGTCCTGAATCACCAACGCGTTGTCAGCAACCGGCACCTCCAGCACCTCACCCGTGCGCTGCTCTTCGGCCTGGGCCGCCGTGGCCATCATGGCTGGTGACGCCAGCGCGACGAACGCCAAGGCCAGGCTGTTGGGTGAAGTTCTGCACTGCATGGGTACATCTCCTGCGAATCATGAGCGAAACGGCACATCCCTGTCGGAAACCGGGGGCCCTCGCCCACCGGCCTCGCAAACACAGTTTGGTGGCCAACAGGGGTGGTAAATATAGGGAGCCACAAATGAGAGTAAATCTTATTTACGAAGTTTACATGTTTGTAACTGAACTTTGCTGAGCCGCGGGACAGAGCGCTGCGTGCCCGCTCACACCGAATGCCGGCCATCTTCAAGTCGCCCCTTGATTGGCTACAGTCGCCTTCCCCCACCCGAGTCACCTGTTCATGCTCCCAGCCGCACTCATTTTTCTGTTCACCCTGACCTTGGCGGCACTGGCACTGAGGTTGAGTATCTGAGGTTGATCAGCAACCACCCGATACAATCTCACGCTTCTGTATAGTCGACGAGAAACGCAAAATCCCTACGTCAAAGACGTAGGGATGCAGTATGCTGACAATCATCGAAGCGCCACTTTTTTCAAGGCAATGGCCTGAATACTGGACTGAAGACGAGCATGGGGCATTCATGTCCTACCTTGCGAATGATCCTGATGCCGGCTCTGTAATCTCCGGCACAGGGGGATGCCGCAAGGTGCGCTGGAGCCTGGATAGCAAAGGCAAGCGGGGAGCGATTCGGGTTATTTACACGGCCCAGCTCGCTAACGGCGCCCTCGTTGTTTTGCTCATTTACTGCAAGAGCGCTACCGAAAACATACCCGCGCACGTGTTGCGCAAGATTGCCAAGGAGCTCAACCATGCGCCTGACTGAGAAAGCGCTGATGCTGCGCGACGCCAGCCGTAACATTGGTGAAGAACTGCTGGAGTCCATACGTGACGTGAAGGCTGGCCGCTATGGTGCAACCCATCAGGTAGAGGTGACCGAGGCCGCCGAGGCGAGGAGTAAAACGGGGCTCTCCCAGTCCAGGTTTGCAGAAATGCTGGGCGTTTCGGTGCGCACGCTTCAGGAGTGGGAACAAGGAAGGCGCGCGCCATCAGGTGCCGCTCGGTCCCTCCTCCACATTGCTGCCTCTCGGCCGGACGTTTTCCGCGAAGTGCTTCAAGACCGGTGACACCCGCTGAACGAGCGTAGCTGCGCACGGGCTTCTACAGTTCGGGATGTAGCGACGCTGACGAGCCCCCTGATGCGCAGTACTGAAGAAAACAGCTCCGCCGGTGCCACCCGAGCCCTGCCAAAGATCCCGCGTAGTGTCTGGGCGCTGGGCTTTGTGTCGATGTTCATGGATATTTCCTCGGAGATGATCCACGCCCTGCTGCCGTTGTACATGGTCACCGTACTCGGCACTTCGGTGGTGGCGGTGGGCGTTATCGAAGGTATCGCCGAGGCAACCGCCTCGATCACCAAGGCGTTTTCCGGTGCCCTCAGCGACCGGCTGGGCAAGCGCAAGCTGCTGACAGTCATCGGCTATGGCCTGGGCGCGCTGACCAAGCCGGTATTCCCCATGGCCTGCGGGCTGGAGTGGCTGACCGCAGCACGTTTCGTCGACCGGGTCGGCAAAGGCATCCGAGGGGCGCCGCGCGACGCGCTGGTGGCTGATGTCACACCACCCGAGCTGCGTGGCGCCGCTTTTGGCCTACGTCAGGCGCTGGATACCGTTGGCGCTTTCCTCGGGCCATTGCTGGCGATCGTGCTGATGTGGCTGACTGCGAACCACTTCCAGACGGTGTTCTGGGTGGCGGTGATCCCGGCATTCGTGGCGGTGTACATTCTCATCGCCTTCGTGCGTGAACCCGAAGCGCCGGCCACGATGCGCCCACTGCGCGCACCACTGGCGTTGCACGAGCTGGTACACCTGGGGCCGGCCTACTGGCGACTGACCGGCCTGGCCACGTTGTTCACCCTCGCCCGCTTCAGCGAGGCCTTTCTGCTGCTGCGGGCCCAAGACATGGGCCTGGCGCCGATGTGGGCGCCGGCGGTGCTGGTGCTGATGGCCCTGGCCTACTCGGTGTCGGCCTATCCTGCCGGGGTGCTCTCGGACCGCCTGGGGCGTCGTAGTGTGCTGCTGACGGGGCTGGCCTTGCTGATCGCCGCCGATCTGCTGCTGGCCCTGCTGCCTGGCTGGGCCGGGTTGGCCTTGGGGGTTGCCGCGTGGGGCCTGCACCTGGGCTTCAGCCAGGGCATCTTCGCTGCAATGATCGCCGACAGCGCACCCGCCAACCTGCGCGGCACCGCCTTCGGCCTGTTCAACCTGCTGACCGGGGTGGCACTGCTGGTGGCCAGCGTGGTGGCGGGGTTGTTGTGGGATGGTGCGGGGTTCCAGGCAACCTTTCTGCTCGGTGCAGGGCTTGCCAGCACCACCCTGGTGGGGGTGATGCTGTTACGTTGAGCACGCCTTGCGCGGGGCCCTCGATCCAGACTAGGCCAACGCCGGTTGCTGCTTGAGCAACGACCAGCCCCCTTGCCCGTCCACCTCCAGACGGTGAGTGTGAAACCCGGCCAGCGTGCTGCGATGGCCTACGCTGACCAGCAGCGCGCCCGGCATTTCAGTGCGTAACAGCGAATACAAAGCGTGCTCCAGCCCTTCGTCCATCGCGGAGGTGGATTCGTCAAGGAACACCACCTGAGGCCGGTTGAACAGCACCCGGGCGAACGCCAGCCGCTGCTGCTCACCCACCGAGAGAATGTGCGACCAGTCGCAACTGGTCTCCAGCCGCTCGGCCAGATGAGCCAGATTGACCTGGCGCAAGGCCTGCTGCATGCGCACTGCGTCCTCGGGCTGACTGGCTGCCGGGTAGGCGATGACTGTCCGTAAGTCGCCCAGCGGCAGATAGGGGCGCTGGGACAAGAATAACGCCTGGTGCCCTAGCGGACGCCTGACCTCACCCTCAGCGTACGGCCAAAGGCCTGCCAGGGCACGGAGCAGCGTAGTTTTGCCACTCCCCGACGGCCCCTTGATCAACAGTGCCTGACCGGAGTGCAGACTCAGGTCGAGGTTAGCGACCAGGGCGTGCCCGTCCGGGCGCAGCACCTGCAGGTCAGTGATTTGCAGAGCATGCTCCTGAACCTCGGTGGTGACACGCGGCAATGCGCTTGCCTGCTCGTTGGCATCAAGGAAACCGGTCAGACGGTCGAGGGTGGCCCGGTATTGGGCGAAAGCATCGTAAGACTCGCGGAAGAACGACAACGAATCCTGCACTTGGCCAAAGGCCTGGGCGGTCTGCATGACATCACCCAACTTGATCGCCCCGCTGAAGAAGCGCGGCGCCTGGAGGATAAACGGGAACACCACGGCAACCTGGCTAACCCCCAGGTTGAAACCACTGAATTTCAGGTTCCGGAACACCAGCGCCCAGGCGTTGACGATCAAGGCGCCAAAACGACCCAGCAGCGTGCCCCTCTCCACCAAAGCGCCTTGGTAGAAGGCGATGTTCTCGGCATTCTCGCGCAGGCGCATCAGCGCGTAACGAAAGTTGGCCGTGAGCTTCTCATTGAGAAAGTTGAGGCGGATAAGCGGGCGCCCCAGGCGGAAGGCAATCCAGGTGGCGACGATGACATACAGATACACGGCAAATACCATCGCCCGGGGGACCTCCACACCGGCAACGGCCAGCGGTGCCGACAGCGCCCAGAGTATCCCGGTGAACGCCACGAGCGACACCAACGCACTGACTGCGCCTAAAGCGAGGGACACCGAGTTGCTGACAAAGGCATTGGCGTCCAGTTCGATACGCTGGTCGGGGTTGTCCACCGGCTCAGCGAGGAACTGACCACGGTAGTAGGCATCGCCGTGCATCCAGTCCTGCGTCAGGCGCTCGGTGAGCCAGACCCGCCAACGAATACTGAATGCCTGGGTTACATAGAAGGTGAACAGCGAGCGCAGCACGTGGATGGTGGCCAATACGGCAAATACGCCAAGCATGTACCAGAAAGCGGCTTGATCAAGGCCCTGCAGGGCGCTGTAAAACCCGTTGTACCAAAACGAGAACAATACGTTGAGCCGTACCGAGAACAGCGTCAACACCAGCAAAAGCGCAAACACCAACAGCGGCCGCCAGCTGCGCCTGACACTGAAGTAAGGCCCGGCGAGCTGCCAGAACTGGCTGCCCCAGCGCGTGCAACGTACCGCTAGCGTTGCGGCAGCGGTAAAGCAGACAAGGGTAATGCACGAGGCGATTGCCAGCCAGCTCAGGCTTTCCTGCAGGGCCTGGTGCCAGTTCATGTCCATGGTGAGTATCCGTGCTGAGTATTTCCGCGAGCGTAGCATCGCCTCGGGGTTTACCAGACGTGTATGACAGACATTTCATGATTGGCGCTGAGGCTTGCAGTGCAACGGGGAGGTTGGAAATTTCAGACCACAAAGACAAAACCCCTACCTGCATGCGCAGATAGGGGTTTTGCGAAATGAATCTTGACGATGACCTACTCTCACATGGGGAAACCCCACACTACCATCGGCGATGCATCGTTTCACTACTGAGTTCGGGATGGGATCAGGTGGTTCCAATGCTCTATGGTCGTCAAGAAATTCTGTAGCCAGAATGTCCAGATGGACAGCCCAGCGAATCCGGATATGTGATATTTGTGGGTACGTTCGAACTTTCGGTTCTTTCGTCTTCACCACCACAATTTGGCGCTTCTTGTTCAGAGGCCTGCACAAATTGCTTGGGTGTTATATGGTCAAGCCTCACGGGCAATTAGTATTGGTTAGCTCAACGCCTCACAGCGCTTACACACCCAACCTATCAACGTCGTAGTCTTCGACGGCCCTTCAGGGGATTCTAGATCCCAGTGAGATCTCATCTTGAGGCAAGTTTCCCGCTTAGATGCTTTCAGCGGTTATCTCTTCCGAACATAGCTACCCGGCAATGCCACTGGCGTGACAACCGGAACACCAGAGGTTCGTCCACTCCGGTCCTCTCGTACTAGGAGCAGCCCCTCTCAAATCTCAAACGTCCACGGCAGATAGGGACCGAACTGTCTCACGACGTTCTAAACCCAGCTCGCGTACCACTTTAAATGGCGAACAGCCATACCCTTGGGACCGGCTTCAGCCCCAGGATGTGATGAGCCGACATCGAGGTGCCAAACACCGCCGTCGATATGAACTCTTGGGCGGTATCAGCCTGTTATCCCCGGAGTACCTTTTATCCGTTGAGCGATGGCCCTTCCATACAGAACCACCGGATCACTAAGACCTACTTTCGTACCTGCTCGACGTGTGTGTCTCGCAGTCAAGCGCGCTTTTGCCTTTATACTCTACGACCGATTTCCGACCGGTCTGAGCGCACCTTCGTACTCCTCCGTTACTCTTTGGGAGGAGACCGCCCCAGTCAAACTACCCACCATACACTGTCCTCGATCCGGATAACGGACCTGAGTTAGAACCTCAAAGTTGCCAGGGTGGTATTTCAAGGATGGCTCCATGAGAACTGGCGTCCCCACTTCAAAGCCTCCCACCTATCCTACACAAGCAAATTCAAAGTCCAGTGCAAAGCTATAGTAAAGGTTCACGGGGTCTTTCCGTCTAGCCGCGGATACACTGCATCTTCACAGCGATTTCAATTTCACTGAGTCTCGGGTGGAGACAGCGCCGCCATCGTTACGCCATTCGTGCAGGTCGGAACTTACCCGACAAGGAATTTCGCTACCTTAGGACCGTTATAGTTACGGCCGCCGTTTACCGGGGCTTCGATCAAGAGCTTCGCTTGCGCTAACCCCATCAATTAACCTTCCGGCACCGGGCAGGCGTCACACCCTATACGTCCACTTTCGTGTTTGCAGAGTGCTGTGTTTTTAATAAACAGTCGCAGCGGCCTGGTATCTTCGACCGGCATAAGCTTACGGAGCAAGTCCTTCACCTTCGCCGGCGCACCTTCTCCCGAAGTTACGGTGCCATTTTGCCTAGTTCCTTCACCCGAGTTCTCTCAAGCGCCTTGGTATTCTCTACCTAACCACCTGTGTCGGTTTGGGGTACGGTTCCCAGTTATCTGAAGCTTAGGAGCTTTTCTTGGAAGCATGGTATCAACCACTTCGTCGCCTAAAGGCAACTCGTCATCAGCTCTCGGCCTTGAAATCCCGGATTTGCCTAAGATTCCAGCCTACCACCTTAAACCTGGACAACCAACGCCAGGCTGGCCTAACCTTCTCCGTCCCTCCATCGCAATAACTGGAAGTACAGGAATATTAACCTGTTTTCCATCGACTACGCTTTTCAGCCTCGCCTTAGGGACCGACTAACCCTGCGTCGATTAACGTTGCGCAGGAAACCTTGGTCTTTCGGCGTGGGAGTTTTTCACTCCCATTGTCGTTACTCATGTCAGCATTCGCACTTCTGATACCTCCAGCAAGCTTCTCAACTCACCTTCACAGGCTTACAGAACGCTCCTCTACCGCATCACCAAAAGGTGATACCCGTAGCTTCGGTGCATGGTTTGAGCCCCGTTACATCTTCCGCGCAGGCCGACTCGACTAGTGAGCTATTACGCTTTCTTTAAAGGGTGGCTGCTTCTAAGCCAACCTCCTAGCTGTCTAAGCCTTCCCACATCGTTTCCCACTTAACCATGACTTTGGGACCTTAGCTGACGGTCTGGGTTGTTTCCCTTTTCACGACGGACGTTAGCACCCGCCGTGTGTCTCCCATGCTCGGCACTTGTAGGTATTCGGAGTTTGCATCGGTTTGGTAAGTCGGGATGACCCCCTAGCCGAAACAGTGCTCTACCCCCTACAGTGATACATGAGGCGCTACCTAAATAGCTTTCGAGGAGAACCAGCTATCTCCGAGCTTGATTAGCCTTTCACTCCGATCCACAGGTCATCCGCTAACTTTTCAACGGTAGTCGGTTCGGTCCTCCAGTTAGTGTTACCCAACCTTCAACCTGCCCATGGATAGATCGCCCGGTTTCGGGTCTATACCCAGCGACTAAACGCGCTATTAACACTCGCTTTCGCTACGCCTCCCCTATTCGGTTAAGCTCGCCACTGAATATAAGTCGCTGACCCATTATACAAAAGGTACGCAGTCACCTAACAAAGTAGGCTCCCACTGCTTGTACGCATACGGTTTCAGGATCTATTTCACTCCCCTCTCCGGGGTTCTTTTCGCCTTTCCCTCACGGTACTAGTTCACTATCGGTCAGTCAGTAGTATTTAGCCTTGGAGGATGGTCCCCCCATATTCAGACAAAGTTTCTCGTGCTCCGTCCTACTCGATTTCATTGACAAGAGATTTTCGTGTACGGGGCTATCACCCACTATGGCGGCACTTTCCAGAGCCTTCCACTAATCTCAAACCAACTTAAGGGCTGGTCCCCGTTCGCTCGCCACTACTAAGGGAATCTCGGTTGATTTCTTTTCCTCAGGGTACTTAGATGTTTCAGTTCCCCTGGTTCGCCTCTTGCACCTATGTATTCAGTACAAGATAACCAGCTTATGCTGGCTGGGTTCCCCCATTCAGAGATCTCTGGATCACAGTCTGTTTGCCGACTCCCCAAAGCTTATCGCAGGCTACCACGTCTTTCATCGCCTCTGACTGCCAAGGCATCCACCGTATGCGCTTCTTCACTTGACCATATAACCCCAAGCAATCTGGTTATACTGTGAAGACGACATTCGCCGAAAATTCGTACGTTGCTCTTTCGAGCAGAACTCACAAATTTTACCTTAGCCTGATCACACACCAGTGAAAGTGCATGTCAGTCTATTTCTATCACATATCCGAATTTTTAAAGAACGGTCTGACAAAAGTCAGAAATCAACATTCACAGGGAATGTTCATTACTGAGTTCTGATCAGCAAATGAATCAAGCAATTCGTGTGGGTGCTCATCAGCAGGCTGATGTCGTCGATTAAGGAGGTGATCCAGCCGCAGGTTCCCCTACGGCTACCTTGTTACGACTTCACCCCAGTCATGAATCACACCGTGGTAACCGTCCTCCCGAAGGTTAGACTAGCTACTTCTGGTGCAACCCACTCCCATGGTGTGACGGGCGGTGTGTACAAGGCCCGGGAACGTATTCACCGCGACATTCTGATTCGCGATTACTAGCGATTCCGACTTCACGCAGTCGAGTTGCAGACTGCGATCCGGACTACGATCGGTTTTGTGAGATTAGCTCCACCTCGCGGCTTGGCAACCCTCTGTACCGACCATTGTAGCACGTGTGTAGCCCAGGCCGTAAGGGCCATGATGACTTGACGTCATCCCCACCTTCCTCCGGTTTGTCACCGGCAGTCTCCTTAGAGTGCCCACCATAACGTGCTGGTAACTAAGGACAAGGGTTGCGCTCGTTACGGGACTTAACCCAACATCTCACGACACGAGCTGACGACAGCCATGCAGCACCTGTGTCAGAGTTCCCGAAGGCACCAATCCATCTCTGGAAAGTTCTCTGCATGTCAAGGCCTGGTAAGGTTCTTCGCGTTGCTTCGAATTAAACCACATGCTCCACCGCTTGTGCGGGCCCCCGTCAATTCATTTGAGTTTTAACCTTGCGGCCGTACTCCCCAGGCGGTCAACTTAATGCGTTAGCTGCGCCACTAAAATCTCAAGGATTCCAACGGCTAGTTGACATCGTTTACGGCGTGGACTACCAGGGTATCTAATCCTGTTTGCTCCCCACGCTTTCGCACCTCAGTGTCAGTATCAGTCCAGGTGGTCGCCTTCGCCACTGGTGTTCCTTCCTATATCTACGCATTTCACCGCTACACAGGAAATTCCACCACCCTCTACCGTACTCTAGCTTGCCAGTTTTGGATGCAGTTCCCAGGTTGAGCCCGGGGCTTTCACATTCAACTTAACAAACCACCTACGCGCGCTTTACGCCCAGTAATTCCGATTAACGCTTGCACCCTCTGTATTACCGCGGCTGCTGGCACAGAGTTAGCCGGTGCTTATTCTGTCGGTAACGTCAAAACACTAACGTATTAGGTTAATGCCCTTCCTCCCAACTTAAAGTGCTTTACAATCCGAAGACCTTCTTCACACACGCGGCATGGCTGGATCAGGCTTTCGCCCATTGTCCAATATTCCCCACTGCTGCCTCCCGTAGGAGTCTGGACCGTGTCTCAGTTCCAGTGTGACTGATCATCCTCTCAGACCAGTTACGGATCGTCGCCTTGGTGAGCCATTACCTCACCAACTAGCTAATCCGACCTAGGCTCATCTGATAGCGCAAGGCCCGAAGGTCCCCTGCTTTCTCCCGTAGGACGTATGCGGTATTAGCGTTCCTTTCGAAACGTTGTCCCCCACTATCAGGCAGATTCCTAGGCATTACTCACCCGTCCGCCGCTGAATCGAAGAGCAAGCTCTTCTCATCCGCTCGACTTGCATGTGTTAGGCCTGCCGCCAGCGTTCAATCTGAGCCATGATCAAACTCTTCAGTTCAATACTGCTTGGGTTTTTAAGAAACCCTAAACTTGGCTCAGCAATCTCAAATGACTATGTGATTTCTCGCATGGTCACTTGAGATGCTGATAATCTTTTTGACTATCAGTCCATACTCACAAGCACCCACACGAATTGCTTGATTCAATTTGTTAAAGAGCGTTTGGTTAAGAGCTTTTCGTCTCAACCGAGGCGCGCATTCTACGCTTTCCTCAGAGCCTGTCAAGCGTTTATTTTGAAGTTTTTTGCGAGAATCTCGTTCAACTTCAAACACTTGGCTCGCCGCGATCTCTCGTAGCGGGAGGCGAATAATACAGCATTTAAATCCGCTGTCAACCGCCTTTATCACCGCTGCCGATCTTTCGATCGAAGCCCTTACAGCGCCTTTCGAATCGTCTAACTCATTGAATCTCAAGGAGTTTGTCGTTCCGTTGTCGCTGGAAGTGGGGCGCATTATAAGGGGATTCGAAACCCCGTCAACCTTTAATTTAAAGAAAGTGAACTACAAGGGCAAAAGACCGTATCAAGGCCGACAGGTGTTGTGGCGAACACTCCACCCCCTTGCACCACCCCTAGGCATTTGCGCACTATATTGCTCATCATCCACCCCGCCCCAGGATCGCCACCTATAAATGAACAACCAGCCTCGCAGCTTGGCCACCACTCTCTTTCCGATCGGCCTCCTGCTCATTGCCATGGCATCGATTCAGTCCGGCGCCTCCCTGGCCAAAAGCATGTTCCCCATCATCGGGGCACAAGGCACCACCACCCTGCGCCTGATCTTCGCCAGCATCATCATGCTGCTGATATTGCGCCCATGGCGGGTACGCATGACCCCCACCACCCTGCGCAACGTGGTCATCTATGGCATGGCGCTGGGCGGGATGAACTTCCTCTTTTATATGGCCTTGCAAACAGTGCCTATCGGCATCGCCGTGGCGCTGGAGTTCACAGGGCCGTTGGCAGTGGCGATCTTCTCATCTCGCCGGCCGATCGACTTCCTGTGGATTGCCATGGCCATCGCCGGCCTGCTGCTGTTGCTGCCGGCTGGGCACAGCGGTCAGGCACTCGATCCGGTAGGGGCTGCCTACGCGTTGGGGGCGGGTGTATGTTGGGCCCTCTATATTCTGTTCGGTCAACGCGCCGGCGCCGAGCACGGGATCCAGAGTGCAGCCTTGGGGGTGGTAGTCGCCGCCCTGTTTGTCGCCCCCATCGGCATCGCCCACGCGGGTAGCGCACTGCTCACACCTGCGTTAATCCCCGTAGCCCTCGCCGTTGCAGTACTGTCTACCGCCCTGCCCTACAGCCTGGAAATGGTTGCCCTCACGCGTATCCCGGCACGCACCTTCGGCACCTTGATGAGCATTGAACCGGCGTTCGGCGCACTGTCCGGCCTGCTGTTCCTCGGCGAAGTGCTGACGCTCACACAATGGCTGGCGATTGGGGCAATCATCGCTGCGTCGGTAGGTACTACCCTGTCCATGCGCAAAGAGCCCACTGCGGCTGTAGCACCAGACTGATATGAGAAATATTTTCATTTGAGACAGGATTAGTGATTGTAGCCGCCCGTTTCGCTGATTAAGCTGTCACAGAATCATCATCTTTACGCGATCTACTGGACCGAACACGGACGCTGGGGATATTTCAGGACGAAGCGAAGCGATAACGACAGGGCCAGACAGCTGATCCGCCCTGCATTTAAGGACAGGAATGAAACGTATTTTTCTCATCCTGGCCATCTTGGCTATTGCTGGATGTGCCGCTACAGCCAAGACTGAGGTCAAAAGGGGCAAGAAGGGCCTGCATATCAACTGCTCCGGCCTTTCCTCTTCGTGGGACAACTGCTACAGCAAGGCCGCGACCTCCTGTAGCACACGCGGCTACCGCGTCATAGCACGCTCGGGCGATAGCGATGAAGAAGCCGGTGACTACTTGTTCGGCATCAACCCGGCGGGTTACACCAGCCGCAGCATGATTGTCATCTGCAAGTAGCAAAAAGGGCAGCTCGCAAGCTGCCCTTTTTCATTGGCCTTTTATAGTGGCGCGGTGCGCGCCTCCAGCCAGGCCAGCGCATCGCCCTTCAGCAGAGGCGCCAGACGCTCACGCACGGTCGTGTGATAGCCGTTCAGCCACTCCACCTCTTCCCTTGTCAGCAGCTCGGGCAACAGGCAGCGGGTATCAATCGGGCACAGCGTCAAAGTCTCAAAGCGCAGGAAGTCACCGAAGGCACTCTTCCCCGCTTCGCGGTTGACCACCAGGTTCTCGATACGTACGCCCCACTCCCCCGGGCGGTACGTACCCGGCTCGATCGAGCTGATCATGCCCGCCTGCATCGCCGTCTGGGGTGCAGGGGCCGCCTGGTAGGCAATGACTTGTGGCCCTTCGTGCACGTTCATGAAATAGCCTACCCCGTGCCCGGTACCGTGGCCATAATCCACCTGATCAGCCCAGATCGGTGCCCGGGCAATGGCGTCGAGCAACGGCGACAACACCCCTTTCGGGAACGTGGCACGCGACAGGGCGATCACACCCTTGAGTACCCGGGTGCAATCCTGCTTCTGTGCAAGGCTGGGGTTACCGACTGGCACCATCCGGGTGATGTCGGTGGTGCCCCCCAGGTATTGCCCCCCCGAGTCAATCAGCAACAAGCCATCGCCCTCGATGACCGCATGCGACTGCTGCGTAGCACGGTAGTGCGGCATTGCGCCATTGCCATTGAAGGCGGCAATGGTCGAAAAACTCAGCGATACGAAGTTCGGGCGCCGGGCACGTGCGGCACTCAATTGCTCGTCAACCGTCAGTTCGGTGATGACCCCCTGCCCGAGGTTGGCCTCGAACCAGGCGAAGAACTCGCACAAGGCCGCACCGTCCTGCCCCATCACCTGGCGGATATGCACAAGGTCGTCGTCACCTTTGCAGGACTTGCTCAGGGTAGTGGGATTAATCCCTTCGACCAGCACCACTTCAGCTGCCAGGTTGTCCAGCAGCCCGCAGGTCACACGGGCAGGATCCACCAGCAACCGCGCCCCCGCCGGAACGGCAGCCAGAGCCTTACCTGCCTCGCTGTAATCACGCACCTCGATGCCGTCGACCGCCAGCACCTGACGCAGGTGCGCATCCACTTTGTCCTGGCCCACGAACAGGATGGCCTGCTGCTGATTGATCAAGGCAAAGGCCAGGAAAACCGGGTTGTACGAAACATCGCTGCCGCGCAGGTTGAACAGCCAGGCGATGTCATCGAGGGTAGCAATGAAGTGCCAGTCGCCCCCTCTGGCCTGTATGCCCTGGCGCAATTGCGCGAGTTTTTCCGCCCGGCTAACCGTAGCGTGCGGCAGCAAGTGCTGGTACACAGGGTTACCTGGCAACGCAGGGCGCCCCTCCCAGACCTGGCTCAGCAGGTCGGTGTCGGTGACCAGCCGTGCCCCGCGTGCCTTCAGCCGGTCAGCCAGCTGGCGCGCTGATGCCAGTGCCATGACCGCCCCATCCACCGCAACGCTGCCGTTGGCCTCAACGTTATCGCTCAGCCATTCCAGTGCCCCGGGTTTACCTGGCGACAGTTTCATCAGTTCGATACCACTGCCGGCCAGCTCGTGATCCGCCTGCTCCCAATACCTGCTATCGACCCACAAACCGGCAAATCCCGGCGTGACTACCAGCGTGCCAACCGAGCCGTGAAAACCCGACAACCACTGGCGCCCCTGCCAGTAACCGGGCAGGTACTCGGAAAGGTGGGGGTCGGCCGACGGTACCAGCAAGGCATCAATGCCCCCTGCTGCCATGGCCTGGCGCACGTTCGTCAGGCGCTGTGGCACGCTTTGCTCAAGGGTGGTCTGGACGTTCATGCGCTCTCCTGCGGCTACATCACGGTTGATCCAATATGCCGATAATGGAACAGCCGCCAGAGTGCTGCAATCGCGACGACCAGAACACCGCATGCATTGCCCGCCTCGCCCTGCGCTCACAGGACCCTTCCTACAAAAGCGTCAGGACCACCGATCAACTTGCGCTGAACTTCCCCAAGGCACCGGCTTCACACACAGTACATTCATCGCACACAGGCAGATGACCATGCCAAGTGCCAGCGAAGCGAAAGCCGGCGTAGTGCTGCTCGACACCCGCGAACACACGCCCGACCATGAGCACGGCGCACACCTCAAGCTTGCCGATGGCCTGGCCCATCTGCTGGGCTGCCCACATTTACAGCCCGGCGAGCAGCCAGGCGACGCCGATGGCTACTATTACCTGCCCACAGAGACCTTGATTGACCCCAAGCGCTATGCCGCCCTGGGCATTCTTGGCGAGAACGACCTTTTCGGCGGCTTGGTGCCATACCCCTACATGGCGACCAAGGCGATTTCCCATCCGCTGCCGGCCGGGGCCAGCTTCCCGCCGGGCTGGACCGATGAGTTCGCTCGACAGGCAAGCAACGCCTTGCTGCGCGGCTACACCGTGTTCAGCAAGGCCGATGCGCGTGCAGCCGCACAGTTGCTGCTGCTCGACGGCCCCCTGAGGGTCAAACCCGTGCTGGCCTGCGCAGGCCGCGGGCAGCAGGTCATCACCACGGAGCACGCGCTGGAGCCACTGCTAGCCACCATGGATGATCAGAGCCTGGCACTGTGGGGGCTAGTACTCGAAGAAGACCTGAGCGACGTGCAAACCTTCAGCGTCGGCCAGGTGCGCGTCGCCGGCCTGACCTGCAGCTATCACGGCACCCAGCAACTGACCCGCGACCATCAGGGCATTGAGGTATACGGCGGTTCCGACCTGGTGGTGGTACGTGGTGACTATCACGCACTACTGCAACTCCCGATGGAAGACCACCTGCGTCTGGCCATCAACCAGGCAACCGCCTATGAGCAGGCTGCCGAGCAGCACTTCGCAGGCTTCATCGCCTCACGGCGCAACTACGACATCGCTCGCGGCCTGAACCCTCAGGGCCACCTGCGTAGCGGTGTGCTCGAACAATCCTGGCGCCTGGGCGGTGCCAGCAGTGCCGAGCTGCTGGCCCTGCAGGCTTTTGCCGATGACCCGGCATTGCAGCGGGTGCGTGCCTCCACCCACGAAGTATTCGGAACGCCCGATCTGCCCGCTGACGCCACTCTCTTCTACCAAGGAAACGACAGTGAACTCGGACAACTCAGCAAATTTGCACGAATTCGCGAACATGGCCGTTCAGAGTGAAACCGTTGAACTGAAAGTCGACAACGACAGCATTGTCGGCACACTGGTCAGCCCTGGCAGCAAGATGCCCGGCATCCTCTTCGTGCACGGCTGGGGCGGCAGCCAGCAGCGTGATCTGGCCCGTGCCCGGCACATCACCGGGCTGGGCTGCGTGTGCATGACCTTCGACCTGCGCGGCCATGAAAAAACCGAAAGCCAGCGCCTGACGGTCACCCGTGAACAGAATCTGCAGGACTTACTGGTGGCCTACGACCGGCTGCTCAGCCATCCGGCCGTGGACAGCAGTGCCATCGCCATCATCGGCAGCAGTTATGGTGGCTACCTGGCAACCTTGCTGACCCGCGAACGGTCCGTCAAATGGCTGGCCTTACGGGTACCCGCCATGTATTGGGACGAAGAATGGAACACGCCAAAGCAAACCCTCGACCGCCAACGCCTGAACGTCTACCGCCAACGATCGCTGGCCCCGGCAGACAATCGCGCATTGGCGGCGTGCGCCGAATTCGGCGGAGATGTGTTGCTGGTGGAGTCCGAGCAGGACGACTATGTGCCGCACAGCACGCTGATGAGCTACCGGTCGGCGTTCGTCAGCGCCCACTCGCTCACCCATCGCATCGTCGACGGTGCCGACCACGCGCTGTCCAGCGAAGCGAGCCAGAAAGCCTACAGCTCGATCCTGGCGGCATGGATCAGCGAAATGGTGATAGGCGCCCGCCTGGACCGCTATCCGCATTACGCCCCCTGGTATGCCTGAGGCTTACCCACCTCACACTGCAGGCCACCATCGGCTCCACGCACCAGGCTGCGCAGGGTCTGATAGGCAGCAAAGTTGACGCCACGCGCCTGATGCTGGCCCAGCAGTTCAAGGAAGGGTTCCTCGACGAAGTACACAGCGGCCGCCGCCCAGGCCTGGCGTGACTGCCATTGCAGGTATTGCAGCACACGGCTGCCATCGTCACTGGCCTGGATGCTGACACCCTGCAGCCCTTCGCAACGCGTAACCAGCAATTCGCTGCGTGCTACCAGCGCCTGGGCCAGCGCATCCTGGGACGTGCTGGGCACTTCGTATTCGATCATCTGGGTGAACCACAGGGCATGAGGGATTGCCGACATCGACGTTCTCCTGGTTAAGGGCGCATGCTTCGCGATGCCGAGCAGGGTAAAACCTCAAGTAAAGTCAAGGTCAAGTGGTTTCTGCCGCTTGGTGCCGCTCGTGCCAATCCTCAAGTCTGTGCAAACAGCCTATAACTAAAGGCTCCCTACGACTACTTCCCCAGGAGACAGCATGAGCAAGCAGGCGCTGATCATCATCGACATCCAGAACGACTACTTCCCAGGCGGCAAGTGGACCCTTGATGGCGCGGACCAAGCGGCCGACAACGCCGCCTTACTGCTGGCGGCGGCACGCCAGCGCGGCGACCTGGTGGTGCATGTGCGGCATGAATTCGACAGTGCAGATGCACCATTCTTCGCCCCTGGCTCGCAAGGTGCGGCCATCCATCCCAAGGTCGAACCCGCGACAGGCGAGCCGGTGGTGCTCAAGCACAAGGTCAATGCTTTCCTCGGCACTGACCTTGAGCACACGCTGGACCAGCATGGCGTCGAAGCCTTGACCATCGTCGGCAGCATGAGCCACATGTGCATCGACGCGGCTACCCGTGCAGCGGCCGACCTGGGCTACAAGGTGACCGTGGCGCACGATGCTTGCGCGACCCTGCCGTTGGAGTTCAATGGCAAGCAGGTGCCAGCCGCGCAGGTGCATGATTCGGCAATGGCGGCGTTGGCATTTGCCTATGCCTCGGTGGTGAAGACGGATGAGCTGCTGAAGAACTGATCTGCATGGAGCTTTGGGGTGCACTTTGCGCCCCAAAGCCTGCAAGCTCAAATCACCACATTGCGGACAAATCTCACTGCAACCGCAGCATCGTTACGATAGGCGTACCGGCAGTTGCTGGGGAACACATGGAACTGCCCCGCCCGCAGGAGATGCTCTACGCCTTCGATTATCAGCGTCAGTTGCCCCTCAGCCACATAGATCTGCTCGCTCCAGCCTTCGGCATCGGCCTCGCTGCAATAGCATTCGCCCGGCGCCAGGGTCCACTCCCAGAGCTCCACCTCGCGCCGCGCCGTGCTGCTACCCAGCAGCACGGCCCTGCTCTGCGGGTACTCCCCGGCCCAGGCCAGTTCCTCGATGCGGCCGGGGTCGCGCTGGTCAGGCGCCTGGATCAGGGTGCTGAAAGCCACGTCCAAGGCTTCGGCGATCAGGTCGAGGGTTGTGAGGCTGACGTTGTTCTCGCCCGCCTCGATCGCCACCAGCATGCGCCGGCTGACCCCGGAGCGCTCGGCCAAGGCCGTCTGGCTGAGCCCGGCAGCATTGCGCAGGCTGCGTACGTTGAGGCTGACATGTTGCAGCACCGATGCCCGATGCGAAGGATCTTTGTGCACTATATTGCTCACTGGTCAAGATTGCGCAGTATACTGCCCACTTTGCGGCGATTGTGCGCCGCCCCCTCCGAGTGCGCAAGACCATGAGCCAGGCCCGCAACAAACCGACCCCCGCCGTTACCTTCCGCCTGAGCAAGGCCGAACTGGTGTTGGTGTTCATCACCATGTTGTGGGGCGGGACCTTCCTGCTGGTGCACAACGTGATGACCGTCAGCGGCCCGATGTTCTTCGTCGGCCTGCGCTTCGCTGCGGCTGCATTGTTCGTGGGCGTGGTTTCGGCGCGGGCGTTGCCCGGGCTGACCTTCACCGAGCTCAAGGCCGGCATGCTGATCGGCGTCTCGATCATGCTCGGCTACGGCCTGCAAACGATGGGCCTGCAGACCATCAGCAGCAGCCAGTCCGCGTTCATCACTGCGTTGTACGTGCCGTTCGTGCCGCTGTTGCAGTGGCTAGTGCTGGGCCGTCGGCCTGGCTTGATGCCCAGCATCGGTATTTGCCTGGCGTTCGTCGGCCTGATGCTGCTGGCCGGGCCGGCAGGCGGCAGCCTGCACTTCAGCGAGGGCGAAGTGGTGACCCTGATCAGCGCGGTAGCCATCGCCGCCGAAATCATCCTGATCAGCCGTTACGCCGGCCAGGTCGATGTGCGCCGGGTCACCGTGGTGCAACTGGCCACCGCCTCGCTGCTGGCGTTCCTGATGATCGTGCCGACCCAGGAACGCATCCCCGACTTCTCCTGGCTGCTACTGGCCAGCGCAGTAGGCCTGGGTGCCATGAGCGCGGTGATCCAGGTGGCAATGAACTGGGCGCAAAAATCGGTCTCGCCCACCCGCGCCACCCTTATCTATGCGGGTGAACCGGTGTGGGCCGGGATCGTCGGGCGCATTGCCGGCGAACGCCTGCCGGGTGTGGCGCTGCTCGGTGGCCTCCTGATCGTGATCGCGGTGGTGGTCAGCGAACTCAAGGTACGCCGCCCCCGCGAAACCGTTGAAGTACCCGACATGCAAGGTGAAGGCGAACGCCAGGCCGGGCTGTAAAGATGGCAACAGCGACTATGCTTTGTAAAAAACTGTTATAAAAAAACAGCTTGTCACAGCCTGTTTGTAGGATTCTGCGACAGCTTGCGTGTTGGTGATCACTCCCCCGGCACGTATGATCTTTGCAAACTTCTCCAGAATAGGCCCCTATGTCATTGATAGTGCTATTGCTTCTGCCGTTCGTGGGCAGTTGCCTGGCAGCCGTGCTGCCGCACAACGCACGTAACGCCGAGTCCATTCTTGCCGGGCTCGTGGCCCTGGTCGGCACCGTCCAGGTAGCACTGCTGTACCCTCAAATTGCCCACGGGGGCGTGATTCGCGAAGAATTCCTCTGGCTGCCCAGCCTGGGGTTGAACCTGGTGCTGCGCATGGACGGCTTCGCCTGGCTGTTCTCGCTGCTGGTACTGGGCATCGGCACGCTGGTGTCGCTGTATGCCCGTTACTACATGTCGCCACAAGACCCGGTCCCGCGCTTCTTCGCCTTCTTCCTGGCCTTCATGGGCGCCATGCTCGGCCTGGTGATTTCTGGCAATCTGATTCAGCTGGTGTTCTTCTGGGAGCTGACCAGCCTGTTCTCCTTCCTGCTGATCGGCTACTGGCACCACCGCGCAGACGCCCGGCGCGGCGCCTACATGGCGCTCATGGTGACCGGCGCCGGTGGTTTGTGCCTGCTGGTGGGTGCCCTACTACTTGGCCATGTGGTCGGCAGCTATGACCTGGACAAGGTCCTGGCTGCCGGCGACACCATCCGCCAGCATGCGCTATACCCGGTGCTGCTGCCCCTGATCCTCATCGGCGCCCTGAGCAAGAGCGCACAGTTTCCTTTCCATTTCTGGCTGCCCCATGCCATGGCAGCGCCCACCCCGGTATCGGCCTATCTGCACTCAGCCACCATGGTCAAAGCCGGCGTATTCCTGCTGGCGCGCTTCTGGCCAGTGCTATCAGGCAGCGAGGAGTGGTTCTGGATCGTCGGCGGTGCCGGCGCCATCACTCTGCTTCTTGGCGCTTTCGCCGCCATGTTCCAGAACGACCTCAAAGGCCTGCTGGCCTATTCGACCATCAGCCACCTGGGCCTGATTACCCTGCTGCTGGGCCTGAACAGCCCGCTGGCGGCGGTCGCTGCCGTTTTCCACATTCTCAACCACGCCACCTTCAAGGCCTCGCTGTTCATGGCCGCCGGCATCATCGACCACGAAAGCGGTACCCGTGACATCCGCCGCCTCAGCGGCCTGATCCGCCTGGTGCCGTACACAGCGACCCTGGCCATGGTGGCCAGTGCCTCGATGGCCGGTGTGCCGCTGATGAACGGCTTCCTGTCCAAGGAAATGTTCTTCGCCGAAACAGTGTTCATCAGCTCCACCGCCTGGGTCGAAGCAACGTTGCCGGTGATCGCCACCCTGGCCGGTACCTTCAGCGTGGCCTATGCCCTGCGCTTTACCGTGGATGTGTTCTTCGGCCCCACCGCCCAGGACCTGCCCCATACCCCGCACGAGCCGCCACGCTGGATGCGTGCACCGGTCGAGCTGCTGGTACTCACCTGCCTGGTGGTGGGCATCTTCCCCGCCCAGTCGGTCGGCCCGCTGCTGGCCGCCGCAGCCCTCCCGGTAGTAGGCGGTACCCTGCCGGAGTACAGCCTGGCCATCTGGCACGGCTGGAACGCGCCCCTGATCATGAGCCTTGTGGCCATGAGCGGCGGCATCGTCCTGTACCTGCTGCTGCGCAAGCAACTACGCCTGGGCCGCTTCCCCTACCCACCGGTGATCGAGCGCTTCAACGGCAAGCGCCTGTTCGAGCACGGGCAGGTGCACCTGATGCTGCTGGCGCGGCGCGTCGAACGCCTGTTCACTTCCCGGCGCCTTCAGTCGCAACTGTTCATGCTGGTGCTCGCGGCCTTCCTCGCCGGCCTCACGCCCATGCTCTACAGCGGGCTCAGCTGGGGTGACCGGCCCAAGATTCCGGGCTCGGGCGTGTTCGTCGCGCTGTGGCTGATCGCCATCGCCTGCGCCCTCGGCGCCGCCTACCAGGCCAAGTACCACCGTTTGGCAGCACTGATCATGGTCAGTGTCTGCGGCCTGATGACCTGCATCACCTTCGTCTGGTTCTCCGCACCCGACCTGGCCCTGACCCAGCTGGTGGTGGAAGTGGTCACTACCGTGCTGATCCTGCTCGGCCTGCGCTGGCTGCCACGGCGTATCGAAGGCGTTTCGCCGCTACCGGGCAGCCTGGAGCGTGCCCGCATGCGCCGCCTGCGCGACCTGTTGCTGGCGGTGCTGGTGGGTGGCGGCATGGCCTTGCTGTCTTACGCCATGCTGACCCGGCCCACCCCCAACGACATTTCCTCGTTCTACCTGAGCCGGGCGCTGCCCCAAGGTGGCGGTACCAACGTGGTCAATGTGATGCTGGTCGACTTCCGCGGCTTCGATACCCTCGGTGAAATCACCGTGCTGGCGGCCGTGGCGCTGACCGTGTTCGCCCTGCTGCGGCGCTTCCGCCCACCAAAAGAGAGCATGCAGTTGCCGGCACAACAACGCCAACTGGCGCCTGACGTGGTCACCGACCTGATCAACCCGCGGCATGCCACAGACACTGCCCTGGGCTTCATGATGGTGCCTGCAGTGCTGGTGCGCCTGCTGCTGCCGATCGCCCTGCTGGTGTCGATGTACCTGTTCATGCGTGGCCACAACCAGCCAGGCGGCGGCTTCGTCGCCGGCCTGGTGATGTCGGTGGCGTTCATCCTGCAGTACATGGTGGCTGGCACCCAGTGGGTGGAGGCGCAGATGAGCCTGCGCCCACTGCGCTGGATGGGCACCGGATTGCTGTGCGCCACCCTGACCGGGGTCGGCGCCATGCTGCTGGGCTACCCGTTCCTGACCACCCATACCGCCCACCTGCACCTGCCGTTGCTCGGTGATATGCACGTGGCCAGCGCGTTGTTCTTCGATGTTGGCGTGTACACCGTGGTGGTCGGCTCGACACTGCTGATCCTCACTGCCTTGGCGCACCAGTCGGTGCGCGCCTACCGCCCGGGCAATTCATCGAAAACCAGCCAAGCAGGAGCCGCCTGATGGAAGAAGTCATTGCAGTCGCCATCGGCGTGCTGGCCGCCTCGGGGGTGTGGCTGATCCTGCGCCCGCGGACCTATCAGGTGATCATGGGCCTGTGCCTGCTGTCGTACGGCGTGAACCTGTTCATCTTCAGCATGGGCAGCCTGTTCATCGGCAAGGAGCCCATCATCAAGGATGGCGTCACCCAGGATCTACTGCACTACACCGACCCGTTGCCCCAGGCCCTGGTGCTCACGGCCATCGTCATCAGCTTCGCCATGACGGCGCTGTTCCTGGTGGTGTTGCTGGCCTCGCGCGGCCTGACCGGCACCGACCACGTGGATGGCCGGGAGCGTGACGAATGAATGGCATGAGCCAACTGATCGTCGCGCCCATTCTGCTGCCACTGGTGACGGCGGCGGTGATGATGCTGCTGGGCGAGAAACACCGGCACATAAAGGCCCGGCTTAACCTGCTGTCGACCTTTGCCGGCCTGGCCATCGCGGTCAGCTTGCTGCTGTGGGTGCGCACCCAGGGCCAGGCGGAATCGATCGGGGTTTACCTGCCGGGCAACTGGCCGGCACCGTTCGGTATCGTTCTGGTGGTGGACCACCTGTCGGCACTGCTGTTGACCCTCACCGGAGTTATCGGCTTTAGCGCCCTGTTGTTTGCCCGCGCCCGCTGGGACGGTGCCGGGGCCAGCTTCCACGCGCTGTTCCAGATCCAGCTGATGGGCCTGTACGGCGCCTTTCTCACCGCCGACCTGTTCAACCTGTTCGTGTTCTTCGAGGTGCTGCTGGCAGCCTCCTACGGCTTGCTGCTCCATGGTTCGGGGCGTGCGCGGGTACGCGCCGGCCTGCACTACATCGCCATCAACCTGTTTGCTTCGTCGTTGTTCCTGATCGGCGCGGCAATGCTGTATGGGGTAACCGGCACCCTGAACATGGCCGACCTGGCGCTGAAGATTCCGCTGGTGCCGGAGGCCGACCGTGGCCTGCTGCATGCCGGCGCGGCGATCCTGGCCATGGCTTTCCTGGTCAAGGCCGGCATCTGGCCGCTGAACTTCTGGCTGGTGCCGGCCTACTCCTCGGCCAGCGCGCCGGTAGCTGCGTTGTTCGCCATCATGACCAAAGTCGGCCTGTACGCCCTGCTGCGCCTGTGGACACTGTTGTTCTCCGGGCAGGCCGGGGCCTCGGCGCATTTCGGTGGCGAATGGCTGGTGTACGGTGGCCTGGTCACCCTGGCAGTGGCGGCTGTGTCGATCCTGGCTGCACAACGCCTGGAACGCATGGCGGCGCTCAGCATCCTGGTTTCGGCCGGCACCCTGCTCGGCGCTGTGGGCTTTGCCCAGTCGGCACTGACTGGGGCCGCGCTGTTCTACCTGGTCAACTCGACCCTGGCGCTGTGCGCGCTGTTCCTGCTCGCTGAACTGGTCGAACGTTCGCGCTCGGCCAACGAAGCACCGCTGGATGAAGAAGAAGACGTCATGCCGCCGCTGCTGGAGTCGTTGCACCCGCCCAAAGGCATCAACCTCGACGACGAGCAGAAGGTGGTGATCGGCCAGATCATCCCGTGGACCATGGCCTTCCTCGGCCTCAGCTTCATCGCATGCGCCTTGCTGATCATCGGCATGCCACCGTTGTCAGGCTTCGTCGGCAAGCTCAACCTGATCAGTGCACTGTTCAACCCGCAGGGTCTGGGCGTGCCGGCCGAGCAGCCGCTGAGTGGGGCGGGCTGGGGCCTGGTAGCGCTGCTTATCCTGTCCGGCATGGCCTCGCTGATCGCCTTCGGCCGCGTCGGCATCCAGCGCTTCTGGAAACCCGAAGAGCGCCCGTCACCGGTGCTGCGCCGCTATGAGTGCCTGCCCATCGTCATCCTGCTCGGCCTGTGCATGATCCTCAGCCTCAAGGCCGAACCGTTGCTGCGCTATACCCAGGACACCGCTGCCAGCCTGCAGACCCCCGATGCCTACATCGAAGCCGTGATGGCCGCCCGGCCGATTCCTGGCCCCACCTCGCTCGACGTACAGGTGCAGCCATGAACCGACTGTTCCCCGCTCCGCTGCTATCGGTTGCGCTGTTCGGCCTGTGGCTGCTGCTGAACCTCTCGGTCAGCCCCGGCAACCTGCTGCTGGCTGCCGCACTTGGCGTGCTGGCGCCACTGCTGATGGCGCCGCTGCGCCCACAGCATGCCCACGTGCGCCGGCCAATGGTGATCGCCCGGCTGATCGGCCGGGTAGGCATCGATGTGATCACGTCCAACCTGCTGGTGGCCCGTGGCGTGCTGCGTGCTGGCAAGCAACCACCACGCTCGGCGTTCGTGCACATCCCGCTGGCCCTGCACGACGCGCATGGCCTGGCGGCACTGTCGATGATCACCACGGTGGTGCCCGGCACGGTCTGGTCCGAGCTGGCGCTGGACCGCAGCGTCTTGCTGCTGCACGTGTTCGACCTGGAAGATGAAGCGGCTTTTGTCCAGCACTTCAAGGACACCTATGAACGCCCGCTGATGGAGATATTTCAATGACAGGCCTGCTTGCCACTGCTGTTCTTGCCAGCCTGTTCATCTTAGCCCTGGCCATGGGCCTGGCGCTGGTCCGGCTGTTCCGTGGCCCGTCCGCACAAGACCGGGTGCTGGCGCTGGACTACCTGTACATCCTGGCCATGCTGACCATGCTGGTGCTGGGGATCCGTTATGCCAGTGACACCTACTTCGAAGGTGCCCTGCTGATTGCGCTGTTCGGCTTCGTCGGTTCGTTTGCCCTGGCCAAGTTCCTGCTGCGCGGTGAGGTGATTGAATGACCGAAACCTTGGTATTGCCCTTCTGGCTGGAAGTGATCACCGCCGTGCTGCTGCTCACCGGCAGCCTGTTCGCGCTGGTCGGAGCAATAGGCCTGGTACGCCTGAAGGACTACTTCCAGCGCATGCACCCGCCAGCGCTGGCGTCGACCATTGGCGCCTGGTGCGTGTCGCTGGCTTCGATCATCTACTTCTCGTGGCTCAAGGAGATGCCGGTACTGCACGCCTGGCTAATCCCCATCCTGCTGTCGATCACCGTGCCGGTGACCACGCTGCTGCTGGCCCGGGCGGCATTGTTTCGCAAGCGCATGTCGAAAGAGCCCGTGCCTGAAGAAGTCAGCAGCGGCGGCGACCGGGGCAACTGAAGGGCTGCCGCCTCACCCTTGGCTGAGGCGCTGCAGCTCCCGCCGCACCATGGCGGCATAGGGAGGCGGGCCGAGCCGGTACAGCTCGCCCGCTACCCAGCTCAACCAGGTACCTTGCAGCTCTCCGCGCCTGGCCAGCAAACGCTCGGCCTCGGCCACAGCATCTGCCTGGTACTGCCGATGGAACTCGGCACGCGCGGCAGGTGCAGTGTCACTGTCGGTCATTCACTGGCCTTGAAGGTGGTCAGCTCGCCTTTGCGCCACTTGGCAACCTTGCCAGTCACTGCCTTGAGCAATTTGCCCAAGCCTTCCTGCACCTGCTGTTGCGCAGCGAAAACCAACATCACGCCGTGCCCCTCGCGCAACACGATGCCCTCGCCTTCGGGCACCGAAACAAAGGCATAGTCGCCCACGCCATACACATTCAGTTTGATTTCGCGAAAGCGCATTTCCAGCTTGCCGCCTTCACGGCTGGGCAACACGGCAGCACGGAAGTGGTCGCCGACTTTCAGTTCAAGACGCTGCTTGTCATCGACCACCAATGCGCTTTCGGTGTCGATTTCGGCCATGTAAAGGCCTTCGGGAGTTTGTTCGGTAACGTAGATAAAGCGACCCTGGAACAGCTGGGCCAATTTACCGCGCAAGTCGCCCAGGGCGAACAACGCATGGGTATCTAGTGTGCTGACTGCCAATGAAGTAATCCTCAACCGGTTACAACCCGCCCTCTCCCAAGCTCGGGGAGGCACGGCCATTTCTTATCGATAGGCGAAAAGAGTAATAAAGCGATATGCGAAATGTCTGTGCCCGCTGACGATGCAGCGTGCAGGAATCTTTACTCTGGTTTGCCAGATTCGCCCTCAAACGAAGGCGTTTGGCTCATTCCCGGCTTGGGAAGTGTGATGCCAGAGATCACTAACCAGATAACACAACCATGGGGGTGAGCCTGCAAGAAGACAAGCCCAGGCATCCATGTGCGCATTACTGTAGGACAAATATGCCCGAAAACACCGAAACCCGTCGAGAGGCAATAAACAATTTCAGGCAGCCAGGCCTTTCTTCAGTTGCTGCTGCCAGGCAGCCTGACACTCCAGTGCTTCTTCACGCGTGGCGAAGGCGGTGCCCCGACGCTCGCCATTGACCAGTACCACCCAGCAAATGCGTTTGCCCAGCGCCTGCAAGGTGGCTGGCACACCCGAACCTATCATCACAGCGACATCGACCCGGCTATTCATCATGCCCTCCGGCATTTAGTTAGCACCCTAACGATAACGCCATGATACGCCTGCCCGCCTTGAGAAAACAGCGCTTCGCGGTATAGCAGTGTTACGTTGGTGGCAACAAAACCGTTACCGGCAATAAACGCGAAAAGCCCCAGGGATCGCTCCGTGGGGCTTGGCACCGCGCGCGGGTTTATACCTGGCGCTGGTGGCGGTCGAGCTGCTCGTGGCGCTCTTGGGCTTCGATGCAGTACTTGGTGGTCGGGCTGATCAACAGGCGCTTCAGGCCAATTGGCTCACCGCTGTCATCGCACCAGCCGAAGCTGTCGTCGCCAATACGGTCCAGGGCCATTTCCAGCTGTGGCAGCAGGCGCTGGTCGCGGTCGATGGCATTTACCAGCCAGCTACGCTCTTCTTCGACCGAAGCCACGTCGGCAGGGTCGGACGGAGTGTCCAGGCCTTCGATGGTGGTGCGGCTGAGCTCGATGCGTGCATGGGTTTCGACTTTCATCGCCTGCAGCAGCTCAGTGAAGAAGGCCAGCTGGTCGGCGTTCATGTAGTCATCGGCCGACATGGCCAGCAACTGTTCCTTGGTCATCGATTTCTCTATGAAAAAATGTGCATTGGGGCGATTTGGGTGCCGCCGGCGCCTTGGCATCGGCAGCGGAATTTTTCAAGCGCCAACCGGCACTCTTTTACAGGGGGCGGCAGTCTAAGGCGCCACGTCGCGTGGAGCAACTGCAAATAGGTGCGAATTTGCTTCCGGGGCTTACAATCCGCCGGTCGGTGCCGGGAGAATGGATCTCTAATGAGACTTTTGGGGGGCTGCCATTGCACTTTCAGCGTCTGTCAGATCGAGCGCCGCGCGGGCGGCGCTGGACTCACCCGCGCCAGGCCTCTCTAGACATGCACCTGAAGGCCCAGCCCGAATCTTAACCAGAATCAACGATCCTTGAACTGCGCCTCGCGCTTGGCGATGAACGCCGCCATGCCTTCTTTCTGGTCTTCGGTGGAGAAGGCCGCGTGGAAGACCCGACGTTCGAAGCGCACACCTTCACTGAGGGTAACTTCGAACGCCCGGTTGACGCTCTCCTTGACCATCATGCTGACCGGGATCGATTTGCTGGCAATGGTCGCCGCCACTTTCAGCGCTTCTTCCACCAGCTCAGCCTGCGGCACAATACGCGCCACCAATCCCGCACGTTCGGCCTCTTCGGCCCCCATCAAACGGCCGGTCAGGCACAGTTCCATGGCTTTGGCCTTGCCCACCGCACGGGTTAGCCGCTGGGTGCCGCCCATGCCCGGCAGCACGCCAAGGTTGATTTCCGGCTGGCCGAACCTGGCGTTGTCGGCAGCCAGGATGAAGTCGCACATCATCGCCAGCTCACAACCGCCACCCAAGGCAAAGCCGGACACTGCAGCGATGATCGGCTTACGCCGGTTGGCAATGCGGTCGGCATCGCTGAACAGGTCGTCAACGTAGATCTGCGGGTATTGCAGGTCGGCCATTTCCTTGATATCCGCGCCAGCAGCAAAGGCCTTGGCCGAACCCGTGAGCACCACACAGCCAATATTCGGGTCGCGTTCAAGCTGGTCCAGTGCCTGATTGATCTCGCCAACGATCTGCGCATTCAGCGCGTTCAGTGCCTGCGGGCGGTTGAGGGTGATCAGGCCGACCTTGCCGTGGATATCCAACAGGATGGTTTCGAATGCCATGCAGTCTGCTCCTTCAAAGATTGCGCGCAATGACCATGCGCTGAATGTCGCTGGTGCCTTCGTAGATCTGGCAAACCCGAACGTCGCGGTAGATCCGCTCCAGCGGGAAGTCGCTCAGATAGCCATAACCGCCCAGGGTCTGCAAGGCATCCGAGCAGACCTTTTCGGCCATTTCCGAGGCAAACAGCTTGGCCATCGACGCTTCCACCAGCGCCGGGCGCCCGGCGTCACGTAGCGCAGCGGCATGCAATACCATCTGCCGGGCCACGGCAATTTTCGTCGCCATATCGGCCAGGCGAAAGGCCACAGCCTGGTGTTCGATCAGCGCCTTGCCAAAGCTTTGCCGCTCATTGGCGTAGTCACGTGCTACTTCGAACGCCGCACGGGCCATGCCCACGGCCTGCGAGGCGATACCGATGCGCCCGCCTTCGAGGTTGGCCAGGGCAATCTTGTAACCCTCGCCCTCTGCGCCCAGGCGGTTGGCCACTGGCACACGCACATTGTCGAACACGATCTGGCAGGTGTCGGAAGCGTGCTGACCGAGCTTGTCCTCGACCCGCGCGACCTGGTAACCCGGTGAGTCAGTGGGCACGATGAAGGCGCTGATCCCGCGCTTGCCGGCTTGTGGATCAGTCACGGCAAACACGATCACCACCCCGGCGTTCTGCCCGGAGGTGATGAACTGTTTGCTGCCATTGAGCACATAGTGGTCACCGTCCAGACGCGCACGGGCCTTCAGGCTGCTGGCATCGGAGCCAGCCTGCGGTTCGGTGAGGGCAAAGGCACCCAGCATCGCGCCAGTTGCCAGCGGGGTGAGAAACTGCGCCTTCTGCTGCTCGCTGCCAAAACGCAGGATCGGTACACACCCAACGGAGTTGTGCACGCTCATGATGGTGGAACAGGCGCCATCACCGGCGGCAATTTCTTCCAGGGCCATGGCGTAGGCCACGTAACCGGTGTCGCTGCCGCCCCACTGCTCCGGGACCAGCATGCCGAACAGTCCCAGCCCGGCCATCTCTGCAATGGCCTCCTTGGGGAAGCGGTGCTCCTTGTCCCACTGCTCGGCAAAAGGCTTCAGGCGTTCCTGGGCAAAGTCACGTACCGCATCGGCGATCTGTTGTTGCTCGTCAGTTACCAGCATGGTTCACCTCAGTACAGGCATTCGACGGCCATGGCCGTGGCCTCGCCGCCACCAATGCAGATGGCCGCCACGCCGCGGCGCAGGTTGTTCTGGCGAAGGGCCGACAGCAAGGTCACCAGGATGCGTGCGCCGGAAGCGCCGATCGGGTGGCCAAGGGCGCAGGCGCCGCCGTGGATGTTGACCTTGTCGTGAGGCAGATCAAGGTGCTTCATGGCTGCCAGGGTAACGACGGCGAAGGCCTCATTGATCTCGAACAGGTCGACTTCGGACAGGTTCCAGCCGGTGCGCTTCATCAGCTTGTCGATGGCCCCGATCGGCGCGGTCGGGAACAGCGCCGGGGTGTCAGCGAAGGCCGCGTGACCATGAATGACCGCAAGCGGCTTGAGGCCCCGTTTGTCGGCTTCGGAGCGACGCATCAGCACCAGCGCCGCAGCACCATCGGAAATCGAGCTGGAGTTGGCTGCGGTCACCGTACCACCGTCACGGAAGGCGGGCTTGAGCTGCGGGATCTTGTCCAGGCGCGCCTTGGGCGGCTGCTCGTCATCTTTGATAACGCGCTTGTCCTTGCCCTCGGTAACTTCCACCGGCACGATTTCGGCGGCAAAGCGGCCGCTGCTGATCGCGTCCTGGGCACGGGTCAGCGAGGTGATGGCGAACTGGTCCTGGGCTTCGCGGCTAAAAGCATTGGCCTGGGCGCAGTCCTCGGCAAAAGTACCCATCAGGCGGCCTTTGTCATAGGCGTCTTCCAGGCCGTCCATGAACATGTGGTCGATGATCCTGCCGTGGCCCATGCGGTAGCCGCCACGGGCTTTGTCCAGCAAGTACGGGGCGTTGGTCATGCTTTCCATGCCCCCCGCCGCCACCACGTCTGCGGTGCCGGCCAGCAGCAGGTCATGGGCCATGATTGCGGCCTGCATGCCCGAGCCGCACATCTTGTTCAGGGTGGTGCAGGTGGTGTGCTTGTCCAGCCCGGCCCCCAGTGCCGCCTGGCGCGCCGGCGCCTGGCCCAGGCCGGCCGGCAGTACGCAACCGAACAGCACTTGCTCGACACTGGCAGCATCGATGCCGGCACGTTCCACGGCACCACGAATGGCCGCGGTGCCCAGTTGTGGCGCGGTCAGGCTTTTCAGATCGCCCTGCAGGCCACCCATCGGGGTGCGCACAGCGCTGACAATCACGATCGGATCATTGGCGAGGGTCATGTTCGTTCTCCTTACTTGGCAGCCATGCGCAGCGCACCGTCGAGGCGGATAACCTCGCCGTTGAGCATGCTGTTCTCGATGATGTGACGGGCCAGCGCAGCGTATTCCTGCGGGCGCCCCAGCCGCGGCGGGAACGGCACGCCAGCTGCCAGGGAAGCACGCACCTCTTCGGTCATGCCGGCCATCATGGGCGTCTCGAAGATGCCTGGGGCAATGGTCATCACACGGATGCCGAAGCGCGCCAGTTCGCGGGCGGCCGGCAAGGTCAGGCTGGCGATGGCGCCCTTGGAGGCAGCGTAGGCGGCTTGGCCGATCTGGCCGTCATAGGCAGCGATTGAGGCAGTGTTGATGATCACCCCACGCTCACCGCCCTCATCGGCAGCCCCTTCAGCCATGGCCGAAGCAGCCAGGCGCAGGAGGTTGAAGCTGCCTATCAGGTTGACGTTGATGACCTTGGCAAAGCTGGCCAGGCCATGCGGGCCTTGTTTGCCCAGCACTTTCTCGGCACCGACGATGCCGGCGCAATTGACCAGCCCGTGCAAGCTGCCAAAGGCGCTCACGGCTGCATTCACGGCCGCTTGGGCAGCCTGCTCGTCGCTGATGTCGGCCACCGCGAAGCGGGCGTTGTCACCCAGTTCACGGGCCTTGGCCTCGACGGCCTGGGCATTGAGGTCGACCAGCATGACCTTGGCGCCGGCCTCGACCAGCATCTGCGCGGTGGCAGCACCCAGCCCGGAGGCGGCGCCGCTGACGATGAAGTGTTTATTGGCTATGTGCATGATCGGTTTCCTTTCAGGCGCTGGCAGGGTTGGCCTGCTGCGCTTGTTGTCTGGCCACTTCCTGATTACGCAGGATGAAGCGTTGCAGCTTGCCGCTCGGGGTTTTGGGCAGTTCGCTGACGAATTCGATTTCCCTTGGGTAGGCATGCGCGTACAGGCGCTGGCGCACGTGCTGGCGCAGGGTTTCTTCCAGCTCGGCACTGGCGCTGTAGCCGCTGGCCAAGACCACGAAGGCCTTGATCAGCTCGGTACGTTCGGGGTCGGGCTTGCCGATCACCGCCGCCTCGATCACCGCCGGGTGCTCGAGCAGCGCGCTTTCCACGTCGAATGGGCCGACCCGGTAGCCGGAGGTGGTGATCACGTCATCGCTGCGGCCGACAAAGCTGATGCTGCCGTCCTGGTTCAGCTCGACGGTGTCGCCACTGAGGTAGTACTTGCCAACGAAAGACTTGGTCGGCAGACCGTGATAACCGGCAAACCAGCACAGTGGCGACTGTTCACGGTCGACGGCAAGAATGCCTGGTTCGCCGACCGGCAGTTCTTTGCCCTGCTCGTTCAGTACCACGATGCGATGGCCAGGGATGGCAAAACCGGCCGATCCCACGTGTACCGGATGCTGCAGGCCATGGTGGTTGCACAGCACCATGCCCAGCTCGGTCTGGCCATAATGGTCATGAATGGTCACGCCCAGTTCGTCGGCGAACCAGCGGATCACTTCAGGATTGAGCGGCTCGCCGGCACTGCTGACCACGCGCAGACGGCCCTTGATCGGCGCAGAAAAATCCTTGCCGGCAGCAATCAACAGGCGATACGCAGTAGGCGAACCGGCCAGGTTGGTGATGCCCAACTTGTCGATCACCCGGGCGCAGCTGTCGACACTGAACGGGCCATCGTAGAAAGTAGTGGCATGGCCCAGCGACAAGGGGCCGGTAACGGCGTAATACAGCCCATAGGCCCAGCCCGGATCGGCCAGGTTCCAGAAGTTGTCTTCGGGCCGCAGGTCGATGGCATCGCGCATGTACCCCTGAAAGGCAACAATGGCGCGCAGCGGTACGGCCAGCGGTTTGGCAGGCCCCGTGGTACCGGAGGTGAACATCAGCAGGAACGGGTCGTTCGCCGAGCGCATGACCGGTTCGCAGATGCCTGCGGCAGCCTCCAGGCATTGCTGGAAATCCAGCTCGCCGCTGCGGGCGTTGACCGTGATGATGGCCGGGCAAGCGCGCACATCGTCCAGCTTGGTGCGGTTGAGGCTGTCGGTGACGATGACGCGGGCGTGGGACTGTTCAAGCCGGTGCTCGATGGCCTTGGGGCCAAAGGCGGTGAACAAGGGCTGGTACACCGCCCCGAGGCGCCAGGTGGCGAGGATGGTGACCAACAGCTCGGGCGTTCGCGGCATCAGCCCCGCCACCCGGTCCCCGGCCTCCACGCCTTGGGCCTGAAGTACGTTGGCGAAGCGGGCGGCCAGCGCTTGCAACTGATCGAAACTGTAACGCGCGCTGTTGCCATCGCGATCCTCGTGCAGCAGCGCCAGCTTGCCACTGCCGACATGGCGGTCACAGCATTCGACACAGGCATTGAGGGCTTCGAGGTTGCCATGCAGCGCCTCAGCGGCGGCCTTGCCAAGCTCGAACGCACGAGCGGCCTCGGCGTAATCACGCATCGTCGGACTCCTGGTTTGTTGTTTTTGGAGTTAACCATCGGTCCGACGATATTCGCGCCACTCAGGCCTGGCGACAATGGCCAAAGCTGTCAATCTGACTGACTGCTTTGGCCGCCTGCAGGTTCATTGCGGCCCTCCAGCACCTGCCTGGTCAGCAATACCTTCAGACGGTGCAGTTGGCCATCGCGGGCGTTCTTCAAGGCCTCCCAGCCGTCGCAATACTGCTGGTCATTCAAGGTTTCACGCGAATCATCAAGGGCAGTACCCTGCTGGTCGAAGTCATCGTTTATCGCCGCAAACTCGGCTGGATACCGAGCCTCCAGATGGCTACTCCAGAAAGCCTGGTCGCTCAGGAAATTCGCCTTGGCCTCGACTGTTTCCGCCTTTTTCACGTACTCGCGAGCCTTGCCAAGCATACTCGGGTCGCCCCCACTCAAGGCGGCGAAGGTCATCGAAGCCGGCTGGCCAGGAATCTGCATCTCCCTGGCCAGATTGACGATGTAATAGAGCCTGGCCTCTATCAGGTCCAACGATGGCATTTCACGGCTGCGCTGCTCCAGGTCGTCGCGAATGAACGCTTCGAGCCTGTCCAGCCGGAACAGGCCGACGCCCAACTCGAGCAGGTCGTCTTGCGTGCCGCCGCTCGATCGGTTCGCTTTCGCCACCAAGGCGCGCACCTGCAGGTCACTGAAGCGCTCGGCAACGCTGTCCACGCAGGTGATGGGCTCATCGGCGATCGCCCGGATTTCCTGCTCCAGGACAGCGTTCGCATCCATCTCGTCCAGCAGTGTCCAGACCTGGCCTACAAGTACATCACGGTAAGCGCGGTTGATAAAATCGGTGCTCGCCCGCAATTCGCGCAAAATCCGCAACACGCTGCCATTCTGCTCGCGGGAAAACAGCCGATCCCAGCACACCTCGCGCACTTGGCGATGGGTACCTTGCACCCACGCCTCACGGGTAACGGCCGCTGCCTCCGAAGCTGCTGCCTGGGCGTGCCTACGGTGCGGATTTCGCGCGTACAGGCGCCTCAAGCGCACCACCGGCACAGCGTTTCCCCCCAGATGAATCGCGGCACGGAACTCATACGGCATCTGCAGGATCGTTTCCGGCACGTCGCTCAACTGGTTGTAATTCAGGTTCACATCGCGCAGCAAACCGCAGTGTTCCAGACCGCTCGGCCACTCCAGCAACTGGCAACCGCGCAAATGCAAACGCCTGAGCGCAGGGGCCTGTATGAACTGCAATGTCAACCGGCTTAACCGATTGCCATTAAGGAACAATGCATCCAGCTGGTGAAGCCGGGAAAGGGTACGGGTTCCCTGCCCATCCATGGTGATCCGGTTAAAGGACAGGTCCAGCGAGGCAAGGCTCGTCAGGTGCCTCAGGCTAGCGGGAAACGCCCGCAGGGCATTGCGCGACAGGTTCAGGCGACGCAACCCGCCGAAGCTACTGAAGAATGCTTCAGGCACCGTTCGCAGCGGGGTATTCATCATCACCATCGATGTCACGAAGTGAAAGTCCAGTTCACCGCTGAGTTCGGGCAGGCTGGTCACCTGGCTGCCACTCAGATCGAGCTGGTAGCCCAAGGCCCCCTCGTGCTGCAAGTCGATGGTCAGTTGCCTGCGCCAGGCTGAACGTAACCGCTGAGCAAGCAGCCGACGCGCCGACGTTTCCAGTTCGTCCGCTTCATTGACCCACCTGTCGAGCCTGGCATTCAGGGCCTGGAAATTCCCCTCCTCGAACAGCAACTGCTCGAAAGGGTCAACGCATTGCAGGATTCTTGTCACGTGCGCTTCGATCTGCGTTGGCGTACTCCCCCTGTACAGCGCCAGCAGACGACGCCGTAGCCGCAGGTTGTCCTGCCACGGCCTCGAGCCACCACCACCCAATACATAACCCACGCGGCCGTCGGGCAAGCGCTGCCCGGGGTTGAACCAGCCCGGCTGCGTCTTCCAGCCAAACCTGTCCAGAAGCTGTCGCCTGTCGCGTGGCACCTGCTCCAGCAACCGGTCACGCAGTACACCGGCCGGGTCGGTATCGCCCAACTGCAGCGATGTGCGGTTGGCGGGGCTCATCAACGCATTCATGCAACTGAAGAAATCATCCGTGTCAGGTATGTCGAGCTCGACGGGCCTGCCATCGCGGTCATAGAGCTTGAACTCACCCGTCTCATGCACCATGGTCAGCTCTTCGCGCTGCGCACCGCCCCAGTCGAGCACCGACAGGATGCTCCCCTCCGTAGACCCCTGACGCAGTACCAGGCGCTTGTTCAGAACACGGCCGAGACGCGCCATCAGGTTCAACACGACTTCGCCCGTGACATCGCTGTAAGCGTTGCGCAGCATCAGGCCCATCTGCGCCTGGCTGAGCCTTGCAAGCTGCAGCAGCGCCCGGGCCTTGTTCATCACCGGCAACGGCAGACGGCGCTGTATTACGATCACCTCGCGTTCCTGGGCATTCACCGTGGAGGCCAAGGAGTCGGCATAGTCTGCAGGCAGCCCCGGGAAATCCCGCAAGATGACGCGCACGGCCTGATCAGCACTTGGCTCGGTCCGCGTCAGATGGCTGAACAACCCACTGCGCAATTCACTGGCCTGCTCGATGATCGCGGCATCGATCTCGTCGCCCTCCAGGCCCGCGCAAACCGGGTGTTGCCTGCACCACTCATGAATAGCCTGGTCATCAGCAGGCACGCTCGCCGCCAGTTGTTCGAAGAAGCCATTTATCCGTTCATCGGCATCGAAGTGACGCAGGGTGTGGCGAAGGTTGGCGGGTAACGCACGGTTCTCGATCAGAATCCCTCGCAGTTCGTCGACATCGCTGCACGCTGCCTGCAGCAAGCGTTCCGCGCGCACCTTCGACAACCTGTTGGCTTGCGGCCAGAGCCGATTCAACATGGCTGCGGCATCACTCCACGCCAGCGGTTGTTCATCGTGCAATGCCCAGAAGCGTTCGCCATTACCTTCCACCACAGGCCCCCAGCCACCGGGCCGCAAGGGGTGACGGAGGCGCCAAGCGCCATCTTCCTCGGGGCGGTTTAGCTCATAGTAGTGGCTGTCGATGTGCATCAGGCTCCGCTCGCCATCGCTGTACAGGCCGCCTTCCTCCAGCACGGGGGCTTGTGCCGAAGTACGATAGGTACCCAGGTCGTCGTGCCACAGGCGTTGCGAGGCAGGGCCAACCGTCATCGGCTCCATGGCGTCGACAAAGGCGCTGCGCACGAAGCGCCGGCCAGCGGCTTCGGCGCCCACTACCACGCCCACGGTGATCGCTGCCGCCGCCACCGTCTCGGCAACCCCAAGCGCATGCTGCAATGCCTCGTGATCATGCCCTTCGGCCCAGTCCTCGGCACCCTCGTAGACCTGCGCGCACAGCTGGGCAACCAGTTGCGCCAGCAACAGTGCGCCTACCCCAGGGATGAAGAACCCGGCCAGGTTGAGCAGCCCCCATCCCAGTGATTTCCAGCTTTCGAGGCGTTCCCGGCTGGCCTTGGCGTCGGCATCTGCGGTGGGCACCAGCAACAGCCTGGCATCGCTCTGCGCCCGTTGGTACTGGGATTGAGCCCAGCGCAGGAAAACATGGCCGTGGCCAGTCTGCCCTTCCAGTTGCAGGTCTGGCACTTCGTCCTCAAGCCGCAATAGCAGCGTGCTGAAAAAACTCGCGCGATCTTCGAGGGCAATCAGTTGGATGAATGCCGCGCGCCGTTTTTCGTCCTGCAGTTCGCCGGCCATTTCAGCGGCCCATTGCTGTTGCGACGGATATCTGTGCAACGGCCTGTTCGCATCACCCGGCCGGAAGATGACAACACCTTTGTCCTCATCGTCGGCACCGCGCAACTGAATGAACAGCGACTCGTGCACACGCACCCCGAGCATGGACAGCAAACCAGGGTAGGCGGTGATCGTTGCCGTAGCGTCTGCGGCCGGGTCAGTTGCAGTGACGTCGGCAATCACCGCCTGCAGTGCATCCCGGACCTGCCCATCGATGGTTTTACTGAGAAAGGCGACATGCACCGCCAGTTTGAAGCCTGCCAGCTTGTCAGTTACCAGCAACGGTTCGCTGGCCTTGAATACCTGCTCCAGCAGCGCTTGATACTGTGCGCCCGCATCGAGCTGCCGACACGTGTCGATCAGCGTGTTCAGGTCAGCGTCGAGCGCCGTTTCAGTGCCCGCTGCCAGCAGCCCGCTGCCTTGCAACGGCGTAGCGCCAACGGCAAAGTTCTGCATCAGGCGCGGTAAGGCCGGATGCTCCTCGTAGCTGGCCTCCAGCCGCGGCACCGACACACCTTCGAGCTGCAGCGCTTTGTCTCGCCACCGCAGGGTGCTCAACCGCTCACCGCTGGGCAGGATGTTGGCCAGCGCCTCGGACAGCTTGTCATCGGCAAAAGTTTCCAGCTGCGGTACGGCTGCTGTCGCCAGCCTGACCTGGTCCTGGCTGGTTTTATGCGCGCTCAGCAAAGCCCGCAGCGTGGCAAGGTCCTCAGCGTCGGCATCGCGGATCCACTGAGGCAGCCGCTGATGGATGAAGTGATCGGTGGCTTTTTGTGCCTGATCCGCCAATGCCACAGGCGGCTCTACCGCTTTGCCCGGTGTGGCGCCTTGCTCATTCGGGCGAGGGGGAAAATCACGTTTACGCACGGTGCACTCCAACTCGATTGGGCGGCCCAATCTTTCATCGTCGGCCTGCCCACGTCAGAGGGAAGTGGATTACTCCTGCGTACTACGGGCCTGCACCAGTGCCCTGTATTGCCCCGGGTTGCAGCCGAACCACTTGCGAAATGCCTTGTAGAACGAACTGCCATCGGCAAAACCCAGCCCGCCGGCGATGTCCTGCATGCTCAAACGATCTTCGGCGAGCCAGGCGATCGCCAGCTCGCGGCGCACGCTGTCCTTGAGACCTTGGTATGTCTGGCCCTCCTCCGCCAGACGGCGACGAAAGGTCGACGCCGACAGGCACAGGTGGCGTGCCAGGCCGTCGGCGTCGGGCCAACGGATGGGCTCGAGCGCCAGCAGGTCGTGCCGAATGCGCCGTCCCAGGCTGGCCGGGTCGCGGTACCTGACCAGGATGTTGCCGGGTGCCTCGGCAAGAAAACGCTGCAGGTCCAGGGCTGTGCGCCGCAGCGGCAAGTCCAGGCCATCGGCGGCGATGATCATGCGCGTGCGCGGGCGCTGGAACTGCAGGTTCTCGGAAAACATCACCCGATAATCGTCGCAGAACGGCGGTTCGCCGCAGCGCAGGTCAATGGCCAGGATGGGGATGCGCCGGCCGGCCAGCCAGCAGGCCACGCCATGTACGATCATCCAGAAGGTGAAGTAGGTGAAAGCCCTGCGTGGCGCATCTTGCGGCTCGTTGATAACGATCTCCGCCAGCCCCCCCTGGCGTACCAGGCTGGGTTGCAGGTCCTGGAGCATCAGGCTGAGGAACTCCAACGCGGTCTCCAGACCCATGGCCAAGGTCGGCTGGGCCATGGCCGCGCGGCACAGAAAGGCCAGGCTGCCAGTGCGCAGGCCGCGCGGGTCCATGGCAAAAAACTCGTCATTGCAACGGCGGGCCAACAAGCGCCATAACCGTGCGTAGGCTTCGGCGCTGACCCGCGCCTCGGGGCGCTCGAGCTGGCTGGCCTCTATACCGGCGCGCCCGAGCAGCGAGGCATCGGCATCGGGGCAGGTCTGCAGCAGTGCCTCACGCACCAGCTGCATGGATATGGTGTCTTTATCGCTCATCGGCCGCTCGGGGTACGCTGTGCCGGCCATCTTAAGCCGCCGAAGGGAAAATGCCAGCCCATGCTCAAGTGCTGGCGGCCAAGCCAAGAAACGCCTGGATCAGGCGCAGCTCTCGACGCCGCTCAAGGCAGCCGATCATGTGCTGGTTGACCAGCCCTGCCCCCGCCAATGGGCGGGCCACGACCCTGGGGTCGTTGGCCACTTCGGTCGATGAAACGACACCGATCCCAAGCTCGGACGCCACCGCCTCGGTCACGGCTTCGCGGCTGTCCAGTTCCAGCAGCACGCGCGGCTGAACTGCGGCCTGGCCGCAGGCCCGGTCGAACGTGCGCCGGGTGGTCGAACTGGGCTCGCGCAACACCATGATCTGCTGATGCAACTGCGCCAGCGGCAGGTCATCTTGCTGCTGCGCCCAGGCATGCCCGGCCGGCAACAAGGCGCACAGCCGCGACTCGCAGAGTTTCTGCAAATGCAGGCCCTTGCGCGGCTCGATCTCGGTCAGCACGGCCACGTCCGCATGTTCACCCAACAGCGCGGCCAGGGTTTCCTGAGCATTGCCCAGGCGCAGGTTGACGGTGATGCCGGGGTAGCGTTCGCGCAACATGGCCAGCATCGGCATCACCCGGTGGGGGCCATCGGCCGCCACCTCCAGGCGCCCGGTCAGCAGTTGGCGATTGGCCTCCAGCATGGCCTGTGCCTCTTCGGCCAAGCCGAACATGGCACGCGTAATAGCCGCCAGGCGCGTGCCTTCCTCGGTCAATTCCACCCGCCGTGCGGTGCGCCGAAGCAGGGTGATCTGGTAGTGCTCCTCCAGCGCTTTCACATGCCCGGTCACTGCCGGCTGGCTGATGAACAAGCGCTCTGCGGCACGGGTAAAGCTGCCTTCACGGGCAACGGCATCGAAGGCGCGCAACTGGAACAGGTTCATATGCATCGGCCTGACTTATAGCTGAGATAACAACAAACAATTTGATTGATGCCAGCGTGAATTGCAACCTAGACCCCGTAGTTTCAGCCCACCGCTTGTGAGGAATAACGGAATGAGCAACGCCCCGATTCTGCTGACCCCAGGTCCTCTGACCACATCAATCCGCACCCGCCAAGCCATGCTGGTGGACTGGGGCTCCTGGGACCGCGAATTCAATCAATTGACTGCCACTGTCTGCGAGCAACTGCTGGCGATCATCGACGGCAGTGCCAGCCACCACTGCGTGCCGCTGCAAGGCAGCGGCACCTTCGCCGTGGAGGCCGCCATCGGTACCCTGGTGCCGCGTGATGGCAAGGTGTTGGTGCTGATCAACGGTGCTTATGGCCAACGCCTGGCAAAAATCTGCAAGGTACTGGGCCGCACCTACAGCACCTTTGAAACCGCCGAAGACCAGCCGACCACGGCTGCCGATGTCGACCAACTGCTGGCTGCAGACCCAGCCATCACCCACGTCGCGCTGATCCACTGCGAAACCAGCACCGGCATTCTCAACCCGCTGCCAGAAATCGCCCAGGTCATCGAACGCCACGGCAAGCGCCTGATCATCGACGCCATGAGCTCGTTCGGCGCGCTGCCGATCGACGCCCGCGAAGTCCCCTTCGAAGCGCTGATCGCCGCCTCCGGCAAATGCCTTGAAGGTGTGCCCGGCATGGGCTTCGTGTTCGCCGAAAAAACCGCGCTGGCCGCCGCCGAAGGCAATGCCCACTCGCTGGCCATGGACCTGCACGACCAGCACGCCTACATGGCCAGGACCGGCCAGTGGCGCTTCACCCCACCCACCCACGTGGTCGCAGCCCTGCACGAAGCGCTGCAGCAATACAACGAAGAAGGCGGCCTGCCCGCCCGCCACCGGCGCTACGCCAACAACTGCAAGACCCTGCTCGACGGCATGGCCGCGATTGGCCTGCGCAGCTTCCTGCCGGCCGAGATCCAGGCGCCGATCATCGTTACCTTCCATGCGCCTAACGATCCCCGCTACCAGTTCAAGGACTTCTACGAGCGGGTCAAGGCCAAGGGTTTCATCCTCTACCCAGGCAAGCTGACCCAGGTCGAAACCTTCCGTGTCGGCTGCATCGGCGTGGTCGGTGCCGATGGCATGCAGGCCGCCGTGAATGCCGTAGCCGAAGTGCTGCGGGAAATGGAAGTGCTGGACATCTAACCCCTTTGCCTACCCGAATTCAGGAATCAGCGCACATGAACTACAGCAACCCTACCCAGCTGCAAGCCGCCATCCTCGACTGGGCCGGCACCGTGGTCGACTTCGGCTCCTTCGCCCCGACCCAGATCTTTGTCGAAGCCTTCGCCGAGTTCGACGTGCAGGTGTCTATCGAAGAAGCCCGAGGCCCGATGGGCATGGGCAAGTGGGACCACATCCGCACCCTGTGCGACGTGCCGGAAATTGCCGAGCGCTACCGCAAGGTGTTCGGCCGCACCCCGACCGACGAGGACGTCACCGCCATCTACAACCGCTTCATGCCGCTGCAGATCGAGAAGATCGCCGTTCACTCGGCACTGATCCCGGGTGCACTGGACACCCTCACCGGGCTACGCCATGACGGCCTTAAGATCGGTTCGTGCTCGGGCTACCCGAAGGTGGTAATGGACAAGGTGGTCGAGCTGGCAGCGCAGAACGGATACGTCGCCGATCACGTGGTGGCCACCGACGAAACCCCGAATGGCCGCCCTTGGCCGGCCCAGGCCCTGGCTAACGTGATTGCTCTGGGGATTGACGATGTCGCCGCCTGCGTGAAGGTGGACGACACCGTGCCGGGCATTCTCGAAGGCCGCCGTGCCGGCATGTGGACCGTGGCGCTGGTCTGCTCGGGCAATGCATTGGGGCTGACCTGGGAAGGGTTCTGCGCGCTGAGCGCCGATAAGCTGGAAAGCGAGCGCAAACGCATCCACACGCTGTTTGCCGGGTCGCGCCCGCACTACCTGATCGACACCATCAACGAGCTGCCTGAAGTGATTGCCGACATCAACCGCCGCCTGGCCAAGGGCGAGATGCCGCAGGCGTTCTGACCCGGCCAGTGGGGCTGCTTCGCAGGCAAGCCAGCTCCTACAGGTACTGCGCCAATCTTGAAAGCTGCGCTGTCTCTGTGGGAGCTGGCTTGCCTGCGATGGGCCGCCAAGCGGCCCCCCGTGCACATTCTACTGCGGCAACTGCACCTGCGGCTTGGTCGAGGCAAAGATCGCCCAGCTGGACACGAACAGCGCCGCGATCAATGGCCCGATCACGAAGCCGTTTAGCCCGAACACTGCCAGACCACCCAGCGTCGACACCAGAATCAGGTAGTCCGGCATGCGCGTGTCCTTGCCTACCAGGATCGGCCGCAGCAGGTTGTCCACCAGGCCGATTACCAGTACCCCGAACGCGGTCAGGATAATCCCCGGGAGAATCGCCCCGGTCAGCAGGAAATACGCGGCCACCGGCGCCCACACGATACCTGCCCCCACCGCCGGCAACAGCGACAGAAACGCCATCAGCACCGCCCACACCAGTGCGCTGGGGATATCCAGCACCCAAAAGATGAACCCGCCCAGCGCCCCTTGGGTGATGGCTACCAATACGTTGCCTTTCACCGTCGCCCGCACCACCCGGTTGAACTTCAACTGCAACCGGCGCTTCTGGTGCTCGGGCAGCGGCACGGCCAGCCGCACCCGGCGGGCTACCTCTGCACCTTCACGCAGGAAGAAGAACAACAGGTACATCATGATGCCGAAGCTGACCAGGAACTCGAACGTGCCCTGGCCAAAGCTGAACGCCTGGCTGGCCAATACCTGGCTACCCTGGGTTGCCCACTTGGTAATCTTGTCACGCAACCCGTCAAGGTTGCCCATGCCCATGTTGTCCAGGCCGTGCTGGGCAAATGCCGGGAGCAGGTCTTTGCCGTGCTCGACGTAACCGGCGATGTCCAGCTGCCCGCTTTCGATGCGCTGGTACAGCGTGGCGCCTTCCTGCACCAGCAATGCGCTGGTGATGAACACCGGCAGCACCGCCACCAACAGGCAGACCAAGGTCGTCGCGGCCGCTGCCAGGTTGCGCCTGCGCCCAAAGCGGATCAGCAGGTTGCGCTGCATCGGGGCGAACAGGATGCCCAGCACAACCGCCCAGAAAATCGCGCCATAGTACGGCAACAGGATCCAGAAAAAGGCAATGGTCACCAGCGCCAGGAGCACTGCCAGGGCTTTGTTCTGTAGAGCGGCTTCGTTCATCGCAGGTCCTCGAATGGCTTATGCGATATTAGTGCGCGCCGCTTGGCTAAAAGTGCCGCGACTCCCTTGATGTAAATCAATACGTGTACTGACCGAGGGTTTTAGCATCCGCGCCCTTTGCCTCGGTGCTCACCATGACCTCTATCGCCAAGCCTGAACTGCTGGCCCCAGCCGGCACCCTGAAGACCCTGCGCTACGCCTTTGCCTACGGCGCCGACGCGGTCTATGCCGGCCAGCCGCGCTACAGCTTGCGGGTGCGCAACAATGAATTCGACCATGCCAACCTGGCGCTGGGTATCCAGGAAGCACATGCCCTGGGCAAGCGTTTCTACGTGGTGGTCAACATCGCCCCGCACAACGCCAAGCTCAAGACCTTCCTCAAGGACCTGGCACCGGTCATCGACATGGCGCCGGACGCGCTGATCATGTCCGACCCTGGCCTGATCATGCTGGTGCGCCAGCACTTCCCGCACATGCCGGTGCACCTGTCAGTGCAAGCCAACACGGTCAACTGGGCCAGCGTGCAGTTCTGGCAACAAATGGGCCTGAGCCGGGTGATCCTGTCACGCGAGCTGTCTCTGGAGGAGATCGAGGAAATCCGCCAGCAGGTGCCTGGCATGGAGCTGGAGGTGTTCGTCCACGGCGCGCTGTGCATGGCCTACTCGGGCCGTTGCCTGCTGTCGGGCTACCTCAACAAGCGGGACGCCAATCAGGGCAGCTGCACCAACGCCTGCCGCTGGAAGTACGACGCCACGCCGGCCACCGAGAACGCCACCGGCGACATGGTGCGCGAAGTGCAGCCCACCCTTGGCCTGGGCGCCCCTGCCGAGCAGGTGTTCCTGCTGCAGGAAAGCAACCGCCCCGGCACTGAAATGCCAGCGTTCGAGGATGAACACGGCACCTACATCATGAATGCCAAGGACCTGCGCGCCATCCAGCATGTCGAGCGCCTGGCAGGCATGGGCGTACATTCGCTGAAGATCGAAGGCCGCACCAAGTCGCACTTCTACTGTGCCCGCGCAGTACAGTCGTACCGCCAGGCGATCGACGATGCCGTGGCCGGGCGTCCGTTCGACCGGGCCTTGATGGGCAACCTCGAATCCCTCGCACAACGCGGCTACACCGAAGGTTTCCTGCGCCGTCACGTGCACGACGAATACCAGAACTACCAGCGCGGCAACTCGGTATCCGACCGCCAGCAGTTCGTCGGTGAGCTGACCGGCGTGCGTGTCGATGGCCTGGCCGAGGTCAAGGTGAAAAACCGCTTTGCCTTAGGTGACCACCTGGAGCTGATGACCCCACGAGGCAACTACCATTTCGACCTGCACAGGCTGTGCAACCGCCAGCAGCAGGCCATCGACGTGGCACCGGGTGACGGCCACGTGGTGTACCTGCCCATCCCGGAGCAGGTCGCGCTTGACTACGCCCTGCTGATGCGCGACCTGCGGGCCGACGAGGTGGCAAGCTGACAACGCTGTAATGCGCGCCTCAGCTACCTGACAGGCGCCTGCAGCGAACATCGTGGCTCCCCCGCATGAGGCCACGCCATGTTGCACACTCCCACCCGCCGTACCTTCGTCAAAGGCCTGGGCGCCGCCACTGCACTGGCGGGCCTGGGGCTATGGCGCCCGCTGGCTCAGGCCGCGGAAGGCCAGGACTTGGCCGGGCAGCATTTCGAGCTGTTCATCGGCCAGACGCCGGTCAACCTCACTGGCCGCCCGCGCACCGCACTGACCATCAACAACAGCCTGCCCGGCCCCTTGCTACGCTGGCGCGAAGGCGAAACCGTAACCCTGCGCGTGCGCAACCACCTGGCGCAGGACACCTCGATCCACTGGCACGGCATCATCCTGCCCGCCAACATGGACGGCGTACCAGGCCTGAGCTTCGCCGGTATCGAACCCGGTGGCGACTACCTGTACCGGTTCACCCTGCGCCAGAGTGGTACTTACTGGTACCACAGCCATTCGGGACTGCAAGAACAGGCCGGGGTATACGGGGCGATCGTGATCGAGCCACGCGAGCCCGAAGCGCACCACTACCAGCGTGACCATGTGCTGCTGTTCAGCGACTGGTCGGACCAGGCACCGGAACAGCTGATGGCCACGCTGAAGAAGCAGTCCGACGCGTTCAACTATCACAAGCGCACGGTCGGTGACTTCATCGATGATGTCGCCGACAACGGCTGGAGCCCCACCGTCGCCGAGCGCACGGCCTGGGCACGCATGCGCATGAGCCCTACCGACCTCGCCGATATCAGCGCCGCCACCTATACCTACCTGCTTAACGGCCAGCCGCCGCAAGGCAACTTCACCTGCCTGTTCCAGCCGGGTGAAACCGTGCGCCTGCGACTGATCAACGCCTCGGCCATGACCTACTTCGACTTCCGCATCCCCGGGCTGAAGCTGACCGTGATTGCCGCCGACGGCTTGCCGGTAACGCCAGTGAGCGTGGACGAACTGCGCATTGCCGTGGCCGAAACCTACGATGTGCTGGTCACCGTGGGCGACCTGCCCGCCTACACCCTGTTCGCCCAGAGCATGGACCGCAGCGGCTTCGCCCGCGGGACCCTGGCCCGCGCTGCCGGGCTGCAGGCACCGGTGCCTGAAACCGACCCACGCCCGGTATTGACCATGGACGACATGGGCCACGGCGGCATGGGCGCCATGGCAGGCATGGACCACAAAAACATGGCCGGCATGGACCACACCGCCATGCCGGCGATGCAGCAACACCCTGCCAGCGAAACCGGCAACCCACTGGTTGACATGCAGACCATGGCCCCGCGCCCCAACCTGGCCGACCCCGGCATCGGCCTGCGCGACAACGGCCGCCGCGTACTCACTTACGCCGACCTGCGCAGCCCCTACCCCGACCCGGACGGGCGCACACCCTCGCGTGACATCGAACTGCACCTGACCGGCCATATGGAACGCTTTGCCTGGTCGTTCGACGGCATCAAGTTCAGCGATGCCGAACCCCTACGCCTGCGTTACGGCGAGCGGGTGCGCATCACCCTGGTCAACGACACCATGATGACCCACCCCATCCACCTGCACGGGATGTGGAGCGACCTGGAGGACGAACACGGCCAGTTTCTGGTGCGCAAGCACACCCTCGACATCCCGCCCGGCAGCCGCCGCAGCTACCGGGTGACTGCCGATGCCCTGGGCCGCTGGGCCTACCACTGCCATTTGCTCTACCACATGGAGACCGGCATGTTCCGCGAGGTACGCGTCGATGAATGACACACGCAACCGCAGCATCGTGGCCGGCGTGGCCCTGCTGACCCTGCTCGCCAGTGAACGCGCGCTGGCCGCCGGCATGGCGCACATGAACCATGGCCAGATGAACCACGAAGGCATGAGCCATGGCCAGGCAACACCCAGCCAGCCGCGCACACCGCTGCCTGCGATCAGCGACGCTGACCGCCGCGCCGCCTTCCCGCCCCTGCCCGGGCACCAAGTGCACGACCGCGCGATGAACTGGGCCGTGATCGTCGACAAGCTTGAATACCAGAACTTTGAGAGCAGCAGTGCCCTGAACTGGAACGCCACCGCCTGGGTCGGCGGTGATATCGACCGCCTGTGGTTGCGCACGGAGGGCGAGCGCGAACAGGGCAAGACCCACAAGGCCGAGTTGCAGGCGCTGTGGGGCCATGCCGTCAGCCCGTGGTGGGAGCTGGTGGCCGGCGTGCGCCAGGACTTCAAACCCGTCAGCGGTCAGGCCTGGGGCGCGTTCGGCATTCAAGGCACGCCGCTGTATGGCCTGGAGCTGCAGGCCACTGCCTACGTCGGCGAGCGGCAACAGACCGCGCTGCGCCTGGAAGCCGCTTACGCTATGCTGCTGACCAACCGCTGGATACTGGAACCGACCCTGGAAGCCAACCTCTACGGCCGCAACGACGCCGGCCGCGAGCAAGGCGCAGGGCTGGCCGACAGCGAGGTCGGCCTGCGCCTGCGCTACGAGATCACACGCGGCTTCGCCCCCTACATCGGGGTCAGCTTCAACCGCCTGCACGGCAAGCGTGCCGACCAGGCCCGCGAAGACGGCGAAGATCTGGCCCAGACCCGGCTGGTCGCCGGTATCCGCCTGCGTTTTTAAAGGAGTGCTTCACGATGCTACGCAAACACCTGCTGAGCCTGGGCCTGCTGGCCATCACCGGCCTGGCACAGGCCGCCGAAACCATCGACGTCTACCGCGACCCCAACTGCGGCTGCTGCAAGGCCTGGATCAGCCACCTGCGTGACAATGGTTTCACCGTCAACGACCACGTCGAGCCAAACATGAGCGCAGTCAAGCAGCGCCTGGGCGTGGCGCCGCGCCTGGCGTCGTGCCACACCGGGGTGATCGACGGCAAGTTCGTCGAAGGCCATGTACCGGCCGAACAGGTACGCCTGCTGGCCAAGCGCAACGACCTCAAGGGCCTGGCCGTGCCGGGCATGCCCATGGGCTCGCCCGGCATGGAAATGGGTGACCACAAGGATGCCTACCAGGTCATTGGCGTAACCCAGGATGGCCAGGACACCGTTGTAGCCAACTACTGATGCTCAGCTTGTGGGCGCTGTTCCTCAGCGCCTTCGGCGCCGCCACCCTGCTGCCGCTGCAATCGGAGGCCGTGCTGGTCGGCCTGTTGCTGCGCCAGCCCGAGGCCTGGGCAACCCTGCTGCTGGTGGCCACCCTGGGCAATGTGCTGGGTTCGGTGGTGAACTGGCTGCTCGGCCGCGCCGTCGAGCACCTGCGCGACAAGCGCTGGTTCCCGTGCAGTGCTGCCCAGCTGGAGCGTGCGCAGCAGCGTTACCAGCGTTGGGGGCAGTGGTCGCTGCTGCTCAGCTGGCTGCCGGTGATCGGCGACCCGCTGACGTTGATCGCCGGGATCATGCGGGAGCCATTCTGGCGCTTCCTGCTGCTGGTGACCCTGGCCAAGGCTGGCCGCTATGCGGTGCTGGCGATGATTACCCTCGGCTGGTTTCACGCCTGGTAACACCTTTCACGCTCCGGTCACGCGCCTGGCTGCTAAAGTCGCCCCTTCCTACATGGCCCTACACGGAGTGCCCCCATGCTGCGCGCAACCGCCCTGGCCCTGGCCTGCCTTGCCGGCAGCCCGGCCATCGCCGCCGAGCCGCCTACCTACGGCCCCCAGCTCGAAGGCTTCAGCTACCCGCACCCACTCAAGCATTTTGACTTCAAGTCCCAGGGCCAGGCCCTTCAGATGGGCTACATGGACGTCCCTGCACAAGGCCAGGCCAATGGCCACAGCGTGGTGCTGATGCACGGCAAGAACTTCTGCGCCGCCACCTGGGAAACCACCATCGACGCGTTGAGCAAGGCCGGATACCGGGTCATCGCCCCCGATCAGGTCGGCTTCTGCACCTCCAGCAAACCCGCGCACTACCAGTACAGCTTCCAGCAGTTGGCGAACAACACCCATGCCTTGCTCGAACAGCTGGGCATCAAGCAGTCCATCGTGCTTGGCCACTCCACGGGCGGCATGCTCGCCACCCGCTATGCGCTGATGTACCCGCAGCAGGTGGAACGCCTCGCCATGGTCAACCCGATCGGTCTGGAAGACTGGAAGGCCCTCGGCGTGCCCTATCGCACCGTGGACCAGTGGTATGCCCGCGAGCTCAAGCTGGATGCCGAGGGGGTGCGCGAGTATGAGCGCAAGACTTACTACGCCGGGCGCTGGAAACCGGAGTATGAGCGCTGGGTACAGATGCTGGTGGGCCTGAACAAGGGGCCGGGGCATGAAGCGGTAGCGTGGAACTCGGCACTGATCTACGACATGATCTTCACCCAGCCGGTGTACCACGAGTTCAAGGACCTGCAGATGCCGACCCTGCTGCTTGTCGGCGACAAGGACACCACAGCGATTGGCAGTGATATCGCGCCGCCGGACGTGAAGGCCAAGCTGGGCAAGTATGAAGTGCTGGGGCCACAGGTAGCCAAGCTGATTCCCAAGGGTGAGCTGATCACCTTCGAAGGCATGGGGCATGCGCCGCAGATCGAAGAACCGGTGCGGTTCAACCGTACGCTGGTCGAGTGGCTGAACAAATAAATTTGTATCAGCCAAACCGTTGAAATTGCATCTCCCGCAGCCGGCTCAGGGTCCGTTGGTACGGAAACGCCAGATACCCTTGAGTGTAGAGGGCATCGAGCGGCACCTGCGCTTCCAGATACAACGCCACACGGCGGTCATAGCATTCGTCGACCAAGGCAATAAAACGGCGCACGGCGTCGTCCTTGGGGGACAACGCGGGTAGTTCGCGGTCCCCCGCCGCCACCCGCGCAGGCGCATCCTCGGTGCCCCGGGCAATACGCCCGGCCCGCTGTTCACCGCTCAGCGCCGGAACCTCCGATACCAGAATGGCCGGAAAAAGGTCGCACAGGGCCATGAACTCCATGGCTGCCAGTGGTTGTTCACACAGGTCGGTGAAGCGGCACCAGATGGCCTGTTTGCTACGCCGTACCACTTGGATGTGCCTGGAGCCGATCTCCAATGGCTGATCAGTGCCGGGGTCATCCGGGCTGAGTTGGCGGAACACCTCGCCTAACTGGCTGGCCTGCCCCGGCACTGCCACCCAGTAGCGCTGGCGTTCGGCACCGGGGTGCAGGCGATGGTCCTGCTCCCCCGCCACCGGCAGTACCTGCATGTGCCGCTGGATCGCGGCGATGGCCGGCAGGAACCGCTCGCGGTTGAAGCCGTCGCGGTACAGCTGCTCAGGTGGCTGGTTGGAGGTGGCCACAATCACCACGCCCTGGTCGAACAGTACCTGAAACAGGCGGCCCAGAATGATTGCGTCACCGATGTCGTTGACGAACAGTTCGTCGAAGCACAGCACGCGGATCTGCCCGGCCAGTTCCCGCGCCAAGGCCAGCAGCGGGTCAGCGGTACCATTGAGCTGGAACAGGCGCTGGTGGACCCAGGCCATGAAGTGATGGAAGTGCTGGCGCCGGCTGGCCACGTGCAGGCAGCGGTGAAACTGGTCCATCAGCCAGGTCTTGCCCCGCCCGACCGGGCCCCAGAGGTAGACGCCCTGGGTCGGGCGGCCCTGTTCCACGGCAGAGAAGCAGGCTTGCAGGGCCTCGACGGCGCGGGCCTGGGCAGGGTCGGCGACATAGCCCTGAGTGGTCAGGGCTTGCTGGTAGAGGGATTGAGGAGTCATGGCCATGTGGCATTCTACACAGCTGGCGGCCGATCGCTTTTGGCAACCACTGACATGCTCAATTTCTCGGGGCTGTCACTTCCCTCTGTGGGAGCGGGTTTACCCGCGAACACCGGCAACGCCGGTGCCATCCACCGCGTCGAATTCTTCGCGGGTGAACCCGCTCCCACAGGGTAGGTTGAGGCTCAGACTTCGTCGGCCAGGCCTACCTTGAGTAATGCGCCATCCTTGTCATCGGTCAGTACATAGATGTAGCCATCCGGCCCCACCCGCACATCGCGGATACGCGCCTTCAGGTCACCGAGCAAGCGCTCCTCATGCACCACCTTGTCACCCTTAAGCTGCAAGCGGATCAGCTCCTGGGTCGCCAGCGCACCAATGAACAGGTTGTGGTCCCAGGCCTTGAATGTCGGGCTGTCGTAGAACGCCATGCCGCTGATCCCTGGAGACTTTTCCCACACATGGTGCGGATCGACCATGCCGTCCACATGCTTGCCCTTCGCCTCGGGGATCGGCAGCAGCGAGTAGTTGATGCCATGGGTCGCAATAGGCCAGCCGTAATTCTTGCCGGGCTCGGGGATGTTGATTTCGTCGCCGCCACGCGGGCCATGTTCGTGGGTCCACAGCTTGCCGGTCCAAGGGTTGAGCGCGGCGCCTTGCTGGTTGCGGTGGCCGAACGACCAGATCTCCGGCCGCACGTTACTCTTGCCAACGAAGGGGTTGTCCTTCGGCACTTCGCCATCTGGCAAGATGCGCACGATCTTGCCTTGCAGCTTGTCCAGGTCCTGGGCAGTGGGCCGCTGGTTGTTCTCGCCCAAGGCGATGAACAGGTAGCCGTTGCGGTCGAATACCAGGCGCGAGCCGAAGTGGTTGCCCACCGAAAGCTTGGGCTGCTGGCGGAAAATCACGCTGAAATTCTCCAGCCGGGCGCGGTCTTCGGACAGCTGGCCACGGCCGACAGCGGTACCGGCCTTGCCGTCACTGCCCTCCTCTGCGTATGACAGGTACACAGTGCGGTCCTTGTCGAACGTCGGCGACAGCACCACGTCCAGCAGGCCGCCCTGGCCTTCGGCCCAGACCTTGGGCACGCCGCTGATCGGCGGGCCGACCTTGCCTTCAGCGTTCACCACCCGCAGGTTGCCGGCACGCTCGGTTACCAGCATGTCCTTGCCACCAGGTAGAAAAGCCAGCGCCCAGGGGTTGCGCAGGCCGTCGGCCAAGGTGCTGACAGTCAACGTGCCTGCTTCGCTGCGAAACTGTTGCTCTGCCGCCGCCTGCGCCAACAGGGGCATGAGTGCAGCGGCAGTCAGGGTGGCGAGCCAGGTTGCTTTAGGCATGCAGAATTCCTTTCATGTAGGCTCACGGCGCACGCGTGTTGTCGCGCGGTGGCCGGGTAGGTTCCAGGTTCGGGGTCTGTTGCTGCCGGCGCAGGTTGTCACCGTTGCCGATGCCGCGGTTGTCCAGGCTGGGCGTACGCTGGTAAGGGTCGGTAGACGGGCCGCGCACAGGGGGCGTGGCCGGCATGCTGCCCTGGCGGCTGTTGGGGTTGGCGCGCTGGATCGGGCTGTTGTAGGGGTTGTTGTTGCCGGCGGCAAGCTGCAACGGCTGCTGCGGCGCAGCGTGCACGGGCAGGCACAAAGCCAGGCCGATGGCCAGGATGGGCAATGTCGGGGTCATGCTTCACCTCCTGTACGAAAATACCGCGCCTGAGGACTTTGATAGCCTAAGGCGCGCAGGGTTCGCGGCAAAAGTGTGATTGCGGGTGGAGTTGATTCCTGATGTTTCAGTATGCGCCCATGGGGCTGCTTTGCAGCCCCAAATTATTGGCCCATATCGACTTTGTGCCGCGCCGCATACAGGCACAGCATCTCCATGGCCAGGGTCGCCCCGGCCAATGCGGTGATGTCGGCATGGTCGTAGGCCGGCGCCACTTCAACCAGGTCCATGCCCACCAGGTTGATGCCGCGCAGCCCGCCCAGAATCTCCAGCGCCTGCACGGTGCTCAAGCCGCCACACACCGGTGTACCGGTGCCGGGCGCATAGGCCGGGTCGAGGCAGTCGATATCGAAGGTGAGGTACACCGGCCGCTCTCCAACACGCTGGCGAATCGCCGCAATCACGGCCTCGGTGCCCTGGCGGTGCACCTGTCGGGCATCAAGGATGGCAAAGCCCTGGCTGTCATCGTTGGTGGTGCGCAGGCCGATCTGCACCGAGTGGGCCGGGTCCACCAGGCCTTCGCGGGCGGCATGCCAGAACATGGTGCCATGGTCGATACGCTTGCCCTCCTCGTCTGGCCAGGTATCGCTGTGGGCATCGAAGTGGATCAGCGCCAGCGGGCCATGCTGGCGGGCGTGGGCCTTGAGCAGCGGGTAGCTGATGAAGTGGTCGCCACCGAGGGTAAGCATGGCGCAGCCCGCTTCCAGGATATGGGCGGCATGGGCCTCGATGCTGTCCGGCACCGACTGCGGCGTGCCACTGTCAAACGCGCAGTCGCCATAGTCGATCACTGCCAGGTGGTCGAACGGGTCGAATGCCCACGGCCAGTGCCGGGCCCAGGCCTGCTGCACCGAGGCAGCACGGATGGCCCGCGGGCCGAAACGCGCACCTGGACGGTTGCTGGTGGCGGTATCGAACGGCACACCGCTGACCACCACATCCACACCGCGCAAGTCGCGGCTGTAGCGGCGGCGCGAGAAACTGGTAATACCAGCGTAGGTACTTTCTGCGGCAGTGCCATACAGGCTGTCGCGGGTCATCGCCTGGTCGTTGCTTGCGGCTTGCTCCACGGTCGGGCTCCTTGGTTGTAATCAGTCACTGGCGGCTGCGGAAGGCCGTCCACAGGCGGTTGCGCTGGCGCAGGTCGGCCAGGGCCATGCTGCGGTCGGCGAACAGGCGCTGGCGCACTTCGGCAGGCGGGTAGATGTCCGGGTCATTGCGCACGGCCTCATCCACCAACGGCGTGGCGGCCTGGTTGGCGTTGGCGAAGAACAGTGTGTTGGTCAGCGCGGCCACCGACTCGGGCTTGAGCATGAAGGCGATGAACGCCCGAGCGGCCTCGGGGTGAGGCGCGTCCTTGGGGATGACCAGGTTGTCCTGCCACACCAGCGTGCCTTCCCGCGGGATGCGGTAAATCAGCTCGAACGGTTTGCCGGCGCGGCGCGCCTGGTCGGCAGCCATCGCGGCATCGCCGTTGTAGGTCAGCGCCAGGCACACGCTGCCATTGGCCAGGTCGCTGATCTGCCGGCCATTGGCGACGTAGCTGATCGAGGGTTGCAGCTGGTTCAGCAACTGCTGCGCGGCGGCCAGATCTTCTTTGTCCTGGCTGTAAGGGTCTTTGCCCAGGTAGTTCAGGGCTACGCCGATCACTTCCTGCGGCGAATCGGGCATGGCGATGCCACAGTCCTTCAGCCGGCTGGCGTATTCGGGTTTGAACAGCAGGTCGAGGCTATCCAGCGGCACGTCACCCAGGCGCTGGCGCACGGCCTCCACATTCACCCCAAGGCCCAGCGTGCCCCAGGTGTACGGCACGGCATGGCGGTTGCCAGGGTCGGCCTCGGCAAGTTTTGCGAGCAGGTCCTTGTCGAGGTTGCTGTAACCGGGCATGGACTGGGGGTCGAGCGGTTGCAGGGCATTGGCCTTGAGCGCCCGGGCCAGCACCGTAGACGACGGCACCACCACGTCATAACCACTGCCGCCCGTGAGCAACTTGGTTTCCAGCACTTCGGTGGTGTCGAAGGTGTCGTAGCGCACCTTGTAACCGGTTTCCTGTTCAAAGCGCTGAAGGGTTTGCGGGGCGATGTAGTCGGCCCAGCTGTAGAGGTTGACCACCTTTTCTTCGGCCTGCAGCGGCAAGGCCAGGACCAGGGACAACAGGCACAACGATCGACGCATGACGGACACCTCGGCAAATGGGTGGATGCCGCGAGCATGCCAGCCGGGTTACATTGCAGGAATGGCAAGTTTGCAAAGCTGACATTCATCAGGAGCAATGTAATGCTCGGACAACTGCACGACCCCGACCTGCACCTGCTGCGGCTGTTCGTCACTGTAGTCGAGGCCGGGGGCTTCAGCGCCGCGCAAGGCGTGCTGGGGTTGAGCCAGCCCACCATCAGCCAGCGTATGGCGCAGCTGGAAGCACGGCTGGGCTACCGCCTGTGCAGCCGCGGCAAGGGCGGTTTTCACCTGACGGAAAAAGGCGTGTTGCTACTGGAGGCGGCGCGCGGGCTGCTGTTGAACATCGAGCAGTTCCGCCAGCAGGCCAACGGCGTTGCCGGGCGCTTGCTGGGCACCGTGCGCATTGGCATGGCGGAAAACCAGGACAAGGCGGTGAGCCTGAAGTTGGCAGTGGCCATTACAGCGTTTCGCAAGCGAGAGGAAGCGGTGCAGCTGGAGCTGATCAGCGCACCGCCGGCAGAGCTGGAGCGGTTGTTGCTGGAGCAACGGCTGGACTACGCCATCAGCTACTTTTCCGGCAACCAGGCGGCCTTTGATTACCAGCCCTTGTTTGATGAACGGCAACGGCTGTATTGCGCCAAGGGGCATGTGTTGTTCGGGAAGGCCGATATTGGGCTTGAGCGGTTGCTGGAGATGGACCAGGTGCGCCATCCCTACCGGTTTCTGAAAGGGGGTGAGCCGTTCCAGAGCCGGCGCAGCATGGCGGTGGCAGAGCAGATCGAGAGCGTACTGACGTTTATTTTATCGGGGCGCCATATTGGTTATCTGCCATGCCATTGCGCGCAGGGATGGGAAGCTGAGGGGTTGTTGTGGGCGTTGGACCCGGGGCTGGATTTTGTTGTGCCGTTTACCCTGGCCCGGCACCGGACACAGGGGGTTGGTGAGGCGCAGCAGGCCTTTGCGCAGGATTTGCTGGCAGCATTCGCCTGAACTGGCCTATGTGGGAGCGGGCTTGTCCCGCGAAGCAGGCAACGCGGTGCATGGCACCGGCTTTGCCGGTGTTCGCGGGGCAAGCCCGCTCCCACACAGACTGGTACAGGCGGCAACAATCAGTAAGCCATGCTCCAGGTCAGGGTGTAGGTACGCCCACGCCCCTGGTAGTCATACAGGTACGCCGGCCCGTAAGTCGGCGAATAGAACAACGTCGCACGCTGCCCCCAGACCGTGCTGTACTGCTTGTCCAGCAGGTTCTGGATGCCGGCGCTGAAGGTGCCGAAGCCGGTGTCCTGGCTGCCAAGCAGATCGAAGGTGGTGTAACCGTCGATCTCGTGGTCGGCATCGTCCTTCAGGCTGAAGGCATGGTTGGCCTGCAGCCGCGCGCTGCGCCCATCGCCTTTCCAGCCAACAAAGGCAGTGGCTTTGGACAATGATGCATAGCGCGCATCACGCTTGATCCAGCCGCCGTCGACAGCTTCTTCCTCGGAGCGGGTCAAGTGCAGCGTGCTGCCAGCTTCCCAGCCATTCTGAAAGTGCCGGGTCAGCGCCCCTTCGAAGCCGAAGTCGCGGCTCTTCTGCTCTTGCACGTTGATCGTCAGCGTTTGCGAATCGACGTTGATGATCTTGTCCGACCAGATGTAGTACAGCGCCGCCTGGGCATCCCAGTCCAGGTCGGCATAGCGCCAGCCCAGTTCAACCTGGCGGCTCTTGATGCCGGCCAGCGGGTTGTCGGCCACGCTCAGGCCGGGCTTGCCGTAGTACTTGGCAGGGTCTGGCAGGTCGAAACCTTCGCCATAGTTGGTCCACACCTGGTGGCCGTTCTTGAAGTCGTAGATGGCGCCGACGTTGAACAGGTTGACCTGGTAATCGTTGCTGCCGCCCGGCACGCCTTTGAAGTCGCTGACGTCCACGTCCATCTGCTGGTGACGGGCGCCGCCCGAGAACGTCAGTTTGTCGGTGGCATGCCAATCCAGCTGGGCGTACACCGACACGCCATCGACTCGGTAGCTGGGGTAGCGCGCGGCCTTGCTGTCTTTTTCCATTTCCAGGCCGCCCGACTCGGACGAGGTCAGGGCGTTGAACGTGGTCTGCTCGGCATTGAAGCGTTCGCGGTCAAGGTCAACGCCGTAGGTCAGCTTCAACGTGTCCCACTGCTTGGCGAACAGGCCCTTGAGGCTGGTGACCTCGAAGTTCTGCTGCGAGGCCGCAAAGTACACCCCGCGCGAGCCGGTAGGCGTGGCGCGGTTGTAGTACGGGAACGGGTAGAAGTTGTCGTCTTCCTTGCGGTACGAGGCCTGCAGGTAGAAATCCTGGCCCAGCACGTCGTTGTGGTGGTAATTGGCATTCAGCAACAAGCGCCGGGTGCGCGGCTCCAGGTCGGACGAATAGCCGCTGCGCAGCTCGGCGTCTTCCAGGTCTGACGGCGCGTTGTAGTTCAGGTTGGGGAAGTAGATACCCGTGCTGCCGTGGTTGCCCGAGTCGTAGTACTGGGCCAACAGGTCGAGGCTCTGCTGGTCATTCAACTGCATACCCAGGGTGCCGAGCACGTCGATGGTGCGGTTGTACTGCAGGTCGGTCTGGGTGTTGTCGATGAAAATCTGGTCGCCGGCGCCGTCGTAGAAGGCCTCGTTCTGCTCACCCGAGATACCCAGCCTGGCATTGACCCGCTCGTTGCCGCCGCTGATCGACTGGGCGAAGCGCGTGGCAAGGTCATCGCTATTGTTGAAACCACTGCTGGCACCAAGCTGGGTCTCGAAACGTGCCGCGCCAGGTTCGCCCTTCTTGGTCACGATGTTGATGATACCGCCGGTGGCGCCGCCGCCGTAGATGGCACTGGCACCGGAAAGCACTTCGACGCGCTCGACGTTGAACGGGGAAATGCTGTCGAACTGGCGCGACAGGCCGCGCGAGCTGTTCTGGCTAACCCCGTCGATCATCACCAGCACGTTGCGCCCGCGCATGTTCTGGCCATAGTTGGTGCGCCCTTCCGGCGCCAGGTCAAGGCCCGGTACCAGCTTGCCAATGGCTTCCTTCAAGCTGACGCCGCTGTCGATCTGCTCACGCAGTTGCTGCTGGTCGACCACCCAGACGGTGCCGGGGATTTCGCTGATTGCGGTGCTGGTGCGCGAGGCCACACTGACTTCGATCGGCTTGAGGTTTACCGCCTGTGGCGTTGTATCGGCCTTGCGCAGGGTCACGGTGCGGGCGTCGCTGAAGTGCCAGCTCATGCCGCTGCCTGCCAGCAACTGTTGCAGCGCCTGCTCGACGCTGTAGCTGCCGTTCAAGGCCGGGCTGGCAACGCCTGCGACATCGCCTGTGGTGAACAGCAAGTGCAGGCCGGCCTGGTCGGCGAAGGTGGTCAGGGCCTGGTCCAGCGGCTGGGCTGGCAGGTCGAGCTGAACCTGACGAGCCTGTATCTGGGCCTGTTCGGCAGTGGTCGCGGCCCACGCCTGCAGGGGGCCGGCCAGCATGGCCAGGGCACTGCAGGACAACAGGGCGTGGTGAAGAGCAACGCGGCGGCGGTGCAAGGGCTTGAGCATCAGAGGCACGAATGAGCTTCCTGACAAGTCGTAAATGAGAATGGGTTGCTGATCAGTCCCACTACGACGATCTGGCTTGCAGGAACTTGCAGTGCCAAACGGAAATTATTTTCCTGTGCCGGCCTCTTCGCGGGCATGCCCGCTCCCACAGGTGCGCCACAGAACTAAAGACTTGCTGGACCTGTGGGAGCGGGCGAGCCCGCGAAGAGGCCGGCACAGGCAGATCAATGCACCACAGCCAACCACGGCAGGTAGGTCACTTTCAGGCCATAGCGCTGCTCCAAGGTACGCAATAGTGCTTCAGGCTCATCCAGGTCAAACACCCCGCTCACCTCCATCGCCGCCAGCTTGCTATCGGACAGCACGATGCGCCCCTGCCGGTAACGCTCAAGCTCCATCAGCACCTGCCCCAGCGGTTTGCCGTTGAAGATCAGCTTGCCGCGCTGCCAGGCCATCTGTGCACCAGCATCGGCCGCCACCGCCAGTTCATGTTCGCCAACCTTGGCTTCACCGCGTGCCAGCACCACGCGACCATCTCGGCGCACGCTGAAGGTGGCAGCATCACCCTGCACCCGCTCACCAGCCGTATCGACTACAAATGGCCGCGGATCGTCCGTGGTCTCGAACAGGGCCTCACCGGCATCCAGCACCACCCGGCGTTCGTGCTCACTGAACACCACGCTGAGCGCACTGGCACTGTTCAGCGTCACCCGCGTGCCGTCCGCCAGAGTAATCACCTGCCGCTCACCCACCGCAGTGTGGTAGTCCGCCAGCAGCATCGGCGCCTGCTGCCAACCTGCCACAGCGGCGACCAGCAACACCACAGAGGCAGCCACACCGGCCTGCTTGAGCCAGTCACGACAATGGCGCAGGGCCTGGCCGATATATTTGGCCACCATGCTCTCGGAAACCCCCAGCCTATGTGCAATCTGCGCCTGGGTCAGGCCTTCGACGCGGTTCAGCAACAACGCCTGGCGGGCATTGTCGGGCAGTTCAAGCAGCGCATCATCGAGGATTTTCAGGCGCTCACGGGCCAGTAGCGTCGCCTCGGGGGCCGGCGCCGGGCAGGCCAGCTCGGTTGCTCCGTCACAATCGTCATGGCTGGCTGCGAGGCGCTGCTCGCGGCGCAAGGCATCGATTGCCAGGTTGCCTGCCACGCGGAAGATGAAGCTGCGGGCGTGCAACACCGGCACCGCCTGTTCATCGACTTTCACCAGTTTCAGGTAGGTTTCCTGCGCCACGTCAGCGGCGCGCTGGCGGTCGCTCATGCGCCGGGTCAGGAACTGCAACAGGTCGTCGTAGTGCTCCTGGAATGTCGCCAGCAGGCCCGACACGGGTGACGTCAGCATGGTTTTAAGAGCAGCCAGTAGGATGAGTTATCGGGCGGTAATGAGAAACAGTATCTTTCATCTGCACGGATACTTTCAACGCCGACGCGCATTTGCCACACTGACCATTCGCCCACTCTGGCAAGGTCGCCCGCAATGACTGCCCGCCTGCATCGCTGTATTCACCTGTTTCTCGTCCTGCTGATGGCCTATGGCCTGGGCGCCTGCGCACTGTTCCAGCCACGTGACCCGGTCAACATCAGCGTGATCGGCATAGAGCCGCTGCCCGGGCAGGAACTGGAACTGCGCATGGCGGTGAAAATGCGGGTGCAAAACCCCAACGAGTCGCCGATCGACTACAACGGCATTGCCCTGAACCTGGAAGTAAACGGCCAGCCGCTGGCCGCCGGGGTCAGCGACCAGCAGGGGCACATTGGCCGTTATGACGAAGCCGTGATCGTGGTGCCGGTGAGCATCACGGCGTTTTCCTTTCTGCGACAGGCCTATGGGCTGGGCACGGTGGACTCGCTGAAGGGGTTGCCCTACAAGCTGCGCGGCAAGCTGGCGGGCGGGTTGCTGGGGACTGTGCGCTTCACGGACGAGGGCAAGCTGGACCTTCCCAAAGGCGCCTACTGGTAAGCACCCGCCGCGGGTGTTCAGCGGCTGGCGCTGGCGGCGGCCATCAGCTTGTTGACTTCGCTGCGCACCATGCTGGCGTATTCGGGCGGCGACATGCTCTCCAGTTCGGCGCGGACCCACTCGGCCCATTTACCCTTGCGCCGCGGCTTTTCGGCAATCAGCCGGGCCGCATCGCCCTTGGCCTTGCCCAGGTTGTTTTGCCACAGGTCGAACAGCCGCGCCTTCTCTGCCTCGATCTGCGCCCGTTCCTCGAAGCTCATGTTGGCCAGATTGAAACTCATGAAGGTACCTGCAGGTTTGAAAATGGCCGCTATCTTACACCCAGGCAACGCAACATCGGAAAGCCGCCGCAACTTTCCCGACGCGGCGGCATCCATTGTTCACACCACTCCATCAACGAGGACGAGTTCATGGCCCGTAAAAACGCCACGCTGGCGGACAGCGATCAGATCAAGGACCAGGTATTCAGCGAGCTGCAATCGCTGATCGAAGAATCGGAAAAACTGCTGACCGAAAGTGCCGCCCTGGTGGGCGAAGAAGCAGAAACCCTGCGAGCACAGGTCAGCCTCAAACTGAAACAGGCGCGCCAGGCCGCTGGCAATGTGCGGGACAAAGCGCAACCGGTGGTGGACGCCACCCAGGACTACATCGGCGGCCACCCCTGGCAGACCGTCGCCATCTCCGCCGGTCTGGGGCTGGTGGTAGGCCTGTTGCTGGGCCGACGCAACTGAAGCCTCGGCCGCCTGGTGCGAATCAGGCGGCCAGCGCCTGCGGAATACCACTGTGGAAGCGCAGCTCCTGGTCCGGTGACTGGATCAGCTCCATTTCTGCTGCGCGCACCAGTTCAACCCGTCGGGCGATGTCTGCCTCATCACCGTAGTTGTGTGCCAGCTTCAGGTAGCCCTGATAATGGCGCGCTTCGCTTTTCAGCAGGCCGTGATAAAAGCGGCCCAACTCTTCGTCCAGGTGCGGCACCAGCGCAGCAAAGCGCTCGCAACTGCGTGCCTCGATGAACGCCCCCACCACCAGCGTATCCACCAGCTTGACCGGCTCGTGGGCGCGTACCAGGCGGCGCAACCCCGACGCATAGCGCCCCGCCGACACCGGGCGCAGTGGCACGCCACGGCGTTTCATCAGGCGCAACACCTGCTCGTGGTGCACCAACTCTTCACGGGCCAGGCGCGACATCATGTTGATCAGGTCGAGGTGGGTGTTGTATTTGGCCATCAGGCTCAAGGCCGTGCTGGCGGCCTTGAATTCGCAGTTCTTGTGGTCGATCAGCAGGGTTTCCTGGTCGGCGAGCGCCGCTTCGATCCAGGCGTCTGGCGTCGGGCAGCCAAGAAAGGCGTCGATTTCGGGGATCAGGGACATAAGCGTGCAACCACACAGAACTGGCAGGGCCGGCGATTATACCGGCGGCGGCGGGCGGCGCCAGTGACTATGCTTGTTGATGTACATCAAGCGCCAGCGGGGGGCGCGCCGTCTATAGTCAGGCATTGGTCGCCACCTTTGAAGGGAGCTTACGCCCATGCAAGCCGTCCGCAGCATCCTCGTCGTCCTCGACCCCGAGCACGCCCACAGCCGGGCGCTGACCCGGGCCAAGCTGATCGCCGGCGTCACCGGCGCACGCCTGCACCTGCTGATGTGCGACAAACGGCATGACCACAGTGCGCTGCTGAGCCTGCTGAGCAGCCAGTTGCATGATGACGGCTACGACAATGTCACCCATGAAGAGGCCTGGCGCGACAACCTGCACGACACCATCATTTATGTGCAGCAGGCCGAGGGCTGTGAGCTGGTGATCAAGGAACACCGCGCGGACAACCCGCTGAAAAAGGCCCTGCTCACCCCCAGTGACTGGAAACTGCTGCGCCAGTGCCCATGCGCCGTGCTGATGGTGAAGAGCGAGCGTGCCTGGACCGGAGGCAAGATTCTGGCGGCAGTCGATGTGGGCAACCAGGACACCGACCACCGCCTTCTGCATGCCAGCATCATTGATCATGGGTTTGAGATCGCCAAGCTGGCCAAGGGCGAGCTGCATGTGATCAGTGCCCATCCATCGCCGATGCTGTCGGCGTCTGACCCGACGTACCAGCTGAGCGAGACTATCGAGCAGCGCTATCGCGAGGCGTGCAGAGCGTTCCAGGCGGAATACGACATCAGCGAAGACCGCTTGCATGTGGCCGAAGGGCCGGCGGATGTGCTGATTCCGCATACCGAAAAGATGCTGGATGCGGTGGTGACGGTGATCGGGACCGTGTGCCGCACGGGTATTTCCGGGGCGTTGATCGGCAATACCTCGGAAGTGGTGCTGGATGCCTTGGAAGGTGATGTGCTGGTGCTCAAGAGCGAAGAAGCCATCGCCCACCAGGCCGAATTAGCCCAAGGCTGACTCAATTGACACAATTGGCGCGGTCCCTGTAGGAGCGGCCCTTTCGCGACACAAGGCCGCTCCTACAGGGACCGCGCAGATCCGCTACGGCATCGCCTCCAGTACCTTCGAGTCCAGCCCCTCCCCTGCATTGGCCTCGATCCATTGCGCCAGCTGCTGGCGCATGGTCGGCGTCCAGAAACTCTGCAAATGCTGCCGCACCCCCTGCACCGCCAGTGCCCGGTTCGGCTCGCTGTCGAAATAATGGGCAATCTGGTTGGCCATCTTGACCAGGTTGTCGCTGCTCATCGGCGCACCTCGGCTTTTTCCGCGGTACGGCGCTCCTTCAGCAAGCGCCGCTGTTCATCACTGAAGTCCTGATAACGCTTCTGCCATTGCGAAGGCTGGAACACCTTCACCACCTCCACCGCCGTTACCTTGTACTCGGGGCAGTTGGTAGCCCAGTCGGAGTTGTCGGTGGTAATCACGTTGGCCCCCGACTCGGGGAAGTGGAACGTTGTGTAGACCACCCCCGGCGCCACCCGTGCGCTGACCTTGGCGCGTAACACCGTCTGCCCCGCACGGCTGCCGATGCCCACCCAGTCACCGTCCTGAATGCCTCGGCTTTCGGCGTCGGCGGGGTGGATTTCCAGGCGGTCGGCGTCATGCCAGGCAACGTTGCCGGTACGCCGGGTCTGCGCGCCGACGTTGTACTGGCTGAGGATGCGCCCGGTGGTCAGCAGCAACGGGTAGCGGCTGTTGACCTTTTCGTCGGTGGGCACGTAACCCGTGAGCATGAAACGCCCTTTGCCGCGCACGAACTGGTCGATGTGCATGGTCGGCGTGCCATCGGGCGCGGCGTCGTTGCAGGGCCACTGCAGGCTGCCATGGCGGTCGATCTCATCAAAGCTGACGCGGCGGAAGGTCGGCGTCAGGCTGGCGATCTCATCCATGATCTCGGACGGGTGGCGGTAGTTCATCGGGTAGCCCAAGGCGTTGGCCAGGGCCACGGTGGCCTCCCAGTCGGCCTTGCCGGCCAGCGGTTCCATGACCTTGCGCACCCGCGAAATACGCCGCTCGGCATTGGTAAAGGTGCCGTCCTTTTCCAGGAACGAGCTGCCCGGCAAAAACACATGGGCGAACTTGGCCGTTTCGTTGAGGAAGATGTCCTGCACCACCACGCATTCCATGGCGTGCAGGGCTGCCGTGACGTGTTGGGTATTGGGGTCGCTCTGGGCGATATCCTCGCCTTGGCAATACAGGGCCTTGAAACTGCCATCCAGCGCGGCCTCGAACATGTTGGGGATACGCAGGCCCGGGTCGGGCTGCAGGGTCACACCCCAGGCGCGCTCGAACTCGGCGCGCACATTCTCGTTGGAGATATGCCGGTAGCCGGGCAGCTCGTGGGGGAACGAACCCATGTCGCACGAGCCCTGCACGTTGTTCTGCCCGCGCAGCGGGTTCACCCCTACCCCTTCGCGGCCAATGTTGCCGGTGGCCATGGCCAGGTTGGCGATGCCCATCACCGCAGTGCTGCCCTGGCTGTGCTCGGTCACGCCCAGCCCGTAGTAGATGGCCGCGTTGCCGCCCGTGGCGTACAGCCGGGCGGCGGCGCGAACCTGCTCGGCGGGCACGCCGCAGACCGGGCCGAGCACTTCGGGGGCGTTGTCTGCCTGGCTGACGAAGTCGCGCCAGCGGGCAAAGTCTTCGGTTTCGCAGCGGGCATCGATGAAGCGCTGGGCCAGCAGCCCCTCGGTGACGATCACGTGGGCCAGGGCGTTGAGCATGGCCACGTTGGTGCCCGGCCGCAGTTGCAGGTGCAGCTCGGCGCGGGCGTGGGGCGAGTCGACCAGGTCGATGCGCCGTGGGTCGATCACGATCAGCCGCGCACCCTGGCGCAGGCGGCGCTTGAGCTGCGAGCCGAACACCGGGTGGGCATCGGTGGGGTTGGCGCCGATCACCAGCACCACATCGGCCTGCATCACCGAATCGAAGCTTTGCGTGCCGGCCGACTCACCCAGGGTCTGTTTCAGGCCATAGCCGGTGGGCGAGTGACACACCCGCGCGCAGGTATCGACGTTGTTGTTGCCGAACGCCGTGCGTACCAGTTTCTGTACCAGGTAGGCTTCTTCGTTGGTACAGCGGCTGGAGGTGATGCCACCGATGGAGTCGCGCCCATACTTGAGCTGAATGCGCCGGAACTCGCTGGCAGCATAGGTGACGGCTTCGTCCCAGCTCACTTCCTGCCACGGGTCTTCCAGGCGCTTGCGGATCATCGGCCTGGTAATGCGGTCCGGGTGGGTGGCGTAGCCCCAGGCGAACCGGCCCTTGACGCAGGCGTGGCCGTGGTTGGCGCCGCCATTCTTGTCTGGGACCATGCGCACCAGTTGGTCGCCTTTCATTTCGGCGCGGAACGAACAACCGACCCCGCAATAAGCGCAGGTGGTGATGACCGAACGTTCAGGCTGACCAAGCTGCACCAGACTCTTTTCTGTCAGCGTCGCAGTCGGGCAGGCCTGCACGCAGGCGCCGCACGACACGCACTCGGAGGCCAGGAAGTTGTCGCCGCCCGCCGCTGCCACCCGCGACTCGAAACCGCGGCCGGTGATGGTCAGGGCGAAGGTGCCCTGGATGTCTTCGCAGGCGCGCACACAGCGGCTGCAGACAATGCACTTGCTGGGCTCGTAGTCGAAATACGGGTTGGAAACGTCCTTTTTCTCCGCCAGGTGGTTGGCGCCGTCATAGCCATAGCGCACCTCGCGCAGACCCACCTGGCCGGCTACGGTCTGCAATTCGCAGTTGCCGTTGGCGGAACAGGTCAGGCAGTCTAGCGGGTGGTCGGAGATGTACAGTTCCATCACGTTGCGGCGCAGGCCGGCCAGGCGTGGCGTTTCGGTACGCACCACCATGCCTTCGCTGACCGGCGTGGTGCAGGATGCCGGGTAGCCGCGCATGCCTTCGATCTCCACCATGCACATGCGGCATGAGCCGAAGGCTTCGAGGCTGTCGGTGGCGCAGAGTTTGGGGATGCTGGTGCCGAGCATGGCCGCAGCGCGCATCACCGAGGTACCGGCGGGCACGCTGATGGCGCGGCCGTCGATGCTCAGGCTGACCTGCACGTCGCTGTCACGGGCCGGGGTGCCGAGGTCGCTGCTTTTATCAGAAGTGGGGTCGAAGAAATTGATCACTGCGCGGCCTCCGTGGTGGTCAGCCCAAAATCGGCGGGGAAGTACTTGAGAGCGCTGGCCACCGGGTAGGCAGTCATGCCGCCCATGGCGCACAGCGAGCCGTACTGCATGGTGTCGCAGAGGTCGCGCAGCAGCAGGGCCTGGTCATGGCGTTCGGTGAAATCACGGGTTGCGATCAAGCGGTCGACCACTTCCATGCCTCGCGTGGAGCCAATGCGGCACGGGGTGCACTTGCCGCAGGATTCTTCGGCGCAGAACTGCAGGGCGAAACGCGCCATGCTGGCCATGTTCAGGGTGTCGTCGGCCACCACCACACCGCCGTGGCCGAGCATCGCGCCCATGGCGGCGAAGGCTTCATAGTCCAGCGGGGTATCGAAATGGCTGGGGGGAACCCACGCACCGAGCGGGCCGCCAACCTGCGCAGCCTTCAGCAGCCGGCCACTGGCCGTACCCCCGCCATAGCCCTCTACCAGCTCGCGCAGGGTCAGGCCGAACGCACGCTCCACCAGGCCGCCCTGGCGGATGTTGCCGGCCAGCTGGAACGGCATGGTGCCCAGCGAGCGGCCCATGCCGAAGTCGCGATAGAACGCTGCGCCCTTGGCCATAATGATGGGCACCGACGCCAGGGTGAGCACGTTGTGCACCAGCGTGGGCAGGCCGAACAGGCCCTGCAACGCAGGCAGTGGTGGCTTGGCGCGGACGATACCGCGCTTGCCTTCGATGGATTCGAGCAGCGCCGTTTCTTCGCCGCAGATGTAGGCGCCGGCACCCACTCGCACCTCCAGGTCGAATGCCTGGCCGCTGCCGGCTACGTCGGTGCCGAGGTAGCCGGCGTTGCGCGCAATGGCCAGCGCCTGGTCCAGCACGCGGATGGCATCCGGGTATTCCGAGCGCACATAGATGTAGCCCTTGTCGGCACCCACGGCGAGACCGGCGATGATCATGCCCTCGACCAGCAGGAACGGGTCGCCTTCCATCAGCATGCGGTCGGCGAAGGTACCGGAGTCGCCCTCGTCAGCGTTGCATACCACGTACTTTTGCCCGGCCCCGGCGTCACGCACGGTGCGCCACTTGATGCCGGCCGGGAACGCCGCACCACCACGGCCACGCAGGCCGGAGTCGAGCATGGCAGCGACCACATCGGCACCGTTCAGGGCTACGGCCGCTTCAAGGCCGGCGAAACCGCCATGGGCGCGATAGTCGTCCAGCGACAATGGGCGGGTGATGCCGGCGCGGGCGAACAGCAACCGCTGCTGGGTCTTCAGGTAAGGGATTTCTTCGACCAGCCCCAACGCCAGCGAATGGCCGCCGGGTTCACCGGCCAGGGCATCGAGCAGTGACGGCACGTCTTGCGGGGTAACCGGGCCGAAACCCAGGCGCCCTTGCGCACTGTCGCACTCGATCAGCGGCTCCAGCCAGTACAGCCCGCGTGAGCTGGTGCGCTGGATGTCCAATGGCAGTTGGCGGCGCTCGGCCTCACGCTGCAAGGCATCTGCAACCTGATCGGCCCCTACGGCACGGGCCACCGAGTCGCAGGGGATGTAGAGCTTCAGCATGCTGCGTCCTCCCGGCAAGCGTTTACCAGTGCGCGCAGGCGCTCCGGGGTCAGCCGCGCATGTACCTGACCGTCCAGCTCCAGCGCTGGCGAACAGGCGCAGGCACCCAGGCAGTACACCGGCCGCAGGCTGATGGCGCCATCGGCGCTGGTGCCATGGTCATCCAGTGCCAACTGATCACGCAGTTGTGCGGCAAGGGCTTCGGCGCCACGGCTCTGGCACGATTCGGCGCGGCACAGGCGCAGGGTATGGCGCGCCGGTGGCGAAGTGCGGAAGTCGTGGTAGAAGCTGATCACCCCGCGTACTTCAGCCAGGCTGAGGTTCAGGGCATGGGCAATTTCGGGGACAGCTGCATCGGGGATGAAACCGATGTCGTGCTGGATGGCATGCAGGATCGGCAACAGGGCGCCGGAGGCGTCCTTGTCGCGGGCCAGAATGCGCTGGATCACGGGCAGGTGGAGCAATTCATCAGGCATACAGCGGACCTCAGCATCACGGACCCTGCCTGAATCATTGTGAGGGCAGGTATCCGGCGTGTTCTGCTGCGGCGCGTCGGCCACGTCACGGTTGCGCGGCGCTGACGGCCTCCTTGCCCAAGGCCGCGCATCTGCGCGCGCTGGTCCTTGGGCATCCTGCAAGCATGGCACTTGTTACGCCAGAGGGTTGCGTGCGAGCGACCAAGCACGGTCTGAAACCGACCTGTGGTTGTGGGCCAGAGAGGCTCGCCTTGGGAAATTCAGGGCCTGGGAGATCGAGCACCGCCCGCGCGGCGCTTCGCGGGGCAAGCCCGCTCCCACATTTGTTTCGGGCCAATCAATCCTGAACCATTGGCGCGCGGCCCCTTGGCGCATGGCTCGCTATCGAGTTGAAAAGACAAGGCGGGCGCGCGCCATCGGCAGAGGACCCACTGGCCCGAAACAAATGTGGGAGCGGGCTTGCCCCGCGAAGCGCCGCGCGGGCGGCGCTCGATCTCAAGAGCGACAAAGCACTAAAGCCGATCACCCCAATGAATGCACTAACCGCGCCGCTGGGCCGTAATCAACCACAGCAAATAGCAACCGCCCAACACCCCGGTCACCAACCCCACCGGCAGCTGCGCCGTCGCCGCCAGGCGCTGGCTGAGCCAGTCGGCCACCAGCAGCAACGCTGCGCCCATCAACGCGGCGCACATCAGCGGCACGCCCGCAGTGCGCGTCAGCCGCCGTGCCAGTTGCGGCCCGGCCAAGGCAATAAAGGCAATTGGCCCAGCGGCGGCCGTGGCAATCGCCGTAAGGCCTACGGCGGCAAGTACCAGCCGCAACCGCGAACGCTCCACCGCTACCCCCAACTGGCTGGCCGTGCCATCGCCCATTTCCATCAGCGCCAGTTCACGCCCGTGCAGCAAGGCCACCGGCATGATCAGCGCAAGCCCCAGCGCGGCAGGTAGCACATGGGCCCAGGTGCGGGTGTTGAGCGAACCGGCCAGCCACAACTGGGCGAACAATGCCTGGTCAAGGTCACCGGTGACCAGCAGCAGCTGGTTCAGGCCCGACAGCGTGGCGCCCATGCCAATACCCACCAGCACCAGCCGATAGCCCTGGCTGCCTTGCCCACGACGTGCCAGCAGCAGCACCAGCAGTGCCGTGAGCATGCCAGCTGCCACCGCCGCCAACGCGGTGGCCAATGGTCCTGCATCGAACAGAATGATCTGCACGATGGCGCCACTCGCCGCCCCGGTGGTAAAGCCGATGACATCGGGTGAGCCCAAGGGGTTGCGAGCTATGGACTGAAAGATCGCCCCGGCCATGCCAAGCGCCGCGCCTACCAGCACAGCTGTAAGCACCCGCGGCAAACGCACGCGGGTGACAATGCGCTCCACCATCGCGTTGTCACCCTGCCCTAGCAGGCTGGCCAATACCTGGCCTGCACGAATCGGCAGGCTGCCCGTGCCCAGCAGCAGCACCGCCAGGCCCATCACCAGTAACGCCAATACGCTACCAACCAGCACTGCACGCAGGCTGAAACGCAGGCTCAGGGGCCCACACCGGAACACGCGCAGCTCCTTCACAGCTGACATAGACGAAACCTGCCGATCAGTACGATAAAGGCCGGCCCGCCCAGCAACAGCGCCAGGGTTCCGGCCGACAGCTCCGCGGGTGCTGCCAGCACGCGGCCAAGCAGGTCGGCGCCCAGCAGCAACAGGGCAGCGATCAACGCGGCATACGGCAGCATGCGCCGATAGTCCGGGCCAACCAGCAACCGTGCCAGGTGTGGCGCCACCAGGCCGACGAAACCGATCGGCCCGGCAATGGCAGTCGCACTGCCGGCCAGCAACATCAGCGCCACGCAAGCCAACGCCCAGGTAAGACGCACATTCACCCCCAGCGCCCTGCCCAGATCCCGGCCAAGCGCCAGCGCGTTGAGTTGCGGCATCAACGCTGCCGCCAGGGCCAGCCCCAAGGCGATGGCCAAGGTCGGCAACGGCAACGCCGCAGCACTGCTGCCCGCCAACGAGCCTGCCGCCCAATTGCGAAAATGGTCGTAGACCTGCGGCGGGGTGTTGAGCACCACGATCGCCGTGAGCGAGGCCAGCAGCATGCTCAGCCCCGCCCCAGCCAGTACCAGGCGCACCGGGTTGCTGTCGGCAGCACCCGCCTGGCCAAGCAGGAAAACGGCAACACCGGCGATACCGGCACCCAGGAAGGCCAGCGCAATGTACTGGCTGACCTGGGTCAGGCCAAACAGCGCAACGCCAAGGATCACCGCCAGCGCAGCCCCGGCATTGACGCCCAGCAGCCCGGGCTCGGCCAACGGGTTGCGCGTCAACGCCTGCATCACCGTGCCTGCCGCGCCCAGCGCCAGGCCCGCCAGCAGCGCCACCAGCGTGCGTGGCACGCGCAACTCGCGCACGATCAGGTGCTCATCGTTATGCAGGTCGGGCTGGTAGAGGGCGTCGAACACCACGCCGAAGGCAATCGGGTGCGAGCCGATCAAAAGGCTCGCCAGCGCCGCCACCAACAGCAGCAACAGCCCTGCCAGCAGCACAGGGCGCAAGGGTTGGCCAGCCATGGTCAGCGGAAGTAGCCGGCAACGGTGTCGAGCATCTGCCGCCCCGAATAGTAGTCGATGCGGAACGAGCTCGGCCCCAGGGGGTATACGCGACGATGCTGCACCGCCGGCAGGTTGGCCAGCACCGGGTCGTCGCGCAAGGCCTGGGCATCGTTGTCGTCGGCGCTGAGCAGGAACACATCGGCATCACCGATGGCGGCAGCCAGATTCTCGCGGGAAATGAACTGGAACTCGGTGGCTCGAATCACCTGCCCTGCCATGGCCTCAGGCAGTTCCCGCACCTGGAAGCCAAGGGCCGTCAGCAGACGGGCTTGCGGGCTGAAGGTGCGGCCGATGGAATAACTGCCACCGATGTTGTAGCCGATCAGCACCACCGGCCTTGGCGAGGGCCGCAGGCGGGCTGCCGTTTCGCGGGTGTAGTCGTCGAACTGCTGGATCACGGCCTTGGCCTGCTGTTGCAGCCCGGTGCGTGCGCCCAGTTCGGTGGCCAGGTCCTGCCAGGACTGGTTGGAGTAATTCACCACCAGGGTTGGCACACCTTGGGCCTTCAATTCCGCCAGGTGCGGCGCAGCGCTGTCGGCGCCGGTGGCCGATACCACCAAGAGGTCAGGCGCGCTGGCCACCACGGCCTCGATATCGAACTGCAGGTTGCGGTACAGCACCTGCACATCACGCTGGTCGGCCACGGCTGCCCATTGCGAGAAAAAGCCCTTGCCATCGGTCAGCCGGCTGGGCGTGGCGGCGGCGCTGGCCACCAGCGGCGCCTGCATGGCCAGGAGGATGCCGGTCACGCTCGGGGTGGTGGAGACGATGCGCGCAGGTGCGGCCTCTGCGGTCGGGATTACGCCAGCCAGCGTCAGGGCGACGGCGGCCAATGCTGCACAAACTCGAAAACGCTTCATCGATGGGCTTCACCTTGGAGGAGTCAGCTGCGCATGATAATACTTCTCATACAGATAATTCCATCATGTAGAATACGTTCCGCAAATTTTTGTATTGCCAAGGACCGACCATGAGCCCTCGCCTGCAAGCCCGCGCGCTGACCCTGCGCCGCGATAACCGAACGCTGTCGCATGATCTGTCGCTGGACATCCCCGATGGCGGCTTTACCGTGATTGTCGGCCCCAACGCGTGCGGCAAGTCGACACTGCTGGCGGCGCTGTCGCGGCTGCTGCCCCCCAGTTACGGCCAGGTGCTGCTCGATGGCCAGGACATCCAGCAACGCCCCGCCAAGGACGTGGCCCGGCGCCTGGCCCTGTTGCCACAGAGCGCCAACGCACCGGATGGCATCCGCGTGGCCGAGCTGGTCGCGCGCGGCCGCTTCCCGCACCAGCGTCTGTGGCAACAGTGGTCGGTCGAGGATGAGCAGGCGGTACAGCGGGCGATGCACGCAACCGGCATCGAAGACCTTGCCGAACGACCGCTGCAAGCGTTGTCTGGCGGCCAGCGCCAGCGCGTGTGGATTGCCATGGTGCTGGCGCAGGACACCCCACTGTTGCTGCTGGACGAGCCCACAACCTATCTGGACATTGCCCACCAGTTTGAATTGCTGGAGCTGCTGCGCGATCTGAACCGCCAGGGTCGCACCATCGTGGCGGTGCTGCACGACCTGAACCAGGCCTGCCGCTACGCCAGCCACCTTGTGGCCATGCGCGATGGCGCGATCGTTGCCCAAGGTGCGCCGGCAGCGATATTTACCGAGGCACTGGTGCAGCAGGTGTTCGGGTTGTCGGGGCTGGTGATCGAGGACCCGGTGAGCGGTACGCCAATGCTTGTACCGCGTGGGCGGTTTACTCCGGCAACACCGGCGCCGGCGCACCCAGCATGCGCCCACCCGTAGCCTGGTTGACCTGCCCTGCTTCATGGAACAACGCCTGGCGGTCCTCGGGCGCCCGCAGCTGCCCCAGGTCGGTCACTGTGGTCATCACGCAAACAATCTCCTGCTGCGCATCGAACACCGGCGCCGCCTGCCCGGTCACGCTGGACAGCAGGTGGCTGGTCAGTTCGGCCCAGCAATGCTGGCGGATCTGCTCCAGCACCTTGGCGCTGGGCGGCGTGCCGCGAAAATGCGCAGGCTGCAACTTGCGTGCGGCATCGATGGTGGCCTTGGGCAGAAACGCCTGGAAGATCAGCCCACAGGCGGTGTTGTCGATGGGCAGGATATCGCCCAATGCCAGCGGGTTGATCGAGAAATAGGCACTGCGGTACCACCGCACCAGCGTCGGGCCACGGTCGGTCCAGATCGCCACCCCACCGCTGGCGGCATGCCGCTGGGCCAGCCCCTTCATGTGCTGGGCGGCAATTTCAACAGCATCCACACGCTTGAGGGCGCCGATGCCGATGCTGAGCGCGGCCGGACCCAGGTCGTACAGCGCGCTGGCAGGGTCCTGCTTGGCCAGCCCCTCCTTCACCAGGCTCTGCAGGTAGCGGTGCGCCGTGGAACCGCCAGTACCGGTGCGGCGGGCCACCTCACCCAGGCTCAGTTCATTCTCCGCATTGGCCAGCACATTCAGGAACCGCGCAGCGATCGACACCGACTGGATGGTGCCGGAACGCTTCTCGCCCGGGCTTTCCGGCTCCGTGTCGGCGGGGGACTGCAAAGTGTTCAACGGGGCTATCTCCTCATTTCTGATTATCCGGCCAGGCGCCATCACGGTGGCCGGTTAGCGCGGCTGCCTATCATACCGCCAGCAACCCCGGCCTGGCGCGGGCGCTGGTAAACGCAGGCACCACCATACCACTTTGAGGAATAGATTCTTTATTGCGGAATGCAATGGCACCGTGATACCTTGCGCCGCAAACGAGGATCGTTCTCATTTGGAGGTTGTCTTGAAGTACCCTGCGCAACGCTCGATCAGCCATGGATTCGGTGTGCTGACCCTGTCTACCCTGCTTGCTGCACCCCACGCCCTGGCCGAACAAGCCCCCACTGCCGGTAGCTCGCAACTGGTCCTTAGCCCTGTGCTGGTCAGCGGCGAAAAGGTCGAACGAGACCTGCGCAACACCGCCTCGTCGGTGTCGGTGAAAAGCGCCAGCGAACTCGACAGCCTCAAGACCGGCAACGCCTCGGTGCACGAAGTGCTCAACGACGTGCCCAACGTGATCTACACCGACACGGTGGGCGCGCCGATCATTCGCGGCCAGGACACCCAGGGCCCGAACAACGGTGCCAACGTGTTCTGGGGCGGCACCGTGCCGCGTGCCACCATCAACCTCGATGGGCACTACCTGAATTACAACGAGATGTACTTTGGCGCACCGTCGGTGTGGGACGTAGACAGCATCGAGGTGTATCGCGGCCCGCAAACCACCAGCCAAGGCGCCAACGCCATCGCCGGCGCCATCGTGGTCAAGACCAAGGACCCGACCTTTGACCCCGAGGCGGCCTACCAGGCCGAGATCGGCAGCTATCACTCGCGGCGCAGTTCGCTGGCAGTGTCTGGCCCACTCACCGACAACCTCGCCGGGCGCCTGGCGCTGGACTATTCGGCGCGCGACACCTTCATCGACTACACCAACCCCTCGTTTGCCAGCCACAACACCGACCAGGATTTCCGCGCCCTGAACCTGCGCGGCAAACTGCTGTGGCTGCCCGCAGCGGTACCCGGCCTGGGCCTGAAGTACACCTTCACCCACGGTGATTCCAACCGCCCCACCCAGGAAGCGGCCTCGCGGCCATTCCACGACCTGAACCACACCGGCGCCACCATGCCCAGCTGGCATCAGCAGAGCAACACGCACATTGTCGACGTGGATTACGAGCTGGATAACGGCATGAAGCTGTTCAACCAGACCCAGTACTCGCTGTCCAACGTGCACCGGGTGATTGGCGTGGCGAACGGCGGCGACGCCGACATCCGGCAGAAAAACTTCTCCAACGAAAGCCGCATCACCTTCGGCGAGCAGCAAGACACCCTGAGCGGCATGGCAGGCCTGTACCTGGCACGCACCGACTCGGACGAAGTCCTGTACTACGGCGGCATCTCTGACTTCGACGACACCAAGCGCAACCTGGGCGTATTCGGCGAAGTCAGCTACCGCCTGAGTGACCGCTGGACGCTCACCACCGCCTTGCGCCTGCAACAGGACCAGATCCAGCGCAGCGGCACCTCGCCGTTCGCCGCCAACGGGCTGGACTACGACAAGACCTTTACCGCACTGCTGCCCAAAGTGTCGCTGGCCTACGCCCTGACCCCACAATGGACCGTCGGCGGTATGGTCAGCCGCGGCTACAACCCGGGCGGCGTGTCGCTGAACCTGAGCAGCAAGCGCTTCGAGGAATTCGACGATGAGCGCATGTGGAACTACGAGCTGTTCGCCCGCGCCAGCCTGCTGGACGACCGCCTGCACCTGAACGCCAACCTGTTCTACATGGACATGCAGGATGCCCAGTACAACATCCCGGTGGTGCTTGCCTCTGGCCTGACCCAGTCCTACACCATCAACGCCGAGAAGGCCCATGCCTATGGTTTCGAGCTGTCGGCGGACTACCGGGTGCTGGACAACCTGACCCTCAAGGCCAGCGCCGGTGCCCTGCAAACCCGCATCGACGACATCGACGCCAACAGCAGCTACGCCGGCAACGAATTTGCCCGCTCACCCGGCTACACCGTCAGCTTCGGCCCGAGCTGGGACATTACCGACCGCCTGAATCTCAATGCCCAGGTGCGGCACATCGACGGCTACTACTCGGACGTGGCCAACACCAAGAGCTATGCCATCGATGGCTACACCGTGGCCGATGCGCGCATGAGCTACCGCTTCAGCAATCAGGTACAGGTGTACACCTACGTCAAGAACGTGTTTGACGAGCGTACCCCGACCTACATGCAGACCAACCGGGGCATCGGCGGTATCGAAGCGAGCATGACCGAGCCGCGTACCTTGGGTGTAGGCATCAAAGGCGCCTTCTGAAACCAACCGGGGGCCGCTCTGCGCCCCTTCGCGGGCACGCTCGCTCCCACATGGATCGCACTGAACCTGTGGGAGCGGGCGTGCCCGCGAAGGGGCGCAAAGCGGCCCCAAATGTTCAATAGCCAGCAACCGGAGACCCTGATGACATTCAACAAAGGCCTGCACATTGGCATGTCGCTTGCCCCCACCTGGCTCAGCGGCGAGGGCTGGCGGCGTGCCGACAGCCGCGTCGAAACACTGTTCGGCAGCGACTTCGCCATGGACATCGCCCGCCGCTCCGAAGCCGCGCACCTGGACTTCGTGTTCCGCCCCGACGTCAGTTGCGTGGTGGCCGACGCCCTGGAAAGCGGCTCGGGCTTCACCAGCCTCGACCCCACCTTGCTACTGGCCGCGCTCACCCGCGAGACCAGTCGTATCGGCCTGGTGTCGACTGTTTCGACCACCTTCTTCCCCCCCTACCTGGTCGCGCGTCAGCTGCAGTCGCTGAACTGGCTGAGCCAAGGCCGGGTCGGCTGGAACATCGTCACCGCCCTGCAAGGCCACGAGAACTTCGGCCTGGCGGCCATGCCCAGCGCCGAAGAGCGCTATGCCCGCGCCGCCGAGTTCACCGAGGTGGTGCAGCGGTTGTGGCGCAGCTTCCCACAGCAGGCCCTGCGCATCGACCGCGAGAACGGTGTTTACGCCGACCCGGCGCAGGTTCAGCCAATCAACCACCAAGGCGACTTCCTGCAGGTGCAGGGCCCGCTCAACCTGCCCGAACAGGGCGCACGCATCCCGCTGATCCAGGCCGGGGCGTCCGACAGTGGTCGTGACTTCGCTGCCCGCGTCGCTGATATCGTTTTCGCCCCGACCCCCGACCAGGCCGCAGCCGCGGACCTGCGCCGCGACCTGTCACGTCGCGCGCAAAAGCATGGCCGCGAGGCCGACGATGTTCGCCTGCTGCCCGGCCTGAGCCTATACCTGGCGCCCACTCGCCAGCAGGCACGCGAACTGTTCATGGAAACCCACGCCCGGGTGGACAAGGCACGCAAGTACGCTGCGATCGAGAAGATGATCGGCATCGACCTGGCCAACTGGCCAAGTGACCGGCGCATTCATGCTGCCGACCTGCCGCCACTGCAGCTGCTGCCCGGCGCCAGCCGGACTCATGTGAGCCTGCTACGGCGCTTGATCGAACGTGAGTCGCTGCTGCCAGAAGAACTGCTGATGCGCCCGGAAGTGTTGTCGGCGGCGCACTGGCAAGTGATTGGTACGGTCGATGATGCCGTAGCTGAAATTGCCGACTGGGCCGAAGCGGGGGTGATGGATGGCTTCATTGCCGCACCGGGGGGCTCGTTTGGCTCGGTGTACAGCTTTCTGGATGAAGTGGTGCCACGACTGGTGGAGCGCAGGTTGTTTCGCGACCGGTATCACGGGGCTACGTTTGCCGAGCATCTGCAGCGGTATTGAAGGACCCAAGGGGCTGCTGCGCAGCCCCGAACAATCTCAAGGCACCTTCTTTCCTTCCACTGCCTTCACGGTTTCAATCAATTTGTCGAACTTGCGGTTCAACTGGGCGAACTTCTTGTCGCTCTCGGCGCGGGCCTTTATGTTGTCCACCGAACTGGCCTTGTCGGCAATGGTCACCACCGTCCAGTCCCAGTCCTTGGACACCCAGTAAACCAGCTCACCGTCCGCTGAAAACGCTTCGAGCCGGCCGCTATCCGGCACCGGCCTGGCGTCCTTGGTCATCGGCAGCAGTTGCTGAACCCGTGCCTCGTCGGTGGTATCCAGCTGCACCTCCACCTGGCGCAATTGGTCGGCCTCGTTGAACACTGCCTTGACTTGAGAGATGGCGATACCGCCCAGGTTGTAATCACCCTTCGGCTTGGCGCCCTGATAGAACTCGGTGGGAACCTGGTAGTGATACCCGGTGAAATGCTCTAGCTCGCCGAACTGCTGCTGCAGAATGGCCAGGGCCTGGGACTTGGGCATGCCCAGAGTGAACTCGCCAACTTCGAGCGCCGACCAGGCTTGCAGGGGGAAAACCGCGCAGGCGAACAGAAGCGGTAAGGTCCGTTTCATGGGGTAGTCTTCCTTGAAAATAGCCCGTCAACCTACCCCCTGCACGGCGATCAGACAATACTGGCAGGGTGCCAAGCCCACCCTGCCCCGGCGTCAGGCCACCGCTTTCTCGACACGCTGCGCCGCTTCCAGCTTGCGCACCAAAGGCAGCACATGCTCGCCGAAGTACGCCACTTCCTCCTGGAAATGCAGGAACCCGGAGAGGATCAAGTCCACCCCCACTGCCTTCAGCGCTACGATGCGTTCGGCAATTTGCTGCGGCGTGCCGATCAGGTTGGTCTTGAAGCCATCGTTGTACTGCACCAGGTCCTCGAAGCTGGACTTGGCCCAGTTGCCCTCGCCCTCCGGGCTGGCGGCACCGGCGTGCTTCACCTCTTGGCCAAACGCCCGCACCGCCTCGGGGTTGGCCTTGTCGATGATCTCTTGCAGCACCGCACGGGCATCTTCCTCGGTGTCGCGGGCGATGATGAAGGCATTCACTCCAACCTTGACCGAGTGCCCATTGGCGGCGGCCTTGGCGCGGATGTCCTCGACCTGGGCCTTGATCCCTTCGACGCTGTTGCCGTTGGTGAAGTACCAGTCCGACACCCGCGCAGCCATGTCCCGCGCCGCGCGCGAGCTGCCGCCCTGGAAGATCTCCGGGTGCGGTTGCTGCAGCGGCTTGGGTTTGAGGTTGTAGTTACGGAAGCGATAAAAGTCGCCGTTGAAAGTGAAGTTGTCCTGCGTCCAGATGCCCTTGAGTGCGCGGATGAATTCTTCGGAGCGGCGATAGCGCTCGTCATGGTCCAGCCAAGGTTCGCCGATGGCATGGAACTCGCCCTTGAACCAGCCCGAGACCACGTTGATGGCGATACGGCCGTTGGTGAACTGGTCGATGCTTGCCAACTGCTTGGCGGCCAGCGTCGGGCTCCACGGGCCAGGCAGGATGGCGGCGATGACCTTGAGCTTTTCAGTGGCGGCCAACAGCGCATGGCTGATGGTGACCGACTCGTGCTGGTTGTCGGCGCCGTAGCCAGCGGTGAAACGGATTTGCGACAGGGCATAGTCGAAGCCGGATTTTTCAGCGATTTGCGCAAGCTTGCGGTTGTAATCGATGTCCCAGCTGGTGCGCTGCTCGATGGTGCTGACCACCAGGCCACCGCTGACGTTGGGGACCCAATAGGCGAACTTGATCGGGGTGTGGCTCATGGGGTGGCTCCTTGAGAGTCTTGGGGTTCAAGGAGATAGGAGCAGCAAGCGTGCCAACGGCTGGATGGGTTTATTTTCAATGAGTTGGCGATAAGAGGCAGCGATGCTGGCTGCATGTGATCAAACACGCTGTCGGATCACTGTTGCCTGCGCAACATCGCCGCTTGCTGCTAGCTCACCGGCTTCTGCGCATGCCCGCATGGAGCATGCCTCCATCAAAGAGCCAACCGCGCCAGCCGCTGCAGAGCCAGAATCACCTCATCATCCCGAGCCTCAAGGATATCCGCCTGAATAAGGGCGATCACCGCTTTCAGCAACTCGGTCTGGTTCATCTCGGTTTGCTGCTGAAGCGCGAGCATGTCCTTTGCCATGTGCGGATTAACCTTCATCGACAGCCGCCGGGTCGCATTGGAACGCGCAAGCCCGCGCCGCGCCAGCTGTTCATCCAGCGCCTGGATGAACGCCAGGTGCGCAGCCTGCAATTGCCCGCACTGCTTCACCTGCGCCAACTGCTGAAAATAGTGGGCAAGGAACAACTTGCGCAAATTGGCCCCCGCTTCGTTAGTGACTGCATGCATGGCCGCATCCAGCACGTCCACGTAGACGGCCGGCAAACGCGCCTCGATAGACTTGAACTGCTGCATGCGCGCCTCGTGAATGGCTGGCGTGGATTGCGGTGGAAGCGCGACCACAGCCTCGCAACGGGTACACACGCCCACCAGAATGTCCTTGGCCTTCCCTTTGCCATCGCTGAACGGTACATCCCGGCGGGTATAGCGAGTGGGCACCACTGCCTGGCAGTGCTCGCACAGTGCTTCTCCGCTATCCCCTTCCAACAGAATCTTCATGATCTGGGTACTCACTGATGAACGCTTATGAACCAGGTCTCTGGTTCGATAAAAAAGAACTTGATGTACCAGCCATCCCGTCTGAGTACATGCACCTCGATGGCAGCGACAGCGTGGTGAGGGCTGCTTGCGTGGTGAATGCCCCGGCATGAGCGAATGACGTCGGCAACCTCGCGGGCTGACACCTCCCCTGTGGCCAGCAGGTTCTTGATATCGATCTCCCCCCGAGAAACATGTTGGTATTCCCCTGCTTCGAGCGCCGCCATCACCGCGCGCTGTGCCTCCCTGAAGCCGAATTTCATAGCTCATCCTTGCCAATACGAAAATCATCGTACAAAAACCAAATCAAATCTACCGTTAGCGATGCCAACGCGACCAGCGGTGCGCCTATCGATTCGAGCGATAACCCGGAACACGCATGAACTATGGCCCTGAAAGCCGCAAGATGCCGCAGGCCAATGTAACCAACCCTTTCATGGCTGCTATTCACCGGGCCCTGCTTCGTGAGAGGTGAAGAAGCATGAAATATTATTTATCAATATAAATTCCTACTTGCTGTAGCTTCTCATTCGCAGAAAAATCGCACCCTTTACCACTCCCCGCCTCAGGAACTCGTCTTGAAACGTCACCTCCCCGTCCGCCTCCTGCTGGTCGGCGCATGCAGCGCCATGCCTGTCGTTCATGCCGCCGACAACCTCACGCTGCCCGCGACCCAGATCGACAGCACGAGCGAAGCAGTAGATGGCGTAAGCCAGGGCTACGAAGGCAGGGCGGCATCCAGTACCACCAAACTGGGCCTGACCGATAAACAGACCCCTCAAAGCGTGACGACCATCACCCGGCAGGCGCTGGACGATTTCAAGATCACAGGTATCAAGGACGCACTGCGCGCAGCACCGTCGGTAACCGTCGAGCAAACCGAAACCGACCGTACCGAATTCACTTCGCGTGGCTTCGATATCAATACCTTCGAATACGACGGCACTGGCATGCCCTTCGTAAGCAGCACGCTGGTAGGCGACCAGGACCTGGCCGAATACGAGCAGATCGACGTGTTGCACGGCGCCAATGGTTTGATGAGCGGCGCCGGCAACCCGTCGGCCACGGTCAACTTCGTGCGTAAACGCCCGACCGACACCTTCCAGGCGCAGGTCGATACCAGCGTCGGCTCGTGGGACAGCCGCCGAATCGACGTCGATGTTGCCGGCCCGCTGACCGACAGCGGCAATGTGCGCGGCCGCTTCATCTACTCCCACGACAAGGGCAATTCGTGGATGGACCGCTACAGCCACGAGCGTAACGTTGCCGCAGGGCTGCTGGCAGTCGATGTGACCGACGCCGACACTGTGACCGTGGGCTTCTCCCAGCACAACAGTGACTCCAATGGCAGCACCTGGGGCAATCTGCCGCTGGTGGACAACGACGGCAATGCCATTCATTACAGCGGGCGCAGCAATAGCATCGGGCAGCCGTGGACCTACTGGAACCTGCACACCCAGCGAGCCTTCGTCGAACTGAAGCATGATTTCGGCAATGACTGGAACGCCACGCTCACGGCCACCGGGCAGCAGGAAAAGCAGAACACCAACATGCTTTATGTGGGGGGCGTCTCCGCGGATGTTGCCGACGCGTATGCCAACCACACCCGCAGCGAGGCGCACCAGTTGCTGGGCGAGGCCAAGGTGCAAGGCCCGTTCAGCCTGTTCGGTCGCGAGCACCAACTGACCTTCGGGGCCGCGTATGGGCGAACCCATCAGAAAGGCCAGGAGTATGACGAAGACCTGGAACATGGCAGTTTCTTCAACACTTCGTTCTCGGGCATCCTGGCGGGCAACACGCCAATGCCGTCGTTCGGCGTCACCAGTGAGGGCCTGGCGCAGAACTTCCAGGACACGCAGAAAAGCGTATTCGCCGGGGCACGTTTCAGCCTGGCGGATAACCTGCACTGGATAGCCGGTGCACGTATGCTCAGCGCCGACGGCAAGGGTGAGAGCTATGGTTCAGAACACTCCACGCGCGCCCATGGCAAAGTCACGCCGTACACTGGCCTGGTCTACGACCTGAACGCGGCATGGAGCGTCTACGGCAGCTGGACCAAAATCTACAACCCGCAGTACAACGTGGTCGGTACCGACGGCAAGCTGCTCGACCCTCTGGAGGGCAAGAGCATGGAAGTTGGCGTCAAAGGCAGCGTGATGGACGACCACCTGCACCTGACCGCTGCGCTGTTCAAGACCGAGCAGCGCAACGTGGCTGTGGATGCGGGTTTCGATGGGGTTCAGGAGGTTTACACGCCGGGCGACTTCAAGAGCCACGGCGTAGAGTTGCAAGCCTCCGGCGAAGTGGTGCCAGGGCTGGACATGCTCGCTGGCTACACCTATGTGCGCATTGACGATGACAACGGCGAGCGTGCGCGCAAATATGTGCCGACCCACAGCTTGCGCGGCATGGTCACCTACCGCTTGCCGACCCTGCCACAGATGAAGGTTGGCGCCCGTGTCAGCTGGCAGACTGGCGTCGAGAACGACACCAACAGCGCCATCCACCAGAACGCCTACGGCCTGGTTGACTTGATGACCAGCTACGACATCGACAGCAACTGGAGCACGTCGCTGAACCTGAACAACGTCACCGACCGCAAATACCTGCTGTCGCTGTACAACAATGCGACAACCGCCAGCTACGGTGCACCACGCAACCTGACGGCTTCGGTGACCTGGAAGTATTGAGCAGATCTCTGGTTTGGATGTTCGCCGCGACGCTTTCAGCGCCTGCGAGATGAAGCGCCGACCGCGCGGCGCATGCAGACAATTCTACGCCATGGCGCTGCGCAGGCGGGCCTTGCGCCAAACCAACCGCCCCAGCGTGATAGACCAATTGAGCAAGGAAATACCCAGCAGGATCAGCAGCATCATCGGTAACCCTTGATCGATGATCACTTTGCCGGCGAGCAGCGGAAACCCGAATACACCGACGAAATAAGAAAGGCTGAACAACAGCAGGGACTGGGTCGTTGTGCCTTCTGGCGCTTCGTTCGCTGCAAGGCCGTTGATCACCGAATAGGTCAGGCCATAACCGATACCCAGCACAATCGCCGCCAGTATGTATGCAAGGCTACCGGCGACAACAAACGTGAACATCAGCATGGATACAACGATCAGCCCCGACAGCAGGCAGGACATCCGGTAAGGGTCGCGCCTGACCACCAGCCCGGCGACAAACATGCGCCCGGCAATTGCAGCACTCATGAAGCCAATGAAGAACAGCGAGTAATCGAGTGCTTTTTCGTGGGCATAGCTCGTTTGAAAACTCGACAGCCCGCCAAAAATCGCACCGCCCAGGCCAACCATGAGGATCGGGAACAAGGCCCTTGAGCCCAGGACTTGTTGGGTAGCCTGCCAGGACAGCCTGGACACAGCAGCACTAAAGCGGTTGGGTAGTTGGCCCAACGCGGTCGCCATACGCCAGAACAAGGCCACGCCGATCAGGCTGGCCAGCGCCGCAACATAAAAAGTTGCCGTCACCGGCAGGCCCATCTGGCTTGCCAGGCGCCCGACCAGGGGCGCCGAGCCGATGCCGCTCATCATGCTGCCCGAGAGCAGCGCAAAGTACCGTGCGCGCTGTGCCGGCGGGACGATCATCGCCACGATGATCGGGCCCAAGGTGTAGAAAACGCCCCAGCCCACACCCAGCAGCAAGCCGAACATCATCATCAGGTACTGGTGGCTGGCACTTACGGCAAACCCGATGTTAGCAACGACCAGCGCCAGGCCGCACAGGGCAATCGAGCGTGCCGCACCGAGACGGTCCGACAAGTGCCCGGACACCAGCACGGCAGCAAATGTACTGAGCATGGCGGCGGAAATCACATGGCCGGCATCCTGCTCGTTGCCACCCTGCGTCCCCACCAGCAACGCCAGCAGAAAGGTCGATCCATAAGACAGCGACAACAGGTAGCTGGCAAAACAGAACAAGCTGAACAGGGGCTTTGACACAGCCATGGTGCGTTCATCCTGGAAGTGCATGAGAGACCCTGAGTAGTTGGACCAGGCGCACAGTGTGCGTGGCACGCACAAACAGGGTAAATCCAGGATTCGTGATCTGAAGGTAAGTGACAACCAACCTATGCGGGTGCGCCGTTAGCTGAACACCCAAAGCACACGGGTGGGCTTGTCGGTGAGGTTGGCGTAACGAAAACTGGCGTGGGGTTGCAGCTGAAAGCTGTCACTGGCGCGCAGCGTTACCGGCTCGCCGCCACCCAGCCACACGGTCAACTCGCCTTCGAGCACGAAGCAGCCCTGCTCCGAGCTGTCGTCCAGGTACTCCTCGCCACTGCTGGCCCCCGGTTCCAGGTGGCTATCGAGCATGGAGAACGCGCCGGTTATCGTGGGGGATGCCAGCACATCGGTAATGCCACCGGCCAGGTGAAGCGTGCGCCGCTCGTGTGGACGGGTGACCCAGTCGAGCTCGCGGGGTTTGTCCAGCTTGTAAAAGTAGGCGGTCGAGACGCCCAGCTCTTCGCTGATAGCCGTGAGGTCAGCCACGGTTGGGCGAGATACGCCCCGCTCGACCTGGGACAGAAAACCCACCGAACGGCCAATACGCTGAGCCAGCTCGCCCAGGGTCAGGCCTTTGAACTTGCGCAGGTCGCGAATCAGTACTGCCAGGCCTTCGATTTCTTCGTGCACTTTCATAGTTGAATCGCGACTTTCGGACGGGAAATGAATGCCCTGAAAAGTACATGATTCATTTCACAAAGCAAAATTGTTCACGCAACGGCGAGGGTGATGCGTCAGCGCGCAGGGGTTCAAACCGGGGCGTGGTTCCGTTCATTGAGGATCAGAAGCAACGTGGCCATGCCTGTGAAACCATGGTTGTCAGCATGGGCACGTTTCTCAGCAGACCTCGATCACTACTTTCCCTTGAGCATTGCCTGACTCTACGAGGTTGTGGGCTTCCATTGCCTCATGCAGGAAGAAACGCCGAGGATGGAGGTTTGGCTTCAGCTTGCCCTCATCAATCAAGCGGCTACATTCCTCAAGGACCTTACCATGGTGCGCTCTCCCGTTGCCGGTAAGCATGGGCAACAACACAAACACGCCGGACAGCGTCATCGCGCGTAAAGACCCAGTTGCCAGTGCGTGCGTACCAAAAGCAGCACAGCTGACAATGTGGCCACGATGGGCAACCGCTTCGAATGACGCATCAAGGGTCGCGCCCCCAACAGTGTCGTAAATGACATCGAAGCCTTTGCCGCCGGTGTGCTTTTCAACGTACTCGGCAGGTTGGTGCAACTGGTAGTCAATGGGTATGGCGCCATACGCTTGTACTACCGGCGACTTGGCTGCAGAGACAGAGGCGTAGACTTCGGCCCCAAAGGCCTTGGCGAGCTGCACCGCAATGTGGCCAACCCCACCAGCGCCGCCGTGTATCAATACGCGCTGTCCTTGGCGAACATGAGCAGCGTCGACCAGCCCTTCCCATGCAGTGAGCATTACCAACGGGAGCGCTGCGGCCTCACGGAAGCTCAGCCCTCTGGGCTTTAATGCAAGCAGTGCAGCGTCCACTGCAACGAACTCTGCAAGGCTGCCAGGCATGCCAAAGACGCCACCGGCCAAGCCGTAGACCGCATCTCCTACAGTGAAACGGTCAACCCCGTCGCCCACTGCCTCTACAGTACCCGCCAGGTCAGTGCCGAGGATGGCTGGAAGCGCTGGCATGGCATACGGGGCATTGCCAGTGCGAATTTTGTAGTCGATAGGGTTTACCCCGCTCGCGACCACACGCACCAGCACCTGACCTGCCAATGGTTGAGGGCGGGGTACGCTGCTCTCAACCATCTGGTTATTAATAAAATCGTGTAGGACTAGCGCCCGCATAGAGTCAGTCATCAAAAGAATCTCGTATTTTGAAATCGGCTAAACGCTCTAATCCGGCAGGCCAACTGCCTCGCACCACGTGCGCCGGCCTCGGCCTGAAGTTGAGTGTGGCCGGCTTCCTGTGATAAACGATTGCGAAGTGCGTCATGACACTTCCCCCTGCCAAATTCGATGGAAGCATTCTTCATCGCCCATCGAGGCAGAAAAAGCGTCAAGAACCCTCAAGACTGGAAACTATTTTTTTATAATGGACCTTCTCACGCCCATGCGAACCTTTCTCAAGGTCGCTGAAACCGGCTCGTTTTCCGCTACTGCAAACGTCCTGGACATGTCCCCTCAGCTGGTGGGCAAACACGTTCAGGCGCTTGAGCAGCATTTGGGGTTGAAGCTGCTGAACCGGACAACTCGCAAGCAAAGCCTTACCGAGTTTGGCGAGGCCTTCCTGGATCGGGCCAGGGTAATACTGGATGAGTTCGAGGACGCTGAGCGGCTCGCGGAATCAGCACGAGGTAAACCGGTAGGACGGCTTCGCGTGAACGCCCCGGTTACCTTTGGAAATCAGATACTCGCGCCGAGATTGGTCAAGTTCATGCAGGCCCATCCTGCAGTGACGGTGGTTCTGACATTGTCCAATCACTTGGTGGACGTAGTAAGCGACGGCTACGACGTAGTGTTTCGAGTGGGGGATCTGGCAGACAGCAGCCTGATCGCGAGGCGGCTGGGGCCGTATCCTCTAGTGCTATGTGCTGCACCTTCGTACTTGGCAACCAAGCCATCAATCGTGCATCCCGAAGACCTTGCAAAGCATGAGTGCCTGGGCTTTACCCACTCAGAGCTAAGAACACACTGGACCTTCAGAGATACAGATGGCGCCTCGCTCGCGGTACCGATCACCAGCAAATTCATGGTTAATCAGAGCGAACCTCTGTTAACCGCCTGTCTGGCTGGCATGGGGCTGATCCTCCAGCCGCTGGAGTTGGTACGAACCGCACTACGCTCAGGGCAACTGATTGAGGTTCTTCCAGATTATCCGCCCGTGTCACCGCCGATCAGCGTGCTGTACTCCCGAGATCGCCGTAGCACCCCCAAGCTGACCAGCTTCTTGGCGTTCTGCACGGCTGAGTTCACAGAGCAGGTAATGACAACCAGGTAAAGCCGTCGACAGGGGTTCGCTGGCCGTCAGGAAACCGGGGCACGATCACGACTCCGCATGGCCATGTCTGCTTCGAGCATCTGCAAAAACACTTTCACTCGCGCAGGGACATACCGGCGTGATGGTGTGACGGCCCACACCGACAGCGCCTCCATCCCGGCATCCGACAGTTTGATTTCTACCAGGGTGCCATCGTTGATCTGAGAAATGACGTCCCAGTAGGCCAGCAGTGCCACCCCCAGCCCTCGCACTGCAGCGTCGCGTACCGCCCCCACGTTACTGATGCTGACCCTGCCCTCCATACGGCGCCGAATGATTGATCCATTCACCACAAATGGCCACTTTGGGACAGCCTGCAGCACGATGCATTGGTGTGACTCCAGATCTGACAACCTCTGAGGCACCCCGTGCTGCGCCAAGTACTTTGGAGAGGCACAGAGCACCCGTGGATTCGGCGATACCTGCCTTGCTACCAGCTCGGAGTCGACAAGTGGAGCGACTCGCAGAGCAAGATCGAATCCGCGGCTGACCATATCGACCACTGTGTCTGAAACATCCAGCTCAACGCGCAGCTCGGGGTAGTTGAGCAATAGCCGTGGGAGCATCTCCAACACTATGGATTGTCCGAAGACACTCGGCGCCGTTACCCGCAGCAAGCCTGTGACACGGCTTGCAGAAGGCTGGAGCTCTTCCAGTGCGCTTTCCTCAGCCTCAATCATCGTGCGGGCATAGGGTAAGAACGCTTCGCCTTCAGCTGTAAGCGAGACAGAGCGGGTGGTTCGCTGGAACAGTCGAACCCCGATCTCCTTCTCTAGCGCAGCAATCCTGCGGGAGACATGCATCGGCACAACATCCAGCTGTCGAGCAGCCGCTGACAGGCTGCCCGCTGTCACTACAGCCATATAGATGCGCAGGTCTAGAACCAGCATGATTACCTCAAATTATGTTAAGCCGGCTAAACAACCAGATGGCTAGGTCTGCCGGTATGAGCTTCGTAGGATTCGGGAATGGCATGAAATAAATTGCCAATCGACGGAACTACGAGGTGACTGTATGCCGGATTCAATAGCAGCAATTCTAACGCCTTACGATATTAACAGGCTCACCCTGCGCAATCGCCTGGCAGTTGCGCCCATGACTCGCGTAAGCGCCACGCAGGATGGCAAAGCCACCGACGCCATGGCACGGTACTACGAGCGGTTTGCCAAGGGAGGGTTCGGCCTGGTGATTACGGAAGGTATCTATACCGACCGGCAATTTTCCCAGGGCTACCCTTTCCAGCCGGGTATTACCGACCCAGAGCAGGCGCGTGCATGGCGCGTGGTAACTGATCGGATTCACGCTCATCACAGCGCCGCCTTTGCTCAGATCATGCACGCTGGGGCGCTTAGCCAAGCGAACCGATTTTCTGACCACACGATAGCGCCCTCATCGGTTCAGCCCAAAGGCGAACAGATGCGTTTTTACTTTGGTGAGGGTTCGTACCCTGTTCCCAAGGCGATGACCGATGAGGACATCGCCGACGCCATCGCCGGATTTGCCCAGTCGGCCAAGCGGTCAGTTACGGAAGCTGGCTTCGACGGCATTGAAATACATGGGGCAAACGGCTACTTGCTCGACCAATTCCTCACCGACTACGCCAACCAACGCGGGGATCGCTGGGGTGGCAGCACGCACCAGCGAATCCAGCTAACGCTTGAGGTCGTCAAAGCAGTCAGGGTCGAAGTGGGTGCTGTGCCGGTCGGCGTCCGGATATCCCAAGGCAAGGTCAATGACTTCCAGCACAAATGGGCTGGGGGCGAAGCGGACGCCGAAGTCATTTTCGGCTCGCTGCAGGATTCAGGTGTCGATTTCATCCACGTAACCGAGTTCGAAGCGTGGAAGCCTGCGTTCACCAGCAACAGCGCAAGCTTGATCGAGCTCGCCCGACGGTATGCACCGACCCCGGCGCTGATCGCCAATGGCGGCCTTCACGCGCCCGAGCATCTCGATACCGCGCTGAGCGACGGCGCAAACATCATCGCCCTGGGGAAAGCAGCGCTGGCAAATCCAGACTTCCCGAGCCGTCTACTTGAGGGGAAGCCTCTCGCACCCTTCGATGCATCGATTCTCGGACCGATTGCAAATATCAAGGCGGGTGAGTTCGAAGCCTAGAAAACCATGACAGGGGGTTCGGCGCACATCAGTAGTGACCGACCAGGTTGACCTGGCCGTGAACTATCCTCGGCGCCTGCAGGATCAGGCCGCGATCTGCAGGTGCGAGTAAGCCGTTCCACAGTTGAAAGCCCGCGCCGTTCCCGAAGTACGTGCTCGCCCTTAGCGAACAGCCTCGTAGGTCAGGTCCAGGCACTTGCGGGCCTTTTCCACCAGCTCGTCAATTTCCTCAATGCTGATCACCAGCGGCGGGGCGATGATCATGGTATCGCCCACGGCGCGCATGATCAGGCCGTTGTCGAAGCAGTGCTGGCGACAGATCATGCCCACACCTTTGCCTTCGTAACGGGCGCGGGTGGCTTTGTCCTTCACCAGCTCGATCGCACCGAGCATGCCCAGGCCGCGCACTTCGCCCACCAGCGGGTGGTCGGCCAGCTCGCGCAGGCGCTGCTGCAGATACGGCGCGGTTTTATCGTGTACCTGCTGAATGATCTGCTCGTCACGCAGAATCCGCAGATTCTCCAGGCCCACCGCAGCCGCCACCGGGTGGCCGGAATAGGTGAAGCCATGGTTGAAGTCGCCGCCTTCGCTGATGACCTTGGCCACTTCGTCACGCACGATCACCCCGCCCATAGGGATGTAACCAGAGGTCAGGCCCTTGGCGATGGTCATCAGGTCAGGCTTGAGGTCGTAGTAGTCGGTACCGAACCACTCGCCGGTACGGCCGAAACCGCAGATCACTTCGTCGGCGACGAAGAGGATGTCGTGTCTGGCCAGGATTTCCTTGACCTTCGGCCAGTAGGTTTGCGGGGGAATGATCACGCCACCGGCACCCTGGATCGGTTCGGCGATGAAGGCGGCAACGTTGTCCACGCCGACTTCGAGGATCTTCTTCTCCAACTGCTCGGCTGCCCATACGCCAAAGTCGGCCTCGGTCATGTCGCCGCCTTCGCCGAACCAGTATGGCTGCGGGATGTGCACGATATCCGGGATCACCCCGCCCTGCTGGTGCATACCGCTCATGCCGCCCAAGGCTGCGCCCGCCACGGTTGAGCCGTGGTAACCGTTGATGCGGCCAATGATGACCTGCTTGCTCTTCTTGCCTTTCAGCGCCCAGTAATGGCGAACCATGCGCAGCACCGTGTCGTTGCCTTCGGAGCCGGAGCCGGTGAAGAACACGTGGTTCATGCCTTCGGGCGCCACATCGGCGATCGCCTTGGCCAGTTCCAGCGCAGGCGGGTGCGCGGTCTGGAAGAACAGGTTGTAGTACGGCAGCTGCTTCATCTGCTGGCTGGCGACCTCGGCCAGCTCATCGCGGCCATAGCCGACCGCCACGCACCACAGGCCGGCCATGCCATCGAGAATCTTGTTGCCCTCGCTGTCCCAAAGGTACACGCCCTTGGCCGAGGTGATGATGCGCGGGCCTTTCTCGGCCAGTTGTTTCACATCGCTGAACGGGGCCAGGTGATGGTCGCGGCTCATCGATTGCCAAGCGAGGGTCTGCGAATTCTGTTCACTCATTGACTTCACTCCATCAAGTTGCGCAGCTGTGCTGCGCGGGTATTTTTTGTAGGTGGGCAAGGCGGCTGTTCAGGCAGACAGCAACAGCCGCTGGCGCAGTACCGAGCGATGCCTGCAGGCCTTGCCAAAGGACTGGAAGATGGTCAGGTAATGCGGGTTATCCATGACCTGGAACTCGGGGTGCCATTGCACGGCCAGGGCAAACCCCTTGCCGTTCTGGACCGAAATCGCTTCCACCAGGCCATCGGGTGCCAGCGCCTCCACCCGTAGCCCCGGGGCCAGTACATCGATGCCCTGGCCATGGATGGAATTGACGTCGAAGACCGCCGGCAAGCCCATGCGGTCGAGCAGGCCGCCGGGCTCTACATGCATGGTGTGGCGCGGCCCATATTGCTTGTCGATGGGCTCACCCTTGCCTTCGCGGTGGTCCATGAACACACCGGTCTCGTGGACCTTCTGGTGCAGGGTGCCGCCCAGTGCCACGTTCATTTCCTGGAAGCCACGGCAAATGCCGAGCACCGGCACACCGGCGGCGATGGCTGCACGCATCAGCGGCAACGTGGTGGCATCGCGCAGCGGGTCGTGATGGGTGCCCTCTGCACTGGCCGGGCCGTTGTAGTGGAACGGCTCGATGTTGGACGGCGAACCGGTGAAGATCAGCCCATCCACCACATCGAGAATATCGGCGCTGTCCATCAGCTCACCGAGGCTGGGAATAACGATGGGCAGCCCACACGCCGCCTTGGCTGCCGCGCGTGCGTACTTCTCGCTGATGGTCTGGGTGGCATGCAGCTCGATCATGCTGGTGCATGCGGTAATGCCGATAACGGGCACACGGGGCATATCTTCCTCCGGCAAATCCATATTGCGCGTTGTATTGAAAGGGAGGGTGCAGCGTCGCTGTTGGAACTTCGGCACCTACAGGAACCAGCGGTATTCGCGGGCATCGATGTGGCGCATGAAGTCCAGTTGCTCCTGGTGTTTGTTTTCGCAATAGACCATCACGAACTCACTGCCCAGGCCTTCGTTGACCACCGGGTGGTGACGCATGGCGGCCAGTGCACCGAGGGCATCCTTGGGGAAGTCGATACCGCTCTGGCGGTTTTCGTTCAGCGGTGCGATGGGCTCGACGCCGCGGTCCAGGCCATGCTCCATGCCGGTCAGGATCGCCGCCAACACCAGGTACGGGTTGGCATCGGCGCCCGCAAGGCGGTGTTCGATGCGCAGGTTGCGCGGGTCGGACTCGGGGATGCGAATGCACGCATCACGGTCTTCAAAGCCCCAGCTGGCCATGCTCGCCGCGTTCACCATGGCGCCGTAGCGGCGATAGGCATTGTGGTTGGGGGCGAAAATCGGCATGCAGTGGGGCAGCAGCTCCAGGCACCCTGCTACCGCGTGGCGCAGCTTGCGCTGTTCAGCGCCCGCCAGGATGTTGTTGCCGGCAGTGTCATACAGGCTGACGTGCACATGCATGCCGCTGCCCGGCGCGTCCAGGTACGGCTTGCTCATGAAGCTGGCACGGTAGCCGTGTTTCATCGCGATACCACGGGTGCTGCGGCAGAACAGCGCCGACCAGTCCGCCGCGCTCAGAGCATCGTCGCTGTGGGAGAAGTTGATTTCGAACTGGCCGGGGCCCAGCTCTGCGGTGATGACGTTCGCCGGCACGCCCTGCTCGTTGGCACCATCGACCATCTCGTGAAGCACCGACGCGAAGCGGGACAGCCGCTCGATGTGCATGTTCGGCTGGTCGTCTTCGTCCCCGGTCGCTGTGTCGCGCGGGTACTGCGGCAGACCGTTGTCGAGCTTGCGGTCGAACAGATAGAACTCCAGTTCAAAGGCCACCACCGGGCGGATGCCACGTTTGGCCAGGCGCTGAAGCACGCGGGCCAGCACTTCACGGGGCTCGAACTCGACAGGCTTGGCGGTGCCGTCGGAAGTGATGAGCATCTGCGCAATCACTTCCTTTTCCCAGCGCACCGGCTTCAAGGTACCCGGCACCAGCCGCCGGGCAGCATCCGGGTCGCCGTCGGCAAAGCAGTAGTCACCGATCGGGTACAGGCCACCCTGGGTGCCCAACAGTATGCAGTTCTGCGGCAGTTTCAGCGGTGCGCCGGCTGCAACTTTTTCCAGCATGTCCATCGGGTAACGCTTGCCGTAGAAGTGCCCGGGGATATCCAGCGCAATCAGGTCGACATAACGTATTGCCGGGTGCTCTGCGCGAAACGCGCGCACTTCAGCCAGCAGGTCCGCAAAGATGACACTCATCTTCTTATCCTTGTGAGGTGAACGAATTCAATTGAAGACCCAGAGCACGCGGGTGGGCTTTTCCGTCAGGTTGGCGTAACGGAACTGCGCGTGGGGCTGCACCTGGAAGCAGTCGTTGGCCTGCAGGGTCACGGCCTCGCCGTGGTCCATCCATACCGTGAGTTCGCCTTCAAGCACGAAACACCCCTGCTCGGAACGGTCACTCAAGTTTGCCTCGCCACTGCTGGCGCCTGGCTCAAGATGGCTGTCGAGCATGGAGAAGGCGCCGGCGATGGTGGGCGAAGCCAGCACATCGGTAATGCCCGACTCCAGGTACAGCGTGCGCCGCTCGTGGGGGCGCGTGACCCAACCAATGCCGCGGGGTTTGCTCAGGTTGTAGAAGTACGCGGTCGACACACCCAGCGTTTCACTGATGGCGGTGAGGTCCGCCACGGTAGGGCGCGACACACCGCGTTCAACCTGCGAGAGGAAGCCGACCGAGCGGTTGATGCGCTCGGCCAGTTCGCCCAGGGTCAGGTTCTTGAATTTGCGCAGGTCGTGAATAAGGATCGCGAGGGCTTCTACCTCTTCGTGCATCTTCATCGATTGGGCTGCCGTGAAATTTTTAGTGTTATTTTTCATGAAAAAATACATGAAAAATTTCACGAGTCAAGCCAGAAGATGGAAATGCGCGCAGTCGCGCAGTACCGCGATCTGGATCGGCAACGTTGGCCCGGGTTTCTTTACGGGTGCGCAGGGAGTAGCCTCGGCGGTGAATTCCAGCCCGGCCATCGCCATCGTCATGCCAAACGGTTTCCCTGAACTGCCCCCACTTAACGCCCTACGCGTGTTTGAAGTGGTTGCCCGCCACCTGAACTTCCGCCTGGCGGCCGAGGAGCTGGGCGTGACCCAGGCAGCAGTTGCTCAACAGATACGTGGGCTGGAAGCGAACCTGAACCTTCGTTTGTTCGAGCGCCTCCCGCGGGGCCTGGCGCTGACCGATGCAGGCGTGGGCTACAGCGGCAGCATTCGCAGCGCTTTGGCGATGATCGATGAGGCAACGCGCCTACTGCGGCCACAAGCGGCTCACCTGACGGTCAGCGTTACCCCGACCTTTGCTTCTAAATGGCTTATCCCCCGGCTGGGCAGCTTTGCGCAAAGCCATCCGGAAATCGACCTGCGGGTGCTGGCCACAGACCGGCTGTCGCACTTCAGCACCGATGGCGTGGATATCGCAGTCCGCTATGGCAAACCCGAGATCGGAGCAGGCCTGAACAGCGAACTGTTGATGGAGCAGCGCATCGTCGCCGTCGCCAGCCCAAAGCTGTTCGAGGGCACCCATGTCCCCGCCAGCTTTGCGCAGCTTCAGGATTTCATCATGCTGCACGACGCTCATAATTTCTGGCCGCAGTTCCTTGCGCAGCTGTTTCCGCAACACGCGCAGCCGACTGCCAAAAACCTGCGGTTCAATCAGACCTCGCTGGCCATCGATGCGGCAATCAGCGGTCAGGGTATTGCGTTGGCCAGCCTGGCATTTGTCGGCGAAGACATCGTCGCGGGCAGGCTGACTCAGGTCTTCGTTCAGCAGCTCAAGCTCGATAAGTCGTTCTACCTGGTTTGGCCACGAAAGCTGCAACAGCCCGAGTCGCTAGGCGTCGTGCAGCGCTGGCTGAAGCAACAGGCTAACAATAGTTAATCTACTGTCACGGTAAAGTTTGGCTGTCTCCCCCGCTGCTGGAGCCGCTGCTAAGGTATGTGTACCTAAGCAATCCACCGTTCACGTTCTGGAGGCAGCATGTCAGTAGAAAAAGTTGCGATTATCACGGCCGGCGGCAGCGGCATGGGCGCGGCAGCAGCACGGCGCCTGGCCGCTGACGGTTTCAAGGTTGGCATCCTCTCCTCTTCGGGCAAGGGCGAGGCCCTGGCGGCCGAGCTTGGCGGCATTGGTGTCACCGGCAGCAACGAGTCGGTTGAAGACCTGCAGCGTCTGGTCGACGCCGTGGTGCAGAAGTGGGGCCGCATCGACGTGCTGGTCAATAGCGCCGGCCATGGTCCGCGTGCGCCAATCCTGGAGATCAGCGACGAAGACTGGCACAAGGGCATGGACACCTACCTGCTCAATGTCATTCGCCCGACTCGCCTGGTGACCCCCTACATGCAACGCCAGAAAGGTGGCGTGATCATCAACATTTCCACCGCCTGGGCGTTCGAGCCGAGCGAGCTGTTCCCGACATCGGCGGTGTTCCGCTCGGGCCTGGCCGCATTCACCAAGATCTTCGCCGACAACTTCGCCGGGGATAACGTGCGGATCAACAACGTGCTCCCGGGCTGGATCGACAGCCTGCCGGCCACCGAACAACGCCGCGACAGCGTACCGCTCAAACGTTACGGCACCAGCGAGGAAGTTGCCGCCACCATCGCGTTTCTCGCCAGCGAAGGCGCTGCCTACATCACCGGGCAGAACATCAAGGTCGATGGCGGCGTGACACGCAGCGTCTGATTGATGCCAGTTACTTGCTGGCGACCGATTGATTGACCAGCGGGCAACTCTGGGCGTTAAGGAACCGCGATTTCTTCAGCCAGTCTTGCTGCGGGTAATAGGCAAACACGTAGCTGCCGCGTTGTAGCGTCTCGATCAGCTTGCCGGCAATTGCCGGCCGAACGGCAGGGCAGCCCTGGCTGCGCCCCAAGCGACCGAGACCGGGCACGACCTTGGGGTCGGCATATGCCGCGGCATGCATCACGATCGCCCGCGACATGCTGTTGTCGTTGAACCCCGGCTCCAGCCCCTGCAGGCGCAGCGAGCGCCCGTGCTTGCCGCTGTAAGTCTGACCGGTTTCATACAAGCCAATGGAAGATTGATAGCTGTTCGGGGCGTTGGAGAACGCGGTCGGCACATCGGCGCCGCTGTTCTTGCCATGGGCGACCCACTCTTCGAACAACAGTTTCCTGGAACGTAGGTCGAACACCCACAAACGTTTGTCACGCGAGGCCTTGGAATAATCGATCACCGTCAGCAACTTGTCCGGGTCACTGTGACTGGCGCACGCGTAGGCAGTGAGCGCCAGGGCGAGGGTCGAAAGGCTGGCGCTCGGCGCCAACTGCTGCAGCTCGGCGGCGCTAGGCAGCGGTTGCGCGCAGGCGATTTGCCAGGTGCTAAGGAACAGCAGGCCAATACTGGCCACGGAGAGCCGGAAAGCGCCCCGCAATGGTTTGAACATCGACATGGAATACCCGGTTGAACCTGATTTTTCTTGCCTTGATTGCAGGCAAAAGCGGCTACTTTGCTTGATTACCCCAGCAATTCCGATCACTTCTTGACCAATGGTTTGGATTCTTCAGCGCCTTCGGTGCTGATTACCGTGAATTTTCCATCGCTGCGGGTATCCCGGGTCGATGCCCAGTCGGTGATCACCAGCATCGTGCCAACGTCCATCGCCGCGCGTAGATGACGGCGGAACTCCGGGTTGATACTCAATTGCCCCAGTTGCTCATACGGCGTATTTCCGTACTCCGGGTTGCTCAGGCCCACCACTGACCAGCGCAGGGGTAGCCCGCCATCAAGTGCCAGCGCGGAGGGCTTTTGCAGCAGGGAGTACACCGCCATGCCGCTGCGATGCTGTCGCTCTTCAAGCGAAAGTGCCGGTGCCGAACCGATCAGCTGCCCACCGCGATACACATAGGCACGCAAGTCGGCACGACTGACCAGGATCGACAGTGGCCCCGCCGTCGGGTCCGGGTCGCTCCAGAATTGCTGGTTGCTCAGCACCAGCGGGCCCTGGGCCTTGCCATCGCTGACCGTGGGCGCCAGCACACCGGGGTGGTACACCTCCACCGGGGCACTGTTGGTGTCGGAAACGATAACCGTGGTCGAACTGAAGCCGGTGACTTCATACAGCTTTTTGGCAAACTCCATCGGCAGGCGCACGCATCCATGCGAGGCGGGGTACCCCGGTAGGTGGCCGGCGTGCAGGGCAATGCCGTCCCATGTCAGGCGCTCCATGTAGGGCATCGGTGCGCTGTTGTAGAGGCTGGACTTATGCTCGACCTTTTTCTGCAGAATGCTGAATACCCCGGTGGGGGTTTCCCGGCCTGCCTTGCCGCTGCTCACGGTGCTGACGCCGATGGCGATGCCATTGCGATAAACGTACGCGCGTTGCTCGGTGAGGCTGACCACTACGGTCACCGGCCCCACCGGCGAGACCTGCGGGTACCAGAGAAACTGGCCAGGTTTGAGGCTTTCAAGCTGGCTCCTGAGTGCGGCCGGGGTGGGCACCTGGAGTGGCGCCGCTTCGACCAAGGTAACAGCGAGTAAAAGGCCCAAGCCAAACGGTACATGCAACATCCCATTGCCCCCCATAGAACCCTGCCGCCAGCTTAGTCGGAACATCCCCCGCAAAGCCACCCGCTCAACGCGCCCGCCCAAGCTATCAGGCTTGCTCGCGCCCACACACTGCGCAGGTGGTAACAACTTTGCACAGTTAGTGTGCACAATATTCCCACCCAAGACCGCAACACAGTACGCAAAAAGTCGGATGAAGGCCTGAAAGCCACGGACACCCCCAAACGCATGGATTGGTACGAATCTTGTGTGTATACAAGACCAACAATAAAAGTACACAACCATCACGGAGTTCCGATGGCGTCGATTTCACGTTCCGATGTTGACCAGCTCGATGCGCTCCCCGCCGATACGGCCGGGCCCGGCCAGCTGGCGTTGAGCCCGCGCCTGTACAGTGCCGACCTTGCACCGACCCGCGCGGCAAACCGCACCTGGGGGCGCTACAGCCTGTTCGCGCTGTGGACCAACGATGTGCATAACATCGCCAACTATTCCTTCGCCATCGGCCTGTTCGCCTTGGGCATGAGTGGCGCGCAGATCCTCGCCGCCTTCGCGCTGGGCGCGCTGGTGATCTACGGCCTGATGAACCTTTCCGGCTACATGGGCCAGAAGACCGGCCTGCCCTACCCCGTCATGTGCCGGATCAGCTTCGGCATCCATGGCGCACAGATTCCGGCACTGATCCGCGCGGTGATCGCCATCGCCTGGTTCGGCATCCAGACCTACCTCGCCTCGGTCGTGCTGCGCGTGCTGCTGACCGCCATCGCGCCAGATCTCAAGGCCTACGATCAGAACTCGATCCTCGGCCTGTCGACCCTGGGCTGGCTCACCTTCTTCGGTATCTGGTGCATACAGGTGGCGATCTTTGCCTATGGCATGGAGATGGTGCGCCGCTTCGAGTCCATCACCGGGCCGATCATCCTGGTCGCTTTCACCGGCCTGGCAGGCTGGATGTACTGGCGCAGTGGCCTGTCGATTGCCTGGTCCAGCGGCAATGCGCCGACCGGCTCCACAATGTGGCTGAAGGTGCTGGGCGCCGCCGCGCTATGGGTCTCGCTGTATGGCACCATGATTCTCAACTTCTGCGACTTTACCCGTAACTGCCCGGACCGGCGCACCATCAGCGTAGGCAACTTCTGGGGCCTGCCGGTGAACATGCTGGGCTTCGCGCTGATTGCCGTGGTGCTGGCCGGTGCGCAGTTCAGCATCGACGGCAAGCTGGTGCAGGGCCCGACCGAGATCGTTGCCGCCATCCCGAACACCGCCGGCCTGGTGCTGGCCTGTCTGGCCTTCCTGATCGTCACCGTGGCGGTGAATATCATGGCCAACTTCGTCGCCCCGGCCTACGTGCTCGCCAACCTGGCGCCGAACCTGCTGAACTTCCGCCGCGCCGGCCTGCTCAGCGCTGGCATCGCGGTGGTGATCCTGCCGTGGCATCTGTACAACAGCCCGTCAGTGATCGTGTACTTCCTCGGTGGCCTGGGCGCCCTGCTCGGCCCGCTGTACGGCATCATCGTCACCGACTACTACCTGGTACGCCGCAGCCGGGTGAACCTGCCGCAGCTGTACAGCGAAAGCCCGGAAGCCGCCTATCACTACAGCGGCGGGGTCAACCTGCGCGCCGTGGCGGCGTTCATCCCGGCTGCACTGATCGCCATCGTGCTGGCGCTGGTGCCGGCGTTCGAGTCGCTGTCGCAGTTCTCCTGGTTCTTCGGCGCCGGCCTGGGCGCGCTGATCCACTACGCCATCGCCAACCGCAGCGCCAGCTACGCCGAGGTTTGCGGTGAAAGCATTGCGGTGGATAGCGCACATCATTGACCGCCTCTGGGCGTTAGCTGGCCTGGCAGACTTGCAAACGGTGCGTACGAACGTCAGAAGTTGTATCTGATGCCCGTCATGATGTTGCGTGGCGCACCGTACATGCCGTGGTCGCCGGCATAGCTGAGGTATTCGCGGTCGAATACGTTGTTCAGGTTCACTGACGCACTCAAGTGTTGGTTGAAGTCGTAGCGAGCCAATAGGTTGGTGACGGCGTAACTGCCCTGGGTAAAGGTGTGCAGGTCGGCACCGGTTTTACTCTGCCAGTTCACGCCGCCGCCAAGGGTGACCTTGTCCAGAATCCCCGATAGGCGATAGCTGGTGAAGGTCTTCAGGCTGTGACGGGGTAGCGAGGTCACGATGCGTTGATCGTCAGCGTCGGTGCTGACGGCATAGGCATAACCGGCGGATGCCTGCCAGCCTTCGGCCAGTTCGCCGTCCAGGGTGAACTCGGCGCCTTTGGTGGTGGTGCCCTGTTCGGATTTATAGGTGTTGCCACCGGGCGTGTCGATCCAGATTGCCAGGTTGTCCTGCTCGATCTTGAACAAGGCGACGCTGGAGTTCAGCCTGCCATCGAAGTGGCTGCCTTTCACACCCACTTCGTAACCGGTGCCCTCCATCGGGTCCAGCGGCTTGTTGTTGATGTCACGAACCCAGGACGATTGCGGGTTGAAGATTTTCGTATAGCTGGCATACAACGACCACGTGTCGTTGACGTCGTACACCACGCCGGCATACGGAATGTAGACACCGGTTTCCGATTCCTTGGTCTTGGTTTGCGCGCCGTCGTAGGGCTTGTCTTCGATGTCACGGTGCCAGTCGATCAGGCGGCTACCCAGCAAGATACTCAGGTTATCGGTGGCGTGCAGGCGCGTGGCGAGGTAGGCGGCGTATTGGGTTTCGTCGGTGGTGGATTTGCCGGTGACGTTGAACTCCGGCTTGACCGAATCACCATTCCAGTTCAGCAGGTTGTCGATCGCGCCGGCCGGGGAACCGGAGTAGTCGTATTTCCAGCCGCCGTAGCTCGGCACATTCTCGTAGTAGTTGGACAAGGTCACGCCGGCGATCAACTCGTGCTCGCGCCCAAGCAGGCCAAATGGGCCGGTCAGGTAGGCGTCGATATTGTTCTGGCGCGGGGTGCCAGAGAAACGCACCGGCAACTGGGTGGTTCCGCTGCCATCCGGGTTCAGGCCGCCGTTGACGTAGTTGAAGACTTCGTCAAAGGTGTTTTCGGAGTGGGTCAGTTCCACCTTGCCGCTCCAGCCATTGGCAAACTGCTGTTCGATCGAGGTGAAAAAGCTGGTCTGTTCATGGTCGTTGTACGACCAGGTTTGCGCCGAGTTAAGCGAGCGCTTGAGCTGGGTGCGTGAACCGTCGGTGAAACGTGTCGGCAGGCCGGAACGCATCGGCGAATCGACATCTGTGCGCTGATAACTGAAGCCCATGGTCAGCAGGGTATCTTCGCTCAGGTCAAATTCAGTGATGCCGTAGATGAGTTGCGAGTCCTGCTTGTAGCGGTCTATCCAGGACCGCTCGGTCTTGAAGTCAGCGACCAGGCGACCGCGTACATTGCCGGTTTCGGTCAAAGGGCCAGACACATCAAAACCGGTGCCATAGCGGTCCCAATTGCCAGCTTCTGCGGTGACGCTGGCCTGAGCCTCAGCAGTTGGACGCTTGCGGATCAGGTTGATGGTCGCCGAAGGGCTGCCCAGGCCGCTGATCAGGCCGGTGGCACCGCGTACCACTTCCACGCGGTCGTACATGGCCATGCTCTGGGTGTAGTTGTCCATGCGTTTGACGGTGGGTACGCCGTCGATTTCGAAGTTCTGAACCTCGAAGCCGCGAGAGAAATAGCCGTCGGACTCGGCACCCTGGCCGTCGCGCAACACAATAATGCCCGGCGTGGCATCGAGGGTGTCGCTGAGGTTGGTCAGGCGCTGGTCATCCAGTCGCTGGCGGGTCATCACCGTCAACGACTGCGGGGTTTCCTTGGGCGTCAGGTTCAGACGGGTCGAACTGCTGGACGAGTAGGTGGTGTAGAGCCCGGTGCCTTCAGTCGTCGACCCGGGGGCTTTGCCCGAAATGGAAATGCTCTGGAGCTCCACGCCGGTGGAAGCCGGCGCCCCCTGCAGGATGTATTGCCCATCGGGCTGGCGCACCGCAATGAGTTGGCGGCCTGCAAGCAACGCCTCCAGAGCGCCTTCGACCGTGTAGTCACCACTCAGGCCCGGGCTGGTTTGCCCGGCAACCAGGTCATTGGGAAACGTCAACAGCAAATGGGCTTGCTGGCCCAGTTGATTGAGCGCAACACCCAGCGGCGCCGGGGCAATCTCGTAGTGCTGCAAGCGGCTGTCGGTGGCTGCCCACACAGGCGATGCGGTGGCGGCCATTACCACACAGGCGCCGCCAAGGGCGGAGGCTAACGAGCTTGCGTAGGGCGGCAAATTGCTCAAACGATGCATGTGATGTTTCCCGATGATTTTGGTTTATGGCCTATGAGTCTCACCAGAAATCAAAACGGCTCATCAAGGACGAAAAATGTGTCAGACGGTAGCCGCCAAGGGCCTCAAGTTGACCCACAGGCGAGTGAAGCGCTGCACATCCAGTTTCAGCGTCTGGGCGACGGCATCGATGATCCGATCGCTGTCTGCCAACGGGTAGGTGCCCCATACCTGCAGGTTGGCCAAGGCACTGTCGCAACCAAGATGCCCATGACGATAGCGCCCAAGTTCATTGAGAAACGCCTGGAGCGGTTGGCCGTTGGCGACGATCATGCCTTCAGCCCAGGCCGGTGTACCCGCTTGCAACGCACCTTGATCGAGCACCCCGATCGGCCCGAAGCGTGCCTGTTGTCCGGCTTGCAGGGACGCCCACGTGCTGGCTTGCATCGGGATTACCTGAAGCGAGCCACGATAGACCGCCAACTGCGTTGAACCATTGTCAAACTGCCGTACCGTGAAACGTGCCGAAGACGCCTGAGCCCGAACCTGGGCGGTTTCAACAAACAGCGTCTGGTTCAACACCGTGTCGACCAGCACCTCGCCGCTTAACAAGCGAAGGTGCCAGCCATGATCTGCCTGGCGAGCCTTCAACGCGCTGCGGGTATTGAGTTCAACCGACACGCCGGAGGCCAGCGCGACACGTCGCTGCTCACCAACGCCAGTGGCGTAATCGGCGCTGATACGTGACACCATTTCGCTGTCGCGGGCCATCCAGGTAGCTGCGCTTGCGCTCAGCAGCAAGGCCAGGCCCTTGATTGCCCGTCGCCTGCTCAACCCTTCCCGGGAAGTGACCAACAGGGCCTGCCGGGCAAGGTTTGGGTCGCCTTGGGTGCGCAATGAGTTGAGCTGTTCCCCCAGCGCCAAGGCTCTTTCCCAGGCAGCCTCATGCAAGGGGTGCTCATTACGCCATGCCATGAAGGCGGCCTGTGCCGGTGAGTCGAAACTGGCTTCCTGCATATCGAGCCACCACTCCATGGCCTGTTCACACATTTTTGGTGACAGCGAGGGTTCTCGGGGCAAGGCGTTTGTGCTGATCGTCATTGCAGCGCTTCCGTCACCAGCATGCATTGCGCACCCGCCTTGATGATGTGGCGCTTTACGGTGGCGATCGAAATGCCCAGCCGCTCGGCAATTTCCCCGTGGCTGAGCCCATCCAGCTGTGACCAGAGGAAGGCTTTTTTGACGGCAATGTCCAGTTTGCAGAGTGCCTCGTCGAGCCGAACCAATGTCTCGAAAATAATCAGTTGGGTCGCCACGTCTGGCAGCACGCTTTCGTTTTCCATCTGCAGCGCATCGAGATAGGCTTTTTCCAGGCGCACCCGGCGATAGTGGTTGGACAAGACGCTGCGCGCCACCTTCGCCAGAAACGGCCGTGGCTGGCGGACTTCGAGCGGCTCGTTGCTGGCCAATAGCCGCATGAAGGTATCTTGCATCAAGTCAGCGGCGCGGTGCGGGCAACTCAATTGCCGATACAGCCAGCTACGCAACCAACGGTGTTGCTGTTCGTAGAGAGCGACCAGCTGAGCGGTGTCGACGGATGCCATGGGTAGTCATACAAGTCGTGCAAATGAGACTTAGTATCATATGCGCCTGACTGAGACTCGACAAGCCAGTCAGTCAGTCAGTCAGTCAGTCAGTCAGTCAGATAGGCAGCCATTGGGGCCGCCTCATATCACTTTCACTGCACGGCCGATGAACTTCACCGGGCCCGTTGGAGCACCAGTGGTAGAGCCTCCCGCTTTCTCAAGGGTCAGTTCAAACAATTGGTTCGGCTCAAGCGCAGGCAAGCGCCTCAGCGGCACGCGGTATTGTTCGCCCGGTTTGACCAACCCCAGCGAAACAGGTGCGCGCCACTGGTCGCCCTTGGTCCAGAACTGCAAGGTCATGCCTTCGGGAACATCGTCCACGCCAAGCGGGATCAGTTCGATCATGCTCGCATCGTTGGCTTGCACTACCCACCCTGGGGCCTGGCCCGACGGTGCTACGAGCACCACCATGTACGTGGTCACAGGCGGCGCCTTGGTCAACAGCGCGAAGGCCAACAGCAAGCTCGCCGCAAGCCCCGCAGCGCTCAGCCCCTGCCACAGGCCAAGTCGCTGCCAACCGGCAGGACGTTGGCGCCTGGCCGGGTTGGCCTCTTCAAGGCTGCGCTCAATTCGGCCCCATAAGCGGCGGGTCGGGGTGACGGGCTCAACCCGGGTGGTCAGTTCGAGCAGGCGAGCCTCCCATGCGTCAACTGCGGCACGTAAAGCCGGCTCTGTTGCCAACCGGCCCTGCATGGCCGCACGCTGCTCGCCACTCAAGGTGCCCAGCACATACTCAGCCGCCAGGTCGTCCAGGTGCTCGGCGCTGGCATCACCAGGGGTTTGCTTCATGTCATGCACTCCCGCAGGGCCTTCAGGCTTCGCTTGATCCATGCCTTCACGGTGCCCAACGGCGCACCCAGCAGGGTTGCGATTTCGGCATTGCTGCAACCGTCCACATACGCATGCAGGATGCAGCGCCGGGGAGCGGGTTGCAGTTGCTCAAGGCAGCGATAGATTTTCGCCGAGCCCGACCACAGCTGCAGGTCGTCCAACTCCGGAGCGAGTGTTACAGCCGCGATCATGCCAGGCTCATCCAGCTCGGCTTCCCAGCGGCTGTCACGCACAAAGTTCAGCGCCAGGTGACGGGTGATGCTGTAGACCCAGCCCCGGCCAGAACCGCGCGATGGGTCAAAGCTGGCGGCACGTGTCCAGATACGGACAAAGGCATCGTGAACGATATCTTCTGCGCTCGCCTGGTCGCGCGCGATGCGCCGGGCGACGCCCAGCAAACGTGCCCCCTCATGTTCATAGAGCGCCTGCAAGGCGTGGCGGTCCCCTTGAGCACACGCTGCAAGACAGCCCTCGAAATCAAATGGAACAACAGGCGAATTCAAAATGGTGTCGTTCCTTGGTCATGAAACCTGGACGATGCCCTGCCTTAATGGCCTGGGGCACGTCCAGCAGCGTAGATGATCAATCGCTGGTGTGCAGCTCAGGCCCTCGTCACTTGGCTGACCAGAACACGTAATCCGCCTGGTACTTGACTTGCTGCTGCGCGCCTTTGCTCTGTGCCGTGCAATCCATGGAAGGCGCTACCCCACCGCGGGTAGCCAGGCGCTGGATGTAGCTGACCCCTTGCATTGCGCCCTTGCCCTCGGCAGGGTTGGCCTTGACCAGTTGATACGGGATATCGCCTTTGGCCGCTGGGGCTACGGCAAGCTGAGTGCCGGTCACTTTTGAACCGTCCTTGGCCTGCCAAGTGGCCGGAGGACCAAAATAGTCACCCACAGGCTTGCCGCTGCGATCGTTGAGCACTGCCTTGGGGCCGACGAAAAACCATTCCATCTGGCCTGGCGCGTTGGCCTTGTCGCGGCATTCGTAAGTGATCTCACCGACACCGACGGTTTCCAGCAGGATGGCGTGGCCATCGGGAACCTTGACTGCCTCCGGAACGCCCGACTGGGCATGGGCGGCAGCAGACGCGAGTACAAGGCAGGTGGCGAGCAGGGAGAAAGCGGGCTTGATGATCATGGGGCGAACTCCTTGAGGGTCATGGGTCAGGCAATTTTCGACTGCCTGACAAGGACTACCCGCCAAGTGCCCTTCTGGATGCAGCGACCCAAACAATTTTTTCGCCTGGGGTGTACGCTGGCGTTTTCCACCTGCACGGAAGCACCAGTGAAAGAGGCATACCAAGGAAGCTGCTTGTGCGCAGCGGTCAGTTACTTGCTACTAACCCCGCCAAAAGCGGTGAGCCACTGCCATTGCAGCCAATGCCGCAAAGGCCACGGCGCAGCATTCGCCTCATACGGCAGTGTTCCGCGCAGCATGCTGCGCATCCTTCGCGGCGCCACCAGTATCAAGACCTATGCTTCCTCGCAGACGGTGGTGCGGCAGTTCTGCGTGGAGTGCGGCTCGACCTTGTTCTGGTCACGCTCACAAGGTGAGTTTGCCGACTGGATATCGATAGCGCTGGGCACACTGGATACGCCATTCCTGCCCAAGAAACAGACACACCTTCACGTCGATTCTGCCGCCCCGTGGTACGCGGCCTGCAGCGCTGTTCCTCTGGCCGACTGACATTGCAAAGCACCCTGATATCCCTATAATTGCGATCAATTCTTATCCGCACTTTATAATCAGGAAGATCCAGGTGCCCTACCCGCAGCCGCCCGCATCCTCCCAGCATGATGAAATGCACGCCCTGTACCGCGACCACAGTCAATGGCTGCAAGGCTGGATTCGCAGGCGCCTGGGTGATGCAGACCGGGCGGCCGATATCACTCAAGACACCTTTGTGCGCCTGATCAGCAGCGCGCTACGCCAGCCATTGGCAGAGCCACGCAGCTTTCTGGCCACCGTGGCACGCCGGGTGATGATCGACCAACTGCGCCGACACAACCTTGAGCAGGCTTACCTGGCGTTCCTCGCCAACCAGCCGGTGCTTGAGGAGTGCTCCCCCGAGCAACGCCTGCTGATGCTGGAAACCCTGATGCAATTGAACGCCATGCTCGACGGACTTGGCCAGAAAGTGCGCGATACCTTCCTGTACGTGCAACTTGATGGCCTGACCTACCCCGAGGTCGCACAACGCCTCGGTGTGTCGGTCAGTTCGGTGACGAAGTACATGGCCAAGGCCACCGAACGCTGCCTGCTGTTCGCTTTCGACGCGCAGCTATGAGCCCTGCCGACCAGCGCCAGGCCCTGCGCGAAGCGGCGCACTGGCATGCGCGCGTTCTCGCAGCACCTGAGTGCGCGCAGCTCCGGGCACAGTGGCAAGCCTGGCTCGATCAGACCCCGTTGCACGCTTGGGCCTGGGGCCGCCTGGAGCAGTTGCAGGCGGGCCTTGCCGGCGTGCATGGCCCACTGGCCCGGCACACCCTTGCCGCAGGCCAGATCGAAACGGGACGGCGTACGTTGCTGAAGACGCTGGTACTCGGCGTAGGCGTTGCCGGGGTGGCCTGGACGGGCTATCGCAACGCCCCCGTCTGGTTGGCCGATGTGCGTACCGCGACCGGCGAACGCCGCAGCCTCACCCTGCAGGACGGCACACGGCTGACGCTCAATACGGCCTCGGTCGTCGATATCCGCTACAGCGCGGAGCAGCGCCTGATCGTGCTGCTCGGCGGCGAAATCGCCGTGCACACTGCCGCCGACCCTCGCCCGCTGCGCGTACGCACGGTGCACGGCGACATGCGCGCCCTGGGCACTGACTTTACTGTGCGCCTGCATGCCGATTGCACCGAGCTGTCCGTTGTCGAACACGCCGTCGCGGTACACAACACTGCGAGCGCCCACTCGGTGCGGGTTGACGCAGGCATGGCGCTGGCTTTCGACAACGGTCCGCTCCCCGAGCCACGCCCGGCCGACCTGGCGCGCACGGCGTGGCGCGAAGGGCAACTGGTACTCGACGGCTGGCCGCTGCGCCGCGCCCTGGCCGAACTGCAGCGCTACCGCCCTGGCGTGCTGAGTTGCAGTGACGACGTGGCCGGGCTGCGCCTGGCCGGGGTCTATCCACTGGACGACACCGACCGCGCCCTGGTGGCGATCGCAGAGGCGCTGCAGCTGAAGATCAGCACCTGGACGCGCTACTGGGTCCGGCTGATGCCAGCCACGTAATAGCATCAGGTGCAAATATTTATCAGCTGCATTGTCGGATTGGCCTCTCTCGTTCGAGCTCTCCTGCAAACCGCCCAATCAGGCATTTGAAGGAGCTGTCATGCCCAGAACAACAAGCTGCCCATACCCGCGCCGAAAACACCTCACCTCCTTTCTGCTTGGCAGCGCCATCGCGCTGCAGGCCGGGCTGCTGGCCCCGCTGCTGTCGAAGGGCGCCCAAGCCCATGCCGAACAGGCCGGCCGTGTCTACGACATCGCACCGGGGCCGTTGCTGACCACCTTGAACCGCTTTGCCCGCGAGGCCGATGTGCTGCTGTCGTTCGATGCGGCGCTGACCCAGGGTCGGCAGAGCAGCGGGCTGCACGGCCGCTTCAACATCGAACAGGGGTTTGCCCAGCTGCTGGCCGGCAGTGGCCTGAAGGCCCAGCGGGTGGGTAACGACTATGTGCTGGTGAGCCAGACCGAAGCAGCTTCGACGCTGCAATTGGGCGCAACCACCATCACGGGTGAGGGCCTGGGCCAGACCACCGAGGGAAGCGGCTCGTACACCACTGGCGAAACCGCCGCCGCCACGCGCCTGAACCTGAGCCTGCGCAAAACCCCGCAGTCGATCAGCGTGGTCACCCGCCAGCAGATGGATGACCAGAACCTGCAAAGTGTGTCCGAAGTGCTGAAGCAAACGCCCGGCGTCACGGTCAACCAGGAAAGCTCTGAAGCATTTACCTTCTATTCACGCGGTTTCAAGCTGGACAACTACCAGTTCGATGGCGTGCCCAGCTTGTCCTCCGACGGCGGCTCATTGCGCGACAACTACAGCATTGGCAACAGCCTGGTCTATGACCGGGTCGAAGTGCTGAAGGGTGCCACCGGCCTGGTCAACGGTTCCGGCAACCCTTCGGGGGTCATCAACCTGGTGCGCAAGCGCCCCACTGCCGAACTGCAGGGCCGTATCGGTGCAGGTGCCGGGTCGTGGGACAAATACCAGGCCGACTTCGACCTGGCCGGCCCGCTGACCGACAGCGGTGCCGTCCGTGGCCGCATGGTCGCAGGCACTCAAGCCCAGCACAGCTACGTCGAGTACCTGACCGGCGAGCAGAACACCTTCTATGGCGTGTTGGAAGCCGACCTGAGCGAGAGCACCCTGTTCACCCTCGGCTACGACGTACAGAAAAACTACGACAACGGCAGCACCACCGGGGCGCTGCCGGCGTTCTTTCTCGATGGCCGTACGGTCAAGTTCGACCGTGACACCAACGCCGCCGACCGCTGGACCTGGCGTAACCAGGAAACCCAGCGCGCCTTTGCAGAACTTGCCCATACCTTCGACAACGACTGGGTGCTCAAGGGCGTAATCAGCAGCCGCGATTACCGCTCGCGCGAGCTGATCTCGGGCATCAGCAGCGAGGCCATCCAGGCAGACGGCAGCATTTCCCATGGCTTTGTCGGCGGCAACATCGACCCCGAAACCGGCGCGGTGAACAACAACGGGACCGCGAGCAAATTCAACACCACCAGCAAGGAAAAAGGCCTGGACCTTTATGCGCGCGGCCCGTTCACGCTGGGTGGGCGCGTGCATGAAGCCGTGTTCGGCTACAGCATCGCCCACACCAAGTCCACCTCCAAGCGTGATGATGGCGTGACCAATGGCGTGATCAACGATGTATTCCAGTGGAACGGCTACGGCGATACCCCGACCAACTTCGAATGGTGGTCCACTTTCGATATCGAGGCGCGGCAGAAGGTAGGCTTCGCGGCAACCATTCTGAAACCCACCGACGCGCTGGCTGTCATCGTGGGGGCACGGATCGTCGACTACAAATGGGACATCGACACGATCAACGCCATCGGTCGCCGCCTGCCGGCCAGCGCCACCAATTCAAGCGAAATCGTGCCTTACGCTGGCGTCACCTACGACCTGGACCGGTACCACACGGTGTATGCCAGCTACACCGACATCTTCAAACCGCAGGCTTATAGCCTGGGTGCGGACGGCAAGCCCATCGACCCCCTTACCGGTGCAAGCTATGAGATTGGTATCAAAGGGGCCTACTTCGAAAACCGCCTGAATGCCAGCCTGGCCCTGTTCGAGCTGAAGCAGGACAACTTCGCGGTGCTCACCGGCGGCACCACGCCAAGTGGCGGCAGCGCCTACCGGGCGGCGCAAGGCGTCACCACCCGCGGCGTCGAGCTGGAAGTAAACGGCGAATTGCTGAAGGACCTGCAAGTGATGGCGGGCTACACCTTCGCCGAATCTCACGATGCTGATGACCAGCGCGTGGCGACCAACCAGCCGCAACACCTGCTCAAGCTGGCGACCAGCTACCGCCTGCCGGGCGATTGGCGCAAGTTCACCGTGGGCGGCAATGCGTACTGGCAGAGTTCGACCTTCTTCAAGCCAAGCGATGAGGACTGGTATGCGATCGATGACCCGGCTGCCAAGTTTGAGCAGAAGGCCTACGCGCTGGTGGGGCTGGTTGGTGGCTATGACTTTACCCGCAACCTGAAGGCAACCCTGAACGTCAACAACCTGTTCGACAAGCACTACTACAGCGGCATTGGCAACTACGGCACGGTTTTCTGGGGCGCGCCGCGTAACCTGATGGTCAATGTGAAGTACAGCTTCTAGGTATTTTCAGGGGCTGGAACGAAACCCCCGGCACCCTCACGCCGGGGACTGTGCCCATCGAACCAAAACTGCCCTTGCAGTAACCGACCGCCTTCGCTAGCGTGCGCGGCAGTTTGCCATTAGCCCAGCCAAGGATGCTGTAACGCATGGACCGCTCTCTCGACCCGTCACCTGCCCGGCCGCGTGCCTCCTACTTCATTCGGCACTGGCGCGGCGAGCTTTCACTGGCCCGGTCGTTCTGGGTCAACAGTGTGCTGCTTTCGGCAATCTGGCTACCTCTGTTAGGGCTTGAGCCGCTGGTACGTAAATACCCGCCCGGCGTCGGCAGCCTGGGCATCCTGTTGGTGGCCTTTGCCGCAATACTGGTATTCATGATTGCCATGTCGATCTGGCAAGGCGTCGGCACCTGGCGCTCCGCTCGCCGGCATCGGGCCCAGGGTGGCCGGATGCTGTGGATACGGCTGGTGTACGCACTGATCCTGCTTGATTGCGCCTATGCCCTTTACAGCCTGGCCGAGGCTGACGGCCAGGAGGCGCTCAAGTCTGCCTGGCAACTGTGGCGCGATCCGCAGCAGATCCCGTCTCACCACATCACCCTGCTGGCGCGGGACGAACTGGGGATTGCCGGCGGCTTGCCGCCAGGCAGCGCCGAGGCCGTGCGCCAGCAACTGGATGCGCACCCCGAGGTGACGCGTATTCAGCTGGACAGCACCGGAGGCTTGCTCATCGAGGCGCAGGCCATCGCCAAGCTGGTCAAAGAAAAGGGGTTGATCACCTACACCAATGGCAATTGCCTGAGTGCCTGCACCCTGGTGTACCAGGCAGGGCGGGAGCGCTGGCTGGGGCCAGAGGGGCGACTGGGTTATCACGCCAGTGGGTTGTATGGCACCGGTGCGAGCTCAACGACAGTCGCAGAAATGTATCGCCAGGCGCTGCTCGACGATGGCCTGAGCGGAGCTTTCATCGACCAGGTGCTCAACACCCACCAAGACTCGATGTGGTTCCCCGACAGGGACACACTGCGCCGTGAACGCATCGTCACCAGGCTTGCCGACCCGGCTGACTTTGCCGACCGGTGGCTGGCACGCCTGCGCGAGCCCGGCCAACTCGAGGCCTACCTGCGCCGCTCTGCGCTGATGCGAACCATGGAGCAGAAAGCCCCCGAACAGTTTGCGGCCGAAAAGCGCCAGTTCGCCGAGGCACTGCAGCAAGCCGAGCGATTTGACGCGGTGAACACCACGATCATCCAGCGGCAAAATGAGCTGCTCAGGCGGGCTATGCTGCAAGCGCCAGCGCCGGTGGCGCTGGACTTCTTGCGAGACGAGCTCGACTTCCTCGGCGCACTGGCCCAGATTGACTCAGAGGCTTGCTGGGCGTTTATTTCGGGCAAACCAGTGCGTGGCCCGATACCGGAGCAGGTCGAGGCCAGCCGAAGGGCGGCTGGGGTACGCGTATTTGAAAGCGCCATGCCGCTGCGCGCGGATGATCCACCGGTACCGGTACCGGTGACGGTAGACGCGGACCTGGACGCCGTTTTCCGACGCGTCGAACAGCGCCTGCCTCAGGCTTACGAGCATTTCAGGTCGCACGATCGCGGCACGCTTTGCACGGTGCATCAGGCCTTGTACCGCGAGGCGCTGGCCCTGCCAGATCCGCAGCGGGCTGCAGCGGCACTGATGGAACTGAATGGCTATCGCCGCTGAGCACCTGGGTTTGGCAAAGTCGCTGGAAGCCACAGCAGGGTCAAGACAAACAGTAACAAAGCACACGGCTAGGCACCTCGAACTTTGCAGGAGTATCACCATGCAGATCCGTATCGTGGATTTCGCCGAAACCCGCGTGGCCGCGTTCGAACACCGAGGGTCGCCCGCCTTGGTCAATGAAAGCGTCGCGCGTTTTCGCCAATGGCGTCTAACCAGCGGCCAGTCGCCGGTGGCCAGCAGCCGCACGTTCGGCATCCCCTACGACAACCCAGACACCACCCCGCCCCACGCCTTTCGCTTCGCCGTGTGTGGCGAAATGCGCGAGGCGGTGCAGCCCAATGAATTCGGCGTGCATGAACGGGTTATATCGGGGGGGCGTTGCGCGGTAATTCGGCATAGCGGCTCGCCGGCTTACATTGGCGAAACCATTTACCCGCTTTACCGGGACTGGCTGCCGTCAAGCAATGAAGAACTGCGCGACCATCCGTTGTTCTTCCAGTACCTGAGCGTGCACCCGGAAACGCCGCTGGAGCAGTGGGAAACGGATATTTATGTGCCGTTGAAGTAGGCCGGGCTTGCCCGCCCCATCGGCCCAGTAGTGGTATTCGGGTGTGCGGTAGCCGTATTGCGCTGCAGTTTCTTGGGAGACATAGATTGCCGGGCGAACGAGCCGCTCGAAAAGGTGAAGATGCTAGCGACCTGGCGGATACGATTGAAGCAGGTCACATACTCCACAGCCAGTGTTTCCTGCTGGCGATTCCTTGCCCGCTTTTTAAGATACTCGTCGATAGAGCGTTCGCCACAGCCAATACCACCGAGTTCATGAACTTCACTCACTTTTACAGGCTTGCTCAACTCCACGGGGCAGGTTTGGACATGAGTTTCTGCAGGCACTTGTTATCCTTTAGCGCGTTCTGCTCCAGTGCCTGCTCGAAACGACCAAAGGCTTCATCGCTGAGAGGGAACGGCTGCCGGTCCATGATCACTGCCTCTGCTCGCCGGCAGGCAGCCTCCAGGATGAAGCTGGTTCTGTCCATTCCCTGTAGCTTTACAGCCGCGTCGATCAGGCGACTTATCCTGGTATTCACTCGCATATTGATCAGTACGGGCTTATCACGTTCTGTGGTTTGAGACGACATGGCTATCTCTCAATGGCTGTGGACGGGGCACTCGACCTGTTTCCAGACGGATACCATGCTCTCTTGGTAAACTACCCGCCAGCCTAGAGAAACGCAGATCCTTTTTGTTGCAAGCATTTGCTAAGCCACACCCAGCAATGTGCTACGACGCCCCCAAAATCCTGTATTCGGTACCGAAAGCGTTGAACGATACGACCGCTAACCCAGGCTCTAAGCCAGAAACCACGCGCCCTGAGCCGTCACGCCGCTTCAGCGTTGCACCGATGATGGATTGGACCGACCGCCACTGCCGGTTCTTCCTGCGCCTGCTCTCCAGGCAAACGCTGCTCTACACCGAAATGGTCACCACCGGTGCCCTGCTGCACAACGACGCCCACCGCTTCCTGCGCCACGATGCCTCCGAGCACCCGTTGGCGCTGCAACTTGGCGGCAGCGTGCCGGCCGACCTGGCCGCGTGCGCACGCCTGGCCGAGCAAGCGGGCTACGACGAGGTCAACCTCAATGTCGGCTGCCCGAGCGACCGGGTGCAGAACAACATGATCGGCGCCTGCCTGATGGCGCATCCGGCGCTGGTGGCCGATTGCGTGAAGGCCATGCGTGATGCGGTATCGACCCCGATAACGGTCAAGCACCGCATTGGCATCAATGGCCGCGACAGCTATGCCGAACTGTGCGACTTCGTCGGGCAGGTGCGCGAGGCGGGGTGCCGGAGTTTTACCGTGCATGCGCGTATCGCCATTCTGGAAGGGCTGTCGCCGAAGGAGAACCGCGAGGTTCCGCCGCTGCGCTATGACGTGGCAGCGCAGTTGAAGGCGGACTTCCCGGACCTGGAGATTGTGCTTAACGGCGGGATCAAGACCCTGGAAGAATGCCAGGCGCACCTTGAAACCTTCGACGGTGTGATGCTGGGGCGTGAGGCGTACCACAACCCTTACCTGCTGGCCGAGGTTGACCAGCAGCTGTTTGGCAGCGAGGCACCGGTAATCAGCCGTAGCCAGGCGCTGGCGCAATTGCGGCCCTATATTGTGGCGCACATGGAAAGTGGTGGCGCGATGCACCATGTTACCCGGCATATCCTGGGGCTGGCCCAAGGCTTCAAGGGGGCGCGGCGCTTCCGTCAGCTGCTGTCGGCAGACATTCACAAAGCGGCTGAGCCGTTGGCGGTGTTTGATCAGGCGGTGGAGTTGTTGCACGGGCGGTGATCAGCCCATGCAGCTAACGCGGTGAATGGCACGGGCTTCGCCCGTGTTCGCGGGCAAGCCCGCTCCCACAGGGATCGCGTCAGCTTTCAGGTGGTGAGCAACACCGTTGCTCCTGCAAGGGATCGCAAGCTTCAGCATTTGTGTATGCGGAACCTCACGGCGGCCTGGCACTCGAATCTTCACCTTTCCTACAGCCCCTTGAGCGGCTGTCAGGGCTCGGGTAATGTCGAGTAAATGCACAGGACAGAGCACGCCCATGACTTCCAAGCTGGAACAACTCAAGCAGTTCACCACTGTGGTCGCCGACACCGGGGACCTGGATGCCATCACCCGCCTGAAGCCGGTCGATGCCACCACCAACCCGTCGCTGTTGCTCAAGGCCGCCGCCATCCCCGGCTACGCCGACCTGCTCAAGCAGGTGAAGGGTGATGCCAAAGGTGATGTCGACCTGGCCTGCGACAAGTTCGCGGTGGCCGTGGGTTCGGGCATTCTCAAGGTCATTCCGGGGCGTATCTCCACCGAAGTGGATGCTCGTCTGTCGTTCGATGAACCGGCGCTGGTGGCCAAAGCGCACAAGCTGATCGAGCTGTATGAAAAAGCCGGCGTTGGCCGTGATCGCGTACTGATCAAACTGGCTTCCACCTGGGAAGGCATCCGCGCCGCGGAGCAGCTGGAAAAGGAAGGCATCCAGACCAACCTCACCCTGCTGTTCTCCTTCGCCCAGGCCCAGGCCTGTGCCGATGCCGGGGTTTTCCTGATTTCACCGTTTGTGGGCCGTATCTACGACTGGTACAAGAAGAGCACCGGCAAGGAATACGTGGGCGCCGAAGACCCTGGCGTGCAGTCGGTGACGCGCATCTACAACTACTACAAGGCCAATGGCTACAACACCGTGGTCATGGGCGCCAGCTTCCGCAATATCGGCCAGATCGAGCACTTGGCCGGCTGCGACCGCCTGACCATCAGCCCCGAGCTGTTGCAGCAGTTGAGCGATGACCAAGGTGAACTGCCGCGCGTGCTCAAGCCGGGCAATGCCGGCGAGGCCAAGCAGCAGCTGAATGAAAGCCAGTTCCGCTGGGCGATGAACGAAGATGCCATGGGCACCGAGAAACTGGCCGAGGGTATTCGCCAGTTTGCGCGGGATCAGGAGAAGCTGGAGAAATTGATGGCTGAAAAAGCCTGATACATATCGGGTTTGCCTGACGGGTGGGAAGTGTTCAGCATTTTCCGCCCGTTTTGTTTTGCCAAGCCTTTGTTGTGTATTGAATTCTCGGGCCCCTTCGCGGGCACGCCCGCTCCCACAGAGATCTCCACAGTGCTTGAAAGCACCGCCTGACCTGTGGGAGCGGGCGTGCCCGCGAAGAGGCCCGCATAGCCACCCGAGCTGTCAATGACCCCCTCTACTCCATTGCCCCTTATCCTCGCTGGCCCAGTGCTGCGCCGCCTGGAACCCCAGCGCCTGGCCATCTGGCTGGTCGCTACACAACCGCTGCAACCCGAGTTCATCCTCACGGCAAACGAGACCACGGTGGATTGCCAGGTCGTCCCGGTCGGCCAGCACGCCTTCATCCACCTGCTGGATATCCACTTCGCCAACCCTCTGCCCTGCAACCAGCAACTCGACTACGACCTGCTGATCAACGGCCAAGGCATCGCTGGCTGGGCGCCGCACCTGCTCTACCCCGGCACCCAGCGCCCAAGCCTGGTGCTGCGCGACCGGCTCGACCACTTGCTGCACGGTTCCTGCCGCAAGCCGCACCACCCCGCTGCAGATGGCCTGCTGTGTGCTGACCGCCTGCTGCTGGCCTGCCAGCAGCCTGAAGACCGCCCGGCTGTGCTGCTGATGACCGGTGACCAAGTGTACGCCGACGATGTCGCCGGCCCGATGCTGCGTGCCATCCATAGCCTGATCGAGCGCCTGGGCCTGTTCGACGAGCACCTGGAGGGCGCCGTGGTGCCCGATAGCCAGGCGCTGTACCAGCACCCGGCCAGCTACTATCACCGCGCCGACCTGCTGCCAGCGCAGGAAACCAACGAAACGCTGCGCGAGCGTTTTTTTGGCGGCAAGCGCAAGCCGATCTTCTCGTCCAGCAACGCCGACAACCACCTGGTGACCTTTGCCGAGGTCATGGCCATGTACCTGCTGGTGTGGTCACCCGTGCCCTGGCAGCTGGTGGACATGGCCATGCCCAGTGGGCTCAGCGACCAGCGCCAGGCCCGTTACCGGCAGGAGCAGCCGCTGATCCAGGCATTTGCCGGGAACCTCGGCCAGGTGGCTCGGGTGATGGCCCACCTGCCCTGCCTGATGATCTTCGACGACCACGACATCACCGATGACTGGAACCTCTCGGCACAGTGGGAAGAAACCGCCTATGGCCACCCTTTCTCGCGGCGGATCATCGGCAATGCCCTGCTCGGCTACCTGCTGTGTCAGGCCTGGGGCAACGATCCGGACAGCTGCAAGTCACTGGTCAGCCAATGCCAGACACTGTGCAGCCAATGCCAGACACTGTGCAGCCAGGCCCGCGATGAACTGATCGGCGAACTGCTGCGTTTTCAGGGCTGGCAATTCAGCCTGCCGACAAACCCACCTTTGCTGGTACTGGACACCCGTACCCGCCGCTGGCGCAGTGAAAGCAACCTGGCAAAGCCGTCTGGCCTGCTGGACTGGGAAGCGCTTAGCGAGTTGCAGCAAGCGCTGCTCGACCACCCGTCAGCTGTCATCGTCTCGCCTGCGCCGATTTTTGGTGTGAAGTTGATCGAAAGCGTGCAGAAGGTGTTCAGCTGGCTGGGCTACCCACTCTTGGTGGATGCCGAAAACTGGATGGCGCACCGGGGCGCGGCGCAGGTGATCCTAAACATCTTCCGCCACTCGCGTACACCGGGGCACTACGTGGTGTTGTCCGGGGATGTGCACTACTCGTTCGTCTATGAAGTGCTGATCCGCCACCGCCAGCGCAGCCCGCATTTGTGGCAGGTGACCAGTAGCGGGATCAAGAACGAGTTCCCCCGGCGCCTGCTGGATGTGCTCGACCGGCTCAACCGCTGGCTGTATGCGCCGCGTTCGCCACTCAACTGGTTTACCAAGCGCCGGGAGATGGAAGTGGTGCCGCGTACGCCCAGCCACAGCAAGGCCGGGGAGCGCTTGTGGAATGGCGCGGGGCTGGGGCAGGTGTTCTTTGATGAACAGGGGCGCCCGATGCGTGTGTATCAGCTGGATGCGGGCGGGGGTGAGGCTACCGAGTTCATTGGTTGAAAATCAGGTCCGCTCCAGCGCATTGACCAGGTCGTGGAAGGCTTCGCGGTTGGAGTCGTTAAGGCCCATGAGGATCTTGTGCGCCTCCAGTACCTTGGAGCGCACCACGTCTTCGTTCTGGTCCTGCGATGGCAGGTCGGTCAGGCACTCAGGGCATGGGATCGGGCGATCGACGATGTTGAACACCTGATCGAAGCCCATCGACTGCAACAACCGGGAAATGTCCGGGTTGGTGGTAACCACGGTCGGCAACAAACCGACCTTCTGCCGCGACAGGATCGACAACTTGGCCAGCAGGCCCAAGGTGGTGCTGTCGATACTCTCGGTTTCGGTCAGGTCGATGACAATCGCCGAGAAGTTCAAGGCAGTGAAAATCTTCTCGATCGTGGCATCCAGCGCCGAACACAGGGTCAGGCGCACTTCACCGACGAACTTCAGTACGAAGGTGCCGCTCTGCTCGGCGAACTGGATTCTACCGGTACTCATTGAAGGTTCCTGCTCAACACCAATAGGGCGATATCATCCGGCATCTCCCCAAGCGTAGCTAATCCGAATCGTTGACGCAGCCCATCCAGGCTGCCACCTGCTGCCTTGACGATCTCCGGCAAGGCAGCCTCTTTATCTTTGAGCGTATCACCCGGCAAAAGGTCCAGAATGCCATCGGACATCAGGCTGAGGCTGAACTGCGGTGGCAGCTCGACCACCAGGTCCTGGTAGGTAGCCTCATCGAACAGACCCACCGGCAGGCCGCGGCCCTCCAGGTAGCGGGTGTGCCCGGGGGTGTACAGCACCGGCAACGGCAGATGACCGCCAACGGCGTAGGTCAGCAGGCCAGCCTCTTCGTCGATCACCCCGCCGACCATGGTGACATGCTTGCCCAGTTTGCTATTGATCAGGCCGCGGTTGATGTGGCTGAGTACTTCCGACGGCTTGAACTCGCGCATCCTGCTGCGCTTGAGCTCGAACATGAGGCGCGTGGTCATGAATTTCAACAGCACGGTGACAAAGGCCGACGACGCGCCATGCCCGGAAACATCGGCGAGGTAGAAGGCAATGCGCCGCTCGTCCACCCGGAAGTAGTCGACAAAATCACCCGACAGGTACAACGACGGGATGATCTGGTGCTCGAAGGCGAACTCGCCGGCCACCCAGGGGCTTTCCGGCAGCATGTTCATCTGCACCTGGCGACCAGCGGTCTGGTCCTCCTGCAGCAGGTGCAGGCTGGCCTCCAGCTCGCGGTTGGCGGTTTCGAGCTTGTCACGGTAGCGCTGGTTTTCCAGCACCAGGCGCGACCGGTCGAGGGCACGGCGCACCGAGTGCTCAAGCACGGCCAGGTCTTCCAGCGGCTTGATCAGGTAGTCGGCGGCGCCCAGGCGCAAGGCTTCTACCGCATCACTCATGACCCCGGCACCGGACACCACGATTACCGGCAACTGCGGCGCACGCTCGCTGACCTGACGAATCAGTTCGAGGCCGCCCATCTGCGGCATGCGCAGATCGCAGATCACAAGGTCAGGCTGGTGTTCTTCGAAGACCTGAAGCCCCTGCTGGCCATTACCGGCCTGGAGGACGCTGAAGCCACTGTCTTCAAGATAGGCGGCGAGGCTCGCACGGACCACGTCGTCGTCATCGATAATCAGCAGCGTTGCACTGGTTTTCTGCATGTGGGCGAACGGCGCCGATTTGGGTTGGTGCAGCGGTGTCGGCAAAGCAGACGGCCAGCTACGGGAATTCTTTGTGGTCACACTCTACTTGAGTTGTAGGACAAGAACACCTGTCCGGCAACTGCCAGGCAACTGTGAGCGCTACCTTGTAAGGCGCAGACGGTACTCCCATCCGGCAGGCGTTTCAAGCATGCAAGGGTCGACCTCGCCGCTCTTTACAGGGCAAATCACCGGGAGTTATAAGAAAGTCGACCAGCGCAACCCGATGGGAAGGATGCAGCATGCCCCACACGCCATCAAGCCACAGCGAAAAACGCGATTTCATGCGCATGCGCATCGACACCGGGGTCACCCTGCTGCACGAAGGTCAGGTGATCGCAGCCGTGTGCCTGGACCTGTCCAGCGGCGGCATGCAGGTGCAGGCCCCACAGCGCTTTCTGGTGGGGGATCATGTTGAAGTGCAGATCGACTCCGACCACCCGGCGCTGAAGGGGCTGCATGCCAGCACCGAAGTGGTGTGGATTGCCGACCAGCCGGATGGGCAGCAAAAGTTCGGGTTGCGCGTGCTGGCCATGCATTGAACCAGGGGTCGCTTTGCGCCCCTGGTTAACCTGTCAGAAGTCGTCTTCGACTTCGCCATCCTTGACCTTGAACTCGCGGTTCTGCAGGTAGGCGTTACGAATGAAGATGTACTTGTCACCCTGAATCAGCTTCTCGGCCGACAGCAGGCCGGCACGGGTATCGATCACGTCCAGCGCGAAGATCGAGTTACGCGTCGGCACGTGGTCGATGTAACGGTAGGGCTTGGTGTAGGTGTCCGGGTACTTGGCTACGCCGTCACGCACGGTGCTTGGCCCCAGCAGCGGGATGACCACGTAAGGGCCGCTCGGCACCCCCCAGTAGCCCAAGGTCTGGCCGAAGTCCTCGTCGTTGCGCTGCAGGCCCATCTTGGTGCCCACGTCAAAGAAACCGCCCAGGCCGAAAGTGGTGTTGACGATCAGGCGCGCAGTGTCCACGCCCGCCGCATGGGGCTTGAGCTGCAGCACGTCGTTGGCCAGGTTGGTCACATCACCCAGGTTGCGGAAGATGTTGTGGATACCGTCTTCAAGGAACTGCGGGGTGACCGCCTGGTAGCCCTTGGCCAACGGCTTGAGGGCATAGGTATCGAGGGTATCGTTGAAGCGGAAGATCGGGCGATTGACCGCTTCCCAGGGATCTTCCTCGGTGGCTGCCTGGGTGGCTGCCACGGGCGCCAGCAGCATGCTGGCGCAGACACAGGCCTGGGTGACTCGTTCGATCACACTGGCACCGATCCTACGCATAGATGTCTCTCCATCGAATTTCTCGGCCGCAAGCGCAACGGGTCGCGCTGCTGGTAAGGCGGCAGTATAGAGGCTTGCGGGCTGATAAACAGCTTTACACATGTTTGCTCAATATTTTGTGAACAACTGTTGCATAAGCGTCAATGTCACAGGCCGGTAACAATCACCGCATAGCCTGCGGAGTATTTGGGGGAAGTTGCCATGGACGCTGCACCCGCCTTCACTGCTGTGTTGTTCGGCTTGCGCGGCTGCCTGGTGCAGGCCGCCAATGGCGGCGCCCCCTCGCCTGCCCCCGGCGCCCTGGCGACCCTCGCCAACCTGCGTCAGCACCAGGTGCCGTGCATCTGGCTGGATGACCTTGGCGTCACCCAAAGCAAGCGCCTGGCCCACGTACTGCCCGACTGGTTGCCGGGGCATTCAGTGAACGGCGTTCGCTGGCCGGCCCCGAACGCCTGCTGGCAGGCACTGATGACCCTGGACAGCGAACGCCTGGACGGCTGCGTACTGGTCAGCGGCGACCCGCGCCTACTGCAGTCCGGCCTTAACGCGGGCTTGTGGACGGTGGGCCTGGCCGCGTGCAGCCCGTTCTGCGATCGCAGCTCGCGGCAATGGCAAGCCATGACCTTGCAACAACAGGACGTGGCCCGCGGCAAGGCCACGCTGGAACTGTTCGGGCTGGGCGTGCACTCGGTGATCGACCACCTCGAAGCGCTGGACACCTGCCTGCAGGACATCGCCCAGCGCCGGCGCAAAGGTGAAAAACCCTGATACAGCACCTTTGACGCGGATCATGCAAAGCGGCGGCAGGTGGATTACGCTGAAGACAGGCCAGAACCTTTGCTGCGTTGCGGAGGTCCATGGCTTGCCAAGCCATTGATGGAGAAATGCCAATGCCTGCCCGCGAATTGCAAGAGCGCCTGAACAACTTGCGCGAGCAACTGGACCGCAACGTACCGCTTTCGGAAGAGGAATTGGTTGCGTTGCACGAAGAAGCGCGCCAGATCGAAGCGCAGCTGAAGCTTGAAGAAGCCACGCCGGACAACAACCTGGTCGATAACGTCCATCTGGCGATCGAACGTTTCGAAGCTGATCACCCGGACGCAACCGCGACCCTGCGCAGCATCGTCAACTCGTTGCACAGCATGGGCATTTAAGCGCTCCAGTGTGCTCTGTGGGAGCGGGTTCATCGAGGCGTCGAACCGCCGCGAATGCTGTGGTGGTGCCACCGACGAATTCGCGGGTAAACCCGCTCCCACAGGGTCCCCATGAACCTTATTGACGCACCAGGCGCTTGTTATCCGGGTTGATCGCCCCGGTGCTACGGTACGGGTTGATATCCAGCCCACCCCGGCGTACATACCGCGCATACACGGTCAGGTGCTCCGGCTGCAGCAGGTTCTTCAAATCCAGGTAAATGCGCTCGACGCACTGCTCATGGAAGTCGGCATGCTGGCGGAAGCTGATCAGGTAGGTCAGCAGGCTGGCGTGGTCCAGCGCCCCGCCTTTGTACTCGACCACCACGCTGCCCCAATCCGGCTGGCCGGTAACCGGGCAGTTGGACTTCAGCAGGTGGCTGTGCAAGGTTTCTTCCACCACGCGCTCCGGGCTGCAGCGCAGCAGCTCTGGCTGCGGTTGCTCGTAGTTGCTGATGGCAACGTCCAATGCATCGATGCACAGCCCAGGCAAGGCCACCACGCCCTGGGCCTCGACTTCAGCCAAGGTACGCACCTTCACACCCACCGGCTTGCCGGCGGCGGCGGACAGGTCTTTCTCCAGGCAGGCCTGCAATTCGCCCAGCGAGGCGAACGCCGTCTGGTTCAGCGAGTTGAGGTACAGCTTGAACGACTTGGACTCGATGATGTTCGGCGAATCGGCAGGGATGGCGAACTCGCCGATTGCCACCACCGGTTTGCCCGACGGCAGCAACCAGCTCAGTTCGAAGCAATTCCAGTAATCCACGCCCTGCCAAGGCAAGGTCTGCGCGGTGACGCCCAGCTCGGCCCACTTGGCGGTACGCGGAATCGGGAACAGCTGCTCCGGGGAGTAGGTGGCGATGTATTCGCTGGACTTGCCCAGCGGAGAGTGTTCGGCAGCAGGGTGCATGGAAACTGACCTAGAGGTTCGAAATTGCCCCTAGTTTACCGGTTTTGCACCCGGCCTTGGAGCGCAAGTCACTCGACGGTCAACGCCCCAACCATACCCGCCTGGTAATGCCCCGGCACGTTGCAGGCAAACTCGATAGGCGCCGACTTGCGGAAAGTCCAGGTCAGCTCGGCGCGCTGGCCGGGCATGACCAGCACAGTGTTGCCACCAGCGTGGCCATGGGCGCCGCCGTGATCCATCATCTGACCGTGGTCCATGCCTTCATGGTTCATTGCCTCGGTGAACATCTTGCCCTGCATGGCGACCATTTCCTTCTGGTGCTCGGCGTGCATGGCCTTGTCACCCAAATTGAATTCATGCGGCAGCTTGCCCTCGTTGACCAGCACGAAACGCACCGTCTCGCCGGCTTTTACCTGCAGGCTCTTGGGCTCGAAAGCAATGTCCTTGAGCACCACGTTGACCATTCGCGTGGCCTTGACCGCCGGGGCCGGCTCGCCAAAAGCGAAGGTTTGCGCCTCGCTGGCAAGGGTCGGCAGGCTGGCCAGGGCAAGGGTGGCGGCAATGAACAGGCGTTTCATGATGACTCCGGGTATACACAACAGAATGTAACCACCTTAGTCAGGGGCAACTGGCAGCTACCTGACGGGAAGATTACAACTTTGTCAGTTCGGGCGTGCCTGCACTTCGTCACGTATCATTTCAGCCAAAGCCCGCGCGCTGTGGGGCAGTTGTCATGTTCAAGATCCAAGAGGTTGCGCAATCTCTGTGGGAGCGGGCGTGCCCGCGAACACGGGCGAAGCCCTTGCCATCCACCGTGATAGCCTCTTCGCGGGCATGCCCGCTCCCACAGTGACCGTGTCTCTCCTGACATCTTGGTAAATACATGAAACTGCTGATCGTCGAAGACCAGGCCCGCACCGGCCAGTACCTGAGCCAGGGTTTGAGCGAGGCCGGTTTCAGTACCGAGCTGGCCACCGATGGCGAAACCGGCCAGTTCCTGGCCCTGACCGGTGACCACGACCTGTTGATCCTGGACGTGATGCTGCCCGGACGTGACGGCTGGCAGATTCTTCAGGCCGTGCGCCAGGCCGGACTGGACACGCCGGTGCTGTTCCTGACCGCCCGCGACGCCGTCGAGGACCGCGTGCATGGCCTGGAACTGGGGGCCGACGACTACCTGGTCAAGCCGTTCGCCTTCTCCGAACTGCTGGCCCGGGTGCGCAGCCTGCTGCGCCGTGGCACAAGCCCCAGCCAGGACACCACCCTGAGCCTGGCCGACCTGCGCCTGGACCTGATCCGCCGCCGCGCCGAGCGCGCCGGCCAGCGCATTGACCTGACCGCCAAGGAATTCGCCCTGCTTGAACTGCTGCTGCGCCGCCAGGGTGAGGTATTGCCAAAATCGCTGATCGCCTCGCAGGTGTGGGACATGAATTTCGACAGCGACACCAATGTGATCGAAGTGGCGATCCGTCGCCTGCGCCTGAAAATCGACGACCCGCACCCCAACAAGCTCATCCACACCGTGCGCGGCATGGGCTATGTGCTCGAAGAGCGCACGGAATGATGCGCAGGGTCTCCCTCGGCAGCCGCCTGGCCCTGTTGTTTGCCGCCTGCACCGCCGCCGTCTCGCTCGGCGCCGGCCTGTTGTTCAGCCGGGCCAGCGAGCAGCACTTCGTCGAACTCGACCAGCAACTGCTGGACTCGCGCCTGTCGGTGTTCCGCACACAACTGGCGGGCATCGCGACCCCAACCGAGCTGCAGGCACGCCTGCCCGCCCTGCGCGAAGAGCTGAGCCACCAGGCCGACCTGGCCCTGCGCATCAGCGGCAACGACGGCACCACCTGGTTCGAAAGCCGCAACGGGCTACCGCAGGCACCGCTGCCCGCCGGGCTGGCCACCTTGCATGCGCAAGGCACCGACTACCGCAGCCTGGCCGTGCACCTGGCCCAAGGTGCAGTACGTTCGCCGCAACTGACGCTGTACCTCGACATCACCCACCACCAGCACTTCTTGCAGGGTATGCAACGCCTGATCTGGCTGACTGTCGGCCTTTCAGCGCTGGCCACCGCGCTGCTCGGCGCCTGGGCGGTACGTAGCGGCCTGCGCCCGTTGCGGCAGATGGGCCAGGTAGCCGCCAGCGTGTCGGCACGCTCGCTCACCACACGCCTGCCGGTGGCAGAGATGCCCGTGGAGCTGGCCGAGCTGGCCGGCAGCATGAACGCCATGCTGCAGCGCCTGGACGATGCGTTCCAGCGCCTGTCGGCATTTTCTGCCGACATCGCCCACGAGCTGCGCACGCCGCTGTCCAACCTGCTGACCCACACCCAGGTCACCCTCACCCGCCCACGCAGCCTTGAGGAATACCGCGAGGCGCTGCATGGCAACCTCGAAGAGCTGCAATGGATGGCACAGATGATCAACGACATGTTGTTCCTGGCCAAGGCTGACCACGGCCTGCTGGTGCCCGGGCAAGCACCTTTGGCGCTGCATGACGAGGTGGATGCGCTGCTGGAGTACTACGCACCGCTGGCCGAAGACAGCGGCGTACAAATGCTGCGTGATGGCGAGGCAGAGCTGCACGGCGACCGACATATGCTGCGCAGGGCGCTGTCCAACCTGCTGGATAACGCCCTGCGCTTTACCCCGGCGGGTGGGCAGATACGGGTGACGCTGGGGCCTGGGCCGAGGGTCAGCGTGGCCAATACCGGGGCGGCCATCGAGCCTGCTGCCTTACCGCGATTGTTTGACCGTTTTTACCGGGTAGACCCGGCGCGGCGGGAAGGCAGTAGCGAGCATGCAGGGTTGGGACTGGCGATTACCCGGTCGATCGTGCAGGCCCATGGCGGGCGCATCGGGGCGGAGTGTGCAGATGGCTGGACCCGGTTCGTGATTGAGTTTAGCCAGGATCGGTGAAATCGGGGCTGCTTCGCAGCCCATCGCCGGCAAGCCAGCTCCCACAGGATTGCGTCAAGCTCAAGGACTGCGCAATACCTGTGGGAGCTGGCTTGCCGGCGATAGGGCCCTCAGCTGTTACTCAAACAGCCAGGCCAATCGCCGGCTGCACCTGCGATGCCCGGTAAGCCGGGTAAATGGTCGCCAGGAAGCTCATCACCAGCCCAGCGCTGCAGATCATCACCACATCGCCCCACTGCAACTGCGACGGCAAGCTGCTGACGAAATACACATCCGACGTAAAGATGTGCTGCCCGCTCACCCTCTCCAGCCAACCCACGATCTGGCTGACATTGAACGCCGCAATCACGCCCAGCACGCCGCCGATCAGCGTGCCGACAACGCCGATCAGGCTGCCCTGGACCATGAACGTGCCCATGATCTGCGCGGGCGTGGCACCCAAGGTACGCAGGATGGCAATGTCCGGCCCCTTGTCGTTCACCACCATCACCAAGGTGGCAATGATATTGAATGCCGCCACGGCGATAATCATCATCAGCAGCAGGCCGATCATGGTTTTTTCCATTTTCATGGCGCTGAAAAGGCTGCCTTGGGTGTGCGACCAGTCATCAGCGCGGTAGGCGTCCCCCAACCCGGCAGCAATGGCCTTGGACACCTGTGGCGCGGCATACAGGTCATGCAGCTTCAGGCGCACGCCTTGCACCTGGCCCGGCGCCCAGCGTTGCATTTCGGCAGCATCGGCAACATGAATATAGGCCTGCGAACCGTCCAGCTCGGCGCCGACCTTGAAGATGCCGACCACGGTCAGGCGCTGCATGCGCGGGGTGATGCCACCCGGCTCCTTGCTGATTTCCGGCACGATCAGGGTCAGCTTGTCGCCGGTGTTCAGGCGAAAGCGGCGAGCCGTCAGCTCGCCGATGACCACACCGAACTCGCCCGGCTGCAGGTCCTGCAGGCGGCCCTGGACAATGTGCTGACCGACGATTGAGACCTTGCCCTCTTCAGCCGGGTCGATACCGCCCACCTGAATCGGCTGCATCGCACCCTTGTACGACAGCATGCCCTCCATTTCGGTGATCGGCGCTGCCGCCATCACGGCCGGGTTCTGCATGGCTGCGTCGGCGACCTTGCGCCAGTCGTCCAGCGGCTGCACGCCAAGGATGGCGGCATGGGGCACCAGGCCAAGGATGCGCGAGCTCATTTCACGTTGGAAGCCGTTCATCACCGACAACACCACGATCATCGCCAGCACACCCAGCGACAGGCCGATCATCGAAGTCATCGAGATGAACGAGATGAAGTGGTTGCGGCGCTTGGCTCGGGTGTAGCGCGCGCCAATGAAGATGGGCAAGGGTCTGAACATGTACGAAATCACCCAATGAAAACAGAAAAACGGGGCGGCACCTGCCACCCCGGGCAGTCGATCAGATCGCCACCAGGTGGCCGTCGTCGAGCTTCAATACACGGTCCATCTGCCGCGCCAGATTGAGGTCGTGGGTAACCACCAGGAATGCCGTGCGCGACGAGTTGGAAAGCTCCTGCATCAATTCCTGGATGCCCTGGGCGGTATGGTGGTCGAGGTTGCCGGTAGGCTCATCGAGCATCACCAGGCCGGGGCGGTTGACCAGTGCCCGGGCAATCGCCACCCGCTGGCGCTCACCACCGGACAGTTCGGCCGGCTTGTGGTTCAGGCGGTGGCCAAGGCCCACCCGCTTGAGCAGTGCTTCAGCACGCTCACGGGCTTCGGGAATGGGTGTGCGGCCGATCAGCAGCGGCATGCACACGTTCTCGATGGCGGTGAACTCCGGCAACAGGTGGTGGAACTGATAGACAAAGCCCAGCTCGCGGTTGCGCAGCAGGCCACGTGCGCGCTCACCCAGCGCCGAAAGCTCTTCGCCCGCCAGCCAGACGCTGCCCTGGGTTGGCCGGTCGAGGCCGCCCAGCAGGTTGAGCAAGGTGCTCTTGCCAGAGCCCGAGCTGCCGACGATGGCAATACGCTCACCTGCGTGCAGCTCCAGGTTGAGGCCGGACAGCACCTGCACCGACTCCGGGCCCTCGTCGTAGGACTTTCCCAGGTTGCGGCAACTCAGAACGGCTTTATCACTCATGCGCGACTCACTCATAACGTAGCGCCTCTGCAGGCTGGGTGCGCGCCGCACGCCAGGCCGGATACAGGGTGGCGAAGAAACTCAGAACCAACGCCGCACCGCAGACCATGTACACGTCCTGGGCCTGGATTTGCGAGGGCAGGTAATCGATGAAGTACACGTCGGCGTTGAGGAACTTGTGCCCGATCAGTTTCTCGATGCCGGCGATCGCTGCGCTGACATTCAGCGCCGCAAGAATGCCGACCACGGCGCCGATCAGGGTACCGATCACCCCGATCACCGTGCCCTGGACCATGAAGATGAGCATGATCTGCCCGGGCGTGGCGCCCAAGGTGCGCAAGATGGCAATGTCGCCGCGTTTGTCATTGACCACCATCACCAGCGTGGAAATGATGTTGAACGCCGCCACCGCCACGATCAGCAGCAACAGCAGGCCGATCATGGCCTTTTCCATGCGGATTGCCTGGTACAGGTTGCCGTGGGTGCGGGTCCAGTCACGGCTGTAGAACTCCTGGTCGCCCAGCTGCTGGGCGATGCTCCAGGCCACCCGTGGCGCCTGGAACAGGTCGTCGAACTTCAGGCGCAGGCCCTGCACCTGGTCGGGCTTCCAGCGGTGCAGGCGGGACAGGTCGCTGATGTTGGTCAGGCCCAGGTAGCCGTCGATCTCGCCCGCGCCAACGTGGAAGGTGCCAACCACGGTGAAGCGTTTCATGCGCGGGAACATGCCGGCCGGGGTCACGCTGACTTCGGGGGCTACGAAGGTGAGCTTGTCACCGATGGCCACGCCCAGCTTGGCCGCAGCCTTGTCACCGATCATGATGCCCCACTCGCCCGGTGCAAGCTGGTCGAGGCGGCCCTGCAGCACGAAGTTGTCGATGATCGACACCTCGCGCTCGCGGGCCGGGTCGATGCCGTTGAGCAGCACCTTCTGCACCTTGCCGTCATGGGTCAGCAGGCCCTGCATCTGGGTGAACGGCGCAACCGCCACCACCTGCGGATTCTGCTTTACTTGTTGGGCAAGGGCAGGCCAGTCGGCAATGGGCTGGCCGCTCTCCAGCGTGGCATGGGGGATCATGCCCAGCACGCGGGTGCGCATTTCGTGATCGAAACCGTTCATCACCGAGAGCACCACGATCATCACCACCACGCCCAGGGCGAGGCCGATCATCGAGGTCAGGGAAATGAACGAGACGAAGTGATTACGGCGTTTGGCACGGGTATAACGCGTGCCTATGAATGCGAAAAGAGGTCTGAACATGTCGGGGCTTGTTCGGATGAAAGGGAACGTCCTTGTGGCGAGGCGCCTACGGCGGCTTTACACTCGGACCACCGCCGCTACCTTGGGTTCGCCATGACGACATTAGACGAAGAAGATCGCCGCGAATACTACCGCATCGAAGATCGGATCGCACTTCAAATCAGCCCCCTCAGCGCGGCCGAAGCCCTTGACCCAGATGTATTGCAAGATGATTCTCCGCTGTTCAACCTGCTCAGCGAGCTGCACCTGTCCGACTTCGAATCGCAGCACCTGCTGCGTCAGTTGAGCGACAAGGATCGCACCCTCGCGGCCTTCCTGCGGGCGCAGAGCAAACGCCTCGACCTGCTCAGCGCAGTCGTTGCCCAGACCCTGCTTGGCGAGGTAGGCCAGCCTGTGCCGGTAATCCTTTCCGAAGGCGGTATCGAATTTGCGCAAGCTACACAAATTGCCCCAGGCACCCGGGTCAAAGTGAAGATGGTGCTGATGCCGCGCGCCCATGGCTTGCTGCTACGCGGCAAGGTCACCCATTGCGACCCCCGCCCCGAGGGCGGCTTCGAGGTCGGCACCGAATTCATCGACATGACCGACGCCCAGCGTCAACTGCTGGCTCGCTACATACTGCAGCGCCAGCAGCAGCAACGGCGTCAGCAGCTGGAACAGAACGATCCCGCCCCATGAGCCTATTTCCCCCTGATTTGAAGGAACGAACGTGACCCTGATCTACGGCCATCGCGGCGCCAAGGGCGAAGCACCCGAGAACACCCTGCACAGCTTCCGCCAGTGCCTGTCCCACGGCGTCACCCGCTGCGAACTGGACTTGCACCTGTCGGCCGACAACGAGCTGATGGTAATCCACGACCCAACCCTCAAGCGCACTACCGGCCGACGTGGCAAGGTGGTCGAGCACCCTGCCGCCGACCTGGTGAAGATCGATGCGCGCAGCGGCGGCCCCGGCCACGTGCAGCCCTGCCCTATTCCGAAACTGGAAGAGCTGTTCGAGAAATGCCCGTTCGAGCACTGGCAGCTGGAGGTAAAAAGCGCATCGCGCACCCGCGCTGCCACCACCGTACTGGCGATTCGCGAACTTGCCCAGCAGTATGGCCTGCTGGACAAGGTCACCATTACCTCCAGCTCACGCGAGGTGCTGGGCGCGGCCCTGGAGCTGGTACCGGATGTGAAACGCGGGCTGGTCGCCGAGTACGCCTGGCTCGACCCGCTGAAGGTGGCACAGAACTACGGCTGCGAACTGCTGGCATTGAACTGGACACTGTGCACCCCCGAGCGCCTGCTGAAAGCACAGGGCCAGGGTTTGCACGTATCGGTGTGGACGGTCAACGAACCGGCACTGATGCGCCGGCTCGCTGACTTTGGCGTGGACAGCCTGATTACAGACTTTCCCGGTTTGGCCAAGACCACCCTCGGGTAGGGTTGAAATCGGTCTCTCCGACCGGCTCAGGCCACCGGTCGGAGCCGCTCAAAAAAGCCGGTTCAGGCCGTCGTAGGCAGCTACCCGGTAGGCTTCGGCCATGGTCGGGTAGTTGAACGTGGTGTTGACGAAGTACTTCAGGTTATTCAGTTCGCCCGGCTGGTTCATGATTGCCTGGCCGATGTGGACGATCTCCGAAGCCTGGTAGCCGAAGCAGTGCACGCCAAGGATTTCCAGGGTTTCACGGTGGAACAGGATCTTCAGCATGCCCTGCGGCTCACCGGCGATCTGTGCACGCGCCATGCCCTTGAAGAAGGCCTTGCCCACTTCATAAGGCACCTTGGCCTGGGTCAGCTCCTGCTCGTTCTTGCCGATCGAGCTGATTTCCGGAATGGTGTAGATACCGGTCGGTACGTCGTTGACGAAGCGCCAGCTGCCATTGTCGACGATGCTGCCAGCTGCAGAGCGCCCCTGGTCATGGGCCGCACTGGCCAGGCTTGGCCAACCGATCACGTCACCGGCGCCGTAGATGTTCGGCACGGTGGTGCGGTAGGCCTCATCGACCTCGATCTGGCCACGGCTGTTGACCTTGATGCCAATGTTTTCCAGGCCCAGCTTGTCGGTGTTGCCGGTCCGGCCGTTGCACCACAGCAAGGCGTCGGCCTTGATCTTCTTGCCCGACTTCAGGTGCAGGACTACCCCGTTGTCCAGGCCTTCGACACGCTCATAATCTTCGTTGTGGCGCACGGTGATGTTGTTGTTGCTGAAGTGGTAGCTCAGTGCCTGGGAAATTTCCGAATCCAGGAAGCTCAACAGCTGGCCACGGTTGTCTACCAGTTCTACCAGCACGCCCAGGCCGCTGAAGATCGATGCGTATTCGCACCCGATCACGCCGGCGCCGTAAACGATCAGCTTGCGCGGGGTGTGGCTGAGGCTGAGGATGGTGTCGCTGTCGTAGACGCGCGGATGGTGGAAGTCGATGTCGGCCGGGCGGTAAGGGCGCGAACCGGTGGCGATGATGATGTGCTTGGCGTTGAGCTTTTCCACTACACCGTTCGGGCACACCACTTCAACGGTTTGCTCGTCGGCGAAGCTGCCGGTGCCGAAGAACACATCGACACGGTTGCGGGCGTAGTAGCCGGTGCGCGATGCCACTTGCTTGGAAATCACCTTCTCAGCGCTTTTCAGCACGTCCGGGAACGAGAACCAGCGCGGCTCACCGATCGCCCGGAACATCGGGTTGGTGTTGAACTGCATGATCTGCCGCACCGAGTGACGCAGTGCCTTGGACGGAATGGTGCCCAGGTGCGTGCAGTTGCCACCGACCTGGCGACGGTCATCGACCATCGCTACCTTGCGCCCTGCTTTGGCGGCGTTCATTGCCGCGCCTTCACCGGCCGGGCCGGAACCCAGCACCACTACGTCGTAGTTGTAGACAGCCATGCGTACTCCTTCAGAACTGGCCCGCAAGCCACGGTCGCTCGCGGGGCGCTATCATGCCGCCGGGGCGTCATGAGAAAATTCGGGTGCAGTCTAATCAAGCGTGAACGCCGCGCACATTAACCCTTGGTCGCGTCGTAGGCCAATTTTGCCCGCACTACATATGGTTCACCCATTCCCTGGCGGCAATCCTCCCTGCCTGCGCTTTCAATCGCCTTTCACTGCCCGTTCGAATGCGGGCGTAGCTCGAGAGACGAAGCCACCCTCGGCCCGAGTCACCAATACTGCGGCCAGGCCGTGCGCCACGGCAAAATCCCAGCCACGTTCAGGGCCAAGGATCAGCAGTAGTGTCGAATAGCCGTCGGCCTGCAGCGCCGAGGCATCCAGCACGGTGACTGCGGCCAGGTCGTGCTGCACAGGTCGCCCGAGGCGGGCATCGAAGGTGTGCGAATAGCGCCGGCCATTCTCCTCGAAATAGTGCCGATAGTCACCCGAGGTTGATACTGAAAGGCCATTGACCGGAATGATCTGCCGGGCGATCTGGCGGTCTTCGCGGGGCAGCTCCAGTGCAATGCGCCAAGGGCTGCCATCGGGCTTGCGCCCAACCGCCTTGAGCTCGCCAGTGGCTTCGGCGACAAAACTGGTTATGCCCATGGCCTGCAGTCGTGCAGCGATCAGGTCAACCGCGTGGCCGGCGGCGATGCTGTTGAAGTCGAGCTGCACCGGGGCGTCTTTGCACAAGGTATGCCCCTCGACATGCAAGTGCCGGTAGCCCACACGCTGGCGCACCTGTGCCAGGGCTTGCGGATCGGGCACCTGCTCGTGGCGGGCCTGCGGGCCAAAACCCCACAGGTCGAGCAACGGCTCGACGGTGAGGTCAAAGGCGCCATCACTTTGCTCGGCCAGGTGCTGCCCAAGGGCAACCAGTTCGAGCATGTCAGGCGGCAGGGGCATGCACTGATGGGCGGGCAGCTGGTTGAAAAGGCTGACGGTGGAGTCGCCGCGGTAGGTCGAATAATGCTGATCGATGTCGCCAAGGATGGTTTCGACTGCCGCCTGTACCTGCGACGGTGCCGGGCCACCGGGCTCGCGCACGTACTGGATGCTATAGCTGCTACCCATGGTCGGGCCGCCCAGGCGCTCCAGGGTGGGGCCCTGGTTGCAGGCGGTGAGCAGCAGGAGGATGAACAGCAAGGCTGTGCGCAAGGTTCGGGCTCTCGGTTGCCGGTACTGGCCCCATCGCCGGCAAGCCAGCTCCCACAAGGACACCACCGGCCTTGAGGGGTGTGATATCCCTGTGGGAGCTGGCTTGCCGGCGATGAGGCCAGTACAGACACAGTAAATGCCCGATCAGTTCATCAGGCAAAAAAAACGGGAACCCGAAGGTTCCCGTTTTTTCATTGCCTTACAAGCGAATCAGCGTGGAAACGCTGGCGGGTTCACACCGGCCATGTCTTCCATCACGCGAACCACCTGGCAGCTGTAACCGAATTCGTTGTCGTACCAGACGTACAGGACAACGCGGTTATCGTTGGCGATGGTGGCTTCAGCGTCAACCACGCCGGCGTGGCGCGAGCCAACGAAGTCGGTGGAAACCACTTCCTGCGAGCTGACGTAGTCGATCTGCTTGTGCAGCTCCGAGTGCATTGCGGTCTGGCGCAGGTACTCGTTGATCTCGTCGCGGTTGGTGGCGTTTTCCAGGTTCAGGTTCAGGATGGCCATCGAAACGTTCGGCGTCGGTACGCGAATGGCGTTGCCGGTCAGCTTGCCCTTCAGCACTGGCAGCGCCTTGGCAGCAGCAGTGGCGGCGCCGGTTTCGGTGATGACCATGTTCAGCGGCGCGGCACGGCCACGGCGGCTGCCCTTGTGGAAGTTGTCGATCAGGTTCTGGTCGTTGGTGAACGAGTGAACGGTTTCGACGTGGCCGTTGATGATGCCGTACTTGTCGTTGACAGCCTTCAGCACCGGCACGATGGCGTTGGTGGTGCACGAAGCGGCCGAGATGATCTTGTCATCAGCGGTGATTTCACCGTGGTTGATACCGTGCACGATGTTCTTCAGCGCGCCCTTGCCAGGTGCGGTGAGGATCACGCGAGCAGCGCCCGGGCAGGCCAGGTGCTGGCCCAGGCCGTCGGCATCACGCCATACGCCGGTGTTGTCGACGATCAGCGCGTTGTCGATGCCGTACTGGGTGTAGTCGACTTCGCTCGGGCTCTTGGCGTAGATAACCTGGATCAGGTTGCCGTTGGCGGTGATGGTGTTGTTGGCTTCGTCGATGGTGATGGTGCCATCGAACGGACCGTGCACCGAGTCACGGCGCAGCAGGCTGGCACGCTTGACCAGGTCGTTCTCGGCACCTTTGCGCACGACGATGGCACGCAGGCGCAGGCCGTCGCCACCACCGGTCTTCTCGATCAGGATGCGCGCCAGCAGGCGGCCGATGCGGCCGAAGCCGTACAGCACAACGTCGGTGCCTTTGCGCGCCGATACGTTCTGCTGGCCAACCACGTCGGCCAGCTCTTCACGGACGAACTGCTCGGCAGTGCGGCCATTGCCTTCCTGCTTGAACTTGTTGGCCAGCTTGCCCAGGTCGACCGAAGCGGCGCCCAGTTTCAGCTCGCTCATGGCCTTGAGCAGGGGGAATGTCTCGTGGACGGACAGTTCGGTTTCGTCAGCTTGACGATGACGCGCAAAGCGGTGCGCCTTGAGGATCGAGATAACCGAACGGTTGATCAGGCTACGGCCATAAATCGAGCTCACCACGTTGTTGTTGCGGTAGAGCTGACCGATAAGCGGGATCATCGCTTCAGCCAGAGCTTCACGATCAATCCACTCACCAAGACACTGGTCGGGCTTCTGAGTCACGGGAACCTTCCACATGTAGGGACAGAAAAAAGGGGCTACATTATGACGCCCCGACGCGGAACCGGCAATGAGCGCCTGTCGCAGTCACGCAAGCCAGCGTTCACGCCCTTTCGAGCCTGACAGCCGGCACGGTCACCGGTACAATCGGTGTCTTTGCCGCAACGCTTGGAGTGCAATCTCCCGTGTCAGTTCTGCGCCTACCGAAACTGTCGGCCACGGCCGGCAAACAAACCTGGGGTAACCTGCCCGGTGCCGCCCTCAGCCTTGCCATCGCCGAGGCTGCCAGCAACGCTGGCCGCTTCACCCTGCTGCTGACAGCCGACAGCCAGGCCGCCGACCGTCTGGAGCAGGAGCTGCGCTTCTTCGCCCCGGACCTGCCGGTGCTGCCGTTCCCCGACTGGGAAACCCTGCCCTACGACCTGTTCTCGCCCCACCAGGACATCATTTCCCAGCGGATCGCCAGCCTGTACCGCCTGCCGGAGCTGAGCCACGGCATCCTCGTGGTACCGGTCACCACCGCCCTGCACCGCCTGGCCCCCACGCGCTTCCTGCTGGGCAGCAGCCTGGTGCTGGACGTGGGCCAGACCATCGACGTGGAGCAAATGCGCACGCGCCTGGAGGCCAGCGGCTACCGCTGCGTCGACACCGTCTACGAGCATGGCGAGTTCGCCGTGCGCGGCGCACTGATCGACCTGTTCCCGATGGGCAGCAAACTGCCCTACCGCATCGACCTGTTCGATGACGAGATCGAGACACTGCGCACCTTCGACCCCGAGACCCAGCGCTCGATCGACAAGGTGGACTCGGTGCGCCTGCTGCCGGCACGCGAGTTCCCCATGCAAAAAGAGGAAGTCACTCGCTTCAAGGCACGCTTCCGCGAACGCTTCGACGTTGATTTTCGCCGCAGCGCGATCTTCCAGGACCTGGCCAGCGGTATCATCCCTGCTGGCATCGAGTACTACCTGCCGTTGTTCTTCGAAGAAACCGCCACCCTGTTCGACTACCTGCCAGCCGACACCCAGGTGTTTTCGCTGCCCGGTGTGGAGCAGGCCGCCGAACACTTCTGGAACGACGTGCGCGGGCGCTATGAAGATCGCCGCGGCGACCTCAGCCGCCCCCTGCTGCCACCCGCCGAGCTGTTCATGCCGGTGGAAGACTGCTTCGCCCGGCTCAAACAATGGCCGCGGGTGGTGGTCAGCAGCGAGGACCTGGAGCCGGGCGCAGGCCGCGAGCGCTTCCCGGCGCGCGCCCTGCCCAACCTGGCCATCGAGGCCAAGGCCAACCAGCCACTGGCCGAACTGGCCAACTTCCTCGACCAGTTCCCCGGCCGCGTGCTGTTCACTGCCGAATCGGCGGGCCGCCGCGAAGTGCTGCTGGAGCTGCTCGAAAGGCTGAAACTGCGGCCGCACACCGTCGACGGCTGGGCCGACTTCATTACCGGTAGCGAGCGCCTGGCAATCACCATCGCGCCGCTGGATGACGGCTTGGTGCTGGACGACGCGGGCCTGGCCCTGGTCGCGGAAAGCCCGCTGTTCGGCCAGCGCGTGATGCAGCGCCGCCGCCGCGACAAACGCGGCGAAACCGCCAACGACGCGGTCATCAAAAACCTGACCGAGCTGCGCGAAGGCGCACCCGTGGTGCACATCGACCATGGCGTCGGCCGCTACCTGGGCCTGGCCACCCTGGAAATCGACGGCCAGGCGGCGGAATTTCTTACCCTGGAATACGCCGAGAACGCCAAGCTGTATGTGCCGGTGGCCAACCTGCACCTGATCGCCCGCTACACCGGCAGCGACGATGCCCTGGCACCGCTGCACCGGCTGGGCTCGGAAGCCTGGCAAAAGGCCAAGCGCAAGGCTGCCGAACAGGTGCGCGACGTGGCCGCCGAGCTGCTCGACATCTACGCCCGCCGCGCCGCACGCAAGGGCTATGCGTTTGCCGACCCATCCGCCGACTACGCCACCTTCAGCGCCGGTTTCCCGTTCGAAGAAACACCAGACCAGCAAGCCGCCATCGAAGCGGTGCGCGCCGACATGCTGGCGCCCAAGCCAATGGACCGCCTGGTGTGCGGCGACGTCGGCTTCGGCAAGACCGAAGTGGCCATGCGTGCCGCGTTCATTGCCGTGCACAGCGGCCGCCAGGTGGCTGTACTGGTACCGACCACCCTGCTCGCCCAGCAACACTACAACAGCTTCCGCGACCGCTTTGCCGACTGGCCGGTGACCGTGGAGGTGATGAGCCGCTTCAAGTCGGCCAAGGAAATCGCCGCCGCCGCCGCCGACCTGGCCGAAGGCAAGATCGACATCCTTATTGGTACCCACAAGCTGCTGCAGGACGATGTGCGCTTCAAGGACCTGGGCCTGGCCATCATCGACGAAGAGCACCGCTTTGGCGTGCGTCAGAAAGAGCAGTTGAAGGCACTGCGCAGCGAGGTGGACATCCTCACCCTGACCGCCACGCCGATCCCGCGCACCCTTAACATGGCAGTAGCCGGCATGCGCGACCTGTCGATCATCGCCACGCCGCCCGCACGCCGCCTTTCGGTGCGCACCTTTGTCATGGAGCAGAACAACAGCACGGTCAAAGAAGCGCTGTTGCGTGAGTTGCTGCGCGGTGGCCAGGTGTACTACCTGCACAACGATGTGAAAACCATCGAAAAATGCGCCGCAGACCTTGCCGAACTGGTGCCTGAGGCACGCATCGGCATCGGCCATGGGCAAATGCGCGAGCGCGAGCTGGAACAGGTAATGAGCGACTTTTACCACAAGCGCTTCAACGTGCTGGTGGCATCGACCATCATCGAAACCGGCATCGACGTGCCCAGCGCCAACACCATCGTGATCGAGCGGGCCGACAAGTTTGGCCTGGCCCAGTTGCACCAGCTGCGTGGCCGTGTCGGCCGTAGCCACCACCAGGCCTATGCCTACCTGCTGACGCCAACCCGGCAAAAAGTCAGCGCCGACGCCGAAAAACGCCTGGAGGCCATCGCCAACACCCAGGACCTCGGTGCAGGCTTTGTGCTGGCCACCAACGACCTGGAAATCCGCGGCGCCGGCGAGCTGCTGGGCGAAGGCCAGAGCGGGCAGATCCAGGCCGTTGGCTTTACCCTGTATATGGAAATGCTCGAACGCGCAGTCAAGGCGATTCGCAAGGGTACCCAGCCCAACCTCGAACAGCCTCTGGGCGGTGGCCCGGAGATAAACCTGCGCCTGCCGGCGCTGATCCCCGAGGGTTATCTGCCCGACGTGCATGCGCGGCTGATCCTGTACAAGCGAATTGCCTCGGCCGCCGACGAAGAAGGCCTCAAGGACCTGCAAGTGGAAATGATCGACCGTTTCGGCCTGCTGCCAGAGCCGACCAAAAACCTGATGCGCCTGACCTCGCTCAAGCTGCACGCGGAAAAGCTCGGCATCAAGAAAGTCGATGCCGGCCCCAATGGCGGCAAGCTGGAGTTCGAGGCCGAAACCCCGGTCGACCCGCTGACCCTGATCAAGCTGATCCAGGGCCAGCCCAAACGCTACAAGTTCGAAGGCGCCACCCAGTTCCGCTTCCTGGTCCCGATGGAACGCCCCGACGAACGCTTCAATACCCTGGAGGCGCTGTTCGAGCGCCTGACACCACAGCCTGCCTAAGGAAGATCCATGCGTGCCATCCGTTGCCTGACCCTGCTGCTGGCGCTGTTCGCGCCAGCCGCCTTCGCCGAAGGCCTGTATCAGGTAGAAATGCTCCTGGTGCGGCAGAACAGCGTGCCTGCCTTTACCAGCCCGTTCGCCCCCGAAGACTGGAGCGCCGGTGCCCCGCGCCTGGCAAAAGACGCCGAGCGCCGCCTGGCGCTGGAAGACGAAGCCACCCGCCTGGAAGCCACCGCCGACTACACCGTGCTGATGCACAAGGCCTGGCAGCAGCAGGTGGGCAGCGAGCCCAGCCGCATCGCCCTGGGCGAAGGCGCCGAACAGTTCGGCCACTTCCCCATCGAAGGCAACCTGAGCATCGCTGAAGGGCGCTTCATCGCGGTCGAGGCCAACTTCTGGGTCAACCAGCTGGACGGCAACGGCAACGTACTGCAAAGCGAACAGTTCAAGCAGAGCAACAGCAACGTCAAGGGCGGCCAACTGACCTTCCTCGACGGCGGCCACCTGGCCGTGCTGCTGAAGGTGACCGCGCCGGGTGCACCGAAAATGCCGGTGATGGACCCGGAAATGATGGAGCAGTGATGTGAGCGAGATCGATGCGCAGCAGTTGCTGAGGGCCTATCCCGGCTGGGTCGACTTCATCGAAGCCGGCACAATGACGCGAGGCCGCAACTATGCTGCGCAAGAGAGGGCACGCATCCTGTCGCAGCATGGCGCAACGATCGAAGCCATCTGCACGGGCTCGGCAGGCGAGACCTACCAGCAAAACATCCGGCTGGTCGTTAACCACGGGGACCTGCGCGTGTTTGGGCGCTGTACCTGCCCGGTTGCACTCAACTGCAAGCATTGCGTTGCGGCGCTGCTGCAATTGCAGGCCGCCCTCGACGCCACAGCTGCGCATGAGCACTCCGCCCTGTCGCTGCCACCGGACCTCAACCTGTGGGTTGAGGCCCTTGAGTCCCCCGCCCGACCCGCTACGCCTAAAGGGCCCGCGCGCAAAGGTCCGGCAATCTATTACCGTGTTCATGTGGATAACGGGCTCTGGCGACTCGAGCCGCTCAAAGGTACCCGTCAGGCCGACGACACGCTGAAGACCGGCCGCATCACATCAATGCCCGAGATGCTCTACTACACCCCTCGCTACGTCACAGAAGACGATGCCCGGCTTTTGCGCCTGATCGATGCCCGCAGCGAAACGATTTCGCCAACGGCGCAACTGGAAGGCAAGCAGGGCGGGGAGCTCTACAGCTATGCCCTGGCCACTGGCCGCCTGTTATTTGAAGACGACATGGCACCACTTTCCCCAGGCCCGGAGCTACAAGCCGAGTTCCGCTGGGTCAGGCTGGACAATGGTAGCTACCGCGGAGCCTGGTACCACAATGGTCACGAGCAGTTGCAGGCGGTGCCCATCGAACCCATGCACTATGTCGACCGGCAGCAGCGTTTGACCGGCACGCTACGCCACGACCTTGACCCCTTCATTGCCAGCCAGCTTGCGCGTGCACCCATCGTTCCCGAGCACCTGGTTATCCCCTTGAGTCATCGATTGAACGCTTTGAACCGTCACGTCCCCACGCCCACTGCCGTGAGCACAGAACACATCGAAGACATCCCGCCAAGAGGACGACTGACGCTCGGTAGTCTCGAATTCAGCGCCTACATGCCCAAGACCGGCCGTATGCAGCGGCAGATGCAACACCGCGCCGCACTGGCGTTCGACTACGACGACCTGCGCGCCAGCGGTAACGACGAAAAACCGCTGACCCGCCTGGTCGGCAACACCAGCCAGCGCATCCGCCGCCAGCCGCAGGCCGAGCAGGCGCTGCGCAAGGTGGTGCGCGAACTGGGTTTCAAGGCCGCTACCCGACAAAGCAAGGCCCTGCCCGACAGCGCCGGCGAAATGTTTCAGCTACCCGACGACGAAGCCTGGCTGCGCTTTGCCCGCGAAGGCCTGCCACGCCTGCGCGCAGCCGGCTGGGACATCGACATCCACCGCGACTTCGCCTTCAACCTGCAAGAGGTGGACGATTGGTACGCAACCATCGACGAAGCCCCTGGCCATGAATGGTTCGACCTGGAACTGGGCATCGTGGTCGAAGGCCAGCGCCACAGCCTGTTGCCGATCGTGCTGCAACTACTACGCAGCAGCCCGGAACTGCTGCGACCCAGCGAGCTGGCCCGGCGCAGTGACGACGAGCACTTGCTGATCGACCTCAACCGCGGCCGCCTGGATGCCCCGGCCTTGCGCGTCGCCCTGCCTTATGGCCGGGTGAAATCAGTCATGGCCACCCTGGGTGAGCTTTACCTGCACGAGCATGCCGCTGGCCCCGCGGTGCGCCTGGAACGTGCCGACGCGGCGCGCCTGAACGAAATCGAAGGCCTGCCGCTGCTCTGGGAAGGCGGCCAGCATGTACGCGACCTTGGCCGCCGCCTGCGCGATGCCCGCGACCTGCACGTGGAACCACCAGCCGGGCTGCAGGCCAGCTTGCGGCCCTATCAGCAACAAGGCCTGAACTGGCTGCAGGCACTGCGAGAAATGGGCACCGGCGGCATCCTCGGTGACGACATGGGCCTGGGCAAGACGCTTCAGGCCCTTGCTCACCTGCTTCTGGAGAAACAGTCCGGGCGCATGAATGCTCCGGCCCTGGCGGTGATGCCCACCAGCCTGATACCCAACTGGCTGGACGAAGCCCAGCGCTTCGCACCCGACCTGCGCGTGCTGGCACTGCACGGGCCGGGGCGCAGCAAGCATTTTGCCAAGTTGCAGGAATACGACCTGGTCCTGACCACCTACGCGCTGATGCCCCGCGACCTCGAACACTTGCGCGCTCAGCCCTGGCATGTACTGGTGCTGGACGAAGCGCAGAACATCAAGAGCAGCACCAGCAAGGCCGCCCTTGCCGTCTGCGAGTTGCAGGCCGCCCAGCGTGTCTGCCTGACCGGCACGCCGATGGAGAACAACCTGGGCGAGCTGTGGTCGATCTTCCACTTCCTGATGCCCGGCTGGCTGGGTGACCTCAAGCGTTTCAACCAGGACTACCGCACGCCGATCGAGCGCCACGGCGACAGCGAGCGCATGGCCCACCTGGCCAGCCGCATCCGCCCGTTCCTGTTGCGCCGTACCAAGGAGCAGGTGGCCACAGAGCTGCCCGCCAAGACCGAAATGGTGCACTGGGTCGAACTCAGCGACGCCCAGCGCGATACCTACGAGGCCGTGCGGGTGGCCATGGACCAGAAAGTCCGCGACGAAATCGCCCGCAATGGTGCCGCGCGCAGCCAGATCGTGATCCTCGACGCGCTGCTCAAGCTGCGCCAGGTATGCTGCGACCTGCGTCTGGTCAAGGGCGTGGAAAGCAAAGGCAACCAGGCCGACAAGGGCAAGCTGGGTGCGCTGCTGGAAATGCTTGAAGAACTGCTTAGCGAAGGCCGCCGGGTGTTGCTGTTCTCGCAGTTCACCTCGATGCTGGCACTGATCGAACAGGAACTGGAGAAGCGCAAGATCCGCTACAGCCTGCTGACCGGCGACACCCGCGACCGGCGCACGCCGGTGCAACAGTTCCAGAAAGGTGACAGCGAGGTGTTCCTGATCAGCCTCAAAGCCGGTGGCGTGGGCTTGAACCTGACGGCGGCAGACACGGTGATCCACTACGACCCGTGGTGGAACCCGGCCAGTGAAAACCAGGCCACCGACCGCGCCTACCGCATTGGCCAGGACAAGCCGGTGTTCGTGTTCAAGCTGATTACCCGGGGCACGGTGGAAGAGAAAATCCAGCTGTTGCAGCAGGACAAAGCGGCGCTGGCGGCGAGCCTGCTGGATGGCGGGCAGGCCGGGCAATGGCGCATGGGCGATGAAGAAATCGAGGCTTTGTTTGCCCCCTTGCCCGGGAAGCGCGGCCGCTGACAGCCAGTTCCGGCCTCTTCGCGGGGCAAGCCCGCTCCCACAGAAAAAGTACAGCCCTCAAGAGCGGTGCATTCCTGTGGGAGCGGGCTTGCCCCGCGAAGAGGCCGGCAAAGTCAATCGACCAACTGCGCCTCGCGCAACGCCCCCAGCGCCTCCAGCCACCTTGGCTGCTGGCGATAATCGGTACGGGCAAAGCCCTGCCCACGCATCCGCGCAATTCGCGGCGATGGCTTGACCTTCATCCGCTGCGCCGCACTCAGCGCCAGCTCCGCTGCCGCCCGGTCATTGCACACCAGGCCCATGTCACAGCCTGCGCTCAACGCTGCCTCGATACGGCTGGCCGCATCACCCACCACATGCGCACCCGCCATCGACAGGTCATCACTGAAGATCACCCCGTCAAAGCCCAGCTCGCCGCGCAGGATGTCCTGCAGCCAGCGCCGCGAGAAGCCGGCAGGCTGGTTGTCAACCTGTGGGTAGATGACATGCGCCGGCATCACCGCCGCCAGCTGCCCACTGAGGCGCGTGAATGGCACCAGGTCGGCCTGGCGCAATTGCTCAAGGCTGCGCTCATCGGTAGGGATGGCCACATGCGAGTCCGCCTCGGCCCAGCCATGCCCCGGAAAGTGCTTGCCACAGGCGGCCATACCCGCCGCGTTCATCCCCCGGATGAACGCCCCCGCCAATTGCGTGGCACGCAGCGGGTCACCCTCGAAGGCGCGGCTGCCGACCACAGCGCTGCGCTGGTGGTCCAGGTCGAGCACCGGGGCAAAGCTCAGGTCCAGGCCAACCGCCAGCACCTCGGTCGCCATCAACCAGCCGCATTGCTCCGCCAGGTATTCGGCATTGTCGTTGTCAGCCAGCGCACGCATCGCCGGCAAGCGGACAAAGCCCTGACGCAGGCGCTGCACACGGCCGCCCTCCTGGTCCACGGCCAGGATCAGTTCGGGGCGGATGGCGCGAATGGAAGCACACAGCTCACGCACCTGGCGCGGGCTGTCGATGTTGCGGGCAAAGATGATCAGGCCGGCCACTTCGGGTTGGCGCAGCAGGTGACGGTCTTCGGCGGTCAGCCATTTACCGGCGATATCCACCATCAGGGAGCCTTGGAGGCTGACGGGCATGGGTAATCCTTCATTGAAGACTGGACAGAAGCGCCGCTAGCTTAGCCCAAGCGCCCCGCTGCGCCCAGCCTTCAGGCCTTGGCCGTGGCAGTACCGCTCTTGGCGCGCGGGCGCAATTGCGCGGTGGCCATGGCCTCGTCGGTGACGCCGCTGTCGGCACGCATACCTGCGGCCAGGAACGGCACCATCAGGCGCATCACCTGCTCGATCGAGGTGTTGATGCCGAAGTCAGTTTCGGCAATTGCCCGCAGCGCCTTGATACCAGACATGCTGAAGGCGGCAGCGCCGAGCATGAAATGCACGCGCCAGAACAGCTCCAGTGGCGGAATACGCGGTGCGGCTTCGTTGACCAGCAGCATGTAGCGGCGGAACACCTTGCCGTACATGTCTTCCAGGTAACGCCGCAGGTGGCCCTGGCTCTGGCTGAAGGCCAGGCCCAGCAGGCGCATGAAGATCGACAGGTCATTATTGCTGCGCGGCTGTACGGCCAGTGCCTGCTCCACCAGCATTTCCAGCAGCTCTTCAAGGCTGGGTTTGTGCTCAGGCCTTGCCTGGCGGCGCTCCAGCTCCCTTTCGAGGCTGGCGCAGAACGGGCCGAGGAAGCGCGAGAACACCGCCTGGATCAGCGCTTTCTTGGAGCCGAAGTGATAGTTGACGGCCGCCAGGTTGACCCCGGCCTTGCTGGTAATCAGCCGCAACGAGGTCTCGGCGAACCCCCTTTCCGCGAACAACTGCTCGGCAGCATCGAGAATGCGTTCAACGGTTTCCGATTGGGCCATGACTACTCCGGGTACTCCGCCAGACAAACAGGTGTTTGAAACATACGTTTCAGCCCTGCGTCTGTCAAGGCTCGGTGACCGGGCGGTCGCCATTTAAAAGCCCCGGGCGGCAGGCTGCAAGCGCCATTGCTCAGGTTTATTGCGCCTTTTGGCTTGCAGCGCATCCAGTACTGTATATAATCCCAGTCACTGTACAAAAAGACAGAGCGCTCACCATGTTGAAACTGACGCCACGCCAAGCCGAAATTCTCGCGTTCATCAAGCGCTGCCTGGAAGACAACGGCTTCCCGCCGACACGCGCCGAGATCGCCCAGGAACTGGGCTTCAAGTCGCCCAACGCCGCCGAGGAGCACCTGAAGGCACTCGCCCGCAAGGGCGCGATCGAGATGACCCCGGGCGCCTCCCGCGGCATCCGTATCCCCGGCCTGGAAACCAAGGCAGAAGAAAGCGGCTTGCCAATCATCGGCCGGGTTGCTGCCGGCGCGCCGATACTTGCCGAACAGCACATCGAGCAATCCTGCAACATCAACCCTGCGTTCTTCCACCCCCAGGCCGACTATTTGCTGCGCGTACACGGCATGAGCATGAAGGACGTCGGCATCTTCGACGGTGACCTGCTGGCAGTACACACCTGCCGCGAAGCCCGCAACGGCCAGATCGTGGTGGCCCGCATCGGCGACGAAGTGACAGTCAAGCGCTTCAAGCGTGAAGGCAGCAAAGTCTGGCTGCTTGCCGAAAACCCCGAATTTGCCCCCATCGAAGTCGACCTGAAAGATCAGGAACTGGTGATTGAGGGCTTGAGCGTCGGCGTCATTCGCCGCTGATCCAGGAGGCGTCATGCAGCAGTTCATTCACGCACCCGAGCAAGCCCAGTTGCCACTGTTCGAAGCATTCCTCGCCCAGCCCGTACTACCGGGCCTGAAAGCCAGCGAACTGGCGCGCAAGAGCAACCAGCCCGAACTGTTCAGCGAACTGTCGCTGCGCGGCGCGCCCGGGCACTGCCAAAGCCTGCTGGCACCGGTACTGCGCGAGCTGAGTGAAGAGGACCAGGCCCGTTGGCTGACCCTGATCGCCCCGCCATCCAGCCTGACCCAGGCCTGGCTGCGCGATGCCGGCCTCAACCGTGAACGCATCCTGCTGCTGCACCCTCGCGGCAACCAGACCCCGCTGCAACTGGCCTGCGAAGCCTTGCGCCTGGGCCGCAGCCACACCGTGGTCAGCTGGCTGGGCAGCGTCAATGCCACCGCACGCCAGCAACTGCTACGCGCAGCCAGTACTGGAAACGCACAAAGCCTGAACATCCGCCTCGGCTGATGTTCAGGCTTTGCCTGTCACTTCATTAAGCCTGAAGCCCTGCTGCACCATCAGTGCAGCACACGCGGCCCTTCATCACGCTCAAGCTCGCCATCCATCAGGCGACCAGCCATCTGCACGCCCACACTGAGCATGGCCTTGGCCACCTCAACATGCTGACCCTGCAGGAACACCTTGGCGTCTTCCGAGAAATCCAGGGTTACCAGAGAGCCCTCATCCTCGGCGCGACGCAGTTCGATGCGGCCATCAGGCAACTCGACAATTTCCAGAAAAGACGTAGACATAAATGGCAGTTCTCCGCGAAAGGCCAATATTGTACCAGCCGTAACGGCTATCAGCACTCACTCAACGCGTCGCGGAAACGTCTCACCAACCCCTTGAGGTTGTTGCGCCAGCTTTCCAGTTCGGCATGCGACAGCGCAGGATGCTCGGGCTCATCGAGATTGACGGCCTGGATCAGTGGCTGGGTGACGTCGGTTTTCGGCGCCTTCCTGGCGACAGGTGGTCGGAACAAATCGGCATAAGCACTCAGCATTTGCGCCAGCCAGGTTTCACGCTGACGAGCCAGCTCCAGCAACTCGGCCACTTCCGGAATGGTGATGCCATTCAACGCGTCTTCGGCCAAGGCCTGTTCAACCGTTGCCACCACTGGCAGGCGATAGAAGGCGCCGATTTCATGGCATAGACCCAGCAGCGCGCCATGCAGGTGAAACAGCGCCGACTCGCGCTCAGCCTGAACCAGGCCTTGGGCATTCATGGCTTGGCCTTGCTCAGCTTTGGCCATGGACTCAAGAGCGAGGCCAGCGAAGAACAGTTTCTGGTTGGTGCGGGTATAGGTTTCCTGGGCCATTTCTGTGCCCTCCCATGAGGCTGCAAGGCGGATAGCTGCATCATAAATGATTGGGGCCGCAAAGCGGCCCCAATTACTACACCGAAGAATCAGCGCTTGTCTTCAACCTTCCACGCATTACCGTCGTAGAACGCCTTCCAGCCGGTCGGTTTGCCATCGACTTCGGACTGCACGTACTGCTCCTTGGTCTTGCGGCTGTAGCGGATTACCGCCGGGCGGCCATCCGGGTCTTTCTGCGGCGCATCGCACAGGAAGTGATACTTCGGGTCGATTTCGTGCTTGTGCGGCACGATTTCCAGTACCAACGGTGCACGTGTTTCGCGGTTTTTCGGGAACTGGCTGGCGGCCAGGAACAAGCCCGAAGCACCGTCGCGCAGCACGTAGGTGTCGTCGACCTTCTCGCACTTGAGTTCCGGCATGTCCACCTTGTCCATCTTCGGTGGCGCTGCTTCGCCGCTCTTGAGCAGCTTGCGGGTGTTCTTGCAGGTGGCGTTGGTGCAGCCGAAGAACTTGCCAAAACGGCCGGTTTTCAATTGCATCTCGCTGCCACACTTGTCGCACTCCAGGCTCGGCCCTTCGTACCCCTTGATGCGATAGCTGCCCTCTTCGATCTCGTAGCCAACGCAATCGGGGTTGTTGCCGCAAATGTGCAGCTTGTGCTTCTCGTCCAGCAGGTAGGCGTCCATTGCCGTGGCGCAGATCGGGCAACGGTGCTTGCCCAACAGCACGCGGGATTCCGATTCACCCTCGTCATCAGCGGCAATTTCGTCACCCGGCACCAGGTTGACAGTGGCCTTGCAGCGCTCTTTTGGCGGCAGGGTGTAACCCGAGCAACCCAGGAAAACACCCGTGGAAGCAGTGCGGATCATCATCGGTCGGCCACATTCCTTGCACGGAATGTTGGTCATGGTCGGCTGGTTGGCGCGCATACCGCCTTCGCTGGACTCGGCAGTCTGCAGCTTCTTGCTGAAGTCGCCGTAGAACTCGTCGAGCACGTTCTTCCAGTCACGCTCGCCCTGGGCGACGTCGTCGAGGTTCTCTTCCATGCCGGCGGTAAAGCCATAGTCCATCAGGTTGGAGAAGCTTTCCGACAGGCGCTCGGTCACGATGTCGCCCATCTTCTCGGAATAGAAGCGGCGGTTGTGCAAGGTCACATAGCCACGGTCCTGGATGGTCGAGATGATCGCCGCATAGGTCGACGGGCGACCAATACCGCGCTTTTCCATTTCCTTGACCAGACTGGCTTCGGTGAAGCGCGCCGGTGGCTTGGTGAAGTGCTGGCTCGGGTCGATCTGAATCAGCTTCAGCGCTTCGCCCTGGACCATCTCTGGCAGCACGTCGTCTTCGCCCGGTTTGCTCTGCTGTGGCAGCACGCGGGTATAACCGTCAAACTTGAGGATACGGCCTTTTGCACGCAGCTCGAACTCGCCGGCAGCCACGGTGACGCTGGTGGACAGGTACTGCGCCGGCGGCATCTGGCAGGCCAGGAACTGGCGCCAGATCAGCTCGTACAGGCGCTCGGCGTCACGCTCCATGCCACTGAGCTTGGTCGGATGGGTATTCACGTCGGACGGACGAATTGCTTCGTGCGCCTCCTGGGCACCCTCTTTGCTGCTGTATACCAGCGGCGCATCCGGCAGGTACTGCTTGCCGAACTCGCGCTCGATGTAGCTACGCGCCATGTCCAGCGCGTCGGCCGACAGGTTGGTCGAGTCGGTACGCATGTAAGTGATGTAGCCGGCTTCATACAAGCGCTGGGCCATCATCATGGTCTTTTTCACCCCGAAGCCCAGGCGGTTACTGGCCGCTTGCTGCAGGGTGGAGGTGATGAACGGCGCCGACGGCTTGCTGCTGGTCGGGCGGTCTTCACGCTTGACCACGCTGTAGCTGGAGGCCTTGAGCTTCTCCAGCGCGGCCATGGCCTGGGCTTCGTTCAGTGGCTTGAACGCCTCACCCTTCTCACGCGACACCTCGAAACGCACCTTGGCGTTCTTGGCGGTGCCGAGGTCGGCGTGGATCTCCCAGTACTCTTCCGGGATGAATGCGCGGATTTCGCGCTCGCGCTCCACCACCAGCTTCACGGCTACCGACTGCACACGGCCAGCAGACAGGCCACGGGCAATCTTGGACCACAGCAGCGGCGAAACCATGTAACCGACCACACGGTCGAGAAAGCGCCGCGCCTGCTGGGCGTTGACCCGGTGGATGTCCAGCTCGCCCGGCTGCGAGAAGGCCTCCTGGATAGCCTTCTTGGTAATTTCGTTGAACACCACGCGCTTGTAGCGGGTGTCGTCACCACCGATGGCTTCGCGCAGGTGCCAGGCAATGGCTTCCCCCTCGCGGTCCAAGTCGGTTGCGAGATAGATGGTGTCGGCATCCTTGGCCAGGCGACGCAGCTCTTCGATCACCTTTTCCTTGCCAGGAAGGATCTCGTACTTAGCCTTCCAGCCGTGATCCGGGTCGACGCCCATACGCGCCACCAACTGGCGACGGGCCTTTTCTTTCGGTGACAGGGCCGGAGCCTCACCCGCGGCCTTGCCACGCTTGGCGGCCGGCTCTTTGCTTGCGCTGGCCGAACCGCTGGTGGGGAGGTCTCGGATATGGCCGATACTCGACTTCACCACGTACTGGTTGCCCAGGTACTTGTTGATGGTCTTGGCCTTGGCCGGGGATTCCACAATGACCAGCGATTTGCCCATGGATCGGAGTATTCCTGAATCTGAAAATGAAAAACGCGTCAGGTGCCAGACGCGGCACCGCTATATATAGTGGCAAAAGTGTGAGGTCAAGCCCGGACGATCACTCGTGCGACTTGCCCAGCATGCCAGGCAGCCCTTCTTCGGCCTTGACCAAAGCAAAGCGTGGCACCTGCTCGCCGTCAACCTCGACAGACTCCTGGAACATCAAAAGGGGGCGTACCCAGAAGCTGTAATCACCATACAGGCATTGGTAGAACACCATCCACTCTTCGTTCTCGGAGTGCCGCGCAACGCTGAAGACACGGTACTCAGGCCCTTTGTAATGCCGGTATACGCCTGGTTGTATCTGCATGTTGCCCACCCTCTTGAATAAATCCTGTAAAAGCAAAACCGGGGCACAAGGCCCCGGTTGCTGTCCCGCAACGCGATCAGACGCGTTCGAAAACAGTGGTGATACCTTGGCCGAGGCCGACGCACATGGTCGCCACCCCCAGGGTACCGCCATTCTGCTTCATGACGTTGAGCAGGGTGCCCGAAATACGTGCCCCGGAGCAACCGAACGGGTGGCCCAAAGCAATGGCGCCGCCGTGCAGGTTAACCTTCTCATCCATCTTGTCGAGCACTTTCAAGTCTTTCAGCACCGGCAAGGCCTGCGCCGCAAAGGCTTCGTTGAGCTCGATGAAGTCGATGTCGGCCATGGTCAGCCCGGCACGCTTGAGCGCTTTCTGGGTCGATGGCACCGGGCCGTAACCCATGATTGCAGGGTCGACACCGGCCACCGCCATCGAACGGATCACCGCCAATGGCTGAATACCCAGGTCCATCGCGCGCTGGCCAGACATGACGATCATGCACGAAGCGCCGTCAGTGATCTGCGACGAGGTACCGGCAGTGACGGTGCCGCCTTTCGGGTTGAACGCGGGCTTGAGCGACGCCAGGCCTTCGAGGGTGGTTTCCGGGCGAATGGTTTCGTCGAAATCGAACACCTTCAGGAAGCCGTTCTCGTCATAGCCCTGCATCGGGATGATCTCGTCCTTGAACTTGCCTTCGACCGTGGCCTTGTGGGCCAACTGGTGCGAACGCACGCCGAACAGGTCCTGCTGCTCACGGGTAATGCCGTGCATCTTGCCGAGCATTTCCGCAGTCAGGCCCATCATCCCGGAAGCCTTGGCAGCATGCAAGGACAGGTGCGGGTTAGGGTCGACGCCGTGCATCATGCTGACGTGGCCCATGTGTTCCACGCCACCGATCACGAACACATCGCCGTTACCGGTCATGATTGCCTGGGCAGCGGTGTGCAGCGCGCTCATCGACGAGCCGCACAGGCGGCTGACGGTCTGCGCTGCGGATGTGTGCGGGATCGGGGTCATCAACGACGCCATGCGGGCGATGTTCCAGCCCTGCTCCAGGGTCTGGTTGACGCAGCCCCAGATCACATCCTCGACTTCTTTCGGGTCGACTTTGCCGTTGCGTTCCAGCAGTTTGCTGATCAGGTGCGCCGACATATCTTCGGCGCGGGTGTTGCGGTGCATGCCACCCTTGGAGCGGCCCATTGGTGTGCGACCGAAGTCGACAATCACCACGTCTCTTGGATTCAGGCTCATATCAAATCTCTCGCTCTAGCTCGTTGACCGCTCAGTTGAAGAAGCGCTGGCCGCTCTTGGCCATTTCACGCAGCTTGGCGGTCGGGTGGTACAGCGGCCCCAGGTCGGCGTATTGATCGGCCAGGGCAACGAATTCGGCGACACCGATCGAGTCGATGTAGCGCAGCGCACCACCGCGGAAGGGAGGGAAACCAATGCCATAGACCAGGCCCATGTCGGCCTCGGCGGCGGTTTCGACGATGCCGTCTTCCAGGCAGCGCACGGTCTCCAGGCACAGCGGCACCATCATCCAGTTGATGATGTCTTCGTCGGTGACTTCACGCTGCTCGAACACGATGGGCTTGAGCACATCGAGCACGGCGGCGTCGAAGACTTTCTTCGGCTTGCCGCGCTTGTCGGTTTCGTAGGCGTAGAAGCCCTTGCCGTTCTTCTGGCCCAGGCGGTTGGCCTCGTACAGCGCGTCGACGGCCGAGCGGCGCTCGTCCTTCATGCGGTCGGGGAAGCCTTCGGCCATCACATCACGGCCGTGGTGGCCGGTGTCGATGCCGACCACGTCCATCAGGTAGGCCGGGCCCATCGGCCAGCCGAACTTCTCCATGACCTTGTCGATGCGCACGAAGTCGACACCGGCGCTGACCAGCTTGGCGAAGCCGCCGAAGTACGGGAACAGCACGCGGTTGACCAAAAAGCCCGGGCAGTCGTTGACCACGATCGGGTTCTTGCCCATTTTCTTGGCGTAGGCCACGGTGGTGGCGACCGCCACTTCACTGGACTTTTCGCCACGGATCACTTCCACCAGCGGCATCATGTGCACCGGGTTGAAGAAGTGCATGCCGACGAAGTTTTCCGGGCGTTTGAGTGCTTTTGCCAGCAGGTTGATGGAGATGGTCGAGGTGTTGGAGGCAAGGATTGCATCTTCCTTCACCTGGCCTTCCACTTCGGCCAGCACGGCCTGCTTCACTTTCGGGTTCTCGACCACGGCTTCGACGACGATGTCGACATTGGCGAAATCGCCATAGGACAGGGTCGGACGGATCGCATTCAGCGCCTCGGCCATCTTGGCCGGGGTCAGGCGGCCCTTGTCTACGCGGTTGCCGAGCAGCTTGGAGGCCTCGTTCAGGCCCAGCTGGATGGCTTCCTCGCGGATATCCTTCATCAGGATCGGAGTGCCCTTGACCGCTGACTGGTAGGCAATGCCGCCACCCATGATACCGGCGCCGAGCACGGCGGCCTGCTTCACATCGTGCGCGATCTCGTCATGCGCCTTGGCCTTGCGCTTGAGTTCCTGGTCGTTCAGGAACAGGCCGATCAGGCTTTCGGCAACCGAGGTCTTGGCCAGCTTGGCAAAGCCAGCGGCTTCGACTTCCAGGGCCTTGTCGCGGCCGAAGTTGGCGGCTTTCTGGATGGTCTTGATGGCTTCGACCGGGGCCGGGTAGTTCGGGCCAGCCTGGCCGGCGACGAAGCCCTTGGCGGTCTCGAAGGCCATCATCTGCTCGATGGCATTGAGTTTGAGTTTTTCCAGCTTGGGCTGACGCTTGGCCTTGTAGTCCAGCTCGCCACTGATGGCGCGCTTGATCAGGTCCAGGGCACCGGCCTGCAGCAACTCAGGGGCGACCACGGCGTCGACGGCACCCACTTTCAGCGCGTCTTCGGCACGATTTTCCTTACCGGAGGCGATCCACTCGACAGCGTTGTCCGAACCGATCAGACGCGGCAGGCGCACGGTGCCGCCAAAGCCTGGGTAGATGCCCAGCTTGACTTCCGGCAGGCCGATCTTGGCGCTGGTGGACATGACCCGGTAGTCGGCGGCCAGGCACATTTCCAGACCGCCGCCCAGGGCGATACCGTTGATGGCAGCAACGGTCGGCACTTCGAGGTCTTCGAAGGCGCTGAAGATGCGGTTGGCTTCCAGGTTGCCGGCGACCAGTTCGGCCTCGGGCAGCTTGAAGTTGTCGACGAACTCGGTGATGTCGGCGCCGACGATGAACACGTCCTTGCCACTGCTGACGATCACGCCCTTGACCGAAGCGTCGGCCTGGATGGCATCGACGGCCTGGCGAAGCTCGTTCAGGGTCAGGCGGTTGAACTTGTTGACGGACTCACCCTTGAGGTCGAACTTGAGCTCGACGATGCCACTTTCAAGAGCCTTAACCGTGATGGCTTTACCTTCGTAAATCATCAACTGATCTCCACGATATGGAAGCTGAACAGTACACGCCGATCGCTGCAGCAGAAGCAGGCCTTGCTGCCCTGCCCCAGGCACACCCGTCAGCGCGCTAGTCGGAAGTATGGCTCGGCGTCATGACATACAAACGCTCAATTCATACGCCCGTTTGATTTGGGTGTGCACACATTCTCCGAAAAGATCGGCGTTGTCAAATGCTCACGAGCACGGCGAAAACGCGACTTTCCAGTCATTTTGTATCGTCTGGGTACAAAACATGATGACAGTGATCGCCGCCCATTCATGTCAGCGATTGACCACACTGAATTGCACAGTGCTGCAACTTTCGGCTTGCGCGGCAACCCGAGGCGGCTACACTGCCACCTGCTTGAGTGAATACCCGGCCTGCCTGGCCTTTTCTGCGACAGCAGAACGCAAAGCGGCGACCTGGCTCCCCACCCCTTCAGGGTTCTGCCAGGCCGCCGCTTTGTCGTTATGAACTGTCAGGACAAGGTTTCAAGGACGTAGGCAACATCCTGCAATACAGCCGTATCACCGCGCTCGGTCCAGTACAGGGCGATCATCCGTGCATCGGCCTCGACCTTGTAGGCGCTCGCCGGCAAGCGCGCCAAGGCCTCCATGAAGCGCGGATCTTCGCAGGGCTCGCGCCACTGGTTACACCACACCCCCGGGCTGACCTGCCAGAAGCTGAAGCTATCCTCATGCCCGCGACGCCGTGCCCTGTGGTATTGCGGGCAAGGGCTTGGTGGCTGCCTTTCCAGCCAGTGCGGCCACTGCTGCGGCGCCAGTTGCATGGCCATCCCCATGCGCCGAGCCTCCAGGCGCAGCTTCATCTGCTCGCTCTGCTTGCGCGAGCTGCGCAGCCAGGAAAGCGGGCTGAGAATCAGCGCAAGGATTGACACCACCAGCAATACCGTCATATCAGTAGTTCCCATAAAGCGTTGCAAATGAGCTGGTTAGCCATTTTTCACGGAAGACCCGCCCGAAAGCGACCATACTGCTTCTATCGCGATTGTCAGGAGTACGCTCATGCAATACGAACATTTGTTGGTCGCCGTCGACCTGACCGAAGAATGCGACCCGGTGATCAAGCGCGCCATGGCGCTGGCCAAGCCTTCAGGTGCCAAGGTTTCGCTGGTGCACATCGTCGAGCCGATGGCCATGGCATTCGGCGGTGACGTGCCGATGGACCTGTCGCAGCTGCAACAGCAGCAGTTTGACCAGGCCAAGGAGCGCATGGACCGCCTGTTCAACAAATACCCCGACATCCAGCGCGGCGACTCGCACCTGACCTACGGCCAACCGCGCCAGGAAATCCACCAGCTGGCCAAGGACCAGAAATGCGACCTGATCGTGGTCGGCAGCCACGGCCGCCATGGCCTGGCGTTGCTGCTAGGCTCTACGGCCAATGACGTGCTGCATGGGGCGCCGTGCGATGTACTGGCGGTGCGGTTGCAGAAGAAGGAATGAATTGACCTGTACCGGCCTCTTCGCGGGACAAGCCCGCTCCCACAGATACCCCACATTCCTCAAGGCCTGTGGTGTACCTGTGGGAGCGGGCTTGTCCCGCGAAGAGGCCGGTACAGGTTAAAAGCCAATCAGCCTTCCAGCTCGGCCCAGCGCTCTACCAAGGCATCCAGCTCGCCCTGCAGCTTCTCGATCTTCGCCAACACCGCCGAAGTCTCAGCAATCGGACGCTGGTAGAAACCCGCCGCACTTACTTCTTCCTGAGCCTCAGCCATGCGCTGCTCAACCTGGTCGATCTGCCCTGGCAGCATCTCCAGCTCACGCTGCAGCTTGTAGCTGAGCTTCTTCTTCGAACCCTCTTCGGCCACCGGTGCAGCCACTGGCGCAGGTTCAGCCTCGACCTTTTCCACCACCGCGCTGTTGAGCGCAGACTTGCCACCCTTGCTCTCGGTCACGCCCAGCAGCTTCGGCGAGCCACCCTGGCGAATCCAGTCCTCGTAGCCACCCACGTATTCACGCACCTTACCCTCGCCTTCGAACACCAGCGTGCTGGTGACGACGTTGTCGAGGAAGGCCCGGTCGTGGCTGACCATCAGCACGGTGCCCTTGTAGTTGGCCAGCACCTCTTCGAGCAGCTCGAGGGTTTCCACATCCAGGTCGTTGGTCGGTTCGTCGAGTACCAACAGGTTGGCCGGCTTGCTGAACAACTTGGCCAGCAGCAGGCGCGCGCGTTCGCCACCCGACAGTGCCTTGACCGGCGTGCGGGCACGCTGAGGGCTGAACAGGAAGTCGCCCAGGTAGCTCAACACGTGGCGGTTCTGGCCGTCGATCTCGATGAAGTCCCGGCCTTCGGCCAGGTTGTCGATCACAGTCTTTTCCAGCTCAAGCTGGTGACGCATCTGGTCGAAGTAGGCGACTTCCAGCTTGGTGCCGCGCTCGACCTTGCCCGAAGTGGGCTCCAGGCCGCCGAGCATCAGCTTGAGCAAAGTGGTCTTGCCGGTACCGTTGGCGCCCAGCAGGCCGATACGGTCCTGGCGCTGCAGGACCATGGAAAAGTCCTTGACCAGCATCGGCCCTTCGGCGTGATGGAAACTGACATTTTCCAGCACCATTACCTGCTTGCCGGACTTGTCTGCCGCTTCGATCTGGATGTTGGCCTTGCCCTGGCGCTCGCGGCGCTCGCCACGCTCCACGCGCAAGGCTTTCAGCGCACGCACGCGGCCTTCGTTACGGGTGCGTCGGGCCTTAATGCCTTGGCGAATCCACACTTCTTCCTGGGCCAGGCGCTTGTCGAACAGCGCGTTGGCAGTTTCTTCGGCGGCCAGTGCGGCCTCCTTGTGCACCAGGAAACTGGCGTAGTCACCGTTCCAGTCAATCAGGCCGCCGCGGTCCAGTTCAAGAATGCGGGTGGCCAGGTTCTGCAGGAAGGACCGGTCGTGAGTGATGAACAACACCGCACCGTTGAAGCTGCGCAGAGCCTCTTCAAGCCAGGCAATGGCACCGATGTCCAGGTGGTTGGTCGGTTCGTCGAGCAGCAGCAGGTCGGGCTCGGACACCAGTGCCTGGGCCAGCAGCACACGGCGGCGCCAGCCACCGGACAGTTCGGCCAGGGTCTTGTCGGCCGGCAACTGCAGGCGGCTCAGGGTGCTCTCCACCACTTGCTGCAGGCGCCAGCCATCACGGGCTTCCAGCTCGTGCTGGACGTGCATGAGTTTTTCCAGGTCTTCGTCGTTCTGGATATTCATGCTCAGGTGATGGAACTGCGCCAACAGCTCGCCTACGCCATCCAGGCCTGCGGCCACGACATCGAACACCGTGCGCTCGTCGGCCACCGGCAGTTCCTGCGGCAGCTCGCCGATCTTCAGGCCAGGGGCACGCCAGACTTCGCCGTCGTCACCCTTCTGCTCGCCCTTGACCAAGCGCAGCATGCTGGATTTGCCAGTGCCGTTGCGGCCGATGATGCACACCCGCTCACCACGAGCGATCTGCCAGGACACTTTGTCCAGCAGCGGCATGGCGCCGAATGCGAGGGACACATCGCTGAATTTGAGCAGGGTCATGTTGGTCTCCATAAATCGGGCGCGCATTCTACCTGACTTGGCCCTCGACAGCATCCGCCTCGCCACCTGACGAGGGCTTTGCGACATCTGGTCGAAGTTAATATCCCGATACAAGCACAGTGCTTTCACCCGCCGCCGGCAAACAGCTAAGCTAAGGCAATTGCTTCCAACAGTGCTGGCTCCGCCGTCACTTCCCCATGGTTCAACTGCCCGGACGTATCATGCGCAGCCGCCTGTTACATATTGCATCCTGCCTGCTGCTCACCGCTGCCACCTGCGCAGCGCAGGCTACAGACCTCACCCTGCAACGCCAGTACTACGACGAGGCCAAACGCGCGCTGGCCAAGGGCGACAAAGGCCCTTACCTGCGTTATGCCCAAGCCCTGAGCGACTACCCGCTGACACCCTACCTGGCCTACGACGAGCTTACCGCCCGCCTCAAAAGCGCCAGCAACCAGGAAATCGAAGGCTTTCTTGCCAAGCATGGCGACCTGCCCCAGGCCAACTGGATGAAACTGCGCTGGCTACGCTGGCTGGCTGAACGCGGCGAGTGGGACACCTTCGTCAAATATTACGACCCCAAGCTCAACTTCACTGAACTGGACTGCCTCAACGGCCAGTATCAGCTCAGCCACAGCCTGCGCGCCGAGGGCTACGCAACAGCCGACAAACTGTGGAACGTCGGCAAGTCGCAGCCTGCCGCCTGCGACACGCTGTTCGGCATGTGGGCGGCCGAAGGCCAGCTGACCGAGGCCAAGCGCTGGGAACGTACCAAGCTGGCAGCGCAGACGCGCAACTACGCCCTGGCCAACAACCTGGTCAAGACGCTGACCACGCTGGGCCCACAGGGGCGCCTGCTGGTCGACGTGGCGCAAAAGCCTGAAATGCTCAACCAGCCGTCGCGCTTCACCCCGGCCAACGAGGCCATGTCGGATGTGGTCAGCCTCGGCCTGCGCCGCCTGGCTCGCCAGGACCCGGAGCGGGCCATGGCGCTGCTCGACGATTACGCACAGCGCATGCACTTTTCCCGCGACGAAAAGGTGGCCATCGCCCGCGAAATCGGCCTGACCCTGGCACGCCGCTACGACCCGCGCGCGCTCGACCTGATGACCCGCTACGACCCTGAGTTGCGCGACAACACCGTCAGCGAATGGCGCCTGCGCCTGCTGCTGCGCCTGGGCCGCTGGGAAGACGCCTACGAGCTGACCAAGCGCCTGCCACAGGACCTGGCTGGCAGCAGCCGCTGGAAATACTGGCAGGCACGCAGCCTGGAGCTGGCTCAACCGAACAACCCGCAGATCCCGCTGCTGTACAAGACTGTGGCACGTGAACGCGACTTCTACGGCTTCCTCGCCGCCGACCGGGCGCAGACACCGTACCAATTGAACAACAAGCCGTTGCTGCTGAGCCCGCAACTGGTCAAGAAAGTCCGTAACACGCCCGGCATCCAGCGGGCACTGGAATTCCACGCACGTGGCCAGATCGTCGAGGGACGCCGCGAGTGGTACCACGTCAGCCGCCACTTCACCCGCGACGAAATGGTTGCCCAGGCCCGCCTGGGCTATGAGCTGCGCTGGTACTTCCCGGCCATCCGCACCATCAGCCAGGCGCAATACTGGGACGACCTGGACATCCGCTTCCCGATGGCCCATCGCGACACCCTGGTGCGCGAAGCCAAGGTCCGCGGCCTGCATTCGAGCTGGGTATTCGCCATCACCCGCCAGGAAAGTGCATTCATGGAAGATGCACGCTCGCCGGTAGGCGCCAGCGGCCTGATGCAACTGATGCCGGCCACGGCCAAAGAGACTGCGCGCAAGTTCAGCATCCCGCTGGCATCACCGGCGCAGGTGCTGAACCCGGACAAGAACATCCAGCTGGGCGCGGCCTACCTGAGCCAGGTGCACAGCCAGTTCAACGGTAACCGGGTGCTGGCCTCGGCCGCCTACAACGCCGGACCCGGGCGCGTGCGCCAGTGGCTCAAAGGCGCCAAGCACCTGAGCTTTGATGTGTGGGTGGAATCGATCCCGTTCGACGAAACGCGTCAGTATGTGCAGAACGTGTTGTCTTACTCGGTGATCTACGGGCAGAAGCTGAATGCGCCACAGCCGCTGGTGGACTGGCATGAGCGGTATTTTGATGACATGTAAGGTTTGCTGAATCTGTACCGGCCCTATCGCCGGCAAGCCAGCTCCCACAGGTAACGCACAAGTCTTCGAACCTGTGATGAACCTGTGGGAGCTGGCTTGCCGGCGATAGGGCCGGTTCAGGCAACACATTCACTCCAGGACTTCCACCTTCATCCCCACCTCAAGCCATCCATCCCCATCCACCGCCAGGTTCTGCCCAAACAGCACATCCCCCTCCTTCTCGCGAAAGGTCTTGAGCGTAACCATCGGCTCGCGGTCCGCACTGCGCCCCCCGGTAGCCGGGTCAATCGTGGTAAAGATGCACCGCACACTAGGCTTGAGCACGCGGAATTCCAAGCTGCCGATGCGAATCCGCTTCCAGCCATCCTCGGCAAACGGCTCTGCCCCCTGCACCACCAGATTGGGCCGAAAGCGCAGCATCTCCATGGGCCGGCCGATACGCCGGTTAAGTTCGTCCAGCGAACCTTGCCCGATCAGCAACAAGGGGAAGCCATCCGGAAACGCCGCCCGATCACTGTTGTAGCCATAGCCATTTGGCAGGTAACGTGCGCGCTGCTCCGGGCAGTGCACCAGGCGTACGGCCTGGCCCAGCAGCTCGCTCAGCCAGGCCGCCACTTCATCGCCCGCATCAGGCACTCGCAACGTATCACGCCAGATCGTCACGTCACGCAGAGCGTCATCGGCAGCGGGCACAGCCACCCGCAACGGCGCCAGCCCGGGCGCCTGCAGCAGCAACTGCCCGTTGTCGTCATCGCCCGCCTGCAGCTGGCCAAGTTGCGGCCAGGCTCGCTGGGTCAGGAAGCGTCCATTTTCTTCCTCTACGACCATCCAGCGCCGGTCGCCCTGCAACCCCAACAACCCCACCCTTGATGCCTGCAGGCTTTGCGCCTGCCCCGACTTCACCGGGTATCGATACAGCTCACTAAGAAACATCCCTGCCGCCTCGCGCCTTGCCAAAAGCCAAGTTTATACCCGGCTGCCCCTGCGATCACGCAGGGGCGACATCCAGCAGCAGGCGTTGCTTGACCACATCGACCAACCGATCAGGCTGGAACTTGGACAGGAAGTTGTCGCAACCCACCTTCTTCACCATGGATTCGTTGAAACTGCCCGACAGCGAGGTGTGCAACACGACGTAGAGACGGCGCAGACGGGCATCGCTGCGAATCTCGGTGGTCAGCCGGTAGCCATCCATTTCCGGCATTTCGGCATCGGTGAACACCATAAGCAGCTTTTCACATACGTCCTCGCCCGCATCAGCCCAGCCCTTGAGCATGCGCAACGCCTTCAGGCCGTCACTGGCAACGTGCAGCTTCACGCCCAGCTGGGACAAGGTGTCGCGCAATTGCGCCAGGGCCACGCTGGAGTCATCCACCAGCAGCACCTCGCGGCCACGTGCGCGGGCCAGTACCGGGTCGGCAAGCTTCTCGCCGGAAACCCGGGCGTTGTACGGCACAATCTCAGCCAGCACCTTCTCCACATCGATCACCTCCACCAGCTTTTCATCGACCTTGGTGATGGCGGTCAGGTAGTGCTGGCGCCCGGCGCTGGCAGGCGGGGGCATGATCGACTCCCAGTTCATGTTGACGATACGGTCAACACCGCCCACCAGAAAGGCCTGTACCGAACGGTTGTACTCGGTGACGATGATGGTGCTGTCCGGCCCCGGCTGCAGCGGGCGCATGCCGATCGCCTGGGACAGGTCGATCACCGGCAGGGTCTGGCCGCGCAGGTTGACAACCCCGCAGACAAAGGCGTGGCGCTGGGGCATCAGGGTCAGCTTGGGCAGCTGCAGCACTTCCTGCACCTTGAACACGTTGATCGCGAACAGCTGGCGGCCAGCCAGGCGGAACATCAGGATTTCCAGGCGGTTCTCACCCACCAGTTGCGTGCGTTGGTCTACTGTGTCGAGAATGCCAGCCATTGGAAAGCCCCCAGGCTTGAGTCAAAAAAGTGAAAGCATCCACCCTGTATCGGCGGCTTCACGCACACCTTGACCCTTGCGGGGAAATGCCGTGAAGGCAATTGATATCACTTTACCATCATGCTTTACTGCGGGCATTACACGGTAAATCAGCCGGGCCGACAAAAGTTCCCCACCTTAGCCAGATATCAGGGAAACCCTTAGCGGCAATCGGGTGCAACCTGATGTTCGCGATATCCTTTAGCCATTAATGTGACGCCATTCTCAATGCATGAATGGAGTCAGGCTTTTGCTAGTTACCGTTTCGGCGTGCCCGCCCCCTGCGCTTGCCCTACGCGCGGGGACCTGATCATGGACACTGCCTTATCGTTCGATGACGCCCTGCAGGTTTTCCTGCTGGATGCCCAGGTATTGCTGACCAAGGCCCAGGAGTGCCTGCAGCATCTGGAATTGATCGACAATGATCCGGATGCCTGCAGTTGCCTGGACAACGCCCTTGATCACCTTGCCCGGCAGGCCACAGGCCTGGGCCTGCGTGAAGTTGCCCATTACACCAACGCCCTGCAACAAGTACTTGCCCCCGCCTGCCACGGCGGCTGCCTGCAGCGCGAAGCCCTGCCCGCACTAGGGGCCTGCCTTACCTTGCTCGCCTGGCAACTGGAGCTGGTAGACCCTCGTACCGGGCGGCTGAACCTGGACATCGGCGAACAATTGGTGTTGCTGAGCGACCTGGCCAAGGTCGTGCAACAACCCTTTGCAGCGGCCTGCGCTGCCTGCGACGAGCAAGGCAGCGCGTGCCTGCACTCGCACACCCCAGTGACAGCCGGCGCACGCACCGGCCGCTGGAGTTCAACGCATTAAACTGACACAAAGTGCAACTAAGCACGCTTATTCAAGCCCCGCCAAGGTCGAACTTGGAAAGTTCTGCACATGTTCGGGGGAGGCAAGTTGAGCCATTAACGCACTAGTTGCACGACAAGTGCGTAAATCGCGATCAAAAGGTGGCACTTTGCTACCCGCCAATGCCCGACCAGCAGGCGTTTCAAGGCGTTACCCAGCCGCGACCGTTACAGTGCGAAGTGGTAACATGCGCCCCCACAAACGCTTGCAACCTGAAAAAAGGTTGAATGAAAACGTGTTCAGAAAAACATCGAAAGTACTGCGCCGAAGCCTCTGAGCAGCACTGTGCAAGGCCCCCATAAGCAATATGTCAGTGGCTTCCCTACCTATGCTTCCACGCTTGAAGACTTCTTTGCGTTGCTGCTCCCGCGTTGGCCTGCTGCGTTGGGCGACAGTCGCGCTCTGCGTTACCTCGCTGATCGCCAACCTGATGCTTTACCTGGTCCATCAGGCAGTCCCCGCCAGCCTGCTGGTGCTGCAACTGGCCGCTACGCTAGGTACTGTCGTCTACCTGGGCCTGGGCGCCAGGTCGATCAGTCTGCGCCCTGCAGAACTGGCCGAGCGCATGCTTAAAGTCCAGGAAGATGAGCGCCAGCACTTGAGCCGGGAACTGCACGACGACATAGGCCAGTTGCTCACCGCCGCCAAGCTGCAACTGCAGTGGCTGCAACGGCGCATGCCCGATGAGCTGCAGGGCCACTGCAACAACCTGCGCAGCACACTGGACGACACCCTGGGCAACGTGCGCGATGTGTCTGCCCTGCTCAACCCTCGGCAATTAGCCAGCCTTGGCCTGGAAGCCAGCCTGCGCGCGCACCTGATGCGTACCCTGGCCAGCAGCAGTGTGCACTGGAGCCTGGCGTGCAACCAGCGCCTGGGCGGCATCGACGAGGCCGTGGCCATGGCGGTTTTTCGCATTACCCAGGAGGCCGTGACCAACATGCTGCGCCACGCCCAGGCAGGCAACCTGGTCATCCAGCTGCAGCGCACACCCGAGGGGCTGGCGTTGTCGATTCACGACGATGGCCGTGGTTTCGTCCCGGCACGGCACCCGGGCGAGGCTGGCCAGCGCGGCCTGGCCGGCATGCAGGAGCGGGTCACCGCCTTGCAGGGCAGCCTGGCCATCACAAGCCGGCTCGGCCTGGGCACGCGCATCGAGGCGCTGTTCCCGTGGCCTGCGCGCACCCAGCAGCGCGCCGGGAGTACCGCTACCCATGACCTGTAGACTGCTGCTAGTAGACGACCACTCGCTGATCCGTGCCGGTGTGCGCGCACTGGTCTGCGACATCCCCGGCTACGACGTGATCGGGGAAGCCGACGACGGCAGCCAGCTGCTCGAACAAGTGCGCGCGCTGGCGCCCGACATCGTCCTGCTGGACATCTCCATGCGTTCAACCAGCGGCCTGGACGCCCTCACCCAACTGCGTGCAAGCGGCAGCACCTGCAAGGTGTTGATCCTGTCGATGCACACCGACGCGGACCTGATCATGCGGGCCCTGGAAAGCGGCGCCCACGGCTACCTGCTCAAGGACACCAGTGCCACCGAACTGGAACACGCGCTGGGTGCTGTGCGCAACGGCGAACGCTACCTCAGCCCGGCCATTGCCCACACAGTCATCAACCAGGCACTACAGCACACCCGGCAAGGCAAGCAAGCGGCGGGCGAGCGGCATAACCTCACTGCGCGACAACTGGAGATCCTGCGCCTGATCGTGCGCGGCAAGTCCACCCGGGAAATCGCCACAGGCCTGGGCCTGTCTATCAAGACCGTGGAAACCCACCGCTCGCAAATCATGAAGCGCCTGCAGATTCATGATGTAGCCGGCCTCGTGCTGTTCGCTGTACGCGAGAAAATCATCAGCCTGGATGACTAAGCAGCGGCGAGCCGGCCGGCAGGTGCAAGCGTAACGCAGCAGGCTTGGCCTGAAAGCGCAGGTTGTCGGCCTGCAACGGCTCGCCATCGAGATTGATGTCCAGGCCCTGCGCACTCTTGATCTCGACCCAGGGCAACCTGGCGCGGACAAACAGGCCGTCACCGGCCAACAGGTCGCGCAGCGCCCCGACCATCTCTTGCGGCGCCGGCAGGATGGCAATGTCGAGCAAGCCGTCGTTCACTACCGCGTCGGGGCATAGCACCTGCCCGCCCCCCGCCTGCCGACCATTGCCGATGCCCAGTGCCAGCAAACTCCCCTGCCACTGGAAGTCAGGCCCCTGCAGCTCCACCGAGGCGGCCTGCAGTTCGCTGAAGCGCGACAAACCGGTGAACAGGTAAGCCGCAGCACCCAGCACTTTTTTAAGGTCTTCGGACGTGTTGGCGGTGACCTGGCTACCAAACCCACCCGTCGCCATGTTGAGGAACAACTGGTCGCCAGCCTGGCCCAGGTCGATAGCCTGCGCAGGTGAATTGAGCAGTGCCAGTGCCTCTGCTGGCTCCAATGGTATGCCCGCGGCTTTGGCAAAATCGTTGGCCGTGCCCAGCGGCAACAGTGCCAGGCTGGCCTCGGCATCCGCCAGCCCCATGGCCTCGGCCACATCTCGCAAAGTGCCGTCCCCACCCCCTGCGACAATATGGCTGTAGCCAGCGGCGAGCGCTTCGCCGACCAGGCGCTGAGCGTCACCCGCCTCCCAGGTAACACGTACATCCAACACCCAACCGGTATCACGCAGGTCGCACACGGCGGTGCGCAGCGCTTCATTCATCGCCTGCTTGCCATGCAGGATCAGCATTGCCTTACGCCCTTGCATCGCGCGTCTCCATGAAGTTGTCTGACCCAGATCTCGACCATGCCCGCTCCGGGATCGTTGCATAGCTGCAAAAAAATACCGAAGCCAGCGCGGTCTTTCTCCCACACCCGACAATGCGCGCTATGCTCAGAAAATGAACTTTTGACAAGTTTTTGACCCGGACGAACAAAAAAACCTGGGAAGTCAGCCTTTTGACTTCTGTTTGCCGGGCTTGAAACCCCAGCCATGGACGCGCCCCGGCAGTGGTGGTCAGCACACTGCCGATGGGCGCGTCTTTTCATCTGCGGCCTTTCGCGAGGATTCCGGGTCATGCGCATTCTCTGGACTCTGCCCTACCTACCCTGGCCGACCACCAGTGGCAGCAAGACCCGGCAATACCACCTGATACGCGCGTTGGCACAACAAGGCCATCGCATTACCCTGTTGGCGCAATCGAAAGTTCCCCTCTGCGATTCAGCCCGCGAAGCCTTGGAGCCATTGCTCGAACGCCTCATCGTAATGCCCCGTCGGCCACTGCACAGCCCGCTGAACCTGCTGGCTTCCCCCATCATCGACTACCCCATGCGGGCCATCATCAACGGCCTGTCCTCTTGCCTGCGGCACCGTTTCGAGCAATTGCTGGATGAACCCTGGGATGTGATTCAGATCGAGCACAGCTACAGTTTCCAACCGTTCGAAAAGGCCTTGCAGGCCCGCAAGCTGCCCTACATGCTCAGCGAACACACACTCGAGTCGGTGATGGGCGGTGCCTGCCACGACCGGCTGCCGCTGTGGCTGCGCCCACTCAACGCGTTCGACCGCTGGCGCTACCGGCGCTGGGAACAGCGGGTGCTATGCCAGCCCACGGAACTGGTGGCGGTCAGCGCCCACGATGCCGAGCTGATCGCACAAATCAGCGGGCGGCCGGTAAACGTAGTGGTCAATGGGGTGGATTGTGATTTCTACCAGCACGTGGAACCGGCGCTGCATAGCCAACGTCTGCTGTTCGTCGGCAACTTCGAATATGGCGCCAACCTGGAGGCCATCGAGTGGGCGCTGGAAGACATCATGCCCCAGGTGTGGATGAGCAACCCGGCAGTGCGCCTGGCGATCGCCGGGCATGCCCTGCCGCCCAGCTGGAAACTGCACTGGAACGACCCGCGCATCGAATGGTTCGGCTACCGCCCCGACCTGCGTGAATTGCAAAAGCGATCGGCGCTGTTCTTCGCGCCGCTGCGCTATGCCGGCGGCTCAAAGGTAAAAATCCTTGAGGCCATGGCCGCAGGGCTACCGGTGATCACCACCGGCAAAGGCGTATCGGGCCTGAGCGCAAACAACGGCGAGCACTATTTGGGCAGTGATGACGGCGACCAACTGGCCCTGCTGATCACACAACTGCTCAATCAGCCCTGGCGCATGAGCCAGTTGAGCGCTGCCGGGCGCCAGTTCGCCCGCCAGCGCCACGACTGGAGCGTGGCCGCTCAGCAACTGGAGAACGTGCACATGCGCCTGGCCCAGGCAGCGCCGGCCGAGGCCGCGCCGCTGGGCAGTGCCTGGCTGGGCCGCTCAGCCAAGTAGCTCGCTGAAGGGAATGAACGGCACGCTGTCGCCCTGTTTTGGCGTGCTTCCCTCACGCACTTCCACCAGCCCCTCGGCCCACGCCGCGCTACGCAGCACGCCAGAGCTCTGGTTTTTGTAGATACGCACCTGGCCGTGCTCGATGCGTGCACGCAAGTACTCGCGCCGCGTGCCGGGCTTGGGCCAGTCAAAGCCTGCCGGCATGTCGAAGCGCAGCGGCGTGACATCGGCCACGCCCTGGCGACGCAACAGATAGGGCCGGGTCAGCAGGCCAAAGGTCACCAGCGTAGAGGCCGGGTTACCCGGCAGACCAATCACTGGCACGCCCTGGAAGTGGCCGAAGGTGAGTGGTTTGCCTGGCTTTATCGCCAGCTTCCACAAGGCCAGCTCGCCAGCTTCGCGCAGCGCCGCCCCCAGGTAGTCAGCCTCGCCGACCGAGACACCGCCGGTAGACAGGATCAGGTCAACGTCGCCCAGCGAGGCCAGGCAGGCGCGGGTAAGCGCCAGGTCATCCGGCAAGATGCCTGCATCGACCACGTCGCAGCCCAGCCGCTGCAACCAGCTGACCAGCAGCCGGCGGTTGCTGTTGTAGATTTGCCCCGGCCCCAGTGGCAGGCCGGGCTCGACCAGTTCGTCCCCCGTGGACAGCACCGCCACCCGCACCTTGCGCACCACGTCCAGGCGGCCGTGGCCCAGGGTCGCCGCCAGGCCCAGTTCGATCGGCCCCAGCCGGGTGCCGGCGCTCATCACCTGCTCGCCCTTGCGGGTTTCCTGGCCTTGGGGGCGGATGTTCTGATCGGCATGCAAAAGTTCGAGGAAGCGCACCCGACCGTCGTCGAGCACTTCGGTGTTTTCCTGCATCTCGACGCAGTCGGCACCCTCAGGCACAGGCGCCCCGGTGAAAATGCGCGCGCAAGTTCCCGGCTGCAGCGGCTTCGGCGCATGGCCGGCGAAGATCCGCTGGCTAACCGGCAGTGGCTCGCCCTGCCAGTCAGCTTGGCGCAAGGCATAGCCATCCATGGCACTGTTGGGCCAAGGCGGCAGGTCGAGCGAGGCCACCAGGTCGGTGGCCAGCACGCGGCCCTCGGCCTCGGACAACGGCAGGTTTTCGGTGTCACGGATCGGCGCCGCTTCGGCCAGCGCCAGCAGTTGCTCCAAGGCTTGCTCTACCGGCATCAGTGGCCGGGCCTGGCTGGCCTCAGCCACGGCTGTCACAGGCCGCTGCCTGCTTCAGGTGCGGCACGAAGTTGCAGGGCCGATGGCGTGCATCGAGCTGCTCAGCCAGGATGCCGTCCCAACCCGTGCGCACTGCATTGGTCGAGCCCGGCAGGCAACACACCAATGTACCGTTGGCCAGCCCGGCCAAGGCGCGCGATTGCACGGTGGAGGTGCCGATGTCGGCCACGGAAATCTGCCGGAACAGCTCGCCAAAGCCTTCGACCTGCTTGTCCAGCAGGCAAGCCACCGCCTCGGGCGTGCTGTCACGGCCGGTAAAGCCGGTGCCGCCAGTGATCAGTACCACCTGCACAATGTCATCGGCAATCCAGGTGGCGACCTGGGCGCGGATCTTGTACAGGTCGTCCTTCAGCAGCACACGCTCGGCCAGACGGTGGCCGGCTGCGCTCAGGCGGTCGACGAACAACTGCCCGGAGGTATCGGTGTCGAAGGTGCGGGTGTCGCTGACCGTGAGCACAGCGATATTCAACGGCACGAAGGGGGTATCTGCCTTGGCTTTCATGGGTGTCCGTCACCAGAAAATGGATGCCCACCGTTATAACACAGCGCAACTTTGCCAGCGTTGTGCCCACGACCGTTGCCTTGGGTCAACCGGCCAGATTTGTCGCTATGCTGCACTTGAAAGGAACTTGCACTAACGCCCTGCGTCATAACTGTCATTCAGCACCATCGCAATTGGAGAACCACGATGATCAAACGGACCCTTCCCGCCTTCCTGCTTGCCCTGGGCCTGGGCGCCCTTGCCGGCTGTGCATCGCCGACCGTCATTACCCTGAACGATGGCCGCGAAATTCAGGCCACCGACACCCCGACGTTCGATGAAGACTCCGGCTTTTACGAATTCGAGCAACTGGACGGCAAGCGCACGCGCCTGAACAAAGACCAGATCCGTACCGTCAAAGAGCTCTGATCAGGCACCCGTTTTGGCAAAGGCCCGTTTAACCACATGGGCTTGTGGGCGAAAACGGGATGCACTAGGATTTTGTTCATCGGAGTGTAGCGCAGCCAGGTAGCGCGTCTCGTTCGGGACGAGAAGGCCGCAGGTTCGAATCCTGTCTCTCCGACCAAGTCCTCATCAAAAGCCCGCCTTGCGCGGGCTTTTTGTTGCGCCTGAAAAGGTCAGGCGCTCAGCCGCGAGGTCACTTCACCCAGTTGCCCCGACAGCCCATGCAGGCGTTGCCCCGCCTGTTCGGTGTGCTGCACCGATTCCTGGTTGGCCGTGGCAATGCGGGTGATTTCGATCAGGTTGCGCGAGATGTCTTCAGCCACGCTGGTCTGCTCTTCGGCCGCCGTGGCGATCTGCCGGTTCATGTCGCGGATCGCCTCTACCGCCTGGGTGATGCGCTGCAGCATCTGCCCGGCCTGCTGCACCTGCTCGGCCCCCTCTTCACTTCGCTGCTGGCCGCTTTCGATGGCCTTGACCGCCTCCACCGCACCCGACTGCACCGCTTCGATGATCTGGTGGATCTCGGCAATCGAGGCTGCCGTGCGCTGGGCAAGGCTGCGCACCTCATCGGCCACTACCGCAAAGCCACGCCCGGCCTCGCCCGCGCGCGCCGCTTCGATGGCCGCGTTAAGCGCCAGCAAGTTGGTCTGCTCGGCAATACCACGGATCACTTCCAGCACTTTGCCAATGCGCGTGCTGTCATGCTCCAGGTCGCGGATCACCGCCGCCGTGCCGGCGATTTCGCGGTTGACCACGCCAATGATGTCGATGGTCTGCTGCATCACCTGCTCACCCGCCTGGGCACTGTGGTCGGCGTCATCCGCCGCGCGAGCAGCTTCGGCAGCATGGCGGGCAACTTCCTGAGCGGTGGCAGACATCTCGTGCATGGCCGTGGCCACCTGGTCGGTACGCTGGAACTGGTCATGGGTGCCGCGGGCCATGTCGCCGGCAATGCTGCGCAACTGGCCGCTGGCACCTTCCAGCTCCTGGGCATTGTCCTTCAGCCTGCCGACGGTGTCGGCAAGGAAGTCGCGCAGGGTGTTGGCCGCCCGCGCCAGGCGCCCCAGTTCGTCCTCGCGGCGGCTGTCCACCCGGGCTGCAAAGCGGCCCTGGCTAAGCTGCGCGACATACTCGATCAACTGGCGAATCGGCTCGATCAGGCTGCGGTTGACCAGCCACAGGCTGAGCAGCCCCACCAGCACCGCCGAGGCCAGCATTACCAGCAGGCCCAGCCATACCGTGCGCTCGGCACTGGTGTTGATGCTGGCCGCGCGCTGGCGGGCATCGGCACGCAGTTGCTCGACCAGTTCACTCATCTGCTCACTGGCAGCGCGATCCACGCCCTTGACCGCCAGGTCGCCGGCTACCGGATCGCCACCGGCGGCAAGAAAGGCCTGGCGGCCCTGCGCATAGGCCTGGCCCAACTGCTGGTGACTGTCACGCAGTTGCTGCAATGGCGGCTTGAGCCTGGCGTCGCTGCTGTCGATCAGTTGCCCGAGCAACTGTTGCACCTGCTGTTCGCGGGCCTGGAACTGCTGCCAGTACTTGTCCATCTCCGCCGGCTGACGCCCGCGCAGCAGCACGTTCTTCCATTCCTGCACCTGGATCTTGAACTGCAGGTTGGCTTCGTCAATCAATTGCGAGGCCCGCAGCGGCCCGTCCACCAGTTCGGCATAACCGCGCACGCTGGACGACAAGAACTGGAAACACACCAGGGCGATCAACAGCATCGCCACCAGGCTGCCGCCGAGCAGCGAGAGAATTTGCACTCTGAGGGATTTACGCAGCATCGTGGATCTCGAAACCGGAAGGAAAGGAATGGCGCGCATCGGCAACACCAGGGAAGACATTCCATGTCCGTTGTTGGCAGGCCAAAAAAAAGCTGCCATCAAGCAATGGCAGCCAGGTCGAGCACTTACGCAACAGTGAGGCAGATACTCTCAGGCAATTGCTACAAAATTGTTACAAACTCGCGACGAGTCAGCCGCTGGTGAATTGCAAGGCCGCCAGGCGTGCATACAACGGGCTTTCCTCGATCAGCTGACGGTGGGTGCCCACCGCCACCACCCGGCCCTTGTCGATGACCGCGATGCGCTCGGCATGCTGCACCGTGGCCAGGCGATGGGCGATCACCAGCGTGGTGCGGCCGGCCATCAGGCTGGGCAACGCCTGCTGGATCAGGTGCTCGCTCTGCGCGTCGAGGGCGCTGGTGGCCTCGTCCAGCAGCAGGATCGGTGCATCGACCAGCAACGCCCGGGCAATCGCCAGGCGCTGGCGTTGCCCGCCGGAAAGGCCGACACCGCCCTCGCCCAAGGGCGTCTGGTAGCCTTGCGGCAACTGCCGGATGAATTCGTCTGCATGGGCACCGTGCGCTGCTGCTTCGACTTCGGCAAGGGTGGCATCGGGCCGGCCATAACGGATATTGGCCTCCACCGTGCCGCGAAACAGTGAGGGGTTTTGCGCCACCAGGGCGAACTGCCGGCGCAGTTGGTCGGGGTCCAGTTCGGTAACCGGCTGGCCATCGAGCAGGATGCACCCTTGCTGCGGGTCGTAAAAGCGCAGCAGCAAATCGAACAGGGTCGACTTGCCCGCCCCCGAGGGGCCAACCAGGGCCACGGTCTGCCCAGGCTCGATGACCAGGCTCAGCCCATCGACAGCCGCCACCGAGGGCCGTGACGGATAGGCGAACACCAGCTGCTGCAACTCGATATGCCCGCTGGCCCGCTGCTGCGGCAGCACCTGCGCCACAGCGGGCGGCAAGATCGCACTGCGCGCCGCCAACAGCTCGGCAATGCGCTCGGCAGCACCCGCTGCACGTTGCAGCTCGCCGATGACCTCACTGAGGGTGCCGAACGCGCTGCCGACGATCAGGCTGTAGAACACGAAAGCCGCCAGCTCGCCTGCAGAAATACGCCCGGCGATCACATCCATGCCGCCGACCCACAGCATCACCCCCACGGCCCCCAACACCAGCACGATCACCAGGGTAATCAGCCAGGCGCGCTGGGCAATGCGCTTGCGGGCCACACTGAATGCGGCTTCGACCGTGCCCGCGAACCGTTCGCGATCGTGCGCCTGGTGGTTGTAGGCCTGCACCGTCTTGATCTGCCCCAAGGTTTCGGCCACGTAGCTGCCTACATCGGCCACCCGGTCCAGGCTCTGGCGCGACAGGCTGCGAACCCGGCGCCCGAACAGCAGAATCGGTGCCAGCACCAGCGGCAAGGCCACCACCACGATGCTGGTGAGCTTGGGGTTGGTGATGAACAACAGCACCACGCCGCCGATGACCATCAGCGCGTTGCGCAGGAACATCGACAGCGATGAACCGATGACCGATTGCAGCAAGGTGGTGTCGGCGGTCAGCCGCGACTGGATCTCGGAGCTGCGGTTGTCTTCGAAAAAGCCGGGGTGCAGACCGATCAGGTGGTCGAACACGGCGCGGCGGATATCCGCCACGCAGCGCTCACCGATCCACGACACCAGGTAGAAACGGCTGAAAGTGCCCACCGCCAGGGCCAACACCAGCAGCAGGAACAACCCTATAGTCTGGTTGAGTTGGTGCGCGGAGCGGGTCATGAAGCCCTGATCCACCAGCAGGCGGATGCCCTGCCCCATCGACAGGGTGATGGCGGCAGTGACCACCAGCGCCAACAAGGCCAGCAGCACCTGACGACGGTACGGACGAACAAATTGCCATGCCAGGCGCAAGGCACGGCGTTGGCGAGGGGAAACCGGTTCGGACATGGCGGCGACCATAATTGCGGGGAAGCCGCAGACTACCACTCATCCGGGCCGGGAAATGGATGCCGGTTGCTATAACGCATCGGTCTAAACAGATTGTGGAGCTTTCACAGGGTTTCTGTTGGACTGTTGCTGCTGTGGCACAGAAGCTGTCACAGGCCAGTCACGGCGCAGGGCTAACCTGAACTTGAACCTGAAGAGGAGACAGTGCATGAGCTTGCAGCATGGTAATGACAACCAGAAACCTCAGAATACCCAGCAACCACAGGCGTGCGGTTCGATCATCGACGGCAAGGGGCGCGAAGTGCCTATTACCGAGCAGATGATCCAGCAAGCCTGCAAGGCCTTGGAAGAAAGCCGGGTCGAGCGCTTACGCAAAGGTTGATCGGCGATTTTTTGCAACCCGGCGCCTGCGCCGGGTTTTTATTGCCTGACAGCAGGTGTACACCCCCTGTAGGAGCGGCCTTGTGTCGCGATCGGGCCGCAGGGCGGCCCCAGGATTTCAGCTTCGCCGCCCAGACTGCAGGGGCCGCTTCGCGGCCCGATCGCGACACAAGGCCGCTCCTACAGGGGGACTGTTAAGGCCTGCGGGAATTGCGAGTCTGTCAGACCAACTGCGCCCCCAAGGCACTGACCAGCTGCGCCAGCTGCGGCGACTCCCCGCGCAAGCGCACCGCCAACCCCTCGATCTCGCGCCGAGGCGGGTACTGTTTACGCAACTGGTCGAACGCCGCACGCTGCTGTTGCGGGTCATCACTCAGGCTGCGACGGAAGTCGGCATCGTCGCGGCGTGGGTCGTACACGGCGCGGCACAGGGTCGCCAATGCCCAGGCAGGGTCCGTGCTGGCATCCAGCTCGATCTGCGCCAGCGGCGGCGGAGGCAGCAAGTCTGCCAGTTGCACCTGCTCGTCCACACCCAGGAAACGGCACAGTGCCTGGTAGATCTGCGCCGTGCCACGCTGGCGGCCGTCGAGGCTGTAGCCGGCAATGTGCGGTGAGGCCAGTGTGCAAAGGTCGGCCAGTTGCAGGTCGACTTGTGGCTCGCCCTCCCACACATCCAGCACCGCATGCACGTCTTCACGGTCCAGCAGCAGCTCGCGCAAGGCGGCGTTGTCTACCACCGGGCCACGGCTGGCGTTGATCAGCCAGGCACCCGGGCGCAACTGCGCGAGCTGCGCCTGGCCCAACAGGTGCCAGGTCGGGTGCTCGCCACCGCGTTGCAACGGGGTGTGCAGGCTGATCACATCGCACTGTTGCACGACGGCTTCCAGGCTGACGTAGTTGCCGCCCTCGGTGGCCTGGCGCAACGGGTCGCACACCAGCACCTTCCAGCCCAGGCCGTGCAGTACCCGCACCAGGCGGCCACCCACCTCACCCGCGCCGACCACGCCATAGACGCGCTCGGGGAGTGCCGCGCCATCGAGCTCGGCCAGGGTCAGCAGGCTGCCCAGCACGTAGTCGACCACGCCGCGGGCATTACAGCCCGGTGCGCTGCTCCAGCGGATGCCGGCTTCGGCAAAGTAGTCCAGGTCCAGGTGATCGGTGCCGATGGTGCAAGTGCCGACAAACCGTATACGGCTGCCTTCGAGCAATTGGCGGTCGACCTTGGTTACCGAGCGCACCAGCAGGATGTCGGCGTCCTTGACGCTGGCGGCATCGAGGCTTCGGCCAGGGTAACGGCGGATTTCACCGAAACCCTCGAAGAAGGCATCGAGCAGCGGGATGTTCTCGTCGGCAACTATCAGCATGGCGCTCTCCTGTCTGGGGAACGCAGTGTAGGCGCAACGTCAGGCCTGTTCCAGAGCGTTTCAGTCGGCTTTCTTGCGGATCCAGTACAGATAGGTACCGGCGTCCTCTTGCTGCTGCAGCAGTTCGTGGCCGAGGAAGTTGCAGAACTTGGGGATGTCGCGGCGGGTCGACGGGTCGGTGGCGATGACCTTGAGCAGGCCGCCAGCGGCCAGGTCACGCACGTGCTGGTGCAGCATCATCACCGGTTCCGGGCAGTTCAGGCCGGAGGCATCAAGGATGGCGTCGGGGGTGAAATCGGTCATGGAGGGCTCCGCAAATGATCGCCATTGTCGCGCATACCGCCTAGTTGACCAAGGGTTTCAGGTGCATGCCTTGAGGTCGGTGTTTGCATTGAGATCGAGCGCCGCCCGCGCGGCGCTTCGCGGGGCAAGCCCGCTCCCACATTCGTTTCGGGCCAATTATTCCTGCATCCATTGGCGCGCGCACCCTTGGCGCATGGCTCGATATCGCGTCGTACAAACAAGGGGCCGCGCACCAATGCATCAGGCTTCACTGGCCCGAAACAAATGTGGGAGCGGGCTTGCCCCGCGAAGCGCCGCGCGGGCGGCGCTCGATCTCACGGCACACATCCAACCCAAGCCATGCACCCCTAGCCCTCAGCGCGGCTTCAGATCAAGCCGGCGCAGGTGGCAGGTCACTTCCTCGCGGTCGTGGTACAGCTGCTTGCAGGCAATCGATACCCTGATCTTGCGTGCCTTGAACGTCGCCTCCATGCGGTCGAGCAACCGACGTACTTCGGCATAGCGCTGCTTCATCGGCAGCTTCAAGTTGACCACCGCCTCGCGGCACAGCCCCTCACCCAGCCAGGTTTCGATCAGCGAGGTGGTGCGCGCCGGCTTCTCGACAATGTCGCACACCATCCAGTCCACCGGCTGCTTCGGCTGCCAGGTAAAACCATCCGCCATCAGGTGCTGGACCAGGCCGGTGTCCATCAGGCTTTCGGCCATCGGGCCATTGTCGATGGCAGTCACCAGCATGCCCCGGCGCACCAACTGGTAGGTCCAGCCACCCGGTGAGGCGCCCAGATCAACGCCGGTCATGTCATCGCCCAGGCGCTGCTCCCATTGATCCCGCGGGATGAACTGGTGCCACGCTTCTTCCAGCTTGAGGGTCGAGCGGCTGGGCGCCTCGCGGGGGAACTTCAGGCGCGGAATGCCCATGGGCCACAGGGCACTATTGTTGGCCGGGGCAACGCCGACGAAAACCCGCCGGCCGCTGATGAAGGTGAGCAGCAGGCGCGGGCGACTGGCATCGTCAACCAGGCGGCCAGCCTTCTCCAGCGCTTTGCGCAGCGGCACTTCGAACTTGCGGCAGAAGGTGGACAACTCCTTGCCATCGTTACTGTCCAGCACTTCCAGCCACAGGCTGCCAAACACCGGCAAGTCAGCCAGCGCCCCCAGCAGCACACTGATGCGGTCAGTTTCCGGCAGTTCGACATAACCGCCCCGGGCCCACTGCCGCGGGAAAATCAACTCGCTGAAACGCAGCGCCCCCATCAGCCGCTCGGCACCGCCTTCTTCGGTACAGACAAACTCGGCGCTGGCACTGTGCGGCTTGCCTTTGGCATAGCCAGCAATGCCCAGGCGGGCGGCATGTTCGCTGATTTCAGCGCAAACCTCACCCTCGAAACCGGGCCGGCAATGCATGAACAGGGTATTCATCTCTCACTCCACTACGGCTGGCGCGCAACAGGCGCCGGCAGGGCGGCGATGATAAAGGAAGTTCGGAACCTGCGACACGCCCCACCGGTCCAGAAAAGGGTCAGAGGCCGCAAAGCGGTCTAACCTGACCACTCAGCCAGGTCCGTACCGTGCGGATCGACACAGAGCGGTGACACCGGCAAACCTTGAGTAGTTGCCGGGCACCGGCGCAGAAGGAGTTGGCAATGCCCTCGCTCGATAGCCTGAACACCCTCAAGCCCCTGAAGGTCGGGGACCAGACCTACCACTATTTCAGCCTTGCCGAGGCTGCCCGCCAGCTGGGCGACCTGCAACGCCTGCCCATGTCGCTGAAGGTGCTGCTGGAAAACCTGCTGCGCTGGGAGGACGGCCATACCGTCACCGGCGACGACTTGCGCGCCCTCGCCCAGTGGCTGAGCGAGCGGCGCTCTGACCGCGAGATCCAGTACCGCCCGGCGCGCGTTCTGATGCAGGACTTCACCGGCGTGCCGGCCGTGGTCGACCTGGCCGCCATGCGCGCGGCCATGGCCAAGGCCGGCGGTGACCCGCAACGCATCAACCCGTTGTCACCGGTGGACCTGGTGATCGACCACTCGGTCATGGTTGACCATTACGGCACATCGCAGGCCTTCGGCGAGAACGTGGACATCGAAATGCAGCGCAATGGCGAGCGCTATGCCTTCCTGCGCTGGGGTCAGAGCGCCTTCGACAACTTCCGCGTAGTGCCGCCGGGCACCGGTATCTGTCACCAGGTCAACCTGGAATACCTGGGCCGTACTGTGTGGACCCGTGAAGCCGATGGGCGCACCTACGCCTTCCCTGACACCCTGGTCGGCACCGACTCGCACACCACCATGATCAATGGCCTGGGCGTGCTCGGCTGGGGTGTCGGTGGCATCGAAGCAGAAGCGGCCATGCTCGGCCAACCTGTGTCGATGCTGATCCCCGAGGTCATCGGCTTCAAACTGACCGGCAAGCTGCGCGAAGGCATCACCGCCACCGACCTGGTGCTGACGGTCACGCAGATGCTGCGCAAAAAAGGCGTGGTGGGCAAATTCGTCGAATTCTATGGTGACGGCCTGGCCGAACTGCCCTTGGCTGACCGTGCGACCATCGCCAACATGGCACCTGAATATGGCGCCACCTGCGGTTTCTTCCCGGTTGACCAGGTAACCCTGGACTACCTGCGCCTGTCGGGCCGCCCCGAAGCGACCGTGCAACTGGTCGAGCAGTACTGCAAGGCCCAGGGCCTGTGGCGCCTGCCGGGGCAGGAGCCGCTGTTCAGCGACAGCCTGGCGCTGGACATGCACGAGGTCGAGGCCAGCCTGGCCGGGCCCAAACGGCCGCAGGACCGCGTGGCACTGGGCCAGGTCAGCCAGGCCTTTGACCATTTCATCGAACTGCAACCCAAGCCGCTGGCGAAGGAAGTCGGCCGCCTGGAAAGCGAGGGCGGTGGCGGCGTAGCGGTGGGCAACGCCGACCAGGCTGGCGAGATCGACTACAGCCATCAAGGCCAGACGCACACCCTGCGCGATGGCGCCGTGGTGATTGCCGCGATTACCTCGTGCACCAACACCTCCAACCCCAGTGTGATGATGGCTGCCGGACTGTTGGCTAAAAAGGCCCTGGAAAAGGGCCTGCAACGCAAACCCTGGGTCAAGAGTTCTCTGGCGCCGGGCTCGAAAGTGGTCACCGACTACTTCAAGGCCGCCGGGCTCACCCCCTACCTCGACCAACTGGGCTTCGACCTGGTCGGCTATGGCTGCACCACCTGCATCGGCAACTCCGGCCCGCTGGACGACGCAATCGAGAAAGCCATCGGCAGCGCCGACCTCACCGTGGCGTCGGTGCTGTCGGGCAACCGCAACTTCGAAGGCCGTGTGCACCCGCTGGTCAAGACCAACTGGCTGGCCTCGCCACCGCTGGTCGTGGCTTACGCACTGGCCGGCAGCGTGCGCGTGGACCTGACCCGCGACCCGTTGGGCACCGGCACTGACGGCCAACCGGTGTACCTGCACGATATCTGGCCCAGCCAGCAGGAAATTGCTGCGGCCGTAGCCAAGGTAGATACAGCGATGTTCCACAAGGAATACGCCGAAGTGTTTGCCGGCGACGCGCAGTGGCAGGCCATCGAGGTGCCGCAGGCAGCCACCTACGTGTGGCAGGCTGACTCTACCTACATCCAGCACCCGCCGTTCTTCGATGAAATCGGCGGGCCACCACCACAGATCGCCGACATCCACGGCGCGCGGGTGCTGGCGCTGCTGGGCGACTCGGTCACCACCGACCACATCTCCCCGGCCGGCAACATCAAGGCCGACAGCCCCGCCGGTCGCTACCTGCGTGAACAGGGGGTGGAGCCACGCGACTTCAACTCCTACGGCTCGCGGCGTGGCAACCATGAGGTGATGATGCGCGGCACCTTCGCCAACATCCGGATCCGCAACGAAATGCTGGGGGGTGAAGAAGGCGGCAACACCTTGCACGTGCCCACTGGCGAGAAACTGTCGATCTACGATGCGGCCATGCGGTACCAGCAGGAAGGCACCCCACTGGTGGTCATCGCCGGCCAGGAATACGGCACCGGCTCGAGCCGCGACTGGGCGGCCAAGGGCACCAACCTGCTGGGCATCAAGGCGGTGTTGGCGGAGAGCTTCGAGCGCATTCACCGCTCCAACCTGGTGGGCATGGGCGTACTGCCGCTGCAGTTCAAGGCCGGTCACGACCGCAAGCAACTGGGGCTGACCGGCAAGGAGCGGATCGATGTATTGGGTTTGAACGGCGCACAGATCCGCCCAGGCATGAGCCTGCCGTTGCGCATCACCCGCGAAGATGGGCAACAGGAACAGATCGAGGTGTTGTGCCGGATCGACACCCTGAATGAAGTGGAGTACTTCAAATCTGGGGGGATTCTGCATTATGTGTTGCGCCAGTTGATTGCAAGCTAAGCCAGGAAAGCCTGGGGCACCGCGCTGCGGCCCCAGGCAGGCTTTGCCATACCTGAAATCCATGACATTAAATAATCATTCAATAAAACCAGTGGCTTGCCGATATCTGTCCAAAGCCCTGCGGACTATCAACCCATGCGTAACAACCAGCCGATTACCCAGAGAGAACGGACTTTCCCTGCTCAGCAGCGGTTGATCTCCACCACCAACGCCAAGGGCGTGATCACCTACTGTAACGATGCGTTCATCGAAATCAGTGGGTTCACCCGTGAGGAGTTGACCGGCGCGCCGCACAATCTGGTACGCCACCCCGATGTGCCGCCTGCCGTGTTTGCCCACATGTGGCAAACCCTCAAGCAGGGCCAGCCGTGGATGGGCATCGTCAAGAACCGCTGCCAGTCCGGCGACCATTACTGGGTCAACGCCTACGTCACCCCGATTTACGACAACAACCAGGTCGTCGGTTTCGAGTCGGTGCGGGTCAAGCCAACCGCCGAGCAGATCCGCCGCGCCGAAGCACTGTACCACCGTCTCAACCAGGGCAAGCCTGCGGTACCTCGCAGGGACAAGTGGCTGCCAGTGCTGCAGGACTGGCTGCCGTTCATCCTGATCAGCCAGGCAGGCTTCCTGATTGGCAACTCGCTGGGCCATTCCTGGGGCTTTGCCCTGGCTGCCGGGCTATCCGTGCCCCTCGGCCTGCTCGGTTTGAGCTGGCAGCAGCGCGGCCTCAAACGCCTGCTGCGCCTGGCCGAACAGACCACCTCCGACCCGCTGATCGCACAGATGTTCACCGACAGCCGCGGCGTACAGGCGCGCCTGGAAATGGCCATGCTCAGCCAGGATGCCCGCCTGAAAACCTGCCTGACCCGCCTGCAGGACAGTGCCGAACACCTCAGCGACCAGGCGCGCCAGTCCGACGCCTTGGCGCACAAGAGTTCCTCGGGGCTGGAGCGCCAGCGGGTAGAGACCGAGCAGGTCGCCGCCGCCGTCAACCAGATGGCCGCCACCACTCAGGAAGTGGCCAACCACGTACAGCGCACCGCCGACGCCACGCAGGAAGCCAACCGCCTGACCAGCCAGGGCCGGCAGATCGCCGGGGAAACCCGCGAAGCCATCGAGCGCCTGTCGGCGGCGGTGGGCGAAACCGGCCAGACGGTCACCCAGCTGGCCAAGGACAGCGACGAGATTGGTGGCGTGGTCGACGTGATCAAGGGCATTGCCGACCAGACCAACCTGCTGGCACTGAACGCGGCCATCGAGGCGGCGCGTGCCGGTGAAATGGGCCGTGGCTTTGCCGTGGTGGCCGACGAAGTGCGCCAGTTGGCCCAGCGCACTGCCGAGTCCACCGGGCAGATCCATGGCCTGATCGCCAAACTGCAACAAACCGCCAGCAACGCCGTGCTGACCATGGAAAGCGGCCACCGCCAGGCGCAGGAAGGCGTCGACCGTGTAATGCAGGCTGACGAGGCGCTGGTGGGGATCAGCGAAGCTGTGGCCAACATCACCGATATGGCCACCCAGATTGCCGCAGCGACCGAGGAGCAGACTGCAGTGGCCGACGAGATCAGCCGCAACATCAGCACCATCGCCGAGCTCGCCGACCAGACCGCCGAACAGGCGCAGCACTCGGCATTATTGAGCGAGGAGCTGACCAGCACAGCGGGGAGCCAGTACTCGCTGGTGGAGCGGTTCAACCGCTAACGCTCGCAACCTGGCACTCCATCGCAGGGGATGGCACCGGCTTCGCCGGTGTTCGCGGGCACGCCCGCTCCCACAGAGTCCGTGCAGGCCTGATTACCGGCGCTACCAGTCCAGGCTCAAGCGGCTCTCGAAGTAGCGCTCTTCCCCGCTCAGCGGGTCCTCGAAGCGCAGGCTCTGTGCCAACAACTTCAGCGGCCGCTGGTAATCATCCTCTTCATTCAGCAGTTGCGGATAGAACGGGTCATTGCTGATTCCCGCCCCCAGCGCTGCCATGTGCACGCGCAACTGATGGGTTTTGCCGGTCACCGGCGACAACCCATAGCGCCAAAGCTCGCCGTTCTTCTCCAGCACCTCGGCCAGGGTTTCGCTGTTGGCCTCCCCTTCCACTTCGTGCATACGGAAAAACGGCTCGCCATGCACCAGGCGGCTTTTGTGCACCAGCGGAAAAACATGCTGCGGCATCGCTGCGGCAATGGCCTGGTAGCGCTTGTCGATGCGCCGTTCTGGGAACAAGCGCTGGTAAGCACTGCGGGTATGCGGGTTGGCGGAAAAAAGCACAAGCCCGGCCGTGTGCCGGTCGATGCGGTGCAACGGCACCAGGTGCGGGTTGTCCAGGCGGCGAATCAAGCGGCGCAGCAAGGTGTGCTCGACGTATTCACCGGTTGGCGTCACCGGCAGGAAATGCGGCTTGTCGGCCACCACCAGGTGTTCATCCACATGCAGCAGCGTTTCCTGCACCGGGATGGGGCGCTCGTTCGGCACTTCACGGAAGTAGTGCAGGCGCATGCCGCGCTTGTACGGCAACCCGGCCGAAACGGCGTGCCCTTCGGCATTCAGCACGCGGCCACGGGCAAAGCGGTCGAGCCACTGGGCGCGGTCGATGGCCTTGAAATGGTCACACAGGCAATCGAGCACCGTCGCCCAGTTACCGGGGGGCAGGCACACCGTGCTGGCTTGCTGGTGAGCAGGGTCGAAAGGCGTGGTCATGGCAGGGCTCGAAACATTCAAGGCCGCGCATTATCCCCCAAGCCTGCGCCGTCAACCAGCCTCGGCAATCGCCTCGCTGCGCGCCTTCAGCCAGCGCAGCACCTGAACGGGCTCCCAACGGCCAGGATCATAGAGGGCATACAGCAACCCCTGATAACCCACCACATCCAGCCCGCGATGGTAACCGGCGCGCTGGAACAGGGCTTCGATCTCGGCGAAGCAGGTGTTGAAGTGGACTTTTCCGAACGGGGTACGGTCATCAGTGACCAGGCCTTCGAGGCGCAGTTCCAGCACGGCGTCGGCCACCCGCTCGACGGGCATGCGGTTGACGCTGTACTTGAGTTGCTCGACGTTGAGCATGAGTTCACCTCGATACTGTATTTATATACAGCATACGAACATCCCCTTGTCGTCGTCAATGCGGTTCATTGCAGCCCCGGCAGATAGCCGCTGCCTTTGCGGATGGTCAGCACTTGCCGCCGGGGCGAACCGCGCGATACAGACAGGTGCACCCAGTTATCGAATTCGAGGATCAGTTGATCGAAAGGGACAGCGCTGTTGCTGATTCTGCGCACGGTCTCGCGCGGGCTGACTTCGATCACCGTGAAATCGGCCGCCAAACCCTGAACGTGCTGGCTTTTCGGGGCACCGCCGATCAATCGGTTGACCCTCTCGCTGCGGTAGCCGCTGCTGACGATGATGGGCGCATCGAACAACGCGCGCACTTGCTCGAGCGCACCGCACAGCAGCTGCAGGTTGGCCCGGGCTTCGGGCGATGGCGTGTTGTCAAACCCGTCCCTGGCGGCAAGCTGTGAAACGGTCATTTCATCAAGCGTGAAATGCGGAGTGATCAACATGGCGAAGCTCCCGATGACTGAATATGGGCACCAGCGTCACTGCGCCGGCACCTGATCATCAGCCCACATCCATCACCTTGGAGCGGGGTTACAGCTCCCCTGGAGCCATCATTGCGCGAGAAACGCCACCACCTGCTCGGCATCGAACGGCCAGTGCAGTTCGCCGCCATTGTCACAACGCTTGAGCACGGGAATGATCAGGCCATAGAGCTCGAACAGCGCCTCGTTCTCGGCGATATCGACCAACTCGACCAACAGGCCATGATCGACAAAAGGCATCAGCACCCCCTCGGCCACTTCGCACAGGTGGCAGCCGAGGGTGCCGAACAGTTGGCATTCAGGCAACATGGGGTACATTCCGGTTTGGCAGGGAGAAACCTATTCTAGGTCCGTCCTGCCATCCGTGCACCTGACCTGGCTCAATCCTGGCTGGTGGCGCCGATACGGTGCAGCGACAAATCCGCACCCTGGAATTCCTGCTCATGGCTCAAGCGCAGCCCATGCAGCGCGCGGATTACGCCATACACGGCAAATCCTCCGACCAGTGCAACCACCACGCCCATCAGGCTGCCCAGCAACTGGCTGACAAGGCTGACACCGCCCATCCCGCCCAGTGCCGCCTGGCCGAAGACGCCGCAGGCAATGCCGCCCCACACGCCGCACAGGCCATGCAGTGGCCACACGCCCAGCACGTCGTCGATCTTCCAACGGTTCTGCGCTGCGGTGAATGTCCAGACGAACAACGCGCCGGCCACCAGGCCGGTTGTCAGTGCGCCAATCGGGTGCATCAGGTCGGAACCGGCGCAAATCGCCACTAGCCCGGCCAACGGCCCGTTGTGCAGGAAGCCCGGGTCGTTACGACCGGCCAACAAGGCCGACAGGGTGCCACCGACCATGGCCATGAGCGAGTTGATCGCCACCAGGCCGCTGACGCCCTGCAGCGTTTGAGCACTCATCACGTTGAAGCCGAACCAGCCGATGATCAGAATCCACGAGCCCAGCGCCAGAAAAGGAATGCTCGACGGCGCAAACGCCACCAACCGGCCATCCCGGTAACGTCCACGGCGCGCGCCCAGCAGCAGCACTGCGGCCAAGGCTAGCCAGCCACCCATCGCATGCACAACCACCGAGCCGGCAAAATCATGGAAAGGCGCGCCGAAGCGGGCCTGCAACCAGGCTTGCAGCCCCAGGTTGCCATTCCAGACCACGCCCTCGAAGAACGGGTAGATGAACGCCACGATCAACGCCGTGGCACACAACTGCGGCACGAAGCGCGCCCGCTCGGCAATGCCCCCGGAGATGATCGCCGGGATCGCCGCAGCAAATGTCAGCAGAAAGAAGCATTTGACCAGCGAATAACCATGATCAGCCGCCAGCACCGCTGCCGGCTGGAAAAAATTGACGCCATAGGCTATCCAGTAACCGATGAAGAAATACACCAGCGCCGAGATGGCAAAGTCGCTGAGGATCTTCGACAAGGCGTTGACCTGGTTCTTGTGGCGCACCGTACCCACTTCGAGGAACGCGAAGCCGGCATGCATGGCCAGCACCAGAATGGCGCCCATGAGAATGAACAGGGTATTGGAACCATGGACCAGGGAGTCCATCGCGCTGTGCATGTTTTCCATGAAATAGGCAGACCTGCTGAAAAAGGCACCAGGACAGTTCAAGAACCTGCATCCCTGCACCGAATCGGTGCCAGCCCCCTGCCCTGTTTCGGTGAGCGGGTCGGAGCCTGCGTGGTTTTTTCTTGGGTTTGTCGTGGATTGGGTTAAGGTTTATCGGTATTCGCTGCGTTGGCGCCCCGAATCGGCGTAATGCCTGCCAGCGACGCCCCGCAACGTGGCAAAGCCTAAGCAAGGCGCATACCAGCGCAGGCACTTGAACCTTCCGCGCGTGCTATTACTCGAAAGACCAACACTCATCGACAGGGAGAGGCCCATGGCCAGCAAATCGGCAAAGACTGCACAAGAAATACTGATGGCTGACTTTCAGGCTTTGGTGCGCGACACCGAGCGACTCCTGGCCGACACTGCCAACCTGGCGGGCGATCAGGCCGACGAATTGCGCGAACAGATTCACGACCGCCTGGCCCAGGCTCGCGAAACCCTGCAGCTGACCCAGGACTCGGTGCGCGAACGCGGCCAGGCCGCGCTGGGCAACGCCGAGCAGTACGTGCAGGAAAACCCGTGGCAGGCGATCGGCATCGCGGCCGGCGTCGGCCTGTTGATAGGCCTGCTGGCCAACCGGCGCTAAGGGGTTCCCATGGAGAATGACGCCATTGGCGCCAGCGCCTCGGGCAAACGCCTGGGCGCGGCTGCGCTGGGGCTGCTGCACAGCCACATCGAACTGTTCGGCATCGAGTTGCAGGAGCAAAAGGGCCGCACCTTGCGCCTGCTGCTGTTCGCAGGTCTCGCCCTGGTGTTCGCCCTGCTGCTGCTGACAGCCCTGTCCGGGCTGTTGCTGGTACTGCTGTGGGACAGCTATCGACTGGCCGGCATCATTGGCCTGTGCGTGTTCTATGGGCTTGCCGCAGTGTATTGCGGGTTGCGCCTGAAGGCAGCCGTGTTTGACGAATCGTCGCCATTCGGGGCCACCCTCGAAGAACTCGCCAAGGACCGGGAGCGCCTGTTGCCATGAGCCTGCCACAACTGCCAGACACCCGTAATCCGCGCGAGCTGCGCAAAGCACTGCTGCGCCTGCGCATGGAGATGCACCGCCAGGAAATCCGCCATGAGTCCGGCCAGCTGATGGAGCCCTTGCGCCGCGTGCGCGGCATGGGCAGTTCGCTACACGAAGGGCTGGGGATAAAGCATGCGCCCTTGTGGGGGATTGGCGCCGTGGTGGCGCTGGGCTTCCTGACCGGCAAAGGCGTGCGCAGCGGTAACCTGGCGCGGCTGGTGCGCCTGGGCAGCAGCCTGCTGCCGCTGCTGCGCCTGTACATGCAAGGCACGCGTCGCCCCTGACGACCTGAACCCGCTTCCACAAGGCAGGTATCGACCTGCCCCTTGCGCAGATGAACACGACACCGGAAGCTATAGCCTTCGATCCACAGGAGAATGCGCCTTGGACTGGCACACCCTGCTCACCCGCGAACGCCTGGGCAAAGCCCTCTACAGCGCCGATGAACTCGGGCGCAGCCCCTTCCACAAAGACCACGACCGCATCATCTTCTCCGGCGCTTTCCGCCGCCTTGGGCGCAAGACCCAGGTGCACCCGGTTTCCAGCAACGACCATATCCATACGCGTCTGACCCACTCGCTGGAAGTCAGCTGTGTCGGTCGCTCGCTGGGCATGCGCGTCGGCGAAACCCTGCGCGACAACTTGCCCGACTGGTGCGCCCCCAGCGACCTGGGGATGATCGTGCAGTCAGCCTGCCTGGCCCACGACATCGGCAACCCGCCCTTCGGCCACTCCGGCGAGGATGCCATCCGCCACTGGTTCCAGCAGGCTGCCGGGCGCGGCTGGCTGGACGACATGAGCGACGACCAGCGGGCCGACTTCCTGAACTTCGAGGGCAACGCCCAGGGTTTTCGCGTGCTCACCCAACTGGAGTATCACCAGTTCGACGGCGGTACCCGGCTGACCTATGCCACCCTCGGCACTTACCTCAAGTACCCCTGGAGCGCACGCCACGCCGACGCCTTGGGCTACAAGAAGCACAAGTTCGGCAGCTACCAGAGTGAGCTGTACTTAGGCCTTGCAGCCAAAAATGACATTTTTTGAAAAGCAACAGCCAAAAGTTTATAAGTGCAACTATTTGGCAATATCAAGAAGAATTAGCATTCAAAAAAAGAATAAGGAGGTTTTTGCTAGAACGCCAGCTTACCACCGATCCAGCGAGCCAAGCCACCTAGATTCGCTCCCCACCCATACCACTAAACTGTCGAGCCAAGTGCATGGCATAGTTATCTGTCATACCGCTCACGTAATCCAGAACCTGCATGATTGCACCGTACTCCTTGGAAACACCCCCGCTAGCGTCTAAATTCTTCAAGTCTAAACCAAGAAGCTCAACCACCCTTCTAGTCTTCGAATCAGCCACACCGCCCTTTCTGACATATTCCAAAGCGGCAGAACAGCTAACGTTAAGAATCGTAGAAATTGTGCTGTAAGCCCCGATTTCTAACTCAACCTTCCTCGGATGTTGGAAGATTTCATCACGAGCAAGACCCTTGGCGGCTGATACACATTCACGCACGGTCTTATCACAAAGGTCTAAGATACCTAACACCTTGCCTGTCATAATTTCATTATGGTTATTCATGAAGGCTGTCGCTCCAGCATCTACAAAAGCTGAAATAACTTTTCCACGAACCATAGAGAGCCTACGGCCAACTTTCATGCCTTGAATTTCTTTGACAAGCTGATCCTTCTGGTAGTCGCTAAGGACAAGGCATAAAATTTCAAAGACTTTATCCCAGTCAAGGATACCCATCTCTACACCATCCTCTAAATCAAGAATGGCATAGCAGAAGTCATCAGAAATTTCCATCAAATTAGCCAGTGGATGGCGACACCGCCAACCATCACCCAGCTTTAACAAACCTGTAGCATCAGCCACTTCATTAAACAAACCCAACTCAGAGCAGTAAATACCGTATTTATTCTGAATCGGCCTTTGCATGTTAAGAGCATCCCCTGCCAGCCAAGGATACTTAATAAAAGCTCCAAGTGACGCATAGGTTAGACGCATCCCCCCTTCATAGGGATGATACTCTGAGGTAGTTAAAACCCTAAACCCTTGGGCATTACCTTCAAACCTACGCAAGTCAGCAGCTTCATTGAATGGAAGCCGCTCAATTATCTTTGCCCCGACATCATTGGAGAACCAGTGACGTATAGCCTCTTCACCTGTGTGCCCAAAGGGAGGGTTGCCAATGTCATGAGCAAGACAAGCAGTTTGGACAATATCACCAATATCAGAAGCTGAATGCTGCTCAGGGATAAGCCGTTCATTCAGAAGCTCTTGGCCAACCCTCACTCCCAGCGTCCGACCAACACAAGCCACTTCTAAGCTGTGCGTGAGGCGATTGTGAACGTGGTCATTAGTGGCGAGAGGATGGACCTGCGTTTTTCTTGCAAGGCGTCTGAAAGCACCAGAAAACACAACCTTGTCATGGTCTGAGTGGAAAGGTGAACGGCCTAGCTCAGATTTTGGAGGCCGACCGCCAAGACGGGTATTATTAAGCAGCTTTTCCCAACTCATACTAGCCATATCACTACCTTCAACACATACGCAAAACGTATGAATATAGCTCAGACATAGACATTTGCAATAAAATATAGAAAAAAGACACCAAAACTTAATACCATTTAGAAAGAAGCCTTTCCTACTAACTTACGCATAAAAATGCTCGCTCCAGAACCTTTTCCGGATGAAAGGAGAACTCAAGGTGCTCATCCAGTCCACCTTCATAAACCCAAAGGGTTTCCTTCAGAGCCTAATATAAATTCGATTTTTAGAAAAATACCGGTAGCTGAATTCTTTTCCTCCCCCCACAATGGAATACATGCCTTGTGCGATTTGGATTGTAAAAGCACCTCCCCCCTTATTCCCAACGCAAATCTTTTTTCTTCTTAGCAAACACAAAATTATGCGAATACTCTAGTACCAGTTCGTTTGCTTTTTTTATGATACCTGCATCATAAACATCAACCATCTTGATGCTCTGCTCGCTTCGCACATTCTCGTCTGGCACACTGATATGAACGAGCAACTTAGGGGAAAGAGGCATGACACCAAAAGACTTAGCTCCTGCCTGAAGACTAGCCTTATCAAAGTACATTGCAGGACAGTCAGAGGTAAGATAATTGAGCTTTGTATGATTTTTTGAGATAGTCATGCTACAACCAGCAGCAAAAAGCTTCTGACACAACTGATAAGATAAAATATATAACATGCATTTCATGACGGATTTTTTCTGCTCAGAATTGAGCTGAATAGACTCATCCCCCCGCTCCAAATACATTTCAGCAATTTGTGATTCTAGATTATGCATACGCTGCTTTGTTCGCAGCGATTGAAAACAGAAAAAAACTAAAATATGCATGAACGTTTCAGCAGACGGAGGAACCCACAAGTCTGAATTTTGAGACTTACTGAATGACTCAATCTCGATTGAAACCGCACCTTCAATATTAGAATAAGCATTCTCGAGATGATGTCTTTTCAAATACTCCAGTATTTCTCTCGCATTATCACGCATAGCTTCATCATTATTTACTATTCCAATGCCTTTGGTAACTACGTCATCCATTGCTTTCAGCATAAAAAGATCTTGCATCACCTGTGCAATAACAGCATTGGATTTCGCTTCCTCTCCGAATCGGTAATACAACATATCCCAAACCACATCATCCATCTCAATTTTGTAGAAAAAGTTTTCCTCACCTACATCAACGGTTGTTTTTTTTAGATATATTTTAGGAACAGCACCCATGCTATTCTTAACAAAGAAGCCGTCATGAGACATCCACAGCTCGAGATAAAACTGCGGCACATAATGCTGGTGTTTCTTGTTTTTCAATTTTGTCAAGTCAAACAATTCCATAACGTACCACCTCACTCAACTTAGTTAAAGCTATCCAACTCATACTAGCCATATCACCACCTTCAACACATACGCAAATGGAGAGTACAACCCCTGCCCATTACTAGTTTTTAATAAGCAATCGATGCTGCTTGTCCGGCAAGTAAATTTTTCTGTATTTTAGGAAGCTGTCAGGATACTTTTTTAGACCCGTAGTGAGTATTACTTGGTAAGGTTTTCCATAGTGGTCAAGCTCTCCAATTTTTTCCAAGCAGCGTTTAAGATTATCTAGCTCAATTCCTGATGTTTCTGGCGTATCTATAATCAGGAATCTTGGGAAAGGGACGTTTTCCTCTGAAAGAGATAAGTTCATAAGTGCTAGGTAATACATCAGCCTTTTTGATACAGCCGAACTGGCCTCCCTGTATTCACCGCCACCAACTATTGGTAAGTAATCTTCTATACTGATTCGTGCGACATTACAGTCCGGAAGCGAGTCGGTCATGAGTTTATTATATATTGCACTCAGTTTACCGACTTTATCTTGTATGTCTATCTTAGCATTGGCCTCAAGCCGATCTGTCAATAACTTTGCTGTTTCATGGTCGCTTCTTTTCCTTTCGTAATCGTTTGTCAGACGAACATTCTTACCCTCCGCCTCCATTTGTTGGCGTATCGTTTCTATATCTTGACGGGTATTTAAAATTTCATCATCAATATCATTTATCGTATCGAGATCTATTGGCGTGTCGAGATTATCAACACGCTCTTCTATTTTTCGCATTAACTCAGGAAGTTCAGCCTCAATATGCATGATGGCTTTTTGGGTAGCACTCAGCTCTTGCTCGCAGTCAGTTATTGCTATTTCAATTGTATGAGTAGTTTTTATCTTAGACTTGTAAATATCTTTGTATTCTTTGGATGTATAAAAAAAACGTTGATACTGTTCCTCTCTGATTTCGGAGCCACACACACAATGACCGGCTATACGCTCAACTCTCCCTAAGCAATACGGGCAAGTGTCTGCTGAAAACAAATTAAGCTGATCGTGAGAATGAATTATTTTGGATATTTGTGAAATCTCTCTAAGAGTGCTCTCTTTTATAGAGTTAAGCTTATGTCTTTCTCCGATCGTTGAAATTAACGTTTGATTTAATTCGCTTAGTGCGAGTTGCTTTTCAGTTATTTTATTTTTTAGGTCTATTAGTGCATAATCTACCGTTGTCGTTTTTGTGCCTCTACCACTTTTGAATTTATTTCGTGAGTCATGCAGTTTTTCTAACTGATTTTCTTTTTCCTGCAGGTTTTTTTGTAGGAAAGTAATGTTGAGAGGCTCTGAACTTCCTGATAATTCCTCTATGATCCGCGAGTATTCTTTTAGAAGTCCTGCCGCGATGATTTTTTCCTTCTCCAATGCCTTCGACTTGGAAAGAGAGTCATAATAATCTGAGTATGTTTTACCGACTAAAAGTTCAAAGATAGCTTTCCTCAAAAGCTCGGAGTCGTTCATGAAGTTGTTTTGAGTGTCCAGCTTTTTGTAGACCCCTCTCGGATCTGGTTGCTGGTCATGATATATAAGACGCATAAGGTCATTGAAATTTATTTTAAAATTTCGATGACCCTGATATAGCTCTACAACAGATATTTTTAGCTTCGATAAAATCCAATCCGAAAATATATATTCAGACTCTTGCGAGCGGAATACTTGCAATATGATTGGAGCAACGTCGCCATTATGTATGAGTGCGAGAGACTTTGTCTGAATATCACTTACTTCTAATGTCGAAGATATAGTTATGTCATTGTCTTCTATGTATCTTGTGAGCTTGAAGCTTTCCTCATTTATCTTTATGTAAAGATCAACCCGATTGTCTTTATCGCTCGTTATTTCTTTGTGCTGTTCTTTTTTCTCTTTTCGACTGAATTCATTAACTCTACCGCCGAGACCATAGTAAATCAGGTTGCAAAAGGTGCTTTTACCTGTGCCATTGTCACCTTCTATAAGAATAAGGTTCTCATCGAATATGGGGGACTCAAAATGATAGTTCGCACCTTGGTAAACTATCTTTTGGATTCTTAAATTTCCCATATTTTTACGCCTCTATCTCTATATATTTTACCGAGAAAAGTATCAAGAGTAAGTGCAGTGCTTCTCTGGATTATTGTCTTAAACCTTTGACAGTTCTGGTACTCGGTACCGAATACTTTTTTTGATAAAAAATCTTTTGGAAGCCTGTCTATGTTCAGAGTTATGTTAACTAAAGTTTCTATACTTCCTTGCTGCAAGCTTACATAACCCCTTTTTTCAAGCGTAAAAAGAATCTTTAAAGTTTCACTTCTTTTTGCTAAACCATTGGTGTAGCTCTGAAATAAAAAATCTTTGTCGTTTTTGTGTAGCTTTTCTAGAGGTGTAGCCTCTAATGTAAGCATGTTTCTTTTATTATTTATTAGCTCAATTATAAAAGGCAGCTTCCTATAATCCTTAAACTCTCTCCCTTTGGTACATCCAAGGCAGTCAAGAATAATAATAATTGAGTACGTTATAAGGTAAAAATCATCCGAAGAGATGAACATTAAATTCTTTTTGGCAGCCTCGTTCATTTCGATTTCTCCTCGTCGAGGCTTACGAAGCATGAGTCAATCAAATTGAGGACTATGCTATTTATGGTTTCTCTGTTAGATACGGAGTAGGTATAGTCTTTCTTCAATTCTTCAACTGAGCTAACGGCTTTCTCTTGCAGTATCTTTATTGTCATATCAATACATTTTTGATCAACATTTTTCTCTAGTTTTTGATTGTCAAAAAAGTAGTCATCACATGCCTCAAAAACCCTGTACTTCAATGACAAGAAACTTTTATTGCTTGCATCTTCTTCGGTCTTTGAGTTGCAAGCTTTTCTCGCTAGCGTCGCAATTCTCGATTGTGGATAATTTGGACAAACATCCAATATTTTCTCCTCAAGATTTCGCTTATCAGTTATCTTTAAGGATAGTTCTTGAAGGTCTTTCCAAATCGGATCAAGCAGCGATTCATTTATTTCAGATTCAGCCATCTTAAAAATAAGCTGCACCTCAGCAGAATTTATGAACCTTTCTGCATAATCTTTGAAATGCTGCTTTTCATCGATCTTATCTAATATTTTTGCAAGGATTAATTGCTCTTTACCACTCATACTAATTTGATAATAGCTGCTTTCTTTTATTAGCTTTTCTGCTATCCCTTGCAGAGCTGATTCGTCTTCTTGCCCTGACAGCCATGTAATCTTATTCAAGAAGACTTTAAAGTCATCTAAAGGCATGTCTTCCAGTGCTTTTAGGTGCCCATTACCTTCTATTGTTTTATATTGATCTTTATATTCGTCAACCAATATGGATTTGATAAGGCTCGCTGCTTCGTCGGTAATTTCGGACTTATTTTGGAGCGTTTCAAGAATTGGTTTCTTAGGGAGTTCTATTTTGGTCCCATCGGAAAGCTTAACCTTTCTCTCCTTTCCGAAATTTGTTGTTGTGTAAAAATTAAACGTAAACACGGTTGAGTAGCTTTTTTGCCATTTACCTATGTAGATATCGAAAAAACTTACAAGCGTATTGATCACCGCATCTGAGAAGATGGTGAAGTTACTTTCAGGATCAAAATTCTTGTCTTCTTCAATTATCTGCTCAGTGGTGAAATCTGTAGTTTTTATTATTGTTACATCTTCTTCAACCTCAATGGCAGCATAATAGAAATTCACATGTGCGTTTTCGCTCGACGCTTCAAGAAGTAGCCTTGCCGCACGAAGCTTCTGTAATCGAAAACCTTTCGTCTTATCGGCTGCATCACGATTTATAATTTGCGTCATAGCGACGTGTAATCCGTTACTGAGGTTCAAGCGGTAGGCTGAACCCTAACCGAGGGCGATTGTGATGTCCATATGCCTGTATCCGCATGATCCTTTCCCGACCTAAGGCATGTAAATTGAAGACGGTGGGCAGACGATTCCTCAACCTTCCGAGCCCCCCATCAAAATTGCCATTGATGCTCCAGCCCTTGTCTATCTCCATCAAAAAACCTCGTTACCTCACGACTCCGTTCTGCTCATAGTTAGAGGGGTTGCGTGCAGCTAATGCTCCCCATCCCGACGGTGCGAGAGTCTGGAAACCAAACAAATAAATATAATTTTCTCCATTAAAGTCAATTACATAGCAACTTTTTTATTTGGTTGCCAAATTGAACGTAGCGGGCTGCCCTTGCTTGAGCAGATCGCCCGCAAGCTCGGCATGCCGCAACTGGAAGAACAGCGCTGGGCGCGCCACCCGCTGGTGTACCTGATGGAGGCCGCCGATGACATCTGCTATGCGCTGATCGACCTCGAAGATGGCGTGGAAATGGAGTTGCTGGAATACGCTGAAGTCGAAAGCCTGCTGCTTGACCTGGTCGGCGAAGACCTGCCAGAAACCTACCGCCAGCTCGGCCCGCGCGATTCCCGCCGGCGCAAGCTGGCGATTTTGCGTGGCAAGGCTATCGAGCACCTGACGAACGCCGCCGCCCATGCGTTCGTCGAGCAGCAGCAGGCATTGCTGGCCGGGCACCTGGCGGGCGACCTGGTCGAGCACATGCACGGCCCGGCCAAACGCTGTGTGCTGCAGGCCAAAGACATGGCGCGCAACAAGATCTTCCAGGACAAGCGCAAGACTCTGCATGAAATCGGCGCCTACACCACCTTGGAGATTCTGCTCAACACCTTCTGTGGCGCAGCGCTCGAACAGCACGGCGGGCGCACCCCCTCGTTCAAGAGCCGCCGGGTACTGGACCTGATCGGCAACAATGCCCCAGACCCCCATGCCTCGCTGCACAGCGCCTTCCTGCGCATGATCGATTTCATCGCCGGGATGACCGACAGCTATGCCAGCGAAATGGCCCGGGAAATGACCGGGCGCTCCAGCCCCACCTGAAGCGTGCCGGTGCATCCTCGGCCCTTGGGCCGGTGCTGCACCGCACATTGCAGGAAACTTCCTACATATAATGCTGGCACATTAAACAGCACGAATAAAAGTGCACGAAAAGTTACCAATCACGCTTTGACATTGGGTCGGACACACAAATTTCGTAGCCCGTTTGGGTTTATCTTGTAAGCCGTTTCCCATAAATGGCGAATCGCCCTTCCTCACATCCCCGACGACTTCCAACTGAGATATGGTGCCGGTTGTCCCCCTCAATCGCCCGCAGGGAAGTTGAACATGCACTCCATATTTATTGTCGACGACCATCCTGTCATCCGCCTGGCCGTCCGTATGCTGCTGGAAAACCAGAATTACAAGATTGTCGGCGAGTCGGACAATGGCGTGGACGCCATGCAGATGATTCGTGAAGCCGCACCCGACCTGGTCATCCTCGACATCAGCATCCCCAAGCTAGACGGGCTGGAGGTGCTTTCGCGCTTCCAGGCCATGGCCCTGCCATTGAAGGTTCTGGTATTGACCGCGCAGTCTCCCGCACTGTTTGCCGTGCGTTGCATGCACTCCGGTGCCGCCGGCTATGTGTGCAAGCAGGAAGACCTGAGCGAACTGCTCAGTGCAATCAAGGCAGTACTGGCCGGTTACAACTACTTCCCCAGCCAGGCCATAAAGCATAACCAGACAACCGATACCGACCTGCAACTTTTCCGCCAGGTCAATGACCGCGAATTGATGGTGCTGCAACTCTTCGCCCAAGGCCGCAGCAACAAGGAAATTGCCAAGGGCATGTTCCTCAGCAGCAAGACAGTCAGTACCTACAAGAAGCGCCTCATGCACAAACTTCAGGTCAGTACACTGGTTGATCTGATCGAAATGGCCAAACGCAACGCGCTGGTCTGAAGGTGTTCATGACGCAACCTATCGCTCGCCTGCTGCTAGCCCTGCTCCTGTTCAGCGGCGTAGCACAGGCCACCTATCATGAAGCCTCGTCTTATATGTTACTGGCTCGGTCATCGGCCAAGCCGACGCAACCCGAACTCACGGCCGAACAACGGCAATGGCTCGAGGGCCGGCAGGAACTGGTACTGGGCACGTCGGCGCCGGACTACCCGCCGTTCGACATCACCAGTGGCGGCCGCGACTATCAGGGCCTCACCGCCGAGTACGCGAGCCTTATCGGCACGGCCCTGCAGTTACCTGTGCGGGTGCTGCGTTTCCCCAGCCGGCAGGCGGCGGTGGAGGCGCTCAGGCACGGCGATATTGACCTGCTTGGCAGCGCCAACGGCTACGAAGCAGCCAGCGACGGCCTGGCGCTGTCACACCCGTATGCCATTGACCAACCCGTACTGGTCACACGCGAAGACGAAAGCCGGGTGCTCGACATGGGCCTGGGCGGCATGCGCCTGGGTATGCTCTACCATTACCTGCCCAAGCAGGAAGTACGTAGCACCTACCCCACGGCCGAACTGCTGGCTTTTGCCTCCTCCAGCCAAGCCTTGAACGCCGTCGCGTTCGGTCAGGCCGATGTGTATATCGGCGACACCATCTCCACCCATTACCTGCTCAACCGCGGCCACCTGCCGCGCCTGCGCATGGCCAATTTCGGCCAACACGAAGCCATCGGCTTCGGCTTTGCCTTGCGCAAGCAGGACACGCAGTTGCTGGCGCTGGTGAACGCCACTCTGGACAGCCAGACACCGGCCCTGCGCGCCAGCATCTTCAAACGCTGGAGCGCCGGCAGCGATCTGCTGCTGACCGACCGCAAGCTGCAACTGACCGACGCCGAGGAACAGTGGCTGCAGGAACACCCGGTGATGCGCGTGACGATCGATGATACAGCTGCACCGCTATCCTATTTTAATGGCTCGGGGCATTTTCGCGGCATCACCGCCGACCTGCTGGAGCTCATCAGCCTGCGCACCGGCTTGCGTTTTGAAGTGCAGCGTGCCAGCGGCATTGCCGACATGATCGCCCGCCTCAAGGATGGCCGCGCAGATGTCATTGCCGCACTGGCCACTGGCGGAGTGACCGAAGTCGACCTGCAAATCAGCCGGCCCTACCTGGAGAGCGCCTTCGTGCTGGTCGGCCGCAAGGACGACAAGGAGCTGAACACGCTTGAGCAGTTGCAGGGGCATCGGGTCGCCGTTACCCGCTACAGCGCCATGGACGCCATGCTGCCCCGGCACTATCCGCAAATCGGCTGGGTCGAGACTGAAAGCGCGTTCTACTCCATGGCTTTGCTCAACAGCGGTGCCGTCGATGCGGTGATCACCACGCTGATCGACGCCAACCATGCCTTGCCCAGCAACCCCGGGCTGGTCATTCGCACCACAGTCGGCAGCGAATCCGCCAGCTTCGCCATGGCCACCAGCACCCCGTCACAGGCAATGGTGTCGATCCTCGACAAGGCCCTGCTGAGCATCTCGCCCGAAGAGCTGGGGGTGATCAACAATCGCTGGCGTGGCTTCGGGCAGCATGATGATGGCAACGGCAAGGGCTACAGCCGGGTAGCGCTCCAAGTGGTGCTGGCCATGGTCGCTCTCCTGCTGCTGGCCTTGCTCTGGAACGCACGCCTGCGCCTGCAGATTCGCCAGCGCCAACGCGCCGAACGCGCCCTGAACGATCAACTGGCGTTCACGCGCGCCCTGCTCAACGGCACGCCCCACCCCATGTACGTGCGTGATCGCGAAGGCTGCCTGCAAAGCTGCAACTACAGCTATCTGGAAGCCGTGCAGGCCCGCTCCGAAGAAGTCATCGGCAAACAGCTGGAAGGCAGCCTGTTTGCCGACGTCGAGCAGACCCGGCAGATCCAGGCCGACTACCTGAAAGTCATGGCCGCCGGCTCGCCGTTGATCATGGACCGGCCACTGCGGATCAAGGGCCGCGAAATGACCATCTATCACTGGATACTGCCGTACCGCGACTCGCTGGGAGAGGTGCAGGGCATCATCGGCGGCTGGATCAACATCAGCGAGCGCCGTCAGCTGGTCATTGAGTTGCGTCAGGCCAAGCAGCAAGCCGACGATGCCAACCGCGCCAAGAGTACCTTCCTGGCCACCATCAGCCATGAAATCCGTACCCCGATGAACGCCGTCATCGGCATGCTCGAACTGGCGGTCAAGCGCGCCGACCAAGGCCGGGTAGACCGCAGCGCACTGGAGTTGGCCCACCATTCGGCCAACGATTTGCTGGGCCTGATCGGCGATATTCTCGACATCGCGCGCATCGAGTCAGGGCACCTGTCGCTGGCCCCGCAAGCGGTCGACCTCGCAGCGCTGGTCGAGTCGGTCGGGCGTATTTTCGAGGGGCAGGCGCGGCAGAAGGGCCTGGCCCTGGAGGTGATGATTACACCCGCAGCGCGCTGTCACGCACGGCTCGACCCTCTGCGTTTCAAACAGGTGTTGTCCAACCTGGTGAGCAACGCCATCAAGTTCACCGAGCATGGCCAGGTTCGCATCGGCGTCGGTCTGCTGAATGACGGCAATACCACGCCCGCAGTACTGGAACTGGAAGTGCGCGACAGTGGCATCGGCATCCATGCAGACGACTTGCAACGCCTGTTCAATCCGTTCATCCAGGCCAACCCGCATAGCCAGGGTGCCCGAGCGGGAACGGGACTGGGCCTGGCCATCTGCCGCAGCCTGTGCGAAATGATGGGTGGCAGCCTGACCATCAAAAGCCTGGAAGATGTAGGCACCCAGGTACGCCTGAAGATGCCGCTGCAGCGGGTTGATGCCACTGCCTTGCCGGCCCCTCTGCCGGAAGACCTTCACGTACCCGACCCACGGCTGAACGTGCTGGTGATTGATGACCACCCCGCCAACCTGCAACTCATGGCACAACAGCTTGGCTACCTTGGCCTGGAGCACGCCAGCGCCCGCGATGGCCGCGAGGGCCTGGCCACCTGGCGGGCGGGAGACTTCGATGTGCTGGTGCTCGACTGCAACATGCCGTACATGAACGGTTACCAACTGGCAACCGCCGTGCGCACCGAAGAACGCCATGGCAAGCGGCCGCGCTGCACCATCCTGGGCTATACCGCAAACGCGCAGCCGGAAGTCCACCGCAAGTGCCTCAGTGCCGGCATGGACGACTGCCTGCTCAAGCCCATCAGCCTCAGCACCCTCAGCCAGCGCCTTGCCAGCATTCGCCCGCGCCGCCAGCAACAAAATCGGCACAAACCTTACCATCTGGACGGCCTGGCCGCAGTCGTCGGGCCCGACCCCGCCGACCGCCAGCGCTTCCTGCTGGCCTTGCAGCAGAGCCTGCACGCAGACCTGGCCACCTTGATGGCGTTGGACCCGAAGCAGGACAGCCGAGCCATCTACGAGCAGGCCCACAAGGTGCTAAGCGCCGCACGCATGCTGCAAGCCCCCGGCCTGATGGCAGCCTGCGAAGCGCTGGAGGCCAGCGATTTTCCGACAGCACAGCTGCGCTTGCGGCGCCAGGCGCTGGCGCGGCACATGTGCCGTGTGGAACGGGTCTTGGCCAAGGAACTGGCCGCCTGCGCATGCACTCAGGCAGGCAGCGAGACGTGTTAACTGGTAGACTGCGCGGCGTTATTACCTAAGAGGATTGTTTCATGGCCACAAACCGCTCCCGTCGTCTGCGCAAAAAGCTGTGTGTAGACGAGTTTCAGGAATTGGGCTTCGAGCTGAACCTGGAATTCAAGGAAGATCTGGATGACCAGGCTATCGATGCTTTCCTCGATGCGTTCCTGGAAGAAGCGATGGACGCCAACGGCCTGGATTATGTAGGCGGTGACGATTACGGCCTGGTGTGCTCGGTCAAACGCGGCTCGGCCAGCGAAGAACAGCGCGCAGCCGTTGAAGCCTGGCTCAAGGGCCGTAGCGAACTGACCAAGATCGAAGTCAGCCCGCTGCTGGACGCCTGGTACCCGGAAAAGCCGATCAACAAGGCTGAGTAATACTCGCCCGGCTTGATCGCTGAAAAGGCTGCCCTTGCGGGTGGCCTTTTTTATTGGCGGTGCTTTTCCGTCGAACGTGGCGCATCGTCGCTACGCTTGGGGCATAATGCGTACGCTTTCGTCGTGGGGCCACCACCTCTTACAGCCCCAATGCCCTTTTCCCTCGCCGCAGGGTATTTATCCATTATGATCAAAACGCTTCGTCCATTCGTTCTTGCCAGCCTGCTGTTGCCACTCGCATTGCCCAGCCAGGCCGCTACCGTCAACACCACCCTGCCGGCCAAAGTGCAGCAGGCGCTCAAAGCCAACAAGCTGCAAGACACCGCCCTGTCGCTGGTCATGCTGCCCCTGGACGGCCCCGGCACGCCGACCGTGTTCAATGCCGATGTTTCGGTAAACCCGGCCTCGACCATGAAACTGGTCACTACCTACGCGGCCCTCGAACTGCTCGGCCCGACCTTTCAGTGGAAAACCGAGTTTTATACCGATGGCACCCTGAGCAACGGTGTGCTCAATGGCAACCTGTACCTCAAAGGTGGCGGCGACCCGAAACTGAACATGGAAAAGCTGTGGCTGCTGATGCGTGACCTGCGCGCCAATGGCGTGCGCACCATCACCGGAGACCTGGTGCTGGACCGCAGCCACTTCGTGCAGCCCAACCTGCCGCAGTTCAACGATGACGGCGGCGATGAGAACAAACCGTTCCTGGTCAAGCCCGACTCGCTACTGGTCAACCTCAAGGCCCTGCGCTTCGTGGCCCGCAACGATGGTGGCAAGGTCACCATCGCGGTCGAGCCACCGATTGCCAGCATCCGCATCGACAACCAGGTCAAGGCGGTGGCATCCAAGCAGTGCACAGGCGATGTGCGCTACAACCCGGTGCCCCAGGCCGATGGCATCAGCGTGACCGTCAGCGGCCAGTTGGGTGATGGCTGCAACTCGCAGACATACCTGTCGCTGCTCGACCACGCCACTTATGCCGCCGGTGCCGTGCGCGCGATCTGGAACGAGCTGGGTGGCAGCATCCAGGGTGGCGACCGCATCGAGAACGTGCCGAAGAGTGCTCGCCTGCTGGCCCGCGCCTTCTCGCCAGACTTGGTAGAAGTGATCCGCGACATCAACAAGTACAGCAACAACACCATGGCCCAACAGCTTTTCCTGAGCCTTGGCGCGCAGTTCCGCACCGATGCCGATGGGGACGATGCCCGCGCCGCCCAGCGCGTAGTGCGCCAATGGCTGGCGAAAAAGGGCATTACCGCGCCGCACCTGGTCATGGAAAACGGCTCTGGCCTGTCACGTGCAGAGCGGGTCAGCACCCGGGAAATGGCCGAAATGCTGCAGGCTGCCTGGAAGAGCCCCTACGCTGCCGAGTTCATGAGCTCGATGCCGCTGGTGGGCATGGACGGCACCATGCGCAAGCGCCTGAAGCGCACCGCCATGACCGGTGAAGGGCACATCAAGACCGGCACGCTGAACACCGTGCGGGCAATTGCCGGCTTCAGCCGCGATAGCAACGGCCATACCTGGGCGGTGGCGGCGATTCTCAACGACCCGAGACCGTGGGGTGCTTCACAGGTGCTCGACCAGGTCCTGCTGGACCTGTACCGCCAGCCGAAGCTGGCCGGTAGCACAGCGGCAAACTGATCGGTCAGCCAGCACCGGCCCTTTCGCGGCTAAAGCCGCTCCCACAGGTACAGCGCAACGTCAGAAGCCTGCGCCATACCTGTGGGAGCGACTGTAGCCGCGAAGGGGCCAGCACAGGCAACTGATAGCTGTCAGACCGACTCGCCTTCCACCCGGTCGCGCCCGGCCTGCTTGGCGGTATAGACACCCGCATCAGCCCTTAGCAGCAAGGCATCTGCGCCCTCCCCCGGCCGCCAGCCCGCCACACCAAAACTCGCGGTCACCTGCCCCACACCCTCCACCGGGACAGTGCGCAACCCTTGCCACAACTCAAGCGCGAGCAACCGCGCCTGTTCGGCATCACTGCCCGGGCACAACACCATGAATTCTTCCCCGCCCAGCCGGCAGAACACATCTGTGCGCCGCAAGCGCTGGCCAATACGCTGGCACAAGCTGCGCAGCACGCGGTCGCCCATGGCATGGCCGAAGCGGTCGTTGATGCCTTTGAAGTGATCGATGTCGAGCATGATCACAGCCAACGCCAGGCCGTCACGCTGGGCGCGTTCCAGTTCTACCTTGAGCCGGTCCTGGAAATAACGGCGGTTGTGGATGCCCGTCAGCGAGTCGGTCACCGATAACGCCCTCAACTCTTCCTCCACCCCCTTGAGGTCGGAGATGTCCGTCAGGTAGCCATGCCACAGGGTACAGCCTTGTTCTCCCTCTTCCGGCGTCGCTTCGCCACGCACCCAGCGCAGCCCGGCACGCGGCAGGCACACCCGGTACTCCTCGCGCCAGGGCGCCAGGTGCTCGGCCGAGTAACGTACCGAGCGGCGCACGCGGTCCAGGTCATCGGGGTGAATGCGCTCGAACACCAACATGGCATCTTCGCGCAACTGCTGCAGGTCGACTTCGTAGATGTCGTACAGGCCTTGGCTGGCGTAGGGAAAGCACGAATGGCCGTTGGCATCCAGGCGGTACTGGTAGATGCCACCCGGCACCTCGGCACTGAGCTTCTCCAGCAGCCGGTCGCGCGCCGCCAGCGCCTCGTGCACCCGACGCCGCTCGGTGACGTCTATGCAGATGGCCAGGTAACCCACCCACAAACCCTGTTCATCCAGCATGGCGGTAACCAGCATGTTGGCCACCAGCTGGCTACCATCGGCGCGCAGCAAAGTCCATTCCCCAGGCTCGGCTCCATGCTCTTGAACCGTTTCGGCGAACATGGCCTGGCCACCGGCAATCGGGCGGCCATAGCGCAGGCTCATCGCATGGGCGCGCAGGCTCAGCTCCTCTGGAAGCACCAGGTGCTCAAGGTGCAACTGGCCGATCGCCTCGCTGGCCGGGTAGCCGAGCATGCGCTCTGCACCGGCGTTGAAGGTACTGACCACACCCTTGAGGTTGGTGGCAATGATCGCCACCTGGGTCGCCGCGTCCAGCACGCTGCGTAGCTGGTTGTGGGTACCTCTTAGCGACTGCTCGCTGACCCGCAGCTCGGCGGTGCGCTGCTCGACCAGTGCCAGGGCGCGCTGGCGCTGGGTGAACAAACTGTAGAGCAAGGCGCTGAGCAGCAGGCTCAGCAACCCACCCAGCAGGACGATCGCCTGCACGGCCGACGAACGATTGGCCTGCACGAACGCCTGGCTCGGCAGGATGCTCAACTGGAAGTGGTGGTCGGCCAGGTGCAACAGCTGGTTGCTGGCCAGCGACAAGGGGGCGACCTGGTTCAGCGAGTCGAACAACACTTGCGGCCCTTGCAAGCCGGACGGATCAACGATGCGCACCACCAGGTTGTCATCCGCCGCCACTGGCCGCCCATCGCTGACCAGCTCGCGCATGCTCAGCAATGCCATTACATAGCCCACTGCCGCGCCATGCGGGCTGGCGTCGGAAAACACCGGCGCCACCAGCAGCAGGCCACGCGCGTACGACGGAATATCGTACATGGCCAAGGGCTCGGACACTGCCATGCTGCCAGGCTCCAGCGCCCGCGCCAAGGCTGCCTGGGCCGCACCTTGGCCGGCAAGATCCAGCCCATAGGGCAGCCCGGGCATTTCACCGGATTGGGTATACAACACAGGGAAGTAGTGATCGCGCGGCGGCGCAGGGCGCCACTGGCCTTGTGCATCCTGGTCACGGATCACATAGCCCGAGCCTGAATGCTCACTGGCTTGGTGCTCGAACTCGGCGCGTTGCGCGGCTTCTACGCGCGGCGCCCAAGCGTAGGCCAAGGTGCGCTGCAGCAACGGCCGGGCGTAACCGTCAAATTCGAGCGAGGTGACCTCGTTGGAAAAGCTGAAGAACCGCCGCAAACCGTCCAGGCGTTGTTGTTGCTCATCAAAGCGCTCGGCAATGCGGCTGAAGCGCTCGCTGGCCAGCAACTCGAAACGCTGGCGCAACTGCTGCTTGTAGAACGTCTGCGCGGCAAGCGCCAGGGCGGCCGTCAACAGGCCGCCCAACACCAACGCCACCAGCGCCACCGCCCAGGCGGACACCGCTTCTGTGCACAGGCCGGATAACCGCGCACGCACGCCACACTTTGACATACACCCATCTCGTCACGTCAGCGTCCTGCGGATTATCTTGCCCTGCCCTCATTTATAGCTATTGGCCATTAGCCGCGCAATGTACCTCGTCGGCTCAGCGCAATTGCAGGCGCCAGGCGCGGTGGATCCGGTTGTTACGGGCAAAGTCCGGGTCCAGCGTTTGCGCGGTGATTTCCTCCACGGCATAACGCGCCATCAGGTGCTCGTCGAGCTGGAACTTGCGGAAGTTGTTGGAGAAATACAGCACGCCATCCGGTGCCAGGCGAGCCATGGCCAGGTCCAGCAGTTGCACGTGGTCACGCTGCACGTCGAACACGCCTTCCATGCGTTTGGAGTTGGAGAAGGTTGGCGGGTCGATGAAGATCATGTCGTAGCTGTCACGGTTGCTTTCCAGCCAGGCCATCACATCGCCCTGCTCCAGGCGGTTGCGCTCGGAGAAGCCATTCAGCGCCAGGTTGCGGCGCGCCCAGTCCAGGTAGGTTTTCGACAGGTCGACGCTGGTGGTGCTGCGTGCGCCGCCTTTGGCCGCATGCACGGAAGCCGTGGCGGTGTAGCAGAACAGGTTGAGGAAACGCTTGCCAGCGGCCTCGCGCTGAATGCGCATGCGCATCGGGCGGTGATCAAGGAACAGCCCGGTGTCGAGGTAGTCAGTGAGGTTGACCAGCAGCTTGACGCCGCCTTCGTTCACTTCCTGGAAGCGGCCTTCGGTTGCCTGACGCTCGTACTGGCGGGTGCCACTCTGGCGCTCGCGGCGCTTGAGCACCACGCGCTGCGGCGAAATGCCCAGTGCCTGGGGGATGGCAGCCAGGGCATCGAGCAGGCGCGACTGAGCCTTCTCCGGGTCGATCGAACGTGGCGCAGCGTACTCCTGCACATGCACCCAGTCGTGGTACAGGTCTACTGCCACGGCGTACTCGGGCATGTCGGCATCGTACAGGCGGTAGCAGTCAATCTGCTCGCGGCGGGCCCACTTGCCCAGTTGCTTGAGGTTCTTCTGCAGGCGGTTGGCAAACATCTGCGCCCCCTCCGACAGCCGCGCCGGCTCGCTGGCCACCGGGGCCTGCTGGCGAACGTCGGACTCTTCAGCCTGTGCCTCGCGCCGCTCGCCCGTCACGAACTGGTCGGGCTGCACCTTGAAGAGCAGCAGCTTGCATGGCAAGGCGCCGTTCCAGAACGCGTACTGCTTGTGGCTGCGAATACCCATGCGCTTGCCCAACTGAGGCGCGCCGGTGAACACTGCTGCCTCCCAGCCCATGCAGGCCTGACGCAAGCGCTCGCCGAGGTTCTGGTAGAGGTAGAGCAGGCTGGCTTCGTCACCCAGCCGCTCGCCATAGGGCGGGTTGCTGATGACCAGGCCTTTCTGATTCTGGTCCGGGCGTGGCTCGAAGGTGCTGACCTCGCCCTGATAGATTTTCACCCAGTCGCCCAGGCCGGCGCGCTCGACGTTGTTGCGGCCCGGCTGGATCAGCCGCGGGTCGGCCTCGTAACCGCGGATCCACAGCGGTGGCTTGGCCAGGCCGGCCTGCGCCCGCGCTTGCGCCTCGTCATGCACCTTGCGCCACAGCGCCGGCACGTGGCCCAGCCAGGCACTGAAGCCCCAACGCTCACGCTTGAGGTTGGGCGCAATATCGGCCGCGATCATTGCCGCTTCGACCAGGAAGGTACCCACACCGCACATCGGGTCAGCCAGCGCGCCACCTTCGGCGGCAATGCGCGGCCAGCCCGAGCGGATCAGCACCGCTGCCGCCAGGTTTTCCTTCAGCGGTGCAGCGCCTTGCTGCAGACGGTAACCGCGCTGGTGCAGGCTGTGGCCGGACAGGTCGAGGGAGAGGATCGCCTCGCCACGGTCCAGGCGCAGGTGCACACGCACGTCCGGGTCGATCTTTTCCACCGACGGGCGCAGGCCTTCGCGGTTGCGCAGCTTGTCGACGATCGCGTCCTTGACCTTCAGCGCACCGAAGTGCGTGTTGTCGATGCCCGAGCCATGGCCGCTGAACTCCACCGCCAAGGTGCCGTCGGCGGCCAGGTGGTCAGCCCAGTCAACCGCGTTCACACCGTCGTAAAGGTCGTCGGCGTTCTTCATGGAGAAGCGCTTGAGCACCAGCAGCACCCGGTTGGCCAGGCGCGACCAGACGCACAGGCGGTAGGCGGTTTCCATGTCGGCTTCGCCGCGAATGGCCGAGGTGTGCTCACGCACCTCGTCAAGGCCAAGGCCTTTGGCCTCCTCGGCAAGCAGGCTTTCGAGGCCTTTGGGGCAGGTGAGGTAGAGTTCGAAACGGTCCGACATGAGTATTCCAGAGCCTTGGGCTATTTGACTGACGAGGCGACGCATCGCCCCGCGATGTTTGCCCGCATGCCTTTCCAGCAGGCATGCGGGTGGCCTTTGCGACACGACAGCGTGACGCGACAAGCCGGGCCACCTGACCGATCTGCGCTCGGCCCAGTGGCAAAGACAGCTTAGATCATCAGGCAGTACAAAAAATTCTGGCGATGCCGGGGCCGATGTGACCCTTCGTCGCATTACAGACTATTTATTTCACCCGCGATCAACGCTGGCGAAATGACGTCAATGATCGGCAAACCCCGACCATAGCGGGCCAAACCTCAAACAAGGTTCAGTCGCATTTATTTACTTATCCCCTGACCCTATGAAAGGTTACGTCCTTATGACAAATCGATCATTCACAGCGTGACTCGCATTCGTTAGAACTGGTCTCAGGCCGCTTCGCAACGAGGCGGCACTTTCAGCTCGCCACGCCGGCAGCGAGCGCAAACCGGCAGAAAGACTCTGCCCGGCCTCAGAGAGGCCGACGGGACATTACAGTCAACAAGTGAGGGCAACACCCTATGAGAAGACTTAAGCGTGATCCGTTGGAAAGAGCATATTCACGTGGCTACCAATACGGGGTCACCGGCAAATCCCGCGAACTTTGCCCTTTCAATCTTCCTTCTGTTCGCCAAGCCTGGATCAACGGCTGGCGCGAAGGTCGCGGTGATAACTGGGACGGAATGACTGGCACCGCTGGCATCCATAGACTCAACGAAAATCACGCCGTTGGCTGATCGAGGACACTGAATTCGATTTACCATGCACGCCCCATCCGGGCGGCGGGCGAAGGCCCAGGGGCCCCTTGATGGGGCCCTTTTTTATGCCTGCCCGTTATGCCCGTGGCATTGCTGCGATAGCGTCCACCGCTTCGCGAATCAGCGCTGGCCCCTTATAAATGAAGCCCGAGTAGATCTGCACCAGGCTCGCCCCGGCGGCGATTTTCTCGGCAGCGTGGCGGCCTTCGGTAATGCCGCCAGCAGCAATGATCGGCAGCTTGCCCGCCAGCTCACCGGCCAGCACCTTGACGATGTGGGTGCTCTTTTCCAGCACCGGCGCGCCCGACAGGCCGCCCGCCTCGCCACCATACGGCAACCCCTCGACACCTTCACGGCCCAGCGTGGTGTTGGTGGCGATCACCGCATCCATGCCCGATTCCATCAGCGCGGCTGCGACCAGTGCGGTTTCTTCGTCGCTCATGTCCGGGGCAATCTTGATGGCCAGTGGCACGCGCTTGCCATGGGTGGCAGCCAGTTGCTCACGGCGCACGGCCAGGGCATCGAGCAACTGCTTGAGCGAATCGCCGAACTGCAGGCTGCGCAGGCCCGGGGTGTTCGGCGAGCTGACGTTGACCGTGATATAGCTGGCGGCGGTGTACACCTTGTCCAGGCAGATCAGGTAGTCATCGACAGCACGCTCGACCGGGGTGTCGAAATTCTTGCCAATGTTGATGCCCAGCACGCCGCTGTAGCGCGAAGCACGTACCCGGTCGAGCAGGTTATCGACACCCAGGTTGTTGAAGCCCATGCGGTTGATGATGGCCGTGGCCTCCGGCAGACGGAACAGCCGTGGCTTTGGGTTACCCGGCTGCGGGCGCGGGGTGACGGTGCCGATTTCGACAAAACCGAAACCCAACTGGGCAAAGCCATCGATGGCCGCGCCGTTCTTGTCCAGGCCGGCAGCCAGGCCCACCGGGTTGGCGAAGTTCAAGCCCATCACCGAAACCGGCAATGCCGAAGGCTGCTTGCACAGCATGCCGTTGAGGCCAAGGCGGCCACCGGCACCGATCAGGTCCAGGGACAGGTCGTGGGAGGTTTCCGGAGAAAGCTTGAACAGCAGCTGGCGGGCCAGGGTATACATGGGCGGGCAAGGCTCGGGGTAAGTGAGGGGGCGATTATAGCCACCGTGGCGCTGGCAGGACAGCAAATCATGGGGCCACTGCTGCCCTGGCACATCGGTTGCACCGGTTTGGCCCACAGCCTAATCAGTACAGGCGAGGAACCTTGTGAACACTGTACCCCGAGCAACGCCCCTGGCCTGGGTCAACGGCAGCGATGCGCCCGAGAAGCCCTGCCTGAATATCGGCTACATGGCCTTGACCGACTGCGCCTCGGTGGTGGTCGCAGCCACCCAGGGGTTCGCCCAGCAACATGGCCTTACCCTGAACCTCAAGCGCCAGGGTTCCTGGGCGGGGCTGCGCGACAAGCTGGTCAGTGGCGAACTGGACGCCGCGCACTGCCTGTATGGCCTGATCTACGCCGTGCATCTGGGCATTGGCGGCGTACCGGCCAGTGATATGGCGGTGCTCATGGGGCTGAACCAGAACGCCCAGGCCATCAACCTCTCCCCGGCCCTGCAGCGCAAAGGCGTGACCAACCCTGAAGCACTGGCGCGACTGGTGCACCAGCATGGCGCACGCCTGACCTTCGCCCAGACCTTCCCCACCGGCACCCACGCCATGTGGCTGTATTACTGGCTGGCCAGCCAAGGCATCCACCCACTGCGAGATGTCGACAGCGTGGTGGTGCCGCCGGCACAGATGGCTGCACATATCCAGGCCGGGCGCATCGACGGCTTCTGCGCGGGTGAGCCCTGGGCTGCCGATGCGGTGGCCAGCGGCCAAGGCTTCACCCTGGCCACCAGCCAGTCGATCTGGCCGGACCACCCGGAAAAAGTCCTGGCCTGTGCCCGCACCTTCGCCGAACAGTATCCCAACAGCGCCCGCGCCCTGATCAAGGCAATCCTCGCCGCCAGCAGGTTCATCGAGCAAAGCCCGGAAAACCGCCGGAGCACTGCGCAACTGCTCAGTGGCAGCGCTTATCTGGATACGCCGCTGGAGAGCATTGAGCCACGCCTGCTTGGCAACTACCAGGATGGGCTGGGCAACCACTGGCAAGACCCGCATGCCCTGCGTCTGTTCGACCACGGCCGGGCCAACCTGCCGTACCTGTCCGACGGCATGTGGTTCATGACCCAGTTCCGCCGCTGGGGCCTGCTGCGCGAAGACCCCGACTACCTCGGCGTCGCCCGCCAGGTACAACAGCTGGCGTTGTACAGCGAAGCGGCGCAAAGCCTTGGCGTAGCGTGCCCTTCACTGCCGATGCGCAGCAGCCTGCTGATCGACGGCATCCGCTGGGACGGCAGCGACCCCTACGGCTATGCCCGCAGTTTCAGCCTGCATGCACTGGGCGACCTGCCCGGTGCGCGTGTCGGCGCGTGAGGGGGACCAACATGTTGCGCATCCTGCTGATCGACGACACCCAGAACAAACTCGGCCGCCTGAAGGCGGCATTGATCGAAGCCGGCTTCGAGGTCACCGAAGCCCCAGGCCTGACCATCGACCTGCCTGCCTGCGTCGAAACAGTGCGCCCGGATGTGGTGCTGATCGACACCGACTCACCTGACCGCGATGTCATGGAACAAGTGGTGATGGTCAGCCGTGACCAGCCGCGCCCCATCGTGCTGTTCACTGACGAGCACGACCCAGGAGTGATGCGCCAGGCGATCCAGGCGGGTGTTAGTGCTTATATTGTCGAAGGCATCCATGCCGCCCGGCTGCAGCCGATTCTGGATGTGGCCATGGCCCGTTTCGAAAGTGACCAGGCACTGAAGGCACAACTGGTGGCGCGCGACCAGCAACTCGCCGAACGCAAACGCATCGAGCAGGCCAAGGGTTTGCTGATGAAGATGAAAGACTGCAACGAAGAACAGGCCTACACCCTGATGCGCCGCCAGGCCATGAGCCGCCAGCAGAAGCTGATTCAGGTGGCCGAGCAGATTATCGCCATGCACGAAATGCTCGGATAGCAGCGCGGACCTTGTGGGAGCGGGCGTGCCCGCGAAACAGGCGACGCGGTGGATGGCACCGGCACTGCCGGTGTTCGCGGGCTCGCCCGCTCCCACAGAGATTGCGCAACCTTTCAGATTTTCAACAAGACAGTTGCCCCCACAAACTCCGCGCTGCCCGACACTCCGAATTGGCCCGGCTCTTGCTGACGTATTTGCACCGGTAGCCAACGGCGGTTGCCCCACTTGAATCCCGACAAAGACGTCGCTTTCCCCTCCACCTGCGTGGAGCGGGTGGCGGCGTCTTTTTCGTTCCGTTGCTTTGCCGAGTGAGGTGTTCGATGAGTACCAGCTTCTGGAAATCCGGGCATGTGCCCACGCTGTTCGCTGCGTTCCTGTACTTCGACCTGAGCTTCATGGTCTGGTACCTGCTGGGCCCGATGGCGGTGCAGATTGCCGGCGACCTGCAACTGAGTGCACAACAACGGGGCCTGATGGTTGCCATGCCGATCCTGGCCGGGGCGATCCTGCGCTTTGCCATGGGCGTGCTGGTTGACCGCCTGTCACCCAAGACCGCCGGACTGATCGGCCAGGTGGTGGTGATCGTCGCACTGGCGGCAGCCTGGCACTTCGGCGTACACAGCTATGAACAGGTACTGCTGCTGGGCATGTTCCTCGGCTTTGCCGGCGCTTCATTCGCCGTGTCGCTACCATTGGCGTCGCAGTGGTACCCGCCGCAACACCAGGGCAAGGCCATGGGCATCGCCGGCGCCGGCAACTCCGGCACGGTGTTCGCCGCACTGCTGGCCCCGGCACTGGCCGCAGGCTTTGGCTGGAACAATGTATTCGGCTTCGCGCTGATTCCGTTGACCCTGGCGCTGGTGGTGTTCGCCCTGCTGGCACGCAACGCCCCGCAGCGCCCCAAGCCGAAAGACATGGCCGACTACCTCAAGGCCCTCGGCGACCGGGACAGCTGGTGGTTCATGTTTTTCTACGCCGTCACCTTCGGCGGCTTTATCGGCCTGGCCAGCGCCCTGCCAGGCTACTTCAGCGACCAGTACGGCCTGAGCCCGGTCACCGCCGGCTACTACACTGCGGCCTGCGTGTTCGCCGGCAGCATGATGCGCCCGCTCGGCGGCGCCCTGGCCGACCGCTTCGGCGGCATCCGCACCTTGCTGGGCATGTACAGCGTTGCAGCCATCTGCATTGCCGCCGTCGGTTTCAACCTGCCGTCTGCGGCGGCTGCACTGGCGCTGTTCATCAGTGCCATGCTTGGCCTGGGCGCAGGCAACGGCGCGGTGTTCCAGCTGGTACCACAGCGCTTTCGCCAGGAAATCGGCGTGATGACCGGGCTGATCGGCATGGCCGGTGGTATCGGTGGCTTCCTGCTGGCTGCAGGGCTTGGCACTATCAAGCAACACACTGGCGATTACCAGTGGGGCCTGTGGCTGTTCGCCAGCCTGGGTCTGCTGGCCTGGTTCGGCCTGCACAGCGTGAAACAGCGCTGGCGCACCACCTGGGGCTCGGCGGCAGTCACTGCGGCGCGGGTCTGAGGTACGTCGATGAGCCTGCAACTGCGCTTTGCCCAAGCCAGCGCCACCGGGCCGCGCGAGGAAAACCAGGACGCCCTGCGCCTGGTTACCCCCGCGCCAGAGCTGGCCGCCAGCAAGGGCTACCTGTTCGCCCTTGCCGACGGCGTCAGCCAATGTGCCGATGGCGGCCTGGCGGCACGCGCCAGCTTGCAGGCGCTGACCCTGGACTACTACGCCACCCCCGCCACCTGGAGCGTGGCCCAGGCCCTCGACCGCCTGCTGCTGGCACAGAACCGCTGGTTGCGCGCCCAAGGCAGCGGCCAGCCGTTGTTGACCACACTCAGCGCATTGGTGCTACGGGGCCGGCGCTTTACCCTGGCCCATGTCGGCGACTGCCGTGTGTACCGCTGGCACGCCGGGCACCTGCAGTGCCTGAGCGAAGACCATGTGTGGGACCAACCAGGCATGCAGCATGTGCTGAAACGCGCGCTGGGCCTGGACCAGCACCTGCTGGTGGATTACCTGGAGGGTGAGCTGCAGGCGGGTGAATGCTTCCTGCTGCTCAGCGACGGGGTCTGGGCCAGCCTGGGCGACCAGCACATCCAGGCGGTACTGCGCGATCAACCCGACCTGCAACTGGCCGTCGACACGCTGGTTGCCAGTGCGCACCTCAATGGCAGCCAGGACAACGCCAGTGCCTTGCTGGTACAGGTCGAGCAACTCGGCACGGCCAACCTGGGCGACACCCTGGCCCAGTTGCAGCAATGGTCGGTACCCGGCCCGCTACGCGAGGGCCAGGTGATCGATGGCTGGCGCACCGAACAACTGCTGTCGCACAGCCGCCAGTCGCTGCTGTACCGGGTGCGCGACAGTCAAGGTCAAGCCTGGCTGCTCAAGACCCTGCCTGCGGAACGCGAGCAGGAGCCGAAGGCAGCGCAAGGGCTGTTGCTGGAGGAGTGGTTCCTGCGCCGGGTCGCTGGCCGCCATTTCCCCGAGCTGCATGCTGCCAGCCAGCGCCAGCACCTGTACTACGTGATGCGCGAATACCCCGGCCAAACCCTTGCCGCGCTGCTGGCCGAGCATGGCCCGCTGCCTTTGCCGCAGTGGCTGGAGATGGCCCGGCAACTGCTGCAGGCGGTGGGCGTGCTGCACCGGCGTAATCTGCTGCACCGCGATATCAAGCCAGAGAACCTGCACCTGGGCAGCGATGGCCAGCTGCGCCTGCTGGATTTCGGCCTGGCCTACTGCCCAGGCCTGTCCGAAGACCCGTTGCACGACGTGCCCGGCACGCCCTCGTACATCGCCCCGGAAGCGTTCGATGGCCAACCGCCCAGCCCGCGCCAGGACCTGTATTCCGTGGGCGTGACGCTATACCACCTGCTGACCGGGCATTACCCGTATGGCGAGGTGGAAGCCTTCCAGCGCCCGCGCTTCGGGCAGCCCGTCAACGCGGCACGCTACCGTCCAGACCTGCCGGAATGGCTGCAGCACAACCTGCAACAGGCGGTGGCACCCGACCCGGCGCAACGCTTCGAAACTGCCGAACACTGGTTGCTGCTGCTGGAACGCGGCGACCGCCAGGAACTGCCCAGCCGGCCACGGCCGTTGCTGGAACGCGAGCCGCTGAAGGTGTGGCGCACCCTGGCTCTGCTGGCGCTGCTGATCAATCTTGTATTGCTGCTTATTCTGCTCAAGGGCTGAACGCAGCTTGCCGGCGAAGCCGGTGCCATCTCCCGCGCTGGGTTCTTCGCGGGCTTGCCCGCTCCCACAGGGTGCGCGCTACACCGACAAATTTCAGGCAAAGAAAAACCCGGCCGAGGCCGGGTTTTTCGTGAAACATCAGGCCAATTACTTGGACTGAGCTTCTACCTGAGCTTCAACGCGACGGTTGACAGCACGGCCTTCTTCGGTGGCGTTGTCGGCAACCGGACGGGTTTCGCCGTAGCCTACCGAGTCAACACGGGTAGATTCTACGCCGTACTGCTGGGTCAGAACTTGCTTGACGGCGTTGGCACGACGCTCGGACAGCTTCTGGTTGTAAGCGTCTGGACCCACGGAGTCAGTGTGACCTTCAACCACGGTGGTGGTTTGTGGGTACTGCTTCATGAAGTCAGCCAGGTTCTTGATGTCGCCGTAGCTGTTTGGCTTGACGACCGACTTGTCGAAGTCGAACTTGACGTCCAGCTCAACACGAACGACTTCGGCAACAGCCGGGCAGCCGTCGGCGTCAACGGTAACGTTGGCCGGGGTGTCTGGGCACTTGTCGACGTTGTCGCAAACGCCGTCGTTGTCGGAGTCGGAGCAGACTTCAGCAACTGGAGCCGGAGCGGCTTCGGCTTGCTTCGGGCTACCGCCGAAGTTCAGGCCAACACCAACGCTTGGGGCCCACTCGGTGTCGCCCTGGTCGATGTTGTACTGAGCTTCTACGCCGGCACGGGCGTAGAACATGTCGGTGATGTACCACTTGGCGCCAGCGCCAACGTTGGCGAAGGTGGAGTGGTCACGACCGCCACGGCCGGTCTGGCCCAGCGACTGGTGCGAGAAACCAGCGGAAACGTACGGACGGATGGCGTCATACGGATTGTTGAAGTGGTAAACGGCGTCCAGGGCGGTGTTCGAGCCCTTGATGTTCTTGCCGTCTTCGCCACGAGCGTTGTGAACTTCGTCGTAACCAAGGCGCAGTTCAACGTCGTCGGTCAGGAAGTAACCGATCGAACCGCCGAACAGGTTGCCGTCGTTCTTGAAGTCACGCTGGCTGTCGAAGAATTCTTTCTTGTAGAAGCCTTCGACTTCCACAGCGCCTGTGCCTTGTGCCATAGCGCCAATCGAGGTAGCGGCTACGAGCGAACCAATGGCCAAGCCCAAGGTGTTTTTCAATTTCATCCGTTAAATCCCCATCTGGTGATAGTTAAGCAGTCCCACCACAAACAAGGGGGACAACTCGACGGCAAGTCTAGCAGAACTCGCCGATTCGTTAGAGATATTTGCTCGCCACTAAGTTTCATCAAGGCCGGCAAATTTCTCACGAAGCTTGTCTAGCGCACGCTTGTAGCGCATTTTCGTTGCGCTCAGGCCCATGTGCATGATGTCGGCAATTTCCTGAAATTCCAGCTCTGCGACAAATCGCAGCACCAGAATTTCCCGGTCAATCGGGTTCACATGCACCAGCCACTTGTCCAGCCCGCCTTTTTCTTCCGGCTTCGGGGCCTTGTCTTCGGACGCCTCTTCTACAGGGTCCAGGCTCAAGGCATCCATCAACCGGCGCTTACGGCGCTCCTTACGGTACTGGGTGATGCACTCGTTGTAGGTGATGCTGTAGAGCCAGGTCTTGAACTTGGATTTGCCCTCGAAGTTCTTCAGACCATACAGCACCTTCAGCATCACCTCCTGACAGACATCATCCGCGTCACGGTCGTTCCCCAGATAACGCGCACAGACGTTGAAAAGGGTCCGCTGATAGCGCCGCATGAGCTCCTCATAGGCGCGGGTAACGTGGTACAGCTCCTCATGCGAACGCGCCACCAACTCTTCATCGGTGAGCTCGCGGGGGTCATAACGCATGGGCGGCGAATGAACTTTATTCAAAACGGATCTGGCCGACAGTCAGGTCAATGTCGCCGCGCGACCCCGTGGGTCGAATTTCGCGGCGGCATACATTAACAGCTTTTGTGCGGTTAGCGGCTATTCACGCGCTGCTCAAGCAGCTCGCGATTGGACAGCGACACCAGTTCGCCATCATCGGTCAGAAGCGTTGTCTTGACCGTGCCGATTTCCTCGATATGCCCTTCGACCTCTCCAATCCGCACCTGCTGGCCGACCTGGAAGAGCTCGCGCACGTATATGCCAGCCAGAATCTGCCCGGCAATTTCGCGGCTGCCAAGGCCCATGGCCAACGCCACCGCCAGACCAACGGTAATCAGCCCGATGACGATCACGTGGTTCAGCAGGTCGGTTTTCACCTCCAGCTGGCTGATGGCAACCGAGATGCTGATGATGATCACCAGGCCCTGGGTGATACGCCCAAGGCCTGCCGAATATTCCAGGCCGATACCTTCTGCGGCGCCCCGCACCAAGCCATTGGCCACCTGTGCCAGCAGCACGCCGGCCAGCAACACCAAGGCCGCGCCGAATACTTTCGGCAGGTACAGGGCGAGCATGTCGAGCGTGGCCGAAACCCGCTCCAGGCCTAGCGACTCAGCGGCCGAGACGAGGAAGATGAGCAGTACGAACCAATAGACAATCTTGCCGATCAGGGTCGAGATCGGCACCTGGATGCCGACCCGGGCGAGCATCTTGGTGAGTCCGGTGCCGGCCATCAGGCGGTCCAGGCCAAGCTTGGCCAGCAGTTTGGACAGCAGCGTGTCGAGCAGCTTGGCCACCACGAAACCGAGCAGCACCACGACCAGCGCGCCGAACAGGTTGGGGATGAAGTTCGCTACCTTGGTCCAAAGGGCGGTCATCGCGGCGACCAGGCTCTGGGTCCAGAGATCGAGTTCCATATTCAATCGGCCTTATCTGCTTTGCTGCCGGGGGCAGCGTTGCGGGAAGAGTGTCGACGCACCGGCGCGACATGCGCCGAGCCATTATTGACGGCAATCAGCAGCGCCTGGCTCCAGCGGCCAAGCAGGCTGAACAGATCACCCGCGCCAACCTGGCGGTTGGCGGTTTTCAGCACGCGACCCAGGCAAGCGGCGTCATCCAGGTCATCCCGGTCATTGCCGGAGGGTGACGCCTTGAGCAGGTCACGCAGGGATTCTTCAAACGGATCGTGCATGGGCACCTCGCGCAGTGTCAGCAAGAGACGAGATGGCCGGGCACTGGGTCACACATCCGATTGGGACGAATGTTTCAAAATGCACACCTAGACCCATCGCAACCGCCGGAACATCCACCACTGCCCCACCGCCAGCCCCAGCACCACGATGCAGGCGAACAGGAAGCCATAGGGGTTTTCCGCCCCCGGAATACCGCCGACATTGATGCCAAGCAGCCCGGTAATGAAGCTCATGGGCAGGAAGATGCAGGTAATGATGCCAAAGCGGTACATGGTGCGGTTCATCCGCTCACTGCGCCGGCGGTCTTCGCTCTCCAGCACCAGCGCTGCTCGCTCGCGGGCCAGTTCCAGCTCTTCGAGGTAGCGGATCAGGCTGTTGTTCAGCTCGTTCCAGTAGTCGGCATCGACATCGGCGAACCAGCTCCATTTGCTGCGCGACAGCTGGGCGTAGATCTCCCGCTGGGGGGCCAGGAATCGCCTCAGACCCGCTGCACGTCGGCGGATCTGCTGAAGGCTGCCGTGCTCTGGGGTATACCGCTCGTCGGATTCGACCTTTTCTTCTTCCAGGTCGACCAGTTCTGACAAGTCGCTGACAAGGCCCTGAACCTTTTCGGTCAGCAGCTCGCCCATCAGCAGCAACAGTTCGGAAGCCGACTTCGGCCCCCTGCCCTGCTCCAGCAACTGAAGAATCTCGTCACTGGCGCGCAATGGCCGCAGGCGCAGCGAAATGACCCGCTGCGCCTCGGCGAAGATACGCACCGAAACCATGTCTTCGGGCTCTGCGCCCGGGTTGAGGTTGACCCCACGCAAAAACAGCAATAGCTGTTCGTCAGCCATGGGCAGCAGGCGCGGCCGGGTGTTTTCTTCCAGCAGCAGCTCGCAGGCGAACTCGCTAAGCCCGCTGTCATGCAGCAGCCAGGTGCGGGTTTGTGGGTGGCTGCGGTCCCAGTGCAGCCACAGGCTCTGCTCCGGTTGCAGCTGCAAGTCGTCCAGTTCGGTACGGGCAATCGAACGCGCGCCGCCTCTACCATCGAGCACCAGGGCATGCACCAGCCCCCACTGCGCGTTGTCTTCCTCGAACATCAAAGCTCCATCAGCGCGTGCGGCGCATCACTCCGGCATTTTCAACGGGCTTGGCGAGACCAGCACGCCATTATTGTCGGCATACACGTACTCGCCCGGGCGGAAGGTCACCCCGGCGAAGGTCACCGCCACGTTGAGGTCGCCAATGCCGCGCTTGTCGGTTTTCATCGGGTGGCTGGCCAGGGCCTGTACGCCGACGTCGGTCTGGATCAGCGCGTCAACATCACGCACGCAGCCATAGATCACCAGGCCTTCCCAGCCGTTTTTGGCGGCCTTTTCGGCGAGCATGTCGCCCAGCAGCGCACGGCGTAACGAACCACCGCCATCAACTACCAGAACCTTGCCCTTGCCGTCGAGTTCGACCTGCTCCTTGACCAGCGAGTTGTCTTCGAAGCACTTGATGGTGACGATCTGCCCGCCGAACGAATCACGGCCGCCAAAATTGCTGAACATCGGTTCCAGCACTTGTACCAGGTCCGGGTAGGCGTCACACAGGTCGGGCGTTACGTAATGCTGCATGGGAAGCTCCTGTCAGTCACAACGAAAGCGGGTATCGGCCAAGGCTACACCTTGGAGGCTGTCGCAGTCATCCGGGACCGGGCGGTCATTTGCATTCATCCTGTACCGGCCCCTTCGCGGGCACGCCCGCTCCCACAGAGATATCACAAGACTTGAGTGCTTCGAGATCCCTGTGGGAGCGGGCGTGCCCGCGAAGAGGCCGGTACAGACAAAACAAAGTCAGCTGGCTGGCAAAGGCTCTGCAGCCACAGTGGACTCATGCACCGGCAGCAGCGGGTTACGCAACCAGCGCTCCACCAGCGGCCACACCTGCACCTGCGCGGCCTTGCTCACCAGCATGTCGACATGCCCGAAAGCGTCGAAGCCTTCCTCACGCCCCAGCCGCAGGAACTGCTTGCGCTCACCCCCCAGCTGCTCGAACAACTTGCGGCAGGCCCACACCGGGTCCTGGAAGTCCCCGGCGCCGGCCACCGCCAGCAGCGGCACATCCACTTCGGCCAACCCGGCCCACCAGTCGTTCTGCTTATCGCCAAAACGCCCGAACAGGCCATGCCAGCGCATGCTTTCCAGCGCCAGGCCAATAGGTTCATCCTCCGGCCCGCGCTTGAAGCGTGGCCCGGATATCTGCCCCCAACGCTTGAGCAGCAACTTCGCCCCCCATGTCAGCGGCGGCACCTTCAACGGCCAATACACACGGCTGATCTGGGTCCCGAAAAGTGCCACGCCGGCTACCTCTCCGGCAGCCAGAAAACCACCGCCCAGCGCCGCTGCCAAGGTCGTACCGCCCAGCGAATGGCCGACCCAATGCGGCGCCTGGCCCGACTGTTCACGCACAAACGCATTGATCAGCGGCAGGTCATCACGGGCATAGGCGGCCACGCTGTTGTGCTTCCAGGCCTGGTTACGCGGCGACAGGCCGTGGCCGCGCATTTCCGGGATCCATACATCGAAGCCGGCGCGGGCAAGATAGGCGCCCAGGCCTACCCCTTTGGGCGAATACCAGAAACGCCGGTTGGAAAAACTGCCGTGCAGGAGAATGACCGGCACGCCGTGGGCGCGGTTGTGATCGGCCAGCCCCAGGCGGGTCACGGCCAGCTCGACGCTGGGATCAGGGCTGTTGCCGGCCTTGATCCGGTAAACGTCTTCGCTAAGGTCGCCGCGGCGCTCGGCACTGAGCAAGGCCACGGGGAATAATGAGCTGCTGCTATGCATAAGGTTGCTTGGTGCACAAAAAAGGGCGGGAACCATTACTGGAACACGCCCTGGAAAAAACCAGGCGGGGGCACGCCAGACGTCCCCCCGCGTTTTACTGCGTCAGGCTGCGCCCTGGCCTTCGGCCAGGAAGAACCAGGTTTCGAGTACCGAGTCCGGGTTCAGCGACACGCTTTCGATGCCCTGCTCCATCAGCCACTTGGCCAGGTCCGGGTGGTCCGATGGGCCCTGGCCGCAAATGCCGATGTACTTGCCGGCCTTGTTGCACGCGGCAATGGCGTTGGCCAGCAGCTTTTTCACCGCAGGGTTACGCTCGTCGAACAGGTGGGCAATGATGCCCGAGTCACGGTCCAGGCCCAGGGTCAGCTGGGTCAGGTCGTTGGAGCCGATCGAGAAGCCGTCGAAGTACTCAAGGAACTCTTCGGCGAGGATGGCGTTGGACGGCAGCTCGCACATCATGATCACGCGCAGGCCATTGTCGCCGCGGGCCAGGCCGTTTTCAGCAAGCAGGTCGACGACCTGGCTGGCTTCGCCCAGGGTGCGCACGAACGGCACCATGATCTCGACGTTGGTCAGGCCCATCTCGTTGCGCACACGCTTCAGCGCACGGCACTCGAGCTCGAAGCAGTCACGGAACGATTCGCTGATGTAACGCGAAGCACCGCGGAAGCCCAGCATCGGGTTTTCTTCTTCCGGCTCGTACAGCTTGCCGCCGATCAGGTTGGCGTACTCGTTGGACTTGAAGTCCGACAGGCGCACGATGACCTTTTTCGGGTAGAAGGCTGCTGCCAGGGTGCTGATGCCCTCGACCAGTTTCTCGACGTAGAAGCCGACCGGGTCGCTGTAACCAGCGATGCGCTTGTCGACGCTGTCTTTCAGGTCGGCCGGCAGGCCTGCATAGTTCAGCAGCGCCTTGGGGTGCACGCCGATCATGCGGTTGATGATGAATTCCAGGCGCGCCAGGCCAACACCGGCGTTGGGCAGCTGGGCGAAATCGAAGGCGCGGTCCGGGTTACCGACGTTCATCATGATCTTGAACGGCAGGTCCGGCATGGCGTCGACCGAGTTCTGCTTGATGTCGAAGCCCAGTTCGCCTTCGAAGATGAAGCCGGTGTCGCCTTCGGCGCAGGATACGGTCACGCCCTGGCCGTCTTTCAGCACCTGGGTGGCGTTGCCGCAACCGACCACGGCCGGAATACCCAGCTCACGGGCGATGATCGCCGCGTGGCAGGTACGCCCGCCGCGGTTGGTGACGATGGCGCTGGCGCGCTTCATCACCGGCTCCCAGTCCGGGTCGGTCATGTCCGAGACCAGCACGTCGCCGGGCTGGACCTTGTCCATTTCCGACACATCCTTGATCACGCGAACCTTGCCGGCGCCGATGCGCTGGCCGATGGCGCGGCCTTCGACCAGGACGGTGCCTTTTTCTTTCAGCAGGTAACGTTCCATGACGTTGGCGCTGGAGCGGCTTTTCACCGTTTCCGGGCGCGCCTGGACGATGTACAGCTTGCCGTCATCACCGTCTTTGGCCCACTCGATGTCCATCGGGCGCTGGTAGTGCTGCTCGATGATCATGGCCTGCTTGGCCAGCTCGCTGACTTCCTCGTCGGACAGGCAGAAACGCGCGCGTTCGGCGCGGTCGACTTCGACAGTTTTCACCGAACGGCCAGCCTTGGCTTCTTCGCCATAGACCATCTTGATAGCCTTGCTGCCCAGGTTACGGCGCAGGATGGCCGGGCGGCCGGCCTGCAGGGTGTGCTTGTGCACGTAGAATTCGTCAGGGTTGACCGCACCCTGCACCACGGTTTCGCCCAGGCCGTAAGCGCCGGTGATGAATACCACATCGCGGAAGCCCGACTCGGTGTCGAGGGTGAACATCACGCCTGCAGTGCCGGTTTCGGAGCGGACCATGCGCTGCACGCCGGCCGACAGGGCGACCAGCTTGTGGTCGAAGCCCTGGTGCACGCGATAGGCGATGGCGCGGTCGTTGAACAGCGAGGCGAACACTTCCTTGGCCGCGCGGATCACGTTGTCGACGCCACGGATGTTGAGGAAGGTTTCCTGCTGGCCGGCGAACGAGGCGTCTGGCAGGTCTTCGGCGGTGGCCGAAGAGCGCACGGCCACGGCCATGTTGTCGTTACCGGCAGCCATTTCGGCAAAGGCCGTACGGATTTCGCTATTCAGACGTTCCGGGAATTCGGCTTCCATGACCCACTGGCGGATTTGCGCGCCGGTTTTGGTCAGGGCATTGATGTCATCCACGTCGAGCGCGTCGAGCGCGGCGTGAATCTTGTCGTTCAGACCACTCTGTTCGAGAAAATCGCGGTACGCCTGCGCCGTAGTGGCAAAGCCGCCCGGCACCGATACACCAGCACCGGCAAGGTTGCTGATCATCTCGCCCAGGGATGCGTTCTTGCCCCCCACATGCTCCACATCATGGACGCCGAGCTTATCGAGGGAAACTACGTACTCTACCAAGGTGATCTCTCCACTAACTGTGTTGGAAAAGCTCAAAAAGGCGCCCGCCTGTCTTTGGTGACTTGGCCGGGCGTTTGTGGCCTGTACCTGGAAAATAGGGTCTGCAATTATGGCAGAATGCCGACAGCCGCATTCGGCAAACCGAACTTATCATATCCAAGAATCGTCATCAGCTTAAGGCCCAGATCGCAAATGAAACGAACCGCGTTCTTCATCTCCGACGGCACCGGTATCACTGCCGAAACCCTGGGCCAGAGTTTGCTCGCGCAATTCGAGAGCATTCCGTTCAACAAATTCACCCGCCCGTACATCGATTCGCCCGACAAAGCGCGAACCATGGTCCAGCAAATCAATGCTGCCGCCGAGCGTGACGGGGTACGCCCGATCATCTTCGACACCATCGTGAACCAGGACATCCGCGAGATCCTGGCAACTTCGAACGGTTTCATGATCGACATCTTTTCTTCGTTTTTATCCCCCCTTGAGCAGGAATTGACCGCCCATTCGTCGTATTCCGTCGGTAAATCGCATTCGATTGGTGGCAATTCCAACTACATGGAACGCATCGAGGCGGTGAATTTCGCCCTGGATAACGACGACGGCGCACGCACCCACTACTACGACAAGGCCGACCTGATCCTGGTGGGCGTTTCGCGTTGCGGCAAGACCCCTACCTGCCTGTACATGGCGATGCAGTTCGGCATTCGTGCTGCCAACTACCCGCTGACCGAGGACGACATGGAACGCCTGCAGCTGCCGGCGGTGCTGAAAAAGCACCACAACAAGCTGTTCGGCCTGACCATCGACCCCGACCGCCTGACTGCCATCCGCCATGAGCGCAAGCCCAACAGCCGCTATTCCAGCTTTGCCCAGTGCGAGTTCGAAGTGCGCGAGGTAGAGAGCCTGTTCCGTAGGGAGAACATTCCCAACATCAACTCCACGCATTTTTCGGTGGAAGAGATTTCGGCGAAGATTCTGGTGGAAAAAGGCGTGGAGCGGCGGTTCAAGTAAGCCTGTGCCGGCCTCTTCGCGGGGCAAGCCCGCTCCCACAGGTGCTCCACTGAACTCGAAGGGAGTGGAGCACCTGTGGGAGCGGGCTTGCCCCGCGAAGAGGCCGGTACAGACAAAAGAAAAGCCCCGGCATCACTGCCGGGGCTTTGTTTTACCTCACTACATGGCTCAGGACGGCACCACCGTCGCCTGCCCGCTCATGGCCAGGTCGACCAGCTCGCGGTTGGCTACCGCGTACATCGCATAGTCGGTACCCGTGGCATTGCGCAGGTCGTCGAGCATGGCGCGCCAGCGCTCCACCATCACCCGGTGCTGCTCGGCCCACAGCGCCACGCGGGCGTCCATGTCTTCCGGCGCATCGGCCATCTGCAAGACCGAGATGGTGATCGCCCGCTGTTGCAGGTCGATATCGTCGCGGAACGCTTCGCGGGCCAGCGCCTGCCAGTTGTTTTCCACCGGCAGGTTGCTGATTTCCTGCAGGTACCAGGTCAGGTCCAGTGAGCTGCCCACAGCGAAGAACGCCTTTGCCACCTGCGCGGGGTTGTGGCCTGTGACGTCGGCCGCTTCGATGATCGGCAGCAGGGTGTACAGGTGGCTGGTACCCGCCACCATCCGCGCCAGCAGTTCTGGCACACCGGCGTCGACAAAGCCCTGATAGCGCACCATCCAGCGTTCACGGGTCGGGCCTTCAAGCAGTTCATCGAGTTTGAGCCCGAGTTGCGCGATCTTCGGCCCGAAGTGCGCGGTATCACGCCCGGCGTCCTGTTCGTTGCGGCGGCTGCGCAGGAACCAGCGGGTAGCCCGGCGGCCCAGGCGCATCAGCTCGTCCATCAGGGTCAGCTGGACTTCTGCCGGCACCTGATAGTCCAGTGCCTCGATCTGGCGGAACCAGTGCGGCAGGTGGAAGATGTCACGCACGATCACATAGGCCCCGGCCACGTTGGCCGGGCTCATGCCGGTCGACTCCTTCAGGCGCTGGACGAAGGTGATGCCCATGTTGTTGACCAGGTCGTTGGCGATCTGGGTGCTGACGATTTCACGCTTCAGGCGGTGGCGGCGCATGGGCTCGGCAAATTTGCTGACCAGCGACGGCGGGAAAGCGGTTTCCATGTCGCGGGTCAGGTAGTCGTCGTCCGGAACTTGCGACTTGAGCAACTGCTCCTTGAGGTCGATCTTGCTGTACGAGATCAGCACCGACAACTCGGCCCGGGTCAGGCCTTGCCCGGCGGCCAGGCGCTCGACCAGCTGTTCCTCGGACGGCAGGAACTCTATGGCGCGGTCCAGCTTGCCGCGGGCTTCCAGGTCGGCCATCAGGCGCTTGTATTCGGCAATCCGCTCGCGGGCGCGGCGGGCAGCCAGCGACAGCGCCTGGGTCTGCTTGTAGTTGTTGCCCAGCACCAGCGCGCCAACCTCTTCGGTCATGCTGCCCAGCAGCTGGTTGCGCTGCTTCTCGGTCATGTCGCCACCCTGCACCACTTCGTTGAGCAGGATCTTGATGTTGACCTCGTGGTCGGAGCAGTCCACGCCGCCGGCGTTGTCGATGAAGTCGGTGTTGGTGGCGCCGCCGTTCAGGCCGAACTCGACCCGACCGAGCTGGGTCATGCCCAGGTTACCGCCCTCGCCCACCACCTTGCAGCGCAGTTCGTTGCCGTTGACCCGCAGGGCATCGTTGGCCTTGTCGCCGACATCGGCGTGGCTTTCGCTGCTGGCCTTGACGTAGGTACCGATACCGCCGTTCCACAGCAGGTCGACTGGCGCCTTGAGCAGTGCGTTAAGCAGCTCGGTCGGGGTCAGCCGGTCGGCTTCGATGGCGAAGCGCTCTTTCATCTGCGGGCTGATGGCGATGCTCTTGGCACTGCGCGGGAAAATACCGCCGCCTTCGGACATGATGCTGGTGTCGTAGTCGCTCCACGCCGAACGCGGCAGGTCGAACAGGCGTTGGCGCTCGGCAAAGCTGGACGCAGGCTCCGGGTTCGGGTCAATGAAGATGTGCAGGTGGTTGAACGCGGCCACCAGTTGCAGCTTGTCGGACATCAGCAGGCCGTTGCCGAACACATCGCCGGCCATGTCGCCCACACCGATGACGGTGATCGGGTCTTCCTGCACGTTGATGCCGCGCTCGCGGAAGTGGCGCTGCACGCCCACCCAGGCGCCGCGTGCGGTAATGCCCATCTTCTTGTGGTCGTAACCGGCCGAGCCGCCCGAGGCAAAGGCGTCGCCCAGCCAGAAGCCGTAGTCGATGGCGATGCCGTTGGCGATGTCGGAGAAGGTCGCGGTGCCCTTGTCGGCCGCCACCACCAGGTACGGGTCGTCATCGTCGTGGCGCACCACGTTGGCCGGTGGCACTACGCCGCCGTCCTTGAGGTTGTCGGTGATGTCGAGCAGGCCGGAAATGAAGATGCGATAGCAGGCAATGCCTTCAGCAGCAATCTCGTCACGGCCGCCACCCAGCGGCAGGCGACGCGGCAGGAAGCCACCCTTGGCGCCGACCGGCACGATGACCGAGTTCTTCACCTGCTGGGCTTTTACCAGGCCCAGTACTTCGGTGCGGAAGTCTTCCTCGCGATCAGACCAGCGCAGGCCGCCACGGGCGACGTTGCCAAAGCGCAGGTGCACGCCCTCGACGCGCGGCGAATAGACGAAGATTTCGAACTTGGGCACCGGCTTGGGCAGTTCGGGGATCAGCTTGGGGTTGAACTTGAAGCTGAAGTACGACTTGTTCTGGCCGTTGGCGTCCGGCTGGTAGAAGTTGGTGCGCAGGGTGGCCTTGATCAGGTCCAGGTAGCGGCGCAGGATGCGGTCTTCGTTGAGTACCTGCACGTCGTCCAGCGCGGTCAGGATCGCTTGTTCCAGGCGCAGCTGCTTGTCGTCCAGGTCGTCCTGGGTGAGCTTGCGGGCCAGGTAGAAGCGGGTCTTGAACAACCGGGTCAGCTCGCGAGCGATGTCGGTGTGGTTGTTCAGGGTGCTGGCAATGTAGCCCAGGTCGAAGCCCAGGCGGATCTGCTTCAGGTAACGGGCGTAGGCGCGCAGCAGCGCCACGTCACGCCATGGCAGGCCGGCAGTGAGCACCAGGCGGTTGAAGGCGTCGTTCTCGGCATCGCCGCGCACTATGTGGATGAAGGCATCCTGCAGGGTGTCGTTGAGCTGCTGGATATCCAGGCTCAGGCCTTCGCTGTAGGTGAAGGCGAAGTCATGAATCCAGTATTCGCGGCCATTGGCGTGGCGCAGGCGGTACGGGAATTCGCCGAGCACACGCAAGCCGAGGTTTTCCAGGATCGGCAGCACGTCCGACAGCGCCAGTGGCGTATCGGCGTGGTACAGCTTGCAGTGCAGGATGCGCTCGCCCACCTGGGTCAGCGGCTGGTAGAAGCTCATTGCCAGCGGCTTGCTTTCCGACAAGCCCAGCACATGCTGCAGGTCGACCACCGCCGAGTGCGCGGCGAAGCGCTCACGGTAGCCGGCCGGGAAGCCTTTGGGGAAATCGGCCAGGATGTTGGTGCCCTGGGCTTCGCCGAAGTTCTCCACCACCAGCGCCGAGTAGTCGTCATGCCACGAGCGGCAGGCCTGGACCACTTCGCGTTCCAGTTGCTGCGGGTCGATGTCGATGCGGTTTTTCGGGTCGACCCGCAAAATCAGCTGCACACGCGCCAGCACCGACTCGGAGAAGAAGGTCCAGAACTCGCAGTCGCTGGCCTTCAGGCGCTCCATCAGCACTTGCTGGATTTTCTGCCGCACTTCGGTGGAGTAGATTTCCCGCGGGACGTAGGCCAGGCAGTAGCAGAAGCGGCCGTATGGGTCCTTGCGCAGGAACACGCGGATCTTGTTGCGTTCCTGGATCTGCACGATCGCCATGACGGTGGTGAACAGCTCCTCGACCGGCGTCTGGAACAGGTCGTCGCGCGGCAGCACTTCCAGTACCTGGGCCAGCTCCTTGCCCAGGTGAGCCTTGGCATCGAAGCCGGAGCGGCGCTCGACTTCAGCCACCTTCACGCGGATATACGGAATGGCATGCACGCTTTCGCCATACACCGACGAGGTGTACAGGCCCATGAAGCGGTGTTCCTTGATGACTTTGCCGTCGGCATCCAGCTGGCGGATCGACACGTAGTCCGGGTAGGCCGGGCGGTGCACGCGGCTAGGCAGCGCGGCCTTGGCGAACGACAGCAGCAGCGGCTCGTTGAGGTAAGCCACGGCGTAGTCTTCGATGCGTAGCTCTTCGGCCGTCAGGCCCACGCGCAAGCGGCGCGGCAGGCCGAGGAACGACGGCTCGTCGTAGACCATCTGGCCGCCGTCGGCGCCGCTGTTGACGGTGAATTCTTCGTAGCCCAGGAACGTGAAGTGGTTGTCCAGCAGCCATTCGAGGAAGGCCTTGACCTCGCCCTTCTCGTTCTGCGCAGGGCCGAAGGCGGTCTGTTCCACCAGCGCCACCACTTCACGCAGCTTGGCCTTCATCGGTTCGAAGTCGGCCACTGCCACCCGCACCTCAGCCAGCACCTGCTCGATTTCGCGGGTCAGCACGGTCAGTTCGGCAGCATTCGCGCAACGGTCAATCTCCAGGTACATCAGCGACTCATGCTGCACGCCCTCGCCCTGGGTACCCTTGGGCAGCAGTTCCAGCAGCTCGCCCTTGGCGCCACGGCGCACGCTCAGCACGGTGGTCTGCAGGGTGTGGATGCTGTAGCCGCGGCGGTTGAGCTCGGTGCGCACCGAGTCCACCAGGAACGGCAGGTCGTGGTGCAGCACTTCGACCACGGTGTGGGTCGACTGCCAGCCGTTGCGCTCGTAATCAGGGTTGTACACCCGCACTTGCGGGTATTCAGGGTCGAAACGTTCGATGATGCGCCAGGCTGAGAGGGTGCAGCCGGCCAGGTCGGAAAGCCTGCGCTGGGTGAGTTCGTCCAGAGAGATGATGCCGAAGAACTGCTCGGCGAACAGTGCCACTTGTGGCAGGGACTGTTCGCTGATGTGCTGCGCCAGGGCCGCTTGCAGTTGATGCTGGAAGTCGGCTTTGCTGGCTGCGGTGAAGAACGCCATCTGTGGTACTCCGCTTGGGCTTTGTAATAGTTGAAGCGTCGCTGCGTGCGCCGTGTACGGATCAACGATAGCCAACCCGTGGCAAGGCGGACGGTAAAACCAGGCGTTGAACGTGCGCAGGCACGCTCAGGGCTCGGCGAAGCTTAACGACTGATCGGTCATCAACGCTTGCAGCGCTGCGACAATTTCGGTCAAGGGGCGGTAACTTTACGTTTATGCCTGTACGCAAGACTGTCAGAATTCCCTTCCGTTTCCTTTGATCCGAGCCTTGTCCATGCAAATCAACACTGCCCTGCTCTTCGCCACCCCTTGCGATGACGAGGAAGACAACATGGCGACCCTGTGCTGCCACAGCGACAAGGGTCAGATGTTCCTGCTTACCCGCTACCCGGACGAAGACACCGTCGACCTGACCCTGGATGACGAGCCATCGACGCTGGACGGGCTGAAAGTGACCCTGAGTGCCAAGCGACTGCTGATTGAAGTGGCGGCCGGTGACCAGGATGCGCTGAAGGGCGATGAAGTGCTGGAGATCAACCTGACCAGCGACCTGAGTGACCTGGAAGAAGTGAAAGAAACCCTGGAGAACATCCTGGCCGGGACCGGCACCTTCGTCTGCGAGATTTGAATCGCAGCGCGTTCTGGCTTGGTTGCTGTACTGCCTGTACCGGCCTCATCGCCGGCAAGCCAGCTCCCACAGGTTACCGCGCAAGGCTGCAGACCAACGCGGTCAATGTGGGAGCTGGCTTGCCGGCGATGAGGCCAGTCCAGGCATTGCAAAACCCCTGGTGCTAGACTAACGCTGCCTGCATCGCCTGGGCCTGCTCCCGCAACGCCTCACAAAACGGCTCCACCGCCGCCGAAGCGGGCCTATGATCCGGCCTGATCAGCATCACCTGATACGGCACCGACACCCGTAACCTGCGGATCGGCAACCCGCCCTGCGCCGCCTCCAGCCCGCTCAGCGGGTTGATGATCGCGACACCCAGGCCTTGGCGCACCATGGCGCACACCGAGGCGGCACTGGTGGTTTCGATCACCGTGCGGCGGTTCACCCCCGCCGCACGAAAGTGCTGGTCCAGGCGCTGGCGGTAGGTATCCATACTGGCCAGGTTGATGAAATCGACCTCGTGGAAATCGCTCAATTCCAGCTCGGTCTTGGTCTGCAACGGGTGATGCTCGGGCAGCACGCAGACCATGTTGGCGCTGAACAGCAACTCGCCATAGGCACCGCGCGGTATCTGCTCGACCTCGGTCAGGCCCAGGTCATGCTGCTGGGCAACCAGCGACTCCTCCAGCAACGGCGATTCCTGCGCCAGGATGCTTACGCTTACCCCCCGGTGTTGCTGGTGAAAACGCTGGCAGGCCCTGGGCAGCAAAGTCTGGGAGAACAGCGGCAAGCAGGTGATGGCCAGCCGGCCCTGCTCGAAATTGCGGATGGCCTGGGCAAAGCGGTCAATCCGCTCCAGCCCGATGTAGGCGCGCTCGACCTCTTCGATCAACAGCAGCGCCTGGGCTGTCGCCACCAGGCGCCCACCCTCGCGCTCGAACAGGTTCAACCCGGTCACCTGCTCAAGGCGCGCCAGCTCCCGGCTGACAGTGGGTTGCGAGGTGAACAGCAGCCGTGCTGCCCCGGTGACACTGCCGGCAGCCATGATGGCGCGGAACACTTCAATGTGGCGGCTGGACAGTTTCACGGCAACACCTGGTGGCTCGACATAAGGCATATCAGATATGAATGGCTAGCAGAAAAAAAGCTATTTTTCTGAATTCAGGCTTTGGCGCATCCTCGTGGCCTTCCTTATACGAGTAGCGCCACCATGACTGCACCCTTCACCCTGTTGGCCGAGGCGGTCCGCCAGCACGGCTCGCCGCTGTGGGCGTATGACGCCAGCACCATCGCCGAACGTGTCGAGCAATTGAAGGTGTTCGACACCGTGCGCTTCGCCCAGAAAGCCAACCCAAACCTGCATGTGCTGCGCCTGATGCGCGCCCATGGCCTGGTGCTGGACGCCGTTTCGCTGGGCGAGATGGAGCGGGCCTTCGCCGCAGGTGCCAGCGTTGAAGGTGACCCGGCCGGCGTAGTGCTGACCTGCGACGCGCTGGACCGGCCGACCCTGGAGCGGGTGGTGGCAGAAAAGATCGAAGTCAACGCAGGCTCCATCGACATGCTGCGCCAGTTGGGCGAGCGCTCACCCGGCCACCGTGTGTGGATCCGCATCAACCCGGGCTTCGGCCATGGCCACAGCCGCAAGACCAACACGGGCGGCGAAAACAGCAAGCACGGTATCTGGCATGAAGAGCTGGACGAGGCGCTGGCGGTCATCAAGGTCCATGGCCTGCACCTGGTGGGCGTGCACATGCACATTGGTTCAGGCGTGGATTACCAGCACCTGGAGCAAGTGGCCCGCTCGATGATCGAACTGATCGGCCGCCTGGGCGTGGATATCGAAGCCTTCTCCATCGGCGGCGGGCTTTCTACCCCCTACCGCAGCACTGACAAGCCGGTCGACCTGCAGCGTTACGCCCAGACCTGGGCGGTGGCACGCAAGGAAATCGAAGCGATGCTGGGCCACCCGGTGCGCATGGAGATCGAGCCCGGGCGCTTCCTGGTGGCCGAGTCGGGCTACCTCGTGGCCGAAGTGCGCGCCGTGAAGCAGGTGGGGCGCAATACCTTCGTCATGATCGACGCCGGCTTCAACGACCTGATGCGCCCGGCCATGTACGGCGCCTATCACGGCATGACCCTGCTCGACGCCAACGGCCATCCGGTAAACCGCCCACGCCAGCCGACCGTAGTGGCCGGGCCGTTGTGTGAATCGGGTGACGTGTTCACCCAGGATGATCAGGAGCTGACCCCGCAAGACCTGCCCCAGGCTCAGGTGGGCGATTTGCTGGTGATTCACGATGCCGGGGCCTATGGCGCGTCGATGTCGTCGAACTACAACAGCCGGCCGTTGCTGCCGGAGTTCCTCATCGAGGATGGCGCGCTGCGCATGATCCGTCGGCGCCAGACGGTGCAGGACCTGCTGAGCCTGGAGGCGGGTTTCTAGACAGCGCATCAATGAGGGCTGCCTTGCAGCCCATCGCCGGCAAGCCAGCTCCCACAGGTACAGCGCATACCTCAAGCGTTGCACGCCCCCGTGGAAGCTGGCTTGCCGGCGATGGGCCGCAAGGCGGCCCCAATGACACAAACCATGCTTGCAATCAGCCAGCCTCATCGCGACAATGCGATCAATTCCCATTAATATTGCGGTCTTGACGCCATGTCGACGCTCGATCCCCAGGCCCTGCACCAGCTGTACAGCGAAAACAACAGCTGGCTCAAGGGCTGGCTGCGTGCCCGCCTGGGCAACGCTGCCGATGCCTCCGACCTGGCGCACGACACGTTCCTGCGGGTAATGACGGCACGCAACCCGTTGCCGATCCGCGAGCCGCGCAGCTACCTCAGCGCCATCGCCCGCGCACTGCTGATCGACAAAGCCCGCCGCCGCACCATCGAAAAAGCGTATCTGCAAGCCCTGGCCCTGCGCCCGGAGCCGGTGGAGGTATCGCCGGAGGTGCGCTTGTCGATCATCGAAATGCTGGTGGCCGTAGACACCCTGCTCGACGAACTGGGCGCCAAGACCCGCGCCATCTTCCTCGCCGTTCAACTTGAAGGCCTGACTTACGCTGCTGCGGCCGAGCGCTTCGGCGTGTCGGTCACCACCGTGAAGAACCACCTGATCAAGGCGATGACCCGCTGCCTGCTGGCAGTTGAAGGCTGATGGATCTCAAGACACTCGAAGCCGCTGCCACCTGGTATGTGCAGCTCAACGACGGCGCCAGCAACGACGCGCGCACCCAGGCCTGGCGGCAATGGCTGCAGGCCAGCCCGCAACACGCTGCCGCCTGGGCGCGGGTAGAAAAGCTGCAACAGCAATGGGCCATGGTGCCGGCGCAGGCGGCGCTGTCCAGCCTTGGCGCCGCGCACGCGCAGCGCCGCGACGTACTGAAAGTGCTGGGCCTGCTGGTGGCCATGGGTGGTGGCAGCTGGCTGGCGGCCGAACAGGTGCCCTATCGCGCCCTGCTGGCACAGCAACGCACCGGCACGGGTGAGCGACGCGCCATGCTGCTTGCGGACGGCTCGCAGCTGGAGCTGAACGCAGGTACCGCGCTGGACGTGCGCTATGACGCCAAGGTGCGGGCGATCCAGCTATATCAGGGGGAAATTCTGATTAGGCCGGTCAGCGACACGCAACAACGCCCGTTCATCGTGCACACCGAAGATGGCAGCATCCTCGCCCGCAGTACCGAGTTCAGCATTCGCAAGCTTGCGCAGCGGACACGCGTGGGCGTGCTGCAAGCCGCTGTCGATATACGCCCGCAGCGCCACCCCGATCGGGTGCTGCAGCTGCAAGCCGGGCAGCAGGTCAGTTTTGACCGCGACGACTTCGCCGTCGCCCATGCCCTGCCCGCCGATTCGACAGCCTGGCTGCAGGGCATGCTGAGCGTGAACGACTGGCACCTGGGCGACTTTATCGAAGAACTGGGGCGGTACCGGCAGGGCGTGCTGCGCTGCGCTGCATCAATCCGTGCCATGAGCATTTCCGGTGCATTCCGCATCGACGATACCGATATTGCGCTGGCCAACCTGCCGAAAACCCTGCCTGTGAAGGTGCAATATCTCAGCCGTTACTGGGTGAGCGTGGAGCCCGCCTGAGCAACAGCCGCAGAAAAACTTCACCCACACCTTGCTGATTTCGATTCTCGCCCGTCCCTGACACAAGCCGCGACGACAGCGACTTTCTGCCATGACACGGAAGGATCACGTAATGCCCCATCTGCACCCCACCCCTGCAACCAAGCTGAGCCAGGCCGTGCGCCTGGTGTTGTTCGGCATGTCCCTGGCCAGCGCGCCGAGCCTGCTGTTGCTGCCTGCCCACGCCATGGCGCAAAGCCAGGCCGCCTACCATATCTCCGCTGGCCCACTGGGCAATGCCATCACCCAGTTTGGCGTACAGGCGGGCGTGACCATTTCGTTCGACACCGCACAAACGCGCAACCTGAGCAGCGCGGGACTGGAGGGTAACTACAGCGTCGAGGAAGGGCTGGTCCGCCTGCTGGGCAGCACTGGCTTGCAGGCGCAGCGCCAGGGCAATGGCGGCTATGTGCTGGTGTCCGCAGACAACGGTTCGGCCATGGAACTGGGGCCGATGAACATCGACGCCGACCGGCTGGATGCAACCAGCGAAGGTACCCAGTCGTACACTCCCCATGCCGTCACCATCGGCAAGGGCGTGCACACGCTGAAAGAAACCCCGCAGTCTGTCACTGTAATGACTCGCAAGATGCTCGATGACCAGAACCTCAACACCCTGGAGCAGGTGCTGGACAAAACCCCGGGCATCACCGTGTATGACTCGCCCATGGGCGGCAAGTATTTCTATTCCCGTGGCTTCAACCTCGACGGCCAGTACCAGTACGACGGCGTACCGCTGGACGTGGGCGGCAACTACGTGCAGGCCAACAGCTTTTCCAGCGACATGGCGTTCTATGACCGGGTCGAGATTCTCAAGGGCGCGGCCGGCATGATGAAAGGCTCGGGATCCTCCGCCGGCGGCGTCAACTTCGTACGCAAGCGTGGCCAGGAAAAGGCCACCACCACCGTCACCCTGTCTGCCGGCAGCTGGGACAACTACCGCGGCCAGGTCGATGTGGGCGGCCCGCTGAACGAGTCAGGAACCGTGCGCGGTCGCGCCGTGGCGTCGCTGCAAGACCGCCAGTACTTCTATGACACGGCCAAGCGCCAGGACCAGATACTGTACGGCGCCATCGACTGGGACGTTACCGCCGACACCACCGTTGGCGTTGGCCTGGCCTACGAGGATGTCGACGCCACACCGTGCTATGCCGGTGTGCCACGCTACGCCGATGGCAGCGACCTGAAGCTGTCTCGTTCCACCTGCCTGGGGGCCAGCTGGAACGACATGCAAAGCCAGCGCATTACCGGCTTTGCCGACCTCAAGCACCGCTTCAACGATGACTGGTCGCTGAATTTCGCCTCGATCTACACCCACAACACCCAGGACATCGAGTACGCCTACTCCGAAGGTACGGTCCCGGTCGGCGCCAGCACCGCCAGCATGAACGTGCGGGCCGGTCGTTTCGACTACGACCAGGACGACTATGGCTTCGATAGTTATATCGATGGCAAGTTCGAGGCGTTCGGCCTGCAGCACGAGCTCATAGTCGGCGCCAACGCCAGCCGGCAGAAAACCCATGACTATTTCGCACTCATACTGCTGGACGGCAAGCAGGATCCGTTCAACCCATCCTCGAACTTCCCACATCCGTCCAAGGGCGATTATCTGGTCAACCCGACCCGCGGTGGCAGTGTGCCAACCGACTCCACCACCACCCAGTACGGCACTTACGCCAACCTGCGCCTGAAGCTGGCAGAGCCGCTGACCTTGGTGCTGGGTGCACGGGTCAGTTGGTACCGCAACAAGAGCGACTCCTACACCCAGGTCTGGGACTACTGGGTGAACAACCGCAGCCAGGAAAACGGCCAGGTCACGCCCTTCGCCGCCGTGCTGTACGACCTGAACGACCAGTGGACTGCCTACGCCAGCTACGCCGACATCTTCCAGCCGCAGAGCGACAAGGTGAACGCCGAGCGGCAGTCACTCCAGCCCAAGACCGGCGCCAACTACGAGATCGGCATCAAGGGCGAGCTGCTTGGCGGCGCGCTGAACACCTCGTTCAACCTGTTCCGCACCCTCGAAAAACACCGCGCAGAAACCGACTACAACGATGCCTGCCCGTCAGGCGACGGCTACTGCTACACCGACAGCGGCAAGGTGCGCGCGCAGGGCTTCGAAGCGGAGATCAGTGGCTCGCCGATCGAGCGGCTGCAGCTGCTGGCGGGCTACACCTACACCCAGACCAAGTACCTGAGCACCATCGAAGAGACCGACCCGACCGAACTGACCTTCACCTCCAGCTTTATCCCACGGCACATGCTCAAGGTGTGGGGTGACTACCAGTTGGGCGGTACCCTGGAGCGCTTCACCGTCGGTGCCGGCCTGAACAGCCAGAGCGAAAACTTCCGTACCACTGGCACTACCCGTGTCGAGCAGGCGGGCTACACCGTGTGGAACGGCCGCGTGCAATACCGCATCGACCCGAACTGGACGGTTGCCCTCAACGGCAACAACCTGTTCGACAAAAAGTACTACGCCACCATCGGGGCGCCGGCGTGGGGTAACTTCTATGGCGAGCCGCGTAACTTCATGGTGACCTTGCAGGGCGCTTTCTAAACAAAAGCACTGGCTCTTGGAGGAGCGGCCTTGCGTCGCGATCGGGCCGCAAAGCGGCCCCAGTATCTTCGCGTCACGGCAAATATTGCCAGGGCTGCTTCGCAGCCCGATCGCGGCGCAAGGCCGCTCCTACACCGGCTGTGCAAACCTTCATGAATGTACCTTCAGCTGTTGCCATCCCCTCTGCCGCCAAACAATAATAAGAGCAATTCCTATTTGAGATAGTACCCATGTCGGCCGAGTCGCCTGCATCTTCCGCCGCTGTCGGCGTGCTCTACGTCGAACACAGCACCTGGCTGCACGGCTGGCTGCGCAAGCGCATGGGCAGCCACTGCGATGCAGCGGACCTGGTGCAAGACACCTTCGTCAAGGTGCTCAAGGCCCGTAGCGCCGACGAGATACGCGAACCCCGTCACTATCTTTCGAAAGTCGCCAAGGGCCTGATGATCGACCTGTTCCGCCGTCGCTCGCTGGAACAGGCCTACCTGGAAGCCCTTGCAAGCCTGCCCGCCGAATACATGCCCAGCGCCGAGGCTCAGGCGATGGTGTTTGAAACCCTGGTAGAGCTGGACCGCATGCTCGCCGGCCTCGGCGCCAAGGTGCGCGAAGTATTCCTGCTGGCGCAACTCGACGGCCTGCCCTATGCGCAGATCGCTGAGCGGCTGGGCATTTCCCTGCGCACGGTAAACAACCACATGGCCAAAGCCATGGAGCATGTGTGCCTGATGCAGTGGGAACAACACGCGTGAGCCGCGCGCCCACCGCCGAGCAACGCCAGGCCATCCGTGAAGCGGCGCGCTGGTATGCGCAGCTGTCGTCAGGCACCGCCAGCGCCAACGAGCAAGCCCGCTGGCAGGCCTGGCATGACAGCGACCCGTTGCACCGTATGGCCTGGCAGCGCATGGAGGCTGTCAGCGCCAGCCTCGCCGGCCTGCCAGCACGGCTGGCTTCCTCTACTTTGCTTGGCGCAGGGCATACCCGTCGGCAGGTACTTTACGGGCTGGCCGTGCTGTTGGGTGGCGGCCTGTTCGGTACCCTGGGCTGGCGCAGCGAAACCCGCCACGCCTGGACCGCCGACTACCGCACCGGCATCGGCGAACGTCGCGCGGTAAAACTGGCCGATGGCAGCCAGTTGCTGCTGGACACCGATTCTGCCGTGGATGTGGCTTACGCTGCCGGCCAACGACGGCTGACGCTGCACAGAGGCCAGGTGTTGGTGACCACGGCCCGCGATGCCGCTGCCCGGCCGTTCATGGTCGACACCCGCGACGGCCGTGTGCTGGCGTTGGGCACGCGGTTCACCGTCAGCGTCGACGACCGCGGCAGTGAAGTGGCCGTGCTGGAAAAAGCCGTGGAAGTTACCGCGCTGCGTCACGCGCCTGTGCGCCTTGAAGCCGGCCAGCGAGTACGGTTCGGTGCGCGAGAAACTGGCCCGCTGCGTGCCAACGACGCTTCAGTGGCGGCATGGGTGCAAGGCAGCGTGGTAGCCATCGACACGCCACTGGCCGAGCTGCTGGCCGAGCTTTCCCGTTATCGCCCCGGGTTGCTGACCTGCGACCCGGCAGTGGCGCGGATGAAAATTTCCGGAGCGTTTCCGATCACCGATACCGAACTGGCGCTAACCGCGCTGGAGAGCGCCTTCCCGGTGAAAGTGCTGCGTCGCACCCGCTACTGGGTGACTGTGCTACCCGTCCATTGACCCGCGGGCCGGCGCCCCAGGGAAAATATTTTCAGGCGCCTTGCACTTTTACCGAGGCTCGTTCGGCTTTCCCTTCCAAACGCTCAATTCAATGTTCCTGGGGAGGGAAACATGACCACCACGCAACGTTCGCACACGGCATTGGCCCTGGCGGTACACCTGGGTCTTGGCGCGCTTTGCATCGGCGCCGGCACTGCCGTCGCCGCGCCTGTCGCCAGCGAACAGACCCGTGCCTACGACATTGCACCCGGCCCACTGACCGAAACCCTGGGCCGCTTCGCCAATGCCGCCGGGGTGGCGCTATCGTTCGACGGTGCCAATACCGAAGGCCGTCGCTCACCTGGGCTGAAGGGTAACTTCAACGTCGACAGCGGTTTCGCCACCTTGCTGGCGGGCAGCGGCCTGCAGGCGGTGCGCCAGACCAATGGCGTTTACGTGCTGGTTGGCGGGCAAGCCGGCGGTGCCGTGCTGCTCGGTGCCACCAGCATCAACAGTCTGGCACTGGGCACCACCACCGAAGGCTCGGGCTCTTACACCACGGGGGCCATGCAAACCGCCACCAAGTTGCCGCTGTCGATTCGTGAAACACCTCAGGCGGTGACGGTCATCACCCGCCAGCGCCTCGAAGACCAGGACCTGCGCACGCTCGACCAGGTGGTGCAAGCCACCCCGGGCCTGCGCAGCAGCGGCTCGCGCCCAAGCAACAGCGAATTCTTCTCGCGTGGTTTCCCCATCACCAACCTGATGTACGACGGCCTGACCACCACGTACAACTCCGACTGGGTCACCAATGCCGACATGGCGCCGTTCGACCGCGTCGAGGTGGTACGTGGCGCCACGGGCATGATGCAAGGCTCAGGCGAGCCTTCGGCAGCCATCAACATGGTGCGCAAGCGCCCCACCCGCGAATTTCAGGGCAGCGTCAAAGGCAGTGTCGGCAGTTGGGATGACTACCGCAGCGAGCTGGACCTGTCCGGCCCGCTGAACCAGAGTGGCAGCTGGCGCGGCCGCTTCGTCGGGGCCTACCAGGACAAGCAGGGCTTCCAGGACTACACCGGCAAGGAACGCAGCGTGTTCTATGCCATCAGCGAATTGGACCTGGGTGAGAACACCACTTGGACAGTGGGCGCCAGCAACCAGAACGACAACATCAACACCAACTGGGGCGGGCTGCCGGTAAACCGCGATGGCAGCCACCTGGATGTCTCGCGCTCGACCAACCTGGGCTACAGCTGGGGCTATCAGGACATCGACACCACTACCCTGTTCACCGAGCTGGACCACCGCCTGGCCAACGACTGGCGCTTGCACCTGGCGGCCTCCAAAAGCTGGTCTGACTACAAGCTGACGGGCGCCGTGCTGGAGCACTACGCCGTGTATCAGCAACGCATCTTCAACCAGCGCCACGACTATGACCAGTATTCCTGGGACGTCAACGCCAGTGGCCCGTTCGCCATGCTGGGCCGTGAACACGAACTGGTGCTCGGGGCAAGCAAACGCCAGGTTCGCGACAACGTCACTGGCGGCACGCTGTTCAAGGAGGTTGGGCCCAGCATCGAGAACTGGAATGCGAGCGCCATTTCGCGCCCCGCCGTACCGCAACTGTACACCCAGGATGAAAAAACCACCCAGGAAGGCCTGTATGTCACCACGCGCTGGAACCTGGCCGACTCGCTCAAGGTAATCATCGGCGGGCGCCTGGACTGGTACAAGTCCGATGCGCTCTACAGTGATGGCGCTTCGTACTACAACCCGGATGCAGTCACCGATGTGAAGATCACGCGTAACCTGACCCGCTACGCCGGGGTCATCTATGACCTGGACAAGCATCACTCGGTCTACGCCAGTTACACCGACATCTTCAAACCGCAGACCGAGAAAAGCACCAATGCCGGCACCCTCGACCCTATCGAAGGCGAAAACTACGAACTGGGCATCAAGGGCGAATACTTCGACAAGACCCTGACCGCCAGCGCCACGCTGTTCATGACCGACCAGCTCAACCGGGCAGCGCAAGTCGATGATATTGGCGTATGCACCGGCCAGCCGGCAGGCGCCACATGCTACGAAGCGGCTGGCAAGGTACGCAGCAAAGGCATCGAACTGGAGCTGGCGGGTGCCATCACCCCCGACTGGCAAGTGGCTGCCGGTTACACCTTTGCCCAGGCCAAGTACAAGAGCGACGCCGACAAGAACAAGGAAGGCCGCCTGTTCGATACCGACATCCCGCGGCACATGTTCAAGCTCAGCACCACCTGGCACCTGCCCGGCGAGCTGAACCGCTGGCGTGTAGGCGGCAACCTTTATAGCCAGAGCAGCATCTTCAACAAAGGCAGTTCTTCAACCTACGGCAACTACCATATCGACCAAGGGGCCTACGCCGTTGTCGGCCTGATGGCGGGGTACCAGGTCAGTGCCAACCTCGACACCCAGTTGAACATCAACAACCTGTTCGACCGCACGTACTACACGGGGCTGGCGATGAACAACTCCTGGAGCCCGTATGACGTTTACGGGGAGCCGCGCAGCTTCAGCCTGAGTGCCAAGTACAGTTTTTAACGCCCGTGCCTGGTCCCTGCCCCGCCGGGCAAGGGCCTGGATCTACTTCAACGGCCTAGCGACTCCAGCCTGAGCTCAACCAAGGGTTTTCCATTGGTCCTGGCCAGGCGTAGCCGTATCAGGCTTTTGCCGTGTGCGGCTCAACAGTGCGGGAATCCAGCGCGTGACGAAAAAGCCCAGGTGGGCGGCCGGCACGCTCCAGACCAGTGCTGGCAACAAGGTGCCAGACAAGGTGCTCATCCAATGGTGGGCAGCTTCACCCTGTGCCACCAGCGCGCCGAGGATGAAGGCTGTAACCAGCATGATGACGTATTGTCGATACAGCCCGCACAGCGCACCCATGACCAGCGACGCAATGGTGAGGGCAAATCCTACGTGGTCCATTTGCAACATTCCTTGACGTCAAAAAGGCGTCAAAAATAACAGCAAAATGCCATCAGTCAACCCTGAATGCCTCGCACCAGTCACTGTTGTAAGCTGGCCTGAAAACCGGCTTCGGTTACTCGCTCGAATACGCGCCGCGGCCTCTGTGGGAGCGGGCATGCCCGCGAAGAATCCAACTCGGTGACTGGCACCGGCTGCGCCGATGTTCGCGGGCATGCCCGCTCCCACAGGGATCGCGCAAGATTTTTAGATTTCTAACAAGACAGTTGTTAGCCGACAGGGAATTCGCCCATGCACCCGAACAAGGCCTGCCCCGTAGTCCTTTCATCCACGTTGCCTGCGAAAATACTGTTGTTCCGCCACCCACTGGCTGGCGTGCAACTGGTGAAAGGCACAATCGAAGAAGGCGAGGCGCCGGACGCAGCCGCCTTGCGTGAATTGAGCGAGGAATCAGGAATCACCAAGGCCACGGTCAAGCAAGACCTGGGCTGCTGGGATGCCGAACACCTCGGGCAGGTCTGGTCGTTTCACCTGTGCCAGGTGGAGGGTACCCTGCCCGAGCACTGGTCCCACCAGACACAGGATGATCATGGCCACCTGTTCACGTTCTTCTGGGCCTCGCTTGATGACCTGCCCTACGCCGAGTGCCACCCGGTTTTTAAGCGAGCCTTGGCATTCTTGTGCGAGGCCTTGAAAACGCGTACGCCATTGATTTGACCCATCAGAATTTGTAGCGGGCCGTCGCCAGGAAGTTGCGCGGTTCGCCAAAGAAATTGCTGCCTGTCGTGGAGCTGATCGACGAGTAGTAGCGCTTGTCGAACACGTTATTGAGGTTGAAGTTGAGTTGCAGGTTTTCGTTCACGTCATAGCGAGTGAACATGTCATATAACGTGTAGCCACCTTGTTGCACACCGTACTGGGTGTACGTCTGGCTCTGAGAGCGGACCGCGCCCCCCACTCGCCATTGGTCCATCACACCCGGCAACCGGTAGCTCGTCGTCAGCTTGAACAAGTTGGCCGGCAGGTTGGTGCCGTAGCGTTTGCCTTTGGTGAACGAACCAATCGGGCTGTAGGTGGTGTCCTTGATGCGCTCGGCGGTGTTGTAGGTGTAGCTGGCAGACATCTGCCAGTTTTCGGTCAATGCCCCCGTTACTTCAAACTCGACACCACGACTGCGAATTTCCCCTGCCGACTCGTAACAGAGGGTGGTACCACCCTGGCACTGGCTGGCCTGCAACTGATCGGGCAGGTTCTCCAGGTCGATCTGGAACAGTGCCACGCTGGTATTCAAACGACCACCAAGATGCTCGCCTTTCAGACCGACTTCGTAGTTGGTGCCCTGAATCGGCTCCAGCAGGGTGCCGCTCGCGGTTTCCAGATTCTGCGGCTGGAAGATCCGTGTCCAGCTGGCATACACCGAGTAGGTATCATTGAGGTCATACACCAGGCCGGCATACGGGGTGACTTCACGGGTTGCCTTGAAGTGTGAGGCGTTCTTGATTTCCTGTTCGTACCAGTCGACACGCCCCCCGACAATGAGCGTCAACGGCTCGGCAAGGCTGAACCGCGCCGTGCTGTAGACCCCGCTCTGCTCAACTTCGGTCTGACGGTTATACAGGCTCATGTCGACACCGACCGGTTTGGACACGGAGCCCGGGTCCCAGGTGATGGGGTTGAACAGCGCCAGCTCATAATTGCCGTTCGTCACGAACGGGCCGCCACGATCGTCCCAGTCACTTTCACGATGGCTGGCACCCACCACGAGGGTGTGGGACCGCCCACCAAGCTCGAAGGGGCCGGAGAGGTAGCCATCGATGCTGGACTGGTCGCGCTCGTAATCGTATTTGCCGCCACGCAACGACATGCTCGGGTTGCCGCTGGCATCTACCGATGGATTGGCCAGGAAGGTACCCATCATGTTCATTTCGCTGGTGATGTAGGTGGCGGCACCTTTGGCCTTCCAGCCATTGTCGAAGCGGTGCTCGATATCGGCGAATACCGTTTTGCTTTCCTTGTTCCAGTAGGACCAGGATGGGCTCATGCGGTCTGAGCGAGACACCGGCAGGAAGCTGCCGTCAGGGTAGGTACCCAGGCCATTCCAGTCGGCACCCGGGTTATTTTCATCGCTGTAAGACAGGCCCAGGCTGACCGTGGTGTCGTCATTCAGGTCGGCTTCGACAATGCCGTACAGCAGGGTGCGTTCATTGCCCGAATCTTCGGTGAAAGCGTTCTTGTTCTGGTAGCTCAATACCGTTCGACCTCGCAGCGTGCCGTCGGTATTGAGTGAGGAGCCCGCATCGATTTCCAAACGGCGATTGTCCCAACTGCCAAGGCTACCGGTAAGCATGACCTGTGGCTGAACAGTCGGCCGCTTGCGGATCAGGTTGATCGAGCCTGAGGGCAATCCGGCCCCCTCCATTAGGCCAGCCGCTCCGCGAACGATCTCGACACGGTCGTACATGGCCAGTGCCCCCGTGGACAACGACGCCTCTTCATACGCGACGGGCAGGCCATCGAACATGATGTTTTCGATGCCGAACCCGCGGGAATTGAACCGTGGCCGCTCTGCCCCCCACTGGGTCAAGGTCAACCCCGGCGCGTTCCTGACCACATCATTGAGGGTCGTCATGCCCTGGTCTTCAATGCGCTGGCGGGTGATGACCGACACCGACTGCGGGGTTTCGCGCAGCGAGATCGGCAGCTTGGTCGCGGTCTGCATGGCACCGGTGGTGTAAGACCCGGTCTGCTCGCTGACCATGCCCAACCCCTGCCCCTGAATGGTTGTCGCGCCCAACTGCACCGCCGTTTCGCTTTCGTTGCGTTGCTGCAGATAGGCGCGGTTGCCATCGGCCAGAACGAAGCTCAGGCCGGTACCTGCCAGCAACTGCTGCAGCGCGCCACTGGCGGTGTACTCGCCGTTCACGGCGGTGCTGGTCTTGCCACGGGTCAACGCACCGTCAGCGAACAGCTGGATGCCGCTGGTGGCCGACCATTGCGCAATCGCGCCTTCCAGCGGCTGGGCGGCAATCGAGTAGGCGCGGCTTTGCGATTGTGTGGTGCTGGCTGCCTGGGCGTGCGGCAGGAGCAAAAACGAACAGACGCAGCTCATGGCACTGGCGAGCAACAGGGGTTTGAGGGTTGGGCAAGGGGTGGGCATTCGAATTTCCAGTCCGTCCTGATGGCAGTACTCGCAACTCATTCTTGTTTGCGATCAAGACTTAAGACGGACCACCGGCAAAACACAACGACGCGGGTTTTGAATTTTTTTCGATCAGTGCTATTCAGGGCGTACCAGCGTCAACCATGGTCCCACGGTCGTCACGCGAATCGGCAGGATGACCTGCAGGCTCTGTAGCGCGGCATCGGCCTCGCTAGCCTGCACCGCCGCCGTTACCCGCAGCTGGGCAATGTTGCTGTCTGTCAGCAGCAGGTGAGAACGGGCATACGGTTGCAGGCGCTGCAGCACCTGCGCCAATGACTCATCGCGAAACACCAGCCGTTGTTCGCGCCAGGCCAGTTGCTGGCGCAGATCGACGCTGCGTAACGCGCCGATACCGCCAGCGCCGTAGTGCACGGCCTGGCCCTCCCCCGCTTCGGCCTGCTGGCCCGCGCGGCTCACCCTTACGCTGTGTTCGGTCACCGTCACGTTCGCACCATCGTCTAGTACCTGTACGTCGAACGCAGTGCCCAATGCGCGCACATCACCCCCTGCGGCCTCAACGACGAAGGGGCGTGAAGGGTTGGGCGCCACCTTGAACCAGGCCTCGCCCTTGTGCAGAACAAGGCGCCGCTCACCCGCGCCATAACGCACATCCAGTGCAGATTGCGGCGCCAGCTGCACGGTCGAGCCGTCTTCCAGCGTCCAGCTGCGCACTTGCGCGACCTCGGTGCGGTAATCTGCCCAGCGGGCTGGCGAAAGGGCAAGCACCGAAACTGCCACCAACACTGCCGCAGCACTGGCCAAGCCAAGCGAAAAACGCCGGGGCCTGCGCTGACGCGGTGCCGGGCTGGCAGCCACATGGGCGTGGCCCGCCACCCCGGAAACACGCCACACCTGCTGGGCCCGCTGCCAGGCTGCCGGGTGGCTTGGGTCGGCCTCAAGCCAGCGCGCAAAGACTGCCTGCTCGGCCTGTGTCACACCCGCGTCCTGCAGGCGCACGCACCATTCAAGCGCTTGGTCCAGGGGGGTATGCGAATCGTGGTCGTTCATCATGACAGCGCGGGCAGGGGGCAGTGGAAACGTGCGCAGTGTAACCAGCCTTTCATGACATTGCCTTCTCGATGCGCTGCATGGCCTTGACCATTTGCGAGACCACCGTGCTCTTGGAAATGCCCAGGCGCTCGGCGACCTGCTGGTGGTCCAGGCCATCGATACGGCACAGGATGAACACTTCGCGGCAGCGGGGTGGCAGTTCATCGATCACCTGCATGACCCGTTGCAGCTCACGGCTCAGTTCGGTTCTGCGGGCCGGGTCTAGTTTGCCATCGGGGATCATCTCGACCACTACCGGGTCGGCCTGCACCTCAATACCCAAGGCTTCGCGGCGGCGTATGTCCATGCCCAGGTTACGTGCAATGCGGAAGATGTACGCACGTGGGTTGCCGATGCGCTCGCCCACCTTGCGGCTGGCCACCCGCAACCAGGTTTCCTGGGTCAGGTCCTCAGCCACGGTGACATTGCCGAAGTGCCGCACCAGATAGGCTTTCAGCGCTTCGCGGTTCTCCAGGAACGTCGATGTCAACGGGTCGCGGTCTTGCGGCATTCGCCAAGCATCCTGCACAGCGGCGGGGGAATTGGCGGCACGGTAGCACTTGTTGCTAACGGTTCTCAACTACATTTCTGGCGTTATTGCGCCTCGCAGATCCGGGAAAGCAGTAAGCACACCTCGCGATGCGCAGCAGAAGCGATCGCGGCTAGAGCCCGATCGCCACTTCACGCTCGCCACTCATGTATTGCTCAAGGCGGCTGCGCAACCAGCGCTCGGCGGGGTCGCTATCGGTGGTGCTCAACCAGACCATGGCCAACTCAAGCGCGGCCGTGTCGAACGGCAGTGGCTCGGCCTGCAGGTTGCCCCAGCGCTCCATGCCGTGTGCGGCATAGTCCGGGCAGCAGGCTAGCAGGTCGGTGCCGGCCAGAATCGCCGGCAACGAACTGAACTGTGGCACCGACAACACCACCTTGCGTTCGCGGCCAATCTCTTTCAGCCAGTCATCGACCACACCTTGGGTATTGGCGGTGGGTGAAACCTGCACATGCGGGCGGGCGCAGAACTCATCCAGGGTCAGCGGCGTGGCTGACTTGTCGGCCCGCACTACCCTGCCCTGCATCGTGCGCAACACCTTGCGCTTGGCGTTGGCCGGTAGCCCCTTGGTCTGGCTGATGCCGACCGTTACATCGCCTGCGGCCAGCAAGTCTGGAATGCGCCAATAATCGACATGCTGCACGACCACCACTACATTCGGCGCCTCCACTCGCAGCGCCCGTAGCAGCGGTGGCAACAGCCCCGACTCGACATCATCGGAAAGGCCGATGCGGAAAGTCATCTTGCTGGTCAGCGGGTCGAAATCGTGGGTCAGGCTGAGGGCAGTGGACATCGCGTCCAGTGCCGGAGTGAGGTACTTGATGACCTCCTCGGCGCGGGCCGAGGGCTCCATGCGGTTACCCACACGGATCAGCAACGGGTCGTTGAACATTGCCCGTAACCTGGCCAGCGCGGCGCTGACCGTGGGTTGGGCGACGAACAGTTTTTCTGCGGCACGGGTGAGGTTGCGCTCCTGCATCAGGGCTTCAAACACCACCATCAGGTTGATATCGGCTTTGCGCAGTTCGTTGCGGTTCATGGGCACTCCCGGGCCGGGTTCTTGTTGTGCGGATTCAATTCCAGCATCGACAAGAATCCCGGCCCAGTCAAAGCCTGCAAGCCTGAGCGCATTCACAGCCCTGCGTATGGGTCAGGACATGCTGCTGGACAACGGCACCCGCGCCTCATCCTGCTTGAGGTCCATGCGTTGAATCTTGCCGACGATCACCAGGTAGCAGAACATCGCAACCAACGCATTCGCAGCCACGAACACCAATGCGGTTTCGAACGAACCGGTGGCCTGCAGGATCAGCCCAATGATGATCGGCGTGGTGATGCCGGCCGTATTGCCGAAGGCGTTGAACACCCCCCCGCACAGCCCGGCGATGGGCTTGGGTGCCGTGTCAGCCACAACCGCCCAGCCGATCGCACCAAAGCCCTTGCCGAAGTAAGCCAATGCCATGATCGCGACGATCATCCATTCGGCATCGACGTAGTTGCACGCCACCATGCAAGTCGACATCAGCATGCCCAGCACCAGCGGCGCCTTGCGGGCAAAGGTAATCGAGTGCCCCTTACGGATCAGCGCATCGGAAATGATGCCTCCCAGCACACCTCCGAGGAACCCGCACACGGCCGGGATCGACGCAATGAAGCCGGCCTTGAGGATCGACATGCCGCGCTCCTGCACCAGATACACAGGGAACCAGGTCAGGAAGAAGTAGGACAGCGTGTTGATGCAGTACTGGCCAATGAACACCCCCATCATCATGCGGTTGGTGAGCAGTTGCCGGAAACTGGCCCAGGTCGGCTTCGGCGTATCCTGCTTGCTGCCGGCCTGATCCATGTCGATCAGACCACCACCTTCAGCAATATGGCGCAGTTCAGCCTCGTTGATGCGCGGGTGCTGCTTGGGCGCATACACCGTTTTCAGCCACACACCGGTCACTAGCACGCCCAGCCCACCCATCACCACGAACACGTAGTGCCAGCCGAACTGGTAGACGATCCAGCCCATGAACGGGGCGAACAGGACTGTGGCGAAATACTGCGCCGAGGTGAAGATACCGGCGGCGGTACCGCGTTCCGCTGAAGGGAACCAGGCGGCTGCCATACGGCTGTTACCAGGAAACGATGGCGACTCGGCAAGCCCGACCATGAAGCGCAGCACGAACATCACCACTATCGCGACCGGGATGCTGTACCAGCCAACAGTGGCTTGCAGGATGGTGAAGGTGGACCAGAGAAAGATACTCCAGGCATACACACGCTTGGTGCCGAAGCGATCAAGCAACCAGCCACCTGGGATCTGACCAAGCACATAGGCCCAGGCAAAGGCCGAGAACAGCAGGCCCATTTGCACCGGGGTGATGCCCAGTTCTTTCTGCATCGACGAGCCGACGATAGACAGAATCGCCCGGTCGGCATAGTTGATGGTGGTGACCAGGAACAGCAACAGCAGGATGACATAACGAACACGGGTGGGACGCGCATTCATGGCGGGGACCTCTTGTTATTGTCAGGCTGGCGGCCGTGCCCGGCTGCCAGCGGGGCGAATCGGGGGGCTTACTTCACCGGCACGCGGGCGATCATGTGCGGTGGCCGCAGGAACTCGAAATCGCAGCCCTTGTCCGCCTGGGTGATCTGCTCGTAGAACAGCTTGCGGTAGCCGCGCTCTGCATCCACCGGTTTGGGCAACTGCAGGTCATTCCGGCGTGACTGCAGCTGCGCCTCGCTGACCAGCAACTCGATGCTACGGTGTTGCACACTGAGGCGAATGCGATCACCGCTGCGTACCAGCGCCAGCGGCCCGCCAAGGGCTGCTTCGGGTGTGACATGCAGCACGATAGTGCCCGCAGCAGTACCGCTCATGCGGCCGTCGGAGATACGCACCATGTCCTTGACGCCCGCCTTGGCCAGTTTCTTCGGGATGGGCAGGTAACCCGCCTCGGGCATGCCTGGGGCACCGATTGGGCCGATGTTCTTCAGCACCAACACGTCATCGGCATTCACGTCCAGCTCAGGGTCGTCAATCCGTTGGGCCATGTCTTCGGAGTTCTCGAAGACCACGGCGCGACCTTCATGCTCCATCAACTGTGGGTTTGCCGCCGACTGTTTGATGATCGCACCGTTCGGTGCCAGGTTGCCCTTGAGGAAGGCGATACCGCCTGCCGGGTAGATCGGGTTGGCGAAACTGCGGACCACGTCCTGCTTGTATTCCGGGAAATCTTCAAGTTCCTCACCCAGCGTGCGACCACTGACGGTCAGGGTGTCCAAGTGCAGCTGCGGCTTCAGCTCACGCAACACCGTTTGCAGGCCACCGGCGCGGTGAAGGTCTTCCATATAGTGCTGGCCCGATGGTTTGAGGTCGACCAGCACCGGGGTTTCGCGGCTCATGCGGTCGAATGCTTCCAGGTCGATTTCATAACCCATGCGCCCGGCAATGGCGGTGAGGTGGATAATGCCGTTGGTCGAGCCGCCGATTGCCAGCAAAACCCGCAGGGCGTTCTCGAACGCCTTCTCGGTCAGTATCTTGTCTGGCGTCAGGCCATTGCGCGCCATGATCACCGCCCGCCGCCCGCTTTCCTCGGCGATGCGGATACGGTCACTGGTGACTGCCGGTGGTGTGGCTCCGCCGGGCAGCACGATACCCAGCGCTTCGCCAATGCAGGCCATGGTGCTGGCGGTGCCCATCACCGAGCAGGTGCCGATGCTGGCCACCAGCTTGTTGTTCACTTCGTTGATTTCCTGCTCGTCGATTTCCTCGCCACGGAAGCGGCCCCAGAAACGCCGGCAATCGGTACACGCGCCGACCCGTTCGCCGCGGTGCCCGCCGGTGAGCATGGAGCCGGTAACAAGCTGGATCATCGGCACATTGGCCGAGGCCGCGCCCATCAGCTGCGCTGGCACGGTCTTGTCGCAACCACCGATCAGCACCACAGCATCCATTGGCTGGGCCCTGATCATTTCTTCGGTGTCCATGGCCATCAGGTTGCGCAGATACATGCTGGTGGGCTGCGAAAAGCTTTCAGCGATGGAAATGGTCGGGAAGTCTATGGCCAGCCCTCCTTCCATCATCACCCCACGCTTGACCGCCTCAATCAGTTGCGGCGCGTTGCCGTGGCAAGGGTTGTAGCCGCTGCCGGTATTGGCGATACCGATGATGGTGCGGTCAAGAGCATCGTCGCTGTAGCCGGCGCCTTTGATGAAGGCCTTGCGCAGGAAGAGTGCAAAGCCGGTATCTCCGTAATTGGTTAACCCTTTACGGATGCCGGTCGGCTTGATGACAGGGGATTTATCAGGCATGGCTCACCTACCAGTACATTATTGGATTTATCATCGACATGATTATTGATAATCCGTCTGAGCGAATGAAAACACGATCACGATGGTTGCGCAAGCACGCTTCATCGCCCCACTCGCGCCAGCCACTGCTGCGAATCAGCGCAATTTGTGGCAGTCTCAGGCTTTGATCAGCCCGCAACGCCAAGGCATCGACCCATGCAGCTGCTTGACCCCGTCACCCCCGCCATCGGCCTGGAAGAGGCCGTGCGCATTCTTGAAGAAGAGATCGTCCTGGGCTTTCTGCACCCGCGTGAGCGCTTGGTCGAGGATGACCTGCTCGAACGTTTCGGCCTCAAGCGGCATGTGGTGCGCCAGGTATTGGTCGAGTTGGAGCGCATGGGGCTGGTGGAGCGCAAGCGCAACGTCGGCGCACTGGTGAAGGCCTATACCGCCAAGGAGGTCGAAGACCTGTACGCCGTGCGTGAGCTGCTGGAGTGCCAGTGCGTACGTCTGATCAAATTCCCGGTGGCCAGTAGCGCCCTGGAAGTCCTGATTGCCACCCAACACACGCACGATGCCATGGTCCAGTCAGGCAACCTGCGTGGAGCCTTTCGCGCCAACATGCGTTTTCATGAGTTGCTGTTCGGCCTTTCCGACAACCCGGTGCTGCTGGCGGCAATACAGGATCATGCGCAACGTGCGCATTCGGTTCGCTCATCGTCGCTGGTGGTGGCAGAGCAATTGGAGCGGGCGCGCCGAGAACACTGGCAGCTCATCGAAGCCTTGCAGCAGGGCAATGTGGAAAGACTGGCACAGGTGTGCAGCGATCACCTGAAGCCGTCGCGGGACACCTATCTGGCGGCTTACCACCGTCGGGCTGGCCAGTGACACCCTGCATTCATGATGCCGACACTCGTACGATGGCCACTCACTGGTCCCCTAGCTGCACATGAGCCTGCCCGCCAGGGCAGGACCGCGAGGCGCACACCGCGATGCACCGCAAAGCCAAACCGCTACCACCTTCCGACTGGGTGATCCGCAGTGCTCAGCCGGTTGGCATCGAACGTATCGAGGCCTGGTTCGGTAGCCACGGCTACGACCCGCATCGCCATGACACCTATTCGATCGGCCGCACCTTGGCCGGTGTGCAGAGCTTTCACTACAAGGGTTCACTGCGCCACGGCATACCGGGAAACACGCTGGTGCTGCACCCTGACGAACTGCATGACGGCATGGCCGGTACCGACGCAGGCTTTCGCTATCGCATGGCCTACATCGACCCGGCACTGATCCAGAACGTGCTGGGGGGCCAACCGCTGCCCTTCATCGCTGGCGGGCTGTCCAGCGACCCACGCCTGTACCAGGCCAGCGAAGCGTTGGTGCAGGCCGTGGACCACGCACTGGAGCCACTAGAGGAACAGGACGCCCTGTACGACCTGGCAATGGCCATGCTGGCAGTCGGCGGCAAGCCGCGCGGTCGCAAGCGCCTGGACTACCAGGCCGCCGAACGTGCCCGCATTTTCATCATGGAGCACCTGCACCTGGGTATTACCCTGGACATGCTCGAACAGGCCAGTGGCCGCGAGCGCTGGAGTTTGTCGCGCGACTTTCGCACGCTGTACGGCACCAGCCCCTATCGCTTCGTCACCCTGCGCCGCCTGGACGGTTTTCGCCGCATGATCCTCGACGGCTTCAGCCTGGTCGATGCCGCCCTCGCAGCCGGCTTTCATGACCAAAGCCACATGACCCGCCACTTCACCCGCTGCTACGGCGTACCGCCCTTGCGCTGGCTGGAACGCCTGCGCCTCACCCGCTGACTTGCAGGATCGTACAAGAATCCCGCTACTCCTGATCGCTAGGCTGACCACTCCACTAACCGAGGATTTGTCATGCCTGAAGCCCGTCCCCCATCCCAGCCTGTGAACCTGCTGCACAAAGCGTCGCTGATCGAACAACAATGGAGCCCCAGGGTCGTTGCCGAAATGAACGATTACCAGTTCAAGGTGGTGCGTATCGAAGGCGAGTTCATCTGGCACGCGCACCCGGAAACCGACGAAGCATTTCTCGTGCTGGAGGGCACGTTGCGCATCGACCTGCCGGAGGGCTGCGTGCACATTCACCCAGGGGAACTCTATGTCGTACCACGCGGGGTCGAACACCGCACCGCCGCTCAAGGCCAAGCGAAACTGATGATGATTGAGCCACGGGGCATCCTGAACACCGGGCATGAAGGGGGTGAGCGCACGGCGGTGAATGATCTCTGGATCTGATCCGAAAAGACCGCTGTCAGTCGCTACCGCGTTTGACAATGCAATAATTCGCCTTATTCATCCAGAAAACAGCCATTTTTCTTCATGGCAATCCATTCCCGGGCCACCCTTCGCAAACTCGATACAGATTCACCGCCGTATAATCGAATCCAATATCGAGGATGTCTGCATGCAAGCACTGGGAATGGATTACGACCACGGCGATGAAGTCGCCAGCCACTGCCACGCCGAAGACCAGCTGATCTACGCCGCCAGCGGCGTAATGCGGGTCAGTAGCGAGGGTGGCAACTGGGTGATTCCCGGCGGGCATGCGTTATGGGTGCCGGGCGGGGTCAGCCATGCCATCCGCATGCAGGGCGTGGTGTGCATGCGTACCCTGCTGCTCGATGCGCATATTGATCGTTGCCAGGTGATCGTGGTGTCCGGCTTGCTGCGTGAGCTGATCCTGGCTGCGTCGCGCATGCTCGACCTGCGTGACGGCGAGCATGCACGGGCGCTGATCCTGGGCGAGTTGGCCGCGGCCAGGCGCATCGATGCCTTCGTGCCCACGCCACAACACCCGCGCCTGCGCGCCTGGTGCGAGCGTTTCCTGCAGGACCCGGCCCAGGACCTGACCCTGGAGCAATGCGGCGCACAGCTGAACATGAGTGCACGCAGCGTAGCTCGGCTGTTCCAGCGCGAGGTGGGCATGTCGTATGGCGAGTGGCGCGCCCGGGCCCGGGTGATGCTCAGCCAGCAATGCCTGGCAGATGGCCAGCCAATCCTCAACGTGGCGCTGGGGCACGGCTACCAGAGCGCCAGCGCGTTTACCGCCATGTTCAAGCGCATCCTCGGCCACGCGCCAAGCGACTGGCAAAACAGCGCGGTACGCGGCGACTGAGCCGCAGGTTGTCCCGGTTGCGCGCAGGGTTGTCCCGCTTGCGACAGCGCCGTTATCCCCACCCTCGTTAACCTCGCATCACCACCTTTGAGCGACATGTGTGATGCCTTTAAAGTACTCCACCCCCTTCCCTGCCCGGCTTGGCGCCGCGCTTGGCATGCTCGCCGTGCTGGCGGCGTGTGCCCGGCAACCGGCGCCTGCCGAGCCACCCGCACCGCTGCAGACAAACCCGCTGGCGAGCGTGCCGGCTGGCGTCAGCCGGCAAGCTCTGCCCGAGCAATGGTGGGCACTGTTCCAGGACCCGCAACTCAACCGCTGGGTACAACAAGCCTTGGCGCACAACCAGGACCTGGCACAGGCCGAGGCCAATGTGCAGGCGATGCTGGCCGGTATCGGCGAATTCGACGCACGCCGCTGGCCATCGACGTCAGTGGACGTTGCTGCGACCTACGGCAAGAGCGCCGATGACCAGACCCTGGCCGAGGCAACCGACACCCACGCGCCGTCGCAATGGCAATTCAGCCCGGGCATCGAGCTGGCCTATCAGGTAGACGTGTGGGGCCAGGTGCGCGCTGCCATCGAGCGTGCCCGGGCACAAGCCGACGCCAGTGCTGCGGCACGGGACCTGGTGCGCCTGCACGTGGTTACCCAGACCAGCCGCGCCTACCTCGACCAATGCATCTATGCCGCACGATTTGACCAGGCACAGCAGTCGCTGCAAACCCTCGACCGCAGCGTGCAGCTCAGCGAACGCCAGCATCAGGCCGGCGTGGCCACTGCCCTCGACGGTGAGCGCCTGCTGGGGTTGCGCGAACAGGTACGGGCGCGACTGCCGGTGCTAGCCGCCCGGCAACAGATGGCACTTTACGAGCTGAGCATGCTGAGCGGCCAGCCGTCCGTGGCCGAGGCAAGCACCTGTGCAGCCATCCCCAGCTTGTCGGTGCCTCTGCCGGTTGGCGATGGCTGGCAGTTGCTGGAGCGCCGGCCGGATGTACGCCAGGCCGAGCGGGAACTGCAGGTTGCCAGCCTGGAGACCGATATTGCCCGGGCGGACCTGTATCCAAAGGTTAGCTTCGGCGCCTCGCTGACGTCGTCGGAACATCACCTTGGCAACCTTGGCGACAGTCGTGCGGTGATGTTCGGCATTGGCCCGCTGATTCGCTGGGAGTTCCCCAACATCAAGGCCAACCGCGCCCGGGTTGGCAAGGCCGAGGCCTTGCAACAGGCGCAGGTGGCCCACTACCACGGCGTGGCGCTGAACGCGCTGAAGGACGTGCGCCAGGCGCTGGCGCGTTACGACGGTGAGCGGCAGCGCCTGCAGGCACTGGATGCGGCGCTGGGGCACAGCGAGCGTGGTTTTGCCCTGGCCAAGGGTAATTACCGCGCCGGGACTGTGGACGGGTTGGCCCTGCTCGACAGCGAGCGCGAACTGATTCGCCTGAGGGCCAGCCAGGTAGAGGCCCGAGGGCGGCTGGCGCAAGCGCAGGTCAACCTGTTCCGCGCGCTGGGTGGGCGTTGGTAGCAGACGCCAATTCAAATGGGGCCGCTGTGCGGCCCTTCGCGGGCACGCCCGCTCCCACAGGGAACGCGTTATCTGCAACCGCTGCACGGTTCCTGTGGGAGCGGGCGTGCCCGCGAAGGGCTGCAAAGCAGCCCCTGACATCGAGAATGGAAACCGAACATGAATGTCGCCGTAGAACAAACCGCACCAGCCGAGACTGCACAGCAAGCCACAGCCAGATTCCGTCGCCGCCTTGCCTACATCGCTGGCGGCAGCCTGGCAGCCATCACCCTGCTCGTCTTCGGCAGCTACTGGCTCACCACCGGCCGCTACCTGGAAACCACCGACGATGCCTACATCCGCGCCGACTGGGTGGCCCTGAGCCCCCGTGTGGCCGGCTATGTGGCCAAGGTCGAAGTGGCGGACGACCAGCCGGTGAAGGCCGGCGATGTGCTGGTACGCCTGCAAAGCCGCGACTACCACGCCCGCCTCGACCAGGCCCAGGCCGGTGTGGCCGAGGCGCAGGCAGCACTGGCCGCCGCCCGGGCCAGCCAGCAGGTGGCATCCGCACAGATCAACCAGCAACAGCATGCCATCCAGCAGGCGGAGGCGGCCGTGCACAGCGCCACCGCCGAACAGCGCCGCAGCGCACTGGATGTGCTGCGTTACCGTGGCCTGGTACGCGATGACGCAGCCACCGCCCAACGCCTGGAAACCGCCAACGCCCAGGCCGCCCAGGCGCAAGCCACGCTGCAGGGCGCCCATGCCGCGTTACGCGAACAACACGCACGGCTGGTCTTGGCCAAGGCCCTGTCAGCCCAGACCGACGCCGAACTGCAACAACGTGCGGCCGCCTTGACCCAGACACAGGCTCTCCAACAACTGGCCGAGCAGGATGAGCAGGACACCGTGATCCGTGCCCCCATCACTGGTGTAATCGGCCAACGCCGCGTACGCGCTGGCCAATATGTAGTACCGGGCCAGCCGCTGCTGGCTGTGGTGCCTGTGCAGCAGGCCTACGTGGTGGCCAACTACAAGGAAACCCAACTGGCCCACATGCGCCCTGGACAGCCGGTGGAAATCCGCGTCGACAGCTTCGCCGGCCAGTCACTGCATGGCCGTGTGGCCAGTTTTTCGCCGGCCTCCGGCAATGTCTTCGCATTGCTGCCGTCGGACAACGCCACCGGCAATTTCACCAAGATCGTCCAGCGCTTCCCGGTGCGCATCCTGCTCGACAGACCGCTGGATGGCCCGCACGTGCTGCCCGGCATGTCGGTGATAACCACCCCCTGCCGAGGTTGCCGATGACCACTGAACAACCGGTCTCGCTGCGTGCCTGGGTTGCCGTGCTCGGCGGCCTGCTCGGCTGCTTCATGGCCGGCATGAACGTGCATGTCACCAGCGCTGCGCTGCCGGAAATCCGTGGTTCGCTGGGCGCCAGCTTTGAAGAAGGCTCGTGGATCTCCACCGCTTACCTGGTGGCAGAAATCGTGATGATTCCGCTGACCGCCTGGCTGGTTGAAGTGTTCTCGCTGCGCCGGGTGATGTGGACCGGCTCGCTGATCTTTCTGCTGGCCTCGGTGGCCTGTTCGTGGGCACCCAACCTGGAGGCGATGATTACCCTTCGGGTGGTTCAGGGCGCCGCTGGCGCGGTGCTGATCCCGCTGTCGTTCCAGCTGATCATCACCGAACTGCCGGCCAGCAAGATGGCCATGGGCATGGCACTGTTCAGCCTGGCCAATAGCGTGGCACAGGCAGCCGGGCCGTCGATTGGCGGCTGGCTGACCGATGCTTATTCATGGCGCTGGATCTTCTACTTGCAGTTGTTCCCCGGTATCGCACTGCTGCTTGCCATCGGCTGGTCGATCGAGGCCAGGCCGATGAAGCTTGAGCTGTTGCGCAAGGGCGACTGGCTGGGTATCGCGGCCATGGTCGTCGGCCTGGGTGGCCTGCAGATCGTGCTTGAAGAAGGTGGCCGGCTGGACTGGTTCGGCTCGCCGTTCATCGTCACCATGAGCGTGGCCGCCGGCATCGCCCTGGTGGTTTTTGTGGTGACTCAGCTGTTCGGCCAGCGCGCATTCATCAACCTGCGTTTGCTTGGGCGCTACAACTTCGGCGTCGCCAGTGTGGCCATGTTCGTCTTTGGCGGCGCCACCTTCGGCCTGGTGTTCCTGGTGCCCAACTACCTGTCGCAATTGCAGGGTTTCAGCGCGCACGACGTGGGCGTGGCGCTGATCGCCTATGGCGTGGTGCAACTGCTGCTGGCGCCGTTGATGCCCCGGCTGATGGGCTGGACCAGCGCCAAGTTCATGGTCGCCAGCGGCTTTTTGATCATGGCCCTGGGCTGCTGGCTGGGGGCAAGCCTGAGCGCCGACAGTGCCGACAACGTGATCATCCCGTCGACGGTGGTGCGCGGTATCGGCCAGCCATTCATCATGGTGGCGTTGTCGGTGCTGGCGGTGGCCGGGCTGGACAAGCGCGAGGCGGGGTCCGCTTCGGCGGTGTTCTCGATGCTACGCAATCTTGGCGGCGCGATCGGTACAGCCGGGCTGACACAACTGGTGGCGACCCGTGAGCGCTTTCATAGCGAGCGCATTCACGAGCAGGTGACGGTGTTTGAACCTGGTGTGCAGGAACGGCTTAACCAGACAGTGCAAAGCTGGTTGCCGCACCAGCAGCAGATGCTGGAGGGGTTGGCGGGGACCATTCGCCGAGAGGCGTACCTGATGGCCTACAGTGATGCGTTCTACCTGGCATGCCTGGCGTTGGTGGGGTGTGCAGTCGCAGCATTGCTGCTTCGGACCCGGCAGCAGACTTGATACCGAAACTACCGTCTTACACGGCCAGTCAGTTAAATCACAGTGGCAGCCATTGGGGCTGCTTCGCAGCCCATCGCCGGCAAGCCGGGCTCCCACAGGTACGGTGTAGACCTCAAGGTTTGCGCGGTCCCTGTGGGAGCTGGCTTGCCGGCGATGGGCCGCAAAGCGGCCCCAATTGCTTAGCGTCATGCCCGCTGTTCAGTGTTTAGAGTACCGCCCCAGGCGCCCTGCCCAGCACCCGCGAATACTCTTCACGCGCTGTCTGCTCGGTAAACTCCCCCGCCCACTTGGCCACCACCACCGTCGCCACGCTGTTGCCGATGGTGTTGCAGGTAGCCATGGCCATGGACATGAAGCGGTACACGCCAAACAGCAGCGCCAGCCCTTCAACCGGCAGCACGCCAATGGCCGTTACCGTGGCGGCGAACACCACAAAGCTGCCACCCGACACCGCCGCCGCGCCTTTGGAGGTCACCAGCATGATCGCCAGAATGCCCAGCTGCTGCTCCCAGCCCAGCGGCACGCCGTAGGCATTGGCAATGAACAGCACGCACATCGACATGTAGATCGAGGTGCCATCGAGGTTGAAGGCATAGCCGGTCGGCAGCACCAGGCCGACGCTCTGCTTGGAGCAGCCAAAGCGCTCAAGCTTTTGCAGCAGCCGTGGCAGTGCACTTTCCGACGACGCGGTCCCCAGCACGATGAAGATCTCGTCCTTGATGTACTTCAAAAAGCGCCACAGGCTGAACCCCGACAACCGGCACACGGCGCCCAGCACCACGAACAGGAAGAAGGCGATCGCCAGGTAGAACATCAGCACCAGGTTGGCCAGCGACATAAGCACTGCCGAGCCATTGCTGCCCACCGCGTAGGCCACCGAACCGAATGCGCCCAGCGGGGCGAACTTCATGATCAGGTTGATGAACTCGAAGAAGCATTCCGACACCCGGTTCAGGCCATCTTCGACCACCGCCCGGCGCTCGTGCTTCAAGGCCAGCAGGGCAAAGCCGAACAGCACCGCGATCACCAGCACCTGCAACAACTGGCCACCGGCAAAGGCACCGACGAAGTTGTCCGGGAAGATGTTGTAGATGAAGTCCATGGTCGAAGCCGGCGCGTGGCCTTTGGCGACTGCTGCGCTGGCGGCAGCCGAGGCGGCACTGCTGGCGTGGGCGCCATGCATGCCCGAGCCGATGCTGATCAGGTTGCCCCACAGCAGGCCCAGCGCCAGGGCGAAGGTGGACAACAGCTCGAAGTACACCAGTGCGCGCCAGCCGACTTTGCCGACGCGTTTGATGTCACCCGCCGAGGCAATGCCGTGAACCACGGTGAAGAACACCAGCGGCGCGACTGCGGTCTTGATCAGCTTGAGAAAGATATCCCCGAGGATCTTGAACTTGGCAGCAAGCTCGGGGGCAAGGAAACCGAAGGCGATACCGAGCAGCATCGCGGCAATGACCTGGAAGGTCAGGTCCTTGTACAGCGGCTTTTTAGCAGTGGAAGACATGGCTGTATTCTCATTGTTCTTGTAAAAAAGCACAGGACGGGGCTCGATCATGACCGGGCCCCTTACAGATCAGCGGGCGACGGCGCCTGGGCGGGCCAGCGCCTGGTCGACCATCTGCGGCGCCAGGCCCAGATAATTGGTCGGGTCGCACAGTTGCTCCAAGGTGGCTAGGTCGACATGCGCAGTAGCCTCGCCCTGAGCCTTCAACGCCTCCAGCAGGCTGATGCCCTGGTCGTTGGCCATGCGGCAGGCGGCGTAGACCACGTCGTGCGCCACCTGGCGGCCGAGCGCCGGGGCCAGGCCCATCATCACCGCTTCAGCCACGATCAGGCCCTGGGTCATGTCGAGGTTCTTGCGCATGCGCTCGGTACGCACGTCCAGGCCGGCCAGCATGAAGCGCGCCTGCGCCAGCGAGGCACCGGTCAGGGCGAAGGCTTCAGGGATGGCAATCCATTCGGCCTGCCACGGGCCGGTGGAGCGCTCGAAGTCCTGGATCATCGCATCAAGCATCAGCCCGGCCTGCTGGCGCACGCCCTTGGCGGCGGCATACATCAGCTCGCAGGAAATCGGGTTGCGCTTCTGCGGCATGGTACTGCTGGCGCCACGGCCCTTGACGAACGGCTCGTAGGCTTCGCCCAGTTCGCTGGTCATCATCATCATGATGTCCAGCGCCACCTTGCCTAGCGAGGCGCTGACCAGGCCAAGGAAGTTCAGGGTTTCGGCCAGGCCGTCGCGGGCTACGTGCCAAGTGGCCTGCGGTACACCCAGGCCCAGTTCGGCCATCAGCGCCGCCTGCACTTCCAGGCCCTTGTCGCCGAGCGAAGCCAATGTACCGGCGGCACCGGCAAACTGCCCCACTTCCACCCGCGGGCGCAGCTCGACCAGGCGTTCGGCATGGCGGTCGAACATGCTCAACCATACCGCGCACTTGTAGCCGAAGGTGATCGGCAGCGCATGCTGCAGGTGGGTGCGGCCGGCCATCGGTGTGTCGCGGTAGCGCAGTGCCAACTCGGCCAGCAGGCCACGCACGGCCTGGACATCGCGCTCGACGATGGCCAGCGCGGCACGTACCTGCAGGACCACGGCGGTGTCCATGATGTCCTGGGTAGTCGCGCCCCAGTGCACGTAGCGGCCAGCTTCGCCGCACAGCTTCGACAGTTGCTCGACCAGCGGCAGGATCGGATAGCCGACGATTTCAGTCTCGTGCTGCATCAGCACCAGGTCCAGTGCCTCGTAGCGCGACAGCTCGGCAATCTGCACGGCGGCTTCGGCAGGGATGACGCCGCAACGGGCTTCGGCCTTGGCCAAGGCCACTTCCACTTCGATGTAACGCTCGATCAGCGATTTGTCGGAGAACACCGCACGCATTTCGGCGGTGCCGAACATGTCGCGGAACAGGGTGGAATCGAAAACGGTGGTGGACATGGGCAGGGATCCTGAAATGTTATTTTTTGACCGGACATATTGTTTATGTCCGTACATAATTCTTGCCCTGTCACTGATACACTGTCAACCGATGAAATTTGCGAGACAGACCAAAGGTATGAACCCGACCCGCTACACCACCGTGGCAAAGGACTTGATGGAAGGCATCGCCAGCGGCCGCTACCCGGTGGGCAGCCTGCTGCCGACCGAGTTCGAGCTGTGCGACCTGTACAGTGTCAGCCGGCATACGGTGCGCGCGGCGATCGAGCAGTTGCTCAATCAGGGGCTGGTATCGCGGCGCAAGCGAGTGGGTACCCGGGTCGAGGCCAGCAGCCCGCGCGGCGGTTATTCGCAGTCGCTGGCCAGCGTGGCCGACCTGGCCCACCTGGCCGAAACCCAGCAGCGGGAAATTCAGGACGTGCGCCACTTTGTCGCCGACCTGAGCGAGGCGGCGCGGTTGGGGTTGGTACCGGGGGAGCATTACTTCTGCGTGTCGAGCATTCGCGTTGATCGCGCGCACAATGCGGCGCCCCTGTGCTGGACCGATGTATACGCGCAGCGCGACTATGCCGAGGTGATCGAACGGGCCCGCGAGCACCCCGACCAACTGATCGCAGGCTTGATCGAGCAGCACTATGGCCGGGCGATCGCGGTGGTCGATCAGCAGGTGCGGGCAGTGCTGCTGACCCCGGAAATGGCCCGGGCACTGAAGGCCGAGGCGGGTTCACCGGGGTTGAAGATCATCCGCCATTACCGCGAGGAGAATGGTGATTTGATGGCGGTGTCTGAAACCGTGCACCCGGATGACCGCTTTACCCTGGTGACCCAGATGCGCCGGGATCGTTCTGCATCCTGATCGCGCACTCGGGGCCGCTGCGCGGCCCATCGCCGGCAAGCCAGCTCCCACAGGGACTACGTCAGGCTTGAACGCTGCGCCGTTTCTGTGGGAGCTGGCTTGCCGGCGATGGGCTGCGAAGCAGCCCTAATGGCCCTGACCGACGACCACAATGCATAGCCCTGCTTCTGCGCTTCACATCCCCAACACCCGCTCCACCTCCTGCAACTGCCGGGTGCGCACCGTCACCACCCTGTGATCCCGCGCCAGCCAGGCATAGATCGTCGGCAACACGAACAGGGTAAACAACGTCCCCACCAGCATCCCGCACACAATCACCGCCCCCAGCCCAAAGCGGCTGTTGGCCCCGGCGCCGCTGGCAAACAGTAGCGGCAGCACGCCGAAGGTCATCGCCGCCGTGGTCATCAGCACCGGCCGCAAACGTATCTGCGCGGCACGAACGATGGCAGCAGCACGGTCGAGGTTGTCGCGCACCTGAATCTCGTTGGCAAACTCCACCATCAGGATGCCGTGTTTGCTGATCAGGCCGATCAGCGTCACCAGGCCAATCTGCGTGTAAATGTTCAACGTGGCCCAGCCAAGGGCCAGCGGCAGCAGCGCACCGCAGATCGACAGCGGCACGGTCACCAGAATGATCAGCGGGTCGACCAGGCTTTCATACTGCGCCGCCAACACCAGGTAGATCACAACAAGCGCGGCAAGAAATGCCCACATCAAGGCAAAACCTTCCTGCACGTATTGGCGCGATTCCGATTGCCAGTCATGGCTGAACCCAGGCGGCAGGTCGGCGGTGAGCCGTTCGAGAAATGCCACGGCGTTGCCCATCGACACACCCGGGGCCGGGATTGCCTGCAGGGTACTGGCGTTCTGCTGATCGAACTGCAACAGGCGATTGGGCGCCACTTCGATATCCAGGTGCACCACGGTGGCCAGCGGCACCAGGCTGCCATCCTCGGCGCGCACGTACTGACGGTTCAGCGCCGCTGGCGTCAGGCGCTGGTCCTGAATGCTCTGCGGGATCACGTCATACGAGCGCCCGAACAGGGCGAAGCGGTTGAGGTACTGCTCGCCTACCAGCACACCCAGCGACTCGCCAATGGCCTGCATGCTGATGCCCAGGCTCGCCGCCTTGGCCCGGTCGACGCGCACCTTGACCACCGGGTTGTTGTAGTCGAGGTCGCTGTCCACCACGGCGAACAAGCCACTGTCGCGGGCGCGCTGCTTGAGCCCTTCCATGGTCTGGTACAGCTCGGGGTAATCCTGGGCGCTGCGCAGCACCATCTGCACCGGCAGGCCGCCACTGGAGCCCGGCAGCGACGCAACCTGAAAGGCGAAGATGCTGCTGCCTTCGATATCTGCCACAGCCTGCTGCAACTGCGCCTGCACCTGTGCGGCGGAACGTTCGCGCGCCTGCCAGGCGCTGAGGTTGATGCCACCGAAGCTGGCGGCCGGGCCATCGGTGCCGTTGATGATCCAGGTATCGGTGGTTTCGCTGATCGACTTCATCACCTTGTCCAGCCTCAGGGCAAAGTGCTCCACGTAGTCCAGGCTGGCATGCTGCGGCGACTTGATGGCGGTCAGCACCGCCGCCTGGTCCTCGGGCGGGGCAAGCTCGCGCTGGGGCAGCAGGTACAGCCAGGGCAGGCTCAGGCACACCAGCAGCGCCACACCACCGCTGATCCAGCGATGCGACAGGGTGTAGGCCAGCACCCGCCCATAGGCTCCAGTCACCGCAGCAAACAACCGATCGGCCATGTTGGCCATCGCGCCATGCTGCTGACCAGGTTGCAACAACAACGAGCTCATCACCGGCGACAAAGTCAGCGCCACGATGCCGGACACAATCACCGCCCCCGCCAAGGTCAGCGCGAATTCGCGGAACAGCGTGCCGGTCAGCCCGCCCATCAACCCGATCGGCGCATACACCGCCGCCAGGGTCAGGGTCATGGCAATGACCGGCCCGGCGATTTCCCGCGCTCCGGCCAATGCCGCAGCGACCGGCGACTTGCCCTCTTCGATATGGCGGTGCACGTTCTCCACCACCACGATGGCATCGTCCACCACCAGGCCGATGGCCAGCACCATCGCCAGCAAGGTCAGCAGGTTGAGGCTGAAGCCGAACAGCAGCATCAGGCCGGCGGCACCCAGCATCGACAGCGGAATCGCCACCACCGCGATCAGCACACTGCGCAGCGAACCCAGGCACAGCCAGATCACCAGCACCACGATCAGCATCGCCTCCACCAGGGTGCGCAGTACCTCATTGATCGAAGCATCGATGAAGCGCGCGGTCTCATAGGCCAGCGCCACCGTCACGCCGGGTGGCAAGGTCTGCTGGATCTGCGGCAGCAACTGGCGAATGCCCTCGACGATCACCAGCGGGTTGCCGCTCGGCGTGGGGAACAGCCCCAGGTGCACGGCTGGCTTGCCGTCCATGGTGGCGCTGGTCTGGGTGGCCGCCGCGCTCAACTCGACAGTGCCGACATCACGCAGGCGTACCAGGTCGGTGCCATCGTTGCGGATGATCAGCTCCCGGAAGTCCTCGACCTGGGTCAGGTCGGTGTCTACCTGGATATCGGCCAGCACGTACTGCCCGCGCACCTGGCCCGGCGTGGCCTGGTAGTTGTTGGCACGTACTGCCTGCGCCACATCTGCGGCGGTCACACCGCGCCCGGCCATCTGTTCGCTGTCCAGCCACAGGCGCATGGCCAGTCGCTGCCCGCCGAACGATTGCACTTTGGCCACGCCGTCAATGCCGGAAAACTGCGGTTCCACCACCCGCGACAGGTAATCGCTCAGTTCCGGTATCGACAGGCTGTCGCTGGCAAAGCCCACGTAGGCCACGGCCGTGGAGTCGCCTGCCGACAGCTCGACCACCGGGTCGTAGGCCTTTTCCGGCAAGCGATAGCGCACCTGGTTGACCTTGGCCATGGTCTCGGCCAGCGCCTGGGTCGAATCGCGGTTGAGCACCATGCGCAGGGTGATCTGGCTGCGCCCCTGCTGCGACGACGAGGACAGGTAGTCGATGCCTTCGACCGACGACACGGCCTGGGTAATCGGCTGGGTCACGAAACCCTGCATCAGCTCGGCAGAGGCGCCGGGGTACTCGGTGCTGATGGTAATGGTCGAGCTTTCCAGCAACGGGTACTGGCGGATCGGCAGCTTGCCCATGGCAAACAGCCCCAGCAGGATGATCAGGCTGCTGACCACCAGCGCCAGCACCGGGCGGCGCACGAAGAGGTCAGTAAACTTCATGGCTGGCGCCCTCCCAGGTTGGCCTGCAGGCTGTCCTGCGCCACGGGTTCGACCGGCATGCCGTCACTCAGCTTCAACTGGCCGGACACCACCACCCGGTCACCGGGCGCCAGGCCGGAGGTCACTTCCACCCGCCCCTGCCAGCGCTCACCGGTGGTTACCCGCACCCGGCTGACCCGGGTGCCCTGCGCCGGGGTTTGGGTTGCAACGAACACTGTCTGGCCATAGGCGGTGTAGGTGATCGCGGTTTCCGGCACAGCCAGTACGGTCGACGACTGCGCGGCATCCAGGCGCACGGCGGCGTACATGCCCGGCTGCAACTGCCCGTGCGGGTTCGGCAAGGCTGCCTGCACCTGCACCAGGCGCGCCTTGCTGACCACCGGGTCGACCGCCACCACTCTGGCCTGAAAATCTTGCCCGCGCACCGCGTCCACTGTCAGTGCCAGCATTTGCCCGACGAACACTTCAGGTACGGCCTGCTCGCCCAAGGCAAAATTCACATGCAGCTGGCTGATATCAGCCAGGCTGACGATGGACTCACCAGCGCCCAGGTACTGGCCCTGATGCACCCGGCGAATACCCAGTTTGCCGGCAAACGGCGCGCGGATGGCCTTCTGCGCGATCAGCGCCTCGACATGCTGGAGCTCACCGCGGGCCACATCCACAGCAGTGGCGGCGTTGTCCAGCAGCTCCTGCGACACGGCATTCATTGCCCGCAATTTGCGGCTGCGCTGCAGCACCACTTCAGCGTTACGCAGCCTGGCCCGCAATTGCACCCGCTGGGCCTGCTCGGGCGCGTCGTTGAGCTGCACCAACAACTGCCCGACAGCCACTGCCTGCCCCGACTCGAAGGCGATGCGGGTAATACGCCCCGCCGTCTCGGCCGCCACCTGCACCTGATTGACCGCTTCCAGCTCCCCCGAAGCGAAGTTCTGCCGCGCCAACGGCACTTGCTCGGCCATGGCCAGCGCCACCTTGGTCGCTGGCCACGCTGCCACAGCAGGTGGCGCCGAACCGCTCCCCACTAACGCATAGGCAGTGGCCAGCACTCCGGCAACAGCGCCGGCCCAGGCCAATAACGTCCGTTTGTTCATGCACAGCTCCGATCATGGGGAAAGCGGTTGCGGGGAAGATCGGGCAGGACTATAAGAGCTAAACTTAACTTGAGGTCAACAGGCATGGCAGCGGACAACACGCGAATGCTCACAGTGGGCGAAGTGGCCAGGCGCAGCGGCGTGGCGGTGTCTGCGCTGCACTTCTACGAAACCAAGGGGCTGATCGCCAGCGTCCGCACCGCAGGCAACCAACGCCGCTATCCTTCACTGGTGCTGCGTACACTGGCGATCATCAAGGTGGCGCAGCGCACCGGTATTCCGCTGGAGGAAATCAAGCAGGCATTCAGCCTTTATGCGCCCAACAGCAAACTGACGGCGGCGCAGTGGGGCGAGATGTCCACGGCCTGGCGCGAGGACCTGAACGCCCGCATCCGCACCCTGGAGGCGTTGCGCGACAGCCTGGACAACTGCATTGGCTGCGGATGTCTGTCGCTGGAAGACTGCCCGCTGCGCAACCCCGAGGATGTGCTGGGCAAGGAAGGTACCGGGGCGCGCATCCTTGAGAAGAAAGCCCGCTAGCCTCACCCTTTTCAAGCCATGTGCGATCCGATTGGAACCATTGCGGCCCTTCACCGCCCTAACCCTGTGCTGTTAACCCGAGCCGCTTACAGGAAGGAACTGAGCCATCATGAAACGCGAACAGATCGAAGGTGTTGCAGAGAACCTTGCAGGCAAGGCGCAGAGCGCTGTAGGCCGACTGGTCGAAGACCCGGCGCTGGAAGCCGAAGGCGATGGCCGCCAGGCCGCAGGCCAGCTGACCAAGACCTATGGTGATGCCCTGGACACGGTGTCTTCGTTCGTCAAGGAAAAACCGTTCGCCGCGCTGGCCATCACGGCTGGCGTCACGCTGCTGGTGTCTCGCCTGCTGCGCCGCTGAACAGGGCACCGCAGGCAGGGCCAGGGCCGGATATGCCATCCGGCCCGCGCCATCACCAGATGGCAACGTCGTAGGTAAGGTACAAGCGGTTGCTGTCGCGCCCACGGGCGAAATCCGAGCGATAGACATAGTTGCGCAACTTCACCCCCAGCCCTTTCAGCGGCCCGGCCTGCACCACGTAGGCAATCTCGGCATCACGCTCCCACTCCTTGATGCCCTCTGCCCCCGAGCGGCCGTTGTCTCCACTCAGGTAGCGCGCCATGAAGGTCAGCCCTGGCACACCGGCAGCCGCAAAGTTGTAGCCATAGCTGGCCATCCAGGTCTTTTCTTCTTCCTCGACGAACTTGCCAATGCCAACGTTGCTGAACGAATACACCGTCGCCCCGCTGATGTACGGCAGCCCCGCTTCGCCATCGAGCACCTGATAGCCGACGCCAACGGTATGGCCGGAGTGGGCATAGGCCAACTGCCCACTGAGCATGTCATTGTCGATGTTGCCACCAGCAGCGGCGCCACTGTCACGGCTTTTGAAATAGCGCAGATCCGTGGTCAGTACCCCGCCGGCCAGCGGCAGCTCGTGCACCAGCCCGGCAAAATCCTGGCGATAGAAGTGCTCCAGCTGACCATGAAAGTAGCTCAGGCGCAGTTGCTTGCTCACTGCATAATCGGCGCCGGCGAAGTTGAAGTCGCCCGACTCGCCACCCGCATACCCATCCAGGTACAGGCCGGTGCTATCCGATGAGTCACGCTGCTTGAAGCGCTCCAGTTGCCCCGCTGTCAGTGCCAGCCCGCTGATATCCGTACTGGTCAGTTGCGTGCCCTGATACGTTTGCGGCAGCAGCCGCGCATCGTTGTAGACCAGCACCGGCGTCTTGGGCAGCAACGTGCCGTGCTTGAGCACAGACTTGCCAAGGCGAGCCTTGGCCGTTACCCCGGCGCTGGCGAACGCTTGCGCCGCACGGCCATCGTCATGCACCGGCAAAAGGCCCGTGCCACTGCGCCCGCGAGCGGAGTCGAGCCGGATACCCAGCAGGCCGAGGGCATCGAACCCCACGCCCAGCGCACTTGGCGTATATCCCGACTGGTAGTCGAGCAGAAAGCCCTGCGCCCATTCGACCCGCTCACTTTTGGCAGTAGCGGCTGCGCGCGTACTCATGCCCTGCTCATCGCGGAAGTTTTCATTGAAGTAGACATTGCGTAGCTGCAACTTGAGCGTGCTGTCTTCGATAAATCCAGCTGCGCCGGCAACAGGCAGCCAGCCGCAAAGCAGGCCACAGGTGGCCCCACGGAATACAGCTCGGGACATGATCGGTACTCTATTGTTGTTATTTGAAAGTGCGCAAACAGGGCTCAGACGAAGAACGACAAAGCACCTGTAAGCAGGGCCAGCGCGGTGATCACCAGCGAGGTGAGCACGGCCCATTTGAAGGTGGCCTTCTGGAAGTCACCGATGTCACGGTCGACCATGCCCACCAGCAGCAGCGTCGAAGCCACCAGCGGGCTCATCAGGTGCACCGGCTGGCCGAGGACCGAGGCGCGGGCAATTTCCAGCGGGTCGATGCCGTAGGCCGCTGCGGCATTGGCCAGGATCGGCACCACGCCAAAGTAATAAGCGTCGTTGGACAGCACAAAGGTCAGCGGCATGCTGGTCAGCGCCACCACCAACGGGAACCAGTGGCCCCACTCTTTAGGAATCCAGTCCACCAGGGTTTGCGCCAGGGCGTCGACCATCTTGGTGCCCGAGAAAATCCCGGCAAAGATACCCGCGGCGAACACCAGCAGCACCACGGTCATGGCGTTACCCGAGTGCGCCAGAATGCGCTCCTTCTGTAGTTCCAGCTGTGGGTAGTTGATCATCAGCGCAGCGACGAAACCTATCATGAACAAAATGGCGGCATGCATCAGCCCCATCACCAGTGCAGCCATGACGGCGATCACCAACACCAGGTTTACATAGGCCAAGCGTGGGCGCTTGCACGGGTTGTCGCCGAGAATTTCCTTGATGTAGCAGTTGCCACCGCCAGACTCCAGGGCGATGTTGCCGATGCGCCGGCGTTCGGTGCGCCCCAGCAGGAAGGCAGTGAAAACCACCCAGGCTGCACCGCCGATCATGGTCGGCAGCATCGGGATGAAGTACTCGCTGGCGTCCAGCCCAAGCGCGGCGATGGCCCGCGTCGCCGGCCCGCCCCAGGGGCTCAGGCCGCTCATGATGCTCAGCGACAGCATCGACACCGTGGCCAGAATCATCGGGTTCATGCCGATGCGTTTGTACAGCGGCAGCATGGCCGCACAGGTAATCATGTAGGTGGTGGTGCCGTCGCCGTCCAGCGCCACCAGCAGTGACAGCAGTGCAGTGCCGATGGCGATCTTGACCGGGTCGCCGTTTACCCGCTTGAGGATCTTGCGGATCAGCGGATCGAACAGGCCGGCATCGATCATCAGGCCGAAGAACAGGATGGCAAACAGCAGCAGCGCGGCCGATGGCGCGACCATTTTCAAGCCGTCGAGCATCATCTTGCCCAGTTCGGGGGCAAAGCCGCCGATGACGGCGAAAACGATCGGGACAACGGTCAGTGCAACGATAGGCGACAGGCGCTTGCTCATGATCAGGTAGGTGAACGTCACCACCATGATCAGGCCCAGGAGTGCGAGCATGGTCTTTCTCTCTTGTTTTTATTATGCGTGGCCGCCCGCCGGGCAGGCAGCCCCCTACCCCACTCGGCATCGCGGTGATGTCGAGTGGAATTTTAAGTCAGGCTTGGGTAAAGCGACGGGTGTTCAGCTGTGGCGCCGTGGCTCTGCGGGCCAGGCAGCCTGGGCGGGTGCAGGCGCAACTGGCTGCTCGGCTTGCACGCCATCCAGGGTACGCAGCAGGGTGTCCCGTTCACAGGCGTTTTCGGACAGCGAAATCACCACGGTGGCCACCGCATTGCTGGCAAGGCTGGTCAGCGCCCGGGCTTCGGACATGAAGCGATCGACACCGATCAGCAGGGCCAGGCCAGCCAGCGGAATGTCGTGAATCACGGTGAGGGTCGAGGCCAGCGCAACGAAACCGCTGCCTGTCACCCCGGCCGCGCCCTTGGACGACAGCAGCATGATCGCCAGCATGGTCAGCGTCTGCCCCAGGGTGATATCGATGTTGCACGCCTGGGCAATGAAGATGGCCGCCAGTGACAGGTAGATGGCGGTGCCATCGAGGTTGAACGAGTAGCCGGTTGGCAACACCAGGCCGACCACACCTTTCTTGCAGCCCAGCTTTTCGAGCTTTTCCAGCATGCGTGGCAGCACCGGCTCGGTGGAGGAAGTACCCAGCACCACCAGGAATTCCTCGCGGAAATAGCGCAGCAGTTTCCACAGGCTGAAGCCGTGGGCACGGCAGATGCCCCCCAGCACAACCAGTACGAAGAACGCGCAGGCGATGTACAGCGTACCCACCAGCTTGGCCAGGGCACCCAGCGAGGTGATGCCGTATTGCCCGACAGTAAAGGCCAGCGCACCGAAGGCACCGACCGGGGCGAAGCGCATCAGGTAGCCGAAAATGCGGAACACCATGGTCGAGGCCGACTCCAGTACATCGAGTACAGGCTTGCCCTTGTCGCCCATGGACGACAGGGCAAAACCGCTGAGCACGGCGATAAACAGCACCGGCAGCACTTCGCCCTTGTTGAAGGCGCCGATGAACGTATCGGGAATGATGTGCATGAAGAAATCGACCACACCCAGCTTGGCTGCCGAGGCGGTGTACTGGCTGAGGCCTTCGGTGCTGAGGGTGGCAGGGTCGATGTTCATGCCCGCACCGGGTTCGAACAGGTACACCGCCGCCAGGCCGATCACCAGGCTGACCACTGTCAGGCCCAGGAACAGCAGCAGCGTCTTGCTCATCAGGCGCCCCAACGAACGCTTGTCGGTCATCCCGGCAATGCCGGTGACAATGGTGCAGAACACCACCGGGGCGATCATCATCTTGATCAGCTTGATGAAGGCATCACCCAGGGGCTTGAGCGCCACGGCCTGTTGCGCCCAAAAGTGGCCGACCAACACACCCAGCAAAACGGCGCAGAGGATCTGGAAATACAGCGATTTGGCGAGTTTCATGAGGCATCACCATTGTTGAAATTGTGCGGATGCGCTTTGTGCATGTATGGAACTGGCGGCATGGCCGCCTTCGACTACCCTGCCAGCCTGCGCAAGGTAGGGGCGTAGACAAAGCCTGAGAAGAGCCGCCGGGCGGTTCGTACCACCGACACCTGGGTAGTCTTGCCGTCGGCACCACTGCGCGACAGCGCCACATCGATACCGCCGCTCGGGTGCTCCAGGCGCACTTCGGTCAACTGCCGGGCCTCATCACCAAGCAGATCGCCGAGGACCGTGCCGGCGCTGACGCAGGCAGTCGCCAGCCCTACCGCCCCGGTGATGGCCAAGGCGCGGTGGCAGTTGTGCGGCATGAAGTAACGCACCTGCAACGTGCCGTCGTAACGTGGCGCAGACACCAGCACCGGCTTTGGGATGACCATGCCACTGACGTCGCCAAGGCCCATGGCCCTGCCGGCTTTCAGGCGCAGCGCTTCGAGGCGCTTCAGCAACTGGGCATTGGCATCGAGTTCTGCAGGGGTTTCCGACCCCGTTACCCCCAGTTGACTGGCTTGCACGACTATCATCGGCATGGCCATGTCGATGCAGGTCACCGGCACGCCATCGATCACATCCGTGGCCGCGCCAGTGGGGAACAGTTTGCCGGTCTTGCTACCCACTGCATCGAGGAAGGTCAGGTGCACCGGGGCGGCAGTGCCCGGTACGCCATCGATCGCCGTGCGGCCTTCGTAGCGCACGATGCCGCCGGGGGTCTCTACCAGCGAGTTGACCAAGGTACCGGTGTTCAGGTTGCGGATGCGAACCAAGGTCTTGCCGTCCTCGCCTTTCACCAGGCCTTGTTCGATGGCGAACGGGCCCACGGCACACAGCATGTTGCCGCAATTGGGCGCGGTGTCGACACGGCGTTGGGCAACCATCACCTGAACGAACAGGTAATCGACATCAGCATCGGCATGCAACGAAGGGCTGACGATCGCCACTTTGCTGGTCTGCGGGCTACCGCCACCGATGCCGTCGATTTCCAGCTCATGGCCGGAGCCCATCAGGTTGATCAGCAACTCGTCGCGTTCGACCACATTGGCAGGCAGGTCCCAGGCGTGGAAGAACGGCCCTTTCGAGGTACCACCGCGCATGAGTACGCAAGGAATTCGCTGCATGATTTTGCACTCTTGTTGATCAATGGACATCATTGATGCTGTGAACAAAAGAGTGACAGGGATGGATAAATCAATCCAATGCAAATATCGTAGCCATTATTGCAATTTAAACATCAATCAGACGCAGCGCGAGTAGCAGAGCTTCTTATGGAATATGAGCTGCAAGACATCCGATCTTTCGTGAAAATCGCCGAACTCGGCAGCTTCCACGAGGCCGCCGAAGCACTTCACCTGTCCCAACCGGCCTTGAGCCGACGGATCAAGAAGCTGGAGGAAGGCCTCGGCACCTCGCTACTGGAGCGCACTACCCGCCGGGTCAGCCTGACCAGCGTGGGCCGCGACTTCCTGCCCAAGGCCAGGCGACTGCTGGATGATTTTGAAGACTCGATCCTCAGCATCCGTGAGCTGGCCGAACGCCAGACCGGCCAGGTAACCCTCGCCTGCATTCCCACCGCAGCGTTCTACTTCCTGCCGTCGGTGATCCGCGATTACAACGAGCAATACCCGAAAATCCGCATTCGCCTGCTGGACCTCAGCGCCAACGATGGGCTGGAAGCGGTGCTGCGCGGCGAAGCCGACTTCGGCATCAACATGATGAGTGGCCAGCACCCGGACATCGAGTTTGTCTCACTGGTGCAGGAGCACTTTGTACTGGCCTGCAGGCGGGATCACCCCCTGGCGAACCGCGCATCCGTTACCTGGACAGAGCTGGCTGACTACCGCCTGATCGGCGTCGGCCGCCTGAGCGGCAACCGCATGCTGCTGGACCATGCGTTGTCCGGGCTCAACCTGCGGCCCAAATGGTTCTACGAAGTGCAACACCTGTCCACGTCGCTGGGCATGGTCGAGGCCGGGCTGGGTGTATCGGCCATGCCTACCCTGGCCATGCCCGACGCCGACCACCCGACGCTGGTCAGCGTGCCGCTGATCGAGCCGCAGGTCAGTCGCACCTTGGGGCTGGTGTACCGGCGCGGCGCATCGTTGTCGCCTGCGGCGGAAAAGTTCGTTTCGATCCTTCTGCAGCAGTGGCCCAACCGTTGAATCACCGCTGCACAGGCAGGCGAGGTCAGGCGTCCTTGCCCAGCACAAGTTGTTCAAAATGCTCGATGTGCTCATCCACGTTGTCTTCGAGCATCATCCGGTATTGCTCGCAGAAGTACTTCAAAATTTCCTCCCGGGCTGCCGCCAGTTCCGCGCCGCTCTTGAAGCTGCGGGCGCTCATCCAGGCGCTGAAACGCGCGGCGCCGAAGGTCAGCGAGGCGCTCACCTTGCCCAGGTCTTCGAATTTTTCAATCTGCTGGTTGGCCAGGTCGATGTGCGCATCGGCGCGGTCATAGAAGGCCTGATCGGTCGCTTGGGTCATTGCGGTTCACCTTGTCACGGAAGCCCAAGCCTTGCATGGCGGCGCGCATACGTGCAAGGCTGAAAAAGGATCAACGACACAACCAGACAGGAAGCAAAGCACCTTATGCTTGGAATCACACGTATCCATCGCTACTTGCGCCCACTGCCTGCAAAACGAACTGCAGCCAGTGGGCGTGACATCAAAGCCAAACAAGGCGCCCGCCTTGCCTCGAAGCTTGCAAATCTCCTCTGCACTCCCCGCTCTGCCCCGCCTTATCTCTGTGTCACGCCTGAGCGTGCACACGACAGACGCGTGCCCCCAACCTGACTGCCGACGCTGCAGCTCACACGCCGTACTCGCTGGCTACAGGCGAGATGTCTGACGCACCCACAGGGACAACACGCAATGCTCTTCTTTCAAGGTAAACAGATTCTCAGCGCCATCTTCGACATGGATGGCACCCTCTTCGACACCGAACGCTTGCGCTTCAAGACACTGAAGCAAGCCTCGCTGGAGATCTTTGGCAAAGAGCTGGGCGAGCACACGTTAATTGGCTCGCTGGGCCTCAACGAGAAGAAATCCGAGGCCCTGGCCAAGGCACATAACGGTGAAGACTTCCCCTACGCCGAAATCCGCAAACGTGCGGATGAACTTGAGCTGGAGTACGTGCGCAATCACGGCGTACCGATCAAGGCCGGCCTGATGGAGGTGCTGGAGCGCCTGCGCAAGTCAGGCTTGACCATGGCGGTGGCCACATCCAGCCGCCGTGCGATTGCCGAGGAATACCTGATCAATGCCAATGTGCTGAAGTACTTCGACATCACCGTCTGCGGCGATGAAGTCAGCCAGGGCAAACCGCACCCCGAGATTTTCCTGAAAGCCGCCCGCGCGCTCAATTGCGAGCCAGGCCAGTGCTTCATGGTCGAGGACTCGGAGAACGGCATGCTGTCGGCCATGCGTGCCGAAGGCCAGGCGATCCTGATCGAAGACATCAAGCCACCTGCCGCCGAGATCAGGGCAGGCGCGCTCAAGGCTTACCGCAGCATGACCGAATTCCTGGCTGATCTGAGCGAGTGCGTTCCAGACCTCGGCATGCCCGAACTGAACGAAAGCTTCCCGGCTTCCATGAACCAGTTCCGTGTGGGCATTCATGGGTTTGGCGCCATCGGTGGTGGTTACCTGACGCAGGTCTTTTCCCACTGGGATGGCTACACCCGGCCTTGTGAGATCATCGCCGCGACGCGCTCGCGCATGCTTCGCGAAAGCGTCAATGCCTTCGGCCGTTACAGCGTGCGCTACGGGGCCACTTCGTTCGACCAGACCATCGACAATGTACGCATGATCGACCTGGACGATGACGACGCGGTAATCGGCATGTACACCACTGCCGAAATTATCGGCCTGAGCCTGCCCGAGCAGGCCATCCGCAACCAGGCGAAGGTGATTGCCAAAGGGTTGCTGCAACGCTTTGAACGACGCGGCCGTGAACTGACGTTGCTGATCGTGCTGAACAAGGTGGGCGGCGCTGCGTTCGTGCGCCGCCATGTGCAAGCGGAGCTGGCATTGCTGTGCCCGCCTGCAATCGGCCAGCAAGTGCTGGAAAAGACCCACTTCGCCGAAACAGTGGTCAGCCGCATTGTCTCCAAGCTCAGCAACGATGCACTGGTGCGACAACTGCGCATCAAGTCGCAGATTTTCCAGAACAGCCTGGAAGACGAGCCGGCCATCGCCAAAAACGCATCGACGCCAATGCCTGAGTACGAACGACTGATCGGGCGCTTCAGGCCCTTTGCCCAGCCCAGCAGCGCGATGAGCCAGTTGCACCTGATCCTGTTCAACAGCGAACCCGACATGCCGCTGTATGTAGAGCACGGCAGCGATCTGCTCGAACGCCTGCGCCAGGTGAAGACGGTGCCTGACATCACCCAGATCCAGGTCATCAAGAACCGCCTGTGGAACGGGCCGCATGCCATCGTTGCCTGGTACGCCAGCCTGCTGGGCCATCATTCGGTGGGCCAAGGTATGGGCGATGCACGCGTGAGCGAACTGGCCGAGCGCCTGATTCGCCAGGAAGTCGGGCCTGCACTGGTGGCGGAGTACCCACAGATGGCGGAAGTGGTCAGCCGGTTTGCCGATACCTTCCTGGAACGCTGCAAAACCTCGTTCAAAGACCCCTGTGCCCGGGTGGGGCGCGACCCGTTGCGCAAGCTTCAACGCAACGAACGCATCTTCAGCAGCATCGACCTCGCACGCAAGCATGGTATTGAAACCCCGACGCTGGCGTTTGGCGCGGCCCTGGCCATTCACCATGCTTTGCGTAGCGAAGACGACAAGGCGCTGGAAGCTCGGGCAATCAGGCAGGTGTATCAGGACAACGACGGTAGTGTGGAGTCCGTGCTGATCTGTGACGTTGACGGTAATGGCAAGCGTTTTCCGGGGTTGGACCCGATCAGGGATGCGCAACTGATCAGTGCCATTTCAGGTGCGTTTCGGCAGTACCCACTGGGGGATGTGGCAACCAGGCTGGACGATTTTTGCATCGGTGCATGAGCCATTGATGCAGGAGCACCGGTCTGGCGCCTGTGGGAGATTCCGTGGTTCCGGGCAAGTTGCCGAAGCGCTGACTGGTACTTGCCGCAGCATTTTCAGCGCCTGTTTGATCGAGCGCCGCCCGCGCGGCGCTTCGCGGGGCAAGCCCGCTCCCACATTTGTTGCAACGTGGCCATACCTGAGAATGAGGCGTTGCCAACCCTGGTGCAGGGTTTGAGGCAGGTGGGGCGGCAGAGGCGCCAGCATTGAAATCGAGTCGGCCTGAAAAGGCTGGCGACCATGGCCTGACAGGTATGGCACGTTGCAACAAATGTGGGAGCGGGCTTGCCCCGCGAAGCGCCGCGCGGGCGGCGCTCGATCTCACAGGCGATGCACATCTTGTGACAAGCGCCTGTCAGCCCTGATGCGGTCCCTGTGCGGGTTTGTCCGCGAAGAATCATGGCACCAACCAAAGAAAATAGTCACCAGAAATGCCTTTTCATGTCGCCGTTGGCGAGGCAGTTGCGTGTCGTACAGCCGACGACTCAGTAGGTTGCACGCACGGTCAGGGTGAAGTTGCGCGGTTCGCCGTAGAAGTTGCCGTTGGCCGAGGTGCCCACTGTCTGGTAGTACTTCTTATCGAAGATATTATTGGCGTTCAGCACTGCCACCCAATTCGGGTCAATCTGGTATTCCAGGCTCGAAGCCCACACGGCGTAACCAGCCTGGACAAACTTGAAGTCCTGGGTTTCGCCGTTGTATTGGCCGGTGGCCGGATTATAGGGAGTGACTGTGCCGCTGCGGCCGTTACTGCTCTGGGCAGTGACACCCAGGCCGGCCTTCCATTTGTCCAGCGCGCCGGGCAACCGGTATGTCCCCCACAGTTTGAACAGGTGCTTGGGGGTGACAGCCGCGTAGATGGAGCGCGTGTCATCACTGGCTTTGTCGACCGTGTGGTTGTAGGTATAGCCGGCAAACAACTGAAGCCCGGTCAGCACTTCGCCGCTGATTTCGGCATCAAAGCCTTCACTGACCACTTCTCCCTGGTTGAGGAAACAGCAGTTGGAAGCGCCATAGGTTTGCGGGTATCGAGTGTCCTGGATAGCTGCGCCTTCCTGCTCGATACGGTAAAGGGCAAAACTGGTATTGATCCGCTCATCGAACAACAGGCCTTTCAAGCCAATTTCATAATTTTTTGCCGTAGCCGCATCCAGTGTCTTGCCACCCGCCGCCACCTGCAGAAACTGCGGTTTGTAGGTTTCGGCGTAGCTGACATACGTGGTCCATTGAGGGGTCAGGTCATAGGTCAGGCCGGCATAGGGTGTGGTTACCCCCTGTTCCTTGAGCCCACGATGGTAAGGCGCAGGGTCATCCAGCACGTTGCCGAAGTCATCGAAGAACACCTCTGTGTCGCGATACTTGTAGGTAGACACGCGAGCACCGAGGATCAACTTGGTCCGGTCGGTCAGTGCCAACCGGGTCATGCCGTAGTAGCCGTACTTCTCGGTGGTGTTGTCGTGGGTCTTGTTCGGCGTGCTGCCCGGGTCAACAGGGGTGGACGGGTTGAAGATATCGACCGGCGTAAAGTTGAGCAGGCCCCAGCGCTGCACGGTGTAGCCATCCGAGTGCGAATAGTCGCCACCTACAAGTACGTCATGGTGCAAGCCGAACAGATCGAAGCCGCCTTTCACGTAGCTGTTGATGCCTTTGCGCTCCAGCCCCGTTCTGGCCGGGTAGTTCAGCCAGCTGGTGCCGCTGCCGGTAAGCGGGTCGACCGCGCCATTGGCGAACAACGAATTGCCGTCGCGATCCATGTCCATCCAGGTCAGGTCGGTGGTCCACATCCAGTCATCATTGAAGCTGTGGTCGAGTTTGATATAGGCCTGCCGGGTTTTTTCTTCAACCGAGCCCCAGCCGGCAAGGAAGGAGGTTTTGCGTGGCAGGCCGATGTCGGCGCCATCCTTGTAGCGTGGCAGGCCGCCGAAGTTGGGGATGCCTTCGCTTTCCTGGTAACTGCCACCAACGGTGAGCAGGGTGTCAGCGCTGAGGTCGAACTCCAGCGAACCGTAGAACAGGTGTTTTTCCATGTTCGCCGTATCGTAGTGGAACCTGTTGTTCTGGTACGCCAACCCTGCACGGCCGCGGATATTGCCGGTTTCAGTCAATGGCCCGGTGACATCGAGCTCACTGCGGTAAGTGTCCCAACTGCCGGCCGAGGCGGAAAACTTCAGCTGGTCATGCTCCAGGGCACGCTTGCGCACCAGGTTGATGCTGCCGCCGGGGTTGCCGCTACCGGAGTACAGGCCATCGACACCGCGCAAAAACTCCACGTGGTCGTACTGGGCCAGGTCGAGTTGGCTGATCGAACCGTAGCCCGAGATCGCGGTGTCCATCGGCGCGCCACCGTCGAACTGGATGTTCGACACGGCAAAACCACGCGAGAAGAAGTTGGTGTCGTTGCCCAACGATGAACCGGTAGCACCGTTCTTCTGCAGGGTTACGCCAGTGGTCTTGTCCAGCGCATCGGTCAGGGTGGTGAGGTTCTGGTCTTCGATGCGCTGGCGGGTGACCACCGACACCGAATGCGGCACTTCCTTGATCGACTGGGCTACCTTGCTGCCAACTGCGGTTGCGCCGGTGGTGTAGGAGCCCGTGTTCTCGGTGGCCTCACCCAGGCCCTGGCCCTGGATCATGGTGCTTTGCAACGCCAACGGCGCACCGGCTTGCTGCGCGGCGGGTTGCAACGACCAGTTGCCATCCGCCGCCTGCTCTGCAGTCAGGCCAGTGCCCTCCAAGAGCAGGTAGAGCGCCAACTTGACGGGTAGCTGGCCCTCTACCGCGCGTGCGTACTTGCCTTCAACCCACTGTGGGTCGTAGAGCAAGCTGATACCGGTGTGTTCGGCAAAACGGTCCAATGCCTGGCCCAAGGGCGCTGCGGGCAGGTCGTAGTGCCGGCTGGGCGGCGCGGCCAGCACTTGCTGGCAAAGGCTTAAACCCGCCCCCATGAGGATGGCCTGGGCAAGCAAGGCAGGGCGAGAACGGGACAACAAATCCATCGAGGTGCGGCTCCTGAAACGTGCTGGTTTTTCTTCTTGTCGAAGAAGCCGGCAAAAACCCGTAACGGGACGGGCACATTTTCAGGCAGGCACCATGCGTACCCACAGTGAAGTCCGCCACACCAGGCGTACAGGCAACGTATGGGCCAGCGTGCGCAGGGCGTTGTCGGTATCGTCGAGTTGAAACACCCCGGAGATTTCCAGGGCGGCAATGGCAGGATCGCAGCCCACCCAACCCTTGCGCTGGCGGGCCAGGTGCCCGGCCAGTTCCTGCAACGGCATCTGCCGGGTGATCAACAGGCCGCGGGTCCAGGCCGAGCCTTCGAACGTGGGCCGCTCGATGCGCCGCGCCCCTGCGCCATCGACCATGAACTGCTCCCCCGCCTGCGCTGGTACCGGAGGCTGACCGGGCAGATGGATGGCGACTGTGCCTTGATCCACGGTGAGCCGCGTGCGACCGCTTTCCTGGCAAACGTCGAAAGCGCTCCCCAGGAAGCGGGCTTGCGCCGAACTTACGCACAAAGGACGCTGCAGCGGGTCAGGGCCGGCTTTCACATTCACCTGCCCTTCGCGCAGCTCGACCCGCCGCTCGATGTGGCTGAAGCGCACATCCAGCGCACTCTGGCTGTTGAGCTTTAACACGGTGCCATCGGCCAGCTCGAAGCGTCGCCGCTCTGCGCTGCGGGTACTGTAGTCGGCAAGGCTGACGCGCCAAGGCGTGTGCTGCAGGGTGCCACCGGCCATGCCCAGGCCAAGCAGGCCCAGCGCCAAAGTTTTCACTGCCGCGCGGCGGCCTGGCTCGGCCAGCGTGCTGATAGCCACCCCGGCAGGCAGTGCACGCGCCTGGGTAAAACAGGTTTGCGCTTCGTGCAATGCCTGCCAGGTCACTTCGTGCCGGGGATCGGCCTGACGCCATGCCAGGCAGGCCGCCAACAGCGCTGGTGCGTGTTGAGAGGACTCCAGCTTCACCAGCCAGTCGATGGCTTGGTCGAGCACCTTGTCGGTCATTGCTCGTGGCTGATCTGATAGCAATGACGAATGGCCTTGGCCATGTACTTCTCGACGCTGCTGAGGCTGACATCCAGGCGAATGGCGATGTCCTGATAGCTCAACCCTTCGAGGCGCGACAACAGGAACGCCATGCGCGCTTTGGCAGGCAGGCCGTCGAGCAGGGCATCAATCTGCATGAGTGTCTGCAACAACATCAGTTGCCGCTCGGCGGAGGGCGCCTGTGCTTCCGGCAGTTGCGCGATTGCCTGCAGATAGGCCGCTTCCAGTTTCTGTCGACGAAAGCGGTCGATCAACAGGCCCTTGGCCACGCTGCTCAGCCACGCCCGGGGCTGGCGCAGCCCGGCGATCTGCTGGGGGCGCAACAGCACTTGCAGGAAGGTGTCGTGCGCAACATCGCGGGCCTGGTCGCCATAGGGCTGGCGCCGCTGCAGCCAGTTCAACAGCCAGGCGTGATGGTCACGATAAAGCGCATCGACAGGCTCGCGGGCAGACACGATGGTCCCTCATCTTCAGGTAACGCAGAAAGCGCAGTTGCAAATCGTTCGCAATACTACGGCTTTCCCCTGCTGCTCTCAAGGCCCTGCTCAGGTGGGTAACGGTGGCTCGGCGGGTGAGTCTGCCTGTACCGTGGGCAAGGCGAAGCATGCAGACAAGCCACACGCCAGGCTTGCCAGGATGAACATCATCACACCATCACCCAGCGAGGGCATCAGTTCGTATTCACCAGGCCGCTGCAGCAACCCCATGATCCCCAGAGTCCACAGCATCGCAAGGCCGCCCCCTGCAAGGCCCGCGCTGACACAGCCACGCAATGTACGCCGCAGCCCAAACAGGACCGCCACCAGCCCCAGCAGCAAACACGGCAGCAAGAAAGCGATCTCGAACCCGATCGGGTAGAAGAGCATGGCCATAAAACCTTCGCCCGGGACCATCGCCGCCATCAACTTCGGGTTGCGCACGAAGGCGACAAAGGTCACCACATTGAAGATCACGCCCATCATCACGCCACCGATGAGCGGCGCTGCAGCGAACCCCAGAAATACCCGTTTCTTGCCCGTCATGGTTTCATCCCTGAAAAAACCGCTACACGTTAATAGCATGCCATAGCTATAGGCAACGCTTACCGCGCACGACCAGATCGACCCGCACTGGATGTCGAATACTCGCTGACCCTGCGCGGCAGCTTCCAACCTCATTGCCCCCTTCCCTCCACTTTTCATACTTGGGCCGGTTCCCACCCGGCTACATCGCACGGACACAGCGATCCGCTTTTGTGTCACGAATCACTTGAATATGACACTTAGTGTCATTATGATCGCCATGTGTCCTGACGACCCCGCGTCGCTCAGCCAAGAACCGCCCCACTTCGGCAGGTACCGCCCATGACGACCACCATGCACACCCCCAAGGACCAGTTGGTCAAACTCGCCCAGCAGCAGATGCTGACGGCGCTGGCCGACAACACCTACAGCGCCCGACAGAAACTCGCCCTCACCTGCCGCATCCTGTTCGACGGCGGCCACGACTCTGGCCTGGCCGGGCAGATCACCGCACGGGCGCAGGAGCCTGGCACCTACTACACCCAGCAACTGGGCCTGGGCTTCGACGAAATCGCCGCCTCCAACCTGCTGGTGGTGGACGAAGACCTCACCGTGCTGCAAGGCCGCGGCATGGCCAACCCGGCCAACCGTTTCCACAGCTGGCTGTACCGCGCCCGCCCCGACGTCAACTGCATCATCCACACCCACCCGCTGCACAGCGCCGCCCTGTCGATGCTGGAGGTGCCGCTGGCCATCTCGCACATGGACCTGTGCCCGTTGTTCGACGATTGCGCTTTCCTCAAGGAATGGCCCGGCGTGCCGGTGGGCAACGAGGAAGGTGAAATCATTGCCAAGGCGATCGGTGACAAGCGCGCAATCCTGCTATCGCACCACGGCCTGCTGATTGCCGGCGGCTCGATCGAAGAAGCCTGTGTGCTGGCCCTGTTGTTTGAGCGCGCAGCCAAGATGCAACTGCTGGCCATGGGCGCCGGTGACATCCGCCCCATCCCCGAAGCGCTGGGCAAGGAAGCCCACGACTGGATCTCCACCCCCAAACGTCATGGCGCCGCGTTCAGCTACTACGCGCGCCGTGCCTTGCGTGCCCATGGCGACTGCCTGGGCTGATCGAAGCTGTACCCTTTACTCAACAACGGCAGAGGTGCCTGATCATGTCTACACCTGTAATTCGCGGCGTTATCGGCTACACCATTACTCCTTTCACGGCGGAGGGCACGCTTGATCTGGATGCCCTGGGCACGTCCATCGACAGCCTGATCGCAGACGGCGTGCACGCCATCGCCCCGCTGGGCAGCACCGGCGAAGGGGCCTACCTGTCCGACAGCGAATGGGAAACCGTGGTGCGCTTCAGCCAGGCACGCATTGCCGGCCGTGTGCCCAGCGTGGTCAGCGTCTCCGACCTGACCACTGCCCGTACCGTGCAGCGCGCCCGCCTGGCACAGGCCTGCGGCGCCACGGCAGTGATGGTGCTGCCCATTTCCTACTGGAAGCTCACCGAAGCCGAAGTGATCGCCCACTACAAAGCCGTCGGCGCGGCCATCGACATCCCGATCATGCTCTACAACAACCCGGGCACCAGCGGCACCGACCTGTCGGTGGAGCTGATCCTGCGCATTCTCGGCGAAGTGCCCAATGTGACGATGGTCAAGGAAAGCACCGGTGACATTCAGCGCATGCACCGCCTGTTCAAGGCCACCGATGGCCAGGTGGCGTTCTATAACGGTTGCAACCCGTTGACCCTGGAAGCCTTGGTAGCCGGCGCCACAGGCTGGTGCACCGCCGCGCCCAACCTGATCCCGGCACTGAACCTGGCACTGTGGGACGCCGTGCAGCAAGGCGACCTGGGCGAAGCCCGCGCGCTGTTCTATCGCCAGTACGAACTGCTGGAGTACATCACCCGCCGCGGCCTGCCCACCACCATCAAGGCCGGCCTGAAAATGCTCGGCCAGGATGTCGGCGCGCCACGCCTGCCCCTGCAACAGCTGGATGCGCAAGGCAGCAGCTACCTGCAAAGCCTGCTGGTAGAGCTGACGGGTTACGCAGGTAACTGAGTTCGCAGGCGGTTCGCATTGCTTTGTGGGAGCGGGTTTACCCGCGAAGAATCCAACACGGTAAATGGCACCGGCTACGCCGGTGTTCGCGGGCAAGCCCGCTCCCACAGGGATTGCGCTTAATCAGTACGTTCTGTGCAGTTTCAAGGTGGCTGCCGAGTGCAGCATTGGGGCTGTTCCTTCACCTGACATCTATCCGAGGCAATCATGGACGCGCCTATCCAAAGCTCTTCAACCCCGCTACACCTGAAAGACATCCTGCATCCTCTGATAGCCGGGCTCGTCTCAGTCATCGTCAACTACGGCGGCACCTTCATCCTGGTGTTCCAGGCTGCCAAGGTTGCCGGGTTAAGTCCGGAGCTAACTTCATCCTGGGTCTGGGCCGTGTCGATCGGTGTCGGCCTCAGCGGCCTGGTGCTGTCCTGGTACAGCCGAGAACCGGTGATCACAGCCTGGTCCACGCCTGCAGCCGCATTTTTGGTCACGGCCTTGGCCAGCGTGCCCTACAGCGAAGCCATCGGTGCCTATATATTGTCGGCCACCGGTTTCGTGGTGCTGGGGCTGACCGGGTGCTTTGAGCGCCTGGTGCGGGTCATCCCCGGAGGGATTGCCGCCGGGTTGCTGGCGGGGATCCTGCTGCAGTTCGGCATCGGCGCGTTTGCCGGCCTGTCGGTAGACCCGGTCCTGGCAGGGTTGCTGATTGCAGCTTATGTGGCATTCAAACGCTTCACTGCCCGTTACGCCGTGGTCGGCATTCTGCTGCTGGGCCTGGGCTACCTGTTGCTGCAGGGGCAAGCTGGCCTGGGGGCGCTGCGCCTGGAGTTCGCCTCACCGGTGCTCACCACGCCCACCTTCTCCCTCAACGCCGCCCTCAGCGTGGCCTTGCCGTTGTTCCTGATCACCCTCACCGGCCAGTACATGCCCGGCATGCTGGTGCTGCGCAACGATGGCTTCAAGACCAGCGCCAACCCGATTGTCGCGGTCACTGGCCTGGGCTCGTTGCTGATGGCGCCCTTTGGATCGCATGCCTTCAACATCGCCGCAATCACTGCGGCCATCTGCACCGGCAAGGAAGCCCATGAGGACCCAGGCAAGCGCTGGCTGGCGGGGATTGCTGCCGGTGTCTGCTACATCCTTGTGGGGGTGTTCGGGGTCACTCTGGCGAGTGTGTTCATGGCTTTGCCAGGTACCTTCATCAGCACTTTGGCCGGCCTCGCCCTGTTGGGCACCATCGGTGCCAGCCTGGCCAGCGCCATGGCCGATGCCCGCACGCGCGAAGCGGCACTGATCACCTTCCTGGCGGCGGCGGCCAACATCAGCCTGTTCGGCATTGGCGGGGCCTTCTGGGGGCTGGTCATTGGCCTGCTGGCCTATGCCGTGTTGAACGGGCGACTACCTCGGGTCAACCGTTCATCCCGGTAGAAGGCTCACCACCCCCCCCTACTCTCGCCAAATGCCCACGCCGTTCGACAGGTATCGACATGCCCCACGCTGGCCCCAAGCTGCTTACCCAAATTGCTGCCGTGCACTTCGTCAGCCATGTGCACATCATGCTGATCCCGGCATTGCTGCCCGTACTCCCCGGCCTGCTGGGCGTGGGGTTTGTCGAGCTTGGCGTGGCCCTCGCGGTGTTCAACATCGTCTCTGCCCTGGTGCAGGCGCCGCTAGGCTATGCCGTCGACCACTACGGTGCGCGCAAAGTGCTCAAGGCCGGGTTGCTGCTAGGCAGCGCCAGTTTCCTGCTGCTGGCGGTCAGCCCCGGCTATGCGGTGTTGCTGATAGCAATGGCCATGGCCGGCCTGGCCAATGGTGTTTACCACCCTGCCGATTACGCATTGCTGGCCAACGGCATTGAGCAAGGCCGCCTGGGGCGCTCGTTCTCGATCCATACGTTCGCCGGTTTCCTCGGTTCGGCTATAACGCCAGCGATGTTTCTGGGCGTTGCCACTGTGTTCGGCACACAGACCGCTTTGGCAGCGGGTGCGATGGTTGGTGTTGGCGCTCTGCTGTTCATCTCGGTGCCAGGCAGCGGTGTCTATCAGGTTTCCGGGCATGGCAACAAACGTGATGCCGGCCCTGCTGGAGCGCCGGGCAGGTTACGCTTGTTTACACCGACCATCTGTGTGTTGACGGTGTTGTTCATCCTGTTGAACCTGAGCACCAGTGCCATCGAGAAATTTTCCGTGGCCGCCCTGGTCCAGGGCCAGGGCCTGACCCTGGCCTGGGCCAACACAGCGCTCACGGCGTTTCTGCTCAGCAGTGCGGTGGGCGTTTTGTGTGGCGGGGCGCTGGCTGACCGTACCCGGCGCCATGGGCTGGTGGCGGCACTGGCCTTTGCCCTTGCGGCGGCGCTGACTGCGCTGGTGGCACTTGGGCTGGTGCGAGACTGGGCATTGGTGGCGGTGCTGGGAGCGATCGGCTTGCTGACGGGGGTGATCGCGCCGTCGCGGGACATGCTGGTGAAGGCGGCGGCACCACGTGGTGCCGAGGGCAAAACCTTCGGGCTGGTCTCGACCGGTTTCAACATCGGCGGCGCCATCGGGCCTGTTGCGTTCGGCTGGATGCTCGACCAGCGCCTGCCGGAAGGCATCTTCATTGCTTCGGTGGTGTTCATGTTGCTGACCGTACTCCTGACCCTGGCGCAGGAGGCGTATTCAGCCAGGAAACGTCGCCAGCATGTTTAGACCCCAGGGCTGCTTTGCAGCCCTTTTGCCGGCAAGCAAGCGATGACGCCGGTCAAGGTTGATCAAGCTAACGGGTTCGCATGCACCACTCGCCCCTCTGCCCCCGGCCGATTGATGAACAGTACATCCAGCACACTGTTGCGCAACCCCTTCAGCGCATTCCAGTTCGCAGAGGCATGCACATACCTGTCGCGCAGCAAGCGCTGCTCATCTTCGGTCAGCCCAGGCTGTTCACATTCACCCAAGGCAAACGCATGCAACTTGCGGCTGATCTCCAGCAATTCAGCGGGCAGCCCATGTTCAGCCTGCCCGCCCAACGGTTCAAACGGCACGTCAGCACGCACTGCAAGCTCGCGCATCACGCTCAGGTACACACGGGAAAGCTGCCCCGCCACCTCCCGCTCCCGGTAAACCGCTGCATACACCTGCTTTTGCGCTTCGTCGTGCCGCCCACCGGCAATCGCTTCTTCCCAGCTAACCACCTGCGCGCCCAAGCCAGCAAACGCCGAAGCAAACAATGCGTTGACGTTGGCATACGCGCGGGTCTGGTCAGCGCAGGCGCCCAGCGGCACACGCTGGGACTGCGGTTTGCACAGCAGCACCTGCTCCAGTGAAGTTTCGGGATAACCCCCACCAATGTTCGAGTGCACACCCGGCAACACGATGTCGTGACCGCTGCTCACCAGAGGGAAGTTGTGCCGCTGCTCATCCGCCGCCACCAGTTGCACCACGTGCCGGGCAATGCCCGCACCCAGGCCCAGACGCAAGCCACCATGGCGGTCGTCTGCAGGGTCGAAATCGCCCTGCAACGGCGCAATGATCGCCGCCACAGTGTCGAAAAGGCCGATGAAGTTAACCGTGATAGCGCACGGTACTTGCAGCAGCCTGCCACCGTCATCGTGCAGCAGATTCGCCATATGACGCGCCGCCGCCGCCCCACGGCTGAAGCCGAGCAAGTCGAACTCGACCTGCGCGAGCACGGCTTGCGGATGCGCCTGGCGCCAATCCCGCAGTTGCCCGGCAAGCGCAGCCAAGGCTTCGGCAACCCGCGCTTGCACCCCCGTGTGTCCACGCCCGGTGGCCGAGGCATAGGCGCCATCCGCCTCCCCGGCCAGGGTACCTACCCCCTCCACATAGCATTTCAGAAACACCTTCGCCCCGCCGGTATCGGCCCCCTGCACCGGGTACAGCGCATGCAACAAGGCCACATTGCTCAAGGCGTTGGCATAACTGGCGCCCGTGCCGCCGCTCGCATCCGCCGGGATCGCATTGTGCTGGTTGTTGCCCGTACCGTCGAAAAACACGCCGAACCGTAAGGTGACCGGCGCAACGGTTGCCGTACTGCAGCTGTTCAGTTCCATCGTTGTGCTCCTGCTTGCGTCAAAAGCACAAGCAGGCGCCAGGGCGCCGCTGCAGAACATCAGTCTATGGCCAGCCTTTTGCAGGACATTTCTTTATCGGCATGGCCCACGGCACGGATAAATTTCCCAGCCGCCATTGGTAGCCGCCCCCCCGGATGGATTAAAGTATCACCCCTTGCCAGGGCAGCTGCCTCCAGCCCCGCCTGCGGCCCAATACCAGGAACCGTCGCCGATGGAACACCGTGAAGCGCTGACCGCGCTGCGCACCTTTCTTTCTTCCCAGATCCTAGGCCAGGAGAAACTGGTCGAGCGGCTATTGATCGTGCTGCTGGCCGACGGCCACATGCTGGTCGAAGGTGCTCCGGGCCTGGCCAAGACCAAGGCCATCAAAGAGCTCGCCGAAGGCATCGAGGCGCAGTTCCATCGCATCCAGTTCACCCCCGACCTGCTCCCGGCCGACATCACCGGTACCGAAATCTACCGCCCGGAAACCGGCAGCTTCGTGTTCCAGCAGGGGCCGATCTTCCACAACCTGGTGCTGGCCGACGAAATCAACCGCGCCCCGGCCAAGGTACAGTCGGCCCTGCTCGAAGCCATGGCCGAGCGCCAGGTCAGCGTGGGCCGTAGCACCTACGACCTGTCGCCGTTGTTCCTGGTCATGGCCACGCAGAACCCGATCGAGCAGGAAGGCACTTACCCACTGCCCGAAGCCCAGCTCGACCGCTTCCTGATGCACGTGAAAATCGGCTTCCCCGATGCTGCGGTAGAGCGGCGCATCCTGGCGCAAGCCCGTGGCGAAGCGCTGGGCGGCGAAACCAAGCCCGAGCGCCGGGTCAGCCAGCAGGCCATCTTTGCCGCGCGCAAGGAAATCCTCGGCCTGTACATGGCCGACGCGGTAGAGGAATACCTGGTGCAACTGGTGATGGCCACCCGCACCCCGGCCAAGTTCGACACCGAGCTGGCCGACTGGATCGCCTACGGCGCCAGCCCGCGGGGCTCAATCTCGCTGGACCGCTGTGCGCGTGCCCACGCCTGGCTGGCCGGGCGCGACTTTGTCAGCCCCGAAGACATCCAGGCCGTGCTGTTCGATGTGCTGCGCCACCGCATCATCCTCTCGTTCGAGGCCGAGGCGGCGGGGATCGACCAGGACCGCGTGGTCCAGCGCATCCTCGACGTCGTCGCCGTTGCCTGAGCCCATGCCCACCGCTCAGCTGGCCGAACCCGGCATCCGCATCGGCCTTGCCGAGCTGATCGACATGCGCCACCGCGTGCGCGAAATCCAGCTGTTCTCCAAGCCTGGCCAGCGCAGCCCGCTGGTGGGCCTGCACCATTCCAAGCTGCGCGGGCGCGGGGTGGACTTCGACCAAGTGCGCGTTTACCAGGCCGGCGACGATGTGCGCAACATCGACTGGCGGGTCACCGCACGCACCCAGGAACCGCACACCAAGCTGTTCCACGAAGAGCGCGAGCGGCCGATCTTCATCCTCGTCGAGCAAAGCCAGCGTCTGTTCTTCGGTTCGGGCCTGCTGTTCAAGTCGGTACTGGCGGCCCAGGCTGCAGCGCTGTTCGGCTGGGCCGCGCTGGGCCACAACGACCGCATCGGCGGGCTGGTGTTCGGCGACAACGACCCCCACGAAATCAAGCCCCGGCGCAGCAAGCAGAGCCTGCTGCAGCTGCTCAACCGCCTGGCCAAGGTCAACCAGTCGCTGCACACCGAAGCAGTGCCACAGGCCGACAGCCTCGGCCTGGCCCTGCGCCGCGCGCGCGAAGTACTGCGCCCGGGGAGCTTGGCCATTGTCATCTGTGACGAGCGTTCGTTGACCGCACAGTGCGAACAGCACCTGGCCATGCTCTCGCGCCACTGCGACCTGCTGCTGTTGCCCGTCTCCGACCCGCTCGACCACGCCCTGCCCGCCGCCGGCCTGTTGCGCTTTGCCCAGCGCAGCGCGCAGCTGGAGCTCGACACCCTGGACGCCAACCTGCGCCAGGCCTATCGCAAGCAGGCCGAGGCACGTATCGAGCGTTGGGAGCTGATGGCCCAGAAGCTGCGCGTCGTGCTGATGCCGCTCAGCACCCAGAGCGACATGATCGAGCAACTGCGCGAGTACCTGAACGCCCAACGGCCAAGGAGCGCGTCATGAACCCGCTCGACCAGTTGCACCCGCTGATCGAGCCCGCGCCTGTCGGCCTGTGGCCGCCCGCACCCGGCTGGTGGCTGCTGCTGGCTGTGCTGCCCCTGCTGTGCTGGGGCCTGTGGCGGCTGCGTCGCTGGCGCCCGGGCAAACGCCGCATCGTGCGCGCCGAACAACCCCTGGACCCGGTGCGTGTGGAAGCCCTGGCCGAACTGGCGCGCCTGCCACGCCCCTACGACGGCGCCCCGGCCGGCGCCTGGCTGCAACAGATCAACGCCCTGCTCAAACGCCTGTGCCGCAGCCACTACCCGGGTGCCAACAGCCATACCCTGAACGGCCGCCAGTGGCTGGCATTTCTCGACAACCGCTGCCCGGCCGCCGGCCTGACCCGCTGGATGGTGCTGGTCGAGGGCGCCTACAAGCCCGAGTGCAAACTCGACGACAAGGCCATTGTCGGGCTCAGCCAGGCCGTTGAAACCTGGATCCGCAAGCATGTTTGAACTGGCCTGGCCGTGGGTCTTCGCCCTGTTGCCGCTGCCGTGGCTGGCGCGCCTGTTGCTGCCGGCCGCCGACAGCGGCGAACCGGTGCTCAAGGTAGGCTTCCTCAACGAACTGGAAGGCCTGGCCGGGCGCCGCGCACGGCTCAACCTGCCCACCTGGCGCCAGCAGGCGCCATTCGTGGTCATCTGGCTGTTGCTGCTGTGCGCTGCTGCCCGCCCGCAATGGCTGGGCGAACCGGTGCCGGTGGCCGCCAGCGGCCGCGACCTGCTGGTGGCGGTGGACGTGTCCGGGTCGATGGACTTCCCCGACATGCAGTGGAAAAACGAAGACATCAGCCGCCTCGACCTGGTCAAGGCGCTGATGGGCGATTTTCTGCAAGACCGTGAAGGCGACCGGGTGGGCCTGATCCTGTTCGGCAGCCAGGCCTACCTGCAGGCGCCGCTCACCTTCGACCGGCGCACCGTGCGCACCTTCCTCGACGAAGCGCAGATCGGCATTGCCGGCAAAAACACCGCCATTGGTGACGCCATCGGCCTGGCGGTCAAGCGCCTGCGCCAGCGACCGGCACAAAGCCGGGTACTGGTGCTGATCACCGACGGCGCCAACAACGGCGGGCAGATCCACCCACTGACCGCTGCGCGTCTGGCGGCCCAGGAAGGGGTGCGCATCTACACCATCGGCATCGGTGCCAACCCCGAAGCCAGTGGTACTCCCGGGCTGCTTGGCCTCAACCCGAGCCTGGACCTGGATGAAGCCTCACTCAAGGAAATTGCCGACATCAGCCACGGCGCCTACTTCCGCGCCCATGACGGCGCCGAACTGGACGCCATCGGCGATACCCTCGACCAACTGGAGCCGGTAGCCCAGCAACCGACCCAGGCACGCACGGCCCAGGCCCTGTACGCCTGGCCCTTGGCCCTGGCGCTGCTGCTCAGCGTGTTGCTGGTGGTGGCCGTGCAATGGCCCGACAACCTGCTGCAACGCCTGCTGCGCAAACCGCGTTTCCTGCAGCCGCACCCGGAATGGCGCCAGCGCCTCAAGCGCCTGCGCCTGAGGAGGCGGCGATGATCGAACTGTGGCCTCAATGGCTTCGCCCGCTGTGGTTGCTGGCCGTACCCCTGCTCGGCTGGCTGCTGTACAAGCTGTGGCACCGACGCAAGCGCGCCGGGCGCTGGCAGATGATTTTGCCGCCCGCCTTCCATGGCGTACTGCTGGGCGGCGGCAGCGGTAGCAACAGCAAGTTGCCGTGGATAGCACTGGGCCTGGCCTGGGCGCTGGTGGTCCTGGCCCTGCTCGGGCCCAGCTGGCAGCGCGTGGAAGAAAGCCGCCAACGACCGGCGGACCCGCTGGTGATCCTGTTGGAGCTGACCCCGCAGATGCTCGCCGAAGACAGCCCGCCCAACCGCCTGGAACAAGCCAGGCGCAAGGTCCTCGACCTGCTCGAACACCGCCGCGACAGCCAGACGGCGCTGGTGGTGTATGCCGGCTCGGCGCACACCCTGGTGCCGCTGTCCGACGACCTGGCCACCACCCGCAACCTGCTGGAGGCCATTGACCCGTCGATCATGCCAAAGCCCGGCCAACGCGCCGACCTGGCCGTGCAAAAGGGCCTGGCCCTGCTGGCCCAGAGTGGCCTGGGCCAAGGCCGTCTGCTGCTGATCGGCTCGTCGCTGAGCGCGCCGGAACGCCAAGGCATCAGCCAGGCGCTCGGCCGCCAGGGCCCGAGCCTGCTGATGCTGGGTATCGGCAGCCGCGAAGGCGCCCCGGTGCGCCAGGCCAGCGGCGAGTACCTCAAGGACGACCAGGGCGGTATCCTGCTGCCACGGCTGGACAGCGCCAGCCTCAAGGGCTTCATCAGCGGTACGGGCGGGCGCTACCGGCATGCCCGCATCGACGACCTTGACCTGCGTGGCCTGGGCCTGTTCGACAACCCGCGCACCGCGCGCAATGACGGCCAGACCCTGCAACTGGACAGCTGGGCCGACCAGGGTTACTGGCTACTGATCCCATTGTTGCTGCTGGCCGCCTGCGCCGGCCGTCGCGGCTGGCTGTTCTGCCTGCCGCTGCTGCTCGCCCTGCCGCAGCCCAGCCAAGCATTCGAGTTCAACGATTTGTGGCTGCGCCCCGACCAGCAAGGACAGCGGCTGCTGGAACAAAACCGACCGGCCAGCGCCGCTCGCCACTTCCATAACCCGCAGTGGCGCGGCATGGCCCTGTACCAGGCCGGCGATTACACGGGTGCCGCCGAAGCGTTTTCCCAAGGCGATACGGCCGCAGCCCACTACAATCGAGGCAATGCCCTGGCCCGCAGCGGCGAACTGGAGGCCGCCCTGGACGCCTACGAGCAAGCCCTGGAGCGCCAGCCCGACCTGCAACCTGCGCTGGACAACCAGGCGCTGGTGCAACAACTGCTGCAACAGCGCGAGGCCAAGGCCGAGGAACAGCCGGCCAACAGCGAGGCCCAAGGTACACCCGGCAGCGAGACCGAGGGCAACAGCAGCTCGGCCAGCAGCCCTGCCCAGGGCACACCCGGTAGCGACGAACAAGCCAACGCCGAACAGCCCGGCGAAGGCAGCAATAACAGCCAGGCCACGCCCGGCAACCAGGCGGGTGCAGATGACAATGTCATCCAGCCGCCACAGCGCCCGGTATCGACCAACCTCGACACCGAACAGCGCCAGGCCCTGGAACAATGGCTGCGGGAGATCCCCGATAACCCGGCGGAGCTGCTGCGGCGCAAATTCTGGTATGAACAGCAATTGCATCAGGAAACCCCACGATGAGTCGCTTCGGCGTCTTTCTTCTTACCTTGCTATGGGCCGTGCTGGCCCAAGCCGAGCCGCTGCTGCAAGCCAGCGTTGACCGTACCCGCCTTGAAGCCGGCGAGAGCCTGGAGCTGACCCTGGAAAGCCAGGACGTCACCCAGTTCGGCAAACCCGACCTGCACGCCCTTGAAGGCGACTTCGAGGTACGTGGCACACGCCAGCTGAACAGCCTGCACACCCTGGACGGCGAAACCCGCGCCAGCACCCGCTGGATCATCACCCTGCTGCCCCGGCGCAGCGGCAGCCTGCGCATTCCCGAGCTGCAACTGGGCCAGTCGCACAGCCAGGCCATCGAACTGCAAGTGCTGCAGGCCGATGCCAGCCGCCAGGACAGCGCGTCGCAAGTGTTCATCGAAGCGACCCTCGACAGCAACGATGTCTACGTTCAGGCCCAGGCCGTGCTGACCCTGCGCATCTACCATTCGGTGGCGCTATACGACGACAGCAGCCTCAGCCCGCTGCAACTGGAGAACGCCAAGGTCGAGCCACTGGGCGAATCGCGCACGTATGAAAAAGAAATCAACGGGGTGCGTCACGGCGTGATCGAAACCCGCTATGCGGTGTATGCCCAGCAAAGCGGCAGCCTCGACATCCCGCCACTGACGTTCACTGCCACCGCTGCAGCCAGCAATGACGAAGCCCCGCAGGCCAACGGTACGGCCCGCACCGGCCGCCAGGTGCAGGTCAGCTCGCTGCCCTTGCGCCTCACCGTGCGGCCGATTCCCGCAGCCTGGCCCATAGGCGTGCCGTGGTTGCCAGCCCGCAGCCTGACCCTGGAAGAGCACTGGAACCCCGACCCGGGCAGCCAGCAGGTGCAGATTGGCGACTCGTTGACGCGCAACATCACCTTGCGTGCCGAAGGCTTGTCCAGCACCCAGCTGCCACCGCTGCCGGCCACAGAAATCATCGGCCTGCGCCGCTACCCCGACCAGCCGCTGCTACGCAACGAAATCAGCGAGCGCGGCATGACCGCCAACCGCGAGGAGCGCGAAGCCCTGGTGCCCACGCACGCAGGTACGCTGACCTTGCCGGCACTGGAAGTGGCCTGGTGGAACACCCGTGAGGACCACCTGGAACACAGCAGCCTGCCTGCACGCACATTGAACGTGCAAGATAACCCGGCGCTGAGCGCCGACACCCCGGTGGGCGACAACAGCAGCGCCAGCACCTCGCTGTGGCCCTGGCAGCTGGCCACCCTGGTGTTTGCACTGACTACCGTGCTGGGCTTCGCCCTCTGGTGGCGTGCCCGCTCGCGCCCGGCGGTGCTGCGTGCGGCGCAGAACGGGCCAAGCCCACGCACCCTGCTGGACGACCTCAAGCGTGCGTGCCTGGCCAACGACCCCCAGGCCACCCGCCAGGCGCTGGATGCCTGGGCCCGGCAACAGCCGGAAACCCTGGCCGAGATGGCTGCGCGCTTTGTGCCGCTGTCGGATGCGCTGGATGGGTTGAACGGGGCGTTGTACAGCGAGAGTGGGCAGTATTGGCAGGGTGAGGACTTGTGGCGGGCAATTGGCACCATTCCGCCGGCTGAGCAGGTGTTGTTGCCAGCCGGGGAGAATGGCAGCTTGCCGCCGTTGTATCCCAAGTAGGCCGGGTGTTCACCATAAGGTTTGCAGCGCCTGTGAGATCGAGCGCCGCCCGCGCGGCGCTTCGCGGGGCAAGCCCGCTCCCACATTTGTTTCGGGCCAATCCCGCCTGAGCCATTGGCGCGCGGCCCCTTGTTTGTTCCATTCGATATCGAAGGTGTCGCCTCTGCTTTTCTGCATTTTCCAGCCATGCACCCAGGGTGCGAGTGCGGAGGCAGCAGGAGTAACTGGCCCGAAACAAATGTGGGAGCGGGCTTGCCCCGCGAAGCGCCGCGCGGGCGGCGCTCGATCTCACAGGCGCTGAAAACCTTGTGGCAAGCACCTGGTGGCTCTCTCCCAATCCCTATCCCAATCCTGCACCCCAAACCCTGCTTGAGTTACCATACGGCCCTTGCGCAACACCCATCCCCAAACCAAGCCCTCGCTTGCTCGACTCGACACCAACAGGTCATCCATGCGTCTGTTTCATACCTCCGACTGGCACCTGGGCCAAAGCCTGCACGGCCAGGAACGCGATTTCGAACACGCCTGTTTCCTTGACTGGCTGCTCGGCCAGCTGCACCTGCGCCAGCCCGATGCGCTGCTGATCGCGGGCGATATCTTCGACACGGTCAACCCGCCGGTCAAAGCGCAGGAGCGCCTCTACGACTTCATCGTTCAGGCCCACGAGCAACAGCCCAAGCTGGACATTGTGATGATCGCCGGCAACCACGACTCCGGCTCGCGCATCGAGTTGCCCGCCGCGCTCATGCGCCGCCTGCGCACCCATGCCCTGGGCCGTGTGCACTGGCTGGACGAAGGCCAGCTGGATGCCGAGCGCCTGCTGATTCCGCTGACCAACGGCCGCGGCAAGGTCGCCGCCTGGTGCCTGGCCCTGCCCTTCCTGCGCCCGGCCGAGGTCACCGGCCCGAACCTGGGCGACGACTACCTGCAAGGCATCACCCAGGTGCACCAGCAATTGATCAGCGCCGCGCAAAAAAAGCGCAAGAAAGACCAGGCGCTGATCGCCATCAGCCATGCGCACATGGCCGGTGGCTCGGTGTCGGAGGACTCGGAGCGCAGCCTGATCATCGGCAACGCCGAGGCATTGCCGGCCAAGCTGTTCGACAAGGCCATCAGCTATGTCGCCCTGGGCCACCTGCACAAACCACAGAAGGTCAACCGCGAGGAACGCATCCGCTACAGCGGCTCGCCAATCCCGCTGTCGTTTGCCGAAATCAACTACCCGCACCAGGTACTGGAAGTGGAGCTGGACGGCACCGAGCTGGTCAGCGTCGAAGCGCGCCCGATTCCACGGGCCGTGGCCCTGCAACGGGTTGGCCCGGCACCGCTGGGCGAGCTGCTGGCACAGCTGGCCGAGCTACCGGTGATCGACCTGCTCGAAGACCCCAACCGCCAGCCCTGGCTGGAGGTGCGGGTGATACTGGACGAGCCGCAACCCGACTTGCGCCAGCAGATCGAAGCCGCAATTGAGGGCAAGGCCGTGCGGCTGATTCGCATCGGCGCCGAGTACGCCGGCCGCAATAACGCAGAAGACGATGACCTGGCCTTTGTCGAGCTGGCCCAGATGACCCCGCAGGACCTGTTCAGCCGCGCCTGGGAACAGGCGTACGGCAACCCCGCAGATGAGCAGGCGCTGGCCGACTTTGCCCTGCTGTTGCAGGACGTGCAGCAGGAACAGGAGCAGCCATGAAAATTCTCGCCATTCGCCTGAAGAACCTGGCATCGCTGGCCGGTCCAATCGAAATTGACTTCACCGCCGAGCCGCTGGCCAGCGCTGGCCTGTTCGCCATCACCGGGCCTACCGGGGCCGGCAAGAGCACCCTGCTCGACGCCCTGTGCCTGGCGTTGTTTGGCACGGTGCCCCGCCTTAACGACATCGGCCGCGAGGCCAAGGTGCCCGACGCCGACGGTGAAATCCCCACCTACGACCCGCGCAACCTGCTGCGCCGTGGCACCGGCAGTGGCTTTGCCGAAGTCGATTTCGTCGGCATCGACGGCCGCCGCTACCGCGCCCGCTGGGAAGCCAACCGCGCCCGCGACAAGGCCAACGGCAAACTGCAGCACAGCCGCCAGAGCTTCTACGACCTGGACAGCGAACAGGTGCTGGGCAGCGGCAAGAACGAATACAAGCAACTGATCGAAGCCCGCCTTGGCCTGAACTTCGAGCAGTTCACCCGCGCGGTGATGCTGGCCCAGAGCGAGTTCGGCGCCTTCCTCAAGGCGGACGACAAAGAACGCAGCGAGCTGCTGGAAAAGCTCACCAACACCGCCATCTACACCCGCCTGGGCCAGCGTGCCTTCAGCAAGGCCCGTGAAGCCGGCGAGGTCCACAACGCCTTGAAGGACCGCGCCAGCCACTTGGTGCCGATGGCCGCCGAAGCCCGCACCGACCTTGACCAGCGCCTGGAGCAGGCGCAGCAGCAGTTCAAGGCCGACCAAGCCGGCGAGCGCCAGCTGGAACAGCAACGCAGCTGGCTGGCTGAACAAGGCCAACTGCAGGCCCAGCATGCCGAAGCCGGCACCGCGCTTCAGGCCGCCGAGCAGCGCTGGCAGCAACTGGCCGAACCCCGTCTGGACCTCGTTCGCCTGGAACGCCTGGCCCCGCAGCGTCACCAGTTTCACCGCCAGCAGGCGCTGGCTGTGCAACTGGCACCCGTGGCCGCGAAGATCGCTGAACAACAACAGCAGCAAGCCGAGCTGCAGGTGCGCACCCACGAGCTCGAACAGGCGCTAGACACCGCACGCCAGGCGCTCGCCGACAGCCAGGCCCGGCACAGCGAAAACGCACCGCGCCTGCGTCAGGCCTTCGCCAGCCAGGACAACCTGGCACGCCTGGACCAGGAGCTGGCAGCGCAGCGCAGTGCCAGCCAACAGGCTGAACAGCAAGTAGCCGATGGCCAGCAACAGGTACAGCAGCTGGATGACAACCAGCAACGCAGCCTGCAGCAACTGGCCCACATCGACACCGCACTGGCCGACAGCCAGCACCTGGCGGGCCTGGCCAATGCCTGGCATGCCTACCTGCCACAGCTGAAGCAGGTGATGCTGATCGGTGGCCGCCTGGCCAAGGGCCGTGAAGAACTGCCCGGCCTGCAGGCCCAGGCCAGCCAGGCCAATGCGCACTTGCAGGCCGAGCGCGACAGCTACGACCTGCTGTTCCGCGAAGCCAAGGCCGAACCGCAGGCACTGGCCGAGCAGATCGATCTGCTGGGCGGCATGCTGCAAGACAACCGCAAACAGCAGCGCGCCGTCGAAGAGCTGTCGCGCCTGCATGGCCGTGAGCAAGAGCTGCGCCAGCAGCTGAACACCCTGCGCGAACGGCAGCAGCAGGCCATGCAGCAGCGCCAGCACCTGATTGCCGAAGGCACCGCCGCCAAGGCCGAGCTGGAAGCCGCCGAGCAAGCGCTGAACCTCACCCGCCAACTGCTGGAACGCCAGCGCCTGGCGCGCAATACCAGCGTCGAAGAACTGCGCGGCCAACTGCGCGACGGTGAACCCTGCCCCGTGTGCGGTAGTGCCGAGCACCCGTTCCACCAGCCCGAAGCGCTGCTGCAGAGCCTGGGTCGCCATGACCAGGCCGAAGAAGACGCCGCACAGAAACAGGTCGAAACCCTCAACAGCAAGCTGGTGGAACTGCGTACCCAGTTGGGTGTGGTCAATGCCCAGCTCAAGGACTACCAACAGCAACTGCAGCAACTGGGCGACCAGCTGCAACCGCTGGTGGCCCAGGTACAGGCGCACAGCTTGTGGCCGGCCATTGCCCCGCAGGACGATAATGCCCGTAGTACCTGGTTCGACGGCCAGTTGCGGCGCCTGGACGAAGAAATCGGCCACGACGAAAAGCGCCAGAGCGCCCTGCTCGCCCTGCAAAAAGACGCCGCCCGCCTCAACCAGCAACTGCAAGCTGCCCACGACGCCCAGCAGCAGGCCCAACGCCACCTGGAGCACCAGCACCAAGCCCTGGCCAACGATGAGCAGCAGTTGCAGCAAGGCCTGAACGACCTGGCCGGCGTATTGCCCGAGGCAGCTCTCAAAGCCCTCAACGAAGACCCGGCCAATGCCTTCCTAGCCCTCGACCAGCAGATTGCCCAACGCTTGCAACAACTGGAGCAGCGCAAGGACGAACTGGAAGAACAGCAAGCCCGCCACGCACAGCTGGACAAATTGCGTGACCAACAACAGGCGCGCGTGCAAGGCCAGCAGCAGTTGCAGCAGCAGCTGGCCGCTCTCGACGAGCAACGCCAGCAGGCCTTGGCTTCGCTCGGCGAACTGCTCGGTGAGCACACCAGCGCCGAGGCCTGGCAGCAGCACATGGACGCCACGCTGGAGCAAGCCCGCGTCCTCGACGCCGACACCGCCCAGCACCTGCAAGCGCTGCGCACCCAAGGTGTACAACTGGCCAGTGAGTTCAAGGCCAACGCCCAACAGCAACAGGCGCTGGACGCCGAGTGCCATCAGTTGCAGGGGCAGATCGCACAGTGGCGCAGTGAGCACCCGGAACTGGACGACGCCGGGCTGGATCGACTGCTGGCCATGGATGATGCGCAAGTGATGGAGCTGCGCCAGCACCTGCAAAACGCCGAAAAAGCCATCGAACAGGGCCGCGTGCTGCTGCAGGAACGCGAACAACGCCTGCAACAACACGCTGCACTGATGACCGTGGACACTTCGGCCGAAGCCCTGCAGCAAGCCCTGACCGAGCTGCGCGAGCGCCTGGCCGGTCACGAGCAACAGTGCGCGGAACTGCGCGCGCAGCAGGCCGACGACCAGCGTCGCCAGCAGGCACACCAGGCGTTGGCGGCAGAAATCGAGCAGGCCCATCAGCAATGGCAACGCTGGGCGCGCCTGAACGCCCTGATCGGTTCGGCCTCGGGCGATGTGTTCCGCAAGATCGCCCAGGGTTACAACCTCGACCTGCTGCTGCACCACGCCAACACCCAGCTGCGCCAACTGGCCCGCCGTTACCGCCTCAAACGCGGCGGCAGCGCCCTGGGCCTGCTGGTGCTGGACACCGAGATGGGCGACGAACTGCGTTCGGTGCACTCGCTGTCAGGCGGGGAAACGTTCCTGGTATCGCTGGCCTTGGCCCTGGGCCTGGCCTCGATGGCTTCCAGCACCCTGCGCATCGAATCGCTGTTCATCGACGAAGGCTTCGGCAGCCTCGACCCCGAGTCGCTGCAACTGGCCATGGACGCCCTCGACGGCTTGCAGGCCCAGGGCCGCAAGGTGGCGGTGATTTCCCACGTGCAAGAAATGCACGAGCGCATCCCGGTACAGATCCAGGTGCGTCGCCAGGGCAATGGCCTGAGTGATGTGGAGGTGTGCGGGTGATCCTCTACTCGTTCCGCCGCTGCCCGTGGGCCATGCGTGCGCGCCTGGCCTTGCGCTATGCCGGATGCGAGGTGGACATCTGTGAGGTGGCGATGAAGAACAAGCCGGCAGAACTGCTGGCCTTGTCGCCCAAGGGTACAGTGCCGGTGCTGGATACCGGTGCCGGGGTACTGGAAGAGAGCCTGGACATCATGCGCTGGGCACTGGCGAAAAATGACCCGCAGGACTGGCAGTTAAAGGCCGATCCGGCGGCGGCGGAGCAGGCTGAAGCGTTGATTGCGCGCAACGACAGCACGTTCAAGGCGCAGGTAAACCTTTACAAGTATGCCGAGCGCTACCCGGCGCATTCCCGCGAACATTACCGCCAGCAGGCCGAGGCCTGGCTGGCGGAGCTCGAAGGTTTGCTTGACGGCCGGGCTTACCTGCTGGCCAATCACCCGAGCCTTGCCGATGCCGCGTTGTTGCCCCTGATGCGCCAGTTTGCCGGGGTCGAACCGCAGTGGTTCGCCGAGGCGGCTTATCCGCGAGTGCGGAGCTGGCTGGAGGGGTGGCTGGCTTCGGAGCTGTACAGGTCAGTAATGGCCAAGTAGCTCACACGCTCTTACAGGGGACAGAGCCAGGATCAGGCGTGATGCTTGCCACTCAGGGCCGCATGGAAATTGGCACTCTGGCGCAGGTACTGCTCGGTGTAGCTGTGGGTCGCGGCGGCCTTGCCGCTGCTGTCGGCATGGGCATGCGTTGGCAGTACGACCGAGGCGGAAATGGCGGATGCGGCAATAACCGGGAAGAGATTGAAGTTCATCTGGGCTGACCTCGACGGCGGTGGTTAGACGGTGGCCCGTTTGGGCCTTGGGTCAAACTTACGCCGCCGAGGCCGCAGGCAAAAATTCATTGCGGCATTACCGATTATCACGCCTATCGATATCGCTCAATGAACTTGAGGTCCGAGGGTGCATCTTGCTTCAGCGTCTGCACCGTCTCCAGCAACTTGCCACTGCGTGGGTCGCGGCGTATCACCACGATCTGGTTGCTCTTCTGGTTGGCCACCAGCAGGAAGTTGTCACTCGGGTCCAGGGCAAATTCCCGGGGGTGATCGCCTTCCACCGAACGACGCTGCAACAACGCCAACTGGCCATCGTCCTTGCTCACACCAAACACGACGATTTCATTGGCTGTGCCGCGGTTGCTCACGTACAGGAAACGCCCGTCCGCCGACAGGTGCAAACCACCTGCGGCCTTCGCTGCTGCCTCCTGGCGCTCGGTCAGAGGTAGGCGTTGGCGTTCGACCAGGTTGCCGTCCTGCACATCGAACATCACCACCTCGGCATTCATCTCCAGGGTGAGGTAGGCGTGCCGGCCCTTGGCGTCGAACAGCAGGTGACGCGGCCCGCTGCCCGGCGGCAAGGCCACGGAAGCAGGTATCGCCGCTGTCAGCGGGTGGTCCGCACTGGCACCGTCGTAGCGGTAGATGAACACTTGGTCGGCTCCCAGATCGCTGGCATACAGGTGCTGGCCATCCGGCGACAGCACCAGCGAATGCACGTGCGCACCGGCCTGACGCTCAGGGTTGACCCCGCTCGCCATGTGCCGGGCCTGTTGCACCACGGGCTTGAGCTTGCCGTCCCTGGCCACCGGGATCACCACCAGGCTGCCACCGGGGTTGGGGTTGACCGCGTAGTTGGCCACGAACAGGTAGCGCTGGTCACGGCTGAGGCTCGCGTGGGTGGGCTCGTCGCCCTGGGTGGCCACCTGGTTGAGTGGCTTGATTTCGCCTTTGCTGCTGATGCTGAAACTGCTGGCATGGCCCTGCGGGGTCTCATTCACCGCGAACAGCTGACGCTGGTCGGCTGACAAGACCAGCCACGAAGGGCTGACGCTCTTCACCACCTGCAGGGGCGTGGGGTCGATCTGGCCGGCCTTGTCGTCAAACTGATAGCGGTAAATGCCCTGGCTGGCGCCATCGGTGTAGCTGCCCACCAGCAAGGTCGCGCCGTGGGCGTTGATTGTCAGGGTCATCAGGCTAGCGGTCAGCAGGCTCGTCCAGGTCCGGTTCATCTTGGTCATCATCCGGGGCACGAAAGGCACTCATACAGACTAGCCGATGCTCGCCGTTGGCATCGTTGAGTTGCCATTCATCACCGGTGGCGACAGCGGCGGCGACTTCATCGGGGGTGAAGGACCAGCGGCGCAGCTGGCGGCCGTCCATGCATTCGACGGTGAGGCCGGATTCGTCGGCAGTGAAATCGAAGGCGTGCAGGCCGTCGATCAGGAGCATGTCGCAGGACTGCAGGGCGGTGGCTAGGGGGGACATGGTGGTACCAACAAGAAATGAATTGGCATTATAACCCTTGGGGCTGCTCTGCAGCCCATCGCCGGCAAGCCAGCTCCCACAGGGACCACACAAATCTGAAGGCTTGCGCTGTACCTGTGGGAGCTGGCTTGCCGGCGATGGGCCGCAGAGCGGCCCCCTATGGTCAGTGGGCGAAAATCGAGCCCCCTTCCTTGCCCACCATCTTCTCCGGTTTGATCAGGAACCGCGCCAGCGCTGGCAACAGCCACAGTGCACCAAACATGTTCCACAGCAGCATGAAGGTCAGCATCAGCCCCATGTCAGCCTGAAACTTGATCGCCGAGAAGATCCAGGTGCATACGCCAATGGCAAGGCACAGCCCAGTGAACAGCACCGCCTTGCCGGTCGAGCGCAGGGTCTGGTAATAGGCCTCCTGCAACGGCAACCCGGCCCGCAGGAAGCTTTCCAGGCGGCTGTAGATGTAGATGCCATAGTCCACGCCAATGCCCACACCCAGCGCCACCACCGGCAAGGTCGCCACCTTCACGCCAATGCCCATGTAGGCCATCAGCGCATTGCCCAGCACCGAGGTCAATACCAGCGGCAGCACGATGCACAAGGTGGCGGCAAACGAGCGGAAGGTGATCAGGCACATCACCGCCACGCAGATGTACACCAGGATCAGGATGGTCAGCTCGGCCGACTTGATCACTTCGTTGGTCGCAGCCTCGATCCCGGCGTTGCCCGCCGCCAGCAGGAACTGCAGGCCCTCCTTGTTGTGGCTGTCGGCAAACGCCTTGGCCACAGCGGTAACCCGCTCCAGGGTTTCAGCCTTGTGGTCGTTGAGGAACACCAGCACCGGCGCCAGCGAGCAGTCACCGTTGTACAGGCCGTCGGCACGGGCGATGGAGTTGTTGAGGATGTCCGGGTTACGCGACAGGGTTTCCCATTTCAGGCTGCCCTCGTTCATGCCCTTGATCACTTGCTTGGACACGGTCACCAGGGAAATCGCCGACTGCACACCCGGGGTGTTCTGCATGGTCCACATCAGCTCGTCGATCGGCGCCATGGTCGAGTGGACCGAGCACTGCTCCGACGGGGTCTTGACCATGATCACCAGCACGTCGGAACTGGTCGAGTAGTTGCTGATGATGAAGTTGTTGTCCTGGTTGTAGCGCGAGTCGGGCCGCAGCTCTGGCGCGCCCTGGTCAAGGTCGCCAATCTTGAGGTTCTGGCTGTACCACAGGCCACCGGCGAAGGCGACCAGTGCCAGGGTCACGGAAACCGGTGCCACCTTGGCACTGGCGAAATTCGACAGCAGGCGCCAGAACGGGTGCTCACGGGTGGCGTCCTTCTTGCTGCGTTCGATGGCCTTCTTGCTGATGCCAACGTAGGAAATGGCCACCGGCAGCAGGATCAGGTTGGTGAACACAATCACCGCCACGCCGATGGAGGCACCAATGGCCAGCTCGCGAATCACCCCGATATCGATGATCAGCAAGGTGATGAAGCCCACCGCGTCAGCGAGAATGGCAATCATCCCCGGCAGGAACAGCTGGCGGAAGGTGCGCCGGGCCGCCGTGAGGGCGTTGTCGGCGTCACTCGACTGCAAGGCGATCCCGTTGATCTTCTGCACCCCGTGGGAAATGCCGATGGCGAAGATCAGGAACGGCACCAGCATCGAGTAAGGGTCCAAGCCAAAGCCCACCGCGTGCATCAGGCCCAACTGCCACACCACCGCCACCAGTGTGGTGATGAGCACGGCGATGGTGCTGCGGATGCACCAGGTGAACCAGTACAACAGCACCCAGGTAATGGCCAGGGCGATGCCGAAGAACATTGCCACCATCACCAGGCCGTCGATCAGGTCCCCGACCTTCTTGGCGAAGCCGACAATGTGAATCTTCACATTGGGGTTCTGCGCTTGGAACTTGTCGCGGATCTTCTCTTCCAGCAGGTGCGAGAACTGCTGGTAGTCCAGCTTCACCTGCTTGCCTGGGTCCTGCGGATCGGGGTAGCTCTCCAGCAGCGGTACATCGACGATGCTGGACTTGAAGTTATTGCCCACCAGCCGCCCCACCTGGCCGGACTTGAGCACGTTGTCGCGCAGGGTGTCGAGGCTGTCCTGCGAACCGTTGTAGGTATTTGGGATCACCTCGCCACCGGAAAAGCCCTCCTCGGTCACCTCGCTCCAGCGCACGCTGGGGCTCCACAGCGACTTCAGCCCGGCACGGTCGACACCGGGAATGTAGAACACCTCGTCATGGACCTGGCGCAAGGTCTCCATGTAGTCCTTGTCGAAGATGTCGCCATTCACCGCCTCCACCGAAATGCGCACGGTGTTGCCGAGGTTGGCCAGGTCGTTGCGGTGCTCCATCATCTGCTCGATGAACGGGTGCTGCAGCGGGATCATCTTTTCGAAGCTGGTGGAGGGGCGAATCTGCGTGGCCTGCCAGAACAGGAAAATGCTCACCACCACGCACAGGGCGATGACCACGGGGCGGTTGTTGAAGATCAGGCGTTCAAGGAGTGTGGCCTTGTCCTGGTGGTGCGGATGCATGGTTATGCTCTCCCTGCTGGTCATCGGCTCGCCCCCTCGGCACCCTGGGCATCCGCCAGGTGTACACCGCCCTGCCCTACCAGCAGCAGGCCGCCATTGGCCAGGCCGCTCACGCCTGCCAGGGCGATGCGGTCGGCACGGTTGTACACACTGAAGGTCTGGCCGCCATCGGCACTGCGCAGCACGCTGCCGCCGTTGCCGACCAGCACCAAGGTGCCATCATCGAGAAGCGTAGCGCTTGCCAGGCCGAATTCGAGATCACCGCGCGCGGCTTTGAGTTCGATCGGCTGCCAGCTGTCACCAAAGTCGGTGGAACGGAACAGGTTGCCGCGCAGGCCGTAAGCCAGCAGGGTATTTGCCTGGGCAGTGCCGATCACGCCGAACAGCGAGCCCTCGTAGGGGCCCTGGACCTTGGCCCAGGTCTGGCCGTTGTCGGCGGAGCGGAACATGCTGCCCTGCTCGCCGACGATGAACAGGCCGGCGTCATGGACCCGGGCGATACCATTCAGGTGCAACTGGTCGGGGTTGTCCAGGCGCTCGGCCACGTCGTGCCAGTGCTGGCCGCCGTCGGTGGTCTCCAGCAAGGCGCCGTAGGCACCCACGGCAAAGCCGTGTTGGGTATCGACGAAGGCGACATCGAGCAGGGGCGCTTCACGGGCGAGGTCTTCGAACTGCTTGGTCCAGGTCGCCCCGCCGTCGCTGCTGGCGAGGATCTGCGCATCATGGCCGACCGCCCAGCCGCGCTTGTCATCGAGGAAGAACACGGCGGTGAGCAACTGCCGGGTGGGTACCCGGGCCTGGGTCCAGGTGTTGCCCTGGTCGTCGGAGAACAGGATGTGACCGCGATCACCCACCACAACCAGGCGTTTGCCCGCGTGGGTGGCGCCGATCAGCAGGCTTTGGCTGGCCTTGGCCGATTCGGTGGAATATTCGTCGGCTGCGGCGGCCTGGGCACTGTCGGCCCATACCCCCAACACCAGCGCCAGCAGCGCACCGCTTGCCAATGGCCAGGCCCTGCGACTGATCTGCTCCCTCATGACTGCCCCCTTGTTGTGTTCTTGTTGGTGGGTCAATGCATTGCAGGTACTGCGAAAAGGCTGAATTAGAGGCCTGCAATAGCTTGAAGGGACTGTAGCGGGGATGTTGGCGGGGATACAACGGGCGGGGTGTTATGTTTTGTTGTCGGCTTGAAAAAGCCGGGGCCGCTGTGCGGCCCCAATGTCTACCGGGCTTACGCCAGGCTCTTGCTCACCACTTCATACACATCACTGGACAGCTCGCCAGACGCCAGAATCCGCTCCAGCTCGCCCTTCATCAGCGCCTGACGCGCATCGTCATACTTGCGCCAGCGGGTCAGTGGTGCCAATTGACGCGAAGCAATCTGCGGGTTCAGTGCATTCAGCTTGATCACCAGGTCCGCCAGGAAGCGGTAGCCCGAGCCATCCGCCGCATGGAAGTTGACCAGGTTCTGCCCGGCAAAGGCACCAATCAGCGCACGTACCTTGTTAGGGTTCTTCAAGGTGAACGCTGGGTGCTGCATCAGCGCCTTGACCCGCGCCAGCCCGCCCGGCAGCGCGCTGGCGGCCTGCACGCTGAACCACTGGTCCATGACCAGCGGGTTGTCCTTGAAGTGCTCGGCAAAGGCTTCCAGGGCCTTGGCACGCTCAGCTTCGAACGGCGAGTTGACCAGCACTGCCAGCGCCGTGAGGCGTTCGGTCATGTTATCGCACTGATCGAACTGCTCCAGGGTCGCTTCCAGCACCTGCGGCTTGCCGCTCTGCATCAGGTACGACAGGGCGATGTTCTGCAGGCTACGGCGGGCGAAATGCTCGGCAGAAGCCACGTAGGCGGTGCTGCGCGACACTTCACGGTTGGCCTGGTAGCGCGCCCACAGGGCGTCGAACAGCTGCGCCGCGATCTGCTGGCGAGCGAACTCGCGGGCAGCGTGGATGGCATCCACGTCGGCCACCTGGCTGATTTCGGTGAGATAGGCCTCGCCCGGCAGCGAAAGCATCTCGGCAACCATGGCGGCGTCCAGCGACGCGTTACCGAGCACGGTGCCCAGGGCAGTGATCAGTCGCTGATCGAGTTTCAGGGCTTCGCCGCGTTGATGCTGGCCGATCAGCTCTTGCAGTACCTGTACCGACAGTTGCTGCCCCGCTTCCCAGCGGTTGAAGCCGTCGCTGTCGTGCTGCATCAGGAACATCAGCTGGTCGCGGTCGTAAGGGAAGCTGAGCTTCACCGGCGCACTGAAGCCGCGCAGCAGCGACGGCAACAGCTTGGCCCGGACACCCTCGAAGATGAAAGTTTGCTCGGCCTCAGTCACCGACAGCACACGGCTGGTAGCGCCCGCAGCTGTTTCACCGGCCAGACGCAGCGGCAGGTCATTGCCTTCGGCGTCCAGCAGGCCCAGCTCGACCGGGATCACGAACGGCAGCTTCTCAGCCTTGTCCGGGGTTTGAGGGCAGCTCTGGCGGAAGGTCAGGCTGTAGGTCTGAGCACCAGCGTCGTAGGCCTCGCTGACTTCCAGGCGCGGGGTACCGGCCTGGCTGTACCAGCGCTTGAACTGGGTAAAATCGACGCCGTTGGCGTCTTCCATGGCCTTGATGAAGTCGTCGGTGGTCACCGCCTGGCCATCATGGCGTTCAAAGTACAGGTCGCTGCCTTTGCGGAAGCCTTCGTTACCCAGCAGCGTACGGACCATGCGCACCACTTCGGCGCCCTTCTCGTACACGGTCAGGGTGTAGAAGTTGGAGATTTCGATGAAGCTGTCCGGGCGCACCGGGTGGGCCATGGGGCCGGCGTCTTCGGCGAACTGGTGGGTGCGCAGGTAGGCCACGTCTTCGATGCGCTTGACCGTGCGCGAGTTCATGTCGGCGCTGAACTCGGCATCGCGGAACACCGTGAAGCCTTCCTTGAGCGACAGCTGGAACCAGTCACGGCAGGTGACACGGTTGCCCGACCAGTTGTGGAAGTACTCGTGGGCGACCACGCCTTCGACGCGCTGGTGCGCAGCATCGGTGGCGGTTTCGGCACGGGCCAGCACACAGCTGGAGTTGAAGATGTTCAGGCCCTTGTTTTCCATGGCGCCCATGTTGAAGTCGTTGACCGCCACGATCATGAAGATGTCCAGGTCGTACTCGCGACCATAGACTTCTTCGTCCCAGCGCATGGACTTCTTCAGGCTGACCATGGCGTGGTCGCACTTGTCGAGGTTCTCGGGCTCGACATAGATGCGCAGCATCACATCGCGGCCAGACTGACGCGTGAAGTTGTCCTCGATGCACCACAGGTCGCCGGCCACCAGCGCGAACAGGTAGGCCGGCTTTTTGAACGGGTCTTCCCAGGTTGCCCAGTGGCGGCCATCCTCGGCCGGCCCGCTGCCTGTAGGGTTGCCGTTCGACAGCAACACCGGGTAGCGATGCTGCTCGGCGATCACCGTGGTGGTGAAGGTGCTCATCACATCCGGGCGGTCGAGGTAGTAGGTGATCTTGCGAAAGCCTTCGGCCTCGCACTGGGTGCAGAACATCTTGCCCGACTTGTACAGGCCTTCCAGCGCGGTGTTGCTCTCGGGGTGGATCTTCACGCTGGTGTCGAGGGTGAAGCGCTCGGCCTTGGGGTGCAGCGTCAGGCTGTCGGCTGCGAGCTGGTAATCGCTCGCCTGCAGTTCCTGGTCGTCCAGCGCGGCGCGCAGCAACTCCAGCTGCTGGCCGTCGAGCACCAGGGGCGGCAGGCCGGCACCACGGTCCGGGTTGCGGCGCATGACCAGTTGCGCGTGAACCAGGGTGTGGTCCTCGAACAGCTCGAAGGTCAGGTGCGTCTCGTCGATCAGGTACTCGGGCGCCTGGTAATCCTTGAGGTAGATCACTTGCGGTTGTTCGGTACGCATGTGCAGGTCCTTTTTACTGGAGCACGGCCAACTGGTAGGCCGTGTACTTGCGAATGTTGATCACACCGGTGTCGAAGATCAGGTACTGGCCCTTGATACCCAGCAGCGTGCCTTCCACCACCGGGTTCTTGTCGAGGTTGAAACTGACGATCTTGGTTGGGTAGGCCTCGACCGGGTAGCGCATTTGCACCACTTCGGCGTCCGGCAGTGGCTGTATCGCCTGCAGGCCGAAGCGCCCCTGCAGCTCGCGCAGGCCGTCGGCGCAGGCGTCGAAGATCTGGTCACGAATGGCCGGCAGGTCGAGCACTTCGGCGTCGCCTTTGAGCAGCGCACGCCAGTTGGTGCGGTCTGACACCTGGCTGCGCAGCACGTCTTCGACCAGGCCAGACTGCTGGCGGGTAGCCACGCGCATGATCGGCTGGGCCTGGCTGGCGCCCTGGTCGAGCCAGCGGGTGGGCAGCTGGGTAGCGCGGGTGATGCCGACCTTGATCCCTGACGAGTTGGCCAGATAGACCACGTGGTCAGTCATGCAGAACTGTTCGCCCCACGACGGTTCACGGCAGGTGCCGGCGTCGTAGTGGCATTTTTCCGGGGCCATGATGCACACGTCGCACTGGGCCAGCTTGGTCATGCACGGGTAGCAGTACCCTTGGCTGAAGCTGGTCTTGGTGCGTTTGCCGCAGTGATTGCAGTGAATGGCGCCGAGGTACTCAAGGCGCAGGCGCTGGCCGATCAACGGGTTGACCGGCACCTGCGTGTCATCCAGGCGGAAGCTGTATTGCACCACGGGCGCCTGCAGGCTTACCGACATCTTGCTCAACGAGCCACGAGCGAGTTCGATCAATGTACCGAGTCCGACTTGAACAGAATGTTGGCAATTGGCGCGGACTTCGACGCGCATTCCTGCACACCCATGTAGCCGGTGCGCTGGTCTTCGGGCAGGTTTTGCATCTCCCAGGCGATCACGGCCTGCAGCGACAGCTCTTTCTGCTCGACGGTGAGCTTGCGGCCATCCGACCATTTGCCGATTTCCACGGCCAGTTTCAGGCTCTCGTAGATTTCCGGGGTAATGTTTTCAATCATTTGCGCGAAAGTGGACATAGTGTCTCCTGATTCAAGCCGACAGTTTACGCCGGGCCAGCGCCCCACCCAAGAGCCCGGTCAGGCATCCGATGAGCAACCCGCCAACATGGGCGGCGTTGGCGATCTGGCCGAGGCCCAGGGTGCCGACCACACCGGTCAGGCACACCACCAGCCAGATAAGCATCATGACCAGCACGCCCTTGGGCAGGTTGAAGTAACGGTTGGGCGCCAGCCACTGGAATAGCCAGATGTGGCCGAGCAAGCCGTACAGCACGCCGGACAGGCCGCCGAACAGGCTCGGCCCGCTGGTGTAGTGCTGGGCCAGGTTGGACACCACGCTGAACAGCAGGGTCAGGCCCAGCAGCATCCAAGGGCCCTGGCGCAGTTCGATGCGTTTGCCCAGTTCCCAGTACCAGAGGCTGTTCATGGCCAGGTGCAGTACACCGAAGTGCAGCAGCATCGGCGAGACCAGGCGCCACCACTGGCCTGCGTCCAGGGTTTGCGCCAGCGAGTTGAAGTACAGGTAGTCGCCCTGAACGCGGAAGTCGAGGAAGGTGAACCAGCTGATGGTGGTGAAGTTGTCGCCCAGGCTGGTCAGGCCGGCGACGATGAAGCACGCCAGCAGGGTCAGGGTGGTGATTTTGCAGGCTTTGGCCTGTTCTGTCAGGGAGGGCTGTGTTGGGGCATTCGCGGGCATGCCCGCTCCCACAGGGGCATCAGTTGCCTGGATGTCGGCGTTACCTTCGGGAAAGCGTTGGTAGAGCTCGCGGACATCTTCGACGAGGGTGTCGGGCGCCCAGAGCACCTGGGCGTCGCCGTCCTCGCTGACCCGGTGCGGCACCTGCAGGCGCTGCAGCAGGTGGACGAAGCCGCTGAGGTCGACCGACAGCGGGAGGCGCATCACTTCGATAATGTTCATTGGTTGGCCTGTGGGCGGTCGACGTCGACCCAGACGAACTTGTGCGGGTCGATGCGGGTTTCATCATCCAGCCGGTAAGCGACCATTTTGCCGTAGAGCACGGCGCTGTAGTCCAGGCAGGCCAGGTTGGGGCGGATAGGCGCGGGGTGGCCGCTGCGCCAGTAATGGCCAACGAACAGTAATGGCTCGTCCTCGGCGTAACGCAGCAAGGCATTTTTCTGGCTATGGCTGAGCGGCGCGCTGGCCACCTCTTCGGGCAGGGCATCGGGTTGGAACACGATGTCGCCGTAGGTTTGCGGGTCTTCTTCCCAGAACTTGGTGCGGAAGAAGGCGCGGGTCAGGCCGTCACCGCCGGTGAGGGTCAGGCCGTCCGGCAGGCGCATGTCGGTACCACGCAACAGGCGGTTGCACACTGTGTCGGCAAAACTGCCGCTTACCGCCGAGGCCTGGATGAAGTGTTCATCAATGCGTGCATCGGGGTATTGCTGGCGCAGCGGCTCGATCAACCGTGGGTCCCAGCAGGCGTGCACCAGGCGGAAACGCCCGGCGTCGATCAACAGCGGCAGCTGGTAGAACCAGTTGACGAAGTCGTGCCAGTCGCCAGGGTGGTGGGCGAACTGAGTCAGGGTTTCGTCGATCAGCCGGGCATGGCGTGGCGTGTGCTCGCGCACATAGGCCTTACCGCTGCCGGGCAGCGCCGGGGTCACCCAGCCGAGGGCGTTGTATTCGTGGTTGCCCATGATGCAGAACGCCTGGCCGGCCTCGACCATGTCATGGACGATGTGCAGCGCCTCGCGAATGCGTGGCCCGCGGTCAACGATATCGCCCAGGAACAGTGCCATGCGCCGCGGGTGGCGCCACACGCCGGCCACACGCTTGTAACCGAGGGCGTCGAGCAGGCGTTCAAGGGTCAGTGCACAGCCGTGCACGTCACCGATGATGTCAAAACTTCGCGCCGGATCGAGCATCAGTCGTCACTGCTCCCCAATCGGCTGCCCCAACCCAGTTTGGTACGGCAGACCTCGTAGTAATTGTGGTCCAGCGGGTGGATCAGGCGCAGCTTCTGCGGCTTCTTGCTCACCGTGATGGTGTCGCCAGGGGCGCAGGTGAAGTGGTTCTGGCCGTCACAGGACACCTGCGGGTAGATCTGCAGGTCCTTGGACACCACGATCTTCAGCTCGCTGTTGCCGTCGACCACGATCGGCCGGCCCGACAAGGTGTGCGGGTACATCGGCACGATAACGATGGCGTCGAGTTTGGGGTGCATGATCGGGCCGCCGGCCGACAGCGCGTAGGCGGTGGAACCGGTGGGGGTGGCGACGATCAGGCCGTCGGCCTTCTGGCTGCAGACGAACTGGCCGTCGATGTAGATCTCGAACTCGATCATGCGCGTGGACTTGCCCGGGTGCAGCACCACGTCGTTCAGCGCATCACCCTGGCCGATGGCTTCGTGGTGGCGACGCACCTCGGCCTGCAACAGGAAGCGGTTTTCCACCAGGTAGTGGCCGTCGAGCACTTCGGCAACCTTCTCTTCCAGTTCGTCGGGGCGAATGTCGGTGAGAAAGCCCAGGTTGCCACGGTTGATGCCCAGCACGGGGATATTGTGCCGGGCCAGGGCGCGGGCGGCGCCCAGCAGGCTGCCGTCGCCGCCGACCACGATGACCAGGTCGCAGACCTCGCCCAACAGCTTGCGGGTGGAGGTTTGCAGGCCGTGCCCGGGCAGCACTTCGGCAATGGTGTCCTCGAGAATCACATGCAAGTGCCGTTCGAGGAGGAATTTTTTCAGTCGGCGAATGGTGTCGAGCACCTGCGAGCTGCCAAGGCGACCGATGATACCGATATTGCGAAATTGCTCCATGGGGCTCCTGCGGGGCTCTGCGACGGGTGACGATGGACCGATTATGGGCGAAACCACCGGGCAGCGGCAAACCGGCTATGCTCGCTGGATGATGCCATTCGCCCTGCTCAACGACCTGCCTCGGCAGCTACGCCGCCCCGCCGTGCGCGACCTGGCCTGGGCCTTGCTGTCGCCGCCCCTGCTCAGCGCCCCGCCCTGCCCCCAGCGCCACCCGCTGACAGGCAGCCTCTGGGCGCAGCAGCCACAGCACCTGGAGCAGTGGTTGAGGGCGCTGGATGGCAACGACCAGCCGTTGCGCGACTGGCTGGCGAAACTGGGCAGCCGACGCCTGGGGCACTACTACGAATGCCTGTGGCAATTTGCCCTGAGCCAGGCGCCCGGCATCGAACTGTTGGCTGCCAACCTGGCAATTCGTGACGCTGGGCGCACCCTGGGCGAACTGGACGTAGTGCTGCGCGACCGCGACGGTGTGCACCACCTGGAACTGGCGATCAAGTTGTACCTGGGGCCGCAGGACGCCGCGCACGACCCGCATGCCTGGCTGGGCCCAGGGTGCCATGACCGGCTGGGGAGCAAACTTGCGCATCTGAAGGGGCACCAGTTGCCAATGTCCAACGGGGCACACAGCCGCGAGGTGCTGGCCCGGCTGGGCATTGAACAGGTGCAGGCACACGTGTGGCTGGGGGGCTACCTGTTCTATCCGTGGCCTGGACATGCCGAGCCGCCAGCCGGCGCCAACCCGCAGCACTTGCGTGGGCGCTGGATGCGGCGGCGGGACTGGGTGATGGCTGAAGGCGAGCGCTGGCAGCCGTTGCAGCGGCATGCCTGGCTGGCGCCGGCGCGGGTTGAAGCGGATGAGTGCTGGACCGCAGAACAGTTTGCGGCGTGGCTGCATGTGCTGGAGCGGCAGGCGCCGGCGCAGTTGCTGGTGCGTCTGGAGCCTGATGCTGATGGCGCCTGGCAGGAAGTGGAGCGGGTGTTTCTGGTGGCTGATGACTGGCCGTATCTGCCCGATAATTGATGTCGCCTGTTGTGGCCTCTTCGCGGGCACGCCCGCTCCCACAGGTACTGCACAAGTTTCGGAGACTGTGCAGTACCTGTGGGAGCGGGCGTGCCCGCGAAGAGGCCGGTGCTGGCAACACAATTTTCACAGACCCAGCGCAAAGATTTGTACCCGGTAACCACTAAAGTGGTACCTGAGCGCCAGCAAGAGCGCCATTCTGACCTGATGACGAGGACCGATCATGGTTTCATCCACCCCCGCGCCCCACTACGCGCGCCTGTCCATCGCCCTGCATTGGCTGATGCTGGTGCTGCTGGCCGCTGTCTATGCGCTTATCGAACTGCGCGGCCTGTTCCCCAAGGACAGTGCCGAACGCAACCTGATGAAAGACCTGCACTTCATGCTCGGGCTCAGCGTATTCGTGCTGGTCTGGCTGCGCCTGGCTGTGCGCCTGAGCCGCCCGACCCCGCCCATCGTGCCCAAACCGCCTGCCTGGCAGACCGGCCTTGCGCACCTGATGCACCTGGCGCTGTATCTGTTAATGATCGGCATGCCGCTGGCCGGCTGGCTGATCCTCAGCGCCGCCGACAAACCTGTACCGTTCTTCGGCCTGGAGCTGCCACACCTGATCGGCCCGGACCCGGACCAGGCCAAATTCATCAAAGGCTGGCATGAACGCGTGGGCAGTTGGGGTTACTGGTTGATCGGCCTGCACGCGCTGGCCGGGCTGTATCACCACTACGTGCAGCGCGACAACACGCTGCTGCGCATGCTGCCCTACAAGTAACCGCGCCGGCCCTGCAAGCCGCCGGTGTGCACGAAGATCAGCCGGGTGCCGGGCGCAAACAGCCCGGCCTCGACCTGATCACGCAGGGCCAGCAGGGCCTTGCCGGTGTAGAGGGCTTCGAGCGGTATACCGCTGTGCTGCTCGCACTCGGCGATGAAGGCCAGCAGATCATCGTCGAATTTGCCAAAACCACCACGGCAAGCGTCGTGTAGCTGGTAGCCGTGCGCCCCGACCAACGCTGCCACTGTCTCCGGCACACCATGATCCGTGGGCACCGCCAGTGCGCCATGTACGCCATGTGCGCCCGCCTCGGCCAGCACCAAGCCGGCCAAGGTAGTACCGGTTCCAGCAGCCAGCCACCAGGCGTCGTAGCCCGACCAGCCCAGCGCGGCAATTTGCGCGCGGGCCTGCTGCATGATCAGGGCACAGCCCTGCGCACCGGCCGGCCCGCCGCCGCCCTCGGGGATGCAATGCCAGCCGGGGTAGCGTGCCTGCCAGGGCTCCCAGAATCCTGGTTCGTTGCGCGTACGGTAGCCGCCGTAGCCCAGCCAGTGCAGCTCCATGCCCAGCGCCTGCAAGTCACGCACAGTGGGTGTGTCCTGAGCGTGACCCCGCAGCAAGCCTGCAGTGGCGAAGCCGAAGCGCTTGCCGGCGGCTGCCAGGGCGTGCAGGTGGTTGGAATGGTTGCCGCCGAGGCTGATCAGGCCCGGGGCATTAGTGGCGCTGGCTTGCTGCAGGTGGTGGCGCAGCTTGAACCACTTGTTGCCGCTGATCAGCGGGTCGATCAGGTCCAGGCGCAGGATGGCGGCCTGCACTTCGGCTTGTTGCAGCCAGGGCAGGTTCAGGGGTTGCAGGGGGGCTTGGGGGAGATCGAATGCATGCATGGATCGAAGTTTACAGGGAAATCTCGGGGGCGCTTTGCGCCCCATCGCCGGCAAGCCAGCTCCCACAGGTATTTGCACAGCGCCTCAGGCCTGCGGGGACCCTGTGGGAGCTGGCTTGCCGGCGATGGGCTGCAAAGCAGCCCCGACAATCTCAGAGTTCAGCCGCCAATCTCGACCCTTGATTGATCGCCCGTTTGGCATCCAGTTCGGCCGCCACATCGGCCCCGCCAATCAGGTGCACCGACTGCCCTGCCGCCACCAGCCCGTCCTGCAACTCACGCATCGGGTCCTGCCCGGCGCAGATCACCACGTTGTCCACCGGCAACACCTGCGGCTCGCCGTCCGCCACGCGAATGTGCAAACCGGCATCGTCGATACCCAGGTACTCGACGCTGTTCAGCATCTGCACCCGCTTGTTTTTCAACCCGGTGCGGTGAATCCAGCCGGTCGTCTTGCCCAGGCCATCACCCACCTTGGACGCCTTGCGCTGCAACAGGTACACCTGCCGCGCCGGGGTATGCGGCTCGGACTTGACCCCGGCCACGCCACCGCGTGCTTCCAGCCGAGTATCGATGCCCCACTCCTTCCAGAACGCTTCACGGTCCTGGCTGGTGGCGACACCCTCGTGCACAAGGTACTCGGAAACATCGAAACCGATGCCACCCGCACCGATCACCGCGACCGCCTTGCCCACTGGTTTGCGTTCGAGTAGCACATCCAGGTAGCTGAGCACCTTGGCATGCTCGACACCAGGAATGGCCGGGGTACGCGGTGCGATGCCGGTGGCCAGGATGATCTCGTCGTAGCCGCCGCTCACCAGCGCCTCTACGTCGACACGGGTATTCAGGCGCAGGTCCACGCCGGTGCTTTTCACCTTGTTGCGGAAGTAGCGCAGGGTTTCAAAGAACTCCTCCTTGCCCGGCACTCGCTTGGCCACGTTGAACTGGCCACCGATTTCACTGGCGACGTCAAACAGGGTCACCGCGTGGCCTCGCTCGGCCGCCACCGTTGCCGCAGCCAAACCGGCCGGGCCGGCGCCGACTACCGCAATGCGCTTCACTGCCCGCACGGGCAGGTAGTTGAGCTCGGTTTCGTGGCAGGCACGCGGGTTGACCAGGCAACTGGTCAACTTACCGCCAAAGGTGTGGTCCAGGCAGGCCTGGTTGCAGCCGATGCAGGTGTTGATCTCGTCGGCACGGCCGGCCGCGGCCTTGTTGACGAAGTCCGGGTCGGCGAGGAACGGCCGGGCCATCGAAACCATGTCGGCATCGCCTTCGGCCAATACGGCTTCGGCCACTTCCGGCGTATTGATACGGTTGGTGGTGATCAACGGAATGCTCACCACGCCACGCAGCTTGGCGGTGACCTTGCTGAATGCCGCACGCGGTACCTTGGTGGCGATGGTCGGGATACGCGCTTCGTGCCAGCCGATACCGGTGTTGATAAGGGTGGCGCCTACCTGCTCGACGGCCTTGGCCAGCAGCTCGATTTCGTCCCAGGTGCTGCCGCCCTCGACCAGGTCAAGCATCGACAGGCGGAAGATGATAATGAAGTTCGGCCCTACCGCGCCGCGCACCCGGCTGACGATTTCTACCGCCAGGCGCATGCGGTTTTCATAGCTGCCGCCCCAGCGGTCGGTGCGGTGGTTGGTGTGGGCAGCGAGGAACTGGTTGATGAAGTAGCCTTCCGAACCCATGATCTCGACGCCGTCGTAACCCGCGCGCTGCGCCAGCACCGCGCAATTGACGAAGTCGGCGATCTGCTTCTCGATGCCCTCCTCGTCCAGCTCCTTGGGCTTGAACGGGTTGATCGGCGCCTGGATCGCGCTGGGTGCCACCTGCCGTGGGCTGTAGGCATAGCGCCCGGCATGCAGGATCTGCAGGCAGACCTTGCCGCCTGCGGCGTGCACCGCTTCGGTGACGATGCGGTGCTTGTCGGCCTCTTCCTCGGTGCTGAGCTTGGCTGCACCGGAATACACCCCGCCTTCATCGTTGGGCGCAATGCCGCCAGTGACCATCAGGCCGACGCCGCCCCGGGCGCGCTCGGCAAAGTACGCGGCCATGCGCTCGAAGCCGCCGGGGCGCTCTTCAAGGCCGGTGTGCATCGAGCCCATCAGGGTGCGGTTGCGCAGAGTGGTGAAGCCCAGGTCCAGCGGGGCAAGCAGGTGCGGGTAGCGGTCGGCGGCCATGGAAAAGTCCCCTGGTGGCGTGATCACGGTATGCGGGCACCTCACTGGTCGGCGGGGCCCGTCGTTTGTCTGTCAGCGACATTAAACAGCCGTTTGAATTGGCTCAATGATCGAAACTGACAACTTATTGATCCTGACGTACAGCGGGACTACCCTAGGGAACCTTCGTTTCTCAAGGCATCGTCCTGTTTCATGCGTAAACTCCTGGCAAGCGCCCTGGCGCTGGTGATGATCGCTGCCCTCTGCGGCTACGGCTTCTGGACCCAACAGCGCCCGGAAGGCCATTACCTGTCCGACCTGCGTGTCGAGCTGGCCCTCAACCATGGTGTACCGGGCGAACACGGCAACCTGCTCGGCGTCGAGCCGCTGCTGTACCCGGGGGACTACCAGAACCTGCAACGCCTGCACCGCAAGCTTGCAGCCTACCTGGAGCAGGCGCGCGCCCAGGGGCTGGTGAGCCCACGCACGGTGGTGGTGCTGCCGGAGCACATTGGTACCTGGCTGTGGGCACGCGGGGAAAAGAACGAGCTTTATCAGGTGACGCAAAGCCACGAGGCCTTGCAGTGGCTGGAACTGAGCAACCCGCTGCGCTATGGCTTGGCCATGCTGGGCGCCGACGGCGACGACAGGCGCGCTGATGCGCACCTGCGCATGAAAGCCGAGCAGATGGCTGCGGACTACCAGCAGCTGTTTGGCGGCCTGGCCAAGGAGTTCGGCGTCACTCTGGTGGCCGGCTCCATCGTGCTGCCTGCGCCCTACGTGAAACAGGGCGTGCTGCACGTCGGCAGTGGCCCGCTGTTCAACAGCAGCCTGGTGTTTGCCGGTGATGGCTCACTGCTGGGCCAACCCCAGCGCCAGCAATTCCCCGACAGTGAGATCCGCCGCTACGTCCACGATGGCCGCAAGCAACCGCTGCAAGTGATACAAACCCCTGCCGGGCGCCTGGGCGTGTTGGTGGGCAGTGACAGCTGGTACCCGGAAAACCACCAGCAACTGGCACAACAAGCGGTACAGCTGATCGCGAACCCGGTGTTCCTCAGCGGCAAGGGCAGCTGGGAAGCGCCTTGGCGGGGCAATCGCCATCAGGACGCCAGCGCCGGGCTTGCCCTGCAACGTGGCGAAGTCAGCGAACAGAGCGCATGGCAACGCCTGACCGAGGCAGCCGGAACCAGCGTCAGCAGCATGAGCGTGTTCATGCGCGGGCAGTTCTGGGAGCAGGCCAGCGACGGCCAGGGCTTTGCCCGCCAGTCGGGCGAATTGCTGGTGGGGACTCCCAGCCATGGCGCCCGCCTGCTGAACCTGTGGCTGTAGGCCCATGGCCCGCCCCCGCGTGCGCCTGGGCGACCTCTCGGTAGGCTTTGTCCAGCCGCTGACCGAGGCACTGCGCGAACTGGGGCATAACCCCGGGGCCCTGCTGAGCCGCTATGGGCTGGATGTGCCACGCCTTGCCGAGGCTGGCGCACGCTTGTCGATTCCCCGTTACATGCACTTGGGCCACGCAGCCATCGAGCTGAGCGGTGAGCCCGCACTGGGCCTGCATATGGGGCGCCTCAGCCGCCTTGCGCATGCCGGCCTGGCCGGGGTCACCGCCGCCCAGGCGCCGACCCTGGGCGAAGCGGCGCGCACCCTGCTGCGTTTCGAGCCACTGTACGCGGCCAACTACCGTGGCCATTCCAGCTTTGAGGAAGATGCCCAGGGCGCCTGGTTGCGCTTCTACTCGATCAGCCCCTACAACGCCTACAACCGTTTCGTGGTCGACTCGCTGCTCGCCGGGTGGCTGGCACAGCTTGCCGATCTGGCGGGTATGCCGGTACAGGCCGAACGCCTGGACATCGAATTTCCCGCCCCCGCCTATGCTGCGCGTTATCAGGTGCTGTGCAGTTCGACTGTACAATTTGCGGCCGAGGGCAACCAGCTGCGGCTAAACCGCACAACCCTGCAGCTGACCAACCCCAGGCATTGCCCAAGCACCTGGCAGCATCTGTTGCAGCTGTGCGAGACACAAATGCAGCAACTTACGCGGGTGCGCAGCCTGGGCGAGCGCATTACTCACCTGCTGGGCCCGCTGCTCAATGGCGGCCGTGAACCAGACCTGGAAGAAGTGGCGCTGCACCTGCAAATGCCAACCTGGACACTGCGCCGCAAGCTGGCCGAGGAAGGCACGCGCTTTCGCGACTTGCTCAATGAAACACGGCGCGACCTGGCCGAGACCTATATCCGTGATACAGAGCTGGCCTTTGGCGAGATTGCGTACTTGTTGGGGTTCGCTTCGGCCGAAGCCTTCCAGCGCGCGTTCAAACGCTGGACGGGCCTTACGCCTGGGGAGTTCCGACGCAGCCAGCGGCGGGCGAGTTAAAGCTCGGTGGCGTCGTCGGCCGGTTCCGGAGTGTCCAGTTCGTAAGCCTGGGTTTCGAGCAGTTCTTCCTGATATTCGTCCATAGCCCTGCGTCCTCTTTACTCATTTTGTCTTCGTAGGTGTCGCCTTCAAGCTAAGCAGGTGGCATGAAGGAATGATGACAAGCTTATGATCTGGCTGTGCAGCCATCGTTCAAGTAAAGACGCGATAACGCGCAGCAGCCAGCAGCGCCAGCTTGGCGCGTTCGTGTGCCAAACGGCATGTTTTACCACCGCGAGCGGTCAGGCGCCGGCGCAAATGAATTCAGGGATTGTCAGACCGGTGGCAATGGCACTGGCCACGAGCCTGGCACGCTCGCCCTCGAGAAGATCATACGTGGCTTGCAGCGCGCCGATCTTCGCCCGAATTTCCGCCATTTTGCCGGCGACCATGGCCGCGCCCTGCGCACAATCGATCGTATTACCCCGTTTGGCGGCCAGGATGTCAGCGAGCTCGGCGAGCGTGAAACCACCGCTCTGAGCACCCTGGATGAAAGCCAGGTCGGCGACTGTGCATCAGTGGCAGCCGGCGAGCATCGGCCTGGTGATGAGCCTGGCCGGTATCGCCGCCCTGGTGGCGCAAACGCCGGCAGGGGCGTTGATCGACCGCACGAAAGCCAAGCGCGCACTGCTGGTGTTTGCGGCGTGCTGTGCGCTGTTTCACCTGGCCAACGCGGCAATGCTGCCGCTGGTAAGCCAGAAACTTTCACAGGTCAACCTGCACCTGGCCACGCCGCTCACGTCTGCCTGCATCGTCGCCGCACAGCTGGTCATGGTGCCCATGGCGCTTTTGGTGGGTGCCAAGGCCGAGCAATGGGGGCGCAAGCCATTCCTGCTGGCCGGTTTTTCATACTGCCGCTACGCGGAGCGCTCTACGTGGTGTCCGACAACCCGTTCTGGCTAGTGGGGGTGCAACTGCTCGACGGCATCGGCGCGGGCATCTTCGGCGCGCTGTTCCCTATTGTGGTCAAGGACTTGACCGAAGGCACCGGCCGCTTCAATGTCAGCCTCGGCGCGCTGACAGCAGTGTTCGGGCTGGGCGCCGCGCTCAGCCCTGGCATCGCCGGGCTGGTGGTGCAGGCCGCGGGCTATGATGCTGCGTTCCTGACCCTGGCCGCCATTGCCGGGTTCGCCTTTGCGCTGGTGCTGCTGGCACTGCCGGAAACTCACTCACGTACCACGTCATTGCCGTCACCCTTACCTTCAGGAAACTGAACATCCCATGCCTCTCAGCGAAAGCACGTTGCTCATCTGGACGGTGGCCGTGCTGGCCACCTGCGGCGTCATTCTGCGCCCATGGCGTATCCCGGAATACGTATGGGCCATGGGCGGTGCATTGCTGCTCGTAAGCCTTGGCCTGATCACGCCCCGCAGGGCATTGGCTGCAGTAGCCGAGGGCAGCGATGTGTACCTGTTCCTGATCGGCATGATGGTGCTGGCCGAACTCGCCCGCCAGGAGCAGCTGTTCGACTGGCTGGCACGCTACGCGGTCCAGCATGCCCGGGGCTCTGGGCAACGGCTGTTTGATCTGGTGTTCATGGTGGGCACGCTGGTCACGGTATTCCTGTCCAACGACGCGACGGCGGTGGTGTTGACCCCAGCGGTGTATGCCGCGTGCAAGGCTGCCAAGGCAGAGCCCTTGCCCTACCTGTTCATTTGCGCCTTCATCGCCAACGCCGCCAGTTTTGTGTTGCCTATTTCCAACCCGGCCAACCTGGTGGTCTTCGGTAGCCAGATGCCGCCACTGCTGGACTGGCTGAGGCAGTTCAGCCTGCCGTCGCTGGCGGCCATCAGCCTGACCTACCTGGTACTGCGGCTGACCCAGCGCCGGCAGATCCGCCAGCCGCTGGCGCTCAACGTAGACACCCAGCCGATGACCGCCGGTGCGCGCCTGTGTGCAGTGGGCATCGTGCTCACTGGCGCCTTGCTGCTGGGCGCCTCGGCGCTGGACCGGGCGCTGGGCCTGCCCACATTCTGTGCCGGCGTTACGACCACGGCGCTGATCCACCTGCGGCAACGCCGCAGCCCGATGCCAGTGATGCGCCATGTGGCGTGGGGCGTCCTGCCTTTGGTGGCAGGCCTGTTCATACTGGTCGAAGCGGTCGCCCAGACAGGACTGATCGTACGCCTTGCCCAGGCACTGGCCGGGCTGTCTGCACAGGCGCCGGTCACCGCCAGCTGGGTTGGCGGCGTAGGCGTAGCGATTGCCAGCAACCTGATGAACAACTTGCCGGCGGGGCTGATAGCCGGGTCGATGGGTTCGCTGGTGGCCCTGCCACAGCAGACCACTGCGGCGTTGCTGATTGGTGTCGACCTGGGGCCGAACCTGTCGATTACCGGGTCATTGGCCACTCTGCTCTGGCTGGTGGCAATCCGCCGCGAGGGCGAGCATGTCAGCGCGTGGCGCTTCCTGTGCCTCGGCATGTTGGTGATGCCTCCGGCGCTGGCGGCAGCCCTGTTGGCACTATGGGCGTGAGCCGCCAGCACCGCTGACACATCAAAGCGAGGGGGACGCAGCCTCGGCTGGCTGGGCATCCTGCTGCACCTGGATCGGTGCCGCCTCAACTGGTGGCGCCACCGGCTGCGAACCCTGGCTGTCATCCACCACCGACGTCGCGGCGGCCTCACTGGCCGGAGCAGCCGCCGCAGGCTCAGGGGCGGCTTGCGCCACAGGTGCGGCTTCCGGAGCCGGAGCAGGTGCAATCGGGCTCGCAGCTGCCTGTTCAGGCAACCCCAGCTCGACCGCCGGCTTCTGGACCTTGGGCGCCTCGACCTTGGCCTTTTCTATCTTCTTAGGCTTGGGTTTTGGCAGGTAGCTCTCTACCAGGGCGAAATAGCGGTCATAGAACTGCGCTGCAGTCACCGTTTCGCTGGCCACCTTGACCATCGAGTCGTCGCTGGAGCCGATCGGCATCGATACCGAACCCAGCACCCCCACGCCCAGGCTGGCGGAGGTGTTGGACTTTTTCAGCGCATAACGGTCCTGCAGGGCGTTGGCGAACATGGTCGAGCGCTGTTCGTCGCTCACATCCGGCGCACAGGTCACGTTGAAGCTGATCTGCAGGTGGTTCTCGCTGTTCTGCTGGAAGCTCTTGTTGCCCACCACCTGGTTGGCGCCGCTGTTGGTGATGATGTAGCCCTGGCTGAGCAAGGCACGCCGGGCGGCCTCGCAAGAGCCGGCATCGCTCACCGGAAAGCTGCGCGAGAAGGTGCCCGAGTCATCGAAGTTCTCGTGTTCGTACACGGTGGTTTTTTTCGAGGAACAACCGGTCACCCCCGCCAGCACCAGGGCCAGCCCGAGCGCACCAAAGACGGAAGATCTGGTCATTGCGAATTCCGGGTAAGTCGAGAAGGTGCCTATTGTGCAACACAGCAGGCAGGCACAGGAACCACTGGTCGGTGAAGAACCTGTCAGGTTGGTGTAAATCTGGGTAAAGGCCGGGAAATCTCAGCCGCAGGAACAAAAAAAGCGACCCGAAGGTCGCTTTTTTTGTGCTTCAAGGCGTTCAAAGGGCCTTGAGGCTAAGATGGCGCAGCGGACGGGACTCGAACCCGCGACCCCCGGCGTGACAGGCCGGTATTCTAACCGACTGAACTACCGCTGCGTATCGTTCAGGCTTTCGCCCGATTGAAACCTGGGTCTACCCTTCCGGCGAATTCGCCTCAGGGCAGGCACAAAAAAAGCGATGACTAGATCGCTTCTCTTGCGTTTGTTTCAAGGTGTTCTAGGGACCTTGAAACGAAGATGGCGCAGCGGACGGGACTCGAACCCGCGACCCCCGGCGTGACAGGCCGGTATTCTAACCGACTGAACTACCGCTGCGTATCGTTCAGGCTTTCGCCCGATTGAAACTGGGATCAGCCACAGGCAATTTGCCTTGTGGCCTCAGACCGGTGCAAGGCACCCATCTGTTACATAAAATGGCGCAGCGGACGGGACTCGAACCCGCGACCCCCGGCGTGACAGGCCGGTATTCTAACCGACTGAACTACCGCTGCGCAGTGCGTTCCTCTCTGGCTGTCGGCTTCTTGCGAAACCTCAAGCGGCAGGAACATCTCAGGAAGTGGTGGGTGATGACGGGATCGAACCGCCGACCCTCTGCTTGTAAGGCAGATGCTCTCCCGGCTGAGCTAATCACCCTCGCGATGTTGCTTGTTGCGTTTGCTTCGCTGAGGCCGCGAAATTTACGCAGATGGCGAAGCTAAGTCAATAGCCCCATTGAATTTTTTTCAAAAAAGGGAAAAACAGGAAAGGGACCTTTTCGGTCCCCTTCCCTTACAGCGCCAAACTCAGGTGTAGATCATCTTGCGGGTCATGCCGCCATCGACCACAAACTCCTGGCCGGTCACAAACGCTGCCTGACGCGACAACAGCCAGGCAACCATCGCCGCCACATCTTCCACCGTGCCTACCCTGCCCGTCGGGTGCTGGGCATGGTCAGCCTCGGTCAGCGGCGCGGCGCGGCGCTGCGATGGGTCACGGGCATCGATCCAGCCCGGGCTCACGGCATTGACGCGGATCTCCGGGCCCAGGCTCATGGCCAGGGCATGGGTCAGGGCCACCAGGCCGCCTTTGCTCGCCGCGTAGGCCTCGGTATCGGGCTCGGACTGCTGCGCCCGGGTAGAGGTGAGGTTGACGATCGCCCCATTGTGCGCACGCAGGTACGGCGCACAATGTTTGGCCAGCAGCATCGGGCCATTGAGGTTGACCGCCAGCACTCGATTCCATTGCGCCAGGCTCAGGCTTTCCAGCGTCTGGTTGTGCGGGTTGGCGATGGCCGCATTGCACACCAGCGCGTCCAGCCGACCGAACTGCCCGAGCACTTCGGAGACCCCGGCAATGACCTGGGCCTCGTCGGCAACGTCCATGGTGATGAACCAGGCGTTGTCGCCCAAGGCCTTGGCCACTTTGCCGCCATGCTGCCGATCCAGGTCGCTCAGTACCACCTGCCAGCCTTCACAGATCAGCCATGCGGCAATGCCCAGGCCGATGCCGCGCGCGGCACCGGTAACCAAGGCTACCCGGCCATTCTGGCCCGGGGTACTGCCGCGGATTTCGATCACAGTGCAGCCAGCCCGCGTGCAAGGTCGGCCTGCAGGTCAGCCACGTCTTCCAGGCCCACGGCAACGCGGATCAGGCTGTCGCGGATACCGGCGGCTTCACGCTCCTGCACCGACAGGCGACCGTGGGAGGTGGTGGCCGGGTGGGCGATGGTGGTCTTGCTGTCACCCAGGTTGGTGGTGATGGAAATCACCCGGGTGGCGTCGATGAAGCGCCAGGCGCCCTCTTTGCCGCCCTTGACCTCAAAGCTGACCACCGCACCAAAGCCACTCATCTGGCGCTTGGCCAGTTCGTGCTGCGGGTGGCTGGGCAGGCCGGCGTAATGCACCTTCTCCACGCCGTCCTGCTGCTCCAGCCATTCAGCCAGGGCCTGGGCGCTTTCGCAGTGCGCACGCATGCGCAGGCGTAAGGTTTCCAGGCCTTTGGTGAAGATCCAGGCGTTGAACGGGCTGAGCGTCGGGCCTGCAGTACGCAGGAAGCCCACCACTTCTTTCATCTGTTCGGCGCGGCCGGCAACCACGCCACCCATGCAACGGCCCTGGCCGTCGATGAACTTGGTGGCCGAGTGGAACACGATGTCGGCACCCAGCTTCAGCGGCTGCTGCAGCGCCGGGGTGCTGAAGCAGTTGTCCACCACCAGCATCGCACCGCGGGCATGGGCGATTTCACTGAGCGCGGTGATATCGACCAGCTCGGCCAGCGGGTTGGACGGCGATTCGACGATCAGCAGCTTGGTATTGGCCTTGATGGCCTTCTCCCAGCCATTGAGGTCGACCAGTGGCACGTAGTCCACCTGCACGCCAAAGCGCTTGAAGTACTTCTCGAACAGGCTGATGGTCGAGCCGAACACGCTCTGCGACACCAGCACATGGTCACCGGCGCTGCACAGCGACATGACCACGGCCAGGATTGCTGCCATGCCGGTGGAAGTACCCACGGCCTGTTCGGCGCCTTCCATGGCCGCCAGGCGCTCCTCGAAGGCACGCACCGACGGGTTGGTGTAGCGCGAGTAGACGTTGCCCGGCGTTTCACCGGCAAAGCGCGCGGCCGCGTCGGCGGCCGTGCGGAACACATAGCTGGAGGTCAGGAACAGCGCTTCGCTGTGCTCGCCCTCGGGTGTACGGTTTTGACCGGCGCGCACCGCCAGGGTGTCGAAACCGACACCCTCGAGGTCGCTGTCCAGTCGCCCGGCATCCCATTGATCCGTCATGCCGTCGCTCCCTGAATCAGTTGTTGTAGAGGTCGATGATCGCGCTGACAGCCTGGGTCTTGACCTTGGCCAGGTCATTACGGGCCTGCTCGATGCGTTCGAGGTAGGCGTCGTCGATGTCACCGGTGACGTACTCACCGTTGAATACCGCGCAATCGAAGTGGTCGATCTTGATCTTGCCACCACCGACCGAGTCGATCAGGTCCGGCAGGTCCTGGTAGATCAGCCAGTCGGCGCCAATCAACTCGGCCACTTGTTCGGTGGTACGGTTGTGGGCGATCAGTTCGTGAACACTCGGCATGTCGATGCCGTAGACGTTGGGGTAGCGTACAGCCGGAGCTGCGGAGCAGAAGTAGACGTTTTTGGCGCCGGCTTCGCGGGCCATCTGGATGATCTGCTTGCAGGTGGTGCCGCGCACGATCGAGTCGTCCACCAGCATCACGTTCTTGCCGCGGAATTCCAGCTCGATGGCGTTGAGCTTCTGACGTACCGATTTCTTGCGCGCGGCCTGGCCGGGCATGATGAAGGTACGGCCGATGTAACGGTTCTTGACGAAGCCTTCACGGAACTTCACGCCCAGGCGGTTGGCCAGCTCCAGCGCAGCGGTGCGGCTGGTGTCCGGGATCGGAATGACCACGTCGATATCGTGCTCAGGGCGCTCGCGCATGATCTTGTCAGCGAGTTTTTCACCCATGCGCAGACGGGCCTTGTACACCGAGATACCGTCGATGATCGAGTCCGGGCGCGCCAGGTAAACGTGTTCGAAGATGCACGGCTGCAGCTTTGGCGCTTCGGCGCACTGCTTGGTGAACAGCTGGCCTTCTTCGGTGATGTACACCGCTTCGCCCGGCGCCAGGTCGCGGATCAGGGTGAAGCCGAGCACGTCCAGGGCCACGCTTTCCGACGCGATCATGTATTCCACGCCTTCGTCGGTGTGACGCTGGCCGAATACCACCGGACGGATACCGTTAGGGTCGCGGAAACCGACGATGCCGTAACCGGTGATCATCGCCACCACGGCGTAACCACCGACGCAGCGGCTGTGCACGTGGGAAACAGCAGCGAACACATCTTCTTCGGTCGGCTGCAGCTTGCCGCGCACCGCCAGTTCATGGGCGAAGACGTTCAGCAGCACTTCCGAGTCGGAGTTGGTGTTGACGTGGCGCAGGTCAGACTCGTAGATCTCCTTGGCCAACTGCTCGACGTTGGTCAGGTTGCCGTTGTGAGCCAGGGTGATGCCATACGGCGAGTTGACGTAGAACGGCTGGGCCTCGGCCGAGGTCGAGCTGCCCGCAGTCGGGTAGCGCACGTGGCCAATGCCGACGCTGCCCACCAGGCGCTGCATGTGGCGCTGGTGGAAGACGTCGCGCACCAGGCCATTATCCTTGCGCAGGAACAACCGGCCGTCATGGCTGGTCACGATACCGGCAGCGTCCTGGCCGCGGTGCTGGAGGACCGTAAGCGCGTCATACAGCGCCTGATTGACGTTCGACTTACCGACGATACCGACGATGCCACACATGCGACGCAACCCCTACTTTGACGAAACTTGAGTGAATAGCGCTCAGGGCTTTGCCGGCCCGAGCAACTGTTCCTTGAACGGCAGATCAGCCGGAGCGCTGATCAGCCCACTGGGCGACCACTGGCCGGCAAAACCCAGGATCAGGTTCTTCGACCAGTCGGCGACCAAGAGAAATTGTGGTATCAGGCGTGATTCCTGCCACCAGGTGTCTTGTTGAACCGGCCCCAGGCTGATCAGGCCTATGGCCACCACTACCAGCAAGGCCCCGCGCGCGGCGCCGAAGGCCATGCCCAGGAAACGATCGGTACCGGACAGCCCGGTCACACGGATCAGCTCGCCGACAAGGAAGTTGACCATGGCCCCCACCAGCAAGGTGGCGACGAAAAGAATGGCGCAGCCAGCGATGACGCGCATCGACGGCGTCTGGATATAGCTCTCAAGATACACCGAGAGCGAACCGCCGAACATCCAGGCAACCGCACCGGCAATGATCCAGATAAGCAAGGACAAGGCTTCCTTGACGAAGCCGCGCTTGAGACTGATCAGTGTGGAGACGGCGATGATCGCGATGATCGCCCAATCAACCAAGGTAAATGCCACGGTGCTGCCTGCAGACGTTTGAGGCGGCGCATTTTATCAGAGCGGCGGGCTGGGAGTAAGCGGAATGTCGGACGATTAGCGCCATCTGGGTGTGAGGGCAACTGTCTTGCTCAAAATCTAAAAGCTGACGCGATCCCTGTGGGAGCGGGCTTGCCCGCGAACACCGGCGCAGCCGGTGCCATGCACCGCGCTGGATTCTTCGCGGGCGCGCCCGCTCCCACAGGGATCGCGCAGAAGCCGAAAGCCTGAATTAGCTGCGCTCGGGCTGGAAGCGCACCACAAAGCCCTTGAGGCTGTTCTTGCGGTTGATGGCGTCGCGGGTGCGCTCGGCCTCTGCCCGCTCGATCAGCGGCCCGACATACACCCGGTTCATGCCGCCCGCCGCGCGTATATAGGCGTTGTAGCCCTGGCTACGCAGGGCTTGCTGCAGTTTCTCGGCACCGGCCCGATTGGACAGGCTGGCCAACTGGATCGACCAACTGACCGGCAGGCCATTGACGTCGATTTTCGACGACGCAGCCGGCGCTGGCGTGGCAGCAGGCTTGGCCTCTACCTTGGGCGCCGGAGCGGGTGCAGGCGCCTGCGGCCTGGCCGGCTGTACCTGCGCCTGGGTCTGCGGTGATGGCGTGATTGGCTGGCTGGGCGTAGCGGCCGGCGCAGTGGACTCGTCGACCACCACCGGTGGCTGTTGCGGTTCTTCGGCAATGGCCTGTGGCTCCGGCACGGCGACCGGCCCCACCTTCACTTCCGGCAGGCTTGGCATGGCTGGCGCCTGCGGAGCCTCGACGTGCACCTGGCGCATCTCGTCCTCGCGGGTGAACAGCATCGGCAGGAAAATCACCGCCAGCGCCACCAGCACCAGCGCACCGACCATGCGCTGTTTCATCCCTTTATCCAGCACTGCCATCTACTCCACCCTCCTGGGCGTGCCGCTCCAGCCATTCCAGCGCCTGGGCAACACAGAAAAACGAACCGAACAGCAGGATCTGGTCATCTGCCGTCGCCTGCGCACATTGCCCTTCAAGGGCGGCGTCGACGCTGGCATAAGACTTCACCGCAGCACCGAGGTTCGTCAAGGCCGTGGCCAGTTCCGCAGCCGGGCGGCTACGCGGGGTATCCAGCGGCGCCACAGCCCAGTCATCGACCAGGCCCTGCAGCGGCGCGACAACGCCATCCAGGTCCTTGTCGGCGAGCAGGCCAAACACCGCCAGGCGACGCCCCTTGAGCGGACGGGCCGCCAGGCGTCGGGCCAGGTACTCTGCCGCATGGGGGTTGTGCCCCACATCCAGCAGCAACTCGACCGGCTTGCCCTGCCAGGTCAGAAGACGGCGATCGAGGCGGCCGGTGATGCGGGTATCCAGCAGCGCCTGGCGAACCTGCGCGGCATCCCATGGCAGCCCCATCAGCAGATAAGCCTGCAGGGCCAGCGTGGCGTTTTCCATGGGCAGGTCGAGCAAAGGCAGGTCATGCAGCGCTACCTGCGCACCATCCGCCGCAGTACCGCGCCAGCTCCAGCGGTCATCGGCACTGGCCAGGTCGAAGTCGCGGCCGCGCAGGAACAGCGGCGCAGCCAGTTCGGCGGCCTTGTCCAGCAGCGGCTGTGGCGGGTCCAGGTCACCGCACAGGGCTGGCTTGCCCGGGCGGAAGATGCCGGCCTTCTCGAAGGCCACCAACTCGCGGGTATCGCCCAGGTAGTCGACATGGTCGACGCCGATGCTGGTCACCAGGGCCAGGTCGGCATCCACCACGTTCACGGTGTCCAGGCGGCCACCAAGACCGACTTCCAGCACCACGGCATCCAGCTGCGACTGATAGAACAACCAGAACGCGGCCAGCGTGCCCATCTCGAAGTAGGTCAGAGAAATTTCGCCCCGCGCCGCCTCGACGGCGGCAAAGGCTTCGCACAGGCGCTCATCGCTGGCCTCATGGCCATCGATCACTACCCGTTCGTTGTAACGCAACAGGTGCGGCGAACTGTACACGCCGACCTTGAGCCCCTGGGCGCGCAGCAGCGAGGCCACGAAGGCGCAGGTCGAGCCTTTGCCGTTGGTGCCGGTGACCGTCACCACGCGTGGCGCCAGCTTGCCCAGCGCCAGCCGGGCAAGCACCTTCTGCGACCGCTCCAGGCCCATGTCGATGGCCGAGGGGTGCAACTGCTCTAGGTAGGCGAGCCACTCGCCCAGGGATCGTTGTTTCATCACGCGACGGCAGCCGCCTCACGCGCTTGCTCCGGGGTGTCCTGGCCGGTCATCTGCGCCAGCAGGCGGGCCACACGCGGGCGCAGTTCGCCACGGGAGATGATCAGGTCGATGGCACCGTGCTCCAGCAGGAACTCGCTGCGCTGGAAGCCTTCTGGCAGTTTCTCGCGCACGGTCTGCTCGATCACACGCGGGCCGGCGAAGCCGATCAGCGCTTTTGGCTCACCGACGATGACGTCACCGAGCATCGCCAGGCTGGCGGAAACGCCGCCGTATACCGGGTCGGTCAGTACCGAGATGAACGGGATGCCTTCTTCGCGCAGGCGTGCCAGTACGGCCGAGGTCTTGGCCATCTGCATCAGCGAGATCAGCGCTTCCTGCATACGCGCACCGCCCGAGGCGGAGAAGCAGACCATCGGGCAGCGGTGCTCCAGGGCGTAGTTGGCTGCCCGCACGAAGCGCTCGCCGACGATGGCACCCATGGAACCGCCCATGAACGAGAACTCGAAGGCGCTGACCACGATCGGCATGCCCATCAGGGTACCGCTCATGGAGATCAGCGCGTCTTTTTCGCCGGTCTGCTTCTGGGCGCCGGTCAGGCGGTCCTTGTACTTCTTGCCGTCACGGAACTTCAGGCGGTCGACCGGCTCCAGGTCGGCACCCAGCTCGGCACGGCCTTCGGCGTCGAGGAAGATATCGATGCGCGCACGTGCGCCGATGCGCATGTGGTGGTTGCACTTGGGGCAGACATCCAGGGTCTTTTCCAGCTCCGGACGATACAGCACGGCCTCGCAGGACGGGCACTTGTGCCACAGGCCTTCAGGCACCGAGCTCTTCTTCACCTCGGAACGCATGATCGAAGGGATCAGTTTGTCGACTAACCAGTTGCTCATGCTTTCTTTCTCCAGTATTGGCAAGCGGGGGTCGGCGTTACCGGCCCTGCCCTGCCCTTGAGCTCAAAATCTTTTATGTAACGATGATGGACCGGCCACCGGGGCTGCCAGCGTGCCACTCCACCGCTAATGGGTTGTTGTGCCGCCACAGGCGGCTGCCCCGCAGGGCTGCGAAAGCTATGGACGATGGCGCGCAGCCAGCCGTCACATCTGCCATCACGCCTGTTTCACCGCCTGCATGAAGGCCTCGATTTTCGCCGCGTCCTTGATGCCCTTGGCCTGTTCGACGCCACCGCTGACATCCACCGCGTAAGGCCGCACCTGGGCAATGGCCTGGCCGACATTATCGGCCGACAGCCCGCCCGCCAGGATGATGGGCTTGCTGAGGTGTGCCGGCACCAGTGACCAGTCGAACGCCTCGCCGGTTCCCCCGGGCACACCGGCCACGTAGGTGTCCAGCAAGATGCCGCGGGCGCCGGCGTACAGCTGGCAGGCGGCCTCCAGGTCATCGCCCGGGCGCACACGCAGGGCCTTGATCCAGGGGCGGTGGTAGCCTTCGCAGTCTTGCGGGGTTTCGTCGCCGTGGAACTGTAGCAGGTCCAGCGGAACCACTTCGAGGATCTCGTTCAGCTCGCAGCGCGAAGCGTTGACGAACAACCCGACCGTGGTCACGAACGGCGGCAGCTCGGCAATGATCGCCCGCGCCTGACGCACATCCACAGCCCGCGGGCTCTTGGCATAGAAGACAAAGCCGATGGCATCGGCACCCGCTTCGGCAGCGGCCAGTGCGTCTTCGATACGGGTGATCCCGCAGATCTTGCTGCGAACATTGCTCATGGAACGCAAACCCTGGTGATTACGGTGAAAGGCCGGATCTTAGCAAATGACTTTTCGTCCGTCAGTCTGCCAACGCGTCGTAGCCGGTCAAAAAGTGTGGGCCGATGTAACGCTGGGGCAGCGCATACGCCTCGGGGTACTCCACCTTGACCAGGTAAAGCCCGTACGGATGGGCGGTGACCCCGCCTTCACTGCGGTTGCGCCCTTCCAGCACTTCACGCGCCCAGGTCACCGGGCGCTCGCCAGCGCCGATGGCCGTCAGCACACCGACAATGTTACGCACCATGTGGTGCAGGAAGGCGGTGGCGCGTACGTCCAGCACGATCATCTGGCCATGGCGGGTAATGCGCAGGTGGTAGATGTGCTTGATCGGCGACTTGGCCTGGCACTGGCTGGCGCGAAAGGCGCTGAAGTCGTGGGTGCCGAGCAGGAACTGCGCCGCTTCGGCCATGCGTTCGACATCCAGTGGGCGGTGGTTCCAGGTCACTTCCTCGGCCAGGTGCGCAGGGCGGATCGGGTCGTTGTAGATGACGTAGCGGTAGCGCCGGGCGCAGGCCTTGAAACGCGCGTGGAAGTCCGCCGGCATTGGCCGCGACCAGACCACGCTGATGTCGTGCGGCAGGTTGAAATTGGTGCCCATGGTCCAGGCGCGCTCGTCGCGTACGGCGCGGGTGTCGAAATGCACGACCTGCCCGCAGCCGTGCACGCCGGCGTCGGTGCGGCCGGCACAAATGACCGAAATCGGCTCGTTGGCGACCGTGGAAAGCGCTTTTTCCAGCGCTTGCTGAACACTGGGCACACCGCTGGCCTGGCGCTGCCAGCCGCGGTAGCGGGCGCCCTTGTATTCCACGCCCAGGGCGATTCGGGAGTAGCCTGCGGCCGCGGATTCGGCGGTAGCGGTGTCGATGATGTCCAAGCGCATGAAACCTGTGGGGTGTACGGAATGGCGGGGATTATAACGACAACGGCAGCCTCGTAGGGCTGCCGTTGGATGTGTGTCGTGCTTGCGGGCCTCTTCGCGGGTAAACCCGCTCCCACAGGGACCTCACAGATTCAAGCCCTGTATAGGACCTGTGGGAGCGGGTTTACCCGCGAAGAGGCCGGTGCAGGCTACCTCAGACCAAACGGGAGAGCATGTCCTCGGCTTCCTGGCGCTGGGTGTCGTCGCCGTCCTTGACTACTTCATCAAGGATGTCGCGTGCGCCCTGGTTGTCGCCCATGTCGATGTAGGCGCGAGCCAGGTCGAGCTTGGTGGCCACCTCGTCACTGCCGGAGAAGAAGTCGAAGTCCAGGTCGTCCAGCGGCTCGGGTTCCGGCTGGGCTGCTGCGTCCTCGCTGGTAAAGTGCGGCTCCAGCGAGGGCGATTCGAGGCTCTGCGACAGCTTGTCCAGCTCGGCATTGACGTCATCAAGCTCCGAGGCAAAGCGCTTGGCGGCCGGCGAGTCGTCTTCCAGCGACAGCGACAGGTCGAAGTCTGACGGCATGTCGAAGTCGGATACCGGGTCAAACTCCGGCACGCTGTCGAATGCAGCCAGCTCGGCGGCGATGTCCACCGGGGCCTCTTCCACTGCATCCGGGGCGGCCGGTGCAACCGGCTCGCTGACATCGAGGTCGAAATCAGACAGGTCTACGGCAGGCTGCGCCTCGGTCTGGGCAAGCATGGCCTCGAAATCGGCATCAGCGTCGGCTTGCAGTTCGGCATCCACGGCGAACGGCTCGTCTTCAGGCTGAGCGTCTTCCTGCTCCGGCTCGTCCAGCACAGGCTCGGCAATGACCAGCTCATCGGGGACAGGTTCCGCCACTGCGGGCTCGTCAAACAACGGTGCTGCCAGCGGGTCTTCTTCGGGCAGGTCTTCACCCAGGCTCAGGTCGAAGGCACTGTCCAAATCCTGCTCGCCCAGATCCTGCTCGCCCAGCCCCTGGTCTTCCAGGCCAGCTACATCGAGGATTGGCACTTCATCGAAAGCATCCAGTTCCGCCTCTGGCTCGAACGCAATCTCGGGCTCCGCTTGCGCGACAACCTCCGGCTGCGCCTCGACTTGCGGTTCGAATTCTGGCACTTCGTCAGGCACCACATCGGCAACCACCGGCGCCTCAGGCTCATCGTGCAGCAGTTCCTGAACGTATTGCTCATCCATCTCGGCAGCCAGTGCTGCCGCGCCCAGGCCGGCAGCGGCCAGGCCGAGCATGGCCGGGTAACGCTCTTTCAGCCCGGCGACTTCAGCGGTGTTCTGTTCGCTGGCCGGCAGTTGGCGTTCGTGTTCGACGAACGCGCTCTGGTCACCCTGGCGGGCGTAAACGTCCATCAGTTTCAGGCGCAGGTCGTCACGCTCCGGCGCGGCAGCCACAGCCGGCTCCAGCAGCTCGGCGGCACGGTTCAGGCGGCCTTCGGCCAGGCACTGATCGACTTCGGCCAGCAACACACCGTGCGGGTCGGCTTGCGGTTCAGGCTCAGGCTCTGCGATTTTTTCCGCAGCAACCGCTGCGGCTGCCGAGGCGGCGACCACGGCTGGCGACAGGGTCACGCTCGGCTCGGAGACCTCGACGCCGTCGAGGCTCTCTGCATCGTTGTCGAAACCTGTGCCTTGCTCTTCTTCCAGCGCCCGTGCCATGCGCAGGTGCTTTTCAGCTTCCTGCTGGGCCTTGCGCTTGCGCGCCAGCAGCCACAGCAACAAGGCCAGCACCAGGATGCTGGAGCCGGCAATCAACCCAAGCAGCCACGGGTTGCTCAGCACCTGGTCAAGTGCGCTGTGTGGCTGGCTGACTGGCGCTGGCTTGGCGGCCGGCACTGGCTTGGGCGCGGTATCGGCGGCGGCAGGTGCAGGCTTGACCGCAGGCTGGGCTGCCGCTGCCGGCTGGGCCGGAGTAGCAGCAGCCACCGCCGGAGCGGCCGCGCCCTGGCCTTCAAGACGTGCCAACTGGTCGTTTTTCAGCTCGATCAACCGCTGCAGCTTGTCCAGCTGGCTTTGCAGGTCGGTCATGCGGCTTTTGAGTTCGTCGTTGTCGCGGCGGCTGGTGTCCAGGCTTTCCTCGGCCACTGCCAGCTTGTCGTTGAGCGCCTTGGCCTGGCCAGCACCGGCCTGGTTGCCCGGGCTGACCAGGCGCAGGTTGTCGCCCTGGGCGATGCGCGCCGGGGCTGCTTCGGCGGCGCCGCGGCGGGTAGCATCCAGCTGGCGGGCACGCGGGCCCAGGCGGCGGCCTTCACGCCAGGCGGCATACTGCTCGGCCACCTCGCTGTTCGCCTCGCCCTGCGCAATGGTCTGGATCTGCTGCTGGTCGGGCAGGCGCAACACCTGGCCAACCTTCAGCTGGTTGATGTTGTTGCCAATGAAAGCGTCCGGGTTCAGCGCCTGGATCGCGATCATGGTCTGCTGGATCGAGCCACCCTGGGTATTGCCTGCAGCGATCTGCCAGAGGGTGTCGCGGCGCTGGGTGGTGTAGTTGCTGGCACCGGTTACCGCCGGTGCAACATTACCCGCCGCCGGTTTGTCGCCCTGGGCCTTGGCCTGGTCGAGCAGTACGCTGTAGTCACGCAGCAGGCGGCCCTGCGGCCACATCACCTGGACCAGGAATTTGACCACTGACCCCGGCAGCGGCTGGCTGGAGGTAACCCGCAGCACGCTCTTGCCGTTGGGGTTGATCACCGGGGTGAAGGTCAGGTCTTCGAGGTAGGTTGGTAACGCCACCCCTGCCTTGCTGAACTCTTCCGGCGACGCCAGGCTCGGCACCACTTCGGCGGCTTTGAGGTCGCGCACGTCGAGCAACTCGATCTCGGCGTCCAGCGGCTGATTCTGTGCCGACTTCAGGGTCAGCTCCCCCAGGCCCAGCGCATTCGCCATGCCAGACGACAGCGCTGATGCTGCAGCCATGGCCAGAACCAGTTTGCGAATTCGAAGCATGACCTCTTCCCTTGTATGAATCGTCCCGAAACCTGCAAGCAGAGCAGGACAAAAGTGCTCGCCAGTATCTTTTACGGCATCTGTTTAATCAACAATTGTGCCACTTGCACGGCATTGAGCGCGGCGCCCTTGCGCACGTTGTCGGTGGTCAGCCAGAGGTTGAGCTGCTGGTCTTCGTCAATACCGTGGCGTACACGACCAACATAGACCACGTCTTGGCCCACTGCGTCACCAACCGGAGTCGGATAATCGTCACGCTCCACCAACTCGACGCTATCGGCTGCGTCCAAAGCCTGGTTGACCGCCTCCAGGTCGACCAGGCGACGGCTCTGCACGGCCACACTGAAGCTATCGCCGAAAAACACCGGGACTTGAACGCAGCTCACGGAAATCTTCAATTCAGGCATGCCCAGCAGCACGCGCAACTCGCTGACCAGGCGGCGCTCCAGTGCGGTATGGCCCTGCTCATCGACGGCACCTACCTGGGCAAGCAGGTTGAATGCCACTTGGCGGTCGAAGAAGCGCGGCTCCAGCGGCCGGGCATTGAGCAGCTCGGCGGTTTGCCGGGCCAGTTCGCTGACCGCTTCGCGGCCTTGCGCGGACACCGCCAGCGATGCCATCACCTGCACCCGCTCGATGTCGAGCAGGCCCTTGAGCGGTGCCAGCGCGACAGCCAGAGCCACTGCGGCCGAGCATGGGCTGACGATGCGTGCCGGCAACGCCAGGCCAGCCAGGCGTTCGGCGTTGGCTTCCGGCACCAGGGCCAGGGCGTCGTCCAGGCCACCGGACAGGTCGATGACCGTACAGCCCGCCTGCAGCGCCTTGTTGGCAAAGCTGCGGCTGACGGCGGCGCCGGTGGCGAAGAAGGCCAGCTTGACCTGGGCAAAGTCGAAGCTGTCGACTTCACGCACCTTGAGCTTCTTGCCGGCGAACATCACGCTGCTGCCGGCCGACTCCATGCTGGCCAGCAGGTGCAATGTGGCGACCGGGAACGCCAGTTCTTCGAGCACCTGTACCAAGGTTTCACCGACGCTGCCGGTGGCGCCGACGACGGCGATATCGAATGTAGGGTTCATGCTGCTGGCTGCCTCAGGCGAAACGGGAGCGGCACTTTACTCGCATTGGTCGGGGGAGGCTACGGTGATTGCGTCAGGGCTGGCAGGGGTTCGCCATCACATGTGCATCGCCTATGAAATCGAGCGCCGCCCGCGCGGCGCTTCGCGGGGCAAGCCCGCTCCCACATTTGTTGCAACGTGGCCATGCCTGTGGGAGAGGCGTTCCCCGCCTTGGTGCAGGGCTTGAGACAGATGGAGCGGTAGAGGCGCCAGGCTTGAGTTCGGGTCGGGCTGACAAGGCTGAAAACCATGGCCTGACAGGTATGGCACGTTGCAACAAATGTGGGAGCGGGCTTGCCCCGCGAAGCGCCGCGCGGGCGGCGCTCGATCTCAAAGGCGATGAACATGTCATGGCGAACACCCGCATCAAAACTGTTTTTCCAGCTTGAGGCTGACGCTGTTGCGCTCCCAGCTGTACAGCCAGTCGACGTTGCTGTTCACCTTGTTGTACTTGAAGGTCAGACTTGGCACCAGGTCGTGGAAGGCCAACGCGGGGGCCCTGACGATAAAGGTATAGCCCTGTTCTTCTTCGTGGCGCCGGTCATCCAGTAATGCGCTGTAGGCGTCGTACTGGCGGGTACGCCAGGAGGCGAACAGCACGGTGCTCAGGCCGATGTCGAAGTCCTTGGCCACGCCCACGCGCAGGCCCCGTTGGAAGTAGGCCTCGGTCGCATCCTTGGTGTTGCGGTCGGTGAGGTCAAAACCGCCGAACAGCACCCACTGCTGCGGCAGCGCTTGCCACAGGGTCGCATACACCGAGGCCGCGCTGCCGTCATAGGTGTCGGCGGCCTGGCGGCGGTAGGCCATGTCCTTGTATTCGCCTTCCAGCTTGAGCATGCGGGTAGCTGAAAGGTTGTGCATCCATTCACCGCGCAGGCCCCAGGCCGAGTACATCGGGTCGCTGCCAATGCGGTTGTATTCGAACTGTGGGCCCAGGCTGTACTGATTGCGCCCGTCCTGATAGCTGTAGCCGGTGTTGCCGATGAAGGTGTCTTCGTTGTACTTGGCTTCTTTGTCGTAAGCCTGGCCATAGGCCAGCGCCCGGCCAAACACGCCATGGTGGCCAGACAGCGCAACGCGCTTGTTCAGCGTGGCTTCGTAGTCGATGCCCTGTGCCGACACCGCCTTGGGCATCTTGCGCTCGACCAGGTACACCCCGTCGCTGGTTTCCAGCTGGTAGTGGGTGGTGCTTTCCGAGGACTGGTTGAGGTTGTCGTTCCAGGTCGGGCCGATGGCCAGCGAGCCTTGCCAGCTTTCGCGGTGGTCCAGCGCGTCGATGAAACTGTCGACGGTATTGCCCAGGCCCTGGTTGCGTGCATCGGCTGGGCCCAGGCTCTGGCTGATCTGGCGGAAGGCTTCGGTAGACTCGCGGTCCTTGCGGTTTTCGAACAGCACCCGGGCCAGTTCCAGCTGGCCGGGTAGAAAGTTGCCCTGCAGTGCCAGCAACTGGCGGTAGTGCGCCTCGGCTTGCTCCAGATCGCCGCGCGAGCGGGCCAGTGCGCCATCGGCGTAGGCCAGCAGCATGGGGTCGTGGCCAGGCAACGCGACGTAGCGGGCGCGGAAGGCGTTCACGTCGGCCCACTGCTGGCGCTGCACCGAAACATAGAGGGCGCGACCCAGGTCGTCGAGGTTGTTTTCTACCCGGTAGGTCTGGCCATCGATGACCAGCGTGGTGCCGGCAATTTCGTCCTTGAGCAGCTCGCGCTCCTGGCGGTTGGCGCGGTACTCGATGCTCTGGTTCAGGCGCAGGTTGGTGTCCTGATCGGCCTGAGCGATGGAGGGGAGAGAAAGCGGGAGATAAAGCAGAAGCAGGTAATGCAGGCGTGAAGGCTGGGGCATTGCTCGGCTCTCGGGGTGCCTTGAAATAGCAGCAATCAGGGCCGCAATGCGGCCCTGATGCACTTAACTGACCAGCATCAAGCGGGTCGGCTTACTTCTTCACGCCACCGAAGGCGGTATCGTAGTTGCGGTCGGCGAACTTGGCGATACCGGCCAGGGAGGCAGTAGCGCCGGCGCCGAAGAAGCTACCTTGGGTAGTACCCACAGACAGCTGCGCGTTATTGGCAGGATTCGAGGCTTTGGAAGTACCCGAGAAGGATGCATTAGTCTTGTCGATGGTGGCATCGACAGTGACTCTCAGCGCGCTATTGCCGACATAACCCGTGAGTTTCGGCGCTGCAGCACCAAAGGTTGCATTCATCTCACCCGACATCATGTTGGCACCGGAGTAGTTGCTGATGCCCTGCACTGCATAGGCAACATTGGTGGTCGGCAGTACTCGCCCGGCGGTGTCGCCAGAGTAGTAGACGACACGGGTCGGGTCGTTGTTGGTGCCGTTCTGCGACCATTCGCCGAAGTAGACCTGCTGGGTGGAAACCTGCTTGAAGTCGAAGTTGCCGAGGGCAGAGTGCGAAGGCGGCATCATGGCTGGGGTAATGGTGGTTACGCCATTGGTATCAGCAGCAACCATGTTCTTGAGCCCGCTGAAACCAACTTTTGCACCACCGTAAAATGCCGTCACACCCACGGCTGGCGCGCCCGCTTCACCTGGGTGATTGGTAGAGTTGCCTTGGGAACCACCCACTACGATGGAGCCCGTGTAGCTCTGCCCCGAGGACACGTCAGCCTGCGCAATGCCAGCCAGGCCCAGGAGTGCAACTGCAAGTACGGAAACATTGAACGCTTTCATTTCATAATCCATTGATAAGTTAATAGTATCCAACACAAAAGCACGTCCGACTTTCGGCGCTTTCACCCGTCCATAGTCATTCCACCTTAGAAGTTTGCAGTCAAACCGATTTTCAATGTTCGCCCCGGCGCGGGCATGGCCGAACGCGTGAGGGGGTCCAGGTAATAAAGATTGCTCAGATTGGTGCCGACCAACTCGACACTGACGTCGTCCGTCACTTTGTAATTGACATACGCGTCATACGTCACAATGTCATCCCAAGACAACGGCGTATTCAGGTAATACGAAACCATGGGATTGCCGCTGTAGTTGTTATGAAATTTGCTGTCGTGCCCCTTGTAATAAATGACACGCCCACCGACTTCCAGGCGTCGATCCAGGAACCGTGCCCCCAAGGCCAGGTTGGCAGACCATTCAGGCATGGCCATGCCCACCAGATAACCACCGAGAAAACCATCATCGACGCAATTAGCGATGCCGCCGGTAGCATCAAGTTGCATGGCCGAGTTTTCATCGCACACTTTGTTTTTAAGCACATGCGCCACGCTCAGGTCGGTAAAGAAACCGCCATTGTCGTACCTGCCTTGCAACTCGATACCTGCTGTCGTTTGCTTGTCCACATTGGAGAACACCAGTTGCGGGCTGCGCTCGATGACGTTATCCGTGGTGTTGTGATAGTAGGTAAGCTTGACATCCGCTTGTTCACTGCCGAGCCAACCACTCAGATTGTGAATGTAGGCCACTTCATAGTTATGGGCGTGTTCCGGCTCCAGTTGCCAAGGCGTCAGCGATGCAGAAAAGCCAACGGTACTTTCAAACATGCTCGGATAACGAATCGCTTCGCTGTAACGCAAGTAGAACCGGCCATTTTCCGAGGTAAAGAACGTAGCCGAGAGGTTGGGCACCCAACCCTGGTCCCTACGATGCTTTGCCGAGGTGTCCTCGATTTGATTGACCAGATTGCCTTCACTGTCTACAGCATCTGCAGCACCGCTATACAAATTTGGGGTACAGCCATAGATATCTGCCGTGGCCGCAGCCTCGAGGCACGGGTTATTACTCCGCTGGTACCGCCCTTTTCCGTCATGTGCCCAGTGTGCCCTGTGCTCGGTCTCTACCGAGCGTGGTGTATCGCGTTCAGTCGCTTCAATGGCTGCCTGCTTCTGCTCCTCGGTAAAGCCAAACATGTCCCACATCCATGCGTCCCCCGCGATGCTCTCATCCACTGCTGCACGCCACTCTTCCTGGGACAAGTCTCTGCGCGTGTAATAGATGAGCTCTTTGCCGGTTGCCACAGTCTGGGTGGTCACACCGGTGTCGCGCTGCCGCTTACTGAGAAAGTCGTCGAACGACCAGTACGAGGAATAACGCCCGCCTGCGGTGAACCGTGCAAAGGAGACCGGCTGCCAATCAAAGTTGAAGTTGTACTCCTGCTCCTCGCGTCGCCCTGCCCTTGGAAACAGTCGAGTTGCCCCTAACGTGCTCGGGTCCAACATGCCGTCACCCGAACTCAGTTTTTCATGCTGGTAACTGCCCCCCAACGTCAGGTCCAGGCTGTCCAGCAGCTTGAGCTTGTTGCTGACCGTGAGGCCGGCGCGGTCATGCTTGGCATTGGCCACAGCCGTATTGCGAAACTCGCGGTTCTGCGCCGTCGTTTCGTTGGGCACGCCACCCGAGCTATAGGTATCGCTGACCGTTCGCGTCATCCACAAGTTGGAGTAGAAGTCGACCCAACGGTTGTCGTCCGGGTTGAGCTTGTACTCGACGTTATAGGCCTTGCTGTCCACATGGCTCAGCGGCCACTGCGGCACACCATAGTTCGCGGCATCGTAAGTACTGCCCGGGGTGAAGAAGGAAATGCGCGACGGCAGGATCTCGCCATATAACGAGTCGGTGGCGCGATAGCCAAACTCCAGGCTCTGACCTTCGTCGATTTTCCAGGTGGCCTTGCCCAGCCACGACTCCATCTTGCTGGAGCTGTTGGGCACTTCGTCGCCGGGTTTGTAGATACGGGCAAGGTTCGGCACATAGTCCCATTTGCCGTCGACCAGTTCGCCGCTGGAGTAATAACTGCTCTTTTTCTTGCCGGCGTAGTGATTGCCTTTTTCCCGATACGCATAGGCGCCCATCAGGTCGAAATGCTCCTGACGGGTACCCAGTGCCAGTCGATAGGCCTTGTCGTCGCTCGACAACAAGTCGTTACTGCTACTGGTGCGTGGGTGCTTGTACAGCGACGGGTCGTAGTAGGAGTTGATCGGGATGTACTGGTAGTCCGCACCCGGCATCTGCCCGGTCATCAAGGTTGGCAGCTTCGGCGACACCGAGTTGTTGCTACCCTCGATCTTGAACTCGCCGCCGAACTCCTCGCCTTCCTTGAGAATGTCATCGACGCTCAGGGTGTTGGCCACCACCGCACCGCCAACGCCGCTGTAGACGTTGCGCTCCAGATTCGGCCCCTTGATCACCTTGATCGAACCGATCAGGTTAGGGTCGATGTAGTTGCGGTTGTTGGCGCCCATGTAACCGCGGTACACGGTCAGCGCCTGCTCGGTGCCGTCGATGGTCAGCGGTACCCGGCCAGGGCCCTGGATGCCGCGTACGTTCGGGTCCAGCGCGCCACTGTTGCGGGCATCGCCGCTGTACACGTTGAGCATGCCCTTGAACACGTCGGCTGGCGCAGCGCCTTTGTAGCGCTCGATCTGCTCCTTGCCGGCGTAGACGGTGGAGATGTCCTGATCGTAGATGTCGCTGTAGCCCTTTTCGTCCCGGGTGCGGCCATCGCGCTGGCTGTAGACGTAGGTTGGGTGCAGGTCGTCATTGCCGGCACTGGTGGCCGATTGCAGGTGAATGACCGGGCGCTCGGCACCGCCGCTGAGGCTGAAGCTGACCGGCAGGCCGCTGAGCAGTTGCTGCAGCGCGCCTTCCAAAGAGTAGCGGCCCTGCACCGGGTTGGCGTACAGGCCGGCGAAGGCATCACCCGTGAGGTAGAGCTCGGCGCCCGCCTGGCGTGCCAGCTGCAGCATGGCATCTTCAAGTGCCCCACCCTTCACATCAAACTGATGGTACTGGCCGCCCTGGCTGCGCGCAGCGGCAGCGGGGTCGGTGGCGGCCATGGCTGGCAGTACCGGCGTGGCGCTGCAGCAAGCCAACAGTGCCAGCTGAATTCCCAGGCTCAGCTTTCCACGTTGATGGGCAAAACGCCCTGAAGCTCCCTTTGACATCGTTTCCAAGCACCCTAGCTAAAGACAAATAAGAGTTATTTGCATTCAGTAACGTGCGAAGCCGGAAAACGCAGTAGAGCGATATGTTCTATTAGATTACTTTTTTAGATCAATAAATCAGCAATGCGCCTGGAACCTCCAATACCCGGGCATGTGCCTGCCTGGCCAACTGCTTGAGGGCGTCATCGACATGGTCGACCCGCGCCACGGCCGTCACCGGCAGGCGCCGCAGCGCTTCGCCGCGCACCAGCGTCAACCCGGTGCGATAACGCCCCAACTGCTCGACGGCCTGGGCCAAGGTCTGCTGGCGCAGCACCACCCTGCCCTCCTGCCAGCTGGCGAGTTCTTCCGGGGATTGCTCCAGGGGCTTGAGCCCGGTATGCGGGCCGAAGTACAGGCTGTCGCCTTGCTGCAGCACGGCAGACGCCGACGCATCGTCAAGACCACGGGAGACCAGGTTGATTTCGACGCTGTGCTGCAGCACGCCGACCCAGCCAGAGCGGTCATCCTTGTCGACCGCAACCAGGTATCGAGTGCCGCGGGCGGTGATGTTTGCCCCCGGCGTGCTGACGGTGAAGGGGCGCGGCTCCGTTTCACCCACGGGTGAAGGACTGAAGACAGCCTCGCCGCGTGTGAGGCGCACCGTGCGGCGCTGGCCGTCATAGGCAACGCTGAGGATGCTGCGGCTGCCCAGTACAAGCTTGCTACCATCGCCCAACGTGACATGGCGCACTTCGCCATACCCCGTCTGGTAGTCGGCGCCCAGGCCCTGCACCCAGAATGGCGGCGCCAGCCACAACCAACAGGCCATCGCCAATCCGCCAAGTGCGCCACCACAGGCCCAGGGCCGCTGCCATACAGCGTGTAGCCAGCCCAGCGGCCCGGCAGCACGGGCCGGGCGCGGTGGCCGCACATAGCCCTGGCGCAGCGCTGCACTGGCCTGCCAGGCGCGGTCAAGGCGCTGAGCGACCGCAGCATGCCGGGGGTCGGCTTCCAGCCAACGCCGATAGGCCGCTTGCTCGGCGGGGCCGAGGCGACCTTGACGGTGTTTCATGACCCAATCGGCGGCCTTGCGCTCGATCGGGTCAACAGGTTCTGAGGGGTTCACGGTACGGTGTTTGCTGCCTGTTGGTGTTTTTCTGGTAGCCCGGCCAGGTCAGCGCTTGTGCCTGGTCTACTGGTCAGGTTCAAGCCCTCGCCCAATCCTGGCCAATGCGCTGGCCAAGTGTTTTTGTACAGAGCTGGTGGAAATCCGTAAATACTCGGCGGCCTCTTTGTGTGTCATACCTTCTACCCGGCACAGCAGGAACACGTTGCGCGTGCGCTCGGGCAGCAGCTCAAGGGTTGCGTGCAGGCGTTCCAGTTCCAGGGCACCCAGGGCCTGGTCCTCTGGCGAACTGGCTTCATCGATCAAGCCATCGAAGATACTCGCAGACTCCGCTTCGTAGCGCTTGCTGCCGTAACGGCGATGATGGTCGATCATCAGGTTGTGGGCAACGCGGAACAGATAGGCCGGGGTCGCGAGCAACCGCTCTACGCCATCCATCTGCGCCAACCGCAGGAAGGTTTCCTGGACGATGTCCGACGCCAGGCTTGGCGTGCAGTTCTTGCGCAGCAGATAGCGGTGCAAGGTGGAGGCGTGTTCGTTGAAGAGTTGTTCCAGCACGTCAGCACTTTCCTATGCTCAGGCAAACTGGGGAGGCCGAGTATAATGAGAATACTTCTCGTTAATCTAGGCATTTTGCCATCGCAGGACGCTGCTGTTACAAAACAAAAAATCCCAGGCCGCAGGCCGTTCAGGAAATAAAAAACCCGCGCTGTCGCCAGCGCGGGTTTTTGGTCAAAGCAGAACGATCAACGCTCCAGCAGGATCCGCAGCATGCGGCGCAGCGGTTCGGCCGCGCCCCACAGCAGTTGGTCACCCACGGTGAAGGCGCCCAGGTACTGCGAGCCCATGTTCAGCTTGCGCAGGCGGCCAACCGGGATGTTCAGGGTGCCGGTGACCTTGGTTGGGGTCAGCTCCTGCATGCTGATTTCACGCTGGTTCGGCACCAGCTTCACCCAAGGGTTGTGCTGGCTGATCATGCCTTCGATGTCGGCGATCGGCACGTCCTTGTTCAGCTTGATGGTCAGCGCCTGGCTGTGGCAACGCATGGCGCCGATGCGCACGCAGATGCCGTCGACCGGGATCGGGCTCTTGAAGCGGCCGAGGATCTTGTTGGTCTCGGCCTGGGCCTTCCACTCTTCACGGCTCTGGCCGTTCGGCAGTTCCTTGTCGATCCATGGGATCAGGCTGCCTGCCAGCGGCACGCCAAAGTTCTCGGTCGGGAAGGCGTCGCTGCGCATGCTCTCGGCAACCTTGCGGTCGATGTCGAGGATGGCGCTGGCCGGGTTGGCCAGGTCATCGGCAACGGCGGCGTGGGTGGCACCCATCTGCTTGATCAGCTCACGCATGTTCTGCGCGCCGGCACCCGAGGCCGCCTGGTAGGTCATGGCGCTCATCCACTCGACCAGGCCGGCTTCGAACAGGCCACCCAGGCCCATCAGCATCAGGCTGACGGTGCAGTTGCCGCCGATGTAGTTCTTGGTACCGGCGTCCAGCTGCTGGTCGATGACCTTGCGGTTGACCGGGTCGAGAACGATCACGGCGTCATCCTGCATGCGCAGGGACGAGGCAGCATCGATCCAGTAACCCTGCCAGCCGGCTTCACGCAGCTTGGGGAAGACCTCGTTGGTGTAGTCGCCGCCCTGGCAGGTCAGGATCACGTCGAGGGTCTTGAGTTCTTCAATCGAATAAGCGTCCTTGAGTGGCGCTGTATCCTTGCCCACGTTCGGGCCCTGGCCGCCAACATTGGAGGTGGTAAAGAACACCGGCTCGATAAGGTCGAAATCCTGCTCCTCCAGCATCCGCTGCATGAGCACGGAACCGACCATACCGCGCCAACCGATCAGACCTACACGTTTCATCGCAACTACACCTTCGCTAAAAGTGGGCCGCCACCGGGAATTTGGGGTGGCGGGCCAGAGAGATTACAGATTCCGCAGCGCTGCGACTACTGCGTCGCCCATTTCCTGCGTACCCACTTTGCGGCAGCCTTCCGAGAAGATGTCGCCGGTACGCAAACCCTGGTCCAGAACCAGGCTCACGGCCTTCTCGATCGCCTCGGCGGCAGCCGACTGATTGAAGCTGTAACGCAGCATCATCGACACCGACAGGATGGTCGCCAGCGGGTTGGCGATGCCGAGGCCAGCGATGTCCGGTGCCGAGCCGTGGCACGGCTCGTACATGCCCTTGTTGTCGGCATCCAGCGACGCAGAAGGCAGCATGCCGATGGAACCGGTCAGCATGGAAGCTTCATCCGACAGAATGTCACCGAACATGTTGTCGGTCACCATCACGTCGAACTGCTTGGGCGCACGCACCAGCTGCATGGCCGCGTTGTCGACGTACATGTGGCTCAGTTCGACATCCGGGTAGTCCTTGGCCACGTCTTCGACCACTTCACGCCACAGCTGGCTGGACGCCAGGACGTTGGCCTTGTCCACCGAGCACAGCTTCTTGCCACGCACGCGGGCCATGTCGAAGCCGACACGGGCAATGCGGCGCACTTCGCCTTCGCTGTACGGCAGGGTGTCGTAGGCCTGGCGCTCGCCACCTTCCAGCTCGCGCTGGCCACGCGGGGCACCGAAATAGATCCCGCCGGTCAGCTCACGGACGATGAGGATGTCCAGGCCGGCGACGATTTCCGGCTTGAGCGACGAGGCATCGGCCAGTTGCGGGTAGAGGATGGCCGGGCGCAGGTTGGCGAACAGGCCCAGTTGCGAACGGATCTTCAGCAGGCCGCGCTCCGGGCGGATGTCACGCTCGATCTTGTCCCACTTCGGGCCACCCACGGCGCCCAGCAGCACAGCATCGGCGTTGCGCGCGCGCTCCAGGGTTTCGTCGGCCAGCGGCACACCATGCTTGTCGATGGCAGCGCCACCGATCACGTCGTGCGCCAGGCTGAAACCGAGCTGGAACTTGTCGTTGGCCAGCTCCAGCACCTTGACCGCTTCGGCCATGATTTCCGGGCCGATACCGTCACCTGGGAGAATCAGAATCTGCTTGCTCATGCTTTCCTCTATCCATTCACGCGGTGCGGCCAAACGGGCCCCACCGAAAAGTGCTTAACGCTCGGCCCACAACACCAGCACATCCGTGCTGAACGAGCCGTCGGCCTCGATCTGGTAATACTGCCGTACTTCTTCACCCATGGCTTGCTGCAATTGGCGGATGGCCACGCGCATCGGCTCTGGGGTACGCATACGCTCGACCCAGCTGGTGAACTCCAGGCGCAGTGGCTGGCGCGTGTGGCTGCGCACATGCAGGCCGGCTTCGCTGACCTGGCGCTGCCATTCGGCGGCGGAGTAGTCGCGCACATGGCTGGTGTCGCGCAGCACTTCGACCGTTTGCAGGTAGGTGTCGAGCAGCGGGCTGCCCGGCGACATCACGTCGATGAACGCCGCCACGCCACCTGGCTTGAGCACCCGGCGCACCTCGCGCAGGGCCAGGCCCAGGTCGCTCCAGTGGTGGGCCGAGTAGCGGCTGAAGACGAACTCGAACGAAGCGTCGGCGAACGGCAGGCGTTCGGCGGCGCCGCGCTCGGTGGTGATATTGGCCATGCCACGCTCGGCGGCGGCGCTGGCGACCACGTCGAGCATGGAATGCGAAAGGTCGTAGGCGACCACTTCAGCCACCAGCGGGGCGACGTGGAAACTGACATGACCGGCACCGCAGCCCAGGTCCAGCACGCGGGCAGCACCCTGCCCCGCCAGCTCGGCCTGCAGCAGGGCGAATTCACTGCCCTGGGCGTGCACGGCGCTGCTGAGGTAGGCGCTGGCCTGTTCGCCGAACTGGCGTTGGACCACATCGGTGTGCTGGGTGTTGGTCATGTCTCAATCCTTTAGATTTTTGTCGCCTGTACCGGCCCTTTCGCGGGCATGCCCGCTCCCACATTGATCGCGTAACCCTTGTGGGAGCGGGCGAGCCCGCGAAGAGGCCGGCACTGTCATCTACATACTTCAGGCATCACGGAACAGCCAAGGCTGCCCGGCGCGGTGCTTGCCTTCGAAGGCCTTGATCGCATCGCCGTCCTGCAAGGTCAGGCCGATGTCGTCCAGGCCGTTGAGCAGGCAGTGCTTGCGGAACGCATCGATCTCGAAGTGCAACACCTTGCCATCCGGGCGGGTCACCGCCTGCGCTTGCAGGTCGATGGTCAGCTGGTAGCCGGGGTTGGCTTCGACCTGCTTGAACAGCTCGTCCACTTCCTCATCGCTGAGGATGATCGGCAGCAAGCCGTTCTTGAAGCTGTTGTTGAAGAAGATGTCGGCAAAGCTCGGCGCGATCACGCTGCGAAAGCCATACTCGTCCAGCGCCCACGGGGCGTGCTCACGGCTGGAGCCGCAACCGAAGTTCTCCCGCGCCAGCAACACGCTGGCACCCTGGTAGCGTTCGTGGTTGAGCACGAACTCGGTGTTCAACGGGCGCTTGCTGTTGTCCTGGTAAGGCTGGCCCACATCCAGGTAACGCCATTCGTCGAACAGGTTAGGGCCAAAGCCGGTGCGCTTGATCGACTTCAAAAACTGCTTGGGGATGATCTGGTCGGTGTCGACGTTGGCACGGTCCAACGGCGCGACGAGGCCAGTGTGCTGGGTAAAGGCTTTCATGCTGCGCTCCCTTGGATCAACTCGCGGACATCGATGAAGTGGCCGGTCACCGCAGCAGCGGCAGCCATGGCCGGGCTGACCAGGTGGGTACGGCCACCGGCGCCCTGACGGCCTTCAAAGTTGCGGTTGGAGGTAGACGCGCAGTGCTCGCCGCTCTCCAGGCGGTCCGGGTTCATCGCCAGGCACATCGAGCAGCCTGGCTCACGCCATTCGAAACCGGCTTCGACAAAGATCTTGTCCAGGCCTTCGCGCTCGGCCTGGGCCTTGACCAGGCCCGAACCCGGCACGACGATGGCTTGCTTGACGGTAGCGGCTACCTTGCGGCCCTTGGCGATTTCGGCTGCAGCGCGCAGGTCTTCGATACGCGAGTTGGTGCACGAGCCGATGAACACCCGGTCCAGCTGGATATCGGTGATCGCCTGGTTGGCGGTCAGGCCCATGTACTTCAAGGCGCGCTCGATCGAACCACGCTTGACCAGGTCGGCCTCGGCAGCCGGGTCTGGCACGCGCTGGTCGACGGCCAACACCATCTCGGGCGAGGTGCCCCAGCTGACTTGCGGCTTGATCTGCGCAGCGTCCAGCTCGACCACGGTATCGAATACAGCGTCGTCATCCGACACAAGGTCTTTCCACGACTCGACCGCTTGTTCCCACTGCTGCCCCTTCGGCGCGTACGGGCGGCCTTCAACGTAAGCAACGGTGATGGCGTCGGTGGCCACCAGGCCCACACGGGCGCCGGCCTCGATGGACATGTTGCAGATGGTCATGCGGCCTTCCATCGACAATTCGCGAATGGCGCTGCCCGCAAATTCCATGGCGTGGCCGTTGCCGCCGGCGGTGCCAATCTTGCCGATCACGGCCAGCACGATGTCTTTGGCGGTTACGCCGGCCGGCAATTGGCCTTCCACACGCACCAGCATGTTCTTCATCTTCTTGGCGACCAGGCACTGGGTGGCGAGCACGTGCTCGACCTCGGAGGTGCCGATGCCATGGGCCAAGGCACCAAAGGCGCCGTGGGTGGAGGTGTGCGAGTCACCGCAGACCACGGTCATGCCGGGCAAGGTGGCACCTTGCTCCGGGCTGATGACGTGAACGATGCCCTGGCGCTCGTCATTCATCTTGAATTCGGTGATGCCGTATTCGTCACAGTTCTCGTCGAGGGTCTGCACCTGCAGGCGCGACACCTGGTCGACGATGGCCTCGATCCCGCCCTTGCGCTCTGGCGTGGTCGGCACGTTGTGATCGGGGGTGGCGATGTTGGTGTCGATGCGCCACGGTTTGCGGTTGGCCAGGCGCAGGCCTTCGAAGGCCTGGGGCGACGTCACTTCGTGGATGATGTGGCGGTCGATGTAGATCAAGGACGAGCCGTCATCACGGCGCTTGACCTCATGGGCTTCCCAGAGTTTGTCGTAGAGCGTTTTGCCAGCCATCAGACTGTTCCTCATCAGCGTCTTTCTATGCCAAAAACCCCTTGGCTTGTATGGACGATGCTATGGGGTTAGATTGAATAACTCAAATTCATAATTTTTATGCTTTGGATAACCCAAAGGAATACATCCTCATGGACCTGGCCAACCTCAGTGCCTTTATTGCCATTGCCGAAACCGGCAGCTTTTCCGGGGCTGCCGAGAGGCTGTTCCTGACCCAGCCAGCCATCAGCAAACGCATTGCCGGGCTGGAGCAGCAGCTGGGTGTGCGGCTGTTCGACCGCCTGGGCCGCGAAGTGACCCTGACCGAGGCCGGGCGCGCCCTGCTGCCGCGGGCTTACCAGATTCTCAATGTCCTTGATGATACCCGACGGGCGCTGACCAATCTGACCGGGGCTGTGAGCGGTCGCCTGACCCTGGCCACCAGCCACCACATCGGCCTGCACCGCCTGCCGCCGCTGCTGCGGGCATTCACCCGCGAATACCCGGCGGTGGCACTGGATATTCAGTTCATGGATTCGGAACAGGCCTACGACGAGATTCTGCATGGCCGCGCCGAAATTGCCGTGATCACCCTGGCACCCGAGCCGCACCACCTGGTCAAGGCGGTGCCGGTGTGGGACGACGCCCTGGACTTCGTCGCCGCCCCCGAGCACCCGCTGGCCAACAACCAGGCGGTCAGCCTGGCCGATGTCGCCCGCCACCCGGCGGTATTCCCCGGCGGCAACACGTTTACCCACCATATCGTCCAGCGCCTGTTCGAAAGCCAGGGCCTGACGCCGAACATCGCCATGAGCACCAACTACCTGGAAACCATCAAGATGATGGTGTCGATCGGCCTGGCGTGGAGCGTATTGCCGCGCACTATGCTCGACGAACAGGTTGCACCCATCGCTTTGCCCGGCATACAGCTGTCGCGCCAGCTAGGCTACATTCTGCATACGGAGCGTACGCTGTCGAACGCGGCCAGGGCATTCATGGCCCTGCTCGACAGCCACGCAGGGCCCGCCTGACCGGCCGTCAGCCCGGTATTTCCAATTCAAGGACGCGTCATACGCCAAAGGTCTGGTACCGATGCCCAAATCAGCAAACCGCTTTTTGCGCCTGCCGCGTATCCCTGCGGCCGACCCCCAGGAGTCGGAACAGGCCTGGCAGAACGCCCCACAACTGCTGGCCGCGCTCAACGGCGCGCGCCTGGGGGCCTGGCTATGGGATATCGAAAGCGGCCGGGTCAGCTGGTCTCGGGGCACCCAGGCCCTGTTCGGCTTCGACCCCCAGCGGCCGTTGCCGGCCGATGTCGACTACCTCGACTTGCTGCCCGAGGAGGACCGCGCACGCACGCGCCAGGTGTTCCAGGCGGTGTTCAACGGCGAGCCGGTGGAGCAGGCCATGCGCCACCGTATTCGCTGGCCGGACGGCAGCCTGCACTGGCTGGAGATCAACGGCAGCCTGACCCACGACCAGCATGGCCGGCCCCAGATGATCGGGGTGATCCGCGAAATCACCCGCCAGCGCGAGCGGGAAACCGCGCTGATCAATTCGGAAAAGCGCTTCGCTACGCTGTTCCACCTCAGCCCCAACGCCATTCTGCTGACCCGCCGCCACGACGGCATGATCTTCGAGGTCAACCAGCATTTCGAAGACATGTTCGGCTGGCCCGGTAGCCAGGTTATTGGCAAGACCAGCCTGGAGCTGGGCCTGTGGGTCAACCCCGAACAACGCCACCAAGTGATGGAGTCGACCCGCGCCAGCGGCGGCCCGCTGATCATGGAGGTGCAGTTCCGCGCCACCAGCGGCAAGGTGCACGACGGCATTCTCTGCACCCAGGGCATCGAGCTGGAGGGCGTGACCTTCCTGATCAGCACCTTCGTCGACACCACCGAACGCAAGCGCGCCGAACAGGCCCTGAAGGACAGCCAGGAACGCCTGGACCTGGCCCTGGACTCGGCGCAGCTGGGCACCTGGGACTGGCATATCCCCAGCGGCATGCTCTACGGCTCGGCCCGCGCCGCGCAGCTGCACGGCCTGCCGCCCACGCCGTTTCACGAATCGTTCGATGCGTTTTTCGAGGGGGTGCCGGAGCAGGAACGCAACTCGATGCGCCAGGCCTACCGCAGCCTGCGTGAAGGCCCCGCCGGCAACTACCAGATCACCTACCGGGTGCAGCTGGAAAACGGCATTTCGCGCTATATCGAAAGCCGCGCACGGCTGTACCGCGACGAGCAGGGCAACCCGCTGCGCATGGCCGGCACCTTGCTCGACATTACCGACCAGGTGGAGCGTGAGCAGCGCCTGAGCGCCTCGGAAGAGAAGTTTGCCAGCCTGTTCCAGGTCAGCCCCGACCCGATCTGCGTCACCCGCCAGGATACCGGCCAGTTCATCGAGATCAACCCGGCATTCAGCCAGACCTTTGGCTGGGACAGCGACCAGGTGATTGGCCGCACCGCCGAGGAAATCGGCCTGTGGGCCGAGTCCATCGAGCGTGCACAACGTATCGAGCGGGTCATCCGTGAGCAGGCGCTGAGCAACGTCGCTGTGGTGGTCAACCACCGCGACGGTGCGCCATTGACCTGTGTGATCTCCAGCCGCCTGATCACCGTCGACGACCAGCCCTGCAGCGTTACCACCCTGCGCGACATTACCCAGCAGCAACGCGCCGAGGCGGCGCTGAAGTCCAGCGAGGAGAAGTTCGCCAAGGCCTTCCATTCCAGCCCCGACGCCATCACCATCACCGAACGCCACAGCGGCCGCTACCTGGAAATCAACGATGGCTTCTGCCGCCTGACCGGCTACAGCGCTGGCGATGTGGTTGGCCACACGGTGTACGAGATCGGCATCTGGGCCGACGACAAGCAGCGCAGCGCGTTGCTGGCCGAGTTGCGCGAACGCGGCCGGGTGCATCACCGGGAAATGCTCGGGCGCAACAAGCGCGGCGATATCCTTACCGTGGAAGTCTCAGTCGAGCCGATCACCCTCAACGAAGTCGACTGCCTGCTGCTGACCGCCCGCGACGTCAGCCTGCTGAAGAACGCCCAGGCACAGATACGCCACCTGGCCTACCACGACCCGCTGACCAACCTGCCCAACCGCGCCCTGCTGATGGACCGCCTGAGCCAGCAGATCGCCCTGCTCAAGCGCCACAACCTGCGCGGCGCCCTGCTGTTCCTGGACCTCGACCACTTCAAGCACATCAACGACTCGCTGGGCCACCCGGTGGGTGACACGGTGCTGAAAATCATCACCGCCCGTCTGGAGGCCAGTGTGCGCCTGGAAGACACGGTGGCCCGCCTGGGCGGAGACGAGTTCGTGGTACTGCTCAGCGGCCTGGAGGGCAGCCGTGAGCTGGTGGAGGAAAAAGTCCGCGAACTGGCCGACACCCTGCGTGAGCTGCTGGCTGAACCCATGTCACTGGATGGCCAGCGCCTGCAGGTAACGCCCAGCATCGGCGTGGCGCTGATCCCCGACCACGGCACCACCCCGGCCGACTTGCTCAAGCGTGCCGATATCGCCCTTTATCGGGCCAAGGACTCCGGGCGCAACACCACCCAGTTGTTCCACACCACCATGCAGAAGGCCGCCAGCGAGCGCCTGCGCATGGAAAACGACCTGCGCCTTGCCTTGGCCCGTGGCGAGCTGGCACTGCACTTCCAGCCACAGGTGGATGCCCGCGACAACCGCATCGTCGGTGCCGAGGTGCTGCTGCGCTGGCACCACCCGCAACTGGGCCAGCAACCGCCCGCACAATTCATTCAGGTGCTGGAAGAAAGCGGCCTGATCCTGGAAGTTGGCAGCTGGATACTCGACGAAGCCTGCGATGCTTGCGCACGCATGCTGAACGACGGACTGGTCGACGCTGATGATTTCAGCCTGTGCGTGAACATCAGCCCACGCCAGTTCCGCCAGAACGACTTTGTCGGGCGCGTGCTGCGCAGCCTGGACGACTACCAGCTGCCTCGGCACATGCTCAAGCTGGAAATTACCGAAGGCATCGTCATCCAGAACCTTGAAGACACCATCAGCAAGATGCGCGAACTGAAGCGCTACGGGGTGAGTTTTGCCATGGACGACTTTGGCACTGGATATTCCTCGCTGACTTACCTCAAGCGCCTGCCAGTCGATGCGCTGAAGATCGACCAGACCTTCGTGCGCGATGCACCGATCGACCCCAACGACGCAGAAATCGTCCGCGCCATTGTCGCCATGGCCCGCAGCCTGGACCTGGCCGTGATTGCCGAGGGCGTGGAGCTGACCGAGCAACTTGAGTTTCTCGAACGGCTGGGCTGCCACCTGTACCAGGGTTACCTGCACAGCCGGCCATTGCCGTTGCCAGAGTTTCGCAAGATGCTGCTGGAGGCACCGGCGGATTACTGACCGCGTCAGCGCCACAAAAAAGGGCATCCCTGAGGATGCCCTTTTTCACAGCTACGCGATCAGTTCAGCGCTGGTTTGTCGCCATTGATCGGGATGCGCTTGGCCTTGGCTTCTTCAGGCACGATGCGCAGCAGGTCGATGCTGAGCAGGCCGTTGGCCAGGCCGGCGGCTTTCACTTCGATGTGGTCGGCCAGGCGGAACGACAGCTTGAAGGCGCGCTGCGCGATACCCTGATGCAGGTAGGTCACTTCAGCGGTGCCATTGTCGCGTTTGCCACCGGTCACGGTCAGGACACCTTTCTCGACCTGCAGGTCGAGGTCCTGCTCCTGGAAACCGGCTGCGGCAACCACAATGCGGTAGTGGTCTTCGCCATGCTTTTCCACGTTGTAGGGCGGGTAGCTGCTACCGGCCTCATTACGTGCCGCGGATTCGAACAGGTCGTTGAAACGGTCGAAACCAACGGAATGGCGGAACAGTGGAGCGAGAGAGAAAGCGGTAGTCATGGTCATAAACTCCTGAGATTCAGCAAGTAAGTCATTACGCGACCCGACTTCGGCATCGCGTACTCAAGAGATATGGCCGAGGGAAATGCTTTCAAGGGGCAAGCCGAAAAAATCTGAAATCGGTGTTGCCCTTTTCGCGGGCACGCCCGCTCCCACAGGATCACCACAGGCCTCAGGACCGGTGCGATACCTGTGGGAGCGGGCGCGCCCGCGAAAGGGCCGGATCAGGCAACACAAGCCTCGAAGGACATTGCATCAACCCCCAGCAACCGGCTGATCCGTGCGCAATCATCTTCCCGGCGCAACTCGGCAAACAACACCACCGCCTCGGGGTAACTGCGGGTCAGCATGGCCAGCCACTGCTTCATCCGCCCCGGCGCATAGCGCGGCGACAGCTTGGCCTGGGCCTGGCGCCAGAACTCGCGCAACAACGGCAGCAGGTCGTCCCAGCTCATCGGCTGATAGTCGCGACCGTCACGCGCTGCGGCAATCTGCAGGCCCAGGTCAGGGCGCGATACCAGACCACGGCCCAGCATGATGTCTTCAGCGCCACTGACCTCCCGGCAACGCCGCCAGTCATCCACAGTCCAGATCTCGCCATTGGCAAACACCGGCACCTTGACCACATCCTGCACCCGCGCCACCCACTCCCAGTGCGCCGGCGGCTTGTAGCCCTCGACCTTGGTCCGGGCATGCACCACCAGGTGCGCCGAGCCGCCCTCGGCCAACGCCGTGGCACATTCCAGCGCACCGTCGGGGCTGTCGAAGCCCAGGCGCATCTTCGAGGTCACCGGGATATGCGCCGGCACTGCGCGGCGCACTTCACGCACGATGGCGTGCAACAACTCAGGCTCTTTGAGCAGCACCGCCCCGCCGCGTGACTTGTTCACGGTCTTGGCGGGGCAGCCGAAGTTCAGGTCGATCACTGGCGCACCCAGCTCACAGGCCAGCGCCGCGTTTTCTGCCAGGCACACCGGGTCCGACCCCAGCAACTGCACGCGCATGGGCACCCCGGCAGCCGTGCGCGCACCTTGGCGCAGCTCGGGCGCCAACTTGTCGAACGAGGACGCCGGCAGCAGGCGGTCGCACACGCGAATGAACTCGGTGACGCACCAGTCGATACCGCCCACGCGGGTCAATACGTCGCGCAGGATGTTGTCAACCAGCCCCTCCATGGGGGCCAGGGCAATTTGCATGTCGGGGTCTCGGCGGAAAAAGCCGGCAGTCTAGCAAATATTGCCGGGGTTTCAGGCGCCGATCAGCGCCGCGCCGTAACCGTCGATGAATTCCGCTGGCATGCGCCGGGCTTTGCCGCTGGACAGCTCGATGCAGGCAAAGGTGGTTTGCGCACGCAGCAGGGTTACGCCGTCACGCGGGCGCTTGAGCTGGAAGCGCCGGGTCATGCGCAGGCGCTGGTCCCAGTCGATAATCCAGGTGGCCAGTTGCAGTTCGTCGTCCTCGTAGGCGGCGGCCAGGTAATCGATTTCGTGGCGTACCACCGCCATCGCCCGGTCCAGGCGCCGGTACTCGGCCAGGTCCAGCCCCAGGCGCTGGGAATGGCGCCAGGCGCAGCGCTCCAGCCAGGTGACGTAGACCGCGTTGTTGGCGTGGCCGAGGCCGTCGATATCCTCACTGCCGACGCGCAGGTCGATGACGAAGGGTGTTGCCAGGTCCCAGCTCATGTTCGCTTCCTTGGCAAAAAAGGGGATTTAGCAGCGACCTGTGGGGTAATGTCCAGCCCCGTGAGACTGACGCGGCCCTGTAGGAGCGCGTCAGGCCTGTAACTAGGCGCTTTGCCGCGCTGGCGCAGCCGACTGGGCCAGCAACTCGAGCACTGCGTCACCCACCCGGGGATCGGACAGCACCCGCTGGTGCCCACCCTGCTCCAACAGCATCAGGCGACTATCGAACCAGGCCTTATGGATTACCTGAGCTTCATCGGCAGCCACCAGAGCATCATCGGCAGCATGCACCACCAACCCCGGCAACTCCAGCTGGTAGCCTGTCACATCCAGCCGTGCGATCTGCATGCCCACATCCCGCTCCACCTGGCGAATGAAAGCCGCCCGCGCGCGCGCCGGCATCCCCAGGCGATGGGCAAAACCACGCAGCACGCCCAGCAGCCGCGCCGGGGCGGCAATGCTGACTGCTGCCTCAGTGCGCAGCCCCATCTGCAAGGCTAGCAACACACTGGCACCGCCCATCGAGTGGCCAATCACCGCTCGCAGCGGCGGCAACTCGGCGGCAGCTTCAAGCAGTGCTCGGGCAAACAGCACTACATTCGCCTGCTCGCCAGGTGAACGCCCATGCCCTGGCCCCTCCAGTGCCACCACCGTGTGCCCGGCCAGGACCAGGGTTTCAATCAGGGCGGCAAACTGGGTCGGGCGCCCTTCCCAACCATGCATCAGCAGCACGGTCGGGCCTTTGCCCCAGCGCAAGGCCGACAAACCGAAGCGCAGGGTAATGCGCTCGGCGCTGGCCAGCACGGGCAGCTCCCAATCCCGGGGCGGCAAATTGCGTGGGGTCATGAAAGCACGGCGCATCTTGCCCGCGACATGCTCGGGGGCCAGGCGGCCCAGGGTGCCATTGACACCACGAATCCAGCTCAGGGTAGTCATCGCCATGCTCCAGGGTTAAAGCACCGCCGATTTGGCGGCGCGCAGAATACGGTCAGACAGGTCACTGGTACCCAAGGCACGGGCCAGGGCAAGGCCGCCGACCATCAGCGCCAGGTCGGCCAGGGCCTTGTCGGCATCTTCGGGACAGTCGACCATGGCAGCGGTCATCAGCTCGATGTGCTCGGCCAATACCTCGCGGAAGACCTCCGGCAAGCGCTGCATCTCGCCCAGCGAATTCGGCAGCGGGCAAGCGTGCACTTCGGCATCCCGGTGTTTGCGCGACAGGTAGAAGGCACTGGCCAGCGCCCGCCTCCCTGCACCATCCAGGCTGGGGTCGATCTGGGCGAGCAAGGCGCGGCGCTCGCCCAATAACTGGCGGAACGCTTCGAGCATCAGCTCGTCCTTGCTGTCGAAGTGGGCATAGAAACCGCCTACGGTCAGGCCTGCCGCCCCCATCACCTGGCTAACGCTGGGCTCGGCCGGGCCGTGCTGGATCAGCGCACTGCGTGCAGCTTCCAGAATGCGCTCGCGGGTTCTGCTCTTCTTGTCGCTCATCAGGCACTCGCCAATCAAAATATGATGATCGAAATATTATATTCATCATATTTTTTTGGCAAGTGAAATTTCACGCCGCTTGTCAGCTGCGAAATTTTTTGCAAGAGAGAAAAAACAAAAGGCCCATTCAATAAGCGAATGAGCCTTTAAAGTCCCGCAAAACGCGGGTAAATATGGCGTCCCCTAGGGGACTCGAACCCCTGTTACCGCCGTGAAAGGGCGGTGTCCTAGGCCACTAGACGAAGGGGACGTAACCTTCGCGAAGATTCACATGCGTGAACCCTGGCAGAAATGGTGGAGCTAAGCGGGATCGAACCGCTGACCTCCTGCATGCCATGCAGGCGCTCTCCCAGCTGAGCTATAGCCCCGAAACAAAAGGCTCATCAATAATCGACAAGCCTTTTTAAGCCCTGCAAAACGCAGGAAAAAGTGGCGTCCCCTAGGGGACTCGAACCCCTGTTACCGCCGTGAAAGGGCGGTGTCCTAGGCCACTAGACGAAGGGGACGTAACCTTCGTGCCGATCCGCTTACGCGAACCGCGGCAAATTGGTGGAGCTAAGCGGGATCGAACCGCTGACCTCCTGCATGCCATGCAGGCGCTCTCCCAGCTGAGCTATAGCCCCGGATTTCTAGCCTCGCGGCCCAGCGACATGATGAAACATCGCTTGTGTAAAACTGGCGTCCCCTAGGGGACTCGAACCCCTGTTACCGCCGTGAAAGGGCGGTGTCCTAGGCCACTAGACGAAGGGGACGAACCTTCTTACCTTCAAGACCCGGTTGCTGGACCCGGTCTTGCTTATCAGCCTTGGCTGACAAGCGGAATTTGGTGGAGCTAAGCGGGATCGAACCGCTGACCTCCTGCATGCCATGCAGGCGCTCTCCCAGCTGAGCTATAGCCCCACAATGTCGCTCTGAACTGAATCGCTGGCTGGGTGCCTGGCGTTTCATTTTCGTTCATCGCTGTGGACGGGGCGCATATTAAGATCGGATTGCATGGCTGTCAAACGAAATTTTGAAATTAATCAAAAGTTTTTTCACAGATAACAATCACTTACCGCCCTGCCCGGCTACTTCAGGCCCCTTTGAACCTGTGGGAGCGGGTTAACCCGCGAATGCGATGGTGAATTCATTGCAGCATTCGCGGGTTAACCCGCTCCCACAGGGTTCGGCTTACGGCCTTATCAGGCGATGGAGGCCAGCAGCTTTTCCCACTCTTTGTTTTCTTTCTTCGAAACGCCACCCAGCAGGTCCAGGGCCTGGCGCAGGCGATAACGGGTCAGGTCAGGGCCGAGGATTTCCATGGCGTCCAGTACCGACACCGAGCTGGCCTGGCCGGTGATGGCGGCAAACATCAGTGGCATGGCATCACGCAACTTCAGCTCCAGCGCCTCGACCACGGCCTGGATGCAGCCGGTGATGCGCTCTTTTTCCCATTGGCGCAGGCTTTCGAGCTTCCACAGGATCAGCTGGATCACCTGGCGTACCTGGTCGGCCGACAGTTTCTTGCTTTCGAACAGCTTGGCATCCAGCTTCAACGCGCCTTCGAAGAAGAACCCGCCCAGCGGCGCAACCTGGCTGAATGTCTCGACCCGGCCCTGCACGTGCGGGGCGATCTTCATCATGTAGTCGCTGTTGAATGCCCACTTCTGCAGGCGCGCGGCAAATTCCTCGACCGGCAGTTCGCGCAGCCACTGGCCGTTGAGCCAGGACAGCTTCTCGATGTCGAAGATCGGGCCGCCCAGCGAAATACGCGACAGGTCGAAGTGCTCGACCATCTCGTCCAGCGAGAACTTCTCGCGCTCGTCCGGCATCGACCAGCCCATGCGGCCCAGGTAGTTGAGCATCGCTTCAGGCATGAAGCCCATGCGCTCGTAGAAGGTCACCGAGGTCGGGTTCTTGCGCTTGGAAAGCTTGGACTTGTCCGGGTTACGCAGCAGCGGCATGTAGCACAGCTTGGGCTGCTCCCAACCGAAGTATTCGTACAGCTTGATCAGCTTGGGCGCCGACGGCAGCCACTCTTCGCCACGCAGCACATGGGTGATACCCATCAGGTGGTCGTCGACCACGTTGGCCAGGAAGTACGTCGGCAAGCCGTCGTTCTTCATCAGCACCTGCATGTCCATGCGGTCCCACGGGATCTCGACATCGCCACGCAGCATGTCCGGTACCACGCAGATACCTTCGCTCGGCACCTTCATGCGGATGACGTGTGGCTCTCCAGCGTCCAGGCGGCGCTGCACTTCCTCGGCGCTCAGCAGCAGTGCGCGGCCGTCGTAGCGCGGGGTTTCGCCGCGGGCCTGTTGCTCGGCACGCATCTGATCCAGCTCTTCGGCGGTGCAGAAGCAGTAGAAGGCGTGACCGGCGTCAACCAGCTCCTTGGCATACTTCGCGTAGATCTCGCCACGCTCGCTCTGCCGGTACGGGCCGTGCGGGCCGCCCACATCCGGGCCTTCGTTCCATTCGATGCCGAGCCAGCGCAAGGCGTCGAAGATCTGCTGTTCCGACTCGCGCGTGGAGCGCAGCTGGTCGGTGTCTTCGATGCGCAGGATGAACTCACCGCCATGCTGCTTGGCAAAGCAGTAGTTGAACAGGGCGATGTAGGCAGTGCCGACATGGGGGTCGCCGGTCGGCGATGGCGCGATACGCGTGCGTACGGTGGTCATGGAAGGTCTCGAACTGAAGATGAAACAAAGGCGCGATGTTAGCAGGAGGCAGGCACCGGGCTCCAGCAATGGCGCGAACGTCACTTGTAGACAAGCCCTGCGCAGCTGTTAAATTTGCTTACATTTCTGGAACGATAGTCCCCATGCCTGCCCAACTCAAACGCCGCCTGCTGGTCTTCTTCACCTTGGTGGCCATCATCGCCCTCGCCTTCCTGGCCCACTGGTACTTCAAGGGCCGCTATTACGAGAGCACCGACAACGCCTACGTACAGGGCGAGATCACCCGTATCTCCAGCCAACTGGGCGCACGTATCGACGCAGTGCCGGTCGAGGACAACCAGCACGTCAACAAAGGCGACCTGCTGGTGCGCCTGGAGGCAGCAGACTTTGACCTGGCGATTGAACGCGCCCGCGCCACCCTGGCCACCCGCGAAGCGGAATTCGCACAGGCGCAAAGCCGCCTGACCCAGCAGGGTAGCCTGATCGCCGCCGGGCAGGCGCAGGTGGCAGCCAACCAGGCCACGTTCGACCGCTCTCGGGTGGACCTGAGCCGTGCTGAAAAGCTGCGCAAGCCTGGTTTCATCTCCGAAGAGCGGGTCACCACCCTGTCGGCAGACAGCCATGTCGCCGGCTCTCAGGTCGACAAGGCCCGCGCCGACCTGCAAAGCCAGCGCCAGCAGGTCAACGCCCTGAACGCCGACCTCAAACGCCTCGATGCACAGATCGCCAATGCCCGCGCCGACCTGGCCCAGGCCGAACTGAACCTGACCCGCTGCGAAATCCGCGCACCGATCAGCGGCACCATCGGCCAGCGTAGTGCCCGCAATGGCCAGGTGGTGCAGGCCGGTGCCTATCTGTTGTCGATCGTTCCCGACGAAGACATCTGGGTGCAGGCCAACTTCAAGGAGACCCAGATCGGCCATATGCAGCCTGGCCAGCGCGCCGAGCTGCTGTTCGACAGCTACCCGGACACCCCCATCGAAGGCCGGGTCGACAGTGTCTTCGCCGCCTCAGGCGCGCAGTTCAGCCTGCTGCCTCCCGACAACGCCACCGGCAACTTCACCAAGGTGGTGCAGCGCATCCCGGTCAAACTCACCTTCAGCGCCGACAACCCGCTGCACGGGCGCATCCGCCCCGGCATGTCGGTGACTGCCACCATAGACCTGCGCAGCGAAAGCGAAGGCCACAATGGCCGGTGACACACTGCTGCGGCCCACCGCCGAGCCCACCCGGCGCGACTGGATCGCGGTGATGAGTGTGATGCTCGGCGCGTTCATGGCCGTGCTGGACATCCAGATCACCAACTCGTCACTGAAAGACATCCAGGGCGCACTGTCAGCGACGCTGGAGGAAGGTTCATGGATTTCCACCTCGTACCTGGTGGCGGAAATCATCATGATCCCGCTGACTGCCTGGCTGGTGCAGTTGCTGTCGGCGCGTCGCCTGGCGGTGTGGGTTTCCGCAGGGTTTCTGCTGTCGTCACTGCTGTGCTCGATGGCCTGGAACCTGGAGAGCATGATCCTGTTCCGTGCCCTGCAAGGCTTTACCGGCGGCGCACTGATTCCACTGGCGTTCACCCTGACACTGATCAAGCTGCCCGAACACCACCGCGCCAAAGGCATGGCGATGTTCGCCATGACCGCCACCTTCGCCCCCTCCATCGGCCCCACCCTGGGTGGCTGGCTGACCGAAAACTGGGGCTGGGAGTACATTTTCTACATCAACATCCCGCCGGGCCTGGTGATGATTGCCGGCCTGCTGTACGGGCTGGAGAAGAAAGAAGCGCACTGGGAACTGCTGAAAAGCACCGATTACGCCGGCATCGTCACCCTGGGCCTGGGATTGGGCTGCCTGCAGGTGTTTCTTGAGGAAGGCCACCGCAAGGACTGGCTGGAGTCGCACCTCATCGTCGGCCTGGGCAGCGTTGCCCTGGTCAGCCTGATCACGTTTGTCATCCTGCAGTTTTCCAAGCCACACCCACTGATCAACCTGCGCATTCTTGGCAACCGCAATTTTGGCCTTTCGAGCATTGCCAGCCTGGGGATGGGCGTGGGCCTGTACGGCTCGATCTACCTGCTGCCGCTGTACCTGGCGCAGGTGCAGGGCTACAACGCCTTGCAGATCGGCGAAGTGATCATGTGGATGGGGGTGCCGCAGCTGTTCCTGATCCCGTTGGTGCCGCAACTGATGAAGGTGGTGTCACCCAAGCTGCTGTGTGCTTTGGGGTTCTGCCTGTTCGGCGCCGCCAGTTTCGGTTCGGGGGTACTCAACCCCGACTTTGCCGGGCCACAGTTCAACCATATTCAGATCATCCGCGCCCTGGGCCAGCCGATGATCATGGTGACCATTTCGCTGATCGCTACTGCATACATCCAGCCGCAGGATGCGGGGTCGGCATCGAGCCTGTTCAATATCCTGCGTAACCTGGGCGGGGCGATAGGTATCGCATTGCTGGCTACATTGCTGGATGCGCGGACCAAGGTGTACTTCGATTACCTGAGGGAGTCGGTGGTGCCTGGCAACCCGCAGGTGGCGGAGCGGCTGGCGCAACTGGCGGAGCGGCTGGGCAATGACAGTGCGGCGCTGGGCAAATTGAGCGAGATCACCCACCAACAGGCGATGATCATGGCGTACAACGATGCGTTTCACTTTGTCGGGATCGGGTTGGCGGTGAGCATGGTGGCGGTGCTGTTGACCCGCAAGTTGCCGCAGGGGCTCAAGGCTGGGGAGGCTCATTAAGCCAGACTTACAAGCCACGCAGCCCCTGTGGGAGCGGGCGCGCCCGCGAAGAAGGCGACTCGGTGGATGGCACCGGCAAAGCCGGTGTTCGCGGGCATGCCCGCTCTCACAGGGAACGCGTCGACTTTTAGATTTTGAGCAAAACAGTTGTTCAAATGAACGGCGTCAGGGATCAGCTAGTAATCAACCGCTCGCGCAACTGGGTAATCTCGTCGCGCAACTGCGCCGCCGCCTCGAACTCCAGGTCACGGGCGAACTGCATCATCTTGTCTTCCAGTTGCTTGATACGCTTGGTGATCTCGCCCGGGGTACGCAGTTCGGCCTCGTAACGGGCGGCCTCCTCTGCTGCCTTGGCCATACCCTTGCGCTTTTTGCTGCGGGCACCGGGCACGGTGGCACCTTCCAGGATGTCGGTGATGTCCTTGACCACGCCCTTGGGCACGATACCGTTGGCTTCGTTGAAAGCGATCTGCTTTTCACGGCGGCGCTCGGTTTCGTCGATCGCCCGCTGCATCGAGCCAGTAATGTTGTCGGCGTACAGGATCGCCCGGCCATTGAGGTTACGCGCAGCGCGGCCAATGGTCTGGATCAGTGAACGCTCGGAACGCAGGAAGCCCTCTTTGTCCGCATCGAGGATCGCCACCAGCGACACTTCTGGCATGTCCAGGCCTTCGCGCAGCAGGTTGATACCCACCAGCACATCGAAGGTACCCAGGCGCAGGTCGCGGATAATTTCCACCCGTTCCACCGTGTCGATGTCCGAGTGCAGGTAGCGCACCCGTACATCGTGGTCGGCGAGGTAGTCAGAAAGGTCCTCGGCCATGCGCTTGGTCAGTGTGGTCGCCAGTACCCGCTCACCTGCTGCGACACGCTTGCGGATTTCCGAAAGCAGGTCATCGACCTGAGTGAGTGCCGGGCGTATTTCGACCTGGGGGTCGACCAGGCCGGTCGGGCGCACCACTTGCTCCACCACGCGCCCGGCATGCTCGGCCTCGTAGGGGCCCGGGGTAGCGGACACGAAGATGGTCTGCGGGCTGACATCCTCCCACTCGTCGAAGCGCATCGGCCGGTTGTCCAGCGCCGAGGGCATGCGGAAGCCGTACTCGACCAAGGTTTCCTTGCGCGAACGGTCGCCCTTGTACATGGCGCCTACCTGCGGAACGCTGACGTGCGATTCGTCGATTACCAGCAGTGCATCGGCTGGCAGGTAGTCGTACAGGGTGGGTGGCGGCGCCCCGGCCGGGCGCCCGGACAGGTAGCGCGAGTAGTTCTCGATACCGTTGCAGTAGCCCAGCTCCAGGATCATTTCCAGGTCGAAGCGGGTGCGCTGCTCCAGGCGCTGCGCTTCCACCAGCTTGTTGGCCTTGTGCAGGTATTCCAGGCGCTCCTTGAGTTCCTCCTTGATACCCTCCACCGCCTCCAGCAGGGTTTCCCGCGGAGTAACGTAGTGGCTCTTGGGGTAAAAGGTGAACCGCGGCAGCTTGCGGAAGACTTCGCCGGTGAGCGGGTCGAAGGCGGCGATGTTCTCCACCTCGTCATCGAACAGTTCGATGCGGATGGCTTCAAGGTCAGACTCGGCCGGGAAGATGTCGATCACATCACCGCGCACGCGGAAGGTGGCGCGGGCAAAGTCCATTTCGTTGCGGGTGTACTGCAGGTCGGCCAGGCGGCGCAGCAGTGCGCGCTGGTCCAGCTTGTCGCCGCGGTCCACATGCAGGACCATTTTCAGGTACGACTCGGGGCTGCCCAGGCCATAGATGCACGACACGGTAGTGACGATGATTGCATCGCGCCGCTCCAGCAGCGCCTTGGTCGCCGACAGGCGCATCTGCTCGATGTGGTCGTTGATCGAGGCATCCTTCTCGATAAAGGTGTCCGACGACGGCACGTAGGCCTCGGGCTGGTAGTAATCGTAGTAGGAAACGAAATACTCCACCGCGTTGTTGGGGAAAAAGGCCTTGAATTCGCCGTACAACTGCGCGGCCAGGGTCTTGTTCGGCGCCAGCACCAGCGTCGGGCGCTGTACTTGGGCGATGACGTTGGCGATGCTGAAGGTTTTGCCCGAACCGGTCACGCCGAGCAGCGTCTGGTGCGACAGCCCCGCCTCGATGCCTTCGACCATCTGGCGGATGGCCTCGGGCTGGTCGCCGGCCGGCTGAAAACGGGTGACGAGCTGAAACTCGGACATGTCGGACCTCGCGGTACTGCAGTAACTGTAAATTTAGCCAGTAGTCTATACCCAAATGCGGCTATCCGGGGGCGCTTTCAAGGCCGTGCTGTCAGCGCTTGTTACAGTGGACCGGGCAATTGGACCAATGGTCGAAAAATATTTGCGCAAATAACCGGAAAAGCTGTGCCAGAGTGTCGCAGTGACCGGGCGGTATCACTATACTGACTCCCCGTTTGTGCACCGCTTCAGTGCATTCGGCTGGAGCGTGTACGTCCTATCACTCTCCAATCAGAGCCAAGGTAACAATGAGCCTGTTTTCCGCTGTCGAGCTGGCACCCCGCGACCCTATCCTGGGCCTCAACGAAGCATTCAACGCCGACCCACGTACCGACAAGGTCAACCTGGGCGTTGGCGTGTACTGCAATGAGGAAGGCCGCATTCCGCTGCTGCGCGCCGTGATCGAAGCCGAAACCCAGCGTGCCGCCCAGCACGCCTCGCGCGGCTATCTGCCGATCGACGGCATCGCCACTTACGACCAGGCCGTGCAAAAACTGATCTTCGGCGCCGAGTCGCCACTGCTGGCCGCTGGCCGCGTGGTCACCGTGCAGGCCGTTGGCGGTACCGGCGCGCTAAAGATCGGCGCCGACTTCCTCAAGCGCCTGTCGCCCAATGCCGTGGTCGCCATCAGCGACCCGAGCTGGGAAAACCACCGCGCACTGTTCGAATCGGCCGGCTTCCCGGTGCAGACCTACCGCTACTACGACGCGCCGACCAACGACGTCAACCGCGCCGGCATGCTTGAAGACCTCAACGCCCTGCCATCCGGCTCGATCGTGGTACTGCACGCCTGCTGCCACAACCCGACCGGTGTCGACCTGACCCTGGACGACTGGAAAAACGTGCTGGAAGTGGTCAAGGCCAAGGGCCATGTGCCGTTCCTCGACATGGCCTACCAGGGCTTTGGCGACGGTATCACCGAAGATGCCTTCGCCGTACGCCTGTTCGCAGAGTCGGGCCTGGACTTCTTCGTTTCCAGCTCGTTCTCCAAGTCGTTCTCGCTGTATGGCGAGCGCGTTGGCGCACTGTCGATCGTCACCGGAAACAAAGACGAAAGCACTCGCGTGCTGTCGCAGGTCAAACGCGTGATCCGCACCACCTACTCCAACCCGCCGACCCACGGCGCGACCATCGTGGCTACCGTGCTGAACAGCGACGAGCTGCGCCAGATGTGGGAAGCCGAGCTGGGCGAGATGCGCGTGCGTATCCACGGCATGCGCAAACAGATGGTTTCGCTGCTGGCCGAATACGGCGCCAACCGCGATTTCAGCTTCGTTGGCCGCCAGGCGGGCATGTTCTCTTACTCGGGCCTGACCGTTGAACAGGTGGCACGCCTGAAGAACGAGTTTGGCATCTACGCGCTGGACACCGGCCGCATCGCGGTTGCCGCGCTGAACCAGAGCAACATCCACGTGGTGACCAAGGCTATCGTGGAAGTGCTGTAACCTGTTGATTTGCCTGGGAGTGGCTTGACTTCTCCCAGGCAGTCAGTAAGATACGCGCAGATTCCGCGATAGCTCAGTCGGTAGAGCAAATGACTGTTAATCATTGGGTCCCTGGTTCGAGTCCAGGTCGCGGAGCCAAACACTGAAAAGCCCCCAGTTGCGCAAGCAACCGGGGGCTTTTTCGTTGCGCCGGATTTATTGGCTCAGTGGTTCGGTCACTGGCCTGCCCTCGTCCACCAGGCTCCAGACCAGCAGCTTGGCGGGCTGGGTCTTGCTGGCGTTGCGCGACACGCTGTGCACGGTGCCTGGGGCTTCATACCAGTATTCGCCCGCCTTGTAGGTCTTTTCCTGGTCGTTGTTGAGCTTCGATACCACTGCTCCTTCCAGCACGTAGGCCATGACTGCGCCTGGGTGCTGATGCGCGGGCGATGCTTCGCCTGGGGCGTAGCTGACGGTAAGCATGACAGCGGTTTTGCCGGGGGCATTCGAGGGTTGTTGTTGCTGCAGGACTTTGACCTGGTCGGCAACATCGCCGTGGGCCCAGGCTGGGGTTTGGGCGGCTAGCAGGGCGAAGAGGAAGATGGCTAGGCGTTTCATGCGGGGCGTCTCCTGAATGGCGATGACCTGCAGGTTAGGCCCCCGGGCGCGAGAGACAAATGGCCAATCCGGAGAAAAACCAGGAGGCCGATTCTGCCTGTGCCGGCCTCTTCGCGGGCACGCCCGCTCCCACAAGTTCTCCACAGGCTTCTGGGGCTGCGCTGTACCTGTGGGAGCGGGCGCGCCCGCGAAGAGGCCGGTACAGGCAAAAGAGCTCTCAGCTACCAGGTCCAATCGGGTAGAAAACGCCCTGGCTCCAGACCCCCAACCATTCCTCGCCGTCGATATCACGCGGCACCGCCAGCTCCACCAGTTGGTAAAACACATTGCGGTGAATCAGCGCCTCCAGGTTGCTGCGCATCAGCACATACGGTGACGGCTCTTGCGTCACGGGGTCGATGACCACACGCAGGGGGTTATCCGGCCCGGCGTCCACCTGGTCTTCAACATTGCTGGTAAAGCGCAGCACTTGCTGCTCGCCCTCCCCCAGCACCTCCAGCGCCACAGCCACGAACGGCGCATCGTCCACGCGGATGCCGACCTTTTCGACCGGAGTAATCAGGAAGTAGTCATCGCCATCGCGGCGAATGATCGTGGAAAACAACCGCACCATCGGCTTGCGCCCGATCGGCGTGCCCAGGTAGTACCAGGTGCCATCGCGGGCGATGCGCATATCGATGTCACCGCAAAAATCCGGGTTCCACAGATGCACCGGCGGCAGGCCTTGGGCCTTGGGGATCTGTGCCAGAAGATCATTGGCCTTGCCGGAATCACTCATCACGCCTGCCTCAGTCGCTCATACCCAGAAGGCTACGAGCGTACTCGCGCATCGGCGCAGCAAGCAAATCTTCCGGGGTGTTATCGTGGAACGTCAACAAACCGCCACGGCTCTTGATGCGTGCGGTGTCGATCAGGTAGCGGGTATTGGTTTCGATCAACATCATCTGCACCACACCACTGTCCCAGCCCAGGCGATCGACGGCCTGTTCGTCATACCACTCATCGCCATTGCCGATGCGGTCATCGGTACGGGCGAAGCGGGTGTACAGCACATAGTCGGCACCCACCGAACGCGCCTGGGCAATGGCTTCTTCCAGGCCCAGGGGGCCTTGGGCTCGGCGCACCAGCGGGAAATACTCGACAAAGCTCTTGAACGCCTCGTCAGCCACCGCGTTTTGCCGTGGCACCGGCCCTTTGCCCGGTGGTACGAACGCACCTTGGCCGATGAAGATGAACGAATCGGGCTGCAGGCGGATCGACAGGGTGCGGCGGGTATCGCTGTGGTCCAGCAGACCGGCATCGCTCATGTGGTAGCGCACGCCCTCGCCCATATCGCTGACATTCATGCAGCCGCCCAGCGCCATCAGCGCCAGCAGCAAGACCAGGCTACGCATCTTTCCTCCAGTGGCCGGCGACGAAAAACCGGCGAATAGCCGGCGGATGCAGCTTTTGCGCCAGCTTCAGCCACCAATCACTTTCATCACCATCACATCCCCGGAAAACGCCAGGTCCTGCTTGTCTGCCAGCGCCTTGACCAGCAGCCGCTGCAGAGCCGGCAATGCCTGATGACGTGGTCTTTGCAGCAGGTCACCGACGAAGTGGCGATTGCCCGAGGACAGGCAGCCATGCAACCAGCCTGTGGAGGACAGGCGCAAGCGCGAGCAGGTACGGCAAAACGGTACGCTCTCGTTGGCGATGATGCCGAAGTGACCAACGCCCGGGATCTGATAGCGCAAGGCTGTGGCGTCCAGCGGTGCATCGACTTGTACATAGCCATGTTTGCCGCCGATCAGCGCCAGCAACTGGTCGAGGCCGACGAACTGCTGCACAAAGGCATTGTGCTCACGGGCTAGGTGGCCCATGCGCATGAGCTCGATGAAGCGTAACTCGAAGCCGCGCCGCAGGCAGTAATCCAGCAGCGGTAACACCTGGTCGAGGTTGTGCCCGCGCATCGGCACCATGTTCACCTTGATTTGCATGCCCAGCGAGCTGGCCTGCTCCATGCCTGCCAGCACACTGGCCAGGTCGCCGCCCCTGGCAATGTGGCGGAAGGCCTGAGGGTCGAGGGTGTCGAGGGAAACATTCAGTCGACGGATACCGGCCGCCCGAAGCTGAGGCAGCTTGCGCGCCAACAGCTGACCATTGGTGGTCAGCGAGATATCGTCGAGGTCGAGCTTGGCCACGGCGGCCAGGAACGCATCCAGGCGCGGGCTGACCAGCGGTTCACCACCGGTGATGCGCAAACGCTCGATACCGGCCGCTTCGATCAGGTAAGCCACGCCGCGGGCCAGGGCATCAGCCGACAGTTCGTCCTGCGCCGCCACCAGGCGCTTGCCGTCTGGCACGCAGTAGGTGCAGGCATAATTGCAGGCAGCCGTCAGGCTGACACGCAGGTTGCGAAAGCGCCTGCCTTGACGATCGACGATCATGAATGACTCCGGCATGGATGATGAGGGGCAGGCGAAACCTGACTCATAAATCAGGTTTTTGCAAGCCCCCGCACAATGCCGGCTTCAACTTGAAGTGACGGAACGCTTCAGTTGGTCGGTTCCGGGTCGCGCTTACGCTTGTTGCCCATGCGCACACCAATGTCCATCAGGAACTGGAAGAAGCCTTCCTGATCTTCCAGCACATTGCTCCAGAACGGCGAGTGATACAGCGCTACCGCGCCGTGTACCAGCGCCCAGGCGGCGCAGTAGTGGAAGTACGGCGGTACGTCTTCGAGTTTGCCTTCGCTGATACGGCCCTTGATCAGCTGGGTCAGGCGATCGAAGTTGGAGGCACGGATGCTGTGCAGTTGCTCGACCATTTCCGGCACCTGATTGCCCTTGACCACCTTCTCTTCCAGGCGGTCGAACAAACGGTAACGTTGCGGGTCGCGCATGCGGAACTCGAAATAGGCGCGTGACAGGGCTTCCTTGTCACGGTCGACATCGGCCGAGTGCAGCAACTCGTTCAGGTCACGCTCATAGTCGAGCATCAGGCGCAGGTAGATTTCCGCCTTGGACTTGAAATGCTTGTAGATCGTGCCTTTGCCGATACCCACGGCGTCGGCGATCATTTCGACGGTGACGCTGTCCTCGCCCTGTTCGAGGAACAGTTTGAGTGCGGTATCGAGGATTTCCTGTTCGCGACGGCGAAACTCACGGACCTTACGAGGTTCTTTCTGCATGGGAAGGACTGGATGACGATCGAAGCGGTTTATTATGCCTAACTTGCGAGAAATTGCACGGATCATCCATGCATGTCTGTGTTTCACGATGCTTACGGCCATACGCTGCGGGAGGATTGAAACCTCGGCGTATTCCAAATTTGTTTAAAAAACGACCAATATAGGCTGGCACTGCGCCAAACCTGACCAATACTTGAAGTGTTGGTGCGGCGCATCCCCCCCGAGCGGCGCGCCGATAAAGGTGCTCAGGGACCGCGTACCTTTGTTTTACTCCTAATGGTCTTAACCCGGATTCCCCCCCCAGAACCCGGGTTTTTTTTGGGTGTTTCCTGCTGGCGCTCACACAACCAAGGCGCCGAGCATCAGGCTACCCGCGCCAACGGGAACAACCGCTTGAAGTTGGCCGTAGTCTGCTCCGCCAACTGCTCATAGCTGGCACCTCGCAGGGAAGCCACATACTCCGCCACTTCCCGCACATACTGCGGCAGGTTCGGCTTGCCTCGGTGCGGAATAGGCGCCAGGTAAGGCGAATCTGTCTCTACCAGCAAGCGGTCGACCGGCACCTGACGAGCCACCTCACGCAGGGCATCGGCATTGCGGAAGGTCACGATGCCAGACAGCGAGATGTAATACCCCAGGTCCAGCGCGGCCTTGGCCATCTCCCAGTCCTCGGTGAAGCAATGCAGCACGCCAGCTTGCGGCAGGCTCGCCTCTCGCAGCAATGCCAGGGTATCGGCACGTGCCGCACGGGTGTGCACGATGACCGGCTTGCCAGTCTGGCGCGAGGCCTCCAGGTGCAGGCGGAACGAAGCCTGCTGCAGCTCGGCAGCTTCCGGCTCATAATGATAATCCAGCCCGGTTTCGCCTATCGCCACCACATGTGGATGGGCCAGCTCACGCAGCAACCATTCCAGCGCAGGGGTCTCGCCCGGCGCCAGGTCAAGCGGGTGCACGCCCACCGAGCAATCGACATCGGCGTACTGCTCGCTCAGCGCCTTCACTGCACCGGCGTTTTCGGCACTGACGCCAATACACAGGAAATGCCCGACCCCGCGCTCACGGGCCGCCTGCAAGGCAGCATCGAGCGAGCCCTGGTGGGCGCTCAGGTCAAGACGGTCGAGGTGGCAATGGGAATCTACGAGCATGGGATAACAGCACACTTAAAAATGAAAAATCAACGGGTACCCGGCAGTTGCAGCCAGTGAGCCAATAGCGATTCGAGCAGCAGGGCGCGGTTGAGGTTGGCCTTGCCCAGCACCTTCTGGCGCTGCTGCAGAATCCAGGCCTGCACCTCCAGCACCTTGGCCTGGCGGCTCTTCTGCGCCAGGTATTGCACCACCTTGCGCATATCGGCCAAGCCTAACCCTTCCTCGTCCTGGGTCAACTGATAGCGCAGGATCAGGTGCGCCCAGTCGCAGAACCAGTCGAACAGCAGCAGCAGTGGCACGCCGTTCCAGGCATCGGCCAGCTGGCTGGGCGATTGCTGCTGCTTGATCAGCTTCTTCACCCCGTCAGTCACCAGCGCCCGCTGCTCGCGCACGCCTTGCGCCTGCAAGCTGACCGCCATCAATGGCGAACCGGCGGCCAGCGTCAGCAGTTCGTCGCGCTCGGCCTCGTCACTGTCGGGCAATGCACCGGCCAGCCAGGCCTGGCTCTGGGCCGGGCTTGGCTGCGGGCAAGCGACCTGCTGGCAGCGGCTTTTGATGGTCGGCAACAAGCGGCTTGGCTGGTGCGTGACCAGCAGTAGCACCGTATTGCCAGAAGGCTCTTCGAGGCTTTTGAGCAGCGCGTTGGAGGCGTTGATGTTCATCGCCTCGACAGGCTCGATCAGCACCACCTTGCGCCCGCCCAATTGCGCGGTTTGCACCACGAACGCCACCAGCTCGCGCACCTGGTCGACCTTGATCGGCTTGTCGGCCTCTTCAGGCTCAAGCACGAAGTTATCGGGGTGGCTGCCGGCCTTGAGCAACAGGCAGGACTTGCACCCGCCGCAGGCATCCGACCCTTGAGGCTGCTGGCACAGCAGGCGGGCCATCAGGCGCTCGGCCATGGCCCGCTTGCCGATACCCTGCGGCCCGTGCAGCAGGTAGGCATGCGCGTGCTGGCTGCGGCCGGCAAGCTGCTGCCAAAGGGCCTGCTGCCAAGGGTAGGCGTCAGCCACGGCAACGCTCCACAATCGCCGGTAGAAGCACATCGATGGCGCGTTGCACGGCCTCCAGCGTTTGCGCTGCATCGAGCAGGGTATAGCGCTGAGGCTCGCGCTGGGCGCGCTGCAGGTAAGCCTGGCGTACCGCTTCAAAGAACGCCTGGCCCTCCTGCTCGAAACGGTCCAGGCGACCGCGGGCGGCAGCACGGGCCAGGCCCACCTCCACCGGCAGGTCGAAGACCAAGGTCAGGTCCGGACGCAGATCACCCTGGACGAATTGCTCCAGGGTGGCGATACGCTCGACCGACAACCCGCGCCCACCGCCCTGATAGGCATAGGTGGCATCTTGTTTTCGGTTTTGTTGAAACGTAAACACTGTCGGGTTATCTTCCTTTTCTACAAAACGTAAACGCCGTTAACCCCTAATAAAATCAGGGGTCTGGCGCGGAACCAAGGAGTTTTCTGTGAGAACGATCATCGGCCTAGCGGCTCTGGCAAGGTCAGGGAAAGACACCGTAGCGTCCATGCTCCTGAGCTACCCAGGCGTAGCCGCCTTCGCTCTGGCGGATCCCTTGAAAGTCGGTTGCCAAGCCCTCTTCGGTTTGACGGATGAGGAAACCTGGTGCGATGACCTAAAGGAGAAAACGATAGAGTTGTGGGGGCGTTCGCCGAGAGAGTTCTTCCAAACCGTTGGAACCGAGTGGATGCGCAATCATAACCCAGAGCACTGGCTGATGAGAGCAGATCGTGAAATCAATCCTCCCCATCTGGCAGTAGACGAGCACCGCTCAACGTCAGGTGCGAAAGGTAAAGAGGCCCATAGCCCTTTCACCTTGGCGGCCAAAGCGTTCTTCGACCTCTCAGATGAGCAGCTACTGGATGCGGAAAAATCTTCCATCCAAGATCCTGTATGGGGTCTCTCCCCTGCTGATGCTGTAGAGCTAATCAAGCGCCATACGTATGAGATGTACCCTAACTTCGACTCGAGACGAAATGCACGCCCAGTGGAACCCCTCAAGCCACGCGGCCAAATCCCTGCTGAAGCGTCTACGGTCATTTTCAAAGACATCCGCTTTGAGAACGAGGCTGCGTTCCTACGCTCTCATAACGGGCAAATCTGGCATATCACCCGCCCGAACCTCAAGAAGGTCAATGAGCACTCATCTGAGCATGGGATCGCGCAACCTCCAGAGGATGTACTGATAGTAAACGATGGTTCTCTGAGGGATTTAGAGAAGAGCGTCGAAGAGGCCTGGCTACGCCATCAAACAAGCGTTAATGCTGTCATCAACCAGCCATTGTAATTTTTTGGACAGAACTGATGACTGCGTTCAACAAGCTTCAAATCGACTCCCAACAAACTGTTTCCAATAGAGAAGGAGACAGCTCCAAAAAGCCCACGCTTCCCACAGTACTCACTCGAAGTGGAAAATCGGTTACCTGCAGCTATGTGTTAAGCCCAAACTATCGAGCCGACTCAGCGCTTTGTCAGTCATTGGACTTAATTTTCCGAGAGTACACACCTGAGCGCAATCCCACATTGGCATACACTTTGAGGGCGGGGATTCAGCACCTTCTGGACTACGTAAACCTATTCAATAAAGGCCAGCCCGCTCCTTTACGAGTAAATTCGCTATCCGATCTTAGTGTCGAGGTCTTCGTAGGCTTTATCAATTATATTTTAGACCAAGGCACCCCACTAGCATCGGTAGTCGCGTTGAAAGGCGCAATCCAGGGCTTCGCGAGAGAAACCGGCAAAATCCCGCTGATTCAACTACCAAAAATACCTAACGGTAAACGACAAGGAAGGCCTCCGCTAAGCCCCGAAGGGTTTGACACGCTCGAGAAAGCGCTGCTTGCACATGTCGAAAAAATCCGAGAAAAGCTTGAGTTCAGAAAGTTAGCTGAAGCAGCTCTCCCATACACTGCTCAAGAAATCATGGATTCAGTTAAGCCTCCAGCGACTAAGCATAATATTTTCGCTTGGTATAGGCATTTTTTGTCCAATGACCCCGCACCAAGCACAAGGTTTGGCGAGGAACTACTTAAAAAACGGCTAAAGGAAAGCGACGACCCTGAGTTACGCGCTGCCGGCGAAAAGAAATACTACTTTAGTGCATTCAAGGAAATCTATGATCGAGACATTTCCAACTTCGCATTTGGAAGTTATAAAAATCCGTTTGCCATTGGATTTTCAAGTTGGAAAATTGACTACCCGAGAGCTATAAAGACTCTTCTTAATTATGGCTTCCCTTTCGAATACGACCTTAAAGACATTACAGAAAACTATAAAAGCTCTGGCGTTAATTCAGTTCACGAAGACTGCCCCGTCAAGCTGATATTGTATCATGCATACCTAGGCCATAACCCGCACGCTACTGGCAAACGGGGCAGCGTTGACGATTTGATGGGACTGTATTACCCCACCCGAGTAGACATGGTCGCCATTCTGATTTTCATGATGTTCCAATCCGGCTGGAACAAAGAAACGACTCTTAATATCGACAAAGACGATTTTGAGCATTTCATGACCGGCACTGTAGAATCAGCTATCAAAGTAGTCTGGTCAGAAAAGTTTCGTTCGCAAGGCAAAGGAAAGCCGTTCGAGGCTCCAAAGCGAATAAGCCTTCCAACACGCTCAGATGATCCGGTTAGTTTTTACAACCTAATTCACATAGCGCGAGAGCTTTCCGAACCGCTAGCCAAGTACCCACTTGATAGAATACCACCAGCTGGAGCCATGAAGGGGCCCAACTATTTATTCCTTCACATGATGGGCTGGGGCGAGTGGTGCCGACTAGGACGACACACCTCGAGTGCTTTTCCAAACTTTTTTGGCCTTGGCGTGAAGCACTTCCTTGAGCTGTATGAGGTTACAGAGGATGGGAAACGTTTAACCAGAACATCTGAGCTAACTGGCCGACTGCGCCCAACATGGTTGCTGTATAAAAAGAAGCATAACCCTATAGCTTTGCTTTCGATGACCATGGGCCATCAGGATCGCGACACCACCGACATCTTTTACGACAACTCCGCCGCGGCCAAGGAAAAGCGTCTATCGCGCTTGCGCTCAGAGCTTGAGGAAGTAATTACACTGCTCCGCACTAAACAGTTTACGGGGCTACTTGGAAAGCGTGCTCAAGCTGACGCATCTGCAAAGCTCAAGATCTTTCACATCCCAGGTAAAGATAAGCCGCTATGGGGGTGTGCCAATCAAGAAAATCCGGATTGGCTAGGCTCTGAAATTATTGCCAGCACTGGCAGCAAGTGCTTTGCTATCCAGCACTGCATTTTTTGCAGCCAAATTCGCATCTTTGAGGATTCTCTGCCCTACCTCATGGAAAGAGAGGCCCATTTGAGCGAGCTTTTGGATGGTGACACTAATACTGGTAGCTCCCGCATTACGGCTGAACGAAACGTGATTCAGTTTATTCTCGACGAGTGGGGCGATGAAGATGAAATCGAAGCTGCGGCGAGATACAGGCGTTATAACTCCCCATTACTGCCAAGCGACCTGAGCATTCTTGAGATCATTTTCGAAAGTGAAGACTACAATGTGTGAAGCAACATCTTGCCCTTCAGCACACATCTCAAGAACATCAAACTCACGTCAACCCAAAATACTAGCAAGCGTGGAGCAATAAATGAAGACATCTAAAAAGGGTCATCTTTTTGACGAGTCGCTTGCTATTGAAGAGGACGCTGACCTCACTGAAGACGCGGAAGATCTCAGTGACGATGAATTACTACTCCAAGATATGGATGATGATGAAGAGGAATCTGAGCTGGAAGAGCTTGAGGCTCTGCAGGAGGAGGCTGAATGCAAACTTTTGGTACCTTCTACCTCGCTTGTGAACAAGCTCGAAGCCACAGACGGAAATTTCCCGATTAGTGATACTTCCAACTATCTTGATCCCAACTGGCATTTAAAGCGCGGCAGACAGTCCGGCGCCAACAACGTGAAATTCGATAGAATCCTTCCTGGCTCTAACGCTTTGAAACGGGCTTTGATATATCACGTAATACCTGAAATCTCTCCATTTCGTTTCATTCGCTCATACCGAACAACTCATTGCTACGGGCAAAACTACAGGCTGATTGAGCAGTACATCCTGGAGCCCAACAAACTTACAGCTGAGCCTCAATACATAAAAATGATCTCAGCACCAATACTCATTAAGTCACTTGAAGCCGCAAGTGATGCTAGTGCTCGCCCACATGCTTTCGAGCTTTACAAACTTATCCGACTGTGGATACAACTATCCGAACACAGGCTCATTCCAGCAGAGCTCAGGCTAGAGGTTAAGCTTGAGGAGATTGAGTCTCGAGATCGCATGAAGACGTACTTCCAGAAAGCCTTCAGAGGCACGATGGAGGCTTGGGTTAGTTACTCAGAGGAAGATCTTGAAGTACTAGTCGATTACTCAATGTTCTGGCTAGAAGAAGCCCTACCGAAACTCATAGACCTCAAAAATTATTTGATAGAGTCCGGCACAATACTACACCATCGAAACCTCATTAATAAAACAAACCGAGATTTAGATTTTGAAAATAAAACGACCATCATCATCGACGACAAGATCGTCATGCAGCCCAACATAAGAGAGCATCTGAAGGGTGGTAAACAAAATTTCGGCTACACATGGGTTGCACCTTACTCAGCAGCATTAGATAAAGTCAGGTGCGCTATTTTCATTCTTGTCGCACTGGTTACTGGAGCTCGAAAGTCAGAGCTCGCAATTATGAAATTCTCTGACTTAACCACGGATACCAAGGGCGACTATTGGCTTCGAATAATCCGCAGCAAGACGGCGCCAAGCCCTACCCACGGAGAAGAAGACAAGTTACCGATCCCGAAGTTTGTCGGGGATATGATTCGCAAATTCGAGGACGCACGAAATATTGGTAATCTTGCCAAAGCTGGATACTTATTCCAAAGTACCTCCTCTACGAAATCCGTCGTAAAAGATGTGCTTGGCATAGTTATTTTAGTGATAAACCAACTGAAGGCCGAGTTACCCATTGAGCGTTTACACTGCCATCGCTTTAGAAAGACGATTGCTGAGATCCTGATCAATCGCGACGAGAGGAATATTGATATAATCCGGGCACTGTTTGGGCATAAAAGCTATGCCATGACGCTAAGCTACATTGCTCGAAACCCCCTAATGGTACGGACGGTGGCCATCGCTATTGAGCAGAGCTACACCCGAGAGTTCCACGAAATTGTGGCAGGCATTAAGTTTGGCGGTTATTCGGGCGATACGGCAAAGCGGATTTACGAGCAGATTTTCAAGCGTCCTGAAGATTTTACTGGGAAGCAACTGAAGCTTTCGCTTATGAGCTATATCACGCACGTTCTTGCAGCCGGTGAGCCCCTGTTTGTGCGCAGGACTGCAGTGGGTACGTACTGCTTGACAGGGGAACATTTCACCCAGATGAACCTGCCGCCTTGCTTGCATGGTAGGAAGGTAGAAAGTGAACTGATCATGCCTGATCCATCTAACTGCCAGCTTGACTGCAGAAAAATAATTGTATTGGAGACCGCGAAGCAGGCATTGCAAGATAACTCGACCTTCTATACGACTGTGCTTGAGAAGGCCCAGGGTAAGCTAAATATGCGAGCGGAGCATGAACTTCATCGTCGCATCGCGTCGATTCAATACCACCTTAAGAATCTAGAAGATACTGGTCATTCAGCGTCGCAGCTTATTGAGGTGCAGCATGTCTAATCGCTTAGTGTCATTTAAAAATGTGCCAAATAGCATCACTGCCCTTCCCAGAACTGAGGAGAGTAGCAACCGGTTGGACGGGGTTGGGTCTGTTGGTAGTGATGGCAGCGATCGTCGAGGGGTGATCGTGAATATCATCCTGGATCACTATCTGTCGGGTGGCAGAGGCAGGCTGAAGCTGGTAGATGTTGCGGATCGTGCAGGGATCAGTCGTCAAGCGCTGGATAGGTACTACAGCGATTTGAAACCTTACATTGCGGGCAAGCGTGATGTGGCTGATCTTGCCAACGGGAATGCACAGAAGGCCCAAGTCCAGACCCAAACGGCTATCAATGCTGTGGAGAATAAGTACCTAGAGCGTATCGAGCGGCTCATGGTCGATCATGTAAAAGCATTGGAGAAGGCTGAGAATTCGCACATCACCTCCCTAATGAACGCTGACCTGGTCTTGCTGGAGAGCAACAAGATGAGGATAGCGCTGGAGAAGCAGACTCTGCACAACGCTGAGTTGCTGAAGCAGATTCATGCCTTGGAACTCAAGCTGAGCTTGCCTGGAGGCCCGACCGGCGCTCAAACGTCCGGCACGCCGCAGCAAGACAAGTTGGCCTTTGACGTGGACATCGAAACGCTTTGCGTGTCCTTCCAGCGGGGGATGAGCTTCGAGGATTTTGAGGTAGCGAAATCTGCTGAGATCAAGAAGGTTAGGGAAAAGCTCGACAAATATCAGGACACCCCGAATGTGCATGTCGTCATCTTCGCTGACAGGTACATTTCAAGATTTAGAACTTTTGTTGATCGTTACAGAGCGACAGAGGAAGAGTTAAGCCTAATCGTGAGGCTTCCTCTGTTCAGCCGTAGCGAGGTTCAAAGCTTTATCCGGAATCTACCCTCTGACTTCAGAAAAAGCATCCATACACCCTACTTAAGCTTAGACAGCGAGCGGAAAGCCCAGCGTGTATTCATCTACCAGAAATTTCCGCTTCCGCCTATGGAAATCAAAGGTGCTGATACTGCAGACACCCCCAATATGTTGTGGGGATTTGACACAGTTGTCACTTACAAAATCAAACAGGGCGATTGAACCTCCGCTAAGTGCATAAGGCTTCCCATGACGCTATCCATTTCCACCAAGCTGATTGAGTACAACAGCGTCGCGACCTCAGCCGACGTTACACATTGCATTCTGATCGCTCATCAGAAAGGTAAAAAAGTACTACTCAGCCACCCAAATATGTTCCTTTATGCGAAAACCCGCCAATCCATAAAGACATCTCGGCGATATGCCATAGTTATATCTATGTTCTACCGTTTTCTTTCGACTCAGGAGAAGATGAAAGGAAAAGAACTCGGCGTGTACCATATGCTTGCCGACAACACAGATATAGAGCGCTGGCAGGTGCAACGACAGGCTGATCGCTTGGACAAGATGGCACTGAGTCCGACACTTGAGACCACTTGGGAAGACGCCAAGCTTCTGCTTATATTTTTCAATTGGTTAAATGGCAAAGGCTTTCTAAGCAATGTCGATGTACAGCTTAAAACATGGCAGGCCAATTTTAGATCCGAGAAAATGCTGAGCTACATCCAAGCAACAAGCAGACTTAAAATTGACCCAAGCAACATCCGTGTTCTCGAGAAAAAAAGCCGTCAACGCCGCTCCGACTTTTTGATCACTGACGATGAGATCAAACTGCTACTTGAGGCATACTCTGACCCTGTTTACGCATGCTTGTTCATGCTCGCACTGGGCACAGCAATGCGCCCAATGGATTTGATAAAATTTCCTTACATAGGAAATGGTGACAACAAACACATCCTCCCCTATTCAGAAATGACCAAAAAGGGCCCTACTACCAATTACATGGTTTTGGAGAGCAAAGGTAATAAGGATCGCTCCATCGTTATCAACATGGAAGACCTAGAGGAACTCGAAAAGAGCTACATTATTCCCTATTACGTGGTACGGAAAAAGCTTTATAAGGCTCGCTTTGGGCATGAGTGCCCTCCTAGCATTCTATTTTTGAACAAAAAGGGTATTCCGGTCACTGAGCAGATGATTGCGTCAAGAACGAACGACGCCAAGGAAAAACTGATCAGTGATGGCAAAGCCTTTCGGCCACATATTGTTTTCTACCAGGCAAGACACTGGTGGCCTACACAGCACATCATTACGACATTTGGGGATAGGCTGCTTACCGATCCAATGGAGGTTCTGTACCCAGCTACAGCACAGGTCATCATGGATCAGCTTGGACATGAGAGGATGGAGACGACGTACAAGTATTACATCGACATGGCTCGGGTGATCATGATGGTCTACAAAGGGAAGTCTTTAGACCTGATTCAGTCTCCTACCCATACGGTGCGCCGTTTCGTCCAGGGCCTAGATGAGTCAGATGAATTGATGAGTGCGGCTGGTACTCATGAAGACGAGGATGATGATTGGAAAGAGGATGATGGCGAGGCCTAGTCGCCCTCAAGCCAACGTAAACAACCCGGGGCCCACGTCGAGGCCCCTCGGTTCTGAGCCGGACTCTTCGAGCCGAAACGGCGACTTCAGCCCCCCTCTCCCCTTAGCTTTGGCGTTAGACCCATATGTACTCCAGCAACGCCTCACCCACCTTTGCCGCTCCCCCTTGGGGCTTCTGCCCCATGACCGCGTTTCCGAAAAATCGCCCAGACTGTGTCATATTTGAGCGTTTCGGTCAGAATAATTTAGCTAATAGATGACAGAGATGAACGATACCCAGCAAGAGATCGAGCGCGTGAGGAGTAGTGTCGACACTGCCAGGCAGGAGATCGAACTGGCAGTCATGTTCCATGAGACGTGGCGGCCTGCTGCATATGACACCGCCCTTCATGCCCGCATCGGTACTTCCTATGCTGCACATGCATTCGAGATCATTCGTTTGTCGCTACGTCGTGAATTGCTAATGGCTCTGATGCGAGTATGGGACACCAACAAGCAAGCAGTGAGGATGAGCCTGATCGCTGATCGCCTTCGAGATAAGAAATTCTTTGAAGCTCTAATTCAATTCCGAGCTGACCGCATAGGTCTTCAATCCAGATTCACACCTAACGCCATGAGAGAGGCTCTCACACCCAAACGGGATCAGGTACTTGAACTGATCGATAAGTACAGCATGAACGGAACAGCCTACGAGGTTCTGCAGAGGCTAAGGACTCTACGTCACCAACATCTCGCACATCGGCAATTGCCAAATGCACCGATAGCAATAGTGGGATCAGATACCCCGACTCAACAAGACAAGGACAGTGGGCCGTCGGTTTGGGCGACCGATGACGAAATTGAGTCCTTCTACAAAGACAATCTCGAAATCATGAGTTTACTGTTGAGCTTGGTTCAGGGTCTGGCATTCGACCTATCGGACGCCACTGACGTATACAAGCATCATGCGAAATACTTCTGGGCTTCTGCTTGCGGCGAGCGCACCGAGGGACACCCCGATTATCGTCCACCGCTGCCAGGCTCGTGACAGGAGGTGCGGCGGGATCCCGCGATCATAGTGTCATTCCACGTTCCTTATCAGAGCTGGCTTTTAGAGCTCGATTTGTCCAAGCACCCGCCAGAGGGCTCCGGCCGAACCGCAAATACTCGAGGCGTTGCTTCCCCGTCACAGCTACTCCGGGAGAAAGGGCCTGCAAATTCAGTCGCACCTCACGCCCCCATTGTTTCCGCTCAAAAGAGGTAAGGGAACAGGTAGCGCAGACCGCTGAACGCGCCCATCCGCCCTCGCCAAGGGCCCTCAAGATGGAGTGGGAAAGCTATCGCGAGCTACAGAATCCGTCTATGCTATTTTTCTTGCGCTACGGAAGACGTGCCCATGACTGATTATGTAGATTACAACGAGCTTGACGATGACATAGACGAAGAAGTCTTCGACGAGCAAGACTGAGGGTTTACCAGCCGTAGGTACAACCACATTAATATGAGACCCGCTTCGGCGGGTTTCTTCATGCCCCTACTCGGCCATCGCACAAAGCCTCCGGCTAAATGGTTGGCATCCGGTATGCTGCTCTCGCTGGTCGCTCTGCCTAGAAGGAATGCAGACGAAGCAGCCGGACTCTGCGAGCCCGAAGCGTCGATTGCTACAACGAAGCGGGAAACCACTTCATGTCTCAGCTTATGACCGAGCCGTCGATTGCCATGAGTGACCGGAATGCAACGCCATACGCCTCGAAGCCTAGCCGGGGCCACTCAGATTTGTAGTCCAGCGAATCATGATGATGCCCATGCACGACCATTTTCACGCCCATTGCCTGGGCGAGATCATCGATCTCTGAGTAGCCGTATGGGTGACAGCTAGGGGCCTCATGGCAGACCAGAATATCTGCTTTCTCCATAGCGAGCGTGAAGTAGTCGTCCGGGTAGATAGCAGAAAGCGCGTGCTGCTTTTTGGTGGCAACGATGTCTGCATGCTGCGGCCTGAGAGCTAGGCGCTGGAGGAAGTCCTCATAATTCTGGACGCCGGTATCAGGGCTACCTGGTAGCCAGACTTGCGACTCGAAGGTGCCACCTAGTCCTGCTATGCGGTGGCCAGCAATCTCCACTACACGGCCATGCAGGCTACGGTCAGCGAAGTCGCTGCCATGCAGATTGTGCCAGTAGCTCCATTGATCCGTGTCGTGATTGCCATGTATGTACCAGATCTCAGTGAAACCACGGATCGGACGCAGGATCGTGTCGAGTGGCAAGCTGCACTCAAGATCGCCAAGAAAAATCACTGCCTCAGGGCGATGAAGCTTCACCAGCCTAATGACATGATCAAAACGCCCATGCACATCACCGAGAAACCAAATCATTCCTTAGACCCTGCTGTAACTCTGCGGTTGGCTTGCGGTGAACTGCCCTTTAAGCGCGTCCCACCCTCCCCGCACCAATCCGTTCCTAATGCCGACAATCCATCAATGCGCGGCTAGGCCAGGGCCGAGGATCATTTCCTCAGAGTCTTCTCGTCGCGTCGGCTCACTCCGTAATAGGATTTGCCGTCCTTTGCCATGCGCCAAGGATCAGAAAATTGACGAGGGTGAGGGAGCTCAGAGTCAGGATCATTCGCGAGCTGCCGGCGTACAGCTGTACGGTAACTACAGTGCCATGCTTGCTTGTCGGAACGCTCGCTTGCAGCTGAGGTAATACCGCGTATCGGGGTTTTGCGACGACTTCTGCTCATATTGGGATCAAGACTGGTGAAGCACGTTAGTACGTGCTTGCCCTGCTCGGCAGAACTTTTCAGGCTAGCACAACTGTTGAGGATTACACCAATACTCTTGAGCTGAGGCAAGAGCGTCCTCTGGCCTTGCATGGCACGGTTTCATGTTTCTGAACATCCGCGATTCGACGCCGGCGTAGCTTTCTGTCGGAGCACCGACTTGCTAATAGAGTCCTTTCAATGATCCTGATAGGAAGCCTGTTGGAGTAAAGGTATAGGCGGCTTCTTCGAGCCCGTATTAGCGACTTACACATTATATCGCCCACGGGCAATCGATAGCCTGCTTCCAGGTGCGGGCGCAGTCTGTTGCCTAGCTAGGGATTGCTCACACATGGGAAAGCCGGCAGCTTGCTAAACCAGATCGTCATCGTCCTCCCAGTCGTTATCAAGGCTGAACGAGTCCATTGATCGACGAGACGGACGCTGACGGGGCGGTTCGGCACCACTCATTGCTTCAACAAACCTCTTCTCGAACTCGGCCTCGATTCCAGAGGCTGGAGCAGCCGCGATCTGCTCGAGTATCACCGAAAAGATCTTCACCCCCCTCTCTTTCAGAAAGGCAGCTACGGTGGTGAGATTCTTGAACACCCTAGGGTTGCCGCGCTGTGTGAACAGGGTGTGCGCTAGGTCGGAATGCCCAACCTGCAAGGTGTAGCCGTCAGCTTGAGCCAAGACTCGGACTTCACACTCAGCCACCTCTAGGTGGAATTGCAGCTGCCGCTCGTTGATAGGAAAATCGATGCCGGCCATTTCAATCCTTGGATTTCGACTTCAAAAATAAAACCTTGCCATCAAAAAGCATTTTTTGATTGATTGCAACACTTTAGAAAATACTAATAGGCCTCCGCTATAGCCTTCTAGAAACCGCTAATCCTGTGGCCTAGACGCCATCATACAAACGCGCCTATATCTAGATACAGACGGCCACGTCCCTGTAAATTCTGCTTCATCACGGAACGGAGCCTATTGCCATGCCTAACCTAATTGCCCTTGTCGAGGCGGCTAACTCGACTAATCCACTAATTTTGGCCCTTTGCGTCACATTGATCCTTAGCTTGGCAGTGTTGAGGAACGGTAAATGAGTGCGCCAAAGCCTGATCTCCGCTGGGCAAAAATGCCTAATCGGTGGGCGATGTCTAAGGAACTGGTTAAGTTCGGCGAGGTGAACGACCAAGGGAACGTTGACCTGGCGACGGTCAACACCTCCCTAGCTGCTCTGAAGGTGTATCTGGCCATCTGCACCCGGGCGAACTACCAAACAGGAATCGCCAAGACGACGTATCCAGAGCTCTGTGACTTGGTTGGACATTCGCGGAATGTGATTGCACGCTCGCTCGAAGTGCTTGAGAGCTTTGGGTACATTCGCCGTGATACTGGGAAGACCAGGGACGGCTCACTGATCTATGTCGAGAAATGGCTTGAGGATGAGGGGTTCGCCAAGATCCCTAAAAGCTGGCTCTACCAAGGCCGTGGGCCGAAACAAGATCAGTCGAGTGAGCACAAGGTAACAAAGCTGGTGAAGCTCAAGGCTTTTGGCTTCAACAAGCGCGTTTCACTGCAGGCGCTCAAGATCTACATCTTGCTACTGGCCATGCGCCGCCGCGACTATCCTAAGGGCGACGGCTTGACTGTGATCAGCTACGACATGATCGCTGACTACACGGGTGTGGGTCGCCACTCGGTGAGTCCTGCGATCACCCTGCTTATGGAAATGAACCTCATTACGTTCCGCTCTGGCAACCATGGCGGGAACGATGCCATGGACTTTGATAGGACTAACCGCTACTTGATCAAGGGCCTCAACGTGCGTTATCAAGGGCTGACCGACGACGTCTCCCTTCATGTGCCAGCAGCTCGAGGCCCAGCTCAGCCTGAGCAATCTGGCTAACGGCACTCAGTGTCGGGAAAAATGATCGATATACTTCTAACCAATAAACCCATGGCGTGAAATGAATGCTGACTAGCTTACCGCAGCCTGCTTGGCAAGGTAGTGGTGGCGAGGAATGCCTAACTGAACGACCCGTTGCTTTTATCGGGAACCCCTGAGTTTAACGGCATGCATAACACGCCCGCATTGTCGAAGAATTTACTGGCACAAATTAGCTGCCACTACAGCTTCTACTCAGGCAAACCGCAACAGCACACCCTTTTACAATTTATTCACGAAGTCGAGCACCACCTTTTTATAAAAACACACATGGATAGCTTAATTAATTTACAGAGTGCACGCCTTGAGTTACGACTTACTTCCAGCCCCGAATTGAACTTATAAAAACATTCGAATAAGACTCCCTTTCGCCAGGGCAATGGCTAGTAAAAGATTTTATAGCCTCAGTGAGCGCATCCTGGGCAGGGACAGGTACCCATGGATGAAATGTCAACGCTTGATTTCGCGACGAAATAAACCAGTGCCATATATCATCACGCGAAGACAGCCTCGACAGCAATACTCCAAAACTAAACCAATCAAACCCAAAAGACAAATGCTCATCTGGTGGAGTATGATAATACATTGCGCCCCTACGGAGCGAAACACACTCACCTATCTTTATACTCGCACCAAAGTCACAAAGCTTGAAACTCGCAGTGCCTTTCTGCGGTTGAGCACCAATCAGAATATTGGCAGGACAGATATCACCATGTATTACACCGACTTGATGAATATATTTTATAGATTCAAAAACCTCCTGTGCAATGATTATGAAATCCTCCCACTTCCGTAGGCCATTAGATATTATGAGATCTTCTAAATCAGAGGCATACGCGGGCATAATAATATATGGGACATTGATTACATCATCCAAAATAGTTCTAAATTTATGCCATCCCGACGCAAGAGGCTTGACGACATTCAGGTGATTTAGAGCTTTAAGGATTTCGATCTCTTTTTCAATTAGCGTGGAATTATACTGCGAACCAGGATTCGCCAGCTTAATAAAAGCCGGCTGCGCATTAAACTCAGTAAAACCAAAAAAAGAGGTGCGACTTGGAGTTGCTCTATTCTTGAACCTCCACTCGGACACTACATGACCGTCAACTGAATCAATCTTCCATACAAGCTCCTCTGAGACTTCCACAATTTTCCCTCTATGGATTAGCCTTAGTTCGCGACCTTCTTCTCGAGTGCTGTGCTAGATTTTTTTTCCTAGCTTTTTTGTCTATTTCTGGAATAGCACTATCCATGTAAATCACCCCTTGATGGAATACATCGGTTCGAGCGCGAGACATATTATCTGAGTGATACAGCCTTATATTTCTAATTACACCAAACTCAGTATCAGTTCTCCTGAACAAATTTTCAGCCATCTCAATTGAGCCGTCGATATGCTTACGCCGAGCAGCATACCCCACCCATTTGTCGAGGATTTCAAACTCTTCAGTATCGGGACAAACCTTACTTGGCAACCTACCTAAACGTACATCCAACTCAAATAGAGCAACTCGTCGCAATAAATCTTGCAAGATGGGAGTTAGGTTTTTATCTTGGGCCACCTCAATAGCCACTCTCTGATCGAAACGCTCTCCAGTGGCAATGTCTATGCCGCCGAATTCATTCAAGCAGTGTAGATTGTGGCCAAATCTTGCTAACTCTGAGTAAATCAACAAGTCAACACCAATTAAACTTTCTTCAGCGGCCAAAAATGCTTGGGCTGTTTCGTATTGATCACCATACCGGCAAAGGTAGCCATCACCAAAGTATACAATGTGGCCGGCTTCGTGCCCTACGTTATAAAATTGGCATTTCCATAACCGCCCCTTGACCGCCAAAGGCCGACCAAAATAAACCCTATAACTTTGAGGGGAAAACTTTCTGTCGTCTTGCTCTTCTTGAAAGCGTATAACCACACCCAAATTATAAGCCGCTAAACGAATCGCTCGATAATTCGGGCTAAGCAGAGTTACTACGGTATCATTTATTATAACTCCCTGACTAGAAACTATATTTGGAACAACACCATGACTACTAGCTATGCAAATACCCACTGCCAAGGCGTGCATAAACTCTGCCTCACCGGCCTCAGCACATACAAGCAGCAAGCTATCTAAAGCATTATAGAGCCCCGTCGCTTGCTCGACGTCAGCTCGCGCAATCTCTTTATATAAACTCTCAAAGATATCAAGGTAGTGCAAAAACAGCATGCTATTCGTTGAGGCCAAAGCATCGTAGCCATCGATCCATAAATCTGCACCTATTTTAGATTCAAAAAAAACATTAGGATTATTTAATTCTCCCGACAAATAATTATAATGAGATAGGGCTTTTTCTTTTGACCAAAGCATGTCAATTGTCACCCGGCTGTACAGGTGTATGACCATAGGGGACAAGCCTAGTAGACAGTTCGTCAATGACTTTTGAATTAACCCCCTTTTCTTTCAATATTTTGACTACCTCACCACGCGGCAATCCGTATTTTTTCACCACGTCATAGGCTAGGCCCATCTCAGCTTCCTTACGAGTCAGCTTTTTCGGGGTTTTCTTTTGAGTGGTCATCAATGTAGCCTCTTATGCGATAGGATGATCAGAACTTCTCATTACTGGCTTAGCCCACCACTAACTGACTGTCAAGCAAGCCAGGGTAGTTTTAAGGGTGAATTTCAAGAACTGCTCATTGAGTCAGTGAGTCTCAGCCAAAAGAAATAAGCTTGATGAGAAGCAGCAAAGCGCTATTTATCAATATAATCAAGCAGTTATCCAAAAAGTAATCATTCTTGTCAGCCGATTGGCACTAAACTAAATCCAGATGAGCACAAGCTCTATGACGCACTCTAATGAGCGTGGATCTCGAATCACCGCATTGATTTGCTCGCCAACGCGACAGACTAGGTCATTGAGTGTCTATTGCCAGCCTCAAAGCAGAGCATCACCTGACAGCTCAGTTTACCTATTCGATGTCTAACTGAATCAAGGCGTAAGGCACGTACTGGGGGAGCCCGCCTGAATGATCTTGATAACAATCATGCCCCAAAAAAATCAGCTCGGTTGACAAGTGCAGTGAAGCGTGAGATCTAATTAATGCCGCCCTAATAATCATTAGCTATATAACATATAGCCATTATACGACTAAGCCTGTAGAGTTCGATAGCTAGGACTTATGTAACTACATCTTTTGCTCCTTGGGGACTTTGCATTCTGGGTTTAACGTCTACTATTTTTCAATAGCCAAGCCTCGTCCTCAGGGAGTTTTTCTGAGCCCAGGCTTTTCTCTAGTGGACTTTAATTAAACTACGAGGCGCAGATGAAAAACATCACAGAGTTCCCAGGAAAATCTTCTTTTGATAATCCTAAACAGTTACTCTCAAAAAATTCACAAGAAAGCTACAAACTGGATGGCTACGCCGGATTAGTTATCTGGGACTTGGATCTACATCGTGCACAAGCAAGTGAACGAATCAGCAGCTTTAGCTCCGAACTTATTGTTCCGGAGGCTCCTACTCTACAAGACGCTCAGAAAGTAATTTTTTTGTTTAATGGATTACAAACCAGCCTCAAAAACACAACAGACAAGGCTATTTTGCAGCCTGTGCTTGCTTGGAATAAAGGAGGCTGGACGGTTTCTAGTTGGTATGTAAATGGCGCCCGAGACAAACCTAAGGAAGTAAAGGTAATTTGCAATACTAAGCCAATCCCAGTTACTAGTGGCGATAAGCTAGTGAGCGTGATGACTTCCGAAATCGATACGTATGGATTTTATTACTCTTGTGAATTCGAGAATCTTCCTGGGAGTGGGCTTGAATTAGTTTCACCATTTGATCTGACTCTTTCATTATTAGCGCTTGAAGCGTACGGGGTTACTTCATGCGAATCAATCCCACCAAAAGGCTTGCGCTTCTCCAATGTCAGCCTTACAACTACATCTTCACGAAAACCTTCTTGGGAGGAAAAAACCCCTCCAAGCGGATGTAAAGTTTTTGCGCACATTTCCACCGACACCGACACCGACAACACGGAGGTGACATTTTCCAGTAACTGATCGCACTCAGTGCTTCCAATTGAGTTCTGTCAACCACCGAGGCTTGTGAGGCAGCTAACCTGCCTCACCCAAATATACTTTTTAGGCTTAGGCAAATCTTATCATCATCATGATATGGCGATTACAAGTAAACGGAAGATCTGATTTGCTAGTCGTAGCCTCTAATACGCTATTTTTGGCGACGCCTGTGTAGAACTCATGATCGCGGAGGTGAGCGATTAGCTTGACTCGACGCAGCGGGAGCCTAACGCGAGCAATCGATGGATCAGCACGAGAGGCGTCACGGTGAAATCGACCTCACGAATTCGGTGATTTGCCTCCAGTAGCGAAGCAGCAGATACCCGCTGATGACAACGGCCTCTGGGAACGCGACGTAAGCCACAACAGGGTTCACAAATCTGTCATCGATGCCTAGTACGAGCAGCACTCCCAGGCAGAGGATGATGCACGGTAACAAGACGACAGCGAACACCGTCATAGCCACGCTCACTGAGAAAATCAATTCCATGACCGTCCTGAACACCAGGTGTCGCTCCTTAAATTTGTGCAATCGCTTGGGGGCAGTTCTGGCCGTTACTGCCTCCAAGGGATTTTACAGCGGCACTAGCCCCTTCGGGGATTGACGAGATCGACTGAGCATCAGGAAGGATCGCGCTGGGAGACATACCAGTCAGCGTAGGGCGTTTTGATGACCCGCTGGCGGTTGCGATACTTATTGGCTGAGGTTTGACTGTGATCGGCCGATGTTAATGGAGGCGGAGTCGAGCATCTGGATTGCACCTCATTTCGCTGAAATTGGCCTCCATTGAAGGCCCGCCAAGCTCTCAGTTCGCGGAAGGCCTCCAATAGGGCAGCACTTACAAATTCAGAAGCGCGGCCTGCCAATTCCACTCAGCGGGAACCGGCCAGACTCCTGCAGCATACGCATCGCTTGCTTGAGATCCTTGGCACTTGAACCCACCTCCAGCTCATCCTTTGAGACGACAGGATAAAGACCCAGATACTCCTGCCCATCGAAACTCTGATTAGATGATGCTAGAACTGGGAGGATCCGAACCCTGTTGCGTTTCAAACCATCAAAGAATCCGAGCTCCCAGGGCATCCATTTGGACTTCGTGGCGTTATCTGTAGCGACATAGAACAGTGATTCTGACTGCACCATGCGATGGCGCAATCTGGCTGCCGTGTCCTTGGTAACACGACTGCGGTCGAGCTCAGGATCGTCCACCCAATCCACATACACGCGCTTCCCATTCTCCTCCAGTAATGCTTTGATACCGATTATCAGCTCCGCATCACTGCTGGAATGAGACAAGAAAATGTCGAAGCTCGTTGCTGCCTTGTAGGACTCCAGCGACTCGGTGATGACCGCTTTGATGCTCCGATGGCCATGGGCACGCTTCGCAGCAGCGCGCGCATCCGCCTGAGTGAAAAATGCCATAATCCAGCCTCTTGCCCTTCATTAGGTATCCACTAAAGTGATGCGGACTTTGCCTGCCAGCAGGCCTGACGTCCAGCGGCTTTTGTGCCGCCAACTTCAAGCCTTTTAAGTTCGGCAGATAGGGTTCAGTTCATAACCAGGCCGACCGCTGCTCGCTTGATCTTCCAACAAAAATGTCCGTTTGCCAGCATTTAGGCGCCGGGGTACATTCACTAACCACCTAACTGCGAGGGATGTACCAGATGGCGAGAAACGTATTTTTCAGTTTTCACTTCAACAACGATTTCTGGCGCACCCACCAGATCCGCCAGATGGGCGCGTTGCAAGGCCAGAACGTCTGCCGACCCAACGAGTGGGAAGAGGTCAAGCGCAAAGGTGCAGCATCCATCGAGGCCTGGATCGATGAGAATATGAAAGGCAAAAGCTGCGTCGTGGTTCTCGTCGGCTCCGAGACAGCTCAGCGTCCTTGGGTGCTTAAGGAGATCGTCAAAGGCTGGAATGCTGGCAAGGGCGTTCTCGGTATCCGCATCGACAAGCTTCTCGATACTCAAAGCCAACCATCCAGGCCCGGCCCAAACCCGTTCGATATGATCGACTGCGGCACAGGAAAGCTGTCGAGCCAAGTCGAGCTGATCACGCCGCAAGGATGGGATAGCAAGGCCGTGTACGCCGACATCCATGCCAACATGGAGCGCTGGATCGAAAACTCGATTCGCAAGCGCAACGCCTAGGCCCAGAGCGATCAAGGTTTGCCAGGTGGGCCTCTACAACCATGAGGCCCTTAAGACAGGAAACCTGCTGCAGTGCCTTCGCTCATCTAGGCGTCAGTGTGGTTGTGCGAGATGAGCCATGGGTGATCATGATCGGTCTGAGATATCACACTCATCCCCGACTGAGCTTCAAGGCTCTGGCCCATGCGGCCTTGAAGCCCTTCAAGGACGCCGTCCCATCTGTATATCCAACCCGCATCCGAGCTGCCGTGTCATTCATCATTTGTCGCAATGCTTCCCCATTCTTCGCGACGTTATTGCATGACCCTGGATCTTCCACTGGAGTGAGTCGAACAGCTTTCTTCCCGTCTACCGAAACGCTGCTAAGGTCGTAGTCACGTGATGACCAGTACATCTCACCGACGAACCCAATGGACGGGCTCAGGATCACAAGCCGTTCACCGTAAATGATGAATCCAATGGTCAGATCATTTTTCGGGGCAAAGGGTGATCCAAGCTTCGGCGTATCGTTGAAGCCGATTGTAACGACAACTTTGGTGACAGTGTCCATATCGCCATGAAGCGCCATGACCTTCCAGTCTCCGAATACCTCCCAATCACCAGCGTGGGTGTAGGCCGAGGTCAGCAGAAAACATAAAGCGATAAAGCATTTGTTCATTAGGTAGGCGAGTCATCATAATGGCACTCAGCGGTTGTCTCCGGCCAAGCGTCAGTGTCTTCGGTGGGAAACTTCTTTCTCACGAACCCATCGCATAGTGCTTACGACTCGAAAATTTTAACGACTGACATCACGACGTACTCCGTATATTCTCCAATACGATCTGACTCACAGAGTTCAATTATGCCCTAGTCGATCGGCTCACCCTTCATCTGTTTGCCACTTCTCAACGTAGCCTAAAAACTCTTCATGTGGCCTGCGCACGTTTCTCCAACTGCTTATGTCGGCGAGTTTGTCTCTTGTCTTTGCCGTTGTTACCACAAGACGCCTCTTGGCGCGGGAAATACCCACGAAAAAAGTGCATCGAACTTCATGGGTGTCATTGCCCCAATAGGCCTCTTTCTCCACACCTAGCAATATGACCGAATCAAACTCAAGGCCTTTGCTTTTGTGGACAGTCAAAATTCGGATCGACCGATCATCAGCTAGTTGCGCAAGAGCCTTGAGTAAATCGGGCTCCTGCTCCATTGCCGCGTCAATGTATTTCTTGAGATCGCGGATGATTTCCTTCAAGCGATCACGCGATTCGTAATCATGGGAGAGGCCAGTCAGCATGCTCACACCCACCATTGATAGAAACGTCTTCAGCAGCGTCCACCTCTGAGCATAATTCTTCGCAGCGAGATCCGCTGCGGCAGTCTTCCGCGCCTCCTTGATGAACCGATTCCAATCGTTTCGAACGGAACTACCATGCTCGTCGTCATCAGCCGGAATGATCCGCCGCAGCAACCTCGTCCAGGCTTTCGGCTCACGAGAGCCATAAAGGCACAGCAGAAAATCCACGATGACCAAAGCAATGGGCTCGGTGGTGATGTCCTGCATCTGATTTTCATTACGATGACCGACACCCAAAGCATCAAGCGCTGAGGTTAAGCGGGCGGTGTAGGCCTCAGGGTAGCTTCTAACCAATACTGCAATGTCAGAGGGAGCAACGCCTTCGACGTTGATCCAGGTGTTGATCTGATCGGCAAGGCTGAAGGCCTCGTCGGTGCAGTCCTTGAAAGACTGAAGTAGGATCTCGCCCCCCTCACCGCCCAAGAGCTCTGCGGGCATTTCAGAACCGGGATCGAGCACCTTGATGAGGTCGTTCTGCAGCCTGAGGAGCAGAGGTTGCGAGCGAAAATTGCGGTAGATGTTGAGATGGGTGGCAGAAAAATCCGTTTCAAACTTCCCGAATACGCCGTCAAGCGCGCCGGCCCAGCCCATGATTTTCTGTTTCACATCCCCAACCGCAGTGATCCGACGCGCCGTACCACCAAAAATCTTGCTGACCAGCGCGTACTGCTCATCCGTGCAGTCCTGAAATTCATCGAGAAACACATCACTGTAGGTTTGCCTGATGGCATTCACTGCCATGGGATAGACGTCGAGGATCTTCAGAGCCAACGGGATCAGAAGTCCGAACTCGGTTTGGACAGGGTGTGCCTTCCCTTTGGGCACCACTCGAAAACCCGCGTCTAGCGCATCGTGGCCGGTGAGAACGGGGCGAAATCGTTCAATAATCCGCTTCGCGAAGCCATGGAACGTGTAGCTGTCGAACCGGCTGGCGTAGTCGGGCCCGCATCGCCGCCACACCCGTTCCTTCAGGTTATTGCTCGCGTCCACCTTGAAGGCAATGGCCAATATCCTCTTCGGGTACCGGCATGCCCCCGTGGTCAGCAGGAAGTCAGCGCGCTGGGCGAGCAGTTCAGACTTGCCGGCGCCCGGGCCTGCTGTCAGCGCCACGCACCGTTTGATCTCCCTGACCGCCGCCTCCGCATTTGGCTCCAAAATTATGCCCTCAGAGGGTTTCCAGTCCTCGGAGGAAATCATTCCGAAAGCCCTTCGATCTTGGCGATGACGAAGTCTGCTAGACGATTTAGGGAAGCAGGCATGGCCGCTCGCAGTTGATCATCTGTCAGCTTTGAAAGCGCTTCGATATGCGACTTTGGCTTGCTGTCGAGCTTGAAAAGCTTGTGGTAAGCGATGAAATGCTTGCGTTCTTTGAGAGAGTACTGAAAACGATCATGGTGGCTATCTCCGAGCACTGATTTGACCTGAGGCAGTTTCGGGACAACTAGGTCTTCAGGGGACAACCCATAGGCGTGCGGATAAGCCTTGAGCATCGAAAAGTCCAGATCCATTGGCGCTGAGAAAAACACCCCCAGAGGCTCCAGATCGGCAATGTAGGATACATATTCCGGATTCTTTTCGATCTCTAGAATCTTGATCTTGGAATCGTTCCAATTTGGCAGGTCTTTGAGCTCATCATCTGTCATGTACAGATCACCTGGTCGGTGCTTTTTCATCTCCGTCGCAACGTATTTAATACGTCCCCATCCCCCGCCAAAACGCGCCACATCCAGATCCAACAAAGTGATGTAGGGGATCTGGAGCCCACTGAGCAGCCTCCAAAAGTGATTGATATGGCGACCACCCAGCGGGGTAATGGTGATAGCTGCCTCGTCAACCATCACCCCCTTTGCAGCCAACAGCCGAGGCAGGACTATCTCCTCACTGTCTCCCTCCCCCAGGATGACCAGGCGGGAAAAATAGACCTCCGGATAAGCCTGTACGGCCTCCCTTACAAACTTGTAAGCCTCACCCTTCTTATTGGGTGGCATTCGAATCTTCGTCACCATCGTGCAGCGGGTCTCGTCCAACCTCAGATACCTAATGGCCGAAGGATCTACGCGCCGGAGCATCGAAGGGGCATGAGTCGCTATGAGTGCCTGAGAGTCGGCAAAGTTGGAGTCGCCAACCAACCCTTTGAGGGATGACACGATCCGCCCCAGGTAATGAGGAGAGAGGCTGTTCTCTGGTTCTTCCAAAGCAACGATAGTGAACACCGCAGGGCGCAGCTTTTCAGCGTCAAATGAGTCGTCATTGCCATGCAGCACCGCTCGTCCGACAGCCTGGGACGACAAAACCAACGAAAGGTAAAGCATCGATTTTTGGCCATCACTCAGCCGTGAGAAATCGACCAGTTGCTCACCATGCCCTGGGGAGAACGAAACCGAAAGATGGCGCAGCAGCGACTCGATTTCGTTGGCCATGAAGGTCACGCTCGGCTGCGTGAAAAACTGGCCCTTGTGGAGCTCTTTCCAAGTCTTGGTCAGACCTGCGCTGAGGCTGAGCACCGATTCATTCTGAGTAAGGCTCTGGGAAATATCTGTGGTGAGTTGCTGGATTGTCTCTCGCTGCTCCGACCAGTTCACAGCTCGCAGCAAACGCCCCAGCAAGGCGTTCGCGCCATAGGCGATGTGGTCAGCCGGATCTCGACGAGCCGGAAGGTAGTGAACCTGAATGAAGTTCCGCTCGTCTCTGGGCACCGGAGCGGTGTCGACCGGCTCGTCATCTTCATCCACGTCCAGAACGTACACGAGGCTCTGCTCGATTTCATCGTCAATGCCAATCGTTGCATCAAGGCGGTACCTGACCCGAGGCACACCATCAGGGGTATCGAGGCGCATGTGCCCAAAGTGCGTTGGAATCGTCGGGTGTTCGTTCTCGTCGTCACTGAGTTCGGGGAAGGTGAACTCAGCCTCGATCCAAAGCGCTCGATGGTCTGGAGCGTCCACTTCATCGTGGGGGACGAAAAAATCCGACTTACGTAATCGCCGCTGATTGGGGTCAAACGAAAAGAGGCGACAGAGCGCCTGGAGCGTAGCTGTCTTCCCGGAGCCGTTGGGGCCGATCAGAAATGTGAGGTCGGCCAAATCAACGGTGACTGGTTCCGCACCGAACGACTGAAAACCACAGATGCGAACGAACTGAAGCTTCAAAGTAGAATCCTTTCCATGTGAGGTCAGCGGTGCCGGTGACGATATGCTTCAATGTCAATCCAAACGCTCAATTAGCCCAACCAAAAACACTGAGGACGCGATCGCGCGAGCATTACCGACGCGAATGGCCACATACAACGACCAGTGGCCTCAAGGCCATTACGGCAACTCGGGGTCGAACCGTTGCAAGATATGGCACGAGGTCGAACACCCGCTAAGCGTAGGCGAGCATCTGACGGATCTTACGCCCCCAGGTTTTATCGTGGATGAAACGTTGATGGTCGTGATCACCGTTAATGATCTCGTCCTTGGTCAGAGTCGATAGGACTTCCCAATCTTCACCAAACTTATAGGTTGCGTTATCCAGATGTGAGCTTTCAAGGAGATAAATCCCACGCGTGGAAAAGCCGAAGACGAAGTAGCCTTGGTAGCCCCCTCGGCCCGTCGCAAAGAAATCAGGCTCGAACCGAGTGATCTCCCTTATCCGGTGTTCGATTACCCCCTGCTCTGATGCCCGCAGACCGGCCAGATAGGGTTTTACGATGGCCTCAGCACTCTTCCAAGGGTATTTCCCAGGGGGGAGCAGATCCCATTGCAACTGACGTGCCTGCACCTTAGCGATGCGCTGACGCTCAACGTCGAAAATCTCAAATTCCTGGAAGAATTCGAGCATGAGGTTCGCCAAGTGAATCAGCTCTGCGGGCGGCTCATCGATTTTCAGCCGGCGAGTCACGATGTACTCCTTCCCACCGATCACGCTTAGAGAAAGGTGCTCCATGGGCGGGCGAACAAAGTCAATGGGATACACATCCATTGTTCGAATTTGCACACCGCTATGCTCTTGGCCATGCCAGTCTTTCCAGCTTCGGTATTGCGGAACTGATTTTTTGATCAGCGGGAGATCTCGACGTTTGATCTCCTTGCCCCGAGCATTGAATTCGCTGATTTTTCCAATCACCGCAGGTAGGATCGAATCACCGTCTGTTTCGAGGTGAGCAATAGCCAGCCGCGCCTGAACGTCTTGATCGACTTTGTCTCGCTCGATCACAAACAGCATCTCGTGGGCGCCATGCGAGTGCGCAATGATTCTGTTGACACTATTGATTGACTTGCCTGTAACCATTGCTATCGTCCTTACCATCCGTGAGAGAAATCGAAGGTAGCACACTGCCAGCAGAACTGAAGTGGCTGGGCGATTGGTCGAGAGCGATTTTTCTCAAGCGCAAGCCTTGGGTCGCTCTCACACCTCAGTCTGTAATACAAGGCTTTGCCAAAGGCATAACCGTCATGCACGATGTCGGACTGAGTATGGGCCATTCTGGCGACCTCAAATTGAATTCATCAAGGCACGAAACGCTCTATATCGGGCTTCTTAGTGAGTCCTGCCGCTAACTCCGGAGCGGATCTACCTCAAGCATGAGCATCATTTCACTCACTGCTTAGCGGGATTTTCCCCATTGAGGATTGACAATCAACAACTCAGAATCCAGGACTGTACGAGAAATCAGCGACAACGTTTCCAGCGACGGGCGTGCGCGGATAACCCTGCTGAGCTCCTGGGTGTCGATCTCCTTCAGCCTTGACTGAGTCTTGAGCCGACGCACCTTCGCGCCCTCCACCGCCTCAATAATTTCCTCCCCCAGCCTGACCACTCCCTCGTCATCTAAAGGATCCGTTGAAGGCATGTTGACCTGCCCATTGAGGAACCCACTCAACTTACTGAATTTGACTGAGACTGGATCATCTGAGCAGCGATATGCCGGGCCACGCCGGTTAAATACGACATAATGATTCTCTTCATCTGTAATCTCCCCGATGTCCGAAGGCTTAAATGCCATAGAATTATCGAGGATCGCATCATTCAGATAATGGGCATTTAACTCTGCACACTCATGGAAAATCGGGGCTGTGTAGGCAACAAGATTCCCTTTGCTTTCGAGCTCAAGGAGTAAATTGTGCTGATCTGATCGCTGGAGAGAATGCAGATGCCAGCGATAATACGCCCCACCCATCAGGTCGTGCTCTTTGCAATTTGTCCGCGCCATGTAATGACTCAGCTTAAATTGCAAGAAAATCGGAATACCACCGACAATCTTAACATCATATCCTCCTCCCGCCTGACCTTCAGCGTACAGCGTCGGGAATTGCGGTGCAGCGGCGATCGAGCTTCCCAGCAGCTTCACAACTTCGTTGGTCACTGCATAGCCATAAGAAAACTCGGAGATGTTAGGCGTCATGGATAGTCCTTATCTTAGTTCGTGATCTGCCACGGTTTTAGAGAGACCGTGCGACAACACCGCCGCTTGTTCTTCCGGGATACCAGGCAGCTAGGCTGCCCTGTTGAGACTCATCGATGTGCCGGTAGATATCGACGTACTCATTTCCGTACGTTTTCCCGTGTTCTTTGGTGGGGATCACGAAGATGCTGTCATAGCTCTTTACACCATCAGCGTAACCAATTTCCCACGGGCACCAGCGTGACGCCAAGGCATTGGGGGTTGCTAGGAATAGAAACAGGTCAGCCTCCACAATCCTATTTTTGATCATCCTGGCAGTGTTGCCATTGGTATGCTCTGGCATCTCGCTGTCCATCCAGTCGACGTACAAATGGAGACCTTGGTCTTTGAAGAGTTTCAGCAACCCCTCAACCGCTATTCGATCCTTATGGCTATGACACAAGAACGCTGTTCTGTAGCCAAGCGTACGGGCATTCTGAGAGTTCGAGGCGGTGGTGTAATAACGACTGCGCGAGCCTGCAGATCGTAAGGTACCAAGGTCAAGGGGCATTGCTGGCTATCCTATGGTGTTGCCGACACGGGTCAGCGGTATCTACTCATTTTTTAGAATGGTGGCATTGCTAAGCTGTCCGGATGGCTAGGCTTTACTGATTTCTTAGCCATCCGGATTGCTAAGCTGCCGGTGCCCCTAAGATGCGCGTCGCAGCAAAGATCGAACCGAACACAGAGCCATGAAAAATGATTAGTGTCTTGGAGAAAACGGCCTTGAAGAAGTCCATGTTTCCATTTTTGACTTCAAGCCCCATGGCAAAGTCGACGTTATCCGGCTCAAGCAATCTGATTTTGTCGTAGAGTCGTCGATAGTTACGCTCCAAAGCCAAGAAATAGCCATCCAGACCCCACAACGCTATGGCTGGCACAAAAGCATACTGAGCAAAACCCTTGCTGTCTTGAGCAGCTGCGAGCGCAAAAAGTCCAGAAATCAGCAACACCGACCAGCCTTTGAGGAGGAAGGAGTTCGTGGACAACCGATTGATAACACCCTGGACGAACTCCAGGTGTTTTAGCTTTCTATCCAATTTATAAACTCAATTCTTACTTGCGTGGAGACTTTGAATGGCCTTATTGAACTCGGTTTTACTCTGCCACTCGGGACGTTCTCTCAACCAATTCACAAATCTGGACGAAGACACACTTTTCAAATGCCAGGTAGGTGCTTTATGAAAAACTGGAGCGGTAGCCGACTCCATTGCGGCATCAAAGATAGGCCCTCCCTCCAACTCCCACATCATCTGGCTAAACATCAGCTCCATATGAATCCAAGGAGAGTGGGTCATACTCTCACCCTGAACAGAGTGCTTGACAGAAATAGAGTTGCCCGTATTCAAGAATAAAAGAGTCGAAGACTGCATGATCATTTTTTGCAGAGCTGTCACCAAAGTCATGTAGACATGGGCAGTTGACCCGTTACGGCGCTCGTAATTGTAACTCTCACTCCTACCAACTTTCGAGTAGTTATCGTCGATTACCCTAAGCAGCTCATATACCGAACCCCACACAACGGAATCTACAAAGGCTTCAATGCCTTTCTTCTTCAGCTCATAAGCTAGCTGAATCGCCATATCCTGGTCATCTGAGGAATGAGAGATGAAGACATCGCACTTCACCCTGGGAAACAAGTGCTCAGCGATCAACTCAGCACTGATGCTGCTGCCATCCCTCATCAGGTATTTGCGTAGATCAACTCTCTTGGCTTCTACACTTTGTGTGTGTGCCTCAACGACCGCCTTCGAAACTGCCAAATCATTACGATCTAGGCTCAGATTAAATCCATAATGCATCACTTATACTCCTAGAGAAGGCGTCCCAGAATCACGTCGTTTGGGAACAGTAGGGTGGCGATCCAGCTTATGATGAAGCCCAAGCCCAGCCGAGAATACACGTACATAATCGAGCAATTCATCGTCTTCATTGGCAGGCATGTTCTGAATTTCCGCCGCAGCGCCACCTGGGCTTTTCAACGCAAGAATCTTAGCGTCTGGACAGAGCTTCTTGAAAAGCTCGTACTCCGTCACGATACCTTCTTTACCACCAATAAATACCGCTGCTTCGTAGCGATAAGTGGTAAACATCTGCTCTCTCATGATGGATAGGCTTTGGCCAAGATCATTGCCAATGGGTGTTTCGATGAAATTGGCAAACTTCTTATTATCTTCAGGGATGACGCCCGAAAACTGCTTGCTCTGGAAAATCGTTACCGCGTTCTGATTGGTGATCCCAAGATCTTCGCATACGGCTAGGATCAAAGGCGAAATGGACGGGTGCCCACCGAAAACCAAGTGCTTACGGCCAATCACCGTGAATAGGAATGAGCGCAATGCGGCTTGGATCAGTACCGGATCGCATCTTAGGTAATAGGGACTCTCGATGTTAGGGACGCTGGCGGATAGGAAGATACTGCTCATATATGGTTTCCGATAAATTCTGACTGGTCATGAGTCATCATAGGCTTGATCGACAGGAGCTGGTCAAATCCACAGCTTTCCACGGATCTACGATCAAGCCACGTTATGGGTGTCAGGCCATTCAATGAACTCCGAGCAAGCATCATCGGTTGAGATCAATCGCACCTGATCAGTTACTGACTCGTTCAACCACTCCATATGAGCTCTCCACTTCCGATCCTTGATTCCCACCTGGTTGTAAACAACGGCGACAGGCAGCATATGGAAATCCAAGGTCGCCTCATGCAGCGCATGGCTCGTAGGAACACCCATCTCCGGGTAGGCCACAATCCTTTTACCGGCGACTTTCACGATCACACTCCGCCGTACTGAATAGCCCAAGATTTCCCCGTCGTACTCCTCGATCGAGTTACGAAGCTTACTGACGAGACGGGAATAACGCTGCGCAACGCTTTTCGTACGCAGCATCTCGACCATATCCATGACCTGGGTAAGCTTGGCGTCTACGAGCTGGCCGAAGGAATTCAGGGACTTGCTGGACAGACGGACTTCACCACAGGCCGTTTGCTCTACTTTCGAGCTAACCCCTGGCCAACCTACCCGCAACACGCACAAACCTCGCATAGTGGCCTTCGCGAACTCCTGCTTTGTCCAGCGGCTATCGAAGTATTCCTTTGTATCCAGGTAGACGATCACGTCTGAGTCGCACAGGCGCTGCCACAGCACCTCCTGAAAGTGTTCGCCAGGGAGAATGTCATGCGTGTCGAGAAATACGTCGTATTGACGGGCTGACAGGGCTGCGTAAAGCTGCAGGGCAGCATTGGTCGACTCGACGCGGCGGTAGCTGAGGAAGACCCGGCGCTGTTTAGGAAGCAGCGATGCCCCCTCCAGCAGAGCCATAGCAAGGCTGCCCAAGCCACCTTTCATTTCCAGGCCATTGAGGCCGCCCAGCTTTCCTGGAAACTCAGCTGCGAAATTGTCCTTACAGGTCGCTACGGGGATAAGCGGGACGCGACGCTTGATCAGTTGGCCAACGGCGGCATCGTTATGAGGAGTGCCGCCTCCGTTTGCGCTAAAGCACAAAGCGGCGCTACACCTGTCAACGGCTGGGTCGAAACGAACAAGGTCGCCTTCGAACAAACTCACTTCTTTGCCGAGCTTAAGACCCAGGTCTTTCAAGCGGACTGCGATCTCTTTCTTGAGCTCCTCTGCTAGGCCCCCGGGGACGGTTCCTAGCAGTGCAACGCAATACAGGGGGGCTTGCTCTTCCATGGCGCAGTGCTCGTTTTCGAAGGGGCATTGTAGTGGCAAGAGGCTACCAAAAACAGGGACGATTTGCTGGAGAATCTTAGAGCCGCGAGCCCAGAGCAGCTACCGCAGCTACCAATGGGCATGGCTACTTCAGATCATATGGTGAAGGCTTTTCTTTCACTCAATTTCTCGGCCTCATAGGGGCAATCAAGCCATCCCTCCGTAATAGATCTTGCGCGCCCAGCAGCGAGTTTCTTTTGCCCGAAACTCCTCATCGATTAGGCGCAGCCATAGCCACGATGTTTCATCCGGTCAGTTGATCTCAAACACTCCTGCTCCTGCTGCACACACCCTCATAGAGCGACTGGCCCATACCTATCGAAAAACATGGCATACCTGATACACCGACCACGACAAATCGTTGCCTTTAAGTGTTCCGAGGTTCACGCTCGCCACCATCAAGAGTACAAATGTTCTCCCGCCAAGCTTAGCGAGCTATACTGTACGCATCAACAGTTCTTCGACGGAATGGAGCCCACTCACGCGCCACCTAGCCCAACTGGCAGCGAAGCTTACGAGGTGAACAGCGGTTGCAGTGTCGAGATCACTGAGGAAAGTCATACGGAGGAGCCGTACATGTCACTGAAGTCATCATTCGCCATCGTGCTGCGGACGCTTCGCACCAGGCGAAAAATCTCGCAGCGCGATTTCGGAGATACCAGCCGTACTTTCCTTTCCAAATTGGAAGGTGCCCGATCCAGTCTAACGCTGGAAAAACTCGAACAGGTGAGCCACCGGCTTGAACTGAGCGCATTGACATTGCTGACTCTTACCCTGAGCCAGGAGTCTGGTAGATCTGCAGCGGAACTCATTGACCTCCGCTCAGAAATTGAGAGATTGGAACGCGATGGAGATATGCCGGGCTTGGAACAGTCTGCCCGTGAATCGCGCATACCGCTGGCTTCCTAGGCCTGGCTAGCTCTGATGTGCTCTCCAATAGCCTGAATCACAGTCAGCATTCTTGAGAGTCACCCGCTGGAGCCGGAATGACATCAATCAAGCCTGGGCGTCGCTGGTGATGAGATGGTCGGCCAAGGTTCGTCACTGCACCAGGTTTCTTCAAGGATCGTTCTGAACACGCCGCTGAGTCCAGGGTACCTCCCCGCCCCTTGCAGTTCTTGCACGAGCGCGCGTAGATCCTCAGCCTCTTGGGCTGTCAGGATCAAGTCGCAGTAGTGCAGCCCTTCTGTAGCTTTTGTGAGCTGAGTTTTGTAGTCGTCCTGCATGAAAAGGCCTCCATGTGCGCCGGCGTCTACCCGATTCCCTGCAGGGCAGAAGCACTGTCAAAGCTGTTCGGGATCTATGCGAGCAACCTAATTGCGTTCGTGCGACCCACTTGTTTTCAGCGCCGCCTGCATATCGCAACCTGCCCGGTCTCAGCTCAAAAAATTGGGGGCAGCTCTAAATTTGTGCACGAAGGCAAAGCCAGCCGGCCTGACGGCCGAAGAAAGCGACTTTTTTACCAAGCCTCCCACCCAAAGTCAGGTGATTCAACGCGTGCTGATGATCAAAAAATAGACAGGGATTTCAGAGCGTGAAGGAATGGCAACAGCGGAAGCGGTAGCAGTGAAGCCTGATATGGCGAGGGAGCCCGAGAGCTCGCTGCTTTTTGTTGATTACAAAATATATTCTCCGTCCGTCAAAAAAAATTTTAAAGGGAGTCTTGGAAAAATATTTGCGGACGTCGCCAGTCCATCCCTCCTTCGCTCCTTCGCTCCGGAACAATTCACCCCTGACATCGTCTTCGCTAAGCTACGGAAACTGTCTTGCTCTGCACCTGAGCAACCTTGGCGCTCGCCAGACAGGCAATCCCTGCCTGCAGCAGGTGCCGTGCATCCGAGCCCGTCACCAACCGTCTGGGTTGGGCCTGGACGATCCTCAGGTTGAAAAAAACCTCCGCGTTGCGGAGGTCTTCTCAAACTATCGCTATTACTTGGCTACCCAGCCTTCAACTACTTCGGAGCCGTACTCTGCCTTCCACTCCTTCAAGCCCCGATGATTACCGCCTTTGGTCTCAATAACTTCGCCAGAGTGCGGGTTTTTATAGACCTTAACTTGACGAGCCCGGCGAGGGGCTTTCTCAGCGGTGACGGGAGCGGCGGTACGGCGGCCAGCCTGCGGATCCAGCATAGCAACGATGTCACGAAGGCTATACCCATACTTGGCAAGCAAATCACGCAGCTTTGTCTCGAAGTCAATTTCTTTTAGGAGCTCAGCGGAGCCTTTCATGGCTTCGAGCTCAGCCAGTTGCTGGGCCAGTTTTTGCTCAAGCTGACGGTATTCGGCTAAACGTGACATAGTGGTTCCTCGCTGACTTAGACTTAGCATCCTATACCATCAAGCCAGTTACGTCCTCAACTCTGACGCCTCTAAATCTGCCTTTCCAAACGGGTGACTCTTCGATGCCCCTGCATAAACAGTCGTTGCCGCGCTGTTCATTTACTTCAAACGTGCACGGCGGGATGCCGAAAATGCTGGATTGAGTGCGGTGCCTATGAAATCAAGCTGGACAGCGCCATGGTATTCGCTGGTATCAACACGCAGTCCAGAGACTCGATAATCAACGCGCCTTGATCATTCCAGCCCCTCTGACACCAAAATTTGCGGTTCAATATCCCATAATCATTAAAGTTGCGCTCGATGCTCCATAAGGCAGTCCAGCTAAAAGCCTCGACTTCAGTGTGGCAACCATTTCAGAACTTAAGGTTCATCACACCCACGGTGCTGTTCAAAATTTCGGTCGTGGCTGACGCCTGCAACTCAGGTTTAACTTCTGGCCATACAGGCTATCTTAAAGCGAAACCGGATCACGTAACTAATTATCCTAGCTAGCGCTCTACGCCTTCGGACAGACTTAGATTAATCAAGCAGGGGCTTGAATATCAGGCCCCTACTTTAAAATACTAACTATTTCTTTTATCAAGCACAGCCTGAGAAAGCCCTGCTAGAGATTGTGACTCAGATTGAACAGCTTGCAAAAATACCTGATTGCCCTCAGCACACCCTATGCATATCGCCCGCTGGCTAGCTGAAGGATCAGCATCCATTTCGATGGCACTGTAAGAACGCTCACACACATGACACTTGATGTGCTGATGCCATACATCTGCCACTTCATTTCTAGGCTCAGTGGCCCTACGGAGTTTCTGGCTGTGTACGGACTTTGAAATCAACCAGTAGCTCGCCCCAGCAACAACAGAAATAATTATTGGGGCAAACTCAACATACCAAGTACCTTTGGAACCAAACTCTATCAAGATGATACCTAGTCCGGTAGAAAATAATATAGCCCACGCGCCTGGCATCATCGACTTCACCCTACCTGGACGAAACTCATCGCTGGTTGAATCACGATGAATGGCATAATGAGTCATCAAAATAGCTACCCACGAAGTCACTGCAACACCCTGCCAAGCCAGTGCTTTAAGTAGATAACTGAAGACGTTCGTCAGCATCAATGAATAGACGCAAGCGCCCACGAACAGAACCCATACAGCCCGTGGCAATCTGAGCCTCAAACCCCTGGCCGCAAAACCAGCCATATTCAGTGAAGCCATGTAGTAATTAGCAGTATTGATTCGCGTTTGGCTGATGATAATAAAAATCAGACCAATCACCCCGGATGACTTAAGCACTGCTTCGGCAATCCCTTGCTCGCTTGCTTTCAAGCCAGGGAATACTGTATCCATTATGAATATCCCGGCAACCCCATTTACCACATAAAGCGCAAAATAAAACACTGGGCCAAATGTTACAACACCATGGAACTTAGCATCCTCTGGCTTTCCAAACCGAGAAAATTCTGCCGTCACCATCATATTGACACAGATACCCATGTACACAATAAAAGCCCACAACCAGCCCGGCACTATGGTATCAATTGAGGGCTGGATGAATAAAAAGTTTGTTGAGAATCCAAAACGACTGCCCGCCATCACCACTACGATTAGAAGACCACCGATATATAGAGGAAGCAAAGCACCGTTTAATTTGTCCATCCATGCCTGAACCCCACCTAACACAAGCGGCATCGCATAAACTACCACCAATAAATACCACCATCGAATATCACTGTGCGGTGAAAAGAATTGCTGAAGCGCAACAGCAATAATCGACCCTTCGAAAACCGCGTAGTAAGTCGCAGTAACGGCAAATAGCAGTGACGAAATTACAGCACCGTAATTACCGAATATGCCCCTTGAGAGCAAAGCGACTGAAAGCCCACTATTGATTGACCTCTGGCAGATAATGTAGTTAATTAGGCCATAGAAAAGCACTGATAACCCTATACCAATGATCGCACTCTGCGTCCCCACCGCTTGCGCCACAGCCACACTAATGTAGAGATAAAATAACGCGCTAAGCACAGACCAGGACGCCATTGCCAAGCTCCAGCGCCCCGATCGAGCTGCCAACGGCACAACATGGCGAGAGTAATCTTCGACAGACTGCTCCTTTAAAACGCGCGGATCATCATGATCACTAATTTCCAAGCGACTCCAATTTGGCATTGCACTCCCTCACATTATCAATCATGGTGACTACTAGCAGGAATTTTATAAATTAATCAACCCTCATCCACATGAAACTTCTATGGTGCCCTGAAATGCATCAGAACACCAGGCTCATGACATCCCTAAGCTGACCTTGCTCACATCAGACATGAAAGCTCAGAGGTTTCACCACTGGAAACGTCAAAGCCAGAGGCTACAAGAACGCTAGCCTCTGGCATCGATTAAAACCGAGAGATAATTTTAGACCATGTTTATATCAGCTCATACTCACGACATAGTAACGAGCTAAACTTATAATCTACTCATAGCTTAAGTTACTACGACTCCGATCAGTCCCACCCATATTCAAACTGTACACCAAAGTTTGAACCATGCAGAGCATTACCGAACGCGCCGCTATCCGAAAGCGCCGAGCCCGCCGCTATCTCGTTCGCAGCTCGTTGAGCCGCAGAGTTCCAGCGAGCATAGGTGTAGTACAGACGTACTTCTGGAGTGTCCCAGAAGCCAGGGCCTGATGGTGACCAAGTGGGCGCGATGGTAAACTTGGTCAGCTTTCTGGTGCCTCCTGGCGCAGTCACTTGATCACGACCAAGCTCGACGGCCAGCTTGAAATGCTCTGTAAACCCATAAACTGGTCGAATGCCAACAGAAAGCCAGTTCTGATCTTGATCGTCAGTGCGCTTGTCCTTTTGATAAAGGATATTGAATTGCCCACCAAAGTTTCGTGTCACTTGCCAATCAATAATCTCAACTGCGCGCCAGCTTCGATTACTGGCATCTAGCTCTGGATCCCCCGTGAAACCCAATGCCGTACCGGGCCCCTCACCATATTGAAGAGCAAATTTATTCGTACCTCCGAGGAAGTCAGTTTGCTTATGCTGCATGGCAACTGACCATCCATCGTGCGTATTTTCTCTGCTCGGAGCTCTCAAAAAGCTTACGCCGACCTCTACTTCTCCGCCTGGGTTTGTTTGAAAACCCTCAACGTTGAAATCTTGGCGCGTGATCAGCTCTTTCTGAAAGACATTATCTTCCCGGGAAAATACGTAGCTATATTTGTAATCGCCAAGCTGGACACGATCGAGACCAAAGCCTGTCGCGCTTTGCTCCCAATAGAAGAAGTCCGAAATATTGATATCTCTACGCTTGTAGAACCTTCGACCAGCCCAGAGAGCGCCTCCGTTCAAGGCAGGCATATTGCTCCATTCAATATAAGACTGATTCAACCGGGTATAGCTATCGTCGCCTGAGAACGCGGGCGTATGGTTGTAGTTGGTTTGCGTTTGGAGCATACCATCTACGCTGACAACAGACCCATCGTCTAACGTCAAAACATCCTGACGTAACTCCAACTCAATGTACTGCTCACACTCGTTACCGAGTCGATACTTAGATCGCGCACCTGGGAGCATGAAGCAGCTTTGCTTACCGCCTGATGTAGAACCTCCTACACCACTACGCATGTAACCATTAAACTCAACTGCCGAAGCGTCGACCGGCATCAGAAGCGCAGCCGAAAGCGCTCCACTCATAGAGCCCAACCTCAAAGTTCTCATTTATCACTCCGTTATTATTATTAAGCGATCACTGGAAACAGCTAAAGCAAAGCTTGCTCGCACGACAATACGACCTGACCAAACGCGCCAATACATAGATTGGGATTTTTGCCAGACTATCGACAGCGCAATAAAAAGGCTAGAAACCGATAACCAACCGGTTTCTAGCAAACGAAGAGCGACAACAAAGACTGTGAGTACTACTTGGCGAAATACTTCAGGAGCTCGTGAACCAACTGCTCCGGCTGCTCTTCCGGAATATAATGACCACTCTGAACCATAGTGCCAGTGACATTGGTAGCAATGTTCAGAAGCTCGGTAACAAGATCAGGCATTGATCCCTGATCCGCACGCATGGCCAAGATTGGAACTTGCAACTTACCTTTTTTCACAAGTTCACGATTCTGTTCTGCAGAGACAGACATCGCGCGGTAATAAGCTAACCCACCCTTCAATCCATTAAGTTTGAACGTGCGCAGATATTCTTCGAAATCCTCCTGGGTGAAAATCTGAGGGATTGCGGCCTTACGTTGAAGATACCACTGCAGGTAGATGTGCTCACGCCCTTCAAGCAGCGCTTCAGGCAGGTCGACGAGGTTATGGAAGCCACAGTGCCAGGTGCGCCAAGCCACATTGCCAGCCCACGGCAGGTTATCCGGCAGGCTGATACCTGGGATGCCGCAGTCCAGGATGGCCCATCCAGTCACCTGGTCACCATAATTTGCGCAGTACGGGTAGCTGACCCAGGCGCCAATGTCATGCGTAATCAAGGAGTGCTTATCTACTCCGATTTTGTCCATCATGCCCCGCAACAGCCGAGCAATGTTGGCGGTATCGCAGTTCGCTGGACGATCAGAATCACCCTGGCCAGGTAGGTCAGGCGCGATCACGCGGAAGTGCTTGCCGAGAGCTGGGAGCACCTTCCGCCACGCGTACCAGCTCTGTGGGAAACCACAGACCAGCACCATCACTTCCCCATCTTCCTTGCCGCCACTCACGTAATGCATACGCGTGCCGTCGACGGTCACAAAACCACGCTGAAATCCTTCAATGCCGCAATCCGGCCATTCGCGCTTGCTAAACATCGTGTTCACCCTTGCATGAATCTAATGGATACTCGGTTTGTTAGAACGGATCTCGGGCAGCGGCCAGCCAGCCTCCATCCATTACGTACTCACTACCATGAACGAAATCTGCCTCATCGCCACCGAGGAATGCTGCAAGCTTCGCAATCTCGCCAGGCTGACACCAACGGCGTGCAGGGAATTTCTCAAGGGCGGCCAGCATATCTGGCGAATGAGCGGTTACAGGATCTGCCATTGCAAGAGGAGTAGCAGTTGCACCAGGACAGATTGTGTTTACTCGGATACCACTCGCCCCATATTCAAAGGTCAACTGTCGAGTCAGGCCGATCACCCCATGCTTGGAGGCGGTATAAGCAGTCCCGCCACCCGCAGCACTGAAACCGGAGGTAGAGGAGGTGTTGATGATCGCGCCTTTCTTCTGCTTCAGCATTTGAGGGATGACAGCCCGCGCCATCAAGAAAGGCCCGGTTAGATTGACGGCGATGACTTTATTCCATTCCTCGATGGACACTTCATGCGCTGTTGCATGCCCATCAAGAATACCGGCGTTATTGCAAAGTAGATCGATTCGTCCCCACTTAGCAATTACGGCCTCCACAGCCTCCTGCACACTCACAGGATCGCTGACATCAACGCGGTAAGCAAAACCACGTTCAGTATTCGAAATTTTGGAAACTGATTCTTCTGCGGCTTTCAGATTAATATCAAGTGCAACAACTGATGCTTGGCGGGAGGCAAACTCTTCAACCATCGCCCTCCCCATACCAGAGCCTGCACCAGTAATAATGACTACGCGACCATTGTAATTATTCATATAGTTCTCTTCGTCAAAGTTCATACTGCGTCTTGATATCTGACGCCGCGAGACATCTTGATAATCAGCGAACCACCTGAACGCGTCCAATCGCCATTTACGATGGTTTTAGATAGGCTTTCCTTATCAGCACTGACGGCCTAACCTCACGCCACAGCCTTTACCATGTCTTCGATCGTCTTCTTCGCGTCCCCAAACACCATCATGGTCTTGTCCAGGTAGAAGAGTTCGTTGTCCAGGCCAGCGTAGCCACTGGCCATAGAGCGCTTGTTGACGATAATGGTCTTCGCCTTGAACGCTTCCAGGATTGGCATACCTGCGATGGGTGACTTTGGATCGTTCTTCGCCGCAGGGTTGACCACGTCGTTAGCACCTAGCACCAGAACCACGTCGGCCTGACCAAACTCAGCGTTGATGTCTTCCATCTCGAACACCTGGTCATACGGCACTTCGGCCTCGGCCAGCAGCACGTTCATGTGCCCGGGCATGCGGCCCGCTACGGGGTGAATCGCATACTTCACTGTAACGCCACGGTGAGTCAGTTTCTCGGTCAGCTCCTTCAGTGCGTGCTGGGCTCGCGCTACCGCCAGACCGTAACCTGGAACGATGATCACGCTGTCAGCGTTGCTCAGCAGGAAGGTGGCGTCATCGGCGGAACCGGATTTTACCGGGCGCTGTTCCTTGGTGCCCTGCTCCGCACCAACATCAGCATCACCGCCAAAACCACCAAGAATCACGCTGAAGAACGACCGGTTCATCGCCTTACACATGATGTACGACAGGATCGCGCCACTGGAACCCACGAGGGAGCCGGCGACAATCAACATGGAGTTGTTGAGAGAAAAGCCAATGCCCGCCGCTGCCCAGCCCGAGTAGCTATTGAGCATCGACACCACCACCGGCATGTCCGCGCCACCGATAGGGATGATCAGCAGGACACCCAAAACGAATGCCAATATCAGCATGAGAATAAAGGCATCGATCAAACCAGTGGTGCTGTAGATGATACCCACACCAAAGGTGGTGAAGAGCACCAGCATGTTGGTCTTAAACTGCCCATGGAAGACAAAAGGCGCCCCCTGGAACAGTCGGAACTTGTACTTACCCGATAGCTTGCCAAAAGCAATCACAGAACCCGAGAAAGTAATGGCGCCAATTGCCGCTCCAAGGAAAAGCTCCAAGCGGTTGCCGCCAGGAATCGGATCCGCCATTGAGGCAACGATGCCAAGGGACTGAGGCTCAATAACACCGGTCAAGGCGATGAACACCGCTGCCAGGCCAATCATGCTATGCATGAAGGCCACCAACTCCGGCATCTTGGTCATCTCGACGCGCTTGGCCATGATGGTGCCCGCTGTGCCACCGACCAGCAAGGCGCCAATCACATACGCCATACCAGAGTTCGCGATCCCTGCACCCAGCTTGTAGATAAGGCCAACCGTGGTAAGGATGGCGATGCCCATGCCGATCATGCCGAACAGGTTGCCACGACGTGAGGTAGTCGGATGCGACAGCCCCTTGAGCGCCTGAATGAAGCACACCGAAGCGACAAGGTAGAGAAGCGTTATAAAATTCATACTCATGTTACTTCTTCCCTTCGCTTTTGGTTTTCTTCTTAAACATTTCCAGCATGCGGCGCGTAACTAGGAAACCACCGAACACGTTTACTGCAGCCAAAGCGACGGCCAAGGTACCCATGATCTTCCCGGCAGGAGTAACAGTCAGCGCGGCAGCCAACATGGCGCCAATGATGACAATCGCTGAAATGGCGTTGGTAACTGCCATCAGCGGGGTGTGCAGCGCCGGGGTGACGTTCCACACCACGTGGTAGCCCACATAGATGGCCAGCACGAAGATGATCAGGTTGTAGATGCCATGGGAAATCAGCATGTCTTCCATTGTCGTGCTCCTTAGCCGTTCTTGCGGACGACTTGGCCATCGCGGCACATCAAGCAGGCCGCGACGATATCGTCTTCGAGGTTAATGACCAGCGCGCCGTCTTTGTCGAACAGCAGCTTCATGAAGTCCAGCAGGTTACGTGCGTAAAGCGCCGAAGCATCGGCACCTACCTGGGCAGGCAGGTTGGTTGGGCCAATGATGGTCACGCCATTTTCTTGGATAACCTCGTCGGCTACCGTTAGAGGACAATTGCCCCCCTGCGCGGCAGCCAAATCCACGATCACGGAACCTGGCTTCATTTGCGCAACGGTTCCAGCATTCAGCAGAGTAGGCGCCCTCCGACCCGGGATAAGTGCGGTGGTGATAACGATGTCCGCCTGCTTGGCACGCTCATGGACAGCCTGTGCCTGACGCTGCATCCAGCTGGCCGGCATGGGACGGGCGTAGCCGCCGACGCCTTCGGCGCACTCGCGCTCTTCGTCGGTCTCGTAGGGCACGTCGATGAACTTGGCGCCCAGCGACTCAATCTGCTCCTTCACTGCCGGGCGTACGTCGGACGCCTCGATTACAGCGCCCAGGCGCTTGGCCGTGGCGATGGCCTGCAGGCCGGCAACGCCCGCGCCCAGGATCAGCACGCGCGCAGCTTTGACAGTGCCGGCGGCGGTCATCAGCATGGGCATGAAGCGTGGGTAGTAGTGTGCGGCCAGCAACACCGCCTTGTAGCCGGCGATGTTAGCCTGCGACGACAGCACGTCTAGGCTTTGTGCCCGTGAGGTGCGCGGCGCGGCTTCTAGGGCGAAAGCGGTAATGCCGCGTTCGGCCATCTTGCCAATCAGCTCATCGTTGAAGGGGTTGAGCATACCGATGAGCACGCTACCCGCATTCATTAAAGCCAGTTCAGGGTCTGCAGGCGCACCCACCTTTAAAACGATGTCTGCCCCAAGAGCATCGCTAGCCTCACCAATCTTGGCGCCGGCAGTTTCAAAGGCGCTGTCGGTGATGGAAGCTTTCAGCCCACAGCCGCTCTGGACAACGATTTGGTGTCCAGCCGTTACGAGCCGCTTTACTGTGTCTGGGGTTACCGCGACGCGCGATTCGCCGTGAGCGGTTTCCGACGGTACTCCGATATACAAGGAACTTCTCCACTTATTATTATTTACTCAGAAATTCTTCATAGCATGAAGAATTGATCAGGCGACTGCCCGTTTGATCATCCGCAGTGTTTTTTCTGATGGGCGCGCCCTGCTCTTTTTGAGAGCCAACTGCTGAGGTAAACCAGAAGCCGCTGCTCTTTCGATAGCGAAGAGGATCTCCAAATCGGCGAGACCTTCTTCCCCACATGGCTGCGGCTCTATTCCTTGCTCGATACAATCCGAGAAGTAAGCAATCTGACCTGCGAAGTGATCGTAGTGCGGGAAATGAACGTATTCGCTCTCATCCCGACTTTTCAGAGCCATGGACATGGACTGTTCGAAGCGGAAACCAGGATCCATGTTTAATACCCCGTCCGTACCCACAATCTGGTAACTATCTACTGGGTAAGCACCAAAGCTGCAGTAAAACTGGGCTAAACGGTTGTCCGGGAACCTCATCGTGACAGCGATAGAGTCGTCCACATTTGCGAAGCGCGGGTCGTCAGATCGACGGGTACTCATCGCGGAAACTGCAATGGGATCAGCCTCAAAGATGTGACGTGCAGCATTGATGCAGTAGATGCCAATATCCTGCAATGGCCCTCCCCAATGCTCTACGTCCAGCCTATGATTTCCAGCATCGCTCTGGAAGCTGAATGTCGCAGACATGAACACTGGCTTACCGATGCGCCCATCGCGAATGGCTTGGAATGCGGCAATGGTGCCGACATCATGGTGCAGTCGATAACTCGTCATCAGCGAAACCCCTGCAGCTTTTGCCGTTAATATCATGGCATCAGCATCGGGCAGAGATGTGGCTATAGGCTTTTCGACCAGCACATGCTTCCCGGCTTTCGCTGCCTGGATCGCGTAAGTGGCGTGCAGTGGGTTTGGGACAGCAATGTACACTGCATCAACGATGTCACTTGCAAGCAGCTCATCAAAATCCTCATAAGCATAAACATGATCAATATCATGTTTTTTTGCCAACTCACGAGCACGCTCCGGACTACCAGAAACGATGGCTGTTACTTTGGAATTCTCTAATAGAGAGACAGCGGGGATGAATGCAGTCTGGGATATCCAGCCTGCTCCCACTACGGCATATCGAATCACGTTAAGACCCTCGAAGAACTGCGCAATACAGAACGGCCTAACCGCTTAGCACCAACGCAACTCAGATAATCATATTTACCGGTAGAGCGAAGGGCGAAGTGGCAGTTCGAGCTTGATGGTCTGGTCTGTCCCACTTCGCTCAGCCAAGTGTTCAGCGATTAGCGTCGTAATGTAGCCATCCCAGGCTGTCGCACCATGGTTCGGAACGCCCGAAATAATACTTTGTATCCAGCTCCGTGTTTGAGCTTGATAGGCAGTAACAAAGCGAGGAATCCAGTTACGCGGCACATGGGATGCCCGATGGCCTGATTTATTAATGACTGGGGCTGAGAATTCAGGAAGAGAGATAGTGCCTTCTTCACCCACTAACTCGGCGTGTACCTGATAGCCAAACTTGCAGTTCATGTACAATTCGGTTGATGACATCGCGCCATTCGCCAAGCGGGTCACGATCATCATCGGATCACCTTTCTCCGCAACCGTGATGCGAACAGCCTCAAGCTCGGTATCCATGACCCAACGCATGACATCGATCTCATGAACGAAAGCATTGGTGATGAGCATGTCGCCGGTCATCCATTCAGGAGCGACCGGATTGCGATGGAAATTGTGGAGAATTTCAGGCTTACCAACAGCATTGGCTTCAAAAAGCCTTTTGAGCTCGATGTAACCTGGATCAAACCGACGCATGTAACCGACTTGAACGAAAGCCTTTTCCTTAAGGCACTCGGCCTCTACGATCAGGCGCGCTTGCTCAGCGCTCATCGCCAAAGGCTTTTCACACAAAACTGGTTTTTCGGCGGCGATGCACGCTTGAACCAAGTCAGCATGAGTGGAGTCAGGCGATGCAATCAGCACCGCATCGATTTCTTTAGAAGTTATCAGATCCAGGGGATCTGCAAAAATCCGCGCCTTCCCCGCAATGGCGCGAGCTTTGTCAGGATCGAAATCGCAGACGCCGGCCAAGTGAGCACTAGGGGTATGCATGGACAGGATGCGGCCATGCTCTTTACCCATTACACCAGCACCAATCAATCCAACCGCGATACTCATTTCAGAGTCTCCTGCAGCGTCAAATCTTGCGGTGGAGAAGGTAGGCGTGACCAAGTCACGCCCACCTCAATCTAGCGGTGCAATATCAAGCAGGCTGCTCGATGTTCTCCCACTCGCCACTGACACCCGAGGTCAGAATGGCGTCTGCGATGCGCTCGATCTGCAGACCGTCATCGAAGTTCGGCGAAGCTTTGCCGTTCTCAGCAATGGCTTTCAGGAAGTTGTACCACTCGATCGATTTGATATCGATGTAGCCTTGGCCCATACCGGCAACTGGCCAGAGCTTGTCACCGAACGGCTGGTGAGGGCCCGAGTAAATGGTGCGGAAACCGAAAGCATCCTTAGGATCATCTGCGAAAGCAACGCGCAGTTCGTTGAGGCGCTGATAGTCGAAGGCGATCGAACCTTTGGTGCCGTAGATTTCGAAGCCAAGTTGGTTGTGGTGGCCCCACGCATTTCGAGTCACCTCGATAGTGCCGTATACACCGTTTGCGAACTTGATCATGGTGAGTGCAGCATCATCCACATCAACCTTGCCACGCTCGCTCGAAGCCTGACCAGCAGGGCCGAAGAAGCGACCAGCTGGAAGAGGACGCTCTGCAATGAAGGTTTTCACGATCGAGTTAACCGAAGCGAATTCACCAACCAGCAGGCGAGCAGCGTCGATGACATGAGTACCGATATCACCCAGGGTACCCGAACCAGCTTTGGCCTTGTTGAAGCGCCAGGACAGCGGCAGCTCAGGATCAGCGCCCCAGTCTTGCAGGTAGTAGCCACGGAAGTTCAGGATGTCACCGATGCGACCTTCTTCAATCAGACGCTTAGCCATCTGAACAGCTGGGGTGTGACGATAGTTGTAGGAAACCATGGTAACGACGCCGGTTTCCCGGGCGGCTTCCTGCATGCGCTGAGCTTCCTCAACGGTCATGGACATCGGTTTTTCGCACATTACGTGCTTACCAGCCAGAGCTGCGGCGATTGCAATCTCAGCATGGGTATCGTTCGGGGTACAGATATCGATGATGTCGATGTCTGGACGGTTCACCACGTCACGCCAGTCAGTGGCGTACTCGGTGAAGCCATATTGCTTAGCAGCGTTCTGAGCCAGTTCTTCGTCGATATCAACGACCACTTTGCGCTCGATTTCGACCGGGGCACCGAACAGGATTGGAACTACTGCAGTAGCGATGGAATGGGCTTTACCCATGAAGCCAGTGCCGATCAGTGCGACATTATATTTTTTCACGATCCTTACTCCTCTAGGGCTGAGTTTAATTATCAAGCCCTGCTTCTGTTAAACTACCCCAGCATTCTTCAATAGATGCTGGACATCTCATTTAGTGATGCCGCCTTACACAGCATCACCTTAACCTGTTAGTTAGTGAGTATCTTGCTCAATTGTCGCTAATTCTTCACCGAGTGTAACGGCAGACCCCACATCGACCAAGATCTTTATTTTACCATCCAGCTTGGCCACCACTTGCGTTTCCATTTTCATCGCCTCGACAAGCGCAACTGTTTCACCCTTACTAACTGCATCTCCATCCTGAACAAGCCACTGCTGAAGCGTCCCAGGAATAGGCGAGCCTACAGAATTGGCATTCTCCGACTTAGTTACAGCCGGGACAGTATTGTCAGTCTTGTTAAACGAGAACAAGGCAGACGGCACGCCAAGGCGATGAATTTTTCCATCAATCTCAACCACACATCGAACCAACTGATCCTCAACGTAATCTACACGTCCTGCAGGAGGCAGCCCTTTAAACTCTGTTTCAATCCAGTTCGTGTAAACACCAAAATCAGCGGTGCCATTGAACTTCTCTTCTTCCATAACCGCCCGATGGAAAGGCAGTACCGAAGCCACCCCTTCAATCTGAAACTCGGACAATGCTCGGCGGGCACGTTTAACCGCCTCCTCACGCGTCTCACCAAAGACGATGAGTTTTGCCATCATCGAGTCATACAGCCCGGGGATGGTTGAACCGCTCTCAACACCCGTATCGAGGCGCACGCCTGGCCCAGATGGCGGTCGGAATTTTTCGATACGACCTGGGGTCGGCAGGAACCCACGCCCAGGGTCTTCGGCGTTAATCCGAAACTCAAAGGCATGCCCACGAGGCTCCGGAGTCTCCAGAACTGAGAGTTGCAGTCCATCTGCGATACGCAACTGCTCGACAACGATGTCAACGCCGGTAGTGACTTCGGTTACCGGGTGCTCTACCTGCAGGCGAGTGTTTACCTCCAGGAAAGAAATCGTACCGTTACGAGACAGCAGAAACTCTACAGTCCCCGCCCCTACGTAACCCGCTCTACTGCAGATATCCCGTGCAGCCTTATGGATAGACGCGCGCTGTGTCTCAGAGATGTAAGGGGCAGGCGCCTCTTCCACCAGTTTCTGATTACGACGTTGCAGCGAGCAGTCACGCGTGCCAAGCACAACGGTGTTGCCATGGGTATCGGCAATCACTTGGGCCTCGATGTGACGAGGTTGCTCAAGGAACTGCTCCGCATAACATTCACCGCGCCCAAAAGCTTCCGTCGCTTCACGTACCGCTGACTCGAACAGCTGACCTACTTCATCAAGCTTGTGCGCGACTTTCATGCCGCGACCGCCACCGCCAAATGCAGCTTTGATCGCGAGAGGCAAACCTGCCTCTTTAGCGAATTCAATAGCTTCGCGTGCGTTTGCCAGCGGGCCAGGGGTACCTTTAACCAACGGTGCGCCTACAGCCTGGGCAATGTGTCGTGCTTCAACTTTGTCGCCCAGCGCCCGAATCACATCAGGCGATGGGCCAACCCATGCCAAGCCGGCATCCAGCACAGCCTGTGCGAACTCTGCTCGCTCAGATAGGAAGCCGTAGCCTGGGTGTACAGCATCCGCCCCCGCACGTTTGGCGACTTCAACAATTTTTTGGATGTTGAGGTAAGTGTCAGCTGGGCGGCCTGGCCCCAAACCATAAGCTTCGTCGGCAAGCTCTACATGAAGGGATGAAGCGTCGACGTCCGAATAGATAGCGACGGAAGTCACACCATAATCCTTCGCAGCCCGGATGATGCGGATTGCGATTTCACCTCGGTTTGCGATGAGTAACTTCTTCATCGTTCTGTTTCCTTTACTTGCGGATCAAAGCCAGTGATGGCGTTAAAGCGGATGCGTGCACCGATCGGGATCTGCGCCGCCAGCGAAAGGTGATGCTCGGCAACCACGGCAATCACCGGGTAGCCACCTGTGAGCGGGTGGTCTGCCAGGAACAGCACAGGTTGGCCATTACGTGGTACTTGGATCGAACCTCTGGATGTACCTTCAGAGGGCAGCTCATCCGCACATTCCCGGGTCAGCGCACTGGCGCCATTAAGTCGCACACCGATGCGGTTTGATTCGGGCGTGACTGTCCAGGCCTGCTCAGTGAATGTCCGGATGGCCTCAGGAGTGAACCAGTCAGTGCGCGGCCCCATCACGACATCGAGCACGACAACATCGGCGCTTCCTGGGAGATTCGACTCAGCCAAATGTCCTGCAGAAACCGATCCACGTACATCACCCGCAACCTGGAGTACTGCGCCGGCAGTGAGCGGCTCAGGCCCAACTTTGGCCAGAGTGTCTGTAGAGGCAGAACCTAGGATCTTCGGCGCAGCCAAGCCGCCTCGCAGAGCAACATAGCTACGAACACCCTGCTGCGGTACACCCAGCGTTAGCGTGTCCCCTGCATCCAAAGCGATCGGTACAGCGGTAGATAGGGTAATTAGCCGACCATGTGCAGTTGTCACAACGACAGGCACTGGTGCTCCGGTCACTGCCAGAGTCACAGGCATTTCTGCCTCGAAGGTCGCACCACCATAGGTTACTTCTAGGGCAACAGCTGCTTCGTCATTTCCGAGCAGTTCGTTGGCAAGACGAAGCGCATGCAAATCAGCAGCACCGGATTGAGAAACACCCTGGTGCGCATTACCGGCACGGCCCAAATCCTGGAACAGCAAGGGTCTGTCAGTAGCTACGACTTTGAACCCGTTACCCACAGTTTCATCTGCGAAAGGCTTTGGTTTCACTACGACGCCTGGTGCCTGATCCGCCGTCGCCTCAGTAAATCGAACTCGATCACCTGGCTTCAGCAGAGCGGCCTGCGCACGGTTCACATCCCACATCGGGACTACCGTGGTTCCCAGCAATTGCCAGCCTCCGGGAGTGTCGGACGGATAAACTCCACAGAAGCGACCAGCCAGCGCAACCGAACCCGCCGGGATACGTACCCGTGGGCTATCACGACGTGGGACAACCAATTCAGGATCGTCACAGGTCATGTAAGCAAACCCTGGCGCGAACCCTGTAAAGGCGACGGTGAAAGTTGCGGCCCGGTGGCGACGAATTAGCTCCTCGACCGACCAGCCAAGATACCCCGCAACGAATTCAAGGTCTTCGCCGTCGTAACTCACCGGGATCTCGACCAGGTCACCGGAGCGACTGCTGCCAGCTTGTGGCGTCAGGGAAGAAATTTGAGCGTACAACTGCCGTGCAGTCGTAACGAAAGGATCGAATGAAACATGGAGCGTTACTGCGCCAGGGATGACTTCAATGACGCCCTCAATGCGGGCAGATTGAAGCGCATCACCGAGAGCGATGGTCGATTCGAGATCATCAAGCTCAACGATGAAGCGGTTCGATCCCGCAGGAAGAAATTGCAGCGTCTTGAACATACGATTAACCCTCGCTCGCAACTGCAAAACTACGCAGCAGGACATTATTTGCTTCGAAAGCTTCTCGCAAAGCTTTGGCCGTAGACACTGCGGCGGGGTTGTCCCCATGCACACAGATCGAATCAGCCTGCAACTTCACCAAGCTGCCGTCCACAGCCTCGACTACACCCTCATGAACCAAGCGCAGCATCCGCTGAGTAATCAGTTCAGGATCATGGAGCACTGCACCAGTAATGCGACGGTTGACCAGCGATCCGTCTCGGTTGTAAGCACGATCGGCAAAGGCCTCACAGACAACACGTAGTCCAGCTTCGCGCGCTTGATCAACGATCGGAGCACCAGCCAGGACAAGCAATGTCAGCTCCGGATCTACCGCCTTGATGGCCGCAATCACATCTGCGCCTTGACGACGGTCTTTAGCGATCGTGTTGTAAAGAGCCCCATGGGGTTTCACATAACTGATGGTCGTACCTGCAGCCTTGGCCAGCCCCTCCAAAGCGCCAATCTGATAGATGACATCCCCTATCAACTCGGAACTGGACGGCTCCATTATCCGGCGACCAAAGCCCACAAGGTCTCGATAGCCAACGTGAGCTCCAATGGTGACGCCCCGACTCACAGCTTCTCTGAGCACCGAAAGAATTCCCGCAGGATCACCCGCGTGGAAACCGCAGGCGATGTTCGCGCTGGTGACAATGTCCAACATTGACGCATCGTCGCCCATAGCCCACGGGCCAAAGCTTTCGCCAAGGTCGCTATTGAGATCGATTCTAACCATTAGCCTGCACACCCATCGGAGATCACGTTGGCAAATCGAAGCATTTACAGCAGTTTGTACTTGGCGAACGAGGTGGACTTGATCAAATGACCATACTTCTCACCAAACGCTTTCATGTTATCGGTGTTAGCATGCAGATCCAGGGACTTCTGATCATCCCAGATTTCATAGAAGAGAAACACGCCTGGATTTTCTTCGGAAACGTGAAGGTCATACTTCACAAAACCCGGTTCGGTTTTAGCGTACTCAACCAACCCCAGGAGTGCCTTCTGGAGCTCGGCTTCTTTACCCGGCTGAGAGTGAGTGACAGCGACACCATACAGTTTTGCCATTTCCTTAACTCCTCGTTTGATTATTAGGCGATCTCGACTTTAACAACAGTCTTGATCGAATTGGCAATGAAACAACCTTTATGAGCACGGTGATGTAAACGCTCCAAGGCGTTTCGATCCGGTTGCTTCTCAGAGCTGAATTCTACTTTAGGGTTCAGAATAATCTCCGAAACCCAAAAACCACCCTCTTCGCGCTTAGCTACAATACCTTTGGCATTATCGCTGTAGCTGGACACCACATATCCCTGCCCCTCGCATATGGCCAGGAAGTACAACATATGACAGCTGGCCAAAGCACTCACAAGCAACTGCTCGGGATCCGCCTTTTCAGCTGTGCCCAAATAATCTGAAGCCGCCGAAGCTTCAACTTTTGCAGTGTCACTAAAGATCACTTCCAGGTCACGACTATAGGTACCCGGCTTCTCTTTGTGATCAACTGCGGCCCAAACGACTTTTGCGAAATGCTCAGACATCACTAATCCCCCTTCCAGTGCTACTAAGCGACAGACAGATCGGGAGAGTCTGCTGCCAGATCAGTCACGAGCATGTAACCAGGCTCGTGGGTGATAGCAATATCTACGCCGGCTTGCTTGATCGCCATTTGAGGCGTAACACCGCATGCCCAGAAGCCGAAAATGTCGCCTTCGCGATAGACGGGTGCATCACCAAAGTCAGGACGATCAATGTCTGTGATCCCGATCAGCGAAGGGTCACCGATGTGTACCGGCGCACCATGAGCCAACGGGAAGCGCTCGGACAGAACGATCGCCTTGATGGTGTCTTTCGGGCGGAAGGCACGCATGGAAACAACCATGGATCCTTTGAAAGGCCCGTACTCTTCAGTTGGGAGATTCGTGACGTACATAGGCACATTCCGATTCGCACTGATATGCCGGATCTCAATGCCTGCATTGAGGATGGCGTTCTCGAACGAGAACGAGCAGCCCAATGCAAATGTCACAAAATCATCCCGCCACAGGTCAACCAGCGAATCAACCGTTTCGGTATGCACGCCGTTACGATAGACACGATAACGCGCCACATCAGTCCGAATATCGATCTCACCAGCGAGTGGCAGAGACGGATCGCCTGGTTTGCCCATGGCAACCAGCGGGCAGCTTTTGGGATTCAAGTCGCAGAAGATTTTGAAATCATCCGCAAAACGCTTGGGCAGGATCATCAAGTTGGCTTGCATGAAGCCATCAGCGAAACCGCTCGTTGGAACCCTTAGGTCACCAGCACGGATCATCTGCCTCACTTGAGCGGCAGACTTCGCTTGCATTTCTTTAATTGGTTCCATTCTGGCACCTACGTGTACGAATCAGTCGCTTACTGAGCCTGCAGCACATCAACCATCGCTTGGGCGATTTGGACGTCGGCGTCCTCTGGGCCACCAGAAACACCAACACCCCCTACCACTTCTCCGTTGATGGTCACTGGTAGACCACCACCAAACACCACGAAGGGGCGCGCGCAGGAGCGCTCAAGCCCGTAGAGCTCTTGCCCTGGCTGAGTGATCGCCATCCAGGTATCAGTCGACTTACGCAAGGCAGCGGCGGTGTAGGCCTTGTTGGTAGCGACTTCGATCGTGCCGAACGCAGCATCCTCAACGCGAATGAAACCGACCAGGTGACCACCCGCGTCAACGATCGACAAGCACGAACGTTGATCCAGTTCCTTAGCGCGTTTGATACCGGCCTGCAAAGCTGCCATGGCGAGTTCGTGTTTGATAATCATCTGGTCTCTCCCTTGGATTAGCTGTAAACACCGCCGCAGACATTGATTGCCTGGGCAGTTACATAGGAAGACTCGTCAGAGGCCAGGAATACGAACAGCGGAGCCACCTCATCAGCGGTGGCTTGACGCCCCAGCGGGATCAGGGATTTGATCAGCGCCTCTTGTTTCTCTTTGCCGCCGATATAGTCGATGACAGGGCCATTGAACGGGGTATCAATCCATCCTGGGCAAACGGCGTTTACGCGAACGCCATCTTTGGCGAGCTCAATCGCCATGGTAGTGGCCATGCCAATTACGGCAGCTTTGGAAGACGAATAGCAAGTGAGGCCGGGGGCACCACGCTTACCAGCCAAGGACGACATCATGACGACCGACGACTTTTTGGCTTTTTGCAGATGTGGCAACGCTTCTTGAACAAAAATGAAATTTGCCCGTACGTTGATATCAAAAACCTTATCCCAAGCTTCGGTAGCAAATTCCGAAACATTACCCGAAAGCTGAATACCTGCGTTCAAGCACAGCGTATTGAGGCCGCCCATCCACTCAGCCGCTTTACCCACTACGGCACGAATATCGGTTTCGCTACTCAAGTCTGCACGGAAAAACTTTACTGCCTTGGGGAAGCGCTGTTCAACTTTGGAACCACGCTCAGAATCAATATCAACAATCGCAACTTTTGCACCTTCCTGAACGAAGGACTCCAAAATTGCCAAACCGATATTAGCTACGCCACCTGTTAACAGGACGAGCTTACCCGCCAAACGATCGGTCATATAAACCTCGTTCATAAAGAATTATTTGATATACGCCATCCCTCAGAAGCAATGGCGTAGTGGATCACTTCGCTTGGGCGATGTTATCCAGAACCAGAGCATTAACTTCCGAAGCGGCTTCCATCTGAGGCATGTGCCCAACGGCGTTAACTACTTTCAGCTTGGCTCGCGATGGGATCTGCTGTTCGCCTGGCAGCGGAACAATCTGATCCTTTTGACCCCAAATCAGGGCTACCGGGCCATTGAAGTCGGCGATGGTGCCGGCAATCCAGTGCCGCTGCTGGCCATCTGCGTCAACGATGGTGTCACGGATAGCGGAGAGCGCCTCCGGCACACCTTCGAGACGCTTGAAGCGCAGAGTGCCCTCGATCATATCGTTGCTGATCTTCGACGGATCAGCCAGCAGACGCTCAAGCACTTCCTTCAACGGACGGCGACGCTCTGCAGAGATGAAGTCATCCAGGAAGGTCTTGTTGATCTGCTTACCAAGGCCCACAGGAGCGATCAGCGACAGCGATGCCACTCGACCCGACTGGCGTGCAGCTAATGCTGCCGCAACCGCACCACCGAATGAGTGAGCTACAAGGTGCATCTTGCCCGGCGCTACGGTTTCGAGAGCACGGTCGACGGCGCCTACCAGATCCTCGAAGACGTTGCTGCCCTGGATCGGAGTAGATGCGCCATGCCCAGGCAAGTCTACGGCGACGACACGGTAATCTTTCGCAAACGCGTCCTGGTTGAACAGCCAAGTGGAGAGGTCGCCTCCGAAGCCATGAATCAGGACGACGCTTTCGTCCGACTCTGCGCCCATGGTCAGGACGTTCACAACACGACCGTCACCGACGTCTACACCCTTGACGACAGGCGCGTTCGGATCTTCCTCAACTGCTCCACCGTTGGCGTCAGCGAACGAAGCAATAAAGGCATCGATGTCCTCATCGCTTACTGAAGCATCGGCGATGACGCCTACAAGCGCCCCTACCGGCGCGGTATCACCGACTTGGACGACGATGCGACGAAGAATGCCACTTGCAGCCGACTCCACCGCATTGGTGGTTTTGGTCGATTCTACCTCGATGATTTCCTGGCCCCGGGAGACCTCATCACCTTCGGCTACTAGCCAATCGGCGACAATGCCTTCGGTCATCGTCATGCCCCACTTGGGGATGGTGACTGCTTCAATCGACATACTGCTTACCTCTTAACGATCGACTTGACCGCGCGGATAACCGCCTCGGCATTAGGCACATATGCATCCTCAAGATTCGGGGCATAAGGCACTGGAGTGTGCGGCGCAGTGACCATTTTGATCGGCGCTTTGAGCGAGTCGAAGCATTTATCAGCCAGCAGTGCCGAGATATCGGCAGCGATACCGCAACGCGGGTTCGCCTCATCCACGATGACAACCCGACCGATCTCTTCGGCGAAGTCCATCAAGGTATCTTCATCAAGCGGCGAGGTTGTACGCGGATCGATCACACACGCAGATATACCTTCGGACTGCAGCTTGCGAGCTGCTTCCTCAGCAATGTGAACCATGCGGCCGATGGCTACGATCATGACATCTTTGCCATCGCGTACCACTCGGGCCTCACCGAAGGGGACGGTATAGGCCCCATCAGGAACTTCACCCATGGTGTCATACAACATCTTGTTCTCCAGGAAGATGACAGGGTCATCATCCCGAATAGCTTGAAGCAGCAACCCTTTTGCATCGTAAGGGTTAGATGGAATGACCACCTTCAAACCTGGCACATGAGTGAAGATCGGATAGAACGCTTGGGTATGCTGGGCTGCAGAACGGGTACCAGCCCCGTAGGTAGCACGGATCACAAGCGGCGAACGAGCATGCCCACCAAACATGTAGCGGAACTTCGCGATCTGGTTGACGATTTGGTCGAGACACACACCAGCGAAGTCTACAAACATCAGCTCGGCGATCGGGCGCATACCAGTCAGCGCAGCACCAGCTGCAGCACCGATAAAGGCAGTCTCACTGATAGGGGTATCGCGAATGCGATCTGGGCCGAACTCGCCCAGCAGCCCGCGAGTCACACCGAACGCGCCACCCCAAGCATCCTTAACGCCGTTACCACCGGCGCCACCTGTGAGGTCTTCGCCCATCATGATTACGCGTGGATCACGCTGCATTTCCAGGCGCAAAGCATCGTTGAGCGCCTGACGGAAAGAAATTTTAGCCATGGTGCGCTCCTTACAGATACTTCACGTAGACGTCGGTGGTGAGAGCAGAAAGCGGTGGGAACTCGGAAGCGCGTGCAAACGCCACGGATTCGTTAACAGCCGCTGTCACCTCTGCGTCAATCTCGTCCAGAGCAGCTACGTCCACCAGGGACTCAGTAGCGACCTTATCGCGGAACTTGATCAGGCAGTCTTGTTCCTGACGCATGATCTTCTTCTCTTCCGGCGTACGGTAAGTGTCCGGGTCACCGCTGTAGTGACCGTAATAACGAGGAACACTGATGTGAAGCAGGGACGGGCCACCACCAGCACGGGCGCGAGCAATAGCCTCACCGGCGATTGTGTAGACCTTGAAGACGTCGGTGCCATCTACTTCGGTAGCTGGGATGTCATAACCTTGGGCACGTCGGGTAAAGCTACCAGCGGAAACGAACTCGTTAGCGGTCGCTTCACCAAAACCATTATCTTCGATCACGAAGATGATCGGCAGCATCCAGATTTTTGCGAGGTTGAGGCTCTCAGCCATAGCCCCTTCGTTCATGGCGCCGTCGCCCGCGAAGGCGATCGCAACACGATCAGTTTTCTGCAGTTTCAAACTCAACGCTGCACCGCAGGTGATCGGTGCGCCGCCGGCAACGATACCGTTTGCACCCAGCATGCCCTTGCGCAGATCGGCGATGTGCTGGGAGCCACCTTTGCCACCGCAAGTCCCGGTTACTCGACCGAACAACTCGGCCATCATCGCGTTGATATCGCAACCTTTGGCGATACAGTGGCCGTGACCACGATGCGTCGACGAGATGTAGTCTTCATCCGTGAGGTGCATGCATACGCCAACTGCACTTGCCTCCTGGCCAGCATAGAGGTGAGTGCTGCCGGGGATATCACCGGTACCCATCTCGTTAATCACACGCTCTTCGAAGCTACGGATCGTTTGCATAGCGCGGTAGGCTTCAAGCAAACGCTCGCGGGGCAAATGCGGCGAGAACATTCCACTTCTCCTCATTTGAATAGTGCAACTTGTCTTGTCGTTATTGTGCGCCACAACCCAGCGCCCTCAACCGCTGAGGGCGTCCTGAAGGCTTGCGACTCCAGGGTGCAGTGACTGCCTCGTAGCCCAATCGTCTCGCGATAGGCTGATAACGTCCAATTGCGATTGCGGATTGTCAGAGATAACGTCTTCTTATCGGTGAGGCTGAACGAGGCCTACAAAAAAAGCCTCGGCCCCTGCGCATTTCCCTCGATTTCTGCGGTAACGTATCAGCAGAGGGATGCACGGCGACCTGTCTACGGCGGCGCACGCACGGCAATACACAATAAGATAGAGGCGCGGCATGATCGATCTACGAAGCCTTCAAACCTTCTACGCGGTTGCGCAGCTAGGCGGTTTTCACAAAGCGGCAGACAAGCTCCATACCTCCCAACCAGCAGTGTCAGCGCGGATTGCACAGCTCGAACGCCAACTCAATGGTCGATTGTTCGAACGGGACAAGCGGGGATGCTTCCTCACAGCTCAAGGGCGCGAGCTGCTCACGTACGCAGAACGCATGATTGCGCTTGAGAGCGAAATGGTCGAAGCGGTCGCAGGTCGTAAAGGGCTAAGTGGCAGCGTTAGCTTGGGAGCCTCCGACACCATTGTTCATACCTGGCTTTCCGACCTGCTCAAGCAGCTGAGCCTGGAATACCCCGAGATCACCATGGACGTCGTCGTGGACAGCACGGCCAACATGACGACTGGACTCGCAGACTGCACCCTGGACGTCGCCTTACTGATGGGCCCAGTGAACATCGGCAACGCCGAGAATCTGCCGCTGTGTAGCTATCCGATGAGCTGGATCAAGTCACCCAACCTAGACCTGGGGGACAAACCACTAACTCTGGAAGAAATCGCATCGTATCCAGTCATCACCTACGCGAGAAACACTCGACCGTACTGGCAGCTGAAGGACATGTTCGACCGAAAAGGGCTTCATAAGGTACGACTTTTCTCGAACTCGTCGCTTTCTTCGATCGTAAAAATGACGATTGACGGCATCGGCATCGCAGCCATCCCAGAGCATGCCGTGTTTGATGAGCTCGCTAGCGGTAAGCTTCACACTGTAGCTTCAACCCATGAGATGCCAGTGATGTCATTCACTGCGAGCTTTATCGAGCGAGCAGATATGCCTCTCAACAGGATGGTTGCGCAGCTTGCACAGAAGGTAGCAGCGGAATACTGGCGAGTATAAAAAACGGAGCCCTAGGGCTCCGTTTTTCATCATCAAGCTGCCGGGTTTCGTCCCAATCGCTCATACACTTCAGGGCGTGCGACCTTGAAGTATTGAGCCAGCCCCATACCAGCAATAAGAACCCCTATCAAGCAAAGCAGCATCCACGTGCGCTCACCAGGCTCTCCGCCCACCAAGAGGTCAAAGTGGTAGGCCACCAGAGTCACCAAGCCAACGAAGAAGGCCCCCGAAATGATCGGGGCCAGGAAGGCCTTTGCAAAGCTGGCACCATCGTGACGCCCTTTGCGCACAAACCAAGTCAGAGCAGAGAGATTGACCACAGCCATCAGGATGATCACACCCGAGGTACCCACTCCGGAGAGTTGGCCGTAGAGAAGCTCAGGCTTAGCACCAATGATAATGAACGGCATGAGAACACAAAGTACCATCGTTGACACGCTCATCGAAGCTGCAAACGGAGAGGAATGCTTCACATGGATGTTGCCAAGGAATTTCGGCAGCGCACGATCATTACCCAGGTTGAAGAGGTAACGCGAAAGCACGTTATGGGTAGAGAGAGAAGAGGCAAAGGCAGAGGTCAGCACCAGGATGGTCACGATTACCTGGAATCGCCCATCAATGTATTTGCTGAATGCCAGTGAGAACATAGTGGCTGGAGACTCGGTGGCTACTTGCTGCACACTATCCCCGTATGCAGTGACCAACGCATAAGCACAGATGGTGTACATCGCACCGATGAAGATAATCGAGCCATAGGTAGCGCGACGGATGGTTTTGTCTGGATCTCGAACTTCATCTCGGTACAGCGCGGTCGCCTCAAAGCCCATGAAGAACGACACAGCGAACAGCATCGCAAAAGGAATATTCACACCTTCTTTGGAAAGCTCGCTCGGTGAAAAGGGAGCCGATGCAGCCATACCCGTGTCGCCACCTACACTCAATACACCGAACGCGAAACCCAAGCAGACCACAATTTCAGACAACATAACCCAAAGCAAAACCTTGGCCGAAAGCTCCACATGGAGATAGCCTAGGATACCCACGACAGCCCAGCAGGTTAACGAATAATAATACCAAGGGAAAGCTGTCCCGGTCAGGCTTCTGTGGAAATCTGAGCATGCAACGCCAAAGTAAGAAGTAATACCTGCAAGAAGGACAAAATAAGATACCGCAGCTGTTAAACCTGCTCCAAGACCAGCTGACTTACCCAAGCCGTAAGTAATAAATGAATAAAAATCACCCGACCTACGAACCATATTATTGAGCGCAATATACCCTATACCAAACAAGAGCATGACCGCAGCCACCAGCACAAACAGAAGCGGGCTCGCCACACCTCCGAAGCCTAGAGAAACCGGAATGTAACCCGCAACTGTAGTAAGTGGTGCAGAGAAAGCCAGAACAGTCATAGCCAAACTCAGCGCACCCATGTTACCCGACAATTTCTTCTGACTGACTGCAGCGTCTCCGACGCTTTCGGAAGCATCAATACTCATAGCCATTTCTTCCTTTCTCCTCGACTCGTAAGCGCAACTTTAGTAAACGGCAGTAGTGATTACTCAAGTGAAGCGCCACAATTTGTTTTTATGATGGATACTCGGCTTAGTGCACACAGATGCAGATGATCTGTTCGGAGTCAATCGAACCTACCATGCAACATTCCAACATCGTGTTGAGCGTGCTCATCGCGCTGAAGATCATCCTCGCGCCACCCTTCGATAACGTCAAATTTTCATTACCTATTGTCTCTGATAATGAGTGGTTATCAGAGACAATTGCGCACCCTATCACCGCGCTGTACACCCTTAATACGGAAGCTGTTCACAAGCTCTCGCGCCGCCCCGCCTCCAGGTCGGCAGCGACGGTTGAGGCCAGATCTGCAACCCGCAGGGTTGCCGGGCCTGCGTTGGTGAGGTGCCATCGATGAATAATCATGGGGGGAGGCGCGGTCACCGGAAGGATCTCCAACTCAGCGCTCGCTAGGTGCTCTTTTACCAAGATGGCAGGGAGTACACCAATGCCGATTCCGTTACGAATCAACGTGATAAGCGCAGATATCGATGGTGAGCAGGACAGCTGGATGGTGGTAGGGCTAATCCCGTACTTGAACGCGAGCTTCTGTACCGTTCGAGCAGCGTCGTCAGAAGGCGTCGTATTGCTCATCGGCGTTAAGATTTGGTGCGAAAATATGAACGACTCGTCAGCTAAATCGCTCGCAATACCCGCCTTGCCGACCCACTTGGTAGAAAGCGTTAGCAGTTGCTCCGCCACCGCGTAGGGGTTTTGAGGCTGCTTGTCCAAGGAAAGCACCAGATCAAGCTCTCCTCGATTGAGTTGCTCGATCAGATCTGCTGTTAACCCAACCACCCATGTCACGTTGACATTCGGGAGATCAGCTTTAGTGCGCTTCACGAGCTCGGGAAGCAACGTGTAGACAGCTGCCTCGATTAGCCCTACCCGCACCACACCGCCGATGTCGGACAACTGTGAAGCCGCGCCCAAAAAGTCCTGCAGCGCCGATATCGCAGCTTCTGCAAACGGCAATAGACGCCTCCCCTCCTCGGTCAGTGAGAGCATTTTATTATCAGAGGTGAAAAGCTCGACCCCTAATTGCTCCTCCAGGTTTTTCATCCTCATGGACAACGCTGAAGGCGTGGCATGTAGACGCTCGGCGAGTTTTCTCAAATGCGGCGTGCGAGCCAGTTCTACAAACGTCTCAAGAAGCTTCGTATTCATAAGTACCCCTGGACATCTGTTCAACTTTCCTTAACGAACATGAGCAGTTTTTTTTAATTTACAGCTTTCGAAACGCGTTCTTACACTCTTTTCCAACGTGAGAGCGAGCGCTTTTGCTCACAAATAAGAAGGTATTGACATGTCCAGTATTGAAAACAGCGACCGACCGCTTCCTCCCACATTGAAAGACATCGAGGAAGCCGCAATCAGGATTCAAGATTACGCGGCGCGAACGCCCCTGCTGGAAAGTCCAGAGCTGAACGAGCTGGTGGGCGGTCGGCTGCTGTTCAAGCCTGAGGTTCTGCAACGCACTGCATCCTTCAAGTTCCGTGGAGCGTGCAACCGTTTGCTTCAGTTGTCCGCAAAGCAACAACGCGCAGGGGTGGTTGCCTTCTCTTCAGGTAACCACGCTCTTGCGACGTCGGCGGTTGCTCGTATCCTGAGCATCCCCGCGACGATCATCATGCCGTCTGATGCTCCACAAGCCAAGATCAAAGGTGCACGGGCCAATGGCGCAACTGTCATTCTCTACGACCGCCAGAAGGACGACCGTGAAGCCATCGGCGCCGAAATTGCTAACCGCACCGGCGCAACCATGGTTCCTCCCTACAACGACCCATTCATCATCGCCGGCCAAGGCACTGTGGGCCTGGAGATCATGCAAGATCTCGAAGAGATGGGCATCGAGGCCGACAGCGTTCTCGCCGCTTGCAGCGGTGGCGGCCTAATCGCGGGTTTGGCTACCGCTGTTCGTACCAAAAACGAGCGCACGCAGGTTTACGCAGTTGAACCAGCAGGGTTCGATGAGCTGGCTCGCTCGTTGGCAAGCGGCAAGCGCGAAAGCAACGCGCCAGGTGCGAAATCTATCTGTGATGCCCTGCAGGTGGTAACCCCAGGTGACCTCACGTTCGACATAAACCAACGCCTGCTTGCCGGCAGCTTGGTCGTCACCGATGACGAAGTCCGTAAAGCGATGCGGGTTGCATATAACAAGTTGAAGCTCGTCTTGGAACCAGGCGGGGCCGTAGGTCTGGCCGCCGTTCTTGAAGGGCGTATTGAAACCCGCAACCGTACAACCGTAGTCGTGCTGAGCGGCGGCAACGTAGACCCCGAGCTTTACGCAGAAATCATCACTGCCGACTAAAGCATTCACTTAAAAAGCGAAAGGAGCTCTTATGCTCAAGCCTGATAGCGCCCAATATCAACGGGTCGCGCAGACCATCGACGACTTCATGAAGATCGACTACACCGGCGTCGGTCTCATCTCCAAACTGTATGAAGCCCTGCAAAAAAATCAGCCAGGCTTCTGCTGCATGGGCGCCGCTGAGCGCCTCGTCGAAGCTGCCAAATCTCACCCGGATCGCCCGATTGCGATCGCAACCGGGTTCCCGGAAGGCGGTGGTGTCCCAGAGACCGATGGCCCTATCGGCGCGGCCTTGCTGGCCCGCGCTATTTTCCTGGGTCTAGGCGTGATGACCGTCATCGTTATCGATGAAGATTGGGTCGAGATGATGATGGCGACCTGTCGCGGCGCCGGCTTGGCCCCTCGCCTGCTGCCTGAGTCGGGTAAAGCCGATTACATCGAGTATCTGCGTCCGGTGTACATCAAACCGGTGTCGAAGGAGAAGAAAGCTTGCCATCAAGCCAGCGATGACCTTCTGAACATCACCCAACCTTCGCTCCTGCTTTCCATCGAGCGCCCAGGTTGCAACGTGAACGGCCTGTATCACGGCCTAGGTGGCCGCCCTCTGGACGGCATGGTCGGCGACCTGGATTACCTGTTCAACACGGCCAAAAAGCAAGGGCTTATGACCCTAGCTATCGGGGATGGCGGTAACGAACTGGGGATGGGTGTCATCAAGAAGGAGCTGCCTACCTTCTCACCTAAAGCAGTGGATTGCGGCATTCCAGGTCGTGGCGGCGTAGGTGCCGTTACAGCTGCAGAGTGGTTGGTGATCTCCAACATCTCGAACTGGGGTGCAACCGGCATCGTGGCAGCCCTTTCTGCTCTGCTGGAAAATCCGGTTGTGTTCCACGAACCAGAAATTGAAACCCGTAGCACCGAACTCTGCATCGCTCACGGCGGTGTTGATGGCATGTTCATGGGGCCTGAGCCGGCTCATGACGGCATCGCGATGCGCGAATACGAAGGGATGGTCAGAGCACTGCGCGGTAGCGTGATGCGTGCGATGGGCCACTCTATCAACTGGAAAGGCGACCAAGGCGACTGGAGACAAATCAAATGAGTTATAAAACCTTCACCGAAGCTCTGCGTGAGTTCAACTTGGAGCTGCCTCCAGTAAATCCGCCGCGTGGTAGCTACGTGCCTGCGATCAAAGCCGGCGACTTCCTCTTCGTTGCTGGCCAGGCTCCACGTTTGAACGGCGAGCTGAAATACTCTGGCCGAGTAGGCCGAGATATCACCATCGAGGAAGGTCGAGAGGCCGCCAAGCTTTGCGCCCTCAACATCATAAGCCATCTGGCAAATGCCACAGGTGATGACCCATCCAAAGTGGTGTCCGCTGTACGCTTGGCCGGTGTCGTGAACTGCGCGGAAGACTTCACGGCACATTCGCAGGTGCTGGATGCGGCCTCTGATCTGATTGCCAAAGTACTGGGCATGGCCGGCCAGCATGCGCGTATAGCAACTGGCGCATCTTCGTTGCCTTCGGGCATGGCGGTCGAGATTGAGGCCGCGTTCCTGCTCAAGGATTAATGCGTGCGGGGCGGATCTGATCCGCCCCTTTTTCACAGCCAGTAATCTGGCTTCTGATAGACCTCTTTCAGGTAATCGATGAAGTGACGCACCTTGGCAGGAAGGAAGCGTTGCTGTGGATACACGGCCTGAATGTCGTAGTCAGGCAACGCAAACTCATCCAGCACCGTTATGAGTTCCCCACTCTCCAATTCGCGATGTATCTCCCAGGTAGATCGCCAACCGATCCCCAGTCCCTGCCTCATCCACGAGAAAAGCAGCTCGCCATCATTGCAGGCCATGCTTCCGCTTACCCTCATCGCTATCTGTTTACCGTCTCGCTGGAATGTCCAGCCGCGTGGTTGTCCACCTTGCGAGGTAAAGGCTAAGCAGTTGTGATCGACCAACTGCTCCAAGCGGGTTGGCTTGCCGTGCTTCTCGAAATACTCCGGCGTGCCGCAGACCACCCTGCGATTGGAGAAGAGTTTGATCGCTACGTAGTTCGGGTCGGTTACCCAACCGATCCGGATGCTCAGGTCGTAACCTTCGCCTACCAGGTCGACCAGGCTGTCTGTCAGGTTGAACGACAATTTCAGGTTGGGGAAATTCTGGTGGAACCCGAGCGCATGGGGAGCAACGTGCAGCCGACCAAATGCAGCGGGGGCAGAAACCAGGAGATTGCCGCTGACCAGTTTCGCGCTGTTGCTGATGCTCGCTTCCATCTCATCAAATTCACGCACTAGATCCTTGGCACGCTCCAATAGCTGCTCACCCAGCTCTGTCAAATGCAAGCCACGGGTTGAACGATGCATCAGTTTCACGCCCAAGCGCTTTTCCAGGGAGTCGAGCCGCCTACCGAGCATCGCCGGCGTTACACCCTCACTCAACGCAGCAGCCGCAAAGCTCCCCTTCTGCGCAATTTGAATGAAGCTTTGGAGCTCAGTGAGACGTGCCATTCGATACCTTTTATATCGACAGAAACTCATTTCGGGATCTTCAACCGAGGATCCCGCTGATCCAGACTGGTGCTACCTATAAAAATATATCGATTTCCTGGAGGAAAGAGTATGTCCAAAATGAGAGCAATCGATGCCGCCGTCCTGGTGATGCGTCGCGAAGGAGTCGATACCGCTTTCGGCATTCCGGGTGCGGCCATCAACCCACTGTACTCGGCCCTGCAGAAAGTCGGTGGTATCGATCACGTGCTGGCACGCCACGTTGAAGGCGCCTCGCACATGGCCGAGGGCTACACCCGTGCCAACCCGGGCAACATCGGCGTGTGCATCGGCACCTCCGGCCCAGCCGGCACCGACATGGTCACCGGCCTGTACAGTGCCGCTGCCGACTCCATCCCTATTCTCTGCATTACCGGCCAAGCTCCACGTGCCCGCCTGCACAAGGAAGATTTCCAAGCCGTCGACATCACCAGCATCGTCAAGCCGGTGACCAAGTGGGCAACCACCGTTCTGGAACCAGGCCAAGTGCCTTACGCCTTCCAGAAAGCATTCTACGAGATGCGCACTGGCCGCCCAGGCCCTGTTCTGATCGACTTGCCGTTCGACGTACAGATGGCCGAAATCGAATTCGACATCGAAGCGTACGAGCCGCTGCCAGTACACAAGCCAAGTGCCACTCGCATTCAGGCTGAAAAAGCGCTCGCCCTGCTCAACGATGCTGAGCGTCCGCTGATCGTTTCCGGCGGTGGCGTTATCAATGCCGATGCCAGTGACAAGCTGGTCGAGTTCGCAGAGCTGACTGGCGTTCCGGTGATCCCGACCCTGATGGGCTGGGGCACTATCCCTGACGACCACGCACAGATGGTCGGCATGGTGGGGCTGCAGACTTCGCACCGCTATGGCAATGCCACCCTGTTGGAATCCGACCTCGTGTTTGGTATCGGTAACCGCTGGGCTAACCGCCATACTGGCTCTGTTGACGTCTACACCAAGGGCCGTAAATTCGTCCACGTCGACATTGAGCCGACTCAGATTGGCCGCGTCTTCACGCCTGACCTTGGCATCGTTTCCGATGCGGGCAAAGCACTGGACATGTTCCTCGAAGTCGCTCGCGAGTGGAAAGCAGCTGGCAAGCTGAAGTCCCGCCAGGCATGGCTGGAAAGCTGCCAGCAACGCAAAGCCACACTGCAGCGCAAGACGCATTTCGACAACGTGCCGGTCAAGCCTCAGCGCGTATACGAAGAGATGAACCAGGTATTCGGCAAAGACACCTGCTACATCAGCACCATTGGCCTTTCGCAGATCGCCGGTGCTCAATTCCTGCATGTGTACAAGCCGCGTCACTGGATCAACTGTGGTCAGGCGGGCCCGCTGGGCTGGACTATTCCGGCAGCGCTGGGCGTAGTTAAAGCTGACCCAAGTCGCCAAGTCGTCGCTCTGTCTGGTGACTACGACTTCCAGTTCATGATCGAGGAACTGGCAGTAGGCGCGCAGTTCAATCTGCCGTACGTCCACGTTTTGGTAAACAACTCGTACTTGGGGCTGATTCGTCAAGCACAGCGCGGCTTCGAGATGGACTACTGCGTTCAGCTGGCGTTCGAGAACATCAACGCACCAGAGCTCAATGGCTACGGCGTCGATCACGTCGCGGTAGTAGAGGGCTTGGGCTGTAAAGCGATTCGCGTGTTCGAGCCGTTTGAGATTGCCCCTGCTCTGAGAGAGGCACAACGCATGGCTCAAGAGTACCGCGTGCCGGTTGTAGTCGAAGTGATCCTGGAGCGGGTCACCAACATTTCCATGGGCACAGAGATCGATGCAGTCAACGAGTTCGAAGAGCTGGCGGTATTCGCTAGCGATGCACCGACTTCGATCATGCCGCTGAGCAATTCCTGAGTTTTTTGAGGACAGCCAAATGCCACGTTTAGCAGCCAACCTTTCTATGCTGTTCACCGAGCATGATTTCCTTGCACGCTTCGGTGCTGCAGCCAATGCCGGCTTTGCCGGCGTTGAATACCTGTTCCCGTACGACTTCCCTGCGGAGCAAATCTGGCAGCAGCTGGAAAAGCACGGGCTTACGCAGGTGCTCTTTAATCTGCCAGCAGGCGATTGGGCCAACGGTGAGCGAGGTATCGCTTGCCATCCTGATCGCGTTGACGAGTTCCGTGCCGGTGTGGACAACGCCCTCGCGTACGCCAAGGTTCTCGGCAACCGCCAAATCAACTGCTTGGCGGGAATCGCGCCACAGGGCATTGACCCTGAGTTGTTGGAGATGACCTTCATCAACAACCTGAAGTATGCCGCTGACAAGCTGAAGGCAGCTGGCATCCGCCTGGTGATGGAGATGATCAATACCCGAGACATTCCGGGCTTCTATCTCAACACAACCAAACAAGCGCTCGACATCCGTAGCAAAGTGCAGAGTGACAATCTGTACCTACAGTACGACATCTATCACATGCAGATTATGGAAGGCGATCTGGCAAGCACGATGGAAGCTAACTTGAACGTGATCAACCACATTCAATTGGCTGACAACCCGGGTCGCAATGAACCCGGTACCGGTGAGATCAACTATCGCTTCCTGTTCGAACACTTGGATCGAATCGGCTATCAGGGATGGGTAGGTGCAGAGTACAAGCCGCTGACCACCACCGAGGCAGGCCTAAGCTGGCTGAAAACCCATAACGTGATTTGAGCAATTCACTTTCAATTGAGCGGTCGGCCTGAGCCGTCGCTCTTGAAATGCAGAACTGCATAAATGCAAGGAATGAATCATGGCTAAGATCGGCTTCATTGGCACCGGCATCATGGGTCGTCCCATGGCCTTGAACCTGCAAAAAGCAGGTCACCAGATTTACGTATCGACCCATCACGGCTCCGCACCGGATGACCTCATCAGCGCCGGCGCAGTCAGACTGGCTAACCCTAAAGAGGTTGCCCAGGAAGCAGAGTTCATCATCGTGATGGTTCCCGATACGCCCCAGGTCGAAAGCGTCCTGTTCGGCGAGAACGGTGTTGCAGAAGGGATCAGCCCTAACAAGCTCGTGATCGACATGAGCTCGATCTCTCCAACTGCTACCAAGGCATTCGCTGAAAAGATCAACGCCACAGGTGCAAGCTATCTCGACGCACCAGTATCGGGCGGTGAAGTCGGCGCGAAAGCCGGCACCCTGAGCATCATGGTCGGCGGCCCTCAAGCAGCATTCGACCAGGCGTATCCGCTCTTTGACGTAATGGGCAAAAACATCAATCGCGTCGGCGGCAACGGCGATGGCCAAACCGCTAAAGTGGCCAACCAGATCATCGTCGCGCTCAACATTCAGGCTGTCAGCGAAGCTTTGCTGTTTGCGTCCAAAAATGGCGCAGATCCAGCCAAGGTTCGCGAGGCGCTCATGGGCGGCTTCGCCTCATCGAAGATCTTGGAGGTTCATGCTGAGCGCATGATCAAAGGGACGTTCGACCCCGGTTTCCGCATCAACCTGCATCAGAAAGACCTCAACCTGGCTCTGCAAGGTGCCAAGGAACTGGGTCTGAATCTGCCTAACACCTCGAACGCACAGCAGGTCTTCAGCACCTGTGTTGCTTTGGGTGGTGGCGAGTGGGATCACTCAGCGTTGATCAAAGGCTTGGAGCATATGGCGAATTTCTCAATTCGCGATAAGCGCTAAGGGACAGCTTGGCTGGGGAGTAGTCCGCGCTACTGCTCAGCCAAGCGACCTAAAATTCCGCTCTCTTAAACCACGCTACCGCGCCAGACGCTGCCAGGCACGCCAATTCAGTGCCATCCCTCCAGGCGCATCGTCGAGCGCACCAACCTCTGCTCTTCTTCCTCGATTTCACGCAGGCTGTCCCTAATGCTGTGGATATGGTCGCGTGCTGCACGCTGAGCCTGCTCCGGAAGTTGCTCAATTACCGCGTGATAAAGACGAGAATGCTGCCTGTCGATCTGCCGCTTTTGCGGAGGCCGGCAATAGAGGTTATTCACGGACGCGAAAACCGTATTGAGGGTCAGGTCGCTCAACCCCTGGAGCGTATGGACGAGCACCGGGTTGTGAGAAGCTTCGCTGATTGCTCTATGGAAAGCATGGTCGAGCGTAGCCTGCTCTTTGGGGTCATGGTTTTGCGGGGCAGAGTGAGCAGCCAGCATTTCCTCGTACCGTTTGCGAATCAGCAAACGATCCACGTCCGTTGCTCGCAACGCGGCGAGCCGTGCCGACTCACCTTCAAGTAGCGCCCGTACCTCCAGAAGGTCATACAGCGTACGACGCTGAGAGCTGAAGAGGTACATCATCGGTGGCGTGGCCAAGGTATTGGAAAGGTCAGCAACGAATGAGCCCCGCCCATGCTCCGTATCGATGATACCTCGACCACGCAACACCCGTAGACCTTCTCGCAATGCCGAACGTGAGCATCCCATTTTGGCCATGAGCCTGCGCTCGGAAGGCAGGGCCTGCCCTACTTTGATCACACCATCCACGATCAACCGCTCAATACGTTCGGCGACCTGGTCTGCCACTTGGGTTTTTTCTTGTTTGCCCGAGTGCGAATTTTCCATCGTGACCCCTGATGAACTGGTACTACCAGCCTGAAGTTGCAGGAAGACGTGCCTCAGTCTATCCCTGCTAGGGCTTGAGCCAAAGGGACTTCGGACAGTTGCCTTCAAAAACTGGTCGTACCAGATCGCTCTCTTATCGACATGCTGGTCGCACCCGAGCAGTGTGGGACTAACTCCTGTTTTTGCCTGATGTACTTCTTCCGAACAGGGGCCGAAATCACACAAGAACAAAAGCCGAACACGAGTGCGCGATGAACATTCTCCATGATGAGCGTGTCGATGGTGCGTTGCCCAACATCGACAAAAATCAGGTGCTCGACCAGCTGTCCAGAGCCATGCCTGACCTCGAAATACTCTCCTCAACCGAGGAGCTCACACCTTACGAATGCGACGGCCTATCGGCCTATCGAGTCATGCCTTTGCTGGTCGTGATCCCGACCAGGATCGATCAAGTTCAGACCATTCTGAAAACTTGCTATGAGCTACGTGTGCCCGTCGTAGCGCGTGGGGCAGGTACCGGTCTATCGGGCGGTGCATTGCCACATGAGCGAGGCATCCTACTCGTGATGGCTCGCTTCAACCAAATTATCGAAGTGAATCCTCTTGGGCGTTTTGCGAGGGCACAGCCGGGTGTGCGCAATCTGGCCATCTCTCAAGCCTCCGCATCCCATGGTCTCTACTACGCTCCCGATCCTTCATCACAGATCGCTTGCTCCATCGGCGGCAACGTCGCTGAAAACGCAGGTGGCGTGCATTGCCTAAAATACGGATTGACCGTCAATAACATTCTCAAGGTCGAGATACTAACAATCGAGGGTGAACCCCTGACGCTAGGCAGCGATGCCTTGGACAGCCCGGGCTTTGACTTGCTGGCACTGTTCACAGGCTCGGAGGGTATGCTCGGCGTTATCACAGAAGTGACCGTGAAACTGCTCCCCAAACCGCAGGTCGCTCGAGTGCTGCTGGCAAGCTTCGACTGCGTAAAAAAGGCGGGCGCGGCAGTGGCGGACATCATCGCCGCTGGAATTATTCCTGGCGGTTTGGAGATGATGGACAACCTCTCTATCCGGGCCAGCGAGGATTTCATACACGCAGGCTACCCTGTAGACGCTGCTGCCATGCTGCTCTGCGAACTGGATGGAGTAGAAGCCGATGTCCAGGAAGATTGCGACCGAGTAAAAACCCTCCTGGAGCTAGCCGGCGCGACCGAAGTGCGCCTGGCTAAGGATGAGGCAGAGCGCGTGCGCTTCTGGGCAGGTCGAAAAAACGCATTTCCAGCTGTGGGGCGCATCTCCCCCGATTACTACTGCATGGACGGAACGATCCCTCGCCGTGAACTTCCACGAGTTCTCAATGGAATCGAGGAGCTTTCCAATACCTATGGGCTGCGCGTTGCAAATGTGTTCCATGCAGGAGACGGCAATATGCATCCGCTGATCCTCTTCGATGCCAACCAAGAGGGTGAGCTGGAACGCGCCGAAGCGTTAGGCGGAAAGATTCTTGAGCTATGCGTGGAGGTAGGCGGCAGCATCACCGGTGAACACGGGGTTGGCCGAGAAAAAATCAATCAGATGTGCGCTCAATTCAATGGGGACGAGATCACCCTGATGCACGCGGTGAAGCACGCCTTTGATAAGCATGGCCTGCTCAACCCAGGGAAGAACATTCCAACACTCAATCGATGTGCTGAGTTCGGCTCGATGCACATCCACCACGGCAACCTGCCCTTCCCTGAGTTGGAGCGCTTCTGATGCAGCACGATCATGACAACAGCGCGGATCTGCTGGAGCAGGTCAACTACGCGCTCAATGAGGATATCCCTCTACGCATTCAGGGAAGCAACAGTAAGCACATGCTGGGAGGGCACGTCGCGGGCGAAGTCCTCGATACCCGTATCCATCGCGGCATCGTTAACTATGATCCGACCGAGCTCGTCATCACTGCTCGCGCCGGTACTTCTCTATGGGAGATTGAAGCGGCGCTAGATCACGCTGGCCAGATGCTCCCATTCGAACCTCCTCATTTTGGCCCTGATGCCACAGTGGGCGGCATGGTTGCCAGCGGGCTCTCAGGGCCTCGCCGCCCTTGGGCCGGCGCCGTACGTGATTACGTCTTAGGCGTCCGGGTGATCATCGGGAACGGCAAACACCTGAAGTTTGGTGGCGAGGTCATGAAGAACGTAGCCGGCTACGACCTCTCCCGCCTCATGGCTGGCAGCTTTGGCTGCTTAGGTGTCATCACCGAGGTTTCGCTCAAAGTACTTCCCAAGCCGCGTACGTGTGCCAGCCTGTCGTTGGACATGGATCCTGCGCAAGCTCTGGCGAACCTCGCTCGCTGGGGACAACAACCGATTCCGATCAGCGCTGCATGCCACGATGGCTCTCTGCTGCACCTACGCATCGAGGGTGGCGAAGGTTCGGTGAGGTCGGCACTGAGCATGCTGGGCGGTGAGTCGCTGGAGAACAGCTACTGGCGAGACTTGCGCGAACATGACACCGATTTTTTCAAGAGGCAGGAAGGGCTGTGGCGTATCTCTCTGCCTAGCAATATTTCGCCTTACATCCTACCAGGGAAGCAAATACTGGACTGGGGCGGTGCTCAACGCTGGCTCAAGACTAACGAGGGTGCACAGGTGATCCGGGAAGTAGTCGAACAAGCGGGTGGGCATGCGACGTGTTACGCCCAAGGTGATGATTCCCTCCCTCGTGTATCGAAGGCGCTGATGAAGTATCAGAAGAATCTGAAGAACCAGTTCGACCCTCAGAACATCTTCAACCCTGGCCGCATCAGCGCGGAGGCATAGGATAATCAATGCAAACCGTACTTAGCCCAAAAGCCAAAGAGCTCCCCAGAGCAGAAGAGGCGGAGAAAATACTCCGTTCATGTGTGCACTGCGGATTCTGCACTGCTACATGCCCAACCTATCAGTTGCTCGGCGATGAACTCGACGGGCCGCGCGGTCGGATCTATCTGATTAAGCAAGTTCTCGAAGGCAATGAAGTAACCGCCAAAACACAGGAACACCTTGATCGGTGCCTGACGTGCAGGAACTGTGAAACGACCTGCCCATCGGGCGTTCAATACCACAACCTGCTAGATATCGGTCGTGAAGTGGTTGAGAAGGCGGTTCCACGCTCTCTTGCCCAGCGCCTGCTGAGAACCGGCATCAGGACGGTGATACCACGCCCAAGTTTGTTCAAGGCACTATGCTCGACTGGGATGGTTTTCAGACCCTTACTTCCAAGCAGCCTGAAGCGAAAAATCCCTCCGCTGCCCGAGCCGCCTAAAGAACGGCCTCGCCGGCACCATAAACGCAAGGTGCTGATGCTGGAGGGCTGCGTTCAACCCACGCTGTCCCCCAATACCAATGCAGCAGCTGCCCGGGTACTCGATAAATTTGGTATCTCGGTGGTAAGCGCGCCTGAAGCGGGTTGCTGCGGTGCTGTGGACTACCATCTGAATGCGCAAGAACGGGGCTTAGAACGTGCCCGGCGCAACATAGATAGCTGGTGGCCGGCAGTCCAGCAGGGCGCTGAGGCGATCGTGCAAACGGCCAGCGGATGTGGGGCATTCGTCCGTGATTATGGGCATTTGCTGGAGCACGACCAGGAATATGCCGAAAAAGCTCGAATTGTCAGTGCATTGACCAAAGACCTCGCTGAGGTGATCAGGGCCGAGTCGATTGAGAATTTGAACCCAAGCGCAAGTCAGCGCATCGCATTCCACTGCCCTTGCACGCTGCAGCACGCACAAAAATTAGGTGGCGCGGTGGAAGACATTCTCACTCGCTTTGGATTTTCATTGACCTCGGTACCCGATGGCCACCTGTGCTGCGGCTCAGCCGGTACCTACTCCATTACACAACCAGAACTATCAATGCGCCTGCGAGACCAGAAGCTCAAAGCGCTTGAAAGTGGCAATCCCGATGAGATCGTCACGGCCAACATCGGTTGTCAGACCCATCTCAGCGGAGCACGAAAAAAACCGGTTAGGCATTGGATTGAGATTGTTGAGGAAAGCTTAAATCCTCAACCTCAGCCTATCGAAAGCAGACCTGAAAATATGATACCCCCATTCGCCTAATATAACTTCCAACAGAATAAACGCCGAGAGAACCAGATTATTTAACTGTGCAATCTCGGCCCCAAAAAACACCCGGTAAATTATTTCTGATAAGAGCGCATTATCAGCCTTGAAAATAAATGCCGTTCAGTCACTTTTCAATCACATCTTCAATATATGCCTTTCGTTATGTTAACGTGCGCGCTGAGCAAAGGTTACAGGCACAAAACAGACAAGGCCCGGAACACGCTTAATTTATTTAGCCAGCTTTGAGCGATGGGGGGCAGCTAGCACCCAATACCTAACCGTACTCGTAGAGATCCAATCTCTTGAGTGCGGCTTTGCTCGTTACCGTATGAGGTGTGTACTTTGTCGATATTCAAAAGCCAGAAGGCGCTTGTAGAGCTCGCCCTTATCCTCGGCGTGTTCTCGTTATGCACCGGTGAGTTCGCCGTTATGGGACTGCTGTCAAACCTATCCACGGCCTTCGCTAAGCCTGAAACAACTGTCGCCCATCTGATCAGTGCCTACGCACTCGGTGTAGTGATTGGTGCTCCCATCATGGTGCTGGTTGGCGTATACCTCAAAAAACGTAATCTGATCCTGTTCCTGCTGGGCATTTACACCGTATCGAACGCGCTCAGCCTGCTCGCGCCAAATTACGAGACACTGCTGCTCTCGCGCCTTATCGCAGGATTCCCCCACGCAGCCTATTTCGGTGTAGCTGCGACGATTGCGGCATCCATGGCTCCTTTCAACAAGCGTGGCAAGGCAGTCAGCAGGATTCTGATGGGGGTCACAGCAGCGATTCTTATAGGCGCACCAGGTGCCACATTCCTCGGGCAAGCCATGGGCTGGCGGTGGGTATTCGGCAGCATTACCCTCCTCAGCGTAATGAGCTTGATACTGCTGTATCGTCATGCCCCTGAGGTGGAACAAGAGGCTCGGATGAATTTCCGGAATGAGATCGCCTCGTTCAAAAGCACCCAGGTTTGGCTCGCACTGGCCATCGGCGCCATTGGTTTCTCCGGCATGTTCGGTGTCTACAGCTATCTGGCTCCTACCGTGCTCCATGTGACCAAATTGGGCGAAAACTGGATTGCACCAATGCTCGCAGTTTTCGGTGTGGGCACCATGATCGGTAATTATGCCGGTGGCTGGCTATACGATAAGTACAAATTCGTCGCCGTGAATCAGGTGATGATTTTCAGCGTTGTAGTTCTATTCGCCTTCCCACTGCTGTCCCAGTCTGTAACCGGCATTATCTTCGGTGCACTCATGCTGGGCTGCATGGTTGCACTGACGCCTGCCCTGCAGATGCGACTCATGGACATCAGCAAGCATGGCCAGTCATTGGTAGCGGCATCGAACCATGCAGCGCTCAATTTCGCCAACGCCTTAGGGCCTTGGATCTGCGGTCAGGCGATCAATGCGGGATGGGGATGGACTTCAACGGGCTACGTGGGCGCAGCTATGGCGGTTGCAGGATGCCTCATTTACTCGCTAGCACGACTGCTAGAAAAGCGATCCAATGTGGTCTCTGGTTAAACGGCAACTGTTAGTCAGGACGCTTAAAATGGGCATCCTGACTAACAGTCACGATCGAAGAACCAAACAAAAAAACACTACCTCATTAGCTTTTCAGAAGCATTTAAGACATAGCCGACCGCACGATCTAAATCCTCTTCACTTCCATCCCAGTGCCACCAGGCACCTATAGTATCTACAAGCTTTCGCAGCGCGCGAGCGTTTCTAGGACAGTCTGCGCCCACCAGATCCTGCGCAACGGCAAAATACATGTGATCACAAAAATCTTCCCAATCGTCGACTTCAGACCGAAGAGCTTCTGGTAAAACTTTAGCAATTCTATCAGTCGCTATCAGCGCGTCCCACATATCGTTCTCAGGGCGCCGCAATTGTTGAGAAACATGAAACGTGATCAGTGCAGACCAATAGTCCTCAGGGGTTCGGCACTCTTGCACTGCATCACACAAAGCTTGCGCGAAATTATTATAATGCCACCTTAACGCGGCACAAAGTATCTGCTCTCGCCCCTCAGGGAAGTGGAAATAGATAGTCGGAGGTTTCACGCCAGCTGCGCTAGCCAAACTTCGCATGGAAACATTAGAAATGCCCTCAAGCGTAGCAACTCTAAGGAAGGACTCCAGGATAACCTGCTTACTTTTTGTTAACTCATTCCAGTCGAACGTATTCAGGTAACCCTTGAGACGTTCTAGCATATTCACAGTATATTGAGTGCTACGCATAATTCCCTACCATCGTGCTCGGCTCAGACAGTCGCGACTCACCTTAGCACACTATCACATACCAACTGCCAGTCATACATCACGCCTGAGTGAAACCCCACACCCAAGCGTGAGGCAAATCCTTCAATTGTGGGCTCGACCAAGCTTGGCAAAAGTTTCTGGCTTAGTTTTTTTATAGAACGAAGCTAAAACCATCCCCATTACTTGTACGAAAATTATCCCATATAGCATCCATACGCGCTCACCAGGCTCCCCACCGACTAATAGCTCAAAGTTTTCCGCCACCAAGACGATCAGTCCCACAAAGAAGACAGTTGAAATGGATGGAGCTAAGCAGGACTTAACGAAACTTGCATTCGCAAATCTTCCCTTTGTGAAATACCACATCAAAGCTGAAATATTGACCAAGGTCAGCAAACAGATAACGCCGGCTGTGCCCACACCAGAAAGCTGACCATAAAGAAGATCAGGATTTACTCTTAAAGCGATGAATGGCATCAGGACGATCAGAACAAGCACCGAAACCGAAAACGAAGCCTTGTATGGCGAACCATGCTTGGGGTGAACAGAAGCCAAAAAATTAGGGAGTGCGCCGTCCGTCCCGAGATTATACATGTACCGGGCAAGAACATTATGGATCGAAAGAATACAGGCAAATGAGGAAGTGAGAATCAAGGCGGATATCATTACGTGCACTGGCCCTTCAGAAAACCTAGCAAAAGCGCCGGTGAACATCGAGGCAGGAGAGTTAGATGCAACACTCTGGACACTGGTTCCATAAGCCATAATCATGGCAAACGCACAAAGTGTGTAAATCCCTCCAATGAACAGTACAGCTCCATAGGTCGCTTTTGGGATTGTGGTATCTGGCAGTTTAACCTCATCGCGAAATAACGCCGTAGCCTCAAACCCCATGAAAAAAGACACCACAAAAAGCATTGCAAACGGCAAGTTAACATCTGGCTTGTTGAGCTCACTTGGCGCGAATGCAGCAGCTGGAGAAATACTAGGTTCCCCGCCAATGAGAACACTCAAGGCAAAAATTAAGCACACTAGAACTTCGGCAATCATGACCCACGTCAGCACCTTTGCAGATAGCTCAACATTTAAATACCCTAAGACTCCTACCGCCAGCCAGCACCCAATTGCATACCAATACCACGGTAAACTTCCACCACTAATCTCGCGATTTAACTCAGCACAGGACACTCCAAAGTACGAAGCCACTCCCGTTAAAATCAGGAAATATGCAACCGCAGCCATCAATCCAGATCCAAGCCCAGCTTCTTTACCCAAGCCATGACTTATAAACGAATAGAAATCCCCTGGGCGTTTAACTGTAGTATTCAGTGTCACATACCCAACACTGAAAATCAGTATCATTGCAGTGACAAGCAAAAATGCAAGCGGGCTTGCAACACCACCAAACATGAGCGCAACAGGTATGTAACCTGAGACTGTGGTAAGCGGCGCAGAAAAAGCCAGCACCGTTAGCGCTAGACTTAGAGCGCCCATTTGACCCGTTAGCCGACTACGCGCCTCACCGGAAGCTCTAGTTGCTCCCCCTACCTCTGCAGTTATCGTCATAAAACGATCCTCGACAAGTATAAATTTAACGTCAGTTCGGCAGAAAAGGAGGCACCACGTTATTATTTATTTCACCGCAAATTTGCATAGACTTCAGAAATCAAAATATCAGTAACACCGGCTATGCAGCTTTTCAAAAATATCAGACAGCCTTTGATATTCTTTTTCACATTTCGCACCTTATAATTGACACGAAAACCAGCATTTGAATAAGAAATCAAGCTTCCATGCTGATCCAGACCCTATATTTTGAAGATCAGTGGCAGGGTTATGTAATTACGAATGCGGTCATCATTTAATGTCACAGGTTCTTCAGCAAGCTCAATACGTGAATACTTGCTAGCAATCACACCCAATGTAGCCTCAATTTCCGCCCTACTGATTACCTGACCAGCGCACGCGTGAACGCCTATGCCAAAGGAAACATGCTGACTGGCTTCCTGTGGTCTTGTGTGGTCGAAGCGATTAGGACGTTTGAAAACAGTCTCATCCCGATTCACCGCCGCCGTCATGAATCGAATGCAAGACCCAGCAGGAATCTTCACTCCTCGAATCTCTACCTCTTCGGTGGGATAGCGTGTAAAGGACTGCTCAGGTGGGTTCAAGCGAATGAACTCATTGATCATGGCCCCCCTGGACTGAGGCTCTGTACGGTAGAGATCGTACAGAGCAGGTTCTCTTGCAAAGTGTTCCAGGATCGAAGCTAATACGTATGCTGGATTTGGAGATCCGGAGAAGTAGAGCAATACCAAAGTCTGAATAACCTCTTTGTAGGTCATTTCGCCTGCTTGCTCAAGCTTTAGCATCCCATCGAGAAGCCCTTCCCCTGGCTTCGTCCTTTTTTCTTCAATCATCGATTGGCATTTTGCAAATAGCCACTCGAAGCCTTGTTTCGCCCGGTCTTTGTCAGCCTGTGTAGCTGCCGGTGTTTGCATTCCGACGATTTTTAGAGAATTGAGAGTAGCCAGATCAATGTCATCTTCAGCAACCCCTAAAACTCTGCACATGGTTACATGAGTAGGGACAACGCAAATATGATGATGAGCTTCTACATATCCATCCTCACCGATTGCCTCAAGTGCCAACTCAGTTACATAAACAGTGTGCTTTACCCATTCCTTAACCAATTTTGGTGTGAACCATTTATTGGTATGGCGCCGAATAGTTGTATGCTGGGGTGGATCATAGAACAACATCGTATCCAAGAACACATGCCAAACATGAGGCTGCACCCAGTCAGGTTCAACCATACTCATGGCCGGGTGCTTAACATACTTTATGTAATCTTCGTACCGAGAGACAACGAAAGTCCGTTCATTCTCTTGGTAAATTGGATAATCTCGCTGCAGCCGGGCATACCATGGGTAAGGATTGCGTCGAAAGTCCGGATGCGCCCAAGGCAAAACTTCATGTGTAATGTTCATTACGTCATCTCCAAAATTTAGTTATGGATACACCTTGCAAATCCAGTCTGATGCTGCCGCAGTGAGAGACATGCCGCTCGCTGCATCATGACGACCGACCTCCCCTCCAAGCGTAGCGCCAAGCTCAACCAACTTATTGGAAATGATATTAATTGCATTATTGTAATTGGTGTAAGTGCTATCACCCAACCCAAACGCGAAGAATTTAATTTTCCCGAGGTCTGGCTTTTCGTTATCCAGCACGTCAAAAAAGGGAATAGTGGTTTCAGGCAAATCGCCCTCACCATAGGTAGAGGTCAACACAATGACAGTTGAGTACTCAAGCAATACAGATGAGCTAACATCTTCCATCGACTGAACCAATACATCGACACCTTTACCGCCGAGAATATCGGCGATGTCATCAGCCGCCATTTCAGCATTGCCACTTTCAGTACCAAAAGTTACCAGGACGTTGTTCATACATTCACCTTTAATTCAGATCTTCCCAATCATTCTCCGCTCGTGGCTCACTCAAGTATCGCCGCGCGCCACTCTAATCATCGTCAACAGATCCCTAAGTTTATTCCGACACCGCCCTTGAACCGCGCTCTCTCGCTCATATTTATCAATACGACACCAGCCGTCATAATCAACAACGTTTGGTGAAAGCTCATGCATTATCGAGGCACGGCCTGTCTTTCCAGCTCTATTTATTCCGCCTTCGTAATCTTGGCAGATTTGATCGACCACAGACTTCGCATCTTTTCTATTTTCTGCCACGGTGCCTTTTGGCCCGCGTTTCAGCCAGCCGACCTTATATACCGAGGCCCCTACGCATTCATCCCCAGGAATTAACTTGTCTTGCCCGGCAGGGTTGGTGAATCCAATCGCGGTCACCACCGTATCGAATGCATCAACCCGTGGCTTTGCAGTGACTTTATCTTTACTATTGATTATCGTGCGCCCATCAATACAGTCTATTTCTTCCATGAGCACATCAAAAATCAATTCAATTTCAATATGCGACCCTTGATTAACCACACAGTTACTCTTATATTCTCGAAGCAGATCAGGTATAGCGCCTTCCTCGTCAGGTACATCTGCGAATTTTACACTGACACTTGGAAGCCTTAACAACTCTTCAAGCATAGACTTATCGCACTTGACTTGAGCAACTGAAGAACGACTGTACAACTTTATACATTTCAACCCTGATGCCTTCAGAGACATAAGAATGTCATCCGCCACGTCGGAGCCAGAAAACTCGCGACGTGACTTAGAAATCATCCTTAGAAAATCTATTGCTACATTACCACTTCCGATCACAGCAATATCGCGACCAAGTGCTCGTAGCTGCCCATCATTATCTTTAGGCAGACTATGTAAAGGATATCCATTCAGCGCTTTCAGAATTTGCCCTGCGCCAATCACACAAGCCTGCGGGTGGGTGGGGACGTCCAGAGACGCATCATGCTTCAAACCGGTTGCTAAAACCAAAACATCAAAAGACTCAGCAAGTTTTTGAAAAGCGATGTCTCGCCCTACGCTTACGTTCCCAAAAAACTTGACGTTACCCTTCTCAAACATTCTCTCGAACTGCTGAATAACGCCTTTGCTACCTTGATGGTCAGCTGCAATTCCATAGCGCACTAACCCGTACGGCACCGGCATAGCTTCAAAGATCGAAATCTCGGCTTCAGGCCACTTCTTCTCTAGAAACTGCGCTACGAAGCACCCAGACGGCCCAGCTCCGACAATGGCAACGGTTGGCGGTGTAGGCATTGAGATCTCCCAGGACACGGTGCTATGGCTCAGTAATGTAGAAACCGCTCGAACGTTCGTTCGGTCAATCATCACATAGCAAAGCACGTGCCAAGCCGATGCCACGCGCTTAGCTAGGAAAGGGAGGGCTCAACAACGAGAAAAGAACCAAAACGGTGCGGATTGACTCTTTAGTGGACGCATGCGGTGCACTGCTACTGGGCTACACGCTAGTAACACGCTCTCAGGAAAGGCGTGGTGTTTAACCGCGCGAGGTGCAGCCAACATCGCTGCCACCACCACTGGTTCAAAGATGACTGGTAGGTTTTACGAGCATCTCGTCATCGGCGTTGTCCTTGCGACGTTATTGCTGGTCTGAATAACTGCAAGCAATCGGCCGAGGCCGTTAGGCTACCCTTAGCCAAGCAGCTCCGATCGGCGTTCGCATGGTCAAAGAGCAGATCGAAATCGGTGTACAAACGAGCCATTAGACCCTAGGACGCCTGCACCTCCGAGTCGAATTGGCTTCAGGGCTGTAGCCTGGTGGTAGCGCTCATGGCGCCGATTTGGACATCGACTGCGATGTCCATTGACCGCAACGCTATCCACAACGCCACCACCCCTTCTGTGTCGTCCAATGATCGACCGGTAATTTCTTCGATCCGACGCACACGATAGATCAATGTCTGTTTGTGCACGTTCAGCATCTGCGAGGACTTTTGCCAAGAGCGATTTTGCTCCAGGAAAACCCGCAATGTATGGATGAGCTGGCTACCGTTCTGCGCATCGTAATCCGCCAGACCACCAATGACTCCACGGTACATCCTGTTGGCTTGCTCCAGATCACTGGGTAGCCAGAATGCTTCGTCCAACGCATTGGCGTAATCGACGATTTTGCGAGCTACCGTAGAGTGTGCAAGTGCAAGGCGAGCCTCTCGTAGTGCCTCAGGCGCCCTAAGCCCGGCCCCCAACACAGCACTAACGCCCAAGCTACATCCCAGCATCGCTTGCAGCGACTCGCAAACTGACGGATCGGCCACCAAGATGACCAGTTCATCTCCCGCCTGCCTGGCCAGCATTTTCATGCTCTGCCGGCTCAGCTCCATCTGCCAATTGTTCGGAGCGGCGTGATCCAACCGGGCAAGTACCAGGTGCGAGGAGCTAGGCGGACAGCTCAATTGCTCCAGACGATCCATTGCTGCTCGCTCGGTAAGCCGCATGTTCAGAAGATCATCTAGCAACTCTGAGCCCAGTCGCAACATCCGCTCGTGCTCACCCTGAACACGCTCCAGCTCGATTGCCAGCACCGAGGCGATATGATGGAGGATGCCATAGTCGAGCAACTGGCCGCCCGTTGCGAGGATCGCGCATTCTGGCAGCGCGGGGAGAGCCATGACCAATGCTTCACTGTCACCGTCATGACAGCGCGTCAGATCATAGGTGAGTCGTGCGCGTGAGCTGAGCACCTCGTGCCACCGCGTCGGCAAGAACTCGAGCCCCTCTTGCCATGGGCACAAGCTGCGCGTATCGAACAGATAGAGCTCCGCTGTTACATCGGCAGAGAGCCTCAGCAACAATCCGTTCAAACCGAGATGTCGTAATCCGATCCGAGCGCTCTCGTAGAGCCGCACCACTGCACGACGACGCTGATCTTCGGTTTGCTGCCTGGCATCGAGAATGGCTTTCGTGACGGCGGAAAAGGGCACGGAGTAATGGGTGATCAACACCGGAAAACCCAAAAGCGATGCCTGATCTAGAAGACCGGAGATATCATCCGGCGCCTGCATGTTCTCCCCGATCATCATGCCAGCCACTTTAGCGTCGGATATTCGCGTCACATAGGCGCTCTGCTGCTCAACCTCCCGGGGTATGCCCATCCCCGTGGTCATCAGCAGATCACCCTCCCCCAACCATTCGCTTGGGTCAGCCAGCTCACATACATGGGCCCAGCGCAAGGTTCGCTGAGTGCCTTCCATGCCCGTCAGCAAACGTGTGCGCAGCGATACGTTATCGATGATGTCCTGAATGCTGAAAGACATGGTAATGCTCTGCCAGGCTGAGGATGCAGAAACGCCCAGCGGCGTTGATGACAGGCTGCCAACAACACCGCTGGACTCAGATCCCACCCTAGCAGCGACGCCTGCTGGGCGTCGAGCCAGAACTGTACTTGAGGAGTTCAATCAGGTTGCCATGTTCAGCGACGCAGATTGTTGCAGCGATCGGCCTTTGGTTTCCGGTGCCCAGGCTAGGCAAACGAAGAATGCCAGCAGCGTAACTGCAGCACCGATCATCAGTGTCGCTTGCAGGCCAATGGACTCGATACCAACCGGCGTCAGGTATGTGCCTGCCGCTGCTCCGATACGACTGAAACCAACCGCCACACCGACCGCAGTGGCCCGAACAGAAGTTGGGAACAGCTCATTAGGGTAGATCCACTCCAGAATGCTTGGGCCACCCGACACAAAGGCGTAGAACGCAAAAGCGCCGATAATGAACCAGGCCGGCGCATCCGCCCACAGCCCCAGCGCGAAAAGCGGTACAGCCATCAGCGCAAACGGGACTAGCACCATAGGGCGACGCCCCCAGGTTTCCACGAGCTTCAGCGCTGGTATCACGCCGACAGCGAACAGCGTAGCGATCAGCAGCTCGCCCAAGGTCGACGCATTCACACCCTTGATACCAGCTGACATCAAGATCATGCCGCCGAAGGTGTAGAGCACATATTGAGGTGTAATCTGAGCAAAATAGAGCACACCACACATGATCGTGCGTTTCAGATATCCACCTGAAGAAATCATTTTCAGGTCTGCCAGCATGGAGCGTGGGCGCCCACCATCATTGAGCTCATCAATGTCATGTTGAGTGATCTTCACCGTCTTACCATACACCTGGCGAATGACCTCCTCCGCCTCTCGCACTCGTCCCTTGCTGGCAAGCCAGCGAGGCGACTCCGGAATACCACGGCGCATGATCACCACGATCAGACCGACCACTGCGCCACTGAACAGCATCCAGCGCCACAGCGAGTGATCGCCGCTGAATTTGACTACCAGATAACCCACCACGAATGCAGTCATCGCGCCGACCGACCAAGCAAGCCCCGAGAGGCCGATCATGAAGCCACGACGTTTGGACGGGGTGAACTCTGTGAGCAGTGAGGTAGCAATTGGATAATCAGCACCGACAGCCAAGCCGATTACGAATCGCAAGAGGATCAGCTGCCAAACGTCCGTCACGAAAGCACTCAGACCGCAGGCGACGATCAATACCGTCAAATCCAGCGCGTACATTGTCTCCCGACCGATCCGGTCGGTGACGGCTCCGAACACCGTGGCACCGAAAAAAATGCCCAACAACGAAGCGGCACCGATGAGACCAGTCTCGACTGGCGAGGCTGGGATGTCATGGGCGAAACCGATAAGCGCAATGCCAATCAGACTGAGGATGTAACCGTCCAGGAATGGGCCACCGCAGCAAGCCAGCAGTAACTTGCGGTGAAATTTGGAAACGGGCGAATTCTCGATGATATCGAACACGCTCATATAGCGACCTTTCTTATTGAAATTATGGGAGGTGCGAAGGCCATTCAGCCGACGATGAAGTAGTGTTTGGTAACGGTTTCCTCAATTTCCCAGACACCGGTTGTGTTCGGCGCGAAGTAAACGGCGTCACCCGCCTGGAAGCGAATGACCTCGCCTTCATCAGGCGTGAAAACGCCTTTTCCGCTAACGAAGTAGCTGTACTCCGCCTGCAGAACCTGACGTCGCCACGCGCCCGGCGTGCACTCCCAAACACCCAGCGAAAAACCTGGGTCTTCAACTGCTTCATCAAGTGCATGACGGGTTCGGGAGACCACGTCACCCTCGGGTTGGGCGACCGGTTTCCACGCTGAGAACGCAGCATCGGCAGCAAGGCGTTTTACTATTGGGGTCATGTCTTTGGCTCCTGTATGGTCAGGCTTTGTCTTCAAGTCCGGCGGGGGCAAGCCCTGCCAGCATTCGGTCAATGGTCGAGGGTCGAGCGCCGCTCATCTCAGCGCGCTCTTTGCGAATTACGGCGTTTCTGACGAGGCTGCCGCCCCAGTAGCGGAATGGCTCTGGTGGGAAGGTCTTGCAATTCCGCCCCACCAGTGGGCAAGTACTCCATTCGTCCTTTATCCCTAGCGCCAGGCTCGCCAGGATGCGGCCACCGAGTCGACTGGGGCCCACGCCGTTGCCACTCCAACCGATGCCGTAATGGATGTTCTGGTTGCCGCCTAAGGTGCCGAATACCGGCAGGCTGTCGTAAGTACGATCGATCGGCCCTGACCAGGAACTCGTAAGCGGAGTCGACGCTAGGCTCGGATAGGTGCGACGGAAGTCAGCTTCCGTTAGCGCTATGCTTTCTTCGTGCTGACTGAAGGTGTGGTCAATTCGCGACCCGTAAGCCAAAGCTCCTGTACCCTTGCCGAAGGCGATCCGGCCATCACGGGTAGTGCGGTAGTAGTCCACCATCAACTGCGAGTCGGTGATCGACTGCTGTCCTGTCCACCCCAACTGCTCCAACTTCAATGGAATTGGCTCAGTCACCACGATGGAGCTGTTCACTGGGACGATCAGCCTGGCCAGCTCAGGGATCGATGCGGCCCAAGCGTTGCTGGCAAGCACCACAGAACGAGCGTTCACGTGGCCATTGGTGGACTTCAGGCATACCGTGCTGCCCGGCTCGATGCTCTCAACAGGCGTCTGTTCGAAGATGCGAATGCCGGCCCGGATGGCAACCGCTCGCATACCACGAACCAATGCACCTGGCTGAACCGTGGCATTGCTACGCTCAAAAACCCCGGCCAAGTGCACGCCGGAGCCAGCCATATGGGCGACAGATTCCCCTGGCAGTCGCTCAAAGGGAGCGACCCCAAGACGAGCACACGTTTCAAGCGTGCTGTTCCAGCTGTCGATGTGAGATGGTGTGGTCGCCGTCCAGAGCCAGCCCTTACGAGCGTAGTGCGCATCGATCTGATGCTGCTCACAAAACTCACCCAATTCCGTAATGGCGTGCTCAGCAGCATTTGCCAAGAACAGTGCCTGTTCTCTGGTGCAGAAACTCAGCAACGAGCCAATCTTGGGCCACCAGGACATGACGAACCCACCGTTGCGCCCGGAAGCCCCACCGCCACAAATGTCCTGCTCCAGAATCACGACGTTGAGGTTGGGATCTCGCTCTTTAAGAGTGAGCGCCGTCCACAGGCCCACGAAACCGCCGCCCACGATAGCGACGTCGGCATTGCATTCGCCCTGCAAGGACGAAGTGGGTTGTAGGTTTTCCTCCAAACTCTGCAGCCAGTAGCTGCGCGTCAGAGGGCGAGAAGAGGCCAGGCGCATGGGATGGGTTCCACTGTGTTGTTTTTCACAGTCTCTCCTCGGGCTCGGCTCCCCACTATTGCGCGTTATTAAGAAGATGACACAAAGCTTTCATAACATCGGATGAAGACCAATATCACCTTCGCTTCTCGATCTTGGAATCGCCGACCTCCATGCCACGATTGGAAAGATTGATGAGCGTGAGCGCATTGGAAACTGATCCAGTTGATCTGAGGATTCGGTTAGCCGGGCGGCGCTTTGCGAGCAGGCTGCGCTTGGCTTCCATAACGACCACACTGCACCAGGCTCAGAGGGTCGCTTACTCCGAGAAGCGGCCTAGCAAGCAGAGCGCGCAGGCGTGAGGATGGAAGCCCGCAGGGCCGAGACAAGGTAAACCTGGGCTCGGTTCACAACAGCCGTGCCGTAGGTCACGCACTAGTTCTCTCAAGCATCCTGGCCGTCGGCGATTGCCCCACTGCCCAAAATTAGAAGAAATTATTCCTCAGCGATAATTATTGCCAAGTCATAATTTGACCTAATGAGGATCGGCTTAGCCGTTAGCTACGCTTGCCATCACCATCTCGAGTAGCTCCTATGACCCGACCGTAACCCTCATCACCTAAAATCGCATCACCTTCTTCATCGAACATCACGGCAAGCCACCGCTTCCGCTTCATTTCCGCCACTTGAGAAAAGAAGCAGGTTTCGCACAGATGAAGTTCGTACATTTCGCCGCAATGTGTTGAGCCCCTGCCCCATGAGGCGTGCATCTTGCCGTACTGAAGCTCGCCTTCGCCTTTTCGTGTAGACATCCCGCAGACATCGCACAACACGTCGATGACCGTATCGAGCTCACCCGCTTGCGTGACTTTCATTATCTACCTCCGCAAATGCTCCATCGTTTCGGTCTCAACTTAACCAGACTCCACCGCGCAATCCTCAGATTTGAGCTTCCAATCAAGAGGAGCCAGCCCTTGCCGGAGCAGTTACAGGCGATTGAGTGTACGCATGATAAAATCGCTCCACGTTTATCTCGTGGAGATCTCGCTTGAACACGCCAGCAGTCTTGAGTTACTACGAAACATTGCTCCACGCTCCTAGTTTTTCTAACGATTTGGCTGGCCAAAGCCAAGTTCGCCGGTGGAAACGCCTTGTTGATGATGTTCACAACAGCACAACGGAATCTGACCTCCGACAGGCAAGGAACAAAATCGAGGGCTATATCCTAGGTTCGGTGGATGCGGGCAGCCTTAGCCAGGACTGCGAGCGCGATTACAAGATCCTCGGAAGCATTCACCGTCGTCAGGAGTTTCTGAGAAATCTTCTCTGTACTTTGTGATGCAGCAGCATCTGTAATTTGACCTATCGCTTCTACGGCTGAAAGCCGGCTGGCTTGAACCTATCACTTAGCCAGCCCCACGCAGGCATTCGCTTGATCAATGCTTGAGTCCTGTTTGATCAGTTGCATGGACGCCTGCCCAATCACAAATCACATAGGTACTTCTAAGAGTCTGCACAACAAGGTAACCCTCGACTGTGTGAGACGACATGAGGATTGAGGTACGAATCCTGTCTCCATCATCGAAGCGTTTACCGTTGTCTTTAAACACGAACCCCTCAATGTACAGCTCGCCTGCACCGAATACAGCTGCAGACAGGTATGCCGTGATCGGAATTCCGAAACTCGCTTCCATCGCCTTTGATACGGTGCGCGGCATTGTGACCGCTGGATCATCAAACGTATGACGCGTCGAAAGGGGAGCTCGCTTCTTGATCATCAGGAACCTCGAAAAGCATGATTGAGTCCGCCGCCCTGCGCACAGGATAGCGAGCACCTGTACAGGGAGGAAATGTCTACTTGGTGCGATTGAGTTCAGCTTAACAGCTTCGCCAGCTTTGCTCGCAGTTCTTCTTGCGTCGACTGATTTCCCAACCCTTGATTAGGATCACAACGAACCAACCGAGGATCGCCATCAGGCCAACTGAAATCTGGGTCGTCATCTATCGCGACCCACCGAGTAATTCCAGCGCGTGCTACAGCACCGCAAATTTGCTCATATCGAGTAAAAAGGTCATACCCTTCCCTCGCCGTAGCGCGCATTCGGGAATGCCAAGTCGCGGATACCGTTCGATTTCGTAACCCCTCAGGCAAGGCCGCACGCGCTCTCTGATAGCCGAGCATTCGAACCCAAGATGTAGATAGGGAGATACGAACTCTTGGGAAGTCATCCAAAATGCCCTGCAGCACTTCTGCATGCATCATCAACTCCCCGGCTGCCCGCAACTCGATCCCGTACTTGGTACGGAATGCAGCATCGGGATGAAGTACGCCGTCAAAGTCTAGAAACAAAACGACATCGCTTGGGCTAATCAACCGTGGTCGAACTGAGCTACTCATGACGCACTCCCAACCGAATCCGGCATCTCGTCTCGCACCGTTCACGGCACCGCCTATTTCGCAATTTCACGCGAGCGTGCGCAGCGTGCCTGCTGTTTAACGCTAGCGGTTAACCAAGCAAAGCCACCACAACCGAATTAACCAAAACTTAGAGAAGGACTTTGAAGCCCTCTTCTTCGAGCGTATCAATCTTACCCCCAGCGGGCGAAGTGTAAACCACACCCTCACCTACTTTATGCATGATGACTTTACCTCCGCTTTCCCCGCGCCCGACGATCAAACTCAGAACCTTATTCAGAGCCCAGCCCCCACTACCATTCATCCAGCCAGGACTCTGCAACAAAACCTCCGCCACTTCAAAATCATCACTCTGATTTTCAAGAACGTTTTCCAGCTCATCTACATCACTTAGAAAATATTGACGCACAACCTTTTTTCCGTTTTGCACTTCATTCACGACTATTTGATACAGGTGATATAAGCTTTGCCACTCCACAATCCTCATGCATGTGTGGCCTTCGCCTAACAGCGCAGATGCGCTTGAACTCCAAGATTCATGAGCTACGAACATATTTCCTATCCTTCCGTTTATCTACTCGCACACGCAAACCGTAGTCGAAAGCAATCACTAAGCGATGAATGCAACGCGCCATTCTGCCAAAGCTGCCAGGCTGTTACGTGACGCCACCGCCCGGATGCAGTGCACCAACTTCTCCGCATCCAACTTTTGTCAATTTATTGCATATGTTTAACCCAGCTAAATTTTGGGTGCAGAGCTTCCTCGCAAGATTTTTGCGGGTACGGAGGAGTTACCTTCAATTCGTAATGGGCATTATAGGGCGTGTTATGGGTCGGCGCAATGTGGCTACATCCTGCCTTTTACGGATGGCGAACATGTCACTAAGCGAGGCCCTTGCGGCGGTTGTCAGAGCCTTGCGACAAAGCCGAAAAATGACGCAAGACGATCTGACCGTGATCGGTCGGAGAGCGAGAAATCGCATCGAGCGTGGCAACACTAACGTGACGATGGAGACGCTTTCGAACGTGGCCTCCTTGCTCGAGGTCGATGCCGCTCTCCTACTCCTGCTCGCCCACTCTGCTCAATCTGGCGAAACTGTCGAGGCAGCACTCAAGCGGATCTCGTCCAAGCTCGACGCCCTCAAACAGGATGGTGCTATCGAGGCCATCACTACGCTGCCTGCGCGACGCAGTGGCCGACCTGCTACCCCCGACGTTCAGCAAGCACTCGAACGTGCTCCCCTTTTGAAGGCGACCGGCATGTCGAACTCTGAGATTGCCCAGGAGCTGGGCGTGTCGAAATCTACCGTGCAGCGACACCTCGCCAAGGTGCTCAAATAGCATCAGCTAATGCTCCTCACCTCAGTCTCCTAAGCCTTCGAAACAGCGGAATTTTGAAAAACGTAAACCCTGCAGCTGCCGTATTCACTGGGCCTGGCCGTGTCGACAACACGGCAAAGGCTGCTCCACCAGTGGTTTCAGGGCTAAATGGGTTTACGTTCGGATGCGCGATGGAGTTTTAGAGGTGGGGGTTTACATTTTTCGAGCATTTGATGCATAGTATCTATACGTTTCAACCATCTAGATACCGAAACCCCTTGATTTACGGGGCTTCAGGCAAAAACGCTCATTTCTTGAGAAGGGCTATAGTAAAACCGACTAGGTTTACGTCCACTCAGAAGAGAAATTAGGCGGCAGGTGAAGCGGTCACATAGCACGACTGCCCCGCGAGCCAGCGCCGGGCAGATGACCTGCGCAAGGTGTTGGGCGCGCGCAGCGAACACCAGCAACAGCTCGGTGTCGGCCGCCATGCTTTCATCGCTGGGGGCCAGCAGCAGCTCACGCACCTTTTCGGCAAGCGGCGTACCGCCGGGCTCACGGGTCAGCACGACATCCAGGCCCTGCTCGCGCAAGCGCGCAGCCAGGTAGTCGCGATTGGTACTCTTGCCCGCGCCTTCGGGGCCTTCCAGCGTAATAAACAAGCCGCTCACAGGCAGTCCTTAATGTTGTTCGTCAGGCGTCGGCCGTTCGGCCGCTTGCGCGCCGCCTGCAGGGGCGTCCTGCACAGGTGGCGCTTCGGGTGCTGGCTGCGCAGCCGGCTCGTCGGCCGCAGGCACCGGGGGCTGGGCGTCGTCAGTTCCGGGCTGCGCCTCCTGCTGCGGCGCGGGGCTGGAGCGGTAGTCTGCACGGCGCTTGATCTGGAACTCGCGCACCGCCGAATTATGGTCGTCGAGGTCGTCGGAGAACACATGGCTGCCATCGCCGCGGGCCACGAAGTACAGGCTGGTGCCACCGACCGGGTTGAGCGCCGCGTGAATCGCTTCGCGGCCAACCATGGCAATCGGCGTGGGCGGCAGCCCGGTGATGGTATAGGTGTTGTAAGGTGTCGGTTCGCGCAGGTCGGCGCGGGTAATCTTGCCGTTGTAGCGCTCACCCATGCCGTAGATAACCGTCGGGTCGGTCTGCAGCATCATGCCCAGGCGCAAGCGCCGCACGAATACGCCGGCAATTTGCCCACGTTCCTGGGGTATACCGGTTTCCTTTTCCACCAGCGAGGCCATGATCAGCGCCTGATACGGGTCGCGATACGGCAGGTCGGTGGTGCGCTCGGCCCACTCTTTTGCCAGCACTTCGTCCAGGCGCATGTAGGCCTGCTGCAGCAACTCGACATCGCTCATGCCCCGCACAAAGCGGTAGGTGTCCGGGAAAAATCGCCCTTCGGGGAACACGCCGGTGTGGCCGAGCTTGTCCATCACCTCGGAATCGGACAGGGCGTCCAGGGTGTGCTTGATCTTTTCATGCCTGGCCACCGCCGAGCGCACCTGGCGGAAGGTCCAGCCTTCGACCAGGGTGAGGTTGTATTGCACCACGTCAGCCCGGCGCCAGGCGTCGAACAGCTGTTCGACCGTCATGCCCGGGGTAAGGCGATACTCGCCGGTGTGCAGGGCAGTGCCAGCCATGTTGAAGCGCCAGTACAAGCGCAACCAGACGGCGTCGTCGAGCAGCCCTTCCTGTTCCATGCGATAGAACATGCGGTTGGGGTTGGTGCCATTGGGCACGTCGAGCAGGCGTTCCTGCGTGACGTGCAAGGGCTGCTCCAGGACCGAGTTGACCTTCCAGGCCGACCAGCCAAGCGCCAGCCCGGCCAGGATCAAGCCCATTTCCAGCAGTAGCAGGAATTTACGTCTCACGAATTCAGGTTTCCAGTAACGTACGGGCAACGGCCTGCAGTTTACGGGTGAGCGGGCCCGGCGACCAGTTTAGCGCGCCTACGCCACGCACGGGCCAGATGCCGTAAACACTGTTGCAGACAAATACCTCATCTGCCTGCTCCAGCGCGTCGAAAGACAGGTCACCGACCTGTACCGGGATGCCAAGCAGCGCGGCCTGTTCCAGCAATGCAGCACGCATCACCCCGGCCACACCACAACGGCCAAGGTCAGCAGTGAACAGCACGCCATCACGCACAAGAAACAGATTGCTGTACACCCCTTCGATCACCCTGCCCTGCCCGTCACACATCAGGCCTTCGGCATGGTCACTGTCCTGCCATTCGGCACGGGCCAGCACCTGCTCCAGGCGGTTGAGGTGTTTGAGGCCGGCCAGCAGCGGTTGTTCCGCAAGCCGGGTCTGGCACTGGAACAAGCGCACGCCCTGCTCGGCATGCCCGACAGGATAGCTGGGTAACGGACTGCCCTGCAGGATACGCCGCGGCGCGGCATCGGCAACCGGTGCGTAGCCGCGCTGGCTGTCACCACGGGTAAGGATGAGTTTGGCTACACCTTCACCGAGCTGGCTGGCATAGCGCAGCAGCTCGTCGCGCACCAGCACCAGGTCGGCACTGATCTTCAGGCGCTGGCAACCCAGGGCCAGGCGTGCAAGGTGGCCGTCCAGCAAGCTGGGCCGGCCGCCGCGCACGGCGATGGTTTCAAACAGGCCATCGCCGTAGGCCAGGCCGCGGTTCTGCAGGTTGACTGCAGCCGCAGGCTGGCCATCGACCCAGCTGTGCATCAACCGGCGAACCGGCGGAACACCAGCGAGCCGTTGGTGCCGCCAAAGCCGAACGAGTTGGACAACACCACATCGATTGGCATGCTTCGCGCCTGGTGCGGGACGAAGTCGAGGTCACAACCTTCGTCCGGCTCATCCAGGTTGATGGTGGGCGGCGCCATCTGGCTGTTGATCGCCAGCACGCTGAAGATCGCCTCCACCGCACCTGCAGCGCCCAGCAGGTGGCCGGTCATCGACTTGGTCGAGCTGACCGCCACCTTGTAGGCATGCTCACCAAACACACGCTTGATCGCGGCCACTTCGGCCACGTCGCCCGCAGGGGTCGAGGTACCGTGGGCGTTGATGTAGCTGACCTCTTCCGGCTGGATGCCGGCATCGCGCAAGGCGTTGGCCATGCAGCGGGCAGCGCCTTCGCCGGTGTCTGGTGGCGAAGTCATGTGGTAGGCGTCGCCGCTCATGCCAAAGCCAACCAGCTCGGCATAGATGGTCGCACCACGGGCCTTGGCGTGCTCCAGCTCTTCGAGCACCAAGGCACCAGCGCCGTCGGACAATACAAAGCCATCGCGGCCCTTGTCCCACGGGCGACTGGCCCGGCTTGGCTCGTCGTTGCGGGTGGACAGCGCACGCGAAGCACCAAAACCACCCATGCCCAGGCCACAGGCAGCCATCTCGGCGCCACCCGCGATCATCACGTCGGCTTCACCGTAGGCAATATTGCGTGCGGCCATGCCGATGCAATGGGTGCCGGTGGTGCAAGCGGTAGCGATGGCGTAGTTCGGCCCCTGCAGGCCCAGGTGGATCGACAGGAAGCCCGAGATCATGTTGATGATCGAACCCGGCACGAAGAACGGCGAAATGCGACGCGGTCCGGAGTCGTGCAGGGTGCGGCTGGTTTCTTCGATATTGGTCAGACCGCCGATTCCCGAACCCATGGCCACGCCAATGCGCTCGCGGTTGGCGTCGGTGACTTCCAGGCCGGCATTACGCACCGCCTGAAAACCGGCCGCCAGGCCGTACTGAATGAACAGATCGAGCTTGCGGGCCTCTTTGGCCGACAGGTATTGCTCGACCTCGAAGCCTTTCACCGAGCCGCCAAAACGGGTGGAGTAGGCAGACAGATCCGTGTGTTCGATCGGACCAATGCCACTGCGGCCAGCCAGAATGCCCTGCCAGGTGCTCGGTACATCGGTACCCAGTGGCGACAGCATACCCATACCGGTGACCACGACGCGTCTACGCGACACAGTACTCTCCTTTTCTAATAACAGAGTCTCTTGCGATTACATTCAAGCGCAGGAATGGAATGGCAACAGGCTCTAGGTGCGCGGTGAGCGAAGCCGGCTCGCCAGAAAGCAGCGCGTTCGCAAAGAAAAAACCGCACGCCGGCAAAGGCAGTGCGGTTTTTCTCGTCAAGAAGCGACGACTACAGCGTCTTAGGCCTTGTGGCTGTTGACGTAGTCGATAGCGGCTTGAACGGTAGTGATTTTCTCGGCTTCTTCGTCAGGGATTTCGGTCTCGAATTCCTCTTCCAGAGCCATCACCAGCTCAACGGTGTCAAGCGAATCGGCACCCAGGTCATCGACGAAGGACTTGGTATTAGTCACTTCTTCTTCTTTGACGCCCAGTTGCTCGGCGACGATTTTCTTGACGCGTTCTTCGATGGTGCTCATACCTAGTTTTCACTCCTAATGGACATATGTCAGGCAGCTGGCCGGTGGCTAATTTTATAGAAAGACGTTCGCTTTTCAAGCTAAACGCACTTTCAGGCAGACACCCTGCCCACTGCCTGGAATCTGGTTGCAGCTTTATAACGGATTTTAGGCTCGCAGTATGACTCTTTTTTTACGAAATCCGTCACATTGAGTTGCAGTGTTACATGTACATCCCGCCGTTGACTGGCACGGTAGCGCCGGTCACGTAGGCTGCGCCGTCGGACGCCAGGAACGAAACCACCTTGGCGATTTCGTCGGCCTGGCCCAGGCGACCCAGCGGAATCTGGGTTTGCAGCGCTTCACGCTGCGCTTCTGGCAGCTCGCGGGTCATGTCGGTGTCGATGAAGCCCGGGGTCACCGAGTTGACGGTGATGCCACGCGAGCCCACTTCACGCGCCAGGGCGCGACTGAAACCTTCCAGGCCAGCCTTGGCGGCGGCGTAGTTGGCCTGGCCTGCGTTGCCCATGGCACCCACGACCGAGCCGATGCTGATGATACGACCCCAACGTGCCTTGGTCATGCCACGCAGCACGCCCTTGGACAGACGGTAGAGGCTGTTCAGGTTGGTGTCGATCACATCGAACCACTCGTCGTCCTTCATGCGCAGCATGAGGTTGTCGCGGGTGATGCCGGCGTTGTTGACCAGGATGGCCGGGGCGCCAAACTGCTCGGCGATGGCACCCAGCACCGCTTCAACGGATTCGGCGCTGGTCACGTTCAGCTCCATGCCGGTGCCAGTGATGTTGTGCTCTTTCAGGGTGGCAGCAATGCGCTCGGCGCCGGACGCCGAAGTGGCGGTGCCGATCACGGTCGCGCCCTGGCGGCCCAGTTCAAGGGCGATGGCCTGGCCAATGCCACGGCTGGCGCCGGTGACCAGTGCAACTTTACCTTGCAGGCTCATGCAAGCTTCTCCAAATCAGGCCAGTGCCGCGCGGGTGGCGGCAACGGCGTCAGGGGTATTGAGGTTGTAGGTGGTCACGCCGTCGGCGCAACGCTTGTTCAGGCCAGCCAGGACCTTGCCCGGGCCGCACTCGACCAGATTGACCGCGCCGTTGGCAGCCAGGGTCTGCACGCACTCGACCCAGCGTACCGGCTGATACAACTGGGCCAGCAGGTCTTTTTTCAGCGTATCGAGGTCGACTACGATAGCGGCACTGACGTTCTGCACCACTGGAATCTGCGGGGCCTTCCAATCGATGGCATTGACCTCATCGGCGAAACGCTCGGCAGCCGGCTTCATCAGGGCACAGTGCGACGGTACGCTGACCGGCAGCGGCAAGGCGCGCTTGGCACCTTTGGCCTTGCACAGCTCCATGGCACGCTCCACCGCGGCCTTGTTGCCGGCGATGACTACCTGGCCTGGCGAGTTGAAGTTGACGGCACTGACCACTTGGTCTTCAGCCGCTTCAGCGCAGATCTCCACGACGACGGCGTCGTCCAGACCAAGGATTGCAGCCATGGCACCGTGACCTGCCGGCACGGCCTCCTGCATCAACTGACCACGGCGCTCGACCAGGCGAACGGCGTCTTTCAGGCTGATGCTGCCAGCAGCAACCAGGGCAGTGTATTCGCCCAGGCTATGACCGGAAACGAAGGCTGGGGTGGCACCACCCTCTGCCAGCCACAGGCGCCACAGCGCGATGGACGCGGTGAGGATGGCCGGCTGGGTCTTGTCGGTCTGGTTAAGTTGCTCTTCCGGGCCTTCCTGGGTCAGCTTCCACAGGTCGTAGCCGAGCGCGGCGGACGCCTCCTTGAAGGTTTCGATGATCACTGGCTGCTCGGCGCCGAGCTCTTTGAGCATACCCAGCGACTGGGAACCTTGACCGGGGAAGACGAATGCGAGGGATGCAGACATTTAACAAGCCCTTATGATCTTGTCGTCGGATAGAGTGCGCCGAGCCCGAGGCCAGACGCGGAATCTGAAAACTTGGATGGAAACGCAGACCAACCGGTCACATTTAAGCACTTCATCGGCGAAATACCTAAGGCAACAGGTCTTCAAGGCGGCCATGCAGGCGCTGCGGCAAATTTTCCTGAATCTCGATCAGCGCCCGCTGGATGGCACTCTGAAACCCCTGCACACCCGCCGAGCCATGGCTCTTGATGACGATTCCCTGCAAGCCCAGAAAGCTCGCACCGTTGTGTCGCGCCGGTGCCAGGTCGGCCTGCAGGCGCTTGAGCAATGGCATGGCCATCGCCCCGGCCGCCCGCGACAACACGCCACCCTTGAACAACTGTTCGATGCGCGCGCCGATCATGGTCGCCAAGCCTTCGCTGGACTTGAGCAGGATATTGCCGACAAAGCCGTCGCACACCACCACATCAGCCTCGCCCCGGTACAGCCCGTCGCCTTCGACGAAGCCTACATAGTTGAGCCCACGGGCATTCTGCAACAGGCTCGCAGCCAGCTTGACCTGCTGGTTGCCCTTGATGTCCTCGGTGCCGATGTTCAGCAATGCCACACGCGGCCGATGCACACCCAGGGCCTGGGCAGCCACTGAGCCCATCACCGCAAACTGATAGAGGTTCTCGGCCGTGCAATCGACATTGGCACCCAGGTCGAGCAGCTGACAGTAACCCGCCTGGGTCGGAATGGCCGCCACCATGGCTGGCCGGTCGATACCCGGCAAGGTCTTGAGCACAAAGCGTGACAGCGCCATCAGCGCCCCGGTATTGCCAGCACTGACGCAGGCCTGGGCCTTGCCGTCACGCACCAGTTCGAGGGCGATGCGCATCGACGAGTCCGGCTTGCCCCGCAACGCCTGGGATGGCCGCTCGTCCATGCCGATCACCTCACTGGCGGCGACAATTTGCAGGCGCGCACGATCCGCAGCCGCAAGGCCACTGACAAGATCTTCTAGGAGAGAGGGTTGACCGACGAGGGTCAGGTGCAGCGAGGGGGTAGCCGAAAGGCAGGCAATGCTAGCCTGGACAATGCTGCGGGGACCGAAGTCCCCGCCCATTGCGTCGATCGCGATGATCTGAGCGGACAAGGATTACTCGTCAGCGCCCTTGTCGATCACTTTACGACCACGGTATACGCCTTCTGGCGAAACGTGGTGACGCAGGTGAATTTCACCGGTGGTTTTTTCTACCGACAGCGCGTTTTCCGACAGGGCGTCGTGCGAACGACGCATGTCACGGGCAGAGCGGGATTTTTTGTTCTGCTGAACAGCCATAATTGATTAACTCCTAAACGTTTGGGTCACGCTTTAACTGCGCCAAAACACTGAACGGGTTGGACCGCGATACCTCGTCCTGGCTCGAATCGGGCTCGTCTGCGCCCGCCGGCTGCTGGCATTCTTCCGGATGATGAGCAGGCACAATCGGCAAGGCGAGCAGAAGCTCTTCCTCGACCAATGCCTGCAGATCCAAAGGATCTTCGCCCAGTTCCAGCACGTCATAGCCTTTCGGCAACGACTGGGTATTCGCACCCTCCTTCACCACAGCGTATGTACATTCGCTGTAGATCGGCAGGGTGACCAGCTCAAGACAACGCTGGCAAACCATCTTGACCTCGACGTTCAGCTCGGTGTGGATAACCACCAGGTGCTGTTCATCTCGTTCAAAATCGAACTTCGCCTGCACCGTACCGACATTGTCGGAAAGCGGGTCGCAGAGTCTTTCCAAATCAGCGAGTTGCAGCGAACCGTTAAGGGTTACGCCACGATCGGCTAATTTGCGCGGGTCAACGTGAGGTGGAATCGGGTCATTCAACATAGGCGCAGCATTCTAGGGATGCCCCTCGCCCCTGTCAAAGGAAATTAGGCGGCATCGTGCGTGATAGAATTAGTTCAACCGAATCAGGAGTCTACCATGCTTCCGTTGCTACTGGCTTCCAGCTCTGCCTATCGCCGTGAACTACTCGCACGCCTGCGCCTGCCTTTCACCTGGGCAAGCCCCGACATAGACGAGCAGCGCCTGGATGACGAGCCCGCCGTAGAGCTGGTGCGCCGCCTGGCCAGGCAAAAGGCCGAGGCGCTGGCAGGCAGCCACCCCGGGCATTTAATCATCGGCTCGGACCAGGTTGCAGTGTTGGGTGAACAGGTGCTGGGCAAGCCCCATACCTTCGAGCGGGCCTGTGAGCAACTACTGGAGTGCAGCGGGCAGCAGGTGAGCTTTCTGACCGGGCTGGCACTGCTGAACAGCGCGACCGGGCAGTGCCAGGTTGATTGCGTGCCGTTTACTGTGACGATGCGCGAGCTGAGCCGGGAGCGCGTGGAGCGCTATGTCACGACGGAGCAGCCGCTGGATTGCGCCGGCAGCTTCAAGGCGGAGGGATTAGGGGTGAGCTTGTTTCAGAGCACACATGGGTGCGATGCGACCAGCCTGATCGGGCTGCCATTGATTCGACTGGTGGATATGCTGACCAAGGAAGGGGTGGTTATTCCTTGAGATTTTTGGGGCCGCTTTGCGGCCCATCGCGACGCAAGGCCGCTCCTACAAGGAATCGCGATCACCTGAAGGAGCGGCCTTGCGTCGCGAAAGGGGCGCAAAGCGCCCCCAGCATTTTCAGCCCAAATCAGCGCAACTGCGGGCCCTGGAACCCCATCCACATCGCCAAGTGCTCAGCCACGCTGGCCCCCACACGCTTGGAGAAGCGATCAAACGGCGATTCCTGCACAGTGAAGTCCACCAGCTCTTTCTCGCCAACAATCTCACGCGCCACGTAGCTGGCACTGCCCAGCCCATCCACCAAACCCAGATCCTTGGCCTGCTCGCCCGACCACACCAGGCCGCTGAACAGTTCCGGATGCTCCTTGTCCTTCAGGCGATCGCCGCGCCCTTGCTTGACCATGGCGATAAACTGGTTGTGGGTAGTATCCAGCACACCCTGCCAGAACTGCTTCTCTTCAGGCCTTTCCGGCGAGAAGGGGTCAAGGAAGCCCTTGTGCTCGCCCGACGTGTAGGAACGCCGCTCCACGCCCAACTTTTCCATGGTACCGACAAAGCCGTAGCCGGCCGCAGTAACACCAATAGAGCCCACCAAGCTGGCCTTGTCGGCATAGATCTCGTCTGCAGCACTGGCGATGTAATAGGCGCCAGATGCGCCAAGGTCGGTGATTACCGCGTACAGCTTGATGGCCGGGTACTCAGCGCGCAGGCGGCGGATTTCGTCATACACGTAACCCGCCTGCACCGGACTGCCGCCCGGACTGTTGATGCGCATCACCACAGCCTTGGTCTTGCTGTCCTTGAACGCCTCGCGCAGGCTCTTGACGATATTGTCGGCACTGGCGGCCTCCTGATCGGCAATCACCCCCCGCACCTCGACCAGCGCGGTATGACTGGCACCACGCGATGCCGCCTTGTCCATGTTCATCAATGGCGAGAACAAGGCCAGGACACCGAACAGATAGACGAAAGTCAGCAGCTTGAAGAAGATCCCCCAGCGCCGCGACCGGCGCTGCTCCTGCACGCTGGCCAGCAAGGTCTTTTCCAGCAGCTTCCAGCTTTTGCGCTCTTCGCGCTCCTCCGGCTCGGCCTCGGGGGCTTTCCATTCATCTGCCATGCTCACCTACCTTGGAAGTGGAGTTGCGGAACCATCCAGCCACTCGCGCAACTGGGAAAAATGATCGATGCACACCTGCGGACCAAACTCGGCCAGCGCCTGCAGCGACATGGCACCATAGCCCACCGCCACCGAATGCATGCCGGCATTGCTGGCCATCTGCAGGTCGAATGCCGAATCGCCGATCATCAGCGCACGCCCCGGTTCGACGCCACAATGACCGAGGATTTCCTCAAGCATCAACGGGTGCGGCTTGCCACGGGTTTCGTCGGCAGCGCGGGTGATGTCGAAGAACTGCTCCCAGCCATTGGCCTTGAGCACCCGATCCAGCCCGCGACGAGCCTTGCCAGTGGCCACCGCCAGGCGGTAACCCTCGGCACGGAAGGCATCCAGCGATTCGACCACACCCTCGAACAGCGGCGAAGGCTGCTGGTCCAGCGCCATGTAGATATCGGCATAGTGCTGACGGAAGCCTTCGACCTGTACAGGCGCCAGGTGCGGGTACAAGGTATGGATCGCTTCACCCAAAGCCAGACCGATGATGCCCTTGACCGCGTCATCGCTGCTCTGCGCCTCGCCGGCGCGCTCGGCGGCAGCATTCATGGCCTCGACAATACGCCCGATAGAATCGGCCAGGGTACCGTCCCAGTCGAAGATCAGTAGCTCATAGCCGTTGTTCATGGATCAGGACGCACTCAAACGTTCAATGGTTTTCGCCCAGACTTCATCCACAGGCGCTTCGAGTTTCAGCTCACCGCCGTCCGGCAGCGGTACGGTCAACGCGTAGGCATGCAAAAACAGGCGCTTGCCACCGAGCTCGCGGATTTCGCGACTGAAGTCTTCGTCACCGTACTTGCTGTCACCGGCAATCATGTGCCCGGCATGCAGGGTGTGCACGCGGATCTGGTGGGTGCGACCAGTGATCGGACGGGCTTCGACAATGGTGGCGAACTCGCCAAAGCGGCGCAGCACACGGAACAGAGTCAGAGCCTCCTTGCCTTCGTCATTCACTTCGACCATGCGCTCGCCGGAGCGCAGGTTGCTCTTGAGCAACGGGGCGTTCACTTGCTTCTTCGCGGTCGGCCAGTGGCCGCGCACCAGCGCCATATAGCGCTTGTCGACACCATCGCCGCGCAGGGCGGCATGCAGGTGGCGCAGCATGCTGCGCTTCTTGGCGATCATCAGCAGGCCGGAGGTGTCACGATCAAGGCGGTGCACCAGCTCCAGTTCCTTGGCGTCCGGGCGCAGCTGGCGCAGCGCCTCGATCACGCCAAAGCTCAGGCCGCTGCCGCCATGCACGGCAATGCCGGGCGGCTTGTTCATCACGATCAGCGCCTTGTCTTCGTAGACAATGGCTGCCTCAAGGCGCTGCAGCAGGCCCTGGGCCACCGGTGCCGGCTCGTCACGCTCCGGCAGGCGGACGGGCGGTACCCGCACGATGTCGCCGGCCTGGATCTTGTACTCCGGCTTCACCCGCCCCTTGTTCACCCGCACTTCACCCTTGCGCAGGATGCGGTAGACCAAGGTTCTGGGCACGCCCTTGAGGGCCGTGATGAGGAAATTATCGATGCGTTGGCCGGCAAGCTCCGGCGCGACTTCGATCAGCTGAACGCCGGAAGTCGGAGGGGTATTGGTCGTCATGGCGGGATCATAACAATTTTTTATGGAATTGAAGCACTTAATCATTGCTGCTATAGTCGCGAACGCCGCCAAAAGCGGCAGGCCAGCGGCACCAGGCTCTTTGCCGGTCCCTGACCTTCGCAATTCTCCAGGACGCGAGGCCGTCCTACGGGGTTTTCGCCAGTTTACCGAATTGCCTGGAATCGCCACCAGCGCTGTGTAGAGAAGACCGAAAAAAAACGACAAGCGCGGTGTCTCACCTGCTTACCCGATTCTTTTCGCAGCCCCTCTGCCCGCAAGTCGCTTCCACGCAACGCACGGCGAATGCTTCGGAAATACCTGCCTTGGACATGAATGGCGTCAGCGTCGAACCAGCGCTGGCGAAAAATGCAACCCGTTGCGGATTCAGCGCGCGGCAGCACCCGAATTATCAGGGATACGTGCAGGGTGGAGATGCACAGCCCTCGGACCGTGTAGCACCGCGTCCGGCCACCAGCCCACTGACGGTTGGCGAGCGGATAAGGTCCTGAACAGATGCCCCCGGGCGTCCACGGCTGAAGGTTGATTCCTCCTCCTGACTGAGTGCACAAGGCCCGCTTGGTTGATTCGATCTCCATTCGAAGCCACCGGGGCCTTGTTGGCACCGCAGCAAACAGGACGCGTCGTCGCGACAACGGCAGGCTGGGCAACCGGCTGGTGCCGAACGTCGCTCGACACGGGGGTGGCCCGGCCACCCTTTGCGCACCTTGGCACCGACCGTGATACGTCGTGTGTGCCGAACGCCGTTTCCGGCAGCCCGGAAACCGACGGTACAACATGAAAAGAATGCTGATTAACGCAACTCAACCCGAAGAGTTGCGTGTAGCCCTGGTGGACGGCCAACGTCTGTACGATCTGGACATCGAGTCCGGCGCGCGTGAGCAGAAAAAGGCCAACATCTACAAAGGCAAGATCACCCGCATCGAACCCAGCCTCGAAGCCGCCTTCGTCGACTTCGGTTCCGAACGTCACGGCTTCCTGCCGCTGAAAGAAATCTCCCGCGAATACTTCAAGAAAGCCCCCGAAGGCCGGGTGAACATCAAGGAAGTGCTCAGCGAAGGCCAAGAGGTCATCGTCCAGGTCGAGAAGGAAGAGCGCGGCAACAAAGGCGCCGCCCTCACCACCTTCATCAGCCTGGCCGGCCGCTACCTGGTACTGATGCCCAACAACCCGCGTGCCGGCGGCATCTCCCGCCGCATCGAAGGCGAAGAGCGCAACGAGCTGCGCGAAGCCCTGAACGGCCTGACCGTGCCGGGCGACATGGGCCTGATCGTGCGCACTGCCGGCCTGGGCCGCAGCAGCGAAGAAATGCAGTGGGACCTCGACTACCTGCTGCAACTGTGGACCGCCATCAAGGAAGCGTCCCTGGACCGCGCCGCGCCATTCCTGATCTACCAGGAAAGCAACGTCATCATCCGCGCCATCCGCGACTACCTGCGCCAGGACATCGGTGAAGTGCTGATCGACAGCATCGACGCCCAGGAAGAGGCCCTGACGTTCATCCGTCAGGTGATGCCGCAGTACGCCAGCAAAGTGAAGCTGTACGAAGACAGCGTACCGCTGTTCAACCGCTTCCAGATCGAAAGCCAGATCGAAACGGCCTTCCAGCGCGTGGTCGACCTGCCGTCCGGCGGCTCGATCGTGATCGACCCGACCGAAGCCCTGGTGTCCATCGACATCAACTCGGCGCGTGCCACCAAAGGCAGCGACATCGAAGAGACCGCCCTGCAGACCAACCTGGAAGCGGCCGAGGAAATCGCCCGCCAGCTGCGCCTGCGTGACATTGGCGGCCTGATCGTCATCGACTTCATCGACATGACCCCGGCGAAGAACCAGCGCGCGGTGGAAGAACGTGTGCGTGAATGCCTGGAAGCCGACCGCGCCCGCGTGCAGGTTGGCCGCATCTCGCGCTTCGGCCTGCTGGAAATGTCCCGTCAGCGCCTGCGCCCATCGCTGGGCGAAAGCAGCGGCATCGTCTGCCCACGCTGCTCCGGTACCGGCATCATCCGTGACGTCGAATCGCTGTCGCTGGCCATCCTGCGCCTGATCGAAGAAGAAGCCCTGAAGGACCGCACCGCTGAAGTCCGCGCACAAGTGCCGATCCCGGTGGCCGCGTTCCTGCTCAACGAGAAACGCAACTCGATCACCAAGATCGAACTGCGTACCCGTGCGCGCATCATCATCCTGCCGAACGACCACCTGGAAACACCGCACTTTGAAGTCCAGCGCCTGCGCGACGACAACCCGGAAGTGCTGAACAACCTGTCCAGCTACGAGATCGCCACCACCGAAACCGAAGAGGCACCGCAGCAGGCCGCCACTCGCACCCTGGTTCGCCAGGAAGCAGCAGTCAAGACCGCACCGGCCCGTACCAACGCGCCAGTCCCGGTTGCTGAAGAGCCACAACCTGCCGCCCCGGCCGCCCCTGCCCCGAGCGCCCCGGAGCCAAGCCTGTTCAAAGGCCTGGTGAAGTCGCTGGTCAGCCTGTTCGCCGGCAAGGACGAGCCTGCTGCTGCTCCGGTTGTCGCCGAGAAACCGGCCGCCGAGCGCAGCTCGCGCAACGAAGAGCGCCGCAACGGCCGCCAGCAGACCCGCAACCGCAACGGCCGTCGTGACGAAGAGCGCAAGCCGCGTGAAGAACGCGCCGAGCGCGCGCCGCGCGAAGAACGCCAGCCACGTGAGGACCGTGCTCCACGCGAAGAGCGCGCACCACGTGAGGAACGTGCACCGCGCGAAGAGCGTGCGCCACGTGAAGAACGCGCCCCACGCGAAGAACGTGCACCGCGCGAAGAGCGCACCCCACGCCAGCCGCGCGAAGACCGCCGCAGCAACCGTGGCGAAGAGCGCGTGCGCGAACTGCGTGAGCCGCTGGATGCCACCCCGCCAGCTGAACGCGAAGAGCGCCAGCCACGTGAGGAGCGTGTAGCCCGTGAAGAACGTGCTCCACGTGAAGAACGCGCACCTCGTGAAGATCGTGCTCCGCGTGAAGAGCGTGCACCTCGCGAAGATCGTGCTCCGCGTGAAGAGCGCGCCCCTCGCGAAGAACGCGCTCCGCGCCCACCGCGTGAAGAGCGCCAGCCACGTGTAGCCGAAGAAGCGGCCGAGCAGGCTGCCGAAGTGGCCGAAGATCAACTGCCGAACGAAGAGCTGCTGCAAGACGAACAGGAAGGCACCGATGGCGAGCGCCCGCGCCGCCGCTCCCGTGGCCAGCGTCGTCGCAGCAACCGTCGTGAGCGCCAGCGCAACGCCAATGGCGAGCTGATCGACGGCGGCGACGAGGAAGAAGGCAGCGAAGAGCAGCCGCAACAGCACCAGGCCACCGAGCTGGGTGCCGAACTGGCCGCAGGCCTGGCTGTGACTGCCGCCGTTGCCAGCAGCAACATCAGCAGCGATGCCGAAGCCCAGGCCAACCAGCAGGCCGAGCGCGCCACCGCTGAAGTCGCCACTGTTGCCGAGACTGACAACAGCGAAGTCGCCCAACCCGCCGAGCAAGCTGAAAAGGTCGAGCAGCCAGAAGCTATAGCCAAGGCTGAAGAAACTGTCGTGGCCCCAGTGGTCGAACTACCGGTCAGCGATCCTGTGGCCGTGGTCGAGGCAACTGCCGAGCCAGTAGTCGAGGTTGCTCCGCAGCCTGTTGTCGAAGAGGCACCGGTTGTCGAGCCGATCGTGGTTGCCGAACCCGTGGCTGTTGAAGCCCCGGTGCAAGCCCCTGCTGTCGAGGGCGGTGAAGCCGAACAGGCTCCGGCCGTGATCGAAGTTGCCCCGGTTGCGGAGCAGCCAGCCCCAGTTGTCGAAGCCCAGCCAGAAGTGGTGGCCGAGCCTGCACCGGTAGTGGTTGAGCCTGCCCCGGTCGAAGCCCAGGTAGAGGTAGAAGCTGCCACCGTCATGCTGGCCAACGGCCGTGCGCCGAACGACCCGCGTGAAGTGCGCCGCCGCAAGCGCGAGGCCGAGGCTGCTGCCAAAGCTGCACAGGAAGCTGCTGCAGCCTCCGACGAACCAGCCCTCGAAGCCGCCGATGAGCACAAGCCTCATCACGGTTGATAGCTAAGGCTGAATAAAAAGCCCCGCCAGTGCGAACTGGCGGGGCTTTTTCTTGGCCGGGTGTTTGGCCTGCGCCGGCCTCTTCGCGGCTTTAGCCGCGAAGGGGCCGGCACAGGCAATGAATCAGTAAAGGTTAGGCTCCATCTCCAGCACCACGCCGAACCGTTCCAGGATATCCGCCTGGATCTGCCGGGCCAGCGCATGCATCTGCGCCCCGCTCGCCTGGCCGTAGTTGACCAGCACCAGTGACTGCAAGCGATGCACGCCCGCATCACCGTCGCGATGGCCCTTCCAGCCCGCCTGTTCGATCAACCAGCCCGCCGCCAGCTTCGCCTGGCCATCGGCCAGAGGATAAGCCACCACTGCCGGATAATGCGCACGAATACGCTCGACCTGCTCAGCCGACACCACCGGGTTCTTGAAAAAGCTCCCGGCATTGCCGAGCTCAACCGGGTCAGGCAGCTTTTCGCGGCGAATACTGCAAATAGCATCACTGATCGCCTGTGCAGTCGGTTCGGCCACGCCCTGCTCCGCCAAGCGCTGACGCACCGGGCCATAGTCCAGATGGGCCTGCAGGGTGCGGCTCAAGGCAAAACGCACGCGCAGGATCAACCAGCGCCCGGGGTTACGCTTGAACAGGCTGTCGCGATAACCGAAGGCACATTCTGCCAAACCGAAGTCATGCAGCTCGCCCGTCTCGCGGTCCAGGGCAGTAAGGCCGGCAAACACGTCCTTGATTTCCACCCCGTAGGCGCCCACGTTCTGCATCGGCGCGGCGCCCACGGTGCCGGGGATCAGGCTGAGGTTTTCCAGCCCGCAATAGCCCTGCGCCAGTGTCCACTGCACAAACGCGTGCCACGGCTCACCGGCCTCGGCCTCGACCACGATGTGTTCACCCTCGTCGCTGAGCACCCGCCGACCACGGCTGGCCATGTGCAGCACCAGCGCGTAGATATCGCGGGTCAGCAGCAAGTTGCTGCCGCCACCAATGACCAATACCGACAGGCCGCGCTGCTGCGCCTGGTTCAGCGCCTGACGCACCTGCTGGTCATCCTGCGCCTGGCTGAAGTAGCGCGCCTTCACGTCGATGCCGAAGGTGTTGTACGGCTTCAGCGATACCTGCTCCTGCCACTGCACGCTCATAGCCGCCCCTTGATTTCCAACACCAGTGCCTGGCACGCCACCTCAACCAGGTCGAGCACCTGCTCGAAGCCGTCGGCACCGCCGTAGTAAGGGTCAGGCACTTCATCCAGCACTGAGCCATAGCGGCGCAGGAACAGGTCGAGTTCACCCACCGCGCTGTGCGGGCGCAGGGCGCGCAGATCGCTCAGATTGCTCTCGTCCATGGCCAGGATCAGGTCGTACTCGGCAAAATGCGCCGCCTTGACCTGCTGGGCACGCTGCGGCGAAAGGTCATAGCCACGTGCCAGCGCGGCCTTGCAGGTACGGCTGTCGGGCGCCTTGCCGACATGCCAGTCGCCGGTGCCGGCAGACGCCACCTGCACCCGGTCAGCCAGCCCCGCAGCCTGCAATTGATGGCGCAACACGCCTTCGGCGGTGGGCGAGCGGCAGATATTGCCCAGGCAGACGAACAGGACGCGCATCAAGCCTCCAGCAAGCGCCGTACGCGCTCAAGGTCTTCAGGGGTATCAACGCCCACGGCTGGCGCCTCGATGGCGTCCTCGACATGAATGCGCACGCCGTGCCACAGGGCTCGCAACTGCTCCAGCGCTTCGGTTTGCTCAAGCCAGCATGGGCCCCAGCCAACGAAGTCCTGCAAAAAACCAACACGGTAGGCGTACATGCCGATGTGGCGGCGATACGGCACGCCTTCCGGCAGCACGTCGCGGTCCTTGGCAAAGGCATCGCGGGCCCAAGGCAGCGGCGCACGGCTGAATGTGAGGGCCAGGCCGTTCTTGTCGCTCACCACCTTGACCGCGTTGGGGTTGAACACGGTTTCCGGCTCGACGATCGGCTCGGCCAAAGTAGCGATACCCGCTTCCGGATGCGCTGCCAGGTTGGCCGCCACCTGGTCGATGATCACTGGCGGGATCAGCGGCTCGTCGCCCTGCACGTTGACCACGATGGCGTCAGCCGGCAAGCCCAGATGCGCGGCCACTTCGGCCAGGCGGTCGGTGCCCGATTCATGGTCGGCGCGGGTCATCAGCACTTCGGCGCCGAAAGCCTGGCAGGCCTCAAGGATACTGGCGTCATCAGTGGCAATGACCACACGGCTGGCACCGCTCTTGCGCGCCTGCTCCCAGACATGCTGCACCATCGGCTTACCGGCGATCAGCAACAACGGCTTACCGGGCAAACGCGTGGAGCGCAGCCGGGCCGGAATCACCACGGTGAAGTCCAGGCTCATTTGTCCAGGCGCTCGTCGTCAGTCAGGGTGCGCGCTTCGCTTTCCAGCATGACCGGAATACCGTCGCGGATCGGGTAGGCCAGGCCGGCGCCCTTGCTGATCAGCTCGGTCTTGTCGGCGCTGAGCTTGAGCGGGCCCTTGGTGATCGGGCAGGCCAGGATATCGAGCAGTTTGGTGTCCATTGGAGGCTTCCTTTAGGCCGGGTGGCCGGAAATTGAAAACGGGCTCAGGGCTTGTGCAGCAGGCGCTGCAACTGGCTGTCGAACCAGGCACTGAAAGCCGGTGTGGGCTGCGCCTCGACGGCCAGGTACCACCAGTCGTCAGCGGCGAAGGCCCGGCATTTCACCGCGTCCTTCTCGGTCATCACCAGCGGCAGCGGCGGGTTGAAGGCCAGGCTCTGGGCGCTGAACTGTGCATGATCGGCGAAGGGATGCGGCACCGGCTGCCAGTTTAGCCCCAGCAGGGTATTGAAGAAACGTTGCGGGTTACCGATACCGGCCACCGCGTGCAGGCGCTGACCTGCGGGAAAATGGTCGAGGGCGCGACGCTCGCCGCTGCGCAGGTTGACGAGCACGGACGGCTGCAGGCAGAAGCCAAAACCATCGGTGCGATCGGCACTGGCACCATTGAACAGCACCGCGTCGGCGCCCTGCAGGCGTTCGGCGGGCTCGCGCAAAGGGCCGGCCGGCAGGCAGCGGCCATTGCCCAGACCGCGGGCGGCGTCGATCAGTACCAGCTCCAGGTCACGGGCCAGGCGATAGTGCTGCATGCCGTCGTCGCACAGGATCAGGTCGAGCGGTTCGCTGGCCAGCAACGCCTGCACGGCGCGGGAGCGGTCGGGATCGATCATCAGCGGCACACCGGTACGCTGCACGATCAGCAGCGGTTCATCGCCCGCCTGATCGGCCGGCTGGTCAGCCTGCACCCGCCAAGGCAGCTGTGGCGGCTTGGCACCATAGCCACGGCTGACCACGCCCACTTTCAGCCCTTGTTGGCGGCAGTGTTCGATCAGCCAGAGGATCATCGGCGTCTTGCCGGTGCCGCCGACCGTGATGTTGCCCACCACGATAACCGGCACCGGCGCCCGGTAGCTGGCGCTTTCGCCACTGAGAAAGCGTGCCCGCTTACGCGTGACCACCCGGCGGTACAGCGCCTCCAGCGGGCGCAGCAGTGCCAATGCCGGGTGCCCGGCGTACCAGGCGGCAAGCAAACGGTCGGCGAAACCCATCAAGGCGTGCCCTGGGCCGCCTCGACGGTGGTCATGCGCAGCTGGCTGAAGCCGAGCTTGCCGGCGGCATCCATTGCGGTAACCACAGCCTGGTGCGGGGTCTTGCCGTCAGCGCTGATGGCCAACGGCAGCTTGTTGTCACCGCCCGACTCGCGCTCGATGGCCTCGCTCAAGGTGGCCAGGTCGCTCTTGGGCAACAGATGGTTGTTCACCGAATACACGCCTTCGGCGCTGATGGTGATTTCCACCAGCTTGCCCTCGTCGGCCGGCGCCTGCCCCGCGCTGGCGGCTTCAGGCAGCTCGACGCGTAGCTGGGTCTCGCGGGTAAAGGTGGTGGTGACCACGAAGAACAGCAGCAGCACGAACACCACGTCGATCAGCGACGCCAGGTTGATGTCGACGTTCTCGCGCTGGCGATTGCGCCGGAACTTCACGCCTTGCCTCCGGCCACTTCCACTTCACGGTCGCCCTGGATCACTTCCACCAGCTTGATCGCCTCTTGTTCCATCCCCACCACCAGTTCATCGATGCGGCGCAGCAGGAAACGGTGGAAGAACACCGCCGGAATACCGACCATCAGGCCGGCTGCTGTGGTAACCAGCGCCTTGGAAATACCACCGGCCAGCACCGCAGCGTTGGTGGTCATCTGCGAGCCCATGAAGGCACTGAAGATGTCGATCATGCCCAGTACGGTACCCAGCAGGCCCAGTAGCGGGGCCATGGCAGCGATGGTGCCGAGGGTACCGATGTAGCGCTCCAGTTCGTGGATGACGCGCGAGGCGGCTTCCTCGATGCACTCTTTCATGATTTCGCGACCGTGACGCGAGTTGGCCAGGCCTGCGGCGAGGATTTCGCCCAGCGGCGAATCGGCGCGCAGGGCCTTGAGCTTGTCACTGGTCAGTTGCTTGTCCTTGATCCACATCCAGACCTGGCCCAGCAGGTGCGGCGGGGTGACGCGACTGGCGCGCAGGGTCCACAGGCGCTCGACGACGATAGCCATGGCGGCGATGGAACTCAGAATGATCGGCAGCATCATCCAGCCACCGGACTTGACCAATTCCCACACAGTAAACGCCCCTTCGGAAAAAGGCCGCCACTCTACCATAGGCGCGCCCAGGGCTCATCTGCCGGAGGTCAGGGAATTGGCCTGCAACCTGCGCCGGCCCTTTCGCGGGCTCGCCCGCTCCCACAGGTACTGCACCGACCTCAGGTTCAGTGCAATACCTGTGGGAGCGGGCGAGCCCGCGAAAGGGCCAGGTCAGCCACCCACAACATCACGCCAGAACCGCCGCTGTCCGCGCACACTTTCAATCTCTCCCTGCCCGCCCAGCATCAACCGCAGTGCGCCCTCCACAGCCGTGTCATGCATCTTCACCCCATGCCGACGATAGCGCTCGACCACCTGCGCATGCGGGTGCCCGAAGCTATTGTTGCGCCCACGCGAGATCAGCACCCCGCGCGGCGCCGTGGCGCGAATGAACGCCTCGGTGGACGAACTGCGGCTGCCATGGTGCGGTGACTGCAGCCAGTCGACGCGAGGGGAATCGTTTGCCGCCAGCCAGGCCCGTTCGGCCCCGGCTTCAATATCACCCGCCAACAGCAACCGCTCACCCTGCGCCTCGACCAGCAGCACACAGGAGCGGTCATTGCTGCTCCGACCACCCGCCCAGCGCCACAGCGAAAAACGCACGCCATCCCATTCCCATTGCTCGCCGCTGGCACAATGTTGCAGCTCGACATCGTCCAGTGCTTCGCCACCGATCACCCGACCGATTGGCAAACCACGCTGTATGGCCGCAGCACCGCCGGCATGATCAGCATGGGCATGACTGACCAGCAGCAGATCCAGGCTAGCCACGCCCAGTTTACGCAAGGTCGGCAGCACCACCCGCTCACCAAGGTCGCTTTCGCCCCTGGCCGGCCCGGCGTCGTACAGCAGGTTGTGATGCCGTGTGCGCAACAGCACCGCCAAGCCTTGGCCGACATCCAGCTGCCAGACCTCGACCTGCCCGAACGGCACCGTCTCCCGGGGGACCCAAAGGGCCAGCAGCATCACCCCACCCAATCCTCGCAGCGGCACGCCACGGGGCAGCAGCACCAGCAATGCGCCCAGGCAGACCAGCAACCATGCCCATAATGGCAAGGCCGCCGGCACCCACGCCGGCCGTTGCTGAGCCACCAGCGCCAGCCCGCGGAACAGCACATCCAACAACCCGCCTGCCAGCCACAACAACAGCTCCCCTGCCCCACCCAGCGGCAGCAGCAAGGTACCCAGCAGTGCCAACGGCAACACTGCCAGGCTGATCCACGGCACCGCCACCAGGTTGGCCAGCGGCGCAGTCAGGCTCACAGGCAAACCCACGGCCAGCAGCACCGGCAGCAAACCGATGGCAATCACCCATTGCGCGCGCGTCCAGGCTTGCCAGGGCCGCCACCCACCCAAGCGGGCACTGAAACAATAGATAAGCGTGGCCACGGCGCCAAACGATAGCCAGAAGCCGGGGAGCAATGCCGCTAGCGGCTCGACCAGCAACACGGTAACCAGCGCCAACAGCAACGGTAGAAAAGCCCCAAGATGACGAAAACGCAGGCGCCACAGCAGCACCACCGCCAGCATCAGGCAGGCGCGCTGCACCGGCACACCCGCACCAGCCAGCCAGCCATAGGCCAGCGCCGCCGCCATGGCCAGGCCACACGCCCAAGGCAGCCACGGCAACCGGGCGGGCCACAGCCCCCAACGCGCCAGCCCGGCTACCAGGCCATACAGCAAACCGGCCACCAGGCCGATGTGTTGCCCGGAAATCACCAGCAGGTGCACCGTGCCGGTGGCCTGTAACACCTGCCAGTCCTCCCGAGCCAGGCCCGCGCCGTCGCCAAGCACGAGCGCTACCAACGCCGCCTGCCGGCCATTGGCCTCGACCGCCAGCAGGCGCTGGCGCAGCGTGTCGCGCCAACCACCGTCTACAGGTGCCAGCAACTGCCCACTCTTGACCGTACCGGTAGCGCCGATGCGACGCGCCAGCAACTGCGCCTCTCTGTCTGGCCCATACGGGTTGAGCAGCCCGCCCGGCCGCTGCAAGGTCACGGCCAGCCGCCACTGCTCACCGGCCCGCAGCGGCGGCCCGTCGAACCAGCTCAGTTGCAGGCGTTGTGGCAACTCGGCGCGGCGCGAGTGCGCTGCCTCCAACTCGAAGCGCACACCTTGTGCAGTTCGGGCCGGCAAGCCGACCACCCGCCCCTCCAGCCACAACGTGCGGCCATCAAGTGCGGGAGCAAGGCGATCATCCAGCGCCCCTTGTGCAGACCAGCACGCCCAGCACAAACCCAGCAGAAGAATGCCCAGCGGCCACACTCGGGTAAACAGGCTGCCGACGGCGCAGCCCGCCAGCAGTAGCAGCCATCCGACCGATGGCAATGTGGGGAGAAAACCCAGGCACAACAGCCCAAGTGCGAGCGCAAACATCCCTGTGCGCATGAGGTAGAGCTCCAGAAGCAAAAACACCTTCTGAGGCATAGCCCAATTACCGGCAAACCTTGCTCAATAATTGTCACAAACTCTAAACGAGGCTGAACGGGAATCAGGGCATACTGCCCGGATCAACGCTCCGGGAGCCTACATGCCGCGCCGACTTTTCAAACGCTACATGCCGGACCCGACCAGCATTCGGGAACACAAGTCCTTACGCTTTTTCGGCAAGTTGCTGCACGACCCGAACCTCTGGCATCTGAACCGCCATTCGGTGGCACGGGCCATGGGCGTGGGCCTGTTCGCGGCACTGATCCCCATCCCCATGCAGATGCTGCTGGCGGCGGCGCTGGCGATTCCGGTACGTGGCAACCTGCCGATTGCCGTGAGCCTGGTGTGGCTGACCAACCCGCTGACCATGCCGCCGGTGTTCTTCGTCACCTACATGACCGGGGCGTGGCTGATGCAGGTTCCACCGCGCACCCTGCCTGACGAATTGACCTTCGAATGGATCACCGACCAGCTGGCGACAGTCTGGCAGCCGTTCTTGCTAGGCTCGGTGGTATGCGGGGTGGTGTTGGGCGTGGCCGCCTACTTCACCACCCTGCTGTACTGGCGCTGGTGGATCGGCCGGCAGTGGCGCCGGCGCAAGCTCCGTTGCTTATGCACGCATGCCGCGGCCGCTGACCAGCAGCCGGACGCACAGCGTGTAGAGCACCGCAGTGGCGACCAGCATGAAGGTAATCGCCGTGCCAATGCTGATATCCGACACCCCTAGGATGCCGTAGCGGAACGAGTTGACCATGTGCAGCACCGGGTTGGCCAGCGACACGGTCTGCCAGAATGGCGGCAGCAGGTTGATCGAGTAGAACACCCCGCCCAGGTAGGTCAGCGGTGTCAGCACGAAGGTCGGGATGATCGAAATGTCATCGAAGTTGCGCGCAAATACCGCGTTGACGAAGCCCAGCAGCGAGAAGATGGTAGCCGTCAGCAGCACCACGACCACGGTCACGCCCAGGTGATGCACCTGCAGGTCTGTGAAGAACATCGACAGGATGGTCACGATCACCCCCACCGCCAAACCGCGCAGCACGCCACCCAGCACATAACCGACAAGGATGGTGTGCGGCGAGACCGGCGACACCATCAGCTCTTCGATGGAACGCTGGAATTTGCTGCCGAAGAAGCTCGACACCACGTTGCCGTACGAGTTGGTGATCACCGACATCATGATCAGCCCCGGCACGATGTACTGCATGTAGGTGAAGCCACCCATGTCGCCGATCTGCCGGCCGATCAGGTTACCGAAGATGACGAAGTACAACACCATGGTGATCGCCGGCGGCAGCAGGGTCTGCGGCCAGATGCGCAGAAAGCGCCGTACTTCGCGGTAGACGATGGTATTCAGGGCGACCCAGTTGGTGCGCAGTTCCACACTCATACGGCCACCTTCGACAGGTTTTTTTCCACCAGGGACACGAACAGCTCCTCGAGTCGGTTGGTCTTGTTGCGCAGGCTCTGCACCTCAATGTTCTGCAGCGCCAGCTGGCCGAACAGCGCGGTAATACCGATGTCCTTTTCCACTTGCACCTCAAGGGTGTGCGGGGTGAGCAACCGGCACGGATAGCCTTGCAGCACCGGCGCGCTGGCCAGGTCCTGCTTGATGTCGAGCACGAAGGTTTCTACATGCAGTTTGCCCAGCAGCTGACGCATGCTGGTGTTCTCGACAATGGTGCCGTGGTCGATGATGCCGATGTTACGGCACAGCTGCTCAGCCTCTTCCAGGTAGTGGGTGGTGAGGATGATGGTGATGCCCTTCTGGTTCAGCTCGGTGAGGAAACTCCACATCGAGCGGCGCAGCTCGATGTCCACACCGGCGGTGGGTTCGTCGAGGATCAGCAGGCGTGGTTCGTGAATCAGGGCGCGGGCAATCATCAGGCGACGCTTCATGCCACCGGACAGCGACCGCGACGGCACGTCGCGCTTGTCCCACAACCCCAGTTGGGTCAGGTACTGCTCGGCGCGCTCCTTGGCCAGCTTGGGCGGGATACCGTAGTAGCCAGCCTGGGTCACGACAATGTCGAAGGTTTTCTCGAACTGGTTGAAGTTGAACTCCTGCGGCACCACGCCCAGGCAGCGCTTGAGCGCCGAAGGCTCGCGGTCCAGGTCATGGCCAAACACGTTGACCGTGCCGCTGGTCTTGTTTACCAGGGTAGAGAGGATACCGATGGTGGTGGACTTGCCGGCGCCATTGGGGCCGAGCAAGGCGAAGAAGTCGCCTTCGGCAACGTCCAGATCGATCCCTTTGAGGGCCTGGAAGCCATTGCCGTAGGTTTTGGTCAGCTGTCGAATGGACAGGGCAGAACTCATAGCGGGTCACGTACCGAGTGAAAAGGTCAGGACACGCCAGGGCAGATCACTGGCGCAGTGAGTGCGGCCATGGTGCAAGGCTGGGCCGCACAAGTACAGTCATGTGTATTGATAATGACTATCGAAGTAGCCGTGGTGTTCGATCAGGTCAGCGCAGTCATCACCGCAGCCTGGTAGGCCGGGCGCTGTTTCAGTCGCTCGTACCAGGCTTCCAGGTGGTACATGGCCGGGCGCTCGATGGGCATTTCGAACCAGGCATAGACGAAGCTACCCAGTGGGATGTCGCCCATGCCGATCTGGTCACCGGAAAGGTAAGGCTGTTTGGCCAGGATTTCGTCGGCAATGGCCAGCAACTGGGCGCATTGCTTGTGCGCGGCATTGATTGCCACCCAATCGCGCTGGTCTTCCGGGGTGCGCAGCAGGCCCCAGAACAGCGGGCGGAACGGTGCGGCGAACGACGACGTGGTCCAGTCCATCCACTTGTCGGCCAGTGCGCGCTGGCGCGGGTCTTCCAGATACCAGCCCTGCTCTGTGCCGTATTCGGCGCACAGGTAGCGGACGATGGTGTTGGATTCCCACAGGGTCAGGTCTCCGTCTTCAAGCATCGGTACCAAGCCATTGGGGTTGCGGGCGCGGTAGTGCGGCTCGTTGACCACGCCGAAGGCGCCACCGGCGTCGATCGATTCGAAGTCCAGGCCCAGCTCGTGGGCGACCCACAGCGCCTTGCGCACATTGCTCGAATTCTTGCGGCCCCAGATCTTCAGCATGGCAACGTCCTTATGAATGCGGAGGTTGCACAGTCTACTCCAGAGTTTTATCGCCTGTACTGGCCTCTTCGCGGGCGCGCCCGCTCCCACAGGATCACCACATTTCCAGAATCTGTGGTGATCCTGTGGGAGCGGGCGCGCCCGCGAAGAGGCCGGCACAGGAAAACAATGCACTGAAACTCCCACCGCCACACCCTGTCACTGTTCTGACCCTGCCGTTCACAGCGTTGCGTCTAAGCTATCCGGGACGGCTCAAGCCCTTGGTTCCAAGGAGGACCGATTATGTTGCTGTTGTGGTTGATAGTGCTGGTGATCGGCGCGGCTTACCTCACGCACCGGCGCCTGGCGCCCTTGCAGATTCTCGGCATCATGGCGGCCTACGTACTGCTGATGAGCATTTTCAGCAGCGCCCCCGGCTGGCTGCTGGCACTGATCTGGGTCGTGCTGGCGCTGAAAACCGCCCTGGTTGCGCTGCCGGACTGGCGCCGCAAGGTGTTCTCCGCCCCAGTCTTCGACTGGTTCCAGCGTACCTTGCCGCCCATGTCGCAGACCGAGCGGGAGGCCATCGACGCTGGCACCGTGTGGTGGGACGGCGAACTGTTCAGCGGCCGCCCTGACTGGCGCGTGCTGCTCGATTACCCGGCACCGAAACTGACCGAAGAAGAACAGGCGTTCATCGACGGCCCCACCGAAGCGCTCTGCGCGATGGTCAGCGACTGGCAGATCGGCCAGGACCTCGACCTGCCGCCCGAAGCCTGGGCGCATATCAAGTCGAACGGTTTTTTTGCCCTGATCATCCCCAAGGACTATGGCGGTAAAGGTTTCTCCGCCTATGCCCACTCCCAGGTGGCGATGAAACTGGCCACCCGCAGCGGCGACCTGGCGTCTACCGTGATGGTGCCGAACTCCCTCGGCCCGGCAGAATTACTGCTGCATTACGGCACCGACGAACAACGCAACCACTACCTGCCACGCCTCGCCCGTGGCGAGGAAATCCCCTGCTTCGCCCTCACCGGCCCGCTGGCCGGATCTGACGCGGGTGCCATGCCTGACACCGGCATCATTTGCAAAGGCCAATGGAATGGCGAAGAAGTCATCGGCCTGCGCCTGAACTGGGAAAAGCGCTACATCACCCTCGGCCCGGTCGCCACCCTGCTGGGCCTGGCGTTCAAGGCATACGACCCTGACCACCTGCTGGGTGAAGAGGAAGAGCTGGGCATCAGCCTGGCATTGATCCCCACAGACACGCCCGGCGTGGACATCGGCAAGCGCCATCTGCCGCTGGGCGCTGCCTTCATGAACGGCCCCAACAGTGGCAAGGACGTATTCGTCCCCCTGGACTTCCTGATAGGCGGCCAGGCCATGCTCGGCAAAGGCTGGATGATGCTGATGAACTGCCTGTCGGTGGGCCGCTCGATCTCCCTGCCCGCCGTAGGGACAGGGGCCGCCAAATACACCAGCCTGGTCACCGGCCAGTACGCCAACATCCGCGAACAATTCAACGTGCCGCTGGCAGCCTTCGAAGGCATCCAGGAATCGCTGGCACGCATCGGCGGCAATGCCTGGCTGATGGACAGCGCCCGCCTCTTGACCGCCAAGGCCGTGGACCTGGGCGAGAAACCCTCGGTACTGTCGGCGATTCTCAAGTACCACCTTACCGAGCGTGGCCGCGAATGCATCCAGCATGCCATGGACGTGCACGGTGGCAAGGGCATCATCATGGGCCCGAACAACTACCTGGGCCGTAACTGGCAAGGGGCGCCGATCTTCATCACCGTCGAAGGCGCCAACATCCTCTCGCGCAACCTGATGATCTTCGGCCAAGGTGCCATCCGCTGCCACCCATTCGTGCTCAAGGAAATGGCCTTGGCTGGCCGTGAAGACCGCGACCAGGCGCTGAAGGAATTCGACGACCTGCTGATGAAGCACATCATGTTCGCTGCCGGTAACGCGGCAAGTACACTGGTGTTCAACCTTGGGCTGGGCCGACTGGAGAATGTGCCGGGTGATGCCTTGAGCCAAGGCTACTTCCGCGCCCTCAACCGCCAGGCCTCTGCCTTTGCTCTGCTGGCCGACCTGTCGATGATGCTACTGGGCGGCGCGCTCAAACGTCGCGAACGCCTGAGCGCGCGGCTGGGCGACGTCCTGAGCTACCTGTACCTGTCCAGCGCCGCACTCAAGCGCTACCACGACCTCGGCTCACCGAAGCACATGCAGCCTCTGCTGCGCTGGGCCATGGAAGAAAGCCTGGGCCAGGCGGAAAAAGCCCTCGACCGGCTGCTGGACAATTTCCCCAACCGCTTTGTCGGCTGCGCCCTGCGCGTGCTGGTGTTCCCCTTCGGCCGTCGTCATACCGGGCCCAGTGATGAACTGGACGCCGAGGTAGCGGCGCTGATCGGGCGTAACAAAGGCGATCCGGCGCTGGAGGAGTTGCTTGCCGGTTGCTTCAGGCCACAAACCGAGGGCGATCCAGTGGCGGCACTGCAACGCGCCTGTGACCTGCTGGAGGAGGCAGCCCCCTTGCACAAGGCGCTGCATCAGGCGATCAAAGGCGGCAAGGTACAGCCGACACCTGGGCAGTCGGCAATTGATGCAGCCGTGCAGAGCGGTGTGCTTCAGCCAGATGAAGGTCTAAAGCTGCACGAGGCCGAAAAAGCCCGCAGAACCGTGATTGATGTGGACGCCTTCAACAAAGCGCAATTGCTGCCCGAGCACGGCAAAGTACGCTGAATCAAGGGGGCCGTTTTGCGGCCCCCTCCCTACCGACGTATACTCCGCGCCCGTTTCATCCACCTCGAGGACCATCCCCATGGCCACCCCCCACCTGCAATACCACCTGCAACTGCTGAACCACCTGCGCACCATCCTGGTGGCCCTGGGTGACGCCGAGCAGGTACCGGAGGAAAGCCACGCCCTGTTCCTGGAGCGCTTCGACGAACTGTTGACCCTGCTGCCGCAGGACCCGCTGGAAAGCCAGTACCTGGGACAGGACCTGTTGTGCCAGGTGATCCAGCGCTACCCGCAGATTGCTCATCTGGTGCCACGTGACCTGTTGTGGTTCTTTGGCGGCGACTGCTTGCACTATATGCCCGATGAAGAGCTCGACCTCTATCAGCAACTGGAAGAACGCCGCTACGATGCCGAAAAACAGGGCGAATCTTTCGACTGGAACCAAGAAAAACAGCAACTCGGTGAGGCACATCAACGCAACAGAAACTGACCCCGCACCGGCTTCGGGCAATGCAAGTGAAAGGCCAGCGTGCTCAGTCCTCGAGCAGGCTTAGCAGGCCTACGGTATCAAACATCGGCATGGGAACGATGATCACCCCATATCGCCATTCGGTTTGGTCTCGTTCATCCTCCGCCATCAAGACTGTGACTGGGCTAGGGCTGGATGAAGCAGGGGTGAAAATGCCCTCAGCGGAAATCGCCCCATTACCGGCCAGTCTATGCCACTTCACGCTTGCAGCCGGCACCTGGGTCTCACCGTTCCTGGTAAACCAGCACAAGCTAAGCTGTAATCCCGTGGTGTGCCTGGCAAATCTGATGAAGTGCGTTGGCGGTACGAAGGTTGTGACGAATACCGATGAAGCGGAGCCTGATGCTCCAGTAGCCTCTACGATATCTGTTGCCACAGGCAGCCCGTCGACAGCGGACCTGTAGGCGGGTGAAATCAGCATGTCGGCAGAATCATTGAACTTGGCTGACGGTTGCGGCGACAGGGGCGGCACGTAGAAATACCTGTTGTTTTCTTTCTCAAGCTGACCTCGCTCGTCGCCTTTCAAGGCCCATGTCGGATTCGGCAAAGGCGTGCCCGTGAACTCGACAAGCTCTTTACTACCCCCAGCTGCAAGAATTCGCGCAACGGGTGTTAGCTGATAAGCAGCGGATACAGCACTTTCCTGCGTGGCGCCAACCAAGGCCCTACTGCGCTGTCCGTACTGGATCAGCCAGCTGCCTGCGCTCTTCTTTTCCTGCGTCACTGTTAGCGAGCCAGGCGGGACGAGCAGGTCCGAAAGCCATTGCAAGTCCGCAGGTGCTTTGCCGTCGGCCGAGTCGGAGAAGAACTCGGACGCAGGAATTGCAGAGAGGACCTCATTAGTCTGCGGCGTGTAGGTGCAGCCCTGAAGAGATGCCACGGATGACTGAGCGCTCATCGAAAGTTGCGTCTTGATAATAAACACTATCGGCCAGCCTTCAACCTCTTGAACGACCACATTGATGTAAATTTGCTGCGGAAGCTCCGTCTGTGGTGGAGGGACCCGGGTGATTGCCACTTTCTTCAGCTGGTCGTAGTGCGCGACAAATTTATCAGGAACTACTGCAGGCGTTCTTGAAGATGCTGGACTATAGAACGCATAAGAGGCCCCACCCGTCCATTGCATGCTGAGTTCACCATCGGCAGTCGCATCGTATTTTAGCCAGCTCGCATCAGTATCTACACTCACTCTCAACCTGTCGCCAAACGGGGATGGCGCACCAACTGCGACAACTTGTTTCGCCCCGCTTCCACCCAGCCGCCGCAAGCGTATGACAGCCTCATCCCCTTGGGACAAGTATATCTCGGTATACCTGACTCCTGTGCGAACAAGCTCCGCTTTTCCGAAACGCGTAACATGGCTTTCCCAATAATTTTCCATGATCGGCGTGGTCACAACCACGAACTCCAACGAGCCGCGAAGCGCTCCCCAAAGTGCATTTAACGGCGAGAGGGTACTCCAAGCACTTGCGACCATTGATGTATTGCTTTCAGAAACGCCTTCAGTATTCATACTGTCTTCCTGCATACCGGCAATCTACGGAGCAGCCAAACCGCCGCGGAAACATTAACCCGTTGTACCGCAGGATTGGCTGTGAGTAGCCGATGAAAGCAGGCATATCACCAACTCGCAACTGACAGAACTGACAGTTGACCAAAGCCTGCGAACACCGCCAGCATCAAGCGAAATCAGGCAAGATTAAGACTTTTCCTACATACCTGCCTGACTACCAGCTCTAATCTGCTGGCGCTGCCACCCCTTCAGTTAATCGGCAGCATTGATCAGGCAAATACTTTGCCTGTAAATATCTGGAGATGTCATGAAAAAAAATCTTATCGCCCTAGGTCTCGCACTGGGTCTCGCCAGCGCCAATACATTAGCCGCAACCGTCGGCACAGGCGCGATCCATTTCTATGGCAGAATTGACTCGGGCACCTGCCCGATCGAGATCATCGACCCGGTCACCGGCAACCCGGAGAGCGGCAATCGGGTACTCATGGGTAATGTCGACGCTTCGCTGTTCAACGCTAGCGGCGATGAAGCCGCATCACGCGCCTTTGGCATGCGCATCACCCCAGGTAATGGTTGCACCGTCAACCCTGGCGACGCAGCCAGCGTGAGCTTCAGTGGCGCCTTTGGTGGTGCTGGCAACGGCGGCACCCTGTTTGCCCTGGAAGCTGGCGGCGCACAGAACCTGGCCCTGGTCCTCAAGGATGACACGGGCACCCCGATCGCCCATGGCGCCACCTCGAAGGCCTATCCGCTGGATGCCGCCAACCCGACCACCATGCTCTTCAGCGTTGCCTATAAGTCGACAGACAGGGTCGTAACCGCCGGCGCAGCCAATACCAGCATGCAGTTCGTCGTCGATGTTCCTTGAGCGACGCTCTTCGGGCGCACACCCTGCGCCCGAACGCTTGCCTTCCTTCTATAGGTAATGCCAGATGAAAAATCACCTGCGCCGCCTTGCCTTGGGTGCCTGCCTGGCAGCCACCGTGTCATCCGTACAGGCCGCGTTGACCGTCAGCACCACGCGCATCGTGTTCGACAGCGACAAGCGCAGCACCTCCGTGGTTATCGCCAACCCGAGCCCGCGTCACTACGCGGTGCAAACCTGGATCAACACCAGCAAGGACGATACCGATACAGCGGTGCCGCTGGCCACCTCACCCGGGCTGTTCCGGCTGGACCCGGGCAAACAACAGATGGTGCAGATCAGCCGCTTGCCAAACACGCTGCCCAAAGACCGGGAAACGTTATTTTACCTGAATTTGCAGGAAATACCGGAGGCGAACCCCGAGCAAGCGAACGTGCTCAACATTGCGTTGCGCACCCGCCTCAAGCTCTTCTACCGCCCTAGTGAACTCAAGGGGGGCCCTGCCGACAGGGCTGGCGAGCTGCAGTGGTCTGTGCGCCAAAATGCAGGGCGGGTGCAATTGGTGGTGGATAACCCGACACCCTATTACTACACATTTGGCCGCCTGGAAGTCACTGCTGCCGGCAGGACCGAAGCTCTCCAGGCCAAGGCCATGGCAACGCCGTTCGCACAGCAGGCCTACGACCTGAAACAGCTCAGGTCGGCCAACGGGCTGCAGCTGACCTATACCACCATCAATGATTACGGCGTGGCCACCCCCGTGGTGCAAACGCCACTGTCACTTCGCCCTTGAATACGGTCCGCGGTGCTGGTTGCACAGTCAACACCTGATCGGGCCGCATAGGGCCCGATTCGCGTTGTTGCCACCAGCATTCGGCATGAGTGACATCGGCGTCCTGCATGACTGAACGATCATGGAGCAGCTTATGAGAAACATTCTTCTTGCACTGGGACTGGGCATGACCAGCGCCAGCACATTTGCCGCGACGGTCGCCACCGGCTCGGTTCACTTCGTTGGCAACGTCAATTCTGGCACCTGCGCGATCGAGATCTTCGACCCGTCAACCGGTCAGGTCGTCAGTCGAATACTCATGGGCAACGTGAATGCTGCCCAGTTCAAGCAACCCGATGACGAGGCGGCCAATCGGGCTTTCGGTTTGCGCCTCACCCCAGGTGCCGGCTGCATACTCATACCCGGTGCCAGCGCCACCGTAACCTTCACCGGCAAATACGGCGGCGCAGGTGCCGCAGGTACGCTGTACGCCCTGGCGCCCGGTGGCAGTACGGGCCTGGCATTGATAATCAAGGATGACCTGGGCACCCCGATAAGTCCCACCGTGCCGTCCCGGTCTTACCCGCTGCATGAGACCCAGCCCACCGATATGCTGTTCTCTGCCGCGTACAAGGCCACGTCTGCCAGTGTTACCGCTGGCTACGCCAATACCGATATCGGCTTCAATGTGGATATTCCATAAACGCTGCTGCATTGACGCTTCAGGGAATGCTCCGTTTCGCAAGATTCGGAGCATTTTTTCATTAGCGCCGATTAGGGCGGAAAACAAAAAGGGCCGCTGGGCGGCCCTGGCTAGCAGTTCTAGAGGAGGGCGCAAGCGCCCTCTTAATGCCCGTAAACGTTTCAACTGTCCTGACTGGCCAGGCGGTCCAATGAGTCATAGCCGTATCCTGCGACCGTACCGTCCAGCAGTTCGACGCTCTGCAGTCGCCCCAATGGGTCGTAGTCGAGCGTCCTGCCCTGCTCGTCGGTAGTCATGTTGCCGTCCGGGTCATACCTGAGCGTTACCGGTAGCGGATAGTCTGCATGGGTGTTTTCTATACCAGTCAACTGCGCAGGGTCAGCTTCGTTTTCGAACAGGTAGGTGGCCTCGTTATTGTCCGGCTTGCCCCCAGCGCCGTCGAACGCAGTGTACACCCAGGTAATATTGTCGATGCTGTCAAACAGGAACTGCTGCTCGCGAATGGTTTTACCACAGGGGTCCTGCGGTGCTTGAGGCCCTTTGCAGGTGTAACCTTCAAGCCGACCGCGCAGGTCGTAGCTGTACTTCTCCTCACGCAACTCCTCACCGTTCTCAGTCAGAATGCGCAGCGTGAGCTGGTCCAGCGCACTGTATTCCTGAGAGAGTTCCTGGACACTGTCCGGGAAGGTGAAGCGGCGCAGTTTCTCCCTGCCGAGGTCATCATACTCAAGCTCGGTAAGAAGCCAGCGCTCGCACGACGCCTCATCCTCTCCCTCGATGCCATCGCAGGTCTTGTAGAATCCGAGATTTCCAAGATCGTCATAACCGAACGTGGTCGATAACCCGCCCAACCAGGTTTTCTCCAGGCGTCCCGCCGTATCGTACTTATAATGTTGCGTCTGCCCGAGCACGTCTTCATAGGTCAGTGCACGGCCCTGCAAGCTGGCACCGTAGGTCATGTTCCAGGATTCGCTGCCGACCGTTCGGGTCTCCAGCTTGAGCTCGCCTGTGCTGAAGTAATCACGGGTCAGTTCCTGGCCCGGCTCACCACAATAGGTAAGGCGCGCGTTCTTGTGGTCGTACCTGTACTCTTCGACCGCAGCCTTTTGGGTCTGCCCTGGCAGGGGCAGCACGCGGCGAAGCTCAGGTTGATCGGTCAGCTGCAACGTGTAGTCGTACTCAATCTCCCTGTTGGCTGGCGTGCGCACCTTCCACGATTTGTTCTGGCCGGCCTTGTAGAACATCACACGTTTGCGGCCGCCTGTGATGGACGCGGTCATGCGGTCCAACCCATCGAACGCTTGCTCGCCCAGAACCACGCCATTCACCGCTATCTTCACCGGCAGGTCTGCGCTGCTATGTGGTGCATAGTCACGATGCACAACGCTTTTTTTATCAGCCAGTGTGTGATCCACCAGGCGATCGAAAGCATCGTAGGCGTTTCTGGTCTCGGCGTTACGTGCATCGATTTCCTGAACAGTGCGACCAAGGCCATCAAAGAAGTACTGATGTTTACTCAGCACCTTATCATCGCGATCAAAACGCTGCACAACGTCCGGTTGCTCGAACAAGTTCAGGTAAGTCACTGTCTTGCCTTGAGTGAGCTTGCCATCCACAGACTCGCTCCAGCTCGTCTGAATGGGCAAGTTGCTCGACTCAGACGTACCGATCGGGTCGGTCTGCTCGTAATGCGCCACGCCGTCCGGGCCGATCTCACAGCAGCGTTGGCCCCAATTGTCGTAGCGGTACTGGGTTATCAGCGGCATTTGCTGGTCGGCCAACCAGTCATAATCGGTTTGTTCCAACAACTGGCCGAGCTCATCGTAGCTCGCCTCATAGCGCAGCCGGAATGACCTGCGCGTGCCGCTATCTCCGGCGTCGGCATCATGGCGCAGCTCGCTCACCACACGACTCAGGCCATCGACCAAAGCAGTGGTACTGACGCCCTTGACATCGGTGGAGGTCTGCGACGCCTGCTGGCCCTCACTGCCTACCAGGTAGTACTCGTAGAATCGTGAGGCCGTATAGTCAGGCTGGTTGGGCGACACTGTCTCACTGGTCGTACGGTTCAGCGAATCATAGGTATAGGCAATCTCGACATCGTTGTCGTCACGGTTGAGCAGAGGCTCGCCAATCGTGATCGAATGCTTGAGCGTAACGACCTTGACCGTATTCCGGGGCAAGCCAGTGTCATCATCGCTGAGGCCATTGTCATAGCCAGTGATCGTTTGCGTGGTCACCAACGCAGGTTCCTGGACAGCCTGCTCCTGCTTGCCGACCTTCACCGTCCTGACCACAACCTCTTTCTCGCCGCCCTCCACTTCCCTGTCAACCACCGCTTTTACATCGACCATCTCTTTCTCGTAACTGAAGCTTTGCGTGGTCACGTAACCGTTCATGTCCAAGGTCTGCTTCAGCGGGCGACCATGGCGCAGCAAGTCAGCTACGTCATCCACGGGCTCGATGAGGGTGACCTGCAGAGGCGGCTGCTCGAGATCGTCGATCACCTCGCACAGTGAAATCTGCGCTTGCACCAACCAGGTCTCAGCCTCGCCGCCCACTGTCGCGAGCGACCGATAGCGGTAGCCAGTCCTTAACTCAGGGGCTGGTGCATTACCCTGCGGTGCCGGGATCACGGTACTGTACTTGAGCGAGCGCTCGAACAGCTCCGGGTCGGGTGGGCAGCCCACCTCACCTTCGGCTGCGTAGTATTCATTGACGACGCGCTGCCCGTTTGGCTGGATTTCTTCGATGAGGTTACCCAGGGTGTTGTATACGGTAGTGGTCTCTTCGCTACGGGATTTTCCCGGCTCATCAAGCAGTTCCCATTTCCGGGTAGAAACCTTGGGCAACTGGAAATTATCCGGTTGGTCATCCCACGGTGCGGCTACGTCGCCATGGTACTCGGTGAACGCGCTCTGAACGTGCCCGGCCTGCCGAGTAATTTCAGCCTCCATCAAGTGAAAACGGTTGTACACCTGCTCCACAGTGCGCAACTCAACCTCTTCACCTTTTTGGTCAAGGCCCCAGATGTGCGTGGTCGAAGCGTACTTGTAGCTGGATAGGGCCCTGAACAGATTGTCTTCGCCGTCATTGCTCCAAGTGATGCCACTGTTGTAACCGACAAAATTGTGGGCCAAGGACTGCTTGGTCTCTGGGTCCACATAAAGATAGGTATAGGTAGTCTTGACGGGCTTTTGCCCGGCACCTGGATACAGCGTGTGGGTAGTGACCCGCGGTATGGCCACACGCTCGCCGTTGACAGGTAATACATGGCCATCGTCTTCATAAGCGATGGTTTCCATCGCCCCGGATGGCGAATACAGTTTCGTCACGCAGGTCAGGCCCTTTATCGAGGCGTAGGTAATGCGCCAGTTGGCAAGCTCTGCGGTCGACAGGGTGACCTTGTGCAGTTCACGGTTGGACAGTTCCAGCGTATAACGAGCACGAGCCGGCCGGCCTGGGTCAGCATCGGGGTGCACGTCAATGTTCACTCCACCCGTTGCGTAGGTCAGTGCCAGCAGCTTGCAATGCACGTCATCACTGTCACGGTAGCTGATGCTCTCCAGATTGCCTGTGCTTGGGCCGTAGCCAAGCGAAACTTTATGGCCGGATGGCGAATAGACCTCGGTCACCAGGTAAACCGGATAACTGCCGGTTTGCCTGGTCAGCACTTCTACCAAACCAGACTTGTGCACAACGCGGTAACGATCACTGCCCTGCACGGTGTCATCATGAAAGTGGAACGTATCGAGCTTCTTTTCTCGAATTTCCGGCTGCGCACCGCTACCGGTCACCTTGAACACTTCCCCAGTGTGCAATGTCAGCATGTGGGTACCGGGCAGATACTGGGTAAGGGACAAGCTCCAGCCCTTGCCAAAGCCGGAATCTTCATCATTCATGGGATTGAAGCGCAGGCGCAACGGTAGTTGTGGGCCGGCCAGATCATTGCCGACCAAGGCCGGCAACGCGATGCCCAGCGTATATTGCCCGGTGCGGGGATCCACACTATTCTGGATAAAACTCTGAAAATTGAATGCATTGGAGTGCAGTATATTTTGGCTAGCCATGGCGGCCTCCAGGTTTGAATAAATTTATTAAAAGCCCTCCGTAAGGGAGGGCTGATATCATCAGGGGGTAAGGATCAGGCAATCACGTGCTTGCGCTTCTACATCTTCGTCCTCGGGTACGCCAAAATCGAAATGCAACGTATGCTGATGACCCTGCTGATCAATTAGCTCGATTATGATGGGCACTCTGAGGTGGCTGTAGTAGGGCTCACCGGTCGCGCGATCATTCCAGTACTGGATGGCGTCAGTACGACGCAAGCTGATCATCAGTTCGCCATCCTTCGCGCCTAGCGTCTGATTGAGTTCAGGCAACACGTGGCTGCGCTGCTTGGCTATTCGATAACGCAGCCCATCCATGAACAGTCTCTGATGTTCGGACTCCGATGCCTTAAGCGGAATGAATTGCAGGCCGGTATAACTGCAATAGTGATCCTCCACCTGTTCCGACGCCCAGCGTAGCAGGCTCTTGTTTGCACCTGGCGGTAGGTAGGCACTGATAAACTTGCGCACAACCCCACCCGCCACAACATGTTTCAGGCGCCAGTAGTCCATCGTATTATCGACATAGATAAAGTCATCGCCGGCGATAGGTGACTTGTCACTTTCACCCTCGAGTCGTACACGCTCAAACCCGTACTGCTCCCTGGTAAAGTTCAGCGCCGGCCTGGCCGTCACTTTGACCTTGCCGGTGGGCTTTTCTTTTGAATACACCCACTGATGGCTATCGCCATTCTGAATACCCGCATAGATTTCCAGCGTAGTTGCTTCTCGAGAGTGGATGAAGAAGCGAACTCGCCTTTCATTATCGCCCAGCACCGGCAGCGATGCCGCCACCGCAGTATCACCTGTGGCCGGGGGATCGACATCGTTTGCGGAGCGGCTGACAGCCCAGCGCAGCCCGGACTCTTTGCTGATACCCTGCTCGTCCGTCTGCAGGAATGGGAGCGTATTGTCCGAGCCCATCACCATCAGCTGCAACGTGGCCAGTTCTACATCCGAAACCGGAACGCCATTCCCACCGACATCTTGTGGTTCCACCCGCACTTCAACTTCAATCTGCTGCCAGCCATTGGCATAACAGGTGTCATGGCCGATTACCACCAACTCGAACGTGGCCAGTTCGGTCCAGCCTTGCTTGTGCGCCACGGCGACACCGTGGCTCGGGACGAACTCCACCATGGCATAGCCAGTGCGTTCGTCACCGTCATCGGCGATGATCACGCAGACGGGCACTGTCGACTCCTCGTTCGGACTATAGGTACCTGTACCCGATGCTGCATACGAGCTGGACGCCGGCAAGCTGCAACTGGCGCTGTCCATTCCGCAAATCGCCCTGCGCCGTGACGTCGCCGGCAGTGTCGCCCCCGAGCGCTGGGACGCCGGCATCACCGCCGCCTTCGTCAACTACCAAGCCTCGGCGCAACACTACAGCGGCAATGCTGGCCCTACCCGCAGCAGCCAGGACCTGTACCTGAACAGCGGGCTGAACATTGCCGGCTGGCGCCTGCGCAGCAGCCAGAGCTGGCGCGACGACGGCCAGCAGGAACGCAGCTGGACCCACATCAACACCTATGCCCAGCATGACCTGCCAGGCAAATGGGGCACGGCAACCGTCGGCGAAACCTTCACCAACGGTGATGTGTTTCGCAGCGTGCCGTTCAAGGGCGTGCAACTGGCCACCGACATGGACATGCTGCCCGATGTGATGCAGAACTATGCCCCGGTGATCCGTGGCGTGGCGCAAACACGGGCCAAGCTGGAGGTGCTGCAAAATGGCTACCCGATCTACTCCACCTATGTGGCGCCCGGCCCTTATGAGATCAACGACCTGGGTGTGGGCGGCAGCAGCGGCGACCTGGAGGTGGTCCTGACCGAAGCCGATGGCCAGGTGCGCCGGTTCATCCAGCCATACTCCACGCTGAGCAACCTGCTGCGTGAAGGGGTTTGGCGCTACAACATCGCCGCAGGCCGCTACGACGGCGCGGATGACCTGGACGACCCTGCCCTGTGGCAAGCCACGCTAGCGCGCGGCGGCGCCTGGAGCACCACCCTTTACGGCGGTTTACTGGGCAGCGAGTACTACAATGCCGCCACCCTGGGTGCCGCCAGGGATTTCGGCGAGCTGGGCGCAGTGTCGCTCGACGCCACCCAGGCACGTACAGACCTTGGCGAACAGGGCCAGGTTCAAGGGCAAAGTTACTCCATGCGTTACGGCAAATCATTCCAGACCGGCACCAGCCTGCGTTTTGCCGGCTACCGCTACTCCACCGAAGGCTATCGCGAATTCGAGGAGGCCGTTCAGCAGCGCAACAACTCCAGCAGTTATCGGGGCAATCGCCGCAGCCGTCTGGAGAGCTCGATCTACCAGAACTTCGGCAGCAACTCGCTGAGCCTGACCTTTTCCCAGGATGATTACTGGAATACCAGCCTGCAGCGGCGCCAGTACCAGTTTCAGTTCAATACGCAATATCGCCGGGTCAGCTTCAACCTGTATGCCTCACAGTCGCTGGACAACGACGGGCGCAACGACCGTATCGTCGGCCTGGGCGTCACCATTCCGCTGGATCTGGGCTCATCCGCCAGTGCCAGCTTCGATGTCCAGGAAAGCAATGGCCGGTTCAGTGAACGCGCCAGCCTCAGTGGTGGCTCCAAAGACAACCGCCTGAGCTACCTGGCCTCGCTGGCCCGCGATGAAGAAAAGCAGACCTCGGCAGCCATTTCGGCAGGCTACCAGACGCCAAAGGTCAACCTGGGTGGCGGCTATACCGAGGGCAGCAATTACCGCAACGTGTCTATAAACGCCAGCGGGGCGGTGCTGGCCCACGCTGGCGGCATCGTACTCGGGTCTTACCTGAGCGACACCAATGCCCTGGTACATGTGCCCGACGTTGCCGGCGTTGGCGTGGACAACGCGCCTGGCGCCAAGACCGATGGCAGCGGATACCTGCTGGCCCCCCACATGCGCCCCTACCGGATTAACCAGGTTGCGCTGCAAACAGACGAGCTGGGACCGGAAACAGAGCTGGAAAACGGTGCAACTCAGGTAGTGCCGCGCCGCGGCGCAGTGGTAATGGCCGCCTTCAAGGCACGCCAGGTCAGCCGCTTGGTCCTGACGTTGCAACACGCAGACGGCAGCCCTTTACCCTTCGGTACCCGCGTCAGCTCTCAGCAAGGCGAACATCTGGCGATAGTGGGACAGGCCGGCCAGGCACTGGTCGCTACCGACACACACCCGCAGACCCTGGTGGCAAGCTGGGGTGAGCAAGCCCGGCAACAGTGCCAGTTGCCGATCAACCCTTCGACCATGCAGGAAGACCAGGGCTATCGCATGCAAACCCTGCGCTGCACAACACCCTGACAGGAAGCACGTAATGCCTAGCAAACTATCCTTGAACCTGAGCATCGCTGCGATCCTGGGCATGTTGTCGATGGCCGGCGCTGTACAGGCAGCTGACGAGTGTAAATGGGAATCGACCCCTGGGCCGATGCAGTTCAACCACAACCTCGGCGCCGCTGCATGGGTGGCCAGGGATGCCCCCATCGGTAGCAAGATTGCCTCTTGGGGCTTACAGATCATGACCGGGACCGATGGGGCCCGGTTGGTCTGCGACAGCGACGGCCTCAGGACACTGACTGCCAACGTGACTACGCCATTGGCCCTGGCCCGTGGTCCATTTCCGCCCGTAGATGGTCGCAATGTCGACGGGAAGGTACTGCAGACCAGCATCCCCGGGGTGGGCCTGTATGTGGAATTTTCCAGTTTCCTGAACGGCACAGCCAACAACCACTTCAAAGCACTTGATGGCGTCGGCGCCCTACCCTTTGTGGCCGAACAAAACGAGCGAATGGCCCCCAATAACCTGACCTCGAACATCCAGCGCCTCGGCTACATAGCGCTGATCAAGACCGATAAAATTCCCGCGGGACCACAGCTGTTCAGCCAGGAAGTAGCCAGGGCAAACATCAGCGATGTGGGCGACGCCCTTCGGCTGACCCTGAGCGGCCAGGTGATGCAGGCACAGTGCACGCTCAAGGCCGATGCGGTCAGCGCCAACCCTGTGCAGCTTGGCCAGCACGATATCGCCGAGTTCACGGGACAAGGCAGCACAACCAACCCTGTCGATTTCTTCATCACCCTCAGCGATTGCGAGGACGACCCGGCGGGCAGTGTTGCCCGTGCGTTCATGCGCCTGGATGCCGCGGACGGTTCGGCGCCGATCGACCGTGACCTTGGCCTGTTCAGCCTGACGACCACCGAATCATCTGCCAGTGGTATCGGCATCCAGGTATTGCGCAGCGACAATACCCCGGTGAAGCTGGAGGAGTTCATCGACATGGCTGCCGTTACCCCCGGCACCATGCGGTTTGACCTACGCGCCCGCTATTACCAGACCGCACCTGCGGTGACTCCAGGTGAGGCCAAGGGTGCGTTGAACTTCACCATCGAATACCGCTGAACACAGCCCGGGTGAAAGCCCGGGCTTTTAACGCCGCACTACGACAAAAACGCAAAAAGGAACCCGAGGGTTCCTTTTTGCGTTACATGTTTGGAGCGGGAAACGAGACTCGAACTCGCGACCCCGACCTTGGCAAGGTCGTGCTCTACCAACTGAGCTATTCCCGCAATTTTAAGCTTTACCGCTAATCGGCGTGAAGCGCCTTGAAGACCCTCACCACCACTGCACCGTGCGAACGCCACAGTATTTAAACTGGAGCGGGAAACGAGACTCGAACTCGCGACCCCGACCTTGGCAAGGTCGTGCTCTACCAACTGAGCTATTCCCGCAAATGGCGTCCCCTAGGGGACTCGAACCCCTGTTACCGCCGTGAAAGGGCGGTGTCCTAGGCCACTAGACGAAGGGGACACACAACACTTTTCAGTGCACCAGCACCTGAACCTCACGATCCAGACTGGATTTCTATTTCCTGCCCCGCCGTTAAGCGCTGCCGGAGAATTTGGAGCGGGAAACGAGACTCGAACTCGCGACCCCGACCTTGGCAAGGTCGTGCTCTACCAACTGAGCTATTCCCGCAATATGGCGTCCCCTAGGGGACTCGAACCCCTGTTACCGCCGTGAAAGGGCGGTGTCCTAGGCCACTAGACGAAGGGGACACGCTGCTGGCATTACTGCCTGCTTTCACTCCCTGCCGCGTTTCGCTGTGTGCTTTACGCTGCAAGTGGCGCGCATTCTATGGATGCTTCGAACATGCGTCAACCCCTTTATAGAAATTTATTTAAATCAATGACTTCCGGGTCGCTTGGGGTGCAGATGCGGGCCGGGGTGCCGATATGGAAAGAAGCAATCCTGTGCCGCTGTTCGTCCCCAGGCGAACTCACTACACTCATGGGTGTAATTCTTCTTCAATGAGGCATTAACGGTGACACCACTTCTGATCACCCTGCTTATCGTGGCGGGCATCGCGTTGCTGATCGTTATCGGCTACCTCAACAATGTGGTCGAGAACGGCAAGATCGAACGCGTCCGGACGAGGATCGAGCTGGCCGACCGCCTGCGCCGCTGTGGCGAAATCACCGAGACCTTCCCCGGCCAGTTCATGACCCCGGCCCTCAAGCTGTTGCTGACCCGCCTGGAGCTGAACCTTAATCAACGCCAGTTGGCGGTGGACAAGCACAATGCCGAACTCAAGGCACGCATCGCCGAGCTGGAGGGGCTGATTGCCCTGGGCGACAAGCTACCGGTGAACAATCCGCCCAACCCGATCCATACCGAGGTCAAGGCCAAGGACGTGCGCTTCTTGCTGGAAGCCATGCACAACCAGGTCACCCGCGCAGCCCAGGAAGGCTTCCTGCCTGCTGCCGAGGCCAAGCACTGGGTCAAGGAAATCCGCCACATCCTGGTGTTGCTGCATATCGAGTTCTTCAACAACCTCGGCCAGCAGGCCCTGCAGAAGAACCAGCCGGGCCAGGCACGCCTGGCGTTCGAGCGGGGCGTGCAGTACCTGCGCAAGCAGCCGGAGCCTAAAGTGTATGAAGAGCAGCTGACGTATCTGGAGAAGCTGCTGGCCCGGGCCAACGCCCAGGTGCTGGACCAGATGGAGCCAGCGGAAGATGAGCACAACGAATTGACCGACGGGCTCAAGACCGATGAGGAAGAGACCTGGAAGAAGAAGGTGATGTACGACTGATCCGGAATTTGTTGTGGATTTGATGGCCCTATCGCCGGCAAGCCAGCTCCCACAGGTTCTCCACAGACCTGAAATCCTGTGCAATATCTGTGGGAGCTGGCTTGCCGGCGATAGGGCCAGTGAAGGCAATACAACAATCAGCAGTCAGTCAGCTCCAGAAAGACCGCCGCCAACCGCTCCAGCCCCACCTGGTCCGCCTCGCTGAACCGCCCGACCTTCGGGCTATCCAGGTCCAGCACACCAATCAGCCTGCCCTCCTTCACCAGCGGGATCACCAGCTCGCTGTTGGACGCACTGTCACAGGCAATGTGCCCCGGGAACGCATGCACGTCCTCCACCCGCTGGGTCTGCCGCGTTGCCGCCGCTGCCCCGCACACGCCCTTGCCGAACGGAATGCGCACGCACGCCACCTGGCCCTGGAACGGGCCCAGCACCAGCTGTTCGTTGCGGTTGAGGTAGAACCCCGCCCAGTTCAGGTCCTCCACCTGGCTATACAGAAACGCCGAAAACTGCGCGGCATTGGCGATGAAGTCACGCTCGTCGGCAAACAGCGCCTGCACTTGCGCTGCCAGCAGGTTGTAGCCGTCGAGTCCGGCGCCACTGGCATTAAGGTCGATCATTTACTTTTGCTCCAGCAATTGCAGCCCGACCCAGTAGCGGGCGAACTGATAGGCACAACGGCCATTACGGTTGCCGCGGCCGGTGGCCCAGCGCACGGCGAGGATGTCGAGTTCTTCTGTACGCTGCCAGGCCAGGCCCGCAGGGCGTGCCAGCTGGCCGATCCAGTGCTCGACAACATTCAGGAAGTGGTCCTGGGTGAACGGGTAGAACGACAGCCAAAGGCCGAAGCGGTCAGACAAGGCGATCTTGTCTTCTACCGCTTCGCTAGGGTGCAGCTCGCCGTCCACGCGTTTCCAGTTCTCGTTGTCGCTCTCTTTCTCCGGCACCAGGTGGCGACGGTTGGAGGTGGCGTACAGCAGCACGTTGTCCGGCGCCTGCTCCAGCGAACCGTCCAGCACGCTCTTGAGCACCCGGTAGTCGCCCTCCCCGGCTTCGAACGACAGGTCGTCGCAGAACAGGATGAAGCGTTGCGGCAGCTTCTGCAGCTGCTCGACCACGCGCGGCAAGTCGGCCAGGTGGTCGCGCTCAATTTCGATCAGGCGCAGGCCGGCACTGGCATGCTCCGCCAGCAAGGCACGCACCAGCGACGACTTGCCAGTGCCGCGTGAGCCCCACAGCAGGGCGTGGTTGGCCGGCAGGCCGTTGATGAACTGGTGGGTATTGCGGCCCAGCTGGTCACGCTGCTGGTCGACACCGATCAGGTCGCTGAGGCGGATGTCCAGGCTGACTTCCAGCGGCAGCAAGTAACCGCTGCGGCCATCGCGCTGCCAGCGGGCGGCCAAGGTGGTGCCCCAGTCGATGTCTGGGCGTACCGCCGGCAACAGAGGGTCCAGGCGCGCCAGTACCGATTCGGCACGGTCGAGAAAAGCAATCAAGCGAGCGTCCATGACGACTCCTACAAATTTCAGTTTTTTGGGGCCGCTGCGCGCCCCTTCGCGGGCGCGCCCGCTCCCACAGGGATTGCGTTCAGCCGGGGGCTACGCTGTACCTGTGGGAGCGGGCATGCCCGCGAAGGGGCGCAAAGCGGCCCCCGCTTGGCGATCAACTGAAATGAACAGACAGACCCACCAGTAGCCGGGGTTGATCGGCTATGCTTGCGCAGCGCAAGGAACGTGAAACCGGCTCGGGACTCATGGATATCAAGTTCACCAATCGCCTGTCCTACAAGCAAGCCCGGTTGACAGTCCTGGTCGGCTTCATCCTGGGAACATTGCTCAGTCTCATCCAGATCGGCATCGATTATGCCAGCGAAGACGCGTCCATCAACCGTGAAGTGCGCGCCTTGCTGCAAATCAGCCACAACCCGGCCTCGCGCATCGCCTACAACATCGACTCGGAACTGGCGCTGGAACTGACCCGCGGCCTGCTGCAATCGCCGGCGATCATCCGCGCGCGGCTGATCGACAACAACGATACCGTGCTGGCCGATGTCGAGCGCCCACGGCTGCAGGACCGCTACCGCCCGCTCAGCGACTTTCTGTTCGGTGAGCAGCGCCAGCTCAAGGAACGCCTGTACCTGACCCACATGCCCGAAGAATACCTCGGCACCCTGTACCTGGACGTCGACACCTACGCCTTCGGCAGCCGCTTCCTTGACCGCGCCGGCATCACCCTGCTCAATGGCTTTGCCCGCAGCCTGGTACTGACCGGCATTCTGCTGGCGCTGTTCTACATGATGCTGACCAAGCCGCTGGTGACGGTAATCGGCGCCCTCAGCGGCAGCGACCCGCGCAAGCCCCGGCAAACCCGCCTGGAGTGCCCACATGGGCACGAGCATGACGAAATTGGCGTGCTGGTAAAGGTCGCCAACCAGCAGTTCGTCAGCATGGCCACCGAGATCGAACAGCGGCGCACCGCGGAAAACCGCCTTACTCAATACCTGAATGAACTGGAAGACATTGTCTCGGCACGCACCAACGAGCTGAAGGCCAGCAACAGCAGCCTGAGCCTGTCCAACCAGGAACTGGAGGAGGCCCGGCGCCGCGCGCTGGACATGGCCCATGCGCGTGCGGCCTTCCTGGCCAACATGAGCCACGAAATCCGCACCCCGCTCAACGGCATGCTCGGCATGATCGCCCTGGCGCTGGACAGCCCGCTGCCCAGCGAGCAGCGCCAGCAACTGGCAATTGCCCACGACTCGGGCAAAGTGCTTGTGGAATTACTGAACGATATCCTCGACCTGTCCAAGTTCGATGCCGGTCAGCTGGAGCTGGAACGCATTGCGTTCGACATGGGCTCGATGGTTGAAGACACCGCCAACCTGCTGTCGCAGAACACCGCGCAAAGCGTGGAGCTGACCTGCCTGATTGCTGGCAACTTCCCCAGCAGTGTGCTCGGTGACCCCACGCGGGTACGGCAGATCGTCAGCAACCTGCTGTCCAACGCGCTGAAGTTCACCCGCTTCGGCCGTGTCGATGTACGCCTGGTAAGCATCGTCGGCGGCGTGCGCCTGGAGGTGCGAGACACCGGCATCGGTATCCCCGAAGAAGCCCAGGCGCGCATCTTCCAGCCGTTCACCCAAGCCGGCGCCGGCATTACCCGCCAGTACGGCGGCACCGGCCTTGGCCTGGCGCTGACGCGCAACCTGTGCAAGGCCATGCAAGGCCATCTGCACATTCGCTCCGAAGCCGGCTTTGGCAGCTGCTTCAGCGCCGAGCTGCCGCTGGTCATGCACACCGAAGCCATTGCGCCCGTGCCGCTGCACGGGCGCGTGGCTGCCCTGAGCGCAGCAGGCAGCGGGCTCAACGAACTGTTACAGAGCCTGCTGCCCGCATGGGGCCTGGCGTACCAGCGGCATGACAGCAGCGCAACACTGGACGCCACTGCAATGGACCTGCTGATCACCGACGACGTGGACCACCTGTTCCCACTGCGCGCGGCGCTGAAAACACCGATCTTGCTGGTGACCGCCTACGGTAACTTCCTGCCCAGCGAGCAGTCGGCCGCCCTCGCCCCGCTCCATCAACTGGCCCGGCCGCTGGCGCGCAACGCCCTGTACCAGACACTGCGCCGAACCCTGCAAGGTTTTGATCCCGAACACCCGCTGGCCAGCCCTGCCATTCAAGTGGAGGCAGGCCGTGCGCGGATTCTGCTGGTGGAAGACAACCCGGTGAACCAGCTGGTGGCCAAGGGCATGCTGGCCAAGCTCGGCTGCCAGGTTCAACTGGCCACCCAGGGCGCCGAGGCCCTGGAGTTGCTGGAACAAGATGACTTCGATCTGGTGTTGATGGACTGCAACATGCCAGTGATGGACGGCTACGAAGCCAGCCGGCGCATCCGCCAGAGCGGCCGCTGGCCGGACCTGCCAATCGTCGCCCTCACCGCCAACGCCATGCCCGAAGAGCGCGAACGCTGCCGGGCAGCGGGCATGAACGACTACCTAGCCAAGCCGTTTCGCCGCGAAGAGCTACTGGCGCTGGTCGACCACTGGGTGCCGCTCAACGGCTGAGCAGCCGCTCGATGTCTGCTTCAAGGGCCTGCGGCTTGGTGGTAGGGGCATAACGCGTCACCTGGCCGCTGGCCGGGTCTACCAGGAACTTGGTGAAGTTCCACTTGATTTTCTGGCTGCCCAGAATGCCCGGTGCGCGCTGTTTGAGCTCGACGAACAGCGGGTGGGCGCCCGGGCCGTTGACGTCGACCTTGCGAAACAGCGGAAAGCTCACGCCAAAGTTGCGCTCGCAAAACTGTGCAATCTCCCGCGCATCGCCCGGTTCCTGCTTGCCGAACTGGTTGCACGGGAAGCCCAGCACCACCAGGCCACGCTCATGGTAGGCCTGCCACAGCTGCTCCAGGCCCTTGTACTGCGGGGTAAAGCCGCACTGGCTGGCGGTATTGACCACCAGCAACGCCTTGCCCGGGAAGTCGCCGAGCTTCTTGTGCTCGCCGCCCAGGGTCACGCAGGGGATGTCCAGCATCAATCCAGCCATGTTCGGGCTCCGGTCAGTCGCGCGGGCGCAAGTCGATGCACACCGAGTTGATGCAGTAGCGCAGGCCGGTCGGTGGCGGGCCATCCGGGAACACGTGGCCCAGGTGCGCGTCGCAACGGGCACAGGTGACCTCGGTGCGGATCATGCCATGGGTGGTGTCACGGATCTCGATCATCGCGCTGTCTTCGATCGGCGCGTAGAAACTTGGCCAGCCGCAGCCGGAATCGAACTTGGTCTGTGCGTCAAACAGCGCCAGGTTACAGCAGATGCAGTGGTAGATGCCGTCACGGCGCTCGCTGTTGTACTTGCCGCTGAACGGCCGCTCGGTGCCCTTGAGGCGGCATACCTGGTACTGCTCGGGGTCGAGCATCGACCGCCATTCATCCAGGGTTTTTTCGATCTTCTTCATGTAGGGACCTCGGCAGGCTGAATTTCACCCCACACCGTCTTTTCCGGGGCGCGGGTGGCACGTATATTAGTTGGCTTCGTGTGCCAGGCGTTCAGTCTGGCACCCGCTTCCTGCCGTTTCAAACCTTTCGGCGTGGGTTGCGCGTTTTCTCAATCGGGATCCCATCATGCAGTTCAGCAAATCGAACAAGCTCGCCAATGTCTGCTACGACATTCGCGGCCCAGTGCTCAAGCACGCCAAGCGCCTGGAAGAGGAAGGCCACCGCATCCTCAAGCTGAACATCGGCAATCCGGCGCCGTTTGGCTTCGAGGCGCCCGATGAAATCCTCCAGGATGTGATCCGCAACCTGCCCACCGCACAGGGCTACAGCGACTCCAAAGGCCTGTTCAGCGCACGCAAGGCGGTGATGCAGTATTGCCAGCAAAAGGAAATCGAAGGCGTCACCATCGAGGACATCTACCTTGGCAACGGCGTGTCCGAGCTGATCGTGATGTCGATGCAGGCGCTGCTGAACAACGGCGACGAAGTGCTGATCCCGGCGCCCGATTACCCGCTGTGGACCGCTGCCGTGAGCCTGGCCGGCGGCAAACCGGTGCACTACCTGTGCGACGAGCAGGCCGACTGGTTCCCTGACCTTGAAGACATCAAGGCCAAGATCACCCCGAACACCAAGGCCCTGGTGATCATCAACCCGAACAACCCGACCGGCGCGGTGTACTCCAAAGAGCTGCTGCTGGGCATGCTGGAACTGGCCCGCCAGCACAACCTGGTGGTGTTCTCCGATGAGATCTACGACAAGATCCTGTACGACGAAGCCGTGCACATCAGCACCGCCTCGCTGGCACCCGACCTGCTGTGCCTGACCTTCAACGGCCTGTCCAAGTCGTACCGGGTGGCGGGCTTCCGTTCCGGCTGGCTGATCATCTCCGGGCCCAAGCACCACGCGCTGAGCTACATCGAAGGCATCGACATGCTGGCCAACATGCGCCTGTGTGCCAACGTGCCGGCGCAGCATGCCATCCAGACCGCGCTGGGCGGCTACCAGAGCATCAACGACCTGGTACTGCCGCCAGGCCGCCTGCTGGAGCAGCGCAACCGCACCTACGAGCTGCTCAACGATATCCCGGGCGTCAGCTGCGTGAAGCCGATGGGTGCGCTGTATGCATTCCCGCGGATTGACCCGAAGGTGTGCCCGATCCTCAACGACGAGAAATTCGCCCTCGATCTGCTGCTGTCGGAAAAGCTGCTGATTGTTCAGGGTACGGCGTTCAACTGGCCGTGGCCGGACCACTTCCGCGTGGTGACCTTGCCGCGGGTGGATGACCTGGAAGCGGCGATTGGGCGGATTGGTAATTTCCTGAAGGGTTATTCGCAGTAGGGTTCGACGGCGTTTTTGTGGTGGCGCGGAGATCGAGCGCCGCCCGCGCGGCGCTTCGCGGGGCAAGCCCGCTCCCACATTTGTTGCAACGTGCCGAACTTGCGAGGCCATGTTTGCCCGCCTTGGTGCATGTATTGAGACAGGTGAGGCGGCATTAATGCCCACCTCGAAATTCAGTCATGCCGACAAAGCGGATAACCATGGCCTCACAGACATGGCCACGTTGCAACAAATGTGGGAGCGGGCTTGCCCCGCGAAGCGCCGCGCGGGCGGCGCTCGATCTCAATGCCGCCAAAAATCTAAAGGCATACGCTGTTTCTTACATCCTGCAACGCTCTATCCCACAGCCCCCGCGCCATCCTCTGCCATACTCCGCCGTACACAGTTTGAAATAGTCGCCCGATTGAATCGACGCGACAGGCCCCTTATATACCCCGCAGTAAGCGACAATTCATCCGTCAGGAGAACGTAACAACCATGATGCGCATTCTGTTGTTTGTGGCCACCAACCTTGCGGTGGTGCTGGTTGCAAGCATTACCCTGAGCCTGTTCGGTTTCAACGGGTTCATGGCCGCCAACGGGGTCGACCTGAACCTCAGCAGCCTGCTGGTGTTCTGCGCCGTGTTCGGTTTTGCCGGCTCCCTCGTATCGCTGTTCATCTCCAAGTGGATGGCGAAGATGACCACCGGCACCCAGATCATCAGCCAGCCACGCACCCGCCATGAGCAGTGGCTGTTGCAAACGGTCGAAGAGCTGTCCCGTGAAGCCGGCATCAAAATGCCCGAAGTGGGTATCTTCCCGGCGTACGAGGCCAACGCCTTCGCCACCGGCTGGAACCGCAACGACGCCTTGGTAGCAGTTTCCCAAGGCCTGCTGGAGCGTTTCTCGCCCGATGAAGTGCGCGCGGTGCTGGCCCACGAAATCGGTCACGTGGCCAACGGCGACATGGTCACCCTGGCGCTGGTGCAGGGCGTAGTGAACACCTTCGTGATGTTCTTCGCACGCATCATCGGCAACTTCGTCGACAAGGTCATCTTCAAGAACGAAGAGGGCCAGGGCATTGCCTACTACGTGGCAACCATTGTGGCCGAGCTGATTCTGGGCATCCTGGCCAGCATGATCGTGATGTGGTTCTCGCGCCGCCGCGAATACCGCGCCGACGAAGCCGGAGCGCAACTGGCCGGCACCTCGGCCATGATCGGCGCCCTGCAGCGCCTGCGTGTAGAGCAAGGCCTGCCGGTGCACATGCCAGACACCATGAAGGCCTTCGGCATCAATGGCGGCCTCAAGCACGGCCTGGCCGGGCTGCTGATGAGCCACCCTCCGCTGGAAGACCGCATCGAGGCCCTGCGCCGCCGCGGTTGATCCGACCAGCAAGTAAAAAGGGCGACTTCGGTCGCCCTTTTTCGTATTCCCGTACCCTGTCAACGGCTAACCTGATACACCCGCTCCACCAAGCTGGAAGCTCCGGCTTGCACAAACTTGGGGCTGTCCTGAATCATCTCCACTGCCTCCAGCTCATCGAGCTGCCAACCCGCCAACCCCTTTCTCACCTCTTCATCCCCTACCGAAAACGGCGGCCCGGCCAGCAGTGACTGGTCATAATCCAGAGTCACCAGCAGCCCCCGGCACCTCGCAGGCAGCAAAGCCGACAGCAGCTGCATATAACCCGCACGCATCGGCCCAGGAAGCGCAATCAGCGCCGCCCGGTCATAAAGCCCCGCGCAGTCGCCAATATCTTCTGCCCGCAAAGCAAAGAAATCGCCGCACCACAGCTCGACCTCGCCACCGCGCCAAACCTCGAAAGCCCCCCGCTGCGAAACTTCGGCCTCAAGCCCATGTTCGCGGAAAAAGCTCTCCACTGCCTGGCGCGACAGCTCCACACCCAATACGCGATACCCCTGCCCTGCCAGCCAGACCAAGTCCAGGCTTTTGCCGCACAGCGGCACCAGCACGCGGCTGCCCGGCGCCAGCCCCAGTGCCGGCCAGTGCGCCTGTAGATATGGATTGACCTGCCCCTGGTGAAAACCGATCTGATTGTCGGCCCACCGCTTGTGCCAGAACGCTGGCTCCATGGTTGCTCCTTGTTTATCGAGTAAACCGATAGAAAACGCGTAAAACTTGCGATGGATATCGATCAGTTTCTGATCGAAGATGAGTGCATCTTAACCTTCAGGACCTTGTCATGCTGCCTAGCCTGTTCATCTCCCATGGTTCCCCCATGCTCGCCCTGCACCCCGGTGCCAGCGGGCCAGCGTTGGCCGGGCTGGCCAACAGCCTGCCACGCCCAAAGGCGATCGTGGTGGTGTCGGCGCACTGGGAAAGCCGTGAACTGCTGGTGACCAGCAACGCACAGCCAGAGACCTGGCACGACTTCTACGGTTTCCCACCGGCTTTGTACGCGGTGCAGTACCCGGCGCCGGGCGAGCCTTCCCTGGCAGGCCAGGTCAGCGAGTTGTTGAAGGCTTCCGGGCTGCCAGCCCGGCTGGACGCCCAGCGGCCGTTCGACCACGGCGCTTGGGTACCGTTGTCGCTGATGTATCCGGATGCGAGCATTGCGGTGGTGCAGGTTTCACTGCCCAGCCACATGGGGCCGGCGTTGCAGGTGAAGGTGGGTCAGGCATTGGCGGGGTTGCGCGCTGAGGGTGTGCTGCTGATCGGTTCGGGAAGTATTACCCACAACCTGGGCGAGCTGGACTGGCATGCCGGGCCGGAGGTGATCGAGCCATGGGCGCTGGCGTTCAGGGATTGGGTGGTGGAGCGGCTACGGGCGGATGATCAGGCGGCGTTGCTGGATTACCGGCAGCAGGCGCCGTTCGCGGTGCGTAACCATCCCAGTGATGAGCATCTGCTGCCGTTGTTCTTTGCAACGGGGGCCGGGGGCAAGTTTGGGGTGGTGCACCAAGGCTTTACCTTGGGGGCGCTGGGGATGGACATTTATCGGTTCGACTGAAGGGCCCTTTCGCGGGCTTGCCCGCTCCCACAGGTCCTACACAGGCATTGAAATCTGTGGGGTACCTGTGGGAGCGGGCAAGCCCGCGAAAGGGCCGGTACAGGCAAAAAAAATCCCCAGCCAAGGCCGGGGATTTTTTATTGCGCCAGGATCAATCCTCGCGGTAGCGACGCAGCTTCAGCTGCTTGCCAGCCACGCGGGTGTCCTTGAGCTTGGACAGCAGCTTCTCGAGGCCGTCTTCCGGCAGCTCGACCAGGCTGAAGCTGTCGCGCACCTGGATACGGCCGATGGCGTCACGCGCCAGGCCACCCTCGTTGAGGATCGCACCCAGCAGGTTCTTGGCAGCGATACCGTCACGGGCACCCAGGGCGGTACGGCAACGTACACGGCCTTCGGCCAGTGGCAGCGGCGCACGGCGCTCGCGGTCACCACGGTCTGGGCGCTCGCCACGCTCAGCACGCTCGGTACGCTCGCCACGCGGGGCACCAACGCCCGGCACCAGCGGCTGCTCACGCTCTACCGCAGCCAGGTCCAGCGCCTGGCCATTGGTGGCTTTGCGCAGCAAGGCCGAGGCCAGAGCACGCGCGCTGCAACCCAGGTCGGTGGTCAGGCGGTCGAACAGGTCACCGTGAGTGGCTTCTGCTTCGGCTACCAGCGGCGCCAGGCTCGAGGTCAGTTTCTTGATGCGGGCATCCAGCACGGCCTGAGCATTCGGCAGACGGGCTTCGGCTACCTTTTGACCGGTAACACGCTCGATCACCTGCAGCATGCGGCGCTCACGCGGGGTGACCAGCAGCAGTGCACGGCCTTCGCGACCAGCACGGCCAGTACGGCCGATACGGTGTACGTAGGACTCCGGGTCGTACGGCATGTCAACGTTGAACACGTGAGTGATGCGCGGTACGTCCAGACCACGGGCAGCGACGTCGGTGGCGACGACGATGTCCAGGCGGCCATCCTTGAGCGAGTCGATCACGCGCTCACGCTGGTTCTGGGCGATGTCACCGTTCAGCGCGGCAGCCTTGTAACCTTTGGCTTCCAGCGCGGCGGCCAGGTCCAGGGTGGCTTGCTTGGTACGCACGAAGGCGATCAGCGCGTCGAACTCTTCGACTTCCAGCAGACGCAGCACAGCCGGGATCTTCTGGTCGGCATGGACCATCAGGTGGGCCTGGTCGATCGCGGTAACGGTCTGGGTCTTGGTCTGGATCTTGACGTGCTTGGGTTCACGCAGGTGACGCTCGGCGATCGAACGGATCGACGACGGCAGGGTAGCGGAGAACAGCACGGTCTGACGGGTAGCCGGGATTGCGTCGAAGATCACTTCGAGGTCATCCATGAAGCCCAGCTTCAGCATCTCGTCGGCTTCGTCCAGTACCAGGTACTGTACGGTCGACAGGACTTTTTCGTCACGACGCAGGTGGTCGCACAGACGGCCCGGGGTGGCCACGACGATTTGCGCGCCGTTACGGATAGCGCGCAGCTGTGGGCCCATTGGGGCGCCACCGTATACGGCAACCACGTTTACGCCTGGCATCTGCTTGGCGTAGGTTTCGAAAGCGGTAGCAACTTGCAGCGCCAACTCACGGGTTGGCGCCAGGATCAGGGCTTGCGGTTCGCGCTTGCTCACATCGATCTTGTTGAGGATCGGCAGGGCGAAGGCAGCGGTTTTACCGGTGCCAGTCTGCGCCTGGCCGATCATGTCGTGACCGGCGAGGATGATCGGGATCGATTGTTGCTGAATGGCGGACGGCTCTTCGTAGCCGGTAGCCACAACAGCAGCAACAATGTTCGGATTAAGATCGAGAGCGGCGAAGCCGCCGGTTTCCTGGGTCATGGGTCTGCCTCTAAGTGCATCCGCAAAGACCCATGCTGCAAAGCTGCACATGCCTTGAAAGACCGGAAGGTCACCCAGGCAGCTTTGTCGGCGGGGATTTGCGAAAACGATTGAAAAAGAAAACTTGGGAAGGTCCGCCTAGCGGACGTGCAGCCGAAGCTGGACTCGGAGGATTTGCACCACCTGATTTTGAGGTCCGCTAAAAGACCGGCGCGTACTATATCTGAAATTGCGAGGGTATGTGAGGAATATTTTCTCCCCCCCAGCGCCAGTATCGGGCCATCAATTACCGGGAGCTGAAACGATAATTGGGTATTGCCAGTACCGGCCCTATCGCCGGCAAGCCAGCTCCCACAGAGAACCCACTGGATTGAGGGCCAATGCAAACCTGCTGGATTACATTGATCTCAAAACTGAAGAGATCCCTGTGGGAGCTGGCTTGCCGGCGATAGGGCCAGCTGCCTCACCACGATGTTCAAGTAGCCGGCCGAATCTCGCGGATCAGCCCTTCAAGGCTGTAGCCCAGCTGCGGCGCCAGCGCCGTGGCCCGGGCCCTTAGCCCCTCCAGGTCCAGCCCCTGCTCCAGGTCAGCCGGCACCAGCAAGATCACATTGCCTTCTTTCACCGGCAGCTCCCAGTAATGACGGTGATACAGCCCGCGCAGCAATGCCGCGCCCAGCGGCTTGCCGTCGTCGGTGGCCCATTGGTTGATCACCAGCCAGCCGCCCGGGTTCAGCTGTTGCTGGCAGTTCGCCAGGAAGTTCCACGCCAGGTGCCCTACGCCCGGCCCGTGGTCGGTGTAAAGGTCGACGAACAACAGGTCGGTTTTTTCTGCAGTGGGCAGCAGCTCCAGCGCATCACCGATGCGCACGTACAACCGGGGGTCGTCATCCAGGCCAAGGTGCTCCATGGCCAAACGCGGTACGTCCGGGCGCAGCTCGATGGCCTCGATGTCTTCCAGCGGCAAAAATTTCATGCAGGCCTGGGTCAGCGTGCCGGCACCCAGGCCGAGAAACAGCGCGCTCTCCGGCTGTTCATGGCACAGCGCCCCGACCAGCATGGCCCGGGTGTAGTCGTACTCCAGCCAGCTGGGGTCGGCGGTGAACACGCAGCTCTGCTCGATGGCATCGCCAAATTCCAGAAAGCGGTAGTCGTCCACCTCGTACACGCTGATAACGCCAAAGGCGTCCTCTACCCGTGCCAGCAGCCGCTCTTCCCGTTCCGCCGTCATGCTCACCACCCACCCGCGCAAAAACGCGCATTGTCCGCCAACACCCTTGATGCAACAAGCGCGGCGCCAACTGTTACCATGACCTATAGCCTATAACCTACAAGACCGAGCCCGAAATGAACCATCCGTGGAGCCCTGACAGCTGGCGCGCCCTGCCGATCCAGCAGCAACCGACCTACCCCGATGCCGCGCACCTGCTGAAGGTCGAGCAAACCCTGGCCAGCTACCCGCCACTGGTGTTCGCAGGCGAGGCGCGCGAGTTGCGCAGGCAGTTTGCCGAGGTCACCGAAGGCCGCGCCTTCCTGCTGCAAGGGGGCGATTGCGCCGAGAGCTTCGCCGAGTTCTCGGCGGCAAAAATCCGCGACACCTTCAAGGTGCTGCTGCAGATGGCCATTGTCATGACCTTTGCCGCCGGCTGCCCGGTGGTCAAGGTGGGCCGCATGGCCGGGCAGTTTGCCAAGCCGCGTTCCGCTGGCGATGAAACCATTGGCGACATCACCCTGCCCGCCTACCGCGGCGACATCGTCAACGGCATCGGCTTCGACGCCAAAAGCCGCATCCCCGACCCGGAGCGCCTGCTGCAGGCCTATCACCAGTCCACCGCCAGCCTCAACCTGCTGCGCGCCTTCGCCCAGGGCGGCTTTGCCGACCTGCATCAGGTGCACAAGTGGAACCTGGACTTCATCGCCAACTCGGCGCTGGCCGACAAGTACCACCAACTGGCCAACCGCATCGACGAAACCTTGGCATTCATGCGTGCCTGCGGCCTGGACAGCGCCCCGCAACTTCGCGAAACCAGCTTCTTCACGGCCCACGAAGCGCTGCTGCTGAACTATGAAGAAGCCTTCGTGCGCCAAGACAGCCTGACCGGTGACTATTACGACTGCTCGGCGCACATGCTGTGGATCGGCGACCGCACCCGCCAGCTGGACGGCGCCCATGTGGAGTTCTTGCGCGGCGTGCACAACCCGATCGGGGTCAAGGTCGGCCCGAGCATGAACCCTGAAGAGCTGATCCGCCTGATCGACACCCTCAACCCGGCTAACGACCCGGGGCGCCTGAACCTGATCGTACGCATGGGCGCCAGCAAGGTAGGCGAGCACCTGCCGGGGCTGATCCGCACCGTCGAATGCGAGGGGCGCAAGGTGCTGTGGAGCTCGGACCCGATGCACGCCAACACCATCAAGGCCAGCAGCGGCTACAAGACCCGCGATTTTGCGCAGATTCTCGATGAGGTGAAGCAGTTCTTCCAGGTGCACCAGGCCGAAGGCAGCCATGCCGGTGGCATTCATATCGAGATGACCGGGCAGAACGTTACCGAATGCATTGGCGGAGCGCGGCCGATTACCGAGGATGCGTTGTCGGATCGTTATCACACGCACTGTGATCCACGGATGAATGCTGATCAGTCGCTGGAACTGGCGTTTTTGATTGCCGAAACCCTCAAACAAGTGCGGCGCTAAAGCATTCGCGGGCGTGCCCGCGAATAGGCCGGTAAGCCCACCTACAAACTCAGCCTATTTACGCAATGGATCATCCCAGAAAGGCCGCTCGGCCTCTTGCTGGATATCCGCCCGGCTCAACCCCAGGTCGTGCAGAGTCGCATCACTAAGGCGGGCCAGTTCCTGACGCTGGCGGTAAAGCTGCAGCCAGCGTGCCAGCCTCTGCAGAACCACATGCCACAGGTGGTTCAGGGAAAAGGCAGGTTGCTGGATGGTGCTGACATGACCTTTCATCGTGAAGCCCTCCGTGTTGGATGGCCTCAGTCTCGCGCTGCGCCTAAGATCAATCCAACGAATGTTTCTGATGCCATGCATCTCGGAGATTGATGCAATGTCCCAGTACCAGAGCCTCGATGCGGACGTGCTGCGTACCTTCGTCGCCATTGCCGAGCAAGGCGGCTTCACCCGCGCCGGCGAAGTGGTCAACCGCACCCAGTCGGCGGTGAGCATGCAGATGAAACGCCTGGAAGAGGACATCCTGCAGCGCCAGCTGTTCGAGCGCGACGGCCGCCAGGTACGCCTGACCGCCGAAGGCCAGGTGTTGCTGGGCTATGCCCGGCGCATCCTCAAGCTGCATGGCGAGGTGTTCAACACCCTGCGCATGCCGCACATGGTCGGGCTGGTGCGCATCGGTACACCCGACGACTACGCCATGCGCTTTCTGCCGACCATTCTGTCGAGTTTTGCCCAAGCCTACCCGCTGGTACAGGTAGAGGTGCATTGCGATTCGTCCAAACAGCTGATGCTGCGCCAGGACCTGGACCTGACCATTGTCACTCGTGAGCCAGGTAACGAGATTGGCCAGTTGTTGCGCCAGGAGCGCCTGGTGTGGGCCGCCGCCGAAGGTTTTTGCCCGCAAGAACAGCGGCCAATGCCAGTGGCGCTTTTCAATACCGACTGTTTTTGCCGGGCCTGGACCTGCAACGCGCTGGAGGCACAGGGCATCGACTACCGCATTGCCTATACCAGCCCAAGCCTGGCGGCGATCTTTGCCATTGTCACCGCGGGGCTGGCGGTGACGGCGCAGCTGCAAAGCCTGATTGGCGGGAATATCCGCATTCTGGGTGAAAGCGACGGGCTACCGCAGTTGCCGGTGGCCAATGTGATGCTGGTGCGCAGTACCCAGAACCCTTCGCCGATTACCGACTGCATGGCCGGCTACATCATCGAAGGCTTCAAGTAGCTTAAAGCTCAAACCCGAGCATCACCGCACACACCACCAGGAATACACAGAACATCGCCCGCAATACTTTCTCCGGCAATGCATGGGCCAGCTTCACCCCCCAGCTGATACTAAGCAGCCCACCGACAGCCAACGGAATCCCCACCCCCCAATCAACACTGTGGTGCACCCCATACGTCACCAGCGTCACCAAGGTACTCGGTGCGGCCAACGCCAGCGACAGCCCCTGCGCCACCACCTGGGTAGTGCCGAACACGCTGGTCAGGATCGGCGTGGCGACCACCGCCCCACCCACGCCGAACAAGCCACCCATGGTGCCGGCAAAACTGCCCAGCACGCCCAGCCATGGCCAGGCATAACGCAGCTCGGCACTGGGCGGCGACACCTTCATGAACATCCGCGCCACGTTCCACACCGCCAGTGCCACCAGAAAACCGACAAAGCCCAGGCGCATGGATTGCGCATCCAGCCCTACGGCCCAGACCGACCCCAGCCAGGCGAACAGGAAGCTGCACGCCGACAGCGGCAGGGCATGGCGCAGCTCGATGCGGTTGCGCTGGTGATAACGCCATAACGCCAGCAGCACGTTAGGCACCACCATCACCAGCGCCGTACCCTGCGCCAACTGCTGGTCCAGGCCAAACAGCACGCCCAGCGCAGGAATCGCGATCAGCCCGCCGCCAATGCCGAACAAGCCCCCCATGGTGCCCAGGGCAGCGCCCAGCGCGATATACAACATCCACTCGATCATCAGGGCCTCATCCGCCTGTTTGCATAATGCGAGCATGCTAACGATTGCAGGCTGGCAGGGAAACGCACAGCAGCGCACAATGGCTATGCGTTTTTCGCAAAAGCAAGGCAGCCATGAGCCCCGATACCCTCACCGATCAGTTGAGCCTGTTCCTCGATGTGCTGGAGACCGGCAGTTTTTCCGCCGCCGCCCGCCGTCATCCGCTGACCCCGTCCGCCGTGGCCCGGCGCATCGACAACCTGGAACTCGCCGTCGGCAGCCGCCTGTTCACCCGCAGTACCCACGCGGTGCGCGCCACGCCCTCAGGCAATGCCTTTGCCGAACGGGCCAGGCGCATTATCGAGGAGCTGCGCCTGGCCCGGGCCGAGGCGGTATCGCTGAGCAACGCCCCCGAAGGCCTGATCCGCATCGACGCCCCTGCTGCGTTCGGCCGCCGTCACCTGGCCCCGGCCATCGCCGATTTCCTGGTGGCCTACCCAGGCCTGGATGTGCAACTGCGCCTGATCGACAGCTTCGTCGACTTGCATGGCAGCCACCTGGGCGAGGTCGACCTGGTGCTGCGCGCTGGCCCCTTGGCCGATACCCGGCTAGTGGCCACGCCGCTGGCCTACATGGTGCGCATCGCTTGCGCCAGCCCCGCCTACCTGGCCAGCCGCGGCATGCCCAGCTGCCCCAGCGAACTGCCCGGGCACGACGGCCTGGACTGGGACGGCCTGGCACCGCCGTTCGCCTGGCGCTTCAACGTGGCCGGGCAAACCCGCCTGTACCGCCCTGCCCGCATGCGCATGGCCGCCAACAATGCCGAAACCTTGCTGTTCGGCGCCCTCGCCGGCTTGGGTGTTGCCCACTTACCCACCTGGCTGATCAGCGAATACCTGCTGCGTGGCGAGCTGATTCCGCTGTTTTGCGACGGCGGCCTGCCCAAAGCAGAGACCAGCGGCATTTATGCACTGCGCCTGGAACATGAAACGAACTCTCGCAGCCGTTTGCTGCTCGAATTTCTCAAGAGCCGCTTCAGCCCGATTCCACCCTGGGACCTGGCCTTGCGCAGTGAACTGCGCGAGTGATGCGCGCACTAACGATCAGCGTGCCAGAATTTCCCCTAGATTACTTTCAAGGACCTGCATGAACGCCGACACCCAAGCCTCCTGTGACGAGCTGCTGCTGGACAACCAGGTCTGCTTCGCCCTGCACTCCACCTCGTTGCTGATGACCAAAGTCTACAAACCGCTGTTGCAAGCGCTGGGCCTGACCTACCCGCAGTACTTGGCCATGCTCGTGCTGTGGGAGCGCGACGGCCTTACCGTGGGCGAAATCAGCCAGCACCTGCTGACCGACCCGGGCTCACTCACCCCACTGCTCAAGCGCCTGGAAAGCGAGGGCCTGCTGCAGCGCAACCGTAGCCGCGAGGACGAACGGGTGGTCATGGTGCAGCTCACCGACAAAGGCCGCGCCCTGCAACAGCAAGCCAAAGAGGTGCCGCAATGCATCCTCAAGGCCAGCGGCCGCAGCCTGGAACAGCTGCAGCACCTGCAGGCCGAGCTGCTGAACCTGCGCGAAAGCCTGCAGAAAAACCTCTGACAGCTATGCTGTGCGATGGCCGTTCGGATGAGCGGTGATGATTTATCTTGCGCGCTAACTAATTGCGCGCTAATTTAAATCCCACACCAACCAGCGCCCGCCTTCAACCGGGAGCGCACAGCACATTAGCGAGGCTCAAGATGCAAAAGGTCACTGCGCTGTACACCGCAGAAGCTACCTCCACCGGTGGGCGCGACGGCAAATCCAGATCCAGCGACGGCAAGCTGGTGGTCAGCCTGAGTACGCCAAAGGAACTAGGGGGCGCAGGCGGTGACGGCACCAACCCCGAGCAAATGTTTGCCGCCGGTTACTCGGCCTGTTTCATCGGCGCCCTGAAGTTCGTCGCCGGGCAAGAGAAGAAAGCCCTGCCGGCAGACGCCTCGATCACCGCCAAGGTGGGCATCGGCCATATCCCGGGCGGTTTCGGCCTGGACATCGACCTGCACATCAACCTGCCGGGCCTGGCCCAGGCTGATGCCGAAGAGCTGGTGGAGAAAGCCCACAAGGTCTGCCCCTACTCCAACGCCACCCGTGGGAACGTGGATGTGCGCCTGCATGTGACGGTTTAAGTCGCAGGCACAAAAAACCCGGCCGAGGCCGGGTTTTTTGTGCACATGCAAGAAGAATTACTTCTTGGCACGGCCTTTGTACGAACCGCCATCGCGGGTATCGATCTCGATCAGGTCGTCGATTTCGATGAAGTCAGCAACGCTGAGTTCAGTACCGTTTGCCAGCTTGGCAGGCTTCATGACTTTGCCCGAAGTGTCGCCACGAGCCGAACCTTCGGTGTAGGCAACCTTACGCACGATGGTGGTCGGCAGCTCTACCGACACCAGACGATCTTCGAAGAACACGGCTTCGCAGATATCTTCCATACCTTCTTCGATGAACGGCAGAACGGCCTCGATGTCTTCGGCGTTCAGCTCGTACATGGTGTAGTCGGTGGTGTCCATGAAGGTGTACGTGTCACCGCTGATGAACGACAGGGTCGCTTCTTTGCGATCCAGGATCACGTCGTCCAGCTTGTCGTCCGCACCGTATACGGTTTCGGTCTTGTAGCCGGTCAGCAGGTTCTTCAGCTTGGTTTTCATGATCGCGCTGTTACGGCCCGATTTGGTGAACTCAGCTTTCTGAACCAGCCACGGGTCGTTGTCGATGCGCAGCACGGTGCCGGGTTTCAGTTCTTTACCAGTTTTCATTACGAAGTATCCGAATCTGGATGGATTTATAAAAATCGAGGCCGCATATCATAGCGAATTTCGGTAAAACTGTACCAGCGTCATGGCAAGGTCCGGCTGAGCGGCCTGCCGCGCGGCCCAAAGCCGGGCATGCTGCTGCAGTTCAGGCCAATGCTGACGGGCTGCCTGCCACGCCTGGCCCATGTCGAAATCCATGTTCCAGGCGCGCCAGAGGCCAAGCAAGGCGGCGTCGGCATCGCCTGACAGCCCGCGTCGATATTGCGCGAGAAACGCTTCGAGTTTTTCCCAGTGGGCGTTTTCGTCCTGCACATAGATGTGCCACAGCATCGGCTGCCCGGCCCACTGTGCGCGCACGAACGAATCTTCGCCACGTACCGCGTTGAAATCGCAACTCCACAACAGCCGGTCGAAATCGTCCTGGCTCACAAAGGGCAGCACCTGCACGGTCAGCGCCTCTCGCTTGTGCACACTGCCCACTGGCAGTGCTGCCACGCCAAGCCACTGGCTCAACCCAGCGACAATGCGCCCTTGCGGCACCAGCAGGTGGCACGGTTGCGCGCCTGCGGCCAGGGCATCGAGCCAACTGGCCAATTGCGGGTTTTCGTAGGCGAACAGCGAGATCAGCAATGCCCCCTGCTCAAGCGTTACACCAAGCCCTTGCAGAAACACATGGCGCGCCTCGGCCGATTGTTGGAATGCGTCACGCCGAGCCAACAACGAACCCTCGCGCAGCAGGCCGCCGGTTTTCTCGGTGAAGCCCGGAAAGAAAAACACTTTGCGCAGGCCGTTGGGCTGCGGCGACGGCAAACCGTGGCAGCCCTCCACCCAGTCCTCGGCGCTGAGGTATTCAAGGTTCAGCCAAAGCGGCGGCGTCGGGCGGGCACGCATGGCCTCGATATACGCCGCAGGCAATTGGCAGGCGAATGCACCGATCACCACCTCGGCCGGCGCCACCGGCAACCAGGCCGCTGGCCACTGGCGCACATCCACTCCGTGCTGCCATTGCTGCACGGCGCTGGCATCGGCACCGGGGCACATGGGCGTGAAGGCGTTGAGGTCATCCACCCACAGGCGTACCGCCAAGCCATGCTCAGCCACCAGTTGCCGGGCCAGGCGCCAGGTCACGCCGATATCGCCGTAGTTGTCGACGACGCTGCAGAAGATGTCCCAGGTGGCTTTCATGCGCCCCTCCCGTGCGGGTGCAAAAACCGCGAATTCTGCGCATAAAGTGTCGCCGACAAAAGCACCTGCGCGGAAAAATACCCGCACGCATGCGACAATGCACCCTGACCGACCCTGCCAGGAGGCGTGCCATGCCCCGCCAACGTGAACTGAAAATCACCCTCAAGCCGTTGCCGTTGATCGTGTGCGTTGCCCTGGGCCTGTGGCTGGGTGCCGTAGCCATTGTAGCGAGCGCCTGGCTGGCAGTGTTGTTGTGGCCGCAGCAGGTACAGCCGCTGGTACAGGCCCTGCCCCCCAGCGTCTACCAGCCCGCGCCTTCGTCTGCAGCAGCTACCGCAAAGGATGCCCAGGCCGAAATGTTCGACCGCTACAAGGACATCCTGCACAAGCAGGAACTGCAGCAGGCCGCCGAGGCCGCCCAAGGCAACCCGCGCAACCTCAACAGCCCAAAGTGCCAGTTCTGGCTACAGCAGAACCGAACCGCACCCACCGACAAAAGCCAGGCCAATGTGCTGGAGTACTGCTACTGACCATGGAAAAGACCCGCCTGCTGGCGCAGATCGTCGCCACCCTCGCGCATGACCTTGAGGTGCTGACCCGTGCAGCACAAACGGCCTATGAGGCGGCTACCGCCAAAGAAAACGTCGCCGAAAACAAGTACGACACGCTGGGCCTGGAAGCCTCATACCTGGCCACCGGCCAGGCCCGCCGCAGTGCCGAGATCCGCCAGGCGCTGTTGATCTACCAACAGCTGCTGCTGCGCGACTACGACCCGGTGCGCGGGGTGCAGATCAGCAATCTGGTGAGCCTGGAGGATGAAGACGGCGGCCAGCGCCGGCTGTTCCTCGGGCCGGAAGCAGCAGGTTTGAAGATTGGCGAGGGGGACGAGTTGGTGACCGTGATTACCCCACGCTCGCCGCTGGGGCAGCTATTGCTGGGCAAGCGGGTGGATGATGAAGTGAGCCTGGGGGCGCAGGTGTTGTTCATTGTTGAGGTTGCCTGAGCGGGCCTCTTCGCGGGCACGCCCGCTCCCACAGGGGACCCCACAATCTTCAACCCTGTGATATTCCTGTGGGAGCGGGCGTGCCCGCGAATGGGCCGGCACAGGCAACAACGCTCTAAAGGGCTTGCAAGGCATCAAAACGCCCCGCCAACCCCTGCTCGGCAAACTGCTCCACCACAAAATCGATAAACGCCCGGGTCTTGCCCGGCATCAGCTTGTGCTGGGCGAAGTACAGGCTGATATGACCGTCATCCACATACCAGTCCGGCAGTACCCGCTGCAGCCGCCCAGCCTGTAGATAAGGCACGGCAAACGGCAGGCTCACCAGGGCAACTCCCAGCCCCTGCTCGGCCACCGCACACGCCGCGTCCGAATCGCTCATGGTCATGGCCTGGCGCAGTTGCATGGGCTGCTGCGCCTGCCAGCGGCTGACCAACGGCCACGAGCGCACCCGCCCGGTCTGCGGTGAGCGGATGAGGATGCCGTCGTGCCGTTGCAGCACCTGTGGGTCTTCGATCGGAGCATGGCGCGCCAGATAGGCGGGCGCTGCCACCAGCACCCGGTGTGCCGGGGTCAGCTTGCGCGCCACCACCCCCGGCGGCAGATCGAAACCACCGCCAATCGCTGCATCGAAGCCCTGGCCGATCAGGTCGACCTGGCGGTTGTCGAAATGCCAATCCGGGATAATGGCCGGGTAGCGGCGCAAAAACTCGCTCAACAAGGGCAACACATACAAACGCCCGAACACCGTACCCATGCTCACCCGCAACAACCCGGCCGGCTGGCCTTCGGCGCTGGCCAGGTTGGCCACGGCGTACTGGATGGTGCGAAAGCTGTCGCTGACCTCGCCAAGAAAACGCTGCCCCGCCTCCGTCAGGGTCAGCTTGCGGGTACTACGCTGGAACAACCGCACGCCCAGGCGCGCCTCCAGCTGAGCCACATGCTTGCCCACGGCGGCGGGGGTAATGCTCAGGCGCCTGGCAGCCTCGGCAAAGCTGCCGACCTCGGCACTGCGGATGAAGCACTCCAACGCGTTGAACGATTCCACCGCCATGATTCACAACCCAAGGTTTACTCTGCTGATAGTGATTGCCATCTTATCAGCAGGTAATCAAGCGCCGATACTTCGCCCATCCAAGGCATTTCGGCCTGGCTTCCAGCAGGAGATCAGCATGTCCAAGCAACTGTCACTCGAAGGCAAAGTGGCCCTGGTTCAGGGCGGTTCCCGCGGCATAGGGGCCGCCATCGTGCGCCGCCTGGCCCGCGAAGGTGCGCAGGTGGCCTTCACCTATGTCAGTTCCGCCGGCCCAGCCGAAGCACTGGCCCGCGAAATTACCGAGAACGGTGGCAAAGCCCTGGCAGTGCGGGCCGACAGCGCCGATGCAGCCGCCGTGCAACTGGCGGTGGATGACGCCGTGAAGGCCTTCGGCAGGCTGGATATCCTGGTCAATAACGCCGGCGTGCTGGCGGTGGCACCGGTGACCGAATTCGACCTGGCCGACTTTGATCGCATGTTGGCGGTGAACGTACGCAGCGTGTTTGTCGCCAGCCAGGCCGCAGCGCGCTACATGGGCCAGGGCGGGCGCATCATCAATATCGGCAGCACCAACGCCGAGCGCATGCCGTTTGCCGGTGGTGCGCCTTATGCCATGAGCAAGTCGGCGCTGGTTGGCCTGACCCGTGGCATGGCGCGCGACCTGGGGCCACAGGGCATTACCGTGAACAATGTTCAGCCGGGGCCGGTAGACACTGACATGAACCCCGCCAGTGGCGAGTTTGCCGAGAGCCTGATACCCATGATGGCGATCGGGCGGTATGGCGAGGCGGACGAGATTGCCAGCTTTGTGGCCTACCTGGCGGGGCCCGAGGCGGGGTACATCACCGGGGCCAGTTTGACGATTGATGGTGGGTTTGCAGCTTGAATTGATGGGTTGCCTGTACCGGCCTCTTCGCGGGCACGCCCGCTCCCACAGGTACTGCACCCTACTCAGGCTGGGTGCTGTACCTGTGGGAGCGGGCGTGCCCGCGAAGAGGCCGGCACAGGCTCAAGCCTTTTCAGGTTCCAGGCTCTGTTCCATGACCTCCAGAAAAGCCCGGGCAGCCGGCGTAGGGCTGGCCGACCACACCGCATACAGGTGCCGCACGGGCGCATCCACCACCCGCGCCACCGCCACACCGTCGATGCCCAGGGCCACCCGTTCCGGCACCAGGCCAACCGCCATGCCCCGCTGCACGAACTTCTCTACCAAGCGCACATGCCCGATCTCGAACTGCACCCGATGCTGCAAACCTGCTGCCTGGAACGCCTCATCCGTCTGCCGGCGCGCCCCCGTACCTTCGGGGAAATCAACCAGCACCTCATTTGCCAGGTCGGCCAGCGCCAGCTGCCCGCGGCCAGCCAGCCGATGATCAACCGGCAACAACGCCACCAGCTCCTCCCTGGCCAGCAAGCGATGCTGCACGCCCTGCACCACCTCGCCCTGCCACAGGCCGATGAAGCCAACGTCGAGGCGCCGCTCGACCACATCAGCGATCAGCAACTCGCTCTTGGCGGTGATCCAGCGCACATCCACATCCGGGAATCGACCGTGGAACACCGCCAACAGGTCGACCAGGTCCAGCGCCGTGAGCGAGCTGATTTCGCCAATCGCCAGCCGCCCACGCACCTGCCCGCAGGCGGCTGCCACGTCATCGGCAATGCGCCGGGCCGCTTCCACCGCCGGCCGGGCGCTGAGCACAAAGGCCTCGCCGGCAGGCGTCAGGCGCACCCGCCGCGAACTGCGCTCGAACAGGCTTACGCCCAGCTGCGCCTCCAGCCGCGCCACCTGGTGGCTAAGTGCCGACTGCACCACATGGCAACGCTCGGCCGCACGGGTAAAACTGCCGGTATCGGCCACGGCGAGGGCGTATTCGAGCTGCTTGAGGTTCATCGATCTATCTGCTTTCAAGATGGATAAGTTGAAAACTATACATTGGTGTCATGCCAGACACTTCTTGATAATTCCCCCACTGACTACTGCCCACCACGAGAACCGCATGAACGCCCCCACTCTCAGCCGCGCCATGATCCTGCTGATGGCCACGGCCACCGGCCTGGCCGTGGCCAGCAACTACTACGCCCAACCGCTGCTGCACAGCATCGCCCAGCAGTTCGGCCTGAGCACTGCCAGCGCCGGCAGCATCGTCATCGCCGCACAACTCAGTTATGGCGCCGGCCTTCTACTGCTCGCGCCGCTGGGTGACCTGTTCGAGCAGCGCCGGCTGATCACCGTGATGACTGCCATTGCCACCCTGGGCCTGGTCATCAGTGCCTGTGCGCCAAGCCTGCCCTGGCTGATCCTCGGCACCGCGCTGACCGGGCTGTTCTCGGTAGTGGCGCAGATCCTCGTGCCCATGGCCGCGACCCTCAGCGAGCCGCATCAGCGTGGGCGCGCGGTCGGCACGCTGATGAGCGGCCTGCTGCTGGGCATTCTGCTGGCACGGACGGCTGCCGGTTTCATGGCCGAGCTGGGCGGCTGGCGCAGCATCTACGTACTGGCCGCTGTGCTGATGGCGGTCACTGCCCTGGCGCTGTACCGCAGCCTGCCACAGCACCACACCCATGCCGGGTTGAAGTACCCGGCACTGATCGGCTCGGTGTTCCGCCTGTTTCTTGAAGAGCCGGTGCTGCGCCTGCGCTCGCTGCTCGGCCTGCTGTCGTTCAGCCTGTTCGCCCTGTTCTGGACGCCCCTGGCATTCCTGCTGACCAAGGGCCCTTACCATTACTCGGATGCGGTAATCGGCCTGTTCGGCCTGGCCGGTGCCGCCGGTGCGCTGTCGGCCAACTGGGCCGGGCGCCTGGCCGACCGCGGCAAGGGCTCGCTGGCCACCACCGTAGGCCTGGTGGTGTTGCTGCTGTCGTGGGTGCCGCTGGGTTTTGCCGAGCAGTCGTTGCTGGCCCTGCTGCTGGGCGTGCTGATGCTGGACCTTGCGGTGCAACTCGTCCATGTGAGCAACCAGAACGCGGTAATCGCCCTGCGCCCTGAAGCACGCACGCGGCTGAACGCCGGGTATATCACTTGCTACTTCATTGGCGGGGCGCTGGGGTCGTTGCTGGGCACGCAATTGTTCCAATACCACGGCTGGATGGGCATTGTGGTGGCGGGGTTGGTGATTGGCGGGCTCGCGTTGCTGGTCTGGGGGATTGCCAATCGCAAGGTGGCTTTAGCCGCCAGGGGGTGACATCGCACCGCACTACCCTCCGTCGTATTGCCGTTGACTTGCCTGGCCGGGCAGCGCTCATTAGGCGCTGGTCAATGCCCTTTCCTGACAGGACGACTTTATGACAAGACTCACGGTGCAATCCGGCGATTTCTTGCAAGGTGAAGGCGAGTATCGCAATGGATCGCTCACACTCAAGACCCCGCGCAGCCCCTCCCCCGGCGAGCGCATTTCCCTTACACGCATCAGCGACCTCAGGCTGGCCAGCCTGGAACCCAGCCGCAGCCTGGGCAGCGCCCTGGGCTGGGGCGTGGCAGGCGCGTTGGTGGCCGGGCCGGTGGGTTTGCTGGCCGGGCTGTGGCTAGGCGGCAAAGAGGAAGAAGCCACCTTCCTGGTCACCTTCAAGGATGGGCGCAAGCTCATGGCCATTACCGACGGCAAAACGTGGTCGAAGATCGATGACGGCTGGCGGCAGCACAAGCGGCCGGCCAATCAGGGCTGAATATCGCGAAGCCTGGATCGTTTTATGCTGAAGGCGGCTGCTAAGATGCCGCCTTTTTCATGGCCCGTGCCGTATCCAGGAGCCTCACCGCATGCCCCCGCATCACCCTCGCCTGCCCCTGAGCCTGCTCAGCCTGGGCCTGGCCCTGCATTGCTCCAACGTACTCGCCGAAGACAGCGTAGTGCTGGCCCCGCTGCAGGTGTCCGACACCTATGCCGATGACGGCTACCAGGTACGCCAGGCAGCGGTGGGCGGTTTCCAGCCCGCGCCGTTGCTCGACACCCCCGCCTCGATCAGCGTGTTCAGCCAGCAACTGCTGGAAGACCGCCAGGTACGCAAGCTCAGCGAAGTGCTGCAAAGCGATGCCTCGGTTGGCGAAAGTTATGCCCCCATCGGCTACTACGAAAACTTCAACGTGCGGGGCTTCGAGCTGAATGCCGCCAGCAGCTACCGCATCAACGGCCAGACCATCGCCGGCGAGCAGAACGTGGCCCTGGAGAACAAGCAGCAAGTCGAGTTGCTCAAGGGCCTTTCCGGCTTGCAAAGCGGCGTGTCGGAGCCGGGCGGCCTGGTCAACTACGTGACCAAGCGCGCCGAAGACGTGCGCAGCGTCACGGTGTCGACCAACGAACAAGGCGAACGCTACCTGGCCACCGACCTGGGTGGCTGGTTCGGCAGTGAAAAACAGTTTGGCCTGCGCGCCAACCTGGCCCATGAAGACATCCGTTCCTATGTCGACCACGCAGATGGCAAGCGCGACTTCGCCTCGCTGGCCTTCGACTGGCAGATCAGCCCGAATGCCACCCTGCAGCTGGACGCCGAATACCAGCACCGCGAACAGCGCTCGGTGCCGGGTTACCAATTGTTGGGCGGCAGCGAAGTGCCCCACGGTATCGACCCGGACGACCGCCTGGCCTATCAGCACTGGGCAAAGCCTGTACAAAACGACTCGCTGAACCTGGGCGGGCGCTTCGAGTACCGCTTCAACGAGGCATGGACCGGCACTTTGAGCGCCTCGCGCAGCAAGGTGGTGATCGACGATTACAGCGCGTTTGCCTGGGGGTCGAGCGAAGGCGCGTTCTTTGGCAGCAATGGCGACTACGACATCTACGACTACCGCAGCCCCGACGACACCCGCCGTACCGATGAGGCACAAGCCATGCTCAACGGGCACTTCGGTGCGCTGGGGGTGGGGCATGAGCTGACCGTAGGCACCAGTGCGCAGCGGCGCACGCTGGATCAGCGCCCTTACTACAACGAGTGGCTGGGTACCGGCAACATCTACACCGGCGCCCCTGCCTTCGACCCGTCCGACAAACCCGTAGGCGCCAGCGAACGCCGGCTGGACAGCCGTCAGTACGGCCTGTTCGTCAACGACCGCATCAGCTTCAACGAGCAATGGCAGACCGTGCTGGGCGCCCGTGCAGTGCGCCTGGATGAAAAGACCTGGGACGAAACCGGTGTTGCCGGGCGCCATACCCGTCAATACGAGTTGCTGCCCAATGCCGCGCTTATCTACAAGCCGCAGCCGAATACCACCATTTACGCCAGCTACTCCAAGGGCCTTTCTGCCGGCGGTACGGCGCCTTGGTTTGCCAGCAATGCCGCTGAGATCCTGGCACCTACCACCTCCCACCAGCTGGAGCTGGGCCTCAAGCACGACTGGCAAGGCCTGAGTTTCAGCGCTGCGCTGTTCCAGATCCGCCAGGCCTACCAGTACGCGCGCCCGGACGGGTCCGGCAACTTTACCTACGTGCAGCAAGGCCAACAGAAGAACACCGGCCTGGAACTGGGCGCCAGCGGCTGGGTGACCTCGAAGCTGCAAGTGCAAGCCAGTGCTGCGGCCATTCGAGCGCGAGTACAAAACAGCGGTACTGATGATTATGAAGGCCACCAGGCGATCAACGTGCCCAGGTTCCGCGCCGCATTGCACGCGGAGTACAACCTGCCGGTGCCGGGCCTGGCACTGCTGGGCGGGGCGCGGTACAGCGCCAGCAAGTATGCGAGCCAGGCGGGGAACGTGGAGGTTGGCGGGTATACCGTGTTCGATGTGGGGAGCCGGTATCGGACGCGCATCGGCGGGTACGACACGGTGCTGCGGCTGACGGTGGACAACGTGTTAGACAAGCGCTACTGGCGCGATGTGGGGGATTATCTGGGGGATAACTACCTGTTCCAGGGCGCGCCGCGCACGGCTCGGCTGTCGGCTTCGGTAAACTTCTAGGCGTATTGCGGGAACCTGTGGGAGCGGGCTTGCCCCGCGAACACCGGCAAAGCCGGTGCCATACACCGCGTCGCCTGCTTCGCGGGACAAGCCCGCTCCCACAAACGGGTGTAACACCGACCGTTGAGAATTGTCCGCCCCCAAAGGCCCTGAAAACAAAAAGCCCCCGTGCTTTTCAGCGCGGGGGCTCTTCGTAGAATGTGGCGGTGAAGAAGGGATTTGAACCCTTGATACGATTTCTCGTATACACACTTTCCAGGCGTGCTCCTTCGACCACTCGGACACTTCACCGTTTCTCTTCAAGCCTTGCGGCCCGTCGAGGTGCGCTAATTTAGTGAAAGCCACTCCCTTTGGCAAGCACTTTTTTCAAATTTTTCATGTATTTGCATTTGAGACACGGTGAACGCTGACCGACCAGTCAGCCTTGCTGCTTTACCTGGCCTCTGGCGCTGGGTAACGTCGTCGCCACGCCAACAAAAGGACTCTGCCATGAGCGAGCTGATTACCTACCACGCCGAAGACGGCATCGCCACCCTGACCCTGAACAACGGCAAGGTCAACGCCATCTCGCCGGACGTCATCACCGCCTTCAACACCGCGCTCGACCGTGCGGTCGAAGAGCGTGCAGTGGTGATCATCACCGGCCAGCCGGGCATCCTGTCAGGCGGTTACGACCTCAAGGTAATGACCAGCGGCCCGAAAGAGGCCATCAGCCTGGTCACTGCCGGCTCCACCCTCGCCCGTCGCCTGCTGTCGCACCCGTTCCCGGTGGTAGTCGCCTGCCCAGGCAATGCCGTGGCCAAGGGCGCCTTCCTGCTGCTGTCGGCCGACTACCGCATTGGCGTCGAGGGGCCGTACAAGGTGTGCCTGAATGAAGTACAGATCGGCATGACCATGCACCACGCAGGCATCGAACTGGCCCGCGACCGCCTGCGCCGCTCGGCCTTCCACCGCTCAGTGATCAATGCCGAGGTATTCGACCCGCAGGCCGCGGTGGATGCCGGCTTCCTCGACAAGGTGGTGCCGGCCGAGCAGTTGCAGGAAACAGCGCTGACGGTGGCCCGTGAGTTGAAGAAGCTGAACATGCTGGCGCACAAGAACACCAAGCTGAAGGTGCGCAAAGGGTTGCTGGAGGCGCTGGACAAGGCGATCGAGCTGGACCAGCACCATATGGGCTAGCCGCGCCCGGTGCACATCCGTACACTCCCCGGCGACTGTCTGGTGTGAGCCGTACCATGCTTTACTCTTTGCGCATGCTCTTGCTGGCGCTGCATTTCCTTGTAGTGGGCGTCGTGGGCCTGGTCATTGGCCTGTGCCGCCCCTTCAACCCCGACAACAGCCGGGTATTCGCCCACCTCTACAGCCGGCCGGCCACCTGGCTGATGCGCATCAAGGTCAAGGCCGAGGTCGGCCCGCTATGGGACCAGCCGCCCGGTTGCGTGATCATCGCCAACCACCAATCCAACTACGACCTGTTCGTGATAGGCCAAGCGGTGCCACGACGCACCGTGGCCATCGGCAAAAAGAGCCTGGGTTGGGTGCCGCTGTTCGGCCAGTTGTTCTGGCTGGGCGGCAACGTGCTGATCGACCGCAAGAACAGCTACCAGGCACGCAAGGCGCTGCAGGAAACCACCCGCGTGCTGCAAGACGACAACTCGATGTGGGTGTTCCCCGAAGGCACGCGTAACCCTGGCGAACACTTGCTGCCCTTCAAGAAAGGCGCGTTTCACATGGCCATCGAGGCGGGTGTGCCGATTGTGCCGGTGTGCGTCAGCCGCTACGCCAGGCGCATGAACCTGAACAGTTGGCGCCCGCGCAAGGTAGTGGTGCGCTCGCTGCCCCCGATTGCCACGGCCGGCATGACCCAGCAGGACATCCCGGCGCTGATCGAGCAGTGCCGGGTGCAGATGCAGCAGTGCATCGACCGCATGGAACACGAACTGGCCTGAAGCGGGTTGCTCTTGGGCCGGGTACAGCCCAAGCTGTACCCCGTGTTCAACCGGAATAAGCGGGCAACCATGGGGCGAGTCGTGGCATCGGCGGTGTACAGCGCCGGCAGAAAGGTCACCAACATCAGCATCGACGAAGGCAGCGAGTGGGCGCGCAAGCCGGGGCACTTTGTGTGGATCGGCCTGGAAGAGCCCAACGCCGAGGAGCTGGCCAACCTGCAATGCCAGTTCAACCTGCACGAACTGGCCATCGAAGACGCCTTGGAAAAGCATAGCCGGCCCAAGCTTGAAACCTTCGGTGATGCGCTGTTCATCGTCACCTACTCGCCGGTGCGCCACGAGGGCAAGCTGGAGTTTATCGAAACGCACATCTTCGCCGGCAACGGCTACATCATCACCTGCCGCAACGGCCACTCCAAGTCCTACGCCCTGGTGCGCCAGCGCTGCGAGGCGCGGCCTCTGCTGCTGGAGCACGGTGAAGACTTTGTGCTGTACGCCCTGCTCGACTTCGTCACCGAGAACTACCAGCCGGTCAGCGAGGCCATACATGGTGAGATCGAAGAGCTGGAGCAAAGCGTGCTGGGCGGTTCGTTGCACGAAGATGACATCCGCCGCCTGCACAGCCTGCGCCGCGACATCCTGCGCCTGCGACGCTACGTGGCGCCGATGGTGGAAGTGAGCGAGGAACTGCAGCGCCTGAGCTTCCCGTTCATCGACAAGAACATGCGCCCGTATTTCCGTGATGTGCAGATCCACGTGACGCGACAGATGGAAGACCTGGCCGGCATCCGCGACATCGCCAGCCAGACCATCGAGATCGGCATGCTGCTGGAGTCGTCAAGGCAGAGCATCGTGCAGCGCAAGTTCGCGGCCTGGGCGGCGATCCTGGCGTTTCCCACGGCGATTGCCGGGATTTACGGAATGAACTTTCAGAACATGCCGGAGCTTGCTTGGCAATATGGCTATTTTGGGGTGCTTGGGGTGATTGTGGCGGGGTGTACGGGGTTGTTTGCCAGCTTCAAGAAGTCGGGTTGGCTTTGAGGATGCCGGGGCCGTAGGAGCAACTGTCTTGTTCAAAAGCCAAGAGCTTGCGCGATCACTGTGGGAGCGGGCGTGCCCGCGAACACCGGCGAAGCCGGTGCCATCCACCGAGCTGGGTTCTTCGCGGGCATGCCCGCTCCCACAGGGTAGGTAGCCGCGCCTACGCCGGCTGCTGGATAAAGCGCATCATCCATTTCCCCACCAGGTCGCCCTGGTGCTCGCTGGCCAGGCTGGCCACGGCCTTGTGGTACACCTCATCCCCCAGATACTCCTGGCGGGCATCGAGCAGCGCGCGGGAGTAGTCGTGCACGAACTCCGGGTGGCCCTGGAAGCACAGCACCTGGTCACGAATGTGGTACGCCGCATTCGGGCAGAAGTCACTTGAAGCAATGACCGTGGCGCCCTCCGGCAATTCGGTCACCTGGTCCTGGTGGCTGATCAGCAAGGTCAGCTCCGATACCTCCGGGTCCATCCACGGCGCATGGGCCGCCAGCGAGTAGCGATGGATACCCACGCCCCAGCCCTTGTCGGCCCGCTCGGCCTTGCCACCCAGGGTCAACGCCAGCAACTGATGGCCAAAACACACACCCAACAGCTTCTCGCCACGCTCGTACAGCTTCAGCAAATAGGCCTTGAGCGTCTGGATCCAGGCATCGGTGCCGAACGAGTCGGCCTTGCTGCCCGTCACCAGGTAGGCATCGAACACTTCATTGTCGGCGGGGTAGTCGCCGTGCATCACGTTGTAGACACGAAATTCGGCGGCGATCGGCTGACGCGAAAAGAGCTGCTCGAACATCCTGCCGTAGCCCTGGTACTGCGCCGTCAACTCCGGTCGCAGGACATCGGTTTCAAGGATGCAGATGCGTAACGACATAGGGGTAGTCCTGAACGACATGGGTGGGGATCTGCTGTAAAGACTGACGCGAAAGGCACGTACAAGCAAGTAGGCTGCACTGACGAACGGTCACATTTCGTCGGCACCCGCCTGGCACTTGCGCCACTGTCTAGTCAGAGCATGCCAGCCGGATGGCACATGGCCTCATAGCCAATGGAAATCACCGAATCAAGTGATTAGAACAAAGGGTTCTCAAACATGGATGACACACACCCTACTGTTGGTTGTATATCCACGTTCAAGAGGCAGGCAAGTCAGGCGCCACGCGGTGCCACTGTGATCGACCCGAAGCGCGACAAGGAAGCCAACGGGTATTCAGGAATAACAACAAGAAGGCGGTCCGCCATGTTCAGACAATCGAAACTTCGCCAAGCTGGGCTCATTCTCTTCGCCACGACATTGCTGTTGATCTTGCCGAACCTGACACGTTTGTTCGGCTGACAGTGGCGGTGGCGCCAACGGGCAGCGCACAGGTAACCTGCCGGCCTTGATGGTCGGAGATTACCCATGCGCCACTGCCTTGCACTGTTAGCGTTGCTCCTGAGCCTGCCGCTGTCGGCGGCGCAGCTGCACCTGGAACTTGGTGCCAATGCGCGCCAGTGGAGCAGCGCTGAACTGCTCGGCCACCCGCAGGCCCGGGAAATCACCATTGAGCAGGACGTGTCCTACAAACGCCCCATGCGCTATCGCGCGGTGCCATTGGCCACACTGCTGGAAGGCGTGAGCGCCAGCGACCACCTGCAAGCGGTGGCGCTGGACGGTTTTGCGGCCGAGATGCCAGCGGCGCCGCTGCTACAGCAGGGGCCTGCGCGCGCATGGTTGGCTGTTGAAGACCCTGGCAAGCCCTGGCCACCTTTGGGCCAGGGAAAACCAAGCGCCGGGCCGTTCTACCTGGTGTGGACTGCACCCGAGGCCAGCGGCATCCGCCCGGAGCAGTGGCCGTTCCAGATTTCCAGCATTCGCAAACTGGCTGCGGTGGAACAGCGCTTTCCGGCGCTGCTGCCCGACCCCAGGTTACCGGCCGATAGCCCGGTGCGCGAAGGTTTTGCCTTGTTCCAGCAGAACTGCCTGGCGTGCCACCGGCTCAATGGCGCGGGAGATGCGCAATTGGGGCCGGATTTGAATGTGCCGCATAACCCGACCGAGTACTTTCAGCCGGCGTTTCTGCGCAAGCTGATTCGCGACCCGCAGAGCCTGAGAAAGTGGCCGCAGGCGAAGATGCCGGGGTTTGCGGAGAATGTGTTGAGTGAGCGGGAGCTGGATGCGTTACTGGCCTATCTGGGGCATATGGCCGGGCGCAGGCCTTGAGAGCAGCGTGTGCTTCTTCGCGGGCAGGCGCGCTGTCACCGGCCCGCGAAGAGGCTCACACAATACGTTCAGGCTACGGGCCGTTCGTGCTTGACCCCCCACCCTTCTACCTCGCCACCATACGGTGACACCAACTGCTCAAAGGCCTCTTCGAAGTCGCCAATCCCGCCATAGGTGGCATACATGACCTTGCTCAGTTCCAGGTGCCAGGCACCGTCGCCCATTTCCTTGACCTGGGCATTGATCGATTCACCGCGAAACTGCCCGGCGGCGCGACGAGCCCCTACTTCGTCGGGGAATACGGCATAGAACTCGATCGGGTGGATTTGGGTGAAGTCGAAACCGCCTGCTTTCATCTGGCGCAGGACGTTGCTGCTGATGTCGTCGTTCTGGCTGCTCATGAAACGTCCTCCTGAATAAAGCAATGGATAGACTTTCCGTGCACTACGCACCTGCCGGCAATCAATGGCCGGGCAGTTCGAGCTGATGCAAGACGCGAATTGAAACAGTGCCAACCCGCAGAATAGGCAGGCACCTTCCACAAGCGTAGTGCCTGCAAAGGCACCACGCAAACGTGTGGATCAGGGCGCTTCGTGGATGCTGTTGATGGTCACGCCGTTCTGCTCCTTGAGCCAGCGTGCCGTGGGGGAAATGGTGCGGCCTTGAAAGTCGTTGAGATCCAGCTCGTCCATCACCGGGAACAGGTGCGAACGGATGGCCCGCGCGGCGTCTTCCTCGCTGGGGCAATGCTCGGCATGCAACAGCAACGAGGACGGTTCGCCTTTCTGGTCGGCAAAAATGACTTCCCACTCTTTCATTGAACGAACCCTCAAAGTCAACGAACACCGGGTGTGTGATGCCAGAATAACTGACCTTTGGGCGGGGGAAATGTTCAGTCCATACCTGCGAAGGGGCCGCAGAGCGGCCCCTGTTACAGCCTTACTTCGGTGTGCCGTGCACTACGCCAGCCGTGTTATCCAGCAGGCTCTTGGTCGCCGTCTGGATATACGCCTCGAGTTTCTTGAGCATTTGGGGCTGGTCCGGGCTTTCGATCAGTTCAGCCTTGAACTCGCTGCCCAGCTGGTAGCGGTACATGCGCGGGGTCATGTCCTTGGACTCGATCAGGATGCGGTCGCCCTGCACCAGGCCGACGATCTGCTCGCTGCCCGACGGCTTGATCATGCCCACGCCCTGGTCACCCTCAGGCAGGTTGAGCAGGTCGCGGCCCCAGCACTGGTGGCGAGTCTCGCCGCCCAGGCGGCCCATGATGGTCGGCACGATGTCGACCTGGGTGCCCACGGTGTGGTTCACCGCACCGAACTTCTCCTGAATGCCCGGGGCAATCAGCAGCAGCGGTACGTTGAAACGGCCCAGGTCCAGTTCGGTCACTTGCTGGTGGTTGCCAAAGCCATGGTCGCCGACGATGACAAACAGGGTTTCCTTGAAGTACGGCTCTTTACGGGCCTTCTCGAAGAACTGGCCCAGCGCCCAGTCTGAATAGCGCATGGCGGTCAGGTGCTCGTCCAGGCGACCCTGGCCGGTGACCTTCTCGACCGGCAGGTCTGTGGGCAGCGCATACGGGGTGTGGTTGGAAAGGGTCTGCAGCAGCGCGTAGATCGGCTTTTTGCCGTCGTGCTTGGCCAGTTCCTCGTTGCCGCGGTCGAACATGTCCTGGTCGGACACGCCCCAGGTCGGGTCGGAGAACACCGGGTTGACGAAGTCGTTACGGCCGATGAAGGTGGTCATGCCCTGGTTGCCGAAGAACCCGGACTGGTTGTCCCAGGCAAAATCGCCGTTGTAGACGTACACATCGTCATAATCGCGGGCGCTGAGCAGTGCCGGCAGGCCAGACAGTTTGTGGCCGCCTTCCGGGGTCTGCATCAGGTATTCGAAACCTGGCAGGTTGGGGAAGCAGGCCATGGTGGCGAACATGCCCTGGTGGGTATGGGTGCCGTTGGAGAAGAAGCGGTCGAACAGCAGGCCTTCTTTGGCCAGCTTGTCGAAGTACGGGGTGATGTTGTTGGGGCTGCCCAGCGCGCCCACCGAGTGGCCGGCGAAGCTCTCCATCAGGATCACCACCACGTTCTTGATCGGCAGGGTGCGCTCGGCCGGCGGCACGAAGTCGCGGCGGATGGCAGCCTCGTCGGCATCGACCAGGGTGTCGTGGGCGGTCAGCAGCTGTTCGCGCACGGTTTGCGTGGCCACGTTCTGCTCCAGTACCGGCTTCCAGATGTTGGCGCGGTCTTCACCGAAGCGGCTCTTGGCAGCGTCGATCAGGGTCAAGGTGCCGTTCAGGCCCAGCTGGTTGACGAAGTTGGAGTCGGTGGTGAAGGCATCACCCCAGCGCATTGGCGGGCCTTGGCGCAGGGTGCCACGGGCGGCGACCACGGCCACCAGCAGAATCACCATGAACACCGCCAGGCGGTTGTACCACGGGGCAACGCGGTGCAGGCCATCGCCACGGGTCGCGCGGTCGATACCTTTGAACAGCAAGCTCAACAGCCAGGTGCCGAAGGCCCAGGCCAACAGGTAGCGCACCACCGGGAAACCGTACCAGAGCATGCTCATGACGGTTTTCGGGTCTTCCTTGATGTACTGGAACACCAGGCCGTTGAGGCGCTGGTGGAACTCGCGGTAGAAGTCCATTTCCATCAGGCCGAGGAACATCACCACGCTTGAGGTGAGGGTCAGCCAGAAGCGGAACACGCCACGCCGGGCCATGGCCCAGGGGCTGAGGATGGCCAGCAGCAGCGGAATGCTGAGGTACACCACTACCCGCAGGTCGAAGCGCAAGCCGTTGAGGAAGCCTTCGGCAACCGTCGTATACGGGGTATCGCCGATCATGTCGCTGTTGTAGACCAGCAGCGCCAGGCGCACCAGGCTGAGCATCAGCATGATCACCAGGCCGCTGAGCAGCGTGTAGGCCAGGTGGGATTTCAGGGTCGGCGAAAACGACGTTCGCGCGCCCTGTTGCTTCAAGGCGTCCGTGTTAGCCATGAATGGGAAGGTCCTAGGATTGCGGTTTGCGGAGAGGCGGTGGCGCTAGACCAACGCAGCATTGTGCGGGAGCGGATTCTGTTTAAACCAATGTGAAAATTTTGTCACTGGGATGTTGCGGCTTTTGTCTGCTCCGGCCTCTTCGCGGGCACGCCCGCTCCCACAGGGTCATCACTGCCCTCAGGTTCGCTGATATCCCTGTGGGAGCGGGCGTGCCCGCGAAGAGGCCGGTACAGGCAATCAAATCCGCACATTCCCCCGCGGCCCGGCAATCGCCCAGATCACCAGCCCCACTACCGGCAGCAAGGCGATCAGCAGTATCCACAACACCTTGGCACCCACTTCGCTGCCACTCTTGATCACATTGAGGATGGCCCAGATATCCAGCGCCAGGATGATCAGCCCGACCAGGCTGTTGAACGTAGACCCCATGCCAAAACTCCTGTCCAAAGGCTTTGCTGCACAGCATAGCCAGCTATCGCGCCAATAGAAGGGAATCCTTGGCCGCTGGCGCCGGTCCCTGAGTAGACTGCCTGTATTCATTGATTCGAGGTTTGCATGCCACCCGCCCACACTCAGAGCGTCGCCCCACCCTCCCTGCTGCAGGCCTGGCGCCAGCAGGTCGCCAACACCCCCTGGCTCAGCGCCGGCCTGGGGCTGAGCCTGCTGGCGGTGGTCGTGCTGCTGGGCGCCAGCCTGTGGAACGCGGTGAACGGCGACCACGCCGACAACCTGCACCTGGCCATGCTGGGCGGGCTGGCCGGGTTTGGCGCCACTGCGCTGGGTGCAGTGTTGGCGGTGGTGCTACGTGATGTCAGCGCCCGCACCCAGGACGTGATGCTTGGTTTTGCCGCCGGCATGATGCTGGCCGCCAGTTCGTTTTCGCTGATTCTGCCGGGCCTGGACGCCGCCCGTGAGATCACCGGCAACGGCCCCGCGGCGGCCTTTACCGTGGTACTGGGCATGGGCCTGGGCGTGCTGTTGATGCTGGGCCTGGACCGTTTCACCCCGCATGAGCACGAAAGCACCGGCCCGTGCGGCCCCGAGGCCGAGCGGATCAGCCGGGTGTGGCTGTTCGTGCTGGCAATTACCCTGCACAACCTGCCTGAAGGCATGGCAATCGGCGTGAGCTTCGCCAATGGCGACATGAACATCGGCCTGCCACTGACCAGTGCCATCGCCATTCAGGACATCCCCGAGGGGCTGGCCGTGGCGCTGGCCTTGCGCGCCACCGGGTTGTCCAGCCTGAAAGCTGCGCTGGTGGCGATCGGGTCGGGGTTGATGGAACCGCTGGGGGCGGTGATCGGGCTAGGGATATCGACCGGGTTTGCCCTCGCCTACCCGATCAGCATGGGGCTGGCGGCGGGGGCGATGATTTTTGTGGTGAGCCACGAGGTGATACCGGAAACCCACCGCAACGGGCACCAGACTGCAGCGACCTTGGTGTTGATGGGCGGGTTTGCGGTGATGATGTTCCTCGATACAGCGCTGGGCTGACGATAGATGTTTCCTGAGCCGGCCTCTTCGCGGGCTCGCCCGCTCCCACAGGGATATCACAGGGCCTGAAGGCGGTGGAGCACCTGTGGGAGCGGGCATGCCCGCGAAGAAGCAAACACTGAAATCAAACGTGTACAGCGACTTTCAAAGCCTCAAGCGCCGGCTCGACTTTGATGCCCACCTCAGCCCCCAGCTCCAGCACACGCGCCAGGTCGTTCTGGCCGACCATCACCACCTGCAACTCGTCATCCAGCAACTGGCTGAAGTTCAGCAGCACATAACCACCGGCCTCTTTGTTCAAAGCACCCATCTGCACCTGAATGCGGTTGAGCGCGGTCAGTGGCTCGGTGCGGGCCAGTTGCTTGGGCTTGAGGGTGAACGGGACGCTGCTGTCGAACGAGTCGCTGATCTGCTGGAACAGGTCCTGATAGCTGTCGGCCTGGAACACCACGGTGTCCGGCAGGCTGCCGAGCACCACCCATTCGCCCAGCGGCATGGGGAAGCTGTCGTCGTAGTTGATGTCGGGGTTGGCGGCCAGGAACGCGGCCGGGTCGGCGTAGGCCTGTGCGGCCTCGTCGGCGACGCGCTCGATGTCTTCCTCGCGCATGCAGCCGGCGCCGATGAGGCTGATGAATTCGAGCAACTGAGTTTTCATGAAAAGGGGCCTGCGACGGGTGAAAAGTCGCCAAGGATAGCCGCAAATGCCCCCTTGCGGTTAGCCGGCCAGCGTTTGCAGGCGTGCGGCAGTGTCCACCGCACCCATGGTTTGCGCCGCCATCAGCGCAGTGGCGCCGCGGGCATCCTGGCGCGCCGGGTCGGCGCCCTGGGCCAACAGGTAGTCGAGCATTTCGCAGCGGTTGAACATGGCCGCCAGCATCAAAGCGGTGCGCCCGTCCTGCGCAGCGGCGTCCACTGGCACGCCGTGCTCCAGCAGCAGGCGGATCATCGGCAGATCCCCCTTGAATGCGGCACCGGCAATGGGCAACTGCCCGTTGTCGTTGGCGATCAGCGGGTCGGCGCCCTGCGCCAGCAGTACCCGCACTGCGTCGTGGTGGCCGTGGTAGCTGGCCAGCATCAGCAGGGTATCGCCCTTGTGGTTGCGCAGGTTGGCCGGCAGGCCACTGGCGAGCAAGCGCTCAAGCATTTCGGCATCACCCTGGCGGGCACGTTCGAACACCTGCTCGGCGAATGCAGCGGTTTCTTCGTCGGTCATGGTGGCGGGCGCGGTCTGGCTGGACATCGGGAACCTCCTGGCATAAATGATTGCCCAAGTTTTTGTCAGGCATGCCATTGCGGTCAAAGGTTCAGATTCTATGGGGTCGATAGCCAAAGCCTGACCCGTGCAAAATGCACTGTGCAAAATGCACGACCATGCAACCTGCACGGCCGCACCGTTGGATCATCATCCTAAACGGCTGTATTTACTGGTTTTTTCTTCGAATCTAGTTCTGGCACGGTCGCTGCAATCATCAACTCATGTCTGCCACATAACAGCCAGGAGTTGATATGGACCTCATCCAGCAAAAGTTCGTTTCGGTATTTTCGGCCTATCAAGTGACCACCCAGGCGCGCCCTGATGGCGGCGTCCTGTTGACCCTGCGTGCCGCTGACAACAAGGTCACCCGCCGCGTGCTGACCTATGTGCAACTGCACAATGCCGAGCAGCTGTCCTGGGCGATCAGTGCCATCCGCCGTGACCTGGCTGAACAAGCCAGTGAATTGCCGGTGATTACCATGCTGCAGAGCCAACAGCGGTTTGCCCTGCCGACCTATCGCTGAGTTTTGTATTACCTGATCTGGCCTCTTCGCGGGCGCGCCCGCTCCCACAGGTTGTGCGCCGCTCTCTGTGGGAGCGGGCATGCCCGCGAAGAGGCCGGCACAGGCATTACAACTCGTCGATCCCCAAAAACGCCCGTCCACTCACATCCCCGGTAAACCGCGCCTGCACGCCCTGCTCGTTGCCGTACAAACGCAACGCCAGGCAAAACGGCGTATCGCCCAGCTCAACCCAACGCCGTATCCCCGCAGGCACCACCAACTGGTCGCCTTTCTCGCACAACACCGAATACACCCAGTCCCCCACACGCAGCCCAACCTGAGCACGCCCGCTGACCACGGTAAACACCTCGTCGGCATCATGCACATGCTCATCGCGCACATCGGCCTGCGCCGGGTCTTCACCGTCACGGTTCAACAACACGAACGCCTTGCTGCCGTGTGCCGTCATCAGCTGGTCCAGGTATTCACGGCACGTCTCCAACACCTCGTCCTCGGACGTGCCCGGGCGTACACGCAGGCCTGTGTCGGTGTGCACAAAACGCACGCCCTGCTCGGCCAGGGTGGCGGTGATATCGTCGTGGTGGGTCAGCACCTTGTTCGGCAGCGCCGGGCTGGCGGGGTGAAAAACGCTGAGAATGCTCATCAGGGGCGGGTCCTGGTCGGTTGCGAACAAAGGGCAATGATAACGGCTGCGGCCAAGGCTGCGGCACTGGCCATACCAAAGGTGAAGGTGGGGCCCAGCAGTTTCCAGCTGTAGCCCGAATACAATGCCCCCAGCGCACCGCCGGTACCTGACAGCGCCGCGTACAACGCCTGGCCCTGGCCCTGCTGGCGGGCGCCGAAACTGGCCTGCACGAACGCGATGCTGGCAGCGTGGAAGCAGCCAAAGGTGGCCGCGTGGAGCAACTGGGCAACGATCAACACGGCCGGTTCCTGGGCCAGGTTGCCCAGCATCAGCCAGCGCAGCGCCGCCAGCAGGAAGCTGACCAGCAACACACGCTGCACACTGAAGCGCGCGAACAGGCGGCTCATGACCATGAACATCAGCACTTCAGCCACTACTCCCAGCGCCCATAACAGGCCGATGGCACCGCGGCTGTAGCCCAGGTGTTCCAGGTGCAGGGTGAGGAAGGTGTAGTACGGCCCGTGGCTGAGTTGCATCAGCGCCACACAGGCATAGAAGGCAATCACCCCGGGGGCACGCAACTGCTGCAAAAAGCCGCCCGCGCCGCTGCGCTCGCCCTGCTCCACCGGCTGGGCGTTTGGCACCCACAGGCTGGCGGCGACGATGCCGGCCATGATCGTGACCAGAGCCACCGGGTAGATATCGAGGCTTAGCCATTCAAACAGCCGGCCCAGACCAACCACCGTCAGGATGAAGCCGATCGAGCCCCACAGGCGCACTTGGCTGTAGCGCGAGGTTTGCCCGTGCAGGTGGGCCAGGGTGATGACCTCGAACTGCGGCAGTACCGCATGCCAGAAGAACGCATGCAGGGCCATCACCAGCGCCAGCCAGGCGTAGCTTTTACCGAAGAAGATCAGCGAGAAGGTGGCCAGGGTGCACAATGCCCCCAGGCGCACGATCAGCAGGCGCTGGCCGGTACGGTCGCCCAGCCAGCCCCACAGGTTGGGGGCGATGCAGCGCATCAGCATGGGGATCGCCACCAGCTCGCCGATGCGTGCCGGGGAGAAGCCAAGGTGGTCGAAGTACAGCGCCAGGAAGGGGGCGGTGGAGCCTAGCAGGGCGAAGTAGAACAGGTAGAAGCTGGACAGGCGCCAGTAGGGGATGGGTTGCATGAGGTGGCCTTGTGGGGACTGTGCTGGCCTCTTCGCGGGCACGCCCGCTCCCACAGGGACCCCACAGATTCTGAAAGCCATGATGAACCTGTGGGAGCGGGCGTGCCCGCGAAGAGGCCAGTGCAGGCAGATCAGAGCTGGCGCAGCACCGGGGTATTCACTTTCACATCTGCATTCTGCGCGCGGTGGCGCAGCAGGTGGTCCATCAGCGCAATGGCCATCATCGCCTCGGCGATCGGCGTGGCGCGGATGCCCACGCACGGGTCGTGGCGGCCTTTGGTGATGACGTCCACCGGGTTGCCGTCGATGTCGATCGAACGGCCCGGGGTAGTGATGCTGGAAGTCGGCTTCAGTGCCAGGTGGGCAACGATCGGCTGGCCCGAGGAAATACCGCCCAGGATGCCGCCAGCGTTGTTGCTGAGGAAGCCTTCCGGGGTCAGCTCGTCACGGTGCTCGGTGCCGCGCTGGGCGACACTGGCAAAGCCGGCGCCGATTTCCACGCCCTTGACCGCGTTGATGCTCATCAGCGCGTGGGCCAGTTCGGCGTCCAGGCGGTCGAAGATCGGCTCGCCCAGGCCGGGCATGACGCCTTCGGCGACCACGGTGATCTTGGCACCTACCGAGTCTTGGTCACGGCGCAGCTGGTCCATGTAGGCCTCCAGCTCCGGCACCTTGCTTGGGTCGGGGCTGAAGAAGGCGTTCTGTTCCACCGATTCCCAGGTCTTGAACGGGATTTCGATCGGGCCCAACTGGCTCATGTAGCCGCGCACTGTGATGCCCTGGCTGGCCAGGTACTTCTTGGCGATGGCACCGGCAGCTACGCGCATGGCGGTTTCGCGGGCCGAGCTGCGGCCACCGCCGCGGTAGTCGCGGATACCGTACTTGTGGTGGTAGGTGTAGTCGGCGTGGGCCGGGCGGAACAGGTCCTTGATGGCCGAGTAGTCCTTGGACTTCTGGTCGGTGTTGCGGATCAGCAGGCCGATCGAGCAGCCGGTGGTACGGCCTTCGAACACGCCGGAGAGGATTTCCACCTCGTCGGCTTCCTGGCGCTGGGTGGTGTGCCGGCTGGTGCCGGGCTTGCGCCGGTCAAGGTCGTGCTGCAGGTCGGCCAGGGAAATTTCCAGGCCCGGTGGGCATCCATCGACAATGGCGACCAACGCCGGGCCATGGCTTTCGCCAGCGGTGGTGACAGTGAACAGCTTGCCGTAGGTATTGCCGGACATGGACGCTCCGCGAGTTCTGCCTGAAATGGACGAAAGCGGCAGTATACAGATGCTTTGATCGCCTGTGCTGGCCCTTTCGCGGGCTTGCCCGCTCCCACAGGTAACCCACGGTATTCGAGCCTGTGGTAATCCTGTGGGAGCGGGCAAGCCCGCGAAAGGGCCAAACCTGCCAAGCACACCCCGAGAACCTTCCCACAAACATTGGGTCAAACCACTATCTCCCCATGTAGTACCGCCTGATGTCGCGCCTCGTCGCCTTCCTCTTCCTGCTGTGCACCGGCCTGGCCCAGGCCGCCGCCCCCACTGTGCTGCAACGCCCGATCGACCTGGACACAGGCCTTGGCGTGCTGCACGGCAGCCTGCTATTGCCGCAACAGGCCACCCCGCCGCCGGTGGTGCTGATCATCGCCGGCTCCGGCCCCACCGACCGCGACGGCAACAACCCCGCGTCGGGCCGGGTGGACAACCTCAAGCGCCTGGCCCTGCTGCTGGCCAACGAGCACATCGCCAGCGTGCGCTACGACAAGCGCGGAGTGGCTGCCAGCCAGCCGGCCACGCCCGATGAGCGCGACCTCAGCGTGGAGCGCTACGTGGCCGATGTGGTCGCCTGGAGCCACAAGCTCAAGGCCGACCCTCGCTTCGGACCGCTGATCCTGATCGGCCATAGCGAAGGCGCGCTGATCGCCAGCCTGGCCGCCGAACAGGCCGGTGCCAGCGCGGTGATCACCCTGGCCGGCAGCGGGCGGCCGCTGGCCGACGTGCTGCGCGAACAATTGGCCCAGCGCCTGCAGCCGAAGCAACTGGCCGGTGGCAGTGCCCTGCTCGACCGCCTGCAGGCCGGGCAAACCAGCCTGGAAGTGCCGGCGCCGCTGCGCCAGGTGTTCCGCCCCAGCGTGCAGCCCTACCTGATTTCGCTGTTCCAGCAGAACCCGGCAGCCGCCTTTGCCCGCCTGCCCATGCCCGCGTTGATCGTGCAGGGGCGCAACGACGTGCAGGTGGACGTGGCCGACGCCGAACGGCTGAAGGCCGCCAAGCCGGATGCGCAACTGGTGCTGATCGACGGCATGAACCACATGCTGCGCATCAGCCCCAAGGGCATGAGCCAGCAGCGCGACAGCTACCTCAACCCCGAGCTGCCACTGGCGCGCGAACTGGGTGAGCGAATTGTGACGTTCATCCAGCATTTGCCCTCGGCGTAAGGGAAACGGGCTCAGGTCCGTGGCAAGCCTGCCGATACAGCAGGCATAGCCGAGGACAAGCCCGATGACCATCGCCCCCGCCGCCGTAGAGCCGGCCGAAGAACCCCAGCCAAGCCCTGCCCTGCCGTGGGCCGAGCTTGCCACCGAACACTTCCAGCTACTGCGCCTGGCCGCGCTGCCCACCGACCGCAGCACCGGCGCACGGCCGCTGCGTTTTGTGCAGTTCGGCTATGCCGAGCGCCACGACAAGGCCCACAGCCTGCTGCGCATGGAAATCCAGCTGCCCGGGCAAAAGGTGCACAAAGAGCAAAACCGACTGGATATCCGCGTCGACCATGCCGAGCACCTGGTGAGCATTGGCAGTGAACATGGCCTGCAACTGGAGCCGGTGAACCGTGGCATCGGCCGCTTCATGCTCGCCCAGGCCGCGCAGTGGCTACAGCGCAAGTGGCCGCACTATCAGGTGGAAGGCATGGCGCTGCCGAGCAAGGATGCCCTGAGCGAGGACTCACGCCTGCGCCGTGACCACTGCTTGCGCGGGGTAGGTATTGAAGTGGTGTACGAGGACGGCCAGCACCTGAAGGGCCGTACCGTGGACATGACGGTGAGCCAGCTCAAGGCCGCCTGGAGCAACGAGCGCCTGCAGCGGGTGGAGATTCTGGATGCCGCCAACCTGCTGCAGCAGGCAGACCAGCAGTTGCAGGAGAAGGAAGCGCAACTGCGCGAGCGCGATGAGCGGGTGGCCAAGTACCACCGTGAAGACAGCGGGCTGCGCTTTACCATTACCTGCCTGGTGGCGTTTGCGGTGTTTCAGGCGGGGTTGTTGATCTGGATTGCCACCCGCTGACACCGCGTCGCCTGCTTCGCGGGCTTGCCCGCTCCCACAGGAATATCACTGGACCTGAGGACAGTGAAGTACCTGTGGGAGCGGGCAAGCCCGCGAAGAGGACCCTGAGTCAGACCCGGGCTTTGAACAGTTCCTGGTGCTGGCGGCACTGCTCAGCCGTCAGCATGAACACCCCATGCCCACCCCGCTCGAACTCCAGCCAGGCAAAGTCCACCTCAGGGTACAGCGCCTCGACATGCACCTGGCTGTTGCCCACTTCAACAATCAGCAAGCCCTTGTCGGTCAGGTGGTCTGCCGCTTCGGCCAGCATGCGCCGCACCAGGTCCAGGCCGTCGTTGCCGCAGGCCAGGCCCAGTTCGGGCTCGTGGTGATATTCGGCCGGCATGTCGTCGAAGTCTTCGGCATCAACGTACGGCGGGTTGGACAGGATCAGGTCGAAACGCTGCCCCGGCAAACCGCCAAAACCGTCGCCTTGCACGGTGTACACGCGCTCGTCCAGGCCATGGCGCTCGATGTTCTGGTTGGCCACTTCAAGGGCCTCGAACGACAGGTCGGCCAGCACCACTTCGGCCTCGGGGAACACGTCGGCCGCGACGATACCGATGCAGCCCGAACCTGTGCACAGGTCCAGAATGCGCGCCGGCTCGCTCGCCAGCCACGGCTCGAAGCGTTTTTCGATCAGCTGGCCAATGGGCGAGCGCGGCACCAGCACACGCTCGTCGACGATGAACGCCATGCCGCAGAACCACGCTTCGCCCAACAGGTAGGCGGCCGGCACCCGTTCTTCGATACGGCGCTTGAGCAAATGCTGCAGACGTACCCGCTCGTCATCCTCAAGCATGCAGTCCAGGTAGCTGTCAGCCACTTCCCACGGCAGGTGCACGGCACCCAGCACCAGCAGGCGGGCCTCGTCCCAGGCGTTGTCGGCACCGTGGCCGAAGAACAGATCATGCTCGTGGAAGCGGCTGACCGCCCAGCGGATGTAGTCGCGCAGCGTGCGCAGACGGGATGTGATCACGGAGTACTCCTAATTCAGACCGGACAAAAGTCTAACAGCCCCACCCGCACATTTGTTCGTTTGCCGTACCCAAAGGCTAGCCACAGGCCAGTAACCATGCCGCTTGCGTTGTCAACCATTCCCATTGGCGTCAAGGCAGGGGACAATAGGTATACAAAAGCCCTTCCAAGGAGCCCTTGATGTCCGTTCCAACCACGATGTTCCGCCTCACTGGCCGCGACTACCCGCCGGCCAAGCTGAGCCACGCCAGCCTGATCATCATCGATGCGCAAAAGGAGTACCTCAGTGGGCCCCTGCAGTTGTCGGGCATGGACGAGGCCGTGGCCAACATCGCCAGGTTGCTCGACGCGGCCCGCAAAAGCGGCCGTCCGATCATCCATGTACGCCACCTCGGCACTGTCGGTGGCCGCTTCGATCCACAGGGCCCTGCCGGCCAGTTCATTCCGGGGCTGGAGCCGCTGGAAGGTGAAACCGTCATTGAAAAGCGCATGCCCAACGCATTCAAGAACACCCAGCTGCACGAAACGTTGCAGGCGCTAGGCCATCTTGACCTGATTGTCTGCGGTTTCATGAGCCATTCCAGCGTCAGCACCACCGTGCGCCGCGCCAAGGACTATGGTTACCGGTGCACACTGGTGGAAGACGCCTCGGCAACCCGCGACCTGGCCTTCAAGGATAGCGTCATCCCGGCCGCGCAGATTCACCAGTGCGAAATGGCCGTGATGGCCGACAACTTCGCTTGCGTCGCCCCCACCGCCAGCCTGATCTGAGGGGCGGGTACTACCGCCCGGCAGACGGGCGGAACCCGATGGGCGGCAGCAGGTCGAATTCCGGATATCCACAGAGGAGAGCGGAATGAAGCTTAAAGGCAGTTTCGACGCCAAGCGCCTGCGCACGCGCCAGCCGCGTAACTGGGGCGCCCGCCTGGCGGCCGGCCTGTCGGCGCTGCTGGCCACCTTGGGCGTGCTGCTGGCCATGGCCGGCGTCGCTGGCCTGCTGGGCAACTACCCTGCCCTGCAAGAACTCAATACCAACAAACCGTTGTCCAGCATCCTCACCGGCGCTGGCCTGTTGCTACTGTGGCTGGGCGTGCGCTTCTGGCGTCGCAGCCGTATTCGCCTGCGCCGCGGGCGCGAGCTGAACCTGTCGCCGCACCTGATGAAGAAGCACGACTGATAGTGTTGTATCGCCTGCACTGGCCCTTTCGCGGGCACGCCCGCTCCCACAGGGATATCAAAGGGCCTGAGAGCAGCAGGGTACCTGTGGGAGCGGGCGCGCCCGCGAAGAGGCCGGCACAGGCTGCACACCGCCCCACAGTCGCGTAAACTACGCCGCCCACGTGGAGGCAGCATGCAAGACGACGATTTTTCCCTGTTCAAGGCCGAAGTGCGTGGCGTAAAGCAAATACGCCACGACCGCGCCGAAGTCGGCAAGCCCAAGGCCGACCGCCAGAAGCTGGCCGGCCTGCGCCAGGCGGCGACCGTGCGCAGTGACAAGGCCCTGGTGATCGACGGCATGTCCGACCAGTTCGTCATTGACGTTGGCGCCGAAGACGAGCTGATGTGGCGCCGCGACGGCGTGCAGGAAGGCCAGCTGCGCAAGCTTAAGCTGGGGCAGATCCCGTTCGAGGGCAGCCTCGACCTGCACGGCATGACCGTGGAAAAGGCCCGCGAAACCCTGTGGGACTTCATCGCCGAAGCCACAAAACTGGAAGTGCGCTGCGTGCGGGTTACCCACGGCAAGGCCGCACGCCTGGACGGCAAGCGCCCGATGATCAAGAGCCACGTCAACACCTGGCTGCGCCAGCACCCGCAGGTGCTCGGTTTTGCCTCGTGCAGCGCCCGCCACGGTGGCACTGGCGCGGTGTATGTGATGCTCAAGCGAACCATGCTCGAAGGCCGCGACGAGTAACGCCGCGCTTGCAGCGCCGCCCTCACCGCCGTAACCTTCGTTTTTGCGATTTTTTCCCACAGGTAGATCCATGTCCCTGGAACAGAACTACACCGAGATCCTTAGCCAGATTGGCGAGGACGTCTCCCGTGAGGGCCTGCTCGACACGCCCAAGCGGGCTGCAAAGGCGATGAAGTACCTTTGCCGCGGTTATGAGCAAACCCTGGAAGAAGTCACCAACAACGCGTTGTTCAGCTCTGACAACAGCGAAATGGTGCTGGTCCGGGACATCGAGCTGTATTCGATGTGCGAACACCACATGCTGCCGTTCATCGGCAAGGCGCACGTTGCCTACCTGCCCAAGGGCAAGGTACTGGGCCTGTCGAAGGTAGCGCGCATCGTCGACATGTATGCCCGTCGCCTGCAGATCCAGGAAAACCTCAGCCGGCAGATCGCCGAAGCCGTGCAGCAGGTAACCGGTGCCGCCGGCGTGGCCGTTGTGGTCGAGGCCAAGCACATGTGCATGATGATGCGCGGTGTCGAGAAGCAGAACTCGACCATGGTCACCTCGGTGATGCTGGGTGAATTCCGCGAAAACGCCTCCACCCGCAGCGAGTTCCTCAGCCTGATCAAGTGATTGGCTGCTGACCCCAAGCCGACCCCCGCCGGGTCGGCTTTTGCATTTCAGGAGTTGCCCCATGATCGTCAAAGCCCTGCGGGTTGGCCTCGGCCAGCTCATCGTGTTCGCTGACTGGATCAGCCGCCCGGCCAAGCGCAAGCGCGACGCCGCTGCCCAGGCCCGCGTCGAGCAAGCGGCCAAGGGCCTGGCGCTCTACCAGTTCCATGCCTGCCCGTTTTGCGTCAAGACCCGCCGCACGTTGCACCGCCTGAATGTGCCAGTGGCGCTGCGCGATGCGAAGAACGACCCCGTGCATCGCCAGGCCCTGCAGGAAGGTGGCGGCCGGGTGAAAGTGCCGTGCCTGCGCATTGAAGAGGCTGGCAAGGTGACCTGGATGTATGAGTCCAAGGCCATCATTGCTTACCTGGATGAGCGGTTTGCCAAAATCTGAGTAGCGCCGCCGATCCCTGTGGGAGCGGGCAAGCCCGCGAAGCAGGCGACGCGGTGGATGGCACCGGCGCTGCCGGTGTTCGCGGGCACGCCCGCTCCCACAGGGATTGCGCAAGCGTTCAGAGCACCTTTCAGCCCACCATCGGCACATGCCGCGGGTGGCTGCTGACGCGCTCCAGCCAGGCCCGCACTGCCGGGTAATCCGCCAGGTCGAACCCGCCCTGCTGCGCCACATGGGTGTAGGCATACAATGCCACATCGGCAATCGAATACTGCTCACCCACCAGGTACGGCGTCATCTGCAGCTGCCGCTCCATCACCTTCAACGCCTTGTAGCCGCCCTTGTGCAGCTTGCGGTACTCCTCCAGGCGCTCGTCCGGCAGCCCCAGGTAGAACTGGATGAAGCGGGCCACGGCAATGTACGGCTCATGGCTGTACTGCTCGAAAAACTGCCATTGCAATACCTGGGTACGCAGGCGTGGCTCGCTGGGCAGGAACTCGCTGCCATCGGCCAGGAAATTGAGAATCGCATTGGACTCCCACAGATAGCTGCCGTCTTCCAGCGCCAGCACCGGCACCTTGCCGTTGGGGTTCATCGCCAGGAACTCAGGCGTTTCAGTCTCGCCCTTGAGGATGTCCACCGGGTGCCATTCGCACGGCTGGCCCAACAGGCTCAGCATCAGCTTGACCTTGTAGCAGTTGCCCGACTGGTAATCGCCATAGACCTTGTACATCGCCCCTCCCTTTCCAAGCAGTTTCGCATTTGCGCCCAATAGTTGGCGACTGTACGGCTAAAAGCAATGGCCGCTGTATGGCAAGGATCAATCTTGCTCGCTGTAGTCTGAAAAAACTGCTTACACCTTTACAAGGACTTTGTTCATGACCGATGCCACTTCCGCACGCCTGCGGCCCCTGGCAGATACTTCTCCATCGGCGGTGGTTGCCGGCTTCATCGCCATGCTCACCGGCTACACCAGTTCGCTGGTGCTGATGTTCCAGGCCGGCCAGGCGGCCGGGCTGACCAACGCGCAGATCTCGTCATGGATCTGGGCGCTGTCGATCGGCATGGCGGTGTGCAGCATCGGCCTGTCACTGCGCTACCGCACCCCGATCACCATCGCCTGGTCCACCCCAGGCGCGGCCTTGCTGATCACAAGCCTGGGCGGGGTGAGCTACGGCGAGGCGATTGGTGCCTACATCACCTGTGCCGCGCTGGTGCTCATCTGCGGCCTTACTGGCAGCTTCGAGCGCCTGGTCAAGCGCATCCCGGCATCGCTGGCCTCGGCACTGCTGGCGGGCATCCTGTTCAAGATCGGTAGCGAAATTTTCGTCGCGGCGCAGCATCGCACCTTGCTGGTGCTGGGTATGTTCTTCAGCTACCTGCTGGTCAAGCGGCTGTCGCCACGTTACTGCGTGCTGGCCGCGCTGCTGGTGGGCACGGCATTGTCTGGCGCGCTGGGCCTGCTGGACTTCAGCGGCTTCCATCTTGAAGTGGCCAAACCGGTGTGGACCACACCGAGCTTCTCGCTGGCAGCCACCATCAGCATTGGTATTCCGCTGTTTGTGGTGGCGATGACTTCGCAGAACATGCCCGGGGTGGCCGTGCTGCGTGCCGACGGTTACCAGGTGCCGGCCTCACCGCTGATTTCGGCCACCGGCTTTGCTTCGCTGCTGCTGGCGCCATTCGGTTCGCACGGGGTCAACCTGGCGGCGATCAGCGCAGCGATCTGCACCGGGCCGCACGCCCATGAAGACCCGAGCAAACGCTACACCGCCGCGGTGTGGTGCGGGATTTTCTACGGCATTGCCGGGGTATTCGGGGCGACCTTGGCGGCACTGTTTGCAGCGTTGCCGAAAGAGCTGGTGCTGTCGATTGCCGCATTGGCGCTGTTTGGCTCGATCATGAACGGGCTGACCGTGGCCATGAGCGAAGCGCGTGAGCGAGAGGCGGCGGTGATCACCTTTATGGTGACGGCTTCGGGGCTGACCTTGTTCTCGATTGGTTCGGCGTTCTGGGGGATTGTGGCGGGGGTGTTGGCCTTGTTGATTCTTAACCCGCGCAGGGTATGACGGCAGGTCGGTGTTGCCGCTGAGATCGAGCGCCGCCCGCGCGGCGCTTCGCGGGGCAAGCCCGCTCCCACATTTGTTGCAACGTGGCCATGTCTGTGAGGCCATGGTTATCAGCCTTGTTGGCATGACTGGATTTCGAGGCGGGCATTGAAGCCGCTCCACCTGTCTCAAGACATGTACCAAGGCAGCCAACCATGGCGTTACAGGGTCGGCACGTTGCAACAAATGTGGGAGCGGGCTTGCCCCGCGATGCGCCGCGCGGGCGGCGCTCGATCTCAAACCCAACGAAAAATCCGAGCCAGGCATCTAAAGCCTGAAATGCCCCACCATCCCCTTCAGGTCAGTGCCCAACCGCGCCAGCTCCACACTGGACCGGGCATTGTCCTGCATCGCCAGCGCCGCCTGATCCGCGCTGCCGCGAATCTGCGTGACACTGCGACTGATCTCTTCCGCCACCGAGCTCTGTTGCTCAGCCGCTGCGGCAATCTGCTGGTTCATCTGCTGGATCAATGAAACCGCAGCCGCAATGCTGCCCAGTGCGCTCTCGGTCTGCAGCGTATCAGCCACCGCCAAGCGTACCAGTTCGGTACTACCACGAATCTGCGCCACCGACTGCTGGGCGTTGCCGCGCAGGCTGGCAACCAGTGCTTCGATCTGCTCGGTAGACTGCCGGGTACGCCGGGCCAAAGCACGCACCTCGTCGGCCACCACGGCAAAACCACGCCCCTGCTCGCCAGCGCGAGCGGCCTCGATGGCGGCGTTCAGCGCCAGCAGATTGGTCTGCTCGGCCACACTCTTGATCACTTCCAGCACGCCACCGATGGTGTGGATTTCGGCACTCAGGCTGTCGATACCAGCGCTGGCCGTTTCCGCCGCCGCCGCCAACTGCTCGATGCGCTGCATACTCTGACGCACCACCTGTTGCCCCGACTCGACCTTATCGTCCGCAGCCTGGGCTGCCTGCGCCGCTTCCTCGGCATTGCGCGCCACATCGTGCACGGTGGCCGTCATCTGCTGCATGGCAGTGGCCACCTGCTCGGTTTCCTCCTTCTGGCTGCCCACCTCACGGTTGGTCTGCTCGGTGACTGCCGATAGCGCCTGGGCATTGCCAGCCAGTTGTTCGATGCCTTGCTGCAAGCCACTGACAATGCCCGAAAGGCCCGCCGCCATCTGTTGCATGGCCTGCATCAACTGGCCCACCTCGTCACCACGCGGCGTCTGGGCGTCAAAGCCCAGCTCGCCAGCGGCAATGCGCCGGGCGCGGGCAATCACGTGCCTGAGCGGGCCGACCACGGCGCGCGTGATCAGCCAGGCGGCCAGTGCGCCCACCAGCAGCGCCAGGCCAGTGGCAAGGGCAATGGCCACAGCGTTGCGCTGCAGTTCGCCTTGCAGGGCCTGCTCTTCGCCGAGGTATGCCTGGTCGACCCGGCCCGTCACCTGCTCGGCGCTGGCCTGCAACTGCGCCTTCAGCCCCTGCTCGCGGGTCAGCTGGTCGGTGTATTCGTTGAGTTTTTCCGAGAAGCTGCCAATGTGCCCCGCCACTTCACCGAGTACACTCTGGTAACCGGCATCGCCCACCGCGGTCTGCAGCTGGCTGACCAGGCTGGCGGCCTCGACCGTTTGGGCGATGCGTTCCTGGCTTACACCCTCCTCGCCCTTGCGGCTTTGTTCCAGGCGTACCCGCGCTTCGTCCATGGCCTGCAGCATCAGGCGCGATACCTGTGCCACCTGCGCAGCCTGCTCAAGGAACTCGCTGCCCTGTTGGCCCTGGGACTGCTTGAGGGTGTAAACACCGTCGTCAGCCAAGCCAGCCTGGATCACGTCGAGGTTGTTGGCCACACTGGACACCGACCAACTGGCCGTGTCCAGCGCCAGCTCCTTCGCCTGCACCACTGCCACGAATGCCTCGAATGCCTTGCCGTAGGCCGTCAGATCGGCTTCGACTGCCGCCAGCGCCGGCAGCGCACGGGCGCGCTCGACCAACCCCTGTAAGCCGCTGTTCAAGGCCTCGGCCTGCTGCATGTCGGAGCGCAGGGCAAACGCCTGCTCGTGCTGGCGCAAGCGCAGCAGGTCGGTATTGAACTGCGCCAGCTGGCGCAAACTGTCGAAGCGCTGGCCAACACTGTGCAGTGCAGCGATGCCGATGGCCGCCACCGCCAAGGTCAACAGCAGCACCAGGGCAAAGCCCAGGCCGAGTTTGCGGGCCATGCCCAGGTTGGCCAGCACACTGTGATTGCTCGCGCCCATGCCCATTCCCCTTCTGCGTGCGAGGTTATGCCGAAGGCCAAGGGTGGCAACGTTGCCCGCCGATGAACAAGGGCTTGGCGTCAGAATAGTGTCAAATAGCTATGAGCGTGTCGTTATCAGGTTGGTAGAGGTCGTGCTGTGTGTCGGGAAGAGATGACAGGTGCTTGTCGCCGTACTTGCAACGCCTGGTAGATCGAGCGCCGCCCGCGCGGCGCATCGCGAGCTGCGCTCGCTCCCACGTTTATTTCGGGCCAGTAACGCCTGTGACAGGCGCGCGCGACCGCCTTGTTTGTACAACGCAATATCGCGTCATGCACCAAGGCGTTCGCGCGCAAATCCCCCAGAAATAATTGGCCCGAAACAACGTGGGAGCGAGCGCAGCTCGCGATGCGCCGCGCGGGCGGCGCTCGATCTTATAAACGCTGAAAATGCAAAGGCGATCACCTGCAAGCCCTGACGCGACCACTTTCAGATCGCAGTAGCCCCACCATCCACTGTCAGGCAATGCCCGGTGGTAAACGCCGCACCATCGCTGCACAGGTACAACACCGCGCTGGCAATTTCCTCGACCTTGCCAATGCGCCCCACCGGGTGCATGGCGGCGGCGAACTCGGCCTTGCGCGGGTCAGCCTCATAGGCGCGGCGGAACATGTCAGTGTCGATCACCGCCGGGCACACGGCATTCACGCGGATGCCCTTCTTGGCGTATTCGATGGCCGCCGACTTGGTCAGCCCGATCACCGCGTGCTTGGAGGCGCTGTAGATACTCATCTTCGGCGCCGCCCCCAGCCCCGCCACCGAAGCGGTATTGACGATCACCCCACCGCCTTGGGCCAATAACAAGGGCAACTGGTACTTCATGCACAGCCACACGCCCTTCACGTTCACACCCATGATCGCGTCGAATTCTGCCTCGCTGCCTTCGGCCAGGCGGTGTTGCTCTATCTCGATGCCAGCGTTGTTGTAGGCGTAGTCCAGCCGGCCGTACGCGGCGATCAGGCGCTCATGCAACTGGCGTACATCGGCGTCGCGGCTTACGTCGCAGGCAATGAACAGCGCTTCGCCGCCCGCCGCGCGGATCAGCGCCACGGTGGCCTCACCGCCAAGCGGATCGAGGTCGGCCACTACCACTTTCAGGCCCTCACGGGCGAACGCCAGGGCCGTTGCCCGGCCTATGCCGGCAGCACCGCCGGTGACCAGCGCTACCTGGCCGGAAAAAGTCATGCTCATTGCGTGCTCCTGAAGGGGTAGTGGGTTCAGAGCATAGTCAGCCACCGCCTGGCCAGGCAGCATCATCACACCGACGGTTGGGCTACCATGCTTGTCAGTGATGTTAAGGACCTGCCTACATCAACAAGGTAGATTGAACGCCTGTCATCTTCCACTGCCTACAAGGACCCGTCATGACCCAGACCAATCGCCGCTTCCTGCTCGCCAAACGCCCGGTCGGCGCCGTGCGCCGTGATGACTTCACCTTCGAAAGCGTGCCCGCCGAACAACCCGGCGAAGGCCAGGTGCTGGTGCGCAACCTGTACCTGTCGCTGGACCCGGCCATGCGCGGCTGGATGAACGAAGGCAAGTCCTACATCCCACCCGTTGCCCTGGGCCAGGTGATGCGCGCGCTGGGCGTGGGCGAAGTGGTTGCCTCCAATCACTCTGACTTCAAGAAGGGCGACCATGTCAGCGGCGCCCTTGGCGTACAGGACTACTTCACCGGCGAGGCCCAGGGCCTGCACAAGATCGACCCCGACCTGGCGCCCCTGCCCCGCTACCTGTCGGCGCTGGGCATGACCGGCATGACCGCCTACTTCGCCCTGCTGGAGGTCGGCCAGCCGAAGGCCGGCGAAACCGTGGTCATCTCCGGCGCGGCCGGTGCGGTGGGCAGCATTGTCGGGCAGATTGCCAAGGTCAAAGGCTGCCGCGTGGTCGGCATTGCCGGCGGCGCCGAGAAGTGCCAGTACCTGAAGGATGAACTGGGCTTTGACGGGGTGATCGACTACAAGGCCGAAGACGTGCTGGCCGGCCTGAAGCGCGAATGCCCCAAAGGCGTGGATGTGTACTTCGACAACGTCGGCGGCGACATCCTTGATGCCGTGCTGACCCGTATCAACTTCAAGGCGCGCATAGTGATTTGCGGCGCGATCAGCCAGTACAACAACAAGGAAGCGGTGAAAGGCCCGGCCAACTACCTGGCGCTGCTGGTGAACCGTGCGCGCATGGAAGGGTTTGTGGTGATGGACCATGCCAAGGACTACGGCAAGGCCGCGCTGGAGATTGCCGGGTGGCTGGCCAGTGGGCAGGTGAAGAGCAAGGAGGATGTGGTGGAGGGGCTGGAGACGTTCCCTGAGACACTGCTGAAGCTGTTCAGTGGGGAGAACTTTGGCAAGTTGGTGTTGAAGGTCTGACCCCTGTACGTCTGCGCCGTCCCCTGATGGGCGGCGCAAGCCTTGAAATCGGGCGGCAGCCTTTATTTTGGCGCTTTCGCCGCTTGCAGTTTTACCCTCTCACCGTACATTCAGGCATCGACAAACACCTATTACGCAAGGTAGCGACAAGGTGGGCAACCGATGCAGCAACGCTTGAATGCCGGACTTGACTTTTGCAGGATCGCCGCCTGCTTCATGGTGGTACTCCTTCACATCGCATCAGCCGGGGCGATGCAACTGGATGACAACTGGATGTCCTCCAACATCTACAACTCCTTGGTCAGGTCTTGCGTCCCTCTGTTCCTGATGCTGTCCGGCGCCCTGTTGTTGAACCGAACCGAGAGTGCCGTCACGTTCTACCAGAAGCGCTTCTTGCGCATACTGCCGCCGCTGCTGTTCTGGTCTGCGTTCTATGCGCTGTGGCGCGCCTCCATGGGCGCCGGGCATGGCAGCTTGTGGCAAGCAACAGTGGCCATCCTTCAAGGCCCCGTCTATTACCACCTCTGGTACCTGTACGCCATCATCGGCATCTACCTATTCATGCCGTTCATGGCCAAGGTCTACCAACACAGCGGGCTGCAAGAAAAGCGAGTGTTTCTGGGGGTGTGGCTGGTAATCAGCTGTCTGCTGCCTACCGCCGCACAGTTCAACCCTGCACTGGCCAACATGGTCCACACCTATGAGTTGTTTGCCTTCATGGGGTTTGCGGGTTATGCGTTCCTGGGGGCTTATATTTACGAACAGATAAGGCTGCACGGCCCGGGCAACATATGGGCAAACCTTGGCGGCTTCGCCCTTACCGGCGCCCTGACCGCAGCCGCCACGCACACTATGTCCATGCAACAAGGCGAACCCAGCCAGGTTTTCTATTCCTACGTTTCTCCCTTGGTGGTACTTGCTGCCATCTGCGCCTTCCGCCTGCTGCTTGCGCTGGGTGGACGACTGGTACGGCACAGCAAGCTGCTGGCCGAGCTGTCTGGTTGCACGTTGGGCCTGTACTGCCTACACGTGTTCATCATGAACAGGGCCAGTGTCTTCTATGGCCCGCTGATCGAGGGCCACTCGCTGGTGTGGTTGATACCGTCGCTGGCGCTGGCTGTGTTTCTACTGACATTGATACCGATCTACCTGGTCAGGCTGTTGAAGCCTGTGCGCGCCGTGATCTGACTGCGACTCCAAAGGCCATCCTGTAAGCTCCAAATGTTGCACTCTGCTGTGCCAAGCAGGCGGAAATAAAAAGGCCAGCACGGTGGTGCTGGCCTTTTTCACTATCGCTGGGCTAGTTACCCACGAATCTCCGCCACCACCGCAGCCAGCGCCTGCGCCGGGTCTGCGGCCTGGCTGATCGGCCGGCCGATCACCAGGTAGTCCGAACCGGCATCCAGTGCCTGGCGCGGGGTGAGGATACGGCGCTGGTCGTCCTGCGCACTGCCCGCCGGGCGAATACCCGGGGTCACCAGTTGCAGCGACGGGTGCGCTGCCTTCAACGCCGTGGCCTCCAGCGCCGAGCACACCAAACCGTCCATGCCCGCCTTCTGCGCCAGCGCTGCCAGGCGCAGCACCTGCTCTTGCGGGTCGACATCCAGGCCGATGCCGGCCAGGTCTTCGCGCTCCATGCTGGTCAGCACGGTCACGCCAATCAGCAATGGCTGCGGGCCGCTGCGCTTGGCCAGCTCTTCACGGCAGGCGGCCATCATGCGCAGGCCACCGGAGCAATGCACGTTCACCATCCACACACCCATCTCGGCAGCAGCTTTTACTGCCATGGCCGTGGTGTTGGGGATGTCGTGGAACTTGAGGTCCAGGAACACTTCGAAGCCCTTGTCGCACAGGGTTTCGACGATGCCCGCAGCGCTGCTGGTGAACAGCTCCTTGCCAACCTTCACCCGGCACAGCGCAGGGTCTAGCTGGTCAGCCAGCTTCAGGGCGGCCTCACGGGTAGGGAAATCCAGGGCGACGATCAGGGGCGTCTGGCAGGCGGACATGGGCAGGGTCTCTTGGCAAGTCGAAAACGGCGCGCAGTATAAATGAAGTGACGCCAGCTTTGGGGCCCGAGGGGCACGGAATTGGCCCAGCGGCGGCTGGCTTCTATAATTGAACCAACAGAATGGGTTACTGCTCAAATTTCATACAAGCACTGCCCCCACCCGCACAAGGAGAACGACAATGCCCTGGTATGCCTGGCTGATCCTCATCATAGCCCTTGGCTCCATCGTCGGTGGGCTGATGATGCTGCGTGATACGGCAAAAAAACTGCCACTGACCGACGAGCAACTGCGCAAGGTGCATGAACGCAATGCCGAGGCGGATGCCAAGGATGCGCAAGACCGCTAAAAGGTTTAAGCAAAAGGTATAAACGCCAATTTTTCAGGCGGCTTTTTGACGCTTACAAAAAACTGGTGTTAACCCATTGTTTTACAGGTTTTTTTACCTCCCCTACTTTTACTCTTTATACATAAAGCCGCCGCCACATAAACCGCCCCTTCGACAGTGAAAGCGGTCCCTGCAGCCGCGGCCTTATGCTACCTCGCTTACTCCACCATCACCTTGTCCCGGTTGCGCTCCAGCAACGCGTTCCCGATACCCTTGATCTCCAGCAACTCATCTACCGAAGCAAACGGCCCATTGGCCTCGCGGTAGGCCACGATGGCCTCGGCCTTGGCCTTCCCTATCCCGTTCAGCTCCTTTTGCAGGGTCAGCGCATCCGTCTTGTTCAGGTCCAGCCGTGGCGCCTGCTGCGCCTGCGCCTGGGCCACTACAGGCACCGGCTCGGGCACTGCCGTGGCGCTGGCAGGTGCCGCGCTAAGGGAGAAAGACAGGCTGGCGAACAGAGGCAGCAGCAGGTACGACAGAACGTTGTTACGCATGGGTGAACACTCCTTGGGTTGGTCGTTTTCCAGCAACCGTTTTCCTTCGGCCGCGCAACAAACCCTAGCGGTTCTGCCATTTCGCAAACAACTACCCGGCCGGTTTAATCGTTACCGAATCCAACAGTAAAAAAAGCAACTTTGGCCACACAAAAATGATGGCGTTCCGCCATGTTTCAAGATAACTTCATGAAAAAAAAGCGATAGCAAATCGCCGCCAGGTAAATTCCCGTTTAACCTGGGTTTCATTCAGACCAAATGATGTTGTTTTTCCTACAAGCCTTGCCGGACAAGGCCCCCACCCGTTCGTCGTATACCTTAGTGATATTGACTTCGTTGGCATGATGTCTGAATAACATCAAACAATCGTTTTTATTGATTGTTCCAACAAAAATAGGATCCAATTAATCGATAATTGTAGGCGATTTCCTACTATCAGGGGAAAAAAACGTGCCAGACGGGATGTCATATTGATGACGAAATGATAAATTTGCGGACTTAGGACAGCCGCTTCGCTTGAAGGATCCGAGCAGAATGAATTTTTTTTCACCTCCCCCACTGGCCCTGCCCGATTTCCATCGTGCCGAGCCTGCAGGCCACCCCCGGCCGACCTGAGCAACACCCGAGATCCTCACCGTTAGCGCCAGTTCCAACCGCCTTCACTCTCATACAGAAGACCGTCGCCGTGTCCCTCAAGACCCTCACCGTATTTGGCACCCGCCCAGAAGCCATCAAAATGGCGCCTTTGGCCCTCAACCTCGCCCAGGACGACCGCTTCGAGTCGCGCGTCTGCGTCACTGGCCAGCACCGCCAGATGCTTGACCAGGTACTGGAGCTGTTCGAGATCACGCCCGACTACGACTTGAACATCATGAAGCCCGGCCAGGACCTGACCGACGTGACCACTGCCATCCTGCAGGGTCTGAAACCTGTGCTGGCCGAGTTCAAGCCCGACGTGGTGCTGGTGCACGGCGACACCGCAACAACCCTGGCCACCAGCCTGGCCGCCTACTATCAGCAGATTCCGATCGCCCACGTGGAAGCAGGCCTGCGCACCGGCAACCTGTACTCGCCGTGGCCGGAAGAAGGCAACCGCCGCCTGACCGGCGCCCTGGCCGCCCTGCACTTCGCGCCAACCTCCACCTCGCAGGACAACCTGCTGCGTGAAGGCACTGACGCCGCGACCATCTACACCACCGGCAACACGGTGATCGATGCGCTGCTGGAAGTCGTCCGCAAGCTGGAAAGCCCGGCCTTGAAAAACCAGTTCGAAGCCCAGTTCAGCTTCCTGAACCCGGAGCGCCGCATGGTGCTGGTAACCGGCCACCGCCGCGAAAACTTCGGTGACGGCTTCGAGCGCATCTGCCAGGCCTTGGTGCAAACCGCGCGTCAATTCCCTGACGTGGACATCGTCTACCCGGTACACCTCAACCCGAACGTGCGTGAACCGGTGAACCGCCTGCTGGCCGACGTCAACAACATTCACCTGATCGAACCGCTGGATTACCTACCGTTCGTTTACCTGATGACCCGCTCATACCTGATCCTGACCGACTCCGGCGGCATTCAGGAAGAAGCGCCTGCCCTGGGCAAGCCGGTACTGGTCATGCGTGACACCACCGAGCGCCCGGAAGCCGTGGCCGCCGGTACCGTCAAGCTGGTCGGCACCGACGTGGCATCGATCACCGAAAACCTGGCAAAACTGCTCACCGACGAAGCGACCTACCGCGAGATGAGCGTCGCCCACAACCCCTACGGCGATGGAAAAGCGTGCGCGCGAATCCTCGACGCACTCTCCGCATTTTCCAACTCCAAGGATGCAGCATGAGCTTCAACAAGATTTCCGTCGTAGGCCTGGGCTATATCGGCCTGCCAACCGCCGCCGTTTTCGCCGCCCGCAAGAAGCAAGTGATCGGTATCGATGTTAACCAGCACGCGGTCGACACCATCAACCGTGGCGAAATCCACATCGTCGAGCCTGAGCTGGACATGGTGGTACACGCTGCCGTGACCGAAGGCTACCTGCGCGCCTCCACCGTGCCGGAAGCGGCTGATGCCTTCCTGATCGCCGTGCCGACCCCGTTCATGGACGATCACCAGCCGGACCTGAGCTACATCGAGTCCGCCAGCAAGGCCATCGCGCCGGTGCTGAAAAAGGGTGACCTGGTCATCCTGGAATCCACCTCCCCGGTTGGCGCTACCGAGCAGATGGCGTTCTGGCTGGCACAAGCCCGCCCAGACCTGAGCTTCCCGCAGACCCACGGTGAAGACTCCGACGTCCGTATCGCCCACTGCCCTGAGCGCGTACTGCCAGGCCACGTGCTGCGCGAGCTGGTGGAAAACGATCGCATCATCGGCGGCATGACCAAGAAGTGCTCGGAAGCGGCCGTACGCCTGTACCGCACCTTCGTTGAAGGCGAGTGCATCATCACCAACGCCCGTACTGCCGAAATGTGCAAGCTGACCGAAAACAGCTTCCGCGACGTGAACATTGCCTTCGCCAACGAGCTGTCGATCATCTGCGACAAGCTGGACATCGACGTGTGGGAGCTGATTCGCCTGGCCAACCACCACCCGCGCGTGAACATTCTGCAGCCAGGCCCGGGTGTAGGCGGCCACTGCATCGCCGTCGATCCATGGTTCATCGTCAGCCAGACCCCAGAGCAGGCCCGCCTGATCCGCACCGCCCGTGTGGTCAACGACAGCAAGCCTGAGTGGGTGATCGACAAGGTCAAGATGGCCCTGGCCAACTTCCTGATCAAGAACCCAGGCAAGTCGGCCCACCAAGTGAAAATCGCCTGCTACGGCCTGGCCTTCAAGGCCGACATCGACGACCTGCGCGAAAGCCCGGCCCTGAGCATTGCCGAGCGCCTGGGCAACGAGCTGGAAGCCACCCTGCAACTGGTCGAGCCGAACATCGAAGCCCTGCCACAGCGCCTGGCGCGCCACGAGCACGTGGACTTCATCTACGCCCAGGACAGCGCCGACATTCACGTACTGCTGGTGAAGCACCGCGAGTTCCGCGAAACCTTCAACGTACGCGATGCTGCCTTCGTGATCGACGCCGCTGGCGTAACCCAGGGCTGATGGACCAAACCGCATGAACAACCCCACGCTTGAGAAACCTACCGTGAACACAGAGCTGCCTTCACCTTTGGCCGATATTCATGACCGCGTGATGGAAGCCTATTACGGCAAGCTGGGGGATCAGTTCATGCGGGAGACGCAGGCCCGCATCCACTGGATCTGCGCCCAGGTCAAAGGGCGCCGGATTCTGGATGTTGGCTGCTCGCAGGGCATCGTGCCCCTGCTGCTGGCGCGTGAGGGTTGCCAGGTTACCGGCGTGGACACCAGCCCGCAGGCCATTGAAGAGGCCAAGGGTTACCTGTCTGCCGAACCTGCCCACATCCAGCAGAACGTCACGTACATCAATTCAGACTTCCTCGCGCTGGATACGCTCGAGGTTGAACCGGACACCGTTGTCATCAGCGAAGTGCTCGAACACCTGGTACGTCCGGAGCTGTTCGTGGAAAAGGCCAATGAACTGCTCAAGCAGGGCGGCCGGCTGGTGATCACCGTACCGTTCGGGGTCAATGATTTTATTGACCACAAGCATACGTTCTACCTGATGGAACCGTTCCGGCTGCTGGCCGAGTACTTGCAGATCGTCGAAGTGAAGATGCTGGGCAAGTGGCTGGGCATTGTGGCGGTCAAGAACGAGGCGCATAAGCCGGGGACCATCGACTCGCTGACTGTTGAGCGTGTGCGGGAGCTGGAAAAGGCGTTTGAGTCGATTGAGCGTACCCTGCGCGAGAACCTCGGTTCGATCGGCGCTCGCTTGGCAGACGCCAACAAGAAGTATCGGAGTGCTACCGAGCAGATTGCCCAGCTCAAGCCAGAAGCACAAAAAACCGATGCGCTGGCAAAGCAACTGCAAACGCGCGATGCAGATATTGCGACGCTGCAGCAGGCCAACCGCGAAATACTCGACGCCAAGGCAAAGCGGGTGCAAGAACTTGAGGAGATCAAGGAGCGCCTGGATGACGCCAACAGAAAGTACCGCCTGGCCACTGAACAGCTTTCCCTGCTGAAACCCGAAGCCCAGAAAGCCGAGGCCCTGACTCGCCAGCTTCAAGATCGCGATGCGCATATCGCCGCTACCGAGCAAGCTAATCGAGAGGCCCTTGAAGCTAGTGCTCGCAATATTCATGAACTGAATGACGCGTTGGATTCGCTCAAGCTGCAACTGGTTGAGGCTGATGAAAAATGCCTCGTCACTGCCGAACAGTATGCGCAACTGCAACAGCAGATTGCAGCGCTTGAAGAAGCTCAAGGCCAACGGGCTCAAGAGCTGGACGCTCTGCAACAATCCTTGCTCGTCCTCGAAGAGCAATTGCTGACGACCGACCAGCAACGTGCAGTTGCTGAAGAGCTGGCAGCCAGCGAAACGGCCAGGATTGCAGCGCTACAGGCTCAACACGACGCGCTGGAAAGCCAGCTTCGGGAGATGACCGCGCTTCAAGTCAAAGGCCAGTCTGACAACACTGCACTGAATGAAGCTGTAACCGGCATTGAAAAACAGCGTAACGAGCTGGAAAGCCAGCTTGAAACATTGACTGAGCAGCTTGCCCAGGCCCAGCAGATCAACGATGGCCACGTAGAGACAATCACTACGCTGCGTGCGCAGCAAGCCGCTCTGCAAGCCAAGCTGGAGAACCAGCGGCAAGCGGCAGCTGATCTTCAGTCACAGGCTGAGCAAATAAACGCAGGCCATGTAGACACCATCACGGCGCTGCGCGCCCAGCAGGCAGCCCTTCAAGCTGCACTGGAAAACCAGCAGCAGGCGTCAGCCGAAAACCAATCCATAGCGGATCAGGCAAACGCCGCGCATGAACGCACCATTACAACCCTGCAAGCACAACAGGCGGAGCTGCAAGCCGCACTTGAGCGCCAGACTGAACAGCAGACTCAAGCAGACCAAGTTAATACAGACCACGTAGAAACCATCACCACCCTGCGCGCGCACCAGTCAGCTTTGGAAGCTGAACTGGAAGGCCTCACACAGGCAATGATTGCACTACGCGAACAAGCCGAGCAGGCCGATGCAATCCGCCTCGAAACCATCTCAGCACTGCAATCCAGTATCAACGAGCTGGATACGCAGATTGCTGAGACCGTCGAGTCGCGAGACAAGACGCTCGAGGTGAATACGGATTACCTCGACACAATTGCAAGCCTGCGCGAACTCCAAACGACGATGGAGAACGCGCTGGAGAATCAGAAACAGGCATTGAGCATCCTGCAAACCGAGAGCAGTCGGGACATTGCCGAGAAAGACGAATGCATCGCCACGCTACACAAGCGCCAAGCGGAACTGGAAGCCGAACTTGAAAGCGAGTTGGAGTATATGAACGAATTGCAGGCCCAAACCCAGCGGGCCGACGCTGCACAGGCCGAAACCATTGCCCTGTTGAAAGCACGTCAAGCTGAACTGGAAGCCGACCTGGGTAATCAGCGCCAAGCGATGAAGCAGGCGTACGCGGCCCAGACGGAAACAGTAACTGCTCTGCAAAACCGCCAGTCTGAGCTGGAAAACCAGTTGCTGGAAGTGAGCGAAACCCAAGCACGTGGCGAGCGCGAGCATGCTGCCCAAGCAAACACTATCCATACCCTGGTGGAACTGCGGAACGGCTTTGAAGAGCAAGTGCATGCACTGACCCAGGCCAACGCCCAAGCGCATGAAGCGCAGGCAGGACAAGCTGAGGCGATCGCCTCGCTCAATCAGGCCAAGGACGCACTGGTCGAACAGCTGATGCTCGAAACCGCTAGCCGCCAGGCTGCAGAAGCCAGCCTGGCAGCCACCAATGAACAGTGGCAAGGCCTGCGCATGCAGCTGGAGAACGAACTCAACTCCTCGAAAGCAGGCTTAGGTGCGGCGAATTTAAAATACCGCACCGTCAGCACTGAGCAGATCCCTCAGCTCAAGGCCAACCTCAATCAGTTGCTGGATCGCAGCGCAGCGCAGCAGCGCAAGATCGACGAGCTTAATGCCAATCTGGAGCGTGCGAATACGCAGCGCCATCTGGCGGAACAACGTCTGGTCAAGACGCGCACCAGCATGACCTATCAGCTGGGCTACCAGATCAAAAACAGTGCTAACTCGCTGGGTGGTTTGGTCAGGCTGCCTGTACGCCTGCTGCGCCTGTATCGCAAAGCCAACCTGCAACGCCAGCAAAATGAACAAAAGCGCATCACCAATGAGCCGATGAAGGCTCTGCTGCCTCCCGCACCAGTCGTGCAGGATGAGAACTACCTTAAGCTGCCAGAAGCTCTGCCTACCAGTGAACAGAGCCGCTCTACCCTGCTGCGCCAAGCCGACCAACCGGTAAGCCGCCTGAGAATGGCGTGCGTGATGGATGAGTTCACCTTCGGCTCGTATCGTTACGAATGTGACCTGATGCAGCTCACACCCGCCAACTGGAAAGCTGAACTGGAGGGCTTCCGCCCCGAACTGCTGTTCATCGAATCCGCCTGGCGCGGCAAGGATGAACTGTGGGGCAGTAAGGTTGGCCACAACAGCCAGGAGTTGCAAGACATCCTGAACTGGTGCCGCCAGAACAAGGTGCCAACCGTATTCTGGAACAAGGAAGACCCGGTTCACTTCGAGACCTTCCTGACCACTGCCAAGCAGTTCGATCACGTGTTCACCACCGACATCGACTGCATTCACCGCTACAAAGGTGCACTCGGCCACGAACGCGTCTACCTGCTACCGTTCGCTTGCCAGCCAGCGCTGCACAACCCGATCGAGTTGTACGAGCGCAAGGACGCCTTCTGCTTCGCCGGCGCATACTATGCCCGCTACCCGGAGCGTACCCGCGACCTGGGCAACTTCGTGTGCGAACTGCCGAAATTCCGCCCGCTGGAAATCTTCGACCGCAACTTCGGCAAGAACGACGCGAACTACCAGTTCCCCGAGGAATACCAGCCGTACATCGTGGGCACCCTGCCCTTCGAAAAAATCGACACGGCGTACAAGGGCTACCGCTACGCGATCAACCTGAACTCGATCAAGCAATCGCAATCGATGTTCGCCCGTCGCGTATTCGAACTGCTGGGTTGCAACACCATTACCGTCAGCAACTTCTCCCGCGGTGTGCGCCTGCTGTTCGGCGACCTGGTGGTCACCACCGACAACGGCGAAGAAATGCTGCGCCGCCTGCAGTTGCTGGCCGAAGACCCGCTCAACAGTGACAAGCTGAAGCTCGCCGCACTGCGTAAAGTCATGCAAGAGCACACTTACACCCAGCGTCTGGAATACGTGCTGAGCAAAGTCACTGGCACCGTCAAGGCTCAGCGCCTGCCGGAAATCGTGGTCGTTGCCGAAGCGCAGGATCGTCAGCAGTTCGACATGCTGCGCGCCCACCTCGACCGCCAGACCTACAGCCAGGTCCGCATGGTGATTATCACTGATGCTTACCAGAGCAGCATCGTCAGCGACGATCCACGCATTCTGGTGCTCAAACCTGCCCAACTGAAAAAATCCAGCCTTGGCGAACTCGTGGGTAATACGCCTTGGGTTGCCGGATTTGTACCGGGTGACTACTACGGCCCTAACTACCTGCTGGACCTCGCACTGGCTACCCGCTACAGCCAGGCGCAGGTTATTGGTAAATCAGCCCACTTCACCGGCAATGGGCAAGACGCGCAGCTGCAGTCGAATGAGCTGGCGTATCGCCCGGCTCATTCGCTGAGCGCACGTCGCTCTCTGGTGGCCACCGAAATCGTTGCCGGCCAGCCGCTGCGCAGCTGGTTGAAGAGCCTGCCATCGCTGCAGTACACCCACGATCAGGGCCTGGCGATCGATCCGTTCAACTATTGCGAGAACGGCGCCGCACAACACGAAGCTATCAGCGCCAAGGTGGACGACCTTGAGCTGAACCTCGGCATGACCATCGACCAGCTTCAAGCGCGTGCCCAGGCCATTGCACCACTGGAAGACAGCCACGACTCACCGGAGATCACGGGACGCGAGCTGGCCGACATGTTCGGCGCCAAGCACAGCAAGTCCCTTAACTTGGCAGTGGATGTAGACAACTGGCGCATCAGTTCCACGCTGGCAGATGGCAAGCATGAGTATGTGTACGCCCTCAAGGAAGTCGGCCTGGATCAGCTGAACCTCGAAGACCGACAGTTGAAGCTGTACCTCGACTGCACGCCTGGCCTGAACCTGCAACTGGTGGTGCTGTTCCTCGATGCTGAAAAGCAGCGGATCAGCCACGTGATGCAACACGCCAACCGCAACCAAACCTCCGAGGTACCGCCTGAAGCCGCCTTCGTGCGCTTCGGCCTGCGTGCCTACGCAGCTGGCAATACCGAGATCAAGGCGCTGGTGCTGGGCCACCGCGACCTGCAACCTTCGGAGATGCTGGGCCGCTCGAAGCATCTGGTGGTTACCAACCACTACCCTGCTTATGCCGACTTGTATCGCAACGGCTTTGTTCACAGCCGAGTGATGGCCTATCAGGAACAGAACCTGAATGTCGACATCTTCCGCCTGCGCAAGAACGAGGCTGTCAGCTATCACGAGTTCCAGAACGTGGACGTGGTCACCGGCTGCCAGACCACCCTGACCAAGATGCTGGAAAGCGGCCAGTACAAGAGCGTGCTGGTGCACTTCCTGGACCCGGAAATGTGGGAAGTGCTTAAGCGCTTCACTCACATGGTCAAGGTAGTAGTCTGGGTGCACGGTGCAGAAGTACAGCCTTGGTGGCGTCGCGAGTACAACTACTCGGATGAAAGCCAGCTGGCAGTGGCGAAAGTCGAGAGCGAAAAGCGCATGGCGTTCTGGCGCGAGACGTTGAGCAACATGCCAGCCAACCTGAAGCTGGTCTTCGTATCGCGCTACTTCGCCGAAGAAGTGATGGAAGATGTAGGCTTCCGCATTCCGGAAGACCGCTACGAGATCATCCACAACCCGATTGATACGGAAACCTTTTCGTACCAGGAAAAGCCGGAAGAACAGCGTCTGAAACTGCTGTCCATCCGCCCTTATGCATCAGCCAAGTACGCTAACGACCTCAGTGTCCGGGCGATCGAGCTGCTGGCGCAGAAGCCGTACTTCAAGGACCTTGAGTTCCGCATGATCGGTGATGGCGTGCTGTTCGAAGACACCCTCGCCCCGTTGCGCAAATTCAGCAACGTAACGATTGAACGCGGCTTCCTCAAGCATCAAGAGATTGCTGCGCTGCACAAACAGTACGGCCTGTTCCTCTGCCCTACACGTATGGACGCCCAAGGGGTATCCCGAGACGAGGCAATGGCTTCCGGCCTTATCGCTGTGACAAACGCTGTTACAGCGATCCCGGAGTTTGTCGATGACGAGTGTGGGATTCTTGCCGCCGGCGATGACGCCCAGGGAATGGCTGACGGCATCGCGCGAGTGATCGAGTCACCGGAACTGTTCCGCAAGATATCCGCTGCTGCGCGTGTGCGTGTTGAAAAACAGACCGCCAAGCATTCAATCATTACCCGTGAAATCGAGCTGATTCGATAAGGATGACCCTACAGCCGAATTAACGGCCAGGACCTTTGACCGCGCGGCAGCAAGCCTGCCGCAGCGGTTCATGGATCATCCATCGACAAGCTTTTGAGCGCCGCCAGCACCATTGAGGCTGAGCCTTTTCACTTATTTAGAATATTTACGAAGACATGCTCAAGATAATCCGCGATCGCTTCTTCAAAGAAGACGAAATCGAGGCCACGCCGGTATCCTTGGTTGACAAGCCGGCGTTGGACTTTCTCTCCGACCGGGACATTCTCGATTACAGGTCGTTCTGCAACCGCGGCAGCGAAACCGATGAGCCACTGCCCCTTCAGGGCTTCAGTGGCAACGCGCGTGCTGCGATGGAAAACGACAACCCGGTATTTACCTTCAACGGTAATGCCAGCGTCTACCAGGTTCGCTTCAAGCTGCCACGCAGTTTTCGCGGCAACGGCCTGCACCTGCGTTTCCGTCTTTCCGATTGGGAGAAACTGAACTACATCGGGGTTGGCTACACCTTCGAAGGTAGCTACCGCCATGTGAAGATCGTGAATGCCGCACGTGGACAATGGGTTGATTTCACCATCGGCCACAATGATCTGGCATTCGGCATTCAGAATGACTGGGAAACTCCAGCGGCCTGCGACATTGAAGAAATCAAGCTCTATTTCAAAGGGCAGCCAAAGGCTGAAGGCTCCGCGCTGGAGCTCGAGCGCCTGACCTGCTGGCATGAAAACGAAGCGCCAACTGCGTGGCTGACAGAAGGTTTTGCAAGAGAGCCTCTTTCCGAGGCGCTTTGCGATTCGCTATATGCCTACATGGAGAAGTGCTTCAAGGATGTGCCGACGCAGGCTAATGACTATCTGCAGAAAGGCGTCTGCCCGCTCTACGGAAACATCGGTCTGGATTGGGATTGGCAACATACGCTACCAGACGCGCTGGATGAGGTTGGCACCTACCGCTTCTCGTGGCATTCGCTGCATCCCGCAATCATCTTGATGCTGCATGCACGGCATGAGGGGAGCGTAGCGCCCCTCTTCCCCGCTCGGGAGTTCATCAGTAACTGGCTGGAACGCAGCTATTTTAATGCTGATGAAGACCGAAAATTTGCCTGGTATGACCACGGTACCGCTGAGCGGCTGTTGGCATTCTTGCTGATCTGGGATATTGGAGTTCGGCAGCAGTTCGAACACCGCTTTATGGTTCGTCTGCGTTCGGCCATCTTCAAACATGCCCAGTTGCTGGCATCGGAAATGTTCTACGCCTCCCACCAGGCGTCGCGCTACCACAACCATGCATGGTTCCAGGACATGGCATTGCTGGCGACCAGCCTGGCCATGCCCGACTTCCCGTGCGCCGAGCGTTGGCAAGCGCTGGCACTGTCACGCCTGACCGACCAGCTGGATACGCTGATCGTTCGCGACAACGGCTATGCCGTGTTCGTTGAAAACTCAATTGGCTACCACCAGGGTGTACAGCGGCTGATCGCTTTCGCCGGTGAACTGGCCCAGCAGAGTTCGCATGTCACGACCATTCCGACGGTTGCCGAAGAACTGCTGAAGTTCTCGGACTTCCTGCGCTACCCGGACAACCGCTCTCCAGCCCAGGGCGACACCTTCCGCCGCGCCAATCCGGATCTGGAAACGGTACGCAACAGCAAGAATTACCCTGAACCATCGGCAACGATCCTGCCAACGGCCGGCTACGCCATCATCAAGGGTAATCACGCGCAAACTGCGTACATGCTGACCATGTTTGCAACGTCGCTGTGCAAGACCCACAAGCACCAGGACAACTTGTCCTTCACGCTGTTCATGGATGGTATCGAGTGGCTCATCGATCCGAGCTTCTACTCGCACGAGTATCTCAAGCCTGTCCAGAACTTCCTGAGGGGAGCCTACTCGCACAACAACCCGGTTATCGCCGATGTGCCTTACAGCATCGAACCTGGCCACGCCCAATTGTCCGGGGAAGTGGTTGAAAATGGCTTTAGCCTGAATGGCTCGCATGACGCGTTTGAAGACACACTCATCAAACGTGGCATCACCGGTTACCTCGACCGGCTGCAGCTCGAGATCAGCGATGAGATCAATGCAACGCTGAAAGACAAGCCTATGTTCAGCCTGTTCCACTGCGGTGACGGCACTCAGGTAATCAAAACCGAAGAAGGCGTAGAGATTCGTCACCCTGCGTCCAGTTATCGAATCACCATCGCTTCGAACTGCCCCTGCACAATCGTCACAGGCTGGAACGATGATCAACTTGTGAAAGGCATCAGCGGCGTTGGATTCATGCAACAAATTGACACGTCGATGGTTGCATTCGAAATGAAGAACGCTGCAAAAGCGCAATTTACCATTACTGCTCACCACAACTGAAAATTACGGATTAAACATGAAAAAGATTGCCCTGTATTCGATTCTTGCTCTCTTCTTGACTGCTTGTGATGCGCCAAACGTAGCTAAAGTAGATCTGAAGGAAGGTAAACAAATCACCTTCAACAACGTAACAACAACCAAAAGCTACACAGCCACCAAGGATGATCAAGATCGTCAGCTACACTTTTTCGAAACCTCAACAGATCTGAATACCACGTATCAGGACTTTACCAAAAACTTCGAAACAAACGGCTACAAACCGAACGTTAGAACCCAAAACGAGTCCCTGATTCAGGTTTATTACAAGAAACCGAACGCAGCACTCATCGTTGCCAACTTCAAGCAGATGCAACCTAAGGAAGGCCCGGCGAGTCAGGCAGTTATTTCCTGGCAGTTGAACTAAACACGAACGCCCCGAAGATTAACTCAGGCCAAAAAACCTGAAGCAAGGCAAGTTATTATGAGCGAAATTAAAGCTGTGAATTTCAACGCTGGCCGCTGGATGTATTCCGTTGCCAACAAAATAACTCGCATAATCCCGGGGCTCACTCTCACCATTATACTTTTGACTTTAGCTGCTCAGATCAGTCTTCTGGCAGCATCGTTTCTACCACTCAAAGCGATCATCCTAATCGGGTCGCCAAATATCCCATCTTATTTCCCTAACTACCTCAAAGAATTCGAGCGAAAAGACCTCTTTCTTTTACTGTGCAGCACAGCAGTCCTTTTTTATTTACTTTACGTGCTATCTGAAGCACTTATCAAAAAACTAACAAAACTCGGCAGTGAACAGCTCATCCTTAACAGTCGAAAAATGATTCTATTCGACGGCCAGAATGAAGTCGCGAGCAAAGCCTATTTAAGGTTTACACGTAGCCTGGCTGCCATTGTATTTCTTAGTCTGACCATTGCGGCTCTCGGGTACATTTACCTGGAGCTTACTATTGCCACAATCGCATTCTGGGTATGCTGGGGTATTGCCACAAAACTAAAAAAACAAATTAAAAAGAGTGGCAAAATTTCCAGCAATGATAGCAATCCCGAATCAATTAACCCTCTTGGCTCAATTGGTTTTTTCGCAGCATTCTCTTATCTCGCTTACGACCTACTCTCTGACACACCCCCAAAGTTACTACCAGCAATCATTGGCATTCTCCTGACCCGCCAAATCATGCAGCGTGCGACACTGCTTATACAAGATTTAACCTCCCTCAAAAATCAACACCTGCAGATATCGGCATTGTTTTTCAATGACCATAAGCTACCCAGCGAGGCCCGTGGCAAACCAGAAAAATTTTGGAGCCTATTTACCAACGACAGTGTAAATCAGTGGATAGACGAACTGCTTCAGGAAGCGACTGAAACTCGGTATGCAAAGCATGAGACCAAGTGGCACCAGACAGGAATTCATGATGTTTTTGCAGTTGAGGTAACAAGCGAAACAGACTCAGGGGACAAACACATGTTCCTTGTTAAAGTTTTCAATACTAATAGAACCACCTTGGCAATTAATGAAGCGACTCTCCTAACGGAGCCGAACCTCGATGGTATTCCGACAGCTAGCCTTATTCAGGCCACGCTCCTTGATGGGTTCCATTGCCATATTTTTTCTGTGCAATCGCTTAATAAAATTCCGCCAGTACAAACGGGGATTCATCAAGCTGCCTCTGCAAAAATCCTAATGCGCTTCGCTCCGCCGCAGAGCTTGATTCAGAAATACTCTCGCTCTCGCCCGCTGCTGTGGGACCGCCTGAATGACACGACTCTCAATGGTTTTGGCACAGCGTTAGACGGCAACGAGCAGGCGCATGAATTCAAGAAGTTTCTCAAGTTAAAACACCAAATTCGGGAAGCACTCCGTAGCACCCCGCTCTTTATTAGTAACAGCCAAATCGGTAAAGACCAAATACTAATTTCTGATACGGGTGAATTGAGCATAAGTTATTGGGGTAACTGGAGCTTAGAGCCTATAGGTGCTTCACTCCCGGTCAAAAATCTGTCAGCAAACCTACCTTCATTAATGGCGGACTTGCAGCAAAATCGCGATGACATGCAACAGATGAGTGAAGAACATTTTATGCTTGCTGCGCTTTGCTTCAATCTTGATCAACTCCTATCGAGACAGCACTACCTGTCCGCATCAGAGTTACTCCCGGAAATTACGGCACTAATAACGTCGATTGAGACCGACTCTCTTGCGGTGATCCAATGAAGCGTATAGCCATGGTTGTGTGGAATGAATTCCTCAACGACGCACGTGTTCTTAAAGAAGCAGAAACACTTCAGCGTTCGGGTTATCAAGTGTGTGTTTTTGCCTTGCATACACCAGGGGTAACGAAAGCCAATGAGCGTCTAGCTGATGGAATTGAAGTCATTCGCATAGCACGGAGCCCTTTCTGGAAATGGCGCAAGTCAGTGCGTAATAAAGCTTCCACTGAAGGGCCAAGCAACCACAAACGTAAAATAAGCGTGAAGCACCAGGTTCTTCGAATCATCACGAGAGCCTGGACCCACCTTTGCTTAATGGTACAGATGCTTCGCTATAAAGCGGACGTAGTGCACGCTCATGATGTAAATACATTGCCTACAGCATGGCTGGCCGCGAAACTCGGCAAGTCACACTTGGTTTATGATGCACATGAAATTAGCACCAGTCGCGAGGGCTACAACAGCTTCCGCCGTCTAGTAGCACTTATTGAAAAATGGCTGATGCCTAAAGCGGACGGAACTATAACCACTACCGACGCAAGGGCTAAGTTTTTCGCTCGCGCCTATCAAGTCAAACGCCCTACTGTTTTACAAAACCGCCCACGCTTTATTGCTTCTGAGGCAACAAATCGCATCCGCGACGAGCTCGACCTTGACCAACCCTGGCCGATAATTCTCTACCAAGGTGGATTGCAGCAAGGCCGCGGTCTGGAAAAGCTCATTCAAGCTGCATCGCTGGTTCCGAATGCCTATTTTGTGTTTATTGGCGGCGGGCGCCTGACTCAGGCGCTGATTCAATTGAGTAGGGACAGCGGCTTACAGGACCGTATTTATTTCATACCTACGGTCAGCCTTGCAGACTTACCGAGCTATACAGCGTCAGCAGACATTGGCGTTCAGCCTATTGAAAACACTTGCCTAAACCACTACACCACTGACTCGAACAAGCTATTCGAGTACCTGACAGCTGGTTTGCCGGTAGTAGCTACAAACTTTCCTGAGATACGGAAAATTGTACAGCGAAATGAGGTAGGCTTGCTTATCCCCCACAGTGATCCGGTGGCATTAGCCGCCGCTCTAAATGAACTCGTGTCAGATTCCGCACTGCGGTCCAAGTTTGCCAGTAATGCGCGGATAACCGCTCACCGGTTGAACTGGGAGGAACAGGAGGCACGCTTGGTCCAACTGTATGAATGCGTCGTCAGAGCGCAGACCAAGTAATGATCTCAAAAATCCTGTTACTAAGCTTCTACTTCCCACCGGACTTATCGGCAGGCTCGTTCAGAGCTGGCGCTCTGGTCAAAGCTTTGCGCGAAGAGCTCGGCCCCCACGTAGAAATTGAAATCATAACCACGCAACCAAATCGCTATCATTCGTTTACGGCAAACGCGGTCAGCGTAGAGCGCTCTGAAAATCTGACAATTCGTCGTATTCAAATTCCAGCACACCGCAGCGGTATTAAAGACCAAACCTGGGCTTTTGCGTGTTTTGCTATCAATACTCTAAAGCTGACCTACGGCAAGCGCTACGACTTAGTCTTTTCAACCTCTTCCCGTTTGATGACGGCTTCGCTAGGAGCATTGATCTCAAAGCGCAGCCGTTGTGCTCTCTACCTGGATATCCGCGATATCTTTGTGGACACTGTTCGTGATTTGTTGCCAACTCGATGGGGCCGATTAGCAGCGTCCATTTTTTCTCCACTGGAGCGTTGGACAATAAACACCGCCGTACGAGTAAATCTCATCTCACCGGGCTTTCTACCATATTTCGCAACTCGCTACCCAGGCAGATCTTTCGCATTCTACACAAACGGTGTTGATGAACTATTCATCAAAAACCCTTCTACCCAGTTGGTATCGCTACCAGAGTCGAGCCCGAGTAGATTGAAGATTGTATATGCCGGAAATATCGGCGCAGGCCAAGGTCTGCACCGAATAATACCTCAGCTGGCTCAACGATTGGGTGACAGAGCTGAGTTTCATTTAATTGGAGCAGGTAGCGCGCTCTCAACTCTGATGCGGGCATTAGAGGATGCGGGCATCAGCAACGTAAGAATATCCACACCTATGAAAAGGGACCAGTTGTTACGGGTATACCAAGAGGCTGATGTTCTTTTCTTACACCTCAACGATCAGAAAGCTTTTCGACGTGTGCTACCCTCAAAATTATTTGAATACGCTGCAACTAACAAACCTATATGGGGCGGCTTGTCTGGCTATGCAAATCGATTCGCTAAAAAGCGCATAAAAAACGTCGCGCTATTTTCTCCTTGCGACGCAGAAAGCGCGATCACTGCGTTAAAAGGACTAAAACTCCATAACACATCTAGATTAGAATTTGTCGCTGAATTTTCACGCAGCACAATCAAGAAAAAAATGGCACAAGATATAATTAAATCTTCAAAAAGCAAAACAAATACATTATTTTAAACCCACATGAAACAAAACACAAAGCACACTACTCACAAAAAAACAACACGAAGAGCGAATTCAAGTGACCAAGCACGCAGCCATTCCGATTATTACTGCTCTTGCCCAGCACAAAATTGGGATTTCGCGTAAGCCTGCGACTGCCACACCAACAGCGGTGTTGAGCAATGAAATCAGCTTCCCCTTGAATGTCGCGCTTGAGCCTTACTGTCGTTTGACCGTTCACGACAACCTATATTCTGCCGAAAACTTTAGTTATTGGCTTTCTTCTATACCAGCATCTGTCTCAATAGGGCGCTACTGCTCTGTTTCAACGGCCACTCGGGCATTAGGACCTCGCCACCCTCATGAACGAGATTCATCTTCACCTTTCACTGAGAGTTTTCAAATTCACTCAAAACTCGACGAATAAAAGAACTTTGCTCCTACGCCTTATCTGAGTACAGGTAAGTACGGAATACCAATTGGCAATGGTGTTTGGAGCGGTGAGGGCATTACGACTCCAGGCAGTGTGACAATTGGAGATGGGGCGGTGGTCGCGGGAAGCTCCCACATTGTCAAAGACGTGGAGCCTTATACTATAGTCGGTGGAAATCCGGCCAAGTTCATAAAAATGAGATTCGAATCCACAGCCCTGTTATGCGCTACAAAAAATTCAGTGGTGGAAATACAAGTTTCTGGACTTTGGTGGTTTCGATCTGGAGAACCCTGACATCTTCGTTTCGCAGCTCAGGCAAAAAATATCTGAAGGCACTGTACAGCAGTATAATCCAAAAAAATCACACCTAAAGATTTCGTGTAACTTAGATGCGGCAGGCGATAGAGTGAAGGCCTGCCGTCCGATCTCAGACTATTTGACTTTTTACGCCGGCCTTCAACTCCATAGGAACGTTAAACAAGTGAGGCCCCGCAACTTCTGCAAATGAAGCAAAATTCAATTGCGACTTAGTGCGCGTGTATTCAAGAACAGACGTCAACAAGTTTTGATCCACACCCCAGTTAAACCAGTGGGCGTTGTAGCAAGCAGAAAAACCGAGCTCCATTAATTTGAAGAACTCTCTAGCTGCTTCAGTATTGTTAACCCACACACTGCCAGCCATGCTACGCAACCAAGGAAATGCCCACTGAGCACTTTTATTCTTGTGTTGAAGGAAACTGACATCAATAAAGCTCAGCTTGTTGATCGCACTCGATGGGTCTTGGGTTAACTGGAAATCCAAATCAGTAATCAACAATGGCAGCCGATAGTGTTCACTCAGGCGCCTGGCAATAAGGAATCTCGATTGCGCAAAATATGATTTTTTATCCAGTACCTCATCAATCTCTTCATAGGTCACATTCAATTCAGAGAAAAAATTTTTCGACTTAGCTAGGGTAGCGTCGATAAAGTCAAGTCCCTCAGATTTTTCCTTCACCCAGTGAACATGGATACCACCAAATAACCCAGATCCCTTTTCGGCAATCGATCTGGCATAATTTTCCAAAAACCGATTAATGTACAGAGCATTCCCTGCTACCACCGCAACCGGGCCTCCGACAAAAGTGCGAACCTCACTCAAAAACTTCAATGAAGTCTCGCCACCTTTATAAGAAGGCTGCTCAAAAGCAGCAAGGGCTGGCAAAGCCCGAGACAAACTCATGAATGCGGTTATGCAATTATTACGACCTACGATACTATTTGCTTTATTAAAATAGTAAACCCCTAGATCATAACGCCCCGCTGCGACATGAGATGCGCCCAGCATTGCGTAAGCAGACGGGATGTTAAATCCATTCCTTACATCCAACTCCAGCTCAGCAATAAGCTCGTCGACATCAGATCCGGAACTGAGCCTGCTATCAAGCTTTGCAATTTTTGCTAGTTCATAAAGACGCTGTCGACTGTGGGGCTTATCCGCAAAATGCAGATGCTTGGACAGTTCTTCAACTTTCTGAAGTTCAGCATCTGTTAATTTCTTCCCTCGGACCACACGCCACTGTTCAGCTGTAAGCTGATCGCAGAATGGCTTCCCTGCAGGTGACAAATCCGCTTCGCCTTTGGCTATAAGTTCCTCTGCGGCACTCAGAACGGCTTCCATTAACGGTCCTCGGTATAAAAAACAGTATCATATCTCATTCCCTTTAGAAATTTCCATGACTATTAGACCTGAATTATACACTGCAGGAAGCACTGAGCTTAGCCGCCTCCCCTTCGATGGGCACTCTATATTCAAACAGAGTCGCTTGGCAGCATCAATTCCTCACTTCCAATATAACCATATCAAACCCAATCCATTTCAGTCCAAACACCTCCCTTCGGCACAACTAAGAATGCACTACGCCGTGCCTAGCCCGCCATCAAGCCGGAGAGAGTGTGAGCACAGCGAAGAAACATGAGATTCAACTCACCCTACGTCGAAAAAAACTTGATATCACCTAAAAAAAATGGTAATAAATTTGTCATTCCACCTAGCTTTTTCACAACACATCACATGCTGATGAGGGCATTTGAAGGACAGCCTAAACAATCGGTATCAACCAGTCGTCAAGGCGAGTGATTCAGGAGATAAGCGCAGGAAGCAAGAATCAAAATGAACTATGCGACATTTAAACTGTATGTCGAATGCTTTACCTTAACGTAATTTGTGAGCCTGCCGAGGCGAGACATCCGGCACAAAGACTCACTTAAGAAGGCTTAATAAATAGTGATCAAGAACTTACTAATATATGGTAGCTGTGTATCCCGAGACATCTTTAACTTAGAAGAAAGCCGGGATTTTAAGCTAACCGATTACTATGCACGTTCATCTATGGCGTCATTATACAGTGAGCCGTTTGAGAACGATGATGCGTTGAGCCGCATCCCTTCAGCATTTCGCCGACGCATGGTCGCATGTGATTTTTCAAAGGAAATTTTATCTGCCAAGGATAAATTCTGCAACGCTGACGTCATCTTGATCGACCTTATCGACGAACGATTTGACCTCATATCCTTGCCTTCTGGACAGCTAATCACCAACTCTAACGAGTTAGCTGAAAGTTCTCTTTTAACTGACGAAAGCGTAACCGGCTACACAACCATTAAACAGAGCACCCCTGAGCGCCGTGAGCTTTGGCTTCAAGGGATGCAGAAGTTTTTCGGCTTTCTTAAAGAAATAAATAAGCTTGATCAAGTCATCGTCAACAAAGTTTTCTGGTCATCCAAATTCGAAGTAAAAACGGACACCCCTTTCCCGGTAGCACGCCCATTCATTGACAAAGCCAACCAAGAACTGAGCTGGATGTATGAGGCTTTGCGAAGCATATTGCGAGAGGATCAGTTTCTCGACTTCAGCCCATCTATTATGACTGCTGACGAGCATCACCGCTGGGGACCTTCCGCATTTCATTACTGCAGCAACTATTACAGAGAAGCACTCGCACAAATCATCACTAAGACTGTCGCCCCCAGTGAAACAAGCGAACAGCGCCCAGCAGGCCCTCATTCTCCACTGGTTTCTTCTGGCGTGAAGCTCAATGTTGCCGCCTACAGAACAAATGATGAAATTTTCGCACACTGCTCCCTTGTCAAGGACGGATCAATTCACGAATCAGGATGCTTTGCATTTTATTTGGTTGTGAACGGTGCACGCCACACAGTTCGCTGGTACGATGCGTCCCCGAATGCAAGATTCGAGGTTCCAGACAACACTTCAAATCTTGAAATAGTCGCTTTCTATAAAGACATCCTAGAGGATCAGATGTCTACTAAATGTACCGTAAAGCTTCTTGATGGCTTACAGAACAGCAGTTACTGAGATCCCTTCAGCCAAAAAAAAACGTGACACATATTAAGTGTGTCACGTCAGTTAATTGCAATATCAGCTTCGGAGTTACGACATGTGTACGAGCTACCAGAGCAAGCGTAAACTCCAGCTCAGCATTAGCGGAATACATACTTCGATGTCCCGCCATGCTGGATTTATGTCACACTAAAAAGTCAAGATAAGGTCGACAGACTTAATAAACCCTATCCCCCAGCAACCGCTTCAAATACTGCCCATACCCATTCTTCGCCAAGGGCTCAGCCAGCTTCAACAGCTGCTCCGCCCCTATCCACCCCTGCCTGTACGACACCTCTTCCGGGCAAGCCACCTTCAACCCCTGCCGCCGCTCAATGGTCGCGATATACCCGCTAGCCTCCAGCAACGAGTCATGCGTCCCAGTATCCAGCCAGGCATACCCACGCCCCATGATCTCCACCGACAGTCGGTTCTGCTCCAGGTACACCCGGTTCAGGTCGGTAATCTCCAACTCGCCCCGTGGGGACGGCTTGATGCCCTTGGCAATCTCGACCACGTCCTTGTCGTAGAAGTACAAACCGGTCACGGCATAGCTGGACTTTGGCTTGGCGGGCTTTTCTTCCAGGCTGATCGCCTTGCCCTTGTCATCGAACTCGACCACGCCATAACGCTCGGGGTCGTGCACGTGGTAGGCGAACACACTGGCACCTTCATCGCGGTCCATGGCGTTGCGCAGCAACTGCTGGAAATCATGGCCGTAATAGATGTTGTCGCCCAGCACCAGCGCCGACAGGTCGTTGCCGATGAAGTCTTCACCAATCAGGAAGGCTTGTGCCAGGCCGTCCGGAGAAGCCTGCACGGCGTAGGTAATATTGATGCCCCACTGGTGACCATCACCCAGCAACTGCTCGAAGCGCGGGGTGTCTTGCGGGGTGGAGATGATCAGGATGTCCTGAATGCCCGCCAGCATCAGTGTGGTCAGCGGGTAGTAGATCATCGGTTTGTCGTACACCGGCAGCAGCTGCTTGGAAATCGCCAGGGTCGCAGGGTGCAGGCGGGTACCCGACCCGCCCGCCAGAATGATGCCTTTACGGTTCATGGTGGTCATTTCTCGTGTATTTCCGTGAGCATGCGGGCCACTCCCTGGCGCCAGTCTGGCAGGGTCAGGGCAAAAGCCTTCTGCAGTTTGTGGGTATCAAGACGTGAATTGGCCGGTCGCTTGGCCGGGGTCGGGTAGGCGTCGGTCGTCAACGGGTTGACCTGTTCTGCCTGGGCTTTCAACACGACACCTTGTGCCGCCGCCTGCTGGAGCACGAAGCGGGCGTAGCCGCACCAGGTGGTTTCACCGCCGGCCGCCAGGTGGTAGACGCCGGCCAGGGCCGGGTTAGCGCGGGTGGCGGTGATGGCGTGGGCGCTGATGTCGGCAATCAGCTCAGCACCGGTCGGGGCGCCGTGCTGGTCGTCGATCACGCCGAGACTGTCGCGTTCGCCAGCAAGGCGCAGCATGGTCTTGGCAAAGTTGTTGCCGCGTGCGGCATACACCCAGCAGGTGCGGAAGATCAGGTGCTGGCAGCCGCTGGCCTGGATGGCTTGCTCGCCAGCCAGCTTGCTTTCGCCGTAGGTGTTCAGCGGGCCGACGCTGTCGTCTTCGCGCCAGGGCTGGGTGCCCTGCCCCGGGAATACGTAGTCGGTGGAGTAATGCACCAGCAATGCGCCGCAATCGGCGGCGGCACGGGCCAACACGCCAACGGCTTCGGCGTTCACCTTGAAGGCTTGCTCGCGGTCGCTTTCGGCCTTGTCGACGGCAGTGTAGGCGGCGGCGTTGACGATCACATCAGGGGCGTAGGCGCGCACGGTTTCGGCCAGGCCTGGCAGGTTGGCCAGGTCGCCGCAGTGGGCCTGGCTGCGGCTATTCAGCGCCAGCACCTCGCCCAGCGGGGCCAGGCTGCGTTGCAGCTCCCAACCTACCTGGCCGTCCTTGCCCAGTAGCAGAATCTTCATGCCGAACGCCCTGCGTAGTTTTTCTCTACCCAGTCGCGGTAGCTGCCGGACTGCACGTTCTGCACCCACTCCTGGTTGTCGAGGTACCAGGCCACGGTCTTGCGAATGCCGGTTTCGAAGGTTTCGGCCGGTTTCCAGCCCAGCTCGCGCTCCAGCTTGCGGGCGTCGATGGCGTAGCGGCGGTCATGGCCGGGGCGGTCGGTCACGTAGATGATCTGCTCGGCGTAGAGCTTGCCGTCGTCGCGCGGGCGCAGTTCGTCCAGCAGCGCGCAGACGCGGTTGACGATTTCCAGGTTGGGCTTTTCGTTCCAGCCACCCACGTTGTACACCTCGCCCAGGGCGCCGGCTTCCAGCACGCGGCGGATGGCGCTGCAGTGGTCTTTCACGTAAAGCCAGTCGCGAATCTGCTGGCCGTCGCCGTATACCGGCAGCGGCTTGCCGGCCAGGGCGTTGACGATCATCAGCGGAATGAGCTTTTCCGGGAAATGGTACGGGCCGTAGTTGTTCGAACAGTTGGTGGTCAGCACCGGCAGGCCGTAGGTGTGGTGGTACGAGCGCACCAGGTGGTCGCTGGCAGCCTTGCTGGCCGAGTACGGGCTGTTGGGCTGGTACTGGTGGGTTTCGGTGAAGGCCGGTTCGTCGGCTGCCAGCGAGCCGTACACTTCGTCGGTGGATACGTGCAGGAAGCGGAACGCCTGGCGGGCCTGTTCATCCAGGCCACCCCAATGGGCACGCACGGCTTCCAGCAGGCGGAAGGTGCCGACGATATTGGTTTCGATGAAGTCTTCCGGGCCGTGGATCGAGCGGTCGACGTGGGACTCGGCAGCAAAATTGACGATTGCCCGCGGCTGGTGCTCCTTGAGCAGGCGAGCGACCAGTTCGGAGTCGCCAATGTCGCCGTGCACGAAGATGTGGCGTTTATCGCCCTGCAGGCTGCTCAGGGTCTGCAGGTTGCCTGCGTAGGTGAGTTTGTCTAGGTTGACCACGGGCTCATCGCTACCGGCCAGCCAGTCCAGCACGAAGTTCGCGCCAATGAAACCCGCACCACCAGTTACCAGAATAGTCATCGTTCAGTTCTTCCCAATTCCTGCATTCAAACTTCGCAACGTTTGAAGTTCATGTTGGCGCTGCTTTGCCGGCAACGCCTGTTCTGTTCGTAGGTACAGCGCTCAGGGATCCAGGCGCCGGCGCTGGTACAGCCAATCGACAATTTCCCCACCGGGCACGTAACCGCTGACGGTGTCGCGCAGCAACTGGCGTACAGTGGCAAAGTCATCCACCGCAGTGGCTGCACGCAGCGCGTCCAGGCGTTGCTTCAGCACGTCCCAGGTCAGGTAGTCTTCGTTGGCACTCATGATCATGGGGTGGCGCGTGGCAATCACGTTGTCGCCGATCAGCAGTTCTTCATAAAGCTTCTCACCCGGGCGCAGGCCAGTGAAATTGATGGCAATGTCGCCCAGTGGATTGCGCTCGGAGCGGATGCTGAAGCCGGACAGGTGAATCATCTTTTCTGCCAGTTCCACGATCTTCACCGGCTCGCCCATGTCCAGCACGAACACATCGCCGCCCTGCCCCATGGAGCCGGCCTGGATTACCAACTGCGCAGCCTCGGGGATGGTCATGAAGTAGCGGGTGATTTTCGGGTGGGTCACCGTCAGCGGCCCGCCGTGCTTGATCTGTTTGTGGAACAGCGGAATGACCGAGCCCGAAGAGCCCAACACGTTGCCGAAGCGCACCATGGTGAAACGGGTCTTGTTCACCTGCGACACGTTGCCGGTGTCGCCCATCAGCACCGGCGCCAGCTCATTGCTAAGGGCCTGCAGCACCATTTCGGCCAGGCGCTTGGTGCTGCCCATCACGTTGGTGGGGCGTACGGCCTTGTCGGTAGAAATCAGCACGAAGTTGGCCACGCCTGCCTGCAGCGCCGCCTGGGCGGTGTACAGGGTGCCGAACACATTGTTCGACAGGCCTTCGGCAATGTTGTGCTCGACGATAGGCACATGCTTGTAGGCGGCTGCGTGGTAGACGGTGTCTACCTGCCAGGCGCGCATCACGTCCAGCATCTTGGCCTGGTCGCGCACCGAGCCAAGGATGGGGATCAACTGCACGGCCAGGCCTTCGCGCAAGATACGCTGCTCCAGCTCGCCGGCGATGGTGTACAGGTTGAATTCGCTGTGCTCGAACAACAGCAGGGTGCGCGGTGTTTGCCCCAGGATCTGGCGGCACAGTTCGGAGCCGATCGAGCCACCGGCACCGGTCACCATCACGGTCTGGTCGATGATGCAGTGCTGCAGCAGGTCACCTTGCGCAGGCACCGCGTCGCGGCCCAGCAGGTCGGCGATGTCCACTTCCTGGATGTCGTCCACTTTCACCCGGCCGCTGGCCAGGTCCATGAACCCGGGCACACTGCGTACGTGCAGCGGGTAGCCTTCGAGCAGGTTGAGGATTTCGCGGCGGCGGCTGCGGCTGACCGAGGGCAGTGCCAACAGGATTTCTTCTGCGCCGGTGTCGTCGATCATGCGTTGCAGCTGTTCTGGCTTGTACACCTGCAGGCCGGCGATGACCCGGTCAGTGATGCTGCGATCGTCGTCGATGAACGCTACCGGGCGCATGGCCTTGCCCATGCGCAGCGCGGCAACCAGTTGGTTCCCGGCCGCGCCTGCGCCGTAGATGGCAACCCGTGGCAGGCCGTCGTTGCGGTTGGCAAAAGGCACATGCTGCACGGCGGTGGCGAACCAGTCGCCGAGGAAGTACTGACGCATGGCCAGGCGCAGGCCGCCGACCATGATCAGGCTCAGCCACCAGTAGTTGAAGGTGATCGAGCGTGGTACCACGTTCTGGTGGTTGCTGGCCCAGTAGATGATGAAGCCCAGAATCAGCGCCGAAAGGGTTACGGCCTTGATGATGGCGATCAGCGCGTCATTGCCGAAATAGCGCATTACCGCCCGGTACAGCCCAAAGCGGATGAACAGCGGGATCGAGATGATCGGCGCTGTGACGAACAACCAGGTGTGGTCACGGACAGGGTTGGCCAGGTCGTCGATACCCAGGCGCACGACAAACGCCAGCCACAGCGCGAACCAGACCAGAACCACATCAGTCGCTACCTGAATCAGCCGTTTGTGGCGTCGAGGTAGTCCAAGCAGTCTTGAGCGCAGCTTATCCATAGAACCTCTTAAGGCTTTCCAAAGTGACATGTCTACTGTCTTCGTCCTATCACTTTAGCTAGTGTTCGAGCTCACCGGCGCGCCAGCGCACGGCCAGATATGCCAATGGCAGGTAGGCGATGATCACGCCCCACACGCCGTCCAGGCCCAGCAACACTACACACAGGGCTACCGGCAGTAGCCAGAACAGGTTGATTGCCATCACTGCCAGGGTCACCGGCAGGTGTTTGCCAAAGTGGCGCGAGGCAAACTGGTAGGCGTGGCTGCGGTGTGCTTCGTACACCTTGTCACCGCGCAGCAGGCGGCGGATCAGGGTGAACGTGGCATCTACCACGAACACCCCCAGCAGAATCAGCCAGCACCAGAACAACTGCGGCGAGGCCCAGGCAGCCTGCAGCGAAAAACCCGCCAGCACAATGCCAAGGAAGCCGCTGCCTGCATCGCCCATGAAGATCTTGGCCGGCGGGAAGTTCCAGAACAGAAACCCCAGCGTGGCTGCGGCCAGTAACAGCGGCAACGCCATCAACTGCGGGGCACCGGCCAGGGCCGACAGCAGCACCATGCCCAGGCAGGCAGTAACCGCTTCGACGCTGGCTATGCCGTCGATGCCATCCATGAAGTTATAGAGGTTCAGCATCCATACGGTGTAGAACGCCGCCAGGATGAAGCCGAACCACTGCAGGTCGAGGGTAAAACCGAACACCTGCAACGGCGCCAGGCCACCCAGCCAGTACAGCAGCCACGCCGCAGCAGCGAAATGGCCAAGCAGGCGCCAACGGGCGGCGATATGGCCATGGTCGTCCATGAAGCCGATGACCGCGATCAGCGCCCCTGCCCCACCAATGGCCACCAGCGCCTCCAGCGGCATGGCACCAGTCATGCCCAGCAGCGGCAGGCAAGCCAGGAAACTCAACACGATGGCCACGCCGCCACCGCGTGGGGTGGGCACAGTATGCGAGCTGCGCGCGTTGGGCACGTCGATGATCTGCTTGTTCAGGGCGTAGCGCCGAAGTGCTGCGGTCAGCAGCAGGGATACCCCTGCAACCCAGGGGATAAGCCACCATGCCGTCATTTGTCTTGCTCTTTCAAAAAGTTGATTGCCGTGGTCCGCAAGGCCTGGTCCACATTCAGTGGCGGCTGCCAGCCCAACAGTTCACGGTTCTTGCCGATGTCTACCTGCAGCGATCCACACAAGCGCTGGGCCAGGCCGCCCTTGCCGGCCAGTGTGGCCGCACCTTTCAACCAAGCCGCGGGCACCGGCAGCAACCTTGCCGGTTTGCCCAGCGCCTTGCCCAGCCCTTGCAGCAGCTGCGTGGTGGACAAGTCGTGGCCATCGCTGGCCATGAAGGTCTGGTTGGCGGCGGCCGGGTGGTCGATGCAGGTCAGCAGCAGGTCCACCAGGTTATCCAGCGCCACCAGGCTGCGCTTGTTGTGAATGGCGCCGAATGGCAACGGCACGCCTTTGCTCAGCCAGTTCATCATGCTGCGGAAGTTGGCTTTCACGCCTGGGCCATACACCAGCACCGGGCGCACAATCACCACTTCCAGCCCTGTTTCAGCCGCCAGTTGGCGCAGGCCGTCTTCGGCTTCGCGCTTGGAAATGCCATACGGGTCGGAAGGCGCAGGCGCCTCGTCGGCGGTAAACGGCGGGCGGCCATCAGTGGTCTCGCCGTTGACCTTAACCGAACTTACAAAAATGAAACGCCGCACCCCAGCCTGGACGGCAGCCCGGGCAAGGCTCAGGGTGCCGTCCACGTTCACCCGACGGAACTCGGCCAGCGGGTCAGCGGCGGTTTCCTGCATCACATGTACGCGCGAGGCCAGGTGGATCAAGGTGTCTACCTGGGCGAAATGGCCCGATGCTACATCCACCGCCGTCAACTCGCTAAAGACCCGGTAGTCGACACCGGCCACGCGTTGCCCAGGCAGTTTGCGCACCAGCGCCCGTGGTGCCCAGCGTGCGTCGCTGGCAAGCCGCTGCAGCAGCACCTTGCCGACGAAGCCGCTGCCACCCGTGGCCAGGATGCCTTGCCCGGCCATCAGCGCCGCCCCAGCAGGCGGGTGAATACGCTGCGGTACTGCTCGGCCACCACCGACCAGCGGTAACGGCGGTTGGCAATTTCATGCAGGCGCGTTGACAGTTGCGCTCGCGCATCAGCATCACCCATCAGCGCCTGTACATGGTTGCGCAGCGAGGTGCTGTCGGCAAAGTACAAGGCCTGGTCTTCGGTAGTGGCGCGGTTGAACGACACATCGAAGGCCACCACTGGCAAGCCCAGCCACATGGCTTCGACCAGCGACGGGTTGGTACCGCCGGCGCTGTGGCCATGCAGGTACACCGTGGCATTGCTGCGCAGCGGGCTCAGTTGCTCGACGTCGTAGATCGGGTCCAGCAGGTGGATGTTGCTCACCCCGTCGTATTGCTTGCGCAACTGCACGCCGTATTCGCTGTGGTTCCAGTTGCCGATGATCGCCAATGGCATGCCCGACCCGGCAAAGGCCTCGAGAATGACATGGATGTTGTTCTCCGGCTCGATACGGCAAACGGTGAAGGCATAGGGCGCATTGAGGAACGGGTAGGCATGGCGGGCTTGTTCGCTCGGCTCACCGGCGCGCGCCTGGTCGCCGCCGTAGGCGATCAACTCGCTGGGCTTGTTGTATTCGGCGGTCACGTACTCCTGCAGCACCTTGTTGTCGGTGATGACCGCGTGGGCAAAACGCACCGCCACGGCTTCGGACAACTTCAGGAACCAGCGGGCGAAGTTGGACCACTTGGCGCGCTTCCATTCGTAGCCGTCGATGTTCACCACGATCGGTTTGCGCGTCAGCAGGCGCATGAATGGCAGGGCGATGCAGCCAGAAACCCCCAAAATCAGCATCAGGTCGTGCTTGCGATAGGCGTGCAGCATGCTCAGCACATCATACGGAATGCTTTGCACACCGTTGGCCTTGAGGTTCAGGTAAACCAGGCGGGCACGCTCGAAAAATTTCGGGCGCTCGGGGTAATGCGGCGCGCTGCAATACACGGTGAGTTCGCAGTCACTCGGCAGGTTACGCACCAATTGTTCAGTCAGTGTTTCCCAGCCACCGTATTGAGCGGGTAAACCGACCGTACCAATCACTGCAATTTTATAGGTCATCAAACACCATCACGATATTTTTCTGGAAGTTGGCGGTGGAAAACTCACTCGCTTTCATGCGCGCTCGCTCGGAGAGTGCGTGGCACGCCTGTGGGTCCTGCGCCAGGCGCGCAACCGTGCGCACCAGCTGTTGGTGGTTCTTCGAATCGATCTGGTAGCCCTCTACCCCGTCGCTGACCAGCTCCACCGGGCCACCCACCGGCGGCACGATGGTCGGAATGCCGAAGGCCATCGCTTCGAGAATGGTCAGGCCGAAGGTTTCGACCCAACCGTCCACATGGGACAGGTTCAGCACCAGGCTAGCCTCGCGGTAGAACTTCGCCACATCCGAGCTGGCCGGGCTGAGCACGAGGTTTTTCGGCAGCGCCTTGCCGGCAAAATAGCTGTCTACCTCCTGCGGGCTGGCGTTGAGCACCAGGGTGAACTTCAACTGCGGGTCGCCCGACATTTCGCTGGCCAGGGCAACAAACTCGTCCACCCCTTTGTAGCCTTTCAACGACGCCAGCATCAGCACATTGAAGCGGCCAGCGTGCAAGTGCTGGTAAGGCGTGGCCATCGCCTGTTGCTGAAAGCCTTCGGCCAGGCCGTTGTAGACGGTGACCGCCGGCACCCCGGCCACGCCCTCCTGCGCCTGCAAGTACCTGGAAACGTAGACCACCTTGCTGGCACAGCCGGCAATCACCCGGCGCAGGAACGCCTTCAACACTGCAGGCCGAATCGAAGTTTCGTGCACGTGGTAAACCACCTTGGCTCCCCGCAGGCGGGCAGCCAGGGCGGCACCAAATGGCAGCATGGTGTTGATCAGCACAACCTGCCCCGGCCGTACCCGGCGTAGCAGGCTGAAGAACAGCGCCACCTGCGAGCCGGCGTAGGCCAGCAAGGTCAGCCAACGGTTGTCGAAGCGCTTGTAGGCAAACTTGCAGGTACGTACCTGCAGCTCGTCGAGCACGCCATGGCCGCTGCTGCCCACGTGCAGGGTGCATTCGGCGCCGCTTTGCTGCAGCGCGGTGATGGTCTGGTTCAGTACCCGGGGGCTACCGCTGTAGTCATTCAACAGATGAACAAAGTGCAACGTTTTCATGCAACCCCTTCTTCAGCCACGCGTGCCTTGATGAACTTGGCCGGGACACCGCCATAAATCGAGTTCTCGCGGTACACGCCTGCCGCAACCACTGCCCCTGCGGCAAAAATGCAGCCATCTTCGATCACCGCACCGTCAAGCACGGTCACCTTGGCGCCGATCCAGCAGTTGCGGCCAACCTTGATGCCTTGGCGGGTAACCCCCTGCAGGCGGATGGGCTGCAGCGGGTCCTCGAAGTTGTGGTTCTCCGAGTGGAAGCTGACAAAGTTGCCGATGATGGTGTCGCTGCCAATCTCGATGCCACCGGCGCAGCCGAGGAAGCAACCGGCGCCCAGGCCGACGTTGTCACCAATCACCAGGCCCTTGCCGATATTGGCCAGGCTGCCGGTGCACTCGATGATGATGTTTTTGTTCAACGACACGGCGGTGCCGAAGCGGATACCGTCGTTGGACAAGGCATCGACGAAGCAGCCCTGGTCGATCACTAGCCCGGGGCCGTACTCGATCTTGCTCACTTCCTTCAGCGTCACCCCCGATCCGACGAATGCCAGCCGCCGCCGGCGCAGGCGGATCACGCCTCGGCAGGCCATCAGCAGCTTGCTCACAATCAGGCCCAGCAGGTAGCTGGACGAGATCCGTCGATCAATCACCATTGGCCGTTTTTTAATCAGCAGCACCAGTTTTTCGAGCAAGGCATGCATCATTTCACGGCCCTCATTTGGGTAAACAACGCCTTGACGAAGGCCGGCCTGCGGTAGGCCACGGCCTTGCGAATGGCGGCGTAGACCAGGTAGAGGTCAAGCAGGGCGCGCTGCACCAGGCTGTGGGACTGGAAGCTGATGCGCAGGCCGTGGATCATTTCTTCAAAGCGGAACAAGGCGCGTTCGGGGGTATCGGCGCTGTGCTCGGACAGGTCGTGGGCAATCTCGACATCCAGTACGCAGGCCTTGGGGAAATAATCCTCGTAGCGAATGAAAAAGTCGGTGTCGGTGGCATAGAAACGCAGCCGCTCGTCATAGAACGGCTTCATGCGCTGGAAGCACTCATGGGTGAAGATGAGCCCGCTGTTGATGCCCAGCAGGTTTTTCGAGTCCACCAACCCGGGGGCTACATTGGGGGTAAGGCGGCCCATGAACAGCCAACGCTGCCCGGGGCTGACCAGTTGCCCATGGCTGACCAGCCGGGGCATGAACACCCCCACCTGGTCGCCACCAGGCGCAGCGCGCACCTGGCCAATCTGCGCCAGGCAGCTGGACAGGCGTATGTTCGAATAGTTGGTGTCGTCGTCCGAAATCATGAACAGCTCGATCCCGCCGGCAAACGCTTCTGCGGCCACTTGGTTATAGATGACCGACAGCCGCTGGTTATGCGCTTCGTACCAGCGCACGCCTGGGCATGGCTGTGCCACGCCGGGAGAGTTGTTCCAGACGTACAGCTGCAGGTCGATGCCCTCAGCCTCCAGCAATGCCTTTTGCGCGAGCAGTGACTGCAGGGCAATCGAGTCCTGGCTAGCTTTCCGATACAGAACGATCAGGACTGCCAAGCTCAACTTTTGTTCTTCTGTTTTCACCAAGGATCACCATCACCACGATCGCAAAAATGTAAAGGACCACACTGTTTGTATAAGACTGGAAAAAGAACGAGCTCAAGAAGAACGGGTAACTGGCAATCACGAAATTGCCCAAACCGTTTTTCCATGCACTGGCATGGGGCCTGTCCCGGACGATGATCGTCACCAGTTTGTGGTACCAGAGAATCAACCCGGCCATGATCAGCGCGCCAACCCATCCGCAGGTGGCCAGCAGGTTTAGCCAGAATGAATCGAACCAGTACGGCTGGCCCGGGCCCACCGAGCCAAAGCCATAGCCCATGGGGTGCGCGTTCAGCACCTCGTACATGTGCAACCACTGGCGCTCACGGTCCAGTGCAGACAAGTCCTGGGTGTAGCCCATCGACAGGTAGACGAAGATCGCCACGGTCAAGCCCACAAACTGCAGGTAGCCCAACAGCGAAATCAGCCACGCCGTCCGCAGGACCCTGGCCACCACCAGCATCGCGCAGATGCACACCAGGCCGATCATGGCCGTGCGCACCGAACCGATCGCAATCAACCCGCATAGCAGCACAAACGCAGCACTCAGCAGAAGGCGGCGGGTGAGCGACCAATTGCGCCCGCTGAGCAACACGGCCAGCGTCATGGCGGCGCTGTTGAGGATGACTGCGGAAAACTCGAGGGTGCCGGTAAAGAAGCCGGAAATCCGCGGCAACCCGTCACGCATCGAATTGTAGGGTTGCAGCTCGTAGCCTTTCGCAGCAAGTAGCGGCCAGTACCAGAACTGCTCCGCCGAGGCGATGGTCAGGTATTGGTACAACGCATACAGGCCAGTGAGCACGCTCATGGCCAGCACCGACCAGTACACATCTCGCAGCTTCTTCTCGGTCGACACCGCCTGTGCCCAGATAGCCACTGCCATGCCGACAAACACGGGCACGGCCAACGCGCGGAACATGCGCACCGACCCCGCGCTCAGGTCACCGAACAGCAGGTACAGGAAGGCGAAGAACAGCACGATCAGCAACGATCTCCCCACTTCGAGGTTGACCATGCCACGCGCCGTAACGCTGGCCAAAGCCCTCAGCAACAGCCACATGATCACCAACAGGCTGATCATTTCGCGCCAACCGGCAAAGGCGCTGCCCAGCCCGAGCGTCAGCACGGCAAAGTCGCTTAAGAACAGCAGGCAGAACAACACGCCGATAAAGACCTTGATCACACTTACCCTCGCGCTTTGGCAAACTTGGCCAGCCGCAACAGCGTGACCTTGATCAGGATCTTGAGACGCGGCACCCAGGCGTAAGAAAGCAGCACTCGCAACGCCAGTTTTGTGTCCATCCGGCACAAGGCGTCAAAGACATCCGCAGGGATCATGCTAGTGACCTTACCTGTCGGTTTCATGAAATCGAGGTTGCCCGACCACGGCAGCATGGCTGCCAGCTGGTTTTCGCTGTACTCGCCCCGCTCGATGCAGGCCAGGTAGCGCGCTTTTACGGCTTCTACCGAGTTCACCTGTTGCACCGCTTCGACCACCGGCGCAATGGGTTGAGGTTGGTCGATGCTGGCAAGCAGCTGATCGACACCGGCTACCTTCAGGCTATCAGCGGGTGAATAACCCTGAATGGGTGCAACCAACCCTACACAGCGCCGGCCCTTGAGCAGTTGCTCAGCGAACGCCGTGCCACCGGGTATAGGGTAGCTGTCCAGGTAAAAGTCGGCTTTTTCCGCAAAGGCCAGATAATCCTTGTACGGCAGGTGACGGCGGATGAAAAAGCGCGTGGGGTATCGCAGCTTCACTGCCCACCACCACGTGTTGGTCAGCGGGTTGGCACCAATGATCCAGCACTCGGCGTTCGGGAATCTGTCGAGTATCGCCGTGATCGACGGGCGCATGTCCAGGCCGCCATGGGGCTTGTACTTGGCCGCCGAGGCTGCGCTGAACACTTTGATCCGCTCATGCGTGGGCGCAGCATCTGGCACTTTTGCGCCGCTGGTTTCGATCGGGATCGCCAGGAAGCTCTTTTGGCAGGTGAGGTGCTTTTTCTTGTCGAGGTGGTGCCCGTACGCGCTGATCTCGAAATACACATCCGCCACTGAAGCGCCGAAACTGAATACATGGTCGGCGTGGTTGACGAAATACACCGTCACTGCGGCACCACGCTGCTGCTTCAGCACGCCACAGGCAACGGTGGTTATGATGTCGTCCGGGTGGATGTGCAGAACCACCTTGTCGTACTGGGAAAGAGTGTCGACGATGGACTGCAAGCGGGTGCAAGGATCATCGCCGCGCGCCACTTCGATATGGGCGAAATAGCCATTCAGGCGTTCAATTACCTGGGGTTTGGCGCTGCGTGCCACCAGCAGGTCCACGGGCCCCTCGTGCATGTGCGCCAAGCGCTCCATCAGGCGGGTGTGCCCGCCTTGCATGTAGGGTTCGCTGACCACATGCAGGCAGCCCCGCGATGTGCCGCTGGCGACCGGCACCGTGACCAGACCGACGCATTGGGCGACCAAGTGGCGCTCCAGCGCTGCCGCCTCGTAAATGCCCAGATCCACCGCCCACAACAACGCCCCATATAGCCGTGCCTGCTCCAGGGCCTGGCCTGGCTCGGCGCCAAGGATGCGTCCATGTAATTGTTCGATGACGTCCTTCATCATTACTTAGCTCCGCGCCGTACTACCAACAATGATCTGCAAACGACGGAACACTGCAAAATACATGACTATTGCGTACAGCAGGTAGTTAGTCGCGTAGGCAAGGGTTACCTTCTCATAACCCCACAACTGCGTTAAATAAACCGTCAATGCATACAGTGAAAGGGTCGAAAGAATCTCGGTCACCAGATACAACCGAGTAAGCGCCTTGCCCAGCATCAGGTAGGCCATCAACCAACTCACTACCTTCAAGCTGTCTCCGACCATCTGCCATGCGAACAGTTCACGCATGGGCAGGAAAGACTCCGAGAACAGCATGTGGATGATGAAATCCCTGAGCAGGTAGATGACCAGGCCTGCGGCAACGGTCAGAGGCAGGATCAGCTTGTACCCTTGTATGATTTCCCGACGCAATTCACCTGCATCGGAGAGTTCGGAAAGCCTTGGCAGATAATAGACTGCCAGTGTCGTGGTGATCAGCATCAGATAGGCCGTGCTCAGACGCCACATGGCCTCCCAGTAGCCTGCATGATCCCATCCGAATTCCGTGCCCAGGTAGTCACGAATGAAGACATGGCAAACGGGTAGCGAGCATGCTGTCACTACAGCCATCAGAGCAAATTTGCCAAGCCTGGACAACGATTGCTTGTCCAGTGCCCCGATGAAGTCAGTGATGCGAAACCATTGGGTTCGCATGCAGATAACCAGCGTGGCCACAAAACTCAACGACTGGTAGACCGCCAGCGAAACCAACGCACCGTATAAGCCCAGCTTGATCGTCAGGGCGCACGTCACCACCAGCGATATCAGGCTGCCGAAAATGTTGGCGAGTACGTACCGCCGCACATCCTTCTTGCCGTTCAGGATGCCGAGCAGCAGTGAATTGAACGCAAAAAACACCAAGGTACAGGCAAACCACACCAGCACAGGTGCGAGTGTTTCGTCATTGAAAAACCAGCCTGCCAAAGGTGCCTGCAAAACCACGATCAGCACGGCCAGAACCGCTGAAACCAGCAGTGACAGCGTGCCGGCGGTACGCCAGATCTTGTGTTGCTCAGCCGGCTGTTCAGCAAATTCCGCCGTGTACTTGGTAACACCTGTGCTGACAGCACCGCTGGCCAGTGTGGTGAACATGGTCACGGCATTTTGCAATTGTCCGATCGCCGCGTACCCCGCTGGCCCTACATAAAGTGCCAGCACTTTGTTAAGCCCCAGCAAAGTCGCCATCTTTACAAAAACAGCAATAGCATTCAGCAGACTGGTCTTGATCAACGTCATGAATTAATGCCCGGATACAGCAAAAATGTTGCAGGCATCGATGACGGTCTGGATATCCGCGTCGCTCATGGTAGGGTCTACAGGCAGGCTGAGAACCTCGTCATGAATGCGTTCAGTAATCGGCAAGCTCAACCCATGGTACTGGCTATAGGCCTGTTGCTTGTGTGGCGGGATCGGGTAGTGAACCAGCGTCTGCACGCCCTGCTCCCGCAGGTGTTGCTGCAGCTCACTCCTGTAAGCGGTGCGGGCAACATAAAGATGCCAGACATGCTCTTCGGCAGATTCTGCTTGCGGCTGTGCAATATATTCATTGTGAATACCTGCACGGTAGCACGCGGCGATATGCCGTCGCCTGGCTATCTCTTCGTCAAGATGCTTGAGTTTCACATCCAGCATTGCCGCCTGGATTTCATCCAGCCGGCTGTTCACACCTACGTACAAATTCTTGTACTTCTCGTGGGAACCGTAGTTTCTGAGGGCTCTCAGCACTTCTGCCAATTCGGGGTCCGAGGTGGTGATGGCCCCCGCATCTCCCAGCGCCCCCAGATTCTTGCCTGGGTAGAAGCTGAAACCTGAGGCATCTCCCCAACTCCCCGCCCGCTTGCCATCAATGGAAGCTCCATGCGCCTGGGCCGAGTCTTCGAGCACCAGCAATCCGTACTCGCTGGCAATCGCATTGATAGCCTTCATGTCAGCAATCTGCCCATACAAATGCACAGGCAAAATGACACGCGTCTTGTCGGTGATCGCACGGCGAATGAGGGATGCGTCGATATTGAACGTTGCTGCATCCGGCTCGATGAAGACAGGCTCCAGCCCACTGGCAGTAATTGCCAAAATGCTAGCAATGTAGGTATTGGCAGGGACGATCACTTCATCTCCCTGCTTGACTCGCCCAAGTTGCTTCCATGCGGTCAAGGTCAGCGTCAGTGCATCGAGGCCGTTTGCCACACCAATGCACTGCGCAGTACCGCAATAGGCGGCAAAGTTGCTTTCAAAACGCGCCAGTGCGTTACCACCGATGTACCAACCAGAGTCGATGACATCGGCACACGCCTGCAGCAATTCTTCGCGGTATTGTCTGTTAACGGCCTTGAGATTCAGGAAATCAACCATGCTCTAGCTCCCTTATTATTTTTGCAGGATTACCCACAACCACACAGTAGTCAGGTACATCCTTGGTCACGACGGCACCAGCACCCACCATGGCGTGTCGCCCAATCGTGACGCCCGGGAGCAATGTCGCATTGGCACCGATGCTGCAGCCTTCTTTCAGCACCGTGACTTCGTACGCTTCGGGGTAGCACTTGGAGCGCGGTACCCTGTCGTTGGTGAAAGTAGCATTTGGGCCAATGAAAACATTGTCCTCGATCACAAGCCCTTCCCAGAGAAACACACCACTTTTTACAGTGACATTATCTCCCAGCACCACACCTCCCTCGATCAGGGTATGAGCGCAAATATTGCAATTGCTGCCAATTTGCGCCCCCTTGAGGATGACGGCGTATTGCCAGATTCTGGTTTTCTCCCCGATAACATCGGTTTGGACATCCGCCAACGCATGAATACTAGGCACGTGCGACCAACCTCTTGAAGTCGTCATAACCGCGAATATAATCGCGCTCGTCGTAGGTCTCGCTGGCGATGACCATCAGAACACAGTCGTCGCTGAAGTCATGCATTTCTCGCCAGACCATGTTCTTGATGAGCAGGGCTTTCTGCGGAGCATCAAGCAAATGGTCTACCCGGCCACCACCATCATCCAGCGTCATACGACAACTACCGGACAAGCAGACGATCAATTGCTGCAAGTCCCGGTGTGCATGGAAGCCACGGCTGACACCTGCCTTGGTACCAAAAATGTAATAGACGCGGCGGATGGCGAAAGGAATGTTCAGCGCTTTCTCGATGCTGATAAGGCTACCGCGATCATCACCGATGATCGGAAGCACCAGTGCTTCTGCCTGCCCCTTCAGAATCAACGGCGGTAGATCCGCTTCGCCAAGCGCAGGAGCTACTGCATCCTTATCGCTGACTAATAGCCCATCCACGTGCGGCCAATTGATCGCCAGGTCTGGGTCGTTCCAGGCAATGCTCCGCTCATGCTCCCTTGAGTACACATTCGTGGTGCGATACTGGAAAACAGTATCATCTTCCAGTGCGATGAATCCGTGGGCGAAGCCCTCAGGGACCCACATCATCTTGCGGTTGACCGCAGATAGCTCCATGCCCACCCACTGCCCGAAGGTAGGGGAGCCCTCACGAATATCCACAGCCACATCGAATACGGCACCCTGGACCACGCTCACCAATTTACCTTGGGCAAAAGGATAAAGTTGATAGTGCAGCCCCCGCATCACTCCTTTTTTAGACAGCGAGCAGTTCTCTTGAACGAAAGAAGGCGGGAGGGTTATCCCTTGGACACTAAGCAACGCATGGAATTTCGGCTCGCTGTAAGACTCATAGAACCACCCCCTGTCGTCCTCGAAAACAGTGGGTTCAAAAACGACAACATCCGGGATATTTGTTTCTATGAGCTTCACACAACCAGCCTCTTGTTAAAAATCATAACCAACGGTTCAACATTCACTAGAGCATGCACAGCGACCGCAGGGGGGCTCAATCGCGAGCCAACCGGCGCGACCTTTCTGCAGAAACCAAATGGGACAATGAAGCCAGCAGCACACCGAGCGTTAGTCCCACAAACGCCCCACCCAGAATAATCAACAGCTTGCGAAGGCGGACTGGGCTATCAGGCACCTCGATGGCGCCATCCTGTTGAAACACTTCGATCACAGCAGCGTTCACCTGCAGGTTGCGATAGAAGTCGAGCTTTTCCTGAACCTCTCGCAATTCAGCCACAAAGGGATCGTCGGACTGGCGCGCACGAAGGTTGGCCAGCTCCGCTTCAAGGGCTTGACTACCTCGCATATAAGTCAATGCGCCCTGCATGCCGCCTGACACCTCAGTGTTCAGACCGCTGGCAATGATCGGGGGCTTGCTCAGGTTCACGGCTTTGGCAACTTTCAGCGCCTCTTCCAGGCGAGCGATCTGATCTTCACGCTGCTTGTGCGCTGCATCCCTCGCACTGCGGACCTGTTGCTCCAAGTTCTTTACCAGTACCTTGACTTCCGTATCGGCATCCTCGACCAAGGTCTTTTTTGCACGATCGCTGGCCATTTCTGAAAACCGGGTTACCCACTTCGCACTGGTGCTCGGATCGTCACTCAACGCCCTGATCACAATACGCTCTGCATCGCCTCCCGCGACTGGCCCAACCGTCAACACCTTGCCAAACTGGTCATAAAGTGCATCTTGGGAGCCTTGGCGAACGGCCTCCGGCAAATTAGGCAGATAAACCCCGCGGAAAAACTGGCGCCGTAATGATTCAGACTGCAGTGAACGCAGATAAATTTCGTATACATCCTTGGGTTTGAACACCTCCAGGCCACTGGCTTCGGTGCGCCCGTAATTCAGTTGTGCAAGGTCATTCTTGGTCGGCGGAAGGATAAATGACTTGGCTTCGTACAACGGTGTTTTTAGCGATGTATAAATAAACGCTATGGCAGTAACTAGAATAACGCAAGAGACGATAAGCAGCTTGCGACTCCACAGCACATGCCAGAGCTCGAGGACATCAAAATCGTCATTTCCGACTTCACGGCTACGTTCATTTCGCATTTATTCTGGTTTTCCTTAGATCCGATCACTTGCATGATTCTTGTGCTAATCAGGCCAAGCCCTCGCTGCAGTAGTCCCTATCCATCGGGACTGCTAAATCTCAGCGTAGCGGCAGTTCGCCATTGTACTGCAGGCCGCACGAAACGGCTCACAGCTTTAGCACTAATCCGACCTAAGAGGAAGATATCGCCTACAAAGTTCCACTCCAAACCAGCGAGCCGACGGCCTGCGCTTTCGCTATAGGGCAACCGTGACGGCAGCCTCCTTGCCATCCCGTGCACTGCGATTTCGTAGCGCCTCGGCCAAGACAGCCTTGGCCTGGGCCTCTCCATGGACCAGCAAAATGCTCCGCGCCGCTTTCTTTCCCTCCAGTGCGAAGCTTATCAACCCCTCCTGATCCGCATGACCAGAATACCCGGGCAAGGTTACGATCTTTGCGCGCACCTCATATATCCGCCCATCCAGATCAACCTGCACAAACCCTTCCGCCCCCTCACTGGCCTGTATCACCGCCCCCGGCGTGCCCTTGGCCTGATACCCCACAAACATCACCTCATGCCGCGTATCCCCCAGCATCGCTTTGAGATAATTGACAATGCGCCCACCCGAGCACATGCCATTGCCGGCAATCACAATCGCCGGACGGCCAGTGCTCTTGAGGTAGTTGACCACTTGCTGGTGCCGGGCATGGGTATCCACGCTTATCAGCTGGCTGAAGCCGAGCGGGTCGCGCCCCTCTGCAAGGCGCGCCCTGGCCTCGGCATTCCAGTAGTCGTGCAGCTCTCGATACACACTGGTGATGCGCTGAGCCAGGGGTGAGTCGAGGATGATGGGCAACTGAGACCAGTCGATCGGGTCGCCACCGGGGCCGGGACCAGCGATCCCCAGCAAAGCCTTGCGATGAAGTATGTCTTCAAGCTCGTACAGCAATTCCTGGGTGCGGCCCAGGCTGAAGGCCGGGATGAGAATGGTGCCCTTGTCAGCCAGCGCGCGATCAATGGCATCTTCCAGACGCTGCCTGCGGTCGCCTGCATGCGTATGCAGTCTGTCGCCATAAGTGCTTTCCAGTACAAGCACATCAGCCCGTTCCGGGGGCTGCACAGGGCGCAGTAATGGGTTGCCACACGCCCCGAGGTCGCCAGAGAACACGTAGCGTGTATTGGTCTGCTCATGCTGCATGTCGCACTCGACATAAGCCGAACCCAGCAGATGCCCGGCTCGCTGCAGGCGGATACGGCAAATCAGGCCAGGACGATCGACCACCGCGTGCCACTGCTCGAAAGGCAGCGGCACGATAAGCTCGCGAATGAAGTCGATATACCGCGCCACCTGCGCAGGGTCGCTGCTGATGCTCAGCTTGTAGGCATCCTCCAGCACCAGCGGCAGCAGCCGTGCAGAGGGTTCGCTACACAGGATGGGGCCGCGAAAGCCTGCCGCCAGCAGCGCAGGGATGCGGCCAACGTGATCGAGGTGCACATGGGTGACGACCAGGGCCTGGATGCCCGTCACGTCAAAGCCGAGCGATGCAGCTTCTGCGCCTGGCGATGCCTCGCCCCCCTGCTCCAGACCACAGTCGACCAGCACACTGGTGGACGGACCCAGGTGCAACTGGTGGCAAGACCCGGTGACGCCGCGGGTACCGCCGTGATGGGAAAGGCTGGGATATTCCATGCTGCGCACACTCGCCGGGGCCGAAAATGAAGTGGGCTATTACTCCATGACGGCCGGTGCCTGCATAGGTGAGGCATTCCGAAGAGGGTGTAGGAAGTTTCCTCAGTTACTGCTCAGCGCCGCCTGACGGGCAGACTCCCTGATCTTACGCTTGCTGCGCTGCACGCCGTAGGCACCCAGCAACGGCCCGACGGCAAGGCCGATGACCAAGGCGGCCAGCACCAACACAGCAACCGGCATTTCCGGCGCGGCCCAGCCAAACAGGACCAACGACACGGCTTGCTGGTTCTCGAGCACGAAGAACAGCACCACAGCCGCCAACAGCAGCACGAACACCGCCGCCAGGGCGCGCTTGAGGTTACGCATCAGAATGCTCCTTGAATGATCAGGCTTCAGCCTCGTCTTCTTCGTTGACCCGGTCGCGCAACTCTTTGCCGGGCTTGAAGTGCGGCACAAACTTGCCTTCCAGGCTGACAGACTGCCCTGTCTTCGGGTTACGGCCGACGCGCGGGGCGCGATAGTGCAGCGAGAAGCTGCCAAAACCGCGAATCTCGATGCGATCTCCGGTAGCCAGGCATTGCGACATCTGCTCAAGCATAGTCTTGATGGCCAGCTCTACGTCCTTGGACGAGAGCAGCCCTTGATGGGTGACAATACGTTCGATCAGCTCCGACTTCGTCATGTTTTTCCCTTCGTTATCAAGCAGCTAGATCATTGCTTAACCAGTTTGTAGCACGCCCGGAAGAATTTGAACAGGGTGGTTCTTGACTTAATAAAAAAATTCAAGATTGAAGTTTTACAAGAATGGTCTAGTCAGCAGGTCCAGCAGCACCCCCAAAGCATACTCAGAACCTGCGGCAGTAGCCTTGTGTCGAGACAGTGCTGCCAAGCGGCCCCGGCCATTTGTTCGCCACTGCCCTGAACATCGGGACTAGCGTTCAAGCCAACTGCTGCCGGGGGCCGGCCCGCGAAAAACGCTTGCGCACCGCTAGCGCAGGCTTCTCCACCAACTCCCACGACACATACCCCGCCAACCAGGACGCCGGCACGGCCGCCAACATCAACCAGTAGGGCCCGGCCCATGGCATAGCGCCGGCCAACACCTGCTGAATCGGAAAGGCATAGAGATAAATTCCGTACGAGTAGTCCTGCACCATCGAAGGCAGCTTCAACTGCGGGCAATAGGCAAAATACAAGGTTGCGTAAATCGTCAGGATGGCAAAGGCAAACACCTCAAAGCGCCCACCCTTGCTTAACAAGAACAACGAGAAACAGGCAAGCAACAGCCAGCCCGCATGCGGAATGATCGCCCGGCACGAATAGAACGCAGAACCCGCCAGGAAACACACTACCAGCTTGAATGGGTACTCCGCATAAGCCGGATGCAGTCTATGCAACCCCAACGCAACCAGGAGTGCCGCTAGCGTCAGCACTGCCGTCGGCCACCGGCAAAAGCGTGCCACTAGCACCAACGCTCCAAGCACAAGGTACATGCGCATTTCCAACGGTATGGTCCACAAGCTGCCGTTGACTGAAACTCCCTGGAAGCGCGGAGTAAATGTAACCCCTGGCAACACGAACTGGGCATTGTTGAAAATCAGCAGCGGGCTGTAGAAATACTTGTATACCTGGCCTTCCGAGAAGTAGTCAGCAAGCGGCAGCGAGGTGACCACGGGCCCCAGCACAAAGGCCATAAGGAACAAACACACCAGCAGGCCAGGCAGGATCCTGAGCCCACGCGCCAGGTAGAACTCTCTGATGCTGTTGCGCTCACCACTGGCAGCGATCAAGAAACCACTGACCATGAAGAACACCTCCACCCCCAGGCTGTGGACCGGCACTGGCATACCCAGCTGCATGCCAGGGTCAGTGCAGCTCAGGCACTCCAGATAGGAGAGCGCAAAAGAATGCCCGACCACCACAGCGGTCGCCGCCAGCAACCTGATAATCAGGAAATTGTTATCACGCCCGCGACCCTTCATTACGTCGCCAAACATCAACATTACCAACCCACTCCCCGAACTAGAGGCATTTTCGACACAAAAAAAGGGCGACCCGAGGGTCGCCCTTTTTACCGATCAAACAGAACTCAGTTCTGCTTGGCCATTGCTTCGCGCAGCAGCGCAGCCATGGTGGTGTCGGCAGCAGCTTCTGGAGCCTGTTTCAGGCTCTGGATAGCTTCACGCTCTTCAGCGTCGTCTTTCGATTTGATCGACAGGCTGATCACGCGCGACTTACGGTCAACGCTGATGATCTTGGCTTCGATCTCGTCGCCTTCCTTCAGGACGTTACGCGCGTCTTCAACGCGGTCACGGCTGATTTCGGAAGCTTTCAGAGTGGCTTCGATGTCGTCGGCCAGGGTGACGATGGCGCCTTTGGCGTCAACTTCTTTCACGATGCCCTTGACGATAGCGCCCTTGTCATTGACAGCAACGAAGTTGGAGAACGGATCGTCTTCCAGCTGCTTGATGCCCAGGGAGATGCGCTCGCGCTCTGGGTCGACCGACAGGATGACGGTTTCCAGCTCGTCGCCCTTCTTGAAACGACGTACGGCTTCTTCGCCGGTTTCGTTCCAGGAGATGTCGGACAGGTGAACCAGGCCGTCGATGCCGCCGTCCAGGCCGATGAAGATACCGAAGTCGGTGATCGACTTGATGGTACCGGTGATCTTGTCACCCTTGTTGAACTGGCCGGAGAAGTCTTCCCATGGGTTGGACTTGCACTGCTTGATGCCCAGGGAGATACGACGACGCTCTTCGTCGATGTCCAGAACCATGACTTCCACTTCGTCGCCAACCTGAACGACTTTCGACGGGTGGATGTTCTTGTTGGTCCAGTCCATTTCGGAAACGTGTACCAGACCTTCAACGCCTTCTTCCAGCTCAGCGAAGCAGCCGTAGTCGGTCAGGTTGGTAACGCGCGCTTGTACGCGGGTACCTTCTGGGTAACGGGCAGTGATAGCTACCCACGGATCTTCGCCCATCTGCTTCAGACCCAGCGAAACGCGGTTGCGCTCGCGGTCGAACTTCAGAACGCGTACGTCGACTTCGTCGCCAACGTTAACGATTTCCGAAGGGTGCTTGATGCGCTTCCAGGCCATGTCGGTGATGTGCAGCAGGCCGTCGATACCGCCCAGGTCCACGAATGCGCCGTAGTCGGTGAGGTTCTTGACGATACCTTTGACTTGCTGGCCTTCCTGCAGGGTTTCCAGCAGGGCTTCGCGCTCGGCGGAGTTCTCGGCTTCCAGCACGCTGCGACGCGAAACAACAACGTTGTTGCGCTTCTGGTCCAGCTTGATGACCTTGAATTCCAGCTCTTTGCCTTCCAGGTGGGTGGTGTCGCGCACAGGGCGGACATCAACCAGGGAGCCCGGCAGGAACGCACGGATGCCGTTAACGTCGACAGTGAAGCCGCCTTTAACCTTACCGTTGATAACGCCCTTGACCACTTCTTCGGCGGCGAAAGCTGCTTCCAGAACAATCCAGCACTCGGCGCGCTTGGCTTTTTCACGGGACAGTTTGGTTTCGCCAAAGCCGTCTTCGACCGCGTCCAGCGCAACGTGAACTTCGTCACCGACCTTGATGGTCAGCTCGCCAGCTTCGTTGTAGAACTGCTCGAGCGGGATGACGCCCTCGGACTTCAGGCCAGCGTGTACGGTAACCCAGTCGCCGTCGATGTCGACAACGATACCGGTGATGATCGCACCCGGCTGAAGATTGAGGGTTTTCAGGCTTTCTTCAAAGAGTTCTGCAAAGCTTTCGCTCATTTTAATTCCTGTAGATTCGGGCGAAACAGACGCCCATCGCCACATTCCAGACAATGTGGGTTTGTTTTAAGTAAAGGAAAGCCGGCAGGACGTTGACTGGTGCACCTGCATGCTTTCCTGATTATCAGGCCAGGTCGCGTGATGCGATCTCGCTTCTGATACGTTGCAACACCTGCTCGATGGACAACTCGGTAGAGTCCAACTGAATGGCATCGGCCGCTGGCTTCAGCGGGGCCACCGCACGTTGGGTGTCGCGCTCATCACGCGCACGAATCTCATCCAGCAGACTCGACAGACTAACATCTTCGCCTTTGCCCTTCAACTGCAGGTAGCGGCGGCGTGCGCGTTCGTCGGCGCTGGCGGTGAGAAACACCTTCAACGGCGCGTCCGGGAACACCACAGTACCCATGTCGCGACCGTCTGCGATCAGGCCCGGCGCCTCGCGAAACTCGCGCTGACGCACCAGCAGCGCGTCACGCACGGCCGGCAGCGAGGCCACCATCGAAGCGCCGGCGCCGACGGTTTCGGTGCGGATGACGTTGCTGACGTCCTCACCCTCCAGGATGATCTGTTGCAGCTTACCGGGCTCGGCGGCGATGAACTGCACGTCCAGATGGGCGGCAAGCTTGGTCAGCAGCTCTTCGTTGGTGAGGTCGACGCCGTGGTTGCTGGCGTTGAACGCCAGCAAACGGTACAGCGCACCCGAGTCCAGCAGCTTCCAGCCCAGCTCGCGGGCCAGCAGGCCGGCGACCGTGCCCTTGCCCGAGCCGCTTGGCCCGTCGATGGTGATGACCGGCGCCTGCGAATTCACGACTTGCCCTCTTCCGCCACGCGGATGCCCACTTCGGCGCACAGCGCCAGGAAGTTGGGGAACGAGGTGGCGACGTTGGCGCAGTCATGGATGCGGATCGGCGCGCTGGCGCGCAGCGAGGCCACGCTGAAAGCCATGGCAATACGGTGGTCGCCGTGGCCATGCACTTCGCCACCGCCCAGCTGGCCGCCGTCGATGATGATGCCGTCCGGAGTCGGTTCGCACTTGATGCCCAATGTGATCAGGCCGTCAGCCATCACCTGGATACGATCAGACTCTTTCACCCGCAACTCTTCGGCGCCACGCAGCACGGTACGCCCTTCGGCGCAGGCAGCGGCCACGAACAGCACCGGGAATTCGTCGATCGCCAGTGGTACCAGCTCTTCGGGGATGTCGATACCCTTCAGCCTGGCACCACGCACGCGCAGGTCAGCCACTGGCTCGCCGCCGACTTCACGCTGGTTTTCCAGGGTGATGTCGCCGCCCATCAGGCGCAGGATGTCAATGACACCGGTACGGGTCGGGTTGATGCCAACGTGCTCAAGCACCAGCTCGGAACCTTCGGCGATGGAGGCTGCCACCAGGAAGAATGCTGCCGAGGAAATGTCGGCCGGCACTTCGATGCGGGTAGCGGTCAGCTTGCCGCCGGACTGCAGTGAAGCTACCGGGCCGTTCGACTCGACCGCATAGCCAAAGCCGCGCAGCATGCGCTCGGTGTGGTCACGGGTAGGCGCCGGCTCGGTAACAGTGGTCTTGCCTTCGGCGTACAGGCCAGCCAGCAGCAGGCAGGATTTGACCTGGGCGCTGGCCATCGGCAGCGTGTAGGTCAGGCCCTTGAGCTTGTGGCCACCGCGGATGGTCAGCGGCGGGCGGCCTTCCGGGCCGGTCTCGACCACTGCGCCCATTTCGCGCAGCGGGTTGGCCACACGGTTCATCGGGCGCTTGGACAGCGAAGCGTCACCCGTCATGGTCACGTCGAACGACTGGCCGGCCAGCAGGCCCGACAGCAAGCGCATCGAGGTACCCGAGTTGCCCACGTACAGTGGCCCGGGCGGCGGCTTGAGGCCGTGCAGGCCAACACCGTGAATGGTCACGCGGCCGTGGTTGGGGCCTTCGATGACCACACCCATGTCGCGGAATGCCTGCAGGGTCGCCAGCGCGTCTTCACCCTCAAGGAAGCCTTCGACCTCGGTGGTGCCTTCGGCCAGCGAGCCGAGCATGATCGAGCGGTGGGAAATCGACTTGTCGCCCGGTACACGGATTCGCCCGTTCAGGCGGCCACCCGGTTGGGCCAGGAAAATCAGATCGTTGGCGTTCATAGCGTCCACATAGGCCCGGCGGGCCAGGATTTTACTGAAATGCTCGCGGGCAACCCGTGCGCGGGTGAATACACCCAGCAGCTGGTGCCCGTCCCCTTCAGCGATCGCGTCGCGCAAGGCGTCGAGATCGCTGCGATATGTATCGAGTGTGCGCAGGACAGCGTCGCGGTTGGCGAGAAAGATGTCGTGCCACATGGTCGGGTCGCTGCCGGCGATTCTTGTGAAATCGCGGAAGCCTCCCGCAGCGTACCGGAAGATCTCGAGGTTTTCATTGCGCTTGGCCAGCGAATCGACCAAACCAAAGGCCAGCAGGTGCGGCAAGTGGCTGGTAGCTGCCAGCACTTCGTCATGGCGCTCGACCGACATATGCTCTACGTCGGCATCCAGCGCCCGCCACAGGCGGTCGACCAGGGCCAGCGCGGCAGGGTCGGTTTCAGCCAGCGGCGTGAGGATCACTTTGTGTCGACGGAACAGGGTGGCATTGGAGGCCTCTACGCCACTCTGTTCGGAGCCGGCAATGGGGTGGCCGGGAACGAAGCGTGGCAGGCGCTGACCGAAGACCGAACGCGCTTCACGGACGACGTTGCCTTTGGCGCTGCCGACGTCGGTGATGATCGCATTGCCCAGGTCGAGCTGAGCCAGGCGGGCCAGCACTTTTTCCATGGCCAGGATGGGCACGGCCAGCTGGATGACATCGGCACCGACGCACGCGAGGGCGAGGTCTTCTTCACAGCGGTCGACCACGCCCAGGGCAACGGCCTGCTTGCGCGAGGGGGCGTCCAGATCGACACCGACCACTTCGCGGCACAGGCCGCTTTCACGCAGGCCCTTGGCGAACGAGCCACCGATCAGGCCGAGGCCGACCACGACCAGGCGGTTGATGATTGGCGCGGGTTTGGTTTTTGCTGCTTTTACCACTGGTGTGAACCCTGTTCAGAAATCTATTTAGCCTGCAAGGGCCATTGGGGCTGCTTTGCAGCCCATCGCGACACAAAGCCGCTCCCACAAGGGATTGCGTACTCCTGTGGGAGCGGCCTTGTGTCGCGATGGGGCGCGAAGCGGCCCCAACCATCTCAGATCAAAGTACCGCCTTCGGATAAGAGCCCAGCACTTTCAGCGCCACGGCCTCCTGGCTGATCTGCTCCAGCACGGCCTTGATCAGCGGGTCGCGGTGGTGGCCAACGAAGTCGATGAAGAACACGTAGGTCCACTTGCCACTGCGCGACGGACGGGTCTCGATGCGGGTCAGGTCGATGCCGTTCTGGTGGAACGGCACCAGCAGCTCGTGCAAGGCACCCGGCTTGTTGCTCATCGAAACGATGATCGAAGTCTTGTCGTCGCCGGTCGGCGGCACTTCCTGGCTGCCGATCATCAAAAAACGCGTGGCGTTGTCCGGGCGGTCTTCGATCTTCTCGGCCAGGCGGGTCAAACCGTACAGGTTGGCCGCCATGTCGCCGGCGATCGCCGCCGAGTTCCACTCGCCCTTGACCCGCTTGGCCGCCTCGGCATTGCTCGAAACCGCCACGCGCTCCACGTTCGGGTAGTGCGCGTCCAGCCACTTGCGGCACTGGGCCAGCGACTGGGCGTGGGAGTAGATGCGCGTGATGCTGTCGGTCTTGGTGCTCTCGCCCACCAGCAGGTGGTGGTGAATGCGCAACTCGACTTCGCCGCAAATCACCATGTCGTGTTCAAGGAAGCTGTCCAGAGTGTGGCTTACCGCACCTTCGGTGGAGTTTTCCACCGGCACCACGCCAAAGTTGACGGCGCCGGCCGCCACTTCGCGGAACACTTCGTCGATGGCCGCCATCGGCCGGCTGATCACCGCGTGGCCGAAGTGCTTCATGGCCGCCGCCTGGGTGAAGGTACCCTCAGGGCCGAGGTAGGCGATTTTCAGCGGCTGCTCCAGGGCCAGGCAGGACGACATGATTTCGCGGAACAAACGCGCCATCTCTTCGTTGCCCAGCGGCCCCTTGTTGCGCTCCATCACGCGCTTGAGCACTGCGGCCTCACGCTCGGGGCGGTAGAACACCGGCTTCTCGCCTTCTTTCAGCGCCGCCGTCTTGACCCGGGCCACTTCTTCGGCGCAACGGGCGCGGTCGCTGATCAGCTCGAGAATCTTCTCGTCGAGGCTGTCGATGCGTACGCGCAGCGCCTTGAGTTCCTGTTCGGACATCAGCCGTGCTCCTTCTCGAATTCGGCCATGTAGCCAACCAGGGCTTCCACAGCGTCAAGGCCCAGGGCGTTGTAGATGGAGGCGCGCATGCCACCTACCGAGCGGTGGCCCTTGAGGTTGAGCAGGCCCCGGGCATCGGCGCCGGCGAGGAAGGCCTTGTCCAGGCGCTCGTCAGCCAGGCGGAACGGCACGTTCATCCACGAACGGGCGTTGACGCTGATCGGGTTGGAGTAGAAGTCGCTGCTGTCGATGAAGCCGTACAGGCGTTCTTTCTTGGCGCGGTTGCGCTGCTCCATGGCGTCAACGCCACCGTGCTCTTTCAGCCACTCGAAGACCAGGCCCGAGAGGTACCACGAGTAGGTGGCCGGGGTGTTGTACATCGAGCCGTTGTCAGCCGAAACCTTGTAGTCGAGCATGGTCGGGCAGCTGCTGCGGGCGCGGCCCAGCAGGTCTTCACGCACAATGACCACCACCAGGCCGCTGGGGCCGATGTTCTTCTGCGCGCCAGCGTAGATCAGGCCGAACTGCGACACGTCGATGGGGCGCGAGAGGATGTCGGAGGACATGTCGACCACCAGCGGCACATCGCCAGTCTGCGGCACCCAGTCAAACTGCAGGCCACCAATGGTCTCGTTGGACGCATAGTGCACGTAGGCAGCGTTCTTGGTCAGGCTCCAGTCGTTCTGGCCTGGAATATTCAGGTAGTCGTAAGGCTTGGCACTGGCGGCGACGTTGATGTTGCCGAAGCGGCGCGCTTCTTCGATGGCCTTTTTCGACCAGATGCCGGTTTCGATGTAGTCGGCGGTGCCGCTTTCCGGCAGCAGGTTCAGCGGAATTTCGGCGAATTGCTGGCTGGCGCCGCCCTGCAGGAACAGCACTTTGTAGTTGGAGGGGACGGACAGCAGGTCACGCAGGTCCTGCTCGGCCTTTTCGGCGATGGCCACGTAGTCGTCGCTGCGATGGCTCATCTCCATCACCGACAAGCCCTTGCCGCGCCAGTCCAGCATCTCTGCCTGGGCGCGCTGCAACACAGCATCAGGAAGCGCGGCAGGGCCTGCGCAGAAGTTAAAGGCTCGTTTGCTCACATCCACTCTCGCTCTGCCAAATGTACAAATTCGTGATCCGGTGCCGACCAGCTTGAAACTGTATCGCCTGCCATAGGCCTGCTTTGCAGGCCATCGCCGGCAAGCCAGCTCCCACAGGGATCGCGCAAAGCCAAAGCTGGCGCTTTACCTGTGGGAGCTGGCTTGCCGGCGATGGGGCGCGCAGCGGCCCCAAAGGCCAGGTCTAATCGGTCAAACGGGGCGACCTTGGTCGCCCCGTTCGGGTTTTACACTTGCTTACTCCTGCGGGGCCTCTTCGGCTCCAGCAGCTTCATCGTTGTCTGGCGCTTCAGCCTCGACGCCCTCCTCGTCCGTCTCGATCACATCATCGAGTTCGTCCTCGGACGGCTCCTGGATACGCTCCAGGCCCACCAGTGTCTCGTCAGCCGCCAGCTTGATCAGCGTAACACCCTGGGTGTTACGGCTCAGGCTGGACACCTCGCCAACCCGGGTGCGCACCAGCGTACCCTGGTCGGAAATCAGCATGATCTCCTCGCCTTCCTGCACCTGGATAGCGCCGATCAGCAGGCCGTTGCGCCCTTTGGTGCCCATGGCAATAACGCCCTGGCCACCACGGCCGCGACGCGGGAACTTGGACAGCGGGGTGCGCTTGCCGAAGCCACGCTCGGAGGCGGTGAGGATCTGTGCGCCGGACTCCGGAATCAGCATCGAGATGATCTGCTGACCTTTGCCCAGCTTCATGCCACGCACGCCACGGGCGGTACGGCCCATTTCACGCACCACGCTCTCGGCGAAGCGGATGACCTTGCCGGCGTCGGAGAACATCATGACTTCTTTGGCGCCGTCAGTGATGGCGGCCGCAATCAAGGTGTCACCTTCCTTCAGCTTCAGGGCGATCAGGCCGTTGGTGCGCGGGCGGGCGAACTGCACCAGCGGGGTCTTCTTGACGGTACCGGAAGCAGTAGCCATGAAGATGTAAGCGCCAGTAGGCTCTGCCACCCACTCTGCGGTGTCGCCGTCTTCTTCGTCGACTTCTTCGGCCTCTACCAGCTCACCCTCGAGCACGGTGTCATCAGCGTCTTCCAGCTCTTCGTCGAGGTCGGCGTTCTGCTGCAGCGCTTCGAGGTCGACCTGCAGCATGGCGGTGATGCGCTCACCCTCCTCCAGCGGCAGCAGGTTGACCAGCGGGCGACCACGGGCAGCGCGGGACGCTTCAGGGATTTCGTAGGTTTTCTTCCAGTACACCTTGCCCTTGCTGGAGAACAGCAACAGGGTGGCATGGCTGTTGGCAACCAACAGGTGCTCGATGTAGTCCTCGTCCTTCACGCCGGTCGCCGACTTGCCTTTGCCGCCACGGCGCTGGGCCTGGTAAGCGGACAATGGCTGGGTCTTGGCATAACCACCGTGGGAAATGGTCACCACGCGCTCTTCTTCCGGGATCATATCGCCGTAGTTGAGGTCGTGGCTGGCATTGAGGATTTCGGTACGGCGCACATCACCGTATTCGGCACGAATGGCTTCCAGCTCTTCGCGGATCACTTCCATCAGGCGCTCGGCGCTGCTGAGGATGCGGATCAGTTCGCCGATCTGCTCAAGGATTTCCTGGTACTCGGCCAGCAGCTTCTCGTGCTCCAGGCCGGTCAGGCGGTGCAGGCGCAGGTCGAGAATGGCCTGGGCCTGTTCCGGCGACAGGAAATACTTGCCGTCGTGCAGGCCATACTGCTCCGGCAGGTCTTCAGGGCGGCAGGAGTCGGCGCCGGCGCGCTCGACCATGACCTGCACGGCACTGGATTCCCACGGCATGGAAACCAGAGCTTCCTTGGCCTCGGACGGGGTCGGCGAAGCCTTGATCAGGGCGATGACCGGGTCGATGTTGGACAGCGCAACCGCCTGGCCTTCAAGGATGTGGCCACGCTCGCGGGCCTTGCGCAGCTCGAACACGGTACGGCGGGTCACCACTTCACGGCGGTGACGGACGAACGCCTCGAGCAGGTCCTTGAGGTTGAGCAGGCGCGGACGGCCATCGATCAGGGCGACCACGTTGATGCCAAACACGCTCTGCAGCTGGGTTTGCTGGTAGAGGTTGTTGAGCACCACCTCCGGCACCTCGCCGCGACGCAGCTCGATGACGATGCGCATGCCGTCCTTGTCGGACTCGTCACGCAGCTCGGTGATGCCTTCGATCTTCTTCTCTTTTACCAGCTCGGCGATCTTCTCGATCAAACGCGCCTTGTTCAGCTGGTACGGCAGCTCGGTGATGATGATCTGCTGACGGCCGCCGACCTTGTCGATGTCTTCGATTGCGGAGCGGGCGCGCATGTAGATGCGGCCACGGCCGGTGCGATAGGCTTCGATGATGCCCTGACGGCCGTTGATGATGCCGGCAGTCGGGAAGTCGGGGCCCGGGATGAACTGCATCAGTTCATCGATGGTGATTTCCGGGTTGTCGATCAGCGCCAGGCAGCCGTCGATGACTTCACCGAGGTTGTGCGGCGGGATGTTGGTCGCCATGCCCACGGCAATACCGCTGGAACCGTTGACCAGCAGGTTGGGAATACGGGTCGGCATGACCGCCGGGATCTGCTCGGTGCCGTCGTAGTTGGGCACCCAGTCGACGGTTTCTTTGTGCAGGTCGGCCAGCAGCTCGTGCGCCAGCTTGGTCATGCGCACTTCGGTGTATCGCATGGCCGCGGCGTTGTCGCCGTCGACCGAACCGAAGTTGCCCTGGCCGTCGACCAGCAGATAGCGCAGCGAGAACGGCTGGGCCATACGCACGATGGTGTCGTAGACCGCAGTATCGCCGTGCGGGTGGTACTTACCGATTACGTCACCGACCACACGGGCGGATTTCTTGTACGGCTTGTTCCAGTCGTTACCCAGCTCGCTCATCGCATAGAGAACGCGACGATGCACGGGCTTCAAGCCGTCACGCGCATCGGGCAGCGCTCGCCCGACAATCACGCTCATCGCGTAGTCGAGGTAAGACTGTCTCAGTTCGTCTTCGATATTGACCGGGAGGATTTCTTTGGCCAGTTCGCCCATGAGAAGCCTGATTCCTTTTTTCGGGTGAAACTTCGCAGCTCCATCAAGGGCCGAACGAAGCTCGCCGCCGCAGCGCATAGGGGTGCGACGACTTACGACAAATCAATGAGTTGTGCCATGGACTTGCGCAATGAAGGCCGCCGTGATGGGCGGTCTTGGAAACTGCCGGATGTTATCACAAAGGCGGGGGCGGTGGGGAGATGTGGCAGGTGGTCTCGGACCGGTTTGAATCTTGATTTTTTATTGCCTGTACCGGCCTCTTCGCGGGACAAGCCCGCTCCCACAGGTCCATCACTGCCCTTAGGGTCTGTGATATCCCTGTGGGAGCGGGCTTGTCCCGCGAAGAGGCCGGTACAGGCAGCACATAATCAATGCAGGCGCTTGCGGCAGATGAGTTGAGCCAGCTTGGCAGTATCCGGCCGCTCCACGATGCCACGCTCGGTCACGATCACATCGATCAGGTCGGCCGGGGTCACGTCGAACACCGGGTTGAACACCTCGACCCCCGGTGCCACCCGGGCCCCGCCAAAGTCCAGCCACTCATCGGCATCACGCTCTTCCAGCGGGATATCCTCGCCCGTGGCCAGGTTCAGGTCGATGCTGGTGCTCGGCGCCACCACCATGAAACGCACACCATGGTGCATGGCACTGACCGCCAGCTGGTAGGTGCCGATCTTGCTGGCCACATCGCCATTGGCAGCGATGCAGTCCGCCCCCACCACCACCCAGGTAATGCCCTTGGTCTTCATCAGGTGTGCCAGCGCCGAGTCGGCGCACAGGGTTACCGGGATACCTTCGTTGGCCAGTTCCCAGCCAGTCAGGCGCGAGCCCTGCAGCCAGGGACGGGTCTCACCGGCGTACACCCGCTCGACCATACCCTCCAGGTAGCCGGCCCGGATCACCCCCAGGGCAGTGCCAAAGCCGCCGCTGGCCAGGGCGCCGGCGTTGCCGTAGGTAAGCAGGGTCTGGGCATTGCCCTGATGGCGACGGATCAGTTCGATGCCCTGCTGGGCCATGGTCAGGTTGGCTTCACGGTCACTTTCGTGAATGGCCAGCGCCTCGGCCTCCAGCGCTGCCAGCACGTCTTCTTCCGGGCGCAGGCGCAGCAGGCGCTCGCGCATGCGGTTCAGCGCCCAGAACAGGTTGGCCGCGGTGGGGCGCGCTTCGGCAAGGGTGAGGAAGTCTTCTTCAAGGTCCATTTCCCAGTCGCCACCCTCGGCCAGCCGCTCCTCCACGGCCAGCACCAGGCCGTAGGCCGCGGCAATGCCAATGGCCGAGGCGCCACGCACTGCCATATCGCGGATTGCCGCCGCTACCTGCGCAACATTGTCGCAGGCCAGCCAGCGTTCTTCCGACGGCAGCAGGCGCTGGTCGAGCAGGTGCAAGATGCCGCCCTGCCAGCGGATCCCGGTCACCTTCTCCGCCGCCAAAAGTCGCTCGCGCATCGCCTCTCCCCGTCGTTCGCATGTCAAAAGCCGGCGATTATAGCGACCCTGGGGGCCGAGCGCTCGGGTATACTCCGGCGCAATTTTGCGAAGTTTCAGAGGACTGTTCAATGAGCAACGTCGACCGCGCCGAAATCGCCAAGTTCGAAGCGCTGGCCCACCGTTGGTGGGACCGCGAAAGCGAGTTCAAGCCGCTGCACGAAATCAACCCGCTGCGCGTCAACTGGATCGACGAGCGGGCCAGCCTGGCCGGCAAGAAAGTGCTGGACGTAGGCTGCGGCGGCGGCATCCTCAGCGAAGCCATGGCCCTGCGCGGCGCCACGGTAACCGGTATCGACATGGGCGAGGCACCGCTTGCCGTGGCCCGGCTGCACCAGCTGGAATCTGGCGTTGAGGTGGAATACCGGCAGATCACCGCCGAAGCCCTGGCCGAAGAGATGCCTGAACAGTTCGACGTGGTCACCTGCCTGGAAATGCTCGAACACGTGCCCGACCCGTCTTCGGTGATTCGCGCCTGCTTCCGTATGGTCAAGCCGGGCGGCCAGGTGTTCTTCTCCACCATCAACCGCAACCCGAAGGCCTACATGCTGGCCATCGTCGGCGCCGAGTACATCCTGAAGATGCTGCCGCGCGGCACCCATGACTTCAAGAAGTTCATCCGCCCGTCCGAGCTCGGTGCCTGGAGCCGCGACGCCGGCCTGCAGGTGAAGGACATCATCGGCCTCACCTACAACCCGCTGACCAAGCACTACAAGCTCAACAGCGACGTCGACGTCAACTACATGATCCAGACCCTGCGCGAGGAATAAGCATGCGTTTGCGAGCAGTACTCTTCGACATGGACGGCACCTTGCTCGACACGGCGCCGGACTTCATCGCCATCTGCCAGGCCATGCTCGCCGAACGCGGCCTGCCGGCCATCGACGACCAGCGTATCCGTGACGTGATTTCCGGTGGCGCACGCGCCATGGTCGCCGCCACCTTCGCCATGGACCCGGACGCCGAAGGCTTCGAGGCCCTGCGCCTGGAGTTTCTTGAGCGCTACCAGCGCGACTGCGCGGTGCACAGCAAGCTGTACGACGGCATGGCCGAGCTGCTGGCCGACATCGAGAAAGGCAACCTGCTGTGGGGCGTGGTCACCAACAAGCCGGTGCGCTTCGCCGAGCCGATCATGCAGCAGCTGGGCCTGGCCGAGCGCTCGGCACTGCTGATCTGCCCGGACCACGTGAAGAACAGCAAGCCTGACCCCGAGCCGCTGATCCTGGCCTGCAAAACCCTGAACCTGGACCCGGCCAGCGTGCTGTTCGTCGGCGACGACCTGCGCGACATCGAGTCTGGCCGCGACGCCGGCACCCGTACGGCAGCCGTGCGCTACGGCTATATTCACCCAGAGGACAACCCCAACAACTGGGGCGCCGACGTGGTGGTGGACCACCCGCTGGAACTGCGCAAGGTTATCGACAGCGCGCTGTGTGGCTGCTGAGTTGTAACGGCTGACGACTGACACTGTGGGAGCGGGCATGCCCGCGAAGCAGGCACTGCGGTGGATGGCACCGGCTTTGCCGGTGTTCGCGGGCGCGCCCGCTCCCACAGGGTTAGGCGCTACCCAATGAACAAGGGAAAAATCTGATGTTCGACTACACCGCCCGCCCCGACCTGCTGCAAGGCCGGGTCATCCTGGTTACCGGCGCCGGCCGCGGCATTGGTGCCGCTGCCGCCAAGGCTTACGCTGCGCTGGGCGCCACCGTACTGCTGCTGGGCAAGACCGAAGCCAACCTGAACGAGGTCTACGACCAGATCGAAGCCGCCGGGCACCCGCAACCGGTGGTCATCCCGTTCAACCTGGAAACGGCCCTGCCCCACCAGTACGACGAGTTGGCCGTGATGATCGAAGACCAGTTCGGCCGCCTGGACGGCCTGCTGAACAACGCCTCGATCATTGGCCCGCGCACGCCGCTGGAACAGTTGTCGGGCGACAACTTCATGCGCGTGATGCACGTCAACGTTGATGCCACCTTCATGCTCACCAGCACACTGTTGCCACTGCTAAAGCTCTCGGAAGACGCTTCTGTGGTGTTCACCAGCAGCAGCGTCGGGCGCAAGGGCCGGGCCTACTGGGGCGCCTATGGCGTGTCCAAGTTCGCCACCGAGGGCCTGATGCAGACCCTGGCTGACGAGCTGGAAGGCGTGGCGCCGGTGCGCTCCAACAGCATCAACCCGGGCGCAACACGTACGGCGATGCGGGCCCAGGCTTACCCTAGCGAAAACCCGCAGGCCAACCCATTGCCGGAGGAGATCATGCCGGTGTATGTGTACCTGATGGGGCCGGACAGCAAGGCGGTAAACGGACAGGCGCTCAACGCCCAGTAAGGCTTGAGAATGCCGGGGCTGCTTTGCAGCCCCAAGGCCTTACCCCGCTGCCAACGCCGGGCGCAAGCGGCCTTGCTGACGCCCTTCCAGCTGCATGCACCGTTCCAGAAACAGGTACATGCAGTCGTAACTCTTGCAAATCGCCCTGCGCAGCTCGGTACGCAAGCCCAGGCTCGGGTTCTCGCCGGCCAGGGTGCAGATGATCTCCAGCGCCTCCCACGGGTGCGCATCGTCATACTGGGCATGCATTTTCAGCCACTTCATCGCCCGTTTACGCCCTTCCTCAGGAAACCCCTGGGCGTAGGTGTCGGTCGAGCACACCACCGCCGACCACTCCCCGGTTGCACCCTCGATGGCGTAGTTGGTCGCCGCCATGGAAATGGCCAGGTTCTCGGTGGCGCACACCCGCCAGCACCAGTCGTTCAGGCCGTTCAGCTCGGGCGGCACTTCCTGGGCCTGCATTTCATGCAGGTGCACACCATGGGCCTGACACCAGTTCACCCAGTAGTCGGCATGGTTGAGCTCGACACGGATGTTGCGCATCAGCCAGCGCCGCGCCATGTCTTCGCCCTGATGGCGGCCATAGCGGGTCTTGGTCAGGTTATGGGCCATGTACAGCGAGAATTGCTCAACCACCGGCCAGCCACCGATAAGGTACTGACGAATGGTCGATTGCTTGAGCTGGCCGTCGCGCAGGCGCCCGTAGAACTCATGCTCCACTACCCGGCGCTTGCTCTCACGGCAGTCATCAATCAACTGCTGGGCCCATTGGGGATAGCTGGCGGGGTCCATCAAAGGCCCGATACGAACGAATGCATCAATCACTTTCAGCTCCTTGATCCTTGTGATTTATCGCTAGCGAAACGTGCCAGGCGCCCGCTGCAACAGAGGCCGGGCGGCGATCCGTTGGCGCTGCAGACTGTCACAGGTAAACACCTGGGGGCGTTCGATCAGGTAGCCCTGGGCGTAATCCACGCCGATTTCCTGCAGGGCCTGCTCGATCAAGGGTGTTTCGACAAACTCGGCGATGGTGCGCTTGCCCATGACATGGCCGATGTGATTGATGACCTCGACCATGGCCCGGTTGATCGGGTCGTCGAGCATGTCCTTGACGAAACTGCCGTCGATCTTCAAGTAATCCACGGGCAAATGCTTGAGGTAGGCGAACGACGACATGCCGGCGCAGAAGTCGTCGAGCGAGAAGCGGCAACCCAGCCCCTTCAACTCGTTGATGAAGCGGATGGCGCTGCCCAGGTTGGCGATGGCGCTGGTTTCGGTGATTTCGAAACAGATCATCCGTGGCGGTATGGCGTATTCGACAAACAACCGCTGCAGGTAATCGAGGAACTTGTCATCGCCAATGCTCGACCCCGACAGGTTGATGGCGCAGATCGACAGCGGCCCTTCACGCCCTTCGTCCAGGCACTGGCGGATTACCTGGAATACATTGCGCACCACCCAACGGTCCAGCGCAGTCATCAGGCCGTAGCGCTCGGCCGCCGGGATGAAGCTGCTGGGCAGGATGGTGCGGCCGCCTTCGTCGTACAGGCGCAGCAGGATTTCGATATGGCCCGGGCCTTCGAAGGTTTTCAGCGGGGCTATTTCCTGTGCGTACAGGCAGAAGCGGTTTTCTTCCAGGGCCACGTGCAAACGCTGGATCCAGGCCATTTCGCCAAAACGCATGGACAGTTCGCTGTCGTCGGCGTGGTACACCTGCACGCGGTTGCGCCCCTTCTCCTTGGCCATGTAGCAGGCCATGTCGGCGGCGCGCAGCGAAGTTTCCAGGGTGCCGGGGGCTTGGGCCATGTGCACCAGGCCGACACTGACCGTGGTGACAAACGGCCGCCCCTTCCACACAAAGTGCAGGCTTTGCACCATCTGGCGCAGTTGCTCGGCAATGCGCTCGGCCTGGTCAGGCGGGCAGCTTTCCAACAACACGCCAAACTCGTCGCCACCCAGCCGGGCCAGCGTGTCACCTTCGCGCAGGCCGGATTGCAGCACGGCGCAGATGTGCCGCAGCAATTCGTCGCCAGCGGCATGCCCGCAGGTGTCGTTCACCAGCTTGAACTGGTCAAGGTCAAGGAACATCAGCGAATGCCGCCCGGCCTGGCGCGCCAGGCCGTTCAGCGCCTGTTCCAGGCGGTATTCGAACTCACGGCGGTTGGCGAGACCGGTCAGGGCGTCATGGGTGGCCTGCCAGGACAGGTTGGCAATGTACTGCCGCTCCTGGGTCATGTCATGCAGCACCAGCACGATGCCGCTGAGCTGGCCGTCACTGACGATCGGCGAACCCACCAGGTTGACCGACACGGTGCTGCCGTCCAGGCGCTGGATCAGGCGGGCATGCTCGGCACCACCCTTGAGGCTGCCGCCAAGCACCTGTTCAACCAGGCTACGGCCGTCTTCCTCGGCCTGTTCGTCCACCAGGCTGAACAGTGCCGACAGCGGCAGGCCTTGGGCCTGGCCAGACTGCCAGTGGGTCAGTAGCTCGGCGGCGGGGTTCATGTAGCCGATGCAGCCATCCACGTCGGTGGTAATGACCGCATCGCCAATGGCCTGCAAGGTGGTCTGTGCCCGCTCTTTTTCTTCCTGCAGGGCGCTGGCAAAGGCCTGACGCTGGGCCAGCAGCTTGCTGGAGCGGCGCCAGGCGATAGCAATGAGGAACATCGCTGTCAGCAGGTTGGTGATCAGCAGCACCCGCAGCAGCATGCGCGAGCCTTCACCCAAGGCATCGCTGAACGCTTTGGCAGCAGGCGTGACCCCTTCGTTGATGGCGACGATGCGGGCCTTCCAGCCACTGACCGTTTGCGCATCGACCGAACCCGCGTTGAAACGCTGGCGCATTTCATCAGCCAGCACATTCAGCTTGGCCAGGTAGTCGTCACCAATGCTCCAGTAGTCGATGGCCGTCTGCATGTAACTGATGCTGCGAAAGTTGCGGTAGAACCAGATGATCCCTGCAACATCGTCGGGGTGGTTGCCACCCTGCAGCACGGCCTGACGGGCGGCGTCCAGGTCAGGGTTGGGCTTGTCCAGCACTTCACGTACCCGCTGGTCGCCCTGGGGAACGGTTATGGCCTGGCGATAACGCTGGTAGGTGCGTTCGTCATTGGTTTCGGCGTATAGGGTGAGGTAGTAGATGGCATCTTTCTGCGCCTTGGACCATAGGCTTTCGCCCGCGACATAGGCGCGCACGGCCGAGAGCGTATAAAGGCTGAGGCTGCCCAGCGCCACCTGGAATACCACGACGGCGATGAAAGGCCAGGTGATACCCAGCAGCTTCGGCGCTTCGAGTGTGCGATGTCCCTTCATGGAATCCCTGTCACAGAGCAGATAAGGCGCAAATCGACCCAGACAAGCACAGCGTAGGCCATATGCCATCGTTGTGGAGGGGATTTTTATGACAAGGGATCGGGGAATTTGGGCAGCGAAAAGATCAGCTTTGTTGCAGGTGCCCATACAGCTTGGCGTACAACCCGCCTTCGGCAATCAGCTGCTGGTGGTCGCCATCTTCGGCCACATGCCCACCGTCGAACACCAACACCCGGTCGGCCTGCTTAACCGCCGACAGGCGGTGGGCGATGATCAGCGTGGTGCGGCCACTGAGGAAGCGCGCCAGGGCCTGGTGCAGGTTGTACTCGGTGGCGGCGTCCAGGGCGGAGGTCGCCTCGTCGAGGATCACCACCTTCGGCTCGGCCAGCACCATGCGGGCAATAGCCAGGCGCTGGCGCTGCCCGCCAGACAAGCGCACGCCGGAACGCCCTACCACACTGTCCAGGCCCTGCGGCAAGGCTGCGATGGTGGCATCCAGCTGGGCGATGCGCAGCGCCTGCCAGCACGCGTCGTCGCTGCTGTCGCGGCCCATGGTCAGGTTGGCGCGCACGGTATCGTTGAACAGCGACGGGTGCTGCAACACCACCGCGACGTTTTCGCGCAGGGTTTCCAGGCCGACTTCCTGCAGGCTGGCACCACCAAAGCGAATGGTCCCGGCCTGGGCGCTGTAAAGGCCCAGCAGCAGTTGCACCAGCGTGCTCTTGCCACCGCCACTGGCGCCGACAATCGCCACCTTTTCGCCCGGGGCAATGGACAGGTCAAGGTTTTCCAGCACCGGCTCGTCGGCGTAGGCAAAGCGCAAGTCGCGCACTTCGATACCCACCGTCTCGCGGCCGGCGAACGGGTCGCTGGCAGCCGGGTACTGCGGCTCGTCATCGCGCGCCAGCAGCTCGTTCAGGCGGCTCAGCGCACCGCCGGCAGCGTAGTAGGCATATTGCAGGTTGAGCAGCTGCTCCACCGGGCCGATCATGAACCACAGGTAGCTGAACACGGCCAGCATCTGGCCGATCGACAGGTCGGAGAACAGCACGGTCAGCATGGCAGCGGCGCGGAAGATATCGATGCCGAACTGGAACAGCAAGCCACTGGCACGGCCACTGGCATCGCTCTTCCACTGCGAATCCACGGCATAGTCACGCACTTCGCGGGCGCGCAGGCCCAAGCGGCCAAGGAAGTAGCCCTGGCGGTTGCTGGCACGGATTTCCTGGATGGCATCGAGGGTTTCCGTCAGCGCCTGGGTGAAACGCGCGGTGCTGTCGTTCTCAAGCTTTTTCAGGTGTTTGACGCGTTTGCCCAACTGCACGGTGAAGTAGATCACCAGCGGGTTGAACAGCAAGATCAGCAAGGCCAGTTGCCAATGCATCCAGATCAGGATCGCCGCTGTGCCGGTCAGGGTCAGCATGGCCACCAGGAAGCGGCTGAGGGTTTCGCCAACGAACTTGTCGAGAGTGTCCAGGTCGGTCACCAGGTGGGTGGTTACCGTGCCACTGCCCAGGCTTTCGTATTCCTTCAGCGATATGCGCTTGAGCCGCTCGATCAGGCGGATGCGCAGGCGGTAGACGATATCCTTGGCCAAACCGGCGAACAGCTTGGCCTGCACCACGTTGAAGGCCAAGGCGGCCACACGCAGGCACAAAGTAAGCGCCAGCATCAGCCCGATATAGCCGGCTGCCACTTGCCAGTTGGCGGGCAGCAGCTGGTTCATCCACTTGAGCGCAGCATCGCCATGGCCAAGCAGCACTTCATCCACCAGCAGCGGCAACAGCAACGGGATAGGCACGCTGCAGCAGGCCGCCAGCACGGCGATGAGGTTGGCGGACCAGAGGTTTTTCTTGTGATGCAGGGCCAGGCGGCGGATTTCCGCCCAGCTCAGTCGATCGCCCGCAGTGTGAGGCTTGCCCGGCACCGGGTCGGGTGACCCAGGCACATCAAGCACAGGCGGCCTGCTGCAGCCAGCGGCCGAGCAAGGGTTGCAGGCGCTCCAGCGGCTGGTAGCCGTTGGTCAGCAGGGCCAGTTGGCCATTGCGCTCGGCCAGCAGGGTCGGGAAACCGGCGATACCCAGGCCCTGTGCCCAACTGAAATCGGCAGCGGTGGCGGCGCGGGTATCGGCACGTGCGAAGGTTTCGGCAAACACCGCGCGGTCGAAACCGCACTGTGAAGCCAGCTCGACCAGCTGGGGTGCCGTGGTCACGTCCACGCCCTGCTCGTAGAACGAACGCTGGATCAGCGCCAGCAGCGGCCAGACGCGCTCGGCGTCCAGCTCGCGGGCAGTGACCAGGGCGCGGCAGGCCGGTTCGGTGTCGTAGACGAAGCCGTCAGGCATGGCCCCGTCAAAACGAAACGGCTGGCCGGTAGCTTCGGCCACCGCTTCCCAGTGTTCGAGGATGTACTTGCGGGTAGAGCTGTCCAGAGCGCTGCCGCCGGTGCGCAGCCCGCCCGGCACCACACGGGTGGCAACGCCCGCCTCACGCGCCTGGGCGATCAGGGCGGCGGCTACCGGCGCGAAACCCCAGCACCAGGAGCACATCGGGTCCATCACATAGATCAGGCGTGCAGACATGCATCAAGCCTCGGCTTTGTAGTTGAAACCGATCGGGTGCGGCAGGTTGCGGGCCTTGGCCAGCTCGATCTGCTTCTGCCGGTCGATGGCGCTGCGCCGGGTCTTCTCGCTCAGGGTGTCCCAGCAGTGTGGGCAGCTGACACCTGGCGAGTAGTGCTCGGACGCGCGCTCCTCTGCATTGATCGGGTGGCGGCAGGCGTGGCACTGGTCGTACTCGCCTTCGCTCAGGTCATGGCGCACCGTGACGCGGTTGTCGAAGACGAAGCAGTCGCCGTCCCACAGGCTTTCTTCCTGAGGCACTTCTTCGAAGTACTTCAGCACGCCACCCTTAAGATGATAGACCGCCTCGAAGCCTTCACCGAGCATGTAGCTGGAGGCTTTTTCACAACGAATGCCGCCGGTGCAGAACATGGCCACTTTCTTGTGCTTGCTCGGGTCGAAGTTGGCCTTGATGTACTCCGGGAACTCACGGAAGGTTTCGGTTTTCGGGTCCATCGCGCCCTTGAAAGTGCCGATGGCCACTTCATAGTCGTTGCGGGTGTCGATCAGCAGCACTTCCGGGTCGCTGATCAGCGCGTTCCAGTCCTTGGGCTCGACATAGGTGCCGACCGCCTGGTTCGGGTCCACGCCCGGCACGCCGAGGGTGACGATCTCTTTTTTCAGCTTGACCTTGGTGCGGTAGAACGGCTGCTCGTCACAGTACGACTCTTTATGGTCGACATCGACCAGGCGCGGGTCGTTGCGCAGCCAGGCCAGCAGGCCGTCGATGCCTTCGCGGGTGGCCGACACGGTGCCGTTGATGCCTTCGTGGGCCAGCAGCAGGGTGCCTTTGACGTCATTGTCGAGCATGGCCTTGAGCAGCGGCTCGCGCAGCTCGACGTAGTCTTGCAGGGTGACGAACTTGTACAGCGCCGCGACGACGATGGGTTGGGACATGAAGCAGGTTCTCCAGGTGGTTGCCCTCGTAAGGGGCGGACCGGATTGACAAATAAAAACGCGCCGACAAGCGGCGCGTTGCGAATTCTACCAGAACGTCAGAAAGGTTTCAGTGCCCGCCGCCCGCGCACACTGGCGAAGCCGGTGCCACACCGACCTTGGCCCATTCTTCGGCGGTATAGGTATGAATCGCCAGGGCATGAATCTCGCCCATCAGCTCACCCATGGTGGCGTAAACCTTCTGGTGGCGCTTGACGCTGTTCAACCCGGCAAACTGCTCGCTGACGATCACTGCCTTGTAGTGGGTCTCCTGACCACGACTGTGCATGTGACTTTCGTCGAGCACCTGCAGGTGCTGCGGCGCCAGGGCGCCCAGCTGTTGTTCAATGCGCTGTTGCATGGTCATTGCGGCGTGCTCACTTCTTGGCAGGGACGGCGGCCTTGCCAGCGTTAGGGTCCAGTTCCTTGGTCATGTCTTCCAGCAGCTTGTTCACCACCGGCACCGCTGGCTCCAGGCTCTGCTGGGTCAGCTGGGCCGACTGCTGGGTAACCTTGGGCATTTCACGCAGCACTTTCTTGCCCAGCGGCGATTCGTAGAACTTGACCAGGTCTTTCAGCTCTTGCTCGGTGAAGGTCTGGGTGTACAGGTCGACCATCTTCGGCTTCAGCTTGTTCCAGCCGATGGCGCTGTCCAGCGCGGCGTTGGCCTTGGCCTGGTAGCTTGCCAGCACCGGCTGCTTGGCGGCCGGGGCCTTGGTCTGGGCGAAGCGCTGCGCGAACATCTGCTGCACTTGCATGTACACCGGAGTGCCCAGCTTGTCGGCGTTGGCCAGGGTCAGGAATTTCTCGGCAGCAGCGTTGTGGCTGGCGGTGGCAGCGAGTACCTGGCCGCTGGCGCAAGCCAGGGCAACGGCGGCACAAAGGACACGGAGACGGGTCATTGCATTTCCTTCAAGGAGAGGGAGGCGGGTACCTCAGAGTAGAGCATTCTGCGCCGTGGTGGCGATGTGCTCAAGTGGCACGACGAGCGACGGAACCGCTCGGTCGAATCAGGGCCTAAACTGCGATTTCGAACTACACAGGAGTGAGTACAGAATGAGCCGTATCGAGACAGACAGCCTGGGCCCGGTCGAAGTTCCTGATGGCGCTTACTGGGGTGCGCAAACCCAGCGTTCGCTGATCAACTTCGCCATTGGCAAGGAACGCATGCCCCTTGCGGTGCTGCACGCCCTGGCGCTGATCAAGAAGGCCGCGGCACGCGTCAACGACCGCAATGGCGACCTGCCGGCCGACATCGCTCGGCTGATCGAACAAGCCGCCGACGAAGTGCTGGGTGGCCAGCACGACGACCAGTTCCCGTTGGTCGTCTGGCAGACCGGCAGCGGCACGCAAAGCAACATGAACGTCAACGAGGTGATCGCCGGGCGCGCCAACGAACTGGCCGGCAAAGGCCGCGGCGGCAAAGCGCCAGTACACCCCAACGACCACGTCAACCGCTCGCAAAGCTCCAACGACTGTTTCCCCACTGCAATGCACATTGCGGCTGCACAGGCGGTGCACGAACAGCTGCTGCCGGCCATTGCCGAGCTGTCGTCGGGGCTGGCCGAGCTGTCGGCGCGCCACCACAAGCTGGTGAAGACCGGCCGCACCCACATGATGGACGCCACGCCAATCACCTTTGGCCAGGAAGTGTCGGCTTACGTGGCACAACTTGACTACGCCCAACGCGCGATCCGCGCCACCCTGCCGGCGGTGTGCGAACTGGCCCAGGGCGGCACCGCCGTGGGGACCGGGCTTAATGCACCACACGGGTTCGCCGAAGCCATCGCCGCCGAGCTTGCGGCGGAGTCCGGCCTGCCGTTTGTCACCGCACCCAACAAGTTCGCCGCCCTTGCGGGCCACGAACCGCTGACCAGCCTGGCGGGCGCCCTGAAGACCCTGGCCGTGGCGCTGATGAAAATCGCCAACGACCTGCGCCTGCTGGGCTCCGGCCCACGCGCCGGGTTGGCCGAGGTGCGCCTGCCGGCCAACGAACCGGGCAGCTCGATCATGCCGGGCAAGGTCAACCCGACCCAGTGCGAGGCGTTGTCGATGCTGGCCTGCCAGGTGCTGGGCAACGATGCAGCCATCGGTTTTGCCGCCAGCCAGGGACATTTGCAGCTGAACGTGTTCAAGCCGGTGATCATCCACAACCTGTTGCAGTCGATCGAACTGCTGGCCGATGGCTGTCGCAACTTCCAGCTGCATTGCGTGGCGGGCATCGAGCCGGATACCGAACAGATGGCTGCACACCTGGAGCGCGGGTTGATGCTGGTGACGGCGTTGAACCCGCATATCGGTTATGACAAGGCGGCGGAGATAGCCAAGAAGGCTTACAGCGAGGGCAAGACCTTGCGCGAAGCGGCGCTGGAGTTAAAGTATTTGACCAATGAGCAGTTTGACCAGTGGGTGCGGCCGGAGAACATGCTGGCACCGGGTGGCAAGGGCTAAGTCATCTATAGCCGGTGCTGGCCTCTTCGCGGGTGAACCCGCTCCCACAGGGATATCACATCATTCAGCCCTGTGGTGATCCTGTGGGAGCGGGTTCAACCGCGAAGAGGCCGGTACAGGCGATCAGTGAACCTGGGCCAGCCGCGCTTTGCGGGCACGCCAACCGGCCACCAGCGATGGTCCCAGCGCCACCAGCGCCGAGCCGAATACCACAGTCACTGCCCCCGCGTAGCCCAGGGCATTGATGTCTTCGGCATGCACATACTCAGGCCACACCAATGCCGCCAGTGCCACCGCGACAAAGGTCACCAATGGGGTCAGCGCCAGGGTGGCACTCACCCGCGACGCCTCCCAGTGCGCCAGCGCCTCGGCAAACGCACCATAAGCCACCAGGGTGTTCAGGCAGCAGGCCAGCAGCAGCCAGCCCTGCGCCGGGGTCAGTTGCAACACCTCCAGTGGATGTACCCAAGGCGTGAGCAACGCCGCGCAGCTGAGATAGATCACCATCATCACCTGCTGTGAATGCCACACCGTCAGCAACTGCTTCTGGCTGAGGGCGTAGAACACCCAGATGCTGGTGGCCAGCAGAATGGTCAGCACGCCGGTGGTGTAGGTGCCCAGTGAGGTCAGCAGTTCTTCGAGGCGCTGGTTGAAGAACAGGCCAAAACCCGCCAGCAGAATTAGCAGGCCCACGCCCTGCCCCAGGCTGAAGCGCTCGCGGAACACGAACACGCTGGCCACCAGCAACAGCACCGGGCCGATCTGCACCACCAACTGCGCAGTGCCGGGGCTGAGCAGCTTGAGGCCGATCAGGTACAGCACGTAGTTGCCCATCAGGCCAAGCACCGCCACCGCCAGCAGGCCTTTGCCCTTGGGCGTCAGTTTGCCGAAGGACGGCAAGCGCCGTTTGGCTGCCAGCCAGGCGAACAGCAGGCCACCGGAGACCAGCAGGCGGTACCAGGTGACGGTGATCGGGTCGACCACCTGCAATACCTGCTTGAGCTTGATCGGCAAGATGCCCCAGAGCAGCGCCGTCAGAAGTGCCAGGAACAGGCCATAGCTCCAGCGGCCGGAAGTGGTGTGCATAAAGTCCTCGTTCAAGCCCGTGGTGGGGTGATTGAATTCTACGGGCTTGGAGGGTGATGACGGTGGAGAATGCCGAGAAAAGAATTCATCAGGTCATTCATTTGTGGCATGGCTTGGCGAGTGGGTTGCCTGTAGTGGCCTCTTCGCGGGCGCGCCCGCGAAAGGGCCCGACCAGGCAACATCAATCCTGGCTACTTCTTGTGCTTGGCAAACGCCGCCTCGAGCGCCTGGTTGATAGTGCGCAGCACCTTCACCCGCGCCCAGCGCTTGTCGTTGGCCTCCACCAGCGTCCATGGCGCAATCTCGCTGCTGGTGCGGTCGACCATGTCACCCACCGCCTGGGCATAGTCGTCCCACTTGTCGCGGTTGCGCCAGTCGTCCTCGGTGATCTTGTAACGCTTGAACGGGATCTGCTCACGCTCCTGAAAGCGCTGCAGTTGGGTCTGCTGGTCGATCGCCAGCCAGAACTTCACCACCACTACCCCGGCATTCACCAACTGCTCTTCAAAGTCGTTGATCTCGCTGTAGGCACGCATCCAGTCGGCCGGGCTGCAAAATCCTTCCACCCGCTCCACCAGCACCCGGCCATACCAGGAGCGGTCGAAGATGGTGAACTTGCCGCGTGCCGGAATATGCCGCCAGAACCGCCACAGGTAGGGCTGCGCGCGCTCTTCTTCGGTGGGCGCGGCAATCGGCACGATGCGGTACTGGCGCGGGTCCAGCGCCGCCGCCACACGGCGGATGGCACTGCCCTTGCCGGCAGCATCGTTGCCTTCAAACACCGCCACCAGGGCGTGCCGGCGCATGCGTTTGTCGCGCAGCAGGCCGGCCAGGCGGGCCTGTTCGGTAACCAGTTGTTCCTGATAGTCGTGCTTGTCCAGACGCAGGGTCATGTCCAGGGCGCCGAGCAGGCTGCGCTGGTCGATCGCTCGCCCCAGCGGGGCGACGTTACCCTGATGCTTGCCTTTGGGGTTGTGGGCCAGCGCTGCCTGCAGGCTTTCCAGCAGGATGCGCCCCACCGCCAGGCTGCGATAATTCGGGTCTACCCCTTCAACGATATGCCACGGCGCATAGTCGCGGCTGGTGCGGCGCAGCACGCGCTCGCCAAAGCGCACAAATCGGTCGTAGGTTTGCGACTGCTGCCAGTCCAGCGGGCTGATCTTCCAGCTGTGCAGCGGGTCGTCCTTGAGCGATTTCAACCTTGCCTTCATCTGCTTCTTGGACAGGTGGAACCAGAACTTGATGATCAGCGCGCCTTCATCGCACAGCATCTGCTCCAGGCGCTCGGCACCGGTGATGGCCTGGTCGAGCACGGCATCCTTGAACACCCCGTGCACCCGCCCCTGCAGCATCTGGCTGTACCAGTTGCCAAAGAACACGCCCATCCGCCCCTTGGGGGGCAAAGCCCGCCAGTATCGCCAGGCAGGCGGGCGGGCCAGCTCTTCGTCGGTCTGCTGATCGAAGGTGAGCACATCGATCATGCGCGGGTCCATCCACTCGTTGAGCAGCTTGACCGTCTCGCCCTTGCCGGCACCTTCGACGCCGTTGATCAGCACGATCACCGGGAAGCGCGCCTGCTGCTTGAGTTCGTACTGGGCTTCGAGCAGGGCCTCGCGTAAAGCGGGTACCTCGGCGTCGTAAGCCTCCTTGTCGATGCTGTGGCCGATTTCGGCGGATTCGAACATGCACTGGCTCCTTCAATGGATAACCAAGACTAGCGGATTTCATTTATGCCTGTATTGACCCGTCACGCGTGAACTCGCCCCCACAGGTAGTGCGGATGACATAAAATCCCGCCCATCTGCTGAAACCGAGCCAACCATGTCCACCCTTCTCCAGCATGCCCAGATCGACTGGGACGACCAGGGCCGCCCCCACTCGCGGCAATATGACGACGTCTATTTCGCGGTCAACGAAGGCATCGAAGAAACCAAACACGTGTTCCTCGGCCAGACGCGCCTGGCCGAGCGCTTTGCCAACCTGGCGCCGCACACCTGCATGGTGATCGGCGAAACAGGTTTTGGCACCGGCATGAATTTTTTCTGCGCCTGGCAGCTGTTTGACCAGCAGGGGCACGCTGATGCACGCCTGCACTTCGTCAGTGTCGAAAAATACCCCCTCGACCACGCCGACATGGCCCGCGCCGTGCGCCTGTGGCCTGAACTTGCCGCCTATACAGAACCCCTGTTGGCGCAATATGTGGCAGTGCACCCGGGCTTCCAGCAGTTCACCTTCGCCGATGGCCGGGTCACCCTCACCCTGCTGATCGGTGATGTGCTTGAGCAACTGCCGCAACTCGATGCGCAGATTGATGTGTGGTTCCTCGATGGCTTTGCCCCGGCCAAGAACCCCGACATGTGGACACCCGAGCTGTTCGCGCAGCTGGCCCGGTTGTCGCACCCGGGTACGGTCCTGGGCACCTTCACGACCACCGGTTGGGTACGCCGCAGCCTCGTCGACGCTGGCTTCGCCATGAAAAGGGTGCCGGGCATTGGCAAGAAGTGGGAGGTGATGAGCGGCGCCTACGTCGGCCCCCTGCCCGCCCCCGGCGCGCCTTGGTACGCACGCCCGGCCGTTGCACAGGGGCCACGCGAGGCGTTGGTGATTGGTGCCGGGCTCGCCGGTAGCACAACCGCCGCCAGCCTGGCCCGGCGCGGCTGGCAGGTGACCGTGCTGGAGCGCCACGAAGCCCCGGCACAGGAAGCTTCAGGCAACCCGCAAGGGGTGCTGTACCTCAAGCTGTCTGCCCATGGCACTGCGCTTTCGCAGATGATCCTGGCCGGGTTCGGCTACACGCGGCGCCAGCTTGAACGCTTGCAGCGTGGCCAGGACTGGGATGCCTGCGGCGTGCTGCAACTCGCCTTCGACAGCAAGGAAGCCGAGCGCCAGAGCAAGCTGGCCGCCGCTTTCGACCACGATTTGCTGCACTCATTGGGGCGTGCCGAGGCCGAAGCCATCGCTGGGGTGGCCTTGCCGGCGGGCGGTTTGTACTACCCCGAAGGTGGCTGGGTGCACCCGCCTGCACTGTGCCAGCAGCAGTTGCAGCACCCGGGTATTCGCCTGCTCACACACCAGGAAGTCATCGAGCTGCGCAAGGTCGATGACCAATGGCAAGCCTGGGCTGGCGAGCGCCTGCTGGCCGGCGCGCCGGTGGTCATTCTGGCCGGTGCCGCCGAGGTGCGGCGCTTTGAGCCTTGCGCGCAGTTGCCGCTCAAGCGCATCCGTGGGCAAATCACCCGCTTGCCGGCCACTACCGCCAGCCGGGCACTGCGCACAGTGGTGTGCGCCGAGGGCTATGTGGCACCGCCGCGCGGCGACGAACATACCCTGGGCGCGAGCTTTGATTTCCACAGCGAAGACCTGGCCCCGACAGTGGCCGAGCACCAGGGCAACCTGGCGTTGCTTGACGAGATTTCCGTCGATCTGGCCCAGCGGTTGGGCACAGCCGAGTTGGCCCCTGAGCAGTTGCAGGGGCGTGCGGCGTTTCGATGCACCAGCCCGGATTACCTGCCGATCGTGGGGCCGCTGGCTGATGGGCAGGCGTTTGCCGAGGCTTATGCGGTACTGGGCCGGGATGCGCGGCAGGTGCCGGATGTGGCTTGCCCTTGGCTGGATGGGTTGTATGTGAACAGCGGGCATGGGTCGCGCGGGTTGATCACGGCGCCGTTGAGTGGCGAGCTGATGGCGGCCTGGGTGTGTGGGGAACCGCTGCCGTTGCCGCGGGCGGTGGCGGAGGCTTGTCATCCGAACCGGTTTGCCCTGCGCAAGTTGATCCGAGGCAAATAAGGAATGGGGCCGCTATGCGGCCCTTCGCGGGCACGCCCGCTCCCACAGGGATCACGCAATGCCAGGGGCTGGCGAAAAACCTGTGGGAGCGGGCGTGCCCGCGAAGGGCTGCACAGCAGCCCCATATAACAGATTGTTCTAAAACTCTCACAAAGCACATAGGTCAGTTCCTTAAGGTGCCCTAATCCGGGGCATCACCTCCCCAACGGAAAAACCGGTAAGGACTTATGTGCGGATTAGCAGGAGAGTTACGTTTCACCCCCATCGACCAAGCCCCTCGCCCAGCCGACCTGGCTGCGGTAGAGCGCATCACGCATCACCTGGCACCTCGTGGCCCGGATGCGTGGGGCTTCCATAGCCAAGGCCCGATTGCCCTTGGCCACCGGCGCCTGAAAATCATGGACTTGTCCGACGGCTCGGCGCAGCCGATGGTCGACAACACCCTGGGCCTGTCACTGGCTTTCAACGGTGCCATCTACAACTTCCCCGAACTGCGCCAGGAATTGCAGGACCTGGGCTACAGCTTCTGGTCCGACGGCGACACCGAGGTGTTGCTCAAGGGCTACCACGCCTGGGGCGCGGCCTTGCTGCCCAAGCTCAACGGCATGTTCGCCCTGGCCATCTGGGAGCGCGACAACCAGCGCCTGTTCCTGGCCCGCGACCGCCTGGGCGTCAAGCCGCTGTACCTGTCGCGCAACGGCGAGCGCCTGCGTTTTGCCTCGACCCTGCCAGCGCTGCTCAAGGGTGGCGACATCGACCCGATGCTCGACCCGGTGGCGCTCAACCATTACCTGAACTTCCACGCTGTGGTACCCGCGCCGCGTACCCTGCTGGCCAACGTGCAAAAGCTGGAACCCGGCACCTGGATGCGCGTCGACCGCCATGGCGAGGTAGAACGCCAGACCTGGTGGCAGCTGAAATACGGCGCCAACCCGGATGAGCGTGAGCTGGACCTGGAAGGCTGGACCACCCGCGTGCTCGACGCCACCCGCGACGCCGTGGCCATTCGCCAACGTGCCGCCGTCGACGTTGGCGTGCTGCTGTCCGGGGGTGTCGACTCCAGCCTGCTGGTCGGGTTGCTGCGCGAAGCAGGTGTAGACGACCTGTCGACGTTCTCCATCGGCTTCGAGGATGCCGGTGGCGAGCGTGGCGACGAGTTCCAGTACTCCGACCTGATCGCCAAACACTACGGCACCCGTCACCACCAGCTGCGCATTGCCGAACACGAGATCATCGACCAGTTGCCAGCCGCATTCCGCGCGATGAGCGAGCCGATGGTCAGCCACGACTGCATTGCCTTCTACCTGCTGTCGCGGGAAGTGGCCAAGCACTGCAAGGGCGTGCAAAGCGGCCAAGGCGCTGACGAACTGTTCGCCGGCTACCACTGGTACCCGCAGGTGGACGGCGCCGAAGACGCCTTTGCGGCTTACCGCGATGCGTTCTTCGACCGCAGCCACGGCGAGTACCGCGAAACCGTGCAGGCACCCTGGCTGCTGGAAACCGACGCCGCTGGCGATTACGTGCGCGAGCACTTCGCCCGCCCTGGCGCCCGCGACGCCGTGGACAAGGCCCTGCGCCTGGACAGCACAGTGATGCTGGTGGACGACCCGGTCAAGCGGGTGGACAACATGACCATGGCCTGGGGCCTGGAAGCGCGCACACCGTTCCTCGACTACCGCCTGGTGGAGCTGTCTGCGCGTATTCCGGCGCGCTTCAAACTGCCCGACGGCGGCAAGCAGGTACTCAAGCAGGCGGCGCGGCGGGTAATCCCGCATGAGGTGATCGACCGCAAGAAAGGCTACTTCCCGGTGCCGGGGCTGAAGCACCTGGATGGTGCCACCCTGGGCTGGGTGCGTGAGCTGCTGACCGACCCCAGCCAGGACCGGGGGCTGTTCAACCCGGCCATGCTCGACCGCCTGCTGAGCAACCCGCACGGCCAGCTCACCCCGCTGCGCGGTTCCAAGCTGTGGCAGCTGGCAGCGCTGAACCTGTGGCTGAGCGAACAAGGAATCTGACCGATGAAAGCCCATGAAATCGCCTACGGTCAGCGCCTGCTGCGCGGGCAGCCGCCGTCCTACGAGCGCCTGCAGGCGCGCCTGGCCGGCGACGGCAGCCAGCCCCATGACCAGCCGCGTGCCGTGCACTGTGGCTGGGGCCGATTGCTGATCGGCCATACCTACCCAGACCCGGTCGCCTTGGCCGAGCAATTGCTGAGCGAACGCCCCGGCGAGCGCGACATTGCCCTGTATGTGGCGGCGCCCCAGCAAGTGTTGGCCCAAGCGCCGCAGCAACTGTTTCTGGACCCGTCCGACACCCTGCGCCTGTGGTTTACCGACTACCGCCCGGCGCAGCGGGTGTTCCGTGGCTTCCGTGTGCGCCGGGCGCAAAACCCGGCTGACTGGCAGGCCATCAACACCCTGTACCAGGCACGCAGCATGCTGCCGGTCGACCCCGACCTGCTCACCCCCAGGCACCTGGGCGGCCCGGTGTACTGGCTGGCCGAAGATGAAGACAGCGGCGCGGTGATCGGCAGCGTCATGGGCCTGAACCATGCCAAGGCCTTCAACGACCCGGAACACGGCAGCAGCCTGTGGTGCCTGGCGGTGGACCCGCATTGCACCCGCCCCGGCGTGGGCGAGGTGCTGGTGCGCCATCTGATCGAACACTTCATGAGCCGTGGCCTGGCCTACCTGGACCTGTCAGTGCTGCATGACAACCGCCAGGCCAAGCGCCTTTACCAGAAGCTGGGTTTTCGCAACCTGCCCACCTTTGCGGTCAAGCGCAAGAACGGCATCAACGAGCCGCTATTTCTCGGGCCAGGGCCGCAAGCCGACCTCAACCCCTATGCCCGCATCATCGTCGACGAAGCGCTACGCCGGGGTATCGACGTGCAGGTGGACGACGCCGCCAGCGGCTTGTTCACCCTCAGCCTGGGCGGGCGTCGAATTCGTTGCCGTGAGTCGCTCAGCGACCTGACCAGTGCCGTCACCATGACCTTGTGCCAGGACAAACGCTTGACCCGGCAGGTCCTGCACAACGCCGGGCTGCAAGTGCCTGCGCAACAGTTGGCCGGCAATGCGGACGACAACCTGGCATTTCTCGACGAGCACGGCGCGGTTGTGGTCAAACCGGTGGATGGCGAGCAAGGCCAGGGCGTGGCAGTGAACCTGACCTGCATCGACGACATCACCCAGGCCGTGACACATGCTCGTCAGTTCGACAGCCGCGTGCTGCTGGAAAGCTTCCATGCCGGGTTTGACCTGCGCATTGTGGTGATCGGCTACGAAGTAGTGGCCGCTGCCATCCGCCACCCGGCGCAGGTGCTGGGCGACGGCAAACACAGCATCCGCCAGTTGATCGAAGCCCAGAGCCGTCGGCGCCAGGCCGCCACGGGTGGCGAAAGCCGTATCCCGCTGGACGACGAAACCGAGCGCACCCTGCGCGCGGCAGGCTTTGGCTATGACGATGTATTGTCTGCCGGCCAACGCTTGGCCGTGCGGCGCACCGCCAACCTGCACACCGGTGGCACCCTTGAAGATGTGACCGAACGCCTGCACCCGGTGCTGGCCGACGCTGCCGTGCGCGCTGCACGGGCGCTGGAGATTCCGGTGGTGGGGCTGGACTTTATGGTGCGCGATGCCGGGCAGCCGGAATACGTGATCATCGAAGCCAACGAACGTGCCGGCCTGGCCAACCATGAACCGCAGCCCACGGCCGAGCGGTTTATCGACCTGCTGTTTCCGCATAGCCGGCCTTTGGCGTAACAGCTGATGGCCTCTTCGCGGGCACGCCCGCTCCCACAGGTCCGCCACAGGGCCTGAGACTTGTGCATTACCTGTGGGAGCGGGCATGCCCGCGAAGAAACCAACACAATTTTCAAGGAGTACTCATGTCCGAACGACTCCCAGAACCCAATCTCGACTACCTCAAACGCGTGCTGCTGGAGATGCTCGCCATCCCCAGCCCCACCGGTTTCACCGACACCATCGTGCGCTACGTGGCCGAACGCCTCGACGAACTGGGCATCCCCTTCGAGCTGACCCGTCGCGGTACCATCCGCGCCACCCTCAAGGGCCGGCAAACTTCCCCCGACCGCGCCGTGTCCGCCCACCTCGACACCATCGGCGCCAGCGTGCGCCAGTTGCAGGACAACGGCCGCCTGGCGCTGGCGCCGGTCGGCTGCTGGTCCAGCCGCTTTGCCGAGGGCAGCCGGGTCAGTGTGTTCACCGACACCGGTGTAGTACGTGGCAGCGTGTTGCCGTTGATGGCCAGCGGGCACGCTTTCAACACCGCCATCGACCAGATGCCGGTCAGCTGGGACCACGTGGAACTGCGCCTGGACGCCTACTGCGCTACTCGCGCCGACTGCGAGGCATTGGGCGTGAGCATTGGCGACTTCGTCGCCTTCGACCCACTGCCCGAGTTCACCGAAAGCGGCCACATCAGCGCCCGTCACCTGGACGACAAGGCCGGCGTAGCGGCACTGCTCGCCGCATTGAAGGCCGTGGTAGAAAGTGGCCGCCAGCCATTGATCGACTGCCACCCGTTGTTCACCATCACCGAAGAGACCGGCTCGGGCGCTGCCGGCGCCCTGCCCTGGGATGTCAGCGAGTTCGTCGGCATCGACATCGCCCCGGTGGCCCCCGGGCAGGCTTCCAGCGAGCATGCGGTGAGCGTGGCCATGCAGGACTCGTCAGGGCCGTACGACTACCACCTGTCCAGGCACCTGCTGAAACTGGCCGGTGACCACGACTTGCCGGTGCGGCGCGACCTGTTCCGCTACTACTTCAGCGATGCCCATTCGGCGGTGACGGCGGGGCACGATATACGTACCGCGCTGGTGGCGTTTGGCTGTGATGCCACCCATGGCTACGAACGCACGCATATCGACAGCCTTGCCGCGTTGAGCCGGTTGCTGTCGGCGTATCTGTTGAGCCCACCCGTGTTCGCCAGCGACTCGCAGCCGGCCAATGCGTCGCTGGAACGCTTTAGCCATCAACTGGAGCATGATGCGCAAATGGAAAGCGACACGCGGGTGCCGGCGGTGGACAGTCTGGTTGGCAATAAGGCTTGAGGGCGCAGGGGGCTGCTTTGCAGCCCATCGCAGGCAAGCCAGCTCCTACAGGGGCACCACAAGCCTGAGCTTCGCGCGGTCCCTGTAGGAACTGTCTTGCCTGCGATGGGCCGCAGCGCGGCCCCAAAATCCCCAAGGTTTCGCGTAGCATGCCTACACCAATACCCTAGACACCGCCCACCATGCTGATCCCCTACGACCAACTGCAAGCCGAAACCCTGACCCGCCTGATCGAAGATTTCGTCACCCGTGACGGCACCGACAACGGCGACGATACCCCGCTGGAAACCCGCGTGCTGCGGGTGCGCCAGGCATTGGCCAAGGGCCAGGCGTTCATCCTGTTCGACCCGGAAAGCCAGCAGTGCCAGTTGCTGGCCAGGCATGATGTGCCCAGGGAGTTGCTCGACTAGCCGCTCAGGCCTTGTTTTGCTTGGCCTCCTTGATGCGCTTGTACACCTCTGCCCGATGCACCGGCACTTCCCGCGGTGCATCTACTCCAAAGCGCACCACGCCGTCCCTGGTCTGCACCACCATGATCCGGATGTCATCGCCTATCACGATGATCTCCCCTACTTCGCGTCCTATTACCAGCATGTTCCGCTCCTTCAATGAAAGGGAAAAGCGGAGCGTGCCTCGTAGCCATTTACCTACTCAATAGTTCCGCAGCAAATCAGAATTGCCCTACATTTTCCGGTAACTTCTCCTACAGACCATTCATCTCTACTGGGCTTTGGCGCGCATTTTCACCGCCATTTCGGCCATTTCGTCGTACAGCCGCTGGGGGGCTTGCTGCTTCAATGCCCACGCCTGGCGCCCGGCTTCGTGGGGCAGAATCAGGAACTCGCCAGCGGCGACCTGCTGATGGATGTAGTCGGCAATGTCCGACGCACTAATCGGCGAACCCTCCAGTAGCTTGCCCACCTGCACCTTCATGGCGGGGTTAGGCCCGCGGAACGAGTCCAGCAGGTTGGTCTGGAAGAACGACGGGCACACCACGTGCACCGCCACCTTTAGCTGGCGCAACTCCACCAGCAGGCTTTCCGACAGGGCCAGTACACCGGCCTTGGCCACGTTGTAGTTGCTCATGCCAGGGCCCTGCATCAGCGCGGCCATCGAGGCCACGTTGATGATCCGCCCCTTGCTGCGTTCCAGCAGCGGCAGGAACGCCTTGCAGCCCTTGACCACGCCCATCAGGTTGACCGCCAGCTGCCAGTCCCAGTCCTCCAGCGACAACTCGGCGAAGAACCCGCCCGAGGCAACGCCTGCGTTGTTGACGATCACGTCGATGCCACCGAACTGCTCGGTGCAGGCCTGGGCCAAGGCGGTAAGCTGGCTGTAATCGCGCACGTCGCAGCGCTGGGTGAAGGCCTCGCCGCCGGCCGCGCGGGCCAGGTCCAGGGTTTCACGCAGGCCGGCTTCGTTGACGTCAGCCAGCGCCAGGCGCCAGCCTTCACGCGCCCAGCGCAGGGCGATCTCGCGGCCCAGGCCGGATCCGGCGCCGGTGATCATGATGCGGTTTTGCATGGTGGCAGGCCCTGTTGTGATGTGGAGTGAAAGCAGTCTAAACAAGGGCCTGGGTAACGGCAGGGTGCATCAGGTTAGTGAATGGGTGGGCATGACTGTGTGGTCAGCCTGCGAAGCGGCCAGTTGCAGCAACACTCAAATGGAATCTTTCGCAAGCGGCGCCGGTCCGATCTAGCAAGAGGCCTGCAGTCCGAGGCCCTTGCCCATAAACCATGCAAGGACTCCACCATGACCACGATCCTCATCATCATCCTGATCCTGCTGCTGATCGGTGGCTTACCGGTCTTCCCACACTCGCGCAGTTGGGGCTACGGCCCGTCCGGCATTGTTGGCGTAGTGCTGGTCATCCTGCTGGTGCTGCTGCTGTTAGGCATGATATGAGCAACCCCGCCTGGCGGCGGGGCTCCATGCAAGTTCGCGTGCTGCGCGAGGTAGCTGGCAAGCCAGCAATCCAGGCGCAGCATCGCCTCCTTCAGCGCAAGGGCAGCCCGGCGCACCTGCAAAGGGTTCGGCGGATGTTGCCCGCACAGCGTCTCAAGCCTTTCACACAACGCTATCAAGGCGTGCCCCGGCACAATGCGCGCTGCGCCTTTTACTCGGTGGGCCAGCTCTGCAAGCACCGGTGGTTGTGCCAAAGAAGCGCCGAGCTGTGCCAGATCCTCCCTGTTGCTTTTGGCGAGGTCGGCCATCAGGGCTACCACTACCGCCTGGTCGCCACAGACCAGTTTGTGCAGATGTGCCAGATCGACAATGGGTGGACCCTGACCGGCACGATTGACGGTTGCCTGACAGGCAAGCAATGTCTGCTCAAGGGTGTTCAGGTCCAGCGGTTTGAACAGGCAATGGTCCATACCCGCCGCTTTGGCCCGGCGGCGTTCCTCCTGCAGGGCGCTGGCGGTGAGCCCCACCACCCGGCAACGTGGCTGGCCCCTGCGCCGCTCGTGCTCGCGCATGGCCCGGGCCAGTGCAAAACCGCCAAGCCTGGGCATGTTGCAATCGCTGATGACCACATCGAACGGGTGCTGCAACCACAGGCGCAGGGCCTGATCACCATCCTCGGCGACCTGAACCTGATGGCCAAGAAACTCCAACTGGTGCGCCAGCAACAAACGGTTGGCGGGGTAGTCATCGACGACCAGCACGCGCAGGCCAGCCAGCCTGGCTGGATTACCCTGGGGCAGCAACGGGGCAGCCGGCACCGGGGCAGCCGCCAGCATCAGGTCGAGGCGGATTTCAATTCGCGTGCCTTGGCCCAATATGCTGTGCAAGCGCAACTGCCCGCCGAGCATTTCACACAAACTGCGGCTGATGCCAAGCCCTAGCCCTGTACTGCTACGCGGTGACTGGCGCTGATTACTGGCCTGGCGGAAAGGTTGTCCAAGGCTTGCCAGCTCGGACTGGGCAATGCCTATACCGGTGTCTGCAACTTCAAGCAGCACGCTTGCCCGGCCGGCAGCAGCCTGCATGCTCAGGCTCACCAACACCTCGCCCTGCTCGGTAAATTTGATCGCATTGCTGACCAGGTTGGCCAGCACCTGTTTGAAACGCACCGGGTCAAGCATGACCCAGCTGTTCACAGCGCCTTTGCACACCACGTTCAGGGCAAGCCCCTTGCCGCGTGCCTGCTGTTCAAACAACTGGACTACCCGCGCCACCTGCTCGCGCAGGCTCACTGGCACCGGTGCCAACTGCAACTGGCCGGTTTCGATACGTGTGATGTCGAGCACATCCCCTATCAGTTCTTGCAGCCCCATGGCGGCATCGGCCGCCACTTCAATGGCCAGGTGGTCCAGCTCGCCCTGCCCGGCTTTGCGTCGGGCAAGCTCCAGCATACCCAGCAGGGCATGCAACGGTGTGCGGATTTCATGGCTCATGGCTGCAAGAAACTGGGTTTTGGCCTGGTTGGCCGCGTCCGCGTCACGTTTGGCCCGCCGCAGTTGCACCTGCATCCGGCGCAGGTAGCGAACCCACAGCAAGGCCAGCAACAGCAGGCTGCATGCCAGGGCAAAGACTGCCAGCATGCGCCCGCCATAACGACGCCAGAACCCGTCGCCCACGATCATCGGGTTACGCCAACGCCGGACCATGGCTTCCATTTCAGCCGGCGGCAGCGCGAGCAAGGCTTTTTCGAGAATCCCCAGCAGCGCTTCATCGGCAGGGCTACCGGCAAAGGCGAAGTGCACCGGCGGCAGCGGCAGGCTGGCAGTGATACGCAGCCTGCCGGGGAAGTACCGCGCCATCAGCGAGCGCGCCTGGTCTTGTGCAAGCACGGCGCCACGTACCTGGCCTTGGTCCAGCGCCTGCAGCGCCGCCAAAGGCCCGGGCACGAGCCGCTGGCGGATCCCTGGGTAGCTGTTGGCCAGCCTCTGCGCCTGCGCGCTGCCTCGCACCAAAGCCAGCCGCCGCCTGTCGAGTTGCGCCAGGCTGCTGGGCGCTGTCGCCTCGTTGCGCGTTACCAGGACCAACGGCGAGCTCAGGTAACTGCGGCTGAAACGCAGTTGGCGGGCGTGTGCCGGGCTGTAGGACAGCCCGGCAATCAGGTCAGCCTGGCCCAGGCGCACCTGCTCGATCATGCGCGATACGTCACTGCCCGCCTGCACGTCGAAGTGCAAGCCGGTGAGGCGGCTGATGCGCTGTAGCAAGTCCAGGCTCAAGCCGCGCAACTGGCCATGCTCATCGTGATAGCTCAACGGTAACTGCTGCTCGCCGAGCAATACCTTTACCACGCGGTTATCCGCCAGCCAGCGCTGCTGAGCCTCGGTCAGGTCAACCCGCCCGGGCTTGCCCGGGGTGGCAGGCTGCGGGCGCCAGTATTCGCGTATGCGGGCATGCTGCTGTTCGGTGAGGCCTTGCAGCACGGCATCGACCAGCCTGGGCAGTGGGCCATGCTTGTCGCGCAGGGCAAAGCCCAGAGCCCGGGGAGGTAACGCGGGTTGGTCGACCGCTTCGATACCTGACAGTTGCCCACGGCCCAACCAGTAGCGGCTGCCCGACTCACTGCCGAGAAAAAGCTCGGCCTCGCCGAGCTGCAACGCCGCCAAGGCACTCAGCGCAGATGGGTGGAGCTGGATCTGTGCGTTGGGGTAAGCCTGCTGAAGCACTGCCAACGGCCGATCGCCCTCGACCGCCAGCAGCCGGAGGCTTTCGCCAGCACCACTGACGCCCCGCTCGCTGGCCAGCAGCAATGGCTGGTCAAGGATGTAGGGGCTGGACAGGTGTAAATTCGCATCTTGCGCATGATGCGCAGTGACCGCGCTGACCAGGTCGACAGTGCCCCCGCGCAAGGCCGCGAAAGCAGCGCTGTAGGTGTCAAACACCTGCAGGCGTGCTTCCAGCCCCAGCGTCTCGGCCAGCAAACGGGCATATTCGGCGCTGATGCCTTCGTAGGCATGGCCGGTGCCGAGCATGTCGAAGGGCGGATTGTCGCGGGCAATCACGCCCAGGTCGAGGTGGCGCTTTTCCAGCCGCCACTGCAGGTCGGCAGGTGCCAGCGCCAGCGCAGGCAGCGCTTCCACGCCACGGCTGTAGAGCTGCGGCGCGCCAAGGGCGGTTAGCGGGTTCAGGCAATACAGCAGCCACAACAGCAGGGCGCGAGTCGGCACGGGGAGCGGCTAGATGAGCGCATTGCGACGGGCAAAGTCCGCCAGGTCGATCAACGAGTTGACCCGCAGTTTTTCCATGAGCCGGGCTTTGTAAGTGCTGATGGTCTTGTTGCTCAACAACATGGCCTCACCGATCGCCTTGTTGCTCAGCCCACGGGCCAGCTGCTGCAAGACCATCAGCTCGCGGTCGGTCAGTGAGGCGATGCATTGCGCGTCCGAGTACCTGAGGTCCTGCTTGTGCACCGAGCTCAGTGCCACTTCGGGGAAATAGGTATAGCCAGAAAGCGCTGCACGCACTGCCTTGCCCAGCTCGTCCAGCTCGTCGGTCTTGGCCACGAAACCCACCGCGCCCGCCTGCATGCAGCGCAGCGAATAAGCCTCGGGCAACTGCGAAGTCAGCACCAACACCTTGGGCGGGCACGCCATACCTTTGAACCGGGCGATCACCTCAAGGCCATCAAGCCCGGGCATGGCGATGTCGAGGACTACCAGGTCCGGGCTCAGCTCACGCGCCAGGCGCACTGCATCGATGCCATTGTCGGTCTGGCCGACCACCTCGAACCGTTCCTTGCGCAGCAGCATGCACACGGTGGCGCGGATGAACGGGTGGTCGTCTACCACCAGCACTTTGTACATCGGTTAACCTCGCGCGCCAGGGTGACGCCCTAAAGCTCAGCGTCGAAAATAACGGTGACCTGGCCGGCATAGGTGCTGCCAGGGTGCTTGAGCATGGCCTGGACATCGCCGCGCTCAACCTCGAAATGCAACTGGCCCGGGCGGTTCAGGGTTGCCATGGCCGCGTCGAATTGCAGCGCGGCCTGCCGACCACTGGGCAATGGCAAGCGTTGCACCTGTGCGCCTTGGTACTCGATGCCGGCCGGCAGGCTAAGCGCAACTGCAACCGGTACCTCATCATTCTGGGCGTTGCGGATAGCACAGCGCCCGGCAGCAGCATAATGCTCGCACAACCTGTAGACCTTGAACGGGCCGCTGGACCAGACACGGAACGGCAAGTCGCGGTAGAGCCGCTGGGGTGGCTTGCCGCCACTCAACCAGGTTTGCCAGCCCTTCGGTGGCTCCAGAACCGCCCGTTCCGACCCCGGCGGAAATTCGAAGATGAACGCATGTTGCACGGTGAGCTCGAAGTTCACCGTAAGGGTGTTGCCACTGAGTGCGGTCACGTCATTACCGAAGTCGAAATCGCCTCCGGGCCCGATGCTGTAAGTCACGCTGCCACGCCACAGGCCACTGGGCATGCGAAAAGGCGGTGTAACGTCGATTGAATAGGCAGCGCTGGTATCCACCACGCTGGCGAGCACCGCCCGCCCGTTCTCTGTTGCAGAAGCCCAACAGGGGGCAGGCGCAGCCGGCTGGCGGACGTCGTACAGGTAGATTACCTGGGGGGGCCTGTACTGGTTCAAGGCACCCACGCTTGTGCAACCGCCATTGACCGTAGTCTGGAAAAGTGGATGAGTGGGCAGCTCGGTTGCCGTCCGCACGACCTGGCTGATGGCAGTCCAGTCAAACCTGACACGCCGGGATTCGCCGGTGGCATCGTGGTAGATATCCACGTCACGCCGGGAGGGCAAGCTGAGATAGAACGCGTCACGCGGGTCGCTCGCGGCTTTGTTCGCCATCTTGTCATAGGTGATGGGCAACGCCACCGTGGTGCGCCCACGGCAGGTACCTGGCCAATACTGGCACAAGCCACCGGGGGGTGTGGTGTTGTCGAACCGCCCGCTGCCACCGCCCAGATACTGCGCGGAGAGGGTGACCTCCAGCGCAGTGGCAGCATTGGCGACCAGCAGCAATGCGCCGCCGACCAAACCGTGCAGCAACCGGTTGAAGGTGCTCATCGTTCCACCACCATGGTGCTGCGGCGCTCGCCTTCCAGCAGCTCGAACTGATGCACGCGCTCGGCATCCCCGGCGAACTGCTTGTTGCGCCCGGGCAACAGATGGTGCTTGGTGGCGGGCTCGCACGCCTCGCCCGCTGTACGGCACTGGCGGAAATGGTCGAGCACCACGGTGGCATTGCCCTCGTTGGTGACGCTAAGCAACCCGCCCTGACGCTGTACGGGCGTGTGGAAACGGGTCTCGGCAGGCCGTACGAACAGTAAGGACCCGTAGCCCGCCAGCAAGTTGACCCCGGCCTTGAGGTGCTCGCGATAGTCCTCGGCCTCCTCGGCATCTACCGCAAAGCCGTCGCCCAACTCCGGCAGTACCGGCACGAAGCGCAGGCGGAAGTAGCGCTCCTGGTCTCGCGCTCCGCGGTACACCAGGCGCACCGCCTGCATGCCCTGGGCCGGCACGATCAGCCGCGCCGGGCTGGCCACCAGGCCGCGTTGCTCCAGCGGCAGGCCGTCGGTGTCGACCTCACGGGCATTGCCATCGTTGTCGTAGACCAGTTCGGCGACACTGACCTTGACGAAGGCCGTTGTATCGCCGCCGTTGCGCACCCGTTTAAGCAAGGTGCTCTTGCCGCCGTCAAGGTAATCATAGAGCGCGCCGACGTTGAGCTCGGGGGCTGCGTGGGTGGCCAGTGGCGCTACCAGCAGCGCCAGGGCAATCAGGCGATGGATATTCACGGGTGAAGGCTCCTTGGGTAAGTGCAGCGATGGGCATACCGTAAAACGGCTGCCCTCGCAGGAGTTGTAGGACGCGTCTGAAGCGACGGTAGGGCAGCTCTGTGTCTGATCAAGGTCTAGCTCTCGCCGCGCTCGCCACCCGCGGCGGCGGCCCTAGCCAGGCTTGCCGGCGTGCAACGCTGGTCGCCGGCCAACAGCACATCGTCTTCACGTTTCAGCTGCGCCAGGTCCAGTGTCAGCAGGCATACGGCCTGCCCTTGCTGGCGAATTTCCAGGGTGGGTGTCGACTCGCTCATTTCTACCGCGAAGAAGCCATCGGCTTCGCTGACACTGCGGCTGGCGTGGTTGATCACCTGGGCTCCGCGCAGCGGCTGGCCATGGCTGTCGAGCAGGCGGCCGATCACCGTCAAAGTGCGCAATACCCTCAGTTGCCGATAGGCAATGCCGCCCCGGTTAAGGTGGTAGTCCACGCTGGAGGGCTGGATCACTGCGGCGGTGGCGTCCGCACCTTCAAGGTCGAACTGCACGTGGCCCGCTTTGTACGCAGCTACCGGCACCACGTTGCGCCCAGGGCGTAAATTGGCAGTACCGCCGTGGCGGTCGTCAGCGCGCAACACCAGGCCTTCGATGTCGCTTTCCACGTCGACGATCAGCCCGGCCTGGTGCGGCAGGTACTGGCCGCTCACCGCTGCCTTGCCGGCGCCAACCGCCAGCATGCTTTCCAGGTTGAGCCCGCCGCTGAACTCACCGTTGTACGAGGAGCGCTGGAAGTAGGCGTCGCCATGCAACTGCTGGCTCTCGAATTGCGTGTCGCCCCCCAGGCCGGCGCCATAGCGGTCGGCGCTGGCGGTCAGGCCGACGCTGCGCAGCGGGCCGAGGTCGACGTCCTGCTGGTAGGCCAGCGCGGCGTTGAGGTCACGCCCGCCATCGCGCGCGGTACGGCTGCCGACGCTGGCCGACAGGCGCCGCCCCCCCGTGCCGCCCAGGCTCATGCTGAGGCTCAGGTTGACGCCGCGGCTGCGGGCCTCGCCGGTGCCCACGTTGCCGGGCCGGTCGAACAGCGACAGGCGCCAGTTGGCCTGCGAACCCATTAACTGGCCGAAGTACGACCAGCCCAGGTCTACACCCGTACCCGCACTGGCCCCGCTGCTGTGCGACACCCGCACGCTGGCGGTATTTCGCGGGTCGAGGCGATGGTTGTACGACAGTGACGTCTGCGTTTGCCGGGCCTGCCAGTGGGTCGGCTGATCGGCGTCGCGCAACGACTCCGGGCGGGCCAGCCAGGTGCTGCTCTGGCTGGCCACCAACGAGCTGCTTTCACCGGCATGGATCAGTTGCAGGTCATAGCCATTGCCGTAGCCCTCGGCGCGGAACAGGTTGCCGTACAGTTTGAAGCGATCGCGTACATCCCAGTCCAGCGACGTTCCGTATTGCAGGGTCTCGTCGATGCGCTGCGCCGAGAGGCCGACGATAGCCCGCGGGTGTAGCAAATAGTTGGCAAGCACGCCCGCGGCCAGGCTGTCATCGGCGTCATGTTGCCAGTTGCTCAACACACTGCTCTGTCGGCCCAGGTACAGGTTGTAGCGCCACGGTGCATCGGTACTGCGCCAGTTGCTGGGTTTGTAGATGAACGCCTGGCTGCGCGAAGTGACCTGGCCGTCCTCGACCAGGCGGATTTCCACTTCATAGATGCCACCGGGCAGCACTTTGCTGTCCAGCGTCTGCAGGCCCGGCTGCACCGGCTGGCTATTGATCAGTACACCGTTGCGGTAAATCTCCGCCACGGCGGGGCGGTTGGGGGTGACGTAGATGGGCGTCGCGCTGGGCGCGCCATTGTCGATCGCCAGGCTGTCGCTGCTGCCAAACATCAGGCCAAGCGTGGTATCGGGGCTGGTGCCCATCAGCCGTGGCTGGCGGGTCAGGCCTTGGGCACTGGGGGTGAAATAGCCCAGGCGGTAGAAGTGGTCTTGTACAAGACGTTCGCCATACAACTGGTCAACCCGGTAGCGCGTGCCTTGCTGGCTATCGCTGCCTCGGTCGAGCTGGCCATCGGCCAGAGTCGTCCAGTTGCCCAGGCTGCCCTGCCCTTGCAACGCATAGCGGCCGCTGGTGGCCCGGCCGTCATTGACCAGGTTGAGTTGGTTGCGCAGCAACAGGCCGTAGCTGCCTTGCTCCGGAAGCCTGTGGAAACGCTGGTTTGCAGCCGACACTTCGGCCTGGTCGGTGAGCAGTGACAGCTGCGAGTTGACCAGGCTGTAATGCAACGCGCGCAAGCCATCGGGGCAATCCACCTGACAATCGCCCAGTGGCCGGCCATCGGCCAGGCGCTCGCGCCACCGCCGCCTGAGGGTTTCTGGTTCACGGCTGTCGAGGGTTTCGGTGAATTCCAGCAGTTGCACGCGCTGATCACGACTGAGCACCACCATCGCATCACCCAGATAGCGGCCGTCCAGGTCCACCCTGACGGCCAACGGTACTTCATAGAAGTGCGCCTCGAACTCTCGCGGCAGGCCGTCGATGCCACCGAGCGCCATGGGCGCAGCCTGGCCGGTGGCCGCTGCAGCGACCAGGCAGGCTGCGACTGGAAGGCCGCGGTACAACGCGCGAAACGGAATGTGTGAGGTCATGAGTGTCGCTTGCAGGCAATACCTGCCCGCCCCGCGACAGGTGCCGAGGGCAGGGACAGGCAACAACGGATGAACGGAGGGGGTGGATCAGGGCGCGGCCGTTTCGAAGATCATGCTGACCAGGCCCTGGTAGTTGCCTGGCTCATAGCCTGCGGCAGGCGCCGGTTGTGCTGCGACTTCAAAGCCAATGATCGCACCCGGTGCTGCCTGGGCGGCGCTGACCACTTCGGCTGGGGTGGTTTGCAATACGGTGTCGCCAACCTTGACATCCAGGCCGATGTTGTTGGAGCCGTTGGCAATCACGGCAGGCGATACCAGGTAGGCGGTGATAGGGCCGACAGTGCTTTTGACTTGCAGTTCTTTGCGGATCGGGTCGAGCCTGGCCTGATTGGGGTTCCAGCCCAACTCCTGAGGGTCGTTCATCCAGTTGCCGCCTACCGGCTCAACGAAGAACGCATCGGTCGGTACCTGGGCCGTTACCTGCACTTGTTTTTCGATCGGGTCGATGGCGTGGGCAGCGCCGGCGAACAACAGGGCCAGCGGGAGGGCGAGGAACATACGTTTCACGAATCAAATCTCCTTGAGGAATCTCGGGCTGACGGGCGACTGCCCGATCAGTGGAGGCGATTATTCGTGAACGCTGTCGCGGAATGATTAGGACCGTTCCGAGCGGATTTAGGAAATTTCCCAAGCAAATTCATTTTGCCATTATTTGCTGCCAAACCCTGAAACGCACAACGCCCCGGCAAGCGGGGCGTTGTGCGTTTCAGGGTTTAACCGCTACAGCATCAGTGAGAAACCGCCCCGCTGGCACCCAGGCCAGTCTGCGACCGCACGAACTGCGGGAAGAATTTCGCACGCTCGTCGTCAGCCGCCTTGGACTTGTCGGTGATCGAGAAGAACCAGATGCTGACGAAGGCGATGGCCATCGAGAACAGCGCCGGGTACTCGTACGGGTAGATTGGCTTCTCATGGCCGAGGATCTGCACCCAGATGGTCGGGCCAAGGATCATCAGCGTCACCGCACTCACCAGGCCCAGCCAGCCGCCGATCATGGCGCCGCGGGTGGTCAGCTTCTTCCAGTACATCGAAAGCAGCAGCACCGGGAAGTTACAGCTGGCCGCAATGGAGAACGCCAGGCCGACCATGAAGGCGATGTTCTGCTTCTCGAACAGGATGCCCAGGCCGATCGCCAGCACACCCAGGGCGACGGTGGTGATCTTCGACACGCGGATCTCGTCCTTGTCGTTGGCCTTGCCCTTGCGCCATACGCTGGCGTACAGGTCGTGGGACACCGCCGAGGCACCGGCCAGGGTCAGGCCGGCAACCACCGCCAGGATGGTGGCGAAGGCCACTGCCGAGATAAAGCCGAGGAACACGCTGCCACCCACGGCGTCGGCCAGGTGCACCGCCGCCATGTTGTTGCCGCCCAGCAAGGCGCCTGCGGCATCCTTGAAGTCCGGGTTGGTGCTGACCAGCAGGATGGCGCCAAAGCCGATGATGAAGGTGAGGATGTAGAAGTAGCCGATGAAGCCGGTGGCGTACAGCACGCTCTTGCGTGCTTCCTTGGCGTCACTGACGGTGAAGAAGCGCATCAGGATGTGCGGCAGGCCGGCGGTACCGAACATCAGCGCCAGGCCCAGGGAGAACGCCGAGATCGGGTCTTTTACCAGGCCGCCCGGGCTCATGATCGCTTCACCCTTGGCGTGCACCTTGATCGCTTCGGAGAACAGGGTGTTGAAGTCGAAGTTCACGTGTTTCATTACCATCAGTGCCATGAAGCTGGCACCCGACAGCAACAACACAGCCTTGATGATCTGTACCCAGGTAGTGGCCAGCATGCCGCCGAACAGCACGTACAGGCACATCAGGATACCTACCAGGATCACCGCCACGTGGTAGTCCAGGCCGAACAGCAGCTCGATCAACTTGCCGGCGCCGACCATCTGCGCAATCAGGTAGAAGGCCACCACCACCAGCGAACCGGAGGCCGACAGGGTGCGGATTTCCTTTTGCCCGAGGCGGTACGAGGCCACGTCGGCGAAGGTGTATTTGCCCAGGTTGCGCAGGCGTTCGGCGATCAGGAACAGGATGATCGGCCAGCCGACCAAAAAGCCGATGGAGTAGATCAGGCCGTCGTAACCCGAGGTGAACACCAGGGCGGAGATGCCCAGGAAAGAGGCGGCCGACATGTAGTCGCCGGCAATCGCCAGGCCGTTCTGGAAACCGGTGATCTTACCGCCGGCGGCGTAATAGTCCGCAGCGGACTTGTTGCGTTTGGAGGCCCAGTAGGTAATGCCAAGGGTGAAGGCGACGAAGGCCACGAACATGGCGATCGCGGCGACGTTCAGCGGCTGTTTCTGCACCTCGCCGGTCAGGGCATCGGCGGCCCACACGGCGGGTGCGAAGGCACCGCAGGCCAGTACGGCCAAAGCTTTGGCGTGGCGAATCATTGTTGCGCCTCCTTCAGGATGGCCTTGTTCAGCTCATCGAATTCGCCGTTGGCTCGGCGTACGTAGATGGCGGTCAGGACGAATGCCGAAAGGATCAGGCCGACGCCCAGGGGAATGCCCCAGGTAATCGACGACTCAGGGCTGAGCTTGGCGCCCAGCAAATGAGGACCGTAGGCGATCAGGAGGATGAAGGCGCAGTACAGGCCGAGCATGATCGCCGAAAGAATCCAGGCGAACCGTTCGCGTTTGGTGACCAGCTCCTTGAAGCGGGGGCTGTTTTGTATCGAGAGGTAAATGCTGTCGTTCATTGTTTTTGTCCTAGCAGCACAGGTAGGGGATGGTACCCACACCCTTACTTTATGCTGCCGCTGGACGCCAACCAGACGACCTTAGTCTTAGATGCAACGGTGTTTTACCGATTGCGTAACAAAGTGCCGGCCCTTTCGCGGGCATGCCCGCTCCCACAGGTACATCACAAGGCCTGAAGGCAGTGATTTCACTGTGGGAGCGGGCAAGCCCGCGAAGAAGCAAAACTGGCCCTAACGAGCGATCACTTACCAGTCCACTCCTTCACACGATCCGGGTGCTTGGCCACCCAGTCCTTGGCCGCGGCTTCAGGCTTGGCACCGTCCTGAATCGCCAACATGACTTCGCCAATTTCATCCTTGGACTGCCACTGGAACTTCTTCAGGAACTCGGCCACTTCAGGGGCTTTCTTGTCCAGTTGCTTGCTGCCGATGCTGTTTACGGTTTCAGCTGCGCCGTAGACGCCTTTGGGGTCTTCAAGGAACTTGAGCTTCCACTTGGCAAACATCCAGTGGGGTACCCAGCCCGTCACTGCAACCGACTGCTGCTTGTCATAGGCACGGGTAAGCTCGGCAATCATGCCTGCGCCAGAGCTGGCTTGCAGCTTGTAGCCGGTCAGGTCGTAGTCCTTGATGGCCTGGTCGGTCTTGATCATCACGCCGGAGCCGGCGTCGATACCTACGATTTTCTGCTTGAAGCTGGTGTCGGTCTTGAGGTCGGCAATGCTGTTGGCCTTGACGTACTCAGGCACGATCAGGCCGATTTTTGCGTCTTTGAAGTTGGCCCCGTAGTCGACCACCTTGTCTTTGTTCTTGGCCCAATATTCACCATGGGTAACCGGCAACCATGCCGAGAGGATCGCATCGAGCTTGCCGGTGGCAACGCCCTGCCACATGATCCCCGCAGCCACGGCCTGCAACTTCACGTCGTAGCCGAGCTTTTGCTTGATCACTTCGGCGGCCACGTTGGTGGTCGCGACGCTGTCGGCCCAACCATCCACGTAACCGATGCTGACTTCTTTAGCCATTGCCTGTGCAGCGCTCATCCCCAGTACCAGGGCGGTGCCCACCCCCAGGAAACGTCGCATTTTTTTCAAAGTTGCCATCAAAGCATCCCCTCGTCAGGTCTTGGAGATTGCATCATCTGCCTGCGACAGAGGTCGACCTGATCCGTCTGCGACCTGTACAGGCCCCATATGCGACAGCACTGTGCCATTAGCGCCATCGGCCTACGCCGACCTGCGCGATCCTTGCATGCCAAAGCTTTGGCGCCGGGCTACTATCTACCCTTTTGCGCCTGACGATGGACCGCCCGATGCCCAGTTCTGCCCGCCTGCTGTTGCCGCTGTACCTGCTTGCCTGCCTGTTGGCTCTGATCGGGCTCGCCGGGCTCTGGTACGGGCTTGGCAAGCCGGTGCACCTGCCCGATGCGGCCAGCTCGACGCACAAGTTGCAATGCGCGTCCTACACGCCGTTCGACAAGGATCAGTCGCCCTACGACCAGCCGTTTCGCCTGCGCCCGGCACGCATGGACGCCGACCTTGCCTTGCTGGCTGAGCGTTTCCAGTGCATCCGCACCTATTCCATGACCGGCCTTGAGGCAATCCCGGCGTTGGCCCGCAAGCATGGGCTGAAAGTGATGCTGGGCGCCTGGGTGAACGCTCACCCGGCCGACACCGACAAGGAAATCGACCTGTTGATCGCCACCGCCAACGCCAACCCCGATGTGGTCAGCGCGGTGATCGTGGGCAACGAGACGTTGCTGCGCAAGGAAGTCACCGGCGCGCACCTGGCCAAGCTGATCGCCCGGGTAAAAAGCCAGGTGAAGGTGCCGGTGACCTACGCAGATGTGTGGGAGTTCTGGTTGCAGCACCCGCAGATTGCCCCGGCGGTGGATTTCCTGACCATCCACCTGCTGCCGTACTGGGAAGACGACCCGCGCGGCATCGACGAAGCCCTGGCCCATGTGGCCGATGTACGCCGGGTATTCGGCACGCGCTTTGCGCCCAAGGACATCCTGATTGGCGAAACCGGCTGGCCCAGCGAAGGCCGCCAGCGCGAGATTGCCGTGCCCAGCCGGGTCAACGAGGCGCGCTTCATTCGTGGCTTTGTGGCCATGGCCGAGAGCAACGGCTGGCATTACAACCTGATCGAAGCATTCGACCAGCCGTGGAAGCGCGCCAACGAAGGCGCAGTGGGGGGTTACTGGGGGCTGTACGACGCCGACCGGCAGGACAAGGGCGTGCTCGAAGGGCCGGTGAGCAACCTGCATTATTGGCCCCAATGGTTGCTGGCCAGCGCCGTACTGATGGTGCTCATGCTGATGATGGCCGGGCGTCCCGCTACACCGAAGGCGGCCTTGCTGCTGCCGCTGCTGGCGGCGTTCGGCGCCGGTTGCCTGGGGTTGTGGGGCGAGCTGATGCGTACCCATGCACGCTTTGCCGGGGAATGGCTGTGGGCCGTTGCGCTGGCCGGGCTGAACCTGCTGGTGCTGGCCCATGCGCTGCTGGCTTTGGCACAGCGGGCCGGCTGGCGTGAGCGCTTGTTCGCCTGGCTGCAGGCGCGGGCGGGTTGGCTGTTGTTGGCGGCGGGCTTCGCTGCGGCGGTGAGCATGCTGGCGATGGTGTTCGACCCACGTTACCGCAGCTTCCCCAGCGCGGCGCTGGCGTTGCCGGCGCTGGTGTATGTGCTGTGGCCGGTGCAGGCGCGGCGGGCGGAAGTGGCGTTGCTGGCGTTCATTGTCGGTGCTGGGGTGGCGCCGCAATTGTTTGTGGAGGGGCTGGAGAACCAGCAGGCCTGGGGTTGGGCGGTGGTGAGTGTGCTGATGACCGCAGCCTTGTGGCGGAGCTTGCGGCTGTGCAAGGTTTGATATCCCGGGGCCGCTGCGCGGCCCCTGTCAGACTCGCCATGGTCACCTGACCAACCGCAGCCCCGCCAGCACCAGCGCAAACACGGCAATACTGGCGGTGTACAACACCAGCGCTGGCACCGCGAACACCAGGGCCAGCACCGCCAGCCACCCGCCAGCGCGGCCGGCAACGACCTGCGCCAACAGCGCCAGGCCCAACCCGCTCCAGGCCATCACCTGGTGGTGAATGCCCAATCCAAGCAACGACCGCACCTCACACTGCCAGTACGCGGCCGGTACCGTGCACAGCCCTACCCACTGGCCATCTTCCATCAGCCCATAGCGCACGCCATAACTGGCCGCGAGCCACAGCCCGATACAAAGCACCAGTAGCGCAGCCGGTAGCGAACGAGACATCCTGTTCTCCAATAGCGGTAATCGAAAGCATCCATGATCGCTTATGCCTGGTTGTAAGGCAAAATCACAACCCTGCAGCTATGTTGCAGATAACAAGCACACCAAAGGCCACCACGCCAGGCAACTTTGCCCAGCTGGATGTGGTCCTAGCCTGCACACTGCTCGACCTTGCGTTCTTTTGGGGGATTACATGCTTCGATCTTTGCGCCTCGCTGCCCTGCTCGGTAGCCTGCTTATGGCGGTGGCCGCTTCAGCGCGGGATATCGACGCTGCCAGCTACGGCTACCCCTTGACCAACCCGTTCGAGGCAACCATCGCGACCACGCCGCCGGACCAGCGCCCGACCCTGCCCAGCGACGACGAAATCACCCAGTCGGACTACAGCCTCAACTTGCGCCCGGAGCGCGAGTTCACCCTGCCCGACAACTTCTGGGCGGTTAAAAAACTCAAGTACCGCCTGGCCCGCCAAGACCACGAAGCGCCGCTGATCTTCATCATCGCGGGCACCGGCGCACCGTACACCAGCAGCATCAACGAATACCTGAAGAAGCTGTTCTACCAAGCCGGCTTCCACGTGGTGCAACTGTCGTCGCCTACCAGCTACGACTTCATGAGCGCCGCCTCACGCTTCGCCACCCCCGGCGTCAGCCAGGAAGACGCCGAAGACATGTACCGGGTGATGCAGGCCGTGCGCGCCCAGCACCCGCGCCTGCCGATCAGCGAGTTCTACCTCACCGGCTACAGCCTGGGTGCGCTCGACGCCGCCTTTGTCAGCCACCTGGACGAAACCCGCCGCAGCTTCAACTTCAAGCGCGTGCTGCTGCTGAACCCGCCGGTCAACCTGTACACCTCGATCAACAACCTCGACAAGCTGGTGCAAACCCAGGTCAAGGGCATCGACCGCAGCACCACGTTCTATGAACTGATGCTGACCAAACTGACCCGTTACTTCCAGGACAAGGGCTACATCGACCTCAACGAAGCACTGCTGTACGACTTCCAGCAGTCGAAGCAGCACCTGTCCAACGAGCAGATGGCCATGCTGATCGGCACCTCGTTCCGCTTTTCGGCGGCAGACATCGCCTTTACTTCCGACCTGATCAACCGCCGTGGCCTGATCATTCCACCGAAGTTTCCGATCACCGAGAGCAGCAGCCTCACGCCATTCTTCAAGCGCGCCCTGCAGTGCGACTTCGACTGCTACATGACCGAGCAGGTGATCCCGATGTGGCGCGCCCGCACCGGTGGCAACAGCATTTTGCAACTGACCAATCAGGTCAGCCTGTATGCCCTGGCCGACTACCTGCACAGCAGCGACAAGATTGCCGTGATGCACAACGCCGACGACGTCATCCTCGGCCCTGGCGATATCGGTTTCCTGCGCAAGGTGTTTGGTGAGCGGCTGACCCTTTACCCCCATGGCGGCCATTGCGGCAACCTCAATTACCGCGTCAACAGCGACGCCATGCTGGAGTTCTTCCGTGGTTAACAAACTCCTCTTCGCCACCGCCCTGCTTGCTGCCGGCCACACTCTGGCAGCCGAAACCGCCCCACGGGCCAGCGTGATCGAGGCCGACCCGCAAGTGACTGCCGCACCGCTGGCGCCCGAAACAGACGGCTTTCTCGACCCGCTGCGCGAGCTGAAATTCAACCCGGGCCTGGACCAGCGCGAGTTCGAGCGTTCAACCCTGGAAGCGCTGAACGTGTACGACCCGCTGGAGTCGATCAACCGGCGCGTCTATCACTTCAACTACCGGTTGGACCAATGGGTGCTGCTGCCGCTGGTCAGCGGTTACCAGTACGTCACTCCGCGCTTTGTGCGCACCGGTGTCAGCAACTTCTTCAACAACATCGGTGATGTGCCGAACCTGTTCAACAGCGTGTTGCAGCTCAAGGCCAAGCGCTCGGCGGAGATCACCGCACGGCTGATGTTCAACACCCTGATTGGTGTAGGTGGGCTATGGGACCCGGCGACCAGCATGGGCCTGCCGCGTCAGAGCGAAGACTTCGGCCAGACCTTGGGCTTCTATGGCGTTCCGGAGGGGCCGTACCTGATGCTGCCGGTGCTGGGGCCATCGAACCTGCGCGACACCACCGGGCTGGTGGTGGACTATGCGGGCGAGCAGGCGATCAACTACCTGAACGTGGCTGAGGCCAGCACCGACCACCCGGAAATCTTCGCCCTACGTGTGGTGGACAAGCGCTATACCACCAACTTCCGCTACGGCCAGCTGAACTCGCCGTTCGAGTACGAGAAGGTGCGCTATGTGTATACCCAGGCGCGCAAGTTGCAGATAGCCGAGTAAGCAGGCTTGGCCTCTTCGCGGGCTTGCCCGCTCCCACAGGTATTGCACAATTCCTGATGGTTGTGCGGTACCTGTGGGAGCGGGCAAGCCCGCGAAGAGGCCGGTACAGGCAACATCAGATCCCCAGGAACTGGCACAGCTCGCGCTTCTTGGCCAGGGCATCGCGCCGCCCCAGTTCGATCAGCTCACTGCAATAGCTGGCCTCGAACAGCAAATAGCTCAGCACCCCCGCCCCACTGGTGCGCGTCGCCCCCGGCCCACGCAGGAACAGGCGCAACGCCGCCGGCAACTCGCGCCGGTGGCGGGCAGCGATCTCGTCCAACGGCTGGCTGGGAGCCACCACCAGCACCTCGATCGGCGCCAGCCCCAGGCGCCGGGCATCCAGGTGCGCCGGCAGCAGCCGGCTCAGGTGGTTCAGCCGCTGCAGCAGTTCAATGTCGTCTTCCAGGCTGTCGATGAACGTGCTGTTGAGCATATGCCCACCGATCTGCGCCAGGCTCGGTTGCTGCCCGCTGAACACGCGCTGGGTGGGCAACGGCGGTGCCGGCCGCTGCGGGTTGCCGCTGACCCCGACTACCAGCACCCGACTGGCGCCCAGGTGCAAGGCCGGGCTGATCGGCGCCGACTGGCGCACCGCGCCGTCACCGTAAAATTCGTCGCCCAACTGCACCGGGGCAAACAGCAGCGGAATGGCCGCGCTGGCCAGCAGGTGGTCGATGGTCAACGGCGTGGGCACGCCGATGCGGCGGTGGCGCAACCAGGCGTCGATAGTGCCGCGCCCCTGGTAGAAGGTGACCGCCTGGCCGGACTCGTAGCCGAAGGCGGTGACTGCCACTGCGCGCAACTGCTCGGCAGCGATGGAATGGCCGATGCCATCCAGGTTCAGGTGTGCCTGCAGCAGGCTGCGCAACGGGCTGCTGTCCAGCAGCGCCACCGGCGCCTGGCCGCCCAGCCCGAGCAGGCTGTGGCCGACGAAGCGGCTGGCCTGGCGGATGACGCCGGGCCAGTCACTGCGCATGACCAGGTGGCTGCGAAAATTCTGCCAGAAGGCGGTAAGCCGCTGCACGGCATCATTGAAGTGGGTGGCGCCGCTGGCCAGGGTTACGGCGTTGATGGCGCCTGCAGAGGTGCCGACAATGACCGGGAACGGATTGTGTGCGCCGGCGGGCAGCAGCTCGGCGATGCCGGCCAGCACGCCGACCTGATAGGCGGCGCGGGCGCCGCCGCCAGAAAGGATAAGACCGGTTACCGGGGATGGGGCCATCGCTTCCTTCCTGGATTCACTTTGTCAGTACCGGCCTCTTCGCGGGGCAAGCCCGCTCCCACAGGCATCTCGGCACCTCAGGCAGTGTAGAAAACCTGTGGGAGCGGGCTTGCCCCGCGAAGAGGCCCGCACTCACAGCACAAGATTCAGCGCTTTTTCTTGTCGTACAGCCGCGGCGCACCCTCGGGCCGCGACTTGAACCGGCGGTGCGCCCACAGGTACTGCTCGGGGCACTCGCGCAACACACTTTCAACCCACTGGTTGATGCGCAGGCAGTCGGCCTCTTCGCTTTCACCGGGGAAGTCCGCCAGCGGCGGGTGGATGACCAGACGATAGCCGCTGCCGTCCTCCAGGCGCTTCTGGGTGAACGGAATAACCTGCGCCTTGCCCAGCCGGGCGAACTTGGTAGTGGCAGTTACCGTCGCAGCCGGGATGCCGAACAGCGGCACGAAAATGCTCTGCTTGGCGCCGTAATCCTGGTCCGGTGCGTACCAGATCGCCCGGCCCGAACGCAGCAGCTTGAGCATGCCGCGCACGTCCTCGCGCTCCACCGCCAGCGAGTCGAGGTTATGCCGCTCGCGGCCGCTGCGCTGGATGAAGTCGAACAGCGCATTGCCATGCTCGCGGTACATGCCGTCGATGGTGTGCTGCTGGCCCAGCAGGGCGGCGCCGATTTCCAGGGTAGTGAAGTGCACGGCCATGAGAATGGCGCCCTTCCCCGCCTGCTGGGCGGCCTGCAGGTGCTCCAGCCCCTCGATATGGGCCAGGCGCGCCAGCCTGGCCTTGGGCCACCACCAGCTCATGGCCATTTCGAAGAAGGCGATACCGGTGGAGGCAAAGTTGGCCTTGAGCAAACGCCGCCGTTCGTCGACCGACAGCTCCGGGAAGCACAGTTCAAGGTTGCGTGCGGCAATGCGCCGACGTTCGCCGGCAAAGCAATACATCACGGCGCCCAACGCAGCACCGGCTTTCAACAGAACCCGGTACGGCAACTGGACCACCAGCCACAGCAGGCCCAGGCCCAGCCACAGGCCCCAGAACTTTGGGTGAAGGAAATAGGGACGAAAACGCGGGCGTTCCATTGAAGCTTCCGGAAAGACAAAGGCTGCGCATTCTACAACGGATCAGCGTATGTTGCGGGCAACCGGTGTTCTCGTTATAACTCAGGGCACTTTTTTCGCAACAAGCCGTCTATGCAGACCATGAGCCCAAACCACACACCCGATACCGCCTCTGTGTTCCAGCTCAAGGGCAGCATGCTTGCCATTACAGTGCTGGAACTGGCGCGCAATGACCTTGAAGCCCTCGACCGCCAACTGGCGGCCAAAGTTGCCCAGGCACCGAACTTCTTCAGCAACACGCCCCTGGTGCTGGCACTGGACAAGCTGCCGGCTGGCGAAGGCGCAATCGACCTGCCCGGCTTGATGCGTATCTGCCGCCACCATGGCCTGCGCACCCTGGCCATCCGCGCCAACCGCATCGAGGATATCGCCGCCGCCATCGCCATCGACCTGCCGGTGCTGCCGCCGTCCGGCGCCCGCGAACGGCCGCTGGAGCCCGAGCCTGAGGTGAAGAAGCCCGAACCCGCCCCGGCCCCACCGCCAGCCCCCGAGCCAGAGGTGCGCCCGACACGCATCATCACCAACACAGTGCGCGGCGGCCAACAGATCTATGCTCAGGGCGGTGACTTGATCGTGACTGCCTCGGTCAGCCCGGGTGCGGAACTTCTCGCCGATGGCAACATCCATGTGTACGGCGCCATGCGCGGCCGGGCCCTGGCCGGCATCAAAGGCAATACCAAGGCGCGTATCTTCTGCCAGCAAATGACTGCCGAAATGGTCTCTATTGCCGGCCAGTACAAGGTTTGCGAAGACCTGCGCCGCGACCCCCTTTGGGGCACCTGCGTGCAAGTCAGCCTGTCTGGCGATGTGTTGAACATCACCCGTCTTTGACGGATACTTGCAAGCATTTTTAGAGCAACTTTTTTACCGTTGCCGTTTTTTTTGCATTTTTGCAGGGACTAGCGTCCCGATTATTTTAGGGGTGAAACACCTTGTCCAAGATTCTCGTGGTTACTTCCGGCAAGGGGGGTGTGGGCAAGACCACCACCAGCGCCGCCATTGGTACCGGCCTTGCACTGCGCGGCCACAAGACCGTCATCGTCGACTTCGACGTGGGCCTGCGTAACCTCGACCTGATCATGGGCTGCGAACGCCGCGTGGTGTACGACTTCGTCAACGTGGTCAACGGCGAAGCCAACCTGCAGCAGGCCCTGATCAAGGACAAGCGCCTCGAAAACCTGTTCGTGCTGGCCGCCAGCCAGACCCGGGACAAGGACGCGCTGACCAAGGAAGGCGTCGAGAAGGTGCTGATGGAGCTGAAGGAGCAGTTCGATTTTGTGGTCTGCGACTCGCCTGCCGGTATCGAAAAAGGTGCTCACCTGGCGATGTACTTCGCTGACGAGGCCATCGTCGTGACCAACCCGGAAGTCTCGTCGGTGCGTGACTCTGACCGCATGATCGGCCTTCTGTCCAGCAAGTCGCGCCGCGCAGAGCAAGGCGATGATCCGATCAAGGAACACCTGCTGATTACCCGTTACCACCCGGAGCGCGTCGAAAAAGGCGAAATGCTTGGCGTTGAAGACGTCAAGGAAATCCTCTCGGTCGAACTGGTGGGTGTCATCCCGGAATCCCAGGCAGTACTCAAAGCCTCTAACCAAGGCATCCCGGTCATCCTCGACGACCAGAGCGATGCTGGCCAGGCTTACAGCGATACCGTCGACCGCCTGCTGGGCAAAGACAAGCCCCTGCGGTTCATCGAAGTGCCGAAGCAAGGATTCTTCGCGCGACTGTTTGGAGGCAAGTAAACCATGAACCTTTTTGACTTCTTTCGTGGCAGACAGAAACAGACCAGCGCGTCGGTAGCGAAAGAGCGTCTACAGATCATCGTGGCGCATGAGCGCGGCCAACGCAGCGAACCGGATTACTTGCCGGCGCTGCAGAAAGAACTGCTGGAAGTGATCCGCAAGTATGTGAACATCGGCAACGATGACGTGCATATCGAGCTGGAAAACCAGGGCAGCTGCTCGATTCTGGAGCTGAACATTACCCTGCCGGATCGCTGATACCGCGACCTGTCTGGATCATTGGGGCTGCGTTGCAGCCCATCGCCGGCAAGCCAGCTCCCACAGGGTCCGCGCTTTACCTGTGGGAGCTGGCTTGCCGGCGATGGGTCGCGACGCGGCCCCAATGGTTTTCCCCGCTATCACAGAGATACTGCAATGCCGCTGTCGAATGTCCAGATCCTCTTCGAAGACGCCGCCATCCTGGTGATCAACAAACCGACCCTGCTGCTGTCGGTACCCGGCCGCGCCGAGGACAACAAGGACTGCCTGATCACCCGCCTGCAGGAAAACGGCTACCCCGACGCACTGATCGTGCACCGCCTGGACTGGGAAACCTCGGGCATCATCCTGCTGGCCCGCGATGCCGACAGCCACCGCGAGCTGTCACGCCAGTTCCACGACCGCGAGACCGAAAAGGCCTACACCGCACTGTGCTGGGGCCAGCCGGCGCTGGACAGCGGCAGCATCGACCTGCCGCTGCGCTACGACCCGCCAACCAAACCACGGCACGTGGTGGACCACGAGCAGGGCAAGCATGCCCTGACCTTCTGGCGCATCATCGAGCGCTGCGGTGATTACTGCCGGGTAGAGCTGACGCCGATTACCGGGCGCTCGCACCAGCTGCGGGTGCATATGTTGTCGATCGGTCACCCTCTGCTCGGGGATCGGCTGTATGCCAACCCTGAAGCGTTGGCGGCCCATGAGCGGCTTTGCCTGCATGCTGCGATGCTGAGCTTCACCCACCCGGTGTCCGGCGAGCGGTTGAAGTTCGAGTGCCCTGCACCTTTCTGAATTTGCATGGCCTGTACCGGCCTCTTCGCGGGCTTGCCCGCTCCCACAGGGATATCACCACATTCAAAACCTGTGGAGTACCTGTGGGAGCGGGCGAGCCCGCGAAGAGGCAGACACAAATTGTCGACATTCTGCGTTAAACTCGCGCCACTGCTGTCTGGAGTGAGCTATGCGCGACGCACTGAATACTGGCCTTATCGACTTCCTCAAGGCCTCCCCCACGCCTTTCCACGCCACCGCCAGCCTGGCCCAGCGCCTGGAAGCTGCCGGCTACCAGCGCCTGGACGAGCGCGACAGCTGGGCCACGGTGCCTGGCGGCCGCTACTACGTCACCCGTAACGATTCGTCGATCATCGCCATCAAACTAGGCAAGCAGGCACCGTTACTGAACGGTATCCGCATGGTCGGTGCCCACACCGATAGCCCGTGCCTGCGCGTGAAGCCGCAGCCCGAGCTGCAGCGCCTGGGCTTTTTGCAACTGGGTGTGGAAGTGTATGGCGGTGCCCTGCTGGCGCCGTGGTTCGACCGCGACCTGTCGCTGGCCGGCCGCGTCACCTACCGCCGTGACGGCAAGGTTGAAAGCCAGCTGATCGATTTCAAGCTGCCCATCGCGGTCATCCCCAACCTGGCGATCCACCTGAACCGTACCGCCAACGAAGGCTGGGCGATCAACCCGCAGAACGAACTGCCGCCGATCCTCGCCCAGGTGGCCGGTGACGAGCGCATCGATTTCCGCGCCCTGCTCACCGAGCAACTGGCGCGCGAGCACGAGCTGATCGCCGATGTGGTGCTGGACTACGAACTGAGTTTCTACGACACCCAGGACGCTGCCTTGATCGGCCTGAACGGCGACTTCATTGCCGGTGCCCGTCTGGACAATCTGCTGTCGTGCTACGCCGGCCTGCAGGCGCTGCTGGCCGCCGACAGCGACGAGACCTGCGTACTGGTGTGCAACGACCACGAAGAAGTCGGCAGCAGCTCGGCCTGCGGCGCCGACGGCCCGATGCTGGAGCAGACCCTGCAGCGCCTGCTGCCTGATGGCGACGCCTACGTGCGCACCATCCAGCGCTCGCTGATGGTGTCGGCCGACAACGCCCACGGCGTGCACCCCAACTACGCCGACAAGCACGACGGCAACCACGGGCCCAAGCTGAACGCCGGGCCGGTGATCAAGGTGAACAACAACCAGCGCTACGCCACCAACAGCGAAACCGCCGGCTTCTTCCGCCACCTGTGCATGGCCCAAGAGGTGCCGGTGCAAAGCTTTGTGGTGCGCAGCGACATGGGCTGTGGCTCGACCATCGGGCCGATTGCGGCCAGCCACCTGGGCGTGCGCACGGTGGATATAGGATTGCCGACCTTTGCCATGCATTCCATTCGTGAACTGTGCGGCAGCCATGACCTGGCGCATCTGGTGAAGGTGTTGACCGCCTTCTACCGTAGCCGCGAGTTGCCTTGATGTAGGCAGGCCCGGCCTCTTCGCGGGCTCGCCCGCTCCCACAGGGACCGCACCGCGATCAAACGCTGCGCAGTACCTGTGGGAGCGGGCAAGCCCGCGAAGAGGCCGGGCCTGCTTGCACCTGCTCAAGGTCAATCCCGCTTCGCTTGCCAAGCGCTATGCTTGTTACATGGCCCCACTGCAAAAGGATTGCTGTCCATGTCCCCGTTTCTGTCCCTGTTCGTGCCGGTGTTCCTGTTCCTGATGCTGCTGACCATCGGTTTCAGCATGCGCGAGCGCAATATCGGTGTGCTGATGATGTGGATCGGCACCTTGGGCATCTTTGGCCTTACCTGCTGGAAGATCCTTGAGAAACTGCCGACATAAACCTCTACACTCGGTCAATCGTTTGACCTGAGGTAGATTTGCCAGTGCCTGCCCTCCTGCGTTACCTGTTCCTGCTGCTGTTGCTATTCATCACACCAGTGCAGGCTGCGGGCCTGCCCAGCCTGCTGGGCGGCAGTGCGCCCGCGCAACCGGAGGCCACCGAGCCGCTGGGCAAGTCGCTGGACGAAGTGATCAAGAACCTGGAAAACGACCAGCAGCGGGCCAAGCTGCTGGCCGACCTTAAAAAGCTGCGCGACGCCACCCGGCAATCGCAGCCCAGCGTGGAACAGGGTGTGCTCGGCCTGATCGGCGGCGCCCTGCATGACTTCGAAAAACAGTTCAGCGGCGATGCCAGCCCGTTCCACCGCTGGGCGGCGGAAATCGAACAAGCCCAGGCTGAACTCACCGAACTGATGGTGCCGGTGCACCAGTGGCCGGCGATCCTGTTCGGCTTTGCCGCCGTGATTGCCGTGTGGAGCGTGCTGGCCTATGCCTTCAACTGGGTCGGCCACCGCATACGCCTGCGCTTTGGCCTGAGCGAAGAACTGCCCCAGCACCCGCGTACCTGGGACCTGGTCCGCTTTGCCCTGCGCAAGCTCGGCCCGTGGCTGGTGGCGCTGGTGTTCACCGTGTACCTGAGCTTTGTGCTGCCGCCGTCGCTGGGTAAATCGTTGGCCATGGTGCTGGCCTACGCCCTGGTGGTCGGCACCTGCTTCTCGGCCATCTGCGTGATCGCCTTCTCGCTGCTCGACGGCCCGCACCGCCACCGTGCCCTGCATATCCTTAGGCACCAGGCATTCCGCCCGCTGTGGCTGATCGGCAGCTTCGCAGCGTTTGGCGAGGCCATGAGCGATCCGCGCATGCTGGTCGCACTGGGGACCCACCTGGCCCACGCCCTCGCGACCCTGGCCAACGTCATCGCCGCGTTGTGCACCGGGCTGTTCATCCTGCGCTTTCGCCGCCCGATCGCCCACCTGATCCGCAACCAGCCACTGGCGCGGCGCCTGACACGGCGAACCCTCAGCGACACCATCGAAATTCTCGGCAGCTTCTGGTTCATCCCGGCGCTGATCCTGGTGGTCATCTCGCTGTTCGCCACCTTCGTCTCGGCCGGCGACACCAGCACCGCCCTGCGCCAGTCACTGATGTGCACGGTGCTGGTAGTGGTGTGCATGGTGCTCAACGGCCTGGTGCGCCGGCACGCGGCCAACCCCAAACGCGCCAGCAAGCGCCAGGCGGTGTATGCCGAACGCCTGCGCAACTTTGGCTACCTGCTGGTGCATCTGTTCATCTGGCTGGTGTTCATCGAGCTGGGCCTGCGGGTATGGGGGCTGTCGATGATCAGCTTCGCCGAGGGCGACGGCCACGAAGTGAGCCTGCGCCTGCTGGGGCTGGCCGGCACGCTGATCGTTGCCTGGCTGGTGTGGATCCTGGCCGACACCGCCGTGCACCACGCGCTGGTGCGTTCGCGCCGGGGCCTGGCCAACGCCCGCGCACAAACCATGATGCCGTTGATCCGCAACGTGCTGTTTGTGGTCATCTTCATCATTGCGGTGATTGTCGCGCTGGCCAACATGGGCATGAACGTCACCCCGCTGCTGGCCGGTGCCGGTGTGATCGGCCTGGCCATCGGTTTTGGCGCGCAATCGCTGGTGGCCGACCTGATCACCGGGTTGTTCATCATCATCGAAGATTCGCTGGCCATCGACGACTACGTGGATGTCGGCGGGCACCTTGGTACGGTCGAGGGCCTGACCATCCGTACCGTACGCCTGCGGGACATCGATGGCATCGTGCACACCATCCCGTTCAGCGAGATCAAGAGCATCAAGAACTACTCGCGGGAGTTCGGCTACGCCATCTTCCGGGTGGCGATCCCGCACAACATGAACATCGACAACGCCATCTCGCTGGTTCGCGAAGTGGGCCAGAAGCTGCGCAACGACCCGCTGATGCGCCGCAATATCTGGTCGCCGCTGGAGTTGCAGGGGGTCGAGAGCTTCGAGTCGGGCTCGGCGATCTTGCGGGCACGGTTCAAGACTGCGCCGATCAAACAGTGGGAAGTGTCGCGGGCCTTCAACCTGGCCTTGAAGCGGCAAATGGATGAGGCCGGGCTGGACCTGGCAACGCCGCGGTTGTCGGTGCAGGTGGTGACTGCCGGCGGTGGGGCAATGGCGGAAACCGGTTCTTCCAGTTAGGACCTCTTCGCGGGCTTGCCCGCTCCCACAGGATCATCACAGTGTTCAAGGCCTGTGCAGTACCTGTGGGAGCGGGCAAGCCCGCGAAGAGGCCAACACCTCATCCCGCCTGGGCACGAATGCGGATTGCATCATGCCGCCAGTATTCCAAGTCGCAGTCAATCAGATGGCCATGTTGGTCGCTATTGACCCGAGTAATGTGCAACCCCGGGCTGCCCACCGACACCTTCAACGCCCCCGCCGCCTCAACCGGCAACGCCGTAGGCAAGATCTCGAAGCACACCTGCCCATACCGGATGCCATAAACCCGCTCATAAATTTCGGTCAGCGACTGCGCCAGGTCCTGTTCGAGAATACCCGGAAAGTACCGAGGGTTGAGGTAGTGCTCGGCATACAGCACAGCCCGCCCGTCAATCCGTCGTAACCGGCAGATCAGCACCACACTGGACAACGCAGGTAACTGCAGGCGCGCACAGATGGCCGCCGAGGCCGGCTGCAGCCGTGCCGACAACAGCTCGGTGCTGGCCACACGCCCCTGGTCGCGCACCATGGCATGAAAGTGACTGCGCTCGATCAGGTCGTAGGTCAGTCGCTCGAGCGCGACGAACCAGCCGCGCCGCTCTTCGCGATAGATCAAGCCTTGGGCCTCCAGCTGCGCCAGCGCCTCGCGCAGGGTGATGCGCGTGGTGTCGAACACCTCACTAAGCTTGCGTTCGGCCGGCAGCTTGCCGCCCGGCGCCAGCAGGCCGTGCTCGATCTGCTCCTGCAGGGCATGGCAGATGGCTGTTACCGCACGCGGTGGCATCGGCTGCATCAAAGGTTACCTATCTGGACTAGTCCAGCCCCATGACAGGGCTTATGGAGAATAGTGCAAGCCTAGGCAGGGCTGATGAACATCCGGTGACAAGACGCGGTCTGGCGCTGGCAAAGCCAGCAAAACCGGGGTTGGCATGTAGTCTACGCTGTAGGTTCGGGCTTGCGCCTACATCAAATTGTCACGCAAGCGGCCTACCTTGGCTCAAGGTTTGCTGACCTAGACCAAAGGTTCCAGGCAACGGCTTCACACATAACAACGATCGGTAAAAGGCACCCACCCAAGGAGCTACGGATGAAAAAGTTGTTCATGGCGTCACTGCTCGGTTCGGCCATCGCGTTCTGTACTTCGGCCATGGCCGCGGACCTCAAGGCCCTGGAAGATGCCGCCCGCAAGGAAGGCACCGTCAACAGCGTGGGCATGCCCGATGCCTGGGCCAACTGGAAAGGCACCTGGGAAGACCTGGCCAGCAAGTACGGCCTCAAGCACAGCGACACCGACATGAGCTCGGCCCAGGAAATCGCCAAGTTCGAAGCCGAGAAGGACAACGCCAGCGCCGACATCGGTGACGTGGGCGCCGCCTTCGGCCCGATTGCGGTGACCAAGGGCGTGAGCCAGCCGTACAAGCCAAGCACCTGGGACCAGGTACCGACGTGGGCCAAGGACAAGGACGGCCACTGGGCGCTGGCCTATACCGGCACCATTGCCTTTATCATCAACAAGGATCTGGTCAAGGAAGGCGAACGCCCTACCTCCTGGCATGACCTGGAAAAAGGCAAGTACAAGGTCGCCATCGGCGATGTCGGCACCGCTGCCCAGGCGGCCAACGGTGTGCTGGCTGCAGCGATTGCCTACAAGGGCGACGAGAGCAACATCGAGCCGGGCCTGCAGCTGTTCACCAAGCTGGCCCAGCAGAAGCGCCTGTCGCTGGCCAACCCGACCATTCAGACCATCGAAAAGGGTGAGGTGGAAGTGGGCGTGGTGTGGGACTTCAACGGCCTGAGCTACCGTGAGCAGATCGACCCCAAGCGTTTTGAAGTGCTGATCCCATCGGATGGCTCGGTGATTTCCGGCTATACCACTGTGATCAACAAGTACGCCAAGCATCCCAACGCGGCCAAGTTGACCCGTGAGTACATCTTCAGCGACGCCGGGCAGATCAACCTGGCCAAGGGGCATGCCCGGCCGATCCGGGCTGAGCACTTGACGCTTCCTGAAGACGTGAAGGCCAAGCTACTGCCCAATGATCAGTACAAGAACGTGAAGCCGATCAATGATGCAGATGCCTGGGAGAAAACCTCGAAGGAACTGCCGCGGAAGTGGCAGGAGCAGGTGATCATCGAGATGGAGTAAGGCAGGGCCATCCCGGGGCTGCTGCGCAGCCCATCGCGACGCAAGGCCGCTCCCACAGGGCCAGCGTCGCCCCAGAGGTTTTCGCTGTTCCTGTGGGAGCGGCCTTGTGTCGCGAAAGGAGGGCGAAGCCCTCCCCGGTTCCTTTGCGGAGTATTGAATGAGCCACAACGTCATCCTGGTCCTGCTAGACGGCCTGAACTACCAGGTCGCCCACCACGCAATGGGCCACCTGCACGCCTACGTCGAGGCCGACCGCGCCGCGCTGTACCGCGTGGAATGCGAGCTGCCGTCGCTGTCACGGCCGCTGTACGAATGTATCCTCACCGGCGTGCCGCCGATCGACAGCGGTATCGTGCACAACAACGTCAACCGCCTGTCCAACCAGCGCAGCGTGTTCCACTACGCCCGCGAGGCCAACCTGGGCACCGCAGCAGCGGCCTATCACTGGATGAGCGAGCTGTACAACCGCTCACCCTTCGACCCGCAGCGCGACCGCCACACCCACGCGCCGAAGCTGCCGATCCAGCACGGGCTGTTCTACTGGGACGACCGTTACCCCGACTCGCACCTGCTGGCCGATGGTGAATACCTGCGCCGCCGCCACGCCCCAAACTTTCTGCTGGTGCACCCGATGAGCATCGACGATGTCGGCCACCGCCACGGCCTGGACAGCAGCCAGTACCGCAACGCCGCGCGCAGTGTCGACATCTTGCTGGCCGACTACCTGCCGCGTTGGCTCGAAGAGGGCTATCAGGTACTGGTCACCGCCGACCACGGCATGAACAATGACCGCTCGCACAACGGCCTGCTGGCCGAAGAGCGCGAAGTGCCGCTGTTCGTCTTTGGCGAGGCCTTCAGCCTGGACCCCGCCGCCAAGCCGCTGCAGACCGAGCTGTGCGGCACCATTTGCGAACTGCTGGGCGCAGCCCACGACAAAACGGTGTGCCGGGAGTTGCTCAAGTGAACCGTGGCCGCTACCTGGCCCTGCTCTGCCTGCTGCCGTTTGCCGTGTTCTTCGTCATCTTCCAGATCGCCCCGCTGGCCTGGGTAGCAATCAACAGCGTGCAATCCGAAGCCGGCTGGGGCATCGAAAATTTCAGCAAGGTCTTCAGCTCGAAGTTCTACCTGCAGGCGCTGCAACGCAGCCTGGAGATCAGCTTCTGGTCGAGCCTGTTCGGCATCATCATCGCCACCCTCGGTGCCTATTCACTGCGCCAGGTCGATTCAAGGCTGCGCGACTTCGTCAGCGCCTTTGCCAACATGACCAGCAACTTTGCCGGGGTGCCGCTGGCCTTCGCCTTCATCATCCTGCTCGGTTTCAACGGCGCGCTGACCCTGCTGCTCAAGCAGATCGGCCTGCTGGAAGACTTCAGCATCTACTCCAAGAGCGGGCTGATCCTGGTGTACACCTACTTTCAGATCCCACTGGGTGTGTTGCTGCTCTACCCCGCCTTCGACGCCCTGCGTGAAGACTGGCGCGAGTCGGCCGCACTGCTGGGCGCCAGCCACTGGCAATTCTGGCGGCACATCGGCCTGCCGGTGCTGACTCCGGCCCTGCTCGGCACCTTCGTCATCCTGCTGGCCAACGCCCTCGGTGCCTATGCCACCGTGTACGCATTGACCACCGGCAACTTCAACGTACTGCCGATCCGCATCGCTGGCCTGGTGGCCGGCGACATCAGCCTCGATCCCAACCTGGCCAGCGCCCTGGCGATGGTGCTGGTGGGGCTGATGACGCTGGTCACGGTGGTGCACCAATGGCTACTGAAACGGAGCTACCATGCGCGCTGACACCCGTTCCGGCGGCTGGTACCACCGCGCCGTGGTCTACCTGCTGTTCCTGATCCTGCTGCTGCCACTGGCCGGCACCCTGCTGTATTCGCTGGCTACCAGCTGGTCGGCAAGCCTGCTACCCAGCGGCCTGACCCTGAAATGGTACGTGGCATTGTGGAGCGAGCCGCGCTTCCTGGCGGCCTTCGGCCAATCACTGCTGGTGTGCATGGGTGCACTGTTGCTGTCGGTGGTGCTGATCCTGCCGCTGCTGTTCGTGGTGCACTACCACTTCCCGAGGCTCGATGCGCTGATGAACATCCTGATCCTGCTGCCGTTCGCGGTGCCGCCGGTGGTGTCGTCGGTGGGGCTGCTGCAGTTGTATGGCAGCGGGCCGATGGCCATGGTCGGCACCCCGTGGATCCTGATTGGCTGCTACTTCACCGTCGCCCTGCCGTTCATGTACCGGGCCATTACCAACAACCTGCAGGCCATCAACCTGCGCGACCTGATGGACGCCGCCCAACTGCTCGGCGCCAGCACCTGGCAGGCGGCACTGCTGGTGGTGCTGCCGAACCTGCGCAAGGGCCTGATGGTGGCGTTGCTGCTGTCGTTTTCGTTCCTGTTCGGCGAATTCGTGTTCGCCAACCTGCTGGTCGGCACCCGCTACGAGACCCTGCAGGTCTACCTGAACAACATGCGCAACAGCAGCGGCCACTTCAACAGCGCACTGGTGATCTCGTACTTCGCTTTCGTGCTGGTACTGACCTGGGTCGCCAACCGCCTGAACAAGGACAAGACCTGACATGAGCTTCGTCAGCGTACAGAAACTGCAAAAAAGCTACGCCGGCAGCCCGGTGTTCGAGAACATCGACTGCCATATCGAACGCGGCGAGTTCGTTACCCTGCTAGGCCCGTCCGGTTGCGGCAAGTCCACCCTGCTGCGCTGCATCGCCGGGCTGACCCCGGTGGACAGCGGGCAGATCCTGCTCGACGGCCAGGACATTGTGCCGGTCAGCCCGCAAAAGCGTGGCATTGGCATGGTGTTCCAGAGCTATGCGCTGTTCCCCAACATGACCGTGGAGCAGAACGTGGCGTTTGGCCTGCGCATGCAGAAGGTCAAGGCCGACGAGAGCCAGGTGCGGGTGCGTGAGGTGCTGGAGCTGGTAGAGCTGGGCAGCTTCGCCGGGCGCTACCCGCACCAGTTATCTGGCGGCCAGTGCCAGCGCGTGGCCTTGGCCCGCTCGCTGGTTACCCGCCCACGCCTGCTGCTGCTCGACGAGCCGCTGTCAGCCCTGGATGCGCGTATTCGCAAACACCTGCGCGAGCAGATTCGGGCGATCCAGCGTGAGCTGGGGCTGACCACCATTTTTGTCACCCACGATCAGGAAGAAGCGTTGACCATGTCAGACCGCATCTTCCTGATGAACCAGGGCAAGATCGTGCAGAGCGGCGATGCCGAAACCCTCTATACAGCGCCTGTGGACCTGTTTGCCGCCGGCTTTATCGGCAACTACAACCTGCTGGACGCCGACAGCGCCAGCCGCCTGCTGCAACGCCCGGTCACCAGCCGCCTGGCGATCCGCCCTGAGTCGATCACCTTGGGCGCCAATGGCGAACTGGACGCAGAAGTACGCAGCCACAGCCTGCTGGGCAATGTGATTCGCTACCGCGTAAACGTGCGCGAGGTGGAGTTGGTGGTCGACGTGCTCAACCGCTCACCGGCCGACCTGCACGCGGACGGGAAACGGGTAAGCTTGTCCATCGACCCCACGGCGCTGCGGGAAGTGGCTTAAGGAGATTCAACACGATGGCACTGGCAATTTTCGATCTGGACGAAACCCTGATCCACGGGGACTGTGCGTCGCTATGGAGCGAGCAGATGGCCCGGCTGGGCTGGGTCGACGGCAAGGACTTCCTGCGCCGCGACCATGAACTGATGGAAGCCTACGGCAAGGGCCACCTGCAGATGGAGGACTACATGGCCTTCAGCCTGGAGCCAATGGCCGGGCGCACCCTGGAGGAGGTCGAGCATCTGGTAGAGCCTTGGGTCGAGGATGTGATCGAACCGATCATCTACGGCGACGCATGCCGCTGCATTGCCGAGCACCGCAAGCGTGGGGACCGTATTCTGATCATTTCCGCGTCAGGCACGCACCTGGTCGGGCCGATTGCCGCGCGGCTGGGGGTGGATGAGTACCTGGCGATCGAGCTGGAGGCGGTGAACGGGGTGTATACCGGCAAGACCCATGGGGTGTTGACTTACCGCGAGGGCAAGATCACCCGGTTGCTGGAATGGCTGGATCAGGAGCAGGAGAATCTGGAGGGGGCGAGTTTCTATTCCGATTCGAGGAACGACTTGCCGTTGTTGCTGAAGGTGGATCACCCGCACGTGGTGAACCCGGATGCGGTGTTGCGTGAGCATGCCGAGACCAATGGCTGGCCGATTCTGAGCTGGTCCTGAAAATCTGTGTGGGGCTCTTCGCGGGCACGCCCGCTCCCACAGGGATCTCCACCAGCTCGAAAACTGTGCGGTCCCTGTGGGAGCGGGCGTGCCCGCGAAAGGGCCGGGCCTGCTTAAACCAGGCTTGGGTCAATCACCATCACCAGCTTGCCCGACACCTGATTGGTCTCAAGCTCGGCATACGCCGCCTGGGCAAACTCCACCGGGTAGGTATCGACCAGCTGCGGCGACAAGCGCCCTTCGCCAAACAGCGGCCACACTTGCTGTAGCAACTCGCGCAGCAACTCGGCCTTGAAGCCGTCATCACGGTTGCGCAGCGTGGAGCCGGTAATCTCCAGGCGCTTGCCCAGTACCTGGGCCAGGTCCAGTTCAAACTTGCGCCCGCCCATCAGGCCGATGATCACCCAACGCCCGTCACGGGCCAGCAGCTTGAGGTTGAGCTCGCCGTAGCTGGCGCCCACCGGGTCGAGAATCACGTCGAACGGCCCGAAACCTTCCAGCGCCTCCAGGTTCTCGTTACGTACCACTCCACCCGCAGCGCCCAGCGCTTCGCAATAGGCCAGGCGATCCGCCGAACCTACGCTGACCCACACCGGGCTGCCGAATGCCTTGCACAGCTGAATGGCGGCTGAACCCACGCCACTGGCGCCAGCGTGCACCAGCACCTTCTCACCGGCCTTCACGCCACCCAGCTGGAAGATGTTCAACCAGGCAGTGGCATACACCTCCGGCAACGCGGCTGCTTCGTGCAGGCTCAGGCCCTCAGGCACTGGCAGCACGTGACGGGCATCGACCACCACTTCCTCAGCCATGGCGCCGCTGGCCAGCAATGCGCACACCCGGTCGCCCACGCGCCAGTCGGCACCGGCGCCCACTTCTTCGACCACACCAGCGCATTCAAGGCCCATGTACGGGCTGGCGCCTGGCGGTGGCGGGTACAAACCTTTCATCTGCAGCAGATCGGCGCGGTTCAGGCCCGCAGCAGCCACGCGAATGCGCACTTGGCCCGCGTCACAGGCCGGGCGTTCGGCCTCGACCCACTCCACATGTCCGTCAACGCCTTGCAATGCCTTCACAGTGCCTCCATAGTTGAATCATGACTGGGCCTGGGGAACGCACACCCCAGGCTTTTTGCAGTATTTGCCCGGTTCCATGGAACCGGCAACGGAAAAGACGGCCTACTATGCGTGATCAATTGCCTCCACGTCGAATCAGCATGAAGCATTTCCTCCCAAGCACCGCCCTCGCTGTAATGATCGGCCTGGGCAGCCTCGCGCTCGGCGGCAATGCAGCGGCCGCCAACAAGTGGGACGGCCTGCAGCCGGACCGTGACGAAATCGTCGCCAGCCTCAACGTGGTGGAATTGCTCAAGCGCCACCACTACAGCAAGCCGCCGCTGGACGATGCCCGCTCGGTCATCATCTACGACAGCTACATCAAGCTGCTGGACCCGGCGCGCAGCTACTTCACCGCTGCCGACATTGCCGAATTCGACAAATGGAAAACGCAATTCGACGATTTCCTCAAGAGCGGTAACCTGGACCCGGGCTTCACCATTTACAAACGCTATCTGGACCGCGTCAAGCAACGCCTGGACTTCGCCCTGGCCGAGCTGAACAAAGGCGTGGACAAGATCGACTTCACCACCAAGGAAACCTTGCTGATCGACCGCAAGGACGCCCCGTGGCTGAAGAACCAGGCCGAGCTCGATGACCTGTGGCGCAAACGCGTCAAGGATGAAGTGCTGCGCCAGAAGATCGCCGGTAAAGAACCCAAGCAAATCCAGGAAACCCTGACCAAGCGCTACAAGAACCAGCTGGCGCGCCTGGACCAGACCCGTGCCGAGGATATCTTCCAGGCCTACATCAACACCTTTGCCCAGTCCTACGATCCGCACACCAACTACCTGTCGCCAGACAACGCGGAAAACTTCGACATCAACATGAGCCTGTCGCTCGAAGGCATCGGCGCGGTACTGCAAAGCGACAACGACCAGGTCAAGATCGTGCGCCTGGTGCCGGCAGGCCCTGCCGCCAAGACCAAGCAGGTAGCCCCGGCCGACAAGATCATCGGCGTGGCCCAGGGCAACAAGGAAATGGTCGACGTGGTCGGCTGGCGGCTGGACGAAGTGGTCAAGCTGATCCGTGGCCCGAAAGGCTCGGTGGTGCGCCTGGAAGTCATCCCGGCCAGCAATGCGCCGAGCGACCAGACCAGCAAGATCGTGTCGATCACCCGTGAAGCGGTGAAACTTGAAGAGCAGGCGGCGAAAAAGTCGGTACTCAAGCTCAAGCAGGACGGGCGTGATTACAAGCTGGGCATTATCGAGATCCCGGCCTTCTACCTCGACTTCAAGGCGTACCGCGCCGGTGACCCGGAGTACAAGAGCACCACGCGTGACGTGAAGAAACTGCTCACCGAACTGCAAAAAGAGAAAGTCGACGGCGTGGTCATCGACCTGCGCAACAACGGCGGCGGCTCGCTGCAGGAAGCCACCGAACTGACCAGCCTGTTCATCGAAAAAGGCCCGACCGTACTGGTGCGCAACAGTGACGGCCGCGTCGACGTGCTTGAAGACGAAAACCCGGGTGCCTTCTACAAAGGCCCACTGGCGCTGCTGGTCAACCGCCTGTCTGCCTCGGCATCGGAGATTTTCGCCGGCGCCATGCAGGACTACCACCGCGCGCTGATCATCGGTGGCCAGACCTTCGGCAAAGGCACGGTGCAGACCATCCAGCCGCTCAACCATGGCGAGCTGAAGCTGACTCTGGCCAAGTTCTACCGTGTGTCCGGGCAGAGCACCCAGCATCAGGGCGTGCTGCCGGACATCGACTACCCGTCGATCATCGACACCAAGGAAATCGGCGAGAGCGCCCTGCCCGAAGCCATGCCATGGGACACCATCCGCCCGGTAGTGAAGCCTGCGGCCGACCCGTTCAAGCCGTACCTGGCCCAGCTCAAGGCACAGCATGAAGCGCGCAGCGACAAGGATGCCGAGTTCACCTACATTCGCGACCGCCTTGCCCTGACGCAAAAGCTGATGACCGAAAAAACCGTCAGCCTCAACGAGCAGGATCGCCGTGCTCGCCACGACGATATCGAAGCCAAGCAGTTGGCGCTGGAAAACGTCCGCCGCAAAGCCAAGGGTGAAGAGCCACTCAAAGAGCTGAAGAAAGAGGACGAGGACGCGCTGCCGGTAGAGGATGAAAACACCAAGCCGGAAGACGACGCTTACCTGTCGGAAACCGGTCGTATCCTGATCGACTACCTCAGTGCCAGCACCAAGGTGGCCAAGAAGTAGGGCCGTGATGGCAGATTGATGTGGAGTGTCATCGAACAGAGGGGCCGGGTGTGCAAACGCCCGGCCTTTTCATCTGTGGGAGATTCTATGGTTTCTGGCAATGGCATCAGGCTGTTTCGGGATAGCTGTACTCGAACACCCGAACCACCTCGGAGGCATGCCATGAAGCCGCCTCCATGCCATCGACCGGCCCGGCAAAGCGCCCCAGCCGTTCGACACATTCAAAGAAGCCGGTACGCGGCAAACGGCTGGCGCCCTGGCTGATCACCAGCGAGCTGCGCAGCGGCTGCTCGGCACGGGCATCCAGCACCGCCAGATACTCCAGCGCGGCAGTCAGTGTTTGCATGGCCGGGCTGGGCAGTTGCAAACGCTCGATCAGCGCTCGGTAGGTCAGCAAGTGACGTTGACGACGGGCCAGGTCAAGCTCGCCCAGCAGGTTATCCCAGTGCTGACGGCTGATCCTGACTTGGCTCATGATGGCTCGCTCCAGCCAGCCACCCCCAGGTGCCAGGCCAAGGCGCGGCGGATGGCAGCATCCGGCTGGCGCTCGCCCGATTCGATCATGCCCAGATACGCCGGGCTCACCCCGACATTGCGCGCCAGTAGCTCTGGGGCGATGCCCTTGGCCTGGCGAATTTGCGCCACTTCGCTGAAGGCCGGCAATGGCGCCTCGGCAACTGAAGCTGGCGCTTCTCTGACAGTGGCCTCGGCAGGCGCCTGCCCGGCCGACTTGAGCAGTGCCTGGTACTGCTCCCAGGGAACGACGGCGTACTCGGGCTGACCGTCCCGGCTGATGACCTGAATACCCATTACAAACCCCTTAAAAATGGATTACAGCATGTAATCCGTAGGCATAACCCTTATGCCAATTATATTACCAACTCCGGGGTCTGTCCGGTTGTGTGCAGTTCAGGCTGTTTTCACGGGGTATTGCGCTCCAGGCGCAGCGCTTGCGGGGTGGCCGGCAAGCGCTCGACCACGCGCAGCCGCTCGGGCGCCTGGCTGTCGCGCCAGGCCTTGAAGCGCGCCAATTCATCGGCCACGGTCTTCAGCACCCAGCCCAGCACTGCGATGTCATCGAGAAAACCCACGCCCAGCAACCAGTCGGGGATGGCATCGATAGGGCTGACGAAGTACAGCAGGCCGGCCACGATGGTGACCAACGCCTTGGGGCTGATGGCACGGTACTCGCCGCGCCACCATGCCAAGCACAGCGACTGCAGCAATTTCACATCGTCGCGCAGCTGGCCGATGCGCGGGCCTTTGCGGGCCACTGCGAACAGCAGGGCCGGCAGCCGGCCACGGCTGAGCAGGCGCTCGGCCAAGGGCAGGAAACGGGCAAAATTCCAGGGTGCGCTCATGGAGCCTCCAGACGGAACAGGTTATCCACATTTATTGTGGATAACCTTGTGAACAGGGTCGCGTTTCTGACCCCAGGTGCCTGCCAGGCAAGGGCCACAGTCAGATCGGGCGTTTTTTACACAGCCGTTTCAAGCCATGGGTACCTGGCCGCAAACGATTTGCGTCAGAAACATCTTACATCTGCAAACTGCATTTCCTCGGACAGTATCAGTTGTTGCAGGTTCGTCCAATCGCCACAAACGAAAACGCCCCGTCAGGACGGGGCGTTTTGCAAGTGCCAGCCAGTGTTACTTGGCAGGCGCTTCAGCCGGTGCTTCAGCTGGAGCCTCGGCTTGCGGCTCGGCGCCTTGCAGTTGGGCCGGGTCCTTGATGGCGATCAGTTCCAGGTCGAACACCAGTACCGAGTTGGCCGGGATCAGCGGGCTTGGGCTTTGTGCACCGTAGGCCAGTTCAGCTGGAATGAACAGCTTGTACTTCTCGCCAACGTGCATCAGTTGCAGGCCTTCGACCCAACCCGGGATCACACCGCTGACCGGCAGGTCGATCGGGCTGCCACGCTCGACAGAGCTGTCGAACACCTTGCCATCAGTCAGCTTGCCTTCGTAGTGGACGGTAACCACATCGGTAGGCTTGGGCTGCGGACCGTCGGCCTTCTTCACCACTTCGTACTGCAGGCCCGAGGCGGTTGTGACCACGCCTGGCTTCTTGGCGTTTTCTTCGAGGAACTTCTTGCCGGCAGAGGCGGCTTCTTCGCTGGCCTTGGCCAGGCGCTCTTCGGCGCGCTTCTGCAGCGCGGTGAAGGCTTCTACCAGCTCTTCGTCCTTGATGCGTTGTTCTTTCTTGCCAACGGCGTCTTCGATGCCGAGGGCGACCGATTTCGAATCAAGGTCTTCCATGCCTTCCTGAGCCAGGCTCTTGCCCATGTTCAGGCCGATACCGTAGGAGGCTTTCTGTGCCGGAGTCTTCAGCTCGGGGCTGCTGGCTTGTTGATCACAGCCAGCCAGTACCAGGCCTACCAGGGCAACCGCAGCCGCCAAACGATGCTGTTTCATGCTATTTCCTTGTTCATGCGCCATAAGGGCAATCAGGGTAAAGCCGCGAGCTTAGCAGGCGGCCATGACCAATGGCTACCGGCATAGGAGCGGGTTTCAGTAAGGAAGTTCAGTACTTAAACGCTTATTCATCCAGGCGTTTGCAGCCACTGGCCAGTATTGACCGGTTGTGCTGTTTTTGCCCGGTTTTACCGGGCATTTATTTCGCTGGATTCTGAGCAGCCTGCACTCAGGGGTAATTGCCCTCGCGGTACTCCCCTGCCACCTCGCGCAGCACCTCGCACAGCCACTGCGCCGGCAGGCTCTGCGCCAGGGCTGCATTGCGGCAGATGCCAACCGAGCCGCCCGGTTCGCGCACGCCCAGGTCGAGTTCGACCAGCTCGCCACGGCGCAGGTCGAGCAGCACCGCGTCGCGCGGCGCCACCCACAGCCCATCGCTGCCCAGCACGTAGCGCCGGCTCAAGGCCAGCGACAGGGTTTCCAGGCGCTGTGCCGGCATCTGGATGCCGCACTGCACGAACAGGCTGTCGGCATGCTGGCGGATGGTGGTGCCTGCCGGTGGCAACACCAACGGGTAACGGCCCACCTGGGCTCGCTCGACGGGCGTGGCGGCCAGCAACGGGTGGCCCGGGCGCACCACCAGGCTCATCGACTCGCTGTACAAATGCTCGAACGACAGGCCCTGGATCTGCGGGCTGTCGGTCATGCGCCCTACCACCAGCTCCAGTTCGCCCAGCCGTAACTGGCCGAGCAGTTGCGCGCTGACCCCGGTGGCCACACTGATGACCAACGCTTCGTGGCGCTGGTGCATGCGGCACAGCACCTCGGGCATGAGCAGGCCCTCGACCGTCGACAGCACGCCAATACGCACCTGCGACGGCGCCTGTGCTTCGCCGCGCAAGCTGCTGACGCCATCGCGCAGGGCCTGCACGCTGGGCCCGGCATAACGCATGAAACGCGCCCCGGCCGGGGTCAGCTCGACGCCCTGCCGGCTGCGCACGAACAGGCGCGCTTGCAGCAGGTCTTCGAGCTCCTTGAGGGTTTTGGAGAGGGCCGGCTGGCTGATGGCGAGCACGTCGGCAGCCCTGGCCAGGCTGCCCTGCCGGGCGATCTCCAGGAAGCACAGCAGGTGGCGGTATTTGATACGGGTGTCGAGGTTCATGGCCCCAAGCTTACCGCATTGTCAGGCTCGGTTATGTAGATCGCCTGCACTGGCCCTTTCGCGGGCACGCCCGCTCCCACAGGTACTGCACAGGCCTGGAGAACTGTGCAGTACCTGTGGGAGCGGGCGTGCCCGCGAAAGGGCCAGTGCAGCCAGCAGATGAATGTCAGGCCACCGCCAACTCTACTGCTTCCCCATTCAACCGCACCGGCCACACCCGCAAACGCTGCCCGGCATCTTCCAGGCACTCCCCGCTCGCCAGGCTGAAATGCTGCTTGTACAACGGCGCCGCCACCACCAGCTCGCCCTGCACACTGCCCACCAGTCCGCGACCTATGATGTTGGCGCCGGAGCGCGGGTCGCGGTTGTCTACCGCATACAGCGGCTGGGCCTGCCCCGGCAGGTAGAACAACGCCACCTGGGCCCCGTCGAGCCACACCACGACGCCGGAATCGGCTACCAGGTCTTGCGCCTGGCACACCGCCTGCCAGTTCTCGCGGGTTTTCACAGCAGCATTGGACAGGTTCATCAGACAGCCTCCTCGACAGTAGGGATCAGGTGCAGCGGTGCAGCAGGCCGGCGTTGTTCGCGTTCGCGCACAAAGTGCACGTCCGGGTCGGCACGCCGATCATTGACGAAGGTGCGGAAGCGCTTGAGCTTTTCCGGGTCGTTGAGGGCGTTGGCCCATTCGCATTCGTACTGGTCGACCACATGCTGCATTTGCGCCTCCAGCTCGCTGGCCAGGCCCAGGCTGTCGTCGAGGATCACCTGTTTCAGGTAGTCCAGCCCGCCTTCCAGGTTTTCGCGCCACACCGAGGTGCGCTGCAGCTTGTCGGCCGTGCGGATATAGAACATCAACACACGGTCGATCAGGCGTACCAGGGTTTCGTCGTCCAGGTCGGTGGCGAACAGTTCGGCATGCCGTGGGCGCATGCCGCCGTTGCCACACACGTACAGGTTCCAGCCCTTGTCGGTGGCGATCACGCCAATGTCCTTGCTCTGCGCTTCGGCGCATTCACGGGTGCAGCCCGATACCGCAAACTTGAGCTTGTGCGGGCTGCGCAGGCCCTTGTAGCGGTCCTCCAGGCGCAGGGCCATGGCGACACTGTCCTGCACGCCGTAACGGCACCAGGTGCTGCCCACGCACGATTTCACCGTGCGGGTCGACTTGCCGTAGGCGTGGCCGGTTTCGAAGCCGGCCTCGATCAACTCGCCCCATATCAGCGGCAATTCGTGCAACTGGGCACCGAACAGGTCGATGCGCTGGCCGCCGGTGATTTTGGTGTACAGGTCGTACTTCTTCGCTACCTGGCCGATGACGATAAGCTTGTCGGGGGTGATTTCCCCCCCCGGAATACGCGGCACCACCGAGTAGGTGCCGTTTTTCTGCATGTTGGCCATGAAAGTGTCGTTGGTGTCCTGCAGCGGCACCAGCGCCGGGTCCATGATCGGCTGGTTCCAGCACGAAGCGAGGATGTTGCCCACCGCCGGCTTGCAGATGTCACAGCCAACGTGGCCCTTGCCATGGCGTTCGAGCAGCTCGCTGTAGGTGCGGATGCCTTCTACCCGCACCAGCCCGTACAGTTCCTGGCGGGTGTAGGCGAAGTGCTCGCACAGGCTTTTGTCCACCGCTACGCCACGAGCGGTAAGTTCGTGCTCGAACACCTGCTTGAGCAACGCTGCGCAACCACCGCAGCCGCTGGCGGCCTTGGTGCACCCCTTGACCGCCGCAAGGTCGCTGCAGCCGCTGTCGATGGCGGCGCACACCGCGCCCTTGCTGACGTTGTGGCACGAGCAGATGGTGGCGCTGTCAGGCAGCGCGTCGGCGCCCAGGGCCGGCGCACCGCCGCCTTGCGGCAGTATCAGCGCGGCCGGGTCGGCTGGCAGGGCGATACCGTTCTGGGCGTACTGCAGCAGGGTGTCGTAATAGCTGTTATCGCCGACCAGCACCGCGCCCAGCACGTACTTGCCGCTGGCATCCACCACCAGCCGGCGGTAGGCGCTGTTGGCTTCGTCGATGAAGCGGTAGCTGCGTGAACCCGGGGTGGCGCCATGGGCGTCGCCGATCGAGCCGACATCCACGCCCAGCAACTTGAGCTTGGTCGACATGTCGGCGCCGGTGAACGCTACCGCCGCTTCCCCCATCAGCAACGCCGCCAGGTTGCGCGCCATGCTGTAGCCCGGGGCGACCAGGCCGAACACGCTGCCGTTCCATGACGCGCACTCGCCGATGGCGAAAATGCGCGGGTCGCTCGTGCGGCAGTGGTTGTCGATCACCACGCCACCGCGGGCGGCGATGTCCAGGCCACATCCACGGCCCAGGGCATCTTGCGGGCGAATACCGGCGGAGAACACGATCAGGTCGGTTTCCAGGTGCTCGCCACCGTCGAAGTTCATGCGGTAGCGGCAGGTTTCACCGGCGCTGATCGACTGGGTGGCGCGCGACAGGTGCACGCCCACGCCGAGCGCTTCAATCTGTGCCTTGAGCGCGGCACCGCCCTCGCCGTCCAGCTGCACCGGCATCAACCGTGGGGCGAACTCCACCACATGCGCTTCCAGGCCTAGCGACTTGAGGGCGTTGGCCGCCTCCAGGCCGAGCAGGCCACCACCGACCACCACGCCACGGCGGGCATCGGCTGCGGCAGCGCGAATGCCGTCGAGGTCGTCGAGGGTGCGGTAGACCAGCCGGGCATTGCCGCTGGAGCCTTCGATCGGCGGCACGAAAGGGTACGAGCCGGTGGCCAGCACCAGTTGGTCGTAGCCGTAACGCCCCTCGGCGGTGATCACTTCGCAGCGCTCGCGGTCGATTTCCAGCACGGCCTCACCGAGGTGCAAGTGCACGCCGTTGGCGTTGTAGAAATCGTGCTCGCACAGGGCCAGCGTTTCGGCACAGCTGCCGCCGAAGTATTCGGACAGGTGCACGCGGTCGTAGGCGCGTTGGCGCTCTTCGCCGAACACCCGTACCTCGAAGCGCTGCAGGACGTCGCGGCTGACCAGTTGCTCGACGCAATGGTGGCCGACCATGCCGTTGCCGACGATGACCAGTCGCTCTCGTTGCCCGCTGCTCGCTGTTGCCTTCATAAGCCGATCCTCGATCAAAAAAAAAGCGCCTGGAGCCGAAGCTCCAGGCGCCTTTGCCTGTATTCATCACGGTAGGGGGCCCGGGTTGATCGCCGTTGATCAGTGGGCTTTGTTGTAACGGGAATAAAGCAGGGACTGTGCCAAATCTGATTCCTGTGAGGGCCTCTTCGCGGGGCAAGCCCGCTCCCACAGGGGTTTCACTACATTTGCGACATATCAAACCTGTGGGAGCGGGCTTGCCCCGCGAAGAGGCCGGTAGAGCCGATGCACTTTCCAAGTGCAGCGCTCCCCATCGTGGAGCACATCAATACACATCACGCCGGTACCGCTTGGCTTTGTTCATCATCTCGACATAGGCATCGGCATCCCCACCGCCATGCTCGGCAATGATTTCACGCAACGCCGCATCCACATCCTTGGCCATGCGCTGCGCATCCCCACACACATAGAAATACGCGCCCGCCTCCAGCCACTGCCACAGCTGCGCGCCCTGCTCACGCATGCGCTGCTGTACATAGATCTTCTCGGCCTGGTCGCGGGAAAACGCGGTATCCAGCCGTAGGTGGCCGCTTGCCTGCCAGGCCTGCAACTGCTCCCGGTAATAGAAGTCGGTAGCGGCGCACTGCTCGCCGAAGAACAGCCAGTTATCCCCTTTCGCCCCCCGCGCCTCCCGCTCTTCGAGAAACGCCCTGAACGGCGCAATGCCGGTGCCGGGGCCGACCATGATCACTGGCACGCTGTCGTCTTCAGGCAACCGGAAGTGCTTCGACACCTGCGGGAAGATTGCCACCTTCAACGCTTGCGCGCGGTCGGCGAGGAAGGCCGAGCACACGCCCTTGCGCTCGCCGTAACGCACGGTGGAGACGGTCAGGTGAACCTGGCCCGGATGCGCCAACGGGCTGGAGCTGATCGAGTACAGGCGCGGCTGCAAAGGCTTGAGCAGGTCCAGCCAGCTGGCCAGCGTCAGCTGTTTGGGAATGGCGCGTAGCACATCGACCAACTGCCGGCCCCACAGCCAGTCCTGCAGTTCGGCCTTGCACTCGGGCTGCAGCAGACGCTGCAGGTCCGGGGTGCTGTCAGCAAAGGCCTGCAGTTGCTGCGGGGTGACCTTGGCGATCTCCAGGTGCGCTTGCAGGGCTTCAGCCAGCGGCATGGCAGGCTGGCCCTTCAGCTCGACCATGGCCTGGCCATCGAGCTGCATCAACGCCAGCAGTTCGTCGACCAGTGCCGGGCAATTGCGCGGCCACACGCCCAGCGCATCACCGGCGGTATAGCTCAAGCCGCTACCGCTCAGGTCGAACACCAGCTGCCGGGTTTCCTTGCTGGCACCGGCGGCGTTGAGCAGGTGGTTTTCCAGCAGGGTGGCGGCCCAGGGTTGCTGTTTGCTGTAGGCCGCCATGGGGGCAGGTTCACTGGCCGGTTGTGGCGCGGCGGCACTGCCCAGCGAAGGCAGCAATGCTGCGAGCCAGCCAGCGAACGCTTCGTCAAAGTCTGGCTCGCAGTCCACCCGTTGCAGCAGGCGCCGCCCCCCCAGGTCGGCCAGGCGCTGGTCGAGCTTGCGGCCAAAGCCGCAGAACTGGTCGTAACTGGAGTCGCCCAAAGCCAGCACCGCATAGGGCAGCTCGGCGCAGCAGGCGCCCTCCTCGCCCTGCAAGGCCTGCCAGAACGCCGCTGCACTGTCGGGCGCATCGCCATCACCAAAGGTGCTGGCGATCAACACCATGCTGGCAGCGCCCTTTAGCTGGCCTGGGCGGACCGCCTCCATGCAACTGAGCTGCACGTCGAGGCCGGCACCGCGCAGGTGTTCGGCACAGCGCTCGGCCAGCAGCTCGCCGTTACCGGTCTGCGAGGCCCACAGCACCTGGTGCTGTGGCGCCGCCAACGCCACAACAGGCAGTGCCGCTGGCTGGGCGAACAGCCCCGCTAGCAAACCGTCGATAAACAGCCGGCGGTTGGCTGCCAGTGGTGCACTGGCGGGCAGGCTAGGCACGCCCTCGGCACGGGCCTGGTCCAGGCCCAGCACAAAGCCTTGCAGATAATGGCGCTCTTCTTCTGCCAGCACCGGGGCTGGCAGGGTGTCCAGGCCAAGCAGACGGGACAGGGTGGCAGTGGGCATGCGGGCGGGCTCCGGAATGGCGGCGTTCAGGTCGAGGGCGTCGATACGCTCGCCTGCGACCCTTTTCAAGGCCACGGCGCAGTGTTTGAAAGCGGGCTGCAGCGACAGCGGGTCGACGGCATCGCAGGTGACGGCATTGATTGCCAGTTGCTCGCCGGCCAGGTCGTTCCAGTGGAACGGCGCGAAGCAGTTGCCTGGCATGACCCGGTCGCTGATTCGCACCGGCAGCACGGCCTGACCGCGCCGCGAGCGGATGGCCACCTGGTCTTTTTCAGCGATGCCCAGCCGTGCGGCGTCGTCTGGGTGGACTTCGACAAAGGGGCCGGGCTCCAGCTTGTTCAGCGCCGGCACCTTGCCGGTCTTGGTCAGGGTGTGCCACTGGTGCTGCACGCGGCCGGTGTTCAGCACCATGGGGTAGTCGTCATCCGGCAACTCTGGTGCCGGCAACCAGGGCCGGGCGAAGAACCGGGCCTTGCCGCTGGCGGTAGGGAAGGCCAAGGCTGGGCGATCGCCCTGGGCATCGTGCAACAGCGCCTGGCTGCTGCCGTCGTTCAGGTAACGCAATGGGCTGCGGTCGCTGTCACGGCCTGGCGCACAAGGCCACTGGTGCGGTTGCTGGCGCAGCTCGGCGTAACCGATGCCGCGCAGGTCATAGCCGGTTACGGGGTTATGGAAGCGGCGGATTTCCTCATACACCGCTTCGGCATCGGGGTAGTCGAAGGCTTCGACGTAGCCCATGGCGCAGGCCACCCGGGCGATGATCTGCCAGTCGGGCAGGCTCTGCCCTGGCGGCTCGACCGCACGCGGCATCAGGGTGAGGTTGCGTTCGCTGTTGATCATCACGCCCTCGCCTTCGGCCCACAGCGCGGCCGGTAGCAAGATGTCGGCATAGCGGTTGGTTTCGGTGTCGAGGAAGGCATCCTGGGTAATCACCAACTCGGCCTGGCGCAGGCCATCGATCACCTGCTGGCGGTTGGCGACGCTGGCCACCGGGTTGCTGCAGATGATCCAGCACGCTTTCACTTCACCCGCTTTCATCTGCTCGAAAAGCGCCACCGTACCCTCGCCACCTTCACTGCGCAGGCTGCCGGGTGCCAGTTGCCACTGCTGTTCGACAAACGCGCGGTCGCCCTCCACCAGTGCCGAGCGCTGGCCTGGCAGGCCGGGCCCCATGTAGCCCATCTCACGGCCGCCCATGGCATTGGGCTGGCCGGTCAGCGAGAACGGGCCGCTACCGGGGCGGCAGATGGCGCCCGTGGCCAGGTGCAGGTTGCAGATGGCGTTGCTGTGCCAGGTACCGTGGATACTCTGGTTCAGGCCCATGGTCCAGCAGCTCATCCAGTTGCTGGCGCTGCCGATCCAGTCGGCAGCCTTGATGATGTCGGCCTCGGCCAGCCCGGTGATGGCGGCCACGCGCTCGGGGCTGTAGTCATCGAGGAAGGCTGGCAGTTCGTTCCAGCCTTCGGTGTGGCGGGCGATGAAATCGCTGTTGGTGTGGCCGTTACGGTGTAGCAGGTGCAACAGGCCGTTGAGCAAGGCCATGTCACTGCCTGGGCGCACCCGCAAGAACAGGTCGGCCTTGTCGGCGGTGGCGCTGCGCCGGGGGTCGACGACGATCAGCCTGGCGCCGGCCTTGAGCCGGTCGAGCAGGCGCAGGAACAGGATCGGGTGGCAATCGGCCATGTTGGCGCCGATCACCAGGAATACGTCGGCGTGCTCGAAGTCCTGGTAGCTGCCAGGTGGCCCGTCAGCACCCAGTGATAGTTTGTAGCCGCTGCCGGCACTGGCCATGCACAGGCGCGAGTTGGACTCGATGTGGCGGGTGCGGATAAAGCCTTTGGCCAACTTGTTGGCGAGGTACTGAGCCTCCAGCGACATCTGCCCGGACACATACAGCGCCACGGCGTCGGGGCCGTGCTGGTCGATAATGCCGCGCAGGCGTTTGCCGGCGTCCGCGATAGCCTGGTCCATGCCGCTGCGCGCCGGCTGCTGGTTGCGCTGCTGGCGCACATAGGCGTCTTCGAGGCGGCCGGCGGCCGTCAGCGGCACATGCGCGGTGAGGCCTTTGGTGCACAGCCGGCCGAAGTTGCTGGGGTGCTGCTTGTCGCCGCTGACCTTGACCACCCTGCCATCGGCAACGCTCATGACGATGCCGCAGCCGACGCCGCAGTAGGGGCAGACGCTGCGTACTTCGCTGTTGGCCATGGGCGGGCTCCTGTGGGAAACGCAAAAAGGCGCCGGCTGCCCCGGCTTGCTGAAGCAAGCGGGGCAACACGGCGCCTTTGTCGTGAAGTGTGGTGGGCTGTCGACGTTGATAGCCCAGGATGTTTATGAATCAGCAATTTATGGGCCAGCTGTACCGGCCCTTTCGCGGGCACGCCCGCTCCCACAGGTACCGCACAGTCTTCATGCCTGTGGTGATCCTGTGGGAGTGGGCGTGCCCGCGAAGAGGCCAGCGCGGACTACGCACCATGCGGTGGCAACCTCACGCCCCATGGCGCTATGCTGGGGCAAATTCCAGCATGAGCAACTGCACTCCCCTTATGTCCCAGGTGATTCTCAAGACCCCCGCCCAACTCGACCTGATGCGCCGCGCCGGCCAGCTGCTGGCCCAGGTGTTTGCCGACCTCGACAGTTTCATCCGCCCCGGCGTGACCACCATGCAGATCAACGACCGTGCCGATGCATTCATCGTCAATACGCTCAAGGCGCGGCCAGCGAGCAAGGGCCAGTACGGCTTCCCTTACTCGCTCAATACCTCAGTGGACCACGTGGTGTGCCATGGCATACCCAAAGCCGATGAGGTATTGAAGGACGGCTCGATCATCAACGTAGACATCACCCTGGAACAGGGCGGCTATATTGCCGACTCGTCGAAGATGTATTGCATCGGCAAGATCAGCGATGAAGCCCAGCGGTTGGTCGACACCACCTACGACGCGCTATGGAAAGGTATCGAACAGGTGCGCCCCGGGGCCACACTGGGTGATATCGGCCATGCCGTACAAGCCCATGCCGAGGCGGCGGGCTACAGCGTGGTGCGCGAATATTGCGGGCATGGTATCGGCCAGCAGATGCATGAAGGGCCTGAAGTGCTGCACATTGGCCAGCGCGGCATGGGCATGAAGCTGAAGCCGGGCATGGTGTTCACCATCGAGCCGATGATCAACCAGGGTGGGCGCGGCACACGCACGTTGAAGGATGGCTGGACGGTGATTACCCGCGACCACAGCCTGTCTGCGCAGTGGGAGCATACCGTGGCGGTGACAGAGGATGGGTTCGAGGTGCTGACGTTGCGGGAAGAAGAGCGCTGAAACTGAAATTTCAGGCACAAAAAAAGCGACCCTAGGGTCGCTTTCTTTGTTACTTCCGGGTGTTCAGTGGGCCCTGGAAGTGGAATATGGCGCAGCGGACGGGACTCGAACCCGCGACCCCCGGCGTGACAGGCCGGTATTCTAACCGACTGAACTACCGCTGCGCTATACATCGAGTGGTGGGTGATGACGGGATCGAACCGCCGACCCTCTGCTTGTAAGGCAGATGCTCTCCCGGCTGAGCTAATCACCCATGTCTCTCGGTGTGGCGCGCATTCTACGGGCGACTCTGCGCTCTGGCAAGCACTTATCGAAGTTTTTTCAAACTTCGTTCAAACACCAGAATTCAGGCACAAAAAAAGCGACCCTAAGGTCGCTTTCTCTGTTACTTCCGGGTGTTCAGTGGGCCCTGGAAGTGGAATATGGCGCAGCGGACGGGACTCGAACCCGCGACCCCCGGCGTGACAGGCCGGTATTCTAACCGACTGAACTACCGCTGCGCTATACATCGAGTGGTGGGTGATGACGGGATCGAACCGCCGACCCTCTGCTTGTAAGGCAGATGCTCTCCCGGCTGAGCTAATCACCCTTCGTCTCGGTGTGGCGCGCATTCTACGGACGGCCCCGCACCCTGGCAAGCACTTTTTAAACTTTTTTCAAAAAAAACCTCATGCCTTTCAAAGACCTAGCGTTACCGGGTGTTTCTTTTATGCATAAGCCACTGCTGGCCCTCTGACAGGGTTGGCCTGAGAGCACCGCTCGGAGAATAATGCCCGCCTTATGCATTAAGGAGAGTTACCCCTCATGTGGTTCAAGAACCTGCTGACCTACCGCCTGACCCAGGATGTCCCGTTCGAGGCTGAAGCGCTGGAAGCCGCCCTGGCCAGCAAGCCGGCCCGCCCCTGCGCCAGCCAGGAGCTGACCACCTATGGCTTCGTCGCGCCGTTCGGCAAAGGCGAAGACGCTCCCCTGGTGCATGTCAGCGGCGAATACCTGCTGATTGCTGCACGCAAGGAAGAACGCATCCTCCCCAGTAGCGTGGTCAACGACGCGGTCAAGGAAAAGGTCGAAGAGATCGAGACCGAGCAGATGCGCAAGGTCTATAAAAAGGAACGCGACCAGATCAAGGACGAGATCATCCAGGCCTTCCTGCCGCGTGCGTTCATCCGCCGCTCGATGATCTTCGCCGCCATTGCCCCGCGCCTGGGCGTGATCCTGGTCAACTCGGCCAGCGCCAAGCGTGCCGAAGACCTGCTGTCGACCCTGCGTGAAGTGATGGGCTCGCTGCCGGTGCGCCCGGCCACCGTGAAAATTGCCCCGGTTGCGACCATGACCGACTGGGTCAAGTCGCAGCAGGCCGCTGAAGGTTTCTATGTGCTGGACGAGTGCGAACTGCGCGACACCGCCGAAGACGGCGGCATCGTGCGTTGCAAGCGCCAGGACCTGACTGGCGAGGAAATCCAGCTGCACCTGAGCACTGGCAAGGTGATCACCCAGCTGGCCCTGGCCTGGCAGGACAAGTTGTCGTTCATTCTGGACGACAAGATGGTGATCAAGCGCCTGAAGTTCGAAGAGCTGCTGCAGGAGCAGGCTGAACAGGATGGTGGTGATGAGGCGGCGCAGCAGTTCGATGCCAGCTTCCAGTTGATGATGATGACCTTTGCCGAATTCCTGCCGGTGCTGTTCGAGGCGCTGGGTGGGGAGGAGATTCCGCAAGGGGTCTGATGTAATTTGAACGATAGGTGCTGGCTTGATGCTCAACTTCAGCCAGTACCGGCCTCTTCGCGGGACAAGCCCGCTCCCACAGGTACAGCACAGCCCTCAGGCATTGTGACGTACCTGTGGGAGCGGGCTTGTCCCGCGAAGAGGCCAGTAAAAATCACACAGCTATAAAAAGAAAAGGAATTTTCCCATGCGTGCCCTCGCCGCCCTCAGCCGCTTCGTCGGCAACACCTTCGCCTTGTGGGTGCTGGTGTTCGCCGTACTGGCCTTCCTGCAACCGCAATGGTTCATCGCCCTCAAAGTCGCCATCGTGCCGCTGCTGGGGCTGGTGATGTTCGGCATGGGCCTTACCCTCAAGCTCGACGACTTCGCCGCCCTCGCCCGCCAGCCTTGGCGGGTGATGCTGGGGGTGGTCGCGCACTTCGTGATCATGCCGGGCATGGCCTGGCTGCTGTGCCAGCTGTTCCATCTGCCGCCGGAAATTGCCGTGGGCGTGATCCTGGTCGGTTGCTGCCCGAGCGGAACGGCGTCGAATGTGATGGTGTGGCTGTCCAAGGGCGACCTGGCACTGGCAGTGGCAATCGCCGCTGTGACTACCCTGCTCGCCCCGCTTCTGACTCCGGCGCTGATCTGGTTCCTGGCATCGGCCTGGTTGCCGGTATCCTTCATGGACATGTTCTGGTCGATCCTGCAGCTGGTGATGCTGCCGATCGTACTTGGTGTGCTGGCCCAGCGCTTGCTGGGTGCCCGGGTGCAGGCGGCAGTGCAGGTGTTGCCGCTGGTGTCGGTGGTGAGCATCGTGATGATCGTGTGCGCGGTGGTGGCGGCCAGCCAGGCGAAAATCGCCGAGTCGGGGTTGCTGATCATGGCGGTGGTGATGCTGCACAACAGCTTCGGCTATTTGCTGGGGTACCTGACCGGCAAACTGTGCAAGCTGCCGCTGGCCCAGCGCAAGTCGCTGGCACTGGAGGTGGGCATGCAGAACTCCGGGCTGGGGGCGGCGTTGGCGGCCGCGCACTTTTCGCCGCTGGCGGCAGTGCCGAGTGCCTTGTTCAGTGTTTGGCACAATATTTCCGGGGCGCTGTTGTCGACATGGTTCCGGCGGATGGAAGAGCCTGGGGTGGAAGCTGAAGAAGTGGAGCCCGCCAGGCATTGATGATGACTGTGCGGGCCTCTTCGCGGGCACGCCCGCTCCCACAGGATCTGCATAGGCCTGAATATTGTGCGATCCCTGTGGGAGCGGGCGCGCCCGCGAAAGGGCCGGTACAGGCTTGCCCTGAAACCTGCGGGTGTGCACTATATTGCCCACTGTGAGGACGACCTCACGACGCACCGCGTGACCACTCAGGGGACGGCCCCATCATTCAAACGATGGAGACACACCTATGTCCTGGATCATCCTGTTCTTCGCCGGCCTGTTCGAGGTCGGCTGGGCCGTAGGCCTGAAATACACCGACGGCTTCAGCAAACCGGTTCCCACCGTTCTCACGGTCGGCGCCATGGTCATCAGCCTGGGCCTGTTGGGCCTGGCCATGAAAGAACTGCCGCTGGGCACCGCCTATGCCATCTGGACCGGTGTTGGCGCAGTCGGCACCGTCATCGCCGGCATCATCCTGTTCGGTGAGTCCATGGCCCTGGTGCGGCTGGTCAGTGTGGCGCTGATCATCTGCGGCCTTATCGGCCTGAAAGTCAGCGCCAGCTGACCCCTCCCCGCTAGCGCAGGTCACCGCGCAGGCGGCTGACCTGCTCGCGCAACAGCTCAGGCTGCGCTGCCTCCACCGGGATGGCGGCGCCCGCCACGATCGTCACACGCGACCACAAACGCTTGAAGAAGCCCTTGGCCGGGTCACGGCTGAAGAAGCTGCCCCACAAACCCTGCAAGGCCAGCGGAATCACCGGCACCGGGGTTTCTTCGAGGATGCGGTTGACCCCGCCCTTGAACACATCGATTTCGCCATCACCGGTCAGCTTGCCTTCCGGGAAGATGCACACCAGCTCGCCATCGGCCAGGTACTTGGCAATCCGTGAAAAAGCCCGCTCGTAAGTGGCCAGGTCTTCGTTGCGCCCGGCAATCGGGATGGCGCCTGCGGTGCGGAACACGAAGTTGAGCACTGGCAGGTTGTAGATCTTGTAGTACATGACAAAACGGATCGGCCGGCGGATTGCCCCGCCCAGCAGCAGTGCATCGACGAACGACACGTGGTTGCACACCAGAAGCGCCGCGCCCTGGTCGGGGATGCGTTCCAGGTCGCGATGCTGCACGCGGTACATCGAATGGCTGAGCAGCCAGATCAGGAAGCGCATGGTGAACTCGGGCACGATCCTGAAGATGTAGGCGTTGACCGCGATATTCAGCAGCGACACCACCAGGAACAACTGCGGGATGCTCAACTCGGCCAGGCCCAGCAGAATAATGGTGAGTACCGCTGACACCACCATGAACAAGGCATTGAGGATGTTGTTGGCAGCGATCACCCGGGCGCGCTGGTCTTCGGCCGTGCGCGCCTGGATCAGCGCATACAGCGGCACGATATAAAAACCACCGAACACGCCCAGACCGACAATCGACAGCAGGATCCACCAGGCCTGGCCCATGCCCAGCAGCGCCAGCCAGTCGTGCGGCGCAGCTGCCGCCGGCACGTCGCCGGAGTGCCACCACCACAGCAGGCCGAACAGGGTCAGGCCGAACGAGCCGAACGGCACCAGGCCGATCTCCACCTTGCGGCCGCTCAGGCGCTCGCACAGCAGCGAGCCAAGGGCGATGCCCACCGAGAACAGTGTCAAAACCAAGGTAACGACCGTGCCGTCACCGTGCAGCCAGTCCTTGGCGTAAGCCGGGATCTGCGTGAGGTAGATGGCACCGACGAACCAGAACCACGAGTTGCCCACGATCGAGCGCGACACGGCGGGCGGCTGCCCCAGCCCCATGCGCAGGATCGCCCACGACTGCTTGAAGATGTTCCAGTCCAGCGGCATGTGGGGTGCGGCGGCAGCAGCCCGTGGGATCCAGCGGCTGGCCAGGTAGCCAAGCACCGCAGTGCCGACGATGCCACCGGCCACCACCGTGGCATAGCTGTCGGCGGACATCATCACCCCGGCACCGATGGTGCCGGCGAGGATGGCGAGAAAAGTGCCAGTTTCCACCAGCCCGTTTCCGCCAACCAGTTCTTCCTCGCGCAAGGCCTGCGGCAGGATCGAGTACTTCACCGGGCCGAACAGCGCCGAATGGGTACCCATGCCGAACAGTGCGACCAGCATCAATGCCAGGTGGTCGGTGATGAAGCCAAGCGCGCCGACCGCCATGATGGCGATTTCGGCCAGCTTGATCACACGGATCAACGCGTCCTTGGCGAACTTCTCGCCAAACTGCCCACCCAGCGCCGAAAACAGAAAGAACGGCAGGATGAACAGCAAGGCGCACAGGTTGACCCAGATCGACCGGTCACCGTCGCCCAGGCTGAGCTTGAACAGGATTGCCAGGATCAGCGACTGCTTGAACAGGTTGTCGTTGAAGGCACCCAGCGACTGGGTGATGAAAAACGGCAGGAAGCGCCGCTTGCCGAGCAAGGTGAATTGCGAGGAGTGACTCATCGTCCTTGTTCCTGGGTTCAGCCACGGATGGCAGTTGCCTGATTAGAATGCGCGCGGGCCATACAAAGCCACATCGTCTTGGTCAACTGACAGAACTACCAGTAGCGAGCGGCCTCGTCCAGACGCCACTCTGTGCGTTTGAGCAACCGCGAATCAATGGAATGGAAAAACGACCTGCCCGCCTGAAGATGACCGCAGCGTGGTGCACAGCAGCCCTGGCACTGTTGCTGATGGCCTGCAACGCTGCTGCCACCGGCGGGCAAGCTGCCAGGGACGGGTTTGTCGACCGGCTGCTGACGCAGATGACCCTGCAAGAAAAGATCGGTCAACTGCGCATGGAGTATGCGGGCGCGGGGCCAAACCCCCAGGCAATGCTCGACACCCTTGCAAATGGCCAGGTCGGTGCAATGTTCACAGCCCCCGGTGCCAGTAGGGCAAGCTTGCGTGAGCTGCAGGATGCAGCGACTCAGCGTAGCCGCCTGCACATCCCGCTGTTTTTTGCAGGAGATGTCGTACACGGCCAACGGACAATATTCCCCATCAACCTGGGCCAAGCCTCCAGTTGGGACTTGCAGGCTGTCGGCAAAAGCGCGCGGGCAGCCGCGGTTGAAGCCACCGACGCCGGCCTGGACATGACTTTTGCCCCCATGCTGGATATCAGCCGAGATCCTCGTTGGGGCAGGATCTCGGAAGGTTATGGCGAGGACACGTACCTTGTGTCGCAGTTCGCCAAGACCGTGATACATGCGCTGCAGGGGCCAACCTTGGGTGCAAGCGACAGCCTGATGGCCTGTGCCAAGCATTTTGCCGGTTATGGCGCAGTCGAAGGCGGCCGTGACTACAACACCACTGACATGAGCGGACCGCGCCTTGTCCAGGACTACCTACCGCCCTTCAAGGCCGCCGTGGATGCCGGGGCGGGTGCGGTCATGACGGCGCTAACAAGCCTCAACGGTGTTCCCGCAACCGCCAACGGCTGGCTGCTGCACGACATACTGCGCCAGCAGTGGCAGTTCAAAGGCCTGGTCATCAGTGACCACGGCGCCGTCGAGGAGCTGATTACCCACGGTATAGCCGAGGACGGCAAGCAAGCAGCGCAGGCCGCGTTGAAAGCCGGTACGCAGTTGAGCATGAGCGACCGCTACTTTGCCCGCGACCTTCAACGCCTGGTCATGCAAGGGCAGGTGACGGAGCGGGAACTCGACAACGCCGTACGGCAGGTGCTGGCTACCAAGTACGATCTAGGCCTTTTCGACGACCCCTATCGCCGCCTGAGGGCTACCTCCGACAACGAGGATCAACGCCTGCACCGTGCCCAGGCCCGTGACATGGCACGTCGCTCGCTGGTACTGCTGAAAAACCATCAGCAGACACTCCCGCTGAGCCGGCATGCAACCATCGCCCTTATCGGCCCGCTGGCTGACAATGCCGTGGACATCCTTGGCAGTTGGCACGGCAATGGCAAACCTGAGCAAGCAGTGACGCTGCGCCAAGGGCTGCAGAGTGGCCAAGCCGTCAACGCACGCCTGCTCTATGCAAAGGGTGCAAACATCAGCGACAACCCGCAGGCATTTGCTCTGCTTGGGGACAAGCAGGTCAACTTTGACCCACGCCGAGCCGAAAGCATGCTCGCCGAAGCAGTTGCCGCCGCGCGTCAGGCGGATGTCGTGGTAGTGGCGCTGGGCGAAGCGCGCGGCATGTCTCACGAGGGCGCCAGCAGAACCGAGCTGAACCTGCCAGAACAGCAACGCGCCCTGCTGCGCAGCCTGAAGGCGACCGGCAAGCCCCTGGTACTGGTGCTGATGAATGGCCGGCCACTGACGATCAGCGAGGAAAGCCAATGGGCCGATGCCGTGCTGGAGACCTGGTTCAGCGGCAGCGAAGGCGGCAATGCCATCGCCGATGTGCTTTATGGCGAGTACAACCCGTCCGGCAAGCTACCAGTCACCTTTGCGCGCAGCGTCGGCCAGATCCCGCTCTACTACAACCATCTCAACACAGGGCGGCCGTTCGACCCGCTAAAGCCGGTTGCCTACCGCTCACGGTACTACGACATCGACGATACGCCGCTTTACCCCTTCGGCTACGGCTTGAGCTATACGCACTTCAGTGTTTCTGCGCCGCGGTTGTCGAGCGCCCGGTTGTTGCAGGGGCAAAGCTTGCAAGTGCAGGTGACTGTACGCAACGAAGGTTTGCGCGCCGGGGAAACGGTCGTGCAACTGTACATTCGCGACCGTAGCGCCTCGGTAAGCCGGCCCGTGAAGGAATTAAAAGGTTTCAAGAAGCTTTACCTCGCCCCCGGACAAACACAGGAAGTGACCCTTCATTTGCCCCCTTCCGCGCTCAGCTTCGTTGACCGCGAATTGCGCTGGGTCACAGAACCCGGTTGGTTCGACGTGATGGTCGGCCTGGACTCGCAAGCCGTGCAGACGGCCAGTTTTGAGCTGATGCCCTGAGCCCATCGGCCAAACCGTAGGAGTTCGCCCAACCCTTTGCCCAGCGCTGGATCTCACAGGCATCGCGCAAGCATCTGGATATTGCTTATGCTTGAGCCTGGCTACAAGAACAACAAGGACGTGGCAATGCTCGCCGCCCTGAAACGCTACCCTCACACCGTACGCCTGCTACTGCTGACCACCTTCACACTGACTGTCGCCCGCGCCCTCACCCTGCCCTATCTGGTGGTGTACCTGGCCGACAACTTTCAGCTGCCGATCAGCCAGATCGGCCTGCTGATCGGTGGCGCGCTGATCATCGCCTCGCTGCTGAGCCTGTACGGCGGCCACCTGGTCGATACCTTGCGCAGCCACACGCTGGTCAGCGCCAGTACCCTGCTGTTCGCCCTGGCCTTCGTCGGCGCGGTCGCCAGCGACTCGGCGCTGTTGTTCTTTTTGTGCCTGGTGTTGATCAACCTGGCCCTTGCAGTCGTAGACATCGCCGCCAAGGCAGGCTTCTGCGCTTTGCTGCCGGTGGAAGAGCGGGCCGAGGTGTTTGCCATCAAGTACACCCTCAGCAATGTCGGCTATGGAACCGGCCCGTTGCTGGGCGTGGCCATGCTGGAGCTGAATGACCACATGCCGTTCATCGCCTCCGCAGTGCTTGGCCTGGGCATGTGCCTGGTTTACTGGTGGTTTGGCGACCGCGGGCTGCAGGCCGGCACGCTGGAAAAACCTGCGGCCGATTTCGCTCAGGTGGCGCTGGGGCTCGCACGTGACCGCAGGCTGGTGTGCTTTACCTTGGGCGGAGTACTGAGCGCAGTCGTGTTCGGCCAGTTCACCGCCTACTTGTCGCAGTACCTGGTGGTGACCACCAGCCCGGCAGAGGCAGCGCGGCTGGTTGGCTACCTGGTGACCACCAACGCAGTGACGGTGATTGCCCTGCAGTACCTGATTGGCCGGCGTATCAGCCGCCAGCGCCTGATGCCCTGGCTGCTGGCCGGCATGGCTCTTTTTATCGCGGGGCTGCTGGGCTTTTCGCTGGCAGACTCGGTGCTGGTGTGGTGCCTGGCGATGCTGGTGTTCACTCTGGGTGAGATCATCGTGATCCCGGCCGAATACATGTTCATCGACCTGATCGCGCCCGAGCACTTGCGCGGGGTGTATTACGGCGCGCAGAACCTGTCCAACCTGGGGGCGGCGCTGGGGCCGGTGATGGTGGGGTTTGTCCTGGTGCATCTGTGGCCGGGGGTTATCTTCTACCTGCTGGTGTTGTCGGTGATACTGGCAGGGGTGTTCTATGGATTGGGTACCCGCAGAGGTTGAGGGTGAACCCTGCGACCACCTGCCACTGCGACCATCGTCTGCGCTGACGTAACGGCACCTGCGTGCCAGACTGATTGATCGGGACCGCGTTATCTTTTTTGCTTCGGAGTTTTCATGTCGTTGTCCAGCGGGCTGATCGCCGTGGTCGCCCTGGCCTATATGGCCGTCATGTTCGCCATCGCCTTCTATGGCGACCGCCGCAGCACGCCGTTGCCGCCGAAGCTGCGTGCCTGGGTGTACAGCCTGTCGCTGGCCGTTTACTGCACCAGCTGGACCTTCTTCGGTGCGGTCGGCCAGGCCGCCGAACAGCTTTGGGCATTCCTGCCGATCTACCTGGGCCCGGTGCTGCTGATGGTGTTCGCGCCGTGGGTGCTGCAGAAGATGGTGCTGATCAGCAAGCAGCAGAACATCACCTCGATCGCCGACTTCATCGCCGCACGCTACGGCAAGTCGCAAACCCTGGCGGTGGTGGTGGCGCTGATCTGCCTGGTCGGCGTGTTGCCGTACATTGCCCTGCAGCTCAAAGGCATCGTGCTGGGCGTCAACCTGCTGATCGGGGCCAATGCGGATGCCACAGGCACCCGCGTGCAGGACACCGCGCTGGTGGTGTCACTGGTGCTGGCACTGTTCGCCATCGTGTTCGGCACCCGCAGCCTGGACGTGACCGAACACCACCGTGGCATGGTCCTGGCCATTGCCTTCGAATCGCTGATCAAGTTGCTGGCCTTCCTGGCCGTGGGCATTTTCGTCGTCTTCAACCTGTATGACGGTTTCGACGACCTGTTCAGCCAGGCGCGCCAGTCGATCCACTTGCAGGACTATTGGCAAGAGACCATCAACTGGCCGTCGATGGTGGTGCAAACCGCCGTCGCGATGATGGCGATCATCTGCCTGCCACGGCAGTTCCACGTCACCGTGGTGGAGAACATCGAACCCCAGGACATGCGCCTGGCGCGCTGGGTGTTTCCGATGTACCTGGCGCTGGCCGCGCTGTTCGTGGTGCCGATTGCCCTGGCGGGGCAGATGCTGCTGCCGGGCACGGTGATCTCGGACTCGTTCGTCATCAGCCTGCCACTGGCCGAGGCGCACCCGAGCCTGGCCCTGCTGGCGTTCATTGGCGGCGCTTCAGCCGCCACCGGTATGGTCATCGTCGAGGCTGTGGCGCTGTCGACCATGGTCTCCAACGACATGCTGCTGCCCTGGCTGCTGCGCCGCAACAACGCCGAACGGCCGTTCGAGGCGTTCCGCCACTGGATGCTCTCGGTGCGCCGGGTAACCATTGTGGTGATCCTGCTGCTGGCCTACGTCAGCTACCGCCTGCTGGGCTCCACCGCCAGCCTGGCGACCATCGGCCAGATCGCCTTTGCCGCCGTGACCCAGCTCACCCCGGCCATGCTCGGCGCGCTGTACTGGAAGCAGGCCAACCGCCGCGGCGTGTTCGCCGGCCTGGCGGCAGGTATCTTCCTGTGGTTCTACACCTTGGTCCTGCCAATTGCCGCGCATAGCCTGGGCTGGTCGCTGCAGCTGTTCCCGGGCCTGGCGTGGCTGCACGGCAACCCGCTGGGCCTGCCGATCAGCCCGCTGACCCAAGGGGTAGTGCTGTCGCTGGCGGGCAACTTCACCCTGTTCGCCTGGGTTTCGGTGCTGTCGCGTACACGGGTTTCCGAACACTGGCAGGCCGGCCGCTTCATCGGCCAGCAAACCAGCGCCCGCCCCAGCAGCAAGCCGCTGCTGGCGGTGCAGATCGACGACCTGCTGACCCTGGCCTCGCGTTTCGTCGGCGAGGAACGCGCCCGGCAAAGCTTCATCCGCTTCGCCTACCGCCAGGGCAAGGGCTTCAATCCCAACCAGAACGCCGACGGCGACTGGATCGAGCACACCGAACGCCTGCTGGCCGGGGTGCTCGGCACCTCGTCGACCCGCGCCGTGGTCAAGGCCGCCATCGAAGGCCGCGACATGCAACTGGAAGACGTGGTACGCATCGCCGACGAAGCCAGCGAGGTGCTGCAGTTCAACCGAGCGCTGCTGCAAGGCGCCATCGAGAACATCAACCAGGGCATCAGCGTGGTCGACCAGAACCTGCACCTGGTGGCCTGGAACCGTCGCTACCTGGAGCTGTTCAACTACCCCGACGGGCTGATCAGCGTGGGCCGGCCGATTGCCGACATCATCCGCTACAACGCCGAGCGTGGCCTGTGCGGCCCGGGCGAAGCGCAGGTGCATGTGGCGCGGCGCCTGCACTGGATGCGCCAAGGCCGCGCACATTCTTCAGAGCGGTTGTTCCCCAATGGCCGGGTGATCGAGCTGATCGGCAACCCGATGCCGGGTGGCGGTTTCGTCATGAGCTTCACCGACATCACCCCGTTTCGCGAGGCCGAGCAGGCCCTGCGCGATGCCAACGAAGGCCTGGAGCAACGGGTGGCAGAGCGCACCCACGAACTGTCGCAACTGAACCAGGCACTGTCCGAAGCCAAGAGCCAGGCTGAAGCGGTAAGCAAGTCCAAGACCCGCTTCCTGGCTGCGGTAAGCCACGACCTGATGCAACCACTGAACGCCGCTCGGCTGTTCTCCGCCGCACTGTCGCAGCAGGCCGAGGGCATGAACGACGAAGCGCAGCAGTTGGTACAACACATGGACAGCTCGCTGCGCTCAGCCGAAGAGCTGATCAGCGACCTGCTGGACATCTCGCGCCTGGAAAACGGCAAGATCACCCCAGACGCCAAGCCCTTCGCGCTCAACGAACTGTTCGACACGCTGGGGGCCGAGTTCAAGGTACTGGCGGCCGAGAAAAACCTGGAGTTCCGCCTGCGTGGCAGCCGCCTGCGGGTGGACAGCGACATGAAGCTGCTACGCCGGGTACTGCAGAACTTCCTCACCAATGCCCTGCGCTACGGCAAGAGCCCGATCCTGCTGGGCGCACGCCGCCATGGCGAGCATCTGTGGCTGGAGGTGTGGGACCGTGGCCCGGGCATCGCCGACGACAAGCTGCAAGTGATCTTCCAGGAGTTCAAGCGCCTGGACAGCCACCAGACACGCGCTGAAAAAGGCCTGGGCCTGGGCCTGGCGATTGCCGACGGCCTGTGCCGGGTGCTGGGGCACACGCTGCAAGTGCGCTCGTGGCCGGGCAAAGGCACGGTGTTCCGCGTCAGCGTGCCGATTGCCCGCCAGCCCGCGCCTGCGCCAAGCGCACCTGCAGAGCAACAGGGCGGCCAGCCACTGGCCGGGCTGCAAGTGCTGTGCGTGGACAACGAAGACAGCATCCTGATTGGCATGAACAGCCTGCTCAGCCGCTGGGGCTGCCAGGTATGGACCGCGCGCAACCAGGCCGAATGCGAAGCCCTGCTGGCCAAGGGCATGCGCCCGCACCTGGCATTGGTGGACTACCACCTGGATGACGGCGAAACCGGCACCGGGCTGATGGGCTGGCTACGTGCGCGCCTGGGTGAGCCGGTGCCAGGCGTGGTGATCAGCGCCGACGGCAGCAAGGAAACCATCGCCATGGTGCATGCGTCAGGCCTGGATTACCTGGCCAAACCGGTCAAGCCTGCAGCCTTGCGCGCGCTGCTCAATCGCCATCTGAGCCAGGTTCAGTAACCGCGGCGTCCGGCACTTCATCGGACAGCGCCCGTTCCAGCAAGTCAGCCGGCAGGCTCTTGCTGGCGCGGGCGCCCAGCAGCTTGAGCTGTTCGCTGCGGCTGACCAGGTTGCCGCGCCCTTCGCACAACTTGTTACGGGCAGCTGCATAGGCCTTGTCCACCTGCTGCAGGCGGCTGCCCAACTCGTCAAGGTCCTGGATGAACAGCACGAACTTGTCGTACAGCCAGCCGGCGCGCTCGGCAATTTCCCGGGCGTTCTGCCCCTGGCGCTCCTGCTTCCACAGGCTGTCGATCACGCGCAACGTAGCCAGCAAGGTGGTCGGGCTGACGATCACGATCTGCCGGTCGAAAGCCTCCTGGAACAGGTTCGGCTCGGCCTGCAAGGCTGCAGAGAAGGCCGCTTCGATGGGCACGAACAGCAGCACGAAATCCAGGCTGTGCAGGCCTTCGAGGCGGTTGTAGTCCTTGCTCGACAAGCCTTTGACGTGGCTGCGCAGCGACTGCACGTGCTGCTTGAGCGCAGCCTCGTCGTTGCTGGAGACAAACTGCTGGTACGCGGTAAGGCTGACCTTGGCATCCACCACCACTTGTTTGTCGCCGGGCAGCATGATCAGCACATCGGGCTGGAAACGCTCGCCGTCAGCACTTTTGAGGCTGACCTGGGTCTGGTATTCGCGGCCTTTTTCAAGGCCTGCGTGTTCCAGCACCCGTTCAAGGATCAGCTCGCCCCAGTTGCCTTGGGTTTTCTGGCCTTTAAGGGCTTGGGTCAGGTTGGTGGCTTCATCGGACAGGCGCAGGTTGAGTTGCTGAAGGCGCTCAAGCTCTTTGCCCAGGGAAAAGCGTTCACGGGCTTCCTGCTGGTAGCTTTCTTCCACACGCTTTTCAAAGGACTGAATGCGTTCCTTGAGCGGGTCAAGCAACTGGCCCAAGTGCTGCTGGCTGGTCTGGGCGAAGCGTTGCTCGCGCTCGTCGAAGATTTTGGTGGCCATGTCGGCGAACTGGGCACGCAGGGTGTCGCGGGCCTCCTGCAGGTCTTCCAGGCGCTGCTGATGGCTTTCTTGCTGCTCACGCAGCTCGGCCTCCAGGCGCGCGGCCTGCGCCTCCAGACGGCGCAGCTCGGCTTCACGGTTGGCCCGCTCCAGGCTCCAGGCGTGGGCAGCATCACGGGCGTTGTCGCGGTCGATCTGCAGTAGCTCCAGCTCACGACCTTGCGCGGCCAATTGGGCCTGCTTGACGGCGTTGGCTTCGCTGAGGTCGCTCACTTCGTCGCGGTTGGCTTCCAGCTGCGCCTGCAAGCCGGCCAGGGCCAGTTGGGCTGCGTTGAGGCGCTCTTCGAGCAAGGCCTGCTCGCCTTGCCGTGCGCCTTGGCGGCGCTGCACCTGCATGACCCAAAAAAGACAGGGTAAAGCACCTGCCACCAAGCCCAGCAGAATACTGGCCAGATCCACTGCCATGCTTACCCCGAACGATCCCGAATGAATGCTGCGCAGCTTATCAGCCTGGCAGGTGTGTTGCCTGTGCGGGCCTCTTCGCGGGCACGCCCGCTCCCACAGGAATCGTGCGTTTTCCGGGTTAAGCGCAATACCTGTGGGAGCGGGCGCGCCCGCGAAGAGGCCCGCACAGGCCACCAGGCTCAGCCAGGAAACCACTGCAGCAACAGCCGCCGCGCTTCCTGCGAGCCCTGCCCCGCTGCCAGCTCCAGCCAGTAGCGCGCCTGCTCCGGCTCGTTCTGCTGGCACAACCGCGCGTACTCCAGCTGTGCCCGACGATCCCCGGCGCGGGCGGCCTGACGCAGCAGCTCATGGCCAATACGCCGGTCACGGGCATTGCCGCAATCGCGGCACAGCATCTGCCCCAAGCGGCTCTGTGCCACCACCACGCCCTGACGCGCCGGCTGCTTCAACAGCCGCCCGGCCAGGTGCTTGACCTGGGGTTTGTCGCCCAGGCGCGGGCTGTCGAGCAGCCACAAGGCAACTTTCAAGGAAAAGCGTTTGGCAGGAGGCGTCGGTGCCGCAGGGCTGGCGAGGGATTTACCGCGAAACTTCATGAGCAACAGGTTTGGCAACTCGAAAGGCGCGCCACTCTACTCTTTTTTTTCTGCCCTGACCTGTCGATTTCTGGAGAATTGCAAAAAATTTCAATGATCTTTTCTTGACGTTTTCGTGTGGATGACCAACCGGTCTGTCGGGGCATATCGATTGTCGGACAGTTCAATGCACTGCTGGCACGCCCGTTCTAGAGCAAGCGCCCGGGACAATCCACAGTTCCTGTGGATAACTCGGTGGACAACCCCCTCGCACACCCCGCAAAGCCCCGTGAATTGGGGCTTCGTCTCAAACTGACGTTTTTTTCACCAGCTAAAAATAGTGTTTTTTTTCATTGACTTAACCGCCTAGTCAAGTCATTGGCGAGACTGTTACGGCGTGTTGCAAGCCTGTTACACCCGCTGCCCCGAATGTGAACAAGTGCACCACGATCCTTCATTTGAGTGCACGAAACGGGCACATCGGCCTGGATACGCGCCGTTTGCCCCTCTTCACAGCGGTGAAAATACGCGCCATACTGCGCGGCTAGCCTGAACAAACGTAGCGCTTGCCAAGCACCGGAATTTCCGGTAAGGTGCGCCTCGTTAGTACCAAGCTGAAAGTCAATTCAGGCCATAACGTCCTTGCAGACCTACGCTTCCCAAGCGTGCGCTGCTGAAAGCAGGACCGGCCCCTTCGATGATTCACTCGCCAGCCCCAGGCTGCTCAAGCGCGAATCACGCGACAGATTGATCAGGATTCCACCCGACGGCCTAGAACCTTGGCCCCGACGTGCTGCCTGCCTTCCGAAGTACCTACCAGTCAGCCCAAGCGCCCACTTTTGATTGCGCTCCCTCTGGCTGCCCTGTTCCAGTCAGGTTCGTTCGTCCCTTAATAAAGGCGTCACTGGAACGTTTCTATCATGCACGGATCATATCCCCCGTGTTTAAAGCAGGAACCTCCAACAATATGCAAACTCATCATCAGATTCAGGCTGCCATTGGCACCCTTTCCCAGGCCTTCTCGCCGTTGAAGTGCCTTATCGTTGCCCCACGCAAGGGCAGCTTCAGCTTCACCCTGGTAGACGAACACGGCGTCGCCTGCCACACCGAGCGCCTGTACCCTGAACAGTACAGCCGCAATGAGCCGCTGCAGGCGGTCATCGCCCGGACCCGCCAATCACTCGTTGCGTGAGTGGCGAATACCGCAGCATTCAAGCGCTGAATCATGCCATCGCAAGCCTGCCTGAACGTTCTTGGCGTAATTGCCTCCGGGCATATAGCCCGGTACGTCAGGCAGCAATCGATTTAAAAACAGCTCTTTACACCACGATTATCACACTACACTTCAACTCGAGCGGTGCTTACCGCTTCCGGCGGGCCTGATCATTCACTAGCTGCCAAGCTCCAGCGCCCGTCCGGCCCTTAATTGCTCGAGGGCATCATGGGTATTGCGGCGAATGAATTGTGTCAGTATGTGATCCGCCCCACTCTGGTTTACCTGAACCGCCACTGTGCCAGCGCGGAAGCTTTATTGCTGGGTATCGCCGCCAGCCAATCGGCACTCGGGTCGGCTTTGCACGACCGTCGGGGGCATGGCCTTTACCGCATCGGTGAACACCGTCACCAGGCGCTCTGGGACGATTACCTGGCCCGCGACCCGGACCTGGCCAGCCTTGTACGCGGCCTTGCCAGTCAACACGCCTTCCTCGGTGGTCCTCATCTGGAGCTCACCGTTAACCTGCGCTATTCCACCGCCATTGCCTGGATGCTGGTCGAAGAGCAGGCAACCCTCCTGCCTGCTGCTGACGATTTATTGGCACTGGCGCGGATCTGGCGACAGATTTTCAACCCGCAAGGTCGCCTTCGCGACTTCACCCAAGCCTGGCATACCTGCATAGATCAGAAATTGCCACAGGCATCTTAAGACGCGTCCTACAACAAAACCGGAAAAAAGGGAATTTTGGTCGGATTGTCCTACAAAACCGCTCTAACTCCTGCGATTGAGGCTATGGCGCGGCGCGTGATTTGTTGGTAGCTTTTCGCCCCGGAGATCCCAAGGAGTTTTCTAATAATGAAAAAAGTAATGCTCAAAACCTCCCTCGCCGTCACTGTCGCGCTGGCATCAAGCCAACTGCTCGCTGCGGGCTTCGCGCTCAACGAGCAAAGCATCAGTAGCATGGGGACAGGTTTCGCGGGACGTTCTTCTTCTGCCGAAGATGCCAGCACCGTGTTTGGCAACCCGGCCGGCATGTCCCGCCTCAAACGCGAACAAGTTACCGTGGGCGGCGCCGCCGTCATCGCCAAGTCCGACATCTCGGGCCGGGGCAGCAACCTCGGGGGGGAAACCGATGGTGACATGGTGCCTTTGGTTGGCGTACCCATGGGTTACTACGTCAAGCCGATCGACGACCACTGGAGCGTCGGCTTCGGTGTCTACGTACCGTTCGGCCTGGTGACCGACTACGGCAGCGATGACGCTGCACGCTACTGGGGCAAGAAGAGCCACGTTGAAGTGGTGACCTTCCAGCCTACTGTCAGCTACGCATTCAACGACAAAGTCTCGATCGGTTTCGGCCCGACCATCAACCGCATCAAGGGCGAACTGGGCTCAAGCCTGATCAACCCGTTCACCCCGGGCCGCAACGACGGCGAAGTGAAGATCAAGGGCGACGATACCGCCGTGGGTTACAACATCGGTATCCTGGTTCAGGCCACCGACAGCACCCGCCTCGGCCTGACCTACCACTCGATGGTCGACTACAAGCTTGAGGGCAAGACTCGTGTCAGCACCCCGCTGATCGGGCCGTTCAACGGCAACAAGTTCGACGCCACCCTGAAGATCAAGACCCCAGAGTCGGTCGACTTCTCGGTCACTCATGAGCTTGACGATCAGTGGACCTTGTACGCAGGTAGCACCTGGACGCGCTGGAGCCGCCTGAAAGACATCACCGTACAGAACGATGTACCCGGGCCGCTGGTAGGTTCTGCGTTCGAAACCATCAAGGAAGACCAGAACTGGCACGACACCTGGGCGCACGCCATTGGCGCGTCGTACAAGGTCAACAAGGAGTGGGTGCTGCGCACCGGCTTCACCGTCGACCAATCGCCGACCAACAACCACGACCGTTCGCCACGCATCCCGACTGGCGACCGCAAGGTGTTCAGCCTGGGTGCCGGCTGGAGCCCGAGCGACGACATGACCATCGACGTGGCCTACTCCTACCTGTGGGAAGAGGACACCAAGGTCAATCAGGTCAGCGCAACCAAAGGCAGCTACCAGGCCAAGTACGAGAACAGCGCTCACGGTATCGGTGCATCCCTCACCTACCGTTTCTGATTCGTACGTACCCCCGAAAAACCGCCCTCGTGGCGGTTTTTTCATACTTGTACCTGCCAACTTTCCCCCAGGCATTCCCGTAGATACTCCATGAACACACGCACTTTCGCGGTCATGGCGAAACGGTCGGCCAGGCACAGGTAGATATCCATCGGTTCGGTCTGGGCATAGGCCTGGCCACTGTCGCTGTACTCGAACAACGGCACCAGCGCACCGCTAGCCAGGTGCGGTCGCACAATGAACTCGGCCAGGCGAGTGATGCCGCCATCGTGCAGCGCCATCTGGGTCAGCGCGTCAATGTCGTCGCTGATCAACACGCTGCCGAACTCCGCCTCAAAGCGCAGCCCATCGCGCATAAACCCCCAGCGCAGAAACCGCCCATCCACCGGGTAGCGGAACACCAGACAACGGTGATCGCGCAATGCCTCGGGCGAGGCCGGCAACCCCGCGCTGTGCAAGTACCCGGGCGAGGCACAGCAAACAAACGGGATACGGGCGATGTGCCGGGCCAACAGCTGGTCTTCCAGTTGCGGGGCGATGCGCAAGCTCACGTCGACGTCTTCACGGGCGTGGTTAACCCGGCGATCAGTCGTTACCAACTCTATCGAAAGCAGTGGGTAGCGGGCGCTGAAAGCGGGTATGAGTGGCGCCAGCACGTGGCGGCCAAAAGCGGATGTGGAGGCAATGCAAAGCCGCCCCTGCGGTTCACTGTCTGGCGTAGTGACGGCTTGCTCGGCCAGAGCCAGGTCACGCTCGATATGCCGGACGCGCTCGTAATACTGAGTACCTGCCGGCGTCAGCGCCATGCTGCGGGTGGTACGACTGAGCAGGCGCACCTGCAGGTGGCCCTCCAGCCGTGCCAGGTTCTGGCTGACCGCTGCCGGGCTAAGGCCCAGGTTACGGGCGCCGGCGGCGATGCTGCCGGCCTCGACCACCTTGATGAAGCTGCGGATGGCGTTGAGCAAGTCCATGGTAGAGCTCTGGATTCGTAAGAATCTCTTTATAAAGAACTCAGTATGCCGGGTCTACAGCTGCGACAGACTGGGTTGCTAACCTGCGCCTCCACTCAACTTTCAGGAGTTCGCATGAGCAACCTGTCCCAGTCGCGCAGCCGAAGAAAATTGCACCCAGGTGCCACGCCTTACGTTTTTGCTTTTTTCATGTCGTCGATCATGGCGCTATTGATGTGCTTCGTGATCACGGCGGCGAATGCAGGGGTGACCCCGGAGTACCTGAGCAACGTGCTGAAGGCCTATCAACTGGCGATGCCAGTGGCCTTCGTGTGTGTGTTGATGGTGAGGCCGGTGGTGGTCAGGTTGGTGGCCATTACCGTACACGCAAAGTGAATTAGCCCACCACAGCCCCACCGTTGCCGTTGATCTTGATCTTGATCTTGATCTTGATCTTGATCTTGATCTTGATCTTGATCTTGATCTTGATCTTGATCTTGATCTTCGCGACTTCAGGAGGCTGAACGCAGGTCTTGCGGAGGGAGGTGACGGGCATGGATGCCCGTCAAGCGCTGGGCCCCAGGATGGGGCCTGCAGCGCGGTCCTCCCGGGAGCAAGGCCGGAGTGAGGGAACCCCGGAGCGCAGCGTAGGGGCCGGATGACGGGAGCGCAGCCTTTTTTGGTTACTTTTTGGGGCGTTTGCCAAAAAGTGACTCGCCGTAAGGGCGAAAAGGTGAGTAAGCGTCACCACCGCAAATGAGAGCTTTCGCTACATCAAAACCCAAGCTTAAGCTTTTCAAACGGTTCACTGGTGCGAGGCGATAGCCTTCTCAATGGCCGCACGAAACTCCGGATCATCCGGCTTCGTCAGGCTGGAGAAATTACCAATCACCTTGCCCTTACGATCCACAACATACTTGTAGAAATTCCACTTGGGCGCACTGCTCTGGCTAGCCAGCTCAGCGAACAGCGGTATCGCATCCTTGCCCCGCACCGCCTGCGTCTTGGTCATGGTGAAGGTAACGCCATAGTTGGCATAGCAAACCTTGGCAGTCTGCGCACTGTCAGCATCTTCCTGCTTGAAATCATTAGACGGCACACCAAGCATCTCCAGGCCTTGCCCGTGATACTCCTTGTACGTCGACTCAAGCCCCTCGAACTGCGGAGCAAAACCACAATAACTGGCCGTATTGACCACCACCAACGGCTTCCCGGCAAAGCGCTGGCACAGGTCGACCTGCCCCTTGCCACGCAATTCCGGCAAGCTACCCTGCAACAACGCCGGGCAATCAGCAGCCCAGCTCGATGTGCTGGCAAGCACGGCCAACAACGGCACTGTCAACCAATGAGCACGCATGATTCGTTTCTCCTAGCAGGCAATCCTTGAGCTTGCAGGGTAGCGCCTAACAAACACCCATGCCCAGTTGCATCAACGCCATCCCGCCCTTGTGCCAGCCCCACCACGCCAGCGCCAGCAGCACCAGCGCGCCAAGGGCCAGCAACCCGCGAGTCAGGTAGCGGTTCATGCGGCCTGGGCCTGCAGGCGGGCGACCGGGCGTTCGCGCACCGGCCAGTTCAGCGCGGCAGCCAACAGGCTGAGCAGGATGGAAATCTGCCAGACCAGGTCGTAGCTGCCGGTGCGGTCATAGACCACCCCGCCCAACCAGCCACCCAGGAAGGCACCCAACTGGTGGAACAGGAAAACGATACCGCCGAGCATCGACAGGTTACGCACCCCGAACAGCGTAGCCACGGTGCCATTGGTCAGCGGCACCGTGGACAACCACAACAGGCCCATGGCGATGCCGAACAGGTAGGCGCTGAACTCGCTCACCGGCGCCCAGATGAACAGCACGATCACCACCGCACGCAGCAGGTACAACCCGGTCAGCAGGCGCGGCTTGGACATGCGACCACCCAGCCAGCCAGCCGTGAAAGTGCCCACGATATTGAACAGGCCGACCAACGCCAGCACCGTGGTACCGGTGCTCGCAGCCAGGTGCTGGTCAACCAGATAGGCCGGCAGATGCACGCCAATGAACACTACCTGGAAACCACACACGAAAAAGCCCAGTGCCAGCAACCAGAAACCGGAATGCGAACACGCCTCGCGCAGTGCCTGCCCCAAGGTCTGGTCGGCGCCATGACTGGGCAGCGGGCGGTCGCGCAGTAGGCCGACGAAGGGCACGATAAACGCCACCATCAGCCCCAGCACCAGCAACGCGGCCGACCAACCCAGCCACTGGATCAGGCCAAGGGTGCCCGGCAGCATGGCGAACTGGCCAAACGAACCGGCGGCGCTGGCAATGCCCATGGCCATGCTGCGCTTCTCTGCCGGCACCGCACGCCCGACCACACCGAGGATGACCGAAAACGACGTGCCGGACAGGCCGATGCCGATCAGCAAGCCGGCACTGAGCGACAACGACCAGGCAGAGTCTGCCATGCCCATGAAGATCAAGCCGACGGCGTAAAGAATGCCGCCAATGATCACCACCCGTGCCGCCCCCATACGGTCGGCCAAGGCACCGGCGAACGGTTGCGCCAGCCCCCAGATCAGGTTCTGCAAGGCAATGGCAAAGGCGAACACCTCACGCCCCCAGCCAAAATCGGCGCTCATCGGTGCCAGAAACAGGCCAAAGCCGTGCCGCACACCCAAGGACAGCGCAAGGATCAAAGCCGCCCCCACCAATACCCACCCGCTGGTTCGCCACACCGAAGTCATTGTCGTTATCTCCAGCACATCGCAAGGTTTTTGCGGGTATATACCCGCTTATAGTCGTATCAATTCAGGCCAGCTGGCCCAGCAAACGCACCAGCTCATCGCGCTGCCCTTCACCCAATCGCTCCACCAGCTCAACCTGCGCTTGTTCCCAGGCCGGATGCGCCGCACGCAGCAGTTTTGTACCGGCCTCGGTCAACAGCACCACGCGGTTGCGCTGGTCGTTGCCATCGGCCAGTACCACCAGCCCTTGGGCCTCCAGCACCCGCAGGTTGCGGCCCAAGGTACTGCGCTCCAGGCCCATGGCCTCGGCCAGGGTGGTGATACTGGGGCGGTCGAGCCGTTGCAGGTGCCTTAGCAGGGAAAACTGCGCGACATTGACCCCGAAGCCGGCAAGGGCTTCGTCGTAATGCCGGCTCACCCCACGGGCGGCACGACGCAAATGGGTGCAGATGCATTCACTGGTCAGCATGGATACGTGTATATACCCGCGTCATGAGTGTTGCAAGAGGTTTCACGGCTGCGCCACAGAATGCGCGCATGCTTTGGGATTTGGACTGACATCAAAGGCCAAGCGCCAATCCAAGCACGACGCTTAGTTCCAGCAACTCCAGCAACGCACCAGCGGTATCACCGGTGGTCCCACCAAGGCGCCGGCACATCAGATGCCGCAACCAGGCAAACACCGCCAGCGCCAGCGCCACGCCCCATCCACCCAAGACCAGACAGAAAAACGCACTGCCCAGCAGCACCCAACCGGCTGTGCGCCGGGGCAAATGCTCGGCTAGAGCTTGGCCCAACCCGCCGGGCCGCACATAAGGTGTACAGAGGAACAGGCCCAACATGGCCGCCCGCCCGATCAGGGGAGCCAACAGCAACTGCACGCCGATGCCCTGCTCTACCAGTACCCACAGGGCACAGAACTTGAGCAGCAGCACCAGCACCAGAGTGACAACGGCAATCGGCCCGCTACGCGGGTCTTTCATGATCTGCAGGGTACGCTCCCGATCACCGAAGCCGCCTAGCCACGCATCAGCGCTGTCGGCCAGGCCATCCAGGTGCAAGGCGCCACTGAGCACTACCCACAACGTCAGCAGCAAAGCAGCATGCAACGGCGCCGGCGTACCTTGCAGCAGGGCGCTGGCCAGCCACAGCAGCAACCCGAACAACAGCCCGACCAGCGGGTAGAACAGCAGCGAACGCCCCAGCTCGCGCGGTGCCGGCATGCCCGGCAGGCTCACCGGCAAGCTGCTGAGAAACTGCAAGGCAATCCAGAACGGTAACATTTCAGTGATCCTCGGCCAGTTGACCGTCGTCCCCCATCACCAGCCGCACCAGCGCCCCATGCCCGACTTCAACCTGCAAGAGCTGCTCCTTCGGCAAGCCACGTGCCCGGGCCAGCAACAATCGCATCACACCGCCATGGGTGACCAGCAGCACCCGCTTGCCGGCATGCTGGCGGCTCAAACCCTCGACAGCGGTCAGCACCCGCTCGGCAAATGCCTGCACCGGTTCGCCATTGGGCGGGGTGTAGCCGTAGGGGTCCGCCCAGAAGCGCCCCAGTGCATCCGCCTGGTCTTCCATGATCTGCGCCGCGCTACGGCCTTCCCAGTCGCCGAAATGCAGCTCTTGCAAACCTGCTTCACGCTGCACGGGCAAACCAAGCCGCCCACCCAGTTCGTCGGCAAACCGCGCACAACGCTGCAACGGCGAACTGATCAGCACCTGCCACGGGCCGGCTTCGGCCACGGCGCTGCGCATCTGCGCCCAGCCCTTGTCAGTGAGGGCATCATCGAGGCTGCCGCGCAGGCCGCCCTGTTCTGTTTCGCCGTGGCGCAGCAGGTCGAGGATCATGCCGGGCGGTCCGCCACAGCGGCTTCGGCAAAGGTCGCCATCTGCCCGTGCAGCGCACAGGCCAGGCGCAACAGCGGCACGGCCAGCGCAGCGCCACTGCCCTCACCCAGGCGCAGGCCCAGCGCCAATAGCGGCTCTGCCTGCAATGCCTCCAGCAAAGCCTTGTGCCCAGGCTCCGCGCCTTGATGGGCAAACAGCAACCATGCCCGGCACTGCGGATTGAGGCGCACCGCCGCCAGGGCGGCAACACTGCAAATGAAGCCGTCCACCAGCACTGCGACCCCTGCCTGTGCGCAGCCGATGTAGGCGCCGGCCAAGGCAGCGATCTCAAAGCCGCCAACACAACCCAGTGCCTGCAATGGGTCTGCGGCCTGCAGGCCGTGCAGGCTCAGCGCCCGCTCGATGACCTCGGCCTTGTGCTGCACACCCGCGTTGTCCAGGCCGGTGCCCGGGCCGCTCAACTCAGCAGGCGGGCAGCCCAAGAGGACGCTGGCCAAGGCAGCGGCGGCCGTGGTGTTGCCAATACCCATCTCGCCGCCGATGAACAGCTGCGCGCCCTGTTCGGCGGCGCGCAATGCACTGTCACGGCCTGCCTGCAAGGCAGCTTGCGACTGCGCCTCGGTCATCGCTGGCTGACGGGCGAAGTTGGCCGTGCCGGCACCCAGGCGCAGATGGCGCACACCAGGCAGTTCCAGATGAGAGTCGATGGTGCCCAGATCGACCACCTCAAGGCTGGCCTTCAGCTCGCCCGCCAACACGCTGATAGCCGCACCACCGCCGACGAAGTTGCGCAGCATCTGCCCGGTCACCGCCTGGGGGTAGGCCGAGATACCTTCTTCGACCACACCGTGGTCACCGGCAAAAATGCTGATGGCAACCTGGTCCAGGGTTGGCCGCTCACGCCCTTGCAGGCCCGCCAGCTGAATGGCCAGGCCTTCCAGCTGGCCGAGTGAACCGGCAGGTTTGGTCAGCTGTTGCTGACGGGCGCGGGCCTGGTCCATGGCAGCGATATCGAGGGGTTGGCAGGCGTCACGCCACCAGGCTTGAGTCATAGTGCAGGTCCTTTGAGCATTAAGGGCAGGCCGGCCACAGTCAGCACCACGCGCTGGCAGCGTTCGGCCACGGCCTGGTGCAGCCAGCCGGCCAAATCGACATAGCGGCGGGTCAGTTCGCCCATGGGCACCACGCCCAGGCCGGTTTCGTTGCTGACCAGAATGAGGGTGCCAGGCAACTGCTCCAGGCAGGCCAGCAGGGCGTCACGCTCCTCGGCCAGGCGTTGGTCGTCTTCGAGCATCAGCAGGTTGGTCAGCCACAACGTCAGGCAGTCCACCAGCAAGCAACGCCCTTCGGCCGCTTCGGCGCGCAGTACTGCGGCCAGGGCCAGCGGTTCTTCGATCAGCCCCCAGTCAGCGGGACGGCGCTGGCGGTGCAGCGACACGCGTTCGTTCATTTCACCATCCAGCGGCTGGCTGGTGGCGATGTAGGTCACGGGCTGGCCACTGGCGCTGGCCAGTTGTTCGGCCAGGCGGCTCTTGCCGGAGCGGGCGCCACCGAGGATCAGGCTGTGCATGTCAGGCCACCCCACACAGTTGGCGCAGGTGCGCGGTGTCCAGGTGTTTTTCCACCAGGTCGGCCAGGCGCTCGATGTCGCGTTCGCGCAAGGCTTCGTAATCGATGCTCTGCACATCCTCCAGGCCAGCCCAGCGCAGCAGCGCAGCACACGACTGGCTGCCTTCGAACAGGCCGTGCAGGTAGGTGGCAAGAATCTGGCCATCGGCACTGACCGCGCCATCACAGCGGCCATCGGCAAGCTGCACGGCGGGCTGCTCCAGGGCAGGGCCGGTGGTGACGCCAGCGTGAATTTCATAGCCGGCAACCGGTACCGCTTCAAGGTTCAATGCCCCGGCAACGTTGCGCAGTTGCTTCTCGGCTTCGAGCACCGTGGCGTAATCGAGCAGGCCAAGCCCCGGGCTTGAACCGGCAGCCCCTTCAAGGCCCAGCGGGTCATGCACTTCGCGGCCAAGCATCTGCAGGCCACCGCAGATCCCGATCAACTTGCCACCGTAGCGCAGGTGCCGCTCGATGGCCTTGTCCCAACCGCGCTCGCGCAGCTGTGCCAGGTCACCGCGCACGCTTTTGGAGCCTGGCAGGATGATCAGGTCGGCAGCCGGGATCGGCTGGCCAGGGCCAATGAACTGCAGGTCCACCTGCGGGTGCAGGCGCAACGGGTCGAAGTCGGTGTGGTTACTGATGCGCGGCAATACCGGGACGATCACCTTGAGCACGCGCTCGCTTTTGGCGCCTTGGCGCACATCGATGCCGTCTTCGGCCTCAAGGTGCAGGTCGGTGACGTAAGGCAGCACGCCCAGCACCGGCTTGCCGGTACGTTGCTCCAGCCAGTCCAGCCCCGGCTGCAACAAGGCGATATCGCCACGGAAGCGGTTGATGACAAAGCCTTTGACCCGCGCCTGTTCACTGGGCGACAGCAATTCCAGCGTGCCCACCAGGTGGGCGAACACGCCGCCGCGGTTGATGTCGGCAACCAGGATCACCGGGCAGTCCACCGCCTCGGCAAAGCCCATGTTGGCGATGTCGCCGGCGCGCAAGTTGATCTCTGCCGGCGAGCCCGCGCCCTCGACCATGACCACCGGGTACGCGGCACTCAGGCGCTGGTGCGAAGCCAGCACCGCCTGCATGGCGATGGCTTTGTAATCGTGGTAAGCCACCGCGTTCATGCTGGTGACCGCACGCCCGTGGATGATCACCTGGGCGCCGGTATCGCTGTTGGGTTTCAGCAACACGGGGTTCATATCGGTGTGGGGTGGCAGCCGGCAAGCCTGCGCCTGAACCGCCTGGGCGCGGCCAATTTCACCGCCGTCGGCAGTCACTGCGCTGTTCAGCGCCATGTTCTGTGGTTTGAACGGCACCACGCCAACGCCTTGGCGCAGCAGCCAGCGGCACAGGGCAGTCACCAGCGTGCTTTTGCCGGCGTCGGAGGTGGTGCCTTGCACCATGAGGGTGGTCATGCCGATTCCTTTTGGTAGTCCGCCAGGGCCTGGGCCAGGCGCTGTTCGTCCCCTGCGCATTCGGGCAGCCCAAGGCGCACGGCCGGTGGGTGCTCGAACAAGCGCACCAGGATGCCGCGACGGGCAAGAAAGCCATGCAACTGCGCGGCGCGCTCGCTGCGCACGTACTGGAACAGATCACAGCCACCGCTGGGTGCAAGGCCCGTGCTGGACAGCACTGTTGCCAACCGTTGGCTGGCGGCAGCGCAACGTTCGATCTGCACGCGCTGGGCGGGCTTGTCGGCCAGGCTGGCCTGGGCCAGCACCCGGGTTGGGCCGTTGACCGTCCACGGGCCAAGCAGCTCGGCCAGGCGCAACAACAGGCTGCGCTCGGCGGCGACGAAGCCCAGGCGTACCCCGGCCAGCCCAAAGAATTTGCCGAACGAACGTAGCACGATCAACCCCGGGCGCTCGGCGCAATCGACCACGCCATCCGCCGGGGAGTTGTCCATGAACGCTTCGTCGACCACCAGCCAGCCACCGCGGGCAGCCAGGCGTGCATGCCAGCCCAGCAGGCGCTCGCGCGGCACGCGCTGCCCGGTCGGGTTGTTGGGGTTGACCAGCACCAGCACGTCGAGGCTGTCGAGCGTGGCATCGACCTGCGCCTCGGCCAGCTCAACCAGTTGATGCCCCGCCCTTTGCCAGGCATACGGGTGCTCGGCATAGCACGGCGACAGCACCCCTATCCGCCCGGCCGCACGCAGCAGCGGCAAAGCCTGGATTGCCGCTTGAGAGCCGGCCACCGGCAGCAGCTGGTGGGCGCCGTAATAGGTGCGTGCCGCCGCCTCAAGGCCGTCGTCAGTTTCCGGCAGGCGAGCCCAGGCATCTGTAGGTATCGGCGGGATCGGGAATGGCCAGGGCGCAATGCCGCTGGACAGGTCGAGCCACTGCTCGCGAGGGATACTGTATTGCTGCACTGCACGCAGCAGGCGGCCACCGTGTTCAAGCATTGATGTAAGCCCCCAGGCAGATCAACAACAGCCACAGCCACACGCCGCGCTGCACCAGGCTCCAGCCACGTTCGATGGCATCGGCGTCAGCCATCGGCCCGTCACCCAGGCGTGGCCGCTCATGCAGCTCGCCGTGGTAAACAGCCGGGCCGCCCAGCTCGACCCCGAGTGCACCGGCACCGGCGGCCATTACGGGCCCGGCGTTGGGGCTGTCCCACAGCGGGCCCTGCTTGCGCCAGCACGCCAGGGCCAGGCGGGTTTTGCCCAGCAGTGCGTAGGTCAGCGCCACCAGCCTTGCGGGAATATAGTTGAGCACGTCATCAATACGCGCCGCACACCAGCCGAAGCGCTCGAAGCGCTCGTTGCGATACCCCCACATGGCATCCAGGGTGTTGCTCAGGCGATACAGCACCACACCCGGCGCGCCGGCCAGCACAAACCAGAACAGCGCGGCGAACACTGCGTCACTGCCATTTTCCAGCACCGACTCGGTGGCCGCCCGGGCCACGGCGGGCTCGTCCAGCTCGCGGGTTTCGCGGCTGACCAGGTAGCCGACACGGCGCCGCGCTTCTTGCAAGTCACCCTGGCGCAAGGCGTTGGCCACCGGCAGCACATGTTCACCCAAGCTGCGCAAGCCCAGGGCGCAGTACAGCGCCAGCACATCCACCAGCCAGCCGATGTAAGGCAGCCAGGACAGGATCAGCGCCACCAGGGTCAGCGGCACCACCGCCAGAAACCAGGCACTCACGCCGTGGCTGCGCCAGCCGCGTCCACCTGCATTCAGGCGGCGCTCCAGGTTACCGGCCATATTGCCGAAGGCCACCAGCGGGTGGCGCCGCTGCGGTTCGCCCAGCAAGGCATCCAGCGCCACCCCGGCCATGGTCAGCAAGGCCACGCTCATTGGCGCTCTCCCCATTGGTTTTCGTACAGCATGTCACTCAAGGGCCGTTCTTCGGCCCAGTTTTCCAGCACCAGCATGGGCGCCGGGTAAAATTCGGTCACCGGCCCCAGGCACAGCACCGCCACCGGTTTGGCCCCTTCAGGCATGCCCAGCAGTGCCGCCAGCGCCAAGGGGTCGAACAGCGACACCCAGCCCATGCCCAGCCCTTCGCCACGGGCTGCCAGCCACAGGTTCTGGATGGCGCAGGCCAGCGAGGCCAGGTCCATCTCCGGCAGGGTGCGACGGCCGAAGATGTGCGGCTCGCGGTTGTCCATCAACGCCGCTACCAGCAGCTCGGCACAGTCGTTGATGCCTTCTACCTTCAGCTTCATGAAGTCATCCGCTCGCTCGCCCAATGCCTCGGCAGTGCGCAGCCGCTCCGCCTCTACCAAGGCCTGGATGCGGGTGCGCAAGTCACGCTGGGTGATGCGGATGAAACGCCAGGGCTGCATCAGGCCGACGCTGGGTGCCTGGTGTGCGGCAGCCAGCAGGCGCGCCAGCAGCTCTGGCGCCACCTGGCCCCCGGCGAAATGGCGCATGTCACGGCGCTCACCGATGGCCCGGTAAATCGCGGCGCGCTCGGCGTCGCTGTAAGCGTGTTCGTTCATGGTCGCAACAGCGCCGCCGCCGCATCCGGGTTGGAGGGGAAGTAGAAGTGCACGTAAGAGGCGGTCAACCGACCCAGACGATACACCGCTTCGTTGCCCCGCCCGCCGTTGGGGCTGAGGCCACGGGCGATCGGCTCCAGCGCGGTGCTGGTCAGCGAGTGGTGATAGGTGTGACCGCGCAGGGTGCCTTCCGGCAGTTCCACCGCTTGCAAGGCCAGGGCCGCCAGGCGTTTCTGCATGGTCGCCTCGCCCGGCAGCAGGCCGAGCAGTTCGGCACGCTCGCCGGCCACGTCGGTCAGGGCATCGAGCAGGTACAGCATGCCGCCACACTCCGCCAGCAACGGTTTGCCCTGAGCATGATGAGCACGAATTGCCTCGCTCATTGGCGCATTGGCGGCCAGAGCGTGGTGATGCAGTTCGGGATAGCCACCCGGGAGGTACAGGCTGTCCACCGCCGGCAGTTCACGGTCATGCAGCGGCGAGAAGAATTCCAGCTGCGCCCCAAGGCTGCGCAGCAGCTCAAGGTTGGCGCCATAGGTGAACGCGAACGCTTCGTCCCGCGCCACACCAATACGTACACCGTCCAGCGAGGCAGCACGCGCCTGCGGCTCGGGGCCGGTAAAGGTCACTGGCGGTGGCATGGCGGCATCGCAGCTGGCGCCAAGCGCCTCGGCTGCGGCGTCAAGCCGGGCATCCAGGTCGTTCAGCTCACTGGCCTGGACCAGCCCAAGATGACGACTGGGCAACTCGATGCCGCGCTCGCGGGACAAGCCGCCATACCAGCGCAGGCCTTCGGTCAGGCTGCCTTCGAGCAATTGCGCATGGCGCAGGCTGCCCACCCGATTGGCCAATACGCCGGCGAACGGCAGGTCGGCCTGGTAACGCGCCAGGCCCAGGGCCAGGGCGCCGAAGGTCTGGGCCATGGCCGTGCCGTCGATCACCGCCAGCACCGGCACGCCGAAATGGCGCGCCAGGTCGGCGCTGGACGGGGTGCCGTCGAACAGCCCCATCACCCCTTCGATCAGGATCAGGTCAGCCTCGCCGGCGGCTTCCCACAGCAGGCGGCGGCTTTCCTCGGCACCGATCATCCACAAGTCCAGCTGGTAAACCGGCGCGCCGCTGGCCCGCTCGAGAATCATCGGGTCAAGAAAGTCGGGCCCACACTTGAACACCCGCACTTTGCGCCCGAGGTTGCGGTGCAGGCGGGCCAGAGCAGCAGTGACGGTGGTCTTGCCCTGGCCAGAGGCCGGTGCCGCGATCAACACGGCGGGGCAGTGGCGCGATTGACTCACAGTTCCACGCCCTTCTGCGCGCGGATACCGGCCTGGAAGGCGTGTTTGAGCACGCCCATCTCGGTCACGGTATCGGCCAGTTCGATCATCTCAGGCTTGGCAGCACGGCCGGTGACGATCACGTGCTGCATGGGCGGGCGAGCCTGGATGTCGGACAGCACCTGGTCCAGGTCGAGGTAGCCGTGCTTGAGGGCGATATTCAGTTCATCCAGCACCACAAACTGCACACTCGGGTCTTGCAGCAACTGGCGCGACACCGCCCAGGCGGCTTCGGCGGCCGCGATATCGCGCTGGCGGTCCTGGGTTTCCCAGGTAAAGCCCTCGCCCATCACGTGGTAACGCACCTGCTCGGGGAAGCGGCGGAAGAAGAGCTCCTCGCCGGTGCTGTTGCGGCCTTTGATGAACTGCACTACACCGCACTGCATGCCATGGCCCAGGGCGCGTGCCAGCATGCCGAAGGCCGAGCTGCTCTTGCCCTTGCCATTGCCGGTCAGCACCAGCAGCAGGCCACATTCGTTGGGGGAGTTGGCGATGCGTTCGTCGATGACCGCCTTCTTGCGCTGCATGCGCGCCAGGTGGCGTTCGTCGCGTTCGGTGGCTTCGCTCATCAGGGTTCTCCGCTGGCTGGCGCCACGGCAACGCGTGGCGACAGGTAATAGGCAGGCAGACGGAGAACGCGCAGGGGCCATGGCAGGGCGCCACGGTGCACCGCGCATCACCCTCCGTGATGCCGTTGACTGTTTCAGGCCGGTCTCCGGGCTTGTGAGCGGGCCTTGGCCCCAGCCTGCGCGCCTTCCCGGGTGCTGGCACCCAGTGGCCTTGCGCGGCCCTAACTCACCTACCGTTGCGGGGGCAGCGCCGGAATCGCGCCATGCTGGCGCCCACCGGCTTCCCAGTTTCACCCTGCCCAGTCGGGGCTGGCAGGGCACCTGAAACACGCGCGAAGGTTAGAGGGTTGCACCCGGAGCGTCAATCGACGCTGCCCCTTTGCTGCCGAACAGGAGCCCGCCACGCACTCAGGCGGGAATATGTGCATGGCCGTAACTGAACCTATGTCGGTTCTGCGGTTTCTGAATAATCAGGAACCACCACGAGAGGCCGGCACAGATGAACCGCACAGGCATCGTCTTATCTTTTTGGCTGGGTGCATGCCTGGCGGGTTGCGGCGACACTGCCCACCTGGCGGTCATGGATGGCAGCGGCCCCGACCCGCGTTTACCGCCCCCCGACAGTACGCTGATTCCCACCGTCAACATTGCCCCTGCAATTGGCTGGCCGGAGGGTGGCAAACCGCAGCCAGCCGCAGGTATCCAGGTGGCTGCATTTGCCAAGGGCCTGGATCACCCTCGCTGGCTATACCTACTGCCCAACGGCGACGTTCTGGTGGCCGAAACAAACGCACCGGCCAAGCCCGAGGATGGCAAGGGTATTCGTGGCTGGGTAATGAAAAAGGCGATGAAACGCGCCGGCGCACAAGTACCCAGCGCCAACCGGATTACCCTGCTGCGTGACGCCGACCATGATGGGGTTGCAGAAATACGCACGCCTTTCATCGAAGGCCTCAACTCACCTTTCGGCATGGCGCTGGTGGGCAACGACCTATACGTTGCCGACACCGATAAGCTGCTGCGTTTCCGCTATGAGCCGGGCAGCATGCAGATCAACGACAAAGGGCGCGTGGTTATCGATCTGCCGGGCGGGCCGCTTAACCATCACTGGACCAAAAACGTGGTCGCAAGCCCCGATGGCAAGAAGCTTTACGTCACGGTCGGGTCCAATAGCAATGTGGGTGAAAATGGCCTGGACAAGGAACAAGGGCGTGCAGCGATCTGGGAAGTGGACCCGGCCAGCGGCCAGCACCGGCTGTTCGCCACTGGTTTGCGCAACCCAAACGGGTTGGCTTGGGAGCCAGGTACCGGCGCCCTGTGGACTGCGGTCAATGAGCGCGACGAAATTGGCAGCGACCTGGTGCCGGATTACATCACCTCAGTCAAAGACGGTGGTTTCTATGGCTGGCCCTATAGCTACTACGGCCAGCACGTGGATGCGCGGGTAAAGCCGCAAGACCCGCAACAAGTCGCCAAAGCGTTGGTGCCGGACTATGCGGTGGGCCCGCATACCGCATCACTGGGCCTGGCGTTCACCGAACCCGGCGTGCTTCCACCGCCGTTCACTCAAGGTGCTTTGGTAGGCCAGCACGGCTCATGGAACCGCAAGCCGCACAGTGGCTACAAAGTCATCTTCGTACCGTTCGGTGCGTCGGGCAAGCCGGTGGGCAAACCTGTCGACTTGCTCACCGGATTTCTCGATGAGCGCGGTAATGCCATGGGGCGACCCGTCGGGGTAATCACTGACGGCCGCGATGGCGTGCTGATTGCTGACGACGTAGGCAACACAGTCTGGCGTGTGAGCAAGGCTCCCGAGTAGCAGGGCTCAGAGGGCCGCAATGGGCACAGTCAAAGGCGTGATGGTGACAAGCATGTACCGCTAAGCGTGTACCGGCGAGACAACAATGTTCGTTCATTCCCTATCGCGAGACGCTGATGAACGAGCTCGAGCAACACCTCCAGCAGAACTTGCAGGCACTCGAGGCTGGCAGACCGCTGGCCAAGATGATGGACGACTTCCTGCGCGCTTACCCTGACCTCGGCGCATCCTTGCAACGCCAAGCCAAGCTGATATTGCGCAAGCATTGCTCTCGGCCAATCGAGCCTCGCTACGTGTGGTGGCACCAGTTCGACAGCGCCAGTTCCAGCCCGCGCAGTTTCACCGGATGGCAGCACAATGGCCCGCCCTTGAAATCCATGCGGCTCACCGAGCTGATCGCCAGACGGTTCGACCTGCATTTTCAAGAAGCCGGGGACGAGCTTGATCTCTATGGTGGTTTCTACCGGCAAGGGCGCAGTGCGCGGTACTACGACGAAAGCAACGAGCTACCGATGCTCGGCCGCCAAGTGCAGCAGGATTTGTGGTCGCTGGACTTTGCCACGCTCTATCACAGCGAAGTCGAACAGTTCTGGCGTGAGCAGGGGGAGAGCTTTCGGCTGCTGGCCAAGGTCAACCTGCTTGGCCAAGGCACCCGTGCCGCTGCAGCCGGGCATATCAGAGCGGATGACCTTGACTGGTTGAAGGTTTCACTACTGGGCGCGTCGTCGGCGCGATTGACTGTGGAGGCTTTGTCGCAGGGCAAACACGCCTGCATGCGCGGCGCCAGCGCTTACCGGCTCGCTCCGGGCAGCAAGCCGTGCTTCTACAACCTGCGCGAGCAAGGCGAGCGGGTACTTTTGTACATACCTTGGGCAGAGCAGCCGCTGCGTGGCTTCGCATCGCACAACGCGATGGCCCAATGGCTGCAGGGGGAGTTACAGGACCCAGCGTTGCGCTCGCTGCACACCGCTGGCGCGTTATCCGGCATCCAGGAGCAATGTCAGAGCGATGCCATTGCACAGGTGTTGCTGGCCATCGCGCATAGCACGTCCAGTCACGCCGCACTTCAACGCATGGAAACCTCGCGCACCCCGGTGGGCCAGGATCTGTTCCTGCACATGGCTGAACTGGCGCAGCATGAGATGAGCGAAAATGCCGGTTTACTGCTCGACAACAGCGCCTTGCGCAAAGCCATGTGGAGCGGGTACCTGGCTGCATTCGTCAAGGTGTTTGCAGGGTTCACTCCGCTGGGCTGGCCGGTATCCCTGGCGCTGGTTGGCGCAACGGTCGCCAGGGTCGCGCTCGATGTCGACACTGCGGCGCACGCCCGCTCCAGTCAGGCCCGCAAGGCCGCCTTGCGGGCAGCAATGCTGCACAGTCTGTTTGCAGCCTTGAACATGGTCGATGTCGCCTTCGGCTCCAGTTTTGCCTCGCTGGCTTATCGTGCACCGCTGCATGAGCTGGATGCCTCTGTGGGTCAATGGCAGCCCGTTGAGCGAGCGCTGGAGCCGTTGAGTGGCCTTGAGGGCAATCGGGTGCTGGTCAATGAACCCGAAGGCAGCGGCGTGTTGCGGGGCATCCGTATTACCGAGGATGGCGGGTGCTGGATCGAGATCGATGACCTACCCTACAGGGTGCGCTACAGCCATGAGCTCGGACATTGGCTGATCGTTCCACCCGACAACCCGTTTGCCTTTGCTGAACTGAACCCGGTTCGCCAGAACGCACAAGGTGAATGGGAGCTGTTGCAACCTCCCCGGCTGGCCGGAGGCAGCCCACCAGGCGGCGTCGCTGCCATTCCCGAAGAGCAATCGCAGTTTTGGGATGAGTACATGCGTACCGACGAGACGCGCAGCGAGGCCATGTCCGACCAGGCAGAAGAGCGCAACAAGAAACTGCTCGACGACACGTTCGTGCCCTCTCTTGATCCAGACGCCATCGCCGATTCAGACACCGAACAATACGACTGTGTGAAGATCGGCCAGACAACCCACTACACCTATGAGCAGGGTGGCGAATATTACAACCACCTGATCCGCACCTACAGCGAGGAAGACACCCAGATCAATCGACCACTGCGAGAAGGGAAGCCATCCAGTGGTTACAGCGATGATACCGACTTTATCAACAAACTTGCCGACGACCTGGAGTCCTTGCCGCGAGATAACGAGGTTCCAATCTATCGTGGTGGTCACGGAACAAGAGGTACAAGCGGCGCGCATTTTCGCAGCGGTCGCCTGAAAGCCGGGGACACATTGGTAAACACTGACTTTACCTCATTCACCGAAAACCCCTACATCGTTCGCCGATTCGCCGCCGACACTGACCATATTTCCCCTGAGGGACACAATGGGTTATTCGATGACAGCTCTGTGGTATTTGAGCTACCCGCCAAGCAGTATTACAGCGGTACGCCCATCAGCACGCTGTCAGGCGCTGCCGAAGAAGCGGAAACCCTGTTTACCCCGGGCCATTACTTCCGCATAGAGCAACTGAGCGAAGTCCGCGGTGTTGACTATCACTTCGTGAAAGTGCGCTTGAGCGAGATCGGCAAACCCGCAGGGCCTGTGTATGACCTGCGCACGGGAGCGCCATTCGACCGGGAAGCCTATCTGGCGCTGGTAAAAGAACCGGTGCTGGTTGACCGGTTCTTTCCCGCTACTTGATCAACGCAATCTGTTGGCTTAAGGGTTCTGTGCCAGATGCCCTTGCGGGATCACCCGCTTGGCCTGCAGGTAGGCCTTGGCCCAGTAGCTGTTGGACAGGTAGTCCAGGCGCACGGTGCCGCCTGTGGAAGGGGCATGTACGAAACGCCCCTCCCCCACATAGATACCCGCATGGCTGACCTGCGAACCGCCACTGGTGGCGAAGAACACAAGGTCACCCGACTGCAGCGATCTGGCATCCACTGTCGGCGCACGCATGACGATCATCTCGCGCGTCGAGCGCGGCAGGCTGATGCCGGCAGCATCACGGTACACGTACTTGATCAGGCCACTGCAGTCGAAGCCCGAGTCCGGAGTATTGCCGCCCCAGCGATAAGGCGTACCGACCAGACCAATGGCGCGGATCAGCACGTCATCGGCAACCGGTGACGGGCTTGCCTGACTGTAAGTGACCTGCGGCTGTACCACAGGGGCCGGCGCAGGCGCACGGCTGGAGCAGGCAGCCAGCAAGGCCGCCAGGGAGAGAAATGCGAAGCGCGCCATCTTTATCATGGCCAGAACATCCTGTCTGAGACCGCTGCGCCGCAGCCGAAAAGAGTTGAGAATTTAGATTAGACGCTTTCTGTAAATGCGCACGGCGGCGAGCTTTTTTCAAAGCATCGCCGCCGCGGCAGGATATAGCATTTAGCTATCAGTTGCGCGCGATGTTGGTCGGCGCCATGGCCAAGGCACGCTTGGCTTCGATAAAGGTCTTGCTCCAGTAGCGGTCACCGAGGCTATCGATGCGCACGCCACCGCTGCGGCGGCTGCTGGAGTGAATGAACTGGTTGTCACCCAGGTAGATGCCGGCATGGCTCACACGGCCGCGGCCATTGGTGCTGAAGAACAGCAGGTCACCAGGCTTGAGCTTGTTGCGCGCCACTTTCGGGGCATCGACGTTGATCATTTCACGCGTGGAGCGTGGCAGGGTCATGCCCGCTTCTTCGCGGAACAGGTAGCCGATGAAACCACTGCAGTCAAAACCGGACTTTTCCGAGGTACCACCGAAGCGGTAGCGGGTGCCGATCAAGGCCATGCCGCGCTCAAGAATACTGTCCGCCAGGACAGGCAGCTGGTAAGGCTTGCTGTTGCTGGAGAAAGCCGCCAGGTCGTCTTCAGTGGCCAGCTCTTCCGGTTCGCCGAATACCGACGAGGACGAGGCTTTGGCCTTGATGGCCGACTCTGCGGCGATCGGGGTGTGATCCTGCAGCTGCTGAGCTGACTGGGAAGCCGGGCCTTGGGCCGCGCAGCCAAAAAGCAGGGTCACGAGTGCGAGTGGCACGAGGGGTGCGAAGCGCTTTAGCATGGGCACGACCGTGTCTGTAATCCTTTAGAAGGGGGAAACTATGCCCTCTATCATGGCCATTTGCAAATTTTATCGAAAAAGATGTGACTTTTTTGTTTAGCCGCTCTGGCCCAGCGTTTTCAGGGGGTTACCAGCCGAGGGTTTCCTTGAGGAACGGGATGGTGAGCTTGCGTTGTGCCTGCAGCGAGGCTTGGTCGAGGCGTTCGAGCAAGTCGAACAGCGCACTCATGCTGCGCGTACCGCGTGTAAGGATGAAGTGGCCCACTTCGTCGGTAAGGTGCAGGCCGCGGCGCGAAGCACGCAGTTGCAGCGCCCTGAGTTTGTCTTCGTCAGACAGGCCACGCATCTGGAACACCAGGGCCAGGGTCAACCGCGACTTGAGGTCGGGCAGTTTGATCGGCAGCTCGCGGGGCGATGCCGAGGCTGCCAGCAACAGGCGCCGGCCGCTGTCGCGCAGGCGGTTGAACAGGTGGAACATGGCCTCTTCCCAGTCGGCCTTGCCGGCGATGACGTGCAGGTCGTCGATGCACACCAGTTCGTACTGGGCCAGGTAGTCGAGCAGATCGACGCCCCGCTCCAGCAACTGTGCCAGTGGCAGGTAGACGGCGGGCTCGCCGCGTTGCTGGAAACGGTGGGTGGCAGCCTGCAGCAGGTGACTGCGGCCAACACCCTGCTTGCCCCACAGGTAGATAAGGCTCTCGGTCCAGCCGGCGTCGGCTTCGCATAGCCGCTCGACGTAGCCCAATGCCGCAGCATTGGCGCCCGGATAGTAGTTGATGAAGGTGGCGTCATCGCGCAGGCGCACACCCAGGGGCAACTGGATCGGTGGTTTCATGCTCGCGGGCGGTCAGCAGGACCGCAGGGGGCCTTTGGTGAACAATCTGCAAAGTCTATACCCGCAACGCGAGGCGCACAATCACGGCAATGGATAGCACAAGCAAAATCAACAGGTTGCGCCACTTTGGGGCAGCTCGCCGGATTACAGCTCAGGGTCGATATCCCCGGCATACATGTCCGACTCCTTGTACAAGTCATGCATATGCCGCAGCAGTACCATGATCACCGCCGCCACAGGCAGCGCCAACAACACCCCGGTGAAGCCAAACAGTTCACCACCGGCGAGGATGGCAAAGATCACCGCAACCGGGTGCAGGCCGATGCGGTCGCCCACCAGCAGCGGGGTCAGCACCATGCCTTCCAGCGCCTGCCCGACCATGAACACCGCAACGATACCCAGCATCGGGTACAGGTCGCCGCCGAACTGGAACAGGCCGGCTACAAGCGCCGCACCAATGCCGATGATGAAGCCCATATACGGGACGATGGCCGCAAGGCCCGCGAGCATGCCTATCAACAGGCCCAGCTCCAGCCCTACCAGCATAAGCCCGGCCGAATAGATGAAGCCCAAGGCCACCATCACCATCAGTTGCCCGCGCACGAAAGCCCCCAGCACCTCATGGCATTCGCCTGCCAGGCCTACCACCTGAGGTTCATGCTGGCGTGGCAGCAAGCTGCGCAGCTTGGCCATCATCAGGTCCCAGTCACGTAACAGGTAGAACCCCACAACCGGGATCAACACCATGTTGGCCAGCCACCCCATCAGCGCCAGGCTCGAGGCCGTGGCCTGCGACAACACCACCCCGACGATGTCGGTGGTCTGGCCCATGTGTTCGCTGATGGCCGCCTTTATCTTGTCGAACTTCCAGAAGCCATCGGCCAGGCCCAATCGATGCTGCACCCACGGCAGCGCCACGTGCTGCAACCAGTCAAGCATCTGCGGTGCCAGCTCGTAGAGCCGCACCAACTGCTTGGCCAGCATTGGCACCAGCACCAGCAGCAGGGCCATGACCAGCAGAGTGAAGAGGCCGAACACCACCACTACCCCCCAGGTACGCGACAACCCCCGGCGCTCCAGCCAGTCGACCATCGGGTCTGCCAGGTAGGCCAGCAGGATGCCGATCAGGAACGGCGTGAGAATGTTGTGCAAGCTGTACAAAAGCACCGCGACGAGCAGTGCAGCGCCCAGCCAGATCCAGCGACGCGTGTCAGACAATCTCAGTGCTCCTTACCAACGAAAACGCAGGCCGTCGAACGGCTTGGGGGCGGGTTGCGGCGCTACGGCCGGATCCTGGCCGGGGGCCGGTGCAGGCGTAACAGGCACGGCAGGCGCCTGTTCCACCGGCAGTTCCTGCAACTTGGCCAGGCCAAGCTGGGCACGCAGTTGCTCGCGGTTGCCCGTCACGCCATAGGTCAGGGTGGTGCCTTCAGCCATCTTGAGACGCGGGCCGTAGGGCTCAAGCACACGGGCAAGTTCGGCATAGCGCTGCAGGTTCATGCCCTGCACTTGCACCTGCATCTGGCTGCTGGCGCCCGGGCGGGCGACATAACGCGGCGCCAGGCGACTGCTTACCGCCAACATCACTGCGTCGGCCAAAGCGGCCGGGTCGGCCCCTTCGGCAGTGCCTTGCTCACGCTGGTCACCCAGCCACAGCTGCCACTTGCCCTGCCACTTGCCGTCGGCTTCCTGGGCATGTACCGCCAGCAAGGCGTCGGCGCCGTAACGCTCGGAGGCCTCACGCAGCGGTGCCGGGTCGCCGCCTTCGATCTGCTTGGCATTGGCCACCAGTTGCTCCTGCAGGTCGGCCAGCGGCAGGCGCAGCGGCAGGCCTCGGTGCTGTGCGGCACGACGCAGAGGCTGGGCGCTGGCCTGGCCGTCACCGACCAGGCTGCTGCCATCGACGCTGTCATTCAGCCACCAGCCGAGAATCGAGGGCCGATTGCTGCCCCACAATGCGAGGCCCGCCTTGCGCAGGGCGCGCTCGGTACTGCCCGGGTCGAACTCAACCAGCACCGACTCGGGCGGGCCGGCTTCGCTGCCAACCTGGTTGATGATTTGCTGCGGGTCCTTGCGCAACTCGGCCAGCGCCGGGTTCTGCACTGCCTTTGGGTCGCCGGTCAGGCGCAGCACCAGCGTGTCGAGGGCTTTGGCGGTGGCAGCAGCGCGGGCTTCGGCGCCCTGCCCTGTGACCGGTTCGCGCACCTGGTAAAGGCCGGAGACATTTTCAGCCTGGGCAGTCGCCGCTATCAGGGCCAGGCAACCGGCTGCAAGAATGTTGATGATGCGCATGGGAGATCCTGTCCATTTACCGCAATGCCTATACCTTATACACGGGGGCGCAAGGTAACCAGTCGCGAGGAGTGAAAGATTGGTTGTTGGAGATATGCGTGGGGTCTGACAGGTGTCTGCCTTGAGAGGTTCAGCGCCTGGGAGATCGAGCGCCGCCCGCGCGGCGCTTCGCGGGGCAAGCCCGCTCCCACATTTGCTGCAACGTGGCCATGCCTGTGAGGCCATGGTTATCAGCCTTGTTGGCATGACTGGATTTCGAGGTGTGCATTATTGCCGCCCCACCTGCCTCAAGACATGCACCAAGGCAGGCAACCATGGCCTGGCAGGTTCGGCACGTTGCAACGAATGTGGGAGCGGGCTTGCCCCGCGAAGCGCCGCGCGGGCGGCGCTCGATCTCCCAGGCCCTGAACCTCTCAAGGCGAACTCCCCACCTATTTACCCATTTTCATGCCCTGCCCGTCGGCCTGAGGATGGCCGCTGCCCGGCAACCCTGATAAAATCGCGCGCCTTCACAGACCACTGACGTTTCAGGCAGCCGCCGCTTACCCGCCGGTCTTGGCCGTCATGGTCGTTTTTAAGAATCCCTCCCTCCTAAAGGCCTGGATCAATGAGCAAGCAACCCTCCCTGAGCTACAAGGACGCCGGTGTAGACATCGACGCCGGCGAAGCACTGGTCGAACGCATCAAGGGCGTGGCAAAACGCACCGCACGCCCTGAAGTCATGGGTGGCCTGGGCGGCTTTGGCGCCCTCTGCGAGATCCCGGCCGGCTACAAGCAGCCAGTGCTGGTCTCCGGCACCGACGGCGTCGGCACCAAGCTGCGCCTGGCGCTGAACCTGAACAAGCACGACAGCATCGGCCAGGACCTGGTCGCCATGTGCGTGAACGACCTGGTGGTCTGCGGCGCCGAGCCACTGTTCTTCCTCGATTATTACGCCACCGGCAAACTGAACGTTGACGTGGCCGCCACCGTGGTCACCGGCATTGGCGCCGGTTGCGAACTGGCCGGCTGCTCGCTGGTCGGTGGTGAAACCGCCGAAATGCCTGGCATGTACGAAGGCGAAGACTACGACCTGGCTGGCTTCTGCGTCGGCGTGGTGGAAAAGGCCGAGATCATCGACGGCTCCAAGGTTGCCACTGGCGACGCGCTGATCGCCCTGCCGTCCTCGGGCCCGCACTCCAACGGCTACTCGCTGATCCGCAAGATTCTCGAAGTGTCCGCCACCGACATCGAGAACACCCAGCTGGACGGCAAGCCGCTGACCGACCTGCTGATGGCGCCTACCCGCATCTACGTCAAGCCGCTGCTGCAGCTGATCAAGAACACCGGTGCGGTCAAGGCCATGGCCCACATCACCGGTGGCGGCCTGCTGGACAACATCCCGCGCGTTCTGCCGAAAAACGCCCAGGCCGTGGTTGACGTAGCCAGCTGGCAGCGCCCGGTGGTGTTCGACTTCCTGCAGGAAAAAGGCAACGTCGACGAGCATGAAATGCACCGCGTGCTGAACTGCGGCGTGGGCATGGTCATCTGTGTCGCCCAGGATCAGGTCGAAGCCGCCCTGAACGAACTGCGCGCCGCCGGTGAGCAGCCATGGGTCATCGGCCACATCGCCGAAGCCGCCGAAGGCGCCGCCCAGGTAGAACTGCAGAACCTCAAGGCACACTGATGCCAGGCAAGACCTGCAATGTAGTGGTACTGCTGTCGGGCTCCGGCAGCAACCTGCAAGCCCTGATCGACAACTGCCAAGGCCAGGACAGCCCGGTGCGCATCCGTGCGGTGGTTTCCAACCGCGCCGATGCCTACGGCCTGCAACGCGCGGCGGCAGCCGGCATCGACAGCGTCGTGCTTGACCACACCCAGTTCGACGGCCGTGAAGCCTTCGATGCCGCGCTGGTAGCGCGCATCGACGGTTTTGCCCCGGACCTGGTGGTGCTGGCCGGTTTCATGCGCATCCTCAGTGGCGGTTTCGTGCGCCACTATCAGGGCCGCCTGCTCAACATCCACCCGTCGTTGCTGCCCAGGTACAAGGGCCTGCATACCCATCGCCGGGCGCTGGAGGCAGGCGACGCCGAGCATGGCTGCAGCGTACACTTCGTGACTGAGGAACTCGATGGCGGCCCACTGGTCGTACAGGCTGTGGTACCGGTGGCGTCTGACGACACCGTCGAAAGCCTGGCCCAGCGGGTCCACCACCAGGAACACCTGATCTACCCGCTGGCGGTGCGCTGGTTCGCTGAAGGGCGCTTGCGCCTTGGCGAACAGGGTGCATTACTGGATGGCCTGCCACTGGCGGCCAGCGGTCACTTGATTCGATCCTAGGAGAATTTATGCGTCGCGCCCTGCTCTTGGCTCTCGCCGTGCTCGCCCTGCCCCTTCAGGCAGCTGATCTCAAGCCTTTCTCGGCCAGCTACACCGCCGACTGGAAGCAGCTGCCCATGAGTGGTACCGCCGAACGCAGCCTGGTCAAGAATGCCAACGGTACCTGGGACCTTAATTTCAAGGCTTCCATGATGATCGCCAGCCTGACCGAGCAAAGTACCCTGCGCCTGGAAAACGACACCCTGCTGCCGCAGAAGTACCACTTCGAGCGCGGCGGCCTGGGCAAGGCCAAGAAGGTCGACCTGAACTTCGACTGGACCGGCAAGAAGGTCACCGGCAGCGACCGTGGCGACGCTGTGAGCCTGCCGCTGAACCGCGGCGTGCTGGACAAGTCGTCCTACCAGCTGGCCCTGCAGCATGACGTGGCCGCCGGCAAGAAAAGCATGACCTACCAGGTAGTTGACGGTGACGAGATCGACACCTACGACTTCCGCGTGCTGGGTACTGAAAAGGTCGCTACCAAGACCGGCCAGGTCGACGCAGTGAAGGTGGAGCGCGTGCGCGACCCAAGCCAGAGCAAACGCATCACCGAGCTGTGGTTCGCCAAGAACTGGGACTACCTGCTGGTGCAACTGCGCCAGGTCGAGACTGATGGCAAGGAGTACGTGATCGTGCTGCAGGATGGCACGGTCGATGGCAAGCCGGTGAAAGGCAACTGATCCAGCATTGCCTGCTGCACCCGAAGCCCCGCCCAGTGCGGGGCTTTTTTGTGCCCGGACGATGCGTTCATCCCTGGACTGCGCGGCTCCTACAAAAAGCCAGGCCAGCAGGACCGAAGACTGTTCATGAAACTTGTTTCATGCCCGTTTTATTTACTTAGTCTGCTAACAAACTCTATAAAGAAGGTGTGCGACACACTGTCGCAGCCAACTGAAGAAGTGGAGTTTACCGATGACAGTCCAAGTAACCGAACGCGACGAATCGAGAATGTCCCACGAAGGCCTGGCCGCTGGCGTGCGGATCTGGGACGTGCACCAACAAGGCCAACTGGTCGGCATGTTCCACAATGAACACGAAGCGCACCAGTACCGCGTAGAGCTGGAAGACCTGGAAAACCAGCGCACCACGCAGTGAGCACTCTTCAAATGAAAAACCCCGCCGAGGCGGGGTTTTTCGTATTTACCACATGAGGTCGTCCGGGATCTTGTAAGCCGCGTACGGGTCGTCCTCGTCCGCTTCCTCGACATGAGTGTTGAGCAGCAGGATACGGCCAGGGTCGCGCTCCTGGATCTTCACCGCCGCCTCACGAGGAATGACCTCATAGCCGCCGCCATGGGCCACAACGGCCAGTGCACCGTTACTCAACCGGGTCCGCATCAGAGCGTTGACGGCAATGCGCTTGACCTTCTTGTCATCGACGAAGTTGTAATAATCTTCAGTGTTCAACTTGGGCAGACGCGTGGCTTCGATCAGCTGCTTGATCTGGGCGGCACGGGCCTTCTGCTCAGCCTTTTCCTGCTGCTGGCGGTTCAGCTCCTGGTCGCGCTTGACCTTTTCGGCCATGGCTTCCTTGGCGATGCGCTGTTGGCTGTCGTCGACATCGACCTGGCCTTTGTGCTCCATGCGCTTCTGTTTCTTTTCAGCTTTGTTGGTCTGCGAGACCTGTTTCTGGTTGACCAGACCGGCTTTGAGCAATTGGTCGCGAAGGGAAAGGCTCATGAATGTTCACTCACTTATGCAACAGCTCAGCCGCAGCTGGGCAGGTTCTTTTCCTGACGTTTGGCTTCACCCCAAAGGGCGTCCAGTTCGTCAAGGTTACACGTTTCAATAGGGCGGCCACTGTCGCGCAACGCCTGTTCGATAAAACGGAAACGTCGCTCGAACTTTCGGTTGGCACGGCGCAGGGCGTTTTCCGGGTCTTGCTTGAGGTGGCGGGCCAGATTGACGGCGGCGAACAGCAGGTCGCCAACCTCATCTTCGAGCGCATCGGCATCACCGTCGGCCATGGCCTGCAGTACTTCGTCAAGCTCTTCGCGCACCTTGTCCAGCACAGGCAATGCTGCTGGCCAGTCGAAACCGACCGTGGCCGCACGCTTCTGCAGTTTGGCTGCCCGCGACAGGGCCGGCAAGGCTGACGGCACATCGTCGAGCAGCGACAGCTGTTCGGGCTGGCTTTTTTCCGCGCGCTCTTCGGCCTTGATTTCTTCCCAGCGCGACTTCACCTGGGCTTCGCTCAGGCTGGGGGTGTCCACGGGTGCGTACAGCTCGCCGGTGGGGAATACGTGCGGGTGGCGACGGATGAGTTTGCGGGTGATGCTGTCGACCACGCCATCGAACTCGAAGCGCCCCTCCTCGCGGGCCAGCTGGCTGTAATAGACCACCTGGAACAACAAGTCGCCCAACTCGCCTTGCAGGTGCTCGAAATCGCCGCGCTCGATGGTGTCGGCGACTTCATAGGCTTCTTCGATGGTGTGCGGGACGATGCTCGCGTAGTTCTGCTTCAGGTCCCACGGGCAGCCATGCTGCGGGTCGCGCAGGCGGGCCATGAGGTGTAGCAGGTCTTCGAGGGTGTAGGTCATGGGCAGCTAATCCTCCGCGGGGGCTTTGCCCCCGATCGCCGGCAAGCCAGCTCCCACAGGTACTGCGCAGGCTTCAAACCCTGTGTAATACCTGTGGGAGCTGGCTTGCCGGCGATGGGCCGCACAGCGGCCCCAATCCAGGTTTTCAAGGGGTGCGATTACGCCGCGTCTCGATGATGTTCGGCAACTGCGAGATCCGCCCCAGCAGACGCCCCAGCGCGTCCAGGCCCGGGATCTCGATGGTCAGCGACATCAGCGCCGTGTTGTCTTCCTTGTTCGAGCGGGTGTTCACCGCCAGCACGTTGATTTTCTCGTTCAGCAGCACCTGCGATACGTCGCGCAGCAGGCCCGGGCGGTCGTAGGCACGAATGACGATGTCGACCGGGTAGGTCTGCACCGGGATCGGCCCCCAACTCACCTGGATCATGCGCTCTGGCTCTTTGCCCGCCAGCTGCAGCACCGAGGCACAGTCCTGACGGTGAATGCTCACGCCGCGGCCCTGGGTGATGTAACCGACAATGGCATCGCCCGGCAGCGGCTGGCAGCAGCCGGCCATCTGCGTCAGCAGGTTGCCGACCCCCTGAATCTGGATGTCACCCCGCTTGCCGGTACGCTGCCCGGTAGGCTTGCGCGGCACCAGCTCGATCTGCTCGATGCGCTCGGGCTCCAGCAACTGCTGGGCGGCGTTGACCAGGTGGGCCAGGCGCAGGTCGCCCGCGCCGAGCGAGGCAAACATGTCCTCGGCGGTCTTGACGTTGGTCTTCTCGGCCAGGCGCTCGAAGTCCACCTGCGGCAAGCCCAGGCGGCTTAGCTCGCGCTCAAGCAAGGTCTTGCCGGCGGCGACGTTCTGGTCACGCGCCTGCAGCTTGAACCAGTGCACGATCTTGGCCCGCGCCCGCGAGGTGGTGACGTAGCCCAGGTTGGAGTTCAACCAGTCACGGCTGGGGTTGCCGTGCTTGCTGGTGATGATCTCCACCTGCTCACCGGTCTGCAGGCTGTAGTTCAGCGGCACGATACGGCCGTTGATCTTGGCGCCCCGGCAGTTGTGGCCGATCTCGGTGTGCACCCGGTAGGCGAAGTCCAGCGGCGTCGCCCCCTTGGGCAAGTCGATGGCGTGGCCGTCAGGGGTGAACACGTAGACCCGGTCCGGCTCGATGTCGACCCGCAACTGCTCGACCAGGCCACCGATGTCGCCCAGCTCTTCGTGCCATTCCAGCACCTGGCGCAGCCAGGAGATCTTCTCTTCGTAATGGTTGGAGCTGGGCTTGACGTCGGTGCCCTTGTAGCGCCAGTGGGCGCAAACTCCCAGCTCGGCTTCTTCGTGCATGCCGTGGGTGCGGATCTGCACCTCCAGCACCTTGCCCTCGGGGCCGATGACTGCGGTGTGCAGCGAGCGGTAGCCGTTTTCCTTGGGGTTGGCGATGTAGTCGTCGAACTCTTTGGGAATGTGCCGCCACAGCGTGTGCACGATACCCAGCGCGGTGTAGCAGTCGCGAATTTCCGGTACCAGCACGCGTACTGCACGCACGTCGTAGATCTGGCTGAATTCCAGGCCTTTGCGCTGCATCTTGCGCCAGATCGAATAAATATGTTTCGCCCGGCCGCTGATGTCGGCATTCACGCCAGTGGCCAGCAGCTCATTCTGCAGCTGGTTCATCACGTCGCTGATGAAGCGTTCGCGGTCCAGCCGGCGCTCGTGCAGCAGCTTGGCGATCTGCTTGTACTGGTCGGGTTCAAGGTAGCGGAAGGACAGGTCTTCCAGCTCCCACTTGATGTGGCCAATACCCAGGCGGTGCGCCAGCGGCGCATAGATGTCGAACACCTCACGCGCGACACGCAGGCGTTTTTCGTCGTCGGCGGCCTTTACCGCACGGATTGCGCAGGTACGCTCGGCCAGCTTGATCAGTGCCACACGCACATCGTCGACCATGGCCACGAGCATCTTGCGCAGGTTCTCGACCTGCGCCTGCGAGCCCAGCACCAACGATTGGCGCGGGCTGAGGCTGGCGCTGATGGCGGCCATGCGCAATACACCGTCGATCAGCTTGGACACCACCGGGCCGAACCGCTGGCTGACCTCGGCCAGGGTCACCTTGCCTTCGCGTACCGAACGGTAGATGACCGCTGCCACCAGGGAATCCTGGTCAAGCTTGAGGTCTGCCAGGATTTCGGCAATTTCCAGGCCCGCCTGGAAGCTGGACGTACCGTCCGCCCAGGAATGCTTGGCCGGGTTGCCCTTTTTCTCGATCTCATGGGTAAACTCACAGGCTTCTTTAAGCGCTGCGCGATCCAGTGCCGAATCGACGCTTACCACATGGTCCAGCCATCCTTCGAGATTGATACTGCCGTCGGTGTTGACCGGCTGGTGCACTCTCACCTGTACCATCTTTGTTTTACCTTTCCATACAGCGCACCACGCGGGTGCGCTGGCGATCACCGTGCGGCCGCCATTCCCTGAAAGCCGCACCAAGGGGCCAGTCTGCTAGCCCGCTTCGAATAACGCCATGGCCTCGACATGTGCCGTTTGAGGAAACATGTCGAGAATCCCGGCCCTTTTTAACCGGTACCCCTGGCCGACCAGCACCTGCGCGTCTCGCGCCAGTGTGGCCGGGTTGCACGATACGTAGACCAGCCGCCTGGCCTGGAGGCGTGCGATGCCTTGCACCACCTCAAAAGCACCGTCGCGCGGTGGATCCAAGAGTACCGCAGAAAAGCCTTCGGCGGCCCATCCGGTGCCTGCCAAAGGCTGCGATAAATCGGCCTGAAAAAACCGTGCGTTATGCACATTGTTGTTCCGGGCATTGGCCGCAGCCCGATCGACCATGGCCTGCACACCTTCCACTGCCACGACCTCACGCGCCTTTCCGGCAAGCGGCAAGGCGAAGTTGCCCAGGCCGCAGAACAGGTCCAGCACCCGTTCGTCAGCTTGCGGTGCCAGCCAGGCCAGGGCCTGCTCGATCATCGCCGTGTTGACCTGGGCATTCACCTGCACGAAGTCACCTGGGCGCCAGGCTAGCTCCAGCTCCCAGGGCGCCAGGGCAAAGCCCAATTGCGCGGTCGGGTCCACGGGCGCCGGCTCACCTTCACCCTGCAGCCACAACTGGGCGTTGGCCTGTTCGCAGAACGCCTGCAGTTTTGCCAGGTCTTCTGCGGGCAGCGGAGCAACATGGCGCACCAACACCGCCTCGGCGGTGCCACTGAACAATTCCACGTGGCCCAGCGCCAGCGGTTTGCTCAACGAGCGCAGCACCGTCGGCAAGTGGCGCAGAATCGACTGCAAGGGCTGTACCAGCACCGCGCAGTCGTCGATGGCAATGATGTCCTGGCTGGCTTCGGCACGGAAGCCCACTTCCAGCTGACGCGCCTTGACGTCCCAGCGCACGGCCACGCGGGCCCGGCGCCGGTAGCCGAATTCCGGCCCGCTCAGGGGTGCGGCCCATTCCTCGGGCTGTACGCCGGCCACCCGCTGCAATTGCTCTGCCAGGGTACGTTGCTTGAGCGCCAGCTGCGCTTCGTGCGGCAGGTGCTGCAGGTTGCAGCCACCGCAGCGCGCGTAGTGGCGGCAGGGTGCCTCGCGGCGCTCGGGACTGGCCTGCAGCAGCCGCTCCAGGCGGGCTTCGACCACTTTGCCACGGGCGTTGAGCACCCGCGCCTCCACGGCCTCACCGGCCAGAGCACCACTGACGAACCAGGTGCGCCCGTCGAGGAAGGCGATGCCACGGCCGTCACCGGCCAGCCGCTCGATTTCCAGGCGCTGCTTTTTGCCCACGGGGATCTGGGGAGTGCGGTTGCCGCCGGCCGGCTGAAAGCGCAGGCCGCTGTTGCTTTTTTTCTTGGACATTTAGCTCGGATCAAACAGGCCGGTGGACAGGTAACGGTCGCCGCGGTCGCAGATGATCGCGACCATTACGGCATTTTCCACCTCTCGGGAGAGGCGCAACATGGCTGCAACCGCACCACCGGAAGACACGCCACAGAAAATGCCCTCTTCACGGGCAAGGCGGCGGGTGGTGTCTTCGGCTTCCTGCTGCGACATGTCGACCACGCGGTCGACGCGGGTGGCGTCGAAGATTTTCGGCAGGTATTCCTCGGGCCAGCGGCGAATGCCCGGAATGGCCGAGCCTTCCATCGGTTGCAGGCCGATGATCTGTACCGCCGGGTTCTGCTCCTTGAGGTACTGCGAGCAGCCCATGATGGTGCCGGTGGTACCCATGGAGCTGACGAAATGGGTAATGTTGCCCTGGGTCTGCTGCCAGATTTCAGGGCCGGTGCTGTTGTAGTGAGCGATCGGATTGTCGCCGTTGGCGAACTGGTCGAGCACCAGGCCGCGGCCTTCGGCCTGCAGCTTCTCGGCCAGGTCGCGGGCGCCTTCCATGCCCTCCTCCTTGGTCACCAGAATCAGCTCGGCACCATAGGCGGTCATGGCGGCCTTGCGCTCGGCGGTAGAGTTGTCGGGCATGATCAGGATCATCTTGTAGCCCTTGATCGCCGCCGCCATTGCCAAGGCAATGCCGGTGTTGCCGGAAGTGGCTTCGATCAAGGTGTCGCCGGGCTTGATCTGGCCGCGCAGTTCGGCGCGGGTGATCATCGACAGCGCCGGGCGGTCCTTTACCGAGCCGGCAGGATTGTTACCTTCGAGCTTGAGCAGGAGGGTGTTGCTGGTTTCACCAGCAATGCGCTGCAGGCGAACCAGGGGCGTATTGCCGACGCAATCGGCGATGGTTGGGTACTGCAAGGTCATGGCGTATTTCACAATCCGGACGGCAGGGGCGCCTATCATACCGGCAAACCCCTCGCGGCCATATCACGCAATCTGTAGTGCATATAGCTACAAGCTATAACGCTGTGATCGGTGCTGCCTTCTTCGCGGGCACGCCCGCTCCCACAGCGATCGCATTGCGCTCAAGATGAATGCTGTACCTGTGGGAGCGGGCATGCCCGCGAAGGGGCCGGCGCATGTAACGGCAATCGCATCCACAGCCGCAGGCCATGCTTGCCATTTTGCGCCCACAAGGTCCCGCCCTGGCGCTGAATGGCACTGCGGGCAATGCTCAACCCCAGGCCAAAACCACCATCCCCCGGCCGCGAACCGTCCAGCCGCGAGAACGGCGCGAAGATCCGTTCCAGGTCTTTTTCAGCCACGCCGCCGCCTTCATCTTCCAGCCACAGCCACCAATAATTACCTTCGCGCTGCCCACCCAACCGCACCACGCCCTCGGCTGGTGAGTGACGAATGGCATTGCGCAACATGTTTTCCAGCGCCTGGGCCAAGTGGTTGAGGTTGCCCTGCACCCAGCAGTCGGCCGGCACCTCGCAGCGCAGGCGCGCAGGCGACCAGCCGCTCTCGTAGCTGGCATTCTCGGCCAGCAGCTCCCAAAGCGCGTGGACTTCAATGGGTTCCAGGTTCATCGGCGTACGCTCGGCGTCCTGCCAGGCCAGTTGCAGGGTGTCTTCCACCAACTGCTGCATGCAGTCCACTTCACGGGTAAGCCGTTCGCGAAGGCGTTGAAGGTCGGTTTCGCCGTCGCAGGCCACCCGCAACCGGCTCAATGGCGTGCGCATTTCGTGGGACAGGTCGCGCAATAACTGCTGCTGCATGGCCACCGTACCCTGCAGCCGCTCGGCCATCTGGTCGAAGGCGCGGGCCAGCTCACCCAGCTCGTCATGCCGAGCGATAGTGCGCGAATCCAGGCGCGCCGACAGCTGGTCGGCCCGCCAGGCATTGGCTTGTTCGCGCAACTGGTTCAAGGGCACGATCAGCATGCGGTACAGGCCCACGCACAGCAGCAAGGTGAACAGGCCGGGGATGATGCCGTTGGTGACGATACGCCACAGCAGGCGGTACTGGTCCGGGTTGAAGCGCTTGGGCAGCTCGATCACCAGCATGCCCTGCTCCGGCGCCCCCGGGAACGGTATGCGTACCCACGGTTGATCGACGCTGCGCCGGCTCATCGGCCAGTCGACACCGCGCAGGCGCGTCAGCCGCTGCATGATCTGCGGGTCGAGGGTGGCACTGTCGAGCGGCCGCAGGCTGATGTCGAGCACGCCAACCCAGCCCCGTTCGCGCTGGTGCATCGCCCTCACCCACTGGTCCAGCCCTGCCCGCCCACCGCTGCGCCAGGCCTGTTCAGCCTCGCCGGCGTAGCCTCGCAACGCCTGCCGGGCCGGCTCAGAGAGGAAGGCGTTCTGGATTTCCATGTGCCGGCCCCAGGTATAACTGAGGCCGATCATCAGCAGGCAGAAGCCCACCAGCAGGATGGCCAGTTTCCAGAACAATGAATGACGGTCAAGCATGGCTCACTCGGCCTCGCTGGCGCTGAGCACGTAACCCTTGCCCCATACGGTACGGATCTGCCGTTCGTGATAGTCGATGCCCTTGAGCTTGCGGCGGATCTGGCTGACGTGCATGTCCAGGCTGCGGTCATGCCGGGAATAGCCACGCTGCAACACCTGTTGATAGAGGAACGGCTTGCTCTGGACATCATCGAAATTGCGGTTGAGGATGTCGAGCAGCCGGTATTCGCTGGGGGTCAGGCCTGCCAGGTGGCCATTCAGGCGTACATCGCACAACCCCTCATCGAACTGCAGCTCGCCGCAGGCAGCATGCTCCAGTGGGACTTGGTGACGGCGTTCCAGTGCTACCCGGCGCAGAATAGCCTCGATGCGCACCTGCAGCTCGGCCATGCTGAACGGCTTGGGCAGGTAATCGTCGGCTCCGCGCTGGAAGCCGCTGATGCGGTCGGCCTCAGCACCCAGCGCCGACATCAGGATCACCGGCGTCGCACTGCGTTTGCGCAACTGGGCCAGGGCATCCAGGCCGTTCAAGCCGGGCAGCAGGATGTCCATGAGCACCACATCGAACACCTGGCGGCCCGCCGTTTCCAGCCCCTCCAGACCATTTCGGCACCAGGTTACCTGGAAGCCGCCGCGTTGCAGCTCTTCGTGCAGATAGGCACCCAGGACCGGGTCGTCCTCGATGGCGAGGATATTGGAGTTGTAAATAGCTACAGGATTCATTGGCAACTGCCATGCATTCTCAATTGCGCAATTATTGAGCATCCACCACCTGCCAGGCAACTGCCCTGCGACCAATGCCCCGGCAATGGTGCAAAACAGCGACTAAAGAGGTGCAATAGCGCGGCAGGCGGAGTAACTTCCCGGCTTGGCCGTCATCGCTTGACGGCGTCCAGGCACCTGACAGGAGGCGAGCGTGCTCGATCGTTTGGGAATCCGCAGCCGGGTACTGCTGCTGGCCCTGCTGCCGGCCGGCCTGATGGCCCTGGTGCTGGGCAGTTACTTTACCTGGCTGCAACAGAACGAGCTGCGCACCCAGTTGCTGCAACGCGGCAAGATGATCGCCGAGCAGCTGGCGCCATTGGCTGCACCCGCCATGGCGCGGCTGGCGCCCGCACAGCTGGAGCGTATCGCCGCGCAAACCCTGGAGCAGGCCGATGTACGCGCGGTCGCCTTCCTGGCCCCGGACCGCACGCGCCTGGCCCACGCCGGCCCGAGCATGCTCAACCAGCCGCCCAGCGGCGGTACCGGCACGCAATTGCTGCAACGCAGCGGCAATGATGCCACCCGCTACCTGATGCCCGTTTTCGGCCACCACCGCGACCTCGCCACCGATGCCGTGCCGGCTGAAGCCGAGCGCCTGTTAGGCTGGGTCGAGATCGAGCTGTCGCACGACGGCACGCTGCTGCGCGGCTACCGCAACCTGTTCACCAGCCTGTTGTTGATCCTCGCCTGCCTGGTACTCAGCGGCCTGCTGGCGCTGCGCATGAGCCGCACCATCAACGACCCCATCGAACGCATCAAACACGCGGTCAACCAGCTCAAGGACGGCCACCTCGAAGAACGCCTGCCGACCATGGGCAGCCATGAGCTGGACGAGTTGGCACGCGGCATCAACCGTATGGCCGAAACCCTGCAAAACGCCCACGAAGAACTGCAGCACAGCATCGACCAGGCCACCGAAGACGTGCGCCAGAACCTGGAAACCATCGAAATCCAGAACATCGAGCTGGACATGGCGCGCAAGGAGGCCCTTGAGGCCAGCCGTATCAAGTCGGAGTTTCTGGCCAACATGAGCCACGAAATCCGTACCCCGCTCAACGGCATTCTCGGCTTTACCCATCTGCTACAGAAAAGCGAGCTGACGCCACGCCAGCTGGATTACCTGAACACCATCGAGAAGTCCGCCGACAACCTGCTGGGGATCATCAACGAGATCCTCGACTTCTCCAAGATCGAAGCGGGCAAGCTGGTGCTCGACAGCATCCCGTTCAACCTGCGCGACCTGATCCAGGACACCCTGACCATCCTCGCCCCGGCCGCCCACGCCAAGCAGCTGGAATTGCTCAGCCTGATCTACCGCGACACCCCTTCTTCGCTGGTCGGGGACCCGCTGCGGCTCAAGCAAATCCTTACCAACCTGATCAGCAACGCCATCAAGTTCACCCGCGAAGGCACCATCGTCGTGCGCGCCATGCTTGAAGACGAGCACGAAGACAGTGCACAGCTGCGCATCAGCGTGCAGGACACCGGTATCGGCCTGTCGCCGCAGGAAGTGCGCATGTTGTTCCAGGCCTTCAGCCAGGCCGACAACTCGCTGGCCCGCCAACCCGGTGGCACAGGGCTGGGGCTGGTGATTTCCAAGCGCCTGATTGAGCAGATGGGGGGCGAAATCGGTGTCGACAGCACCCCGGGCGAAGGGTCGCAGTTCTGGATCAGCCTCAACCTGCCCAAAGCCCACGACGATATCGAGGAACAGCCGCTGCAGCCGCTGCTGGGCCGCCGCGCAGCCATCGTCGATGGCCACGAACTGGCGCGCCAGGCCCTGGAGCACCAACTGGAAGACTGCGGCCTCAGCGTCAGCCTGTTCGCCTCCTACGACCAGTTGCTGCAAGCAGTAGAGGCCGCCAGCCAGGCCGGCCTGCCATTCGAGTTCTCAGTGCTGGGGGCCAACCTGGGTAACCTGTCGCCCGAGCAACTGGGCCACTACCACCAGCAACTCGAACGCTACCACTGCCAGTGCGTGGTGCTGTGCCCCACCACCGAGCAGGCGCTTTACCACCCCTACCTGCCCAACGGCCATGGCCAGTTACTGTCCAAGCCCACCTGCACCCGCAAACTGCGCCGCCTGCTGATGGAGCTGGTGCAACCGCGCCGCCCGCAGGGCGAGGCGCACACTGTCAACGGCCAGCGCCAAGCGAAGATCCTCTGCGTCGACGACAATGCCGCCAACCTGCTGCTGGTACAGACCCTGCTCGAAGACCTGGGCGCCGAGGTGCTGGCCGTCGACAACGGCTATGCAGCGGTACAGGCCGTGCAGAACGAACCTTTCGATCTGGTGCTGATGGACGTGCAGATGCCCGGCATGGATGGCCGCGCCTGCACCGAGCAGATCCGCCTTTGGGAAAACACCCAAAGTGGCAACCCGCTGCCGATTGTCGCCCTCACCGCCCATGCCATGGCCAACGAAAAGCGTGCATTGCTGCACGCCGGCATGGACGACTACCTGACCAAGCCGATCAGCGAGCGGCAACTGGCCCAGGTGGTGATGAAGTGGACCGGCTTGAGCCTTGGCGTGCCGCAGCAGGCACAGGCCGAGCAACTGGCCAGCAGTGATGACCTGAGGGTGCTCGATGCCGAAGAAGGCCTGCGCCTGGCGGCAGGCAAGGCGGACCTGGCGGCGGACATGCTGAGCATGCTGCTGTCCTCGCTGGATACCGACCGCGATGCCATACGCGCCGCCCGTGAGGCGGGCGACCGCAACGCCCTGATAGAACAGGTACATCGCCTGAACGGTGCTTCGCGCTACTGTGGCGTGCCACAACTGCGCGCCGCCTGCCAGCGCAGCGAAACCTTGCTCAAGCAGGACCACCCACAGGCGCAGCAAGCGCTGGATGAGCTGGACGGCGCCATCAGCCGGCTGGCAGCGCAGGCCAGGCTCAGTGCATGGCCGTTGCTGTGGCCTACACAGCACTTGTAAGAGGAGCCTCACCATGCGCGCCCTGTTGTTCAGCAGCCAGCATTACGACCAGGAAAGCTTCACCCAGGCCGCCAGCGGCAGCGCGCTGGCGCTGCATTTCCAGCCCGCCCGCCTGAACCTCGACACGGCGGCCCTGGCCGACGGCTATGAGGTGGTGTGCGCTTTCATCAATGACGAACTCGACGCCCCGGTGCTGCAGCGCCTGGCCGAAGGTGGCACCCGCCTGATCGCCCTGCGTTCGGCCGGCTACAACCACGTCGACCTGGCTGCGGCCCAACGCCTGGGCCTCGCCGTGGTGCGCGTACCGGCCTATTCGCCACATGCCGTGGCCGAGCACGCCGTGGCGTTGATCCTGGCGCTCAACCGGCGCCTGCACCGGGCCTACAACCGCACTCGCGAAGGCGACTTCACCCTGCATGGGCTGACCGGTTTTGACCTGCACGGCAAAACCGTCGGCGTGGTCGGCACCGGTCAGATCGGCGTCGCCTTCGCCCGCATCATGGCCGGCTTCGGCTGCCAACTGCTGGCCTACGACCCCTACCCCAACCCGGAACTGTTGGCCCTCGGCGCGCGCTACCTGACCTTGCCCGAGGTATTGCGCGAAGCCCGTATCATCAGCCTGCACTGCCCACTGACCGAGCACACCCGGCACCTGATCAATGCACAAAGCCTTGCCCAACTGCAGCCTGGCGCCATGCTGATCAACACTGGCCGTGGCGCCCTGGTCGACACCCCGGCACTGATCGACGCATTGAAAAGCGGCCAGCTTGGCTACCTGGGCCTGGACGTCTATGAAGAAGAAGCCCAGCTGTTCTTCGAAGACCGCTCTGACCTGCCACTGCAGGACGATGTACTGGCCCGCCTGCTGACCTTCCCCAACGTGATCATCACCGCCCACCAGGCCTTCCTCACCCGCGAGGCGCTGGACGCCATTGCTGCGACCACGCTGGACAACATCAACCGCTGGGCGGCAGGCAATCCACAGAATCTGGTCATGGGTTAGTGCTAGGATACGCGGCATTTCTGGAGGACCCATGGTCGAGCACGATTTCCGCTACACCCTTTTCAACCCGCAACACACCCTGATCGAGTGCCGTGCACTGGTGCCGGGCCGCTATCAGGTCACCGGCAACGGCGGCTCGATGCATAAAGGCGACACCCTGCTGGTGACCCTCAAGGGCAGCAAGGATTTGTCCATGCGCCTGACCGTGGACAGCGTGCGCCACCTGATCAACCCGCGCGGCCAATGGGTCGCCGTGGCCAGCGGCCCGGTGTTCAACGAACTGGAAATCCTCACCTGGCAGGCCGAGTGCGACAGCTGCGACGCCGTGCTGGAATTCGAGTTTGCCGTAGACGCCAAGCTGGGCAAGAAAGCCCGCCAGCCAGCCGCCAATGCACGCATTGCCGAACTGGGTTGGGCCAGCCGTGGCGAAAAACACCTGTGCCCGCGTTGCCAGGAGAGCGCCGAGTGAAGAATCTGCTGACCGGCGTGCTGATTGCCACCGGCCTGCTCGGCTGTGCCGCAGAACCCTCTAAGCTGCAGCAGGAACGCAGCTACGTGCTGGAGTGGATTGGCGAACGCCCACTGATCGACTACAGCCACCTGACCCTGACCCTGGCCAGCGATGGCCGCGCCTATGGCAATGGCGGCTGCAACCACTGGTTTGCGCCGTATACGCTTGAGGGCGAGCACCTGAGCTTCGGCAAGGTCGGCAAGACCCGCAAGCTGTGCGCGCCGGCTTTGATGGAACAGGAAAAACGCTTCTTGCAGGCGCTGGAAACGGTGCAGCGCTGGGATGTGTCGCCGGTGGAGCAGATGCGCTTCTGGCCGGCCGAGGGCAAGCCATTGCGCTTCTGGCCTGAGGAAGGCTGATCGATATCGGTGCCGGGTCTATTGTGGGAGCGGCCTTGTGTCGCGAAAGGGCTGCGCAGCAGCCCCGGCAATTTTCGCGGCGAAGCTGATACCTGGGGCCGCTACGCGGCCCTTTCGCGACACAAGGCCGCTCCCACAAAAGAGCGGGGCAGCCTTGATTACATCAGGCGCCTTTCAGGGCCTTGATCTTGGCCTGCAGCCCTTCCAGGGTCTGCTCACCCAACAGTTGCTCGCGCACCTTGCCCTTGTCATCGATGATGTACGTTACCGGCAGCGCCTCGCTACGCGGCAAGTCATAGCGCTCGGCCGGGTCCTGGGCCAGCACGGTAAAACCGATGCCCAGGGTCTCAGAGGCCTGCTTCAGGTCCTGTCCCTGCAAGCCATCGAAGTTCACCCCCACCACCTTGATGCCGTCGGCCGCCCACTGTTTGGCCGCTGTGTTCAGTTCCGGAATTTCGGTACGGCACGGCCCGCACCATTCGGCCCAATAGTTGAGCACCAGCCAGTGCCCTTCGATCTGTTCGGCCTTAACCGTATTACCGTGTTGGTCCACGCCATAATCGGCACCGCAACCACCGAGCAACAGGCTCGCGGTGATGGCCAGTACTGCTGCCAGACGCCTTGCCATGGGTCAATCCTTCTCGAGTTTTAAAGCAAATGGGTCAGTCGCTGCGGTTAGAATAGCCGCCACACCCAGCTGGATGCGACCCGACATGACTGACCTGACGCTCTATCATAACCCGCGCTGCTCGAAATCCCGCGGCGCGCTGGAACTGCTCGAAGCCCGTGGCCTGGCGCCAACCATCGTGCGCTATCTGGAAACTCCGCCCGACGCCGCCACCCTCAAGGCCCTGCTCGACAAGCTGGGCATCGCCCCGCGCCAATTGCTGCGCACCGGCGAAGACGAATACAAAACGCTGAACCTGGCCGACCCGGCACTGACCGACGCGCAACTGATCGAGGCCATGGCCCTGCACCCCAAGCTGATCGAGCGGCCGATTCTGGTCGCCGGTGACAAGGCCGTGGTAGGTCGCCCACCCGAAAAAGTGCTGGAGATCCTGCCGTGAGTGCGCCCTACGTCCTGGTGCTGTACTACAGCCGCCATGGCTCGACCAGCGAAATGGCCCGGCACATCGCCCGCGGCATCGAACTGGCCGGCATGGAGGCGCGCCTGCGCACGGTGCCCGCGATCTCGACCGAATGTGAAGCCGTGGCTGCGGACATCCCGGCCAGTGGTGCGCTATACGCCACCCTGGACGACCTGCGCCACTGCGCTGGCCTGGTGCTGGGCAGCCCGACCCGCTTCGGCAACATGGCGGCGCCGCTGAAATACTTCCTGGATGGCACCAGCAGCCTGTGGCTGGGCGGAGAACTGGTCGGCAAGCCGGCGGGCGTGTTCACCTCTACCGCCAGCCTGCACGGTGGCCAGGAAACCACCCTGCTGTCGATGATGCTGCCATTGATGCACCACGGCATGCTGGTGATGGGCCTGCCGTACAGCGAGTCGGCATTGCTGGAAACCCGTGGCGGCGGCACTCCTTACGGCGCCAGCCACCACGCGGGGGCCGACGGCAAGCGTGAGCTCGATCAGCACGAAATCGCCCTGTGCCGCGCTCTGGGCCAACGCCTGGCGACCACGGCCAAGGCCCTGGAGGCCGCGCGTGGCTAAAAAGCCCAAGGTGTTGCCGCCGCTGGAGTGGCTGGCACCTCGCCTGCGCCTGACGCGGGCGTTGAGCCTGGCGTTTTTCTTTGGCCTGATCGCCCTGCTGGTGGTCAACAACCTGTGGTTCGCCAACCTGCATGGGGCGCGGGTCGGGGTGATTCTGGCGATCGAGCTGGTGCCGTTGCTGCTGTTGTTGCCAGGCATGCTCAAGGGCAGCGCCCGGGCACATGCCTGGGCGTGTTTCGTGGTGAATATCTACTTCATCAAGGGCGTGCTGGCCGCGTTCGACCCGGCGCGGGCGGTGTTTGGCTGGGTTGAAGTGCTGGTGAGCCTGGGGCTGTTCATTGCCGGGCTGCTGTATGTGCGCTGGAAGTTCCAGCATGAGCGGCGTATGGCAGGCGAAGGCAGCTGAATTCGAGGGCTGCCTTGCAGCCCATTCGCGGGGCAAGCCCGCTCCCACAAGATCTTCATCACCTTCAAGAGAGTGCAATACCTGTGGGAGCGGGCTTGTCCCGCGAAGGGGGCGACGCAAATCTCAATGGTTGACGGTATGCGCGAGCATCACTGATAACTGGCACAGCGGCCGCCCACTTTCTTCATGCCACTGATTGAACGCCTGCTGCACCAAGGCCAGATCCCGCTGGCTGGTCGGTTGCTTGTCTATCACCTTCTGTGCAATCAGCGCTGCCGCCATGTCATCGGTAGGGATAAACGTGTCCTTGCCAACCATCCGCAGGAACCTCGGTGCCGACAACCCACCCAGCTGGTTGCCATGCTTGGCCAGGTACTTCCACAAACCCACGATATCGGTCACTGGCCAATCGGCGATGAACGCGCCAAAACTGCCATGCGCCTTGGCGATATCCAGCACCATCTGCGCATTGCGCGGCACGCTCTTGAGCTTGCCCAGGTGGCGGATGATGCGCTCGTCCTGCATCAGCCGCTCCAGGTGCTCGGCGCCCATCAGCACGACCTTCTCCGGATCGAAGCCGAAGAAAACCTGCTCGAACACCGGCCACTTGGCATCCACCAGGCTGTGCTTGAGCCCGGCGCGGAACACGCGCAGGGCCAGGGTCGACAGGTAGCGGTCATCGCTGATGTCGCGCAACTGAGCCGGCGTGCGCGGCTGCGGCAGAAAAGCCTCCAGCGCCTGGGCCGAGCCAAAGCGGTTCAGGCAGTACTCATGCAGCCACTGGTAATCACGCATGGGTTCAGATGTTCACCACGTCGAGGAAGCGCGGGGTGGCAGTCTCGTCGATCTTCAGGCTGGTGAAGTCGAACAGGTTGCGGTCGGCCAGTTGCGACGGCGCCACGTTCTGCAGGGCACGGAAGATACTCTCGGTACGGCCCGGGTGCTTGCGCTCCCACTCCACCAGCATGTCCTTGACCACCTGGCGTTGCAGGTTTTCCTGCGAGCCGCACAGGTTGCACGGGATGATCGGGAATTCCCTCATGTCCGAGTAGGCCTGGATGTCCTTCTCGCTGCAGTAGGCCAGCGGGCGGATCACCACGTTGCGGCCGTCGTCGGCGCGCAGCTTGGGCGGCATGCCTTTGAGCGCGCCGTTGAAGAACATGTTGAGGAAGAAGGTTTCGACGATGTCGTCGCGGTGGTGCCCCAGCGCCATCTTGGTTGCGCCAATCTCGTCGGCGAAGGTGTACAGAGTGCCACGGCGCAGGCGCGAGCACAGCGAACACGTGGTCTTGCCCTCGGGCACCAGCTCCTTGACCACCGAGTAGGTGTCTTTCTCGACGATGTGGTACTCGACGCCCAGCGCTTTGAGGTAGGCCGGCAGCACGTGCTCAGGGAAGCCCGGCTGCTTCTGGTCCATGTTCACCGCAACGATCTCGAACTTGATCGGTGCCACCTTCTGCAGGTGCAACAGAACGTCGAGCATGGTGTAGCTGTCCTTGCCGCCAGACAGGCAGACCATGACCTTGTCGCCATCCTCGATCATGTTGAAGTCGGTGATGGCTTCGCCGGCGAGACGACGCAGGCGTTTTTGCAGTTTGTTCTGGTTGACCGAGAGGGTGCCCATAGCGCTTGGATCCGCGAGGTGTGACAAAAGCCGGCTATTTTACGCACAAACGCGGCGCTTCTGTAGGCATTCCGATAAAGACTTCAATGTAATCAACAGTGCGGCCGACAGCGCAATTTGCTCTAAAAAGCACGGTTTATGCCGGTAACGGCTTCCTATACTGCGACATAAGGCCACATTACCGCTTGCTTCGGTGTTCGGGCCTCGGGCCGCTTGCGCTCCATCTGGGGGGCGTCTGGCAACATTGAGAGGAGTGACGGCATGATTCATCACGTTGTTGGGCTGTTTACCCACCCCGACCAGGAATGGCGGGAGATTCGTGGCGAAGAAGAAACCATCAGCCACATGTACCTGACGCACACTTTGATCCTGGCGGCGATCCCTGCCATTTCCGCATTCATTGGCACTACCCAGGTCGGCTGGGTGATCGGGGACCGGCCAGCGGTGATGCTGACCATGGAAAGCGCCATCTGGATGAGCATCATGTCGTACCTGGCCATGCTCGGCGGCGTGGCAGTCATGGGCGCGTTCATCCACTGGATGGCCCGCACCTACGATGCCAACCCATCCATGGCGCAGTGCATCGCCTTTGCCACCTACACCGCCACACCGTTGTTCATCGGCGGCCTGGCGGCACTGTATCCGCACCTGTGGCTGGGCATGCTGATCGGCACTGCGGCGATCTGCTACACGGTGTACCTGCTGTATGTCGGCCTGCCGACGTTCATGAACATACCGTCCGACGAAGGCTTCCTGTTCTCCAGCTCCGTGCTGGCGGTGGGCCTTGTGGTACTGGTGGCGATCATGGCCGCCACGGTGATCATCTGGGGACTGGGCGTGGGGCCCGTCTACACCAACTAGAACAGACTCAACCAACACTGGGGCATCAACCAGGGGCCGCCGCAAGGCGGCCTCTGGCTGTACGCTGACCGGTGGCTCGGCAGCCCATCCGCGCTTGCGGCATAATGCCCGGTCAGGAGAACCACCCCGCCATGCCCGAGCTGCTCAAGCAACGCGTCGAAACCTGTTACCAGCAAGCCGAAACCTTTTTCAAACGCCCCTTCTCGCGCCCGGAAGTGAGCTTCAAGCTGCGCGGGCAAAAAGCCGGCGTCGCTCATCTGCACGAGAACCTGCTGCGCTTCAACCTGCAGCTTTACCGGGAAAACCAGGAAGACTTCCTGCGCCAGACCGTCGCCCACGAAGTGGCGCACCTGGTGGCCCACCAGTTGTTTGGTGACCGCATCCAGGCCCACGGCGAAGAGTGGCAACTGATCATGCGCGGGGTGTACGAACTGCCGCCCAACCGCTGCCACAACTATGAAGTGCAACGGCGCGTGGTAACTCGCTATATCTACCGCTGCCCATGCCCGCAAGGCGACTTCCCGTTTACCGCACAGCGGCACAAGCTTGTCCGCCAGGGGCGGCGGTACCTGTGCAAACGGTGCAGGGGGATATTGGTGTACAGCGGTGAGACGCGCGTCGAATAGGTTGTGTACTACCTGTGCAGCCCTCTTCGCGGGGCAAGCCCGCTCCCACAGGGATAGCATTGGCTTGGGCCCAGTGATATCCCTGTGGGAGCGGGCTTGCCCCGCGAAAGGGCCGGTGCAGCCTGTACAAAACTTTCAGACAGAAGAAAGGCGACCCGAGGGTCGCCTTCTTGTACCTGCCTGCGCCTTACTTCTCGACGAAGGCACGCTCGATCAGGTAGTCACCCGGCTCGCGCATGCGGGCGGAGACTTTCAGGCCGAAGCTGTCCAGCACTTCGCTGGTCTCGTCGAGCATGCTCGGGCTGCCGCAGATCATCGCACGGTCGTCCTGCGGGTTGATCGGTGGCAGGCCAATGTCGCTGAACAGTTTGCCACTGCGCATCAGGTCGGTCAGGCGGCCCTGATTCTCGAACGGCTCGCGGGTCACGGTCGGGTAGTAGATCAGCTTGTCGCGAACCGACTCACCGAAGAACTCGTTCTGCGGCAGGTGCTCGGTGATGAACTCGCGGTAGGCCACTTCGTTCACGTAACGCACGCCGTGCACCAGGATCACTTTCTCGAAGCGCTCGTAGGTTTCCGGGTCCTGGATGACGCTCATGAACGGCGCCAGGCCAGTGCCGGTGCTCAGCAGGTAGAGGTGCTTGCCCGGGTTCAGGTCGTCGAGCACCAGGGTACCGGTAGGCTTCTTGCTGATGATGATCTCATCGCCTTCCTTCAGGTGCTGCAGCTGCGAGGTCAGCGGGCCGTCCGGCACCTTGATGCTGAAGAACTCCAGGTGCTCTTCCCAGTTCGGCGACGCGATGGAATAGGCACGCATGAGCGGGCGGCCGCCTTCCTGCTGCAGGCCGATCATCACGAACTGACCGTTCTCGAAGCGCAGCCCCGGGTCGCGGGTGCACTTGAAGCTGAACAGGGTGTCGTTCCAGTGGTGCACACTGAGGACACGTTCGTGGTTCATGTTGCTCATCGATGGGGCTCCTGAAAAAAACGCAGCGCGCGCAAAACGCGCAGTTGCGCGATAGTTTAGGGGCAGCGACAATATCTGTTAACTGGATTATCAAGATATGTGTTATCGGTTATATAGATATGCGATTCACACTTCGTCAACTGCAGGTCTTCGTCGCCGTCGCCCAGCATCAAAGCGTCTCTCGGGCCGCTAGCGTGCTGGCGTTGTCGCAGTCGGCCGCCAGCACTTCCATCACCGAACTGGAGCGGCAATCGAGCTGCCAGTTGTTCGACCGTGCCGGCAAGCGCCTGGCCCTCAACGCCTTGGGGCATCAACTGCTGCCACAGGCGGTAGCCCTGCTCGACCAGGCCAAGGAAATCGAAGACCTGCTCAACGGCAAGTCCGGATTCGGCTCGCTGGCGGTCGGCGCCACACTGACCATCGGTAACTACCTGGCCACCCTGCTGATCGGCAGCTTCATGCAGACCCACCCGGAAAGCCAGGTGAAGCTGCATGTACAGAACACTGTGCATATCGTGCAACAGGTCGCGCACTACGAAATTGATCTGGGTCTGATCGAAGGCGATTGCAACCATCCAGACCTGGAAGTGCAGCCGTGGGTGGAGGACGAACTGGTGGTGTTCTGCGCGCCGCAGCATCCGCTGGCCAAGCCGGGCCGTGCCGATATCGAAAGCCTGTCACAAGAGGCGTGGATCTTGCGCGAGCAAGGCTCGGGGACGCGCCTGACCTTTGACCAGGCCATGCGCCATCACCGCGCCAACCTCAGCATCCGCCTGGAGCTTGAGCACACCGAAGCAATCAAGCGCGCAGTGGAGTCAGGCCTGGGGATTGGCTGCATTTCGCGCCTGGCCCTGCGTGACGCCTTCCGCCGGGGCAGCCTGGTACCGGTAGAAACGCCGGAGCTGGACCTGATGCGCCAGTTCTACTTCATCTGGCACAAACAGAAATACCAGACCTCGGCCATGCGCGAGTTTCTGGAACTGTGCCGAAACTTCACTGCGGGCTATACCCGCAGTGATGAAATCGTGCTCCCGCCGATCGCTTAAAGCAGGATCACGCCCCACACCAGCGCCACCATGGTCAGTGCCACCAGTTGCGCGGCGCTGCCCATGTCCTTGGCGTTTTTCGACAGTGGGTGGCGCTCCAGCGAGATGCGGTCGATGGCCGCCTCTACCGCCGAATTGAACAGCTCGACGATCAGCCCCAACAGGCACACCGCGATCATGATCGCCCGCTCTGCACGGCTGACCGGCAGCCAGAAGGCGATCGGGATCAGCAGCACGTTGAGCAGCACCAGCTGGCGGAATGCGGCCTCACCCTTGAAGGCGGCGCGCAGGCCGTCCAGCGAGTAGCCGGCGGCGTTGAAGATGCGTTTCAGGCCGGTCTGGCCCTTGAATGGCGATGTCATGTGAGTCACTTCACAGCAGAAAGGCCAGCAGACTAGACCGGCACGGGTCAAAAAAGCGTGAAGCCACGCGCAGTCAGTTGCTGGCAACCGATTCAAGTTGTTGCAGCAGCAGCGCGGCCTGGGTGCGGGTACGCACGCCCAGCTTGCGGAATATTGCGGTGACGTGGGCCTTGATGGTGGCCTCGGAGACGCTCAGTTCATATGCAATCTGCTTGTTCAGCAACCCTTCGCACACCATGGTCAGCACGCGGAACTGCTGCGGCGTGAGGCTGGCCAGGCCTTCACTGGCGGCCTTGGCCTCGGCCGAGACGTCGACCTTTTCAAAAGCCTGCGGCGGCCACCAGACTTCGCCATCAAGTACCTTGCGCACGGCATCCTGGATCACTTCCAGGGTGCTGGACTTGGGAATGAAGCCACTGGCGCCAAACTCGCGGGACTTGACCACCACGGCGGCCTCTTCCTGCGCCGACACCATCACCACAGGGATCTGCGGGTATTGCCCGCGCAGCAGCACCAGCCCGGAAAAACCGTAGGCACCCGGCATGTTCAGGTCCAGCAGCACCAGATCCCAGTCGGCTTTTTCGCTCAGGCGGGTTTCCAGCTCGGCAATGCTCGCGACTTCGACCAGGCGCACATCGGGGCCCAGGCCGAGGGTAACGGCCTGGCGCAGGGCGCCACGGAACAGCGGGTGGTCATCGGCAATCAGGATTTCGTAAGTGGCCATCGATCTAAGGATCCTGTTCTGTGCCAGGCGCTCAGGGGGGTAGGAGAAGCGCCCGGCGGGGAATCGGCGCCAAGGATGCCGAGCACGGTCAAGGGTGGTCAAGCCATTCGCCTTGCCGTCTCGCCCACCCTGGCTGCCAACCCCGTCATTATGAACCAAAGCAGGGGTTGTGCCCCTTGGACTATAGGAAGGTATGCAAACGCTGGTGGGTGTCGTCCTGATCATCCAGCGGCAGGCGCCGCTTGCCGCTCAGGTAATGCAGGCTGAACACGTCCAGGTAGGCATCCAGCGCCTGCGAGGCCTGGCTGTCGCCGGCCAGGTCCAGGCACATGGCTGCGACTTCTGCCGTGCAGAAATGATCGTCGCGTTTGGAGCGGCGCAGGCGGTAGCGCGACATCTGCTCGGCTTGCAGGCTCAACACCGGGAAGCGGTCAAGGTACGGGCTTTTACGGAACATCTTGCGGGCTTCGGTCCAGGTGGCATCCAGCAGGATGAACAGCGGGCGCTTGCCCGGCTCGCGCGCCACCTCGCTGACCACCCGCTGCTCGGCCACGAACTCGCCAGGGAAGACGATGTAGGGCTGCCAGTGCGGGTCGTCCAGCAAGGCCAGCAAGCGTTCGTCGACCGAGGTGCGCAGCCAGCCAAAGGCCGAGGTGTCTTCGATCAGGTCGGCAATCAGCCAGCCGGTGTTGGTGGGCTTCAACGGCTCGGTGTCATGCATCAGCAGGCACACGCCGGACTCGGCCTGCACACGAGGCTTCCAGGCGCACAGGCAATGGGTGGCGATGACCCGGCAATCCGGGCAGCGCTCGGCACGCGAGCCGCGGGCGATGAAAGGTTTGATGCTGCGGGCCAGGCGTTCGGCGCGCAGGCGCGCTACCGCATGGCTCATGCCGGCAGGCCTCTGGACAGGTAGGAAATGGGCACAAGGATGACTCGGAAAAAACAAGTCGGCCAGTTTAGCAGAACAGGGGGCATTTACTGTGCAGCTGGCAAGGTGCCCCTTATAATCGACGCTTACCGTGCCCGCACTTTGCGCCCGCGCGACTTTCACGGAACACCGTCGACCCGCGCATGTCAAAGCGCCAGTCATCGAACCAGGAGAGATTCATGCTGCGCCTTATCGTCCCCGCCCTGAGCCTGCTACTCGCTTTGCCCTTGGCAGCCCAGGCAGCCTCCAAGCAGGATTACGACCTGAGCACGACCCTGCAGAAGGTTGCCAAAGAAAGCAGCGTCGGTACCCCACGCGCCATCAACGAGGACATTCTCGACCAAGGCTACACGGTAGAAGGCAAGGCACTGGTCAACCACCTGAGCGTACGCCAGAGCCACGCCGAGCGCATGCAGGCCAACCCCCAGCAGGTACGCAGCCAGCTGGGTGACAGCGTCTGCCGCAACAGCGGCTTCCGCAACCTGATGTCCAAGGGCGCGGTCATGGTCTACCGCTTCACGGTATACAAGACCAACCAGCCGATCATGGACCAGGCTTTCGACAGCGCCAGCTGCGTGGCCGGCAACAAGAAGAAGTAACACGAGCCCTTCAAGCTAGACCTTCTCGTCTTCGCGGGCGCGCCAGCGCCCTTCGGCGGCATCCGCGCGCATCTCGGCCAGTAACGCCTGCAAGTAGCGCGACTGGCACTCCAGCCCTGCCAACCTGCGGCAGCACTCGTCTTCAAGGCTCAAGTGGTGCACCTGAGCCGCATTCTCCAGCTGCTGGTAGAGCTGCCGGTCCACCTCGATGATCAAGCGACGCATACCGCCACCTCCTGCATCGATACGTTTCTCTTACCCAGTTAACCAAACCTCGGCTTGCGGCGGCCACATACCGACGGGCGGCTGAGCCAATCAGCCCGGCACGATCGGGCGCGAGGGTCTAGATTGAGGTCAGAGGTATTGGTGCAGAAGGAGACGTTGCATGCCTTACCAAGCGAATGAACTGCTGTTCAGCCACTTCCGCGACAACAATATCGACCTGAGCAACATCGACGCACAACTGCAACTGGTGGCCCCCAACAGCCCCAACCTGCCGCTGTACCGCGACATGATGCTGACCATCCTGCGCATGGCGCATGACGACAGCGACCGCTGGAGCGCCAAGATCACCCTTCAGGCCCTGCGCGAGCTGGACCAATCGTTCCGCACACTGCAGCGCTACAAGGGCCGGCGCAAGGTGACCGTGTTCGGCTCGGCGCGCACGCCCCTGGAGCACCCGATGTACGCCCTGGCCCGCGAGCTGGGCGCCACCCTGGCGCGCTCCGACTTGATGGTCATCACCGGTGCCGGCGGTGGCATCATGGCCGCCGCCCACGAAGGCGCAGGCAGCGACCACAGCCTGGGGTTCAACATCACCCTGCCCTTCGAGCAGCACGCCAACCCGACCGTGGGCGGCACCGACAAGCTGCTGCCCTTCCATTTTTTCTTCATCCGCAAGCTGTTCTTCGTCAAAGAGGCCGATGGCCTGGTGCTGTGCCCCGGTGGCTTCGGTACCCTCGATGAGGCACTGGAGGTACTGACGCTGATCCAGACCGGCAAGAGCCCGCTAGTGCCCGTGGTACTTCTGGACTCGCCCGGCGGCAGTTTCTGGCGTGACTGCCTGGACTTTATCAGCCGTCAGCTGGAAGAAAACCGCTACATCCTGCCAAGCGACCTAAAGCTGGTGCGCCTGGTGCACAGTGCCGATGAAGCCGTGGAAGAAATCAACCAGTTCTACAGCAACTACCACTCCAGCCGCTGGCTGAAAAACCAGTTCGTGATCCGTATGCACCACCCCCTCAGTGAAGCAGCGCTGTTTGATATCCAGGAAGGCTTTGCCGACTTGCGCCTGAGTGGCAAGTATCACCAGCAAGCGGATAGCAGTGCCGAGCATGAAGTGGGCAATTACAGCCACCTGACCCGGCTGTCATTCGCCTTCAATGGCCGCGATCAGGGCCGTTTGCGCGAATTGGTGGATTTCATCAACCTGCCGGAGAACTGGGCCAAACCGCAGCCGATGCATACCACCCAGCGGGCCAGGGAGGCGCTAAAGGTCAGTTGACGCCGCTTGAGATTGGTTACCACAAGTACAGCAAGTGCTGCAGACCTGCACTGTACCTGTGGGAGCGGGCGTGCCCGCGAAGAATCCAGCGCGGTGGATGGCACCGGCGTTGCCGGTGTTCGCGGGCTCGCCCGCTCCCACAAGGATTGCATCAGCTTTTAGATTTCAGGTCGGAGTCTGACCATAGGCGGTCGCGTAGCACTGCAGATCTGGCGGTCAGTAATCGTCCAGGTCACGCCCACTGAGCAGGCGGCCGATCATGTCCATGGGGAAACCCCGGTAAGCCAGAAACCGGGTTTGCTGGGCACGGCTGCGCGGGTCTTGCGGGCGCTGCCCGGCAAACTTGCGCTGCCACACGTCACGCATGCGCTCGCGCCAATCCACCTCGCTCTCGCGCAATGCCTGCTCGATGTCAGCACGCACCAGACCACGCTGGCCCAGCTCCTCGCGAATACGCGAAGGGCCATAGCCAGCACTGGAACGGTAGCGGATAAAGCTTTCGAGGTAGCGGGCTTCGCAAAGCAGCCCTTCTTCAGCGAGCCGGTCGAGCTCAGGCTCGATCAGCTCATCCGCAGCGCCGCGCTGGCGCAACTTGCGCGTCAGCTCGACGCGACCGTGCTCACGTCGCGCGAGCAGGTCCATGGCTGTCCGCCGAATGGCGACGGGGGTGTCGAGTACGGCGGACATGTTGGCTATCTACCGTGCGATCAATAACCGGCTTCGGCGTCAGCCACGTCATCGGCACTGGCCTCAGCCGCGGCAGCCTTGCCGGCTTCGGCGGCTGCGCCAGCTTTCAACAGCTTCTCGCGAATCTGCTTCTCGATCTCTTCACCAATAGCCGGGTTCTCTGCCAGGTATTTGGCCGCGTTGGCTTTGCCCTGACCGATCTTGTTGCCCTTGTAGGCATACCAGGCGCCGGACTTTTCCACCAAGCCTTGGGAAACACCCAGGTCGATGATTTCGCCGTTGCGGTAGATACCCTTGCCGTAAAGAATCTGGAACTCGGCCTGACGGAATGGAGGCGATACCTTGTTCTTGACGACTTTTACGCGGGTTTCGCTACCCACAACTTCGTCGCCTTCCTTGACCGCACCGGTGCGGCGAATGTCCAGGCGCACCGAGGCGTAGAACTTCAGGGCGTTACCACCGGTGGTGGTTTCCGGGCTACCGAACATCACGCCGATCTTCATACGGATCTGGTTGATGAAGATAACCAGGCAGTTGGCGTTCTTGATGTTACCGGTGATCTTGCGCAGCGCCTGAGACATCAGGCGAGCCTGCAGGCCCACGTGCATGTCGCCCATCTCGCCTTCGATCTCGGCCTTTGGAACCAGCGCAGCCACGGAGTCGACAATGATCACGTCAACGGCGTTGGAACGTACCAGCATGTCGGTGATTTCCAGGGCTTGCTCACCGGTGTCCGGCTGCGAAACCAGCAGTTCATCAACATTGACGCCCAGCTTGCCGGCGTACTCAGGGTCGAGGGCATGTTCGGCATCGACGAAGGCGCAGGTAGCGCCGCTTTTCTGGGCCTCAGCGATGACCGACAGGGTCAGCGTGGTTTTACCCGACGACTCCGGGCCGTAGATCTCGACGATACGACCTTTTGGCAGACCGCCAATGCCCAGGGCGATATCCAGGCCCAGGGAACCGGTGGAGATCGCAGGAATGCCTTGGCGCTCCTGATCACCCATGCGCATGACCGCGCCTTTACCGAATTGGCGTTCGATCTGACCCAGGGCCGCAGCCAAGGCGCGCTTCTTGTTGTCGTCCATTGAAATCCTCACGTGTTCGACTTGGCCCTGACGGCCGGAATACCTGTATAAGTAGCCAGTATTATTCCACAGGCAGGCGCCCGCGCAAACCCCTGTCGTCGATTTACTCGGCACCAAGCTGTAACAAGCCGTCTAACGCGGCGCTCACCGTCTGTCGGCGCACGGCTTCGCGGTCACCGTCGAACTGCCGGCGCTCACTGAACACCCGGTTGCCATCGGCCCAGGCCAGCCACACGGTGCCTACCGGTTTGGCTGGCGAACCGCCATCCGGCCCGGCCACACCGCTGACGGCCACGGCAAAGCGCGCACCACTGGCGGCCTGGGCCCCTCGCACCATGGCTTCGACCACTTCCTGGCTGACCGCGCCCACTTGGCCGAACAAAGCCTCGGGCACGCCCAGCAGGCGGGTTTTCTGGGCGTTGGAATAGGTCACGTAGCCGGCCTCGAACCAGGCCGAGCTGCCGGGTATACGGGTGATGGCTTCGGCAATGCCACCGCCAGTACAGGATTCGGCGGTGGTCACCTGGGCATTGAAACGGCGCAGGTGTTCACCCAGGCGGGTGGCTAGCGTGGTGGTCGGGTCCATGTCGGGCTCCTGAAAGGCTGCCCTCTACCCTATCACCCTGTCGCGCCACCTGGCTCAGGAAACCTTCAGGCTGTCCCTGGCAATTTCACTGAACGCACGCTCGTCACGCCGCCCCAGGCGCGGCAGCCCTGCTGGCCATTCCTGGGTCCAGTCGAAACCACCGTGCTTGCGCATGTCGTCAATCGCCGAGCGCCACCAGATCACCTTGCAGGCACGCTGGTAGTCGTCGCTGCTCATCACACTGCCGTACAGCAACTTGCGGCCGATGCCACGCAGTTCCCGAGGCACACGTTTCAGGCTCCACTTCACCGACAACCGCGCCAGCCACGAAGGTACAGGGCGATGGGCCGGCACCTTGAGGGCCAGGCTTGGCATCTGAGGATGGAAGCCTTCGCCGTGTCTGGCGAAAAAAATTTCCAGGATGGCATGCACGTACTGCTTCATCGCGAAGTAATGGCTGATCACGCCACGCGCTTCATTCACCTGCGCGCCATGCAACTCGAAGGAAAAGGCAATCTGTTCAATGGTGTGCAAGTCACCGGTATAGGGTGTCCAGGCATCGATGCGCGGGATGGCGCGCTCGGCAATGCCGACGTTGCAGCGGGTGAAACCCATGACACCGCTATTGCACAGCCGCAAGTCGTCGGTAGGCGTATTTCCAGCCTCGGCGAGCCCTGCGCTGAAGCGAAGGTAGTCGCTGCTGCGCGAAGCCTCGGCCCAGCTCGCTTCAACTTCGTCCACCAGGAACTGCCCGGCATCGACCTGGCTGAACAACTTCAGCGGCGATTGCAGGAACACCGTATCGGTATCGATGAACACGGTCTTGTCCGCCCACTGCCCAGCCTGGGCAATGGCGCAGGCCTTGCGCCGGTGGGTGTAGCCGCCGTCACCGGTCCAGGCCTGCAGGGTCTGCTCATCCAGGGTGATCACTTCCACCGGCCAGCCGGCAAAGGCCTGCGGTTGGTCGGTCAGTATGCGGATCACCGGCAGCTCCGCCGGCTTGCAGCGCGCCACGGCGGTAAGGATGCTGAGCTTGGCCTCCAGCTGATAGATCCGGCGCTCGCCATACAGGAGGTAGATCAGCTGTTGCTTTACATGAGGGACAGGGCTGGACACATTCATCGTGCAGGTCACGGCTACAGGCGTTCGTCGAGGGCCGCGCATTCTAGAGGGTAACGCGGCGCAGCTCCACCATTGCCCGCCAGGCTGCGCGCAAATGCCCCAAAGCCTGCGCCTGCACCGCAACAAAAAAGCCTGTACCATTGCGGGTTTACCATCGCCAACCAGATCACCCGCTGTAAGGCCCTGAATGTCAGATCTCTCCGCACATACCCCCATGATGCAACAGTACTGGAAGCTGAAGAACCAGCACCCGGACCAGTTGATGTTCTACCGCATGGGCGACTTCTACGAAATCTTCTACGAAGATGCGAAGAAGGCCGCGAAACTGCTGGACATCACCCTGACCGCGCGCGGCCAGTCAGCCGGCCAGTCCATCCCCATGTGCGGGATTCCGTTCCATTCGCTGGAAGGCTACCTGGCCAAGCTGGTCAAGCTGGGCGAATCGGTGGTGATCTGCGAACAGATCGGCGACCCGGCCACCAGCAAGGGCCCGGTGGAGCGCCAGGTGGTGCGCATCATCACCCCTGGTACGGTCAGCGACGAGGCATTGCTGGACGAGCGTCGCGACAACCTGATTGCCGCGCTGCTCGGTGACGAACGCCTGTTCGGCCTGGCCGTGCTGGACATCACCAGCGGCAATTTCAGCGTGCAGGAAATAAAAGGCTGGGAGAACCTGCTGGCCGAGCTTGAGCGCCTCAACCCGGTCGAGCTGTTGATCCCTGACGACTGGCCGCGCGACCTGCCTGCCGAAAAACGCCCCGGCGCCCGCCGCCGTGCGCCGTGGGATTTCGACCGCGATTCGGCACGCAAAGCCCTGTGCCAGCAGTTCGCGACCAAGGACCTCAAGGGCTTTGGCTGCGACAAGCTGACACTGGCGATCGGCGCAGCTGGCTGCCTGCTGACCTACGCCAAGGAAACCCAGCGCACCGCCCTGCCGCACCTGCGCAGCCTGCGCCATGAGCGCCTGGACGACACGGTCATCCTCGACGGCGCCAGCCGTCGCAACCTGGAGCTGGACGTCAACCTGGCGGGTGGGCGTGACAACACCCTGCAATCGGTGGTCGACCGCTGCCAGACCGCCATGGCCAGCCGCCTGCTGAGCCGTTGGCTGAACCGCCCGCTACGCGACCTCAAGGTGTTGCAAGCACGCCAGGACTCTATCCGCTGCCTGCTCGACAGCTACCGCTTCGAAAAGCTGCAACCGCAGCTGAAAGAAATTGGCGACATCGAGCGGATCCTCGCCCGAATCGGCCTGCGCAATGCCCGCCCACGCGACCTGGCGCGGCTGCGCGATGCATTGGGCGCCTTGCCCGAACTGCAAAACGCCATGACCGAGCTGGAGGCGCCGCACCTTGCCCGCCTGGCAGCCATTACCGGCACCTACCCGGAGCTGGCCAGCGTGCTGGAACGGGCGATCATCGACAACCCGCCGGCGGTGATCCGCGACGGCGGCGTGCTCAAGACCGGTTATGACAACGAACTGGACGAGCTGCTGGCGATCAGCGAAAACGCCGGCCAGTTCCTGATTGACCTGGAAGCCCGAGAAAAAGCCCGCACCGGCCTTGCCAACCTCAAGGTCGGCTACAACCGCGTGCACGGCTACTTCATCGAGCTGCCCACCAAGCAGGCCGAGCAGGCGCCGGGCGACTACATCCGCCGCCAGACCCTCAAGGGCGCCGAGCGCTTCATCACCCCCGAGCTGAAAGTGTTCGAGGACAAGGCGCTGTCGGCCAAGAGCCGCGCCCTGGCCCGCGAGAAGATGCTCTACGACGCCCTGCTGGAAACCCTGATCAGCCACCTGGCGCCGCTGCAGGACAGCGCCGCCGCGCTGGCCGAGCTGGACGTGCTCAGCAACCTGGCCGAACGGGCGCTGAACCTTGACCTGAACTGCCCGCGCTTCGTCGACGAGCCGTGCCTGCGCATCGAACAAGGCCGCCATCCGGTAGTGGAACAGGTACTGACCACGCCGTTCGTGGCCAACGACCTGGGCCTGGACAACAGCACGCGCATGCTGATCATCACCGGCCCGAACATGGGCGGTAAGTCCACCTACATGCGCCAGACCGCCCTGATCGTGCTGCTGGCGCACATCGGCAGCTTCGTGCCGGCGGCCAGCTGTGAGCTGTCGCTGGTCGACCGTATCTTCACCCGCATCGGCTCCAGTGACGACCTGGCCGGCGGGCGCTCGACCTTCATGGTCGAGATGAGCGAAACCGCCAACATCCTGCACAACGCGACCGACCGTAGCCTGGTGCTGATGGACGAAGTGGGCCGCGGCACCAGTACCTTCGACGGCCTGTCGCTGGCGTGGGCCGCCGCCGAGCGCCTGGCCCAGCTGCGCGCCTACACGCTGTTCGCGACCCACTACTTCGAGCTCACCGTGCTGCCGGAAACCGAGCCGCTGGTGGCCAACGTGCACCTCAATGCCACCGAGCACAACGAACGCATCGTGTTCCTGCACCATGTGCTGCCTGGCCCTGCCAGCCAGAGCTACGGCCTGGCCGTGGCACAACTGGCCGGCGTGCCAGGGGTGGTGATCCAGCGTGCTCGCGAACACCTGGCGCGCCTGGAAACCACCAGCCTGCCGCATGAACCCGTCCCGGCCGAAAAGGGCAAGGATGTGCCACAAGTGCCGCACCAGAGCGATCTGTTCGCCAGCCTGCCACACCCGGCCATCGAGAAGCTGGGCAAGCTGCAACTGGACGACATGACCCCGCGCCAAGCTATCGAAATGCTATATCAACTAAAGAACCTGTTATAACGGCGCCCACTACAAGCTGGTAGAATCCGCCGCGGTTTGCTGGTGCTGCAGGTTATTAGCCTGGCCTGCAGCCACATACCTGTAAACCGCGCGGCCCTGAGAGGAAGGGCCGCCGCCGTCGCCTGAGGAGAGAACTAGAAATGACCTTCGTCGTCACCGACAACTGCATCAAATGCAAATACACCGACTGCGTGGAAGTCTGTCCGGTGGACTGCTTCTACGAAGGCCCGAACTTCCTGGTCATCCACCCGGACGAGTGCATTGACTGTGCACTGTGCGAACCGGAATGCCCGGCGCAAGCCATCTTCTCGGAAGACGAAATCCCTGCCGGGATGGAAAACTTCATTGAGCTGAACGCCGAACTGGCGGAAGTCTGGCCCAATATCACCGAGCGTAAGGACGCCTTGCCGGACGCGAAAGAGTGGGACGGCACTACTGGCAAGATTGCAGATCTGGAGCGCTGATAGCGCCCGGACACGAAAAAGGCCCCTCGGGGCCTTTTTTGTTTTCTGCGGGCAAAAAAAAGGGGCGGTTTGACCCGCCCACATTTTTTCCGTAGTCCCTGCTTGTCCCAAACATCATCCTGATGAAATCGCTTCTTGCGACGTCCTTGGCCTTCATCCTGAAAGCCTGTGCATGTCCGTGTGCACAGTTCGAATACTAGCGGGTTCAGCCGGGCGGGCAAGCGCGATACCTAACAAGGTATTGCAGGGGACACATTTCCACAAAGCCGAATAAACCATGCTTTTCAATGGGTTGTAAAAAAACACAGGCTGGAAACGACAATGATTTACTGCGACATACATAGATAGCTTACAAAACAAGTAAGAAAAGGCTTACACGCAATGTTACCGAGGTGGCGCCTTACACCGTTGGGCTGCTTTGCAGCCCTTTCGCGACACAAGGCCGCTCCTACACGGTGACGCGATCAGGCAGATAAGCGCGGTCCTCTGTAGGAGCGGCCTTGTGTCGCGATCGGGGCGCGCAGCGCCCCCGGCAATCTCGAATGGAACAGCACTTTACGCCAGACACAAAAACGCCCCGAGGTTATCGGGGCGTTTTGTGTGACAGGCGTTCGCTACTGGAACAACGACTCGCTCGACAAGCCGTTCTTCTCAAGGATCTCGCGCAGACGCTTAAGGCCCTCCACCTGGATCTGCCGCACCCGCTCCCGGGTCAGGCCAATCTCCAGGCCAACATCTTCGAGGGTGCTGCTTTCATGCCCACGCAGGCCAAAGCGACGCACCACCACTTCCCGCTGCTTGTCGGTCAGCTCGCCCAGCCACTGGTCGATGCTCTGCGACAGGTCGTCATCCTGCAGCAGCTCGCAGGGGTCGGTCGGGCGGTCATCGGTCAGGGTGTCGAGCAGGGTCTTATCCGAATCCGGGCCAAGCGACACATCCACCGAAGACACCCGCTCGTTCAAGCCCAGCATGCGCTTGACCTCGGCGACGGGTTTTTCCAGCAGCGTGGCGATTTCTTCTGGCGAGGGTTCGTGGTCGAGTTTCTGGGTCAGCTCGCGAGCGGCGCGCAGGTAGACGTTCAGTTCCTTGACCACGTGGATCGGCAGGCGGATGGTGCGGGTCTGGTTCATGATCGCCCGTTCGATGGTCTGGCGAATCCACCAGGTCGCATAGGTCGAAAAACGGAAACCACGCTCCGGGTCGAACTTCTCGACCGCACGGATCAGCCCCAGATTGCCCTCCTCGATCAGGTCGAGCAGCGACAGGCCGCGGTTCACGTAACGACGGGCAATTTTTACAACAAGGCGCAGGTTACTTTCGATCATGCGCTTGCGGCCGGCGGGATCGCCCTTTTGCGACAGGCGCGCAAAGTGCACTTCCTCTTCCGGCGAGAGCAGCGGCGAGAAGCCGATCTCGTTGAGGTACAACTGGGTGGCATCGAGCGCCCGGGTGTAATCGATATACTTGTGTTGCTTGAGCGAAGAGCCCGACTTGGCCCTCGTCCGAACCGAAGATACAGCAGGTTCGTCTGACACCACATCCGTTTCCAAAACGATACCCGTCTCCATCAGGAGGACGTCATCGTCGATGTCAAACTCCGGCACTTCTTTACTGAGAGCCATTGTTATAGTCCTTTGCTGAGTTCGAACTCAGACTCGAGCGGCACCTGTATCCCTGGCAGCGCTGGAGCCTGTCCCCTCTACATCAGAGGAACAGGCCGGGTACAACGATCAACGGCGTGGCAGGAACTGGAGTGGATCGACGGGTTTGCCCTGGCGGCGAATCTCGAAATGCAGCTTCACCCGATCAGTGCCCGTAGACCCCATTTCAGCAATCGACTGCCCTGCCTTGACCTGCTGCCCCTCCCGAACCAACAGCCTGCGGTTATGACCGTAGGCACTGACATAGGTATCGCTGTGTTTGATGATGATCAGCTCGCCGTAGCCCCTCAAACCACTCCCGGCGTAAACCACCGCACCATCAGACGCAGCAAAAACAGGCTGTCCCAAATCACCGGCGATATCAATGCCTTTATTCAAACTACCGTTTGAAGCAAATTTTCCAATCAGCACGCCGTTGGCAGGCCAGGTCCAGCCGCCTACCGCGCGCTCCGCAGCGGGCACGGTGGCAACCACCGGCGCGCTGGTGGAAGAGACCGGCGTGGCCGGTTTGCTGGTGCTGGAAGGCGACGTGGGCGTGCTCCCCACAGGCCGCCGCGTGACCGTGGTGCGGCTCGACGAGGACGGGCTGGACACGACCGTGGTACTGCTGCTTGAACCACTGCTGAAACGAATCGCCTGGCCCGGGCGGATGGTATAAGGCGCCGGGATGCCATTGCGTGCGGCCAGTTCCTTGTAGTCCCAGCCATAGCGGAAGGCGATGGAGAACAGTGTGTCACCAGGCTTGACGACGTACTGCCCGGACGTGACCGCCGGGCGCTTGGGCACGGTGTTGTTGCGGTCGACCACCCGCGCGCTGGTACTGCTGGTGCTCGAGCAACCCACCAGTAGCGTGCCCATGGCCAGTGCAATCACCAGAAGCTTGAAACCCGACCCGTCCTTGCGCTGCCGAATGACTGTGTGACCCACCCGCGCTCCCCTCATGGTGCCGAAATCTATATGAAGACAAGAAATGCAATATTATTGCAATTATAACCAAGCCGGCCGGTATTGGCAGGCTGATGCAAAAGGCTGTTGCAAAGCCGCGCTGTGCGCTAGCGCTTCGCTCCGCCAGATAGACAGGGCGAAGCTGCAAGAATTCGCCAACGGCGCAAAAATACCGGCCGGCTCACACCGGCAGCGCCCAGCCCGCTGCAGCGCTCAGGCCAGCGGACCATTGAGCAACGGTACGAAGCGCACGGCGCCCAGCACACGGCGTGAGAAACCATGCTCCTCGCGCACGATCAGCATCAGTTGCTGGGCTTCGCCGGCCGGCCCCACCGGGATCACCATGCGGCCACCGGGTGCCAGCTGGTCAAGCAGTGCCTGGGGCACTTCCGGCGCCACCGCCGTGACGATGATGCCGTTGTACGGCGCCAGCGCCGGCCAGCCTTCGCAACCATCGCCCCAGCGGAACACCACGTTGCGCAGGTTAAGCTCCACCAGGCGCTCTTTGGCCCGGTCCTGCAGCACCTTGATACGCTCCACCGAGAATACCCGCTCCACCAGCTGGGCCAGGATCGCCGTCTGGTATCCCGAGCCAGTGCCGATCTCCAGCACCTTGTCCAGCGGACCGGCCTCAAGCAGCAGCTCACTCATGTGGGCAACCATGAATGGCTGGGAGATGGTCTGGTTGTGGCCGATCGGCAGCGCGGTGTCTTCGTAGGCACGATGCGCCAGTGCCTCGTCGACGAACAGGTGGCGCGGGGTACGACGAATTACGTCGAGCACCTTGGTGTTCGACACACCCTCTTCGCACAGGCGCTGGATCAGCCGCTCCCGGGTACGCTGGGAGGTCATGCCGATGCCACGCCGCAGCATATCGTCCTCGCGCATCAGAGCAGGCCCTCCAGCCAACCGTCGAGCTGCTCGAAGGCATCATTGAAGGTGCGGTCGAGCTGCAAAGGGGTTATCGACACGTAACCTTGCATCACGGCGTGGAAGTCAGTACCCGGGCCGCCGTCCTCGGCATCGCCGGCCACTGCGATCCAGTAGCCTTCCTTGCCGCGCGGGTTGACCACCTTGGTCGGCGCCGCCGCCCGCGCCCGGTGACCGAGGCGGGTAAGCTGGATGCCACGGATGTGCTCCAGCGGCAGGTTGGGGATGTTGACGTTGAGTACGGTGCGTGGCGGCAACTCCAGACGCGACTGTGCCTCGACCAGGCGACGGGCGATGTAGGCCGCCGTCGGCAGGTTGTCCGGCAGCCGCGACACCAGCGAAAACGCCAGCGACGTGCCACCGAGGAAGCGGCCTTCCAGCGCGGCTGCGACGGTGCCTGAATACAACACGTCGTCGCCCAGGTTGGCACCGAGGTTGATCCCCGATACGACCATGTCCGGCGTGTGCGGCAACAGCCCGTTGAGCCCCAGGTGCACGCAGTCGGTCGGCGTGCCATTGAGGCTGATGAAACCGTTGGCCAAGGTCTGCGGGTGCAGCGGCCGGTCCAGCGTCAGCGAACTGCCGGCGCCGCTCTTGTCTTGATCCGGGGCGATCACCGCACACTCGGCGTAGTCCGCCAGCGCAGCATGCAGCGCGGCGATACCGGGTGCGGTGACACCGTCGTCGTTCGAAATCAGAATACGCATGGGCTGTCCGTCTGCCCTGCCGACACCAGATCCACGACCTCGCGCACCACCACGGTGGCGAAGCATCCGGCCGGCAGGACGAATTCCAGTTGCAGGATATCAGGCTCGGGATAATGCCATGTCAGGCCGCCAATAGGGAGCCGCAAAATACGCCGTTCGTGATCCATGCCCGCCTGGGCCAACCACTGGCAAAGTGCCGGCTGCTGCGCACCGACAGCATTTTCCAGCTGCGCGGTGTCGCCGCTGGCAGGCGAACCTCCCTCGCCCCACATCGGGCCTGTCGGGTGCAGGTCGAGAATTGCCAGGCGCGGGTCGGCGCATTCCGCCTCGCCGGCAGGGAAGAAGCTGCGCTTGTCAGTAAACGCCAACAGGTCGCCGACCTGGGCCTGCTCCCAGCTACCTTCGGCGACACGTGCAGCCAGCACCTGGTTGAACAGGTAGCTGCGCCCGGCCGAAAGCAGCCGCGAACGCACGTTGCGCTGCTCGGGCAACGCCTTGCGCGCGGCCCAGTCGAGGGCGTCATGGACGTTGCCGCCGGCGTGGCCGAAGCGCTGACTGCCGAAATAGTTGGGCACACCGTGCTGCTTGAGTTGTGCCAGGCGCGCATCCACGGCCTGGTGATCAGCCGCCAGGGCCGTCAGGCGCAGGGTGAAGCCGTTGGCCGAATGCGCGCCACGCTGCAGCTTGCGCTGGTGGCGCACCTGCTTGAGCACGCGCAGGCTGGCATCTTCAGCGCGCGACAGGTCCGGGTCGGCTTTGCCCGGCAGATGCAGGCTGAACCACTGGCGAGTCAAGGCCTGGCGGTCCTTGAGGCCAGCGTAGCTGATCGAGCGCACCGGCACACCTGCGGCGCGCGCCAGGCGGCGGGCGGCCTCTTCGGTGTTCAGGTCACGCTTTTCGACCCACAGCCACAGGTGCTCTCCCTGGCCGGACAGCGGAATGTCCAGCACTTCGTCGACCTGGAAGTCTTCAGCCACCGCCTTCAGGACGGCGGTGCCCAAGGGTTCGCCCGATGCACGCGGGCCCAGCAGTTCCAGTTCGGTCATGCTGGCAGCAGCAGGGCGACCGAATGCACGGCAATCCCCTCCTCACGGCCACAGAAGCCCAGTTTTTCGGTAGTGGTAGCCTTGACGTTGACCTGGTCGAGTTCGACCTGCAGGTCCTCGGCGATCAGCTGGCGCATGGTGTCGATGTGCGGGGCCATCTTCGGCGCCTGGGCGACGATGGTGGCGTCGACATTGCCGACCTTCCAGCCCTTGGCCTTGACGATACCGACCACATGGCGCAGCAGCACACGGCTGTCGGCACCCTTGAACTGTGGGTCGGTGTCGGGGAAGTGCTTGCCGATGTCGCCCAGTGCCGCGGCGCCCAGCAAGGCATCGCTCAGGGCGTGCAGCAGCACGTCGCCGTCAGAATGGGCCAGCAGGCCGTATTTGTGGGGGATACGCACCCCGCCCAGGGTAATGAAATCACCGTCGCAGAAACGGTGCACATCGTAGCCGTGGCCAATACGCATAGAAAAACGCCCTGAATGAGTCAGGGCGTGATTCTACCTGCTTTGCAGCGGGTTTGGCGGCTTTTGGACCAGGCTGTTACACCCGCCGCAGTGCCACCGCATGATGGCGCAGGTGCTCTTCGATGAAGCTGGCAATGAAGTAGTAGCTATGGTCATAGCCCGGCTGCAGACGCAGGGTCATTGCATGCCCCCCTTTGCGTGCCGCCTGCTCCAGCGCTTCAGGCTTGAGCTGCTTTTCAAGGAAGTCGTCACGGTCGCCCTGGTCCACCAGCAACGGCGGGCATTCGCCGGCAGGCGTTTCAGCCAGCAGCACGCTGGCATCCCACTCGCGCCAACGCGCGCGGTCGTCACCCAGGTAGCGGCTGAAGGCCTTCTCGCCCCACGGGCAATCCATCGGGTTGCTGATCGGCGAGAACGCCGATACCGAACGGTAGCGCCCCGGGTTGCGCAAAGCGCACACCAACGCGCCATGCCCACCCATGGAGTGGCCACTGATGCTGCGCTCGCCCGACGCCGGGAAGTGCGCCTCGATCAGCGCCGGCAACTCCTCCACCACGTAGTCGTGCATGCGGTAATGCTGGGCCCAGGGTTGCTGGGTGGCGTTGAGGTAGAAGCCCGCCCCCAGCCCGAAGTCCCAGGCACCGTCCGGGTCGCCCGGAACCTGCTCGCCACGCGGGCTGGTGTCGGGGGCAACGATGATCAACCCAAGCTCCGCAGCCATGCGCTGGGCGCCGGCCTTCTGCATGAAGTTCTCGTCGGTGCAGGTGAGGCCGCTCAGCCAGTACAGCACCGGCAGCTTCTCGCCCTGCTCGGCCTGCGGTGGCAGGTACACGGCGAACACCATGTCGCAACCCAGCACCTTGGAGTGATGCCGGTAACGCTTGTGCCAGCCGCCGAAGCTCTTCTGGCAGGAGATGTTATCCAGGCTCATGGCTTACCTCAGAAGTGGATCACGCTGCGGATGCTCTTGCCTTCATGCATCAGGTCAAAGGCTTTGTTGATGTCCTCCAGGCCCATGGTATGGGTGATGAAGGTATCCAGCGGGATCTCACCTTTTTCGGCCATTTCCACGTAGCTTGGCAGCTCGGTACGGCCACGCACGCCGCCAAACGCCGAGCCACGCCAGACGCGGCCGGTAACCAGCTGGAACGGACGGGTGGCGATTTCCTGGCCGGCACCGGCTACGCCGATGATGACCGACTCGCCCCAACCCTTGTGGCAGCATTCCAGCGCAGCACGCATCAGTTGCACGTTACCAATGCACTCGAAGGAGAAGTCCACGCCGCCGTCGGTGAGGTCGACGATCACTTCCTGGATCGGGCGATCGTAGTCTTTCGGGTTGATGCAGTCGGTGGCACCCAGCTGGCGGGCGATCTCGAACTTGGCCGGGTTGATGTCGATGGCGATGATACGCGAGGCCTTGGCCTTGACCGCACCGATCACCGCCGACAGGCCGATGCCACCCAGGCCGAAGATGGCCACGGTGTCACCCGGCTTGACCTTGGCGGTGTTGAGTACCGCGCCAATACCCGTGGTGACGCCACAGCCCAGCAGGCAGACCTTTTCCAGTGGTGCTTCTTTCTGGATCTTGGCCACGGAAATTTCCGGCAGCACGGTGTACTCGGAGAAGGTCGAGGTACCCATGTAATGGAACAGCTGCTGGCCCTTGTAGGAGAAGCGCGTGGTGCCGTCTGGCATCAGGCCCTTGCCTTGGGTAGCGCGAATGGCCTGGCACAGGTTGGTCTTGCCCGACAGGCAGAATTTGCACTTGCCGCATTCCGGGGTGTACAGCGGGATCACGTGATCGCCCACGGCAACCGAAGTCACGCCCTCGCCTACCGCTTCGACGATTGCCCCGCCTTCGTGGCCGAGGATCGACGGGAAGATGCCTTCCGGGTCGGCGCCCGACAGGGTGTAGGCGTCGGTGTGGCAGACACCACTGGCGACCACGCGCAGCAGCACTTCGCCGGCCTTGGGCATGGCCACGTCGACCTCGACGATTTCCAGGGGTTTCTTGGCTTCGAAGGCTACAGCAGCACGGGACTTGATCATCAAAGGTCTCCAGACAGAGGGTCGATTCAGTCTCACAGTGTAATTCACCTGTTTTTGATGAATAATCCGGCCAAAGACAAAACATTATTGCCCCACAGGGATAATCCATGACCAGCCGCTGGGAAGGTATCGACGAATTCGTCGCCGTGGCCGAATCCGGCCAGTTCACGGCAGCCGCCGAACGCCTGGGGGTTTCTTCGTCGCACATCAGCCGCCAGATCGCCCGGCTGGAAGAGCGCCTGCAGACGCGCCTGCTGTACCGCAGCACCCGCCGGGTAACCCTGAGTGAGGCCGGGCAGACCTTTCTGCAGCATTGCCAGCGCCTGCAGGACGGCCGCGAGGAAGCCCTGCGCGCCATGGGCGATCTGGCCAGCGAACCGAAAGGGTTGCTGCGCATGACCTGCGCGGTCGCCTACGGCGAGCGCTTCATCGTGCCACTGGTGACACGGTTCATGGCGCTTTACCCGCAGCTGCGGGTGGACGTAGAACTCAGCAACCACACCCTCGACCTGCTGCATGAAGGCATGGACCTGGCTATCCGCCTGGGCCGGCTGGCCGACTCCCGGCTGGTGGCCGCGCGCCTGGCGCCGCGACGCATGTACCTGTGCGCGTCACCTGCCTACCTGGAACGGTATGGCCGGCCACACAGCCTGTCGGAACTGGCACGGCACAATTGCCTGGTGGGCAGTTCGGACTTGTGGGCACTGCAGCAGGACGGCCGCGAGATCAGCCAGCGGATTCAGGGCAACTGGCGCTGCAACAGCGGGCAGGCAGTGCTGGACGCGGCGCTGCAAGGGATAGGGTTGTGCCAGTTGCCGGATTATTACGTGCTGGAGCACCTGAACAGTGGTGCGCTGGTGTCTTTGCTGGAAGCGCACCAGCCGCCGAACACGGCGGTGTGGGCGCTTTATCCGCAGCAGCGGCATTTGTCGCCGAAGGTGCGGCGCCTGGTGGATTACCTGAAGGAAGGGTTGGCGGGGTTGCCGGAGTATCGTTTCGGCTGAAGGGATATGTTGCCTGTACCGGCCTCTTCGCGGGCTCGCCCGCTCCCACAGGTACGGCGCCAGCCTGAAGGTATGCGCATTACCTGTGGGAGGGTTCGCGGGGTTGCCGGAATATCGTTTCGGCTGAAGGGATATGTTGACTGTACCGGCCTCTTCGCGGGCTCGCCCGCTCCCACAGGTACGGCGCCAGCCTGAAGGTATGCGCATTACCTGTGGGAGCGGGCATGCCCGCGAAGAAGCCAACACCGGTCTGAACCTTCAGCGCCGCCCGGCCCAGCGCTGGCGCAACCATTCCAGGTCTTCCGGCCGGGTCACCTTGATGTTGTCACTGCGCCCTTCCACCAGCCGCGGCGCCTGGCCGGACCACTCGATGGCAGAAGCCTCATCGGTCACCACCACATCCGACACCAGGCACTCGGCCAGTGCCCGGTGCAACGCCCCAAGGCGGAACATCTGCGGTGTATACGCCTGCCAGATTGTGCTGCGATCTACAGTAGCACTCACCCGACCATTGCTGTCGGCACGCTTGAGGGTGTCGCGCGCCGGCACCGCCAGCAGGCCACCCACCGGGTCGTCTGCCAGCTCCGACAACAACTTGTCCAGATCGGTGCGTGCAAGGTTCGGCCGCGCGGCATCGTGCACCAGCACCCAGTCGTTGTCCGAGGCCCCCTGGGCATGCAACAACAGTAAAGCGTTGAGCACCGAGTCGGCCCGCTCACGCCCACCCGCCGCGCGCTGTATGCGCGAGTCGCTTGCGCAACGCAGGGCCGGCCAGTACGGGTCATCTTCGGCGATGCTGACCACCACGCCGTTGAGCGCCGGGTGGCCAAGAAAACAGTCGAGGCTGTGCTCGAGCAGGGTCTGCCCGGCCAGCTCCAGGTATTGCTTGGGGCGGTCGGCAGCCATGCGGGCACCAACGCCCGCAGCAGGAATCACGGCCCAGAAGGCCGGTAAGGTATCGATCATTTCTGTGGCAACTGGAAGAGGGTTTCGCCCTCTTTGACCATCCCCAATTCATGGCGAGCGCGTTCTTCAACGGTCTCCATGCCTTTTTTCAGCTCCAGCACTTCGGCATCGAGCACACGGTTACGCTCAAGCAAGCGCTCGTTCTCGGCATGCTGCTCGGCGATCTGCTGCTTCAGCTCGGTCACTTGCGCCAGGCTGCCGTTACCCACCCACAGGCGGTACTGCAGGCCACCCAGCAGCAGGAGCAGGACGAGGAACAACCAATAAGGACTGCGCATCTAGGTATCCAGGTTAAAAAGACCGCCGCACACTATGCATTTCGGGGTCTCGAATAGCACAAAGCCTGGCCGAGGCCAGGCTTCGTAGACAGAAACCCGTTGGAACGCAGTAAAGTTCAGTACGAACGTTCCTACAGCTCCGGCTGCTGTCTTTTTACCATCTCTTGCTTAGCCGCGAAACTCGGTACGACCACGGTAAACCGCTTTGGCACCCAGTTGCTCTTCGATGCGCAGCAGTTGGTTGTACTTGGAAACGCGGTCGGAACGGCACAGCGAACCAGTCTTGATCTGACCGGCAGCGGTACCCACGGCCAGGTCGGCGATGGTCGAATCTTCGGTTTCACCGGAACGGTGCGAGATCACTGCGGTGTAGCCGGCAGCCTTGGCCATCTGGATGGCTTCCAGGGTTTCGGTCAGCGAGCCGATCTGGTTGAACTTGATCAGGATCGAGTTACCGATGCCCTTCTCGATGCCTTCCTTCAAGATCTTGGTGTTGGTCACGAACAGGTCGTCGCCAACCAGCTGTACCTTTTCGCCGATCTTGTCGGTGAGGATTTTCCAGCCAGCCCAGTCGGACTCGTCCAGGCCGTCTTCGATCGAGATGATCGGGAAGCGCTCGGTCAGGCCTTTCAGGTAGTCGGCGAAGCCTTCTGCGTCAAACGACTTGCCTTCGCCAGACAGGTTGTACTTGCCGTCTTCGTAGAACTCCGAAGCAGCACAGTCCAGGGCCAGAGTCACGTCGGTGCCCAACTTGTAGCCGGCATTTGCAACGGCTTCGGCGATGGCGCTCAGGGCGTCTTCGTTGGAAGCCAGGTTAGGCGCGAAGCCACCTTCGTCACCCACGGCGGTGTTCAGGCCACGGGCCTTGAGCACGGCTTTGAGGTGATGGAAGATTTCGGTGCCCATGCGCAGGCCGTCGGAGAAGGTCTTGGCGCCAACCGGCTGAACCATGAACTCCTGGATGTCGACGTTGTTGTCGGCGTGCTCGCCACCGTTGATGATGTTCATCATCGGGACCGGCATCGAGTACTGGCCCGGGGTGCCGTTCAGGTTGGCGATGTGCGCGTACAGCGGCAGGTCCTGGTCCTGGGCGGCGGCCTTGGCAGCAGCCAGAGAGACGGCCAGGATGGCGTTGGCGCCCAGCTTGGCCTTGTTCTCGGTACCGTCCAGGTTGATCATGGCGTGGTCCAGGGCCTTCTGGTCGGAAGGGTCCTTACCCAGCAGCAGCTCACGGATCGGGCCGTTGATGTTGCCGACGGCTTTCAGCACGCCCTTGCCCATGTAACGGCTCTTGTCGCCATCACGCAGCTCCAGCGCTTCGCGCGAGCCGGTGGAAGCACCGGACGGCGCGCAAGCGCTGCCGATGATGCCGTTGTCGAGCAGTACATCGGCTTCCACGGTGGGGTTGCCACGCGAATCGAGAACTTCACGACCTTTGATGTCGACGATTTTTGCCATTGTTGTAAGCACTCCAGAATTGACGAAAACAAAGCAGCTTAGAAAATTCTTGCCGTTCACCGGGCGAATTTGCGTTGGGCAGGCCGGGTGAAGGGAGCCCCTGACCGGCTGGTCAGGGGAGGATCGGGCGGTACTTTACCCGAGAAATGAGCTTTACGCGGTTTCTACCGTCGGAAAACTTTTCACCAGATCGTCCAGTTGCTTGAGCTGGGCCAGAAACGGCTCCAGTTTGTCCAGGCGCAGAGCGCATGGACCATCGCATTTGGCGTTGTCCGGATCGGGGTGAGCTTCGAGGAACAGGCCAGCCAAACCCTGGCTCATCCCGGCCTTCGCCAGGTCGGTGACCTGGGCACGGCGGCCACCGGCGGAATCGCTGCGACCACCCGGCATCTGCAGGGCGTGGGTCACGTCGAAGAACACCGGATATTCGAACTGCTTCATGATGCCGAAGCCGAGCATGTCCACCACCAGGTTGTTGTAGCCGAAGCTAGAACCACGCTCGCAGAGGATCAACTGGTCATTACCGGCCTCTTCGCACTTGGCCAGGATGTGTTTCATTTCCTGAGGTGCGAGGAACTGGGCCTTCTTGATGTTGATGACCGCATTGGTCTTGGCCATGGCCACCACCAGGTCGGTCTGCCGAGACAGGAAGGCCGGCAGCTGGATGATGTCGCACACCTTGGCGACGGGCTCGGCCTGGTCAGGCTCGTGCACGTCGGTGATCACCGGCACGTTGAAGGTGCGCTTGATCTCTTCGAAGATCTTCAGCCCTTCTTCCATGCCCGGGCCACGGTAAGACGTTACCGACGAACGGTTGGCCTTGTCGAAGCTGGCCTTGAACACGTACGGGATACCGAGCTTCTCGGTCACCCGTACGTACTCTTCGCAGACCTTCATTGCCAGGTCACGGGACTCCAGAACGTTCATGCCGCCGAACAGGACGAACGGCTTGTCGTTGGCGATCTCGATGTTACCGACGCGAATGATCTTCTGGGTCATTGATCAGGCCTTGTTCTTCTGAGCCAGGGCTGCCTTGACGAAGCCGCTGAACAGCGGGTGGCCGTCACGCGGAGTCGAGGTGAATTCCGGGTGGAACTGGCAGGCGACGAACCATGGGTGGTCCTTGGACTCGACCACTTCAACCAGCGCGCCGTCTTCGGAACGGCCGGAAACCACCAGGCCAGCGTCGACCAGTTGCGGCAGCAGGTTGTTGTTCACTTCGTAGCGGTGACGGTGACGCTCGGTGATCACGTCCTTGTTATAGCAGTCGTGCACCTTGGAACCGGCAGCCAGCTGGCAGTCCTGTGCGCCCAGGCGCATTGTGCCACCCAGGTCGGAAGCCTCGGTACGGGTCTCGACGGCACCGGTGGCATCAGCCCACTCGGTGATCAGGCCGACCACCGGGTGGCCGCTGTTGCGGTCGAACTCGGTGGAGTTGGCGTCTTTCCAGCCCATCACGTTACGGGCGAACTCGATCACGGCAACCTGCATGCCCAGGCAGATGCCCAGGTACGGTACCTTGTTCTCACGGGCGTACTGCACCGCGGTGATCTTGCCTTCCACACCACGCAGGCCGAAACCGCCCGGTACCAGAATGGCGTCAGCGCCTTCGAGCAGGCTGGTGCCCTGGTTCTCGATATCTTCAGAGTCGATGTAGCGCAGGTTGACCTTGGTACGGTTGCTGATGCCGGCATGGCTCATCGCTTCGATCAGCGACTTGTAGGCATCCAGCAGCTCCATGTACTTGCCGACCATGGCGATGGTCACTTCCTGCTCAGGGTTGAGCTTGGCATCGACCACGGCGTCCCATTCGGACAGGTCAGCAGTGTCGCACTGCAGGCCGAAGCGCTCGACGACAAAATCATCCAGGCCTTGCGAATGCAGGATGCCCGGGATCTTGTAGATGGTATCGGCGTCTTCCAGCGCGATCACGGCACGTTCTTCAACGTTGGTGAACTGGGCAATCTTGCGGCGCGAAGAGCTGTCGATCGGGTGATCGGAGCGGCACACCAGTACATCAGGCTGCAAACCGATGGAGCGCAGTTCCTTGACCGAGTGCTGAGTCGGCTTGGTCTTGGTCTCGCCTGCGGTGGCGATGTAAGGCACCAGCGTCAGGTGCATCAGCATGGCGCGCTTGGCACCCACTTCGAAACGCAGCTGGCGAATGGCCTCAAGGAACGGTTGCGACTCGATGTCACCTACCGTGCCACCAATTTCGACCATCGCCACGTCAGCGTCGCCAGCACCCTTGATGATGCGGCGCTTGATTTCGTCGGTGATGTGCGGGATGACCTGGATTGTCGCGCCCAGGTAGTCACCACGGCGCTCCTTGCGCAACACGTGCTCGTATACACGGCCAGTGGTGAAGTTGTTGTTCTGGGTCATCGTGGTGCGGATGAACCGCTCGTAGTGGCCCAGGTCGAGGTCAGTCTCGGCGCCATCGTGGGTGACGAACACTTCACCGTGCTGGAACGGGCTCATGGTGCCCGGATCGACGTTGATGTACGGATCCAGCTTGAGCATGGTGACCTTCAGGCCCCGCGCTTCCAGGATGGCCGCCAGGGAAGCCGAGGCAATGCCTTTCCCCAATGAAGAAACAACACCGCCCGTGACGAATATGTAGCGCGTCATGAAAAACCCTAGAAGTCTGCGTTAAGGCGGCCAGCGCCGCCGGAGAAAGCGAAGGAAGGCCGAAGCCCCCGATCACCTGCGTCAATCACAGTGCATCTCGAAAAACTGCCGCGTCTGTACAGACCAGGGGTATCCCCGGCATGGAGCTCGCTCGTCATTTCCAGAATCAGCTCAGCAAAAAACTGCTTGGTAATCGGCAACCGCTGTGTTTCCGAGGAACGCACAGAAGTTGTATCAAGAAGGGAGGGTAGTCTACCGGAATGTACCCTTCAGCTCAAACCTTGCGCGTTCGTCGGAGGCTGCCAGTGAAGCTGGCAATCCGCCTGCCCCAGTTCGGGCAGGTTGGCCACGGCCAGCAGGCGCTCGCCGCCATACAGCAGCGGCAGCCTCGGGCGCACGAAGTGCGGGACTTGCCGTTCATTGAGCAGGCGCTTGAGGTCGCGCTTGCCACGCCCGGGAACATCCAGCACTTCCCCGCCCTGACGGTAGGCAATGCGCAAGCCCGCCAGCGGTGCTGCGCCAACAAGCCGCACACTGCCGTTACGCGGTAGCACCAAGGGCGCATCAGGATCATCCCAGGCCAGATCGCCAGCAGGCTGCTGCAGCCAGTCGCCACTCAACCAGCAGATGCGCCCATGGCTACGCACCAACTGGCCATCGGCATGCCGCCAGAGCGGCTGGGTATCGGCGGCGGCATCGCGCAGGCCCGCCCAGCCTGCCCAGTGCCGGCTGTCGGGTAAGCGGGTGCGCTTGCTCAGCCAGTACTGCAGGGCATTGCGCTGACGCGCCGGGGATAATGCCATCAGGGTAGCCAGGTCGAGGGAATCAAGCCCCGCCCAGGCGACAGGCGCCCCCGCTTGCGCAAGCGCCAAGTCGTCCTGGGCCAGTTCGTCCAGCAGGCCCAGGGCCTCACCCAGGTGCCCAGCGGCGCGGGCGAGGTTCTGGCTGGCCTGTGGCCAACGCTGCTGCAAGCGCGGGAACACTTCGCCGCGCAGGTAATTGCGGGCAAATTGCGTGTCGGTATTTGACGGGTCTTCGATCCATGCCAGCCCTTGGGCCTGGGCATAGTCCTGTAATTGCTGCCGGGCGCACTCCAGTAACGGCCTGACCAGAGTGCCCTGCCCTAACGCCCGTTGCCCCGGCATCGCTGCCAGGCCACGCAGGCCAGCGCCGCGTAACAGGCGGTACAGCAAGGTTTCGGCCTGATCGTCGCGATGCTGGCCAGTGAACAGGACGTCTCCGGGGCCCAGGGCTTTTTTGAACGCGCCATAGCGGGCGTCGCGGGCGGCCTGTTCGAGGCTTGCGCCGGGGGCGACCTGGACGTGGATGACCTGGAGTTCGATGCCGAGGTTGTCGCAGATGGCTTGGCAGTGGGTGGGCCAGGCATCGGCGGCGGTTTGCAGGCCGTGATGGATGTGGATGGCGCGCAGAGGGGGTGAGGCGTGTTTGCGGGCGTAGTCGGCCAGCAGGTGCAGGAGGACGGTGGAGTCGAGGCCGCCGGAGAAGGCGACGTACCAGGTGGGGGCGTTGAGCCAGGGGGTGAGGTTGATCATTGGCTACCTCCCTAGGCTTGAAATTGCCGGGGGCCGCTCTGCGACCCATTCGCGGGGCAAGCCCGCTCCCACATTGTCCGCGTTGACGCTGATCCTTGTGGGAGCGGGCTTGCCCCGCGAATGGGCCGCAGAGCGGCCCCGGCGGCCTATCAGAGGCCGTAGCTCATCAGGCGCTCGTAACGGCGAGCCAGCAGCGCGTCGTTATCGAACTTGCCGAGCATGTCCAGCTGCTGAATCAGGTCGGCACGGATGCTTTCCGACACTTTCACCGGGTCACGATGGGCGCCGCCCAGCGGCTCCTGGATGACCTTGTCGACGATGTTCAGGCTCTTCAGGCGCTCGGCAGTGATGCCCATTGCCTCGGCTGCATCAGCGGCCTTGTCGGCAGTCTTCCACAGGATCGACGCGCAACCTTCCGGCGAGATCACCGAATAGGTGGAGTACTGCAGCATGTTCAGCTGGTCGCACACGCCGATGGCCAGTGCACCGCCGGAACCACCCTCACCGATCACGGTGGCGATGATCGGGGTTTTCAGGCGCGCCATCACACGCAGGTTCCAGGCGATTGCCTCGCTCTGGTTGCGCTCTTCGGCGTCGATGCCCGGGTAGGCGCCCGGGGTGTCGATGAAGGTCAGGATCGGCATCTTGAAGCGCTCGGCCATTTCCATCAGGCGGCACGCCTTGCGGTAGCCTTCAGGGCGCGGCATGCCGAAGTTGCGGCGTACCTTCTCGCGCACTTCACGGCCCTTCTGGTGGCCAATGACCATGACCGCCTTGCCATCCAGGCGCGCGGTACCGCCCACGATGGCAGCGTCGTCGGAGAAATGGCGGTCGCCGTGCAGCTCTTCGAACTCGGTGAAGATGTGTTCCAGGTAGTCCAGGGTGTAAGGACGACGCGGGTGACGTGCCAGGCGCGCGATCTGCCAGCTGGTCAGGTTGCCGAAGATGCTTTCGGTCAGGGTGTTGCTCTTGTCTTGCAGACGGGAAATTTCATCGCTGATGTTCAGCGAGTTGTCGTTGCCTACCAGGCGCAGGCCTTCGATCTTGGCTTGCAGGTCGGCAATCGGCTGTTCGAAATCGAGAAAATTCGGGTTCATAGTCATCCGTCTTGGGTCTACGGCCAGGCGGCCGGCCGGTTGATCCGTTTGGCGCCCTACCTTAAGGGATCAGGCGCATTCAGGTCGAGATTAAATGTTTTGTCGGTTCAACGGTATTGCAGGAAGACGTTCTCACGCCCGAACTGGTCACGCAGCGCCTGAATCAGCCCGTCGGCCGGGTCGATCGACCACTGCTCGCCGAACTGCAGCATGGCCTTGGCGTCGCTACCGGTGTACTCCAGAGTGATCGGGCAAGCACCGCGATGGCGGGTGATCAGCTCGCCCAGCCACTTCAGGCGGTCGCCCTTCAGCGCCTCGTGTGCCACCTTCAGGCGCAGGCTCTCGGCCAGCTTGGTGCGCGCGTCTTCCATGGTCATCACTTGCTTCACCCGCAAGCGCAGGCCACCAGAGAAGTCGTCGTTGCTGACCTCGCCTTCGACAACCACCATGGCATCAGCCTGCAGCAAGGACTGCGCCGCCATGTAGGAGTCGGCAAACAGGGAAGCCTCGATGCGCCCGGAACGGTCATCCAGGGTGACGAAGCCCATCTTGTCGCCCTTTTTGTTTTTCATTACCCGCAGCGCAATGATCATGCCGGCGATGGTCTGAGTCTCGCGCGACGGCTTGAGGTCGATGATGCGCTGGCGGGCGAAGCGGCGGATCTCGGTCTCGTACTCGTCGATCGGGTGGCCGGTGAGGTACAGGCCCAGGGTGTCCTTCTCGCCCTTCAGGCGCTCCTTGAGGGTTAGCTCGCGCACCTTGCGGTGGTTGGCATAGACGTCGACTTCCACCTCGTCGAACATGCTGCCAAACAGGTCGACGTGGCCACTGTCAGCGGTGTGCGCCGCCTGCTCGGCAGCCTTGATGGCTTCAGCCAGCGCCGAGAGCAAGGTGGCACGGTTGATGTCGATGTTGGCCTGGTAGGCCTTGATCTCGTCATGGAAGTGCGGCCCCAGGCGGTCCAGTGCACCACTGCGCACCAGCGCATCCAGGGTGCGCTTGTTGACCCGCTTGAGGTCGATGCGGTCACAGAAGTCGAACAGGTCCTTGAACGGGCCACCTTGGGCACGCGCTTCGACGATCGCTTCTACCGGGCCTTCACCGACGCCCTTGATGGCGCCCAGGCCGTAGACGATACGGCCGTCGTTGTTGACGGTGAACTTGAAGTCGGAGAAGTTCACATCCGGCGCGTCGAGGCGCAGCTTCATGCTGCGCACCTCTTCGACCAGCACCACCACCTTATCGGTGTTGTGCATGTCCGCCGACAACACGGCAGCCATGAACGGCGCCGGGAAGTGGGTTTTCAGCCAGGCCGTCTGGTACGACACCAGGCCATAGGCGGCGGAGTGGGACTTGTTGAAGCCGTAACCCGCAAACTTCTCTACCAGGTCGAAGATGTTACCCGCCAGATCGGCTTCGATATTGTTGGCCACACAGCCTTCGATGAAACCACCGCGCTGCTTGGCCATTTCCTCGGGCTTTTTCTTACCCATCGCACGGCGCAGCATGTCTGCACCGCCAAGGGTATAGCCCGCCATGACCTGGGCAATCTGCATCACCTGTTCCTGGTACAGGATGATGCCGTAGGTCGGCGCCAATACCGGCTTGAGGCCTTCGTACTGGTAGTCGGAGTGCGGGTAGGCCAGCTCGGCGCGGCCGTGCTTGCGGTTGATGAAGTCGTCCACCATGCCCGACTGCAGCGGGCCCGGGCGGAACAGTGCCACCAGTGCGATAAGGTCTTCCAGGCAGTCGGGCTTGAGCTTCTTGATCAGCTCTTTCATGCCGCGCGATTCAAGCTGGAACACCGCGGTGGTTTCGGCCTTCTGCAACAGCTCGTAGGTCTTGCGGTCATCCAGCGGGATGAAGTCGATGTTCAGATCGGGCAGGTTCTTCTTGGCCTGCTCGCGGTTGATGATCTCCATCGCCCACTTGATGATGGTCAGGGTACGCAGGCCGAGGAAGTCGAACTTGACCAGGCCGGCGGCCTCGACGTCGTCCTTGTCGAACTGGGTTACCAGGCCGCCGCCCTCTTCGTCACAGGCGACGGGTGAGAAATCGGTGAGCTTGGTCGGCGCAATAACCACACCACCGGCGTGCTTGCCGGTACCCCGGCACACACCCTCAAGCTTCAGGGCCATGTCCCAGATTTCACGGCCGTCCTCATCGCCCTTGAGGAAGTCGCGCAGGATCTCTTCCTGCTCGTAGGCCTTCTCCAGGGTCATGCCCACTTCGAACGGGATCATCTTCGACAGGCGGTCGGCCAGGCCGTAGGACTTACCCTGCACCCGCGCCACGTCACGCACCACCGCCTTGGCAGCCATGGTGCCGAAGGTGATGATCTGGCTGACCGCATTGCGCCCGTAGGCCTCGGCCACATAGTCGATGACCCGGTCACGGCCGTCCATGCAGAAGTCGACGTCGAAGTCGGGCATGGAAACACGTTCAGGGTTGAGGAAGCGCTCGAACAGCAGGTCGTAGGCCAGCGGGTCGAGGTCGGTGATCTTCAGCACGTACGCCACCAGCGAGCCGGCACCCGAACCCCGGCCCGGACCAACCGGTACGTCGTTGTTCTTGGCCCACTTGATGAAGTCCATAACGATCAGGAAGTAACCGGGGAAGCCCATCTGGATGATGATATCCAGCTCGAACTTCAGGCGGTCCAGGTACACCTGGCGCTTCTCTTCGTAATCGGGCGTGGTCTCTTTCGGCCACAGTACCGCCAGGCGCTCTTCCAGGCCTTCGTGGGACACATGGCGCAGGTAGTCGTCGATGCCCATGCCATTGGGCGTAGGGAAGTCAGGCAGGAAGTGTTTGCCCAACTGCACCTGAATGTTGCAGCGCTTGGCAATCTCGACGGTGTTGGCGATGGCCTCAGGCAGGTCGCTGAACAGCTCGGCCATTTCCTCGGCCGATTTCAGGTACTGCTGGTCACTGTAGCCACGCGGGCGGCGGGGGTCGTCGAGGGTCCAGCCTTCACCGATGCACACGCGGGTTTCGTGGGCGTCGAAGTCTGCCTGCTTGATGAAACGCACGTCGTTGGTGGCCACCAGCGGCGCGCCAAACTTGTCAGCCAGGGCAACGACGGCGTGCACATATTCTTCGTCACGGGCACGGTTTGTACGCTGCACTTCAACGTAGAAGCGTTCAGGGAACATGCCCATCCAGTCTTGCAGCAGCGCCTCGGCTTCATCATCCCGACCAGACAGCAGGGCCATGCCGATGTCGCCTTCCTTGCCTGCGGACAGGGCAATCAGGCCCTCGCTGGCGGGGGCGATCCATTCACGCTGGAGGATGACCAGGCCGTTGCGCTGGCCTTCGGTCCAGCCGCGCGAGATCAACTCGGTGAGGTTGCGGTAACCCTTGGGGTCCATGACCAGGAAGCAGATGCGCGACAATGGCGCTTCCGGATCGGCACCGGCCAGCCACAGGTCGGCGCCGCAGATCGGCTTGATGCCGGCGCCCATGGCGGTCTTGTAGAACTTCACCAGCGAGCACATGTTGCTCTGGTCGGTGATCGCCACCGCCGGCATGTTCATCCCGGCCAGCGTCTTGGCCAGCGGCTTGATCCGCACCAGGCCGTCGACCAGCGAGAATTCGGAGTGGACGCGCAGGTGAACGAAGGGAACCGACATGGAAGATCCTGTAGCAGTGGCGAACGACAAGGGCGGGATTGTAGCGTAACTAGGGGCTTTTTTTGGGGCTGCTTTGCAGCCCTTCGCGGGCATGCCCGCTCCCACAGGTACCGCACCGCTGCGCAGACCGATGATTCCTGTGGGAGCGGGCGTGCCCGCGAAGGGCCGCAACGCGGCCCCCGGGGTCAGATCAGGGAATCGGTGACGCCTTCGCGTGCTTCCCAGGCCGCCCGCACCGGGGCAAAGGAGCGCCGATGAATGGGCGTAGGCCCCAGGCGAGCAAGCGCCTCAAGGTGCACCGGCGTCGGATAACCCTTGTGCCCGCCGATGCCATACCCCGGGTAGATATGCTCGAACGCGCCCATCTCCCGATCACGAGTGACCTTGGCCAGAATCGACGCCGCCGCAATCGCCGGCACCTGGCTATCACCTTTGACCACCGGCGCCGCCGGCACGGCCAGCTTCGGGCAGCGGTTGCCGTCGATCAGGGCAAGCTTGGGCGTAATATGCAGGCCTTCTACCGCACGCTGCATCGCCAGCATGGTGGCCTGCAGGATATTCAGGCGGTCGATTTCGTCGACCTCGGCGCGGGCGATGCAGAAGCTCAAGGCCTTTTCGCAGATCTCGTCGAACAACGCCTCGCGCTTGGCTTCGGTGAGTTTCTTCGAGTCGTTCAGGCCAAGGATCGGCCGCGCCGGGTCGAGGATCACCGCTGCCGTTACCACGGCGCCACACAGCGGGCCACGGCCCACTTCGTCGACGCCGGCGACCAGGTCTTCGACCAGGTTGAAGTCCAGTCCAGTTTGCATGTCAGCGGTCCTTGAGCAAGGCCAGTACCGCCTCAGCCGCCTGGTTGGAGGCGTCACGGCGCAGGGTGCGGTGAATTTCGTCGAAACGTTCGGTCTGCTGGCTGCCGTCGCGCACCAGCGGCGCAAGGGTGTTGGCCAACGCTTCACTGGTAGCGGCATCCTGCAACAGTTCAGGCACCAGTTCGCGCTGGGCCAGCAGGTTCGGCAAGGACACGTATGGGCTCTTGACCAGGCGTTTGAGTATCCAGTAGGTCAAGGGCGCAAGGCGGTAAGCCACCACCATAGGCCGCTTGTACAGCAGCGCTTCAAGCGTGGCTGTGCCCGAGGCGATCAACACCGCATCACAGGCCGCCAGGGCCTCATGTGACTGGCCGTCAAGCAGGGTCAGTGGCAGCTGGCGCCCCTCAAGCATCTGTTCGACCTGGGCACGCCGTGCGGCGTTGGCACAGGGCAGCACGAAGCGCACGCCCGGCACCTGCTGCAGCAGGCGATCGGCGGCGTCGAGGAACAACGCACCCAGGCGCCCTACTTCGCCGCCGCGGCTACCCGGCATCAATGCAACCACCGGCCCCTCGCCCAGGCCCAGCGCAGCACGCGCCGCCGGGCGATCAGCCTCAAGCGGTATGGTGTCGGCCAGCGGGTGACCGACAAAGCGTACCGGAACGCCCTGCTCTTCATAGAACCGCGCCTCGAACGGCAACAGCGTCAGCATCAGGTCGCAGCCTTCGCGAATCTTCAGCACGCGCTTCTGCCGCCAGGCCCAGACCGACGGGCTGACGTAATGCACGGTCTTGATCCCGACCTGACGCAGTTTCAGTTCGATATTGAGGGTGAAGTCAGGGGCGTCGATGCCGATGAAGACATCCGGCTTTTCGTCGATCAGCGTCTGGATAAGCAGCTTGCGGCGTTTGAGCAGCTCGCGCAGGCGCCCCAGCACTTCGACCAGGCCCATGACCGCCAGGCGCTCCATGGGGAAGTACGATTGCAGGCCTTCGGCTTCCATCAAAGGGCCGCCAACACCAATGAAACGCACGTCGGGGTGACGCGCCTTGAGGGCACGCATCAAGCCTGAACCGAGAATATCGCCGCTGGCCTCACCTGCGACCAAGGCTACGCAAAGCGGGGCCATGTCAGCGGGTGATGCCGCGGGCGGAGTTCACGATCGACTGGCGGAACAGTTCGACCTCAGGGTGTTTTGCGGCCATTTCGGCCAGCTCCTTGAGCGCGTCTTCGACGGTCAGGCCCTGACGGTAGACAATCTTGTAGCACCGGCGCAGGACGTGGATCACCTCGTCGCTGAAACCGCGGCGGCGCATGCCTTCAAAGTTCATGCTGCGGGCTTCGGCCGGGCTGCCGAACACGGTGACAAAGGCCGGGACATCCTTGCCGATGGCCGTGCCCATGCCGGAAAACGCGTGGGCACCGATGTGGCAGTACTGATGCACCAGGGTGTAGCCGGACAGGATCGCCCAGTCGCCCACGTGCACATGGCCGGCCAGGGCCGTGTTGTTGACCAGGATGCAGTGGTTGCCGATGACGCTGTCGTGGCCGATGTGGGCATAGGCCATGATCAGGTTGTGGTCGCCCACGGTGGTTTCCGCACGGTCCTGAACGGTGCCGCGGTGGATGGTCACCCCCTCGCGGAACACATTGTGATCGCCGATCACCAGGCGCGTCGGCTCACCCTTGTACTTGAGGTCCGGGGTGTCTTCGCCAATGGAGGAAAACTGATAGATGCGGTTGTGCTTGCCGATGCGGGTCGGTCCTTTGAGCACAACATGTGGGCCGATAACGGTCCCCTCCCCGATTTCCACATCGGGGCCAACGATCGACCAAGGGCCGACCTCGACACCATCGGCCAGTTTGGCCGAAGGATCGATAATGGCCCGAGGATCAATCGAATTCATAGGGAGCGTTCCGCGCATGTGATCTGTGCCGAGCAAACAGGCTTGCCGTCGACCAGGGCGCGGCACTCGAACTTCCAGATCATGCTCTTGCGGCTGAGGAACTTGGCTTCCAGCACCAACTGGTCACCCGGCAGTACCGGCTGACGGAAACGCAGCTTGTCGGAGCCGACGAAGTAGTACAGGGTGCCATCCGCCGGCTTGGCATCAAGCATCTTGAAACCAAGGATGCCGGCCGCCTGGGCCATGGCTTCAATGATCAAGACGCCCGGCATGATCGGGTGCGCCGGGAAATGGCCGTTGAAGAACGGCTCGTTGATGCTGACATTCTTGTAGGCACGAATGCTCTGGGCCTCGAAGTCCAGATCCGTCACCCGGTCCACCAGCAGGAACGGGTAACGGTGAGGCAGGTATTCGCGAATCTCGTTGATGTCCATCATTTCGGGGGGGAAGCCTGTAATAAGAATAGGGAGCGCAGGTGCTGACCACACGCTCCTTTAGCAATCCAAAGAGGAGCCAGCTAGCGACTGTTCACTCTTGCTCAGGGAATGGTATCAGCCTTCTGATGTCGGCAGGCCACCTGAGGTCACGGTATCGACGCGTTTTTCCAGCTGCTGCAGGCGCTTGGCCATGTCATCGAGCTGGCGAATACGCGCGGCGCTTTTGCGCCAGTCAGCCAACGGCTGCATGGCTGTGCCGGATGAATAGGACCCGGGTTCGGTGATCGAACGGGTTACCATGGTCATTCCGGAAACAAATACGTTGTCGCAGATATCAATGTGCCCCACCAGGCCCACGCCGCCGGCCAGCATGCAATGCTTGCCGATGCGGGTACTGCCAGAGATGCCCACGCAAGCGGCCATCGCCGTGTGGTCACCGATATGCACGTTGTGGGCGATCTGGATCTGGTTGTCGAGCTTGACCCCGTCGCCGATCCGCGTGTCGGACAGCGCGCCACGGTCAACGGCAGTATTGACGCCGATTTCAACGTCATCACCAATGGTGACGCCGCCAATCTGGGCGATCTTGCGCCAGATGCCCTTCTCGTTGGCAAAGCCGAAGCCTTCACCGCCGATTACGGCGCCCGACTGGATAACCACACGTTTGCCGATGGTGACGTCGTGATACAACGTAACCCGCGGCGCCAGCCAGCCACCTTCACCTACAACACAACGCGCACCGATGAAGCAATGTGCGCCGATGCTGACGTCAGCCCCGATGCGTGCACCGCTTTCGATGACCGCGAACGGCCCGATGCTGGCGCTGGCGTCCACCTGCGCACCCTCAGCCACCACGGCGCTGGGATGGACTCCCGCCACAGCCTTGGGTTTGGGGTCGAACAGGTGGGAAATACGCGCATACGCCTGGTACGGGTCGGCCACGATCAGGGCATTGCCGGCGAAGCTTTCGGCATCTGCAGCCTTGAGCAGTACCGCAGCCGCCTGGCAGTTATCCAGGTACTTGCGGTACTGCGGGTTGGCGAGGAAGCTCAATTGACCGGGGCCCGCCTCCTGCAAGGTGGCCAGCCCGGTAATCTGCAACGCCTCGGGCCCCTTGAGGGTGGCACCGAGGGCCTCGGCCAGCTGGCCTAGCGTCATGGTCACACTCATATCAACGGGCTTGGTTCATGCGCTCGATGACCTGGCGGGTGATGTCGTACTGAGGTTTGACATCGATGACCGCACCACGCTCGAGGACCAGGTCGAAACCGCCCTTCTTGATGACTTCTTCGACAGCGCCATCCAGCTTCGGCTTCAGTTGCTTGAGCATGTCGCGGTCAGCAACGGCTTTGGCTTCGTTCAGTTCCTTGGACTGGAACTGGAAGTCACGGGCCTTTTGCTTGAACTCGAGCTCCAGGCGCTCACGCTCCTGCTGCTGCATTTTGTCGCCGCCCTTGATCAGGCGGTCCTGGATGCCCTTGGCGCTGCTTTCCAGGCTTTTCAGCTTGGTCAGCTGCGGGCCGAACTTCTTCTCGGCATCAACCGCGTATCGCTTGGCGGCATCCGATTCGAGCAAGGCCATCTGATAGTTCAGCACGGCAACCTTCATTTCGGCGAATGCCGGGGTGGCGACCAGCGCCGCGGCCACTACGGCCAGTTGAGCCAATTTACGCACGATGCACTCCTGGATAAACCGTTGTCATTAAGCAGGGGCCGACCTTAGAAGGTCTGGCCCAGAGAGAATTGGAACACCTGGGTATCGGCGTCGTCCGGTTTCTTGATTGGCATCGCCAGGCTGAAGCTCAACGGGCCCAGCGCGGTGATCCAGGTTACGCCCAGGCCGACCGAGCTGGCCATGTCCGAGAAGCCGACCTTCGCGCAGTCAGGCTTGCTGCCGCAATTGGTATCGAACACGTTACCCACGTCCCAGAATACGGAAGTGCGCAGCGAACGCTGGTCCTTGACGAACGGCAGCGGGAACAGCAATTCGACACCGCCTTGCACCAGCACGTTACCGCCGAACGGCAACGGATCCTGGTCCGGGTCAGCGATGGTACCTTCGCGTGTCCCGTTACTAGGCGTGCTGCGTGGGCCCAGGCTGCTGTCCTTGAAACCACGCACGGAGTTGAAGCCACCCGCGAAGTAGTTCTCGTAGAACGGCAGGCCGGAGGTGCTGCCGTAACCATCACCATAGCCCAGCTCGGTGTGCAGACGCAGGGTGTAGTCATTGCTGATCGGCTGGAACAGCTGACCACGGTAGTCGAGTTTGAAGAACGACAGGTCGCTGCCCGGAATGGTGGATTCCAGGGTCAGGCTTTGCGAGTGACCACGGGTGGCCAGCACGCCTTTGTTCAGAGTCGACTCGGACCAGCCGATCGAGGCCTTGAAGTTCAGGAAGTTGTCGCCTTCCTGTTCGAGGAAATCAAAGATCTCGTCAACGGTGTACTTACCGGTCTTGATCTTGTCCTGCTGAACGCTCAGGCCGTAGGTCAGGCGCGAGGTTTCGCTGATCGGGTAACCCAGGCTGACGCCGGCGCCGAAGCTGTCCACCGCATAGCTGGCCACGTCGACGTCGAGGTCGTCGTAGTCGGTGCTGCGGTAGAAGGCGTTGTAACCCAGGCTCACGCCATCGGCAGTGAAGTAGGGGTCAACGAAGCCGAAGTTATAGCGGGTCTGGTATTCCGAACGGGTCAGGCCAACCGATACCTTGTTACCGGTACCGAGGAAGTTGCTCTGGCTGATCGAACCGCCAAGGATCAGGCCGGCGCTCTGGGCGAAACCGACGCTGGCGGTGATCGAACCGGAGGCTTGCTCTTCGACGCTGTAGTTGACGTCAACCTGGTCGTCAGTGCCTGGCACTGGCGGAGTCTCGACGTTGACTTCCTTGAAGAAGCCCAGGCGCTCCAGACGGGTCTTGGACTGGTCGATCAGGTAGGTCGACGCCCAGCCGCCTTCCATCTGGCGCATTTCGCGGCGCAGCACTTCGTCTTCGGTCTTGGTGTTGCCGCGGTAGTTGATGCGGTTGACGTAGGCACGCTTGCCCGGGTCGACCACGAACATGATGTCGACCGTGTGGTCCTGATCGTTCGGCTGTGGCACGCCGTTGACGTTGGCGAATGTGTAGCCTTCGTTACCCAGGCGGCGGGTGATCAGCTCGGACGTGGTGGTCATCACCTTGCGCGAGAACACCTGGCCCGACTGCACCAGCAGCAGCGACTTGACCTGGTCTTCCGGCACTTTCAGGTCACCGGACAGCTTCACGTCGCGAACGGTGTACTTTTCGCCTTCGTTGATGTTGACGGTGATGTAAACGTGTTTCTTGTCTGGCGTGATGGACACCTGAGTGGAAGCGATGTCCATGTTGATGTAGCCGCGGTCCAGGTAGTAGGAGCGCAGGCGTTCCAGGTCACCGGACAGTTTTTCGCGGGCGTACTTGTCGTCGTTCTTGAAGAACGACAGCCAGTTGGTGGTCTTCAGCTCGAACAGCTGGCCCAGGGTGTCATCATCGAACACGTTGTTGCCAACGATGTTGATGTGCTGGATGGCAGCCACGGTGCCTTCGTTGATCTTGATCTTCAGCGCCACACGGTTGCGCGGCTGCGGCACCACTTCGGCGTCGACCTCGGCCGAGTAGCGGCCCTGGGCCACGTACTGGCGCTGCAGCTCGTTACGCACACCTTCGAGGGTGGCACGCTGGAAGATCTCGCCTTCGGCCAGGCCCGATTGTTTCAGGCCTTTCATCAGGTCTTCGGTGCTGATCGCCTTGTTGCCTTCGATCTCGATGCTCGACACCGACGGGCGCTCGACCACGTTGATGATCAGCACATTGCCATCGCGGTTCAACTGGATGTCCTGGAAGAACCCGGTCTTGAACAGGGAACGGGTCGAGTCAACCAGGCGGCGGTCATCGGCCTGATCGCCGACGTTCAGCGGCAAGGCACCGAAGACACTGCCGGCGGAAACCCGCTGCAGGCCGTTGACGCGAATATCGGAGATGGTGAAGGACTCGGCGTGAACTTCAGCGATCATCAGTGCGGACATGACCGCAGTTAGCAGCAGACGTTTCATGAAGTCCTTTTATTCCAACTGGCAATAAACAACCTGCCGCGAAGAAGCGGCAGGTTCGCAATTGAGCGAAGCTTTATAGTCGACCCAGATCGTTGATCAGGGCGAGCAACATCACCCCTATGACCAAACTGATACCGATCTGGACCCCCCAACCTTGCACCCGATCTGACAGCGGACGACCGCGCGCCCACTCGACCAGGTAAAACAGCAAATGCCCCCCATCCAGTACCGGGATGGGCAGCAAGTTAAGAACCCCCAGGCTTATGCTCAGGTAGGCCAGGAAATTCAGAAAATCCCCCACGCCGGACTGGGCTGAAGCGCCCGCCACTTTAGCAATGGTTATCGGTCCACTCAAGTTTTTTACCGAGAGCTCCCCGAACAGCATTTTCTTCAGCGATTCAAGGGTCAGCACGCTCATGTTCCAGGTGCGTGACAAGCCCTCACCCACCGCCTCCAGCGGGCCGTAGCTGATTTCTCGGAGCATGCTGGCAGGCCATTCGCCACCTTTCACCCCGGCGCCCAGATAGCCGCCGGCAGCCTTACCCTCACCCTTGCGCGCCAGGGTCACTGACACATCCAGGGCAACGCCGTCGCGCTCCACACGCACGAGCACATTGGCATCCGGACGGGCACGCACGCTGTCGACTACCTGCTGCCATTCCGTCACGGCCACGCCATCGACACTCAGCAGCTTGTCGCCTGTCCTGAGGCCCGCTGCGGCAGCCGGCCCCTTCGGATCAATCTCGGCCAGTACCGGCACCATTGCCGGGCGCCAAGGGTGCAACCCCAACGACTGGATAGGGTCCGGCTCGTCAGCGCCCTTGAGCCAGCTGTCCAGCTTGACCTGCAGCTGGCGCTCGGCAGTGGCGCCTTCGTCGCGCACGCCTACCTGCAAGGTGCCGCTTTCGCCCAGGCGGCGAACAAGCTGCAGGTTGACCGCCGACCAACCATTGGTCGGCTTGCCATCGATAGATACAATTTCCTGACCTGCGGCCAGCCCGGCCGATGCAGCCAGGCTACCAGCATCGACCGTACCGATCACCGGGCGGACCTGCTGGGTACCCAGCATCGCCAGCACCCAGAAGAACAAAATGGCCAGCAGGAAGTTGGCAATCGGCCCCGCCGCGACAATCGCGATACGCTGGCGCACAGACTTGCGGTTGAACGACTGGTTCGCCAGCGCTGGCGGTACATCGCCCTCGCGCTCGTCGAGCATCTTCACGTAGCCACCCAGCGGAATCGCTGCAACCACAAACTCGGTGCCCTGGCGGTCATGCCAGCGCAGCAGCGGCGTGCCGAAGCCCACCGAGAAGCGCAGCACCTTGACACCGCAGCGGCGCGCCACCCAGAAGTGGCCGAATTCATGGAAGGTGACCAGCACACCCAAAGCCACGAGGGTGCCGATAATCATGTAGAGCGCTGTCATGTCCATCTCCGAATGATGTTCAGCGGGCCGGCATCATGCCAACCCCCTCACGAACCTGGGCGGGCCTGCATCAGCGACCGTGACGCCTCAGCCACTCACGGGAAAGCTCCCGGGCACGCTGGTCGGCGGCGAACACCGCGTCCAGCGACGGCAGCGGCACAACGGGCTCCTGATCGAGCACCTGTTCGATCATACCCGCGATCTCCGGGAAGCGGATACGCCGCTCAAGAAATGCCTCGACCGCCACCTCGTTCGCCGCGTTGAGTACAGCAGGGGCGCTATTGCCAGCTTCGGCAGCCTGCCGCGCCAGGCGCAGGCAAGGGAAGCGTTGTTCGTCGGGCGCCTGGAAATCCAGACGGGCGATGGCGAACAGGTCCAGCGGAGCTACCCCGGAATCGATGCGCTCAGGCCACGCCAGGGCATTGGCGATTGGCGTGCGCATATCCGGGTTACCCAGCTGCGCCAGGACCGAACCGTCCACGTAATCGACCAGGGAATGAATAACACTTTGTGGGTGCACCACCACCTCGACCTTGGCCGGTGCGGCATCGAACAACCAGCAGGCCTCGATCAGCTCAAGGCCCTTGTTCATCATGCTGGCCGAATCCACGGAAATCTTGCGCCCCATCGACCAGTTGGGATGCGCGCAGGCTTGCTCCGGCGTCACATTCAGCAGCGCCTCGACCGGCGTCTCGCGGAACGGGCCACCGGACGCAGTCAACAGTATCCGGCGCACACCCACCGCACTCAGGCCGCGAGCGTAGTCGCCGGGCATGCACTGGAAGATTGCGTTGTGCTCGCTATCGATCGGCAACAACACGGCGCCACTGCGCCGCACTGCCTCGATGAACAGCGCACCGGACATGACCAGGGCTTCCTTGTTGGCTAGCAACACCTTCTTGCCCGCCTCGACGGCCGCCAAGGTAGGACGCAGGCCAGCGGCGCCGACAATCGCTGCCATCACCGCATCCACGTCTGCAGCCGAAGCCACCTGGCAAAGCCCGGCCTCGCCTTCCAGCACCTCGGTGGCGCAGCCGGCCGTCGCCAGGTTTTCGCGCAGTCGCACGGCCGCCTCGGCACTCGGCACTACAGCAAAAGCCGGGCGATGGCGCACGCACAGGGCGAGCAACTCGTCGATACGCGAATAACCGCTGAGAGCGAACACCTGGTAGCGATCGGGATGGCGCGCAATCACATCCAGCGTGCTCAGGCCGATGGAGCCGGTGGCCCCGAGCACGGTAATACGCTGCGGGCGACTCACATCACACCCCATTCAGCAGCCCACAACAACACGGCAAAAATCGGGATCGCCGCAGTAAGGCTGTCAATGCGATCGAGCACGCCGCCATGGCCGGGCAGCAGGTTACTGCTGTCCTTGATACCGGAACGGCGCTTGAACATGCTCTCGGTCAGGTCACCGACCACCGAGGACATGACCAGCAGTGCAGCACCCAGCAGGCCCAGCAGGATCTGACCGAAACCCCAGTCGCGACTGATGCCGACCGCCAAGGTAATTGCCAGGCTGACCGCCAGGCCGCCATAGACGCCTTCCCAGCTCTTGCCGGGGCTGACCTGCGGGGCCAGCTTGCGCTTGCCGAACGCCCTGCCAGAGAAGTAAGCGCCAATATCGGCCGCCCACACCAGCACCATGACCGACAGGATCAGCCAATTGCCCAGCGGCCAGTGCTTGAGCAGCACCAACCCCTGCCAGGCCGGCAGCAATACCAGCAGGCCGATCAGCAACCGACAGGCGGCACTGGCCCACAGTTCGCTGCTACGCGGGTAGGTAAGCACCAGCCAGGTAGCCAGCCCCCACCAGATGACCGCAGCACCCAGCACCCAGGGCGCCAACTCCGGAAGGATGTACAGCAGCATCAGCGCGCCGGCGACCACCGCGGCATAGGCGATACGCAGCGGCTGGGCCATCAGACCGGCCAGGCGCGCCCACTCCCAGGCGCCAAGGGTCACCACAAAGCCGATGAACAGGGCGAAATCCCCACCGTTGAGCAGGAAGAAGCCACCCAGCGCGATCGGCAACAGGATCAGCGCAGTAATGATGCGTTGTTTAAGCATTAAGCACGAGCTCCAGCCTCGACCTGCTCGCTGGTCTTACCGAAGCGGCGCTGGCGCGAAGCGAAATCGGCCAGGGCATTGCGCATGGCCTCGTGTTTGAAGTCCGGCCAGTACAGGTCGGAGAAGTACAGCTCGGCGTACGCCAGCTGCCACAACAGGAAATTGCTGATGCGGTGCTCGCCACCGGTGCGAATGCACAGGTCCGGCAGCGGTAGCTCGCCGGTTGCCAGGCACGTCTGCAGCAGCCCTGGGGTGATGTCTTCCGGGCGCAGGTGCCCGGCCTGCACTTCCCGCGCCAGCCGCTGTGCGGCCTGAGCGATATCCCACTGGCCACCGTAGTTGGCCGCGATCTGCAGAATGAAGCGGTTGCTGCCGGCGGTCAGCGCCTCGGCCTCGCGCATGGCAGCTTGCAGCTCGGGATGGAAGCGCGAACGGTCACCGATGATGCGCAAGCTGATGTTGTTCTCGTTGAGGCGCTTGGCCTCGCGGCGCAGGGCCGAGAAGAACAGCTCCATCAACGCACCGACCTCTTCGGCGGGGCGCTGCCAGTTTTCGCTGGAGAACGCGAACAGGGTCAGTACCTCGACCCCGGACTTGGCGCAGACTTCGATGACCGCGCGAACGGCATCGACACCCGCCTTATGCCCGGCAACGCCGGGCAGCAGGCGCTTTTTCGCCCAGCGGTTGTTGCCATCCATGATGATCGCGACATGACGCGGCACCGAGGACGGCGCCGCTGGCTTGGTCTTATCCATTAAAAAACCCCGGCCTTAAACGGCCATCAGGTCCTTTTCCTTGGCTTTGACAGCGACTTCGATATCGGCCACGAACTTGTCGGTCAGCTTCTGGATATCATCCGCAGCACGACGCTCTTCGTCTTCGCTGATCTCTTTCTCTTTGACCAGATCCTTGAGCTGGCTCAAAGCGTCGCGGCGGATGTTACGGACCGCAATACGGCCATCCTCGGCGGCGTCCCGCGCCTGCTTGGTGAAGCCCTTTCGGGTTTCTTCGGTCAGGGCAGGCATGGTGATCAGCAGCATCTCACCCAGGTTGGTCGGGTTGAGGTTCAGGCCGGCACTGCCAATCGCCTTGTCGACCGCGCCCAGCATGTTGCGCTCGAAGGCAACGACCTGAAGCGTGCGCGAGTCCTTCACGGTGATGTTCGCCACTTGCTTGATCGGCGTGTCGGCGCCGTAGTACGGCACCATGACACCTTCCAGGATGCTCGGATGGGCAACACCAGTGCGGATACGACTGAAGGCGTGATGAAGCGACTCCAGCGACTTGGTCATACGCTCCTGGGCGTCTTTCTTGATTTCGTTGATCATTTCTGAACTTCCTCGATCAGGGTTCCTTCCGCGCCGCCATGCACGATATTCAGCAGGGCGCCGGGCTTGTTCATATTGAAGACGCGCAGCGGCATCTTGTGGTCGCGGCACAGACAGATTGCCGTCAGGTCCATTACACCCAGCTTGCGATCCAGCACTTCATCGTAGGTCAGATGATCGAACTTCTCGGCATGCGGGTCTTTGAATGGGTCTGCAGTGTATACACCATCGACCTTGGTTGCTTTCAATACTACGTCGGCATCGATTTCGATAGCGCGCAGACACGCGGCGGAGTCCGTGGTGAAGAACGGATTACCGGTACCTGCCGCGAAGATCACGACTTCTTTCGCGCTCAAGTGGCGCATGGCCTTGCGGCGATCATAGTGGTCAGTCACGCCGACCATGGAAATTGCCGACTGGACGATAGCGGTGATGTTGGCACGCTCCAGCGCGTCGCGCATGGCCAGGGCGTTCATCACGGTGGCCAGCATACCCATATGGTCGCCGGTGACGCGGTCCATGCCGGCTGCACTGAGCGCCGCGCCACGGAACAGGTTGCCACCACCAATCACCAGGCCGACCTGCACACCAATGCCGACCAGCTGGCCGACTTCCAGCGCCATGCGGTCCAGCACCTTGGGGTCGATCCCGAACTCTTCCGAGCCCATCAGGGCCTCGCCGCTAAGTTTGAGTAGAATGCGTTTATAGCGAGCCTGATGACCACTGCCCTGCTGAGCCATTGCGAATCTCTCCTGCGGCGTTTGTAAAATTCTGGCGGGCTGCTTGAGCCTGCATGTAACTCTAACGTGACGCAGCGACTGCGTCAGCGAGTAACGGCTTTGTAAACCGCTCCCGCTTTGACAAAGAGGCTGCGCGCGTGAGCGGGCAGCCTCTTTGGGGCGACAGACGGGGCTGTCTTACTGCTTGGCAGCAGCCAGCTGGGCAGCAACTTCTTCAGCGAAGTTGTCGACCGGCTTCTCGATGCCTTCGCCTACTTTGAAGTAGGTGAACGAAACGATTTCAGCACCGGCCTTCTTGGCCAGCTCGCCGACTTTGACTTCCGGGTTCATGACGAAGGCTTGCTCTTTCAGCGAAGCTTCGGCTTTGAACTTGGTGATACGACCGTTGATCATGTTCTCAACGATGTTTTCCGGCTTGCCAGCGATCTTGTCAGCGTTCAGCTGCAGGAAGACGGCCTTCTCGCGCTCGATGGCCTCGGCGGAGATTTCCGACGAATCCAGGAACTCAGGGTTCGAGGCTGCAACGTGCATGGCGATGTTCTTGGCCAGCTCGACGTCACCGCCTTTCAGGACAACAACGGCACCGATCTTGTTACCGTGCAGGTAAGCACCGACAACGTCACCCTCAACGCGCACCAGGCGACGGATGTTGACGTTCTCGCCAACCTTGGCAACCAGGGCTTCACGAGCAGCTTCACGCGAAGCGATCAGCGGAGCAGCTTCGGTCAGCTTCTGGGCGAAGGCTTCTTCGATGCTTTCGGCAACGAAGTTCTTGAAGTCGTCTTGCAGAGCCAGGAAGTCGGTCTGCGAGTTCACTTCCAGCAGGACAGCCGATTTACCGTCGGTCTTGACCGCGATAGCGCCTTCAGCGGCAACGTTGCCAGCCTTTTTGGCAGCCTTGATGGCGCCGGAGGCACGCATGTCGTCGATGGCTTTTTCGATGTCGCCGCCGGCCTTGGTCAGGGCCTTTTTGCAATCCATCATGCCTTCGCCGGTACGCTCGCGCAGTTCTTTGACCAGCGCTGCAGTAATCTCTGCCATTTCAAAATCCTCTTGGAAAGTTTTTCAACCATTCCACCCGCTCGTCACGGGCGTTAAATTCTGCGAATCCGCTGTTGTTGTCTCAGCCAGCCCATAATGCGGGGCACTTGCTGACAGCAGGATTTCAAGGTGGCAAAAAGGGGGCAAAGCCCCCTTTTTGCGTGCCAAGTAGACGCTAGCGCCTATTACTCGGCAGCAGGTGCAGCCGCTTCTTCAACATAGACTTCGGTGCCGCCAGCAACGTTGTTGCGGCCGCGGATGATGGCGTCGGCCATCGAAGTCATGTACAGCTCGATGGCGCGGATGGCGTCATCGTTGCCTGGGATGATGTAGTCAACACCTTCCGGGCTGCTGTTGGTATCGACAACGCCGATAACCGGGATGCCCAGCTTGTTGGCTTCGGTGATGGCAATGCGCTCGTGATCAACGTCGATCACGAACAGGGCATCAGGCAGACCGCCCATGTCCTTGATACCACCCAGGCTGCGGTCCAGCTTTTCCAGATCGCGCGAACGCATCAGGGCTTCTTTCTTGGTCAGCTTGGCGAAGGTGCCATCTTCGGCCTGGGTTTCCAGGTCGCGCAGACGCTTGATCGAAGCACGGATGGTTTTGTAGTTGGTCAGCATGCCGCCCAACCAGCGATGGTCAACGTATGGCGAACCAGCGCGAGCAGCTTGCTCGGCTACGATCTTGCCGGCGGAACGCTTGGTGCCGACGAACATGATCTTGTTCTTGCCCTGAGCCAGACGCTCTACGAACGCCAGAGCGTCGTTGAACATTGGCAGGGTTTTTTCCAGGTTGATGATGTGGATCTTGTTACGCGCGCCGAAAATGTACTTGCCCATTTTCGGGTTCCAGTAACGGGTCTGGTGGCCGAAGTGCACACCGGCCTTCAGCATATCGCGCATGTTGACTTGGGACATGGTAGTTCCTTGATAAGTCGGGTTGGGCCTCCACGCATCCCAATGACCAACCCGCAAATTCGAGAATCCGGGGCACCCAGGTCATCGTGTCGACACGTGTGTGGGTTTAGGCTGACGGGGTCGTCCCCGAAAGCGGCGCATGTTATACCACAGACCGCGAGCGAACGAAACCCGGATGAAGTCGCGTCCGTCAGCGGTTTTTGCAGCGCCCCGTCAAACAGGCCAGAATGCCTCGTGTAGACAGCAGCATGGCCGCCTTTATCCCGACAGAATGCCGCCCTGCTCTGCTAGAATCCGGCCTTTCCCGTTTGTTCGCGCCGCGTGCGGCGCCGTAGAGAGCCTGTAATGACCGTCAACATCAAGACCGCAGAAGACATCGAGAAGATGCGCATCGCCGGCCGCCTGGCCGCCGACGTGCTGGAAATGATCGAGGAGCACGTCAAGCCCGGCGTTACCACCGAAGCGCTCGACCGCCTGTGCCACGACTATATCGTCAACGTCCAGCAAGCCATCCCGGCGCCGCTCAACTACAAGGGCTACCCGAAGTCGATCTGCACCTCGATCAACCATGTGGTCTGCCACGGCATCCCCAACGACAAGCCGCTCAAGGACGGTGACACGCTGAACATCGACGTCACCGTGATCAAGGATGGCTACCACGGCGATACCAGCCGCATGTTCCACGTCGGTAACGTGCCGGTGTGGGCCGAGCGCCTGTCCAAGGTTACCCAGGAGTGCCTGTACAAGGCCATCGAGCTGGTCAAACCAGGCTGCCGCCTGGGCGACATCGGCGAAGTGATCCAGAAGCACGCGGAAAAGAACGGCTTCTCGGTGGTACGCGAGTTCTGCGGTCATGGCATCGGCAAGGTGTTCCACGAAGAGCCGCAGATCCTGCACTACGGCCGCGCCGGCACCGGCATGGAACTGAAAGAAGGCATGACCTTCACCATCGAGCCGATGATCAACCAGGGCAAGGCCGACACCAAGGTGCTGGGCGACGGCTGGACCGCCATCACCAAGGACCGCAAGCTCTCGGCTCAGTGGGAACACACCCTGGTGGTGACCGCGACCGGCTACGAGATCTTCACCCTGCGCAAGGACGACACCATCCCGCGCACCTCGGCCTGACCGTACTCCGACAGGCCACCCCCACGACAGGAACGTGACGCGATGCCCCAGGTGGACCCCGAGCTGTTCGACCGTGGCCAGTTCCAGGCGGAACTGGCCCTCAAGGCGAGCCCTATCGCCGCCTTCAAGAAAGCCATCCGCCAGGCCGGCGAAGTGCTCGACAGGCGTTTTCGCAGTGGCGGCGATATCCGCCCGCTGATCGAAGCGCGCGCCTGGCTCGTCGACAATATCCTGCAACAGGCGTGGAACCAGTTCGACTGGGGCGGCCAGACCGGCATCGCCCTGGTCGCGGTGGGTGGCTACGGGCGCGGTGAGCTGCACCCGCATTCAGACATCGACCTGCTGATTTTGCTCGGTGCCGCCGAGCATGAGCAGTACCGCGACGCCATCGAGCGCTTTCTCACCCTGCTGTGGGACATCGGCCTGGAAGTGGGCCAGAGCGTGCGCACCGTCGACGAATGTGCCGAACAGGCCCGTGCTGACTTGACGGTGATTACCAACCTGATGGAAAGCCGCACCATTGCCGGCCCCGAGGCCCTGCGCCAGCGCATGCTGGAGGTGACCAGCACCGCGCACATGTGGCCGAGCAAAGACTTCTTCCTGGCCAAGCGGGCTGAACTCAAGGCCCGCCACCACAAGTACAACGACACCGAGTACAACCTTGAACCTAACGTCAAGGGCTCGCCCGGTGGCCTGCGCGACATCCAGACAGTGCTCTGGGTGGCCCGCCGCCAGTACGGCACGCTGAACCTGCACGCACTGGCCGGCGAAGGTTTCCTGCTGGAAAGCGAGAACGAACTGCTGGCCTCGTCCCAGGATTTTCTGTGGCGTGTGCGCTACGCCCTGCACATGCTGGCCGGTCGCTCCGAAGACCGCCTGCTGTTCGACCACCAGCGCAGCCTCGCCGCGCTGCTGGGCTACAGCGACGATAACCCCAAGCGGGCGATCGAGCAGTTCATGCAGCAGTACTACCGGGTGGTGATGAGCATCAGCCAGCTGTGCGACCTGATCATCCAGCACTTCGAAGAGGTCATCCTCGCCGACGAAGACAGCGGCACCACCCAGCCGCTGAATGCGCGCTTCCGCCTGCATGACGGCTACATCGAAGCCGCCAACCCGAACGTGTTCAAACGCACACCGTTCGCCATGCTGGAAATCTTCGTGCTGATGGCCCAGCACCCCGAAATCAAGGGCGTGCGCGCCGATACAGTGCGCCTGCTGCGTGAACACCGGCACCTGATCGACGACACCTTCCGCACCGATATCCGCAACACCAGCCTGTTCATCGAGCTGTTCAAGTGCGAAATCGGCATCCACCGCAACCTGCGGCGGATGAACCGCTACGGCATCCTTGGCCGCTACCTGCCGGAGTTCGGCCTGATCGTCGGGCAGATGCAGCACGACCTGTTCCACATCTACACGGTCGATGCGCATACCCTCAACCTCATCAAGCACCTGCGCAAGCTGCAGTACACGCCGGTGTCCGAGAAATTCCCGCTGGCCAGCAAGCTGATGGGGCGCCTGCCCAAGCCCGAGCTGATCTACCTGGCCGGCCTTTACCACGACATCGGCAAGGGCCGGCAGGGCGACCATTCCGAGCTGGGCGCGGTGGATGCGCAGAAGTTCTGCGAGCGCCACCAGCTGCCGGCATGGGACAGCCGGCTGATTGTCTGGCTGGTGCAGAATCACCTGGTGATGTCGACCACTGCCCAGCGCAAGGACTTGTCCGACCCGCAGGTGATCAACGACTTTGCCCTGCACGTGGGCGACGAGACGCGCCTGGATTACCTGTATGTGCTGACCGTGGCCGACATCAACGCCACCAACCCCAGCCTGTGGAACTCGTGGCGGGCCAGCCTGCTGCGCCAGCTTTACAGCGAGACCAAGCGCGCCCTGCGCCGCGGCCTGGAAAACCCGCTGGACCGCGAAGAGCAGATTCGCCAGACCCAGTCTGCGGCGCTGGACATACTGGTCCGCGAGGGTACCGACCCGGACGACGTCGAGCAGCTGTGGTCGCAACTGGGCGACGACTACTTCCTCAAGCACAACGCCGCCGACGTGGCCTGGCACACCGATGCGATCCTGCAACAACCGGCCGATGGCGGGCCGCTGGTGCTGATCAAGGAAACCACCCAGCGCGAGTTCGAAGGCGGCACGCAGATTTTCATCTACGCCCCCGACCAGCATGACTTCTTCGCCGTGACGGTGGCCGCCATGTCGCAGCTGAACCTGAACATTCATGACGCGCGGATCATCACCTCGAGCAGTCAGTTCACCCTCGACACCTACATCGTGCTGGACAACGACGGCGGCTCGATCGGCGACAACCCGCAGCGGGTCAGGCAGATTCGAGACGGCCTGACCGAAGCGCTGCGCAACCCCGAGGACTACCCGACCATCATCCAGCGCCGGGTACCGCGCCAGCTCAAGCACTTCGACTTCCCGCCGCAGGTCACCATCCTCAACGATGCCCAGCGGCCAGTGACCATCCTGGAGATCACCGCACCCGACCGCCCAGGCCTGTTGGCCCGGTTGGGGCGCATCTTCCTGGAGTTCGACCTGTCGCTGCAGAACGCCAAGATCGCCACGCTCGGCGAGCGGGTGGAAGACGTGTTCTTCATTACCGATGCCGACAACCAGCCGCTGTCCGACCCGCAGCTGTGCAGCCGCCTGCAGGAGGCCATCGTCCAGCAGTTGCAGGCCGGCCAAGGTAGCGACACCAGCCCGACCCGCGTGACCTTTTAACGATTAGACGATTGACGAGACTTAGCGCCGATGAACAACGCCCTGACCCAGCTTCAGCCCTACCCGTTCGAAAAGCTCCGCGCCCTGCTGGGCACTGTGAAGCCTGCTGCGGACAAACGCGCCATCGCCCTGTCGATCGGTGAGCCGAAGCACGCATCGCCGGCGTTCGTCGCCCAGGCCATGGCCGACAACCTCGACAAGCTGGCGGTATACCCCAGCACCCTCGGCCTGCCTGCCCTGCGTCAGGCCATCGGCCAGTGGTGCGAGCGCCGCTTTGGCGTGCCAGCCGGCTGGCTGGACGCCGACCGCCACATCCTGCCGGTCAACGGCACCCGTGAAGCGCTGTTCGCCTTCACCCAGGCCGTGGTCAACCGCGCCGATGACGGCCTGGTGGTCAGCCCCAACCCGTTCTACCAGATCTACGAAGGCGCAGCGCTGCTGGCCGGGGCTACCCCGCACTACCTGCCATGCCTGGAAAACAACGGTTTCAACCCCGACTTCGACGCCGTGCCGGCAGAAGTTTGGAAGCGTTGCCAGATCCTGTTCCTGTGCTCACCAGGCAACCCCACCGGCGCACTGGTGCCGATGGACACCCTGAAAAAGCTGATTGCCCTGGCTGACGAACACGACTTCGTGATCGCCGCCGACGAGTGCTACAGCGAGCTGTACTTTGACGAAGACGCGCCACCACCGGGCCTGCTGAGCGCGTGCGCCGAGCTGGGCCGTAGTGACTTCAAGCGTTGCGTGGTATTCCACAGCCTGTCCAAGCGCTCCAACCTGCCGGGCCTGCGCTCGGGCTTCGTGGCCGGCGATGCCGAGATCATCAAGCCGTTCCTGCTGTACCGCACCTACCACGGCTGTGCCATGCCGGTGCAAACCCAGCTGGCCAGCATCGCTGCCTGGCAGGACGAGGCGCATGTGCGCGAGAACCGCGACCAGTACCGCGCCAAGTACGATGCCGTGCTGGACATCCTGCAACCGGTGCTGGACGTGCAACGCCCGGATGGCAGCTTCTACCTGTGGGCCAAGGTGCCGGGCGACGATGCCGTGTTCACCCGTGACCTGTTCGAAGCCCAGCATGTGACGGTAGTGCCAGGCTCTTACCTGTCGCGTGAGGTCGATGGCGTGAACCCGGGCGCCGGGCGCGTGCGCATGGCGCTGGTTGCACCGCTGGCCGAGTGCATCGAGGCGGCAGAGCGGATTCGCGCCTTCCTGCAAAGTCGTTGATAACCCCATTCGCGGGCATGCCCGCGAATGGTCTGAAACCGGTCTATCTGACCTGCCCCAGGTTGGCCTCACTCATATCCAGCTCACCCAGTACTTGCCGTACCACCTCATCCCCGACCAGATGCTGGCGATGCAGGTTGTACAGTTCCAGCCGCTGCGCCCTTAGCGCACGCAAGCGCAAGCGCCGTTCCAGCAAGTCCATCTGTTCGGCCAGCGCCTTGGCCTCGGCACTGTCGTTGTAGCTGTTCAGCTCATCCCGATACTCCGCCATCAACCGCGCCTTCAACTCGGTCGCCAAGGTCGCCTGCGCAGCATCCTGCGGGGCATTGGCGTCGATCACTTCCTCCGCTTCAAGGGCATGGATCGCCGCCTCGGCCGTACGCCGCCAGGCTTCCTGCACTTCCTGGTGCAAGCGCTCGTCCGGGCTTTTGGTCACGCCACGCAGCAATATCGGCAGCGCAATGCAGGCGCTGATCAACGACAGCAGGATTACCCCGGCGGCAATGAAGATCAGCAAGTCGCGCTCAGGGAAAGCCTTGCCCGCGCCCATCAGCAACGGCACCGACATCACACCCGCCAGGGTTACCGCACCGCGCACACCGCCCAAGGTCAGCAACCAGCAGGAGCGCGCTGTAGGCATCAGCACCAGCGCCGGTTTGCCGCGCCAGCGGCGCACCACGCCGATGGCGCGCCAGATGCTCTGCACCCAGATGAACCGCAACAGGATCAGCGCAGCAAAGATCGCCACCACGTCCAGGCAACGGTAGGCCAGGGTCGGCCACACGGTGGCTTCGTGGCTGACCACCGCCTTGATGATGTCCGGCAATTGCAGGCCGAGCAGCAGGAAGATCAGGCCATTGAAGGCGAACTCCAGCAAAGACCAGACGCTGCGGTTGAGCAGGCGGGTACTGGTCTGGCGGGGTAGCAGGTCGAGCCAGCTCTGCATCATGCCAGCCGCCACTGCCGAAAGAATGCCCGACACGCCCAGGCGTTCGGCCAACACGTAGGCGGCGAACGGCAGCAACAACATGAACACCACGTGGGTGGCGGGGTCGTCCCAGCCACGGGCGATCATCCAGGTGCGCAGGCGACCTACCAGCCAGCTGAGGCCCACACCCACCGCCAGGCCGCCAAGCGCTACCAGAACGAAACTGAAGCTTGCATCGGTCAGCGAGAACACCCCGGTGATCGCCGCCGCCAGGGCGAACTTGAACGTCACCAGGCCCGATGCATCGTTCATCAGCGCCTCACCCTGCAACATGTGCATCAGCGGGGTGGGCAGGCGGTCCTGGGCGATGGCAGAAACCGCCACAGCGTCGGTTGGCGACAGCACCGCCGCCAGGGCGAAGGCCACCGGCAGCGGGATACTCGGCAGCAGCCAGTGAATGAAGTAGCCGGCCCCGACCACGGTGAACAGCACCAACCCGACAGCCAGCGCTACCACGGGTCCGCGAATGCGCCACAACTCACGCTTGGGGATGCGCCAGCCGTCGGCAAACAGCAACGGCGGCAAAAACAGGAACAGGAACAACTCGGGGTCCAGGGCCACATGCAGGCCCAGTGTTGGCAAGGCCAGCAAGGCACCGGCAGCGATCTGCACCAGCGGCAAGGGCAGCGGAATCATGCGGCCGACCAGCTTCGACAGGCTGACCAGCGTCAGCAGGATGAGGACGGTGTAGGCGGACTGCATCCGGTAAGGCTTCCTTTGTGAACCAGAAACGATAGCAAGGCGAAACATCGCCATTGAAACAATATGTTAGCGGGGATGGGCGAACCGGGGCCGCTGCACGATAGTCGCAGGTGACGGGGGAATGTGTAACATGATGATACTTCGTTTTGGGGCTGAGGCAGGATGGACCTCGTATTGTCCAAGGGTGCATGCCTGGAGGTTTGCAGTGTGTCGGAGATCGAGCGCCGCCCGCGCGGCGCTTCGCGGGGCAAGCCCGCTCCCACATCTGTTTCGGGCCAGTATTGCCTGCACCATTGGCGCGCGCGCCCTTGTTTGCCCCACACGATATCGAAATGGACGCTAAAAGGGGCCGCGCGCTGCGGGCACAGGACAGATTGGCCCGAAACAGATGTGGGAGCGGGCTTGCCCCGCGAAGCGCCGCGCGGGCGGCGCTCGATCTCACAGGCGGTGCAAGACTCAAGGCAAGCACACCCGTGGCGCTCACTCTTTCGTTCCCGCATAATCGCGCGACTGAAATCGAAAAACGGAGAAATTGGGGCAACCTGTATCCCCAATGCACACAATGACCTACACGCTCTACGGCATCAAAGCCTGTGACACCATGAAAAAGGCGCGTACCTGGCTCGAAGACAAAGCCATCGCCTACGAATTCCACGATTACAAAACCCAAGGCATCGACCGTGACAGCCTGAACCGCTGGTGCGACGAACACGGCTGGGAAGTCATCCTCAACCGTGCCGGCACCACCTTCCGCAAGCTGGACGACGCCAGCAAGGCAGACCTCGACCAGGCCAAGGCCGTCGAGCTGATGCTGGCCCAGCCGTCGATGATCAAACGTCCGGTGCTGGACCTTGGCGCGCGCACCCTGGTCGGCTTCAAGCCCGACCTGTACGCCGCTGCCCTGGCCTGAGCCCCTACCCTATTTCGCACGAGGTAATCACATGTCCAATACCCTGTTCAGCCTGGCCTTCGGTGTCGGCTCCCAGAACCGCCAGGGCGCCTGGCTGGAAGTGTTCTACGCACAACCACTGCTCAACCCGAGCGCCGAGCTGGTCGCCGCCGTAGCCCCTGTTCTCGGTTATGAAGGTGGCAACCAGGCCATCGCCTTCAGCAACGGCCAGGCCGCACAGCTGGCCGAAGCCCTGAAAGGCGTGGATGCTGCCCAGGCCGCCCTGCTGACCCGCCTGGCCGAGAGCCACAAGCCGCTGGTCGCCACCCTGCTGGCCGAAGACGCTGCCCTGAGCTCCACCCCAGAGGCCTACCTCAAGCTGCACCTGCTGTCGCACCGCCTGGTCAAGCCGCACGGCGTGAGCCTGGCCGGCATCTTCCCGCTGCTGCCGAACGTGGCCTGGACCAACCGTGGCGCAGTGGACCTGGCCGAACTGGCCGAGCTGCAACTGGAAGCGCGCCTGAAAGGCGAGCTGCTGGAAGTGTTCTCGGTGGACAAGTTCCCGAAAATGACCGACTACGTGGTCCCGGCCGGCGTACGCATCGCCGACACCGCCCGTGTGCGCCTGGGCGCCTACATTGGCGAAGGCACCACCATCATGCACGAAGGCTTCGTCAACTTTAACGCTGGCACCGAAGGCCCGGGCATGATCGAAGGCCGTGTGTCCGCTGGCGTGTTCGTCGGCAAGGGCTCGGACCTGGGCGGCGGTTGCTCGACCATGGGCACCCTGTCCGGTGGCGGCAACATCGTCATCAAGGTGGGCGAAGGCTGCCTGATCGGCGCCAACGCCGGTATCGGCATCCCGCTGGGCGACCGCAACACCGTTGAAGCCGGCCTGTACATCACCGCAGGCACCAAGGTGAACCTGCTGGACGAGAACAACGAGCTGGTCAAAGTGGTCAAGGCCCGCGACCTGGCCGGCCAGACCGACCTGCTGTTCCGCCGCAACTCGCTGAACGGCGCAGTGGAGTGCAAGACCCACAAGTCGGCCATCGAGCTGAACGAGGCGTTGCACGCCCACAACTGAGAACCTTTGCAGGTTTGAAGTGTTAAGATCGGGTCTGGCGTTAGCACGCCAGACCCGATTTTCATTCCAGGCCCCGTGAACATGTTCCAGCCCTCCCCCTGGCGTGCCGACTTCCCCGCCATCGCCGCCCTGCAACGGCAGCACCAGACCTACCTGGACAGCGCCGCCACTACCCAAAAGCCGCAAGCCCTGATCGATGCCCTAAGCCATTACTACGGCCATGGCGCGGCCAACGTGCACCGTGCCCAGCATCTGCCCGGGGCCCTGGCAACCCAGGCCTTCGAAACCAGCCGCGACAAGGTCGCTGCCTGGTTGAATGCCGCAGACTCACGGCAGATCGTGTTCACCCACGGAGCCACCTCGGCGCTGAACCTGCTGGCCTACGGCCTGGAGCACCGCTTCGAGGCTGGTGACGAAATCGCCATCAGCGCCCTGGAGCACCATGCCAACCTGCTGCCATGGCAACAGCTGGCACACCGACGCAACCTGCGCCTGGTGGTGCTGCCGCTGGATGCCCATGGCCGCATCGATCTGAACCAGGCACTCCAGCTGATAGGCCCACGCACCCGGGTGCTGGCGGTCAGCCAGCTGTCCAACGTGCTGGGCACCTGGCAGCCGCTGCCGGCCCTGCTTTCCCATGCCCGCGCCCAGGGCGCGTTGACGGTGGTCGACGGTGCCCAGGGTGTGGTGCATGGTCGCCATGATGTGCAGCAACTGGGTTGCGACTTCTATGTGTTCTCCAGCCACAAGCTGTACGGCCCGGACGGTGTCGGTGTGCTCTATGGCCGCAGCCAGGCCCTGGGACTGCTGCGGCACTGGCAATACGGCGGCGAGATGGTGCAGTTGGCCGAGTACCAGAGCGCCAGCTTCCGCCCGGCACCGTTGGGGTTCGAGGCGGGCACGCCGCCAATCGCCAGCGTGATCGGCCTGGGCGCAACTCTGGATTATCTGGCCAGCCTCGACACCCAGGCTGTCGAAGCCCACGAAACCAGCCTGCACCAACACCTGCTGCGCGGCCTGGCCGACCGTGAGGGCGTGCGGATACTGGGGGCCCCACACACGGCGCTGGCCAGCTTCGTCATCGAGGGCGTGCACAACGCTGATATTGCGCACCTGCTCACCGAACAGGGCATTGCCGTGCGCGCGGGGCATCATTGCGCCATGCCGTTACTGAAAGGGCTGGGACTGGAGGGTGCAATCCGCGTGTCGTTGGGCCTGTACAACGACAGCGATGACTTGCAGCGCTTCTTCGACGCACTGGATCAAGGCCTGGAGTTGTTGCGATGAGCCTGCCGGAACAGGCGCTTCAGGCGCTGGATGCTTTTCAACAGGGTAAAGGCTGGGAGCAGCGGGCGCGGCTGTTGATGCAGTGGGGCGACCGCCTGGCGTCGCTGGATGACGCTGAAAAGACTGAGGTGAACCGGGTGCACGGCTGCGAGAGCCTGGTCTGGCTGGTGGCCGAGCAGGTCGAGGGGCTGTGGCAGTTCAAGGCCAGCAGCGATGCCCGTTTGTTGCGCGGGCTGCTGGCGTTGTTGCTGGTGCGGGTGCAGGGGCTGGCCAGTGATGAGCTGGCCGGGCTGGATCTGCGAGAGTGGTTCACCCAACTGGGGCTTGAGCGCCAGCTTTCGCCGTCGCGCAGCAATGGGCTGCATGCTGTGTTGCAGCGGATGGCGGAGCTGAGTCACAGCCGCTAAAGCAGTGACTCTGTGGGAGCGGGCTTGTCCCGCGAACACCGGCGCAGCCGGTGCCATGCATCGCGCTGCCTGCTTCGCGGGGCAAGCCCGCTCCCACAATGGCCCCTTACTCAGGTTTGGCACGCTCCGACGGCCGTCGCGCCCCGGCGACCAGCTTCTCGATCGCCTTGCTCGCCGCCACCATGCCAAAGGTCGCGGTCACCATCATCACCGCGCCAAAGCCACCCGAGCAGTCCAGCCGCACACCCTCGCCAACGAAGCTCTTCTGCAGGCAGACACTGCCATCACCCTTGGGGTAACGCAGCTGCTCGCTTGAAAACACGCACGGCACGCCATAGTTGCGGCTGACGTTGCGCGAGAAGTTGTAGTCGCGGCGCAAGGTGGAGCGCACCCGCGAGGCCAGCGGATCATTGAAGGTCTTGTTCAGGTCGGCGATCTGGATCTGTGTCGGATCGATCTGCCCACCCGCGCCACCCGTGGTAACGATGGCGATCTTGCGCCGCCGGCACCAGGCAATCAAAGCCGCCTTGGCCATGACGCTGTCAATGCAGTCGATCACACAGTCCAGGTGCTCGTGGATGTGCTCGGCCATGGTTTCACGGGTGACGAAGTCGGCCACCGCATGCACCGTGCACGCCGGGTTGATCGCCCGCAAGCGCTCGGCCATGACCTCGACCTTGGGCCGCCCCACCTGGCCTTCCAGGGCATGGGCCTGGCGGTTGGTGTTGCTGACACAGACGTCGTCCAGGTCAAACAGACTGATTTCGCCCACGCCGCTGCGGGCCAGCGCTTCGGCCGCCCACGAGCCTACCCCGCCAATGCCGACCACGCCCACGTGGGCCTGGCCCAGGCGCTGCAACCCCTGGTCGCCATACAGCCGGGCAACACCGGCGAAGCGTGGATCTTCTGTGCTCATGTTCATACCCCAAAAAACCGGCGCGCATTATATGCCAGCGGGCCCATGGCCTGCATCGTTAGGAAAGAGACTACCAACCCTGCTTTAATGTCCTATCACTTCGACACAAATGGACGACAATGTCTTCACGTAAATTCGGCCTGAACCTGGTTGTGGTGCTGGCCATCGCCGCGCTGTTCACCGGGTTCTGGGCACTGATCAACCGCCCGGTTTCCGCCCCCGCCTGGCCAGAGCAGATCTCTGGCTTCTCGTATTCGCCGTTCCGCCTGGGTGAAAGCCCGCAGAAAGGCCAGTACCCCACTGACGACGAGATGCGCCAGGACCTGGAACAGTTGAGCAAACTGACCGACAGCATCCGCATCTACACCGTGGAGGGCACCCAGGCCGACATCCCTCGCCTGGCCGAGGAGTTTGGCCTGCGGGTGACGCTGGGGATCTGGATCAGCCCGGACCTGGAACGCAACGAGCGCGAAATCGCCACGGCCATCCAGTTGGCCAACACCTCGCGCAGCGTGGTGCGGGTGGTAGTCGGCAACGAGGCGCTGTTCCGTGAAGAAGTCACCCCGGAAAACCTGATCAAGTACCTGGACCGGGTCCGCGCCGCTGTCAAGGTACCGGTGACCACCAGCGAGCAGTGGCACATCTGGAAGGAAAACCCCGAGATTGCCAAGCACGTCGACCTGATTGCCGCGCACATCCTGCCCTACTGGGAGTTTGTGAAGATGAAGGATTCGGTCGAGTTCGTGCTCGACCGCGCCCGTGAGCTGAAGCACCTGTTCCCGCGCAAACCCCTGCTGCTGTCAGAGGTCGGCTGGCCAAGCAATGGCCGCATGCGCGGTGGTGCCGATGCCAGCCAGGCCGATCAGGCCATTTACCTGCGCACCTTGGTCAACACCCTCAACCGCCGCGGCTACAACTACTTTGTCATCGAAGCCTATGACCAGCCGTGGAAAGCCAGCGACGAAGGCTCGGTAGGCGCCTACTGGGGCGTGTACAACGCCGAGCGCCAGCAAAAGTTCAACTTCGACGGCCCGGTGGTGGCGATCCCGCAATGGCGCGCCCTGGCGGTGGCCTCGGTGGTGCTGGCGATGATCGCCCTGATGGTGCTGTTCATCGACGGCTCGGCCCTGCGCCAGCGCGGCCGCACGTTCCTCACGTTCATCACCTTCCTGTGCGGGTCGGTGCTGGTGTGGATTGCCTACGACTACAGCCAGCAATACAGCACCTGGTTCAGCCTGACCGTGGGCGTGCTGCTCGCCCTTGGCGCGCTGGGCGTATTCATCGTGCTGCTGACCGAGGCCCATGAACTGGCCGAAGCAGTCTGGATACACAAGCGCCGACGCGAGTTCCTGCCGGTGCAGGCCGACAGTGCCTACCGGCCCAAAGTCTCGGTGCATGTGCCGTGCTACAACGAGCCGCCCGAGATGGTGAAACAGACCCTCGACGCCCTGACGGCGCTGGACTACCCCGACTACGAAGTGCTGGTGATCGACAACAACACCAAGGACCCGGCCGTGTGGGAGCCGCTGAAGGCTCACTGCGAGAAGCTCGGCGAGCGCTTCAAGTTCTTCCACGTCGCGCCACTGGCCGGCTTCAAGGGCGGCGCGCTGAACTACCTGCTCCCGCACACCGCCAAGGACGCCGAGGTGATCGCGGTAATCGACTCGGACTACTGCGTCGACCGCAACTGGCTCAAGCACATGGTGCCGCACTTCGCCGACCCGAAAATTGCCGTAGTGCAGTCGCCCCAGGACTACCGCGACCAGCACGAAAGCGCCTTCAAGAAACTGTGCTACAGCGAGTACAAGGGCTTCTTCCACATCGGCATGGTCACGCGCAACGACCGTGACGCCATCATCCAGCACGGCACCATGACCATGACCCGGCGCACGGTACTGGAAGAACTGGGCTGGGCAGAATGGTGCATCTGCGAAGATGCCGAACTGGGCCTGCGCGTGTTCGAGAAGGGCCTGTCGGCCGCCTACGCCCATAACAGCTATGGCAAGGGCCTGATGCCCGACACCTTCATCGACTTCAAGAAGCAGCGTTTCCGCTGGGCCTACGGCGCCATTCAAATCATCAAGCACCACGCCAGCGCATTGTTGCGCGGCAAGGGCAGCGAGCTGACCCGTGGCCAGCGCTATCACTTCCTGGCCGGCTGGCTGCCGTGGGTCGCCGACGGCATGAACATCTTCTTCACCATCGGCGCACTGCTGTGGTCGGCGGCGATGATCATCGTGCCGCACCGTGTCGACCCACCGCTGATGATCTTCGCCATCCCGCCGCTGGCGCTGTTCTTCTTCAAGGTGGGCAAGATCATCTTCCTGTACCGCCGTGCAGTAGGCGTGAACCTGAAGGACGCCTTCGCCGCAGCGCTGGCCGGGCTCGCACTGTCGCATACCATCGCCAAGGCGGTGCTGTATGGCTTTTTCACCAGCAGCATGCCGTTTTTCCGCACACCAAAGAATGCCGACAGCCATGGGCTGCTGGTGGCACTTTCCGAAGCGCGCGAAGAGCTGTTCATCATGTTGCTGTTGTGGGGCGCGGCGCTGGGCATCTACCTGGTGCAGGGGCTGCCGAGTTCGGACATGCGCTTCTGGGTGGCGATGCTGCTGGTGCAGTCGCTGCCGTACGTGGCGGCGCTGGTGATGGCCCTACTGTCCTCGCTGCCCAAGCCAGTGGAGAAGGCTGCCGAGCCGCAACAGGCTTGAGATTGCCGGGGCTGCTTTGCAGCCCTTCGCGGGCTTGCCCGCTCCCACAGGTTTCGCGTTGAGTGCGGGCATGCGCAATTTCTGTGGGGGCGGGCAAGCCCGCGAAGGGCCGCAAAGCGGCCCCAGTCGCTTAACTGGCTGGCATTACCCCATTGGCCCACCGGTTTGATATAAGATAACGCCCCTCAGATTTCCCCGCCTTGCCTTGCCCCGGAGTCCCCCATGACGGCCCATGCCGAGCTCTCGCCTACCCTTCAACTGGCCTGCGACCTGATCCGTCGCCCCTCGGTCACCCCCGTCGACGCCGATTGCCAGGCGCAGATGATGAAGCGCCTGGGCGCCGTGGGCTTCGAGCTCGAACCAATGCGCATCGAGGACGTCGACAATTTCTGGGCGACTCACGGCAACCAGGACGGCCCGGTACTGTGCTTCGCCGGCCACACCGACGTAGTGCCCACCGGCCCTGTGCAGCAATGGCAACATGAACCGTTCGAAGCGCTGATCGACGCTGACGGCATGCTCTGCGGCCGTGGCGCCGCCGACATGAAAGGCAGCCTGGCGTCCATGGTGATAGCCAGCGAGCGCTTCGTGCACGACTACCCGAACCACCGCGGCAAGGTCGCCTTCCTGATCACCAGCGACGAGGAAGGCCCGGCCCACCACGGCACCAAGGCCGTGGTCGAGCGCCTGAAAGCACGCAACGAACGCCTGGACTGGTGCATTGTCGGCGAACCGTCCAGCACCACCCTGCTGGGCGACGTGGTCAAGAACGGCCGCCGTGGCTCACTGGGTGCCAAGCTGACCGTGCGCGGCAAGCAGGGCCACGTGGCCTACCCGCACCTGGCACGTAACCCGATCCACCTGGCGGCCCCGGCCCTGGCAGAACTGGCAGCCGAGCACTGGGACGAAGGCAACGCGTTCTTCCCGCCGACCAGCTTCCAGATCTCCAACCTCAATTCCGGCACCGGCGCCACCAACGTGGTACCGGGCGACCTGACAGCGCTGTTCAACTTCCGCTTCTCCACCGAGTCGACAGTGGAAGGCCTGCAGGCGCGGGTGTCGGCAATTCTCGACAAGCATCAACTGGACTGGTCGATCGACTGGGCGCTGTCGGGCTTGCCGTTCCTCACCGAACCCGGTGAACTGCTCGACGCCGTGGCACACAGCATCAAGGGCGTCACCGGCCGCGACACCCAGCCGTCCACCAGCGGCGGCACCTCCGATGGCCGCTTCATCGCCACCATGGGTACCCAGGTGGTCGAACTGGGCCCGGTCAATGCCACCATTCACCAGGTAGACGAGCGGATCCTGGCCAGCGACCTCGACCTGCTGACTGAAATCTACTACCAGACCCTGGTTCGGTTGCTCGCCTGATGCTCGCCTGCCCTCTTTGCCAGGCGCCGCTGAGCCGGCTCGACAACAGTGTGGTGTGCCCGGCCGGTCACCGCTTCGACCGCGCCCGCCAGGGTTACCTGAACCTGCTGCCGGTGCAGCACAAGAACAGCCGCGACCCGGGTGACAACCAGGCCATGGTCGAGGCCCGCCGCGACTTCCTCGACGCTGGCCACTACGCCCCGGTGGCCCACCGCCTGGCCGAGCTTGCCGCCGAGCGCCAGCCCGGCGCCTGGCTGGACATCGGCTGCGGCGAGGGGTACTACACCGCGCTGCTCGCCCAGGCCCTGCCGGGCGCAGACGGTTACGCCCTGGACATCTCCCGCGAGGCGGTCAAGCGTGCCTGCCGCCGCGCGCCACAGGTTACCTGGATGGTCGCGAGCATGGCTCGCGTGCCGCTGGCCGACGCCAGTTGCCAGTTCATCGCCAGCGTGTTCAGCCCGCTGGACTGGGCCGAGGCCAGGCGCCTGCTCAGCCCTGGCGGCGGCCTGATGCGGGTCGGCCCGACCAGCGGCCACCTGATGGAACTGCGCGAAGTGCTCTACGATGAAGTGCGCCCTTACGCCGACGACAAGCACTTGGCCCTCGTCCCCGAAGGCATGGCCCACGCCCACAGCGAAACCCTTGAGTTCCGCCTGAGCCTGGCCGAGCCCAAGGCACGCGCCGACTTGCTCGCGATGACCCCGCACGGCTGGCGTGCCAGCGCCGAAAAACGCGCCCGGGTGATCGACCAGCCCGAGCCGTTCGAGGTCACGGTTTCCATGCGTTATGACTATTTCGTGCGCCAAGACTGAGCACACCCGGAGCCCTTATGCGCCAACCTGATATCGAGATTTACCTGAAGGACGCCGACGTCGACCACAAGCAGATTGCCGAGTGGCTCGCCCAGGCAATCGGCCCTTGCAGCGAATGGCAGCAGAAAGGCCAGACGTTCAAATGCAAGGCCGGTAACATTCCGGTCACCTGGTTACCCAAGGCTGTAGGGAAATGGAACAGCCTGTACCTTGAAAGCGACCAGACGCCATGGGCCGATGATGTCGCCTGCGCCCGCGCCGCATTTGCCACACTGGGCGTGGAAGTGCGCTGCGCACCGGGTGGCTGGGTCGAGGAAGACGGGGAAGAAGATGCCGACCGCTGGGTCCGCATCAGTGCCGACGGTGAAGAGGAAATCACCTGGCGTACCAGCTGAAACAGGTTGCTTCAGGCTGCAAGTTACACGGTCAACTTGCAGCTTGAGGCCTACCGCAAAAGGCTCAGAGGCCCACTACGTCTTCGGCTTGCAGGCCTTTCTGGCCCTGCACGCAGGCGTATTCCACCCGCTGCCCTTCGACCAGGGTACGATGCCCCTCACCGCGGATCGCCCGATAGTGGACGAACACATCCGCACCACCTTCGCGCTGAATGAAGCCATAACCCTTGGCATCGTTGAACCACTTTACATTCCCAGTCTCACGAGACGACATCTGAACTACTCCGGATTTTTATTGTGAAGATCGCCTTGCAGGCATGAGCTTACGGCCCCGTGCCAACGCCGCTTGCCGAATATCCTGCAAGTGGCAGGCCGAGTATATGACACAGAACAAAAAAAATTGATGACGGCCCCGCAGTTGGCCGATTTTTGCTGAACTTACGCCGATACGGCAGACTAAGTTAGCTGGATACTCACCTGAACATCACACCCAGGGCACACACCCCATGACCCGTTCCCCCCTGCGCCGCCTGATCTTCGGCGCCTTGCGTCGCCTGTTGTACCTGTGGGTGCGCTCCGAGACCATCAACCAGTCTTCCATGTCCCTCAACCTGGACCGCAGCCGGCCGGTGTTCTATGCACTGCCCTCGCCTGCGCTCACCGACCTGGCGGTGCTCGACCACGAGTGCACCAAGGCGGGGCTGCCGCGCCCTGTGCTGCCGGTGGCGGTCGGCCAACTGCAGGAACCGGCCGGGTTCTTCTACCTGACCCCCGACCCGGACTGGCTTGGCCGGCAGGACAAACGCGGCGCCCCGCCCACGCTTGAGCGCCTGGTCGCCGCCGTCACCCAGCATGCCGAGGAAGATGCGCAGATCATTCCGGTCAGCGTGTTCTGGGGCCAGACCCCGGCCAGTGAGTCCAGCCCATGGAAGCTGCTGTTTGCCGACAGCTGGGCCGTTACCGGGCGCCTGCGCCGGCTGCTGACCGTGCTGATTCTGGGGCGCAAGACCCGGGTGCAGTTCTCTGCGCCTATCCACCTGCGGGAACTGGTCCAGCACAACAAGGGCCACGAGCGCACCGTGCGCATGGCCCAGCGCCTGATGCGCGTGCACTTTCGCAACCTCAAGACTGCCGTCATCGGCCCGGACATCTCGCACCGGCGCAACCTGGTCAAGGGCTTGGTCCACGCGCCACTGGTACGCCAGGCCATCGCTGACGAGGCCCAGCGTGAGAATCTGCCGCTGGCCAAGGCCGAAGCCCAGGCGCTGCGCTACGGCAACGAGATCGCTTCGGACTACACCTACACCGTCATCCGCTTCCTCGAAGTGGTGCTCAGCTGGTTCTGGAACAAGATCTACGACGGCATCAAGGTCAACAACATCGAGCAGGTGCAGGGCATCGCCCCCGGCCACGAAGTGATCTACGTGCCGTGCCACCGCAGCCACATCGACTACCTGCTGCTGTCGTACCTGTTGTTCCGCAACGGCCTCACCCCGCCGCACGTGGCTGCAGGCATCAACCTCAACATGCCGGTGGTGGGGAACCTGCTGCGCCGTGGCGGCGCCTTCTTCATGCGCCGCACGTTCAAAGGCAACCCGCTGTACACCGCAGTGTTCAACGAGTACCTGCATACTCTCTATACCAAAGGCTTCCCGGTCGAGTACTTCGTCGAAGGTGGCCGCTCGCGGACCGGGCGCATGCTGCAGCCACGTACCGGGATGCTGGCCATTACCCTGCGCAGCTTCCTGCGCTCGTCGCGCACGCCGGTCGTGTTCGTGCCGGTGTACATTGGCTACGAGCGCGTGCTTGAAGGCCGAACCTACCTGGGTGAATTGCGCGGGGCCAGTAAAAAGAAAGAGTCGGTGTTCGACATCTTCAAGGTGTTTGGTGCGCTCAAGCAGCGCTTTGGCCAGGTCTACGTCAACTTCGGCGAACCGATCCGCCTCGCCGGTTTCCTCGACCAGCAACAGCCCGGCTGGCGTGAACAGGATCACGGCCCGCAATACCGCCCAGCCTGGCTCAACGCCGCCACCACCCGCCTGGGCGAAACCGTGGCCCGTCACCTCAACGAGGCGGCCGCCATCAACCCGGTCAACCTGGTAGCCCTGGCGCTGCTGTCCACCAGCCGCCTAGCCCTGGACGAACGCGCCCTGACCCGCGTGCTCGACCTGTACCTGGCCCTGTTGCGCCAGGTGCCCTACTCGCCGCACACCACCCTGCCCGACGGTGACGGCCAGGCACTGATCGAACACGTGCGCAGCATGAACCTGGTGGCCGAACAGAAGGACGCCCTGGGCCGCATCCTCTACCTGGATGAAGGCAATGCGGTCCTGATGACCTACTACCGCAACAACGTACTGCACATCTTCGCCCTGCCGGCGCTGCTGGCCAGCTTCTTCCTCAGCAGCGCGCGCATGAGCCGGGAACTGCTGGGCCAGTATGTGCATGCGTTGTACCCGTACCTGCAGGCCGAACTATTCTTGCGCTGGACGCCAGAGCAACTGGACGAGGTGATCGACCACTGGCTGGCCGCGCTGGTCGAGCAAGGCCTGCTGCGTCAGGAAAACGACCTGTACGTGCGCCCGGCGCCCAGCTCGCGGCAGTTCGTGTTGCTGACACTGCTCGCACGCACCATCACCCAGACCCTGCAGCGTTTCTACATGGCCACCTCGCTGCTGCTCAACAGCGGGCAGAACAGCTTGAGTGCCGAAGCGCTGGAGGATTTGTGCGTGATGATGGCCCAGCGCCTGTCGATCCTGCATGGCCTGAATGCGCCGGAGTTCTTCGACAAGACGCTGTTCCGCCACTTTATCCAGACCCTGCTCCAGCAAGGCGTGCTGTACGCCGATGCGCAAGGCAAGCTGGGCTATCACGACAGGCTTGGCGAGCTGGCCGAAGGCGTGGCCAAGCGTGTGCTGTCGGCCGAGCTGCGCCTGTCGATTCGCCAGGTGGCGCTACACCGTGACGATGGCCTGGAAACTTCGACCATCTAACGCTTCATCCGCCGGAAAAATCCGCTAAAGTCCTTGGGGTTGGCCACAAGCCAGCGCCAAGGACCCCGGAGATTCCATGAAAAAGCTCTTTATGCTGTGTTGCGCATCCCTGCTCGCAGCCTGTTCCAGCCAAACCCCATCCACCCAGGCCAGCCTGGACGGTGAAGTCTTCTACCTGCAGCGTATTGCCCTGCCGCCTGCCGCGACCTTGAGCGTGGAGCTGCAGGATGTGTCGCTGATGGACGCCCCTGCCGTAACCCTGGCCCGCCAGGCCGGCCCGGTCAAAGGCAACGTTCCGCTGCCGTTCCACCTCAGTTACGACCCAGCCCAGGTCAAACCCGGCCACCGCTATGCGGTGAGTGCGCGCATCGAGCTGGATGGCAAGCTGCTGTTCATCAATACCGAACACCATGGTGTCATGCTCGACGGCAGTGACCCGAAATCTGTTCGGATCAAGGTCGACCAGGTTCGCTGATACCCGTATTTATATGTTCATAAGGAAAGCTTCATGATCCGCACTTCCCTGCGTTTCACCACCCTGTGCGCCGGCCTGCTGCTGTCGGCCAGCGCCCTGGCCCTGTCGCTGGGCGACCTTAGCCAGAAAGACGCCACTGGCGGCCTGAAAGATACCCTGACCCAAGGCGCGCAGCTCGCCGTCAAGCAGTTGAGCACCCCAGGTGGCTTCAGCAACAACCCCGATGTGCGCATCGAGTTGCCGGGCAACCTGGGCAAAGCCGCCAAGGCGATGAAGATGTTCGGCAAAGGTGAACAGGTCGATGCCCTTGAAGCCAGCATGAACAAGGCAGCCGAAGCTGCCGTGCCGCAGGCCCAGGCGATTCTGGTCGATGCCGTGAAGAACATGAGCGTGACCGATGCCAAAGGCATCCTCAGCGGCGGTGACGACTCGGCCACCCAGTACCTGAACAAGAGCAGCCGCGAGCAGATCCGCGCCAAGTTCCTGCCGATCGTCAAGCAGGCGACCGACAAGGTTGGCCTGGCCCAGCAATACAACAATTTTGCCGGGCAAGCGGTGGCATTGGGCGTGGTCGACGCCAAAAGCGCCAGCATCGAGAACTATGTGACCGAGAAGGCGCTGGATGGCCTGTTCGAGATGATTGGCAAGCAAGAGCAGAACATTCGCGAGAACCCGGCTGCGGCGGCTACCAGCCTGGCCAAGAAGGTTTTCGGCGCCCTCTGATGGCCCTGGGGGCTGCGTTGCAGCCCATTCGCGGGACAAGCCCGCTCCCACAGATTTTCCACCATCCGGAACACTGTGGCATCCCTGTGGGAGCGGGCTTGCCCCGCGAATGGAGGGCAAAGCCCTCCCCTGCGGTCGTCAGGTTTTCTTCACCCTGAACCACGCCGCATACAACGCCGGCAGGAACAACAGGGTCAACGCCGTGGCCACGATCAACCCCCCCATGATCGCCACTGCCATCGGCCCGTAGAACACGCTGCGTGACAACGGGATCATCGCCAGCACCGCCGCCAGCGCGGTCAGCACGATCGGCCGGAAGCGCCGCACGGTTGCTTCGATGATCGCCTGCCAACGCTCCATGCCCGCCGCGATGTCCTGCTCGATCTGGTCCACCAGAATCACCGAGTTGCGCATGATCATGCCCGCCAGGGCAATGGTGCCCAGCATGGCGACAAAACCGAACGGCTGGCGGAACACCAGCAGGAACAGGGTCACGCCAATCAGCCCAAGCGGCGCGGTAAGGAACACCATCACCGTGCGCGAAAAGCTGCGCAGCTGGATCATCAGCAGGCTCAAAACCACCACCACGAACAGCGGCATGCCAGCGTTCACCGAATTCTGCCCACGCTCGGAGTCTTCAACCGTACCGCCCACTTCCAGCAGGTAGCCATCCGGCAGCTTGGCGCGTATCTCCTGCAGCGTCGGTTCGATCTGTTTCACCAGCGTGGCCGGTTGCTCCTTGTCGTAGATATCGGCGCGCACGGTCACCGTCGGCAGGCGGTTGCGGTGCCAGATGATGCCTTCCTCGAAGCCGTATTCCAGCGTCGCCACCTGCGACAGCGCCACACTCTGGCCGTTGTCGGTGGGCAGTGCCAGGCTGCCGAGGTTAGCCAGCTCGCCGCGTTCCTGTTGGGTGCCGCGCAGCAGGATCTCGATCAGCTCGTTGTCCTCGCGGTACTGGCTGACCGTGGTGCCAGTCAGCGAGCTTTGCAGGAAGCTGGACAAGTGCGCGGTACTTACGCCCAGGGCACGGGCGCGGTCCTGGTCGATTTCGAGGAACACGGCCTTGCTTGGCTCTTCCCAGTCCAGGTGCACGTTCACCACATGTGGGTTCTCGCGCACCTTGTCGGCCACTTCACGGGCCAACGCACGGGCCTTCTCGATGTGCTCGCCGGTGACCCGGAACTGCACCGGGTAACCCACAGGCGGGCCGTTTTCCAGGCGCGTAACCCGGGCACGCAGGTCGGGGAATTGCTGGTCTACCGTGTTGATCAGCCAGCTGCGCAAGCGCTCGCGGTCCTCCATCGACTTGGCCAGCACCACGAACTGGGCAAAGCTGGCGGCCGGCAGTTGCTGGTCCAGCGGCAGGTAGAAGCGCGGCGAACCGGTACCCACGTAGGCCACGTAGTTGTCGATACCATCCTGCTGCTTGAGCAGAGCCTCCAGCTGCTTGACCCGCTCGGCGGTGTTGGCCAGCGAGGCGCCTTCCGCCAGCTTCAGGTCGACCATCAGCTCCGGGCGCCCGGAAGCCGGGAAGAACTGCTGGGGCACGAAACGGAACAACAGGATACTGCCGACAAAGGCGGCGATGGTCAGCAGGATCACCGTCTTGCGCCGCCGCACGCACCACTCCACCACCCGCCGCACGCGCTGGTAGAACGGCGTGGCGTAAGGGTCTGGCGCCTGGCCATCCTTGCCATGGCGCGCAGCGTGCAGCTTGGCCAGGTCTGGCAACAGGCGCTCGCCCAGATAAGGCACGAACACCACGGCCGCCACCCACGAGGTCAGCAAGGCGATGGTCACCACCTGGAAGATCGAGCGCGTGTACTCACCCGTGCTGGAGGCCGCCGTGGCAATCGGCAGGAAGCCTGCGGCCGTGATCAGGGTACCGGTAAGCATCGGGAACGCCGTGCTGGTCCAGGCATAACTGGCCGCCTTGAGCCGGTCGTAGCCCTGCTCCATCTTGATCGCCATCATTTCCACAGCAATGATCGCGTCGTCCACCAGCAGGCCCAGCGCCAGCACCAGGGCTCCCAGGGAAATCTTGTGCAGGCCGATGCCAAAGTAATGCATGGCAGCGAAGGTCATGGCCAGCACCAGCGGGATGGCCAGCGCCACCACCAGGCCGGTGCGCAGGCCCAGCGAGAAGAAGCTCACCAGCAGCACGATGACCAACGCCTCGACCAGCACCTGCACGAATTCGCCAACACCGGCCTTGACCGCCGCAGGCTGGTCCGAGACCTTGCGCAGCTCCATGCCGGCCGGCAGGTTGCGCGCCACCCGCTCGAACTCGCCTTCCAGGGCCTTGCCCAGTACCAGAATGTCGCCGCCGTCCTTCATCGACACGGCCAGGCCAATGGCATCTTCACCCATGAAGCGCATGCGCGGGGCGGGTGGGTCGTTGAAGCCACGGTGCACCTCAGCGACATCGCCGATCCGAAAGGTGCGGTCACCCACGCGAATAGGGAACTGACGGATCTGCTCGACGCTGTCGAAGCGCCCGCTCACCCGCAGCTGCAGGCGCTCGCTGGGCGTCTCGAAGAAGCCGGCGGTGCTCACCGCGTTCTGCTCTTGCAGCGCCTTCTGCACAGCCTCTAGCGGTACGCCTAGGGTGGCCAACTTGAGGTTGGACAGCTCGATCCAGATTTTCTCGTCCTGCAGGCCGACCAGTTCGACCTTGCCCACATCCTTCACCCGCTGCAGCTGGATCTGGATGCGGTCGGCGTAGTCCTTGAGCACCGCGTAGTCAAAGCCCTCACCGGTCAGCGCGTAGATATTGCCGAACGTGGTGCCGAACTCGTCATTGAAGAACGGGCCCTGGATTTCCGGTGGCAAGGTGTGGCGGATGTCCGCGACCTTCTTGCGGATCTGGTACCACAGCTCGGGTATGTCCTTGGAATGCAGCGAGTCGCGGGCCATGAAGGTGACCTGCGATTCACCGGGGCGAGAGAACGAGACAATCTTCTCGTACTCGCCGGTTTCCATCAGCTTCTTCTCGATGCTTTCGGTGACCTGACGCGACACTTCTTCGGCGCTGGCGCCCGGCCACAGGGTACGAATGACCATGGCCTTGAAGGTGAATGGCGGGTCCTCGCTCTGGCCGAGCTTGGTGTAGGACATGGCGCCAATGGCCGCCAGCAGGATCATCAGGAACAGGACGATCTGGCGGTTGCGCAGCGCCCAGGCAGAAAGGTTGAAACCCATCGGGACTTACTCCTTGGCCGTCAGCTTCACTACACGGTTGCTGCGGTCCACAGGGCGTACCTCCTGGCCCTCACGCAGTACATGGCCACCGGCGGCGACCACCCAGTCGCCGGGTGCAAGGCCTTCGAGCACGGGCACACTGTCGCTGCCGTACGCCCCCAGGCGCACCACAGCCCGCTCCAGGCGGCTGTCCTTGTTGACCCGCCACACATAGGCCTGGCCGTTTTCAGCAGTCACCGCAGACAGCGGCACCGCCAACGGGATCAGCCCCTCATGGGCGATGAACACCCGGGCACTCTGGCCCAGCTCTGCCGGCGTGGCGGTGGAGGTAAAGGCGATGCGCGCGGCGAAGGTGCGCGAGCGTGGGTCGGCGGCTGGCGACAACTCGCGGATGCGCCCCTCGAAGCGCGCTTGCGGGTGCGACCAAAGCTCGACGCTGACCGCTTGGCCCACGGCAAAGCGGGCGAACTGCTGCTCCGGCAGGCCGATGAGCACTTCCCGTTCGCCATCGGCGGCCAGGGTGAACACGGTTTGCCCGGCGGCAACCACCTGGCCCACTTCGACCTGACGCTTGGCCACCACCCCGGCCTGCGGCGCGCGCAGCACGGCATATTCAGCCTGGTTGCCAGCCACATCGAACTCGGCCTTGGCCTGTTTCAGGCGGGCAAGGCCGGCGCGGTAGAGGTTTTCGGCATTGTCGAACTGGGAGTGGCTGACCATCTGCCGGTCCAGCAGCTTCTGGTAGCGATCACGCTCGGCGCGCACCAGCGCGAGGTTGGCTTCGGCAGCCGCCATCTGGGCGCGGTTGGCTTCAAGTTGCAGGCGCACGTCCTGTGGGTCCAGTTCGGCCAGCGGCTGGTCGACCTTGACCCGCTGCCCCTCCTCCACCAGGCGCTTGCTGACCTTGCCGCCAATGCGGAAAGCCAGTTCCGGCTCCAAGCGCGCACGCACTTCACCGGGGTAACTGTCGGCAGCGGCTTCGGCCGGCTGCGGCTGCACCACCAGCGCCGGGCGCGGCGCGGCAGGCGGGGTGGCTTCCTGACCGCATGCCGTCAGTAACAACGCGGCAACGGCGGGCAGAGCGATGGACAAGGCATGGCGCAACATGATGAATCCTTTCGCGGAGTGCACTTCGAATATTTGTACTGCCGGGTATATTAAATCAGGCCAGCGGTGGCGGGAAGTGTGTGGGGGGTAGTTTTTGTGGGTGGTTGTCGTGACATTTTCAGCGCCTGTGAGATCGAGCGCCGCAAACCTCCCGACAGACACCTGTCAGCCCAAACGCCATCAGAAACTGTTGCCCACCCTACACCCGATCAACAACTTGCACCGCCCACCACAGCCTCGACGCATCGAAAGTCGCCGCAGGCTCCGATTTGTGTGGCCTTTCAGCGCCCGGCACGGCCTGTGCAATCACCGGTACATACCCCTTCTTCATGTACCTGGAGTATCCCGATGACTGCCCTCGAACAACACCTGCCCGCCCCCGTCAACGGCACCGACTACGCCACGCTCGCCGCGCGATTTCGACCCATCTTCACCCGCATTGCCGACAGCAGCGTGGCGCGCGAGCGCAGCCGCACCCTGCCCCATGAACCCATCCAGTGGCTGAAAGAGGCCGGCTTTGGCGCTGTGCGCGTACCGGTTGAACACGGCGGTGGCGGCGCCTCCTTGCCGCAGTTGTTCCAGCTGCTGATCGAACTGGCGGCAGCCGACTCCAATGTGCCCCAGGCCTTGCGCGGCCACTTCGCCTTCGTCGAAGACCGCCTCAACGCCCATGCCGGCGCGCCACAGGATGTCTGGTTCCAACGCTTTGTCGCGGGCGACCTGGTGGGCTGCGCCTGGACAGAGATCGGCGCGGTGAAGATCGGCGATGTCATCACCCGCGTTTCACGCCAAGGTGAGCAGTGGGTAGTCAACGGCACCAAGTACTACAGCACCGGCAGCCTGTTCTCCGACTGGATCGACCTGTTCGCCCGTCGCGATGACACCGGCGCCGACGTGATCGCGGCCATTCGCACCCGCCAGCCCGGCATCCGCCAGAGCGATGATTGGGATGGCTTTGGCCAGCGCACCACCGGCAGCGGTACCTCGGTGTTCGAAAATGCGGTGGTCGAGGAAGAGAACATCATCGACTTTGGCACCCGTTTCAAATACCAGACCGCCTTCTACCAATTGGTTTTGCTGGCCGTGATCACTGGTTCCGGGCGTGCTGCCGTGCGCGACTTCAGCCACGAAACCAGCAAGCGCACCCGGGTGTTCAGCCATGGCAACGGCGCAGCCGTCAGCCAGGACCCACAGGTACTGCAAGTGATCGGCAAGGCCTCGGGCCAGGTGTATGCCGCAGAAGCTGCGACGTTGCGGGCTGCCGAGGCCAGCCAGCAGGCGTACCTGGCACGTTTTGCCAATGACCCGGCCGCTGAACAACAGGCCAATGTGCTTGCCGAACTGGAGTCGGCCCAAGCCCAGGTGGCGGCCATCGACCTGGTGCTGCGCGCCACCAGCGACCTGTTCAACGCCCTGGGTGCCTCCACCACAAGCACCAGCCGCCAGCTCGACCGCCACTGGCGCAACGCCCGTACAGCGGCTTCGCACAACCCGGTGATCTACAAAGAGCGGATCATTGGCGACTGGCACGTGAATGGTAAAGAGCCGCCGTATGTATGGCAGATTGGTGGGGGTGCCAAGCAATCCTGAGTAACCGCATTGGGGCTGCTTTGCAGCCCATCGCAGGCAAGCCAGCTCCTACAGGGACCGCGCAAAGCCTAAGATATGCGAGGTCCCTGTAGGAGCTGGCTTGCCTGCGATGGGCCGCAAAGCGGCCCCGGCAATATCAGCGGCTAGCCCAAGCCGTCGGCCAACGCCGCGCCATTGAGGTAGTGATCCCCCAACAACCGCCGCTGGGTCGCCAGCACAGGTTCGCCACCGCTCACCTCAGGGCGCGCCAGGCTTCGTCCGGCCAGCTCGAAATACGCCTGCCCGGCCAACCTGGCCCCCTCGGCAGCCGCTAACCGAAAAGCAATCGCCGACGCCTGCGAGTCATCCGCACGTTCCAGCAATGCATCGGCGGCATCAATGGCGATGCGCACCTCACCCACGGCGGCAATCACCAAAGTTTCCTGACGAGCACTGTGGCCACGCAAGTATTCAAGCAGCGCCGCTTCGACCTGGCGGGCATGTGCCAGGTCACCCTGGCCGTGGGAATGGATATTGGACATGTGTACTTCCTCAGTTCCAGGCGTGACGTTGTGGCTTGATGCCATTGAGCAACTGGTTGCCGACCAGGTGATACTTCCAGCGCACCGGGTCATGCAGGGTGTGGGTACGGGCATTGCGCCAGAAACGGTCCAGCCCCTGGCTGGCCGAAACACTGCGCGTACCGCCCAGCTCCAGCAGGCGGCTGGATGCCTCCAGCGAAATGGCCGTGGACAGCACCTTGGCCTGGCCAACCACCACCGAGGCATGCGCCACGTGTTCCTCGTCAGGCTGGACGACAGCCAGGTCCACCGCGAGCGCCGCGCGGTGCAGAATGGCTTCGGCCGCTTGCAGGCGCCAGCCCAGTTCGCCAATCACCGCCTGGCTCAGCGGGTCCTGCCAGCCATGCTGCAAGCCGCTGTCGGCCCAGGGCCGCGCCTGGCGGGCCACCTGCAAGGCGGCGGCGAAAGCGCCACGGGCAATACCGGTGTCTACCGCGGCCTGGATGATCTGCGAGATCGGGCCATCGGCAGTGGGCTGGTCGTAGGCCTTCCAGGCCGGGATCACATCAGCGGCCGGTACCTGCACACCTTCAAGGCGTACCTGGCCACTGGCGGTAATGCGCTGGCCGAAGCCATCCCAGCTATCGATCACGGTCAGGCCCGCAGCGTCACGAGGCACAAAGGCGATATGCGGTCGCCCTTGTTCATCCACGCCGGCAACGGGGACGATATGGGCGAACAAGGCCCCGGTGCAGTAAGCCTTTTCGCCCTCGATCACGGCGCTGTCGCCGTTGAAGCGGATTTGCGTCTGGAAGGTGGTCACGTACTGGCCGCGCGATTCTGAAAAGGCATTGCCGAAGCGGTAGCCCTGAAGCACCTTGGCGAAGTAGTCGCGTTTCTGTGTTTCGCTGCCGGTCAGGCGCAGGTTGCTAAGCACGCCAAAATGGTTTTGCGGCAATTGGCCGAGGGACGAGTCGGCCGCCGAGATGGTCGCGATCACTTCGCTGAGGGTGGCGTAGGAAACGCCCGCGCCGCCGTATTCCTTGGGCACGGTGATCGCCCACAAGCCACTGTCGGAAAAGCGATCGAGTTCATCCCACGGCAAGCGCCGCTCACGGTCGCGCAGGGCCGCCTCCTTGGCAAAGTCCTCGGCCAGACGCTGGGCGACCTCGATGGCCTCGGCATCGCTGCGGATGACATGAGCGACGCGGCGCGGCGCCGAACGGGCCTGCGGGGGCAGGCTGGAAGCGGGTGAATAGGTCGTCATGTGCTGCTCCATGCGTAACAGGTTCCACAGTGGCTGAGCAGAACCTGTGCCAACTGAATTAATCGTTTAAATTCAGATAGTTGGGAAAAATAGTCATAACCCGGAAAGCCCCGGGACCGACAAACTGCAGATTGGCTGTTGCCCGGCGAACAGTTTGCCGGGGCCACTCAAAGGTTGATGTCCAGCGGGTACTCGACAATCACCCTCAACTCGTCGACGTTGGCCTCGGCGGTATGGCCCCCGCCCACCCGGTGGGTGGCCTGCATCACGTTGAACGACAGATTTTTGGCCGGCCCGCCCTGCACCACGTAGCGCACCCACAGGTTGCGCTCCCAGTGGCGACCGTCTTCGATGCCGTTGTAATAGCTGTAGGCGCCACCTGCGCGGGTACCGTCGATATCGCTACCACGCACATAACGGGCGGTGAGCGACAACCCAGGCAGGCCGAGCACCGCGAAGTTGTAGTCGTAGCGCGCTTCCCAGGCCCGTTCGTTGGGGTTGTTGAAGTCCGACACCTGCGATGCCGCGTCCAACTGGATGTCGTAGGTGTTCCACACGTAGTCGAACGGCGTATCGCCGTCGATGCGCGTATACGACAGCTTGAAGCCATGCCCGCCTGCGTTGATGCCGGCATGCACACTCCATGAATCGTTGTCGATCTTGCCGGCCAGCGCCTGGCCGCTGTCGCGGGTGCGGTAGTAATCCAGGCCGGTCTTCAGGGCCAGGTTGTCGCCCAGCGGCTGCACGTAGTCGATGTTGAAGAACTGCTGGTTCCACACATCATCCAGCCGGCTGGCATGCAGGCGCAGGTTCAGCTGGTCGTTGAAACGGTAGTCGCCGCCCAGGTACACCACATCATTGGCGCCCTTCAGCCGCCCGGCGTACACGGTGCCAAGGTCACCACGGTGGTTGCTGGCGTTGCGGTCACTGCTGGATTCCAGCTTGCCGCCCTGCAGGGTCAGGCCTTGCAGCGAGTGGTCGTTGAACATGAAGCCGCGCAGGGTCTGCGGCAGCAGGCGAATGTCACTGGCGTGCAGCACCGGGCTGGTCGGGCTGACGTCGCCGTAGCGCAGTTCGGTATCGCCCAAACGGGCTTTCAGTGCCACACCCACCTTGCCGTAGGCGTCCTTGGGCTCGCCATCGAAGTTGCTGCCCGAGCGCGAGACAATCCCCGGCACGCCCACGCCGTTGCCCACGGTGCCGTTGCCGCCGTCGAGCTTCAGGCCGACCAGCCCTTGCAGGTCGAGGCCCAGGCCAACGGTACCCGGAGTGAAACCCGATTGCAGGTTGGCGATGATGCCGTGACCCCATTCGCGGTGCTGGCTCTGGCGCTCACCGGTATTTGGGTTGCGGGTGAAGTCGCCGTTGCGGTAGTCCTGGCTGAAGAAGTAGTTGCGGTTGATGATTTGCAGTTGGGTGCCGTCGATGAAGCCCTTGTCTTCGGCAAATGCCGGTGTGGTCAGGCCGATGGCCAGGGCCAAGGTGACGGGTGGGTAGTTGCGCGAGCGCATGGCAGAACGTCCTTATGGGGTAATGGGGGCGTCCTGCTACTCCAATAACCGTGCCATGAAAAAATATCCTTAAAATCAATAACTTAACCAATATGTCAACGTACAGAACAATTACTCCACGGGCAGATTGTTCAGTTGCTGTTGTGCTGAGAACACCCAACGAAAATCCAGCGAAGCCCCTGTGGGAGCGGGCTTGCCCGCGAAGATGGCAACACGGTTCATGGCACGGGCTACGCCCGTGTTCGCGGGCATGCCCGCTCCCACAGAGAACGCGCCAGCTTCGAGTGTTTTGGACTCAGCCAGCCTTGCCCCCCAGGTAGAAGTGCCGCAGGTCTTCGCGCGCTGCCAACTCGGCAGCTGCGCCCTCGCCCGCCACCCGGCCGTTCTCCAGGATGTAGGCGTAATCGGCATGGCGCAGGGCAACGTTGATGTTCTGCTCGGCGATCAGAAAACTCATGCCTTCCTTGGCATTGAGCTGAGCCACGATGTCGAAGATTTCCTCGACAATGATCGGCGCCAGCCCCATCGAGGGCTCGTCCAGCAGCACCAGCCGCGGCTGGGTCATCAGCGCGCGGCCGATCGCCAGCATCTGCTGTTCGCCACCCGAGGTCAGCCCGGCCTGGGTCTTGCGCTTGGTCTTCAGCCGCGGGAACCAGGCATAGATGCGCTCCAGCGCCTGCTCCAGCTCGCGCCGCGCCGGCTTGCGCAAAAAGCCCCCGGTGCGCAGGTTTTCCTCGATGGTGAGGTGGGCGAACACGTGCCGCCCCTCCAGCACATGCACAATGCCCTGGGTTGCCAGCCGGTTGGCCGCGATACCCGCCGTGTCCTGGCCCTGAAAGCGGATCTGCCCACGGCTGACCCGCGCACGGTCGGCTTGCAACAACCCGGAAATGGCCTTGAGCGTGGTGCTTTTGCCAGCCCCGTTGGCGCCCAGCAAGGCGACGATGTCGCCCTGCCCGACCCGCAGGGAAACCCCGGCCACGGCCAAAATCGCGCCGTCGTAGATCACTTCGATATCCTGCACGCCCAGCAACTCCGTGGCGCGCTCGGCAGCAAGCGGGGCGTGGGTCATGGGGCGGCCTCGTCTTTGGCGCATTCGCGGGCGGTAACGCCTTTCTCGCGGGCATAGTCACCCGCCTTGGCATCGATCAGCGGGCGTAGGGTGGCGCGGTCGGCCTGTACCCAGTCGGTCACCAGTGTCCACTTCTGGCCATCCCATTGCTGCACCTTGGCCGCACCACCGCCTTCGTGGTCACTGCACGACAGCTTCAGCGGCTGCATCAGGCCGAGAAAGCCGATTTCCTTCAGGCGGGCGTCCCCCAGGTTCAAGTGCTCCAGGCCCCAGCGCCCTTCCTCGCCGTTGAGCGGGCGGTTGCCGAACTTCTTCTGCCCGGCGCGGATCGCCTCGACGGCGATGGCCGCGTTCACCAGGCCGGAGTTGTAGTACACGCTGCCAAAGCTTTTCGGGTCCTTGAGGTCGCTTTTACCGGTGTCGACGATGTACTTGCGGATGCGCTGGTGAATGTCGAAATCGGCGCCACCGGGATAGGGCGTCAATGCCAGATAACCCTTGCCGGCATCGCCCGCCGGCAGCACGTCTTCGTTGGAACTGGCCCAGATGTCGCCGACGATGCGGTCCACCGGGAAGCCGAAACGGGCCGCCGTCTTGATCGCTACCGGCGTGGATACGCCCCAGGTGCGCAAGAACACCCAGTCCGGTTTCTGCTGGCGCACCTGGCGCCATTGCCCGGCCTGCTCGTTGCCTGGGTCAGCCACCGGAATCTGGATATTCTCGAAGCCGTATTTCTGCGCCAGCAACGCCATCGGCCCCTGGGTTTCGCGGCCATAGGCGGAGTCATGGTAAACGGTGGCGATCTTCTTGCCCTTGAGCTTGTCCAGCCCGCCCTCACGCTCGGCCACGTAGTTGATGAACGCCGAGGCCTCGCTGTAGAAGGTCAGCATCACCGGGAAGTTGTAGGGAAACACCCGGCCATCGGTGGCTTCGGTACGGCCGTAGCCCAGGGTGATCAGCGGGATCTTGTCGGCTTCGGCCTTTTCCGCCAGGGCGTAGGCAGCCGGCGCGCCGTTGGGCTGGTACAAGGCCACCGGCGCGCCGTTCAGGCCGTTCTTGAAGCGCTCGTAACACTCGATACCCTTCTCGGCTGTCCATTCGGTTTCGCACTCCTGCCATACCAGCTTGACGCCATTGATGCCGCCTTCGACCTCGTTGATGTAGCGCAGGTAGTCGATCATCCCGGCCCATACCGGGATGCCGCTGGAGGCATAGGCGCCAACCCGGTAGGTGGCCAACGGGAAGAACTGCTCGTTGCTGGCCGCCTGGGCCACCGGCAGCCATGCCGAGGCAAGGCCCAGTGCCAGGCCGAGGGCGGCGCCGTAGCGTTTGAAAGGTGCGTACATGGTGGTTTCCCTGATCTGTCGTTGAGTGTTCACTGCTCGCGGGCGCAATCGCGCGGCGTAATGCCCTTTTCCTTGGCGTAGGCGGCCGACTTGGCCTCGATCAACGGACGCAAGGTGGCCCGGTCGGCCTGCACCCAGTCGGTCACCAGTACCCATTTGTCACCGTCCCACTGCTGCACCCGCGCCGCGCCGCCACCTTCGTGGTCGGAGCACGACAGTTTCAGTGGCGGCAGCAGGCCTTCAAAACCGATGGCCTTGAGCCGCGCCGCATCGATGTTCAGGTGTTCGAAGCCCCAGCGCGCCTCTTCTCCGTTAAGCGGGCGGTTGCCGAATTTGCCCTGGGCCGTGCGCAGCGCCTCGACGGCAATGGCGGCGTTGATCAGGCCGATGTTGTAGTACACCTTGCCGAAGTAGCTTTGGTCCTTGAGGTCGCTCTTGCCGGTATCAAGAATGTGCTCGCGCAGGCGCTGGTGGATGGCAAAGTCGCTGCCGCCCGGGAATGGCGCCAACGCCTGATAGCCCTTGGCCGCGCTGCCAGCCGGGATCACGTCGGCCTCGGAGCCGGCCCAGACATCACCGATGATGTGGTCGACCGGGATACCGAAACGCACTGCCGTCTTGATGCCGACCGGGGTCGATACACCCCAGGTGCGCAGGAACACCCAGTCCGGCTTCAGCTGGCGCACCTGGCGCCATTGCGCCGACTGTTCGTTACCCGGGTCGGCCACCGGGATCTGGATGTTCTCGAAACCGTACTTCTGCGCCAGCAGTTGCATCGGCGCCTGGGTTTCGCGGCCATAGGCCGAGTCGTGGTACACGGTGACGATCTTCTTGCCCTTGAGCTTGTCGAAACCACCCTCGCGCTGAGCAATGTAGTTGATGCCCACCGAGGCCTGGCCGTAGTAGTTCAGCAACAGCGGGAACGCATAGGGGAACACGCTGCCATCGGTGGACTCGGTACGCCCCCCGGCACCGTCGATCAGCGGAATGCGGTCGGCCGCGCCCTTCTCCATCAAGGCGTAGGAGCCCGGCGTGCTGTGGGTGAAGAAGAACGCCGTGGGCGCCCCGTCCTGGCCGTTCTTGTAGCGCTCGTAGCACTCGACGATACGGTCGACGTTCCATTCGGTCTCGCATTCCTGCCAGGTGAGCTTGACGCCGTTGATGCCGCCCTCCACCTCGTTGATGTAGCGGAAGTAGTCGATTTCACCGGCCCACCACGGAATACCGCTGGAGGCATAGGCGCCAACCCGGTAGGTGGCCATGGGCACGAATTGCTGGTTGTCGGCGGCCGTAGCAGCGGCCGGCAACAGGGTGTGCGCGCCCAGCATGAAAAGGCTGGCGAGCAGGTGGCGATGCAAGGTTTTACGCATGGTCGGTACTTTTGGATGAAGTGTTGGAAACCTCCTTTCCCGCGGCCGGGTCAAGGTGCCTTGAGGTGTGTGGGGCCGGCGTCAGAAGCGCAATGGCCACACGCGAATGCGTTCACGCAGGTTGCCCAGCAGGCGCACCAGGCCCTCGGGTTCCTTGATCAGGAACCAGATGATCAGGCTGCCGAACAGGATCTTCTGCAGGTTCTGCAATTGCCCGGCATCGACATGGCCGTTGAACAACCACTGCCCGGCATGGCTGAGCAGGATCGGCGTAAAGCTGATGAACGCCGCGCCAATGAAGTTGCCGGCAATGCTGCCCATGCCGCCGATAATGATGATGAACAGGATCTGGAACGAACGGTTGATGTCGAAGCTACCGGCGCTGGCCGTGCCCAGGTAGGCGAAGGCCCACAGCGCGCCGGCGATGCCCAGGTAGAACGCGCTGACGGCAAAGGCCAGGCGCTTGTAGCGCTCCACCTGGATGCCGATAACGGCGGCGGCAGTGTCCATGTCGCGGATCGCCATCCAGTTGCGGCCGACCTGGCTACGCACCAGGTTCAGCGCTACCCAGGTCAGCACTACCACACAGCTGAGGGTCAGCAGGTAGCGGCCCACCGGCGTGGCCAGGCTGTGGCCGAACAGCTCCAGGCGCGGGGCGCTGATGGTGCCGGACGATGCGTAGTTGTAAAACCATGGAAATTTGGCGAACACCCATTCCAGAAAAAACTGCGCGGCCAAGGTGGTCACCATCAGATAGAAGCCCTTGATGCGCGAACTGGGCAGGCCGAACAGCAACCCCACCAACCCGGCAATCAGGCCACCGCCCAGCAACGCCAGCGGCAACGGCAGCCCTGGCACGCGCAGCAGCAGGCCATAGGTGGCAAAGGCGCCTACCGCCATGAAGCCCGCCGCCCCCACCGAAGTCTGCCCGGTGTAGCCGGTCAGCAAGTTCAGGCCAAGGCCGGCCAGCGACAGCACCAGAAACGGGATCAGGATTGCGTTCAGCCAATAGTCGTTGCCCAGCCAGGGCAATATGACAAAAGCCACCAGCAGCAAAAGCGCCAGGCCCAGCGGGCGGTGGCGGGCCACCAAGGTCAGCGGTGCATCGTCGAAACGCGCCGTCAGGCGCGCGGCAGTTGTGGTCATGCGGTCATACCCGTTCGATGGCCCGGTCGCCGAACAGGCCGGCAGGGCGGATGTAGAGGAAGATCAGCGCCAGGAAATAGGCGAACCAAGGGGTGATGCCACCGCCGATCAAGGGCCCGATGTAGGCCTCGGCCAGGTTCTCTGCAGCGCCAACGATCAGGCCGCCGACAATCGCCCCGCCAATCGAGGTGAAGCCGCCGATGATCAACACCGGCAACGCCTTGAGCACCACCAGCGACAGCGAAAACTGCACACCTTGGCGCGCGCCCCACAGCAGCCCGGCCACAAGCCCGACCACGCCCGCTACAGCCCAGACGATCTGCCAGATGCGGTTGAGGTTGATACCCAACGACAACGCCGCGCGGGTATCGTCAGCGACAGCTCGCAGGGCCAGGCCAATGCGGGTACGGTTGAACAGCAGGGCCAGCGCCGTCACCAGCACAGCAGAAACACCCGCCGCCACCAGGTCGAACTGGCTGATCATGATGTCGCCAACGAACAGCGGCACGTCTTCGATGCCCAGATCCAGCGCGCGTACCTGCGCACCCATCAGCCCCTGGGCGAGCCCTTCGATGATGAACGACAGGCCCAGCGTGGCCATGAACAAGGTGATCTGTGAGCGGTTGACCAGTGGCCGCAGCACCAGCCGTTCGATCAGCAGCGCGCCGACAATCATCACCACCACGGTAATCGCCAGCGCCAGGGCAAACGGGATGCCCTGCTGGTGCAGGCTGACAAAGGTCAGCGCGGCAAACAGCAGCATGGCACCCTGGGCAAAGTTGAACACGCCGCTGGCCTTGTAGATCAGCACGAAGCCGATCGCCACCAGCGAATACATGGTGCCGGCGAGCAAGCCGCCAATCAGGGTTTCGAGAAAGAAGTTCATCAGTGCGCTGCCCCCAGATACGCGGCGATCACATCGGGATTGGCCTGGACTTCTGCCGGCGAGCCGTCACCCACCTTGCGCCCGTAGTCCAGCACCACCACGTGGCTGGACAGGCCCATCACCACCTGGATGTCGTGCTCGATCAGGATCACCGTGGTGCCGAGGTCGCGGTTGATATCGGCAATGAAACGACTCATTTCCTGCTTTTCTTCGGCGTTCATCCCGGCCATGGGCTCGTCCAGCAACAGCAGCGTCGGCTGGGCAATCAGCGCCCGGCCCAGTTCAACGCGCTTCTGCAGACCGTAAGGCAGGCTGCCCACCGCAACATCGCGCCAGGCCTGCAGTTCGAGAAACGCCAGCACCTGCTCGGCGCGTTCGGCGAATACTCGCGCCTCACGGCGGGCACGTGGCAGGCCCAGCGCCTGTTCGATGAAGAAACTGCGCTGAAAGCGCGACAGCCCGGTCAGCAGGTTGTCGAGCACGCTCATTTTCTTGAACAGCGCGTTGTTCTGGAATGTGCGGCCAATACCCAGCCGCGCGGCGGTCAGCGGGTGCGGGCGGTGCAGCTGCTGCTCGGCGAAGAACAGTTGGCCGGCATCGGCGCGATAGACCCCGTTGAGAATGTTCAGCAGCGAGCTTTTACCTGCGCCATTGGGCCCGATCAGCGCACAGATCTCCCCGCGTCGAACGCTGAACGACAAGTCGGAAATCGCCTTCACGCCCTTGAACGACAGCGACACGTTGCGTACCTCCAGCAAGGCACTCATGCCGCACGCTCCAGGTAATCACGCAGCCATGCCGGCCTTGCGTTGCCCGATGAGACAGGGGCGCTGGGCACGTCGATGCGCTGCAGGCGCTGGAAGCCGAGCAAGTGCCGCACCCGTGCTTTCAGCCAGCGACGCAGGCCGCGCTCGGGGTCTTGCTGTACCCAGTCGCACAGCCGTCGTGGCCAGCTGCCCGGCGCTGGCAAACGCGCTTCGATCTCCTCGGCAAGGGCCTGTACCCGTTCGGCAGACAGCAGCAACGCGGTCGGGGCGATTGCGCGGCGGTCGCGGCTGGCCGATTCGACCGTTTCCGGAAACGCCAGGCCTTCACCCTGCGCCAGCCAGCGGTCCAGCAGGTGCGGCAGGCCTTCGCGCCATTCGCTGCCTTCATCGACCCAGAGCACCTCGTCCCGGGCAACCTGTGCCCAACCCTGGCGCTGCGTGGCCGGTACCTCGCCGACAAACAACCGCGACAGCGGCTGAACCTGCCACTGGCCGCTGAGCGCGGCGTCGGCCTGTGGCGAGAACAGCTGCAATGGCCACTGCTCATGCAAACCACTTTGCAGCCACTGCGCCACCTGCTCACGGCGCTGGACGAAGGCGAAGCCTGGGCGGGCCAGGCGCAGCTGGCGTTGCAATTCCTCGCCACGGCTGTTTGCGGGGATCAGCAAGGTGTGCCCATGCAGCCGTCGCGCAGCCAGCGCCAGCAACACCAGGCTGGGCTCATAGGCACCGCTCAAGGCAAGCCGCGAGCCGGCCACGAAGCCCTGCTGGCTCAAGCCATCGGCCAGGCGCTCGACCTCACGTTGTACGTCGATCCAGCGCCAGGCCTTCCACACACCCAGGCGCCGGTGGCGCAGGGCAATCCGGGTTGGCCGCTCCCTGGCCCAGCGTTGCACGGCCTGCAGGTGGGTGTCGGCCACGGCATCGGCCTGAGGCGGGGTAAATTCATGCACATTCATCGCGTGGCTCCCTGGCGGCTCAAGCCGGCTCGGTGATGCTGGCCGGGGCCGGCTGGCGGCTGAGGTCGCGATAACCGGCAGCCGGGTGGCTGGCCGGCAGCCGCGGGCCGTCGCCAAACAGCTTTTCGCGCAGGGTGCCGGGGCGGTATTCGGTCTTGTAGGCGCCGCGTTGCTGCAGCTCGGGCACCAGCAACTCGACCACATCGCGGAAGGTTTCGTGGGCCAGTGCATAGGTGAGGTTGAAGCCGTCGACATCGGTTTCTTCAACCCAGGCCTGCAACTCGTCCGCCACGCTTTGCGCACTGCCAACGATAAGCGGGCCAAAGCCGCCGATGCCGACCCAGTCGGCCAGCTCCTGCACGGTCCAGCGCTTGTTCGGGTCGGCGGTGGAAAACGCCTCTACAGCCGACTGGATGGCATTGGTGTGGATATGCTCCAGCACCTGGTCGGGCTGGTACTTGCTGAAGTCGATGCCGGTCCAGCCGGAGATCAGCGCCAGGGCGCCTTCGTAACTGGCGTAGCTTTTCAGGTCCTGCCACTTGGCGTGGGCCTTGGCATCGGTTTCGTCCACGATCACCGTCTGCATATTGAAGATCAGTACTTTGCGCGGGTCGCGCCCGGCCTCGGCGGCGCGGCGACGAATGTCGGCCACGGTCTTTTTCAGGATGACCTTGGAGGGCGCGGCGACGAATACGCATTCGGCATGCCCGGCGGCGAAGTCCTTGCCACGGCTGGATGCACCGGCCTGGTACAACACCGGCGTGCGCTGCGGCGACGGTTCGCACAGGTGAATACCCGGGACCTGAAAGTGCTTGCCCTGGTGGCGGATCTCATGGACTTTGCGCGGGTCGGTGAACAGCCCGGTTTCGCGGTCGCGCACCACCGCGCCGTCTTCCCAGCTGCCCTCGAACAGCTTGTACAGCACCTCCAGGTACTCGTCGGCGTAGTCGTAGCGGGCGTCATGGTCGCTCAGCGCCTTTTGCCCCAGGTTACGCGCACCGCTGTCGAGGTAGGAGGTGACAATATTCCAGCCGATACGGCCCTTGGTCAGGTGGTCCAGGGTCGACAGGCGGCGGGCGAACGGGTACGGGTGCTCGAAGGTGAGCGAGGCCGTGAGGCCGAAGCCGAGGTGCTCGGTGACCAGCGCCATGGGTGTGATCAGTGCCAGTGGGTCGTTGACCGGCACCTGCGCCGCCTGGCGTATAGCCGCGTCGCCATTGCCGCCCAGCACATCGTAAATGCCGATCACGTCAGCGATGAAGATGCCGTCGAACTTGCCGCGCTCCAGCAGCTTGGCCAGGTCAGTCCAGTAGTCCAGGTCCTTGTACTGCCAGGCGCGGTCCTTGGGGTGCCGCCACAGGCCGGGTGACTGGTGGCCGACACAGTTCATCTCGAAGGCATTCAAACGAATTTCACGTGGCATGGGGGACTCCTGTTCGATAGGCTCGGCACCCTTTCAGGTACCCTTGAAGCTCTATCAACACGATTCATGCCAACAAATTAATCGTTATTAATCAGTAAGTTATTCGAATACAACAACAGCGCTGATGCCTGAACGACGACATCACTGTCGATCAACTGTCTGCTGGCAGACAGTAGGCAATGTGACCTGGTTTTAGCCGGATCGCGCCTGACCCGTTAAGATGGTGATTCTTGAACCAGATTGCAGACCACAATGCCCAACGACGCACCCATCGGCCCAGGCCGGCCAAAGGACCTGGCCAAGCGTGAGGCGATTCTTGAAGCGGCCAAGGCGCTGTTCCTCAGCCTTGGTTACGCCAACACCAGCATGGATGCGGTCGCTGCGGCGGCAGGTGTTTCAAAACTCACCGTGTACAGCCACTTCACCGACAAGCAGACCCTGTTCTGTTCGGCGGTCATGGCCACCTGCCAAATACAGCTGCCTGACCTGCTGTTTGAGTACCCCGACGGGGCACCGGTGGAAGAGGTGCTGCTGACCATTGCCCGTGGTTTCCAGGCGCTGATCAGCAGTGACGAAGCGGTCAAGCTCAGCCGCCTGATCATGGCCCAGGGCAGCCTGGACCCGAGCTTTGGCGAGTACTTCTACGAAGCCGGGCCCAAGCGTGTGCTGGCCGGGATGGAAGTGCTGCTACGTGGGGCGGATGAGCGTGGGCTGCTGCGTATCGACAACCCGCTGCGGGCGGCGGAGCACTTTTTCTGCCTGGTCAAAGGCGCGCCGGATTACCGCTTGCTGCTGGGCTGCGCGGGGCCGCTGGAGGGGGATGAAGCCGAGGCGCATGTGCGCGAGGTGGTGGGGGTATTCTTGCGAGCGTACCAACCCTGAACGCATCTTTTGGCATTCGGGTCACATTGTAGGAGCGCGTCTACCAGTAACTGTGCGCCCAACCGGCGCACTACCTGACATTTTTGCCAGTACCTGATCTGGCATCCTCCTGACAGACTCTCATGTACCCCTCCCACATGAGCGGACCCCTATGTCCACGCAAACACTCAAACTCTTTTACAAGGGCCGTAAACTTTCGACAGTGCACACAAGCAGTGCTCATTACACAGTTGTCAGCGCGAATAACCAGAACCTGTGCGAAACGAACAGCCAAACCACGCAAACACAGTTTTTGGCCACCGATGCCCAAGCGTCAACAGTTACTGCCCATACCGGAAGCCAGACGGACATTGCCTACAGCCCTTATGGTGATGACAGTTCACCGGCCGCTCACCAGATACTGTCCCGATTTACCGGGCAAACCTGGCTACCCTCAGCCATCGGTTACCTGCTGGGTAACGGCCATCGCCTGTACAATGCGGAATTGATGCGCTTTTTCAGTGCGGACCGTTTATCACCGTTTGGCCAAGGCGGGCTTAATGCCTATGCCTACTGCGGTAATGACCCCATCAACCGAACCGACCCGAGCGGCAGGAGTTTCATAAAAAGGTTAACGCGTAAATACTCCTATGATGTGCTGGCTCCCCGATTGAAATTCGCGGATCCATCATTTTCAGCCAACGAATACAAGGCGTTGGGCAAGTCGCTTATAAAAAGAAACAACCGGACAGACAAGCTAATGAAGACCAAAGTATCCGGAATGTCCGCATGGGGACAAGGTGTCTTAGAAAACCGATACAAGTACAACAATGAGTACACAGAATATCTGCAGCTAACAGAAAATCCCCAAACCGGCCGTTTCACCTACCCGGAAGAAAATCTTAGAGAGATACAGCGCTCACATGGAATTTTTATTCCTTCCTCAAACCAAGCCCCCCACACGCAGCCCCAGAGTCCGCGTGCCTCGCAAGAGTCCAGACAGATAGAAGCAGACTTAGACGGTCTACTGGCCAGACTCCTGTTAATACGGGACGATTCAGCTACTGAGGCCCTGAATTCAGGTTTGAACTTTGACTTGGGCTTAGACTAGCCCGGTCACGGCTTTAAAGCCTTCTTCGGGTAAATGTCATACCGGCTCGACTTGCCCTCCAGGCTATGGCTGGGCTTGGGCCCGTCAATGATCGGCGCCTTGCGCGGGCGCTTCACCACCACCCGGTGGCTGGCCAGCGCAAGGGCCGCTTCGAGCAGGGCCGGGGCATCCAGGTCGTCCCCCACCAAAGGCCGGAACACGCGCATTTCCTTTTTCACCAGCGCGCTCTTGTCGCGGTGCGGGAACATCGGGTCGAGGTATATCACCTGAGGTGCCTCGCCTTCCCAACTGCGCATGCGCTCGATGGCGTTGCCGGTCAGCAGGCGCATGCGCCCGACAATAGGGCCCACCTCATCATCCGACCGCGCGCGCGCCAGGCCATCCTCCAGCAACGCTGCAATCAGCGGCTGGCGCTCGATCAGGGTCATCTGGCAGCCCAGGCTGGCCAGCACAAACGCGTCTTTGCCCAGCCCCGCAGTGGCATCCAGCACCTGCGGCCGCACGCCTTGGGCAATGCCCACGGCCTTGGCGATCATCTGCCCGTTGCCACCGCCAAACTGGCGCCGGTGCGAGGCCTGGCCGTCAACGAAGTCCACCCGCACCGGCCCCGGTGCCTGCGGGCCCAGTTGCTGGATCTGCAGGCCATCGACACCCACCTGCACGGCAAACTCGGCAGCGTCGTCCTGCAACGGCAGCGCCAGGCGCTCGGCCCACTCAGCAGCCTGCGCCTCGAATTCCGCCGACAACGCCTCGACCCGGATACCTGTGCCCTGCTCTTCCATCATTCACACCTAGAAATTGAACCCAGCCATTAAGGTATCGGCCATCTCGGCCGATACAGGCAATATCCCGCTATTCTGCCAGAGCACAACGCGCGCGACTGCCATGTCAGATACTCTTCCCATCGGCTTGACCTATTTGTCGCCTGTCGGCAACTACAGTCAGCACAATATCCAGGCACTCGGGGGCGTCAGCCACCTGTGGCAGGATTTCTTTGCCCGGGCCATGGCCGAGCAACAGGAAGAGCCCGTAGACAGCGTCAGCCAGTCGTTCGTGCAGTACGACCAGGACAGCGGCGAGCCCATCGGCGGCGCCCGTGCGCTGGCCCTGATCGACGCCCAGCGCAGCTGCCCGGTGCTCGACACCGAGGTGGCACCGCCCGAGCCGCTGTTTCTGCCCAAGGCAGAACTTGAAGCCAACCTGCTGCCACCTGCACCTGAGCCGTTCAGTGCCATCGATCTGATCGAGCAGCAGCGCCAGCTCGACACCAGCAACAGCTGGATGCGCCCGGTGGTGATGAGCCAGGGTGAGCCGATTGCCGAGCCCGGCCCGGGCCCTGCCCCGCGGTCGTTGTTCCTGCCCATTGCCGAGCTTGAGCGCAATCTGCTGGACCCGGCCCCGGAGCCGTTTGATGACGCCACCTTGGCCAAGCAGCAGAACGACCTGGAATTCGACATCCACTGGGCACGCCCGGTGGTGCTGAACAACGTGCGCGTTCACGCCTGAAGCTAACGGCAGACCTGCCAGCGGCCCATGTCCAGATGAAAGTGGTTGTGATGGGCTGTGTTGTAGTCCGGCCCCAAAACCGTGCTGAAGCTTTTGCAGGCCGCCTGCTGCACCTGGCGCAGGAATTCTGCCTTCTGCCCACCGGCCTGCCAGTCACGCGCCAGAACGATGCGCTGACCGTCCTGCAGGCGAAAGCCGCTGATGTCCAGCGCATTGGCCGTCGCGTGCTGGCTCAGGCGGCCCTGCTTGCGGTGGTAGACATTGCGACAGGCAAAGCTGCCCAAATGATCGACCTGCGTCACCGATTGGCCCAGCACCCGCTGCGCCACCGGCTGCAAGCCATGGTTTTCGAACAGTGCGTAGGCCACCGCCAGCGGGCAACTGGCTAAAAAGCTGCTGCTGAGCCGCGCCTGGCCGCCCTCGATGCGCCATACGTTTTGCAACGGGCAGTTAACCGAGGCCGGGCTGTCGGCCTGCGCCCGGTAGCGCAGCTGGCTGGTTTCCAGTGCCTGACGGCACAGCGCCGGGTCATTGCGCAGGCGCGACAGTTTGTAGGAAGTCAGCAGATTGGGCGGTTGGCGCACATCAAGCGGCGCCCAAGGGTTCCATACTGCGGGAAGGCGCCAGCCGAAGTGCCAGGCCAGGCCGGCCAGTAACAGCAGCCCGGCCAGCAGCGCCAGCACTGCCCGCATCAGCGGCGGAACAGGTCGTTGAGCTGGGCGAACGGCAGTGCCTGTTCACCGTAGCCGAACGTGCCCTCATCGCGAATTTCCAGCGCGGCCCGGTGCAAGGCCCCGAGTGCCGCGCGGGCCAGCGACGAACCGACGCTGATGCGCCGCACGCCCAAGTCCTGCAACTGGTTCACGCTCAACGGCACACCCGCCATGCCCATCAGTACATTCACAGGCCGCGGTGCGACGGCCTGCACCACCGCACGGACTTCCTCGACGGTGCGCAGCCCGGGGGCGTAAAGCACATCGGCGCCGGCCTCGGCATAGGCTTGCAGGCGCTTGATGGTGTCATCCAGGTCCATGCGCCCGTGCAACAGGTTTTCGGCCCGGGCACACAGGGTGAACGGGAACGGCAGGCTACGGGCAGCCTGTACCGCGGCCCGAACACGCTCTACCGCCAGCCCGAAGTCATAGATGGGTGAGTCACTGCGGCCACTGGCATCTTCGATAGAGCCGCCTACCAGACCCGCCTCGGCAGCACGCAAAATGGTCTTGGCACAGTCCTCAGGCAGGTCGCCAAAGCCGTTTTCAAGGTCCGCAGCCACCGGCAAGGCCGTGGCATCGACGATCTCGCCAGCATTATCAAGGGTATCGTCCAGGCTCAGGGCGCCTTCGGCGTCCGGGCGGCCCAGGCTGAAAGCCAGCCCGGCGCTGGTGGTCGCCAGCGCCTCGAAGCCCAGGCTGGCCAGCAGCTTGGCGGACCCGGCATCCCACGGGTTGGGAATGACGAACGCACTGTCGCGCTCGTGCAGGGCCTTGAAGGCTTCGGCTCGCAGGGTTTGCACATCCATGGTTCAACCTCCGGCAGTTCAGGAAAGGTCAGAGTAGCCCCAGTTGTTCGACCTCGGGGGCGCGTGGCAATTCCGCCAGCGCGGCAAGGCCCGGCAGCCGCTGCATCAGCCGCTGATGAAAATGTTGAGCCAGCGCTGCGGCCAGGCGGTTGTCCGAAGTGTGCAGGAAAATATAGGGGCTGCGGCCCTCCTCGATCCAGCTGGCTACCTTGTCCACCCACGGGGTGAGAAACGTCTCGTTGGCTGCCAGTTCCGGATGGCCGATAAAACGCACTTGTGGGTGCTGGCTGAAAGCCGCAGGGCGTGGTGGCACCTTAGGCTTCTTCGACTGCGCGTGCAGCACAGCGGCGTCGCGCGACGTGCAACTGAACAGCGCACGTGGGTCGAGGCAGATGCGCTCCACGCCGCGTTCAAGTAGCACGCGGTTGAGCAGCCGCTCCTCTTCACCCTTTGCGAAGAACGCCGGGTTGCGCACTTCCACGGCCACCGGCACGGCTATCTCGTCGAGGAAATGACAAAGCTCGCCCAGGCGTGCAGGGCCGAACCGGGCCGGCAACTGCAGCCAGTAAGGCGATACCCGCTTGCCCAGCGGGGCCATCAGCCGGGTAAAGTCGAAGGCAGGCTCAAGCTGTTCACGCAAATCACCCTCATGGCTGATGTCCCGGGGAAACTTCGCGGTGAAGCGGAAGTGGTCGGGCATCACCTGCGCCCAGCGGGCAATGGTGCCAAGGGCGGGGCGAGCGTAAAAGGTGGTGTTGCCCTCGACGGCGTTGAACACCTGGCTGTAGAGGCCAAGCATTTCATTGCTGTTAGCGTCGCTGGGATACAGGTACTCGCGCCAGGCGTTTTCGCTCCATGACGGGCAACCGAGAAAATAAGGCAGTGGTGATGAACTCATCCACTAAATGTACAGGTCGAGCCCCAGTACTTCCATGTCCCAGTCGGTGAAACCGGCGGTGCTCAGGTAGCTGGCCAATGCGGTGGCGGTACGGCGGTCACGGGCGCGGGGGAAGACCATATCCTGCGGGCGGGCTGGCAGGCCACCGCTGCGACGGCGGGCGGTGGCTTCCTGCGGGGCCGCTTCGGCCTCTTCGATGACTTCGGCGTCGTCGATGGCCTCGTCACGCACCGCTGCCTTGCGCGGGGTGCGCTTGACCGGGTAGGACTGCGATGAGAAACCGTCGATACGCATGGCATGAGCACTCGGGATCAATGATGGCAATTTAACAGCATCAGGGTTCCGTCGCTAATGCTTGAGTGATAACTGGACCACAGATCGCATAAAAGGTTTTAGCGTGATCGGCGATAACCGACGAACAGCACTCAGCTCTTTTTGGGCGTAGCTACATTATCGCGCAGATAAACCGGTTGTGCCTGCTCGGCGACGATTGCCTCGCCACGCGCCCAGGCGAAAGTGGCCAGGCTAAGGACATCCAGCGCATTGGGCAAGGCGCCGGGGTTGCTGGCCGCCACCTGAACCGCCAGCCGCTCGGCATAGCCCCATCCGGTACCGGCACCGAACCACTCGCCATTGCTGTCTGCTGGCAGCGCTACCTGCTCGGGCGGCAACACCGCTTCGCGGCCGACCAGGCGCATTTCGCCCGCTGTGGCCTGGTAGCAGCCCCAGTACACTTCATCCATGCGCGCATCAATGGCCGCGGCCACCTGCTGCACGCCGTGCTCGCGCAAGGCACCCTGGGCCAGTGCGGCCAGGTTGGACACCGGCAGCACCGGGCGCTCCAGCGCGAAGGCCAGGCCCTGGACCACGCCGATGGCGATACGCACGCCGGTGAATGCGCCCGGGCCACGGCCGAAGGCGATGGCATCCAGTGCATTCAGCGCGACGCCGGATTCGGCCAGCAACTGCTTGATCATCGGCAGCAGTTTTTGCGCGTGCTGACGCGGGATCACCTCGTAATGGCTGGTTACCTTGCCGTCATGCAGCAGCGCGACGGAACAGGCTTCGGTGGCGGTATCCAGGGCCAGCAGGGTGGTCATCGAACGGGTATCCAGGTGCAGAGGGAAAAGAGCGGCAGTATAGAGCAGCGACGGCGTTGTGTCCCGAAGGGGCGCTGTGTGGGCATGGATCATGACCTGGCGGGCTGACGACTTCCTTGTGGGAGCGGGCGCGCCCGCGAACACCGGCGCAGCCGGTGCCAGCCACCGCGTTGGGTTCTTCGCGGGCACGCCCGCTCCCACAGGGAACGTGTCAAGGCAGCCAAGGTGCGTTTCAGAAACAACAACGGCCCGCAAGCGGGCCGTTGTCGATGTGCGTCAGGCGCTGATCAGCTCAAGGCTGCCAGGACCTTGGCAGTGATGGCGTCGACCGAACCGACACCTTCGATGTGGCTGTACTTCGGCTTGCCGGCATTGGCAGCCGACAGCTTCTGGTAGAAGTCCACCAGCGGCTTGGTCTGGGTGTGGTAGACCGACAGGCGATGACGGACGGTTTCTTCCTTGTCATCGTCGCGCTGGATCAGGTCTTCGCCAGTCACGTCGTCCTTGCCTTCCACTTTCGGCGGGTTGTACTGAATGTGGTAAGTGCGGCCCGAAGCCAGGTGCACGCGACGGCCAGCCATGCGGCCGACGATTTCTTCGTCGTCCACGGCAATTTCGACCACAGCGTCGATGTCGACACCGGCAGCGACCATGGCTTCGGCCTGCGGGATGGTGCGTGGGAAGCCGTCGAACAGGCAGCCGTTGGCGCAATCAGGCTGGGCGATGCGCTCCTTGACCAGGCTGATGATCAGGTCGTCGGAAACCAGCTGGCCGGCATCCATGACTTTCTTCAGTTCCAGGCCCAGCGGGGTGCCGGCCTTGACGGCGGCACGCAGCATGTCACCGGTGGAGATTTGTGGAATACCGAACTTTTCGGTGATGAACTTTGCCTGAGTACCTTTACCGGCCCCGGGAGCTCCCAGCAGAATTACGCGCATCTCGTGCTCCTCAAATTTTTTTATGAAATTCAATGGATTCGGCAAACAGGGCCAAGTCCGGAAAATCGGGTATGACCATAAATCGGTCAGAAGGCTGCTCAAGATACACAGCGCCCGGCAGCCATACAAGCGTCCCAAAGTTGCAGGAATGCGCCACTTGTGGGCGACCGGGCAAGTGGTTGCGCCCGGCGCAACCACCCTCCCCTTACCCGTGCATGCCCGGCACGCCACTCACCCTGACGGGCCTGGGCACACCTTTAGCCGGTATTGCGCAACCCGGCGGCAATACCCGCCACGGTCACCAGCAAGGCCTGCTCCAACGGGCTGTCCAGAGCGGCTTCGCGGCTGCGCGAGCGGGCCAGCAACTCGGCCTGCAGGCGGTGCAGCGGGTCCAGGTAGGTGTTGCGCAGGCTGATGAATTCCAGCGTCTCCGGGCTGTGCGCCAGTAGCACCGGCTGGCCGGTCAAGCCCAGCACCACTTGGCAAGACTGCGACAATAGGTCGCGCAGGTGCGCACCTAAAGGAAGCAAGTGCGGTTGCACCAGACGTTCGTCGTAGGCCTCGGCAATTTGCGCATCGGCCTTGGCCAGGACCATTTCCAGCATGTCGATGCGGGTGCGGAAGAACGGCCATTGCTCGCGCATCTGCGCCAGCAGCTCACCTTGGCCACGGGCCAGGGCGTTGCTCAGCGCAGTTTCCCAGCCCAGCCAGGCCGGCAGCATCAACCGGGTCTGGGTCCAGCCGAAGATCCACGGGATGGCCCGAAGGCTTTCAATCCCCCCTGCGCGGCGCTTGGCCGGGCGGCTGCCCAGTGGCAGGCGCCCCAGTTCCTGCTCTGGCGTCGACTGGCGGAAGTATTCGACAAAATCGGGGTTGTCGCGCACCACGCTGCGGTAGGCCTTGACGCCATCGGCAGCCAACTGGTCCATCACCTCGCGCCAGGCCGGCTGCGGAGGTGGTGGTGGCAACAGCGTCGCTTCGAGCACAGCGGCCAGGTACAGGTTGAGGTTTTGCTCGGCGATGCCCGGCAAACCGAATTTGAAACGAATCATTTCGCCCTGCTCGGTCGTACGGAAACGACCCGCCACCGACCCCGGCGGTTGCGACAGAATCGCCGCGTGGGCCGGGCCGCCACCGCGGCCTACCGTACCGCCGCGGCCGTGGAACAGCAGCAGTTCGACCTGGTGCTCGGCGCAGATGCGCACCAGGTTTTCCTGGGCCCGGTACTGCGCCCAGGCCGCCGCCGTGGTGCCGGCGTCCTTGGCCGAGTCGGAGTAGCCGATCATCACTTCCTGCGGGCCGCGCAGCCCGGCGCGATAGCCCGGCAAGCCGAGCAGGCGTTGCATGACCGGGCCGGCGTTGTCCAGGTCGGCCAGGGTTTCGAACAGGGGTACCACACGCATGGGGCGGGTCAGCCCGGCTTCCTTGAGCAGCAATTGCACCGCCAGCACATCCGAAGCGGCACCGGCCATGGAAATGACGTAGGAGCCCAGCGAAGCAGCCGGCGCGGCGGCAACTTCCCGGCAGGTTGCCAGCACCTCGGCGGTGTCTGCCTGCGGCCTGAAGTGCGCGGGCAAAAGCGGGCGGCGGTTTTTCAGCTCGGCCTGAAGGAATTCGATGCGGCGCTCTTCGTCCCAATCGGCATAGCGACCCAGGCCGAGGTAGTCGGTGATTTCGGTCAGCGCGTCACGGTGGCGGGCGGCGTCCTGGCGCACGTCCAGGCGCCCGAGGAACAGGCCGAAGGTGACCGCCCGGCGCAGGCAGTCGAGCAGCGGGCCTTCGGCGATCACGCCCATGCCGCATTCGTGCAGCGACTGGTAGCACAGCTCCAGCGGCGCGATAAGGTCGCGGTTATCCACCAGCACTTCGGCACTGGCCGGTTGGCTGCTGGTCAAGGCCGAATGCGCCCAGGCACGGGTTGCCCGCAGGCGGTCGCGCAATTGCTTGAGGACGGCGCGGTAGGGTTCGGCACTTTCGCCGACCCGTTCGCGCACAGCATCGTTGGCCTGCTGCATGGACAACTCGGCCGCCAGTGCATCGATGTCACGCAGGAACAGGTCCGCGGCCATCCAGCGCGCCAGCAACAGCACTTCGCGAGTGACGGCGGCAGTCACATTGGGGTTGCCATCACGGTCACCGCCCATCCACGAGGCAAAGCGGATTGGCGCGGCTTCCAGCGGCAAGCGCAGGCCGGTGGCGTCCAGCAGGGCCTTGTCGACCTTGCGCAGGTGGCTGGGGATGGCGTGCCACAGCGAATGCTCGATCACCGCGAAGCCCCACTTGGCTTCGTCTACCGGGGTTGGCCGGGTGCGGCGGATTTCTTCGGTATGCCAGGCCTCGGCAATCAACCGACGCAGGCGCTGACGCACCTGCTGGCGCTCGTCCGGGGTCAGGTCGCGGTGATCCTGGGCTGCCAGTTGGCCGGCGATGGCGTCGTACTTCTGGATCAAGGTGCGGCGGGCCACCTCGGTGGGGTGCGCGGTGAGCACCAGCTGGATATCCAGCTTGGCCAGCTGCCGGGCCAGGGCATCGTTGCGGTGCCCGGCCTGCTTCAGGCGCGCCAGTAGCTCGGGCAGCACACAGGCCTCGAAGGGTTCGGGCTGGCCGGCGTCGCGGCGGCGGATCAACTGGTACTGCTCGGCCATGTTGGCCAGGTTGAGGAACTGGTTGAAGGCCCTGGCCACGGGCAGCAAGTCTTCCTCGGCAAGGTCGGCCAGTGTCGAGGACAGTTGCTCGCCAGGGCCGCGGCGGTCGGCCTTGGCGCTGTGGCGGATGTCCTCGATTTTCTGCAAGAACGCATCACCGTGCTGCTGGCGAATGGTTTCGCCGAGCAACTCACCCAACACATGGACATCTTCACGCAAACGCACATCGATATCGGTCATTGGCCCTCTCTTTGGCGCGGCTCTGGCGCACTCCTGTACACAACTCTGCCGAAGAGTGCCCCCAGCTGTGCGGCAATGGCAAGCCGTGACCGGCCAAACCAAACTAAAGTGAAAGCACAGCACTCCGATGCAATGCAGCCTTAGCAGGCGTAACCAGAGGTCATCATGAAAATCCGTGAACTCGCCCAGCACTGGGATCAGAATGCCGCCGGCCCCCTCAGCCGCACGGGCCATGTATTGCATCTGGACCTGGAGTCCGAGGCGCGCCTGGCCGCACTGATCGACATGTACCCCAAGCGCACCGCCGAGGAACTGCTCGGCGAGCTGGTCGCCGCCGCCCTTGAAGAACTGGAAGCAAGCTTCCCCTATGTGCAGGGCCACCGGGTCATCGCCACCGATGAAGAAGGCGACCCTCTGTACGAGGATGTTGGCTCTACGCCGCGCTTTCTGTCCCTCTCGCGGCAGCATCTGCACAGCCTGAGCACCACCGGCAACGACAGCGAAAACTAGATACCCGCCCCCCGTTCCGGGCCTGGCCAAGGCCCGGAATACCGCTCCAATCAGCGAAAGTTCCAGCTAAATCGCGCTGACCGATCAGTCAGAAATACTTGCCCGTGTCCCGCACTTTTTTCTGAACTATTCGAAAAACGTTCGAGTCGGAGCCAATAGCCATCACGCTAAAACCCTGCACACCTGCCCTCGTGCACCGTTCAGCTGAAGCGCGCGGTTTTGTCAGGGAATAAGCGATGGACTGCTACGGACATCGTCGTAATCAGGAGTGATCCAATGGAACTGACCACCATGAATACCCGCACCAGCAAACTGTCATCCACTCATGTGCGCGGGTTCAAGCTGGCCGCGCTGGCGCTGGGCAGTAGCCTGGTCCTGGCCGGCTGCGCGGGCAACCCGCCTACCGAGCAGTATGCCGTTACCCAGTCCGCCGTGAACTCTGCCGTCAGCGCTGGCGGCACCGAGTTTGCTGCCGTGGAAATGAAAGCGGCACAGGACAAGTTCAAGCAGGCCGAGATTGCCATGCATGACAAAAAGTACGACGACGCCAAGCGCCTGGCCCAACAGGCCGAATGGGACGCACGCCTCGCCGAACGCAAGGCCCAGGCAGCCAAGGCCCAGAAGGCTGTGCAGGATGCCCGCCAAGGCGTCCAGGACGTACGTGAGGAAGGCCTGCGCAGCGCTCAATGAGCCCTGCCCCGCCAACCTTAGCCTTCGCACACGATCAAAGGATGAACACTATGCGCAACTACGTCATGATTCCCGCCCTGCTGGCCCTCAGCGTTGGTCTTGCTGCTTGCTCGCACGACCCTAACGCCAACCTGGAAGCGGCCCGCACCAACTTCTCCGCGCTGCAGAGCGACCCGCAATCGAGCAAAGTCGCGGCGCTGGAGACCAAGGACGCCCAGGACTGGCTGAACAAAGCCGACAAGGCCTTCATGGACCGTGAAGACCAGAAGCAGGTCGACCAACTGGCCTACCTGACCAACCAGCGCGTTGAAGTGGCCAAGCAGACCATTGCCCTGCGCACCGCCGAAGGCGAACTGAAAAACGCCTCGGCCCAACGCGCACAGGCCAAGCTGGATGCCCGCGACGCCCAGATCGCCAAGCTGCAGGACAGCCTTAATGCCAAGCAGACCGACCGCGGTACGCTGGTGACCTTTGGCGATGTGCTGTTCGACTTCAACAAAGCCGAGCTCAAGAGCAATGCCTACCCGAACGTCACCAAGCTGGCCCAGTTCCTTCAGGAAAACCCGGAGCGCAAGGTGATTGTCGAGGGCTACACCGACAGCGTCGGCTCGGCCAACTACAACCAGAGCCTGTCCGAGCGCCGCGCTGGCGCCGTGCGCATGGCGCTGGTGCGTGCCGGCGTCGACCCGGCGCGCATCGTTTCGCAAGGTTATGGCAAGGAGTACCCGGTAGCCGACAACGGCAGCAACTCGGGACGTGCGCAAAACCGTCGGGTGGAGGTCACCATCTCCAACGACAACCAGCCGGTGGCACCGCGTGCAGTGAGCCAGGTGCAGCAGTAAGGCTGGCTAGCTGAACCCTGAACCCTGAACCCTGAACCCTGAACCCTGAACCCCGCCTTCATGGCGGGGTTTTTCATGCGCGACAACAAAAAAGCACCTTTAAAAGCACTCTTTGAGGCACTACACTTTCGTCACCGCTAATCACACACATCGGTTGATACAACTATGACCTATCCGGTTCTTGCCGATCTGGCAGCATCCATCACAGACCTGAAGAAAGACCCTATGGGCACTATCCGCGAAGCTGCCGGTGAAACCGTGGTCATCCTCAATCGCAACGAACCGGCGTTCTATGCGGTTCCGCCAGAACGCTATGAAGCGATGATGGAATTGATCGACGACATGCAACTGGCTGAGCTTGTCCGTCAGCGACGCGATGGGCCCACTGTGAGAGTGGATATTGATGAGCTCATCGCCGAAGCCGAAGGAAGCAAGAAGTTACGACCTTGAGTTCGATGTGCGGGCGAGGAAGGAATTTCGAAAACTGGATGGTGAGCTGCAAATTCAGTTTGCAAGAAAGCTGAAGGAAAGACTGGCTGAGCCCAGAGTCGAGAAAGACAGACTCTCTGGTATGGCGGACTGTTACAAAATCAAGCTGAGATCAGCGGGCTATCGACTGGTTTATCGGGTTGTTGATCAGCGTGTAGTGGTGATTGTCATTGCCGTGGGCAAGCGAGAACGAAGCGATGTTTATGACTCTGCCCGTTCGCGACTGGAATAGCCTTTCAGATTTTCAGGGCCTGTGCCGGCCTCTTCGCGGGCACGCCCGCTCCCACAGGGACGGTGCCAGTTTCGAACCAAGCGCTACACCTGTGGGAGCGGGCGAGCCCGCGAAGAGGCCGGAGCAGGTTATGAAGATGCCGACTCACTGCACCTGCTGTGGGGTTTCCTCGCCCATGCAGCGCACCGCACGCTTGCGGTTGTCCACCAGCACGCCGGTCAGGCCTTTCTGCTCAGTGTCGAACAGCACCAGCACGCCATCGACGCACTGGGCCACTTGCGGCGCAGGGTCGAGCGAAACTTTGTAGTCCTCGCCCGGGATGGTCTTGAGCATGGTGAAGTCCTGCAACAACAGGGCATCCTCGGGCTTGGCGAAATGCAGGTAACCGTAGTACCACAAGGCCCCCACCGTCACGATGATGCTGCCGACGCCGGTCAGGATCAGCGGGATGGCGTTGCGTTCTTCACTCATTGCTTGTTCTTCTCGTCAGGGTAATTGGGCACTTCGGCCAGGCGCCGCAGGCCGTTGAAATGGCCAGGGTCGTCAAGGAAACGCAGCATCACCTGGCGCCACGTGGGGTCGGCAAAGGTCTGCACGTGACCGCCACGGGTCAGTTGCAGCACCCGCGGTGGTGGTGCGTGCTGGTACAGGCGGATGCCGTTTTCCAGCGGCACCAGGTTGTCGTCGATGCTGTGGAAAAAAAGCTTGGGCGGGCTACTGAGCTGCTCGACCGAACGGATCGCACTGTCGCCGTCCGGCACCAGCCACGACAGCGGCACCTGCAGCGGCCAGGTCATCCACGAGGTGCTGAGGGCAAAGCGCCCGACTGAACGGTAACTGGCTGGCACGCCGTCGAACACCAAGGCACTGAAGCGCTGGCGCTGTTCGGGGTGGGCCGCCAGGTAGTGGATGGCCATCGCGCCGCCAAGGCTTTGCCCCAGCAGCACCAGTGGCTTGCTCTTGGCCTCAGGCGCCTGGTCCAGCCAGGCCATGGCCGCCGCAATGTCCTGGTATACCTCCGGCAGGCTCGGCGTGCCCTGGGACAGGCCATAGCCACGGTAATCGATCATCAACACCTGGTAGCCCTGCTCCGGCAGCCAGTAGCTGCCGCCCAGGTGCCCGGGCAGGTTGCCGCCGTTGCCGTGCAGGTGCAGCACCGTGCCCTTGACCTCGACCCCGGCCTTGGCCTTGGCCGGCAGCCACCAGCCGTGCAGGCGGATGCCGTCAGCTGTGGTCAGGGTGACATCCCGGTATTCCAGCTTCGCCCGCTCAGGGGTAAAGGCCTGCCCACGCTCGGGGTAGAACAGCAAGCTGCTGCAGCCGCCCAGGCTGAGCAGGACCAAGCCCAGGGCCAGCAGGCGGCAGCACTCAGAGAATGTTCGCGTAATCGGCTTCAATGCGATCCAGGCTCAGATGGTTGAGGAAGTTGGAGAAGCACATCCAGGCCGACAGGGCGTTCAGGTCGCGGAACTGTTCGGGCAGGTACTTGGGCGGTTCGACCAAACCCTCCTCGACCAACTGGCGCAGGGTGCGCATGTCTTCCAGGGTTGTCTTGCCGCAGAACAGCAACGGAATCTGTTCGAGCTTGCCCTTCTTCACGGCCAACTGAATGTAGTTGTAAACCATGATGAAGCCCTTGAGGTAGGACAAGTCCTTGGTGAATGGCAGGCCATTGGGCACCGAGCCACGGAATACCCGGCTGGCATTGCTGTAGCTCTGCGCCATCTCGAAGCCTTGCTCACGAAAAAAATCGAACACCTGCAAGAAATCGGCGCCCTCCTCGACCATGTGGATGGCGCGGGTGCGGTTGGTGAGCTTGCGCAGGCGGCTGGGGTACGAGGCGAAGGCGATTACTTCCATGAGGATGGCCAGGCCCTCCTGGGTCACCGTCGACGAGGGCGGGCCCTTGGCCAGGAAGGTGCAGATCGGCTGGTTCTGGCCGTTCAGTGTGGTGCCGACGTGCACCAGCCCTTCGTGCACCTCCAGGGCGCGCACGTCGCGGGCGTTGAACATGGCGTCGGCGCGCACCTTGATGTAGTCGGCACCGGCCGCAGCATCGGCGACGATGCCGTCAGACTCGAATACGCGAATGGTTTCCTCCGCCTCGCCGAACACCTTGTTCAGCCGGCGCTGGAGAATGTCCACGGCCTCTTTGGCAGTCAGATTCTTTGGTTCGTCCTTGAGGTCGCCACGGCCGTCGATGTTGTTCAGGTAGTCGGAGAACATCATGCCGAGGTCGGCCAGAGTCGGATCACCGGCGTGGAAGGCATCCGAGGCTGCACCATACAGTTCCTGCGAGATCAGGCCGAAGTCCTCGGTGCCACGCGCTTCGAGCATGCGCACCACCATGCGGTATTCGCGGCACATGCGCTTCATGATCTGCCCGACCGGGTTGAACTGGCCGAGCTGGCGAATGATGTCGCGCTCGATGCCCTGGAACTCGGCCTTCACCGCACTGGAGTCGAACGACAGCGGGCGCGACTGGTAATAGGCGCGGTCGACAGCCGGCGGCTCCTTGCCCTTGGCCTTGAGGAAGCCCTGGCGGATATTGTCGTCCCACTTCACCGCGTCCAGAACCCGGATCGGGGTCTGCGCCGCGACGATGCGGTCAGACAGGACGCGGATGGTTTGCTGGTAATCGTCCACTGGGGACTCCTTTCTAGAACAAGATACAAGCCTTGCTTTGCCAGTGCCGGCCTCTTCGCGGGACAAGCCCGCTCCCACAAGGACCCCAATGGTTTCAAGCCAGGTGCAATACCTGTGGGAGCGGGCTTGTCCCGCGAAGAGGCCAGGACAGGTGACTACTTACCAGGCCGCTGAAACCGCGCCACCTCGACGAACAGGTCCGAGTTGGCCGGGTCGTCGAGGTAGGCCAGCACCCGCGCCGACGGGCTGTCGATCAGCACACCGTCGCCGTTGTCCTCAGGCACCTCGGTGCTGCGCCCGGTCAGTTCCTTCTTGTCCACCGCTTGCTGCACCTGCTCGACATCCAGGTTGTAGAGCACCAGTTCCTTGCCATCGACGATGTCGAAACCACCGATCAGGAAGTTGCCACCCAGGCGCTTGGGCACGCCAGCCGACAGGTACCAGCGGTTGCCGTGGCGCGACACGGTGAACACGTATTCCTCAGGGGCCTTGCCCTTGGCCGTGGCCACCGCCTTGTAGGCATCGCTGCCGCTGCGGCTGATGCTCAGCTTCAACGGCTCGCCCCAGGCGTCCTTGCTGCTCCACTTGCCGAGCAGGGCCTTGGGCGCCGCCTGGTTGCCGGGCAAGGGCTCGTGGAAGGTCACCAGACAACCGCCCAGCAGCAGGAATGACAGAGTCAACAACACCACACGCCAGGCTTTCATCAGGTTCTCCTTGAAAAATCGGTCTCGGCTCAGGCCGATGCCAGCACCAGCTGCAGGTATCGGGTAAGCATAGCGAGCATCTGCCCATCGGCTTGCGCGTTCGCATCCTTGAGCAGGCCCTGATATTCCATCTGCTCGATAATCGCCGTCAACATCTGCGCGTCCTGTTCCGGTTGCCGCGACCCCACCACCTGCAGCAACTGCCGGGTGCCGTGCAGCAGGATCTGCTCGTGGGCACGTACCAGCTCAGCCAGGCGCGGGCACAGCAGCGCCTCCTGGCGAAAGGCCTGTTCGGCCATCAGGAAGTCGCGGCGGTTCAGCAGTTGCCGCTGAACGTAGTCGGCGGTCATGCGCGCCACTTCGTCAGCCAGCCGAGCCCGAGCCTGCGGGCTGCCGTCGCCCTGGGCCAGCATCTGGCGCAATACCACTTCGGTGTTGGCCCACAGCTTGGCCATGTAGGCGGCGCTGCGCTCGACGTACTGAGCGAAGGTATCGGTGAGCAGGTCCTCGATGTCCTTGAAGTAGTAGGTGGTGGCCGACAATGGCACAGCGGCTTCGGCGGCCACGGCGCGGTGGCGCACACCGCGCACACCATCACGCACAACGATGCGCATGGCGGCGTCGAGAATCAGCTGACGGCGCTGTTCGCTGCCTTGGCGGGCAGTCTTGCGGCCTTGGTATTGCACGCTTTCGGCGACGGCGGTGGCGATGCCGGCGGCGCCTTGGTCAGGCATGGCGGGTGTCACGGGGCATACCTCATGGACAGTGTTTCGACAGTGCCGGCCTCTTCGCGGGTAAACCCGCTCCCACAGGGATCCCACTGTACTCAGGATCTGTGCAGTACCTGTGGGAGCGGGTTTACCCGCGAAGAGGCCGGTACAGACAACATAAAGCTTCAGGCAAGAAAAAGCCGCCTCGAAAGGCGGCTTTTTCACTGCACTCAGGCCTGTGGGCGCATGTGCGGGAACAGGATCACGTCGCGAATCGACGGCGAGTTGGTCAGCAGCATCACCAGGCGGTCGATGCCGATGCCTTCACCGGCGGTTGGCGGCATGCCGTACTCCAGCGCACGGACGAAGTCGGCGTCGTAGTGCATGGCTTCGTCGTCACCGGCATCCTTCTCGGCCACCTGGGCCAGGAAGCGCTCGGCCTGGTCTTCGGCATCGTTGAGCTCGGAGTAGGCGTTGGCGATTTCGCGGCCACCGATGAACAGCTCGAAGCGGTCGGTAACAGCCGGGTTGTCGTCGTTGCGACGGGCCAGCGGCGAAACTTCGAACGGGTACTCGGTAATGAAGTGCGGCTGCTCCAGCTTGTGCTCGACCAACTCCTCGAAAATCATCACCTGCAGCTTGCCCAGGCCTTCGTGGCCCAGCACCTTGGCACCGGCCTTTTTGGCGATGTCGCGGGCGCGGTCGACGTCTTGCAGGTCGGCTGCGGTCAGCTCAGGGTTGTACTTGAGGATCGAGTCGAACACCGACAGGCGCACGAACGGCTCACCGAAGTGGAATACCTTGTCGCCATACGGCACATCGGTGCTGCCCAGCACCAGTTGCGCCAGCTCGCGGAACAGTTCTTCGGTGAGGTCCATGTTGTCGTTGTAGTCGGCGTAAGCCTGGTAGAACTCGAGCATGGTGAATTCAGGGTTGTGACGGGTCGAGACACCTTCGTTACGGAAGTTGCGGTTGATCTCGAACACTTTCTCAAACCCACCAACAACAAGCCGCTTGAGGTACAGCTCCGGCGCAATACGCAGGAACATGGCCATGTCCAGCGCATTGTGGTGGGTTTCGAACGGTTTTGCCGCCGCGCCGCCCGGGATGGTCTGCAGCATCGGCGTTTCGACTTCAAGGAAGTCACGATCAATGAGGAACTTGCGGATGTGCGAGATAACCTGCGAGCGCACCCGGAAGGTGTGGCGGGTTTCTTCGTTGACCATCAGGTCGACATAACGCTGGCGGTAGCGCTGCTCGGTGTCGGTCAGGCCGTGATGCTTGTCGGGCAGCGGACGCAGCGACTTGGTCAGCAGGCGCACGTTGGTCATCTCGACGTAAAGGTCGCCCTTGCCGGAACGGGCCAAGGTGCCTTCGGCGCTGATGATGTCGCCCAGGTCCCAAGTCTTGACGGCGGCCAGAGTTTCTTCCGGCAGGGTCTTGCGGTTGACGTAGACCTGAATGCGACCGGTCATGTCCTGGATCACCATGAACGAGCCACGGTTGAGCATGATACGGCCGGCAACCTTGACCGGGATCGCGGCTGCTTCCAGCTCTTCCTTGGTCTTGTCCGCGTACTGTTTCTGCAGGTCGTTGCAGTAGCTGTCGCGACGGAAGTCGTTGGGGAAGGCATTGCCCTTGGCACGCTCGGCGGCAAGTTTTTCCTTGCGCAGGGCGATCAGGGTGTTTTCTTCCTGTTGCAGGTCTTGCGATTCGGTCTTGAGGTCGCTCATGTCGTCATTCTTTCCATCAGGTATTCGTTGCCCTTTTCGGGCAGGGCACGCGATACCGGCAAGTGGCCTGGTATCGCGGCAGTGGTGTACGGCTTACAGCCCCTGCTTGAGGCTCGCTTCCAGGTACTGGTCGATGTCCCCGTCCAGGACCTTGCCGCAATCGCTGCGTTCGACGCCGGTACGCAGGTCCTTGATGCGCGAGTCATCCAGCACGTAGGAGCGGATCTGGTGGCCCCAGCCGATGTCCGACTTGCTGTCTTCCAGCGCCTGCGAGGCGGCGTTGCGCTTCTGCATTTCCAGCTCGTACAACTTGGCCCGCAGCATTTTCATGGCGGTGTCTTTGTTGGCGTGCTGGGAACGTTCGTTCTGGCAGGCCACCACGGTGTTGGTCGGTACGTGGGTGATACGCACCGCAGAGTCGGTGGTGTTCACGTGCTGACCACCGGCACCGGAGGAGCGGTAGGTGTCGATGCGCAGGTCGGACGGGTTGATATCGATCTCGACCTTGTCGTCGATCTCGGGCGACACGAATACCGCCGAGAACGAGGTGTGGCGACGGGCGCCGGAGTCGAACGGGCTCTTGCGCACCAGGCGGTGCACGCCGATCTCGGTGCGCAGCCAGCCAAAGGCGTACTCGCCCTTGATGTGCACGGTAGCACCCTTGATACCGGCGACTTCACCTTCGGACAGCTCGATGATGGTGGCGTCGAAGCCACGCTTGTCGGCCCAGCGCAGGTACATGCGCAGCAGGATGTTGGCCCAGTCCTGCGCCTCGGTACCGCCAGAGCCGGCCTGGATGTCCAGGTAGGCGTTGTTCGGGTCCATCTCGCCGCTGAACATGCGACGGAACTCAAGCTTGGCCAGGGCTTCTTCCAGGCCCTGCAGCTCGGTCTCGACGTCGCTGACGGCGCCTTCGTCATCTTCCTCGACGGCCATGTCGAGCAGGTCCTTGCAGTCGGCCAGGCCGTTGGCCATCTTGTCCAGGGTCTCGACGACCTGCAACAGCATGGCACGCTCGCGGCCCAAGGCCTGGGCGTACTCAGGCTTGTTCCAGACGTTAGGGTCTTCCAGCTCGCGGTTAACTTCGATCAGGCGGTCATGCTTGTGATCGTAGTCAAAGATACCCCCGAATGGACTGGGAACGCTCGGTGAGGTCCTTGATGGTGTTCAGGATCGGTTGGATTTCCATGGGCTGGCTACTCGTGCGAATTCGGTGAAAAGCCCGGGAGTATAACCGAGTCCGCTGCCCGGCGGCAGACCCGCCGGGCGGTCACATTCGCGCACCTCTCGTCAGGCGATGCCGACCTGGTTGCGCCCGCTGTTCTTGGCCTGGTAAAGGCCTTTGTCCGCCGCCGAGATCAACTGCCGGCAGTGGCTGCCGACGGCCGGGGTCTGGGTGGCCAGGCCAATGCTCACGGTCAGGCGCGCATCGGCCGCCGGCGCGGTATGCGGGATGCCCAGGCCCAGCACGGTCTGGCGCAGCTTCTCGGCCACCAGGCGCGCCCCGCCTGGCGAGGTATTGGGCAGCACCAGGGCAAACTCCTCACCGCCATAGCGGGCCGGCAGGTCGGTCGGCCGCGAGCACGAGCCACGGATCGCCTCGGCCACCTGGCGCAAGGCCTCGTCGCCGGCCAGGTGGCCGAAGCTGTCGTTGTAGGCCTTGAAGTAGTCCACGTCGACCATCAGCAGCGACAACTGCTGTTGCTCGCGCATGGCCCGGCGCCATTCCAGCTCCAGGTATTCGTCGAAGTGGCGGCGGTTGGACAGCCCGGTGAGGCCATCGGAGTTCATCAGCCGCTGCAGCATCAGGTTGGAATCGAGCAACTGCTGCTGGCTGACGCGCAGGGCGCGGTAGGCCTCGTCGCGTTGCAACAGGGTGAGGTACGAGCGCGAGTGGTAGCGAATGCGTGCTACCAGTTCGATGGTGTCCGGCAGCTTGACCAGATAGTCGTTGGCCCCGGCGGCAAATGCCGCGCTCTTTACCAGCGGATCTTCCTTGGTCGACAGGACGATGATCGGGATGTCCTGGGTGGCAGGGTTGTTGCGGTACTCGCGCACCAGCGTCAGGCCGTCCAGGCCGGGCATGATCAGGTCCTGGAGGATGACCGTGGGCTTGATGCGCATGGCCTGGGCCACCGCCTGGTGCGGGTCGGCACAGAAGTGGAAGTCGATGTTGTCTTCATTGGCCAGACCGCGCCGCACCGCCTCGCCGATCATGGCCTGGTCGTCGACCAGCAGCACCATCGCCGAGTTTTCGTTGGTGGTGGCAAAACCTTCGATCGGTAATTCATTCATACCTGTTCACCCGATCACTGCCGGCCTGGCGGCGTGATTCAATACACTTCGTCATTTTGCGAAAATTTCCGTCAAGCGCCCGGCTATTCGTTCCAGCGGGCGGATCTCCACTGCGGCTTCAATCGCCGCAGCAGCTTTGGGCATTCCGTAGACGGCGCTGCTGGCCTGGTCTTGCGCAATGGTCAGGAAGCCCTGCTGGCGCATCAGTTTGAGGCCTTGGGCACCGTCGCGGCCCATGCCGGTAAGCAACACGCCCACTGCATCGCCGGTCCAGTACCGCGCCACGCTCTCGAAAAACACATCAATGGAGGGGCGGTAGATTTCGTTGACAGGTTCGGCAGTGTAGGCCAGTTGGCCGTTTTTCAGGAGCCGGATATGGTGGTTGGTGCCTGCCAGCAATACCTGCCCTGGCTGCGGTGGCTCGCCTTCCTGAGCCAGCCGCACCGGCAAGCCGGCAGCGCTGCTGAGCCATTCGGCCATGCCTGCGGCAAACACCTGATCCACATGCTGGACCAGCACGATGGCCGCCGGGAACGCCTTCGGCAAGCCCTTGAGCAGCACTTCAAGCGCCGCGGGCCCACCTGCAGACGAGCCGATCGCCACCAACCCGGGACGCTGCGAAGACTCGCGCAACGGCGCAGCCACCGGCCTTGCAGCCGGGGTGCGCTGCTGGCCGACCAGCCAGCCGATATTGAGGATTTTGCGCAGCAGCGGTGCCGCCGCTTCGCGGGCATCGCCCGCGCCCAGCGCCGGGGTGTCGACCACGTCGAGGGCGCCATGGCCCATGGCCTCGAACACCCGGTGCACATTCTGCTTGCGGTCAACCGTGACGATGACGATGGCACACGGGGTTTCGGCCATGATCCGCCGGGTGGCCTCCACGCCGTCCATCACCGGCATGATCAGGTCCATCAGGATCAGGTCCGGCAGTTGCTCGGTGCAACGCTGCACCGCGTCGGCGCCGTTGCTGGCCACCCACACCACCTGGTGCGCGGGCTCGAAGGCGACCGCCCGGCGCAGCGCCTCGACGGCCATGGGCATGTCATTGACGATGGCGATCTTCATCCTTGAGCACCTCCGATCAGCTCGACTACAGCTTCCAGCAACGCATCATCGTGGAAACTGGCTTTCGCCAAATAGTAGTCGGCGCCAGCATCCAGGCCACGCCGTCGGTCTTCCTCACGGTCTTTGTAGGAAACCACCATCACGGGAAGGGATTGCAGGCGCTGGTCGCGGCGCACCAAGGTGACCAGTTCTATACCGTCCATGCGCGGCATGTCGATGTCGGTGATCAGCAGGTCGAAGTCTTCGCTGCGCAAGGCGTTCCAGCCGTCCATGCCATCTACCGCCACCGCCACCTCGTAGCCGCGGTTGCCCAGCAGCTTGCGTTGCAGCTCGCGCACGGTCAGCGAGTCGTCGACCACCAGGACACGCTTGCGCGGCACGCCACGGGCGCTGCTGGTTCCCCGTTCGACGCGCTCCAGGCTGCCGGTGCTGAGCAGTTTTTCTACCGAACGCAGCAGGTCTTCGACATCGACGATAAGTACCACCGAGCCGTCATCGAGCAAGGCGCCGGAAGAAATGTCCTGCACCTTGCCCAGCCGTGGGTCGAGTGGCATCACCACCAGTACCCGCTCACCTACCAGCCGCTCCACGGCCACGCCATACAGTTGCTCGCGTTCACGAATCACCACTACCCGCAGGTTGGCTTCTTCGCTTTGCCCGGCAGGGCGATTGAGCAACTGGCTGGCCGCCACCAGGCCGATAAGCCGGCCTTCGTGCCAGAAATGCTGGCGGCCTTCGATCTGCACGATCTGCTCGGTGGTCACTTCCAGGGTGCGTTCGATGTGGGCAAGCGGGAAGGCATAGGCCTCACCACCCACCTCGATCACCAAGCTGCGCACCACCGACAGGGTCAGCGGCACCTGCAGGTGAAAGCGGCAGCCCTGCCCCGCCACCTGGGTCAGTTCGATCGAACCCCGCAGTTCACGAATCATGTGCTGCACGGCATCCAGACCGACACCGCGCCCCGACACCTCGGTAACCTTGTCGCGCAGGCTGAAGCCGGGCAGGAACAGGAACGTCAGCAGTTCAGCTTCGCTCATGCGAGCCACCGTGTCGGCAGGCGACAGGGCACGCTCGACGATGCTGCTGCGCAAGCGCTCCAGGTCGATGCCGGCGCCATCGTCGATCAGCTCCAGGCTGAGCATGCCGGCCTGGTGCGAAGCGCGCAGGCGGATCACACCTTCCTCTGGCTTGCCCGCCAGCAGGCGACGCTCCGGCAGCTCGATGCCGTGGTCAACCGCGTTGCGCAGCAGGTGTGTCAGCGGCGCTTCGAGCTTTTCCAGTACATCGCGGTCGACCTGGGTTTTTTCTCCGTCCACCGCCAGCTGTACCGGTTTGCCCAGCGAGCGGCCAAGGTCACGCACCATGCGGCTCTGGCCGGTCAGCACATCGGCGAACGGGCGCATTCGGCAGGCCAGGGCGGTGTCGTACAGCAGTTGGGCCCGCTGGCTGGCCTGCCAGCCGAATTCGTCCAGGTCGGCGGCCTGCTGCTGCAGGATCTGCTGGGTTTCCGCCAGTAGGCGCTGGGTTTGGGTCAGGGCTTCCAGCACCTCGCTGCCCTGGCCGGTGTCTTCCAGCTGCATGCGCAGGCCGTCGAGCGCCTGCATGCCCTGGCCATGCATGCGCTTGAGGCGCTGCAAGGTGGCCAGGTAGGGTTTGAGCCGCTGGGTTTCCACCAGCGACTTGCTGGACAGGTCGAGCAGGCTGTTGAGGCGGTCGGCAGTGACCCGCAGTACCCGCTCGGCACCTTCACCGCCGCGTTTGCCGACCTTGCGCCGCGGGGCCGGTTCGGAGTCCGGTTCCAGGGTTTCCACTGGCAACGCCGCAGGCTCGGCTGGCAAGGGTGCCAGCGGCAGGTCTGGCAGCACTGGCACGGGTGGCGGCACGGCAGGCATGGCCACAGCCCCAGGGTCGAGCAGGCTGGCCATTTGCGCCAGGAATACCGGCAGGGTCGCCTGCGCCTCGCCGTCGCCGGGTGTGGCGATACGCATCAGCAGGTCGGTGCCTTGCAACAGCGCGTCGATGTGCTCGGCACTCAGGCGCAAGCGGCCTTCCTGCGCCGCTACCAGGCAGTCTTCCATGACGTGGGCGACGCTGACGCCGGCATCCACGCCAACGATCCGCGCCGCGCCCTTCAGCGAGTGGGCCGCGCGCATGCAGGCCTCTAGCTGGTCAGCCTGGGTAGGGTTGCGCTCCAGTGCCATCAGGCCAGCGCTGAGCACCTGGGTCTGCGCCTCGGCCTCCAGGCTGAACAGTTCGAGCAACGATGCGTCGCGCATTTGCTCTGGGGTCATGACAGGCTCCGCTGCACGGCAGACAGTAAGTGTTGATCGTCCAGCACCCGCACGCTGCGCCCGCGCCATTGCAAGACGGCGGCGGTGAAGCGTGTGGCATCCTGGCCGCTGCCCAGCAGCAGCGGGTCAAGGCGGTGAATACCGTCGATTTCCTCAACGGCCATCACTACCGGCCCACCTTCGGCGGCCAGAATCAGCATGCGTGGCATCGCCCGACCGCTACGTTGGTCGGTCGTGTCGGCCTGAACCCCCAGCAAGTCGGCCAGTGACAGGCACGGCACCAGCGCACCGCGCACATTGGCAACCCCCAGCAACAGCCGCGAGCGCTGGTGCGGCAGCGAATGCACAGCCTGCAACGGGGCAATTTCGGCCAGGCTGGCGGTGGCCAGCGCCAGCCACTCTTCGCCCAGGCGGAACAGCAGCATGGAGCGGCCGGTGTTTTCCTCGACCGGCTGCGACGTCGCCGCCTGGTGCTCCTGCATCAGCGCGTAGCGGTCAAGCAACCGTGTGGCAGCAGTGGCATACACCTCGCAATTGCGGCAGTGAACATGCCGCTCCAGCAGCGGGCATTGCTTGTCGCCGTGCACACCAATCCGGTTCCAGCAGTCGTCGATGTGCGCGTCATCCTCGGCCAACAGTTGCATCGCGGATTCACCGTTCATCGTTCAGGCTCCCGGCCAACCCGCGCCGCCCGCTCCTGCAGGCGCCGGGCCCCGGCCAGGTCACCCTGGGACGCCAGCAAGGCCGCCAGATGCACCAGCGCTTCGGGGTGCTGCGGCTCCAGGTACAGGGCTTTGCGATAGTGGGTTAGCGCTTGCTGCGCATCGCCTTCGGTGTCACTGAGCAACCCCAGCCAGTAGTAGACCTGCGCAGACGGTGCGTACTGGCCCAGGTAGCGCTGGCACTCAGCACGGGCCTGCTCACTGGCGCCGGCATTGGCCAGCCGGGCAATGCTGGCCAACAGTTCGGCGGTTCCTTCGTGCTTGGTCTCGCGAGGCGGCGCGGCCTTGGCCGCCGTCGGCAGCACACTCACTGGGCGCGGCAAGGGCACGGCTGGCAGCGAGTAGCTCGGCGCGACCTGCGTCGGCAACGTACGCCTGGCCGGTTGGGTCGGTGAAACGGCCACCGGAGCGCTGGCGCCCTCATGACGCACATAGGCAAACGACTGGGCGATCCCCAAAGGGCGCATGCCCAGGCGTGCCAACAAGCTGCCTTCCGCCGGGCCGATAAACAACACACCCTGCGGGTGCAGCAGGCGCTTGAGCACTTCGAACACCCGCTGCTGGGTCGCCACGTCGAAATAGATCAGCAGATTGCGACAAAACACGAAGTCATACAGGCCATCACGGCTGGCCAGCGCGGGGTCGAGCACATTGCCTACCTGCAAACCGACTTGCTGGCGTACCCGCTCGTGCAGCCGGTGGCCTTCGTCGACAACATCGAAGAAGCGCTCGCGAAAGCCCAGTTCGCTGCCACGGAAAGCATTGCGGCCATACAGGGCCTGCCCGGCCTTGGCCACCGAACTGGGGCTGATGTCCATGCCATCAACCAGGAATGCCGCCGGCGCAATCCCGACGTCGAGCAGCGCCATGGCCAGCGAATAGGGTTCCTCACCGGTCGAACATGGCAGGCTGAGCAATCGCAGTGGGCGCGCCCCGGCCAGTTCAGCCAGGCGTTTGTGCGCCAGGCTGGCCAGGGCGGTAAAGGATTCGGGGTAACGGAAGAACCAGGTTTCCGGCACGATCACGGCCTCGATCAAGGCCTGTTGCTCATCGTTGGACTGCTGCAGGCGCAGCCAGTAATCGTCCAGGTCGATGGCGCCCACGGCCACGCAACGCTGGCGCAGCGCGCGTTCGACCATGGGCGCGCCCACAGACTCAACGTCCAGGCCAATACGTTCGCGCAGGAAACGGAAGAAACGCTGCTCGTTCATGTCGGCATCCCTGTCGGCTCATCCGTGTACAGCAGGTGGTGCACGGCATCAGGCAGCAGGTCGTTGACTTCGATGCGCTGCAACAGACCCTGGGCATCCTGGCGTACCGGGCCTAGATACGGGGCTTCGCCGCTGCCCACGCCATAGGGCTGGAACTCGTCGGGGTTGCAACGCAGGGTCTCGGTGGCCTGCTCCAGGATCAGGCCAAGCTGCAGGCTGCCGCGATAATGCACCAGCACCAGGCGGGTACTGGTGCGGTGCGCCGCCGGCTGGCCAAAACTCAGCGCGGCCAGGTCGATCACCGGGACCAGTTGGCCACGATGAGCGAGGATGCCCGCAACCCAGGCCGGTGCCTGGGCAATCGGTTTGAGCGGCTGGCGCGGCAGCACCTCGATCACCTCGTGCACGCTCAGGGCAAAGCGCTGCTCCCTGAGGCGAAACTGCAGGTACAAGGCGCCCTTGACGTTGTGCGCGGAGGCGGCGCGGGGGTGCAAGTCGTTCATCGCCGTCAGACTTTGAAGCGCGACACGCCGCCACGCAGGCCCGCGGCCACCTGGCTCAGCTCATCGATGGCAAAACTGGCCTGGCGCAACGACTCGACGGTTTGGGTACTGGCATCGCTGAGCTGGGCCAGCGCCTGGTTGATCTGCTCGGCACCGGTGGCCTGGGCCTGCATGCCTTCATTGACCATCAGCACGCGCGGCGCCAAGGCCTGCACCTGGTGAATGATCTGGCTAAGCTGCTCGCCCACCTGTTGCACTTCGAACATGCCTCGGCGCACTTCTTCGGAGAACTTGTCCATGCCCATGACCCCGGCCGACACCGCCGACTGGATCTCGCGCACCATCTGCTCGATGTCGTAGGTGGCCACCGCGGTCTGGTCGGCCAAGCGGCGCACTTCAGTGGCCACCACAGCAAAGCCACGGCCGTACTCGCCGGCCTTTTCCGCTTCGATGGCGGCGTTGAGCGACAGCAGGTTTGTCTGGTCGGCAACCTTGACGATCGTCACCACCATCTGGGTGATGTTGCTGGCCTTTTCGTTGAGGATGCCGAGCTTGGCGTTGACCAGGTCGGCAGCGCCCATCACCTGGTGCATGGTCTCTTCCATGCGCGCCAGCCCCTGCTGGCCGGAGCCGGCCAGGCTGGAAGCCTGATCAGCGGCGGAGGTAACTTCAGTCATGGTACGCACCAGATCACGCGAGGTGGCGGCGATTTCCCGCGAGGTGGCACCGATTTCCGTGGTGGTGGCCGCCGTTTCGGTAGCAGTGGCCTGCTGCTGCTTGGACGTGGCGGCGATTTCCGTCACCGAGGTGGTTACCTGCACAGACGAACGCTGGGCCTGGGCTACGAGGGTGGCAATTGCCTCGGCCATTTCGTTGAAGCCGCTTTCGATGGCGCCGAACTCGTCCTTGCGGTCCAGGTTCAGGCGCATGCTCAGGTCGCCCGAGCGCAGCTTGTCGAGGGCATGGACGATGCGCTGCACAGGCGCGGTGATGGCGCGCAGTAGCAGCAGGCCGCAGATCCCGGCTGCAACGATGGCCAGTAACAGCGAAACCACCATGCTGCCCTTGGCCGTATTCACAGCGCTGACGATTTCGTTGGTGGCCGCGTCGGCTGAAGCCCGGTTGTTCTCGATGACTTCGTTCAGGTGCTTGCGCCCGTCAACCCAGGCAGGGGTCAACACTTCGATAATCAGCCGTTCGGCTTCGGCGTAATCGTGCTGGCGGTAGGTATCCAGCACCTGGCCGACGATCTTCATGTAGGCCTGCTCCTGCTGCACAAAGCTGTCGAAGCGAGTCTGGTCGTCTTTTCCCTGAATGGTGGCCTGGTAGCTGGCCATGTGCTGTTTCAGTCGGTCTTCGAAGCTTTTGAACAGCTCCATGTCAGCCGAGGTGATTTCGCGGTGATTGGACAGGCCCACCAGTTGCTGACTGGTGACGTAACTGTCGACCCACGCGCTGCGGATCATCGAGCTGTAGTAGACCCCGGGAATGCTGTCGGTCCCCACCGCCTCTTCGGCGGTTTCGATGGTCACCAACCGCGAGTAGGCGGCCACGATCATCAGCAGCATGATGGCGATGATCACGGCGAAACTTGCCAGGATCCGTTGGCGCAAGGTCCAGTTTTTCACATTCAGCCCTCAGGAATTCACAACGAGCGGGAAAAATCGCTGAAGTATAGCCCAGAGGCCTTACGCTTATGCGGGTGATTATGTGGGAGTTGGGAGCAATGGCCGCCAAGTGCAGGCCATGGCATTTTCAGCGTTTGTAAGATCGAGCGCCGCCCGCGCGGCGCTTCGCGGGGCAAGCCCGCTCCCACACTTGTTGCAACGTGCCGAACCTGTCAGGCCATGGTTGCCAGCCTTGTTGCCCTGACTGGGTTTCTCGACTGGCGCATCCGCCGCCCCGCCTGTCTTGAGACATTCACCACAGCGGGCAACGCCGCTTCCACAGGCATGGCCACGTTGCAACAAATGTGGGAGCGGGCTTGCCCCGCGAAGCGCCGCGCGGGCGGCGCTCGATCTCACAGGCGCAGAAAATGCCATGGCAAGCGCAGTTGCTACGCTACCGCCAACCGCACCTGGCTTTCCAGCTCTTGGCGCAAGCCCGGGTCCAGGCGCAGTTGGCGGGCCAGTTCGTCGAGGTAGGCACGCTCCATGAAGTTTTCCTGGTCAACCATCATCACACTGGCCAGGTACATCTCGGCGGCCATTTCCGGCGTTTGCGCGGCACGGGCGACTTCGGCCGGGTCCAGCGGTTTGTTCAGCTCGGCATGCAGCCAGTGCTGCAGTTCGCGGTCGCTGTCCAGGCGGGTGAACTCGCCTTCGATCAGCGCCCGCTCGCGCTCATCGATATGGCCATCGGACTTGGCCGCCGCCACCAACGCCCGCAGCACCGCCTGGCTGTGCTGCTCAACCTGGGCAGGCGGCAGGCGATCGACGGTTTGAGGTTCGCCAGTGTTAGTCCGTTGATTGGCCTGCCAGTTGCCGTAGGCTTTATAGGCCAGCACACCCAGCGCAGCCAGGCCACCGTAGGTCAATGCCTTGCCGCCGTACTTTCGGGCCTTCTTGCTACCCAGCAACAGGCCCAGAGCGCCCCCACCCAACAGGCCACCACCGGCACCGGACAACAGCCCGCCAAGCCCACCGGCAGCGCTGCCGGACTTGTTGCCACCCCCCTGTTTTTCGAGCATTTGCTGGCCGGATTTGAGGAGTTGATCGAGCAAGCCGCGGGTGTTCATTCGTGTGTCTCCACGTAAGAAGATTCAATCGCCAGAGTAAGGCCTGCCCGACCACAAGCCATGTACGCATTTGCTTCCGGATGTTGCATTGGCTGGCAAAAAGCCAACTAGACTCGACCACTGCCGCGACCAAAATCTCCAAGAAGAGGGAACACCATGTCAGTGCACAAGACCGCATTGCTCGGCGCCATGACCGGTGCCATGCTGGCCAGCGCCAGCCTGCAGGCTGCCGAACCGCCCAAGGCCGTGGGGGCTGGCGAGGGGCGCCTGGATATCGTCGCCTGGCCTGGCTACATCGAGCGCGGTGAAAGCGACAAGGCCTACGACTGGGTGACCGGCTTCGAGAAGGAAACCGGCTGCAAGGTCAGTGTGAAGACGGCCGCCACCTCGGACGAGATGGTCAGCCTGATGACCAAGGGCGGTTATGACCTGGTCACGGCCTCGGGTGATGCCTCGCTGCGGCTGATCGTGGGCAAGCGCGTGCAGCCGATCAACACTGCGCTGATCCCCAACTGGAAGAACATCGACCCGCGCCTGCAGAACGGCGGCTGGTACGTGGTCGACAAGCAGGTCTACGGCACCCCTTACCAGTGGGGGCCGAACGTGCTGCTGTACAACACCAATACCTTCAAGCAGGCCCCGACCAGCTGGGGTGTGGTGTTCGAGCCGCAGAACCTGCCCGACGGCAAGCCGAACAAAGGCCGCGTGCAGGCCTACGACGGGCCGATCTACATCGCCGACGCAGCGCTGTACCTGAAGTCGGCCAAGCCCGAGCTGGGCATCAAAGACCCTTACGAGCTGAACGAGGAGCAATACAAGGCCGTGCTGGAACTGCTGCGCCAGCAGCAGCCGCTGATACACCGTTACTGGCACGACGCCACGGTGCAGATGAGCGACGTGAAGAATGAAGGCGTGGTGGCCTCCAGTTCCTGGGGCTACATGGTCAATGGCCTGAAGGCCGAGAACCAGCCAGTGGCCTCGACCATTCCCAAGGAAGGCGCGACCGGTTGGGCCGACACCACCATGCTGCACAGTGAGGCCAAGCACCCCAACTGCGCCTACAAGTGGATGGACTGGTCGCTGCAGCCGAAGGTGCAAGGTGACGTGGCGGCGTGGTTCGGCTCGTTGCCGGCGGTGCCGGCGGCGTGCACCGGCAGCGAACTGCTGGGCGCCGAGGGGTGCAAGACCAACGGCTTCGACAACTTCGACAAGATTGCCTTCTGGAAAACGCCGCAGGCCCAGGGTGGCAAGTTTGTGCCGTATAGCCGCTGGACCCAGGACTACATTGCGATCATGGGTGGGCGCTGAGGTTGCCTGAATACCTGTGCTGGCCTCTTCGCGGGCTCGCCCGCTCCCACAGGTGAAGCGCCACCCTCACAGGCGGTGATCAACCTGTGGGAGCGGGCGAGCCCGCGAAGGGGCCAGCGCAGGAAAACACTGATTCCTGGAGCCCACGCATGCCCCTAGCCGTCCAGTTCACCCAGGTTTCCCGCACCTTCGGCGAGGTCAAGGCCGTCGACCAGGTCAGCATCGACATCATCGATGGCGAGTTCTTCTCCATGCTCGGCCCTTCCGGCTCGGGCAAAACCACCTGCCTGCGCCTGATCGCAGGCTTCGAGCAACCCACCAGCGGTTCGATCCGCATCCATGGGGTGGAGGCCGCTGGCGTGCCGCCCTACCAGCGCGACGTCAACACCGTGTTCCAGGACTACGCGCTGTTCCCGCACATGAACGTGCTGGACAACATCGCCTACGGCCTGAAGGTAAAAGGCGTGGCCAAGGCCGAACGCTACAGCCGCGCCGAAGAAGCCCTGGCCATGGTGGCCCTGGCAGGTTATGGCGCGCGCAAGCCGGCGCAACTGTCGGGTGGCCAGCGCCAGCGTGTCGCCCTGGCCCGTGCGCTGGTCAACCGGCCGCGGGTACTGCTGCTGGATGAACCGCTGGGCGCGCTGGACCTGAAGTTGCGCGAACAGATGCAGGGCGAGCTGAAAAAGCTGCAACGCCAGCTGGGTATCACCTTCATTTTCGTCACCCACGACCAGACCGAAGCCCTGTCGATGTCCGACCGTGTCGCAGTGTTCAACCGCGGCCGTATCGAACAGGTCGACACCCCGCGCAATCTGTACATGAAGCCCGCGACCACCTTCGTTGCCGAATTCGTCGGCACGTCCAACGTGGTGCGTGGCGAGCTGGCCATGCAGCTCAACGGCAGCCCGGCGCCCTTCTCCATCCGCCCAGAGCACATCCGCTTGGGCGACCTGGTGGTCACCAGCCACGAAGTGCAGGTAAGCGGCCTGTTGCGCGATGTGCAGTACCAAGGCAGTGCCACCCGCTTCGAGCTGCAACTGGACAGCGGCCAGCTGTTGGCGGTCAGCCAGGCCAACGACCGTTGGCAAGCGCAGGCCCACGCCTGGCAGCCCGGGCAGCGGGTGCAGGCACACTGGCCGCGCGAGGCCATGACGTTACTGCAGGAAACCGAGGCCCGCTGACATGAGCACACTGCGCAGCCTGTCCAACCTGCTGTACCGGCGCCCCAACCTGTATCTGGCTTTGCTGCTGATACCCCCGCTGACGTGGTTCGGCGCCATCTACCTGGGCTCGTTGCTGAACCTGCTGTGGCAGGGCTTCTATACCTTCGACGACTTCACCATGGCGGTGACCCCGGACCTGACCCTGGGCAACTTCGCCGCGCTGTTCAACCCGTCGAACTTCGACATCATCCTGCGCACCCTGGGCATGGCGGTGGCAGTGTCGCTGGCCAGCGCTGTACTGGCCTTCCCCATTGCCTATTACATGGCGCGCTACACCAGCGGCAAGACCAAGGCGTTTTTCTACATTGCGGTGATGATGCCGATGTGGGCCAGCTACATCGTCAAGACCTATGCCTGGACCCTGCTGCTGGCAAAGGGCGGCGTAGCCCAGTGGTTCGTCCAGCAGTTGCATCTGGACGGCCTGCTACAGCTGGTGTTGACGGTACCGGGTGTGGGCGGCAGCACGCTGTCGACCTCCCACCTGGGGCGCTTCATGGTGTTTGTGTACATCTGGCTGCCGTTCATGATCCTGCCGATCCAGGCCGCACTGGAGCGCCTGCCGCCGTCGCTGCTGCAAGCCTCGGCGGACCTTGGCGCACGGCCTGGGCAAACCTTTGTGCAGGTGATCTTGCCGCTGTCGATCCCGGGCATCGCCGCCGGCTCGATCTTCACCTTCTCGCTCACCCTGGGTGATTTCATCGTGCCGCAGCTGGTCGGCCCGCCCGGCTACTTCATCGGCAGCATGGTCTATGCCCAGCAAGGAGCGATCGGCAACATGCCGATGGCCGCCGCGTTCACCCTGGTCCCCATCGTGCTGATTGCGGTGTACCTGTCCATCGTCAAGCGCCTGGGGGCCTTCGATGCACTCTGAAAAAGCGTCTACAGGGCTACGCCTGGCGGCGTGGGGCGGGCTGGTGTTCCTGCATTTCCCGATACTGATCATCTTCCTGTACGCCTTCAACACCGAAGACGCGGCATTCAGCTTTCCACCCAAGGGCTTCACCCTGAAGTGGATTGGCGTGGCCTTCGCCCGGCCCGACGTGCTGGAGGCGATCAAGCTGTCGCTGCAGGTCGCCTGCCTGGCCACGCTGATTGCCCTGGTGCTCGGCACGCTGGCCTCGGCCGCGCTGTATCGGCGCAACTTCTTCGGCAAGGAGAGTATTTCGCTGATGCTGATCCTGCCCATCGCCCTGCCCGGCATCATCACCGGCATCGCCCTGCTATCGGCGTTCAAGGTTTTGGGTATAGAGCCCGGGGTATTCACCATCGTGGTCGGCCATGCCACCTTTTGCGTAGTGATCGTCTACAACAACGTCATCGCCCGCCTGCGGCGCACCTCGCAAAGCCTGATCGAAGCGTCAATGGACCTGGGCGCCGATGGCTGGCAAACCTTCCGCTACATCATCCTGCCCAACCTCGGCTCGGCATTGCTGGCCGGCGGCATGCTGGCATTTGCCTTGTCGTTCGATGAAATCATCGTCACCACCTTCACCGCCGGCCACGAGCGCACCCTGCCGATCTGGTTGCTCAACCAGCTCAGCCGCCCGCGCGATGTGCCGGTGACCAACGTGGTCGCCATGCTGGTGATGCTGGTGACCATGCTGCCGATCCTTGGCGCCTATTACCTGACCCGTGGCGGCGAAAGCGTCGCGGGCAGTGGCAAATGACCCTTGAGGAGCCCACGATGCAAACGCAGATGCTGATCAATGGCCAACTGGTCGCTGGCCAAGGCCCGGTCTGGACCGTACTCAACCCGGCGCTGGGAACGGCCCTGGCGCAGATCAACGAAGCCACCGAGGCCCAGGTGGACAGCGCCGTGCGCGCCGCCGACCAGGCCTTCGACAGCTGGTCACAAACCAGCCCCAAGGAGCGCTCGCAAACCTTGCTGGCGCTGGCCGATGCCATTGAAACCCATGGTGATGAACTGGCCCGGCTGGAATCGCAAAACTGCGGCAAGCCGCTGAGCGCCGCGCTGAACGATGAGATCCCGGCGATTGCCGACGTATTCCGCTACTTTGCCGGTGCGGCGCGCTGCCTGGGCGGCTCGGCGGCCGGCGAATACCTGCCGGGCCACACCTCGATGATCCGCCGTGACCCGCTGGGTGTAGTGGCCTCCATCGCTCCGTGGAACTACCCGTTGATGATGCTGGCCTGGAAGATCGCCCCTGCCCTGGCAGCCGGCAACACGGTGGTGATCAAGCCGTCTGAAATGACCCCGCTGACCGCCTTGCGCCTGGGTGAGCTGGCCCAGGACCTGCTGCCGCCGGGCGTACTGAACATTCTCTTTGGCCGCGGCCAGACCGTCGGCAACCCGCTGGTCACCCACCCCAAGGTGCGCATGGTGTCCCTTACGGGCTCGATCCCTACGGGTGCGCACATCATCAGCGCCACCGCTGACAGCGTGAAACGCATGCACATGGAACTGGGTGGCAAAGCGCCTGTGCTGGTGTTCGACGACGCCGATATCGACGCCGTCATCGACGGCATCCGCACCTTCGGCTTCTACAACGCCGGCCAGGACTGCACCGCCGCCTGCCGCCTGTACGTGCAAGACGGCATCTACGAGCGCTTTGTCGAACGCCTGGGCGAAGCCGTCGCCAGTCTCAAAGCTGGCTTGCAGGAGGCCGAAGACACCGAGTTGGGGCCGCTGATCAGTGCCCAGCATCGCGACAAGGTCGCCGGGCTGGTGCAGCGGGCCATCGCCCAACCGCACATCCGGCTGGTGACTGGCGGCAAGGCGATTGAGGGCGACGGGTTCTTCTTCGAGCCAACCGTGCTGGCCGATGCCCTGCAGGACGATGAAATCGTGCGCAACGAAGTGTTCGGCCCGGTGGTGTCGGTCACCCGCTTCAACGACGAAGCACAGGCGCTGGAATGGGCCAACGACTCCAACTACGGCCTCGCCTCATCGGTCTGGACCCGCGACACCGGCCGCGCCCACCGCCTGGCGGCGCGCTTGCAGTATGGCTGCACCTGGGTGAACACCCACTTCATGCTGGTCAGCGAAATGCCCCACGGCGGGCAGAAGCATTCGGGGTACGGGAAGGATATGTCGATGTATGGGCTGGAGGATTACACCTGTGTGCGGCATGTGATGATCAAGCACTAGCCTGAAGCGCCTGTACGGTGTTTGTAGGAGCGGCCCTTTCGCGACACAAGGCCGCTCCTACAGGGATCGCGCAAGGTTCGGATCAATCTCGCAAATCGGACTCATGAATCGGGTTGGCCCGGCTGGTGGCGCGCTGGTATTGCGCTGGCCAGGTGGCCTTGTTGCCGCCCAGGTCGTCGTCGGCATGCAGCGGCCAGTACGGGTCGCGCAGCAGCTCGCGGGCGAGGAAAATGAGGTCGGCCTGGCCGGTGCGCAGGATGTGCTCCGCCTGGGCGGGTTCGGTAATCATGCCCACGGTGCCGGTGGCTATTTCCGACTCTTTGCGCACGCGCTCGGCGAAGCGGGTCTGATAGCCCGGGCCGGTAGGGATCTCGGCGTTGACCGAGGTGCCACCGGAAGAGACGTCGATCAGGTCGACACCCAGGCCGCGCAGTCGCCGGGCCAGTTCGACGGTTTCATCCGGGTTCCAGCCATCTTCCACCCAGTCGGTTGCCGATACCCGTACCAACAGCGGCAGCTCAGCTGGCCAGACCTCGCGCACTGCCTCGACCACCTGCAGGGTCAGGCGAATGCGGTTTTCAAAGCAACTGCCGTATTCGTCACGGCGCTGGTTACTCAGCGGCGAAAGGAACTGGTGTAGCAGGTAGCCATGGGCGGCGTGGATTTCGACCACCTTGAAACCGGCCTGCAAGGCACGTTGGGTCGAGGCAACGAAAGCCGCAATCACGTCCTGGATCTCGTCCTGCGTCAGCTCGTGTGGCGGTGTGTGTTGCGGGTCGAAAGCGATCTTCGACGGGCCTACTGGCTGCCAGCCGCCCTCCTCCGGTTTGACGCTGCCTTGCTTGCCCAGCCACGGGCGATAGGTGCTGGCCTTGCGCCCGGCGTGGGCCAGCTGGATGCCTGGCACAGCTCCTTGGGCGGTGATGAAGCGGGTGATGCGTTGCAGCGGGGCAATCTGCGCGTCGTCCCACAGGCCGAGGTCTTCGGCGGTAATGCGGCCATCGGCGGTAACGGCCACGGCTTCAGTGATCACCAAACCCGCGCCACCGACAGCGCGGCTGCCCAGATGGACAAGGTGCCAGTCGTTGGCCAGGCCATCGATAGCGGAATACTGGCACATCGGCGAAACAGCGATGCGGTTGGGCAGGGTCAACTGACGCAGGGTGTAAGGCTCGAGCAGCAGGCTCATGAGGGCACCTCCCAAGGACTCCAATGGTGATCCGGCCCGGACACTCAATTGCACGTCCCTGGCCCAGGTCCGGTCATAACTTCAGACTAGACCAGAATGGGTGGGGGGAAGGTTCCATGGGATTTTGGGGTGGGGTGCGGGGTGATCGTCTTGAGAGTGATGTCGCCTATCAGATCGAGCGCCGCCCGCGCGGCGCTTCGCGGGGCAAGCCCGCTCCCACATTTGTTGCAACGTGGCCATGCCTGTAAGGCCATGGTTGTCAGCCTTGTTGACATGACTGGATTTCAAGGTGGGCATTGAAGCCGCCCCGCTTGCCGCAAGCCATGCGCCAAGGCGGGCAAACATGGCCTGACAGGTTCGGCACGTTGCAACAAATGTGGGAGCGGGCTTGCCCCGCGAAGCGCCGCGCGGGCGGCGCTCGATTTCCGCCACGCTACAAAAATCAAGGCGAACCCCGCGTTGGGCTCAGCGCGGCTCCATGTGAGCAATCATCAACTGCACACTCTCATTACCCCGAAACTCGTTCACATCCAGCTTGTACGCCAACTCCACCCAGCGCACAGTCGGATTCGGCCACACTTCGCGATCAACGCCGAAGGCAATGCCATCCAGCCGCACCGAGCCACATTCGCTCTTGAGCACCACCTTCAGGTGCCGCTCGCCCACCACGCGCTGCTCCACCAGCTGAAACACGCCATGAAACAGCGGTTCAGGGAAGTGCTGCCCCCACGGCCCGGCATTGCGCAGCGCCTTGGCCAGGTCAAGATGAAACTCTTCTACCGCCAGGCTGCCATCGGACTGCAAACGGCCGGTCAGGTCGTCTTCGCACAACTGGCGCCGCACTTCTTCGTCAAAGGCCTCGGCAAAAGCCGGGAAATTACCCTCAGGCAACGATAACCCTGCCGCCATGGCGTGGCCGCCAAACTTGCTGATCAGCTGCGGGTGGCGTGCTGCCACAGCATCCAGTGCATCGCGGATGTGGAAGCCGGGTACCGAGCGCGCCGAACCTTTGAGCATGCCCTCGCCTGCATCGGCGAAGGCGATGGTTGGTCGGTGATAACGTTCTTTGAGGCGCGAAGCCAGAATACCGATTACACCCTGGTGCCAGTCGGCATCGAACAGGCAAAGGCCATAAGGCATCGACTCGACAGGCAGGTCCTTGAGCTGGGCCAGGGCTTCGCGCTGCATGCCCTGCTCGATGGTCTTGCGGTCCTGGTTCAGGTCGTCCAGCTGCTGGGCCATATCCTGGGCCAGCACTGCGTCTTCGCACAGCAGGCATTCGATGCCCAGGCTCATGTCGTCCAGGCGCCCGGCGGCGTTCAACCGTGGGCCGAGGATGAACCCGAGGTCAGTCGAGGTGATGCGCCGGTGATCACGGCGGGCCACTTCGAGGATGGCCTTCAGCCCCGGGCGGGCACGACCGGCGCGAATGCGCTCAAGCCCCTGGTGCACCAGGATGCGGTTGTTGGCGTCCAGCGGCACCACGTCAGCGACGCTCCCCAGCGCAACCAGGTCGAGCAGTTCGCCGATGTTCGGCTGTGCTTGCGTCTCGTAGCGCCCCAGGCTGCGCAGGCGTGCGCGCAGGGCCATCAGCACGTAGAAGATCACCCCGACCCCGGCCAGCGACTTGCTCGGGAACGTACAGCCCGGCTGGTTGGGGTTGATGATGGCGTCGGCATCGGGCAACTCTGCGCCCGGCAGATGGTGGTCGGTAACCAGCACCTTAAGCCCGGCAGCCTTGGCGGCGGCCACGCCGTCGACACTGGAAATGCCGTTGTCCACGGTAATCAGCAGTTGTGGCTGACGCTGCAGCGCCACCTCGACGATTTCCGGGGTCAGGCCGTAGCCGTATTCGAAGCGGTTGGGCACCAGGTAATCGACATGGGCCGCACCCATCAGGCGCAGGCCCAATACCCCGACGGTACTGGCGGTGGCACCATCAGCATCGAAGTCGCCCACGATGAGGATGCGCTGGCGCTGGTCCAGCGCCTCGACCAGCAGGTCGACGCCGGCCTCGATGCCCTTGAGCTGCTGGTACGGCAGCAGCCGCGCCAGGCTTTTGTCCAGCTCGGCTTCGCTTTGCACGCCGCGCGCGGCGTACAAACGGGTCAGCAAGGGTGGCAGGTTACCCAGAAATGGCAGGGTCGGCGGCAGGGGGCGGGGTTCGATACGCATGGGTTGCTTCAGCCACGCTCACCGAGCAGCCACTGCAGCTGCACTTCGTGCTGGCCACGGTCATCCGTCACGAACACCGTGCCTTCACTGATCATCACGTCCCACTTGATGCTACGCGGCATGTCGGTGGCCAGGGTTTCCAGCACTTCTTGCGGCACAGCAGCAATGTTGAGGTTTTTCAGGCCCTTGACTGCAGGCACCACTTTGCCTTCCCACACACGCAGGCTGCCATAGGCCAGCAGGCTGGTGCGCTCGGTGCGGCGCGAGCACCAGGTCAGGCGGTCGGCGTCTGGCTGGCCCACTTCGATCCAGTGCAATACGCGATCATCCAGGCTCTTTTCCCACAGCGCCGGCTCATCGACATCCGACAGACCGCGACCAAACGACAAGTTCTCGTTGTACCAGAGCGCATACGCCAACAGACGAACCGCCATACGCTCTTCGGTTTCCGAAGGGTGGCGAGCAATGGTCTGCTTGACGCTTTCGTAGACGTTGCGATCAAGGTCGGTCAGGTTCAATTCGAACTTGTAGGTGGTGGAAGGCTGGGCCATGGTCGAGGGGCTTCGTGCAAAAGAAAAGTGGCACAGTCTAACCCATCCGCACCTTCCATGCGCCGCAGCAGTACCCGGCGAAACCGACGTGTGATAAAACCACGGCTCTGCCCAATTGCCACGGATGCCCCATGTCGACGCCCAGCAAACCCCTCGCCGGCCTCAAAGTTGTCGAACTCGGCACCCTGATCGCCGGGCCGTTCGCCTCGCGCATCTGTGCCGAATTTGGCGCGCAGGTGGTAAAGGTCGAGTCGCCCGACGGTGGCGACCCGCTGCGCAAGTGGCGCAAGCTGTACGAGGGCACGTCGCTGTGGTGGTTCGTGCAGGCCCGCAACAAGCAATCGCTCACCCTCAACCTCAAGCACCCCGAGGGCCGCGAGATTCTCAAGCGCCTGCTGGCCGAGGCCGACATCCTGATCGAAAACTTCCGCCCGGGCGTACTGGAAAAACTCGGCCTGGGCTGGGACGTGCTGCATGCGCTGAACCCGCGCCTGGTCATGGTGCGCCTGTCGGGCTTTGGCCAGACCGGGCCCATGAAAGACCAGCCGGGCTTCGGCGCGGTGGGCGAGTCGATGGGCGGCCTGCGCTACATCACCGGCTTTGACGACCGCCCACCGGTGCGCACCGGCATTTCCATCGGTGACTCGATTGCCGCCTTATGGGGGGTAATCGGCGCGCTGATGGCGCTGCGCCACCGAGAAGTCAATGGCGGCCAGGGCCAAGTGGTGGACGTGGCGCTGTACGAAGCGATCTTCGCCATGATGGAAAGCATGGTCCCGGAGTTCGATGTGTTCGGTTTTATCCGCGAGCGGACCGGCAACATCATGCCCGGCATCACGCCCTCCTCGATCCACACCAGCGCCGACGGCAAGCACGTGCAGATCGGTGCCAACGGCGATGCAATCTTCAAGCGCTTCATGCAGGCCATCGGCCGCGCCGACCTGGCCGATGACCCGGCCCTGGCCAGCAACGATGGCCGCGACCTGCGCCGCGACGAGCTGTACGGGGTAATTGACCGCTGGGCCAACAGCCTGCCGCTGGAGCAACTGATGCAGGTGCTGACCACGGCCGAGGTACCGGCCAGCCGTATCTATTCCGCCGAGGACATGTTCAGTGACCCGCAGTACCTGGCGCGGGAGATGTTCTTGCAGGCCAAGCTGCCGGACGGCAAGCCCTTCAAAATGCCCGGCATCGTGCCCAAGCTGTCAGATACACCAGGCTCCACCGAATGGGTCGGCCCGGCCCTGGGCGAACATACCGAGGCACTGCTTGGCAACCTGGGCTACGACGCGGCGGCCATTGCCAGCCTGCGCGCAGCAGGCACGGTCTGACCCTGGCGCTGCCCGGATTCATGCGCGCGGCCCGCGGCCTACGCCATTTGGCCCTGCTGTGCGGGCTATTGCCCGCATTGCTGCTGCAGCCTGCCAGCGCCAAAGAACATCTCTTCTGGCTGTTGCGTGAACTGCCGCCGTTCACTATTTTCGAAGGCCCTGAAAAAGGCCAAGGGGTGATCGACCAGCTGTTGCCCCTGCTGATCGAGCAAATGCCCGAGTACGACCACAGCATCGTGCGAGTCAACCGCGCCCGCGGCATCCAGATGCTGCAAGACCGCAACAGTTTCACCTGCGACCCAACCCTGCTGTGGACCCCACAACGCGCCGAATATGTACGGTTTTCCATGCCATCGCTGGGCGTGCTCAGCGGCGGCCTGGTGCTGCGCAAGGAAAACCAGGCGTTGGTGGCGCCCTACCTTGACGGCCAGGAGGTGGACCTGCATGGCCTGCTGAGCCAGACCCCGCTGAAGCTGGGGATTGTCGCCGAGCGCAGCTACGGCACGCAGATCGATGCCATCCTCAGCCAGTTGCCCGCCACTTCGCTAAGCCGCCACTACGGCAACGACGCCACTGCCAACCTGCTGCAGATGCAGCAACTGGGGCGCTTGCGCATGGTGCTCGGATACTGGCCTGAAGTGCGCTACCTGATCCAGCAGCAAGGCGAGTCACTGGCTAACTACCAATTTCATCCTGTACAGGGGGTGGAGCGTTATCAGTTTCTGCACGTGGGGTGTTCGGACAGCGAGCTGGGGCGCGCTGCGGTGGCGCATATTGACCAGTTGCTGCCGGCGCTGCGCCGGGAGGTGCTACCCGGGTTGTACGCGCGGTGGCTGGACCCGGCGCTGCGGGAAGATTACCTGGAAGAGAGCAAGCGCTTCTTCGAAGCGCAATAGCTGCGGCATACGCGGGCCTTTGCAGCACTCGGAAAAAAGAAACCCCGGAACGCTGGGGAGGACGCCCGGGGCCAAGCGAAAGCCCTTTGGGGGCTTCCCGTGGCAGCCTTGCCAGCACCGGAGCAAAGCACTGGCTGGCTGCCTTACTGTGTCTGATAGGCCAATCAGGCAAAGGTTCCCTGCGGTTGCTGGCGCTGTTGCAATGCCGCGATCACACAGGGCTGCAAACGTCCCTCGGCTATCTGCAGGTCACGGTGCAAGCCATCCACCAAGTCGATCAACAGGCGTTGCTCTTGCAACTGGCGCTCGCTGACCATGCGCCGCAAGGTAACCCCGGCGAGGCGATCATGAACGGTCAGTTGGCGATTACCGCTGGCATCGGCGATGCCGAGGTGGGTCTGATAAGGGGTCAGGGCATCGTTGAGCAGGCTGCAGATTCTTTCCATCCGGGTCACTCGCTGCGTGGTGGGATATAAAGGAACTGACCAGCAAGCGCAGCGGAAAGTTCGTCACACCGCGCCTGGTTCAGTGAGCATGCGGGGCTGACATGACAGTTTGAATACGCGGGCCCGCTCGCACCTGCAATGCGTGCAGGACATGCTGCAGGCGGGGCATCGACAGTGGCCAGGGCAACTCGGCGAGCACCCACAGGCCTTTCTTTCTCGCCTCGTGAGCGAGGTTGTGGCGTTTGGGAGTGGCCTGGCCAACAAACAACAGGGCCCGGGCCCTGGGCTGCCGGGCGAGTAAGGCAAGGCCGGCCCGAGTGGGCATGGCGTGGTCGAGGATCAGCAAGTCAGGGCGACGCTCAACACTGTGGAGGGCATCGAGCTCAGTGCTGTCTGCACTGATGCGCACGTCGAAGATGCCCTGCGCGTTGAGGGCTTGATGCAGGAGGATCTGGTGCGATGGGCGAGCCTGGTGGATCAGCACGGAGGTCTGGTACATGAGCCGCTCCTGGTGGGAGGATCGGCAAATCTAGGCCTTGCGCAGGGCTGCCTGAATAGGATGTTTCTGAAAATGTTGCGGAAAATTCCCGAGACCTTGGGGCCGCGTTGCAGCCCCAGGCCATAGCAATCCTTACAGCGGCTTGCCGCGGTTACCGTGCTGGCTGACAAAGCCTTGAACAGCTTTCAGGTCATTGGCCAGCACCGTGCAACGCTCTTCACGGCTGAACAGGTCGCTGAGGTGCGCCGGCAGTTCGAGCGCCTTGCCTACACCTGCCTTTTCCACCGCTTCCGGGAACTTGACCGGGTGCGCAGTCCCCAGCACCACCATCGGCGTGTCCAGGCTACGGCGGCACTCGCGGGCGGCCTTGACGCCGATCGCGGTGTGCGGGTCGAGCACTTCACCGGTGGCAGCGAAGACTTCGGCAATAGTCTCGCAGGTCTGCTCGTCGCTTACTGCCAGCGAGTCGAACAGCTTGCGCGCTTCGGTCCAGCGGTCTTGATCGACGCTGAAGCCGCCACCTTGCTTGAAGTTGGCCATCAGCTCGGCAATCGCGCCACCGTTGCGGCCATGCAGGTCGAACAGCAGGCGCTCGAAGTTGGACGAGACCATGATGTCCATCGACGGCGACAGGGTCGCGTGCAGGGTGTCCTTGACGTACTGGTTGCCGCTCATGAACCGGTGCAGGATGTCGTTACGGTTGGTGGCAACGATCAGCTGGCTGATCGGCAAGCCCATGTTGCGCGCCAGGTAACCGGCGAAGATGTCGCCGAAGTTGCCGGTCGGTACCGAGAACGCCACCGAGCGCGCCGGCCCACCCAGCTGCAGGGCTGCGTGGAAGTAGTAAACGATCTGGGCCATGATCCGCGCCCAGTTGATCGAGTTGACGGCTACCAGGCGGGTGCCCTTGAGGAACGACTGGTCGGCGAAGCTGGCCTTGACCATCTCCTGGCAGTCGTCGAAGTTGCCTTCGATGGCGATGTTGTGGATGTTGTCACCGAAAATGGTGGTCATCTGGCGGCGCTGCACTTCCGACACACGCTGGTGCGGGTGCAGGATGAAGATGTCGACGTTGTCGCAGCGACGGCAGCCTTCGATGGCGGCGGAACCGGTGTCACCACTGGTGGCGCCGACAATCACCACGCGCTCGTTGCGCTTGGCCAGTACGTGATCGAGCAGGCGGCCGAGCAGTTGCAGGGCAAAGTCCTTGAACGCCAGGGTCGGGCCGTGGAACAGCTCCAGCACCCATTCATTGCTGTTCAGCTGGCGCAGCGGAGCGACCGCCGCGTGGGCGAACTCGCCATAGGTTTCTTCAAGGATCTTCTTGAAGTCGGCGTCGGCGATGCTGCCGTCAACAAACGGGCGCATCACACGGAAGGCCAGCTCGTGATAAGGCAGGCCAGCCCACGAGGCGATTTCTTCCTGGGTGAAACGTGGCAGGTTTTCCGGCACGTACAGGCCGCCGTCGCTGGCCAGGCCAGCCAGCAGCACGTCTTCGAAATTCAGGGCCGGTGCCTGGCCGCGGGTACTGATATAGCGCATGGGTGCAAACCTTCGATGCTGAGGCCGGGGCCGCGCTGGCGGCCCGACGGCACAAATTTTGTTAGTTGAGCTGCTCGACGCGGATACGCACAACCTTGCCAATCACGTCCTGCAGGGCTTCCAGGGCGACGATGGCGTCGTTGATGCTCTGCTCGACCACGCCATGGGTCAGGAGAATCATCGGCACCAGGCCGTCCTGTTCCTCGGCTTCCTTCTGCATGATCGACTCGATGTTGATGCCACGCTCCGACAGGATGCTGGCCACCTGGGCCAGTACGCCCGGGTGATCCTTGGCCTGGATGCGCAGGTAATAGGCGCTTTCGCAGGCTTCGATCGGCAAGATCGGGTGGGCCGACAGCGAGTCTGGCTGGAAGGCCAGGTGCGGCACGCGGTTTTCCGGGTCGGAAGTCATCGCACGGACCACGTCGACCAGGTCGCCAACCACCGACGAAGCGGTAGGCTCCATGCCGGCACCCGCGCCGTAGTACAGGGTGGAACCGGCGGCGTCACCGTTGACCATCACGGCGTTCATCACACCGTTGACGTTGGCGATCAGGCGGTCGGCCGGGATCAGCGTCGGGTGCACCCGCAACTCGATGCCTTCAGCGGTGCGACGCGCCACGCCCAGGTGCTTGATGCGGTAGCCCAGGGCCTCGGCATAGTTCACGTCAGCAGTGGTCAGCTGGGTGATGCCTTCGGTGTAGGCCTTGTCGAACTGCAGCGGAATGCCGAAAGCGATCGAAGCCAGGATGGTCAGCTTGTGCGCGGCGTCGATGCCCTCGACGTCGAAGGTCGGGTCGGCTTCGGCGTAGCCCAGCGCCTGGGCTTCGGCGAGCACGTCCGGGAAGGCACGGCCCTTCTCACGCATTTCGGTGAGGATGAAGTTGCCGGTGCCGTTGATGATGCCGGCCAGCCAGTTGATGCGGTTGGCCGACAGGCCTTCGCGGATGGCCTTGATCACCGGGATGCCACCCGCCACGGCCGCTTCGAAGGCGACGATCACGCCCTTCTCGCGGGCCTTGGCAAAGATTTCGTTACCGTGCACGGCAATCAGCGCCTTGTTGGCGGTGACCACGTGCTTGCCGTTTTCGATGGCCTTGAGCACCAGGTCGCGGGCGATGGTGTAGCCACCGATCAGCTCGATGACAATATCGATCTCCGGGTTGCTCGCAACTTCGAACACGTCAGCGGTAATGGGGGTACCGGTAATCTGGCAGTTCGGGTTCTGCGAGCGCATGGCGATCTGTGCCACTTCAATACCGCGCCCGGCACGACGGGCAATCTCCTCGGCGTTGCGCTGAAGTACATTGAAGGTTCCGCCACCGACGGTCCCCAACCCACAGATGCCTACTTTGACCGGTTTCACTGTGAACTCCCCATTGAACGGCCGACACCTTCGCCGACCGTGAAACATGCCGTCACCCCATGACGACGGCGTACTGAATTGGATTACTTGGCAAGTGCCAGCTTGGCGACCTGCGGTGCCGGCTGGTAGCCCGGAATCACCTGGCCGCTTTCAAGCACGATGGCCGGCGTGCCATTGACGCCGATCGACTGGCCCAGCTGGAACTGCTTGCCGACCGGGTTGGCGCACTTGGCGGCCTTGATCTCTTCACCTTCGACCATCTTGTCCATCGCCCCACGGCGATCGCTGGAGCACCACACCGCCTGCAACTGCTGGTCACCCGGCGAGCCGAGCCCCTGGCGCGGGAAGGCGACATAGCGCACTTCGATACCGCGGCGGTTCAGTTCGGGCACTTCGGCGTGCAGCTTGTGGCAGTACGGGCAGGTGGTGTCGGTGAACACGGTGATGTGCGACTTGGTCTCGCCCTTGGCAGGATAAACCACCATCTCGGCGGCTGGAATGCCGTTGATGAGCTTGGCGACGCCTTGGCGCTCGGTTTTTTCGGTGAGGTTGACCGGCTTGCCGTCCTGGATCTGGAACAGGTAGCCCTGCATCACGAACTGGCCGTCGGCGCTGGCGTACAGCACGCGGCCGCCCTGCAGCTTGACTTCATACAGGCCGTTCAGCGGGCTGCTGGCCACGCTTTCGACGGGCACGTCCAGCTCAAGGTTTTGCAACGATTTACGGATGGCCTGCTCGGCACCGGCATTGCTGTCGGTTGCCGCAGCAACGGCAAAAGTACTGGCCAACGCCAACGCGGCGGCGGCGAAAAACTGGGTCACGCGCATGGGAACTCCTGAAGGCGGACAGGGGCCGGGGGGCGCCACCTGCGAAAAATACGCGGTGGCCGTGCGGCCCTTGGTGCAAACCGCCCAAGCCTACCACATCGCACCCCTGGTGAAGGGGCTGGCAAGGACCAGTCGGCGGAACATGAAAAACATTCATCCACGCGGGTGGTGCTGTGCGTGCAACTGCTGCAGGCGGGCCTTGGCAACGTGGGTGTAGATCTGGGTGGTCGACAGGTCGCTGTGGCCAAGCAGCATCTGCACCACGCGCAGGTCGGCGCCGTGGTTGAGCAGGTGGGTAGCGAAGGCATGGCGCAAGGTGTGCGGCGACAGCGCTTTGTCGATGCCGGCAACGCGCGCATAGTGCTTGATGCGGTGCCAGAAGGTCTGGCGGGTCATCTGCTCGCCGCGCTGACTGGGGAACAGCACGTCGCTGGGGCGGCCATTGAGCAGTTCGGCACGGCCATCGCGCTGGTAGCGCTCCAGCCACACAACCGCTTCTTCCCCCATGGGCACCAGGCGCTCCTTGCTGCCTTTGCCCATTACCCGCACCACACCCTGGCGCAGGTTGACCTGGTCAAGGGTCAGGCTGACCAGCTCGGTTACACGCAGGCCACAGGCGTATAGTACTTCGAGCATGGCGCGGTCGCGCTGGCCGATGGCTTCACCCAGGTCCGGGGCTTGCAGCAAGGCTTCGACGTCGGCTTCGGACAGCGACTTGGGCAGTGGCTTACCCAGTTGCGGCATGTCGACTTGCAGGGTCGGGTCGATCGCCACCAGCTTTTCCCGCAGCAGGTAGCGGAAAAAACCGCGCAGGCCCGACAGAAAGCGTGCCGTGGAACGTGGCTTGTAGCCTTGATCGAGGCGCCAGGCGAGGTGGTCGAGGATCAGATCGCGGCCGGCGTCGGGCAGGCTGACCGAGTGCTCCTGCAGCCAACCGTTGAACAAAGCCAGGTCGCTGCGATAGGACACGCGGGTGTTGTCGGACAGGCCTTTTTCCAGCCACAGGGCGTCGAGGAACTGGTCGATCAGGGGGTGGTCTAGGGCGGGCATTCTGGGCTGCTGGGTGTTGTAGGTGGGGCTAGTGTTTCACAGCAGCTCACAGGTTGTCTGTACCGGCCCTTTCGCGGGCACGCCCGCTCCCACAGGGTTCTCCACAGAATCTGAATGCTGTGCAGTACCTGTGGGAGCGGGCGTGCCCGCGAAGAGGCCAGCGCAGGAAACATCAAGCCTGGGGCAACACGGGCACCGGGCGCTTGTCCTCGTCGATGGCGACAAAGCTGAACACCCCATGAATCGCCCGCTCACGGCCGTCCAGGTACATGTTCTCGACAAACACATCCACCTGTACCTGCAAGCTGGTGTTGCCGACCTTGACCACCGAACCCACCAGCTCGACGATCGAACCCGCCGGGATCGGGTGCTTGAAGTCGATGCGGTCGGTGGACACGGTCACCAGCGACAGGCGGCAGAAGCGCGTGGCGGCGATAAACGACACTTCGTCCATCCAGGCCAGGGCAGTGCCGCCAAACAGGGTGTTGTGGTGGTTGGTGGTATTGGGGAATACCGCCTTGGTCACGCGGGTCACCGACAGCTCGGTACGGCGCTGGATTTCCTGGTCTCGGGTAGTCATGGCAATCACACCTTTGGAAGGTTCAAAACGCAAAAAAGCAGCCCGAAGGCTGCTTTTTTCTCGCTAGGCGGCCTGGGCCACCGGGCAAACTGTACTCAGGACAGTTTTTCCTTGATGCGAGCGGCTTTGCCGGACAGGTCGCGCAGGTAGTACAGCTTGGCTTTACGCACGTCACCACGACGTTTCACGGCCAGGCTGTCGATTTGCGGGCTGTAGGTCTGGAAGGTACGCTCAACACCAACGCCGCTCGAGATCTTGCGCACGGTGAAGGCGCTGTTCAGACCGCGGTTACGCTTGGCGATAACAACGCCTTCGAACGCCTGCAGACGGGAACGCTCACCTTCCTTCACTTTAACCTGTACGACAACGGTGTCGCCTGGTGCGAAGGTAGGGATTTCCTTGCTCATCTGCTCTGCTTCGAGCTGCTGGATGATTTTGTTAGTCATGCTGTGCTCCTAAGGTGGACAAACGTGATCCACCATCGATACGTTAACTATCGTTCCGCTCGCGGAGGTATTCCTCGAGCAGCTTTTTCTCTTCTCCAGAAAGTGAGCGACTTTCCAGAAGATCGGCGCGTCGTTCGAAGGTCCTACCAAGGGACTGCTTCATCCGCCATCGCCGGATATGTGCATGGTTGCCACTTAGCAACACGTCGGGAACACGCTGATCCGCATACACCTCAGGTCGGGTGTAGTGCGGGCAATCCAGCAAGCCATCGGTGAAGGAATCTTCCTCCGCCGAGCCTACATGCCCTAAAGCTCCGGGCAGCAGCCGTGTAACCGCATCGATCAGTACCATGGCCGGTAGCTCACCACCGGAAAGCACATAGTCGCCAATCGACCACTCTTCATCGACATAAGCATCAATAAAACGCTCGTCAATGCCTTCATAACGGCCGGCGATCAGGATCAAAGATTCCTGTTCGGCCAAGCCTTTGACCGCTTGCTGATCCAGCTTGCGGCCTTGTGGCGAAAGGTAGATTACCTTTGCCGTTGCTCCGGTCGCTTGCCTGGCACTGGCCAGCGCATCTTCCAGAGGCTTGATTTTCATCACCATCCCCGGACCACCGCCAAACGGCCGATCATCTACCGTATGGTGACGATCTGTGGTGTAGTCCCGCGGGTTCCAGCAAGTTACCTGAAGCAACCCCTGTTTCACCGCGCGGCTGGTAATGCCGTACTCCGTGATGGCCGAGAACATCTCGGGGAACAACGTGATGACGTCTACGCGAAGGTTACCCATCGTTTAGAAGTCCGCGTCCCATTCAACCCGCATCACGCCTGCTTCCAGGTCGATGTTGAGCACGCATTGCGCCGTATAGGGCAACAGACGCTCGCGATCATCCAGGCTGCCTGCGCAGGGCTTGACCACCATTACATCGTTCGCACCGGTCTCCAACAGGTGATCGACCTTGCCGAACAGTTGTTCGTCCTGGTTGATGACCTTCAGGCCCTGCAACTGGTACCAGTAGTACTCATCTGCTGCCAGGTTGGGCAAAAGGCTCCGCGCAATGCAGATTTCGTAACCGCTCAGAAGACGGGCTTCATCACGATCCTCGAGGCCTTTCAGCTTCACGACCAGGCCCTTTGGGGAGCCACGACCGCTGACCAGCTCGACCTGCTTTACCTTGCCTTCATGCCGAAGCGTCCAGCGTGGATAATCCAACAGGTTTTCAACCGGATCGGTAAAGGAATACACCTTCACCTCGCCGCGAACGCCGTGAACCGAAAAAATCTTGCCAACGACGATGAGGTCGTCAGCCTTTTCTGGCGTCGCGTTCATACTATTCAGGCAGCAGCCTTGGCAGCTTCCTTCAGCAGCTGAGCAACACGCTCAGACGGCTGTGCACCGATGCTCAGCCAGTGAGCAACACGGTCTTGTTTAACGGACAGACGAACTTCCTGACCACGGGCGACCGGGTTGAAGAAGCCAACCTGTTCGATGTGGGAGCCGTCACGCGGGTTACGCGAGTCGGTTACGGTCAGTTGGTAAAACGGGCGCTTTTTGGAGCCGCCACGGGCAAGACGAATGGTAAGCATTGAACATCGTTCCTGTAGTCGGTGCTGCAAATCATGAGGCACAGCGGGCACACGGGTGCCCGAAAGGCCGCATATTCTCAAGGAATATACGGACATTTGCAAATGCCTTTTTATTTCAGATAAAAAGGCCAGCCTGCTGATCTGCTATTAAGCCGCCTCATAGAGGCGGCGGTGTTCCCGCCGAAGCGGGTTCCGGTCAGCGGCGAGGTTGCCGCCACTGACCTGAGTCTGTTTACAGCTTGGGCATGCCGCCGCCGGGCATCATGCCGCCAAGGCCGCGCATCATCTTGGCCATGCCGCCTTTGGCAGAGAATTTCTTCATCATCTTCTGCATTTGCTTGTGCTGCTTGATCAACCGGCCGATGTCCTGCACCTGGGTACCGGAACCCAGGGCGATACGGCGCTTGCGCGAACCGCTGATCAGGTCAGGGTCGCGGCGCTCGGCCGGGGTCATGGAATTGATGATCGCTTCCATCTGCTTGAACTGCTTCTCGGCCGCACCCTGAGCGTTGCCCATCTGCGACAGGTTGACCCCGCCGATGCTCGGCAGCTTGTCCATCAGGCCGCCCAGGCCGCCCATGTTCTTCATTTGCTGCAGCTGGTCGCGGAAGTCTTCAAGGTCGAAGCCCTTGCCCTTCTTCAGCTTCTTGGCCAGCTTGTCGGCCTTGGCCTTGTCGATGGTCTGCTCGGCCTGCTCGATCAGGCTGAGCACGTCACCCATGCCGAGGATGCGCGAAGCGACGCGGTCGGGGTGGAACGGCTCAAGGGCCTCGGTCTTCTCACCCATACCGATGAACTTGATCGGTTTGCCGGTGATGGCACGCACCGACAGCGCAGCACCGCCACGGGCATCACCGTCAACCTTGGTCAGCACCACGCCGGTCAGCGGCAGGGCCTCGCCAAAGGCCTTGGCGGTGTTGGCGGCGTCCTGGCCGGTCATGGCGTCGACCACGAACAGGGTTTCGATCGGCTTGACCGCAGCGTGCAGCGCTTTGATCTCGTCCATCATGTCGGTGTCGATGTGCAGACGACCGGCGGTGTCGACGATCACCACATCGATGAACTTCAGCTTGGCTTCGCGAATGGCCGCTTCGGCAATGGCCACCGGTTTCTGGCTGATGTCGGACGGGAAGAAGGTGACGCCGATGTCGTTGGCCAGGGTTTCCAGCTGTTTGATCGCCGCCGGACGGTAGACGTCGGCAGACACCACCATCACGCTCTTTTTCTTGCGCTCTTTAAGGAAGCGCGCCAGCTTGCCGGCGGTGGTGGTCTTACCGGCGCCTTGCAGGCCGGCCATCAGCACCACGGCAGGCGGCGCAGCATTCAGCGCGAGGTCTTCGTTGGCCGCGCCCATCAGGCTTTCCAGCTCGGCCTGGACGATCTTCACGAACGCCTGGCCCGGGGTCAGGCTGCGCGACACTTCGGTGCCGACCGCACGTTCCTTGACGCTGTTGACGAAATCCTTGACCACCGGCAGGGCAACGTCGGCCTCAAGCAGGGCCATGCGCACTTCGCGCAGCGTGTCCTTGATATTGTCTTCGGTCAGCTTGGCCTTGCCGGTGACATGGCGCAGCGTCTGTGACAGGCGGTCGGTCAGGTTTTCGAACATGGTGATCCTTTCAGGCCCAGTAAAAGCCGAGGTTTGTCAGGCACCCTGGGGGAAATACACACCCGCCGGGCACAGCAAGGCGGCGATTATAGCGAAGTGCGGCGGCGGCGCACACCTTGGTGGTGGCCTGGGGGATATTCGGTGGCTGTGCCGGCCTCTTCGCGGGCACGCCCGCTCCCACAGGATCTTCACCCTGCTCCGGACCTGTGATGCACCTGTGGGAGCGGGCGTGCCCGCGAATGCCCTGACACAAGCCTTCAGTCTTCCTTGATCAGCGGAATCTATGCCAAACTCCGTCTCTTTAAGGCTCGCCAACCAGGACTTATGGTCTCCTCTCCCAGCCTCATCCCCAACCTGATCGCTGCCGGCCTATATATAGCTGCGGCCATCTACCAGGGCTCGCACCTGGCCCAGGGCCGCAAGTCCGACAAGCGCCTGCTTGTTCTGCTGGGTGCCGTGGCGGTGCTCGCCCAGGCCGGCGCGCTGTACTTCCAGCTGATCACCCCGCTGGGCCTGAGCCTGGACTTCTTCAGCGCCGCCAGCCTGATCGCCGTGGCCGTGATCACCCTGACCCTGCTGGCCAGCCTGCGCATACCGGTAGAAAACCTGCTGGTGCTGCTCTTCCCGCTGGGTGCGGTCACCGCGCTGCTGGCGCAGTTCGCGCCGCCTGGCACCGTACCGCTGATCAACGAAGAGCCGGGCATCCTCGCGCATATCCTGCTGTCGATCCTGGCGTACGGGCTGTTCACCATCGCGGTGTTCCAGTCGCTGCTGTTGCTGTTGCAAGACCGCCAGCTGAAGAACAAGCACCCGTCCGGGCTGATCCGTAACTTCCCGCCCCTGCAAACCATGGAAAGCCTGCTGTTCGGCTTCCTCTGGGCCGGCTGGTGCCTGTTGTCGCTGTCGCTGATCTCTGGCTGGCTGTTCCTCGACAACCTGTTTGCCCAGCACCTGGTACACAAGACCTTGCTGGCCTGTATCGCCTGGGTGGTGTTCAGCGTGCTGCTGTGGGGCCGCACCCGCCTGGGCTGGCGCGGCCACAAGGCCATACGCTGGACGCTGGCCGGTTTCTGCCTGCTGATGCTGGCCTATTTCGGCAGCAAGCTGGTTCGCGAATTCATCCTGCATATCTGACGGCCGCTCATGGACACACTGCCGTACGCACCGTTATTCGGCACCCTGGCACTGGCGCTGCTGTGGTCGGCGCTGTTTACCACGGTGGATGCCGCCCGCCTGCAGCTCAATGGCACGCTGCGCGCTCACGAGGACGGCAACCCCGTGCTCCCGGCACAGGCCCTGGTGCTGTGTGCCAGCCTGGGCAAGCTGCTGGTACTGGGGCTGGCCTGCCTGGTGGGCCAGCGCCATAGCGGCGAACACGGCTTTTGGCTCGCAGGGCTGGCCGCCACCTTCACCTTGCTGGTGTTTGCCGAGTACCTGCCACGGCGCTTGGCCCGGCGTAACCCGCAAGCTTGCGTCAGTCTCGGTACAAGCCTGCTGAAAGTGCCCCTTGCCCTGCTGCAGCCGCCGGCCTGCCTGCTGGACGGTTTTGCCAAGCTGCTGCTGCGCCCGTTCCGCGTGCAGCCCACGGCCGTCGCCCTGCACCCGCAGGAAGCCGACGACTTTGACGAAGACGAGGAGCACGAAACCGCCCGCCACGGCCTGCTCGACGGCCTGCAGTCGCTGGACAAGGTCACGGTCAACGACATCCTGGTCCCGCGCAACGAAGTGGACGGCATCAACCTCGACGAGCCGATCGAACGCATCATCGAGCAGTTGATCGTCAGCCGCCACACGCGCCTGCCGGTCTACCACAACGACATCAACCAGGTTGAAGCAATCCTCAACACCAAGCTGATCAGCCACCTGCTACCCAAGGCCGAGCTGACGCTGGAAGCACTGCACGGCGCCTGCTACGAACCCTATTTCGTCCCGGAAAGCACCCCCCTGCAAATGCAGTTGCTGAACTTCCACAAGCAACAGCGCCGGCTGGGTGTGGTGGTGGACGAGTACGGCGAGGTGCAGGGCATCGTCACCCTGGAAGATATCCTCGAAGAGATCGTTGGCGAGTTCGAGGACGAACAGAGCCTGGAAAACCCCCACGTACACCCGCAGCCCGATGGCACCTTTGTCATCGACGGCAACGCTTCGCTGCGCGAAATCAACCGTAGCCTGGGCTGGCACCTGCCCTGCGACGGCGGGCCAAAAACCCTCAACGGGTTGGTGACCGAAGCGCTGGAAAGCATCCCGGAAAGCGCCGTTTGCCTGAAGATCGGCCGCTATCGCCTGGAAATCCTCGAAACGGAGGACAATTGTGCCAGCAAGGTACTGGTGTGGACCGTGACCCGATAAGCTCTGTACGAAAAGCCTTGAGACGCAGGTCAGGCAAGGCGAAAACAGCCGAGGAAGCGGAGTGTACTGGAGTACATGAGCATTCCGAGGCTGCTTTCAACGCAGCATGAACAAGTATCAAGGCTTTTCGTATAGAGCTTAGCTATACTCGGGTCACGCTTACCCAGCCCCGCCGCCACGCCTGCTACCCGCACCCGGCGTTCCACGGCCAGTCCGCTCCACTGACACGCCCTGCGGTCCTGCTTCAACACCCCGAACAGTGCCCGCCCCGCCCCTACCCCCCTTGGGCTATCGTCAGTCGGGCGCACACAACAACAAAACGCTCCGGCGTCCGCTCAACCGTGCCTGCCCTTTGCTCAGCACGCCGTCGCGGGCCATGCCCATGGAGCTGGACCAGACTGTTAGGGACCTACTTAATGACAACCAGCAGCACCTATGCCGAAGCGCCTGCCGCACCGGTCAACTCGCCTGCGCGGGTAGCCACTGCCAGCTTCATCGGCACCGCCATCGAGTTCTATGATTTCTACGTCTACGCCACCGCCGCTGCCCTGGTGATTGGCCCGGTGTTCTTTCCGTCCGGGTCGGGTACCGCGCAAATGCTGGCGGCCTTCCTCACCTTCGGCATCGCCTTCCTCGCTCGCCCACTGGGTTCGGCGTTGTTCGGCCACTTTGGCGACCGCATCGGCCGCAAGTCGACCCTGGTGGCCTCGCTGCTGCTAATGGGTGTTTCCACCACGGCCATCGGCGTTTTGCCGGGCTATGAGAGCATTGGCGTCTGGGCGCCGATCATCCTTTGCCTGCTGCGCTTTGGCCAAGGCCTGGGCCTGGGTGGTGAATGGGGTGGCGCAGCGTTGCTGGCTACCGAGAACGCCCCGGAAGGCAAGCGCGCCTGGTTCGGCATGTTCCCGCAACTGGGCCCTTCGATTGGGTTCCTGGCTGCCAACGGCCTGTTCCTGACCCTGGCCCTTACCTTGAGCGACGAGCAGTTCCGCGAATGGGGCTGGCGTATTCCGTTCCTGCTCAGCGCGGCGCTGGTGCTGGTGGGCCTTTATGTGCGCCTGAAGCTTGAAGAAAGCCCAGTGTTCGCCAAGGCCGTTGCCCGCCAGGAGCGCGTGAAAATGCCGGTGGTGGAACTGTTCGCCAGCCACTGGCGGCCAACCTTGCTGGGCGCCGCGGCGATGGTGGTGTGCTATGCGCTGTTCTACATCTCAACCGTGTTCTCGCTGAGCTACGGCGTGACCACACTGGGCTACAGCCGCGAGACGTTCCTTGGCCTGCTGTGCTTCGCGGTGGTGTTCATGGCCTTGGCCACACCGCTGTCGGCCTGGCTCAGCGACCGCTACGGGCGCAAGCCAGTGCTGATCGTCGGCGGTGTGCTGGCGGTGGCTTCGGGCTTTACCATGGAACCGCTGCTGACTTCGGGCTCGACCACTGGCGTGGCGCTGTTCCTGGCTATCGAGTTGTTCCTGATGGGTGTGACCTTTGCGCCGATGGGGGCACTGCTGCCTGAACTGTTCCCGACGCACGTGCGTTATACCGGGGCTTCGGCGGCGTACAACCTGGGCGGGATTGTCGGGGCCTCGGCGGCACCGTTCTTTGCCCAGAAGCTGGTGAGCATGGGCGGGTTGAGCTGGGTGGGGGGATATGTGTCGGCGGCGGCGGTGATCAGCCTGATTGCTGTGCTGTGCCTGAAAGAAACCCGCAATACCGCACTTTGAGTGAACAGGGGGCTGCTTTGCAGCCCATTCGCGGGACAAGCCCGCTCCCACAGGATTATCACAGGCCTCAGGCATGGTGATTTATCTGTGGGAGCGGGCTTGTCCCGCGAATGGGCCGCAACGCGGCCCCGTACGGTCTCGGATCAGAACTCGACCTTGACCGCCTGCGAAGCGCGGGTAGCCTTGGCCCGCGCCGCTTCAACCGACTCATCACGCGCCAGGCACACGCCCATACGGCGTGTGCCATTGATTTCCGGCTTGCCGAACAGGCGGATGGCAGTATCCGGCTCGCTCAGTGCCGCGCCAAGGTTGGCGAAGCTGGTCTGCTGCGACTGGCCTTCCGGCAAGATCACCGCCGACGCCGACGGGCCAAACTGACGTACCACCGGAATCGGCAGGCCGAGAATGGCGCGGGCATGCAGGGCGAACTGCGACAGGTCCTGGGAAATCAAGGTGACCAGGCCAGTATCATGCGGGCGCGGCGACACTTCGCTGAACCACACTTGGTCGCCCTTCACGAACAACTCCACGCCAAACAGGCCGCGACCGCCAAGGGCATCGGTGACTGCCTTGGCCACGCGCTGCGACTCGGCCAGCGCTTTCGGGCTCATGGCCTGCGGCTGCCACGACTCCTGATAGTCGCCCTTCTCCTGGCGGTGGCCAACCGGCTCCAGGAAGGTGGTGCCGCCGACGTGGCGCACGGTCAGCAGGGTGATTTCGTATTCGAAATCGATGAAGCCCTCGACGATCACCCGGCCCTTGCCGGCGCGGCCGCCTTCCTGGGCGTAGTCCCACGACTTCTGCAGGTCGGCGTCGCTGCGCAGCAGGCTCTGGCCTTTGCCCGACGAACTCATCACCGGCTTGACCACGCATGGGTAACCGACATCGGCCACGGCCTTGGCGTAGTCTTCATAGGTGTCGGCAAAGTGGTACGGCGAGGTCGGCAAGTCCAGCTCTTCAGCAGCCAGGCGGCGGATACCTTCACGGTTCATGGTCAGCTGCGTGGCGCGGGCTGTCGGCACCACGTTGAAACCTTCGTTTTCCAGCTCGACCAGGGTGGCGGTGGCGATGGCTTCGATTTCCGGGACGATATAGTGCGGCTTCTCGGCCTCGATCACCGCGCGCAGGGCAACGCCATCGAGCATGTTGACCACGTGGCTGCGATGCGCCACCTGCATGGCCGGGGCATTGGCGTAGCGGTCGACGGCGATCACTTCGACGCCCAGGCGCTGCAGCTCGATCACCACTTCCTTGCCCAACTCGCCACAGCCGCACAGCAGTACACGGGTCGCGGTGGGCGACAAGGGGGTTCCGATACGGGTCATTTCAGGTCCTCGAAGGCGTCCGGGGCCGCGCCAGGCTGTGCGCCGCCCGCTGAAAAAGGACCACTATTCTACACCATCAACCGGCGACGGCAGCCCGTCGGGCGCGAAATGCCATGGCCAGCCACACGGCAGTGACACCGGCGAACTTCGACGCCATGGCGGTGCCGATCACCGCCGGGGTCAGGGCGCCGATCATGCCGAAAAAGATGAAGGTATCCACCGGGATGCTCAGCGCCGAGCTGAGCCACAGCCGGTCGCGCAGCGGCCGGCGGGTGATGCTGAACACCAGCCAGTCGATCAGCTCGGAAATGAAGAACGCGGTGGCGCTGGCCAGGGCGATGGCCGGCTCCGAGGTGACATAGGACAGCACCAACGCCACCAGCATGGCGACCAGGGCACCGTGGCCGAAGCGGGTCTGCACCATGTCGCGCAGGATGAACACCAGGCCACCCCAGGCGGACCAGATGATGTCCAGATGCGGGGCACTGGAAAAGGCGTAGTTGATCAGCACTACGCTGCTTATATAGGCAATCAGATAGAACATGGCGGGTAGTCTGTGGGCAAGCCGTACAGGTTACCGTTGGGTTGTTCGCGGGTAAAGCGCGGCTGCGACCCGCCGCGCCCACGGTTGTTGTGTAGCCCTGAAGGCTGACACCGTACCTGTGGGAGCGGGCGAGCCCGCGAACACCGGCGAAGCCGGTGCCATATACCGCGGTGGCAGCTTCGCGGGCACGCCCGCTCCCACAGGATTCGTGTCAGGCCTGCAGAATGAGGCCGGCTTCTACTGCCCTTTCATGGCAAAGCTTGAGCACCGCGCGGCGCTCGTCATTGTCCATCCGCCCCCAGCGACCAATCTCCGCCACGGTGCGCTGGCAGCCCGTGCAGATATCCTGCTCGTCCAGCGCGCAGATGCTCACACACGGCGAGGCCACCGGCCGCTCTACGACATTACTCATCATCAACCACCAGCTCCTGGGCATAACGCTGGGCATTGTGCACGTAATGTGCAGCACTGGCTTCAAGCATGCGCTTCTGCTGCTCGGTCAGTTCACGCACTACCTTGCCGGGTGAGCCCATTACCAGCGAGCCGTCGGGGATTTCCTTGCCCTCGGCGATCAGCGCATTGGCGCCGATGATGCAGTGCTTGCCAATGCGTGCGCCGTTGAGGATCACCGCATTGATACCCACCAGGCTGTAGTCGCCCACCGTGCACCCATGCAGCATGGCGTTGTGGCCAACGGTCACGCCCTTGCCCAAGGTCAGTGGTGAGCCCATGTCGGTGTGCATCACCGTGCCATCCTGCACGTTGCTGCCTTCGCCGATATCGATCAGCTCGTTATCGCCGCGCAACACTGCGCCAAACCACACGCTGGCATTGGCCTGCAGGCGTACGTTGCCGATCAGCGTGGCATTGGGTGCGGCCCAACTGGTGGGGTGGTTTTCGACCCGCAGGTCGCCCAGGCGGTATTTCATGCATGCTCCTCAGGCTGGAACGCAAACGGCGGGGTGGGCCCCGCTCAGATTTCGATGTAACGCTCAGGGGGCTGGTGCAAGCTGATGCCGGCATCAAACAGCACGTTGACCAGTTCGACGATCATGATCGCCGACAACCCCCAGATCTTGTATTCGCCATAGCGGTAGCTGGGCACGTACCAACTGCGCCCCTGATAATCGATACGGTGGGTATGATCACGCGGGTCCTGGCGGAAGAATTCCAGCGGCACGGTGAATACTGCCGCGATTTCGGCATCGTTGGCGCGGTATTCGACGAAGTCGGGAATAAGCCCGACGAATGGCGTCACTTTAAGGCCATGCAGCGAAATCAGCGGGCTGAGCGGGCCTACTACTTCCACCAGCCCAGGTGGCAGGCCGATTTCTTCTTCGGCTTCGCGCAGGGCGGTGAACACCAGGTCCGGGTCTTCCGGGTCGCGTCGGCCACCGGGAAAGGCCACTTCGCCACCATGGGTAGACAGGCCCTGGGCACGTAAGGTCAGAACCAGTTCGGGCGCTTCGCTGCGGGTAATGGGCAAAAGGACCGCCGCTTCAGGGAACCGCCGGTCGGTTTCCAGTGATGCGGGTTGGTGGTTGCTCATTCGGCGAAGTAGCTCGTCCAGCATTGCGCACGCTCGTATCCAAGGCCTGCCTTGCATGATGCACCAAAGCCGCGAAGCACCCAAGCCCCTGCGCTTGCGGCGGCCCTGCCGGCGCGCCAAGATAGCCTTGAACAAAAGGAACCTCACATGAAATTCTGCAGCGCGTGTGGCCAGCCGGTCACTCAGCGGATTCCCGAAGGCGATAGCCGCCTGCGGTTTGTCTGCGAGTCTTGCCAGACCATCCATTACCAGAACCCAAACATCGTTGCGGGCGTGCTGCCGACCTGGGGCAGCCAGGTGCTGCTGTGCCGGCGTGCCATCGAGCCACGCCGCGGCTTCTGGACCCTGCCCGCCGGCTTCATGGAAAACGGCGAAACCCTCGACCAGGCCGCCCGTCGCGAAACTGTCGAGGAGGCCTGCGCCCGGGTCGGGCCGATGAGCCTTTACCAGCTGTTCGATTTGCCGCACATCGACCAGGTGCATGTGTTCTTCCGCGCCGAACTTGCGGACCTGGACTTTGCCGTGGGTGTTGAAAGCCTTGAGGTGCGGTTGTTCGAGCAACATGAGATACCGTGGGGCGAGCTGGCTTTTCGCACCGTCACACGCACACTAGAATGCTACTATCGCGACCGCATCGGGCAGCACTACCCCATAGGCCATGAGTACCTGCCGCCGATGAACGTCTCGACCTCGACCTCTACTTAGAAGAAGCCTTCAGGGATACCGTTACATGCGTTGGTTGCTTGCCCTTTTCTGCCTTTGCGTTACCTCGGTGTCCCAGGCGGCCTTCACCGAGACCATCATCCGCAAGCCCGTGCCGGTAGCGCAAACGCCGTCGCCTTCGCAGCAGGCGATGCAACCGCTGATCGACAAGGTGCTGGTGATCAAGTCCGAGCGCCGCCTGCAACTGATCAGCCGTGGCGAGCCGCTGAAAACCTACCGCATTTCCCTGGGCAAGCAGCCCAAGGGCGCCAAGGAACGTGAAGGCGACAAGAAAACCCCTGAGGGTTTGTACTGGCTGGACTGGCGCAAGCAGAGCGACCGCTTCAACCTGGCCATGCACATCAACTACCCGAACATCAGCGACGCCGCCCGCGCCACCCGCGAAGGGGTGAGTGCCGGCAGCATGATCATGATTCATGGCACACCGCTCAACGACGAGTACCCGGAGTGGTACTTCCATACCCTGGACTGGACCGACGGGTGCATTGCCATGCGTAACCGCGACATGCAGGAAGTGTGGGAATTGGTGCGCGATGGCACGCTGATCGAGATTCGGCCCTAGCGTAAGGCGTGACGGTGATGGCGCCTGTGAGATCGAGCGCCGCCCGCGCGGCGCTTCGCGGGGCAAGCCCGCTCCCACATTTGTTGCAACGTGCCACGCCTGTCAGGCCATGGTTGCCAGCGTTGTGGGACCGACTTGATTTCCCGACTGTCGCTGCTGCCGCCCCACACGTCTCAAGACATCCACCAAGGCTGACAGCGCCTCTCCCACAGGCATGGCCACGTTGCAACAAATGTGGGAGCGGGCTTGCCCCGCGAAGCGCCGCGCGGGCGGCGCTCGATCGCACAGGCGCTGAAAGGGCCACGGCAAACACTACCACCGCAGCTCCTTCTGCCCTACCAACGCCTGCGGCCCCAACCACTGTGCGCCCCGCAACAAGGGCGTCAACGCCGCCTCCGGTTGCAGCTCGAACACCACCTTGGCCTGCCGTCCTGGCAGGTCGGCATCCACAGACAGCTGATGCTGCCCCTGCTGCGCCAGTTGGCCACGCAGGCGCCAGCCACTGCGGCAGTCGATTTCCAGCCAGCCTTCCCCCAGGCCCAGTGACCACGGCGCGCTGAACGCCAGGTCGTTGACCGTTACCCGGCCTTCACTGCCCAGGCACTGCCGCCCCGCTCCCTGTATGCGTACCGCGCCCTGCCACAGCCCAGCCAGGCGGTAATCCGTGACCAGCGTGGCCTGGGCAACCATCGGCTTTGCCTCCAGCTTCCACTTCCACGGCCAGCCCTCGGCGCGCAACTGCCAGGCCTGCCCCTGGAAGCCCACCTGCGCCGTCGCCTGCAAGCGCAAAGGCTGCACCGACCAGCGCAGTGGCCCCACTGGCCCCAACTGTTGTGCTTGCCCCTGCCACACGCTGCCAGTGGCATCACGCACTGGCAGACCGGCCACGCGAGCCACCCAGGCGGCGGGGAGCTCAACCAGCAAGGTCAGGCCAAAAACCAGCAGCACCCACGCCACACCTTTACGGCTCATGGCTGCACCATCAGGTCGAAGCGCAACGCCTTGCCGTCCTGCTCCAGCCCCCATTGCAACAGCGTTACGCCTTCTTCTTGCAAGGACTGCAACCAGCCTTGCAGCACCCGCTCATCGGCCACCTGGCCACGCAGTTGCCAGGCCTTGCCTTGCGCATCGACCTCGGCCAGTGCGACCTGCCGTGCCTCGGCCGACTGCTTCAGACGCTCCAGGCTCAAGCCCTGGCCGCCCTGCAGGCTGGCGGCTTGTTCTGCCAGCCCCCGCCACTGGCTGAGCTCGCGCCATTGCGCCAAGCCCTCGCGCAGGGCCAGAAAGGTCAGCAACCCAATAATCAGCAGCCAGGCGAACGTCAGCCGGTGACGCTGCATCCAGTCCCGGGTCATACGGCGGCTCCCAAGTCGAAGACCACTTCGCCGTCTTGCACCTGTACGGCAGCACCGGCAGCGTTGGCCATGTCTTGCCAAGGTGGCGCAGCACCGTCGCCCTCGAGCCGCAGGTGCCAGCGCTGGCCATCGAAGCGCACCGCTTGCAGGCGCAAACCGGGGTGATCATGCAGCCAGCCCTGCAATGCTGCCTGCAGATCTTCGAGCTGACGGGTGCGTACTTGCTGTTGAAGCACGCTTTCGCGCAGGCGTTTGAGCGCCTGCGCGGCGTGCCGTGGACTGGCCTGCTCGCCCGTCACGGCAATGACCTGGGCGCGCCAGAGTTGCGCCTGGCGCCATTGCTGGCTCAACCACAGCCCGCCCCAGACAGCCGCCAGGACCAGGCAGGCTGCCAGCAGTCGTTGCTGCGGGCGTGAAACGACGGGCAACGAAAGCGCCTTGCGTGTGGGCTCGAACAAGCCGGGCATCGCGTCGAGCGGCGCCAGCGTGCCTGGCCAGTCGCCACTCAGCGGCACGCTTTGCAGGTGTGCCCACGGTTGCTGCGGCGCCTCACCGAGTGCTTGCGGCCACGCCAGCCAATGCTCCTGTTCGTCCTCGGTCAGCCCTTTGTACAAGGACATGCCAGGCGTGCGCTGCCATTGCCAGGCGGTGCCGGCGTCAGGGCGTGGCAGCAACTGCAACTCCGCCCAGCAGCGCTCTACCTGCCATCCCCACGCGGCACACTGCCCGCGCCAGTCGTCCAGTTGCTGACGCGCCACCACCAGCAAGCGAAGGTGCCCGGGCTGACGGGCCAGGCAGGCGCAGGTCACCTCGTCTGCTGGCTGTAGCAAGTGGTCTTCGAGCAACAATGGCCACTCCTCACGTTTGAGCCCGGGTGGCGCGGGCACGTGGAAGACGCTGCAGGCTTCGGCCGGCAGAATCAGGGCAACCCGGCCTTGCAGGTTGGCCGGTGGTTCACCCTGCCCCTGGCTTTGCACGATGCCGCCCTCCACCAGCGCCCAGTGCCAGACCACACCCGGGCGCAGTAACAACCACGGTTGGGCCGATGCACGCCGTCGCCATTCAGTTTTCATGAGCGCCCCCACGGGAGGGCGAAGGTGCAGACATAGGGTGCTCCATCACGCTGCAGTTCCAGGCGCACGCCACGGCCGGGGTGCGCAGGCTGGTCAGAAGGCCAGGCCAGCCAGCGGCCGCCCTGGTAGTAAAGAATATTCATGGCGCCGACCCGGTCGAGCCGCTCACGCTGCACCCAGCGCGGTGCAACGGCGGCGTACAGGTCGGCCGAGCTTTCAAGCAGCAGGCGCTGCTCACGGGCCTCGAAGCGCAAACGCTGACGCTGCAGGCGCGAGCCCCCTTCGGCTTCCGGCAGGCCGGTGCTGGCCACCCACTGCAATTGGTTGCTTGCCGGTTGCCAGTCCAGCCAGCGGCTGGCCAAGGGCAGGCGCTGATCGTAGACGCGGCGCAGCACCGGGCTGTCGAAACGCCGCTCAAGGGCCAGGCAGAAGTCCAGCACGGAGGTTTCCTGAGTGCTCACCTGCAGGCGCTCACGCACTTTCAGCCAGCCATTGACCAACGCAGCGAGCATGATGCCGAGCAAGACAGTCAGGGCCAGGGCGACCATCAGTTCGATCAGGGTCAGGCCTGCCTGGCGGTTTTTCATGGGCCGTACTCTCTGCTGCTGGAGACACTGCCCCCTGTGGGAGCGGGCGCGCCCGCGAACACCGGCATAGCCGGTGCCATCCACCGAGTCGTCTGATTCGCGGCGGTTCGACGCATCGGCATGCCCGCTCCCACAGGTATCGTGCAAGCCTCACGATTTCTGTCAGTCATGGGCGCTCCAGAAACACGGTGTACTGCCCCAGTGGCACCCACTGGTCGCGGTCGGCGAACATTTGCAGTTCGCCACGGCGCAGGTCGCGCACGCCAGTACGGCGCAGTTGCAATTGCCAATGGCACAACTGACCACCCTGGCTCAATTCACCGTTCACCTGATTGGCCGCAGGCCAGAATTGCTCGACGGCGAAGCGTGTTTGCAGTTCACGGGCACACAGCAGACCAAGGCGGTGTTGTTGCAGGTTGTGCTGCACAGCCAGGCGCTGGCGCAGGACCTGGCTGGTGATCACCGCCAGCACGGCGGCGATGGCCAGGGCCACGGTTACCTCCAGCAAGGTGAAGCCACGCTGACGGTGCTTCATGGCGCAACCGCCACCTGCAAGCGGCCGTCGCGGCCCCAGGCCCATTGCTGGCTGCCATCGGCCCAGCGCCAGCGCACGCTGCCCGGCTGCGCCCAGCCATGCGGGGTGAACAGCAACTGCGGCTGAGGGTTGGCGGGCCAGTCCGGGTGCAGGCCCTTGGGCCAGTCGCCAGGCCCGACCGCTTCGACCACCCAGACATTCCCCTCTCGCCGCACGAACTCCGGGCGTTGGCCATTCCAGCGCAGCCCACGCAGTTGCCCGGCATGCCGGGCCAGCGCCGCCTGGGCCCTTGTTTCGCTGGCCAGGCGTTGCAGCGCCTGATCGACACCGGCCTGGCTGCTGCCAAGCCCGGCCACCGCCAGGCCGGTCATCAGGCCGGCGATGGCCAGCACCACCAGCAACTCGATCAGGCTGAAGCCCCGCTGACGGCGCACCGTTAAAGCGCCCAGTTACCCAGGTCGGCATCCTGACCTTCGCCGCCCGGCTGGCCATCGGCACCCAGCGAGTACACATCAACCCGGCCATGCTCACCGGGCATGCGGTACTGGTACGGGGTGCCCCACGGGTCTTCCGGCAGGCGACGCACATAGCCGTCACTGCGCCAGGCTCGTGGCAGCGGTTCCTGGCTGGGCTTTTTCACCAGTGCGGCCAGGCCCTGTTCGCTGCTGGGAAAGCGCAGGTTGTCCAACCGGTACATATCCAGTGCCTGCTCCAGGGTGGCCAGGTCGGCCATCACCTTCTGCTTCATGGCCTTGTCCTGGTTGCCCAGCACGCTGGGCGCGACCACGGCGATCAGCAGCCCGATGATGAAGATCACCACCATGATTTCCATGAGGGTGAAACCGTGCTGACGGTTACGTCGATGCTGCATGGCAGTACTCCTTGTATTCACAGTTGCAGGCCCTGGTTGAGTTGCATGATCGGCAGCAGCACCGCCAGCACGATGAACAGCACCACGGCGCCCATCACCAGGATCATCAGGGGTTCGAACAACGCCATGGCGGTATCCACCTGGCGGGCAAAGCCGCGTTCCTGGTCGTCGGCCACGCGCTCGAGCATGTCGGCCAGGGTGCCGCTGGCCTCGCCGCTGCCGACCATGTTCACCAGCAGCGGCGGGAATTGCTGGCTGCCATCCAGCGCACGGTGCAGGCTGGTGCCGCCCTGCACTTGCTGGCGCACCTGCTCCATGGCCAGGCGGATGCGCCGGTTGCCGACGGTTTCGGTGGCCACTTGCAAGGCTTCGAGCAGGGCTACACCACTGCCGCTGAGAATCGCCAGGCTGCGTGCCAGGCGTGCGCTTTCCAGCACCTGCAGCAGGCCGCCGATCCGCGGCAAGCGCAGCAGCAACTGGTCGCGGCGCAGGCACCAGTGCGGCTTGCGCAGCAACCAGCTGCCGATCACGCCAAGCATCAATACCAGCCCCAGCAACCAGGGCCCGGCCTGCACCAGCCCCTGACTCAGGCCGATCAGCAACGCGGTTATCAGCGGCAGGCTCTGCCCGGCGTGGGCAAACTGCTCGGTGAGCTTGGGCACGACAAAGGTCATCAGGCCGATGACCACGGCAAGCGATACGCCCATCAATACGGTGGGATAGATCAGCGCGGTACGGGCCTTGTGTTGTTGCCGTTGTACCTGCTCAAGGTGATCGGCCAGCCGCGTAAGGACCTGTGCCAGGCGCCCGGAACGTTCGCCGGCCTCGACCAGCGCGCAGTACAAGCCTGTGAATGGCGCCCCCTGGCGCGCCAGGCTGCGGGCCAGGCCCAGGCCTTCGGCGAGCGAGCCGCGCAGGGCCACCAGCACACTGTGCAGGGCAGGCTGGCGCAGTTGGCGTTCAAGGGTGGCCAGGGCATCGACCAAGGGGATGCCAGCCCCGGTCAGCGTAGCCAGCTGACGGGTCAGCTCACACAGCTGGGCGCGGCTCAGGCGCTGGCGCCGGGGTTGCCGGTTACCGGTGTCCTGGCGCTGCAACTGGCGGGCAAACAGGCCCTGCTCGCGTAGCAGCTGGCGCGCATGGCGTTCGCTGTCAGCTTGCAGGCTGGCCTTGCGGGTCTTGCCGGTGAGGTCGACGGCCAGGTAGCGATAGGTCGGCATGGCTTAGCCCTGCACCACGCGCAGCACTTCGGCCAGGCTGGTCTCGCCACGGGCCAGGCAGTCGCTGGCCATCGCCACCAGGCTCTGCCGGCGCCCGGCCAGGTAGTCCTGCATGGCCAGTTCACTGGCGCCGTCATACAGCAAGCCGATCAGCCCGGTATCCAGTTCGATGAATTCGTACAGGCCCAGGCGCCCGACATAGCCGCTGCCCTGGCACTGCTCGCAGCCCACCGCGTGGTAGCTGCTGCCCAGCGCCGCCAGTTCCGGCCACAGGTCACGCTCGGCAGCTTGCAACGGCTGCGCCACGGCGCAACTGCACAAGCGCCGTACCAGGCGCTGGGCCAGCACACCGCGCAGGCACGAGGCGATCAGGAACGGTTCGATGCCCATGTCGCGCAGGCGGGTCACCGCACCCACGGCACTGTTGGTGTGCAAAGTGGACAGCACCAAGTGCCCGGTCAGGCTGGCCTGCACGGCGATCTGCGCGGTTTCCTGGTCACGGATTTCACCGAGCATGATCACGTCCGGGTCCTGGCGCAGGATCGCGCGCAGGCCGCTGGCGAAGGTCAGCCCCGCACGCGGGTTGATGGCGGTCTGGCCGATGCCGGCGATGGCGTACTCCACCGGGTCCTCGACGGTAAGGATGTTGCGGCTGCCATCGTTGAGGCTGTTGAGGCTGGCGTACAGGGTGGTGGTTTTGCCCGAACCGGTCGGGCCGGTGGACAGCACGATACCGTTGGGCCGCGCCAGGCAACTGCGCAGCCCCTGCAACACCGCAGGCGGCATGCCCAGGTTGCCCAGTGCAAGCAAGCTGGCCTGTTTGTCGAGCACACGCATGACCACGCGCTCGCCATGGATACCGGGCAAGGTGGAAACCCGCACATCCACCTCGCGCCCTGCCGCGCGCAGGGTAATGCGCCCGTCCTGGGGCTGGCGCTTCTCGGCGATATCCAGGCGCGCCATGACCTTGATCCGCGACACCAGCATGGCCGACAGCGCACGCGGCGGGCGCAGCACTTCGCGCAGGTGACCATCGACCCGCAGGCGCACCACCAGGCTTTGCTCGAATGTTTCGATGTGGATGTCCGAGGCGCGCAGGCGCAGGGCCTGGCCGAACAGGCCGTTGATCAGTCGGATTACCGGGGCTTCGTCATCGCTTTCCAGCAGGTCTTCGATCTGCGGCATCTCGCTCATCAGGCTGTCCAGGTCGACCTGATCGCCGATGCCTTCAATCAGCGCTTCAGTGGCGCCATCAACCGCCTGGTACAGCTGGCCGAGACGCTCGTCGAACACGGCAGGTTCCAGGTACTCAAGCTGGCTGGGCTGGCCATGTACCCGCAGCAGCTCCTGCAACTGGGCGCTGTCGGCATCGGGCCGCAGCCACAGCTGCCAGCCCTGTTCAGTCGTGGCAATGGCCACGCCGCTCTGCCGTGCCAGGCGATACGGCAGCATCACCAGGCACCGCCTTCGAGGCGCGCGCGGCTGGAGGGGAATACCTGCAACAGCGGTGTGCCCTCTGCAAGGTCCGGCAGTTGCAGCGGGGTTGTCTGCTGCAAGGTGCGGTATTTGTCTTCGCTCAACCCGGCCAGGCTCGGGCCGTCGCGCAGGATGCGCGGGCGGATGAACACCATCAGGTTCTGCTTGGTGTTTTTGCTGGCATCGGAACGGAAGAGCCGGCCCAGGTAAGGGATATCGCCGAGCAGTGGCACGCGCTGGTTGCTGGTGCTCAACTCGTCGCTGATCAGGCCGCCAAGAATGACCAGGCCATTGTCTTCGACCATGACCTTGGTCTTGATCTCGCGCTTGTTGGTGATGACGTCGCTGGCGGCGCTGGACTCGGCAATCGACGACACTTCCTGGACAATGTCCAGGCGTACGCTGTTGTCGATGTTGATCTGCGGCTTGATACGCAACTTCACCCCGACCTCTTTGCGCTCGATGGTCTGGTACGGGTTGGCGTTGTTTTGCGTGACCGAGCCGGTGACGAAGGGCACTTCCTGGCCGACCAGGATCGACGCCTCGGCGTTGTCCAGAGTCAGCAGGGTTGGCGTGGACAGCAGGTTGAAACCGCTCTTGCCCTTTAGCGCATTGACCAGCATGGCGAAGTTGAACCCGCCGCCGAAATGGCCAATGCCCGCCGTGGCGCCGGTCGTTGCGGACAACAAGTCGCCAAGCGCTTCGTTGTCGCCACCGGCAGCAGCCCCGGCGATGTTGGCGATGTTCACCCCGTTGCTGCCGAAGTTGACGATGCCGGCTCCGAATTTTTCGTCGGCGAACAACCACTGCACGCCCAGCTCCTGGGCGCTGCTGTCGGATACCTCGGCGATGATCGCCTCCACCACTACCTGGGCACGGCGGATGTCCAGCTGTTCGACGATGGCGCGGTAGGCGGCCAGCTCGCTGTCGGGCCCGACCATGACCACGGCGTTGGTGCCTTCTTCGTATTCCAGGCGAATGCCCGGGCCACCGCTGGTAGCCACCACGGGCCTGTCCTTGCCCTCACCTTCAACCGCCCCTTCAGCCGGCACCGCACCTTCCTGGCTGAGCCCGCGTAACACCTTGACCACTTCACCGGCATTGGCATGGCGCAGGTAGATCACCTGGGTGCTGCCATTGCTCGGCGCCTCTTGCGGGCGGTCGAGCTGGCGCAGCAGGCTGGCGATGCGGTCGAGGTTGCTGCGCCAGTCGGTGACCACCAGCTGGTGCGCAGCCGGGTACGGGGTGATCACCCCGACCCGTGGGTCGATCAACGGTTTGAGGATGCCCAGCACCTGCTCGCTGGCGGCGTTGCGCACATTGAATACGCGGGTGGCCACGCTGTCGCTGCCCTCCCCCTGCTGCCCACCGGCTTCCACCGGCACCGGTTCCAGGCGCGCGGCCTGGTCGGGGACGATCTTCACGCTGCCGTTGGGCAGGTCGACGGTGGCATAGCCCTGAGCGCGCAACTGCGCCAGGAAAATGTCGTAGATGGCATCGGCGTCGTGCAGGTCGACGGTGCGCACGGTGACCTTGCCTTTGACCCGGGGGTCGACGATGAAGGTGGTGCCGGTGATGCGCGACACGCTGTCGATGAACTCGCCCAGCTCGGTGTCGACGAAGTTCACCTCGTACATGGGCGTGCCATTTTCATCGAAAACCGGTTCTTCGGCGCGGGCCTCAGGCAGGCCAACGGCCAGGGCCAGGCTCAGCATGGCGGCCATGCAATATCTAACAGGCATCGTTCATCCTTGCCGCTTGAAGCCGGTCACGACGGGGCGTGGCGGCCAGGGCAGGCGTTCACGCCGCCCCTGGTTGTTGAAAATCAGGCCATCGGTGTCGATGTCCTGTAGCACGATCCCCGGTGCCAGGCGTTGACCACGGGCCAGGGTGCGTACCTGCTCGCCGTAACGCAGCACCACCACACTAGAGGACAGCGGCTGCGCCCTGAGGCCGCCAAGGTAGTGCAATGGCAGGCGGGTAATAACGATGGCGCCGTCGTCGATGGGCACTTGCCAGTGGCCGACCATCAACCCGGGCAGCGGGCTGACGGCGACCGTCGGCGCCATGGCCGGTTGCGGCTGGCGGCTCAGTTGCAGCACACACTGGGCGGCCAGCCAGCCGGCCAGGGTCAGACCGGCACCGGTGAAAATGCGCGAGGCGAGTGTCACGAGGCCAACTGCCGTGGGTGCCAGCCCGGGTGCCCCTGTACGTAACGCACTTCGGGCAGTTGCAGCGGCGCCAGTTGCCAGTCGCCACGCTGGCGGGCGAGCCAGGCTTCGACCCGCTGCCACAAGGGTTCGCCGGCCTGGCTTTCAAACTGCAGGCCGAAGGTGCGGCACAGGCCCTGCACCGGCTCCAGCCCAGAGATGCGCTTGCCTTGAGGGCTGTAGCTGACACCCCAGGCCTGCCCCTGCCAGCGCGGCAGGTCCTGGCTGTTGTCCAGCAGTAGAGGGTCGCCGAACAGTTGCTCTGCCGCGTTTTCCAGCACTTGTTCCACTTGCCGGGCTGGCGCTTCGACCACCGGTGCCGGGTAGCCACCGGTGAGGCTGATCAGGTGTTCGCGCGTGATTGACGCGCCTGCCGGCAGCGGGTAGTCATAACGCAGGCCCGGCAACAGCACGGGCATGCCGCTGCCATCGGCCAAGGCTTGATGCAGCAGGCGGTCCCAGCTGCCGCCACGGGTATCGCGGCGCCACAAGGCCTGTGGCGCGCGGGCCAGCGGTTGATCGAGCCACGCCGCGTGGCCGGCACGTTGCTGGCGCAGCGCTGCCTGCAATGGCCCGACACGCAGCTGCGCGGCAGGCGCCAGTTGTTGTTCAAAGGCCGGGAAGAAACGCCCGTCGAACTGCCACAACCCAGCCACGCGCTGGCAGCGCAGGCGGAAAGCACCGCTGCCCCGACAACCGGCAAACAGCACCGGTACACGGCGACCACTGGCCTGGGTCACTTCGACGGGCGCCGGCCACAGGTCTTGGCCACGGGCGCACAACAGCACATCGATTTGTGGCACCCGTTCAGCCAGCCACAGGCCGGGGCCGGTGCCGACATCGGCCATGGCCACCACCAGGTCGGCCTCGCGCCGGGCCTGCTCGAACACCGGCTGAAGTGACTGGTACCACTGTTTGAGAGAGGCTTTCTGGTCCTGGGCGTAGGGGTCGGTCACGCCGACCACGGCAATTCGGGCGCCGCCGCGCTCGAAGACGTGCAAGGCGTCCAGGCCCAGGGCCTGGCGCTGCCCGTCCGCCAGGCCAGCGCCCAGGGTAATTGCACCCGCCTGGCGATAAAGCCCTGTGCTGCGTTGTGGCCACAGCACACGCTCGTCACTGCTGACCCGCGCTTCTGTGCCCAGCAGTTGGCTGCCCTGCACCCCGCTTTCGCCCTGGGTCAGGTAGGCCAGGCCACTGCCGTTCCAGCCTTGGCCATTCTCCAGGGTCAGGCTGTTGCCTGCCCCGGCCTCGCCGCGCAGTTGCTCCAGCAGTGCCGCCAGCACCGCATAGCCGCCCAGTTGGGCGACTGTTGCCTGGCTGGCATCCAGCAGCGGCGCCAGTTGCGGGTAGGCCAGGCTGGCGCTGCTGCCAGTCATCCACGGCGCGCGGCCAAGGTGGCTGACAGGCCCAAGGCGGGTCGCGGGTACCACGGCCTGGCCGGGTTGCCGGGCATCGAGGGTATCGGCCACGTACAGCAGGTCGAGCCGGGCATTGCCGCCCTGCTGCCCCGGGAAGGCGGAGCAGGCGCCGAGCAGCGGTGCCAAGGCACCGACACCCATCCAGCCCATTACTTCGCGCCTGTGCACACTGCTTGCCATCGAACCCGCCATCCTTATCCACGTTCATTCAGGGCTCCGGATGTTGCGGCGTTGGCATTACAGTTTGATGGCAGAAATCCGACAGCCATTCCAAATTGATCTGTCAGAGGCTCTTCTAAGAGCGAGTCGTTTTAAAAACCCCTTAACATTTCTGCCAATCAATCATCATATTTCCCCACTAAAGTCGCGGGTTCCTCTAACTCAGCCATTATAAGGACACCCTGATGAGTCGAGATACCGGCGACAACCTGGACCGGAACCACAGCGCCAATATGCCGATGGCCACTGTCATGGACGCCTATCTGAGCCGCCGCAGCGTGATGCGCGGCAGCCTGGGCGCCGCCATCGCCATGATTGCCGGTACCGGCCTGACAGGCTGCTTCGACGGGGGTGGTTCCGATCATGATGATCCGGTCACCGAGCCACCGGTGACCGAGCCGCCTGTCACCGAGCCGGAAGTGCCTAAACTGGCGCTGGGCTTCCAGTCCATCCCGGGCTCGCGCACCGACGCCTGTGTGGTTGCCGCCGGCTACAGCGCCTATGTGCTGGCGCCGTGGGGCACGCCGCTGAACAGCAACGGCAACCCGTGGAAGTCCGACGGCAGCAACACCTCGACCGACCAGGCCAACGCCATGGGCATGCACCATGACGGCATGCACTTCTTCCCCATCAATGGCAGCTCGGAAGACGGCCTGCTGGCGATCAACTTCGAGTACATCGACGCCGCCGCCCTGCACCCGGCCGGCCCGACCACCGATGTCAACGGCAAGCGCCCGGTCGAGGAAGTGCGCAAGGAAATCAACGCCCATGGTGCTGGCGTTGTGCGCCTGCAGAAAGTCAGCGGCCGCTGGCAGGTGGTCGACAACGACCCGCTGAACCGCCGCTTCACCACCGCCTCGCGCATGGAAATCACCGGCCCGCTGCGTGGCACGGACCACGTCAAGACCAAATACTCCAGCGCCGGCACCCACTGCCGTGGCACCAACAACAACTGTGGCAACGGCTACACCCCGTGGGGCACCTACCTGACCTGTGAAGAGAACTGGCCAGGCATCTTCGTCAACAAGGGCACCCGCCCCGAAGACCAGCGCCGCATTGGCGTGGGCACCTCCAGCGGCCAGTACAAGTGGGAAACCGCCGCCGGTGACAGCACCGAAGTGGCCGACGAATTCACCCGCTTCGACGTTACCGTCAAAGGCGCCAGCGCCACTGACGACTACCGCAACGAAGCCAGCACCTACGGCTACATCGTCGAGATCGACCCGTACAACAGCAGCACCCTGGCCACCAAGCGCACCGCGCTGGGCCGCTTCCGCCACGAAGGTTGCGCCCCAGGCCTGCCCGTCGCCGGCAAGCCGCTGGTGTGGTACATGGGTGACGACTCGAACAACGAGTACCTGTACAAGTGGGTGTCCACCGCTGTGTGGGATGCCGCCGACGCCAACCCGGCCGACCGCCTGGCCACCGGCGCCAAGTACCTGGACCAGGGCAAGCTGTACGTCGCCCGCTTCAATGCCGACGGCAGCGGTGTATGGCTGCTGCTGGACGTGGCCACCGCGACCACGGGCGGCAGCACCCTGGGCGCGCTGTACGGCGACCTGCCGGGTATCATCCTCAACACCCGTGGGGCTGGCGATGCCGTGGGCGCAACGCCGATGGACCGCCCGGAATGGACCACGGTCAACCCGCTGAACGGCGACGTGTACCTGACCCTGACCAACAACAGCGCGCGTACCCCGGAAAAGGTCGATGCGGCCAACCCGCGCGGCCCGAACCGCCACGGCCACATCATTCGCTGGCACGACAGCGACGACCAGCTGAGCTTTACCTGGGACATCTTCGTGTTCGGTGCCAACGCAGCCGGTACTGCCGACATCAACCGCTCCGGCCTGACCGAACTGAACCAGTTCGCCAGCCCCGACGGCATGAGCTTCGATAGCCGTGGCGTGTTGTGGTTCGAGACCGACAACGGCGAGAGCACCCTCACCGATTACACCAACGACCAGCTGCTGGCAGTAATCCCCACCGACCTGGTAGACGCGACCGGCAAGCAGGTGCCGGTGAACGCACAGAACCAGGTGGACCTGCGCCGCTTCTTCGTTGGGCCGAATGATTGCGAGGTGACCGGGATTGCCTTTACCCCGGACAACAAGACCTTGTTCGTCAACATTCAGCACCCGGGGAACTGGCCGTATACCGACAAGGCGACCGATGCTACGCCGGCTGGGGCCACGGTTCGGCCGCGGGCTTCGACTGTGGTGATTCAGCGGATTGATGGCGGAGAGATCGGCACCGCCTGATCGACCTGTGTACGGGGGCCGCTTTGCGGCCCATTCGCAGGCAAGCCAGCTCCCACAGGGATATCACAGGCTCTGAATGCCGTGGTTTCCTGTGGGAGCTGGCTTGCCTGCGAATGGGCTGCAGAGCAGCCCCGGCTATCTCAATCCTCACCAGGCCATGGGCTCCCGGCTACGCACTCGCACTTGCTGCGCCGGCACCCGGGCATGCCACTGCACCACGCCCAGCGCCTCCACCTGGAACTCGCTGCGTATCACCCGCCCCTCTTCCTCAAACGACAGCTGCAGCAAGAAGTACCCGCTGTTAAGCAGCAAACCTTCACTCAGCCGCTCGAACGTTTCGTCATCCACCGCCCCCAACGCCTGGCGCAGCGCACCCGCATCCACGTACCCCGACGCCGGCCGGCCGCTGATGATGCGGCTGAGCAACGAACGCGGGTAACGCCCCTCGTACAGCGCCTCCAGCAGCGGCAAGTGCTCCAACCCCAGCGCATTGGCGTTCAGCCGCCAGCCGGTGACCTGGGGCAAGGCACACAGCATCGGGTAACGAGCCTGGCGGGCAGCATCCGGCGCCAGCAGCAAGTTCAGCTCGCTGGTGTCGAGCATCGGCTGGTTGGCCGCCAGGCGCGGCGGTTGCTGGCGCAGGTACTGGGCACTTTCGGCGCCCTGCAGGCGGGTGTCGCTGTCGGCATCGAGCCAGTCGGCCAGCGCATCGGTCAGCCGCTCAGCAGCCATGTCGTCGCCCAGCAGGTAGTGCAACTGGCGCTCGGCACGCTCGCCATCGGCACCCAGCAGCGCATTGACGTTGAAGCACGTGTGCTGGTCGTGCACCCGCAGTTGCGCCTTACCGGCGCCAAAATCGTAGTTCAGCGGCTGCCCACGCAAGGCCTGCCAGAACAGCGGGCTAAGCCGCCAGGCCGGGTCGCGCAGGGCCTGCCCGGCATAGGCCAGGCCAGCCTGTTCCATGGCCCGCGCCTGCACCCGCTGGTGCAGCAGGCGCACTTCATCCACCTGGCGCCGGCCATCTTCCACCAACCAGGCCATGCCCGCCGCCAGCATTGCCAGCACCACCATCACCATCAGCAGGGCCGCACCCTGCTGTTGCCTGCCACCCATCCGTGCGTGCCTCGCTCGCGCAATAAAGACGCCAGTCAACACGCCGCGTGTTGCAGGTAGATGGCAATGCCCGTTCGTCATGTGCCCGTCATCTACACGAGGCAGGATTGCCCTTCCTTTTCATGGCCTTACAGGAGTGGTCGCAATGGGTGGCATTGGAATCTGGCAACTGGTGATCGTACTGCTGATCGTGTTTTTGCTGTTTGGTACCAAGCGCCTCAAGGGCCTGGGTAGCGATGTGGGCGAGGCGATCCAGGGTTTTCGCAAGTCCATGGGCGGCGACGCTGATGCCAGCGCACCCGGCCAGGCGCAGGTTCAGCAACAGGCCACGCAGGCCGGCCAGGCCACGCAGCAGCCTCAAGCGGACCGTCAGGCCTGATGTTCGAGGTAGGCTTCAGCGAGCTGCTGCTGGTCGGTGTCGTTGCGCTACTGGTGCTGGGCCCGGAGCGCCTGCCGGTGGCGGCGCGCACCCTCGGCCGTGGCCTGGGCCAGGCGCGCCGGGCCATGCACGCCTTGCGTACGCAGGTAGAACGCGAGATCGAGCTGCCCAACCTCGACAGCGCCCCGTTGCAGCGCCTGGAACAGGAAATCCGCCAAGGCATCAGCCTGAACACGGAGCCGGCCAATGATGCCGCCACGGTAGCCGCCCCCAAGGAAAACGCCTCATGAGTATTGCCATGGACCCGGCGGGCAGCATGCCGCTGACCGAACACCTGCGTGACCTGCGCAAACGCCTGGTGCGTTGCCTGGCACTGGTGGCGCTGGTGTTCGCCGGCCTGTTCCCTTTCGCCCAGACACTGTACACGCTGATATCCGAGCCGCTGCGGCGCTTTTTGCCGGAAGGCGCGAGCATGATCGCCACCAGCGTCACTTCGCCGTTTCTCACGCCGTTCAAGCTGACGGCGATGTGCGCGCTGTTCGTGGCCATGCCGCTGCTGCTGCACCAGGCCTGGGGTTTTCTTGCACCCGGACTGTACCGCCGTGAGAGGCGTATTGCCCTGCCACTGCTGGTGTCGAGCATCGTACTGTTTTATGGCGGCATGGCCTTCGCGTTCTTTCTGGTGTTCCCGATGATGTTCGGCTTCTTTGCCAGCGTGACGCCGGACGGTGTGGCGATGATGACCGATATCAGCCAGTACCTGGACTTTATCCTGGCGCTGTTTTTGGCGTTCGGGTTAGCGTTCGAGATCCCGGTGGCGACGTTTATCGTGGTCTGGGTGGGGTTGGCCGATGTGACCACGTTGCGGCGCAGCAGGCCCTACGTGATCGTGGGGTGCTTTGTGGTGGGGATGATTCTGACGCCGCCTGATGTGTTTTCGCAGACGATGCTGGCGGTGCCGATGTGGGTGCTGTTCGAGGTGGGGCTGCTGGCGTGTGCCTGGCTGCGGCAGCCTGAGCAGAATAAGGACATTGTGGCTGGATCTTAGGGCCTCTTCGCGGGACAAGCCCGCTCCCACAGGGATATCACAAGGCTTCGGACCGGTGATATCCCTGTGGGAGCGGGCTTGTCCCGCGAATGGCCCTAACGCGGTCTAGAACTCGGCGAGCCGCCAGACTTCGTAGGCTGGCGTCTCGTACGGGTGGCTGTGCTTGAGCGCAACGACGGTCTGAACGATCAGCTCGTCTGCCACCACCAGCTCCACCTTCCACTCCTCCACCACCTCAACCTGTCCCGCTTGCCCGAGGAACGGCTGGCTGCCGTCCAACGGGCGGAACTGGCCCTGGCCGAGTGTTTGCCAGGCGCAGTGATCATAGTCACCGATGCGCCCGCCACCAGCAGCGAACACAGCGGCCTTGACCACTTCGACATGGCTGGCGGGGACAAAGAAGGCGAGCTTGTACACGCCTTAGTTCACCCACACCCGCGCGTTGCGGAACATACGCATCAGCGCGGCATCTTCCTGCCACTCATCCGGGCGCCAGGAGTTCTGCACGGCGCGGAACATACGCTCCGGGTGCGGCATCATGATGGTCACACGGCCGTCGCGGCTGGTCAGGCCGGTGATACCGCGCGGCGAGCCGTTCGGGTTGGCCGGGTAGGCTTCGGTGACCTTGCCGTGGTTGTCGACGTAGCGCAGGGCCACGCAACCGGACACATCGGCTTCCAGCAATGCTTCTTCGCTGGCGAACTCTGCGTGGCCTTCACCGTGGGCGATGGCGATCGGCATGCGCGAACCGGCCATGCCCTGCAGGAAGATCGAGTTGGACTTCTGCACCTCGACCATGGCCACCCGCGCCTCGAACTGCTCCGAGCGGTTACGCACGAAGTGCGGCCAGTACTCGGTGCCCGGGATCAGCTCGTGCAGGTTGGACATCATCTGGCAACCGTTGCACACGCCCAGGGCGAAGCTGTCGGTACGCTCGAAGAAGGCCTGGAAGGCGTCACGGGCACGGGCGTTGAACAGCGCCGACTTGGCCCAGCCTTCACCGGCACCCAGCACGTCGCCGTACGAGAAGCCGCCGCAGGCGACCAGGCCCTTGAAGGCCTCGAAGTCAACACGGCCAGCGAGGATGTCGCTCATGTGCACGTCGATGGCGGCGAAGCCGGCACGGTCGAAGGCAGCAGCCATTTCGACCTGGCCGTTCACGCCCTGCTCGCGCAGGATGGCCACTTGTGGGCGCACGCCCTTCTTGATGTAGGGTGCAGCGATGTCGTCGTTGACGTCGAAGCCCAGCTTGACCGACAGGCCCGGATTGTCTTCCTCAAGCAGCAGGTCGAATTCCTGGTCGGCGCAGTCAGCGTTGTCGCGCAGGCGCTGGATCTGGTAGCTGGTCTCGGCCCACTGGCGCTGCAGCATGCGACGGTCGTCGTCGAACAGCACTTCGCCGTTCAGGCTGATGGACACTTCAGCGTTGTTGACCGGCTTGCCGATTACCGCAACACACTCTTCGCCCAGGCCAGCGGCGCTGAACTGTGCCAGTACGTCCGGGGTGGCATCCTGGCGAACCTGGATAACAGCACCCAGCTCTTCGTTGAAGAGGATGGCCGGCACTTCTTTGCGATTGTCAGTCAGTGGGTCGAGTTGCAGGTCGAGGCCGCAGTGGCCGGCGAAGGCCATTTCCACCACGGTGGTCAGCAGGCCGCCATCAGAACGGTCGTGGTAAGCCAGCAGGTGGCCATCGGCGTTCAGGCCCTGGATTACGGCGAAGAAGGCCTTCAGGTCTTCGGCGTCGTCAACGTCCGGTGCCTGGGCAGCGATCTTGCCGTAGGTCTGGGCCAGGATCGAGGCGCCCATGCGGTTTTTGCCGCGGCCCAGGTCGATCAGGATCAGGTCGGTTTCGCCCTTGTCCATGCGCAGCTCAGGGGTCAGGGTCTTGCGAATGTCGGTGACCGGGGCAAAGCCGGTGATGATCAGCGACATTGGCGAGGTGACGCTCTTCTCGCCGCCCTCATCGCTCCATTTGGTCTTCATCGACATCGAGTCTTTGCCGACCGGAATGGTGATGCCCAGTTCCGGGCACAGCTCCATGCCGACAGCCTTGACGGTGTCGTACAGACGGGCGTCTTCACCCGGGTGGCCAGCAGCAGACATCCAGTTTGCCGACAGTTTGATGTCGGACAGCTTCTCGATGCGCGAGGCCGCCAGGTTGGTTAGGGTTTCGCCGATCGCCATGCGGCCGGACGCCGGGGCATCCAGCAGCGCCAGCGGGGTGCGCTCGCCCATGGCCATGGCTTCACCGGTGTAGACGTCGAAGCTGGTGGCGGTGACGGCGCAGTCGGCCACCGGCACCTGCCACGGGCCAACCATCTGGTCACGGGCAACCAGGCCGGTGATGGTGCGGTCGCCGATGGTGATCAGGAAGCTTTTGCTGGCCACGGCCGGGTGGTTCAGTACGCGCTGGACGGCGTTGTCCAGGTCCAGCTCGCTCGGGTCGAAATCATCGCCCAGCTCGGCTTCACGGGTAACCGAACGGTGCATGCGCGGCGGCTTGCCCAACAGCACATCGAGCGGCATGTCCACCGGGGTGTTGCCGAAGTGGCTATCGGTCACGGTCAGGTGTGGCTCTTCAGTCGCTTCGCCGACCACGGCGAACGGGCAACGCTCGCGCTCGCAGATGGCCTTGAAACGCTCGAAGTCGACGGCGCTGACGGCCATCACGTAACGCTCTTGCGATTCGTTGCTCCAGATTTCGTGCGGGGCCATGCCCGGCTCGTCATTGGGCACGTTACGCAGCTCGAAGCGGCCACCACGGCCACCGTCGTTGACCAGCTCCGGGAAGGCGTTGGAGATGCCGCCCGCGCCAACGTCGTGGATGAAGGCGATCGGGTTGGCGTCGCCCAGCTGCCAGCAGCGGTCGATGACCTCTTGGCAACGGCGCTCCATTTCCGGGTTTTCGCGCTGTACCGAGGCGAAGTCCAGGTCTGCCGAGCTGGCACCGGTCGCCACCGACGAAGCAGCGCCGCCGCCCAGGCCGATCAGCATGGCCGGGCCGCCGAGCACGATCAGCTTGGCGCCGACGGTGATCTCGGCCTTCTGCACGTGGTCTTCACGGATGTTGCCCATACCACCGGCAAGCATGATCGGCTTGTGGTAGCCGCGCACTTCTTCACCGTGCGGGGTGTTGATGGCTTGTTCGAAGGTACGGAAGTAACCGGTCAGGGCCGGGCGACCGAATTCGTTGTTGAACGCAGCGCCACCCAGCGGGCCTTCGATCATGATGTCGAGGGCGTCGACGATACGCTCAGGCTTGCCGTAGGCCTGCTCCCAAGGCTGTTCGAAGCCCGGGATGCGCAGGTTGGACACGGTGAAACCGGTCAGGCCGGCCTTGGGCTTGGCGCCACGGCCAGTTGCACCTTCGTCACGGATTTCACCACCGGAGCCGGTGGAAGCGCCGGAGAACGGGGCGATGGCAGTCGGGTGGTTGTGTGTTTCCACCTTCATCAGGATGTGCACCGGCTCCTGCACCGCGCCGTACTGGCGGGTTTCAGGGTTCGGGAAGAACCGGCCGGCAACGTTGCCGACGATCACCGAGGCGTTGTCCTTGTACGCAGACAGCACGCCTTCGCTGTGCATCTGGTAGGTGTTCTTGATCATGCCAAACAGGCTTTTTTCCTGGTCCTGGCCGTCGATGTCCCAACTGGCGTTGAAGATCTTGTGGCGGCAGTGCTCGGAGTTGGCCTGGGCGAACATCATCAGTTCGATGTCGTTCGGGTTGCGTTTGAGCCCCTGGAAAGCAGCGACCAGGTAGTCGATCTCGTCTTCGGCCAGGGCCAGGCCCAAGTCGATGTTGGCCTTGGCCAGGGCATCACGGCCACCTGCCAGAATGTCCACCGAGGTCATCGGCTTGGGCTGGGCGTGGCTGAACATGTCAGCGGCCTGCTCCAGCTGGCCGAGCACACGCTGGGTCATGCGGTCATGCAGTTCGGCGGCGATCAGGGCGGCGTCAGCATCGCTCAGGGTGCCGGCAACGTAGTAGGCGATGCCGCGCTCCAGGCGCTGGATCGACTGCAGGCCGCAGTTGTGGGCGATGTCGCTGGCCTTGCTGGCCCAAGGCGAAATGGTGCCCAGGCGCGGTACGACCAGGAACAGTCGGCCAGTCGGCTCCTGTACCGGCACGCTCGGGCCGTACTTGAGCAGACGGCCCAGCACCTGCTGCTGGTCGGCGGTCAGCTCGCCGTCGACATCGGCGAAGTGGGCGAATTCGGCATACAAACCAGTAACAGCGGGGACTTTCTGGCTCAGTTGCTCGAGTAATTTACCGTGGCGAAAGGCAGAAAGGGCAGGAGCGCCGCGCAGGATCAACATCGTCGGGACAGCCTCAGGAAGGGGTGTGCTTAGAGGCCGTGCATTCTAGCCTAATTCGATGGCTTTCGGCACCCGCTCTACGCCACGGCTGCCGGGCGGTGGAACCGGACTTGCAAGTCAAAAAAATTCCACCTTATCTGGCACGCTCCCCTGCAGGCCGCTATTGCACAGAATGCGCTACCAGACAAGCTAACCGTTGTCGAGATATGGTTGGGCCGGTCCTTTGCGTATACTGCAACCTATGTTCGCCCACACTGCTTTGCGCCAGCGTTGCGCCAAATGGCTTTTTGCAACCGGACTCTTTCTGCTGCTCGGTGCCTGCGTTGAAAAACCCAGCACCCTCGAGCGCGTGAAGGAGGATGGCGTGCTGCGCGTAATCACCCGCAACAGCCCGGCCACCTATTTCCAGGACCGTAACGGCGAAACCGGTTTCGAGTACGAGCTGGTCAAGCATTTCGCCGACGATCTCGGGGTGAAGCTGGAGATCGAAACTGCCGACAACCTCGATGAGCTGTTCGACGACCTCGGCAAACCCTCCGGCCCGGTGCTGGCGGCAGCCGGCCTGGTCAGCAGCGAACGGCGCGCGGCCCAGGCGAAATTCTCGCACCCCTACCTGGAAGTGACCCCACAGGTCATCTACCGCAACGGCCGCACTCGCCCGACCAACGCCAAGGGCCTGGTCGGCAAGAAAATCATGGTGCTCAAAGGCAGCAGCCATGCCGACCTGCTGGCCGAGCTGAAAAAGCAGAACCCTGGCCTGGAATATGAAGAGTCGGATGCCGTGGAAGTGGTCGACCTGCTGCGCATGGTCGACGAAGGCCAGATCGACCTGACCCTGGTCGACTCCAACGAGCTGGCGATGAACCAGGTGTACTTCCCCAATGTGCGCGTGGCCTTCGACGTGGGCGATACCCGCGACCAGCGCTGGGCAGTGGCAGCGGGCGAAGACAACAGCCTGCTCAACGAAATCAACGAATTTCTCGACAAGGCGCAGAAAAACGGCACCCTTCAGCGCCTGAAAGACCGTTATTACGGCCATGTCGACGTACTGGGCTATGTCGGTGCCTACACCTTCGCCCAGCACCTGCAGCAGCGCCTGCCCAAGTACGAGAAGCACTTCAAGAGCTACGCCAAGGTCGAGCAGGTGGACTGGCGCCTGCTGGCCGCCATCGGCTACCAGGAATCGATGTGGCAGCCGGAGGTTACCTCCAAGACCGGCGTTCGCGGCCTGATGATGCTGACCCAGCGCACCGCCCAGGCCATGGGCGTGTCCAACCGCCTGGACCCGAAGCAGAGCATCCAGGGCGGCGCCAAGTACTTCATGAAGATCAAGGCCGAGCTCGACGACAGCATCCAGGAGCCGGATCGCACCTGGTTTGCCCTGGCGGCCTACAACGTAGGCAGTGGCCACCTGGAGGATGCCCGCACCCTGGCCAAGCGCGAGAAGCTCAACCCGAACAAATGGCTGGATGTGAAGAAGATGCTGCCGCGGCTGTCGCAGAAGCAGTGGTATCGCCAGACCAAGTACGGCTATGCCCGTGGTGGCGAACCGGTGCACTTCGTGGCCAACATCCGCCGTTACTACGACATCCTCACCTGGGTGACCCAGCCGCAGCTTGAAGGCCAGGTGGCCGAGGGCAACCTGCATGTGCCTGGGGTGAACAAGACCAAGCCGGCTGAACAGTCACCACCGATGTAAGCCTGTACGCGCCTCTTCGCGGGTAAACCCGCGAAGAGGCCCTTGCAGGTTAACCTTTGGCCCGGCGAGCCTTGAAGAAGTCACTCAGGATCTGCCCGCACTCTTCAGCCAGCACCCCGCCCTCCACCATCACCCGATGATTGAGGAAGCCCTGCCCGAAGAACTGCCCCTGGCTCTGCACGATTCCGGCCTTGGGCTCCAGCGCGCCAAACACCACGCGCATCACCCGCGAATGCACGATCAGCCCCGCACACATGCTGCACGGCTCCAGGGTTACATACAGCGTGCTTCCGGGCAGCCGATAGTTGCTGGCGGACTGAGCGGCTGCGCGGATGGCCACCATTTCGGCATGCGCACTCGGATCACTGTCGGTGATCGGCCGGTTGAAACCCTGGCCGATCACCTGCCCATGCTGCACCAGCACCGCGCCCACCGGCACTTCGCCCAGTGCTGCGCCCTCGGCAGCCAGGCCCAGGGCCAGGCGCATGAATTCCTGATCGCGGCTGCGATCAATGATCTGCGGGCGCATCAGACCACCGCAATCGCGGCCATCAGGCCGGTTTCCATGTGGTCGATGACGTGGCAATGGAACATCCAGGTACCCGGGTTATCCGCCACCAGCGCTACCTGGGCGCGCTCGTTCTTGCCCAGCAGGTAGGTGTCGGTGAACCACGGCTCCTTGATGTCGTGGCGGTTGGAGGCGATCACCTTGAAACTCATGCCGTGCAGGTGGATCGGGTGCTGGTACTGGGTCATGTTCTTCAGCTCGAAGATGTAGCTCTTGCCCTTTTTCAACGTGGCGATGGGGCGGTCGGCGCAGGTCTTGTCGGTGATGTCCCAGGCCTGGCCGTTGATCTGCCACATGCTCGACGGTTTGTCCGTGTCAGGGGTGACAGAGACGCTGGCCGCCCACTCGAAATTGAAGTTGAGCTTTTCGGCATTCTCCAGGTCCGGCTCGGCGATCGGGTTGGCCGGCAGCGCTGGCGGCCAGTCACTCGGCGCGCTATTGCTGGCCACCGAACGCAGGGTACCCAGGCGCACGAAACCGTCGCGCAGGGAGATCTCCTCGCCCGCCTCGGGAATTCGGATGGCCAGACATATGCGCATGCCAGGGCCGAGCCAGTAATCGTCTTCCAATGGACGCGGGGTCACCGGGTTGCCGTCGAGGGCATAGATTTTCGCCTCGCAGTTGCCCTTGAGGTTGATGCGGTAAGTCCAGGTGTTATCGAGGTTCAGCAGGCGTACCCGCACGACCTGGCCGGCTGGCAATTCGGTGACCGAGTCGGCCTGGCCATTGATGGTGATCAGGCGCCCGGCGGTGCCATTGCGCGCGGCCTCGCGCGGGATGCTGAAAGGCAGCCATGCGCCCTGCTCGTCCACGTGCCAGTTCTTCAGGCTCAGGGTGCGCTCATGCTGGAAGCCGGTCGGCTCACGCTCTTCGACGATCAGCGGGCCGACCAGGCCGCGCCCCAGCTCCTCGGAGCTGCTGACATGCGGGTGGTACCAGTAGCTGCCGGCGTCCGGCACGCGGAACTTGTAGTCGAAGTACTCGCCTGGCTTGACCGGCAGCTGCGATACATACGGCACGCCGTCCATTTCCAGCGGCAGGCGGATGCCGTGCCAATGGATGGTGGTTTCCACCGGCAGGTGGTTGATGAAGCGAACCCGCAGCCAGGTGCCCTGGCGCACACGCAACTCGGTGCCCGGCGCCGAGGGGCCGAAGGCCCAGGCCTCGGTCTTGAAGCCCGGCACCAGCTCGACGTCCAGTGGCGCCGCGATCAGCTCGTAATCATGCCCGGCATTGTCATCTTCGACCTTGCCCAGCCAGTAGCGCGCCGCGCCACCGGCGCCCAGGCCAACCACAACCAGGCCGGTGAGGCCTTTGAGCATTTGTCGACGGGTGAAGGACATCGGTGCGGGTACCTCGTGTTCTGCGCAATCAAGCTGCCAGCAGTGGCTGGCGATGAAGGGCGAATACGATACACCTGCAAATGGGAAAGATTAAGTGAAGTCTTGTTTTGCCTGGGCTGGCCTCTTCGCGGGTGTACCCGCTCCCACAGGGACCGCGCAGTTCTTGAGGCCTGCGCAGTACTTGTGGGAGCGGGTTTACCCCCGAATGGGCCAGGCCAGGCAACAGATACAACAAGGGCGCCCTGCGGCGCCCTTGTGGCTCAACTTATTCCCACTCGATAGTGGCCGGCGGCTTGCTCGACACGTCGTATGTCACGCGCGAGATGCCTTCGATTTCGTTGATGATACGGCCGCTGACAGTTTCCAGCAGCTCGTATGGCAGGTGTGCCCAGCGCGCGGTCATGAAGTCCACGGTCTCGACGGCACGCAGGGCGACGACCCAGGCGTAACGACGGCCGTCGCCAACAACTCCAACCGACTTGACCGGCTGGAACACCACGAAGGCCTGGCTGGTCTTGTGGTACCAGTCGGCCTTGCGCAGTTCTTCGATGAAGATGTGGTCGGCACGACGCAGGATGTCGGCGTATTCCTTCTTCACTTCACCCAGAATGCGCACGCCCAGGCCCGGGCCCGGGAACGGGTGGCGGTAGACCATGTCGTACGGTAGACCGAGTTCCAGGCCGATCTTGCGCACTTCGTCCTTGAACAGTTCACGCAGCGGCTCGACCAGCTTGAGGTTCATTTCCTCCGGCAGGCCACCGACGTTGTGGTGGGACTTGATCACGTGGGCCTTGCCGCTCTTGGCGCCAGCTGACTCGATCACGTCCGGGTAGATGGTGCCTTGGGCCAGGAACTGGATGTTGTCCAGCTGGCTGGCTTGGGCATCGAACACGTCGATGAAGGTGCGCCCGATGATCTTGCGCTTCTTCTCCGGGTCGGCTTCGCCTTCCAGGTTGTCGAGGAACTGCTTTTCAGCGTCGGCGCGGATCACCTTGACGCCCATGTTCTCTTTGAACATGGCCATCACCTGGTCGCCTTCGTGCAGGCGCAGCAGGCCGTTGTCTACGAATACGCAGGTCAACTGGTCGCCGATGGCGCGGTGCAGCAGGGCGGCAACCACCGAGCTGTCAACGCCGCCGGACAGGCCCAGCAGGACGTTGGCCGAACCGACTTGCGCGCGTACCTGGGCAATGGCGTCTTCAACGATGTTGGACGCAGTCCACAGCGCCTCGCAGCCACAGATGTCCTGGATGAAGCGGGACAGGATGCGACCGCCCTGCTTGGTGTGGGTCACTTCCGGGTGGAACTGCACGCCGTAGTAGCCGCGGGTATCGTCGAACATGCCGGCGATCGGGCAGCTTGGGGTGCTGGCCAGTACGTGGAAGTTGCCCGGCATCTGGGTGACCTTGTCGCCGTGGCTCATCCACACGTCCAGGCCCAGTACGCCGTCATCGTCAACGTGGTCTTCGATGCCGTCGAGCAGGCGGCTCTTGCCGACCACATCTACGCGGGCATAACCAAACTCACGCAGTTCGGAACCTTCAACCTTGCCGCCCATCTGCTCGGCCATGGTCTGCATGCCGTAGCAGATGCCCAGCACCGGCACGTTCAGGTCGAACACGGCCTGCGGGGCGCGAGGGCTGTTGGCTTCGTGGACCGACTCGGGGCCGCCAGCGAGGATGATGCCGCGCGGGTTGAATTCGCGGATCGCTTCATCGTCCATGTCGAATGGGTGCAGTTCGCAGTACACACCGATTTCGCGCACGCGGCGGGCGATCAGCTGGGTGTACTGGGAACCGAAATCGAGGATCAGGATGCGGTGAGCGTGAATGTCGAGGGCCATGACTCAATCTCGTCAGTGGAAATCGGAAACGACGCGGGGCTGTCGTGACAGCCCCGCATACTTATATTGCTGGAAGCCTCAGCCTACGCGGTAGTTAGGGGCTTCTTTGGTGATTTGCACGTCATGCACGTGGGACTCGGCCATGCCGGCACCGGTGATGCGAACAAACTCCGGCTTGGTGCGCATCTCTTCGATGGTTGCGCTGCCGGTGTAGCCCATGGACGAACGCAGGCCGCCCATCAGCTGGTGGATGATCGCGGACAGGGCACCTTTGTAAGGTACGCGGCCTTCGATACCTTCAGGAACAAGCTTCTCGGCGCCGGCCGAGGAGTCCTGGAAGTAACGGTCGGACGAGCCTTGCGCCTGTGCCATGGCACCCAGCGAACCCATGCCGCGGTAGGCCTTGTAGGAACGGCCCTGGAACAGCTCGACTTCACCCGGGGCCTCTTCGGTACCGGCGAACATCGAACCCATCATCACGCAGGAAGCACCGGCAACGATGGCCTTGGACAGGTCACCGGAGAAGCGGATACCGCCGTCGGCGATCAGCGGCACGCCAGTGCCTTCCAGTGCGGCAGCAACGTTGGCGATGGCGCTGATTTGCGGCACGCCGACACCGGCAACGATACGGGTGGTGCAAATCGAACCTGGGCCGATACCAACCTTGACGGCGTCAGCGCCAGCATCGGCCAACGCCTTGGCTGCAGCGCCAGTGGCAATGTTGCCGCCGATCACCTGAACTTGCGGGTAGGTTTCTTTTACCCAGCGAACGCGGTCGATAACGCCTTTGGAGTGACCGTGTGCGGTGTCGACAACAACCACGTCAACGCCAGCGGCAACCAGGGCGGCAACACGCTCGCCGGTGTCCTTGCCGGTGCCGACTGCGGCGCCAACGCGCAGGCGGCCCTGGTCGTCCTTGCTGGCCAGCGGGTAGGCCTTGGCTTTTTCGATGTCCTTGACGGTCATCATGCCCTTGAGGCTGAACTTGTCGTCAACGATCAGGACTTTTTCCAGACGGTGCTTGTGCAGCAGCTCGCGGACTTCGTTCTTGTCGGCGCCTTCGCGGACGGTGACCAAACGCTCTTTGGGGGTCATCACGTCGCGGACTTTGGCATCCAGGCGGGTTTCAAAGCGCACATCACGGGAGGTGACGATGCCGACCAGGTCGCCGTTCGCCAGCACCGGAACACCGGAGATGTTGTTCAGGCGGGTGAGGTCGAACAGGTCACGCACGGTGGCGTCGGCGTCGATGGTGATCGGGTCTTTGACCACGCCAGCCTCGAACTTCTTGACCTTGCGCACTTCGCCGGCCTGCTGTTCGATGGTCATGTTCTTGTGGATGATGCCGATGCCGCCTTCCTGGGCCATGGCAATGGCCAGACGCGCTTCGGTCACGGTATCCATGGCGGCGGAAACCAGCGGAATGTTCAGCTCGATGCCACGGGTCAAACGGGTCTTGAGACTGACTTCATTGGGCAGTACCTCGGAATAGCCAGGTACAAGGAGGATATCGTCGAAGGTCAGGGCTTCTTGGCTGATACGCAGCATCGCGGGGGCTCCCGGGCGGGAAAAATGGAAGCGCGCCATTATACTCATGCACGGCGCGCCGCTCAATGCAAAATAAGGGCCTTCGGTCAGCCTTGTGGCAGTTTTACCTGTACCACGACCACCGGCTGGTCGAGCCAGTCGGCAAAGCTGTCGAGAAAGGCCTGGGTAAACCCGGCCTCGCCCCAGTTGTTGAAGATGAACCCCAGATTGGAAAAGGCACATGGCTGCAGGTAAATGAAGCCATTTATGTCATCTTCAAAGCCACACAGCGGGCAGGTGAAGTTGTCGCTCACTGCCGGCGTCCACTCTTCCAGGCTTTCGAACAATGGCTCGCCCACCTCGCGCCGGCACTCCGGGCAGCCGGCTTCTTCGAGAAAACCTTCGGTGGGGGTGTAGATGCAGCGTTTGAACATCACCTCCAGGCCGTTCACCGGCTGGTCGAAGGGCAGCTTTTCCGGATGAAGGGCCACTTTGCGCGCCCCGGCGGCCAGGGCATGGCCCATGCGGTTGCCCGTGCGGCCGCAGGTGGTCAGCTGTTCTTCGATGACCTTTTCGCGCACCAGCCAGCGCAGGATGGCCCGTGAGCGGGCTTCGTGCGAAGGGACCGTGGACAGTTTGGGAACGATGATGCTCTGGGTGTTCATGAACGGGACAAGCCTGAAAAACGCCGGTAATGACGCAATTCTACCGCTCAAGCGCTCAGGTAGCGACCAATCAACGCCAGGCCACTGGCCAGCACCAGCCAGGTGACCAGGCGGACAAAGGCTTCGCGGGACAGCTTCATGCTAAGCCGGCGGCCCAGCCAGAGGCCGACGAACATCACCGGCAGCAGACAGGCGGCCAGCAACAGCAGGCTGGTGTCGGCATATACGCCGGCGATGAGAAACAACGACAGGCGCACGATGGTGCTGCAACTGATCAAGGCACTTTGGGTAGCGCGTACTTGCTCTTTCACCTCCAGACGTGCACTGAGATAGATCGCATACAGGAAGCCGCCACTGCCGAACAGCGCGCCAAACAGGCCTCCTATGGTCCCCATCGGTACTGCCCAGAATCCGGACAACCTGGCGGGACGCACCTTCACTGCCAGGCCGTAGACCGCGTAGGCGGTGACGAACAGGCCCATGAGCAAAAGCAGCAGGTCGGATTTCAGGTTAAGCAGAAATGTCACCCCCAGGAGGCAGCCTATGGCCATGAAGGGCAGCAGGCGCAGCAGTTCGCCACGCACCACATCACGGCGCGAGGGCAGCAGGTTGCCGAAGGCGGCGACGAAGTCGAGCAGCACCAGCAGCGGGATGATCCGCGACAGTGGCATGAAGTGGATCAGTACCGGGCCTGCAACCAGCGCGGTGCCGAAGCCGGCGATGCCGAAGACGATGTAGGCAACCCCGACACCGAGCAGGATAGGCAGCCAGTCAAGGCCGGAGAATGACAATTGAGCGAGCATCGTGCTGTGTCCTGAGCAGTCCTTTGATAGTGCATCGTATTGGGAATGACATGGGGCGAACAGGTGCAGGTCGTTATAGAGGATTGAGGCCACAGGGCAGGACAGACAACCGGGGGCGATGTCCTTTATGATGCCCACCATGATCAAAGACCCCTTCGAACGACTCGGCCTGGACCGCGAGGTCCTTACCGTCAGCCAACTCAACGGCCGCGCGCGGGTGCTGCTGGAAGACGTGTTCCGCAGCGTGTGGGTGGAAGGTGAAATCTCCAACCTCGCCCGCCCGGCGTCTGGCCACATGTATTTCACCCTCAAGGACAGCGGCGCCCAGGTACGCTGTGCGCTGTTCCGGCAGAACGCCACGCGGGTGCGCCAGGCCCTGCGCGATGGCCTGGCGGTTCGGGTGCGTGGCAAGGTTTCGCTGTTTGAAGGGCGTGGCGACTACCAGCTGATTCTCGACACCGTCGAGCCGGCAGGCGACGGTGCACTGCGCCTGGCCTTCGAGGCACTGAAGGAAAAGCTCAGTGCCGAGGGGCTGTTCAGCACGGAACGCAAAAAGCCGCTACCGGCCCACCCGCAACGTGTCGGTATCATCAGCTCGCCTACCGGCGCGGTGATACGCGACATCATCAGTGTGTTCGGCCGCCGTGCCCCACAGGTGGAACTGAACCTGATCCCCACGGCGGTACAGGGCCGTGAAGCCATTGCGCAGATCGTGCGCGCCATTCGCCTGGCTGACAGCCTTGGTTTCGATGCGCTGATCCTGGCCCGGGGTGGCGGTTCGCTGGAAGACCTGTGGTGCTTCAACGAAGAAGCCGTGGCGCGTGCCGTGGCCGCCTGCGTCACCCCGATCGTCAGCGCCGTGGGCCATGAAACCGATGTGTCGATCAGCGACTTCGTGGCCGACGTACGCGCGCCCACGCCGTCTGCCGCCGCCGAGTTGCTGGCCCCGGACAACAGCGGTTTGCAGCAACGACTGGACGGCCTGCAACGGCGCCTGCTGCTGCGCATGCAGAATCGCCTGACCCATGACCGCCTTCGCCTGGACTCACTGACCCGGCGCCTGCGCCACCCAGGCGAGCGCCTGCGCCAGCAGGCCCAGCGCCTGGACGACCTGGACATGCGCCTGCGCCGTGCCTTCATGCTCAGCCTCAACCAGCGCCGCGAGCGCCTGGCCCGCATGGACACCCGCCTGGCCGCTCAGCACCCGGGGCGCAACCTGAAACTGCTGGGCCAGCGCCTGGACAGCCTGGCCGAGCGCCTGCCACGGGCCATGCGCGAAGCGTTGAAAGACCGTCGCCAACGCTTCCAGGCTCAACTGCAAACCCTGCAGGTGGTCAGCCCGCTGGCCACCCTCGCCCGCGGCTACAGCATCCTGCTGGACGACCAGGGCCAGGCCATCCGCAGCGCCGAACAGACCCGCAATGGCCAGCGCCTGACCGCCCGCCTGAACGAAGGCGAACTGCAGGTGCGGGTCGAAGACAACCACCTGACCCCGGTCACGCTTTCACTACTGGACTGACACATGCCCCGCTTGCTCGCGCCCCTGCTCGCCCTTTCCCTGCTGCTGCTCGCCGGTGGCGCTCAGGCCAGCTATATCACCCGCACGCTGAACAAGCCGGTACCTGGCGGCGTGGCTGTGGTCGACCTCGGCCCTGCCGCCAGCGCCCCTAGCGCCCGTTTCGACGGCAAGCAGGTGCTGGTGGTGAAAGAACAGGACAACTGGCTGGCCATTGTCGGCATTCCACTGACCCAGAAGCCCGGCACGGCGGTGCTGAACCAGGGCGGCCGCACCCTGCCCTTCAGCGTCGGGAACAAGAAATACCCCGAACAGCGCATCACCCTGAAGAACACTCGCCAGGTCAACCCGAACCCGGCAGACCTCAAACGCATCGACCGCGAGCTGGCCGAGCAGATCAAGGCCTACCGCAGCTTCAGCCCGAGCCTGCCGAGCAACCTGATCCTCGACAAGCCGGTCAACGGGCCGCTGTCGAGCAAGTTTGGCGTGCGCCGCTTCTTCAATGGCGAAGAACGCAACCCGCATGCAGGGTTGGACTTTGCGGTGCCGGCAGGAACGCCGATCAAGACCCCGGCCAATGGCAAGGTGATCCTGGTGGGCGATTACTTCTTCAATGGCCGCACAGTGTTTGTCGACCATGGGCAGGGGTTTATCAGCATGTTCTGCCATATGTCGAAGATCGATGTGCAGGTGGGGCAGCAACTGCGCCGTGGCGAGGTGGTCGGGCGCGTGGGCTCGACCGGGCGGGCTACCGGGCCGCATATGCACTGGAACGTCAGCCTGAACGATGCGCGGGTGGACCCGGCGATCTTCATTGGCGCGTTCCAGCCCTGAGACCGCATCGCCTGCTTCGCGGGCATGCCCGCGAAGAGGCCAGCACGGGCGACATCACTTCAACTATGTTGCGCTATGGAAAAATACTGCGCAAAAATCAATAAGCACTCAGCACAATGAAGCCATAAAATCTCGCCTAATCGCTTTTTTTAAGCATTCCTCTCAATTTTTCCCGAACGCTTGCCATCCCCAACCCCACTGGTTAAGTTTGAAGGCATGAAAACCTTCAGCACCCTCATCCTGCTCCGACAACATCGCAGCCTCTGCCTGGTCAGCGCCCGACTACCAGGCTGAATCGCGTCGCCTCGCCTCTTCACCTCGTTACTGCTCGGCAGGCCCGATCTCGGCCGCACACAAAAGGATTGCTTCCATGACCATGCTCAAAGACCCATCGAAGAAGTACCGCGCTTTCCCGACCATCGACCTGCCTGACCGTACCTGGCCGTCGAAAACCATCACCGAGCCACCCATCTGGTGCAGCTCCGACCTGCGTGATGGCAACCAGTCGCTGATCGAGCCGATGGATTCCGAGAAGAAGCTGCGTTTCTGGAAGACCTTGGTGCAGGTAGGCGTGAAGGAAATCGAAGCTTCGTTCCCGTCTGCCTCGCAGACCGATTTCGACTTCGTGCGCACCTTGATCGAAGACGGCCACATCCCGGACGACACCACCATCCAGGTGCTCACCCAGGCCCGCGACGACCTGATCGCCCGCACTTTCGAGTCGCTGCGCGGTGCGAAGAAGGCCATCGTCCACCTGTACAACGCCACCAGCCCGTCGTTCCGCCGCATTGTCTTCAACCAGGACAAGCAAGGCGTGAAGGACATCGCGGTAAACGCGGCCAAGCTGTTCGTCAAGTACGCTGCCCAGCAGCCAGAAACCCACTGGACCTTCCAGTACTCGCCAGAAACCTTCAGCGCTACCGAAATGGAGTTCGCCAAGGAAGTCTGCGACGCGGTCATCGAGGTGTGGAACCCGACGCCTGAGCACAAGATCATTCTCAACCTGCCGGCCACCGTGGAAGTCTCCACGCCGAACATCTACGCCGACCAGATCGAGTGGTTCTGCCGCAATGTCAGCCGCCGCGACAGCGTGCTCATCAGCCTGCACTGCCACAACGACCGTGGCACCGGTATCGCTGCCACCGAGCTGGGCCTGATGGCCGGGGCCGACCGCGCCGAAGGCTGCCTGTTCGGCAACGGCGAACGTACCGGTAACGTCGACCTGGTGACCTTGGCACTGAACCTCTACACCCAAGGCATCGACCCGTTGCTGGACTTCTCCGACATCGACGGTGTGCGCAAGGTGGTCGAAGAGTGCAACCAGCTGCCAGTGCACCCGCGTCACCCGTATGTGGGCGACCTGGTTCACACCGCGTTCTCCGGCTCGCACCAGGACGCCATCCGCAAGGGCTTTGCCAAGCAGCAGGAAGGCGAACGGTGGGAAGTGCCGTACCTGCCGATCGACCCGGCCGACATCGGCCGCAGCTACGAGGCGGTGATTCGCGTCAACAGCCAGTCGGGTAAAGGTGGCATCACCTACCTGCTCGAGCAGGAATACGGCATCAGCCTGCCACGCCGCATGCAGATCGAGTTCAGCCAGGTGGTACAGGGTGAAACCGACCGCCTGGGCCTGGAAATGACCGCCCAGCAGATCTACAGCCTGCTGCACAAGGAATACCTCCAGGCCAACGCCCCTTACGCCCTGGTCAGCCACCGCCTGCAGGAAGAAAACGGCAACAGCGCCGTAGAAGTGGAAGTAGCCGGTGAAGGCGAAACCACCCTGCACTGGCGCGGCAAGGGCAATGGCGCCCTGGAAGCGCTGGTGGCCGGCCTGCCGATCTCGGTTGAAATCATGGACTACAACGAGCACGCCATTGGTGCAGGCACCAATGCCAAAGCCGCAGCCTACATAGAACTGCGCGTAGCCGGTGGCCGCCCGGTGCATGGCGTGGGTATTGATGAAAACATCACCACGGCCAGCTTCAAGGCACTGTTCAGCGCGCTGAACCGCTCGCTGAGCCAGCAGGAAGCCAAAGCGGCCTGATCGTTGCGCCCCATAAAAAAACCGCATCCATGATGCGGTTTTTTTGTTTCAAGGTTCAGTAGCGATTACCCGGCGTATAGTAAGCACCATAGTTGAAAATCCACCGACCACTGTTATTCGGGAAATTATGCCCCTTCATCAAGGCAGCCTCCTGAATTTCATACCACCCTAGTGGCTCGACCGAGTTTTCAGCCGCTACGGTGATGATCGAACTGGTTGCAACCGATGTTAAAATGCACAGGTCTTGCCTGTCATCCCTGCCTGCTTTAGCGTAAGTTTTTGTCTGTGAATACTTGAAATTATCCGAGAACATCCCAGCCCCGGTAATACAATGGGCATAGGCCATGTGCATCTGATAAAAGTTGAATATACCCGGCCCTTCCATTTCAATTTTCTGGGACCGCGTATGGGATTTGCTAATACCTTCGGTTGAACTGGTTGTCAACTTTCCACCGATTGCACTGCCAAGAAATCCGACACCCAGCGCAACTTCTGTTTCCAGTGACGAGGTGAACGACCTGCTGAAGCCTTCTATCGTCGAAACTTCTTCAGTGTGCGACACACTGCCAGGAACACGCGCCATACCCAAGTATTCAAGATACGCCAGAATGGGTGTCGAGTACGTGCCCCAGTTCTGGTTACCGAGATACAAATCACCGTACACCGTGTCACCAAAAATCCAACAACCGGGATTTACCTTCCCATTCTGTCCATACAAATATTTTTCAATTTCGTAAGTACCCCGTTTGTGGGGAAAATCGCCTATCGCTTTTATCATGCTTTGGTCGATGAAACTCATGCAGGAACCTCACGCGGAATGGTTAGATGGCTTTTCCTGTTTGCCGGGAAAAGGCGCGCACGCCTAAACGGAGCGCGTCAGACATTAATCATTGCCACGCCATCGTATTCGTCGGCACCTGCATCAATAATCGGGAAAGGCTTCTTGCATCGGTGGCATGGCCAATATTCCGAACTTTTGTGTCTCGCTGACAGCACAAAAAACGCAAAAAAAGGGGCGCCGACCAAGCGCCCCATAAGCCGTAAAGCACACAACAGTTTCAGTTGGCGTCCAGCAGCGCCATCGCCTCCGCACTGCAGGCCTCGATCCGCGCCCAGTCGCCGTTCTTGATCCAGCTGCTGTCGAGCATCCAGGTACCGCCCACGCACATCACATTGGCCAGCGCCATGTAGTTACGCACGTTGGCCGGGTTCACGCCGCCGGTTGGGCAAAAGCGAATGTCGCCGAACGGGCCGCCAAAGGCCTTGATCGCAGCCACGCCGCCGCTGATCTCCGCCGGAAACAGCTTGAAGCGGCGGTAGCCCAAGGCATAGCCCATCATGATTTCGGAGGGTGTGCTGATACCAGGCAGCAACGGGATTTCACTGGCCACGCCCGCTTCGAGAATGTCCTGGGTAATGCCCGGGGTAACGACGAACTGTGCACCGGCAGCCTCGACGGCGGCAAACATGCTGCGATCAAGTACGGTGCCGGCCCCTACACACAACTCCGGGCGCTGCTCACGCAATACCTGAATGGCTTTGAGCCCATGCTGCGAACGCAGGGTCACTTCCAGGGTACGGATGCCGCCAGCGGCCAGGGCATCGGCCAGCGGCAGGATGTCTTGCTCACGGGCGATGGTGATTACCGGCAGGATGCGCGCCTTTTCGCAGATGGCGTCTATCCGGGCGGCTTTGTCGGCCATCGAGAGCTTTGGCTGTGGGCGTTCGAGGGTGGTCATGACAGTGGATCCTTGGCTCATGGGCACCAGTAGATGTCCAGGGGGTCGTGAAGAAAAGCGCGAATCGGCATTTCAGTAAGGTCGTTGCCAGCCAGCGCGGCGCGCAGGGTAGCGAGTTTGCCCGGCCCTTGCACGGACAGCGCTGTGAAGGCGGCGCTGGCCAGCAGCGAACGGGTCATCGACAGGCGCTGGTGCGGCACGCTCGGCGCCAGCAGTGGCAAGCAGCGACGCGGGCTTGCCGGGTCCAGGCCCGCTTCCAGGTTGGGGCTGGCGGGGAACAGCGAAGCGGTATGGCCATCGTCACCCATGCCCAGTACCAGCACATCGATTGGCGGCAGTGCGAGCAGCGCCTGGTCGGCCTTGCCAGCAGCGGCATCGAGGTTTTCTGCCTGCTGATACAGGCCGACAAAGCGGGCCTTGGCCGCCGCGTCCTTGAGCAGGTGGCGAGCCAACAGGCCTGCGTTGCTGTCAGCGTGCTCCACCGGCACCCAGCGCTCATCGGCCAGGCTGACGGTGACTTTGGCCCAGTCCAGGTGTTCGCTGGCCAGTTTCTCAAGGAATGGCACCGGGCTGCGGCCACCGGATAGCACCAAACAGGCTTGGCCTTCGGCAGCAATAGCTGCACGAAGGCGCTCGGCCACGTCATGGGCCAGGGTTGCAGCCAGCGTCTTGGCGTCCGCCAGGTCGTGAACCTTCACGGTTGCCGGCAATTTCAGTTCAGATATCCCCATACCACGCCCTCCCATCACGTGTGATCAATGCTATCGAGCTCATCGGCCCCCAGGAGCCCGCCGCGTAAGGCTTGGGCGCATCGCCTGCATTACGCCAGCCGGCGATCAACTGGTCGCACCACGTCCAGGCATATTCGATTTCGTCCTTGCGCACGAACAGGTTCTGGTTGCCACGCATCACTTCGAGCAACAGGCGCTCGTAGGCATCCGGAATCCGCGTGCTGCGCCAGGTGTCGGAAAAATTAAGCTGCAACGGGCCGCTGCGCAGTTGCATGCCTTTGTCCAGGCCCTGCTCCTTGGTCATCACCCGTAAAGAAATGCCCTCATCCGGTTGCAGGCGAATGATCAGCTTGTTACCGATTTGCAAACGCTGTTCCGGGGCGAAGATGTAGTGCGGCGTTTCCTTGAAGTGGATGACGATCTGCGACAGCTTCTGCGGCATGCGTTTGCCAGTGCGCAGGTAGAACGGCACGCCCGACCAGCGCCAGTTGCGAATGTCGGCGCGCAGGGCAACGAAGGTTTCCGTGTCGCTCTGGGCGTTGGCGTTGTCTTCTTCCAGGTAACCTGGCACCGGCTTGCCATCGCTGTAGCCGGCAATGTACTGACCACGCACCACACGGGTGCTCAAACCATCGCCTGTGATCGGTGCCAGTGCCTTCAGCACTTTCACCTTTTCGTCGCGGATGGCATCGGCCGACAGTTCGCTGGGCGGGTCCATGGCGATCAGGCACAGCAACTGCAGCAGGTGGTTCTGGATCATGTCGCGCAGCTGGCCGGCCTTGTCGAAATAGCCCCAGCGGCCTTCGATACCCACCTTTTCGGCGACGGTAATCTCCACATGGGAGATGGAATTCTGGTTCCACTGGGTTTCAAACAGGCTGTTGGCGAACCGCAGGGCAATCAGGTTCTGCACCGTCTCTTTGCCCAGATAATGGTCGATACGGTAAACCCGGTTTTCAGGGAAGAACCGCGCCACGGCATCGTTGACCCGACGCGACGACTCCAGGTCGTGGCCGATTGGTTTTTCCAGCACCACCCGGGTACGCGCGGCAAGCCCGGCCTTGTCGAGGTTTTCGCAGATGGCGCCGTACACCGCTGCCGCCGTGGCGAAATACGCAATCAGCGGCAGTTCACCCGGCAACTGCTCGGCCAGGGCCTGATAACCCTCGGGTTGCAGGAAGTCCAGGTGCTGGTAGCTCAACCGGGCGAGGAAGCGGCCCAATGCTGCGGGCTCGATATCGGCCTCGGGCACATGCCGGCGCAGGTGGCCTTCGATACTGTTCAGGTGCTCCTGCGCACTGCCCGCCTCGCGGGCCAGCGCCAGCAGGCGTGTGTCGGGGTGCAGCAGGTTGGCCCGGTCGAGCTGGTAGAGCGCGGGAAACAGCTTGCGCAATGCCAGGTCACCGAGGGCGCCAAACAGGGCAAAAGTGCAAGGTTCGACACTGATAGCAGCCATGATGTAGGTTCTTTCCTAAAGTTGGTCTAGGAATACCGCTTTCACATACGGTTTTCAAGGGATAATGTAGTAAAAACCATAACATTACACACGAATGTGACAGACAAGTGGTGCGCCACCCGCACCGACAGTACGATAGACGACCGTGCAAAAAGCCTGCTGCTTCGTCAGCCGGCTGTCTTCCCGACCCAAGGACACACCCATGGACCGCGTGCGAAACCTCCTGGAACAGATCCAGGGACGCCTCGACGAGCTGAACAAGGCCGAACGCAAAGTCGCCGAAGTCATTCTGCTCAACCCGCAACAAGCCACCCGCTTCAGCATTGCTGCGCTGGCCCAGGCGGCCAAAGTCAGCGAACCGACCGTCAACCGCTTCTGCCGCTCGTTTGGCGTTAGCGGCTACCCCGAACTCAAGCTGCAACTGGCGCAAAGCCTGGCCAGCGGCGCCGCCTACGTCAGCCGCGCGGTGGAGGCCGACGATGACCCGGCAGCCTACACCCAGAAGATCTTCGCCAGTGCCATCGCCTCGCTCGACAGCGCCTGCCAACAGCTTGACTCGCAACAAGTCAGCCGCGCTGTGGACATGATGATCCAGGCCCGGCAGATCCACTTCTTCGGCCTCGGCGCCTCGGCCCCGGTGGCCCTGGATGCACAGCACAAGTTCTTCCGCTTCAACCTGGCCGTATCGGCCCACGCCGACGTGCTGATGCAACGCATGCTGGCCTCGGTGGCCCACACCGGTGACCTGTTTGTGATCATTTCCTACACCGGGCGCACCCGCGAACTGGTCGAAGTAGCACGCGTGGCACGCGAAAACGGTGCCTCGGTACTGGGCCTGACAGCAGCAGGCTCGCCGCTGGCCAATGCCTGCAGCCTGAGCCTGCACATTCCACTGCCGGAAGACACCGACATCTACATGCCGATGACCTCACGGATTATCCAGCTGACCGTGCTCGATGTGCTGGCCACCGGCATGACCCTGCGCCGTGGCGTGGATTTCCAGCCGCACCTGCGCAAGATCAAGGAAAGCCTGAACGCCAGCCGCTACCCGATCGAGGACGACGAACTCAACTGAGCCGGTGTGCCTGCAAGCGCAAATGGGCACGCTGCCCCGGTGCCAGGCTCAGGCCTTCGCCACTGCCGCTGGCGGCCTCGACGCAGACGAAGCGCTGCGTTTCACGGCCGGTCACGCCCATCAGTGGTCGGTTGCCGGGGTGCCAGACGACGGTGTCGTCGCTGTCACCGGTATCGATGCACAGCTCGCGCTGCCAGGCCGGATCCTGTAGCTGCACCCGCGGCGTGCCCGGGTAAACCCTCTGACATCCGCCGTTGAGCTTCAGCGCGCCATCTTCACGGCAGGCCTGGCGGTTGAGGCGGTCATAACCTTCGACATCCTCCAGCCCAGACAGCGCTATCTCAGACACGTTACTGATGCGCCAGTACGCCAGCAGTGCATGGCTCAGTTGGCAAGGTTCGCTGTCTTGGTGCTCGGTGCTCAGGCTCAGTTCCATGCGGTTACCGAGCCTTGCGTGCAGGTCAACCTGCCAGTCGCACAAGTCCAGGCGCCACTTCAGGGTTACGCCCTCCTCGTCTTCACGGCTGTCGACCAGCTTCCAGTCCAGCAGGCGCGCCCAACCATGGGCCGGCCACAAATCTTCGCTGGGGTGGCGCCCATACCACGGCCAGCACACCGGCACGCCGCCACGGATCGCTCCAACCTGTGGCCACTGCTCGGCGCACCACAGCCAAGGCCGCTCACCTGCCGGCTGAAAGTGCAGCAGCTGCGCGCCCTGGCGGCTGAATACCGCCTGGCAACGGGGGTGATCGATGATCAGCACATCGCGCTGCTGGTAACGCTCCCACTCGAATGTCGGCCTTGGCCGCTGCGAGGAAAAGAAGCGATGGAGCGGATGTTCGGGCATGGTTCAGAGCTCTTTTTGTTTGAGATAGCGCTGTCTCGGCCCATCCCCGACACCCACTGCAGGCCAGTGGGTGCCGAGAGCCGAAAAGGGATTGGCGTAAATTTACAACAAATGCCCTCAGAATGACGACTGAATCTTCAAACCTGCGACCAGCGCGTTGTCCACTTCATCCACCCCACCCGGGCTCTTGATGTACTGCAGGTTGGGCCGCACGGTCAGCCAGTTGGTGACGTGGAAGCCGTAGTAGAGCTCGGCGTTGTACTCGGTGCGCTGCAGCGGCACGAAGCCTGGGTTGTCGTAATCGCTGATGCCGCTCTGGGCGTTGAGCAGTTCGGCGCGTTTCTTCACGTCGTCATTCACATGAATACGCGCTACACCAAAGCCGATGTCATCCTTGGGCCTGGCGTCGAAGGCGCCCTTGTAGACCAGCCCCACCTGCTGGTAGTTGTCGACCACGTTGGTAGCCTTGTCGTGCACGGTGAAGTTGGCGAACAGGCTGAGGCCGCGGTTGACGTCACCCGCATGGGCGGTGACCTGCTGCTGCGCCACCACCCACCAGCCGTGCTTGCTGGAGTGCGACTTGAAGGCCCCGCCGCTCAACGCCTGCGGGTTGCCATTGACGTCATCGAACACATCGTCGGCCTTGGCCGTGCTGTAGTAGTAGCCCAGGCGGTACTCGCCCGGCAGGCCGTTGACCTTGGGTGACCAGACCGCCTCCACCGGCAGGATCGCGCCCTTGGTGCCGCTGCCGCTTAGCTTGAAGCCGTTGCCGGTTTCCAGGTTGGACGGGTTCTGCTCGAAGGCACCGACCTGGACGAAGAATTCCGGGGTGATGTTGTACTTCACCCGCAGCGCCCACTGGCTGACCGGCCAGTTGTACCAGATGCCACCGACCCAGTTGCCCACCTGCGAGCCGCAGAAGGCCAGGTTCTGGAAGTCGCACGGGAAACTGTTGAAGTCTTCGCCCTCGCCGAAGCGGCCGAATTTCACGTCCAGGGCACCGTCGAAGTATTTCTGCTTGATCCACATCTGGGTCAGGCGCCAGGTCTGGCCACGGCCCCACACCTCCTGCACCGAGCTGAACTGCCCGGCGCGGGGATCGCTGATGCGGTCGTTGGAAAGGTTGCGACCGCTGCGCTCGGTGATTGCCAGCTTGAATTCGGCATCGTGCCAGCCAAAAATCTTCTGCAAATCCAGGTGCGCGCCAAGGGCGAACTGGTCGCTGTAGCGTGCAGTCTTGTCGTCGTTGTAACCGCCGTGCAGGTTACCCGCCACCTCGCCGACGTAGTCGAGGGTGAAGTCGTAGCCCTTGTCCAGCAACTCGGTGCGGGCCCCTCCCCAGTCACCGGTCATCCATTTCGACTCGCTGGAGAAGGCTTCGGCAGCCTGCGCGCCGCTGCTGCCGACCACGGCAAGCAATGCCAGCGAGCCCAATGTCCTGATACGTTTGCGCTGTTCCATCCCTTTGCGTCCTCTTTTTTCTTATTGATGGTGTAGACGAGTCAACGGCCTTTAAAGTGAGCGACGTTGTCCTTTACCGCGGCGCCAGCGCTGCCCAGATGCAGGCGCTCACCGCTGTCGGCGTCGAACAGCAGCACCCGGGCCGGGTCGAATTGCAGATTCAGATTGTCACCGACCCGGCACGCCACATCCGGCGCCAGGCGGCAGCAGACTTTGGTCTGGTTAAGGGTGACAAACACCAGCAGGTCCGGCCCGGTGGGCTCGGTGACCTGTACCTCGGCGCGAATACCCGGCAAGCCATTCCCCTCCACTGCACCCAAGGCGATCTGTTCAGGGCGGATGCCGAGGATGATCTCGCGGCCATCCAGTTCGCCAGCGGCCAACCCCAAGGGCAGCTCGCAGCGCGCCTGCCCGCTGTCGAGCAGCGCCAGCAAGCGACCATCCTGTTGCTTCAGGCGCACCGGGATGAAATTCATCGGCGGCGAACCGATGAAGCTGGCGACAAACTGGTTGGCCGGGTCGTTGTAGATCTGCTGCGGGGTCCCGAACTGCTGAATGATGCCGTCTTTCATTACCGCCACCTTGTCACCCAGGGTCATGGCCTCGATCTGGTCATGGGTGACGTACACGGTGGTAGTCTTCAGGCGCTGGTGCATCAGCTTCATTTCGGTGCGCATCTCGACCCGCAGCTTGGCATCGAGGTTGGACAGCGGCTCATCAAACAGGTAGATCTTCGGCCGCCGCGCCAGCGCCCGGCCCATGGCTACCCGTTGCTGCTGGCCACCGGACAGCTGGGCCGGCTTGCGCGCCAGCAGGTGTTCGATCTGCAGCAGCTTGGCCACCCGCGCCACCTCTTCGTCGATGGCCGCCTGCGGCATCTTGCGGATCTTCAGGCCAAACTCGATGTTCTCGCGCACGCTCATGGTCGGGTACAGCGCGTAGGACTGGAACACCATGGCGATGTCACGGTCCTTGGGGCTCATGCCACTGACGTCCTGCTCGTCGATAAGAATTGCACCACCGGTGATCTGCTCCAGGCCGGCGATGCAGTTCATCAAGGTCGATTTGCCGCAGCCAGAGGGGCCGACCAGGATCAGGAACTCGCCATCCTTGATCGACAGCTGAATGTCCTTGAGGGTATCCGGCAAGCCGCTGCCGTAGGTCTTGTTCACATTGCGAAGTTCGAGCGTTGCCATGACTTACCCCTTGACCGCGCCAGCCGTCAGCCCGCGGACGAAATATTTGCCTGCCACCACATAGACCAGCAGGGTTGGCAGGCCGGCGATCATCGCTGCCGCCATGTCGACGTTGTATTCCTTGGCCCCGGTGCTGGTATTGACCAGGTTGTTCAGGGCCACGGTGATCGGTTGCGAATCACCACTGGAGAACACCACGCCAAACAGGAAATCGTTCCAGATCTGAGTGAACTGCCAGATCAGGCAGACCATGATGGTCGGCGTAGACATCGGCAGAATGATGCGCCGGAAGATGGTGAAGAACCCGGCACCGTCCAGGCGCGCGGCCTTGACCAGCGCATCGGGGATGCTCACGTAGAAATTGCGGAAAAACAGCGTGGTAAAAGCCAGCCCATACACCACATGCACCAGCACTAGGCCGCCTGTGGTGCTCGCCAGGCCCAGCTTGCCGAGAGTGAACGAGGCCGGCAGCAGCACCGTCTGGAACGGCAGGAAGCAGCCGAAAAGCAGCAGGCCGAAGAACAGCTGCGAGCCACGGAAACGCCACATCGACAGCACATAGCCGTTCAGCGCGCCAACGGTGGTGGAGATCAGCACCGCTGGGACTGTGATCATGATCGAGTTCCAGAAGTAACCGTTGACCGTGGCCCAGGCCTTGACCCAGCCAATGCCGGTAATCACCGCTGGCCAGCTCAGCAGGTTGCCGGTGCTGATGTCTTCGGGGGTCTTGAAGCTGGTGAGCAACATCACCACCAAGGGCACCAGGTACAGCAGCACAGCGATCAGCAACACCGCGTGGATGGCAATGCGGCTCGGGCTGAGTGCCGGTTTGTCGACAGGGCTATGCATGGCGTTTGCTCCGCAGCTCCGAGTACAGGTAAGGCACGAGGATCGCCAGGATCGCCCCGAGCATGAGGATGGCGCTGGCAGAGCCCATGCCCATCTGCCCGCGGCTGAAGGTGAACGAATACATGAACATCGCTGGCAGGTCGGAGGAGTAGCCCGGGCCACCGGCGGTCATCGCCGCGACCAGGTCAAAGCTCTTGATGGCGATGTGCGAAAGGATCATCAGTGCACTGAAGAACACCGGGCGCAGGCTGGGCAGCACCACCGTCCAGTAGATGCGCGGCAAGCTGGCGCCATCCATCTGCGCCGCGCGAATGATCGACGGATCGACACCACGCAGGCCGGCGAGGAACATCGCCATGATGAAGCCCGAGGCCTGCCACACGGCAGCGATCACCAGGCAATACACCACACGGTCGGGGTCGATCAGCCAATCCAGGCGAAAGCCCTCCCAGCCCCAGTCGCGCAACAATTTGTCCAGGCCCATGCCGGGGTTGAGCAGCCACTTCCAGGCGGTGCCGGTAACGATCATCGACAGCGCCATGGGGTACAGGTAAATAGTGCGGATGAAGCCTTCGCGGCGGATGCGCTGGTCCAGCAGCACCGCCAGCAGTACGCCGATGGCCAGGCTGATGGCGATGAACAGGCCGCCAAACAGAAGCAGGTTCTTGCTGGCCACCCACCAGCGGTCGTTGTCGAACAGCCGGGCGTATTGTGCAAGGCCGGCCCACTTGTAGGTGGGCAAGAAGGTCGAGGTGGTGAAGGACAGCACGAAGGTCCAGAGGATATAGCCGTAGAAGCCCACCAGGACGATGAACATGCTCGGCGCCAGCACCAGTTTGGGCAGCCAGCGCTGAAGCGCGTCCAGGGGTGAGGCCCGCAGTTGGGCGGTGGTTGTGGTCATGGTTTACCTCAAAGACGCCGCCGCACGCTTTTGTGGGAGCGGCCTTGTGTCGCGAAAGGGCTGCGCAGCAGCCCCGGGGGCCTGGTGAACGAAGCTGTTCTGAAAGGACTGCGCTGCCTGGTTTTGGGACTGCTATGCAGTCCATCGCGACGCAAGGCCGCTCCCACAGTCAGGCCGCGCAAGCCTGAGAATTGCTTACTGGGCAGCCTTGATCGCCGCCGCCAGCTTCTTCGCCGCATCAGCCGGGTCGGCCTTGGGGTCGTTGATATAGTTGGTCACCACATCGAAGAACGCACCCTGCACGGCCAGCGTGGTAGCCATGTTGTGCGCCATGCTGGGCTGCAGGCCGCCATTTTTCGCGTCGGCCAGGAAGTCATTGGCCGACCTCTGGGCGCAAGCGTCGAAGCCATACGCGCCCATGTCGGCGAGCATGTCATTACGCACGGGGATGGACCCCTTGTTGGTGCTGAAGACCTTCTGGAAATCCTGGCCGAGCACCTTGCGGGCAATGTCCTGCTGACCGGCAGATGTCCCGGCGTTGTTCTGCTTGAACACCACCAACGAGTCGATGTTGTACAGGAACGCCTTGTCGGTGCCGGGGAATGGCACGCATTGGTAGTCCGTGCCGGCGGTTTTCTTCGCCAGGGTCCACTCGCTCTTGGCCCAGTCGCCCATGATCTGCATGCCGGCTTTGCCATTGATGACCTTGGCCGCTTCCAGGTTCCAGTCCTGGCCTTTGCCATCAGGGTCCATGTAGGTGGCGACCCTTTTCAGCTCGGTCAATGCCTTGACCATGTCCGGGCCGGTCAGTGCCGCGTTGTCGAGGTCGACCATGGCCTTCTTGTAGCCCTCAGCCCCCATCACCGACAGCACTACGCTTTCGAACACGGTGCTGTCCTGCCACGGCTGACCGCCATGGGCCAACGGAATGAAGCCGGCGGCCTTGAGCTTGTCGGCAGCGGCATAGAATTCGTCGAGGGTGGCAGGCGCCTTGTCGATGCCCGCCTTTTTGAACACTTCGGGGTTGATCCACAGCCAGTTGGTGCGGTGGATGTTTACCGGCACGGCCACATAATTACCGTCGTACTTCACCGTGTCGGCAACCTGCCTGGCAAGCAGCGCGTCCCATTTTTCGTCCTTGGCCACGCCCTTGAGCACATCGCTATCAAGCAGGCCGGTGGCCGCCCAGTCCTGAATATCCGGGCCCTTGATCTGCGCAACTCCCGGTGGGTTACCTGCTACGGCGCGGCTCTTGAGCACGGTCATGGCCGTTGCACCGCCGCCGCCAGCGACAGCGCCGTCCTTCCAGGTGAAGCCGTCTTTTTCGACCTGGGCCTTGAGCACATCGACCGCGGCCTTTTCACCACCGGAGGTCCACCAGTGCACCACTTCGACACTGCCTTTGGAGTCGGCAGCCAAAGCGCTCAGCGGGAGTAATGAGGCAATAGAGATCGCGGCAGCGAGACGGAGCGTGGAATTCATCGAAGCACCTTTCTTGTTGTTATGCCGTGCAAGTCGGTCGCTTGCGTTGTATGGAGTCTAAACAGCGTGCCCGCCCCGCCAGGTAACGAAGCGATGCGTGAATGTCATCGTTTGGTTACATTGCCGGTGCAGGCAGCACAAGCATTCAGTCCGTGCCTCGTGGCAGGTACAAGGTCACCCGCAACCCGCCTTCACGCAGGTTCAATAAACTCACCTCACCCCCATGGCTATGGGCGATGTTGCGCGCAATCCCCAACCCCAGCCCATACCCCTGCTGCTGCCCGGCCAGGCGGAAGTGCGGCTCGAACACCTGCTCCAGCTGCTGCTGCGGTACGCCCGGCCCCTGATCGTCCACCTGCAACACAAAGCCATTGTCACCGTCGATGATGCGCAACCGCGCACGCTCGCCGTATTTGATGGCGTTGTCGATCAGGTTGCCGATACAGCGCCGCAGCGCCAGCGGCTTGCCTGGGTAAGGGGCCAGCGCCCGGCCTTCGACGCTGATACGGCCATCACGCAGATAAGGCTCCGCCAGAATCTCCAGCACCTGGTTGAGGTCGACCGGCTCTATGTTTTCGTGGATATCGGTGTCCTTCACGCACTGCAAGGCGCCTTTGACCAGCAACTCCAGCTCGTCCAGGTCCTGGCTGAACTTGGCCTGCAGGCGTTCGTCTTCCAGCAATTCGACACGCAGGCGCAGGCGGGTGATCGGCGTGCGCAGGTCGTGGGAGATGGCGCTGAACAGCTGGCTGCGTTCCGTCAGGTAGCGGCTGATGCGCTCACGCATGCTGTTGAACGCCCGGCTGACTTCGACTACTTCGCTACCACCCCCTTCAGTCACCGGCGCCACATCGGCGCCCAGCGACATCTCACGCGCAGCCCGCGCCAGGCGCTTGAGCGGCCAGCTCTGCCAGTGCACCAGTAAACCGATGAACAACAGCAGCAAGGCGGTGGTGAGCACGATGAAACCGATCTGCTGCCGGGGCAGGCGTTCGACCTCAAGGCTGGTGTAAGGCTCGGGCAGCAGCGAGGCGATGTACAACCACTCGCCCTCGCCCAGGCGGATTTGCGTTACCAGTACCGGCGGGTTGAGCGGCTCCAGGGTCAGGGAGTAATGCGCCCAGGAGCGTGGCAGCTCGTCGAGTTTCAGGCCGCTGTTGAAAATGCGCAGGTCGTCAGGGCTGACAAACTCTACGGAAATTTCCATCTGCGACCCCAGCCGCTCATGCAGCACCTGCTGGAACACATCGATCACTGCCTGCTTGCGCGGTGTGACGGGCAGTACCTGCATGTCCAGCGGCGTGGCGTTGAGCGACACGAAAAAGCGCGTGCCGCCCATGCTGCGCAACTGGTCGAGCACCATGGGCCGATAGGCCACCGGCAACGAGCGGAAGTAACTGACGCTGGCACTCATCGAATGGGCCAGGCTACTGGCGCTGGCGCGCAGGCCCTGCAGCTGGCTGGCACGCAACTGGGCGACCCAGATGATGCTCGACAGGCCTTGCGCCAGCAGTACCACCAACAGGGTCAGCAGCAACATGCGCCCAAGCAGCGAACGCGGCAGCAGGCGCCAAAGACGCTCAGGGCGCACTGCAGACATGCGCAGCCAGCAGGTAGCCACTGCCGCGCACGGTGCGGATCAGCCGGGGTGGTTTGTCGGTGTCGCGCAGGCGCTGACGCAGGCGGCTGACACCCATGTCGACGATGCGGTCCAGAGGCATCGGCTCGCGGCCGCGGGTGGCGTTGCCGATGGTGTCACGGTCAAGAATCTGCTGCGGGTGGTCGAGGAACAGCTTGAGCAGGGCGAAGTCGGCACCCGACAGCACCACCTCTTCGCCATCACGGTGGAACAGCCGGTGGCTGACCGTGTCCAGGCGCCAGTCGTCGAACGCCAGCACCGCATTGCCCGGCGCCGCCTGGCCAAACTCGGCGCGACGCAGCAGGGCCTTGATCCGCGCTTGCAGCTCACGCGGGCTGAAGGGTTTGCCCAGGTAATCGTCGGCGCCCAGCTCCAGGCCGATGACCCGGTCGGCTTCGTCGGAGCTGGCGGTGAGCATGATGATCGGCACCCGTGCCTGGCGCGGGTGTTGGCGTACCCAGCGGCACAGGCTGAAGCCGTCTTCGTCGGGCAGCATGACGTCGAGGATGACCAGGTCGCAGGGGCTGGTTTCCAGGGCGCGGCGAAAGCCTGCGCCGTCGGCTTCGGCATGCACCTGAAAGCCGGAGCGGCTCAGGTAGGTTTGCAGCAGTTCGCGGATTTCCTGGTCGTCGTCGACCATCAGGATCGATTTGCCGGCAGTGCTCAAGGTGGTCCTTCCTCTTGTCAGTTACAGGTCTTTTTGCCTGTTGTCCGGTGTTACCTTCGGGGGCCGCTGCGCGCCCCCCATTTCACTTACTTGTGATCCAGCGCCTGCTGCAAGGCCACACCAGCACCCAGCAACCCGGAAAACTCCGCCGTCACCAGCCACACTGGCACGCCAGCAAAATAGCCGCTCATGCAACCCTTGTCGGCAAAGCTTGCGGCAAACCCGCTGCGCAGGAACAGCTCGGCAAAGCGCGGGATCACCCCGCCGACAATATAGACCCCACCCCGCGCGCCCAAGGTCAGCACATTGTTACCGGCCACGCGCCCAAGGAACCGACAGAACTGCTCGACCACCGCCAGCGCCCGTGGCTCACCGCCCAGCGCGGCATCGGTGATCTGCGCCGGGGTCTTGTGCCTGGGTGTGTCGCCGTCCAGCGCGCAGATCGCCTGGTACAGGCGCACCAGGCCGCCGCCACTGAGTACGGTCTCCGCGCTGACATGGCCGATCTGGCCGTGAATCTGCTGATGGATCGCCGCTTCGCGGGCATTGCCCACCGGCAGGTCGACATGCCCACCCTCCCCCGGCAAGGCCTGCCAGTGCTGCTCACCCAGGCGCAGCAGCGAACCCACGCCCAAGCCAGTGCCTGGCCCGATCACCAACGCCGGCCGCGAAGGGTCGGCCTGACCGGGGCACACCTCGCGGAACTCCCCTTCGCGCAGGCGGGTCATGCCCAGCGCCATGGCGGTAAAATCGTTGATCAGAATTAGTCGCTCGACCTGCAAGGTCTCGCAGAACGCTGCACGGCTCAGCCGCCAGTGATTGTTGGTGAAGCGGAATTCATCACCGTCGACCGGCCCGGCCACCGCCAGGCACACCGCCGCCAGACCGCCACGGGCGATGCCCTGGTCCTGCAGGTAGGCCTCAATGGCCTGCTCCGGGCTGGTGTAGTCTGCGGTGGCGAAGACTTTTACCTCGTGCAGCTGATTGTCACGCCACAACGCAAAACGGGCATTGGTGCCGCCGATGTCGCCAACCAGCAGGTCTTTCATTTGAGGTGCTCCAGGCCAGAGGTAAAGGCACTGGCGCCCTGCTCTGCCGGGCTGAACGCCATGCGCATGAAGCCAAACAGCTCGCGCCCACAACCCAGGTCGTTGCCTTGGGGGGCAGGCGGCAGGTCGCGGCTGGCCAGTTCTTCGGCCGACACCATCACCCGCAGCGTGCCTTCGGCGCCATCGACCCGCACGATATCACCATCGCGCACGCGCGCCAGCGGGCCGCCGTCATACGCTTCGGGGCAAACGTGGATAGCCGCCGGGATCTTGCCCGAGGCACCCGACATGCGCCCGTCGGTCACCAGCGCCACTTTGTAACCACGGTCTTGCAGCACGCCGAGGAACGGCGTGAGCTTGTGCAGTTCTGGCATGCCGTTGCAGCGCGGGCCCTGGAAGCGCACCACGGCGACAAAGTCGCACTCCAGCTCGCCAGCCTTGAATGCCTCGGCCAGCGACTGCTGGTCCTGGAACACCCGCGCCGGGGCCTCGACCACCTGATGCTCGGGGGCGACGGCAGAAACTTTCATCACACCACGGCCGAGGTTGCCTTCCATCACCCGCAGGCCGCCTTCAGCCGAAAACGGCCGCGCCACCGGCCGCAGAATGCTCTCGTCCAGGCTCTGCTGCGGCCCTTCGCGCCACACCAGCTTGCCGTTATCGAGGAACGGTTCCTGGGTGTAGCGGCGCAGGCCGTGGCCGGCCACGGTGTTGACGTCTTCGTGCAGCAGCCCGGCATCGAGCAGCTCGCGGATAAGGAAGGCCATGCCGCCAGCGGCCTGGAAGTGGTTGATGTCGGCCTTGCCGTTGGGGTACACGTGCGACAGGGTCGGCACCACCTCGGAGAGGTCGGCCATGTCCTGCCAGGTCAGCTGGATACCTGCCGCCTGGGCAATCGCCGGAATGTGCAAGGTGTGGTTGGTCGAGCCACCGGTGGCGTGCAAAGCCACGATGGAGTTGACCAGTGCCTTCTCGTCGACAATTTCACCCAGCGGCATGAAGCTGCCGCTGGCCTTGGTCATGCGCGTGACCTGCTGCGCGGCCTCGGCGGTGAGCGCGTCGCGCAGCGGGGTATACGGGTTGACGAACGAGGCGCCCGGCAGGTGCAGGCCCATCACTTCCATCACCAGCTGGTTGGTATTGGCCGTGCCGTAGAAGGTGCAGGTACCCGGGCTGTGATAGGAGTTCATCTCCGACTCCAGCAGTTCCTCGCGGCTGGCCTTGCCTTCGGCATAGCGCTGGCGCACGTCGGCCTTTTGCTTGTTGGAGATACCGGACACCATCGGCCCACCCGGGACGAACACAGTCGGCAGATGGCCGAAACGCAGTGCGCCCATCATCAGGCCGGGGACGATCTTGTCACAGATACCCAGCATCAGCGCGGCATCGAACATGTTGTGGGACAGCGCTACCGCGGTGGACATGGCAATCACTTCGCGGCTGGCGATGGCCAGTTCCATGCCCGGCTCGCCCTGGGTTACACCGTCGCACATGGCCGGCACGCCGCCGGCGAACTGGCCGACCGAACCGACCTCGCGCAGGGCCTGCTTGATCTGCTCAGGGAAGTGCAGATACGGCTGGTGAGCAGACAACATGTCGTTATAAGCCGAGACGATGGCCACATTGGCTGCGTTCATCAGGCGCAGCGTCTGCTTGTCCTCGCTGCCACAACCCGCCACGCCATGAGCGAAGTTGGCGCACTGCAGGCTGGCACGCATGGGGCCTTCACTGGCCGCGCCGCGAATCAGCTGCAGGTAGCGTTCGCGGGTGGCACGGCTGCGTTCGATCAGCCGCTGGGTGACCTCAAGGATGCGCGGATGCATGTACTGGACTCCAGGCTAATTGTAAGGGCGGTTTACCGGGCATTTCCCCTCCAAACGATTGCGGCCTAGGCTCAAGGCAAGGAGCCTGCTGCATCGGTGGAGGCACGTCGCCCAACCACTCGTTGTATGTTTAAACAAAATACTGCCACTAAAAAGGCTTGTTTTCTATCGGCCAGTGAATAATCTTGTAATTCCAACAACAAAACCGTTTCAGTGAAGCTCCTTTTTGCCACAGGTTTCACTCGGACTGCCAGAGGTACTGCCATGACCCTACGCATCGCCATCAATGGATTCGGCCGCATCGGGCGCAACGTCCTGCGCGCACTGTATACCCAAGGCTACCGCCAGGACCTGCAGGTCGTCGCCATCAACGACCTGGGCGACAGCGCCATGAATGCCCACTTGCTGAAGTACGACAGCGTACACGGCACCTTCGATGCCACGGTCGAGGCCGACCACGAAAGCCTGACGGTCAATGGTGACCGCATCGCAGTCAGTGCCATCCGCAACCCGGCCGAACTGCCCTGGAAAGCCGAGGCGATCGACGTGGTGTTCGAGTGCACAGGGCTGTTCACCGACCGCGCCAAGGCTGCCGCGCACCTGGCCGCCGGGGCGGGCAAGGTGATTGTCTCGGCGCCGTCCAAGGGCGCCGATGCCACTGTGGTGTACGGGGTCAACCATGACCTTCTGCGGGCCTCGCACCAGGTCATTTCCAACGCCTCCTGTACCACCAACTGCCTGGCGCCGATCGCCCAGGTGCTGCACCGTGAGTTCGGCATCGAGCAGGGCCTGATGACCACCATTCATGCCTACACCAACGACCAGGTACTGACCGACATGTACCACAGCGACCCGTACCGCGCGCGCTCGGCCACCCAGTCGATGATCCCGAGCAAGACCGGCGCAGCCGAAGCCGTTGGCCTGGTGCTGCCGGAGCTGGCTGGCAAGCTGACCGGCATGGCAGTAAGGGTGCCGGTGATCAACGTGTCGCTGGTGGACCTCACCGTCAACCTCAAGCGCGAGGCCACGGCCGAGCAGGTCAACCAGTTGTTCCTTGAAGCCAGCAAGCATTCCAGGGTATTGGGCTACAACGCCTTACCGTTGGTTTCCTGCGATTTCAACCACAACCCGCTGTCGTCCATTTTCGATGCCAACCACACCCGGGCCAACGGGCGCATGCTCAAGGTGCTGGCGTGGTATGACAACGAGTGGGGGTTCAGTAACCGGATGCTGGATAACTGTCTGGCGCTGTGCCGGGCAAGCTGACGCACTCTTTGTGGGAGCGGCCTTGCGTCGCGAAAGGGCCGCAAAGCGGCCCCGGATTTCAGCTTTTGCACAGAAATTTCTGGGGCTGCTTTGCAGCCCTTTCGCGACGCAAGGCCGCTCCCACAAAAGCACGCTGACCGCCTGCAACGTACAATCTTTACCTTTTCTTAACATTTTCACACTTGACCTTCGGCATGGATGATAAGCATTATCATTAACCTTTCGTCGGCCAGGTCCCCCTGTGAGTCAGTCCCGGTTCAACTCCGTCTTCCTCGTCCAGCGCCTCACCCTGCTGCGGACCTTGCAGCGCATGGTCGGCAACCACAGCACGGCCGAAGACCTGCTGCAGGAAACCTACCTGCGGGTGTCCCGCGCCCTGGGCGAGCGGCCCATCGAGCACATCGAGCCCTTCGTGTTCCAGACCGCGCGCAACCTGGCACTGGACCACCTGCGGGCACGCCGGGTGCAGGCACGCATGCTGGTGGACGACGTGCCCGACGAAGTGCTGCACAGCGTGGCCGCGCCCGCCACCAGCAGCGAGGATGCCGCCCATGCCGAGCAGTTGCTCAAGCACCTGAGCGTCAGCCTCAACCAGTTGAGCGAACGCCAGCAGCGAATCTTCATCCTCAGCCGCCTGCATGGCGCCACCTACCTGGAAATCGCCGAACAACTGAGTGTTTCGCCCAGCACGGTGCAGAAGGAACTGAAGCTGATCATGGCGATCTGCATAGGTGTTGCCGAACGCCTCAAGTGAGCCGGGCGCAGGCAAGCGTTAACGCAAAGCCCTTGCCACACCACGCCTTAGCCTTGATCATTCGCAAAAACCATTCAAGGATTCACCGTGACCGACAGCCCTGCCCCTCGCCCGTCACCTGCCGGGCCCTGCGCCCGTGCTCGTGCCATGGACGAGGCGCTGGACTGGCTGGTTCGCCTGCAATGTGCCGATACCGAAGACACCCAGGCCTTCGAAGCCTGGCTGAGCGCCGCGCCGGAAAACGCTGAGGCTTATGTCGAGGCAGAAGCACTGTGGAACGGTACGCCGTTGCAACATGCAGCCACGCAGATGCACCAGCAGCAACGCCGCTCATGGCGCGGGCGCCTGCGCAGCCACTGGAAGCCCATGGCCACCGCCGCCGTGCTGCTGGTCGGGCTGTTCACCGTCGGCAACCTGCCCACACGCCTGCAGGCCGACCACCTGACCGTGGTGGGTGAGCGCCAGCGCCTGCAGCTGGAAGACGGCGCAAAAGTGCTGCTCAACACCAACTCGGCATTTGCCAGCGACCGCCGGGACGGCCGCCAGGTCGCCCGCCTGCTGCAGGGTGAGGCCTACTTCCAGATACCCGAGGGCGCGCTGCTGCCGCTTGAGGTAGAGGCCGGGCCGTTGCGCGCACAGGTGCGCGATACCGACTTTGCCGTGCGCTACCTCGACGGGGAGGCCCAGGTGCGGGTGCAACGCGGCGATGTCGACCTGCAAGGGGCACGCGACCAGCGCATCCGCCTGAGTGCCGGCGACAGCATCAGCGTCGGCCCGCAGGGCTTCGGCCAGCGCCAACGCGCCGACATGCAAAAAGACCTGGCATGGGTCGACGGCCGCCTGGTGTTCGAAAACTGCCCGTTGAGCCAGGTGCTGGCGGAGGTGCGGCGTTACTACCCAGGCTGGATCATCAACCGCAATGCGCAGCTCGAAGACGTTGCAGTCACTGGCAACTACCGCCTCGACCAGCCGCTGGAAACCCTGCGCGCGCTGGCTCACATCACCTCGGCACAGCTGCATGAGTACCCTGCGCTGGTGATTCTGAACTGACCCGAAATTATTTTTACGCGATCGCCCTGCCCCGCCCGTCTCGTTATAGCCAATGCAACTGATTCTTGTTTGAAAACGAGAACAGTCATCACCTATAACAGCCCGCGCATCAGGGAGCGCTTTCGATGTCCACAGGTCCTACCCGCTCGTCCACCTTTCCACGCCGTACAGGGCAACTGTCTCTGCTGACGCTGGCCCTGCTTGCCAGCGGCGCCTGCAGCCTGCCGGCGCTGGCCGCCGAGCCGGCCCAGGCCAGCAGCCCACGCATGGGTGACTACCGCTTCAGCATCGGCCAGCAGCCGCTGGTATCGGCGATCAATGCCTTCAGCCAGGTCACCGGCTGGCAGGTCGGCTTCAGCGCCGAGCTGGCCGACGGCGTGGCTTCGCCGGGTGTACAAGGCTCGCTGCCGCCAGATGCCGCCCTCAAGCGCCTGCTGCAGGGTACCGGGCTGAGTTTCCGCAAGATCAGCAACGGCAACGTGGTCCTGGAGCGCCAGACCGGCGGCAACGTGATCGCCCTGCAACAGGTGACCGTCAGTGCGACCCGTAGCGCCCAGGACGTCAGCCAGGTGCCGAGCACCGTCAGCGTGCAGACCCGCGAGCAACTGGACCGGCAAAACGTCAACAACATCCAGGACCTGGTGCGCTACGAGCCGGGTGTTTCGGTGGCCGGTACCGGCCAGCGCAGCGGCCTGAACGGCTACAACATCCGGGGTATCGACGGCGAGCGAATCCTCACCCAGGTCGACGGCGTGTCGATCCCGGACAGCTTCTTCTACGGCCCCTACGCCCAGACCCAACGCAACTACGTCGACCCTGAAATCGTCAAGCGCGTGGAAATCCTCCGCGGCCCGGCCTCGGTGCTGTACGGCAGCAACGCCATTGGCGGCGCAGTGAGCTACTTCACCCTTGACCCGGACGACATCATCAAGCCCGGCAAAGATGTGGGTGCGCGGCTGAAGACCGGCTACAGCTCGGCTGACGAAAGCTGGCTGACCTCCGCTACTGTGGCCGGCCGCCAGGGCGATTTCGACGGCCTGCTGCACCTGAGCCAGCGCAACGGCCACGAGACCGAGACCCACGGCAACCACAGCGGCGACGGCCTGTCGCGCACCGAAGCCAACCCGATGGATGTGCGCACCACCAACGTGCTGGCCAAACTCGGCTGGAACTACGCCGACGACGCGCGCCTGGGTCTTACCTACGAGCGCTACAAGGATGACCGCGACCAGAACATCCTCAGCGCGGTGGGCGGCCCGTTCACCAACGGTACCGGCCTGGGCATGTACCGCAGCCGCACCGGCGAAGACACCGTGTCCCGCGAGCGCTTCGGCATCAATCATGAATTTGGCCTGGATTCGCTGGTCGCCGACCACATCAAGTGGAGCCTCAACTACCAGATCGCCAAGACTGACCAGCACACCGAAGAAGTCTACTTCCCCTTCAGCCGCACGGTGCTGCGTACCCGCGACACGACCTACAAAGACCGCCAATGGATGTTCGACGCACAGTTGGACAAGGCATTCAGCATTGGCCAGACCGATCACCTGCTGACCTACGGCGCTACCCTGAAGCATGAAAAAGTGACCGGCTCGCGCAGCGGCACAGGTACCTGCCTGGCCGTCGGCGGCGCTTGCCGGGCCATCGGCCAGGTCAGCACAACCGACTCGCAGGCGTTGGTCAGCGACTTCCCGGACCCGACGGTTAACACTTACAGCCTGTTCGCACAGGACGAGATCCGCTGGAACAACTGGACCTTCATGCCAGGCGCGCGCTACGACTACACGCGTATGGAACCCAAGTTCACCGACGCCTTCCTGCGTGGCCTGGAGTCCACCGGCACGGCGCCCTCGTCCCAGGACGATTCGGCCAAGAAGTGGCACCGCGTCTCGCCCAAGTTCGGCCTGACCTACGCCTTCAACGACAATTACACCTGGTACGGCCAGTACGCCGAAGGCTTCCGCACCCCGACGGCCAAGGCCATGTACGGGAAATTCGTCAACATTGACCAAGGCTACCGTGTAGAAGGCAACCCGGGCCTGGAACCTGAAAAAAGCAAAAGCTACGAAACCGGCCTGCGTGGCAACTTCGACGCCGGCAATTTCGACGTGGCGGTGTACTACAACAAGTACCGCGACTTCATCGACGAAGACGCCGTGCAAAGCGCCAACCTGGAGCAGACCTTCCAGGCCAACAACATCAAGCACGCCACCATCAAGGGTGCCGAGGTCAAAGGCCGCCTGAACCTGGACCACTTTGGTGCTCCGCAAGGTCTGTACACCCAGGGTTCGATTGCCTACACCTACGGTCGCAACGATGACACCGGCCAGCCGCTGAACAGCGTCAACCCGCTGAAGGGCGTGTTCGGCCTGGGTTACGAGCAGCAGAACTACGGTGGGCTGGTGAGCTGGACCTTGGTCAAGCGCAAGACCCGTGTCGACGACAGCAACTTCTACTCGCCCGATGGCTCGACTTCCAAGTTCCGCACCCCGGGTTATGGCGTGCTGGACCTGACCGGTTTCTACAAAGTCACCGACGACGTCACCATCAACGCCGGGCTGTACAACCTCACCGACAAGAAGTACTGGCAGTGGGATTCGGTACGCAGCTACGACGGCCAGGGTGAAGCCGGTGTGACTCAGCCCGCCAACATCGACCGCCTGAGCATGCCGGGGCGCAACTTCGGTATCAATGTGGTGTGGGATATCTGATCCATGTAGTAGGACTTGAGGGTTGTAGTGCCTGTGAGATCGAGCGCCGCCCGCGCGGCGCTTCGCGGGGCAAGCCCGCTCCCACATTTGTTGCAACGTGCCACACCTGTCAGACCATGGTTGCCAGCCTTGTTGGCTTGACTTGATTTCTCGGCGGGCGCTGCTGCCACCCCACCCGTCTCAAGACATGCGCCAAGGCTGACAACGCCTCTCCCACAGGCATGGCCACGTTGCAACAAATGTGGGAGCGGGCTTGCCCCGCGAAGCGCCGCGCGGGCGGCGCTCGATCTCGCAAGCGCTACAACTCTCAAGAAAAACCCAGTTTTTTTACTGTCCCGCCCCCGCTGTTTCGTCTTGTATCTAGACGCCCCTCTTTCCAAGGACTGCCCCCATGACCGACCGCCCAGCCCTGCGCTCCCAGCGCCTGAACCAGATCACCCACGCCCCGCACGCCGAGCTGGATGCACTGGTCAAATCGCACAAGCCGTTCGACAGCCGCGAAAGCTTCGCCCGCTTCGTCGTAGCCCAGTACCTGTTCCAGTCCGAACTGCAAGCGCTGTACAACGACCCGCAGCTGATTGCCATCGTCCCCGACCTGGCCGAGCGCTGCCGTGCCGATCAGGCACGCCTGGACCTCGCTGACCTCGACACCGAAGTACCCGCTGCCGTGCCAGGTGCCGTGGGCAAACCAAGCCTGGGCGAGGCAATGGGCTGGATCTTCGTCTCTGAAGGCTCCAAACTGGGCGCTGCGTTTCTGATCAAGCGTGCCGTGGCCCTGGAACTGTCCGACAGCTTCGGTGCCCGCCACCTTGGCGAGCCGGCCGGTGGCCGTGCCGAGGGCTGGAAGCAGTTCACTCGCATCCTCGATGGCCTTGAGCTGTCGGCTGAAGAGGAAGCCGCTGCCGAGCGTGGTGCAGTTGCCGCCTTCGAGCGTTTCACCGAACTGCTCAAACATGCCTATGCTGCGGATGCCGCGCTGGTCTGATACGCCGTACCCGGTCACCCTACCGGTGGCCGAAACGCTTTTTGCAGTGAGACCATGACCCGACCTGCCCGCTCGAAGATTGCCCGCCTGTTGTATGGAATCCTGGCTTACGTAAGCCTGGGGGTGGGCTTGGTCGCGATCGTCATTCCCGGCTTGCCGACCACCGAATTCATCCTGCTGGCCGCCTGGGCTGCAACCCGCAGCTCGCCGCGCCTGTCTGCCTGGCTGGAAAACCACCGGTTGTTCGGGCCAATCCTTTACAACTGGCGCAATGGCAAGGTGATCCAGCGCCGGGCCAAGGTAAGCGCGACCATCAGCATGTTGCTGTGCGCGGGCCTGATGCTGACGTTTCTGGAACACCACTGGCCGGTGTTCCTGGCCATCGCCGGCATGACCCTGGGCAACCTGTGGATCTGGTCACGCCCGGAGCATGCCTGCCCTGCCCCGTCACAAGCTCAACAACCCTGAGTACAGGCCGTAGGCTGCCAGCCCCGCGCCCGCCAGCACCGCAGCGAAAATCAGCTTTTCCCAAGTGGTGAACAACACCTGGCCCTGCTCATGCTTGGCCCTGGCAAACAGGATCACTCCGGGGGCATACAGCAGCGCTGACAGCAGCAGGTACTTGAGCCCGCCGGCATACAACAGCCACACGGCATACAGCAGCGCCACCAGCGCCACCAGCACGTCCTTGCGCCGCAACCCCGGCTGCCCGGCATAGGTTTCTGCACGTACCGCCAGCAGCACGGCATACGCCGCCGACCACAGGTAGGGCACCAGGATCATCGACGAGGCCAGGTAGATCAGGCTGGTGTAGGTACCGGCCGAGAATAGCGTAATCAGCAAAAAGCCCTGGATCATGCAGTTGGTCAGCCACAAGGCATTGGCTGGCACATGATTGGCGTTTTCCTTGGCCAGAAAGCGCGGCATGGTCTTGTCTCGCGCCGTGGCGAACAGGATCTCGGCACACAGCAGCGCCCACGACAGCAAGGCCCCCAGCAGCGAGACCGCCAGGCCAAGGCTGATCAACAAGGCCCCCCAAGGGCCGACGATATGCTCCAGCACCGAGGCCAGCGACGGGTTCTGCAACCCGGCCAGTTCCGGCTGGGTCATCACCCCCAGCGACAGCACGTTGACCAGCACCAGCAGCGCCAATACACCGAGAAAACCGATGACCGTGGCCTTGCCCACATCCGAACGGCGCTCGGCGCGCCCCGAGTAGACGCTGGCGCCCTCGATGCCGATGAACACGAATACGGTCACCAGCATCATGTTGCGCACCTGCTCCAGCACGCTGCCGAATTTTGGGTTGCTCAAGCCCCAGATGTCACGGGTGAAGATATCGGCCCGAAAGGCAAACGCCGCAATCACCACGAACATCAGCAACGGTACCACCTTGGCCACGGTGGTCACCTGGTTGATGAACGCGGCCTCCTTGATGCCGCGCAGCACCAGAAAATGCACCGACCACAGCAGCAGCGAGGCACAGCCGATGGCGATCGGCGTGTTGCCTTCGCCGAACACTGGAAAGTAGAAACCCAGGGTGCTGAACAGCAGCACGAAGTAACCGACATTGCCCAGCCAGGCACTGATCCAGTAGCCCCAGGCCGAAGAGAAGCCCATGTAGTCGCCAAAGCCTGCCTTGGCGTAGGCGTACACCCCCGAGTCCAGTTCCGGCTTGCGGTTGGCCAGGGTCTGGAACACAAACGCCAAGGCCAACATGCCGACGGCGGTGATGCACCATCCGATCAGCACCGCCCCTACATCGGCGCGCGCCGCCATGTTCTGCGGCAATGAAAAAATCCCGCCACCAATCATCGAGCCGACCACCAGCGCGATCAGCGCGCCCAGGCGCAGCTTCTGTCCCGGTTCGCTCATGCATCCCCCATTTTTTCGCGCTGTCATGACTTTGAAACAGCCCTGCGGGCCATATAAACGTTGCTACTTATAATGGAACAAGCCATTAAAGCTATAGCACTCATAACTGCTTTGTCTATGCACCATTCCTTATAACGCTAGCAGCTGTGCAGCCGCTGGAAAAGTTCCCGTTAAAACTCGAAATTATTGTGAAAAATTTGCGAAAGCGGCAAAAACGGCTAGCTTCTAGCATCGCAGGCTGAACAGAGCGTTTGCTCTAGAAAGACATGGAGGTGCCAGCGCGCAAGGCCTGCAGCTTGAGCTGTCGGCACTCTCCAGGAGCACCGTGAAGGAAATTTCCTACCTTCACGTCGCCTTAAACTGACACAAGTCAGCTTACGGCAGAGGCGTCAGATTTATGCTGACGTCAACTTTCTCCTGGCAGGAGTTGTTAAATGTCTGATGCATCCGGAAAACTAAAACTCGGCGCGCTAGTTGCACTTGTCGTCGGTTCGATGATTGGCGGCGGGATCTTCTCGCTGCCGCAAAACATGGCCGCCAGCGCAGGGGTTGGCGCCGTGCTGATCGGCTGGGGTATCACCGCGGTCGGCATGCTGACCCTGGCGTTTGTGTTCCAGACCCTGGCCAACCGCAAGCCTGACCTGGATGGCGGGGTGTATGTGTACGCCAAGACGGGTTTCGGCGACTACATGGGCTTCTCTTCGGCCTGGGGCTACTGGATCAGTGCCTGGCTGGGTAACGTCGGTTACTTCGTGCTGTTGTTCAGCACCTTGGGCTACTTCTTCCCGATTTTCGGTGAAGGCAACACGCCGGCCGCCATCATTGGCGCGTCGATCCTGTTGTGGGCGGTGCACTTTCTGGTGCTGCGCGGCATCAAGGAAGCGGCGTTCATCAACCTGGTCACCACCGTGGCCAAAGTGGTGCCGCTGGTGCTGTTCACCCTGATCTGCCTGTTCGCCTTCAGGCTCGACATCTTCACCGCCGACATCTGGGCCTTGGGTACGCCGGAGCTGGGCAGCGTGATGAACCAGGTGCGCAACATGATGCTGGTCACCGTGTGGGTGTTCATCGGTATCGAGGGCGCCAGCATCTTCTCGTCCCGGGCGGAAAAACGCTCTGACGTGGGCAAGGCCACGGTCATCGGCTTTGTCACCGTGCTGCTGTTCCTGGTGCTGGTCAACGTGCTGTCGCTGGGCATCATGACCCAACCGGAACTGGCCAAGCTGCAGAACCCGTCGATGGCTGCCGTACTGGAACATGTTGTCGGCCATTGGGGCGCGGTGCTGATCAGCGTCGGCCTGATCATCTCGCTGCTGGGTGCCCTGCTGTCGTGGGTACTGCTGTGCGCCGAGATCATGTTTGCGGCCGCCAAAGACCACACCATGCCGGAGTTCCTGCGCCGCGAAAACCCCAATCAGGTACCGGCCAACGCCCTGTGGCTCACCAATGCCATGGTGCAGATCTTCCTGGTGATCACACTGTTCTCCAGCAGTACCTACCTGTCGCTGATCTACCTCGCCACCTCGATGATCCTGGTGCCCTACCTGTGGTCGGCGGGCTACGCCTTCCTGCTGGCACTGCGCGGCGAAACCTACGAACAGGCCCTTGCCGAACGCAAGAAAGACCTGATCATCGGTGGCATCGCCTTGTTGTACGCCGTCTGGCTGCTGTATGCCGGCGGCGTGAAATACCTGCTGCTCTCGGCCCTGCTCTACGCACCTGGGGTGATTCTGTTCGCCAAGGCCAAGCGTGAAACAGGCCAACCCGTTTTCACCAACGTGGAAAAACTGATCTTCGCAGCCGTGGTCATCGGCGCCCTGGTGGCAGCTTATGGCTTGTACGACGGCTTCCTGACCCTTTGACCCACGTCTTCGTTCAATTGGAGGAATGAAACCATGTCCGCTGAAAAACAGAAGTACGGTGTCCACTCCGAAGCCGGCAAACTGCGCAAAGTGATGGTTTGCTCGCCGGGCCTGGCGCACAAGCGCCTGACGCCGAGCAACTGTGACGAGCTGCTGTTCGACGATGTTATCTGGGTCGACCAGGCCAAGCGTGACCATTTCGACTTCGTCACCAAAATGCGCGAGCGTGGCGTGGATGTGCTGGAAATGCACAACCTGCTGACCGACATCGTGCAGCAACCCGAAGCCCTCAAGTGGATCCTTGACCGCAAGATTACCTCTGACACCGTGGGTGTCGGCCTGACCAACGAGGTGCGTAGCTGGCTCGAAGGGTTGGAACCACGCCATCTGGCGGAGTTCCTGATTGGCGGCGTGGCAGGCCAGGACCTTCCAGTAAGCGAAGGCGCCGAAGTGATCAAGATGTACAACAAGTACCTGGGCCACTCCAGCTTCATTCTGCCGCCACTGCCTAACACCCAGTTCACCCGCGACACCACTTGCTGGATCTACGGTGGCGTGACGCTCAACCCGATGTACTGGCCGGCGCGACGCCAGGAAACCCTGCTGACCACCGCCATTTACAAGTTCCACAAGGAATTCACCGGTGCCGACTTCCAGGTCTGGTATGGCGACCCGGACAAGGATCACGGCAACGCCACCCTCGAAGGCGGTGACGTGATGCCAGTCGGCAAGGGCATCGTGCTGATCGGCATGGGTGAGCGCACTTCCCGCCATGCCATCGGCCAACTGGCTCAAAACCTGTTCGACAAAGGCGCGGCCGAGAAAGTCATCGTCGCTGGCCTGCCGAAGTCCCGCGCCGCGATGCACCTGGACACCGTGTTCAGCTTCTGCGACCGCGACCTGGTAACGGTATTCCCGGAGGTGGTGAAAGAGATCAAGCCATTCATCATCACCCCGGACTCCAGCAAGCCCTATGGCATGAACATCGCGCCGCAGGATGCCTCGTTCCTCGAGGTGGTATCCGAGCAGTTGCTGGGCAAGAAAGACAAGCTGCGCGTGGTCGAGACCGGCGGCAACAGCTTTGCCGCAGAGCGCGAACAATGGGATGACGGCAACAACGTGGTGGCCATCGAGCCGGGCGTGGTCATCGGCTACGACCGCAACACCTACACCAACACCCTGCTGCGCAAGGCCGGCATCGAAGTCATCACCATCAGCGCCGGCGAGCTGGGCCGGGGCCGGGGCGGCGGCCACTGCATGACCTGCCCGATTGTGCGCGACCCGATCGACTACTAACGACCATTGCACCCGGCCGCGCCCACAAAGCGCCGGCCGGGACACTACCGAACTCAAGGAGAAGCAATCATGGCGTTCAACATTCACAACCGCAATCTGCTCAGCCTGGAACACCACACCACCCGCGAGCTGCGCTACCTGCTGGACCTGTCCCGCGACCTCAAGCGCGCCAAGTACACCGGTACCGAGCAGCAGCACCTGAAGGGCAACAACATTGCCCTGATCTTCGAAAAAACTTCCACCCGTACCCGCTGCGCTTTTGAAGTGGCTGCCTACGACCAGGGCGCGAACGTTACCTACATCGACCCCAACTCTTCGCAGATCGGCCACAAAGAGAGCATGAAAGACACCGCCCGCGTGCTCGGGCGCATGTACGACGCCATCGAGTATCGTGGCTTCAAGCAGGAAATCGTCGAAGAGCTGGCCAAGTTCGCCGGCGTACCGGTGTTCAACGGCCTGACCGATGAGTACCACCCCACCCAGATGATCGCTGACGTGCTGACCATGCGCGAGAACAGCGACAAGCCGCTGCACGACATCAGCTACGCCTACCTGGGCGACGCCCGTAACAACATGGGCAACTCGCTGCTGCTGATTGGCGCCAAGCTCGGCATGGACGTGCGCATCGCCGCGCCCAAGGCACTGTGGCCGCACGACGACCTGGTCGAGCGCTGCAAGAAATACGCAGAGGAAAGCGGCGCACGCATCACCCTCACCGAAGACCCGAAAGCGGCGGTCAAGGGTGTGGACTTCGTCCATACCGACGTGTGGGTATCGATGGGCGAGCCGATCGAAGCCTGGGGCGAACGCATCAAGCAGCTCAAGCCTTACCAGGTGAATGCGGAGTTGATGAAAGCCACCGGCAACCCACGGACCAAGTTCATGCACTGCCTGCCGGCGTTCCACAACTCCGACACCAAAGTCGGCAAGCAGATCGCCGAGCAGTACCCGGACCTTGCCAACGGCATCGAAGTGACTGACGACGTGTTCGAGTCGCCGGCCTGCATCGCCTTTGAGCAGGCGGAAAACCGCATGCACACGATCAAGGCGATCCTGGTTTCGACCCTGGCTGATCTGTAAGGGCTGACTCGCCAGGCCGGGCAACCCGGATCCCTGTGGGAGCGGGTTCACCCGCGAATACGTCGGCAGCACCAGCATCTTTACCTGGGCTGACGCCTTCGCGGGTAAACCCGCTCCCACAAGGGGTGGTGATACCCGCCCAAGAGCAGCACTCTCCTCTTTTGTTAAAGGACATTCCCCATGCGTATCGTTGTTGCATTGGGCGGCAACGCCCTGCTGCGTCGCGGCGAGCCCATGACCGCTGACAACCAGCGTGCCAATATCCGTACCGCTACCGAGCAAATCGCCAAGATCCACCCGGGCAACGAACTGGTCATCGCCCACGGCAACGGCCCGCAAGTTGGCCTGCTGTCACTTCAGGCCCTGTCCTACAAGCCCGACGAGGCCTATCCGCTGGACGTGCTGGGTGCCGAAACCGAGGGCATGATCGGCTACATGATCGAACAGGAACTGGGAAACCTGTTGGCCTTCGAGGTGCCGTTCGCTACCCTGCTGACCCAGGTGGAAGTAGACGCCAACGACCCCGCCTTCAAGGACCCGACCAAGTTCATCGGCCCGGTCTACGCCAAGGAAGAGGCCGAGCGCCTGGCCAAGGAAAAGGGCTGGGTGGTCAAGCCGGACGGCGACAAATACCGCCGCGTGGTGGCCAGCCCGAAACCCAAGCGCATCTTTGAAATCCGCCCGATCAAGTGGCTGCTGGAAAAGAAAAGCATCGTGATTTGCGCAGGCGGTGGCGGCATCCCCACCATGTACGATGAAAACCGCAAGCTCAAAGGCATCGAAGCGGTGATCGACAAGGACCTGTGCTCGGCTTTGCTGGCAGAGCAGTTGGAAGCCGACCTTTTGATAATCGCCACCGACGTCGATGCGGCCTACATTGACTGGGGCAAGCCGACGCAAAAAGCCATTGCCCAGGCCCACCCCGACGAACTCGAACGGCTGGGCTTCGCCGCTGGCTCCATGGGGCCGAAGGTGCAGGCCGCCAGTGACTTTGCCCGCAACACTGGCAAAGTGGCGGTGATCAGCTCGCTGGAGAACATTGAAGACATTGTGAAAGGCACCGCCGGCACACGGGTTTCCACCGCGAAGCCGGGGATCAGCTACCGTTGAATGCAGTCGGCGGGCCTACGGTGCCCGCCATTTTCGACCTTCCAAAGGAGCTAGCCATGGCCCAGTACCACCCCGGTCATGTACACATCGAGCGCACTGCGCTGAACCCGGCAGACCACAGCTACGACCTGAACATCGAATATGAAGCAGTGTCGGATCCCAAGGAAGGCAGAGGCATTCAGTTCCACATGCATGGCAGCATCGAAGGCAAGCTGGTGGAAGAGAAGTTCTTCCTCCCCAAGGACCAGGTGTTGCCAAGCTTTCTCATGCTGCTGACCCGCAAGGCGCAGTCGTATCTGGCGCCGCCGAAGAAATTCGAGACCCTGAGTTCCCCGCACAAGCTCTATGACTACATGTTTGCGGACATTCGCGAAAAGCTTGATGTGAAATCGGGTGACCCGATCAAGCCTGAGCATCTGGAGTGATTCAGATTCAGGGGGCTGCTTTGCAGCCCATTCGCGGCACAAGGCCGCTCCCACAGATTCTGCATCTGCCCTGAACCTGTGGGGGCGGCCTTGCGTCGCGATGGGGCGCAAAGCGGCCCCGGCGATGTTGAGGCATACTACCGCCCTCCCCGGCCACCACTTCATCGTCCCCCATGCGCATCCACGTCAGCTTTATCGACCGCGTCGGCATCACCCAGGAAGTCCTCGCCCTGCTCGGTGCCCGCAACCTCAACCTGGACGCCGTGGAGATGGTCCCGCCAAACGTCTACATCGACGCCCCCACCCTCAGCCCCGCCGTACTCGAAGAACTGCATGACGCGCTGTTCGAGGTACACGGCGTGCAATCGGTGGACGTGGTCGACATCCTCCCCGGGCAGCGCCGCCACCTGCAGCTCGATGCCCTGCTGGCGGCGATGAGTGACCCGGTACTGGCCGTGGACAGCGCAGGCCAGGTGCTGCTGGCCAACCCGGCACTGATCGCCTTGTGCGGCCGCGAATCCGCCGGGCGCTCGGTGGGCGAGCTATTTGGCGACCCTGCGCTGCTGCAAGCCCTGCTGGACAACAACTTCCACCTGCCCATGCGCGAAATGCAGTTGAACGGCCAGAGCCTGCTGCTGGACGCCATGCCGATCACCAACGCCGGTGGCCTGCTGACACTCTACCCACCCTCGCGCATGGGCGAGCGCCTGTCGGCACTGCACCACGACCACGCCGAAGGCTTCGATGCCTTGCTCGGCGACTCACCTGCCATCCGCACCCTCAAAGCGCGTGCATTGCGCGTGGCGGCGCTTGATGCACCGCTGCTGGTGCATGGCGAAACCGGCACCGGCAAAGAACTGGTGGCACGCGCCTGCCATGCCATCAGTAGCCGCCACGCGGCACCGTTCCTGGCCTTGAACTGCGCCGCACTGCCCGAAAGCCTGGCTGAAAGCGAACTGTTCGGTTACGCCCCCGGCGCCTTCACCGGCGCGCAACGTGGCGGTAAGCCCGGGCTGATGGAGCTGGCCAACCAAGGCACGGTGTTCCTCGATGAAATTGGCGAGATGTCGCCGTACCTGCAGGCCAAGTTGCTGCGTTTTCTCAGCGATGGCAGCTTCCGCCGGGTGGGTGGCGACCGCGAAGTGAAGGTGGATGTACGCATCATCAGCGCCACCCACCGCGACCTGGAGCGCATGGTCGCCGAAGGTACCTTCCGTGAAGACCTGTTCTACCGCCTCAACGTGCTCAACCTGCAGGTGCCGCCGGTGCGTGACCGTGGCCAGGACATCCTGATGCTCGCGCACTTCTTCATGCAGCAGGCCTGCACGCAGATCCAGCGCCCACCCTGCCGGCTGACCCCCGCCACCCACTCGGCACTCCTGGCCAACCCTTGGCCAGGCAATGTGCGCCAGCTTCAGAACGTGATTTTCCGCGCAGCGGCCATCTGCGAGGGCAACCTTGTGGACATTGGTGACCTGGACATCGCCGGCACCTCGGTGGCACGCGGGCAAGATGGTGACGTGGCCAGCCTGGAACAGGCCGTAGGTGATTTCGAGCGCGAATTGTTGCAGCGACTGTATGCCAGCTACCCCTCGACACGGCAACTGGCCGGCCGCTTGCAAACTTCACATACCGCTATTGCCCAACGGCTGCGCAAATACGGAATACCGGGTAAAGCCTGATAGTTGCTGTAATAACCCGGCTGTTATTCAGGCTTTTCCTACACCAGTGGACGGTACTCTCCCACATATGCCTCGTAGAATGGCGACAGTGTAATCCCACCTGTCACCCCACTTATCCGCCGTAGAGCGGAGGGTGGTTCGCTACTGGATATAACGAGAGCACCTGATGTTTGAACTCGATTTTTACGGGACACTTGTCGCCGCCTCTTTAGTGCTGTTGCTCGGGCGCGGCCTGGTCGCACGCATTGGTTTCTTGCGCGCTTACAACATCCCGGAACCGGTTGCCGGCGGCCTGGTGGTAGCCTTGGCACTGCTGGCGTTGCGCAGTTTCGATGTGCATGTGCAGTTTGATACTTCGCTGCAAACCCCTTTGATGCTGGCCTTCTTCGCCACCATCGGTTTGAGCGCAGACTTTGCCAGCCTGAAAAAAGGCGGGCGCGTGGTGGCTGTGTTCCTGCTGGTGGTGACCGGTATGCTACTGGTGCAGAACGCCATGGGTATCGGCCTGGCCACGGTATTAGGGCTCGACCCGCTGATGGGCCTGCTGACCGGCTCGATTTCCCTGTCGGGCGGCCACGGCACGGGCGCTGCGTGGGGGGCAACCTTCACCGAGAAATTTGGCCTTGCCTCGGCGTCCGAGTTGGCGATGGCCTCTGCCACCTTCGGCCTGGTGCTGGGTGGCCTGATTGGCGGCCCGGTCGCCAAGCTGCTGATCAAGCGTGTGCAAACCCCTGAGCATGAAGAGCAAGGCCCACAGCTGCCCAAGGGTTTCGAGCAACCAGACAAAGAACGCCTGATTACATCGTTTTCTTTCGTCGAAACCCTGGCGCTGATTGCCGTCAGCCTGCTCGCAGGCTCGTTGCTTAACACGGTGCTTAAAGGCACTGCATTTGAACTGCCCACATTCGTCTGTGTGTTGTTCGTCGGCGTATTGCTGCGCAACGGCCTCTCGGCATTCGGTTTTTATCATGTCTTCGAGCGGGAAGTTTCGGTACTGGGCAATGTCAGTTTGTCGCTGTTCCTGGCGATTGCCTTGATGTCGCTCAAGCTGTGGGACCTGGCAGCCCTGGCCTTACCGTTCTTTGTGTTGTTGGCCGCGCAAACGCTGGTGATGGCACTGTTTGCGATTTTCGTCACGTTCCGGGTCATGGGCCGCAACTATGATGCGGCAGTGCTGGCTGCCGGGCACTGTGGCTTCGGCCTGGGTGCGACGCCGACGGCGATAGCCAACATGCAAGCGGTGACGCAGCGCTATGGCGCCTCGCACATCGCCTTCCTGGTGGTGCCGATGGTGGGGGCGTTCTTCATCGACATCATCAATGTCATCGTGATCAAACTGTACCTGGCATTGCCCATGTTTATAGTGGGTTAAGCCAGCCAGGCAAGATGCTGCACGTCCCGGGCCTGCCTGGCCCAGGACGCGCGCACTTTCTCTCAGGGACGAACCGCAGTCACTTCGATCTCAACGCGCCAGGCCGGGTGTGCCAAGCCTGCAATCTGGAACGCCGAGCGCGCAGGCAGAACCGGCTGCTTGGCGGCAGGGCCGAAGAACTGGGTATAGCCGGCCATGAAGCCGTCGAAATCCATCTTGCCGCCGTTCTCTGGGCCGCCTACCAGGAAGACTTGCATCTTCACCACATCTGTGAGGCCAAGACCCAGTTCTTTCAGTTGCTGCTGAATGTTTTCAAGCACATTGATGGTTTGTGCTTTGGTATCCCCATAGGCTGCCAGTGACTCCTTGGGGGCGTCGGGATGGATAACCGACGGAACGGAACCGCTCAGGTAAACGACCGTCTTGCCTGCAGGCACTTCTACCGCCGACGAGATCGGGAAACTGCCAGCACCGTGGCGCACGATATCTTGTGCATGAACGCTGCCGGCGCCGGCCAATGCCAATGCAGCCAGGGTCTTGATAGCCACTTTCATAATATTCTCCTGAAGATTACCAAGCATGTGTACGCATCGGTGAGGCGCACACGGGTCATTCCATTGCGCTATGAGCACTTAGAATCGATAAAGGCTAAAGGCTGTCGGGTCCAGCACGGGCGCCTTTCCAAGCAGCAGGTCGGCCGACAACTCGGACGACACCGGGCTTTCCGTCATACCCCAACCGGTCGCGGTATTGATGACCAGGCCAGGGTACTCCTTGACCTGCGAAATAATCGGGTTCTCATCCGGGGCGATGGCCATGGCACCGCTCCATTGGTCGATCAACTTCGCCTCGTTGAAGGCGGGGAACTCGACCTTGAGTTTTTCCAGCGATGCATCCAGCTCTGGGATATCAGGGGCCGCCGTCATCAGCCGGTTTTTCTCGAAGGGCGAAACCTCGTCCAGCTTCCAGTGGGTTGGCTGAGTGAACGAGTCGATCAATTGCCGGTTCAGCGAGATATGCACCGGGAAGTCGGGAATCGCCAGCAGTGGCAGGTATTTATAGCCATACATGAACGACTCTTTGACCACCGGGGCAACCACGACGCGCGGCGAAGTCGCGTAGGTACCGTCGGCCTGCTCACGGAAGTAGATATTGCCGGGCAATGCAACGTTGCCACCGGGTGCACGCGGTGCCGCACTGATGATTTGCTGGGACTGATAAGCAGGCAAGGTAGGCACATCGACGCCCAGGTTCTGCATGAACAACCTGGACCATGCGCCGCCGGCCACGATCACGCGGGCTGTCCTGATGGCACCCTTCTCGGTCACCACATCGGAGATCGCACCGGCCTGGGTTTCCAGGCCCCTTGCGGCGCAGTGGGTGTAGATCCGTACGCCGATTTTCTTGGCATACTCGGCCATGACATACGATGCGCGTTCGGCGTCCAGGCTGCCGGAGTCTTCCTCGAAGCCTGCAACCGTCCACTTCGATGATGCACCGCGCAGCCGCTGCTCAAGTTCATTGCCTTGAATGATGCGTGTCTTGAAGGGGATGTCCGAACCTGCTTCCCGGGTTTTGACATCGATCCACTTTCTGACGCCTTCCAGGTCTTCTTCATCGAAAGGCACTTCGACCCGGCCTTGTGTGCGATAGCTGGTATCTGCACCCACTTTGGCATTCATTTCACGCCAACGTTGCTTGGCAAGATGGTGCAACTGGAATGTCGCATCCGGCATCTTGTAGGTCATGACCTGACCATAGAACCTGCACGACTGTTCGCCGGCAATCTCACCTTTTTCAACCACAACTACCGAGAGGCCACGCTCGACCAGGTTAATCGCCGTCATAAGCCCGAGAATACCAGCGCCAACGACGACTACATCCGCCTGCTTGGGCAGCACGCCCTCGGTGCCTTCTACAAAACCAAACCGCGGTTTGCCCGGGATCAACCTGCCTTCGCGGGTCAGCAAGGGGGTCAGAATCCCCGCGCCAGCTGCAGCAGCCACGACGCCGCCGCCGATCAAAAACTTACGCCTCGTCATTCCCATGACACTTTCCTTTCCTGGTATCTGGTGTTGGCCGACAGCCCCCTGAACCAACTTTGCGGCCAGGCAGTCAGGCTGAGAGTTAAAAATTAAAGGGGGGCTATTTTGGTGACGCACCCGTACCGGAAAAATCGCTGAGGACAAATACTTAGTTCAGCCATTTGAAAACTATCACTCAGAGGACATAAATAGTTAATATAGCGACACCGTGTAGGCGCATGATGAAAGCTACTTCGGAACACGAGGTCGGAGTAGTTTCAGCGACGCAATGCGCTCAATGAGAAGCTCGTTACCTTATATTTATTGACTGCAATTCGCCGGTGCCACCCGATTACTTCTAATCAAACTTCGGCAATTTTTATGAGAGGCCAATGACAGGCCCGTGCGGACAGCGATGTATCGATTTGAATACACCGTACCGAAAACAATACACACCCATTCGAGAGCGCCTGCGCAAGGGTTTGATCCCCAAACGGTTTTTCATTCCTGATCATCTGTAGCGTTTTCGTTCCATAAAAATGAATGAGCGACCACCTAAAATCAATAAGTCACTGTTTTATATGCATATTTTGTGATTGGCCGCATTTTTGCTAATGGATTCCCAACCCAAGAGCGCGGCACCACCGCGCCCAGCGCCCTGCTTCCCGAGGAATCCCCATGAGCGAGTTGCGTTTCACTGAAGATCACGAATGGCTGCGCGTCGAAGCCGACGGCAGCGTCACCGTGGGCATCACCGCCTTCGCCCAGAACGCTTTGGGCGATGTGGTTTTCGTGCAACTGCCCGAGCTGCAGCAGTATGAGAAAGGCAGCGAAGCGTCTACCGTCGAGTCGGTGAAGGCCGCCAGCGGCGTGTACATGCCGCTGACCGGTGAAGTGGTCGAGGTCAATGCCCAGCTCGAAGACAGCCCGGAACTGGTCAACGAAGACCCGCTGGGCGATGGCTGGTTCTTCCGCTTCAAACCCGCCGATATGAACGAAGTCACCGCCCTGCTCGACCAGGACGCCTACGACCGCCTGATCAAAGCCAACGACGACGCCTGAGGAACTCCGCCATGACCATCAACCTCGGCACCGCCAACGAATTCATCGCCCGCCACATCGGCCCGCGCGCCGCTGACGAGCAGGCCATGCTTACCGCCCTGGGCTTCGACTCGCTGGACGCCATGACGGCCGCCGTCATCCCCGACAGCATCAAAGGCACCAGCGTGCTGGGCTCGCACGACGGCCAGAGTGAGGCCGACGCACTCGCCGCGCTCAAGGCCATCGCCGGCAAGAACCAGCTGTTCAAAAGCTACATCGGCCAGGGCTACTACAACACTCACACCCCGGCGCCGATCCTGCGTAACCTGCTGGAAAACCCGGCCTGGTACACCGCCTACACCCCGTACCAGCCAGAAATCTCCCAAGGCCGCCTGGAAGCGCTGCTGAACTTCCAGACCCTGATCAGCGACCTGACCGGCCTGCCGATCGCCAACGCCTCCTTGCTCGACGAAGCCACTGCTGCGGCCGAGGCCATGACCTTCTGCAAGCGCCTGTCGAAGAACAAGGCCAGCCACGCCTTCTTCGCCTCCGTGCACTGCCACCCGCAAACCCTCGACGTACTGCGCACCCGTGCCGAGCCGCTGGGTATCGAGGTGGTGGTCGGCGACGAGCGCGAGCTGGGCGATGTCAGCTCGTTCTTCGGCGCCCTGCTGCAATACCCGGCCAGCAACGGTGACGTGTTCGACTACCGCGACGTGGTGCAGCGCTTCCACGCCGCCAACGCCCTGGTCGCCGTGGCCGCCGACCTGCTCGCCCTGACCCTGCTGACCCCACCGGGCGAATTCGACGCCGATGTGGCCATCGGCAGCGCCCAGCGTTTTGGCGTACCACTGGGCTTCGGTGGCCCGCACGCGGCCTACTTCGCCACCCGTGACGCGTTCAAGCGCGACATGCCGGGCCGCCTGGTCGGCGTGTCGATCGACCGCTTCGGCAAAACCGCCCTGCGCCTGGCCATGCAAACCCGCGAGCAGCACATCCGCCGCGAGAAGGCCACCAGCAACATCTGCACCGCCCAGGTGCTGCTGGCCAACATCGCCAGCATGTTCGCCGTTTACCACGGCCCGCAAGGGCTCAAGCGCATTGCCGAGCGCACCCATGCACTGACCGCGATCCTGGCCGCCGGCCTGAAGGTGCTGGGCGTACAGGTAGTGGGCGACAGCGCCTTCGACACCCTGACCCTGGCTACCGGCACTGCCACCGCCGGCCTGCATGACAAGGCTCGCGCCCTGAGCATCAACCTGCGCCAGATCGACGCCGCCCACGTGGGCCTGTCGCTGGACGAAACCAGCAGCCAGGCTGACGTCGAGTCGCTTTGGCAACTGTTCGGGGGCGATCAGGCTCAACCTGACTTCGCCGCACTGGCTGCAAGCACAGGTTCGCTGCTGCCTGCCGCCCTGCTGCGCCAGTCGGCCATCCTCGAACACCCGGTGTTCAACCGCTACCACAGCGAAACCGAACTGATGCGCTACCTGCGCCGCCTGGCCGACAAGGACCTGGCGCTGGACCGCAGCATGATCCCGCTGGGTTCCTGCACCATGAAGCTGAACGCCGCCAGCGAGATGATCCCGGTCACCTGGGCCGAGTTCGGCAACCTGCACCCGTTCGCCCCGGCCGCGCAGAGCCAGGGCTATCTGCAGATGACCACCGAGCTGGAAGCCATGCTGTGCGCCGCCACCGGCTATGACGCCGTGTCGCTGCAACCCAACGCCGGCTCCCAGGGCGAATACGCAGGCCTGCTGGCCATCCGCGCCTACCACCGCAGCCGTGGCGAAAGCCACCGCGACATCTGCCTGATCCCGTCCTCGGCCCACGGCACCAACCCGGCCACCGCACACATGGCTGGCATGCGCGTCGTCGTCACCGCCTGTGACGCCCGCGGTAACGTCGATGTAGAGGACCTGCGCGCCAAGGCCATCGAGCACCGCGAGCGCCTGGCTGCAATCATGATCACCTACCCGTCGACCCACGGCGTGTTCGAGGAAGCGATCGGCGAAATCTGCGCGATCATCCACGACAACGGTGGCCAGGTGTACATCGACGGCGCCAATATGAACGCCATGGTTGGCCTGTGCGCCCCGGGCAAGTTCGGCGGCGACGTGTCCCACCTGAACCTGCACAAAACCTTCTGCATCCCGCACGGTGGTGGCGGCCCGGGCGTTGGCCCGATTGGCGTAAAATCGCACCTGGCGCCGTTCCTGCCAGGCCACGCGCAGCTGGAAAACACCGAAGGTGCGGTATGCGCCGCCCCATTCGGCAGCGCCAGCATCCTGCCGATCACCTGGATGTACATCCGCATGATGGGCGGTGCCGGCCTCAAGCGTGCCTCGCAGATGGCGATCCTCAATGCCAACTACATCGCCCGCCGCCTGGAAGAGCACTATCCTGTTCTGTATACCGGTGGCAATGGCCTGGTGGCCCACGAGTGCATCCTCGATCTGCGCCCGCTGAAGGACACCAGCGGCATCAGCGTCGACGACGTGGCCAAGCGCCTGATCGACTTCGGTTTCCACGCCCCGACCATGTCCTTCCCGGTGGCCGGCACGCTAATGATCGAACCGACCGAAAGCGAGGCCAAGGAAGAACTGGACCGCTTCTGCGACGCGATGATCCAGATCCGTGAAGAAATCCGTGCGGTCGAAAGCGGTAGCGTGGACAAGGAGGACAACCCGCTGAAGAACGCCCCACACACGGCGGCCGAGCTGGTTGGCGAATGGGCCCATGGTTACAGCCGCGAACAGGCGGTCTACCCGCTGCCAAGCCTGGTGGAAAGCAAATACTGGCCGCCGGTCGGCCGGGTCGACAACGTGTTCGGCGACCGCAACCTGGTGTGCGCCTGCCCGTCGATCGAGAGCTATCAGGACGCCTGATAGCCCTAAGGCTCGCCACCTGACCTGAGGTGTGAACCTCTGTGGGAGCGGGCATGCCCGCGAATGCGATGGTGGCTTCACCGACGCATTCGCGGGCATGCCCGCTCCCACAGGGTTCACCATCCGCCCAATATTCCTGGCTGGAGGTCCACCATGTCACTGAGCGTCTTCGACCTGTTCAAGATCGGCATCGGCCCCTCCAGCTCTCACACAGTCGGCCCGATGCGCGCTGCTGCGCGTTTTGCCGAAGGGCTACGGCGTGACGGCCTGCTGCCCCGCACCGCCAGCGTCAAGGCCGAGCTCTACGGCTCGCTGGGTGCCACTGGCAAGGGCCACGGCAGTGACAAGGCCGTGCTCCTGGGCTTTGAAGGCGAGCACCCCGACACCGTCGACACCGACAGCATCCCCGCCCGCCTGCAGGCCATCCGCGACAGCGGTCGCCTCAACCTGCTGGGGGAGCACAGCATCGCCTTCATCGAAAAGCAGCACCTGGCGATGATCCGCAAACCGCTGGACTACCACCCCAACGGCATGATTTTCCGCGCCTTCGACGACGCCGGCCTGCAAATCCGCAGCCGCGAGTACTACTCGGTGGGCGGTGGTTTTGTGGTTGACGAAGATGCCGCCGGCCACGACCGCATCGTCGAGGACAGCACCGTGCTGGCCTACCCGTTCAAGACCGCCAAGCAACTGCTTGGCCATTGCACCGCGCAGAACCTGTCGGTAAGCCAGGTGATGCTGGCCAACGAGGCTGCCTGGCGCCCGGAGGCACAAACCCGCGCCGGGCTACTGCACATCTGGCAGGTGATGCAGGATTGCGTCGAAGCTGGCTGCCAGCACGAAGGCATCCTGCCGGGTGGGCTGAAGGTCAAGCGCAGGGCGCCGGCACTTTACCGCCAGCTGAGTCGCCACCCGGAGGCAAGCTTGCGCGATGCCCTTTCGGTACTCGACTGGGTCAACCTCTACGCCTTGGCGGTGAACGAAGAAAACGCCTACGGCGGGCGCGTTGTCACTGCGCCCACCAACGGCGCGGCAGGCATCGTCCCGGCGGTGCTGCACTACTACATGCGCTTCGTGCCAGGTGCCAGCGAGGACGGGGTGGTGCGTTTTCTGCTCACCGCTGCGGCAATCGGCATCCTGTACAAGGAAAACGCCTCCATCTCCGGCGCCGAAGTGGGCTGCCAGGGCGAGGTTGGCGTGGCTTGCTCGATGGCCGCTGGGGCGCTATGCGAAGTGATGGGCGGTAGCGTTCAGCAGGTGGAAAACGCCGCTGAAATCGGCATGGAACACAACCTGGGCCTCACCTGCGACCCGATCGGCGGGCTGGTCCAGGTGCCCTGCATCGAGCGCAATGCCATGGGCTCGGTGAAGGCCATCAACGCGGTGCGCATGGCATTGCGCGGCGACGGGCAGCACTTCGTGTCGCTCGACAAGGTCATCCGTACCATGCGCCAGACCGGCGCCGACATGAAAAGCAAATACAAAGAGACCGCCCGCGGCGGCCTGGCCGTCAACATCATCGAATGTTGACCCGACAACAACAGCAAGGAGTCACCGATGTCCGAAACACTGCTCAAGACCCCACTGCACGCCCTGCACCTGGAACTGGGTGCACGCATGGTGCCGTTCGCCGGCTACGACATGCCGGTGCAGTACCCGCTGGGCGTGCTCAAGGAACACCTGCACACCCGCGAGCAGGCCGGCCTGTTCGATGTCTCGCACATGGGCCAGATCATCCTGCGCGGCGCCGAAGCCGCCAAGGCCCTGGAAAGCCTGGTGCCGGTGGATATCATCGACCTGCCGGTGGGTATGCAGCGCTATGCCATGTTCACCAATGAGCAAGGTGGCATCCTCGACGACCTGATGGTCGCCAACCTGGGCGACGACACCCTGTTTCTGGTGGTCAACGCGGGCTGCAAGAACCAGGACCTGGCCCACCTGCAGAAGCACATCGGCGACCGTTGCAATGTGCAGCCGCTGTTCGAGGAGCGTGCCCTGCTCGCCCTGCAAGGCCCGGCGGCAGTCAAGGTGCTGGAGCGCCTGGCGCCGGAAGTCGCCGGCATGACATTCATGCAGTTCCGACCGGTCAAACTGCTGGGTGAAGACTGCTTCGTCAGCCGCTCGGGCTACACCGGCGAAGACGGCTATGAAATTTCGGTACCTGCCAACGCTGCCGAAGCCCTGGCCCGTCGCTTGTTGGCCGAGCCGGAAGTACAGCCGATCGGCCTGGGGGCACGCGACTCGCTGCGCCTGGAAGCAGGCCTGTGCCTGTATGGCCACGACATGAACAGCGAAACCACACCGATCGAAGCCAGCCTGCTGTGGGCGATTTCCAAGGTGCGCCGCGCAGACGGTGCACGTGCTGCCGGCTTCCCGGGCGCCGAGGCGATCTTCGCTCACCAGCGCGACGGCGTCGCACGCAAACGTGTCGGCCTGTTGCCGCAAGAGCGCACGCCAGTACGCGAGGGCGCGGATATTGTCGATGCCAACGATAAACCGGTAGGCAAAGTGTGCAGCGGCGGCTTTGGCCCGACACTCGGCGCACCTGTCGCAATGGGTTATATCGATAGTGAACATGCCGCAATCGACACGGCACTGTTTGCCGTAGTCCGTGGCAAGAAGGTTGCCTTGAAAGTCAGCAAAATGCCTTTCGTGGCGCAACGTTACTACCGTGGTTGAAACACCTTTGTGAAGGTTTACGGGCAGGGTTCCATATTCGTTTTCGAACCTGCCCAATAACTTTTGAGCATGGCGCCAGGCCAGGCGCCATGCCGTTTCCGACAAACCGGTCGGTTATCGGCAAACGGCTATTTTTCCATACGACCGAGGGCTTGTTTTTCGCTCGGGAGTTGGCGTAGAGTCACTGCACTGTGTTTGCATGGGTCGCAACAGTTCGTGACCTGGGCCAGTAGCCGAAGTTCGCTACAACCCGTTCGACGTCTCTTACTTTCCTGCAACCCCAGCCCAGTAATCTTTCGCTTACAGATAAGTGCGAGAGTAACTGTCATCACAATTCAAGCTTCGTAGGAAATAAGACAATGGCTGAGCGTCAGAGCGGTACCGTCAAGTGGTTTAACGACGAAAAAGGTTACGGTTTCATCACTCCAGAAAGCGGTCCGGATCTGTTCGTACACTTCCGCGCTATTCAAGGTAACGGTTTCAAGAGCCTGAAAGAAGGCCAGAAAGTGACCTTCGTTGCCGTGCAAGGCCAAAAAGGCCAGCAGGCTGACGAAGTCCAAGTCGCCGAATAATCCGTAAAAAAAGCCCCTGCGTTGACGCGCAGGGGCTTTTTTTTGCGTGCAATTCCATAAAATGGGCCTTTGCCATCTGGAGCTGCCCCGCAATGCCCACGCCCCACCTCCTCCCGCAGGGTGATTTCCCCCCCGTTGGCCTTGGCCGGCGTTTGGCGGCAATGTTTTACGACTTCCTGTTGTGCACGGCGTTGCTGATCGTGACCGCCGGTGCCTACAAGCTGATCCAGATGGCGTTTATCGGCGAGGCGCGCATGCGCGAGCTGACCGAAGCCGGTGCACTGGATGGCGACCCGCTGCTGTCCACGGTACTACTGTTTGCCGTGTTCGGCTTCTTTGCCAAGTTCTGGACCCACGGCGGGCAGACGCTGGGTATGCAGGTGTGGGGCGTGCGGGTGCAGAACGCCGACGGCACCGCCATCAGCCTGTGGCAGGCACTATTGCGCTTCGTGGTGTCGATTGCCTCGTGGCTGTGCCTGGGGCTGGGCTTTTTCTGGGCGCTGATCGACAAGCGCAAGCGTGGATGGCATGACATCTACTCGGAAAGCCAGCTGGTGCGGGTGCCGAAGCAGAAGAAATAGTCCAAGAGCACAGGCCCACACCCATGAAAAAGCCGACCCTGAGGTCGGCTTTTTTGTGCAACTCAGGCCACTAACCTGCCCGGCGCAACAACCACACACCCGCTAGCGCACAAATGCCCGCGGGGATCACCACCGCCAACAGCGGCGGGAAGCCGAACACCTGGCTCGAAGGCCCCAGCAGATCCTGAGCGATACGGAACACGAAACCCACCAGCACGCCGGTGAACACGCGCTGACCAAGGGTTACCGAGCGCAGCGGGCCGAAGATGAAGGAAATCGCCATCAGCACCAGCGCCGCAGTCACCATCGGCTGCAGCACCTTGCTCCAGAACGCCAGCCAGTAACGGGCGTTGTTCAACCCCTGGTCGGACAGGTAGTGGATGTAGTCCCACAGCCCGGTGATGGACAGCGATTCCGGTGCCAGGATCACGGTGTTGAGCAGTTGCGGCGTGAGCGAAACGTCCCAGCGCTCCTCCGGGGTATTGACCACTTCGGTGTGATCGCCACGGAAGTAAGTGGTGCGCACATCCGCGAGCAGCCATTGGTCTTGCTGGTACTGCGCGCGGCGGGCGAAGCTCGACGTGACAATCTTGCGCTCGCTATCGAAGCGGTAACGGGTCACACCCAGCAGCAGGCCATTGGGCTGCACGGCGTTGATGTGCACGTACTCCTCACCCTGGCGGTGCCACATGCCGCGCTTGGAGCTTTGCGCCTCACCTCCGCCCTGGGCCAGGGAACGGTCGGCCTGGGCCTTGTTCTCGGTCACCGGTGCCACGTATTCGCCAATCAGCAGGCCGACCAGCATCAGCACCAGCATCGGCTTCATCACCGCCCAGACAATGCGGCCGATCGAAACCCCGGCAGCACGCATGATGGTCAGTTCGCTGCTGCTGGCCAGGCTGCCCAGGCCGATCAGGCAGCCGATCAGGGCGGCCATCGGCAGCATGTCGTACAGCCGCCGAGGTGCAGTCAGCAAGACGAAGTTGCCGGCCTCCATCACCGTGTAGGTGTCACTGAGGTCGCTCATCTCGTCGATGAAGGCGAACAGCGAGGCCAGGCCGAGGATGATGCCCAGCACCGCCAGGATGGCCAGCAGCACGCTCTGGCCGATGTAGCGGTCCAGCTTACCCATGGGCCACCTCCGCACGACGGGCGGCGCGCTTGAGGCGCATCGGTTCCCAATACATCAAGCCAAGCCCGATCAGCAGGAACAAGCCGTGGACCCACCACATGCCCAGGCCAATCGGCAATTTGCCCTTCTCGAGGGCGCCGCGTACGGAAATCAGCATTGTCAGGTAGGCCATGTACAGGAGGATTGCCGGCAGCAGCTTGAGGAAGCGGCCCTGGCGCGGGTTGGCGCGGGACAGCGGCACCGCCAGCAGGGTGACAATAAACACCAGGATCGGCAGCGACAGCCGCCATTGCAGCTCGGCACGCTCACGCAGGCCCTTCTTGCCGAACAGCTCGGAAGTGGGGATGGCTTCGCGTTCGGTCACTTCCTCGGCCACTTCCGGCTTGGGCAGCAGTACACCATAAGTGTCATACTTGATCGCGCGGTAGTCGGCCTGGCCCGGGTTGCCGTCATAGCGGTAGCCGTTTTCCAGCACCAGGTAGCGGTTGCCGTCGGCCTGGATTTCCTGATGACCTTTTTCAGCCACCAATACTGACGGGGCGCGGTCCTTGGTCTTGTCCTGATTGAAGCGCTTCTCGGAGATGAACACCCCGGCCAGGTTGACGCGGTCATCCGACAGCTGCTCGGTGTAGGTTACCCGGGAGCCATCGCGCAAGGTCTGGAAGCGGCCCGGCACCAAGGTGTCGAACTCGGTCAGCGTGTCCTGCTGGGCGATGATCTGCTGCACCTGGGCCACACCCAGTGGTGCCAGGCTCAGGCTCAGCCAGGCCACCAGCACGGCAACCAGCGCCGCCGGCGCCATGGTCAACCCCAACAGGCGCTGCTGGCTCATACCGGTTGCGGACAACACGGTCATCTCGCTTTCCAGGTAAAGGCGCCCGTAAGCCAGGAGAATGCCGAGGAACAGCCCCAGCGGCAGGATCAGTTGCAGGAACCCCGGCAGCCGGAAGCCCATGATCAGGAACAGCACGCCCGGGTCGAGCACGCCCTGGGCCGCCTGGGCCAGGTACTTGATGAAGCGCCCGCTCATGATGATCACCAGCAGCACAGCGCTGACGGCGCTCAAGGTCACCAGGACCTCGCGGGACAGATAACGAAAGACGATCAAACCAGACACTCCTGGGTTGTCAGGGCGGACTGCCATGCAATGGCGCCAAACAATGACTTAGTACAGCCAAGACCAATGCCGGTTCGCCAACGGCGAACCTCCATGTAAAGTGCGCGCATTATCCTGTGATTGACCGCCCCTGTCACTTGGCCGCGCATGAACGTGCATAACGGGGTTGTCAGCACGCTTGCCGCAGGCTCAAACTGGCAGCTTTTCCGCTGGCACGCGACTGCGCGGCCAGGCCCGTCCAGAGCGTTGGAACACACAGCGCCATACGTATCGATCATTCGGGGACCCTGACATGGAACTGGTTGTAAAAAGCGTAGCTGCTGCATCCGTAAAAACCGCCACCCTGGTTATTGCGGTAGGTGAAAAGGGCAAGCTCGGCGCTGCCGCCAAGGCTGTCGACCTGGCCAGCGAAGGTGCCATCAGCGCCGTGCTCAAACGCGGTGACCTGGCTGGCAAGCCAGGCCAGACCCTGCTGCTGCAGAACCTGCCGGGCCTGAAGGCCGAGCGCGTAATGCTGGTAGGTAGCGGCAAGGACGAAGCCCTGGGCGACCGCACCTGGCGCAAACTGGTTGCCAGCGTCGCCGGCGTGCTCAAGGGCCTGAATGGCACCGACGCAGTACTGGCCCTGGACGATATCGCAGTCAGCAACCGTGACGCCCACTACGGCAAATACCGCCTGCTGGCCGAAACCCTGCTCGACGGCGAGTACGTGTTCGACCGTTTCAAAAGCCAAAAGGTCGAACCACGCGCCCTGAAAAAAGTCACCCTGCTGGCCGACAAGGCCGGCCAGGCCGAGGTAGAGCGCGCCGTCAGGCACGCCAGCGCCATTGCTACCGGCATGGCTTTCACCCGCGACCTGGGCAACCTGCCGCCTAACCTGTGCCATCCAAGCTTCCTCGCCGAACAGGCCAAGGAACTGGGTAAGGCGCACAAAGGCCTGAAGGTGGAAGTGCTGGACGAAAAGAAGATCAAGGACCTGGGCATGGGCGCGTTCTATGCCGTGGGCCAAGGCAGCGACCAGCCGCCACGCTTGATCGTGCTCAACTACCAGGGTGGCAAGAAAGCTGAGAAGCCGTTCGTGCTGGTGGGCAAGGGCATCACCTTCGACACCGGCGGCATCAGCCTCAAGCCTGGCGCCGGCATGGATGAAATGAAATACGACATGTGCGGCGCTGCCAGCGTATTTGGCACCCTGCGCGCGGTGCTCGAACTGCAGCTGCCGATCAACCTGGTGTGTCTGCTGGCCTGCGCCGAGAACATGCCGAGCGGCGGCGCCACTCGCCCGGGTGATATCGTCACCACCATGAGCGGCCAGACCGTGGAAATCCTCAACACCGACGCCGAAGGCCGCCTGGTGCTGTGTGACACCCTGACCTACGCCGAACGCTTCAAGCCGCAGGCGGTGATCGACATCGCCACCCTGACCGGCGCCTGCATCGTCGCCCTGGGCAGCCACACCTCTGGCCTGATGGGTAACAACGACGAGTTGGTCGGCCAGTTGCTCGACGCCGGCAAGCGCGCCGACGACCGCGCCTGGCAGTTGCCACTGTTCGATGAATACCAGGAGCAACTGGACAGCCCGTTCGCCGACATGGGCAACATCGGCGGGCCGAAGGCCGGCACCATCACCGCAGGCTGCTTCCTGTCGCGCTTCGCCAAGGCCTACAACTGGGCGCACATGGACATCGCCGGTACCGCCTGGATCAGTGGTGGCAAGGACAAGGGCGCCACCGGCCGCCCGGTGCCCCTGCTGACCCAGTACCTGCTGGACCGCGCTGGCGCCTGACGCCCCGAGGCCGGTGGTGCCTTGCGCACCACCGGCCGGCGATTTCTATCATGAGCAAAGTCGACTTCTACATCTTGCCTACCGACTCACTGTCGGCGCGGCTCGATTTCGCCTGCAAATTGTGCGAAAAGGCCTGGCGCCTCGGCCACCGGGTCTATCTGCATTGCCAGGATGCCGAGCAACGCGACGAGCTGGACCAGCGCCTGTGGCGCTTCAAGGGCGAGGCCTTCGTGCCCCACGACCTGGCCGAACTGCACGCCGATGCCGGCGTGGCACTGGGCCTGGCTGACAACGCCGGCGAGCACCGCGACCTGCTGATCAACCTCGGGGCTGGCGTGCCGGGCTTCGTCGGGCAGTTCGAGCGGGTGGCCGAAATCGTGGTCGAGGAGCCTGGCATCCGCCAATCAGCCCGTGAGCGATTCCGTTTCTACCGTGAACAGGGCTATGCTCTGCAAGACCACCGCTTACAGCGACTTTGACGACGATGGACAAGCCTTCCGCCCGACCTGATTCTGCCCATCTGCTCGACGACCTGGAGTCGATACGCGAGCTGCTGGGCGATGCCGACCTGCAACCGCCGCTGCTGACCGAAACGGTGGAGCAGATCCCCCTGCTGCTGGAAGAACCTGCCGGCAACCCTGCACCTGATGCCGAGCCCGATGCGGACCCGCAAGCCCGCCGCCAGGACACCCTGCTGCACCTGGAAAGCGAGCTGCGCGCAGCGGCGCAGATGATCATGCAGGACGTGATCAACGACTTTACCCCGCATATCGAGAACGAGATCAAACGCCGGCTGGATGCGCGGATCGAGCGGTTGATCAAGCGCTCCGAATAAGGCCGAAATCCGGCGGTGCCTGCTTCGCGGGTAAACCCGCTCCCACAATGACCGCGCAAGCCTCAAGACCTGTGGGGTCCCTGTGGGAGCGGGTTTACCCGCGAAGAGGCCAAGCCTGCCCTGCCAGATAGCAGCAGCTTGTCGCCTGCGGCCCCCACCTTGGTTATACTTCCCGGCTTTCCCGAATAAATGCACAGGGTCCCGCCGCGCATGGATAAGACCTACCAGCCGCACGCCATCGAAACTTCCTGGTACAACACTTGGGAGTCCGAGAACTATTTCGCCCCACAAGGTGCAGGCGAGTCCTACACCATCATGATCCCGCCGCCGAACGTGACCGGCAGCCTGCACATGGGCCACGGGTTCAACAACGCGATCATGGATGCCCTGATCCGTTTCCGCCGCATGCAAGGCCGCGACACCCTGTGGCAACCAGGTACCGACCACGCCGGTATCGCCACGCAGATGCTGGTCGAGCGCCAGCTTGAAGCCAAGGGCCAGAACCGCCATGACCTGGGCCGCGAAAAATTCCTGGAGAAAATCTGGGAATGGAAGGACCAGTCCGGTGGCAACATCAGCCGCCAGATCCGCCGCCTGGGCTCGTCGGTAGACTGGAGCCGCGAGCGCTTCACCATGGACGACGGCCTGTCCGACGCGGTCAAGGAAGCGTTCGTGCGCCTGCATGAAGACGGCCTGATCTACCGTGGCAAGCGCCTGGTCAACTGGGACACCAAGCTGCACACGGCCATTTCCGACCTCGAAGTGGAAAACCACGACGAGAAGGGCCACCTGTGGAACCTGCGCTACCCGCTGGCCGACGGCGCCAAGACTGCCGAAGGCCTGGACTACCTGGTCGTTGCCACCACCCGTCCGGAAACCTTGCTGGGTGACGCGGCCGTTGCGGTCAACCCGACCGACGAGCGCTACCAGGCACTGATCGGCAAGTTCGTCGAACTGCCGCTGGTTGGCCGCCGCATCCCGATCATCGCCGACGACTACTGCGACCCGGCGTTCGGTACCGGCTGCGTGAAGATTACCCCGGCCCACGATTTCAACGACTATGAAGTCGGCAAGCGCCACAACCTGCCGCTGCTGAACATCTTCGACAAGAACGCCTTCGTGCTGGCCAGCGCCCAGGCCTTCAACCTCGACGGCAGCGTCAACGAGCAGGTCGATACCACCCTGCCGGCCCAGTACGCCAACCTTGACCGCTTCGTTGCGCGCAAGCAGATCGTCGCTGACCTGGATGCCCAGGGCCTGCTGGTAAGCATCGACGACCACGCCCTGAAAGTGCCGAAAGGCGACCGTTCGGGCACCGTCATCGAGCCATGGCTGACCGACCAGTGGTACGTCTCCACCAAGCCGCTGGCAGAGCCTGCCATCGCTGCCGTGGAAGATGGCCGTATCCAGTTCGTGCCCAAGCAGTACGAGAACATGTACTTCTCCTGGATGCGTGACATCCAGGACTGGTGCATCAGCCGCCAGCTGTGGTGGGGCCACCGTATTCCGGCGTGGTACGACGAGGCCGGCCAGGTCTACGTTGGCCGCGACGAAGCCGAAGTGCGTGCCAAGCACAACCTGGGCGCTGACGTGGTCCTGCGCCAGGACGACGACGTACTCGACACCTGGTTCAGCTCGGGCCTGTGGACCTTCTCCACCTTGGGCTGGCCGGAACAGACCGAGTTCCTCAAGAAGTTCCACTCCACCGATGTGCTGGTGACCGGCTTCGACATCATCTTCTTCTGGGTTGCGCGCATGATCATGCTGACCATGCACCTGATCAAGAACGAAGACGGCACCCCGCAGGTACCGTTCAAGACCGTGTACGTGCACGGCCTGGTGCGTGACGGCCAGGGCCAGAAGATGTCCAAATCCAAGGGCAACGTGCTGGACCCGCTGGACATCGTCGACGGCATTACCCTCGACGCCCTGCTGGAAAAGCGCACCAGCGGCTTGATGCAGCCCAAGCTTGCCGACAAGATCGCCAAGCAGACCAAGGCCGAGTTCCCCGAAGGTATCGCCAGCTACGGCACCGACGCCCTGCGCTTCACCTTCTGCTCGCTGGCTTCCACGGGCCGCGACATCAAGTTCGACATGGGCCGCGTCGAAGGCTACCGCAACTTCTGCAACAAGATCTGGAACGCCGCCCGCTACGTGCTGGACAAGGGCGAGGACTGCGGCCAGAACGGCGAAGCCTACGAGCTGTCGCTGGCTGACCGCTGGATCATCTCGCAGCTGCAGCGCACCGAAGCCGAAGTGACCCGCCAGCTGGAGCAGTTCCGCTTCGACCTGGCCAGCCAGGCACTGTACGAGTTCATCTGGAACCAGTACTGCGACTGGTACCTGGAGCTGTCCAAGCCGGTACTGTGGGACGAAAACGCCCCGGTCGAGCGCGCCCGCGGCACCCGCCGCACCCTGGTGCGTGTACTGGAAGTAGCACTGCGCCTGGCGCACCCGTTCATGCCGTTCATTACCGAAGAAATCTGGCAGCGCATCGCGCCGCTGGCCGGCGTCGAAGGCAAGACCATCATGCTGCAGCCGTGGCCGGTGGCCAATGAAGCACGCATCGATGCCGCTGCCGAGGGTGACATCGAGTGGCTGAAGGAGCTGATGGTCGGCCTGCGCAACATTCGCGCCGAAATGAACATCGGCCCGGGCAAGCCGCTGCCGCTGTTCCTGAAAAACGCCAACGCCGACGACCAGCGCCGCTTGCAGGAAAACGAAGCACTGCTGAAGAAGCTGGCCAAGGTCGAATCGTTCACCGTGCTGAGCGACGCCGACGAAGCACCGCTGTCGGCCACTGCCCTGGTCGGTGATCTGCAAGTGCTGGTGCCTATGGCTGGCCTGATCGACAAGGATGCCGAACTGGCGCGCCTGAACAAGGAAATCCAGCGCCTGCAAGGCGAAGTGGCGCGCGTGGGGGGCAAGCTGTCCAACGCCGCCTTCGTCGACAAGGCGCCGCCTGCAGTGATCGAGAAGGAACGCGCCAAGCTGGCCGAGTCCGAACAGGCCCTGGCCAACTTCACCGAGCAGCATGCGCGGATTGCAGCGCTGTAACCAAAAGTGAAGCCATAGCGGGCTGCTTCGCAGCCCATCGCCGGCAAGCCAGCTCCCACAGGAAAGCGCCATCCCTGTGGGAGCTGGCTTGCCGGCGATGCTTTTCAGGACCCAATCATGACCGAAAAACCCACCCTGCACCCGCGCAACCGCCACCAGGGCCGTTACGACTTCCCCAGCCTGATCAAGGCCCACCCTGACCTGGCCCGTTTCACCATCACCAACCCTCACGGCAAACCCAGTATCGACTTCGCCAACCCCGAAGCCGTGCGGGTGTTCAACCGTGCCTTGCTCAAAGCCCAGTACGGCATCCAGCACTGGGACATCCCGGCCGACTACCTGTGCCCGCCGATCCCCGGCCGCGCTGACTACATCCACGTAGCCGCCGACCTGCTGGCCGCCGACAACGCCGGCGAAGCACCCAAAGGCGCGCAGGTACGTGCACTCGACATCGGCGTGGGCGCCAACTGCATTTACCCGCTACTGGGCCACAGCGACTACCGCTGGCGCTTTATCGGCTCGGACATCGACCCGGTAGCCCTGGCCTCCGCCAAGGCCATCGTCCAGGCCAATGGCCTGGGCAAGGCCATCACCCTGCGCCAGCAGGCCAACCGTGCACATATCCTCAGCGGCCTGCTGCAGGATGACGAACGCTTCGACCTGACCCTGTGCAACCCGCCCTTCCATGCCTCACGCGACGAAGCCACCCGTGGCAGCCAGCGCAAATGGAAGAACCTCGGCAAGCAGGACCCCAAGCGCAAGCTGCCGGTGCTGAACTTCGGTGGCCAGAACAATGAATTGTGTTGCGAGGGGGGCGAAATCCGCTTTGTCACCCAACTGGTCGGCGAAAGCGTGCAGTACGCCAAGCAGGTGCTGTGGTTCACCAGCCTGGTGTCCAAGGCCAGCAACCTGCCAGGGATCGAGGCCGCGCTGAAGAAGGCCGGCACCAAGGCTGTACGCATTGTCGAAATGGGCCAGGGGCAGAAGCAAAGCCGCATGGTCGCCTGGAGCTTCCACGACGATGCCGCGCGCCAGGCCTGGTACACCCGGGATAAATCACAGGCATGAAAAAACCGCGCCCGGGCAAGCCGGGCGCGGTTTCGTCAACGCTTCAACAATTACTTGTTGATGGCATCGGTCAGCACTTTGGCTGGCACGAACTTGACGACTTTCTTGGCAGCGATTTCGATGGCAGCGCCAGTCGAAGGGTTGCGGCCGGTACGGGCAGGACGCTCGGAGACTTTCAGCTTGCCGATGCCTGGCAGGGTGATTTCAGCGCCGTTTTCCAGTTGGTCGGCAACGATCTGGCCCAGTTGCTCCAAAGCGTTCTTGGCGGTGGCTTTTGGCGCGGCGATCGATTCGGCGATGTCGGCAATCAGTTGGTCTTTGGTCAATGCCATGGTGATGTTCCTTCCCTATCAAATTCGATGGTTATGCAGCGAACGACGACGTTATCGGGCCAGCCCCTTTCAGTGGAGGGCCGCGCCAATCGCGTATGTAGATACGTAAATCGGCGTTTGGTTCGACACGACGACAGCACGCTGCCAGCAATGCGCCACACGAGGGGCACAAGACCGCGCAAAACTACCACAGGAATGGATAAATATCCGCTGCGCACTTGGATTTAATGCAGGTTTTTCGGGGGTTTTAGCCTAAAACGCACAAAACTGAACAAAAAACGAACAACCGACATATCTGCCAACATACGGCCACTGCACCACCTTGTGTCTAGGGTAAACTTGACGACTTTTGCAGCTCGCCGAGAATCCCATGCCAATCCGTCATTGCATCGTTCACCTGATCGACAAAAAGCCCGATGGCAGCCCTGCTGTATTGCATGCCCGCGACGCTGAACTGGCCGCTTCGGACGCCATCGAAAACCTGCTGGCCGATCTCAACGACAGTTACAACGCCAAGCAAGGCAAGGCCTGGGGGTTTTTCCACGGTGAGTCCGGGGCCTATCCGCTGAGTGGCTGGCTGAAGCAGTACCTCGACGAGGAAAAGGACTTTACCGCCTTCAGCCGCGTTGCGGTGGAGCACCTGCAAAAACTGATGGAAGAGTCCAACCTGTCTACCGGCGGCCACACGCTGTTTGCCCACTACCAGCAAGGCATGACCGAATACCTGGCGATTGCCCTGCTGCACCACAGCGAAGGCGTGGCAGTAAACGCCGAGCTTGATGTGACCCCTTCGCGCCACCTCGACCTTGGCCAACTGCACCTGGCAGCGCGCATCAACCTGTCGGAATGGAAGAACAACAAGAGTTCGAAACAGTACATTTCGTTCATCAAGGGCAAGAACGGCAAAAAGGTCTCGGACTATTTCCGCGACTTCATCGGCTGCCAGGAAGGCGTCGACGGCCCAGGCGAAACCCGCACCCTGCTCAAGGCTTTCAGCGACTTCGTCGAGAGCGAAGACCTGCCGGAAGAGTCCGCCCGCGAAAAGACCCAGACCCTGGTCGAGTACGCCACCAGCCAGACCAAAATGGGCGAGCCGGTAACGCTGGAAGAACTGTCCAGCCTGATTGACGAAGACCGGCCCAAGGCGTTTTACGACCATATCCGCAACAAGGATTACGGCCTGTCGCCGGAAATCCCCGCAGACAAGCGCACCCTCAACCAGTTCCGCCGCTTCACCGGGCGTGCCGAGGGGCTGTCGATCAGCTTCGAGGCGCATCTGCTAGGTGACAAGGTCGAATATGACGAAGAGGCGGGAACATTGATCATCAAGGGCCTGCCTACAACCCTGGTGGACCAACTGAAGCGGCGCAAGGACTGATACCCCCAAGGTCGCTGAAGGAGGCCACCAACGCCTCCTTTGCCGACTTGCGCAGCCGCTTGACCAAGCGTTCCTGGCGCAACGCCTCACCCTTATCCGGCCACTGCTCCACATACACCAGCGCCTGGGCCGGGCTGGTCTTGAAGTAACGGGCCCCCTGCCCTTTCTGATGTGCAACGAAGCGCCGCTGCGGATCATCACTGATGCCGCAGTACAACGAGCCATTCGCAGCCCTTACCAGGTAGACATACCAGGGTTTGCCAACAACCGCTTCGACAACATCACTCACCCTGGGCCTGCTGGAATGCGCGCAAGCCCTTGAATGCCTGCGAGCGCACCTTGTTCTGCACCAGCGGCGACCAGCCGAGCAGTACGCCTGGCGCACCCAACGCCTGCCGCGACCAGCGCCACAGGTCGAAGGTGTCGTCGTGCTGGCAGATCAGCCCGTCGCGAATCACAAAGCGGGCCTGGATATCGTTGACCACAATACGGCCGGTCTGGCTGAACAGGTAGGTAGCCACCCAGTGCGCGCCGCCGCCACGCTCGTCGGCGCGGACGCTGTCGAAGGTCAGGGTAAAGTTCTTGGCGCGGGTAGTGAGCATACGCCACATGTCGCCCGCATCCTTGCCGCGCAGGGTGCCGAAAACCGGGTCGCTGAAAACGATATCGTCGCTGTAGCAGGCCACCATGGCCTCGGCGTCCAGGCGCTGGAAGGCCTGATAGAAGCGGGTGATCAGGTCTCGGTTGGCGTCGCTCATGGGGCAGGTCCGTCCTGGGGTCGAAAGCAGCACGATAATCTGCCTCGAATGCTTATGCCAGTACCGACCCTTTCACGGGCACGCCCGCTCCCACAGGGCACCACGAATTTTCAAAGTTATGGAATTCCTGTGGGAGCGGGCATGCCCGCGAAGAGGCCAGTACTGCCAACATATGCCTCAGACCTTCTCGCTGGTCACCTGCACATGCAACGCCCGCCCGGCGCCCAGCCCGAAAACAATGGCGCCAATCCCCAGCACGGCAAAAATCCATCCCACCGCCGCCCAGCCTCCGGTCATGTCATGTACCAGCCCTACTGCAAACGGCCCCATCGACGCCAGGGTGTAACCCACCCCCTGGGCCATGCTCGACAGGTTTGCCGCCACATGGGCATCCTTCGAGCGCAACACGATCAAGGTCAGCGCCAGGGCAAAGGTCCCGCCCTGCCCCAGGCCCAGCACCACGGCCCATCCCCACAGCCCCGACACCGGCGCATACAGGCAGCCGAACAGGCCAGCCAGGGTAATCAGCATGACCAGCACGATCGCGAAACGCTGGTCCTTGCCACGGGTGGCCAGCCAGGGCGCACTGAGCGAGCTGACCAGTTGCACGATCACCGACCCCGACAACACCAGGCCCGCCTCGGTCGGGCTCAGGCCGCGGCCGATCAGGATCGATGGTAACCATCCGAACACGATGTAAGCCAGCGATGACTGCAGGCCCATGTACAGGGTCACCTGCCAGGCCAGCGGGTCACGCCACAGGCCACGCACGCGGTAGGCCACCTTGTGCAGGCCATGCCCCTGCCGGGCCTGCGGCAGCCATACAAGCATGGCCAGTACGGCTGGCAACATCCAGAAGCCCAGCCCCAGTGCCCAGCTGTCGTCGAAATGCCTGGCCAAAGGTACGGTGGCACCTGCAGCCATCGCTGCGCCCAGGCACAACGCCATGGTGTACACACCGGTCAGCGTGCCCGCATGCTGCGGGAAGTCGCGCTTGACGATACCCGGCAACAGCACGCCGATGATACCGATGCTGGCCCCCGCCATCAGGCTGCCAAAGAACACCCCGACGGCCCCAAAGCTGCTTCGCACCACGATGCCCAGCGCCAGGGTGACGAGGATACCCAGGATCACCCGCTCGCTGCCAAAGCGCCGCGCCAGCAGTGGCGCCAGCGGCGCGAACAGGCCCAGGCAGAGCACCGGCAAGGTGGTCAGCAAGCCAGCCTGCGAGGCACTCAGCCCCAGGCCTTCGGCTACCTGCCCCAGCACCGGCGCCATGCTCGACAAAGCCGGGCGCAGGTTCAATGCCACCAGCACCAGGCCCAGCAGCAACAGCCAGGGCCGGCGCAACACCACAGGCTGTTGCTGAACCTGCTCGTCGTCAGCTTCAGCGTCGATCAGCAGTTCATCGAGGTCCCGCTTGTTCGGCGGAGTATTACGGGTGATGGATTCAGCCATGGCCTTCTCGGGGTCAGGATTCGATGAGGGTACGGCTCAGGCGCTTGGCCCGCTCCGCATCACGTTGCTCGATGGCGTCGAGGATCTGCCCATGCAGATCGAACGTGGCCTGGCAACGGGGCACGGTTGCCATGTTGTGCTGCAGAGCGGCAGCCACCACACCGGAAAAGTACCGGTACAGCTCGCTTAATGCCGGGTTGTGCGCGGCATCGACCAGCCGCTGGTGAAAGACCAGGTCACACGCCACATAGGCATCGACATCACCGTGAAAGTGCCCGGCGCTGCCGGCCAATGCATCACGCAGCGCTTGCAGGTCGGTATCCGTCCGGCGCAACGCCGCCAGGCCGATGGCCTCGGCTTCGAGGATGTGGCGGGTTTCACGGGCCTGCTCAGCGGTGCAGCGGGACATTGCTTGCACTGCCTGCAATGGGTCCTGAGCCGTGCGCAGGTAGCTGCCGTCGCCCTGGCGAATTTCCACCAGGCCACTGAACGCCAGCACACGCATGGCCTCGCGCACGGTGTTGCGGCTGATCCCCAGCTGCAGTGCAAGCTCGGGCTCGGTCGGTAAACGCTGGCCGACTTGCCAGTCGCCCAGCACGATGCGCTCGCGCATGCGCTCCACCGCCAGTTCGACAAGGGAACGCTTGGTCAACTCGGTACTCATCTCACTGAACCAATCATCCGATGAATTTGCACAGCTTACTGGATGCAGGGCAACGCCGCAAACCACCTGACATTTCTGCCAGTTGTGGACAAAACCCTTTGTTGCAACGCTCGTGGCGTACTTTCAAGGACGTACCTACATGCGACTGGCGAGCCTGCTGTTACTGCTATTTCTGGCCATGCTGCCGGGTTGCGATCCGGCCCAGAGCCCGAGCCGCCCCAAAGCCTTGTTCATCGGGCTCGACGGTGTACAGCTGGAGCAATACCTGCAGCTGGGCGACGCCATCAACCTGAAACAACGGCTTTACTACGGCAAGGCCTACGCTGGGGGGATCAATGGTAAAGCCAGCGAGCAACCCACCTTGAGCGGTCCCGGCTGGGCCACCTTGCTGACCGGCGTGTGGAGCTACAAGCATGGCGTTGACTCGGACGCCGACTCGCAACGGCTGAACCCGGCGTTTCCGAGCCTGTTCAAGCGGCTACGCCTGGCCTTCCCCAATGCCTACCTCTCCAGCATCGTCAACTGGTCCCCCATCAACACGGCATTTCTGCTGGAGGACGCCCATGGCGCCGACATACGCGAAAGCGGTTTGTCGGATGAACAGGTGATCGAACGAACGTTGCAGGTTCTGCAAAACACGCCCGCTGACTTCACCTTCATTCAACTGGATGAACCTGACCAGGTCGGCCATGACAAGGGTTACGGCGACGACTATCAGCAGGCCTTGCGCAAGGCCGACAGCGAGATCGGGCGGTTGCTGGACAGGGTAGATCAGCGACGTCGCATGTTTCCAAAGGAAGACTGGCTGGTAATTGTCAGCACGGACCACGGCCGGGACTATTGGGGCAAAGGCCATGGCAGCGCTTCGGAGCAGGAAAAGAGCATCTTCATCGCCAGCAACAAGCCGCTGAATCAGGAACTGACCGATTTGAGCATTCCTGTGGAAATGCCAGGGCCCAACAACCTGTACGGGCTACCCGCACAGACCTCGGTAGCGCCCACGGTGCTACGCCACATGGGCCTCAAGCTACAACCGGAATGGCTATTGGACGGCACGCCATTGCTGGGCGATGCCGGCGTGCGCAAGGCGCGGGCCGATGAAACTAAAGGGCGGTTGCGCTGGAACAGCAATGCCAACGGCTACCTGACCATTATCAAGAACGGGCATGTAGTTGCCCAAGTTGCGGCCAAAGACGGCAAATGGACTGATCCGGAGGGGATGGGGCAGCAAAATGACTATGCGCTGGTGCTTGATGGCACACCGGCAGCGGTGCGCAACCGGCCGGCGGCCAAGGCGTTTGTCATTGAAGAGAGCAGCTATTGAGCCGGGCGCGCTCCTAGAAGAACCGCGCCCGGCAATGCTTCAGTTCAACGCATCCAGCAGCGCCTGGTTCATCTCGGGCGTGCCGATGGTGATACGCAGGAACTGCGCAATACGCGCCTGCTTGAAGTGGCGCACGATCACCCCCTGCTCGCGCAGGTGAGCCGCCAGCGCTGCGGCATCCTGCTGCGGGTGGCGGGCGAAGATGAAGTTGGCCGCCGACGGCAGTACTTCGAAACCCTTGGCTTCGAGCTGCCCGACCAATACCTCGCGGCTGTCGATCACCTTGCGGCAGGTTTGCTCGAAGTACTCGCGGTCTTCGAATGCCACCGCCGCGCCGACGATCGCCGCTCGGTCCAGCGGGTAGGAGTTGAAGCTGTTCTTGATCCGCTCCAACGCCTCGATCAGGTCCGGGTGCCCTACCGCCAGGCCAACCCGCAAACCAGCCAGGGAGCGCGACTTCGACAGGGTCTGGGTAACCAGCAAATTGTCGTAGCGGTCCACCAGGCTGATGGCTGTTTCGCCACCGAAGTCGATGTAGGCCTCATCGACCACCACCACCGAGTCTCGGTTGGCCTGCAGCAACTGCTCCACCGCCTGCAGCGGCATCAGGCAGCCCGTTGGCGCGTTGGGGTTGGGGAAGATGATGCCGGCGTTGGGCTTGTTGTAGTCCTCGGTGCGGATCTGGAACTGCTCGTCCAGCGCCACCTGTTCGAAGGGGATACCGTACAGGCCGCAGTACACCGGGTAGAAGCTGTAGCTGACATCCGGGAACAGCAGCGGCGCGCCGTGCTGGAACAGGCCGTGGAAGATGTGCGCCAGCACTTCGTCCGAGCCATTGCCGACGAATACTTGCGCCGGGGTTACGCCGTAATACTCGGCAACCGCCTGCTTCAGCCGGTCGCCGTTCGGGTCCGGGTACAGGCGCAGGTTGTCGTTCAGCTCGCCGCGCATGGCCTCCAGCGCCTTGGGCGACGGGCCATAGGGGTTTTCGTTGGTGTTGAGCTTGACCAGGCGAGCCAGCTTGGGTTGCTCGCCCGGCACGTAAGGCACCAGGTCCTTGACGAAGGGGCTCCAGAATCGACTCATGCTCAGTTCCCCTTCTCTTGGGTCAGGATACGGTATTCAGCGCTGCGGGCGTGGGCAGTCAGCGACTCGCCACGGGCCAGGACCGAAGCGGTGCGGCCAAGCTCGGACGCGCCCTGCTCGGAGCAGAAGATGATCGACGAACGCTTCTGGAAGTCATACACCCCCAGCGGCGAGGAAAAACGCGCGGTGCCGGAGGTAGGCAGCACGTGGTTGGGGCCGGCGCAGTAATCACCCAGCGCTTCGCTGGTGTGGCGGCCCATGAAGATCGCACCCGCGTGGCGAATGTGCGGCAGCCAGGCTTGCGGGTCGGCCACCGACAGCTCCAGGTGCTCAGGGGCGATGCGGTTGGCCACTTCCATGGCCTGCTGCATGTCCCGCACCTGGATCAGTGCGCCACGGCCATTGATCGACTTCTCGATGATCTCCGCACGCTCCATGGTCGGCATCAGCTTGTCGATGCTGGCGGCAACCCGGTCGAGGAAGGCAGCATCCGGGCTGACCAGGATGGCCTGCGCGTCTTCGTCGTGCTCGGCTTGGGAGAACAGGTCCATGGCGATCCAGTCCGGGTCGGTCTGGCCGTCGCATACCACGAGGATTTCCGACGGACCGGCGATCATATCGATGCCCACCTGGCCGAACACGTGGCGTTTGGCAGTGGCCACGTAGATGTTGCCCGGCCCGACGATCTTGTCCACCTGCGGTACGCTTTCGGTACCGTAGGCCAGCGCCGCGACAGCCTGGGCACCACCGACGGTGAACACGCGGTCGACACCGGCGATGCAGGCAGCAGCCAGCACCAGTTCGTTGACCTCGCCACGCGGGGTCGGTACCACCATCACCACTTCAGCCACGCCGGCAACCTTGGCCGGGATGGCGTTCATCAGCACCGACGATGGGTACGACGCCTTGCCGCCCGGTACATACAGGCCAGCACGGTCCAACGGGGTGACTTTCTGGCCGAGCACGGTGCCGTCGGCTTCGGTGTACTGCCAGGAATCCTGTTTCTGCCGTTCGTGGTAGATACGCACACGGTTGGCGGCCTTTTCCAGGGCTTCACGCTGGGCCGGAGTGATGCGGGTCAGGGCCAGTTCCAGGCGCTCGCGATTGAGGATCAGGTCCTCCATCGACTTGGCATCAACACCGTCAAAACGCTGGGTGAATTCGACCAACGCCGCATCGCCGCGCTCACGCACGCCCTTGATGATGTCGAGCACGCGCTGGTTGACCGCGTCATCGGACACACTTTCCCAGCTCAGCAGATGATCCAGATGTCGGGCGAAATCCGGATCAGCAGCGTTGAGACGGGCAATTGCAGTGGACACGGTCATGGCGAGGGCCTCGATTATTAGCGAATGCTCAGGCGCCCTAAGCTACCAGTCCATCCGCGCGGGCACCCAAGAAAAATGGCTATGACGCGGATAGACGGGCGCGACAGCGAAGGTCGCGCACAGGAATCAACCGCGGTGTCGAGACTCGACCGCTTGGCGCAGCGTGTCGATCAGACTCTGGATGCGTGCATGCTGCATTTTCATGGAGGCCTTGTTGACCACCAGGCGCGAGCTGATCGTGGCGATCATGTCCTGGGGCTCCAGGCCATTGGCACGCAGGGTATTGCCGGTGTCGACCACGTCGATGATCTTGTCGGCGAGGTTGATCAGCGGTGCCAGCTCCATCGAACCATACAGCTTGATGATGTCGACCTGACGGCCCTGTTCGGCGTAATAGCGCTTGGCTACGTTGACGAACTTGGTGGCCACGCGCAGACGGCCCTTGGGCTCGGGTGCGCCGACCACGCCGGCAGTCATCAGCTTGCACTGGGCAATCTGCAGGTCCAGGGGTTCGTACATGCCCTGGCCGCCGTACTCCATCAGCACGTCTTTGCCAGCCACACCCAGGTCGGCGGCACCATGCTCGACATAGGTCGGCACGTCGGTGGCACGCACGATCAGCAGGCGTACATCGTCCTGCGTGGTGGGGATGATCAGTTTGCGGCTCTTGTCCGGGTTCTCGGTCGGCACAATGCCGGCCTCGGCCAGCAGTGGCAAGGTATCGTCGAGAATACGGCCTTTTGAAAGCGCGATGGTCAACATTGGAACGTCGGTCCTTAAGCGGCTGCTGCCGGCCAGGTCATCGACCTGGCCGCATTCAATTCGAATGGTGCGTCCTTGCACCAGCGGGCGACTAGCCCGGTACGCGGCGGATTTTCGCGCCAAGCATCTGCAGTTTCTCTTCGATGCACTCGTAACCACGGTCGATGTGGTAGATGCGATCGATCAGGGTATCGCCTTCGGCAACCAGCGCCGACAGCACCAGGCTGGCGGACGCACGCAGGTCGGTGGCCATGACCGGGGCGCCTTTGAGCGACTTGACGCCAGTGACGATGGCCGTGTTGCCTTCGACCTGGATCTGCGCGCCCATGCGGTGCATTTCGTAAACGTGCATGAAGCGGTTTTCGAAGATGGTCTCGATCACCGCACCCGTGCCTTCGGCAATGGCGTTCAGCGAAATGAACTGCGCCTGCATGTCGGTCGGGAACGCCGGGTACGGAGCGGTACGCAGGTTGACGGCCTTTGGCCGCTTGCCGTGCATGTCCAGCTCGATCCAGTCCTCGCCGGTGTTGATGTCGGCGCCTGCTTCCTTGAGTTTTTCCAGTACGGCTTCAAGGATGGTCGGGTCGGTGTCCTTGACCTTGACGCGGCCACCGGTCACGGCGGCGGCAACCAGGTAAGTACCGGTCTCGATACGGTCCGGCATCACGCGGTAGGTAGCCGAGTCAAGGCGCTCGACACCATCGATGGTGATGGTGTCGGTGCCAGCGCCCTGGACCTTGCCGCCCATGGCGTTGATGAAGTTGGCCAGGTCGACCACTTCAGGCTCACGCGCGGCGTTCTGCAGCACGCTGCGGCCCTTGGCCAAGGCAGCGGCCATCATGATGTTCTCGGTACCGGTCACGCTGACGGTGTCGAAGAAGAAGTGCGCGCCGCGCAGGCCACCTTCAGGTGCCTTGGCCTTGATGTAGCCGCCTTCCACTTCGATCTTCGCGCCCATGGCTTCAAGGCCGCGGATGTGCAGGTCTACCGGGCGCGAGCCAATGGCGCAACCGCCAGGCAGGGCCACTTCGGCTTCGCCGAAACGGGCGACCATCGGGCCCAGTACCAGGATCGAGGCGCGCATGGTTTTCACCAGCTCGTAAGGCGCGACCAGGGTCTTGATGGTGCGTGGATCGATCTCTACCGACAGCTTTTCGTCGATCACAGGCTCGATGCCCATGCGGCCGAACAGCTCGATCATGGTGGTGATGTCGTGCAGGTGCGGCAGGTTGCCCACGGTGACCGGGCCATCGGCCAGCAGGGTCGCCGCCAGAATCGGCAGGGCTGCGTTTTTCGCGCCCGAAATGCGGATCTCGCCGTCAAGACGAGGGCCGCCAGTAATAATCAGTTTGTCCATTGGAATCTCGCCGCCAAGTTGGCTCAGGTGCGCTCAGCCCAGGCTGCGCTGCTGAAAAATTTCATGGTTACCGCATGGATGCTGCCATTGGCGATCCACGGGTTCAGGTGAGCATAGATCGCCTGCTGGCGTTTGACCGGGCTCAGGCCAGCCAACTCGTCGCTGATCACGTTCAACTGGAAGTTGCAGCCTTCGCCTTCAACTTCAACCCGGGAACCGGGCACTTTCTCTTCAAGGAAGCTTTTAACTTCTACGGCCTGCATGCTCAACCTCAATCGGCGCCCGATGCGCACGGGTCGGCCATCATACAAAAAAGCCCCTCGCCTGCGAAGCCCAACGAGGGCTTCGCTGACCGAGGGGCCATTATCGGTGCCGGGCCATCAGGTCGCCAGCACTTCATCCAGGTCATAGACCTCGGCAATTTCGCGCATGTCGTCGGGCATGCCACGCACCTCGCACGCCTTGCCGGTGGCCTGGCCGTCACGAATGTACGCCAGCAACAGCGACAGGCCGACACTCGACGACTTCTCGACAGCCGAGCAATCAAGTACCAGGCGTGGCTCACGCGAACCGTCGATCAGCGCCTTGCCTTGCTTGCGCAGGGCCGGGCCACTGCGGTAGTCCAGCACACCGGCCAGGCGCAGTACACCCGGCTCGGCCATGCTTACAGCAGCCTCACTCATTTGACAGTCTTCTCTGGCGAGCTGTCGGCAGCCTGTTTGGCCTTGGCCACTTCGCCGGCCCAGCCGTCGATGGTCTTGTCCAGGTCGTTGCCGTTACGCTGCATGGCATCGGCGAACTGGTCACGGAACAGTTTGCCAATGTTGATGCCGTTGACGATGACGTTACGCACCTTCCACTCGCCGCCGATGTTTTCCAGGGTGTACTGCACCGGGTACACGGCACCGTTGCTGCCGGTGACCTTCATGCCTACGCTGGCGCGCTTGCCGTCATCGGCCTTGGCCGGGTCGACGACGATGCCCTGGTTGTTGTACTCCAGCAGCGCGTTACCGTAGAACTGGAACAGGCTCCGCTTGAAGTTGTCCTGGAAGCGCTGCATCTGGTCGGGCGTGGCCTTGCGCGAGTATTTGACGGTCATGATGCTCCTGGAAATACCGTCGGCATCGACCACCGGCGCGAGGATCCGGTCAAGGGTGTCGTAGAAAGCTTGTGGGTTGGACTTGTACTGCTCCTTGTTGGCCTTGAGCTCACCCAGCAGCTCGGTGGTGGTGCTCTGCACCACGTCGTGGGGCGACTGCGCAGCCACGCTCAGCAGGGGAAAGGCCGCCAGCAATACCAGCAGGCCACGTCGCAGGATCGAAATCATGGAAACTCCTTAATTAGCCGGTTGCGCTTCTTTCGGTTCCTTGCCAACGGAGTTGAGCAGGAACTTGCCAATCAGATCTTCCAGCACCAGGGCCGACTGGGTGTCGTGAATGGTCGCGCCATCCTTGAGCACTTCGTCCTCACCGCCCACGCTGATGCCGATGTACTTCTCGCCAAGCAAACCGGCGGTCAGGATCGAGGCAGTGGAGTCGGTCGGCAGGTTGTCCACCGTTTTGTCCAGCTGCAGCGTCACCCGCCCCGTGTAGGAATCACGGTCCAGATCGATGGCGGTGACCTTGCCGATGGTCACACCGGCCATGGTCACTTTAGCTCTGACCGTCAAACCGGCAATATTGTCGAAGTAGGCATAAACTTTATAGGTGTCGGTGCTCGGGCTGGCCGACAGCCCGCTGACACGCAGGGCCAGCAGCAGCAGCGCCAGGATCCCGGCCAGGAGGAACAGGCCGACACCGATTTCCAGGGTGCGGTTTTGCATCAGAAATCTCCAAACATCAAGGCGGTCAGAATAAAGTCCAGACCCAGCACTGCCAACGAGGCATAGACCACGGTCTTGGTGGTGGCACGGCTGATCCCTTCTGAGGTGGGCTCACAGTCGTACCCCTGGAATACGGCGATCCAGGTTGTGACGAAGGCGAACACCAGGCTCTTGAGCAACCCGTTGAGCACGTCGTCAGTGAAAGAAACACTGTTCTGCATGTTGGCCCAGAACGAGCCCTCGTAGACGCCCAGCCAGTCCACGGCCACCCACGAGCCACCCCAGATGCCGACTACGCTGAAGATCAGCGCCAGCAGCGGCAACGAGATGAAACCGGCCCACAGGCGCGGCGCCACGATGTACTTGAGCGGGTCGACGCCGATCATTTCCAGGCTCGACAGCTGCTCGGTGGACTTCATGTTGCCGATCTCGGCGGTGAGCGCCGAACCTGCACGGCCGGCAAACAGCAACGCCGTCACCACCGGGCCGAGCTCGCGCAGCAGGGTCAGGGCAACCATTTGCCCCACTGCCTGCTCCGAGCCGTACTTGGCCAGGATGCTATAGCCCTGCAGCGCCAGGACCATGCCAATGAACACACCGGACACCGCAACGATCGCCAACGACAGCACGCCTACCGAATACAGCTGCCTGATCAGCAACTGGAAGCCCCCGCCGATACCGCCACGGCCGACCAGCGCATGGAACAGGAACAGGCAGGAACGACCCAGTACCGCCAGCACGTCGATTGCCGAACGGCCCAGCAGGCGGACACGTTCGAGTAAGGATTTTCTGCGCATCAACGCGCCCCCAGCAGGTCGGCGCGGTAGTCAGGCGCAGGAAAGTGGAAGGGTACCGGGCCGTCCGGGTCGCCCTTCATGAACTGGCGAATCCGTGGGTTGTCCGAGCCCATCAGCTCGTCGGGCGTGCCCTGCCCCAGCACCTGGCCGTCACCTACCACGTAGATGTAATCGGCGATGCTGGCAGTTTCGGCCAGGTCGTGGGAGACGACGATGCTGGTGATGCCCAAGGCATCATTGAGCAGCCGTATCAGGCGCACCAGTACGCCCATGGCAATAGGGTCCTGGCCGACGAACGGTTCGTCGTACATGAGGATCTGCGGGTCCAGGGCAATTGCCCGGGCCAGCGCCACACGGCGCTTCATGCCCCCGGACAACTCGTCAGGCATCAGGTCGATGGCACCGCGCAGGCCCACGGCCTGCAGCTTCATCAGCACGATGTCGCGGATCATTTCGTCCGACAGCTGGGTGTGCACGCGCAGCGGAAACGCAACGTTCTCGAACACATCGAGGTCGGTGAACAACGCGCCGCTCTGGAACAGCACCCCCATCTGCTTGCGGGCGTCGAACAGGTCGCTGCGCGACAGCGTCGGCAGGTTCTGGCCGGCAACCCATACTTCACCGCTGGAGGGGCGCAACTGCGCGCCCATCAGGCGGAGCAACGTGGTCTTGCCGCAACCCGATGGCCCCATGATGCCGGTGACCTTGCCGCGCGGGATGCGAATGTCGACGTTGCTGAAAATGCTGCGCGAACCGCGTTTGAAGGAAACCCCCTTCAACTCGACCGCGTAGGCGCTATCCACACTCATCTGGACTCCTTGCTAGTGCAGCCTCGTCCTAGTGGACGCCAGCCTCCATCAGGAAGGCACAAGCGCCCCTGGCAGGCCGAATAGCGGCGAACTATAGCACCGCTGAAGGCGCCGCCCCAAGGCCAGGCAAGCAGTCGTTCAGCCCCGTGACAGGCTTTGATGACATTCGCTACAGCAATCGAAGGGGTGAGGGTTTTCGTCATTGCGCGTATAATCGCGGCCTTTTCATCAGGCATTGCTTTCTCGACATGAGCCAATCCAGCGAGCTGATCCAATCCGCCCAACGCACCCTACGCCTGGAACTCGAGGCCGTAGAGGCCCTGCTGGCGCGCATTGACGACAATTTTGTCAAAGCCTGCGAACTGATCCTGGCCAGCAAGGGCCGGGTGGTCGTGGTCGGCATGGGCAAGTCCGGGCACATAGGCAACAAGATCGCCGCGACTCTGGCCAGCACCGGTACGCCGGCATTTTTCGTGCACCCGGCTGAAGCCAGCCATGGCGACATGGGCATGATCACCCGCGATGATGTCATCCTTGCCCTTTCCAATTCCGGCAGCACAGCCGAAATCGTCACCCTGCTGCCGCTGATCAAGCGCCTGGGCATCAAGCTGGTCAGCCTGACCGGCAACCCGGACTCGCCCCTGGCCCAGGCCGCCGAGGTCAACCTCGACGCCCGTGTCGAGCAAGAGGCCTGCCCGCTGAACCTGGCACCCACCTCCTCCACCACGGCCTCGCTGGTGCTGGGCGACTGCCTGGCCATTGCCCTGCTTGAAGCCCGCGGTTTCACCGCCGAAGACTTCGCCTTCTCGCACCCAGGCGGTGCTCTGGGTCGCCGCCTGTTGCTCAAGGTCGAGAACGTGATGCACAGCGGCGACGAGCTGCCTCAGGTAGCCCGCGGCACCTTGCTCAAGGAAGCGCTGCTTGAAATGTCCCGCAAAGGTCTGGGCATGACCGTGATCGTCGAAGCCGACGGCACGCTGGCCGGGATCTTCACCGACGGCGACCTGCGCCGCAGCCTGGACCGCAACATCGACGTACACACTACCCTGATCGACGAAGTCATGACCGTGCACGGCAAAACGGCCCGCGCCGAAATGCTCGCGGCCGAAGCCCTGAAGATCATGGAAGACCACAAGATCGGCGCACTGGTGGTGGTGGACCGCGAGGACCGCCCGACCGGTGCCCTGAACATGCACGACCTGCTGCGCGCCGGTGTAATGTAAGGAGCGATGGAATGAACCAGGACCTCATGCAACGCGGCAAAGCCATCAAGCTGGCAGTGTTCGACGTGGACGGCGTGCTCACCGACGGGCGCCTGTATTTCCTCGAGGACGGCAGCGAGTTCAAGACCTTCAATACCCTCGATGGCCAGGGCATCAAGATGCTCATGGCCTCGGGCGTGACCACCGCGATCATCAGCGGGCGCAAAACCCCTGTGGTCGAGCGCCGGGCGAAAAACCTCGGCATCCCGCACCTGTACCAGGGCCGTGAGGACAAATTGGTCGTGCTTGACGGCCTGCTCGCCGAACTGGGCCTAAGCTATGATCAAGTGGCCTACCTGGGCGACGACCTGCCCGATTTGCCGGTCATTCGCCGGGTAGCATTGGGCATGGCCGTGGCCAACGCCGCACCGTTTGTTCGCCAGCACGCCCACGGCGTGACCCAGGCACGCGGCGGCGAAGGCGCAGCCCGTGAATTCTGCGAACTGATCATGCAGGCCCAGGGCACCCTGGACGCTGCCAACGCCAACTACCTGTAAGGCTGCCCATGTTCAGCAAGAAAGCCCGCAATATTGCGCTGCTAGCAGTGATCGCCGCCCTGTTGGCGGCGGTAGGCTACTGGAATGTCAGCCCGGAAAGCTTCCTCGACAAGCCGGTGGCCCAGGTCGACGAAAGCGCCATCGACTACTATGCGATCAACGCCCACAGCGTGCAGTTTCTGCCCGATGGCAAGCTGCAGTACGAAATGACCGCCGACAAGGTCGAGCACCTCAAGGCCAGCGAAATCACGTTGCTGACCACGCCGGACCTGCACATGTACCGCGGCACCGAATACCCGTGGCACGTGCAGAGCACCCGCGCCGAGGTCAACCCGGACGGCACCGAGGTCGAACTGATCGACAAGGTACGGATTGCACGCATCGACGAAAAGCAGCGTGAAACCATCATTACCAGCTCACGCATGACCGTGTTCCCGCAGAAGCAATATGCGCAGACCGAGCAAGCCGTTAGAATCGACGGCGCCGGTGGCACAACTACGGGCAAAGGAATGAAAGCGTATTTGAAAGAAAGCAGGATGGACCTGCTCTCTAACGTAAGAGGACAGTATGAGGCTCGTTAAAACCCTCCCCCTTTTGCTCAGCCTGAGCGCAGCACTGGGAAGCGCGAGCGCCTTCGCACTGCCGAATGACCGTGATCAGCCGATCCGCATCCAGGCCGACCAGGCCCACCTGGATGACAAGCAAGGCGTAGCCACCTACACCGGCGACGTGGTCATTACCCAGGGCTCGATGATGATCAAAGGCAACACCGTGACCATCACCCGTTCCGCTTCCGGCGACATCGATGTGGTGACCTCGGTGGGCAACCTGGCCTACTTCGAGCAGCAGCAGAGCACCGCCAAGCCAGACAAGATGAAAGGCTGGGGCGTGACCATCCAGTATCAGGCGCTGAAGGACCTGGTGATTCTCACTGACCGCGCCAAGGTCGAGAACGAAGGCAACACCACCGAAGGCGAGAAAATCGTCTACAACACCCAGACCCAGGTGGCGACCGCCGGTCGTGGTGGCAACGTGACTACACCGCGTCAGCGTATCGACATGGTGATCCAGCCCAAGAAGAAGGCCGAGTAAATGGCAACCCTCAAAGCCCAGCATCTGGCCAAGAGCTACAAGGGGCGGCAGGTCGTACGCGATGTCAGTCTGTCGATCGACAGTGGCCAGATCGTCGGCCTGCTAGGCCCCAACGGCGCCGGCAAGACCACCTGCTTCTACATGATTGTCGGGCTGGTCCAGGCCGAGCAGGGACGCGTGCTCATCGACAACCTCGATGTCAGCCACCAGCCCATGCACGGCCGCGCCCGTGCTGGCATCGGCTATCTGCCGCAGGAAGCCTCGATCTTCCGCAAGCTGTCGGTGGCCGACAACATCATGGCCATCCTCGAGACCCGCAAGGACCTCGACCGTGAAGGCCGTCGCAAAGAACTGGAAAGCCTGCTGCAGGAGTTCCACATCAGCCACATTCGCGACAACCTCGGCATGAGCCTGTCCGGCGGTGAGCGCCGTCGCGTCGAGATTGCCCGCGCCCTGGCGACCGCACCCAAGTTCATCCTGCTGGACGAACCCTTCGCCGGTGTCGACCCGATCTCGGTCGGTGACATCAAGCAGATCATCCACCACCTCAAGGCCAAGGGTATCGGTGTACTGATTACCGACCACAACGTGCGAGAGACCCTGGATATCTGCGAAACCGCCTATATCGTCAATGATGGCCGACTGATCGCCGAAGGCGACGCTGAAACCATCCTGGCCAACGAACTGGTCAAAGAGGTTTACCTGGGCCACGAGTTCCGACTCTGACCCGGCACGTGCCTGGAGCACTGGCAAATTGCCGCTAAACCGCGGGGAAAGTTGTTACGGTGCTCTAGGCAAACGCTACAATTTAAGGCATAAAACTTGCTTGATCTGGCGCTCCGGCGCCGTCGTGTAGTGGATGGCGCATGCGCGCCGGCGAACAAGGTATTAAGCCCCAGCCATGAAACCATCGCTCGTCCTAAAAATGGGCCAGCAACTGACGATGACACCGCAGTTGCAACAGGCCATCCGCCTGCTCCAGCTTTCTACCCTGGACCTCCAACAGGAAATCCAGGAAGCGCTGGAGTCGAACCCGATGCTCGAACGTCAGGAAGACGGCGAGGACTTCGACAACAGCGACCCGATGGCGGACAACGCCGAGAGCAAGCCGGCCGCCGAAGCCCAGGACAATAGCTTCCAGGAAAGCACCGCCGGTGCCGACAGCCTGGAAGACGGTGAGTGGAGCGAGCGCATCCCCAACGAGCTTCCGGTCGATACCGCCTGGGAAGACATCTACCAGACCAGCGCCAGCAGCCTGCCCAGCAACGATGACGACGAGTGGGACTTCACCACGCGCACATCGGCCGGCGAAAGCCTGCAGAGTCACCTGCTGTGGCAACTGAACCTGGCGCCGATGTCCGACACCGACCGCCTGATTGCCGTTACCCTCATCGACAGCATCAACGGCCAGGGCTACCTGGAAGACACCCTGGAGGAAATCTGCGCCGGTTTCGACCCGGAGCTGGATATTGAACTGGACGAGGTCGAAGCGGTACTGCACCGCATTCAGCAGTTCGAACCAGCCGGGGTCGGTGCCCGCAACCTGGGCGAGTGCCTGCTGCTGCAACTGCGTCAGCTACCTGCCAATACCCCGTGGATGACTGAAGCCAAGCGCCTGGTCACCGATTTCATCGACCTGCTCGGCAGCCGTGACTACAGCCAGCTGATGCGGCGCATGAAAATCAAGGAAGACGAGCTTCGCCAGGTCATCGAACTGGTTCAAAGCCTCAACCCGCGCCCTGGCTCACAGATCGAGTCCAGCGAGCCCGAGTACGTGGTGCCCGATGTCATCGTGCGCAAAGACACCGACCGTTGGCTGGTGGAGCTGAACCAGGAAGCCATCCCGCGCCTACGGGTGAACCCGCAATACGCAGGCTTCGTGCGCCGCGCCGACACCAGCGCCGACAACACCTTCATGCGCAACCAGCTGCAGGAAGCGCGCTGGTTCATCAAGAGCCTGCAAAGCCGCAACGAAACCCTGATGAAGGTTGCCACGCAGATCGTCGAGCACCAGCGCGGTTTCCTCGACCACGGCGACGAAGCGATGAAGCCGCTGGTACTGCATGACATCGCCGAAGCGGTGGGCATGCACGAGTCGACCATTTCACGGGTCACCACGCAGAAATACATGCACACACCGCGTGGCATCTACGAACTGAAATACTTTTTCTCCAGCCACGTCAGCACCTCCGAAGGCGGAGAATGCTCGTCCACGGCGATTCGCGCGATCATCAAGAAACTGGTTGCGGCGGAAAATCAGAAAAAGCCATTGAGTGACAGCAAGATCGCTGGTTTACTGGAGGCACAAGGCATCCAGGTAGCCCGTCGCACCGTCGCCAAGTACCGCGAGTCCCTCGGCATTGCACCGTCGAGCGAGCGCAAGCGACTGATGTAGCCCCTGAGATGAGCCACAGCGTTTGTGGGGCAGGTGCAAGACCTGCCTCTTTATGCACGGGCAATAAAGGAGAAGCTGTATGCAAGTCAATATCAGTGGACAGCATGTAGAAGTCACCCCTCCGCTGCGCGATTATGTAGAGCAGAAGCTCAAACGCGTAGCCAGTCACTTCGACAAGATCACCAACGTGCAGGTCATCATGAAAGTCGAGAAGCTGCAGCAGAAGGTCGAAGCGACCCTGCAGATTCCTGGCGGTGAAGTGGTTGCCAATGCCGAAGATCAAGATATGTATGCAGCAATAGACGCCTTGGCCGACAAGCTCGACCGCCAACTGAAAAAACACAAGGAAAAACAGCAAAGTCTGCTGCAAGGTGCAGCTGCCCGCTGATCCCCCTCATCCATGATCCGACTTGAAACCATCCTGACCCCCGGCCGTTCCCTCGTGAACGTGCCGGGCGGCAGTAAGAAGCGCGCCCTGGAAAAGGTCGCCACCGTCATCGCCGAGCAAGTGCCAGAACTGGAGATGCAAGACGTCTTCGAAAAGCTGGTCGCTCGGGAAAAACTCGGCTCGACCGGTTTCGGCAATGGCATCGCCATCCCGCACTGCCGGCTTGAAGGCTGTTCCGCACCGGTCAGCGCCCTGCTGCACTTGGAAGCTCCTATCGATTACGACGCCATCGATGGCGCGCCCGTGGACCTGCTCTTCGTCCTGCTGGTGCCCGAAGCCGCCACCGATGCCCACTTGGAACTGCTGCGCCAGATTGCCAGCATGCTCGATCGCAAGGAGGTTCGTGATCGCCTGCGTGCCGCCAGCAGTAACGAGGCCCTGTTCCAGGTTGTCCTGGACGTACAGAACGAGCACTGAACATGCGCCTGATCATTGTCAGCGGCCGGTCCGGCTCCGGCAAGAGCACCGCCCTCGATGTCCTGGAAGACAACGGTTTCTACTGCATTGACAACCTGCCCGCCGGGCTGCTGCCGCAGTTGGCGGAAGAAGCGCTGATCAACACCGAACTGCTGCAACCCAAGGTTGCCGTGTCGATCGATGCGCGCAACCTGCCCAGCCACCTCACGCGCTTCCCCGAATTGCTCGAAGAAGCCCGCGCGCGGAACATCCAGTGCGATGTATTGTTCCTGGATGCCGACGAAGACATGCTGCTCAAGCGCTTCTCGGAAACCCGCCGGCGCCACCCACTGACCAATGCCAACCGCTCGCTGGCAGAAGCGATCCGCGTCGAGAACGAGCTTTTGGGCCCGATCGCCGACCTGGCCGACCTGAAGATCGACACCACCAACCTGAACCTGTATCAGCTGCGTGATTCGATCAAGCTGCGCCTGCTCAACCAACCCGAGCCCGGTACCGCGTTTCTGGTCGAGTCGTTCGGCTTCAAGCGTGGCATGCCGGTCGACGCCGACCTGGTGTTCGATGTGCGCTGCCTTCCCAACCCGTATTGGAAGCCCGAGCTGCGCGAGCACTCCGGTCTCGACCAACCGGTAGTCGACTACCTGGCCGCACAACCGGATGTCGAAGACATGTACAACGACATCTCCAGCTACCTGCTCAAGTGGTTGCCCCGCTTCGCCGCCAGTAACCGCGCCTACGTCACCATTGCCATCGGCTGCACTGGCGGCCACCACCGCTCTGTGTACATCACCGAACGCCTTGGCCAACAGCTGCAGCAATCCCTGAAAAACGTCCAGGTCCGCCACCGCGACCTCTAGCCCAAGGATCCGCCCCACGATGCCCGCCCGCGAAATTACCATTATCAACAAGCTGGGTCTGCATGCCCGGGCGGCAGCCAAGTTCGTCGGCGTGGCGGGCCGCTTCCCCTGCCAGGTACGGGTTGGCCGCGCGCCCGACAAACTGGTGGATGGCAAGAGCATCATGGCAGTGATGATGCTGGCAGCCGGCAAAGGCACCCAGGTGCACCTGCATACTGAAGGCGAGCAGGACAATGACGCCATGGATGCGCTGGTCGAGCTGATCAACAACTTCTTCGACGAAGGCGAGTAAGTCCCCTCCCCTGCAACATTTCCTCCCAATTCTCAGGATGCAATAAAGCGCAGTTGCCTTTATACCTATACAGGTATAGCAGGTCACGCCTGAAGCTGGCGCAGGCGCATTCAAGAGGAGAAACAAATGACTGAGATCGAAGCTGGCAGCGGCAATGTCTATGCCGACCTCACCACTGCCGACGCCAATGAAATGCTGGTGAAAGCTCAGCTTGCCTGCAAGATCTGCAGCATCATCAAGGCTCGTCATCTCACCCAGGTTCAGGCCGCTGCAGTGCTTGGGTTACCCCAGCCCAAGGTTTCCGAGATGATGCGAGGCAAGTTTCGCGGGATTAGCGAAACCAAGATGATCGATTGCCTGGCGCGGCTCGGTCGTGATGTACAGATCGTTGTCAAGGCTGCCCCCCCGGCTCGCCGCGAAGGACGTGTGGAAGTCATCTTTACCTGAAGCGCCCCCACACGTGCCAGCTTGCTCAGGACATCGCAGTATCCATCACCATCATCAGACAGAAGCCGATACACAGCCCCAGGCTGGCCAAGCGATGATGGCCGTTACTGCGTGATTCCGGGATGATCTCCTGGGTCACTACCAACAACATCGCCCCCGCCGCGCAGGCGAGGCCCAGCGGCAGTAGCAGTTCGGCGATGTTCACCAGCCAGGCACAGATCACTGCAGCCACCGGCTCGACCAAGCCCGACGCAGCGCCAATAAGGAAGGCATTGAAGCGCGACATGCCTGCGCCGGCCAGGACCAGCGCAATCACCAGCCCCTCAGGCACATCCTGTAGCGCAATGCCCATGGCCAGGCTGTCGGCGTCAGCCATACCGCCACCGGCCGACACACCAATAGCCATGCCTTCGGGAATGTTGTGCGCAATGATGGCAATCACAAACAGCCAGATACGCGCAGCGATCACCGGCTGGTTGTCGGTGCCGACCAACGCTTCAGGCGACGCGCCAGACACCTTGAGGTCAACCAGAAACAGGCACAGCGCCCCGAACAGCAAGCCAGAGCTGATCAGGCCACCCGCGCCCCAAGCGCTGAAACCGATGGACTGGGCGGCGTCCAGGCCTGGAATGATCAGGGAAAACGCGGTGGCTGCCAGCATCACCCCGGCGCCGAAGCCCAGCAGTGTGTCGGCCAGTGCCACCGGCATGTTACGAATGACCAGTACCGGTACCGCCCCCAGCGCCGTCCCCAGTGCGCACAATGCGCCGCCCTCCAGGGCGCGCAACATGCGTGGCTCCAGTTCCAGCCAGGCAAGGCCACGCGCTACCAACAGCGCGGTGCCCGCCAGCAAAAGCAAAGTCCCAAGCGCCAGACGAAACAGGCGCACACTGCTGACAGACATCACTTCAGAGCGCATACCGGTCCGACTCACTTCAGGGCTTCAACGTAACGACGTTCCACTTCCGCCCAGTCAATGACGTTGTAGAAAGCACCGATGTATTCCGGACGACGGTTCTGGTACTTCAGATAGTAGGCATGCTCCCACACGTCCAGGCCGAGGATCGGCGTGTTGCCGTGCATCAGCGGGCTGTCCTGGTTACCGCTGCTTTCCACTACCAGGGTTTTCTGCGGCGTCACGCTGAGCCAGGCCCAGCCGCTGCCGAAGCGGGTCAGTGCCGCTTTGGTGAAGGCGTCCTTGAAAGCGTCGAAACCGCCCAGTTGCGACGAGATGGCCTGCGCCAGCTGGCCCTGAGGCTCACCACCGCCCTCAGGCGACATTACAGTCCAGAACAGGCTGTGGTTGGCGTGACCGCCGCCATGGTTGGTCACCGCGCCACGCAGGTTTTCTGGCAGTTGCTTGACCGCACCGACCAGCTTTTCCACAGGCCACTCGGCCCACTCGGTGCCTTCAACGGCAGCATTGAGGCCGTTTACGTAGGTCTGATGGTGCTTGCTGTGGTGGATCTCCATGGTCTGGGTATCGATGTGCGGTTCCAGCGCATTGTAGGCGTAAGGCAAAGCAGGCAAGGTATGCGGCATGTCAGTGAATTCCGTAGGCATGGGTACTGGGCGCCACGTCCGGCTGGGCAGCGAGGTCGCTGGCCCCGGCGTTGTGGCGGTTGAGCAGGCGCTCGGTACGTGGGTACTGACCGTACTCGGCGATGAAACTCAGCAGTTCGGTGTAGGTTCGCCCACTGTGGCGCAGGGCTGCGTCACGCAGCGCCTGGGGCAAGCGCGCCTCCTGGCTGGCCTGCAGCAGCCGCTGGTGAGCGGCACACAGGTAGTCGGCGCTCTCGTGCGGCTGGTTCAGGCGCAGGTGCAGGTCGGCCAGGTTGTGGTGGGCGATCACAAAGACGGCCACCGCTTCGTCGACGTCATGCCAGCGCTCGAACAGCACCTGGGCCAGCGCCAGTGCTTGCAGGTAATGTTCCCGGGCGTCTACCAGCTCGCCTTGTTCAAACAGGCGGTTGGCGGTTTCCGTTGTGCGTTTCCAGTGCTGCATGGCTTGTCTCCTGGGCGGTGACGCAGGGTCAGATACCGCCGGCGGTGAGTTTTTCCGGGTCCAGCAGCGCTTCCAGCTGGTCACGCGACAGATCGGTATGTTCCAGCGCCACATCGATGACCGGGCGGCCCTGCTTGTAGGCGGTCTTGGCGATTTCGGCGGCCTTGAGGTAACCGATGATCGGATTCAGCGCAGTGACCAGGATCGGGTTGCGCGCCAGGGCTTCCTTGAGCTTGCCCTCGTTGACCTTGAAGCTGGCGATGGCCTTGTCGGCCAGCAAGCGGCTGACGTTGGCCATCAGCTCGATGCTCTCCAGCAGGTTGCGGGCGATCACCGGCAGCATCACGTTCAACTCGAAGTTGCCAGACTGCCCAGCAATAGCGATGGTCGCGTCGTTACCAATCACCTGGGCGGCAACCATGGCAGTGGCCTCCGGGATCACCGGGTTGACCTTGCCTGGCATGATCGAAGAGCCCGGTTGCAAGCCCTCCAGCTCGATTTCGCCCAGGCCGGCCAGTGGGCCGGAGTTCATCCAGCGCAGGTCGTTGGCGATTTTCATCAGTGCCACGGCAGTGGTCTTTAGCTGGCCAGACAGCGCCACAGCGGTGTCTTGCGAGCCGATCAGGGCGAACAGGTTCTGCCCAGGGGTGAACTCGACCTGGGTCAGGCCGCTGAGCTGTCGGGCGAAACCGGCTGCGAACTGAGGGTGGGCGTTGATGCCGGTACCCACGGCAGTGCCGCCTTGGGCCAGCGCCTGCAAGCTGGGCAGGGTAGCTTCGATGTGTCCTTTGGCAGCGTTGATCTGCGCCGCCCAGCCATCCAGCACCTGACTCATGCGTACCGGCATGGCGTCCATCAAGTGGGTGCGGCCAGTTTTTACATACTGATGCACTTGCGCCGATTTGGTCTCGATTACCTGTACCAGGTGGCCCAGCGCTGGCAGCAGTTGCTCATGCAGGGCCAGCGCAGCGCTGACATGAATGGTGGTGGGGATGATGTCGTTGCTGCTCTGCCCACAGTTGACGTGGTCGTTGGCGTTGACCGCGTCACCCAGCACGCGGCTGGCCAGGGTGGCAATCACCTCGTTGGCGTTCATGTTCGAACTGGTGCCGGAGCCGGTCTGGAACACATCCACCGGGAAGTGCTGGATGAAGTCTTCCGCCAGCAGTTGCTCGACAGCCTTGACGATGGCCTGGCCCTGCGCCGCAGACAGTTGCTCCAGCTCGACGTTGGCTTTGGCGGCGGCAGCTTTGGCCAGCAACAAGGCACGAATGAACTGGGCCGGCATGCGCAGGCCGCTGACCGGGAAATTGTCGACCGCGCGCTGGGTCTGGGCACCGTACAGGGCCTGAGCCGGCACCTGCAGTTCACCCATGCTGTCACGCTCGATACGGGTATCACTCATCATCAAATCCTTGCATCAGTTCATCGGGAGAAATCGACGGCAGCAGACGGCAATTGGCCAACTGCAGGGCGTAGGGCTGCCAACGCTGGTTCTGCTCTTGGCGGTCGAGGTTGCGCAGGTCCAGCAGCGGGCGCCATGCCTGATCCAGGCACAGGCAGCGCCAGTGCCAGGGCAGCATGCGGTCGCAGGCGGTATCCAGCAGCAGGCGGAAAGAGGTCAGTGCCACCGTCCATGACGAGGTCTCGGTGCAGCACACCAGATAGCGGCCTTCGGCCAGGTAATGCTCGATCAGGCGCGGCTCGTCGGGTTCGAGCGCACAGCGGATGCGCCGGCTGAGCCAGCGCCAGTTTTCCAGGTAGGGCAGTTCGCGGAGGACGGGTTTCATGTGAACATCATCGCCGGAGTTGCTGGATAATGATATTCATTATTAAGTGATAAATAGAATCACTTCAAGTGGGGAGTGATGAAAGAAAAAACCCGGCGCGGGGCCGGGTCTTGTATTTCATGAAAATTTTTAGCTGCCGGCGACCGTCATCCGTTCGATCAGCACCGACCCTGTATGAATGTTGCTGCGGGTCTCAAGATCGCTACCAATCGCAACTATTTGCTGGAACATATCCTTCATATTGCCGGCAATGGTCACTTCCTGCACGGCATGCTGGATTTCGCCATTTTCGACCCAGAAGCCGGCTGCACCACGGGAGTAATCACCCGTCACCATGTTCAGGCCATGCCCCATCAACTCGGTGACCAGCAGCCCGCGGCCCATTCGGCGGATCAGTGCTGCCTGGTCTTCGACACCGTGAGTGACGAACAGGTTGTGCACACCGCCAGAGTTGGCCGTGCTTGGCAATCCCAGCTTACGCCCGGAATAGGTGCCCAGCAGGTACGACACCAACTCGCCTTTGTCGACGAACGGCTTGGCATAGGTGGCCAGGCCATCACCGTCGAACGCGGCGCTGCCCAACGCGCGCGGAATGTGCGGGCGCTCGTCGAGAGTCAACCAGGACGGGAACAGACGCTGGCCAATGGTCCCTTCAAGGAACGACGACTTGCGGTAAAGATTGCCGCCGGAAATGGCCGAGAGGAAGCTGCCGAACAGGCCGCCGGCCAGTTCGGCAGAAAACAGCACTGGCACCTCGCAGGTAGGTACGGGACGCGCGCCCAGGCGGCTGGCTGCGCGCTGGGCAGCGCGCACACCGATGCTGCGCGGGTCAGCCAGCAGGTCGCCCTGGCGGTTCACGTCGTACCAGTAGTCACGCTGCATCTGCCCATCGCCTTCAGCGATCATCACGCAGCTCAGGCTGTGCCGGGTCGAAGCGTAACTCCCGATGAAGCCATGGCTGTTGCCATACACGCGGCAGCCTTGGTGGGTATTGAGTGTGGTGCCGTCGGCATTGAGGATGCGCGGATCGGCGTCAAACGCCGCCGCCTCGCAGGCCAGGGCCATCTCGATGGCCTTTTCGGGTTCGATAGCCCAGTCGTGGTAGAGGTCCAGATCCGGGATTTCCCGGGCCATCAACGCGGCGTCGGCCAGCCCGGAACATTCGTCCTCGGAGGTGTGTTTGGCGATCGCCAGGGCTGCAGCGACGGTTTCGCGGATCGCGTCCGGGCCACTGGCCGAGGTGCTGGCCGAACCTTTGCGCTGGCCAACGTACAGGGTGATACCAAAGCCCTGGTCGCGGTTGAACTCGACCGTTTCGACCTCACGCTGGCGTACCGTGGTGGACAGGCCCTGCTCCAGCGACACCGCCACTTCGCAGGCACTGGCCCCTTGGCGCTTCGCCTCGGCAATAATCTGCTCGACCTGCTCCTGCAATGCTGGCAGGTCTTTCGGACCTACGCTCTGGACTGCACTCATGGTTCTCTCCACTCAAATTCTGCGTTCGGCGAGGGTCATTCTACGACCGGGCCGGACAAGCGGCCCCCGACTGGTTATCATGGCGGCGATTTCTAGCGGACTGCCACCATGGTTGATTCAAACGACGCCTTCGACGGCGAAAAAAGCAAAACCCAGATCAAGCGCGAACTGCATGAACTGGTCGAACTCGGCGAGCGCCTTACCACACTCAAAGCCGATACCCTTGCACGCCTGCCGTTGACCGACGAGCTGCGCAAAGCCCTGGCCGAAGCCAGCAAGCACACCGCTCACGGCGCCCGCAAACGCCACATGTCGTTTGTCGGCAAGCTCATGCGCGTGCAGGACCTGGATGCCATCCATGCCTTGCTTGAGCAGATGGACAGCTCGACCCGCCAGTACAACGAGCGCTTCCACGGCCTGGAGCGCTGGCGCGACCGGTTGATCGACGGTAACGACGAAGACCTTGAGCGCTTCGTCAAGGAGTACCCCGATACTGATCGCCAGCAAATGCGCTCGCTGATCCGCCACGCGCAACACGAGAAGGCGCGGAACAAGCCGCCGGCCGCCATGCGCAAGGTGTTCAAGTACATCCGCGACCTCGACGAGATGCAGCGCGGCTTGCGCTGATAAACCGGGCCCCTGTGGGAGCGGGCGTGCCCGCGAACACCGGCGAAGCCGGTGCCATGCACCGCGTCGCCTGCTTCGCGGGCACGCCCGCTCCCACATTGGTCCCCGTGACCATTACGCTCCGGTACCGCCCACGGTAATCGCATCCAGCTTCAAGGTAGGCTGCCCTACGCCCACCGGCACCGACTGCCCGTCCTTGCCGCACGTCCCTACCCCGCTATCCAGCGCCAGGTCGTTGCCGACCATCGACACCCGGCTCATCGCCTCCGGACCGTTACCGATCAGGGTCGCCCCTTTGACCGGAGCAGTAATCTTGCCGTCTTCGATCAGGTAGGCCTCACTGGTCGAGAACACGAACTTGCCGCTGGTAATGTCCACCTGGCCACCGCCCAGGCTGGCGCAGTAGATACCCTTTTTCACAGACGCGATGATTTCCTGCGGGTCGCTTTCGCCTGCACGCATGTAGGTGTTGGTCATGCGCGGCATCGGCAGGTGCGCGTAGGATTCACGGCGGCCGTTACCGGTTACCGCCATGCCCATCAGGCGGGCGTTGAGCTTGTCCTGCATGTAGCCTTTGAGCACACCGTTCTCGATCAGCGTGGTGCATTCGGTCGGGGTGCCTTCGTCATCCACACTCAGCGAGCCACGGCGGCCTTCGAGCGTGCCATCGTCAACGATGGTGCACAGGCTCGATGCCACTTTCTCGCCAATACGGCCGCTGAACGCCGAACTGCCCTTGCGGTTGAAATCACCTTCCAGGCCATGGCCAACCGCCTCGTGCAACAGCACGCCCGACCAGCCGGAGCCCAGTACCACCGGCAAAGTGCCGGCAGGTGCCGGGATCGCCTCCAGGTTTACCAGCGCCTGGCGCAAGGCCTCGCGGGCATAACCCATCACCCGTTTCTCGGTGAAGAAGCGGTAGTCAGTACGCCCGCCACCGCCCTGGCCGCCGCGCTCGCGACGGCCGTTCTGCTCGACGATGACGCTGACGTTGAAGCGCACCAGCGGGCGCACGTCGGCGGCCAGGCTGCCATCGGCCGCAGCGATCAGGATGCGCTCCCAGACCCCGGCCATGCTCACGCTGACCTGCTGGATGCGCGGATCCAGGGCGCGGGTGGCGACATCGACACGCTTGAGCAGCTCAACCTTTTCGGCGCGGCTCAGTACATCCAGCGGGTTGTCTGCGGCGTACAGAGCGGTCACTTCCTGGCTGCGGAAGGCCTGGACCGTGCCGTTCTGCCCGGCGCGGGAAATCGAACGGGCGGCGCGCGCCGCCGAGGTCAATGCCTCAAGGTTGATCGCATTGCTGTAGGCGAAACCGGTCTTTTCACCAGACTGGGCACGGACGCCCACGCCCTGGTCCAGGTTGAAGCTACCTTCTTTGACGATACCGTCTTCCAGCGCCCAGGTTTCCGAGATCTGCCCCTGGAAATACAGGTCGGCGGCGTCGATGCCGGGGCCGGCCAACTCACCCAGCACGCTCTGCAGGCTGTCCAGGGTCAAGCCGCCTGGGGCCAGGAGCTGCTCGCTGACGGTGGATAACATCTGGCTCATAGTCACTCCGAGGTGTGCGCAGGCCGCAACGCGCCCTGCGAGAAAAAGCGCCGGTGCGATACCACCGGCATGCGCGCCCGGATGGACGCTTGTTCATCAATGTCGCGCTCGGCAAGCAGTACCGCTTCGCCTTGCGCCTGTTCTGCGACGATGCGCCCCCAAGGGTCGACGATCGCCGCATGGCCGTGGGTTTCCCGAGGGCCTGGGTGCGTGCCGCCCTGCGCCGCAGCCAGCAGGTAACACTGGGTTTCGATCGCGCGGGCGCGTACCAGCACCTCCCAATGCGCCGCGCCTGTCACGGCAGTAAAGGCCGCTGGCGCCGTGATCAGTTCCGCGCCAGCCGCGCGCAATTCGCTGTACAGCTCAGGGAAGCGCAAGTCGTAGCACACGCTAAGCCCCAGCCGCCCAACCGGCGTGTCAGCCACCACCACTTGGGCGCCATGGGCGTAATCGTCCGACTCACGGTAGCGACCGCGGTTGTCGGCAACGTCCACGTCGAACAGATGCAGCTTGTCATAGCGTGCCGCCACCTCGCCGTTTTCGTCGATCAGCAGCGAGCAGGCATGGGCCTTGGCCTCGGGCCGGCCAACCGGAGGCAGAGGCAAAGTACCGGCGACAATCCATAACTTGAGGTCGCGGGCGGTGCGTTTCAACCATGGAAGGATCGGCCCTTCGCCCAACGCTTCTGCGCGGCCGATGGCTGCGGCATCCTTGCGGCCCATGGCGGCGAAGTTTTCTGGCAGCACCGCCAGTCGTGCCCCACCGAGCGCGGCCTGCTGCAACAGGGCACCGGCACGCTGCAGGTTGGCCAGCACATCGTCTTGGCTGACCATCTGGATTACCGCTGCCTTCATGGGTACTCCTAGCGGGATTTCTCGAAAGGTTTCACAAATGTGATTCTAGGCTCTTTCCACGGCCCTTCGACACGGTAGTGCACGCTGGCAAAGCGCGACACGCGGTCACCGATCAAGCGGTCGACCAGGAAAAGTGCGCCGCCGATAGCCGGGGCGCCGACAATCAGCGCGGCCAGTGGCAGGTTGTTGGTCACGGGCAGGCTCACCTGCAGGTTGGCATCGACCCGGTCGCGCACCATGTCCAGGGTGCCTTCCAGCTCGAAACTGCTCGAAGGGCCGGTCATGGTGATCGGCTCACGGGTCACGTACACGCCATCGCTGGCCACCAGCAAGCCTTTGACCCGGTCATAGGCCAGGCCCTTGTCGAACAGGTCGGAGAAGTCCAGCCGCAGGCGCCGGCCAATGGAGTTGAAGTTGAGCAGGCCGAACACGCGCAGCGCCTGAGCGCTGCCTTCAACTTCGACGAACTGGCCGGTGCGCAGCGCCGCGTCCATGCTGCCAGAAAAACGCTTCAAGCCTACCGCTGCGGGCGAACCTGGCCAACGGCCGTCCACATCCAGGCGGAAGTCACGACTGGTCACGGTCGGGGCAAAGCCCCAGGCTTTGAGCACATCTGCCAGGTTCTTGCCGTCCAGGCGCCCCTTGTACCAACTACTGGTGCTGCCCGGCACGCCCTCCCAGCCACCACCGCCGTCAATGCGCAGCCCTTTGAAGTCGAGGTCGATATCGCTGGCGGTCACACCACGCGCTGTCGGTCGCAATTTGATCGCCGCACTGCCAAACAGGTCGTCGCCGCGGTAGAGCTTGTCGATGTTCAGGTCCAGCGCAGGTACCTTGCGCGGATCGAACGAGGCCAACGGGTCCGGGCCATCTTCAGCCTGAGCCTGGGCAGGGTCGGCTGCCGGTAGCCGCAGGGTCTGCATACGCACGACCATGGGCGCACCTTTGGCATCCGGCACTCGGGCGTTGCCAATCACTTCCTTGCTGTCCAGCCGCAGGTCCCAGGCCGCGCCACCACGGGCCATGCGTACCACGGCCTGGTTCAGGTCCATGCCGAAGGCTTTCAGCTGACCAATGCTCAGGTCGACGCTTTGCAGGTTCTGTCGCGCGCTGCCTCCCGGGTCGTCGCCAGCAAGGCGGGCCGCCTGTTCCTGCCAGGGTGCCAGGTCCAGCGACGCCAGGCGCCCGCGCACCCGCAAGCCCTGGCCAGCGGGCGGTTGGGCGTCACCGGCGCCCAACAGCAATTCACCACGGCCCTGGGTCAGCTTGTCAGCCGGTGCAGCGTAGGCAAAGCGTGCAAGGTCGGTATACGCGGCATCGAAACGCCGCTCCTGGCCCTGCAGGTTCATGCTGAAACGGCTGTCACGGCTGTCTGCAGCTGCTTTGCCGAACGGCGCCGGCAGGTCAATGGCCAGGCCCTTGAGGGTCGAGTTGACGCTCAGCCGGTTTTCCCGGCTACCCAGGCTGAGCTGCAACTGGTAAGGCAAGTCGCCAGACGCTGGCAAAGCCTGCTTGAACTGCAGCCAGTCGGTCAGTGCCTTGAGCGATGCCTGACCATTGGCGTCGATGCGCGTCTGCATCTGCCCCGGCTGGCCTTCGGCGGTAATTTGCGCCGTCACCGGCTTGCCGAATGCCTGCAGGCTGATGTCTTTGCCACTCAGGCCCTTGTCAAAGTCGAAGCTGAAATCACCCTTCAAACGGCTCAACTCCAGGCTCGGCGGGGCCACTTTCAGGCGCGCATCGCGGGTGGTGAAGTCTACCCGTACTTTCGGTCGCTCTCCGTGGGCCAGCGGGATGTCGAGCTTGACCTTGCCCTTCAACGGCCCTTCGCCCTCCCACCCGGCGAAGATCTCGCCCGTGCCGATCGGCGCTTCCTTGAGTATTTTCAGGCCATCGCCCAGGCTGCCATCGAAATCGCCATCCAGGTAAAGTCGGCTGTGCTGGTCACCCTCGACATGCGGGATGTCTACGCTTACGTCGCTGACCTTGGTGTCGAGCAACACGCCACGCTGCGCCTTGATGCGCACGCCGCTGTCCTCGATCAACACATCACCATCCACGTGCTGCACCTGCGGCCAGCCAGGCTGGAAGTCCAGGGCCGCGTCCCGCACCTTGAAAAACAGGCTGATGCTGCGTGCCTCGGGCGCGGCGCCATGGTTCAGCGAGCCCTGATACTGGAAGTAGCCCTCATCCACTGTGCCTTTGACGATGGCGCTGCGCAGCCATTCGTCGAGAGCCGGGCTGAGCACCTCGGGCAGGTACTTGGCGGTGTACCGGCCATCGCCCTCGGTCAGGCCGACACGCAGGTCCATGTAGTCCTCGCGGCCTTCCTCGAACAACAGGCGAATAAGGAAATCACCGGCAATCCTGCCCTCCTCGCCCAGCACCTTGAGGTAAGGGGCAATGAGGGTGAAGCCTTCCTTGTCCAGCGCCCAGGTCAGGCGCGCGTTGGCTTTCTGGTAGTGCCAGGGTTTGGCAAAGATCGGGTACAGATGCAGCATGAACGCATCGGTATCCAGGCGCAGCTCTCCATGACCCAGGTCACCGCTGATGCTGCCGCTGACGTTACCGGCAGCCGGGGCACTGTGGTATGCATCGAAACCGACCTTTTCCAGGTTGGCTTCGAACTGCAGGCGCTGGTCACCCTCGGCCTTGGGCCGAGCCTCCAACCGTACATTGCGCAACGCGCCGGTTACCTTCAAGCCATCGACCACGGCCATGACATTGTCAGGCAGCGGTGCCAGGGCATCGATCAACGGGGTCAGGGGGGTAAGGTTGAGCCGGTCGGCCTGCACCTTCCAGCTTTCATCGGCAGCATTTTCGCCGGGGCGCTGCTGCAGCTGCAGGTGCGATTCCCAGCGGGTCTTGCCGATGTCCATGGCCAGCGAGTCGACCACCACATCAAAGCCTTGGCCCCGTCGCTGGAACCAGGCACCCAAGGCCAGGTTGTTCAGTGTCGCGGCCTTGCGCCCCACATAGTTGCCCTGCAGCTCAGGTGCGTTGAGCCGCACCACAGCCTGCTGCAATTGCCCTTCGCGCCAATCGACCCAGAACTCACCGCCTGCTCGCAGCACGTCGGCATGCCACTGGCCCAGCACGCGTGGCGGCAACCATCGCGCCCAGTCACTTTGCGGCAGGCTCAGATAGGCATCAACCTGGCCATCTCGCCAGGCCTGCGCCGACGCACGGCTACGCAGGTTCAGCGCCAGTGGCTGGCCATCGGGCAGGGTCGCACTCAGCTCCACCGCTTGGCGCGAAGCGCCTGCCTGCAGGCCAGCGCGGACATACGTCAGGGTAAGCGGGTCACGCTGCCACGGGTGCAAAGTGACCTGGCTGTCGAACACATCGATGCGGCCCAGCTGACCCAGGCGCTGCAACAGTTCGGCAGGGTCAAGTGGCGCATCGTCCTGCTTTGGCAAGCCTTCAAGGTGCCAGGCACCCTGCTCGTTCTCGCGCAGGATCAGTTGCAGGCCGCCCAACTGGATACGCGCCAGGCGCACTTCGCGGGTACGGAGGCTGGCCCAGAGATCGGGAACCACCCTGACGTCGTCCAGCCGTAGCGCCGTTGCACCTTCACCAAGTTGCAGGTCACGTACCCGCAGCACCGGTGCCAGCCCGCTCCAGCGCCCTTCAAGGGCCCCGACATGCACCGGCAAGCCCAGCGCCTGCTCTGCCTTGCGCTCCACATCGGCGCGGTACTCGGCCACCAGCGGCACCAACTCGCGGCCGAGGCTGACATACAGCGCCACCAATACCGCCAGCAGGGCGCAAACGCCCAGCCCCCAGCGGGTCAAGGCGACAAGAACGCGAGTCAGACGTCCCATGGCCATGGCCCTCCAAGTCGTTTATCCATGATGGCCGGTAGTGGCGGTTTTGCCAGCACGACCATCCAGTGGCGCGTTCGAGAAGACCTCAGAGCAGCACCACGTCGTATTGTTCCTGCGAATACATCGACTCGACCTGGAAGCGAATGGTTCGACCGATAAAGGCCTCCAGTTCTGCCACGTTACCGGACTCCTCATCCAGCAGACGGTCGACCACCTTCTGGTTGGCCAGCACACGGTAGCCCTCGGCCTGATAGGCACGGGCTTCGCGCAGGATCTCGCGGAAGATTTCGTAACAGATGGTCTCGGGGGTTTTCAGCTTGCCACGGCCCTGGCAGCCCAGGCACGGCTCGCACAACACCTGCTCCAGGCTTTCACGGGTGCGCTTGCGGGTCATCTGCACCAGGCCCAGTTCGGTGATGCCGATGATGTTGGTTTTTGCGTGATCCCGTTCCAGCTGTTTTTCCAGGGTGCGCAGCACCTGGCGCTGGTGCTCTTCATCTTCCATGTCGATGAAGTCGATGATGATGATGCCGCCGATATTGCGCAGGCGCAGTTGCCGGGCGATGGCCGTGGCGGCCTCCAGGTTGGTCTTGAAGATGGTCTCTTCAAGGTTGCGATGGCCGACGAATGCACCGGTGTTCACGTCAATGGTGGTCATCGCTTCGGCCGGGTCGACCACCAGGTAGCCACCGGACTTCAGCGGCACCTTGCGCTCCAGGGCGCGCTGGATTTCGTCTTCGACACCGTACAGGTCAAAAATGGGTCGTTCGCCCGGGTAATGTTCGAGGCGGTCAGCGATCTCCGGCATCAATTCACCGACGAACTGCGTGGTCTTCTGGAAGGTTTCACGCGAGTCGATGCGGATTTTCTCGATTTTCGGATTGACCAGGTCACGCAGGGTACGCAGGGCCAGGCCCAGATCCTCGTAGATGACCATGGGCGCGCCACAGGTTTTGATCTGGGAGCCAATCTGCTCCCACAGGCGGCGCAGGTAACGGATATCCTGCAAGATCTCTTCAGCACGTGCGCCTTCAGCGGCGGTGCGCAGGATGAAGCCACCGGCATCCTTGATGTTTTCGCTGTCCATGCAGTTGCTGACCACCTGTTTGAGGCGGTCACGCTCGGCTTCGTCTTCGATCTTCAGCGAAATGCCGACATGGCTGCTGCGCGGCATATACACCAGGTAGCGCGACGGGATCGACAGCTGGGTGGTCAGGCGTGCACCTTTGCTGCCGATCGGATCCTTGGTCACCTGCACCACAAGGGCCTGGCCTTCGTGCACCAATGCCGTGATGGTCTCGACTGCCGAGCCTTCACGCTGGGAAATTTCCGACGCATGGATGAACGCAGCACGCTCCAGGCCGATGTCGACGAAGGCCGCCTGCATGCCCGGCAGGACACGCACCACCTTGCCCTTGTAGATATTGCCGACGATGCCACGGCGCTGGGTGCGCTCGACGTGCACTTCCTGCAGTACCCCGTTTTCCACCACCGCCACACGTGACTCCATCGGGGTGATGTTGATCAGGATCTCTTCACTCATGGCCGGCTCTCGTCAAAGGTCTTTTGTAATGATGGATGGCGTATGCCGTGCTGGCTACTACGGCTTTGTTACCTCTGGCGCATGCACGGGCGATTGCCAACAGGCGATACCGAACGTGCCTAGCAACTCGGCAGTCTCACTGAGGGGCAGGCCTACCACGGCCGAATAACTGCCTGAGAGGCCGGTGACGAACACTGCGCCCAGGCCCTGGATGGCGTAGCCACCGGCCTTGTCCACAGGCTCGCCGCTGGCCCAGTAGCGTTGTGCTTCATCGGTGCTGATGACCCGAAAGCGCACGTTGCTGGTAACGCACAAGCTGCGCACGCCCAGGCCGTCATCGAGGGCCACGGCGGTCAGTACCTGATGCTCACGACCCGACAGGTCAGCCAGCATGGCCAGGGCATGATCGCGGTTTTCCGGTTTACCGAGGATACGCCCATCGAGCACCACGGCAGTGTCTGCCCCCAGCACAACAGCGGGCCCCTTTGGGGCCTTCGCGGGCACGCCCGCTCCCACAGGTACAGCGCCGTCCCTGTGGGAGCGGGCGTGCCCGCGAAGGCCCTGCACCAGATCTCTCAGGTTGGCCAGGCCAGCGGCAGCCTTGGCCCGGGCCAGGCGTTCGACGTAGGCCTGGGCGCTTTCGTCGGGCAACGGGGTTTCATCGATGGGGGCGCTGACGACACTGAACGGCACACCGATCTGGGTCAACAGTTCACGACGGCGGGGCGAGCCAGAGGCCAGGTACAGCGGGTTCATGCAGACATCTCCCTGTCAGTTGCGGCGTCGCCGTCAGTTGATGCGCAAGCGTCGGCGCAGGTCGCGCAGGGCGAAACTGATCCACGGCCAGAGCAAGGCACTGATGACTGCCGACCAGACCAGCGCCAGGGTAGGCAGGCGGTTGCCGGTCAGCGCGCTGAGCCACAGCTGGATGAGCTGGGCGATGCCGAAGATCACCAGGATGACGAGGCTTTGCTGCCACATGGGGAACATGCGCAAACGCTGCTGCAACGACAGCACCAGGAAGGTGATGAGCGTAAGGATCAACGCGTTCTGCCCAAGCAGGGTGCCATACAGCACATCCTCAGCCAGGCCCAGCACGAACGCCGTGGTCATGCCGACCTTGCCCGGCACCGCCAGGGTCCAGAACGACACCAGCAACGCCAGCCACATGGGCCGGAACACTTCCATGAACTGCGGCATGGGCGAGACGCTGAGCAGCAGGCCGATGGCGAAAGTCAGCCAGATGACCCAGCCGTTGTTGCGGCGTGAAGCAGCCATCATTGTCTCCGGGTTTGAGCGGGTGCGGCAGGCGCTGCGGCAGGCGTGGCAGGAGTAGCTGCCGGGGCTGCAGGCTGGGCGGCCGGCGCTGCGGATGTGGCTGGCGCCACAGGCGTATTGCTGGCAGGTGTGCCCTGCTCGCCTGGACTCGCCGGCTGCACAGGGCCCGAGGTGCCCTTGCGGTCAGCCTCTTCCTGGGCGATGGCGGCGTCGGTGGCGCGCTGCTCCGGGGTACGCCGGTCGCTGAATACCAGCAGCATGTAACGGCTGCGATTGAGCGCGGCGGTGGGGATGGCGCGCACGATGGCGAACGGCTGCCCGGAATCGTGGATCACCTCGTTGACCGTGGCCACCGGGTAACCGGCCGGGAACCGCTGGCCCATGCCGGAGCTGACCAGCAGGTCGCCCTCCTTCACATCGGCGGTATCGGCCACATGGCGCAGTTCAAGGCGCTCCGGGTTGCCGGTGCCGCTGGCGATGGCGCGCAGGCCGTTGCGGTTGACCTGCACCGGAATGCTATGGGTGGTATCGGTCAGCAGCAGCACCCGCGAGGTGTAGGGCATCAGCTCGACCACCTGACCCATAAGGCCCCGCGCATCGAGCACCGGCTGGCCAAGGAACACACCGTCGCGCTCGCCCTTGTTGATCAGGATGCGGTGGGTAAACGGGTTGGGGTCGACACCGATCAGCTCGGCCACTTCGACCTTTTCGTTGACCAGCGCCGAAGAATTGAGCAATTCACGCAGCCGGACGTTCTGCTCGGTCAGGGCCGCCAGTTTTTGCAGGCGCCCCTGCAACAGCAGACCTTCGGTCTTGAGCTTTTCGTTTTCGGCGATCAATTCGGTGCGGCTGCCGAACTGGCCGGCCACACCTTGCCAGGCACGCTGCGGCAGGTCGGTGATCCAGTACGACTCCATCAGCACCAGGCCCATCTGGCTGCGCACGGGTTTGAGCACGTCGAAGCGCGCGTCGACAACCATCAACGCGACCGACATTACCACCAGAACGAGCAGGCGAACGCCCAGCGAAGGGCCCTTGGAGAAAAGCGGTTTAATGGGCCGTTCCTCGTGGACGACTCAGGAGGTCATTGGACATGGGACAACGCACCAGCCTGGTTGCGGATTGACGGATACGGCGCCCTGAACGGGCGCCAGCCCAGCACATACAGGTAGCACTGTGCGTACTGCCTGTAAACCGGGCGCTCGTGAACAGCGAGTGGAATCACTCGCTGGAGAGCAGGTCCATCGCGTGCTTGTCCATCATCTCCAGGGCGCGACCGCCGCCACGGGCGACACAGGTCAGCGGGTCCTCGGCGACGATTACCGGCAGGCCGGTTTCCTGGGCCAGCAGCTTGTCGAGGTCACGCAGCAGCGCACCACCACCGGTCAGCACCAGGCCACGCTCGGCGATATCCGAAGCCAGTTCAGGTGGCGATTGCTCCAGGGCGCTTTTCACGGCCTGAACGATGGTCGCCAGCGATTCCTGCAGCGCTTCAAGCACTTCGTTGGAGTTCAGGGTGAAGGCACGCGGTACGCCCTCGGCCAGGTTGCGGCCACGTACATCGACTTCGCGTACTTCGCCGCCCGGGTAGGCGGTACCGATTTCCTGCTTGATGCGCTCGGCGGTGGACTCGCCGATCAGGCTGCCATAGTTGCGGCGCACGTAGGTGACGATGGCTTCGTCGAAGCGGTCGCCGCCAACGCGGACGGATTCGGCATAGACCACGCCGTTCAGGGAGATCAGCGCGATTTCAGTGGTACCACCACCGATATCGACGACCATCGAACCGCGGGCCTCTTCAACCGGCAAGCCGGCACCGATGGCAGCAGCCATCGGTTCTTCGATCAGGAACACTTCACGGGCACCGGCACCCAGGGCCGACTCGCGAATGGCGCGGCGCTCTACCTGGGTCGACTTGCACGGCACGCAGATCAGCACGCGCGGGCTTGGCTGCAGGAAGCTGTTCTCGTGAACCTTGTTGATAAAATATTGCAACATTTTTTCGCAAACGCTGAAGTCGGCGATGACGCCGTCCTTCATCGGACGAATGGCAGCAATGTTGCCAGGCGTACGGCCCAGCATACGTTTGGCTTCGGTACCGACGGCGACGACGCTTTTCTGATTGCCATGGGTACGGATGGCAACAACCGAGGGCTCATTCAGGACGATACCGCGCTCACGCACGTAAATAAGGGTGTTGGCAGTACCCAGGTCGATGGAAAGATCGCTGGAAAACATGCCACGCAGTTTCTTGAACATGGGAAAGTGACCCTGGGGAAAGCGTGGGTAAAAAAGTGCGGCAAACTCTAACAATGGCAGGGATTTTGGGCAAGGAGCCAATATGTTAAATTGGCTGTTTTTCCGAGCATGCCAGCCGATGATCGCGGCCGTTGGACCGCCAGAAAGCTGACATGTTCCTCATCACGGACTCAAATTCCGTTCTTTGTTTCCCTTGGAGATCCCCATGGCGCTTGAACGCTGCGACGTGGAAAAGATCGCCCATCTGGCCCGTCTGGGGCTGAATGATGGCGAACTGCCACGCATTACCGATGCCCTGAACAGCATCCTCGGGCTGGTCGACCAGATGCAAGCGGTCGATACCACTGGCATCGAGCCCCTGGCCCACCCGCTGGAGGCCAGCCAGCGCCTGCGACCCGACCAGGTCACCGAAAGCAACCAGCGCGACGCCTACCAGGCAATCGCGCCGTCGACCGAAAGCGGTCTGTACCTGGTTCCCAAAGTCATCGAGTAAGGGATAGAGCCTGCCATGCATCAATTGACCCTGGCCGAGATCGCCCGCGGACTCGCCGACAAGTCGTTTTCCTCCGAAGAGCTGACCGGCGCCCTGCTGGCGCGTATCAAGCAGCTCGACCCGCAACTCAACAGCTTCATCAGCGTCACCGAAGACCTGGCCCTGGGCCAGGCGCGTGCCGCCGACGCCCGTCGCGCCGCCGGCGAAACCGGCGCGCTGCTGGGTGCCCCCATCGCCCACAAGGACCTGTTCTGCACCAACGGCGTACGCACCAGCTGCGGCTCGAAGATGCTCGACAACTTCAAGGCACCGTACGACGCCACCGTGGTCGCCAAGCTGGCTGAAGCTGGCATGGTCACCCTGGGCAAGACCAACATGGACGAGTTCGCCATGGGTTCGGCCAACGAATCCAGCCACTACGGCGCGGTGAAGAACCCATGGAACCTCGAGCACGTCCCGGGCGGTTCGTCCGGCGGCTCGGCTGCCGCTGTGGCTGCGCGCCTGCTGCCGGCCACCACCGGCACCGACACCGGCGGCTCGATCCGCCAGCCGGCGGCACTGACCAACCTCACCGGCCTCAAACCGACGTACGGTCGTGTTTCGCGCTGGGGCATGATTGCCTACGCCTCCAGTCTCGACCAGGGCGGCCCGCTGGCCCGCACTGCCGAAGACTGCGCCCTGCTGCTGCAAGGCATGGCCGGTTTCGACGCCAAGGACTCCACCAGCATCGAAGAGCCGGTGCCGGACTACAGCGCCAACCTCAATGGTTCGCTGCAGGGCCTTCGCATCGGCCTGCCGAAGGAGTACTTCGGTGCCGGCCTCGACCCACGCATCGCCGACCTGGTCCAGGCCAGCGTCAAAGAGCTGGAAAAGCTCGGTGCCGTGGTCAAGGAAATCAGCCTGCCGAACATGCAGCACGCCATCCCGGCCTACTACGTGATCGCCCCGGCTGAAGCCTCTTCCAACCTGTCGCGCTTCGACGGCGTGCGCTTCGGCTACCGCTGCGATGCGCCGAAAGACCTCACCGACCTGTACAAGCGTTCGCGTGGCGAAGGCTTCGGCGTTGAAGTGCAGCGCCGCATCATGGTCGGCACCTACGCTCTGTCGGCTGGGTACTACGACGCCTACTACGTCAAGGCGCAGCAGATCCGCCGCCTGATCAAGAACGACTTCATGGCTGCGTTCAACGACGTCGACCTGATCCTCGGCCCAACCACGCCAAACCCGGCCTGGAAGCTTGGCGCCAAGAGCAGCGACCCGGTCGCCGCCTACCTGGAAGACGTCTACACCATCACCGCCAACCTGGCGGGCCTGCCGGGCCTGTCGATGCCGGCCGGCTTCGTCGACGGCCTGCCGGTCGGCGTGCAACTGCTGGCGCCGTATTTCCAGGAAGGCCGCCTGCTCAACGTCGCGCACCGCTACCAGCAAGTGACCGACTGGCACACCCGTGCCCCCAACGGCTTCTGAGGAGTTCACACATGCAATGGGAAGTTGTGATCGGGCTGGAAATCCACACTCAGCTCGCCACCCAGTCGAAGATCTTCTCCGGCAGCGCCACCACCTTCGGCTCAGAGCCGAACACCCAGGCCAGCCTGGTTGACCTGGGCATGCCCGGCGTACTGCCGGTGCTGAACCAGGAAGCCGTGCGCATGGCGTGCATGTTCGGCCTGGCCATCGATGCCGAAATCGGCAAGCGCAACGTGTTCGCGCGCAAGAACTACTTCTACCCGGACCTGCCCAAGGGTTACCAGATCAGCCAGATGGACCTGCCGATCGTCGGCAAGGGTCACCTGGATATCGCCCTGGAAGACGGCACCATCAAGCGCATCGGGGTAACCCGCGCGCACCTGGAAGAAGATGCCGGCAAGAGCCTGCACGAAGACTTCAGCGGTTCCACCGGTATCGACCTGAACCGTGCCGGCACCCCGCTGCTGGAAATCGTTTCCGAGCCCGACATGCGCAGCGCCAAGGAAGCCGTGGCCTACGTCAAGGCGGTCCACGCGCTGGTGCGCTACCTGGGCATCTGCGATGGCAACATGGCCGAAGGCTCGCTACGTTGCGACTGCAACGTGTCGATCCGCCCGAAAGGCCAGGTCGAGTTCGGTACCCGCTGCGAGATCAAGAACGTCAACTCGTTCCGCTTCATCGAGCGCGCGATCAACAGCGAAATCCAGCGCCAGATCGACTTGATCGAAGACGGTGGCAGGGTGATACAGGAAACCCGATTGTACGATCCGAACAAGGACGAAACCCGTTCCATGCGCAGCAAAGAGGAAGCCAACGACTACCGTTACTTCCCCGACCCGGACCTGCTGCCGGTGGTGATCGAGGACAGCTTCCTCGCAACCCTCCGCGCCGGCCTGCCGGAACTGCCGCCACAGAAAGTCGAACGCTTCCAGAGCCAGTATGGCCTGTCGGCCTACGACGCCAACGTGCTGGCATCCAGCCGCGAACAGGCGGACTACTTCGAAGAAGTGGTAAAAATCGGTGGCGACGCCAAGCTGGCGGCCAACTGGGTCATGGTCGAGCTGGGCAGCTTGCTGAACAAGCTGGGCGTCGAGATCGACCAGGCCCCGGTCAGCGCCGCACACCTGGGTGGCATGCTGTTGCGCATCAGCGATAACACCATCAGCGGCAAGATCGCCAAGACCGTGTTCGAGGCCATGGCTGCCGGTGAAGGCGATGCCGACAGCATCATCGAGAGCAAAGGCCTCAAGCAGGTCACCGACACCGGTGCGATCGACAAGATGCTCGACGAAATGCTGGCAGCCAACGCCGAGCAGGTCGAACAGTACCGCGCGGCCGATGAGGCCAAGCGCGGCAAGATGTTCGGCTTCTTCGTGGGCCAGGCGATGAAGGCTTCCAAAGGCAAGGCCAACCCTGGGCAGGTGAACCAATTGCTCAAGGCCAAGCTCGAAGGGTGAGCTGAAAAAGCGGCGAGGGCTCTGCCCTCGATCGCAGGCAAGCCAGCTCCCACAGGTACAGCATCGCTCATAAGGGCAGCGCTGTACCTGTGGGAGCTGGCTTGCCTGCGATGGGCCGCACAGCGGCCCCAACTGCAGCATCGGAGCAAGAACTTGCTAAAACGATCCCTCGGCACCCTGGCCCTGTTTTCCTTCCTGGCCGGCTGCGCCAGCCACGACATCGACCCGCGTGGTTATGACCAGACGGGCACCGCCTCTTACTACGGCTCACGCCACCACGGCAAACGCACTGCCAGCGGCGAACCTTTCAACCAGCATGGCCTCACCGCCGCCCACCGCAGCCTGCCGTTCGGCACCCGCGTACTGGTCACCAATACGGCCAACCAGCGCAGTGTTGTGGTACGCATCAACGACCGTGGCCCGCACACCCGCGGCCGCCTGATCGACCTGTCTCGCGCTGCTGCAGAAAAAATCGGCATGCTCCGTAGCGGAACGGCGCGCGTGCGAGTACAAGGGCTTAGCGACTGACGCGACAGGAGTCCGACCATTTTCGACCTGGCCACCCTTCCCACCTTCAGCCTGCTGCAACTGGGCATTGCCCTGCTGCTGCTGGTCGGCGGCGCCGAATTGCTGGTGCGCGCAGCGCTGCGCCTGGCACAGCGCCTTCATGTTCGCCCGCTGATCATCGGCCTGAGCCTGGTGGCCTTCGGCAGTACCGCGCCACAACTGACCGTGAGCCTGCAGGCCGCCTACCAGGGCGCGCCGGATGTGGCAGTGGGCAGCGTGATCGGTAGCAACATTTTCAACGTACTGGTCATTCTCGGCCTGGCCGCACTGATCATTCCCCTGCGCGTATCGCGCCAGCTGGTGCGCCTGGACATTCCGCTGATGATCGTCGCCAGCGGCCTGGTCTACGCCCTCTCCGCCAACGGCCATCTGGGCCGGGTAGAAGGTGGGCTGCTGCTGCTTGGCCTGGCCGGCTACCTGGCAATGCTCTGGCACCAGTCGCGCCACTACGCACGCACCTACCCTGCGCCGGATACGACCAAGTCCAGCGCCAGGCGTTTCTGGTCGGGCACGCTGCTGCAAGTGCTGGCCGGCCTTGGCCTGCTGAGCCTGGGCGGCCACCTGCTACTGGAGGCTGCCGTCGAGGTGGCCACCGACCTGGGCCTGTCCGAGCGCATCATCGGCCTGACGGTCGTCGCCATCTGCACTTCCCTGCCGGAACTGGCTGCCGCCCTGATCGCCGCCCTGCGTGGCGAAAGGGAGATCGCCGTGGGCACGGTGATCGGCAGCAACCTGTTCAACTTGCTGGCCGTGCTCGGCCTGACCGCACTGGTCACCCCCGAGCCGCTGTCGATCTCACCCAATGCGCTGTCATTTGACTTGCCAGTGATGCTCGGCGTTGCCGTGCTGAGCCTGCCGGTGTTTTATTCCGGTTACCGGATCACCCGGGCCGAAGGCGTGGTGTTCCTTTGCCTGTACCTGGCCTACGGGCTGCACGTAGCGGCGTTTACCATGGGCATGCCGCTGGCAGGCCGCCTGGAACGTTTGATGCTGTTCTACGTGCTGCCGGTGCTCGCGATGGTGTTGCTGTACACCACCGCGCGCGCTTGGCGGCGGCAGCACTAGACAAGAGGCCGGGCCTGCTTTACTACTTGGCCTGGCGGGCCTTCTTCAGTTTGAAGGCCACCCACAGCACGGCAATCCATGCCGGGATCAGCATCACCGAGATACGAATCGGCGGGGTCAGGTACATCACCACCAGAATCAGCACGATGAACGCCAGGCACAGGTAGTTGGTCAGCGGGTGCCCCAGGCTCTTGTAGAACGGGGTGATTCCGGCCGCCAGCTTGGCCTTGCGGAACTTCAGGTGGGTAATGCTGATGCTCGCCCAGTTGATCACCAACGCCGACACCGCCAGGGCCATCAGCAAACCAAAGGCTTCACCCGGCATCAGGTAGTTGATCACTACGCACAAGCCGGTAGCGAAGGCCGAAACGCCCAGCGCAGTCAGCGGCACACCGCTGCGGCTCACTTTCAGCAACTGGCGCGGTGCGTCGCCCTGGCTGGCCAGGCCAAACAGCATGCGGCTGTTGGCGTATACGCAGCTGTTGTAAACCGACAGCGCAGCCGTCAGCACCACGATATTGAGAATGGTCGCCACCAGGTCGCTGTCCAGCTCGTGGAAAATCATCACGAACGGGCTGCCGCCCTGCACGACCTTCTGCCACGGGTACAGCGACAGCAGTACCGCCAGGGCACCGATGTAGAAGATCAGGATGCGGTACACCACCTGGTTGGTGGCCTTGGGGATGCTCTGACGCGGGTTGTCGGCCTCGGCAGCGGTGATACCCACCAGCTCCAGGCCACCGAACGAGAACATGATCACCGCCATCGCCATCACCAGGCCGCTGACACCGTTAGGGAAGAAGCCGCCGTACTGCCACAGGTTGGCTACGCTGGCATCCGGGCCGCCATGGCCGCTGGTCAGCAACCAGGCGCCGAAACCGATCATGCTGACAATGGCAACCACCTTGATCAGGGCGAACCAGAATTCCATTTCGCCATAGACCTTCACCTGGGTCAGGTTGATCAGGTTGATTACCACGAAAAAGATCGCCGCCGTCGCCCAGGTGGGGAAATCCGGCCACCAGTACTGCACGTAGATACCCACCGCGGTCAGTTCGGCCATGCCAACCAGCACATAGACCACCCAGTAGTTCCAGCCCGACACGAAGCCGGCAAACTCGCTCCAGTATTGGTGGGCAAAATGGCTGAAGCTGCCGGCCACCGGCTCTTCGACAACCATTTCACCCAGCTGGCGCATTATCAGGAAGGCCATCAGGCCAGCGATGGCATACCCCAGCAACACGGAGGGGCCGGCCAGCTGGATGGTCTGGGCGATACCCAGGAACAAGCCGGTACCAATGGCCCCGCCCAGCGCGATCAGCTGGATATGGCGATTCTTCAGCCCGCGCTGCAGCTCGGGCGTGCTCTGGTCTTGCATGAAGTGTCCTTTAGCTCAGTGAGGCTGTTTTTTGTGTTGTTTGCAGTCAAGGATCTAGATCCATCCGCCCCACTGCAAGATGAAAATGCCGATATTGGTGGTGATTGCCGCCATTAACGTCGTAATGACGATGATCGACGCCGCCAGTTCATGGTTGCCGTTGGCCGCACGTGCCATCACGTAGCTGGCCGCAGCGGTGGGGCTGCCGATGTACAGGAACAGGATGCCCAGTTCGGCCCCGCGAAAACCGCATAGCCAGGCGCCCAAGGTGCCCACCAGCGGTAGCCAGACCATCTTCACCAGGCTGGCGTCGATGGCCAGCCTGCCGCTGTCGCGCAATGCCGCCAACGACAGGGTCCCGCCAATGCACATCAACGCCAACGGCAGGGTCATCTGGGCGAGGTAATCACCCGAAGTCAGCAGCCAGTTGGGTAGCGGCACCTGACCGTAAGCCATGGGGGTAGCCACCAGCACGCTGATGATCAGCGGGTTGCTGAAGATGCTCTTGCAGATGCTCCAGGGGTCGGACTTGAGGTCCGGGCTGTACACCGCAAGTACCACTGCCGACAGCGAGTTGTACATGAGGATGACCAGGCCGGCGAGCACTGCCCCCAGGGAAATACCATAGTCCCCGTACAGACTGGCGGCCAAGGCCAGGCCGATCACGCCGTTGTTGCCGCGGAACGCGCCTTGGGTATAAATGCCCCGCTCCGCTAGCGGGCTGCGCCAGATGGCCATACCCCAGGCGACGGCAAAGCCAACCAGTGTGGCGGCGATGAAGTAGAGGATGACTCCAGGCTTTACCGCTGCTGCCAGGTCGGCGTGGTAGATACCGAGGAACAGCAGCGCAGGCATGCAGACATTGAACACCAACTGCGAGGCGACGCGGTTGAAGTTGTCGTCGATCAGGTGGATGCGTTTGAGCAGCACGCCCATGAACAACATGGCGAAGACAGGTGCCGTGATGTTCAGCGTCTGGATAAGAAGGGCGAGCATGCGCTAGCGATCCTGGAGGGGTTGCCGTCAGGCGGCCAATGATACGCCAACAGCCGGGATTTGCGGGGATCGCGCGTGATAAAAGCACATGTCTTTCAGATTCTGCACTGCCAGTACTGGCCTCTTCGCGGGCACGCCCGCTCCCACAGGTACGGCACTGCTCTCAAGGGCGGCGCGGTATTTGTGGGAGCGGGCGTGCCCGCGAAGAAGCCAACATAGAATCAGCGACGGACCGGGCGCTTCTGCAGTTTGCGCTGCAAGGTCCGGCGGTGCATGCCCAGCGCCCGCGCGGTGGCCGAAATGTTGCCCTCATGCTCGTTCAGCACGCGCTGGATGTGTTCCCACTGCAGGCGGTCGACCGACATCGGGTTTTCCGGCACCAGGGTATCCAGGTCGGTATGCTCCGACAGCAACGCTGCCAGCACGTCATCGGCGTCGGCCGGCTTGCACAGGTAATTGCAGGCACCGCGCTTGACCGCCTCCACCGCAGTGGCAATGCTCGAGTAACCGGTCAGGATCACCACGCGCATTTCCGGGTCCAGCTCCAGCAGCTTGGGCAGCAGCACAAGGCCGGAGTCACCGTCCATCTTCAGGTCCAGCGTGGCGTAGTCCGGCAGGTCCTGCTGGGCCAGGATCAAGCCTTCCTCGGCAGAACTGGCAGTGCTCACGCGGAAACCGCGACGGCTCATGGCCCGGGCCATGACCCGGGTGAAGGTGGCGTCATCATCCACCAGCAGCAGGTGCGGCAGCTCTTCGCTTTCGACCTGGTTTTCTTCGCTCATCATTCATCTCCTCGCTTGCCATAGGGCAGGCGCAATTCGGTCAGGGTGCCACCCTGTTCATGACTATAGAGTTTTACCGAACCGCCCGCACGGGTCACGCTGGCCTTGCTCAAGAACAGGCCCAGGCCGAAGCCTTTGCCTTTGGTGGTAATAAAGGGCTTGCCGATGGCTTCGGCAATGGCCGGTGGCACGCCAGGGCCATGGTCGCGAATGCTGATGACGATGTCCTGGGCGTCCCAGTCCAGGCGGACTTCCAGGTCATCGGGGCAAGCATCTGCGGCATTGTTCAACAGGTTCAGCAGTGCCTGGGTCAGATCAGGCGGAGGCGTCAGACGCGGTACTTTGCCATCACGCAGGCGCTGGAAGCGGTAGCTGGCTTCCGGGCGCATCAGGTGCCAACGGTTCAGCGCCTCGTCCAGCCAGGCGGTCACGTCCTGCTCAACGATAGCCAGGCGGCGATTGGCTTCGGCGGCGCGCACCAACTGCTGCAAGGTTTCTTTGCACAGCTTTACCTGGTCCTGGAGGATCTGCAGGTCTTCCTGCAGCAGCGGGTCGGTGTGGTCCTGGCGCATTTCGTTGATCAGCACGCTCATGGTCGCCAGCGGCGTTCCCAGCTCATGGGCGGCACCGGCAGCCTGGGTGGCCACGGCCAGCAGTTGCTCGTCGCGCAGGCTTTCTTCGCGCCGTTCAGACCGTAACTGCTCCTGCCGGCGCAGCTCTTCGGCCATGCGCGCAGCAAAGAAGGTAATCACCGCAGCAGCCAGGGCAATGCTCAGCCACATGCCGTAGACCTGCATCTTGTCCCGCGCCATCGGCAGGCCTTCAAGCGGGTAGAACTGCACCAGCAGCATGCTGTACGCAGTCAGGGCGATGCCCGAAAGAATCAGCGAGTACAGCCACGGCAGGGTTACCGCGGCAATCGCCAACGGTACCAGGTAATACGACACGAACGGGTTGGTCGACCCGCCGGAGTAATACAGCAAGGCACTGTGAATCAGCAGGTCACAGGCCAGCTGCAGGGCATACTCCATTTCGGTGACCGGCACCGACAGGCGCAAGCGCAGCGCCGTGAAGGCGCACAGCAACGAGGACAGGGCCAAGGTGCCGGCCAGCGACAACCATGGCAATGGCAGTAGCTCGGTCCAGTAGGCAACACCCACCGAGCCGGCCTGGGCAGCCAGGACCAGGACCCGAATAACGGTCAGGCGCCAGAGGTTCTGGCGGGTAGCGGACAACGGTTGTACGGCAGCGAGCATGAGCTCTCCTGATGAGTGCTCCAGAAAATCGGCTGGAGTATACCGAAGCCGGGCACCCTGCTGCAGCGATGCGGCAAAGCGCCACACTTTGTCACAGGTTAATGATGGCACTTTTGAACCCACTACACTGTTCCCGGTCTGATCGGCCATGCGTGGCATGGATGACCAGAGCCACGCCTTTTATTGCCAAGGAGTACCACATGCTAATCCCACGTCACGGCGCCGCCCTGCTCATGTCTTGCGGCTTGCTCGCCAGCCTGCCGGCGCTGGCCGCCGATGAGCCACGTTACAACCAGGTATCGCTGCGCGCTGAAGTGAGCAAGGAAGTGGCGCGCGACCTGATGGTCGTGACCCTGTACAGCGAAGCGCAGAACACCGACCCGGGCAAGCTCGCCAAGCAGATCACCGAAACCATGAACAAGGCCGTGCAGCAGTCGCGCGAGGTCAAGGACGTGAAGATAAGCCAGGGCAGCCGCAACAGCTACCCGGTGTATGACAGCAAGGGCCAGAAGATCACCGGCTGGCGCGAGCGCGCCGAGCTGCGCCTTGAAAGCGCCGACTTCCCGGCCTTGTCCCAGCTCACTGCCGACCTGCTGCAAGAGCTGAAAATGGGCGGCATGGACTTCTCCATCGCCCCGGCCACGCGCAAGTCCAGCGAGGATGCTCTGCTCAAGGATGCAGTTGATGCCTTCAAGGCCCGTGCGCAGCTGGCGACCGAGGCGCTGGGTGGCAAGGGCTACAAAGTGGTCAGCCTGAACCTCAACAGCAGCGGCTACCCACGCCCGTACCTGCGCAGTGCACCGATGGCGATGAAAGCGATGGGGGCTGATGAAGCAGCGCCAGCGCCGGATATCGAGGCGGGTACCAGTGAAGTCAGCATGAATGCCGATGGCCTGATCGAAGTGCAGATGCCGTAACAGTTACGACGTACCTGTGGGGGCGGGCATGCCCGCGAAAAAGCCTACCCGATTGATGGCACGGGCTTCGCCCGTGTTCGCGGGCACGCCCGCTCCCACAGGGACCATACCCACCCGCAAAATTAGCGTTTTCAGACCTTTCCTACGCACCATAAAGGTGCCTCCTACATTTACTCCCGCCTCGAAATATCCCGCAAAATGCCATCATTTTGCCTGCGCAAACGTTTAACTTCGCCGAAAGTTATACTGATGCGACATCCATGTACGGTCGTACCACTTTTCCGGCGCCAACTATCCTTCTCCCTGTTGCATTGGGAACACCCCCTGCATAAGTATCTTCAGGTCGGCTCACGAGGCCACCTCATCCAAAAAATGACAACAATGAGGCCACCATGCTCAAACACGCAGTCATTCCGTTCCTGCTTGGCGCAGGTTTGCTCACCGGCGCACCGACGGCCCTGGCCGCGTCCAGCCTGGTGTTTTGCTCCGAAGGCAGCCCGGCAGGTTTCGACCCGGGGCAGTACACCACCGGGACCGACTTCGACGCCTCGGCCGAGACCGTGTTCAACCGCCTGACCCAGTTCGAACGCGGCGGTACCGCAGTGATCCCGGGCCTGGCGACCAAATGGGAGGTATCCGACGACGGCAAGGCCTACACCTTCCACCTGCGTGAAGGGGTGAAGTTCCACACCACCGACTACTTCAAGCCCAGCCGCCTGTTCAACGCCGACGACGTGCTGTTCACCTTCAACCGCATGCTCGACAAGGACCACCCGTTCCGCAAGGCCTCCCCCACCGAGTTCCCGTACTTCACCGACATGGGCATGGACAAGAACATCGCCAAGGTGGAGAAGGTCGACGAGCACACGGTCAGGTTCACCCTCAACGAGGTCGACGCCGCGTTCATCCAGAACCTGGCCATGAGCTTCGCCTCTATCCAGTCCGCCGAATACGCCGACCAACTGCTCAAAAACGGCAAGGCCACCGACATCAACCAGAAGCCGATCGGCACCGGCCCGTTCGTGTTCAGCAAGTACGAGAAGGACGCGCAGATCCGCTTCAAGGGCAACAAGGACTACTGGAAGCCCGAAGACGTGAAGATCGACAACCTGATCTTCGCCATCACCACCGATGCCTCGGTGCGCATGCAAAGACTGAAGAAGAACGAGTGCCAGGTCACCTTGTTCCCGCGCCCGGCCGACATCGAGCCGCTAAAGGCCGACAAGAACTTGCAGATGCCACACCAGGCCGGCTTCAACCTCGGCTACATCGCCTATAACGTGATGGACAAGATCAAGGGCAGCAACGAACCCAACCCGATGGCCCAGCTGAAAGTCCGCCAGGCGCTGGACATGGCCGTGGACAAGAAGCAGATCATCAAGTCGGTCTACCAAGGTGCCGGCCAGCTGGCAGTCAACGGCATGCCGCCGACCCAGTGGTCCTACGACGACAGCATCAAGGACGCACCGTTCGACCCCGAGAAAGCCAAGCAACTGCTGAAGGAAGCAGGTATCAAGGAAGGCACCGAGATCACCCTGTGGGCCATGCCCGTGCAACGCCCGTACAACCCCAATGCCAAGCTGATGGCCGAAATGTTGCAATCCGACTGGGCCAAGATCGGCATCAAGGCGAAGATCGTCAGCTATGAATGGGGCGAGTACATCAAACGCTCCAAAGCCGGCGAACAGGGCGCCATGCTGATCGGCTGGAGCGGTGACAATGGTGACCCGGACAACTGGCTGGGCACCCTCTACGGCTGCGATGCTGTCGACGGCAACAACTTCTCCAAGTGGTGCTACAAACCCTACGACGACCTGATCCAGCAGGCAAAAGCCACCTCCGACCAGGCCAAACGCACCGAGCTGTACCAAAAGGCGCAGCACATCCTCAAGGAGCAGGTACCGATCACCCCGATCGCCCACTCCACCGTGTACCAGCCCATGAGCGCCAAGGTGAAGGACTTCAAGATCAGCCCGTTTGCGCTGAACGCCTTCTACGGCGTCAGCGTGGACAAATAGAGTAACCCCGGCACCCGTCAAACGGCGGGTGCCCTTCACACTCTCCACCTCTTCATGTCGTCCTGCGGCCATCCGCTGCGGGGTCGGCGAACTGTTGCCGCCATTCGTACCCCGAGGCGGTGCAAACAGATGAAAAAGGATTTGCCATGCGCCACGCTACTTGCCTTTCGACCCTGCTGGCCCTGGGTCTGATAAGCCAATCCCCGATCCTGCTGGCCAACAACCTGGTGTTCTGCTCCGAGGGCAGCCCTGCGGGTTTTGACACCGCACAGTACACCAGCGCCACCGACAACGACGCCGCCGAACCGATCTACAACCGCCTGGTCGAGTTCGAGCGCGGTGGCACTGCCGTGCACCCTGCCCTGGCTACCCGCTGGGAAGTGTCCGACGATGGATTGCGCTACACCTTCCACCTGCGTGAAGGGGTGAAGTTCCACAGCAACAAGGCCTTCAGCCCAAGCCGCGATTTCAACGCCGACGACGTGCTGTTCACCTTCAACCGTATGCTCGACAAAAGCCACCCGTTCCGCCGGGCGTACCCCACCGAGTTCCCCTACTTCGTCAGCATGGGCCTGGACAAGAACATTGCCCAGGTCGAAAAGGTCGACCCGCTCACCGTGGTATTCACCCTCAACACGGTCGACGCCGCGTTCATCCAGAACCTGGCCATGAGTTTCGCCTCGATTCTGTCTGCCGAGTACGCCGAAAAACTGCTGGCCAGCGGTCGCCCCAGCGACATCAACCAGCAGCCGATCGGTACCGGGGCGTTCGTGTTCCAGCGTTATCAGAAGGATTCGCAGATCCGCTACAAGGGCAACAAGGATTATTGGGCACCGGACCAGGTGAAGCTCGACAACCTGGTGTTTTCAATCAATATCGACCCCTCGGTGCGTATCCAGAAGCTGCGCCGCAACGAGTGCCAGGTCACCCTGCACCCACGCCCGGCCGACCTGCCGGCACTGAAGGCCGACAGCAAGCTGCAGGTACTGCAGCAGCCAGGCTTCAACCTCGGCTACATCGCCTACAACACCCAGCATCCGCCGTTCGACCGCCTGGAGGTGCGCCAGGCAATGGACATGGCGGTGAACAAAAAAGCCATCATCCAGGCGGTGTATCAAGACTCCGGCCAATTGGCGGTCAACGCCATGCCACCGACCCAGTGGTCCTATGACGAAAGCCTCAAGGACGCACCCTACGCCCCGGAAAAGGCCAAACAGTTGCTGCAGGGGGCCGGCGTCAAGCCTGGCACCGAAATCACCCTCTGGGCCATGCCGGTGCAACGCCCCTACAACCCCAACGCCAAGCTGATGGCCGAAATGCTCCAGGCCGACTGGAACAAGCTGGGCTTGAAGGTGCGCATCGTCAGCTACGAATGGGGCGAATACATCAAGCGCATGAAAAGCGGCGAGCACGACATTGCCCTGATTGGCTGGACCGGTGACAACGGCGACCCGGACAACTGGCTGGGCACTCTCTATAGCTGCGATGCCATCGGCAGCAACAACTACTCGCTGTGGTGCGACCCGCAGTACGACAGCCTGGTCAAGCAGGCCAAACAGGTGACCGACCGCACGCAACGCAGCGCCCTGTACCAGCAGGCCCAGCAGCGGCTCAAACAGCAGGTGCCGATTACCCCGGTTGCGCATTCCACGGTGAACCAGCCGCTTAGCGTCAAGGTTTCCGGGTTCAAAGTGAGCCCGTTTGGGCGCAATGATTTTTCCGGTGTGAGTGTTGATTAAGCGTTAGCCAGTACCGGCCTCTTCGCGGCGGTTCGGCGCCCCGACTTCCCCGCTCCCACAGGATCACTACAGGATCGCAACTTGCGCCCTACCTGTGGGAGCGGGCGAGCCCGCGAAGAGGCCGGCACAGCCAACACAACGCCCCCAATTTTGCCCGGAGATCCCGCGGCAACCCTGGCAACACCGCAACAACCATCCGGCCCACAAGGCCGGCAATAACTAGAAAAAAATGGGAGCTTCAACCTTGAGAGTATTCACCCTGACCGCACTGGCCTTATCCATCAGTGCCTTTTCCACCGTCGCCCAGGCCAACACCCAAAGCCAGGACTTCGTGCCCATCACCCTCAAAGGCAGTAGCGAGCAAGCGCAAGCCAGCGGCTTCATCGACGGCCAGAGCCTGTCCGGCACCACCCGCAACTGGTACGCCCGAGAGCGCGCTGCACGTGCTCCGCTGTGGCGCTACTACAAGAGCGACGGCACCCGCCAACCCACCCACAGCCGGGAAAACTGGCTGCAGGGCACCATACTCAACTACAGCTCCGGTTTCACCCAGGGCACTGTTGGCATCGCAGTCGAAGCCGCTGCCTACAATGCCATCGCTCTGCAACAAAGCCGCCAGGCTGTCGCCGGTCCCAACAACCGCACCTTGACCCACAGCGATGGCGACCCCATCGGCCAGTGGAGCAAACTGGGCCTGGGCAACATCAAGGCGCGCGTGTCCAACACCACCCTTACCCTGGGCCGTCAGTCGGTGGACACGCCAATGATCGCCTACATCGGCAACCGCGCCCTCCCATCCAGCTTCCAGGGCGCATTCCTGCACAGCGCCGAATTCGACAACCTCAGCTTCGACCTGGGCACCTTCGACCGTGTCTCGCCGCGCACCGAACAAAGCCTCAGCAAGTTCCGCAGCGAATACAGCGCCACCGGCGTGGAAACCGACCGTGCCAGCACAGCCGGCATCAACTACCAGCCGTTCAAGAGCCTCAACACCAGCCTGTACGCCACCAAGGTCGACGACTTCTGGAACCAGTACTACTTCGGCGCCAACCACGTACTCGGCGACAACGCAGTGCTCAGCCTGAGCACAGGCCTGAACTACTACAAGACCGTCGACGCCGGCAGCCAGAAGATGGGCAAGATCGACAACGACACTTACAGCCTGTCGCTCGACCTGACCCACCAGGCCCACACCCTCGGTGCCTCCTGGCAGCAGGTCAACGGCAACGAGTACTTCGACTACCTGCACGAAACCAACGGCATCTACCTGGCCAACTCGCTGCTGTCGGACTTCAACGGCCCCAACGAAAAATCGCTGAAGATCTCCTACGTGCTGAACATGGCGCCCTACGGCGTGCCGGGCCTGAAGTTCAACCTGTACAACGCCCGCGGCTGGGGCATCGACGGCACCCACTACCGTGGCACCGCCTACGACGTGAAGGGCCTGAACGGCGAAACCCACTACGAGTGGGGCATCGGCACCAGCTACGCCGTGCAGAGCGGGCCGCTGAAAGACACCAGCATCCGCGCCACCTACACCACTCACCGCGCCAGCAAGGCGCAGGGTGATGGCAGCCTGGATGAGTTCCGCGTGGTAACCACCATTCCATTCAACATTCTTTGACCGCTGGCGCCACGGTCCCCTTTCCTAGCGGGCCGTGGCGGCTACGCTGGAATCAATGCAAAAGCAGGGAGTCTTTAACCCATGCAGAAAGCTTTCATCAACTCGCTACCATTACGCCTGGCGCTGGCCGCGCTGGTGCTGGGCAGCGCCACGCAGCTGGCGGCCAAGCCGCTGGTGGTGTGCACCGAAGCCAGCCCGGAAGGGTTCGACGTTGTTCAGTACACCACCGGGGTCACCTTCGATGCCGCCGCAGAAACGCTGTTCAACCGCCTGGTCGACTTCAAGCCCGGCACGACCGATATCGAACCGGCTCTGGCCGAACGCTGGGACATTTCAGCCGACGGCCTGACCTACACCTTCCACCTGCGCCAGGGGGTTAAATTCCACAGCACCGACTACTTCACGCCCACCCGCGAATTCAACGCCGATGATGTGCTGTGGAGCCTGCGACGCCAGCTCGACCCTGCGCACCCATGGCATGACAAGACCAGCGTCGGCTACCCGTATTTTGAGAGCATGAACTTCAAAAGCTTGCTCAAGTCCGTGAACAAGACCGACGACCACACCGTGGTGATCACCCTCACCCGCCCTGAAGCGCCTTTCCTGCGCGACATGGCCATGAATTTCACTTCGATCTACTCCGCCGAATACGGCGACCAGTTGCTCAAGGCCGGCAAGACCGCCGAGCTGAACAGCAAGCCGATCGGCACTGGCCCGTTCATCTTCCAGCGCTACAACAAAGACGCCCAGGTGCGCTTCAAACCAAACCCGGACTACTTCCGCGGCAAGCCACCCGCCGATGCTCTGATTTTCGCCATCGCCACCGACAGCAACGTGCGCCTGCAGAAGCTGCGCGCCAACGAATGCCAGATCGCGATTTACCCCAAACCGGAAGACGTGCCGTCGATAAAGGCCGACCCCAAGCTCAAGGTGGCAGAGACCGAAGCGCTGGTCACCGGCTACATCGCCATGAATACCGAGCACAAGTACCTCAACGATGTGCGTGTGCGTAAAGCCATCAACATGGCCTTCGATCGTCAGGCCCACGTTGACCAGCTATTTGGAAAGGGCAATGCGCTAGTCGGCGTGAACCCCTATCCACCGACCATGATCGGGTACAACACCAGTAACCAGAACCCCCCACGCGACCTCGACAAGGCACGCGCCCTGCTCAAAGAGGCTGGCGTACCGGAGGGCACAGTGATCACGCTGTTTACCCGCAACGGCGGCGGCATGACCAACCCGAACCCGCGCCTGTCAGCCGAGATGCTGCAGGCCGACCTGAAACAGATCGGCCTGAAGCTGGATATCCGGGTGATGGAGTGGGCGGAAATGCTGCGCCGCGCCAAAAATGGCGAGGCCGACCTGGTATCCACCGGCTGGGCTGGCGACAACGGCGACCCAGACAACTTCCTCGGCCCGCTACTCAGCTGCGAGGCGGCAAAGAACGGCGAGAACTACGCCCGCTGGTGCAACTCGAAATTCCAGGAACTGATCAGCCGCGCCCGCGAAGTGGTCGACAACGAGGAACGCGCAAGGCTCTATAGCGAGGCATTGAAGGTGTACGATGACGACCAACCCTGGATCAGCATGGCCCACCCCAAGGTGTTCACGGCCATGCGTGACAACGTGGAGGGCTACGTGATCAGCCCTCTGACCAAAAACAACTTCGCCACCACCAAGGTGAAGTAGAACAACAACGACCGCCGGCCACCCAAACGGGGCCCGGCGGCACTGCCGTAGCGTGCTGGTTGCCGCGCGGCCTGATGAGGTAACCCTGACAATGTTGAGCTTTATTGCCCGGCGCCTTGGCCTGCTGATACCGACCTTTTTCGGCATCACTTTGCTGACCTTCGCGCTCATACGCCTGATCCCCGGCGACCCGGTGGAAGTGATGATGGGCGAGCGCAGGGTCGACCCCGAAATGCATGCCCAGGCCATGGAGCGTCTTGGCCTGAACAAACCACTGCCGGCTCAGTACCTGGATTACGTCGGCAAGCTGGCCCAGGGCGATCTGGGCGAGTCGCTGCGTACCCGCGAAAGCGTCTGGACCGAATTCCTCACCCTGTTCCCGGCCACCCTCGAACTGGCCTTCGCTGCCCTGCTGTTCGCCGGCATCGTCGGCCTGCTGGCCGGGGTGATCGCTGCGCTCAAGCGCGGCTCGCTGTTCGACCACGGGGTCATGGGCATATCGCTGGCCGGCTATTCCATGCCGATCTTCTGGTGGGGCCTCATCCTGATCATGTTCTTCTCGGTGAGCCTGGGCTGGACCCCAGTGTCCGGGCGCATCGACCTGCTTTACGACATCGAGCCGAAAACCGGCTTCATGCTAATCGACACCCTGCTCAGCGACGAAGAAGGCGCGTTCAAGGACGCGGTGATGCACCTGATTTTACCGTCCATCGTGCTCGGCACCATCCCGCTGGCAGTGATCGCCCGCATGACCCGCTCGTCAATGCTCGAAGTGCTGCGCGAAGACTATATCCGCACCGCACGCGCAAAAGGCCTGTCGCCTGCTCGTGTGGTGTTCGTGCACGGCTTGCGCAACGCCCTGATCCCGGTACTGACCGTGTTCGGCCTGCAGGTCGGCACCTTGCTGGCGGGCGCAGTGCTGACCGAAACCATCTTTTCCTGGCCGGGCATCGGCAAATGGCTGATCGAAGCCATCGGTGCCCGTGACTACCCCGTGGTCCAGAACGGCATCCTGTTGATCGCCTGCCTGGTGATTCTGGTCAACTTCGTCGTGGATATCCTCTACGGCCTGGCCAACCCACGCATCCGTCATCAGCGCTGAGGCCCAAGCCATGACTAGCCCGATTGCAAAATCCGTATCGCCGGCCAGCCCGGTGGACCAGAGCCTGCTCTACCCCTCGCCCTACAAGGAATTCTGGCAGGCCTTCGCGCGCAACAAGGGCGCGGTAATGGGCCTGGCCTTCATGTGTGTGGTGGTGTTCTGTGCACTGTTCGCGCCGTGGGTCGCCCCGCATGACCCCAGCGAGCAATACCGCGACTTCCTGCTGACCCCGCCCGTCTGGCTGGACGGCGGCACCTGGCAGTTCATCCTGGGTACCGATGAACTTGGCCGCGACCTGCTTTCACGGTTGATCCAGGGCGCGCGGTTGTCGCTGCTGATCGGCCTGGCTTCGGTGGTGATATCGCTGATCCCGGGCATCCTGCTGGGCCTGCTGGCGGGCTTTTTCCCGCAGTTGCTCGGCCCTTCGATCATGCGCCTGATGGACGTGATGCTGGCCCTGCCGTCGCTGCTGCTGGCCGTGGCCATCGTCGCCATTCTTGGCCCTGGCCTGATCAATACGGTGATCGCTATCGCCATTGTGTCTTTGCCGTCCTACGTGCGCCTGACCCGTGCAGCGGTGATGGTCGAGCTGAACCGCGACTACGTCACCGCCGCACGCCTGGCCGGTGCCGGGCTGCCAAGGCTGATGTTCGTCACTGTGCTGCCCAACTGCATGGCGCCACTGATCGTGCAGGCTACCCTCAGCTTTTCCTCGGCAATCCTCGACGCAGCAGCCCTGGGCTTCCTCGGCCTCGGCGTGCAGCCACCTACCCCCGAGTGGGGCACCATGCTGGCATCTGCCCGTGACTACATCGAGCGCGCCTGGTGGGTGGTGAGCCTGCCCGGCCTGACCATTCTGCTCAGTGTGCTGGCAATCAACCTGATGGGCGACGGCCTGCGCGATGCGCTGGACCCGAAACTCAAGAACGCCGCCTGAGGAGAACGCCATGTCACTGTTGCAGATCAAAAACCTCAACGTGCGCTTCGGCGACGCCACTGCGGTACCCGTGGTCGACGGCCTGGACCTGGCGGTGGAGGCCGGCGAGATCCTGGCCATTGTCGGCGAGTCGGGCTCGGGCAAATCCGTGACCATGATGGCCTTGATGGGCCTGATCGACGCCCCCGGGCGCATCACCGCCGACGCCCTCAGCTTCGACGGTACCGACATGCTCAAGCTCAGCGCCCGCCAGCGGCGCAAGGTGGTGGGCAAGGACATCGCCATGGTCTTCCAGGACCCGATGACCGCGCTCAACCCAAGCTATACCGTGGGCTACCAGATCGAGGAAGTGCTGCGCCAGCACCTGGGCCTGAGGGGCAAGGCGGCGCGTCAGCGTGCCTTGGAACTGTTGAAGAAAGTGGAAATTCCGGCCGCTGAAAGCCGCCTGGATGCCTACCCGCACCAGCTGTCTGGCGGGATGAGCCAGCGTGTGGCAATTGCCATGGCGATCGCCGGCGAGCCCATGCTGCTGATCGCCGACGAACCGACCACTGCGCTGGACGTGACCATCCAGGCGCAGATCATGGAGCTGCTGGTCAACCTGCAGAAGGAGCGCAACATGGCGCTCATCCTGATCACCCACGACCTCGCCGTGGTCGCCGAAACGGCCAAGCGGGTGTGCGTCATGTACGCAGGCGAAGCTGTCGAGGTGGGCCAGGTGCCGGACCTGTTCGACGTACCCGCCCACCCTTACAGCGAGGCATTGCTGGCGGCGATCCCCGAGCACAGCATCGGCGCCGAACGCCTTGCCACCCTGCCGGGTATCGTTCCCGGCCGCTACGACCGCCCGCTCGGCTGCCTGCTGTCACCGCGCTGCCCGTACGTGCAGGACAACTGCCGGCGCCAGCGCCCGCCCCTCGACCCCCAAGCCCACAGCCTTGTGCGTTGCTTCTACCCGCTGAACCAGGAGGTGGCGTGATGGCCGTCGTTCTAACTGCCCGGGATTTGACCCGGCATTACGAAGTCTCCCGCGGGCTGTTCAAAGGCCATGCCCTGGTCCGCGCACTGAATGGCGTGTCGTTTGAACTGGAAGCCGGCAAGACCCTGGCGGTGGTCGGCGAGTCTGGCTGCGGCAAATCGACCCTGGCCCGCGCCCTGACCCTGATCGAAGAGCCTTCGTCCGGCTCACTGCAAATCGCCGGCACCGAGGTGAAGGGCGCCAGCAAGGCGGAGCGCAAGCAACTGCGCCGCGACGTACAGATGGTGTTCCAGAGCCCCTACGCTTCGCTCAATCCACGGCAGAAGATTGGCGACCAACTGGCCGAACCCCTGTTGATCAACACCTCGCTGAGCAAGGCCGAGCGGCGCGAGAAAGTGCAGAAGATGATGGAGCAGGTGGGCCTGCGCCCCGAGCACTACCAGCGCTACCCGCACATGTTCTCCGGTGGCCAGCGCCAGCGTATCGCCCTGGCCCGGGCGATGATGCTGCAGCCCAAGGTGCTGGTGGCGGACGAACCGACCTCGGCGCTGGACGTGTCGATCCAGGCCCAGGTCCTGAACCTGTTCATGGACTTGCAGAAGGAGTTCAACACCGCCTACGTGTTCATCTCGCACAACCTGGCGGTGGTGCGGCATGTGGCCGATCACGTACTGGTGATGTACCTCGGGCGCCCGGTGGAAATGGGGCCTAAAGCGGATATCTACGACAAGCCGCTGCATCCGTATACCCAGGCACTGCTGTCGGCAACGCCAGCCATTCACCCGGACCCGCTGAAGCCGAAGATCCGCATTGTCGGGGAGCTGCCCAACCCGCTGAGCCCGCCGGACGGCTGTGCGTTTCACAAGCGCTGCCCACATGCGAGCGAGCGCTGTGCGAAAGAGGTGCCGGCGTTGCGGCAGGTGAGTACTCGGCAGGTGGCTTGCCACTATGCCGAGCAATTTCTTTAGCCTTTAGATTGCCGGCGAAAGGGCCGCAAAGCGGCCCCCTCGTTCAGTGCATGAAAATCGCAATCAGGATAATCACCGGGATAGGTACCCCAAGCATCCAGAGCAGTATCGAGCGCATGTCGGTTCTCCTTGCTTAACGTTGAATGGTGCGATGAGCAACATATTCGCCTTCCAGCCACTGCACCTGATCACGACGGCGGCCACCATAAAGCGCGGCAAGGCTGGCAAAGAAGGCACCGCACAGTAGTGCTACGAAGGTCCACAACGCGGTCCATGCAGCAACCTTGGCGGCAGTGTCAGCAGCTTGCTTGGCCTGCAGCTTGAGCTGTTGTACCTGGGCCATTACCTGGTCGACGCGGGCCTCTGCCTCGGGCTGGGTCAGGCGAGTACGTTGCGCCACCAACTGCGCAAGATAGGTACGGTCTTCAGGCGCAAGCGCACCGTCACCTGCCAGGCCCTTGGCCAGAATGCGGGCTGCAACCCCATTGGCAGCGTCTTCGCTCACCGGTGCAGGACCGTCGCCACGGAACAGGCTGTCGACGAAGTACCCCATCGAATTCTTGTCAGCACTGGCGGCGGCCGCGCCACCGGCAGCAGCCGTCATGCCAACCACCTGGGTCGCCGCGCCAGCGCCTGCCCCTACCAGGTTGCCTGCCGTACCCAGTACCAGCATGGCGGCTACCAATGTCGCGACTGACCAGGACAGAAAGCCATGGGCGGTGTCGCGGAAATACACTTCATCGCCATGCAAGTTCGCCCACTTCACCCGCAGCCTGCCAGCGATATAGCCGCCCAGGCCAGAAGCGATAATCTGCGTCAGCAACAGCCAGATGATGGTGGAAACAGCCAACGTTTTCGCGCTTGCACCCTCGTTGGCCCAAGGTGAGGTGGCGGCAAAGCCCAATCCCGCACCCAGCACCACCAATATCAGCGATAGCGCGGCCGCAGCGGCAGCACCCGCAAAGATGGCCGCCCAGGAAACACCTGAGCGGCCTTGAGTATCGAAAACAGAGGAGTCGGCAGAGGAGATCATGATATGTGCGCCTATGTATGTTGTTAGCGAGAAGTCCATTCGCGCAGTTACCGTTGCAGGCGCTGTGCCATTCATTACAAAAAATTACTTATATGAAAATCAGGTAGTTAGCCAAGGCGGAAACTTGATAATCGTGCAAAAAGCGCGAATGGCGCTCCTGCATCAGGTGTTCTGCAATATTGTGACCTTCACACGGGCGAGGCATGATCCGGCCATGACACTTCCCGACGGCTTCGCCCAGACCCCACTCACCGCCGACGCGGTGCTGCGTTACCACCTGTGCTGGAAGCACCGCGACCTCGACGGCGTCATGGCGCTTTACCACCCCGACATCCAGTACCACGACTTCTTCCAGAACCGCGTGCTTGGCTACCAGGAACTGCGCGACTACGTGCGCGCCTGCCTGCCCCATGAAGCAGGCGAAGATATCGTCCACAGCGACCGCATCCGCGTCGATGGCAACACCGCGTTCATCCAGTACCAGGTCACGGTCCAGGGTGGTGACGGCCTGGTGGCGTTTCAGTCCAGCGAAGCAATCACCGTCAAAGACGGCCTGATCTGGCGGGTCAACGAATACGCCACGCTGGTTCGCCAGAACGGCAATGTCCTGGTCAGCAGCGGCCCGCGCCCGGCCACCAGTCGCCTGGGCCTGTCGCCGCGCCAGCTGTCGACCATGGCCCAGGACCTGGAGCACTATTTCCAGCGCCAGCGCCCTTACCTGGACCCGGAACTGGACCTGCAGCAGGTGGCCGACGCCAGCGGCTACAGCCGCAACCAGATCTCCTACCTGCTTAACCAGGTGCTGGGGCAAAGCTTCTACCGCTACGTCAACCAGGCCCGCCTGCAACACCTGATGGCCAGCCTCGACGACGACAGCGTCGAGGCGACAATCGATGAGCTGGCATTCAGTGCGGGCTTCAACTCGCTATCGGCGTTCTACAAGTGCTTCCGCGAGCACACCGGGCTTACGCCCAAGGCCTACCTCAAGCAAATTTCTCTGCGTGCACGCACGTAAGACAGCCGCAGGCAGGCAGCACTAGGATCGCCCACAGACCTTGACCGATGTGGAGCCGAACCCGATGCAACCCCTACGCACGCTAAGCCTGTGGATGGACCAGCTCGACGAGCCGCTGTGCGCCCGCCCGGCCCTGCGTGAAGACCTGGACGTGGATGTGTGCATCATCGGCGCCGGCTACACCGGTTTGTGGACCGCCTACTACCTCAAGCGCCAGGCGCCGCAATTGAACATCGCGGTGATCGACGCCAACATCGCCGGCTTCGGCGCTTCAGGGCGCAATGGCGGCTGGCTGATGGGCAACCTGCTGGGTGAGGACCGCCTGCTCGCCACCCTGTCGCCACAACAGCGGCGCAGCAGCATCGACCTGCTGCACGGCATTCCCGATGAAGTGCACGGCGTGCTGCAACGCGAAGGCATCGACTGCGATTACCGCAAGGGCGGCGTGCTGTACTGCGCCGCGCGCTACCCAGAGCAGGAGCGCAGCCTGCGCGCCTACCTTGACGACTTGTATCGCCAAGGCATGACCGAAGACGACTATCGCTGGCTGCGCCCCGAGCAACTGGAAAACCAGCTGCGGGTCAGTAATGCATTTGGTGCCATCTACAGCCCGCACACCGCGACCATCCAGCCGGCCAAACTGGTGCGCGGCTTGGCGCGGGCGGTGGAAGCGCTGGGCGTGCCAATCTACGAGAACACCCCGGCAATCGACTGGCAACCCGGCGAAGTACGTACCCCGTTGGCGCGGATACGCTGCCAGTGGATGGTGCCCGCCGTTGAAGGCTACGCTGCCAGCCTGCCGCCACTGGGCAAGCACCAGCTGCCAGTACAGAGCTTGCTGGTGGCCACCGAGCCGCTGCCGGAATCGACCTGGGAGCAAATCGGCCTCAGCCAGGGCCAGGCCTTCAGCGAGAGCAGCCGCCAGGTCACCTATGGCCAGCGTACCGCCGACAACCGCCTGGTCTTCGGCGCACGCGGTGGTTACCGCTTCGGTGGCCGCCTGCGGGAAAACTTCAACCTCGACGAGCACGAAATCGAGCTGCGCCGCTACCTGTTCAGTGAACTGTTCCCGCAGCTCAAACACGTGCGCATCACCCACTCCTGGGGTGGCAACCTGGGCATGGCGCGGCGCTTTCGCCCGCACATGCTCTGCGACCGCCAGCGCGGCATCGCCTTGGCCGGTGGTTACGGCGGTGAAGGGGTCGGCGCCACCAACCTGGGCGGGCGCACCCTGGCCGCGCTAATCCTCAACCAGCAAAACGAATTGACCGCACAGCCCTGGGTACTCGACAACCGCCCGGTTTCCAGCCTGGCCAGCTGGCCACCCGAGCCCTGCCGCTGGCTGGGCTACAACGCAATCATCCAAAGCTTTATCCAAGAGGACCGGACCCTCGCCAACCCCGCCAGCGCGCCCTGGAGACGGCGCTTGGCCAGCAACCTTGCGGACTTCATGGAAGGCTTCATGCACTGACTTCCCTTTCCCAGACACAGGACCCACCGGTCATGAGCATTACCCAGTTCAAGAACACCGAAAGCGCCGTACTTGATAGCTCCAACCCGGTAGCAGTGCCGCTCGGCGAACCCGTAGCGGTGACTTCGGTCACCTGCGTGGAACGCAGCGATGGCGTCGAAACCGGCATCTGGGAGTGCACCCCCGGGCGCTGGCGGCGGCAGATCGTGCAGCAGGAGTTCTGCCATTTCATCAAGGGCCGCTGCACTTTCACCCCCGACGGTGGCGAGCCCCTGGTCATAGAAGCCGGAGACGCACTGATGCTACCGGCCAACAGCACCGGCACCTGGGATATCCAGGAGACCGTGCGCAAGACCTACGTACTTATCTTCTGATCCGCTGATCGCCTGCCTTCGATAACAACAGACAAAGCAAGGTAACCCGACATGCGCACGCTTCTCCTCGCCCCCCTGATGCTGGCCGCCAGCGTGGCCGGCGCCGCCGAAACGGTGAAGATCTACAACTGGTCCAGCTACGTCGCCCCCGACACGCTGAAAAACTTCCAGCAAACCAGCGGCATCGTGCCCACCTACGACGTGTACGACAGCAACGAGACCCTCGACGGCAAGCTGATGACCGGCAACTCCGGGTACGATGTGGTGTTCCCCTCCAACCACTTCATGGCCCGGCAGATCCAGGGCAAGGCCCTGAAGCGTCTGGACAAGTCGCAACTGCCCAACTGGCACAACCTCAACCCGGTGCTGCTGAAGGCGCTGGAGGTGAACGACCCGGGCAACCAGTACGGCTTCCCGTACCTGTGGGGCAGTACCGGAATCGGCTATAACATCGACAAGGTCAAGGCCGTGCTTGGCGACAACGCACCGGTGGACTCATGGGATCTGATCTTCAAGCCCGAATACATGAGCAAGCTGAAAAGCTGCGGCGTCGCGGTGCTGGATAACGGCCCCGAGCTGCTGCCGATTGCCCTGCACTACCTTGGCTTGCCGCACCACAGCCAGAACCCGGCGGACTACGAAAAGGCCAAGGCACTGCTGATGCAGGTGCGGCCGTATATCAGCTACTTCCATTCATCGAAGTACACCGGCGACTTGGCTAACGGCGATATCTGCGTGGTGGTGGGCTTCTCGGGGGATGTGTTGCAGGCGAAGAACCGTGCCGAAGAGGCGAAGAACGGGGTAAAGGTAGGCTATTCAATACCCAAGGAAGGCGCGCCGATGTGGTTCGACATGGTCGCCATGCCGGCCGATGCGCCGGACGAGAAAGCCGGCTACGCCTACATGAATTACCTGCTGCAGCCGGAAGTGATGGCCAACATCAGCAACCATGTGCAGTACGCCAACGGCAACCTCAAGGCGGACGGGCTGGTAGACTCGGCAATGAAGGGCAATACGATGATTTACCCGAGCGAAGACATGATGGGCAAGTTGTATGCCCTGGAAGCAATGCCGGCGAAGATCGACCGCATTCGTACCCGGATCTGGACCAGTATCAAAGCAGGAAACTGAAATGGGGCCGCTTTGCGGCCCTTCGCGGGCACGCCCGCTCCCACAGGTTACTCACTGCTCTTGAAAGCTGTGCAGTACCTGTGGGAGCGGGCGTGCCCGCGAAGGGCTGCAAGCAGCCCCAATTCTGCAATCAGTGGTGCTCGCGGGTAGCGCGGAACTTGACGTCTGGCCAGCGCTCTTCCATCAGCGCCAGGTTGACCCGGGTCGGCGCCAGGTAAGTCAGGTGCCCACCACCGTCGATGGCCAGGTTCTCCATGGCCTTGGTCTGGAATTCTTCGAGCTTCTTCTTGTCATCACAGCTGATCCAGCGCGCCGACCACACGGTGATCGGTTCGTAGGCGCATTCGACCTTGTACTCTTCCTTCAGGCGGCTGGCGACCACATCGAACTGCAGCACACCGACCGCACCGAGGATGATGTCGTTGCTGCGCTCGGGGAAGAAGACCTGGGTCGCGCCCTCTTCGGCCAACTGCTGCAGGCCCTGGCGCAGCTGCTTGGACTTGAGCGGGTCCTTCAGGCGCACGCGGCGGAACAGCTCCGGGGCGAAGTGCGGGATACCCGTGAAGCCCAGCGCCTCACCCTCGGTGAAGGTGTCGCCAATCTGGATGGTGCCGTGGTTGTGCAGGCCAATGATGTCGCCGGCAAAGGCCTCTTCCAGCTGCTCACGCTCGGAGGAGAAGAAAGTCAGTGCGTCACCGATGCGCACGTCCTTGCCGGTACGCACGTGGCGCATCTTCATGCCCTTTTCGTACTTGCCCGAGCAGATACGCATGAAGGCGATGCGGTCGCGGTGTTTCGGGTCCATGTTCGCCTGAATCTTGAACACGAAGCCTGTGAACTTGTCTTCCACCGGCTCAACGGTGCGCTCGTGGGCGACACGGGCCAGCGGGCGCGGTGCCCAGTCGACAACGGCATCGAGCACATGGTCGACACCGAAGTTGCCCAGTGCAGTACCGAAGAACACCGGGGTCAGTTGGCCATTGATGAATTCGTCCTGATCGAACTCATGGCATGCACCCTGTACCAGCTCAAGCTGTTCGAGGAAGCGATCGTATTCGTCACCCAGGTGCGCGCGAGCTTCATCGGAGTCGAGCTTTTCGATGATCTTCACCTCGGTACGCTCATGGCCGTGGCCCGGGGTGTAGACGATGATGTAGTCGCCTTGCAGGTGGTACACACCCTTGAAATCACGGTAGCAACCAATCGGCCAGGTGATCGGCGCAGCCTTGATCTTCAGCACCGCCTCGATCTCGTCGAGCAATTCGATCGGGTCGCGAATGTCACGGTCGAGTTTGTTGATGAAGCTGACGATTGGCGTATCGCGCAAGCGGCACACGTCCATCAGGGCGATGGTACGTGGCTCTACACCTTTACCGCCATCGAGCACCATCAGCGCCGAGTCAACCGCGGTCAGGGTGCGGTAGGTGTCTTCCGAGAAGTCTTCGTGGCCGGGGGTGTCGAGCAGGTTGATCATGTGCTCGCGATACGGGAACTGCATCACCGAGGTGGTGATGGAGATGCCGCGCTGCTTCTCCATTTCCATCCAGTCGGAGGTGGCGTGGCGGTCGGACTTGCGCGACTTCACGGTACCGGCGACGGCAATGGCCTTGCCCATCAGCAGCAGCTTCTCGGTGATGGTGGTCTTACCGGCGTCGGGGTGGGAAATGATTGCGAAAGTGCGGCGCTTCGCGACTTCGGCGGCCTGGTTGGTCATGGGAAATCGCCTGACTGGGGGATTCAAAAAGGGGCGATATCATACCTGAAATTGGGCGGGGACCAAAATCCAAGGTGCATGTCGGTAGCCGTTTGTCGCCTGCGAGATCAAGCGCCGCCCGCGCGGCGCATCGCGAGCTGCGCTCGCTCCTACGTTTGTTTTTGGCCAGTAACGCCTGTGACAGGCGCGCGCGACCGCCCTGTTCGTACGTCGCGATATCGTGCCGTGCGCCAATGCGTTCGCGCAAAACCCACAGGATAAATTGGCCCGAAACAAACGTAGGAGCGAGCGTAGCTCGCGATGCGCCGCGCGGGCGGCGCTCGATCTCAACACCCATGAAGATCGACCGCCCCACACTCAGATGCCATTACTCAATTCATCCAAGCCCCGCAATGTGATCTTCACGTCCCCAGGAAGGTGCACTATCAATTCAAGATTCGCCCCCAGTACCTCAAGGTGTCTGCGCAACTTCGACAAGGGCATGTCTTCCAGCTTTCCCTCGTTTACTGAATCACCCTCAATGCCCAGCTGCCTTCGAAGCTCACCAAGAATCGCTTCATCCATTTGAGTCTCCTGATTACCCATACCCATCTCCTCAATATGAAAAATTTCCATCCAAATCCTGAACTTGCGACAGACGTCGCGATAGCAGGTAATTCAACGCCATGAAGTAGGATTCGCGCTTAATTTTCGTGTGAAAAATCCGCAGCCCCAGTGATTAACGCTGGCCAAATGCCGCCTCAGATGGGAACCTTTACGCCCACGGAGACGTCCACTCCCCTGCAACCCGCTTCGGTTGGGGACTGGTTTCATCAGCATTTTCGGGCCCGACGGGGTTCGGCTCATGGCCTGATCGCAGCCTTCGGCTTGCATCTCGCTGCTACTCGCGAACACACCAACCGCCGCCAGGACTGGCCGGCAAAAAAGAAGTGTGCTCGCCGACAACACAAGGAGTCCGCCTGTGGCTAAACGCTACGGTAAAGGGCTGTTGGGATGCGCCACCGTGCTCGTCATCCTGGCCCTGCTGATCCACTGGATCGGCATCGACACGATCGCGCGTTATCGCGACGATCTTGGGTTCTACCTGCAAGCGCACCTGGTTCTGGTGCTGGCTTCGATGGCGTCGGCGTTGGCCGTGGGCATCCCGGCTGGCATTGCGCTCAGTCGACCGCACCGGGTCGACAAAGCCGAGCGCTTCATGCAGTTCTTCAACGTTGGCAACACCATCCCTCCCCTGGCCGTCCTGGCCATCGCGCTCAGTATCCTGGGCATCGGCGCCGGGCCTGCGATCTTCGCGCTGTTCCTCGCCTCTCTCCTGCCCATCGTGCGCAACACCTACGAAGGCCTGAAAAACGTCCCCGCCTCGCTCAAGGAAGCCGCCACCGGCATCGGCATGACCCCGCGCCAGCAACTCTGGCAGGTGGAACTGCCCAACGCCGTACCGATCATCGTCGGTGGTGTACGCGTGGCCCTGGCATTGAACGTAGGCACCGCGCCGCTGGCGTTTCTGATCGGTGCCAACAGCCTGGGCAGCCTGATCTTCCCCGGCATCGCCCTGAACAACCAGCCACAGCTGCTGCTGGGTGCCGCCTGCACCGCGCTGCTGGCACTGGTGCTGGACGCGGCGGTGAGTTTCTCCAGCAAGCGCTGGCTGGAACGTGGCCTGGCCCACTAAGAATAGGGAACGTATGAACAAGAGAATCGCCTTGCTGCTGGGCGCGGCCCTGCTGTTCGCAGGATTTGCCCAGGCAGTGGAAAAACCGCTGGTCCGCATTGGTGCGCGGGTGTTCACCGAACAGACCGTGCTCGCCGAAATCACAGCGCAATACCTGCGCGCCAACGGCTTCGACGTGCGTGTCACCACCGGCCTTGGCAGCAACATTGCGCGCCAGGCCCAGGAAACCGGCCAGCTCGACCTGATGTGGGAATACACCGGCGTGTCGCTGGTGTCGTACAACCATATCGACGAGCGCATGCCCAGCGCCGAAGCCACCTTCGCCCGGGTGAAGGCGCTGGATGCAAAAAAGGACCTGGTCTGGCTGACCCCGTCGAAGTTCAGCAATACCTACGCGCTGGGGCTGCCCAAGCAGGTGGCCGAGGCCTACCCGCAAGTCAACACCATCAGCGACCTCAACCAGGTACTGCGTGACGAAAGCCGGCGCAACCACCTGGTGGCACTGGACACCGAGTTCGCCAACCGCCCCGACGGCCTGGTCGGGCTGCGCGAAATGTACGGCTTGCCTCTGGACCGGCATAACATCCGCCAGATGGACGGTGGCCTGGTGTACACCGCCATGCGCAACAACCAGGTATTCGCCGGGCTGGTGTACACCACCGACGGCCGCCTGAGTGCGTTCAACCTCAAGCTGCTGGAAGACGACAAGCACTACTTCCCCGACTACACCGCAGCGCCCGTGGTGCGTAAAGCGGTGCTCGACGCCAACCCGCAGCTCGCCGGCCTGCTCAAGCCACTGGCCGAGCAGCTGGATGACGACACCATGCGCCAGCTCAACGCCAAGGTCGACGTCGAACACCAGAACCCGACCGCCGTGGCCGCCGCCTTCCTGCGTGAGCACCCACTGAACAGCGAGGGCCAGCCATGAGCCTGATCGATACCTTCAACCACCTGGACTGGGCCCAGGTGCTGCAACTGACCTGGCAGCACATCATGCTGGTGGGCATTGCCGTTAGCCTGGCCATCCTGGTTGGCGTGCCGCTGGGCATCCTGATGACCCGTTTCCCGACCCTCGCCGGCCCGCTGCAGGCCAGCGCAACGGTGCTGCTGACCATCCCCTCGATCGCCCTGTTCGGCCTGCTGCTGCCTTTCTACTCGAAGTTCGGTCAAGGCCTGGGACCACTCCCCGCGATCACGGCAGTGTTCCTGTACTCGCTGCTGCCGATCATGCGCAACACCTACCTGGCGCTGACCAACGTCGAGCCCGGCATCCGTGAAGCCGCGCGCGGCATTGGCATGACCTTCGGCCAGCGCCTGCGCATGGTCGAGCTGCCTATCGCGGTGCCGGTGATCCTCGCCGGCGTGCGCACTGCAGTGGTGATGAACATCGGCGTCATGACCATTGCCGCCACTATCGGCGCCGGTGGCCTGGGCGTACTCATTCTCACCTCCATCAGCCGCAGCGACATGTCGATGCTGCTGGTCGGCGCCGTGCTGGTCAGCCTGCTGGCCATCATCGCCGACCTGCTCCTGCAAACCCTGCAACGTGCCCTGACTCCAGAAGGACTGCGCCCATGATCGAACTGAAGAACCTCAGCAAAACCTTCAACGTCAACGGCAAGGACGTCAAAGCCGTCGACGCGGTAAGCCTCACCGTCAACGAAGGGGAAATCTGCGTGTTCCTCGGCCCCTCGGGCTGCGGCAAAAGCACCACGCTGAAAATGATCAACCGCCTGATCACGCCGACCTCGGGCCAGGTGTTCATCAATGGCGAAGACACCACGGGGCTGGACGAAGTGACCCTGCGCCGCCATATCGGTTATGTGATCCAGCAGATCGGCCTGTTCCCCAACATGACCATCGAAGAGAACATCACCGTGGTCCCGCGCCTGCTCGGCTGGGACAAGCAAAAGTGCCACGAACGTGCCCGCGAGCTGATGCACATGATCAAGCTCGAACCCAAGCAATACCTGCAGCGCTACCCGCGCGAACTGTCGGGCGGCCAGCAACAGCGCATCGGCGTGATCCGCGCGCTGGCGGCAGAAGCGCCGGTACTGTTGATGGACGAGCCGTTCGGCGCGGTCGACCCGATCAACCGCGAAATGATCCAGAACGAGTTCTTCGAGATGCAGCGGGCGCTGAACAAGACCGTGATCATGGTCAGCCACGACATCGACGAGGCGATCAAGCTGGGCGACAAGATTGCCATCTTCCGTGCCGGTAAACTCTTGCAGCTGGACCATCCGGACACACTGCTGGCGCACCCGGTGGATGATTTCGTCAGCAACTTCGTTGGCCAGGACAGCACGCTCAAGCGCCTGTTGCTGGTGCGTGCCGAGGATGCGGCGGACAACGCCCCGTCGGTAAGCCCGGAAACGTCCGTGAGCGATGCCCTGGAGTTGCTGGATGAGCACGACCGCCGCTACGTGGTGGTGACCGATGCACAGAACAAGGCACTGGGTTATGTGCGCCGGCGTGACATGCACCGCCAGCAAGGTACCTGTGGCGACTTCCTGCGGCCGTTCAATGCCACGGCCTCGCATGATGAGCATTTGCGCATCCTGCTGTCGCGCATGTACGAGTTCAACCGCGCTTGGTTGCCGGTGCTGGATGCCGAGCAGGTGTTTTTGGGCGAGGTGACACAGGAGTCGATTGCCGCTTACCTGAGTTCGGGGCGGTCTCGCGGGGCCAAGACCAGCATCGTCTCGCCGGCAGAGGCGGTGGTTTCCTAGAAAGCTGGGGGCGCTTTGCGCCCCATTCGCGGGACAAGCCCGCTCCCACAGGTACAGCGTCAATCTCAAGACTTGCGCTGTACCTGTGGGAGCGGGCTTGTCCCGCGAATGGGGCGCAAAGCGGCCCCTGCGATCCCGGATCAGAACCCTACGCTGGCCTGCACATAAAACGTCCGCGGCTCACCGACATACAAGCCGGAATTGTTGTCGCTGGAACGGGTGAAGTACTGTTTGTCGAACAGGTTCTTCACCCCCGCCGCCAACTTCAGGTTGGACATCTCTGGCCCGAACTCATACCCGCCACGGGCATGCCAGGTCACGTAACCCGGAATATCACCATACTGCCCATCCGCACTCGGGTCGGTGATGTAATCGCCATTGAAGCTGCCATCAGCATTGATCCCGGTCCCCGGTGCGCGCTGCTTGGACTGGGCATAGGCGTCCAGGTTCCAGGTCCAGCGGTTGACTGCGTAACGCACACCGGCCGTGGCCACCTGACGTGAATAGAACGGTAAGTCACGGCCCTTGAAGCCCGGAATCTCACCTTCATACGTTGCTCGGGTGAAGGTGTAGCCACCACTCACCGACAGCCCCTCCAGACGCGGGTCCAGCCCGACCAGGTCATAGCGCACCGAAGCCTCGATACCTTGGTGCTTGGTCGCTCCGAGGTTGGTCCAGCCCACATCGTTGCTGATGTACTGCAGTTCATCATCAAAGTCGATGTAGAACGCGGTCAGCTCACCGGCGAAGCCGCCATCGTCATAGCGCGTGCCGATTTCGTAGGTCTTGGCTTTTTCCGGCTCCAGGCCATTGGCCGTGCTGTTGCCGATACCGCCCTGGCCCAGCTGGAAATACTGCAGGCTGCCGAACGATGTTTCGTAGTTGGCGAACACTTTCCACGCATCGGAGATGTGGTACATCACGCTCAGCGCCGGCAACGGCTCGTTACTACTGATGCTGCGCTTTTTCTCCACCACCGGGCGGTTGTTGGCATCCAGCACCGGGCGGTCGCGCCAGTCGGTATTGATGTGCTCGAAGCGGATGCCCGGTGTGATGGTCCAGTTGCCCACATCAATCTTGTCGTCAATATAGTAGGCGCTGGCCTCGGTACCGCCGCTGCGGTCCTGGAACACGTGGCCGTCAGAGGTCGGGGTCACGGTCGGCACGTTGTCGATCAGCGCCAGGCGGGTCGACTGTTCACGCATCGCTTCCTTCAGGTAGCGGTAACCCACGCTGACTTCCTGAGTAGTGGGGCCGGCAAAGAAGATGCGTGACACCCGTGGCTCGATGGCGAAGGTGTGGTAGTTGCGCGGGTACGACGACAGGGTCTTCATGTCGCGCGCGGCAATGGCGCTGCCGCGGAAGCTGTCGGTGTAGTAAGTCAGCACTTCGAACTGGGTGGCATCGTCGAGCTGACGCTGCCACTTGAACGAAACGTCCTTGCGCCGACCAGAAAAGTAGTCGTAGTCGCGCACAGACTGATACGGGTTGCTGTCGTACTGGGCCTGGGTCAGGCCGCCGGGCATGTCGGCGCGGCCATCGTAGTAATGGAAGTTGAGCCAGAACTCATCAACGTCGGTAGGTGCCCAGTGGGTCTTGAGGATGACGTCGTCGATGTCGTTGCCATTGTTGCTTTCACGGTAACCGTTGCCGTTGACACCGGTGTACAACAGCGCCACGCCCATGCCGTTATCCGCCGTACCGCCAACGAAGGCCGACTCGGTGTGTTTCCAGCCGCCGTGCTGGGAGGTTTCCAAAGTGGTGGACAGTTCCGCCGACGCCTTCTCCGGAATCGCCCGGGTGACGAAGTTGATCACCCCACCCACGTTCTGCGGGCCATAGCGCACCGAGCCGGCCCCTCGCACCACGTCGATGCTGTCGAGGTTGCCCGAGGAAATCGGCGCCATCGATAACTGTGGCTGGCCATACGGCGCGAAGGCAGCCGGAATACCGTCGATCAATACGGTGGAGCGCGGCGACAGGCGCGAGGTCAGGCCGCGCACGCCCACGTTCAACGACAGGTCACTGCCGCCGGTGCCGTTGGAGTCCTGCACCTGCACACCCGGGATGCCGCGCAGTACATCGCGCACGTTCATCGCGCCCTTCTCCACCATCGCCTCGCGGCGCACCACGGTGCGCGCGCCGGGGTGGTTCTGCACCACGCTCTGCTGCGCGTCGCCCAACCAGTCGCCGACCACCTTGATATCGGTGGGCGCCAGCTCCAGGCTACCGTTGCCCAGGTCAACGGTAGTCGGCAGCGGCTTTACCACGACGGTGTCCTGGGACATCTCGAAGGTCAGCCCACTGCCTTGCAACAACTGTTGCAACGCTTGCACCGGCGCCAGGTTGCCAGACACCGCCGGGGCCTGTTTGCCAGCCACCAGTTCGGGGCTGAAAAACAGCTGCAGGTTGGTCTGCTGACCCAGCTGGTTCAGCGCCGAAGCCAGCGGTTGAGCCTGGATCTGGATGGAGTTGCCGGCCTGTGCGGCCTGGCTGTTGATGGCCACGGCACCGACCGCCATGGCCAGCGCCAGGGCGCGAAAGCGTGGGAAAGACTTGTTGTTGTTCACGTCGTCGAGACTTCCTGAGTGCGGAATAAACGCCAACCGCGTGCAAATGGAAATGCTTGGCAGTTGCAGCTGGCGAGGAAGACGAACGAGCGAAAAAAAACCTGAATCTATTTCGCGATTATTTCGCGCGAGCCGTCTTCATGGGCCTTGATGGCCACCGGCAGGATGCTCGGCAAGGCCCGTAACAGTGCGTCGGTGTCTTCGGTGCTGAAGGTGCTCGAAAGGCGCATCTGGGCGACTTTGCCTGGGGCTACGCGCAAGGGTTGGCTACGGTAGCGCGAGGCTTCGGCCACCACCTCGGCGAGGGTGGCGTTGTCAAACACCAGCTTGCCCTGGCGCCAGGCAGTCACGGCGGCGGTATTGACTGCATAGGGGGCGGTCACCCTGCCTTGTGCGTCTATATGCGTGCCCTGGCCGGCCGTGAGCTGCGCCAGCGCGTCACCCTTGCCCTGCACACGCACCGAGCCCTGTTCCACCGCCACCCGGGTGCTGGCCGGGTCCAGGCGTACGTCAAAGCGGGTACCGGTTACCGTCACACGGCCTTGGGCGGTGTCGACCACAAACGGCCTGTCACTGTCGTGGGCGACGCTGAACATCACCTCGCCGGCATTGAGGCGGATATGCCGCTGGCCGGCGCTGAAATCGACCTGCAGCTGTGTGCTGCCATTGAGTTCGAGGTGCGAGCCATCTGGGAGTTCGACCTGGCGGCGTTCATTGAAGGCCGTCTGCAAGCCCGCCTGGTGATTCAGTTGCTGGTAGTGCCAGCCGCCCCAGCCCAAGCCCAACGCCACTACCGCGACAGTGGCAGCCAGGGCCTGATGTACGAAACGCCGACGTGGCAACTGCTGCACCGGGTCCGGCTGGCACAACGCTTCAAGGCGCTGGCGTGGGATGAAATCGGCGGCCTGCCATACGCGGCTGAGGTGTTCGTACTCGTCCCGATGCCGCTCGTCACTCGCCAACCAGGCCCGCAACTGTTTCTGCAGCCCGGCATCGCGCGGCGCATCCTGCACGCGGGCAAACCATGCGGCCGCCTGCTCGCGGACGGTGTCGCTACCGTGCTGTTTCATCGAAAAGGTCTCCTGACTCATCATGCCGACACATCCAGGTGCTCACGCAAGTGCCGCAGCGTGCGGATCATATACTTTTCGACCATGTTCTTGCTCAACCCCATGCGCTCGGCGATCTCGGCCTGGGTCAGCCCTTCGAGCTTCTGCCAGATGAACACCTGCCGGCAGTTGAGCGGCAACTCGGCCAGCGCCCGCTCGACGCTGTCGGCCAACTCCAGCGCATGCACGTAGGCTTCCGGGTCACCACTGCCGGTTGTGCCCTCGTCGAAGGCTTCCAGCGCCAGGGCCTGGCGGCGGTCTTCGCGGCGAAAGCCGTCCACGGCAATGTTGCGTGCGGTCTGGTGCAGGTAGGCGCGCGGCTGCTCGACCTCGTCGCGCGGGTTTTCCAGTACCCGGACAAAGGCATCGTGGGTGAGGTCCTCGGCCTGCTGACGACTGCGCAGTTTGCGCGTCCAGGTGCCGATCAGCTCATGGTAATGGTCGAGGAAGCCTTTGTGTCCGGACACGGTCGGGGTCATCAGGGAGGCGGATAAGGGTGCGAATAGTAATGTTTCTCATCAAAACCAGCAAATCCGCCAGTCGGTAACAAAAATTTTATGCGGAATTTCCTGTACGTGAGTACCAGGAAAATGTGGCCATAAATATGAACACCTCTGGCCCCTTCGCGGGTAACCCCGCTCGCACAGAGAGCGCGAAAACCCTGTAGGAGCGGGTTTACCCGCGAAGGCCCCAACACGGTCCATTCCACAATTTTTTACGCCTGAAACATCATGGGGAACATCAGGGCGTCACACGAGTCGGTTATTCAATGGCAGATCGTCGATCCGCGTCGATCACGCCCGGATTGCCTGTTGATTCTGCATTCTTCACGCCCTAAAGTGCGCGCCGAACGTCCATGCTGGAAACGATCCATCCGGCTCAAGTACTGAGTAGGCGAACCAAAGTGGGGATACGGAGGACGTTCAGTTTGCAGCCACTTATTTTTTCAGTTTGCCCATGGAGTCCCTGAGCATGTCGATCCAGGTCGAAGATTATTTCGCGCGTGACACCTTCCAGAAAATGAAGGCGTTCGCCGACAAGCAAGAAACCCCGTTCGTGGTCATCGACACCCAGATGATCAGCCAGGCCTATGACGACCTGCGCGCCGGTTTCGAATTCGCCAAGGTCTACTACGCCGTCAAGGCCAACCCGGCCGTTGAAATCATCGACCTGCTAAAAGAGAAAGGTTCGAGCTTCGACATCGCCTCGATCTACGAGCTGGACAAGGTGCTCGACCGCGGCGTCAGCGCCGACCGTATCAGCTACGGCAACACCATCAAGAAGTCCAAGGACATCCGCTACTTCTACGAGAAAGGCGTGCGCCTGTTCTCTACCGACTCGGAAGCCGACCTGCGCAACATCGCCAAGGCCGCGCCGGGCTCGAAAGTGTATGTCCGTATCCTGACCGAAGGCTCGACCACTGCCGACTGGCCGCTGTCGCGTAAATTCGGCTGCCAGACCGACATGGCCATGGACCTGCTGATCCTTGCCCGCGACCTGGGCCTGGTGCCTTACGGCATTTCTTTCCACGTGGGCTCGCAGCAGCGCGACATCAGCGTGTGGGATGCCGCCATCGCCAAGGTCAAAGTGATCTTCGAGCGCCTGAAAGAAGAAGACGGCATTGAACTGAAGCTGATCAACATGGGTGGCGGCTTCCCGGCCAACTACATCACCCGTACCAACAGCCTGGAAACCTACGCCGAAGAGATCATTCGCTTCCTGAAGGAAGATTTCGGCGACGACCTGCCGGAAATCATCCTGGAGCCAGGCCGTTCGCTGATTGCCAACGCCGGTATCCTGGTCAGCGAAGTGGTGCTGGTGGCGCGCAAGTCGCGCACTGCTGTCGAGCGCTGGATCTACACCGACGTGGGCAAGTTCTCCGGCCTGATCGAAACCATGGACGAAGCCATCAAGTTCCCGATCTGGACCGAGAAGAAAGGCGAAACCGAAGAGGTTGTCATCGCTGGCCCGACCTGCGACAGCGCCGACATCATGTACGAAAACTACAAGTACGGCCTGCCCCTGAACCTGGCCATCGGTGACCGCCTGTACTGGTTGTCGACCGGTGCCTACACCACCAGCTACAGCGCAGTGGAGTTCAACGGCTTCCCGCCGCTGAAGGCCTACTACCTGTAAACAGAAAAGGGGCGAAAGCCCCTTTTTTCATGGCTCGCCCACAGCGGATGTGTCGATCCACTCCAGCAGGAAATCACCGGGCTGCGCTTCTTCGGTTTCCAGCATACGGAGTTGCAGCCCAGGCTCGGAGTGGTATCGGGTAACTGTCTTGTAGGGCGAAATGGAGAACAAGTCAGACCATGAGCTGGCACTCCTTTTCACCCTGGAAGTGGTGCCTACTCGGTCGTTAGCCGAGACAAAACGCGAATCCAGCGTTTGCAACCGGATGCCGTACAACCGCGGATGTTCGAAGCTGACGTTCTGATTGACGATACGGAACGCAGGTACTGGCCATGGCATCAGTTCGCTTGCCTCTTGCAGGGCATTGCCACCCGCACCGGTTATCTGCTTACCCGACTCGGTGTGTATCTCATACGCAAGATCCCCGCCGATTGCAGGATGCTCCCAGGCAATGAGGGTGAAAATCTCACCTGCTACATCGTTTTCGACAACCTGCATGAACCCGCTGTCGTTGATACAGATCGGGTAAATGTGGCCCTCTCGAGTCAACCACAAGCGCACCTGTGCTTCGTCTTTGATCAGGTTTTTCATAAACGTTTCCTCACGCTCTCGACGGCTGATGTTGCCGACAGGCGGAAAGTAAACGTGGCGCAACCATGATCGCAGTTACAACTCCTTCCCCGTGGCCCTCTACTGGCCCCATCGACCATAAGCTGGCTTGCCGGCGGGGCCAATGCAGCCAACCTCAGGCTTCGCGGCGCTCGATCTCCTCGGCATACCGACCGGCAAAGGCCATGAACAGCGGCCCCGCACCTTGCAAGGTCACCAAGGCAGCGCGCAGGAAGTTCATGTTGCCCTCAACCCGCGCCCGCTCCAGCCAAGGCGCAGCCTCCGCCACCTGCCCACGCTCGAACAGCACCAGCGCCAGGCTGAACATGCCGCGAAAGTCCCCCGCCTCGGCCGAGCGCCGATACCAGCGCACCGCCCGCGCCGGGCTAGGCGCCGTGGCTATGCCCTGTTCCAGGTAGCGCCCGTACAGGTTCATCGACTTGGCATGCCCCAGTTGCGCAGCCTTTTCGTAGCACAGCAGTGCCTGCGTCTGGTTGGCCGGCACCCCGCGCCCGGTGGCCAGCAGGTTGCCCAGGTTGTAAAGGCCCCAGTCCAGTCCGGCGTCGGCTGCACGGGCATAGTGCACAGCGGCCTGCGGCAGGCTCGCCTCACCACCCCAGCCATGCTCCAGGCAACGCCCAAGCATGTTGTGCGCCATGGCACTGCCACCTTGTGCGGCAATGCCGAACCAACGCCGGGCCACGGTGGCATCTTCCTGGATACCGCGCCCATCCAGCAGGATCTGCCCCAGCAGCAACTGCGCCTCGACCGCGCCCTGCCCCGCCGCTGCCAGAATTGCCTGGGCGGCCTTGCCGGGGCTTTCTTCAAGCATGGCCTGCAAGCCGGCCACATCCACCACTTCCTCACGTCGCAACAGGTAAGACACGGCTCAGACCTCGGCCCAACGGCGTAGCAGGTTGTGGTAGGTGCCGGTCAGCTGCAGCAATGAAGGGTGCTCCGGTACATCGGCAGTCAGTTGCTGGATGGCATTGTCCATCTCGAACAGCAGCGCACGCTGGCTGTCCTCGCGCACCAGGCTCTGGGTCCAGAAGAACGCGGCGTAACGCTGGCCTCGGGTCACCGGGTTGACCTTGTGCAGGCTGGTACCGGGGTACAGCACCAGATCACCGGCAGCCAGCTTGATCTGCTGCACACCATAGGTGTCCTGAATCACCAGCTCACCGCCGTCGTAACTGTCCGGGTCGCTAAGGAACAGCGTTGACGACAGGTCGGTACGCACCCGCTCCGGGCTGCCTTTGGGCTGGCGCAGGGCGTTATCGATGTGAAAGCCGAAATTGCCGCCCTCGCGGTAGCAGTTGATCAAAGGCGGAAACACCTTGTGCGGCAGGGCCGCGGACATGAAGCGCGGGGTTTTCCACAGGCGGTCGATCAGCGCAGTGCCAATTTCCTTGGCCAAAGCGTGCCCTTCCGGCAACTGCAGGTTGTGTTTGGCCTTGGCCGACTGGTAACCGGCAGTCACCTTGCCATCGGCCCAGTCGGCCTGCTCCAGCGCCTCGCGAATACGGGCCAGTTCATCGGCGTCGAACAGGCCGGGGATGTGAAGCAGCATGGCAGCAGCACCGTCAGGAAATGTAAAGGCGCAATGATATTGATTCCCTTTTGCGCTTCACAAGCCCCGTTCGCCGCTTTAGACGTTTCAGCGTGAAAAAACTGTAAAGGGAAATTGTAAAGAATGTAAATTCTTCACGAATGGTAACGAATCTCAATTGTTAGTCACAATTGCTTACATTAGTATCCGGCGCCTCAACACCTTGGGGAAGGTCCTAAGCAATGCGCCAGTACGTACCATCTGCAGTGAGTTCACCACGCCTGATCGTTACCGCCATCGGCGTTGCCCTCAGCGCTTCGTCGGTATATGCCGCCGACCCGGCCGCCAATAGCGCCATCACGCTCGACGCAACCAGCGTCAATGGCAAGGCTGAACAGGCCAGCACCGATTACAAGGTCGAGAAGGCCGCCTCGCAGAAGTACACCGCGCCGCTGGTGGACACCCCGCGCTCGGTCACCGTGATCCCGCAGCAAGTGATCAAGGACACCAACGCCCTGACCCTGCAGGACGCCCTGCGCACTGTACCTGGCATCACCTTTGGTGCCGGCGAAGGCGGCAACCCGCAAGGCGACCGCCCGTTCATTCGCGGCTTCGACGCCCAAGGCGATACTTATCTGGACGGCGTGCGTGACACTGGCGCGCAAACCCGCGAAATCTTCGCCATCGAGTCGGTGGAAGTGGCCAAGGGCCCTAACTCGGCCATCGGTGGCCGTGGCGCTGCTGGCGGTACCATCAACCTGGTGAGCAAGCGTGCGCACCTGGGCAACTCGCTGGACGGCGCCTGGACCTGGGGCAGTGACCAGACCCAACGCTACACCTTCGATGGCAACTACCAGTTCAGCGATACCGTTGCCGGCCGCCTGAACCTGATGACCCACGAAAGCAACGTCGCCGGCCGCGACAAGGTCAACTACGACCGTTGGGGTATCGCCCCGTCGCTGGCCTTCGGCCTGGGCACACCGACCCGCGTCAACCTCGACTACTACCACCTGGAAAGCGACGACCTGCCAGATTCGGGCATCCCGTACACAATCCCGACCAACGGCAGTGGCGGACGCACCTCGGCGCACCCGAGCAAGCCGAACGACGGCGGCGACAGCGACAACTTCTACGGCCTGACCGGTCGCGACTTCCGCAAGACCCGTGTGGACATCGCCACCTTCGCCATTGAGCACGACCTGACCGACGCGCTGACCATCAAGAACACCCTGCGTCACGGCAACAGCATGCAGGACTACATCCTGACCCAGCCTGACGACAGCAAGGGCAACGTCAACAACGGCAGCGTCTGGCGCCGTGCCAACAGCCGTGTGGGCAACACCGCCACCACCACCAATCAGACCGACCTGTTCGGCGAGTTCTACGTTGGTGGTATGAAAAACAGCTTCTCCACCGGTATCGAACTGAGCCGCGAAGAAAGCGACCGTTCGTCCTACACCGTCGACACCGATACCGTGCCTGGCGGCGCAGCCAATACCAACTGCACCCCGGGCATGATCGGCGCTACCAGCGGCTACAACTGCACCTCGCTGAGCAACCCGAACCCGGATGATCCGTGGAACGGCGCCATCTCGCGCAACTACGCTGGCACCACCACCAACAGCAAGACCCGTGCGATCTATGTGTTCGACACCCTGGAGCTGACCCCCGAGTGGCTGGTCAACATGGGCCTGCGCTACGACCACTTCGACACCGACTACAAGACCTTCAACGCCGCAGGCACCACCACTGCCAAAGGCAAGGATGTCAGCGAGTTCGTGACCGGCCAGTTGGGCCTGGTGTGGAAACCGGCAGAAAACGGCAGCATCTACGTCTCCTACGCCACCTCCGCAACGCCACCAGGCGCGATGCTCGGCGAAGGTACCGAAGGTAACCCGCTGGGTGGCTCGACCGACCGTAACGGCAACCTGTTGGCCAGCGACATGGAGCCAGAGGAAACCACCAACTACGAAATCGGTACCAAGTGGGACCTGCTCGACCAGCGCCTGTCGCTGACCGCTGCGCTGTTCCGCACCGAGAAGGAAAACGCCCGCGTCCAGGTGGACACCACCACCTACGAAAACGTCGGCGAAACCCGCGTTCAAGGTATCGAGCTGTCGGCCAGCGGCAAGATCACCGACAAGTGGCAAGTGTTTGCCGGCTACACCTACATGCAGGCTCGCCAGATCGACGGCGGCCCGCTGGGCAAGGCCAACGACGGCAACCAGCTGCCTAACACGCCGAACAACAGCGCCAGCCTGTGGACCACTTACCAGGTCACGCCGAAGTTCACCATCGGTGGCGGCGCGTTCTATGTGGATGATGTCTACGGCAGCGTGGCCAACACCACCATGGTCGACAGTTACGTACGCTACGACGCCATGGCCGCCTACAAGCTGACCAAGAACGTCGACCTGCAGCTGAACGTGCAAAACCTGACCAACGAGGTGTACTACGACAAGGCATTCTCCACCCACTTCGCCAACCAGGCGGCCGGGCGGACTGCACTGTTGACCACCAGCGTCCACTTCTAAAGCAACACCCCAGAGCCCCGTTCATTCCCATGAGCGGGGCTTTTGCGTATCAAGGCATAATGCAGCTGCGCAGGTAAGCGGCAGCAATACAAGGTGAGAGACGTGGTGAAGAAGACGCTGTTCCAATTGCACTGGTTCTTTGGCATCACCGCTGGCCTGGTGCTGGCCTTGATGGGCATTACCGGGGCCCTGTATTCGTTCCAGGAAGAACTGCTGCGCGTGTTCAATGCCGATGTGCTCAAGGTAGAAGTGCGCGCCGAAGGTGTGCTGCCCCCAGCCGAACTGGTCCAGCGCGTAGAAGCCCAGCAACACGACAAGGTGTCGATGCTGTGGGTGGACGTGCGTGAAGGCAACGCCGCACGCATCTTCTTCATGCCAGCACCCGGCGAGCGCCGTGGCACGCTGCGTTATGCCGACCCGTACACCGGTGAACTCAAGGGCGAAGTCGCCGGGCAAGACTTCTTCAACCTCATGCTCACCCTGCACCGTTTCCTGGCCATGGGCGACACCGGCCGGCAGATCACCGGTGCCTGTACCCTGATGCTCGTGTTCTTCTGCCTGTCCGGCCTGTACCTGCGCTGGCCGCGCAAGGCGCTGGACTGGCGCACCTGGCTGACCTTCGACTGGGCCAAGAAAGGCCGCGCCTTCAATTGGGACCTGCACGCCGTGGCGGGCACCTGGTGCCTGCTGTTCTATCTTCTGTTCGCCCTGACCGGGCTGTTCTGGTCCTATGAGTGGTACCGCGAGGGCCTGAACAAGCTATTGGCCGATGCACCAGCCGCCGGCCAGCAACAAAAGCGCGGCGAAGGCGGTGGCCGCCACGGGCCGCAGAAAGTCGACAAGAACGCCCCGCCGCTGGTGGTCGACTACGATGCGATCTGGGCCAACCTCAAGGACGCTGCCGGCCCAGGCCTGGCCATGTACAACCTGCGCCTGCCACCGGTTGGCGGCCAGCCGGCCAACCTGTTCTACCTGCTGGACAACGCCGACCACCCCCGCGCCTTCAACACCCTGTTGCTGGACCCGGCCACCGGCCAGGTGAAAAAGCATGACCGCTACACTGACAAGTCCTTCAAGGCCCAGCTGCTGCAGAGCGTCTACGCCCTGCACGTCGGCGAATACTTCGGCCTGCCGGGGCGCATCATTGTCACCATCGCCAGCCTGACCATGCCGCTGTTCTTCGTCACTGGCTGGCTGCTTTACCTCGACCGCCGCCGCAAGAAGCGCCAGGTGCGTGCAGCCCGTGGCAACGTCGCCAGCAGTAACGGCAGCGGCGACAGCTGGCTGATCGGTTTCGCCAGCCAAAGCGGCTTTGCCGAACAACTGGCCTGGCAAAGTGCCGGCCAGTTGCAGGCGGCCGGCCTGCCGGTGCAGGTACGGGCACTGGCCGAACTGCGTGAAGACGACTTGCGTCAGGCCCGCCGTGCGTTGTTCGTGGTCAGTACCTTCGGCGACGGCGAAGCACCCGACAGTGCCCGCGCCTTCGAGCGCAAGGTGCTCGGCCAGCCGTGGGCGCTGAATAACCTCAACTATGCCCTGCTCGCGCTCGGTGATCGCCAGTACCCGCACTTCTGCGGCTTCGCCCGCCGCCTGCAGGCGTGGCTGGGTGAACGCGGTGCGAGCAGTGCATTCAGCCCGGTGGAAGTGGACAATGCCGACCAGGCCGCCCTGCAGCAGTGGCAGCAGGAACTGGCGCAATTGACAGGTGCCCAACCGGTGGCCGCATGGCAGCCGCCAAGCTTTGGCAACTGGTCGCTGGTGCACCGCGAGCTTTTGAACCCGGGCAGCCAAGGTCAGCCGGTGTACCTGCTGGGCTTGCAACCGCAAGAGCCTGCCAGCTGGGAGGCTGGGGACCTGGTAGAGATCCTGCCGCTCAATGGGCAGCCACGCGTTGACGCATTTCTCAATGGCATGGCGCTGGATGCCGGGGCCAAGGTAGAGGTCAATGGCCTTGGCGAAACACTCGCCCAAGCCTTGGCCGGTCGCCAGTTGCCAAGCCGTCGCGATCACCTGATCGGTTTGCAGCCGCAAGCGCTGGTGGATGCGCTGGTGCCGATCGGCAGCCGCGAGTACTCCATCGCCTCGATCGCCAGCGATGGCGTGCTGGAGCTGATCGTGCGCCAGGAGCGCCATACCGACGGCAACCTGGGCCTGGGCTCCGGCTGGCTCACCGAATACCTGCCATTGAACGGCACGCTTAGCCTGCGCCTGCGCCGCAACAGCGGCTTCCATCTGCCGGAGACGGCGGCACCGATGATCCTGATCGGTAACGGCACGGGCCTGGCTGGCTTGCGCAGCCTGATCCGGGCGCGGGTGAATGCTGGCGAACAGCGTAACTGGCTGCTGTTTGGCGAGCGTAATCGGGCGCATGACCTGCTGTGTGGCGACGAGCTGCAAAGCTGGCTGGATCGCGGCGACCTGGCACGTCTGGACCTGGCGTTTTCGCGGGACCAGGCCGAGAAGGTGTATGTGCAGGATGTGTTGCTGCAACAGGCTGATGAGTTCAAGCACTGGGTTGCGGATGGCGCCTGTGTGTATGTGTGCGGCAGCCTGCAAGGGATGGCAGCCGGGGTGGATGCAGCGCTCAACGGTATGCTGGGTGAAGCCGCTGTGCAGCAACTGATCGAGGATGGGCGGTATCGGCGGGATGTGTACTAGCTTGCTTCACCGCTTATTGTAGGAGCGGCCTTGTGTCGCGAAAGGGCCGCAAAGCGGCCCCAGCAATTTATGCAACACTGCCGAAATCCTGGGGCCGCTTCGCGGCCCTTTCGCGACACAAGGCCGCTCCTACAGGGGGCCAATAAAGGCCCGATTTTGTCCTAGTGCAGCTCGAAGGTATCGGCATCCAGGTTGGCCGGGAACTTGGTGCGGTAGGCCGCCAGCTCTGCCGCGCTCAACACCACGGTAAACACCCCGTCCGCTTCACCGGCACTGAGCAGGCTCTCGCCCTGGAAGTCCAGCACCTGGCTGTCGCCTGAATAGGCAAAGCCCTTGCCATCCGTGCCCACCCGGTTCACCGCCGCCACATAGCACAGGTTTTCGATCCCCCGCGCCGGCAGCAGGCGGTTCCAGTGCTGGCGGCGCGCAGCCGGCCAGTTGGCGGTGTACAGCAGCAGGTCGGTATCCTGACTGTCACGGCTCCACACCGGGAAGCGCAGGTCGTAGCAGATCAGCGGGCGAATCCGCCAGCCCTTGAGCTCGAACTGCACCTGGCGTTCACCGGGGGTGTAGTGCTTGTGCTCGCCGGCCATGCGGAACAGGTGGCGCTTGTCGTAGTGCAGGATTTCGCCGTCTGGCCGCGCCCACAGCAGGCGGTTGCGGTGGCTGCCATCGGCGGCCTCGATGATCACGCTGCCGGTAATCACCGAGTTGTACTTCTTCGCCTGTGCCTTCAGCCACTTGTAGGTCGGGCCGTTTTCCGGCTCGGCCAGGCTTTCGGACTGCATCGAAAAACCGGTGGTGAACATCTCTGGGAGGATCACCAGGTCCGCCTCCCCCACTTGCTCCAGCAGCACTTCAAAGTGCGCGTAGTTGGCCTCGCGGTCATGCCAGGCCAAGGTGGTTTGCACCAGAGCGACTTTCAGGTTGGGCAGTGTGCTCAGATCGCGCATAGTCGTTCCGCTGCCTGACGCAGCGTCTCCTCACGTTTGGCAAAGCACAGGCGCACCAGGCGTTGCTCGGGGATGGGTTGCTGGTAGAACACCGATACCGGGATGGTCGCCACGCCGTGCTCGCGGGTGAGCCATAGCGACATGTCGACATCGTTCAAGTCCGGGCGAATCTGCGAGTAGTCCACCAGCTGGAAATAGGTGCCCGCCGTGCGGGTAAATTCGAACCGTGAGCCTTCCAGCAAGCCGCAGAACAGGTCGCGCTTGGCCTGGTAGAACGCCGGCAGCTCATCGATGTGCTCGGGGTGCTCGGCCATGAAATCGGCCAGGGCGCACTGCAGCGGTGTCACGCCACAGAAGTTGACGTACTGGTGCACCTTGCGCAGCTCTGCGCTCAACGCCGGGGGCGCAATCACGTAGCCGGTCTTCCAGCCAGTGACGTGGTAGGTCTTGCCAAACGAGCTGACCACGAAGGCGCGCGCGTACAACTGCTCGTGGGCCAGCACGCTGGCGTGGCTTACGCCGTCGTAGACCAGGTGCTCATACACTTCATCGCTGACCAGGTAGATATCGCGGTCGGCGATCAGACGGGCCAGTTGGTCAAGGTCGTCGCGGGTGATCAGCGCGCCGCTGGGGTTGTGCGGCGAATTGAGGATGACCATACGCGTGCGCGGGCTCAGGGCATCGCTGAACTTCTGCCAGTCGATACGGAAATTGCCGTCGCTCAGTTGCACATGCACGCAGCGGCCGCCAGCCAGCTCCACGGACGGCTCGTAGCTGTCGTAACAAGGGTCGAATACGATTACCTCGTCGCCGGCATGGATCACCGCCTGAATGGCGCAGAAAATTGCCTCGGTGGCACCGGGGGTGATGGTCACTTCCTGGTCGGCATCCACCTCGGCCCCGTACAACCGCTGGACCTTGGCCGCTACCTGCTGACGCAAGGCCGGCAGGCCGGTCATCGGCGAATACTGGTTATGCCCGGCAGCCACATGTCGGCCCACTGCATCGAGCAGGGCCTGCGGGCCGTTGAAGTCAGGGAAACCCTGGGACAGGTTGAGCGCGCCGGTCTGCACGGCGAGCTGGGACATGGTGGTGAAGATGGTCGTGCCGACATTCGGCAGTTTGCTGCGGATCATGGAGCCCTCTTTCCTGGGGTGTATCCGGCACGGGGTGGAACCCGAGCATAGCGGATCGAGCAGTCAGGAAAAAGGTTGAAACAATAGGATGATTGCTTTGGATCAAAGGGCCGCTTCGCGGCGGTTCGACGCCTCGATGAACCCGCTCCCACAGGGATCGCACAATGCTTGAGGACAGTGCAGTGGCTGTGGGAGCGGCTTCAGCCGCGAAGCGGCAGACGCGGTATCAGCGCTTGTCGCGGCGCTTCTTCTCGGCCTTCTTGTGGTGCGACATCAAGCGGCGCTTCTTGTTGACCTGGCGGTCGGTGAGGGTGTTCTTCTTGCCCTCGTACGGGTTCTCACCGCCCTTGTACTCGATACGGATCGGCGTACCGACCAGCTTCAGCACGCGGCGGTAGGTGTTTTCCAGGTAACGCGAGTACGACTTGGGAATGCTGTCGGTCTGGTTGCCGTGGATCACGATCAGCGGCGGGTTGGCACCACCAAGGTGGGCATAGCGCAGCTTGATGCGGCGGCCGTTGACCAGCGGCGGCTGGTGCTCGCTCACCGCATCTTCAAGGATTTGAGTCAGGCGGCTGGTTGGCCAGCGGGTCACAGCCGAGGTGAACGCAGCCTGCACTGACTTGTACAGGTTGCCCACGCCGGTGCCATGCAAGGCCGAGATGAAGTGGATGTCGGCAAAGTCGACGAAGAACAGCCGGCGCTCCAGCTCGGTCTTCACGTAGGCGCGCTCACCCGACTCCATGCCGTCCCACTTGTTCAGTGCGATGACAATGGCGCGGCCGGCTTCAAGGGCAAAGCCCAGCAGGTTCAGGTCATGGTCGACCACCCCTTCACGGGCATCCATGACGAAAATGACGACGTTGGCGTCCTTGATCGCCTGCAGCGTCTTGACCACCGAGAACTTCTCGACTTCCTCGTGGATCTTGCCGCGCTTGCGCACCCCGGCGGTGTCGATGAAGGTGTACTTGTCACCATCACGCTCGAACGGGATGTAGATGCTGTCGCGGGTGGTGCCTGGTTCGTCGTAGACCACCACACGCTCTTCGCCGAGCATGCGGTTGACCAGGGTCGACTTGCCCACGTTCGGGCGGCCGATGATGGCGATCTTGATGCCATCTTTCTCGCTTGGGCCAGGAATGCGTGCGGCTTCCTCGCCTTCGGCGACGTCCTGGTCGAGGGCTTCTTCCTCGGCATCGCGCGGCACGTGGCCAAGCACAGCTTCCATCAGGGCGTTTATACCACGGCCTTGGGAGCCCGCCACTGGAATGGCGTTGCCCATACCCATCGGCGAGAACTCGGCACGCGCCACATCAGGGTCGATGTTGTCGATCTTGTTGGCAACCAGAATCGCCGACTTGTTGCGCTTGCGCAGGTGCTCGGCAATCATCTGGTCAGCGGCGGTCATGCCGGCGCGGGCGTCGACCAGGAACAGCACATAGTCGGCTTCTTCAATGGCCATGAGCGACTGCTCGGCCATTTTCTCGTCCATGCCCACTTCGTCACCGGTAATACCGCCGGTGTCGATCAGGATGAAGGAACGACCCTGCCAGCTGGCATCACCATACTGGCGGTCACGGGTCAGGCCCGACAGGTCACCCACGATGGCATCGCGGGTTTTGGTCAGGCGGTTGAACATGGTGGATTTGCCGACGTTCGGGCGGCCCACCAGGGCAATTACGGGAACCATCGGCTCTCCACTCTCGAATTCTTGAAAATGCAAAGGCCGCTGCAAGGCAGCGGCCGGAGTTTGGGCGGCGTGTCCTACGCCGCGGCTTGAAACCCGCCAAGGCTTCAAGCATAGCTTCAGCGGATGGTCAGTGCCTCGAGCTTGCCGCTGTTGCCGAAGACATAAATGGTGTCGCCGACCACAAGTGGGCGGGCGCGCAGGCCATCGCTGTCGATACGCTCACGGCCGACGAAGCGGCCGTCCACCTGGCTCAGCAGGTGCAGGTAACCCTCAAAGTCGCCCACAGCCACATAGCTGGAGAACACTTCCGGCGCAGTCAGCTGGCGGCGAGCCATGCTGTCATTGCTCCACAAGGCGCTGGACGAACGCTCGTCGACACCTTCGACAGTGCCAGAGGCTTCGCTGACATAGACGTTACCAAAGCCCTGGGCGACACCCACGTAGCTGGAGGCATCACGCTGCCACAGCTCGCGGCCGCTTTCCAGGTCCAGGCCCGCAACACGGCCCTGGTAGGTGCTGACGTACAGGGTACCACCAGACAGCAGCAAGCCGCCGTCGATATCAACTACGCGGTCCAGTTCGGAGCGGCCCTTAGGGATAGCCACGCGGCTTTCCCACACCGGCACACCGTTGTTGATGTCTACCGCAACCACCTTGCCGGTGGACAGGCCAGCAACGGCCAGACGGTTGGTAGCAATCGGCGCACCGGTGCCACGCAGGGTCAGTACGGCCGGGGTATTTTCGTAGATCCAGCGGCGGTCGCCAGTGGCGGCATCCAGGCCGATCAGGCGATCGTCCTGGGTCTGCACTACCACCACGTCACCGTTGTTGGCAGGCGGGGCCAGCACTTCACTGGTCACGCGCGAGCGCCAACGCTCTTCACCGGTGCTGGAATCCAGGGCGATGACTTCACCCTTGAGGGTGCCGAGCATGACCAGGCCGTAGCCCACGCCAACAGCGCCGGAAACCTGCAGCTCCAGGTCCTTCTTCCACACCACGTCGCCGGTGATGCGATCAAGGGCGAAGACTTCGCCGTTGACGTCGGACGCATAGATACGGTCGTTCTCGATAGCCGGTACCAGGGTGTTGTAGGTTTCACCCTGGCCGTCACCGATCGAACGGCTCCACTGCTTCTTCAGCACCACTTCCTCGGTGAACTTGGTCAGCTCGGCCGGGGGCAGTTCCTTCTTGCTGTTGCTGCTGCAACCAGCGGCCAGTACGGCCAGGGTCAGCACTGCTGCATGTTTCCAACCGATCACTTACGCGTCCCCTTTAGCCAGGTCATCCAGCTTCAATTGCAGGCCACCGACCGCCGCTTCATCAGACAGCGCAGCCTTGGCTTTTTCGTAAGCGCTGTGCGCGTCGTCGGCGCGGCCCAGCTGCACCAGCAGGTCGCCCTTCAACTCTTCACGGCTGGCCAGGAACGCTTTGTCGGCGTCGCCGTCGAGCAGCTTGAGGGCATCCTCGGCCTTGTTCTGGGCTGCCAGCACGCGAGCCAGACGCTGGCGCGAAATCTCGCCCAGGGTCACGTCGGCCGGCTTGTCCAGCACACCTTTGAGCTCGGCAGCAGCGTCGTCGAGCTTGCCGCTCTCGACCGCGACCTTGGCCACGAACAGGCTGCCGTACTGGGCATAGGCGGTACCGCCGAACTCGCTCTTGAGCTTGCCGGCCAGCTCTGCAACCTTGGTGGCGTCTGGCTGGCCAGTCGGCGTCAGGCTGGTCTCAAGCAAGGCCTGATACAGCTGCGAGGCACCTTGCGACTGGTTGTTCTGGTACTTGTGCCAGGTATTCCAGCCCAACACCACCACGCCCGCCAGCAATGCGCCGGTCAGCAGCGGCTTGCCGTTACGGTTCCACCAGTCCTTGACCCCTGCCAGGTCATCATCATCGGTACTCGACACCCCAATACTCCTTTTCGCCTATTCGCTTGTTGAACCGCGTTACGCCTGCGCGATCGCGGTTTCCAGGTGCTCTGCAAGAGCATCCCAGGCAATGTTCTGTTGTTCGCCCTGACCACGCAGGGGCTTCAAGCCGATTTCCTGCTTGGCCAGTTCGTCGTCACCGAGGATCAGCGCGAACAGTGCGCCGCTCTTGTCGGCTTTCTTGAACTGGCTCTTGAAGCTACCGCCGCCAGCGTTGACTGCCAGGCGCAGGCCCGGCAGGCGGTCACGCAGGCCTTCGGACAGGCGCAGGCCTGCCAGCTCTGCCTGCTCACCAAAGGCGCACAGGTAAACGTCGATCTGGCGGTTGATGGCCTCCGGCACCTTGCCGAGGGTTTCCAGCAGCAGGATCAGGCGCTCGATACCCATGGCGAAGCCAACGCCCGGGGTCGGCTTGCCGCCCATCTGCTCGACCAGGCCATCGTAGCGGCCGCCGGCGCATACGGTGCCTTGGGCACCCAGCTTGTCGGTCACCCACTCGAACACAGTCTTGCTGTAGTAGTCCAGGCCACGCACCAGCTTGGTGTTGATCACGAACGGAATGCCAGCGGCGTCCAGGCGGGCCTTGAGGCCCTCGAAGTGCACGCGCGACTCTTCGTCCAGGTAGTCTTCCAGCTTCGGCGCACCGACCAGCACCGCCTGGGTGTTCTGGTCCTTGCTGTCGAGGATGCGCAGCGGGTTGCTCTTCAGGCGGCGCTGGCTGTCTTCGTCCAGTTGCTCCAGGCGCGCCGAGAGGAACTCGACCAGCGCGTCACGGTAGCGCGCGCGGGCTTCGCTGGTACCCAGGCTGTTGAGCTCCAGCTTGACCGCGTCCTGAATGCCCAGCAGGCCCCACAGGCGCCAGGTCAGCATGATCAGCTCGGCATCGATGTCCGGCCCGTCCAGGTTGAACACTTCCACGCCAATCTGGTGGAACTGGCGGTAGCGGCCTTTTTGCGGGCGCTCGTGGCGGAACATCTGGCCGATGTACCACAGTTTCTGCACCTGGCCGTTGCCGGTGATGCCATGTTCCAGCACGGCGCGCACGCATGCGGCGGTGCCTTCGGGGCGCAGGGTCAGCGAATCGCCGTTGCGGTCCTCGAAGGTGTACATCTCTTTTTCGACGATATCGGTCACTTCACCGATCGAGCGCTTGAACAGCTCGGTGAACTCGACGATCGGCGTGCGGATCTGGCTGTACCCGTAGGTGTCCAGCAGGCCGGCCACGGTGCCTTCGAAGTAGCGCCACAGGGGCGACTGTTCTGGCAGGATGTCGTTCATGCCACGGATGGCTTGCAGCGATTTGCTCACGAAAAGTCCTTACGAATTCTGTGTGTCAGCCACGGGCGATCAGCGCCGCGTCGGCCTCGACCTTTTCGGCCGCTTTTTGGCGGATGAGCCTTTCCAGCTCATCGACCAGGTTGTCATTGGTCAGCTTCTGCGCCGGCTTGCCGTCGATGTAGATCAGGTTCGGCGTGCCGCCGGTGAGGCCCACATGGGCTTCCTTGGCTTCGCCGGGGCCGTTGACCACACAACCGATCACCGCTACATCCAGCGGCACCAGCAGGTCTTCCAGGCGCCCTTCCAGCTCGTTCATAGTCTTGACCACATCGAAGTTCTGCCGCGAGCAACTCGGGCAGGCGATGAAGTTGATGCCACGCGAACGCAGGTGCAGCGACTTGAGGATGTCGTAGCCGACTTTCACTTCTTCGACAGGGTCGGCCGCCAGCGAGATACGGATAGTATCGCCAATGCCTTCGGCCAGCAGCATACCTAGGCCGACGGCGGATTTCACCGTGCCCGAACGCAGGCCACCGGCTTCGGTGATGCCCAGGTGCAGTGGCTGCACGATCTGCCTGGCCAGCAGGCGGTAGGCTTCGACGGCCATGAACACGTCGGAGGCTTTGACGCTGACCTTGAAGTCCTGGAAGTTCAGGCGGTCGAGGTGCTCGACGTGGCGCAGGGCAGACTCCACCAGCGCGGCCGGGGTCGGCTCGCCGTACTTTTTCTGCAGGTCTTTTTCCAGCGAACCGGCGTTAACGCCGATACGGATCGGGATACCGCGGTCACGAGCGGCATCGACCACAGCGCGTACACGGTCTTCACGGCCGATGTTGCCCGGGTTGATGCGCAGGCAATCAACGCCCAGTTCGGCCACGCGCAGGGCGATCTTGTAGTCGAAGTGGATGTCGGCGACCAGCGGCACACTGACCAGTTGCTTGATCTTGCCAAACGCTTCGGCGGCGTCCATGTCTGGCACCGAAACACGCACGATGTCCACGCCGGCATCGACCAGCCGCTGGATCTGCCCCACGGTGGCGGCCACATCGTTGGTGTCGGTGTTGGTCATGCTCTGCACCGCGATGGGCGCATCACCACCCACCGGCACATTGCCAACCCAGATTTTGCGGGATTCGCGACGTTTGATCGGAGATTCGCCGTGCATGACTTACTGTCCCAACTTCAGGCGAGCAGTCTCGCCACTGGTGAACGGGGCAACGTCGACGGCCTGGCCGTTGTAGCTGACCTGGGCTCCCCGGGCAAAGCCCAGGCGCACCGCGAACGGCGGCTTGCCGGTCAGTTCGAGGTTGTCCCCCTTGCGCTTGACAGCGCTGAACAGCACCTTGCCGTTGCCATCGGACACCTGGGTCCAGCAATCGGCGGTGAACTGGATCGCGACCTTGGCACTGCCTGCCGGTACTGCGGCTGGCTCAGTGGCGGCCACCGCGGCTGCGGGCGTTACAGGCGCAACGGCGGCCGGCGCAGGAGTAGCCGGTGCTACCGGAGCAGGCGCTACGCTGGCTGCAGGTTGCGCAGGCACCTGCTGGACGGGTGCTGCAGCAGCCGTCGGCGCCGGGTTTGCCGGCGCCTGTTCGGCGGCAGCGGCAGGCTGCTCGGCAGTGCCCTGTTCCAGTGCCAGCGGCGCGCTTTCAGGCTGCTGGCCAGCGGTAACAGCCTGATCTTCAGGCTCGTCAAGCGGGTGAATCTGGGTGGTGCCATCGGCACTTTCGACTTCGACGTGCTCAAGGGCCATCTTGGCCAGGTCCTTGCCACGCAGGCTGCCCTGGTCCTGCCACCAGACGAAGCCTCCGCCGACCACAGCCACCAGCAACAGCAGGCTGACGCCGCGCAGGATATTGTGCGACAGGCGTACCGGTTCTTCGATACGGCCCAGCGAGTGCACATCGCTGCCTTTGGCGTGGGTACCGGTGTAACGGTCAAAGGCCTCTACCAGGGTGGCCTGGTCAAGGTCCATCAATTTGGCATAGGCGCGAATATAGCCACGGGCGAAGGTATGACCGGGCAGCTTGTCGAAGGCGCCGGTTTCCACATGGTTCAACGAACTGACAGTAAGGTTGAGCTTGCGGGCCACCTCGGCTTGAGACCAGTCCCGTTTCTCACGGGCCAGGCGCAAAAGCTCACCGGGGTTCTGGCCAGGCGCTACTGCTACTTCGGGATGCGCGGCGTTCATCGTTGCTCCGACAGGTATTGCTGATATTCCGGCGTACCGGGATAAAGTCGTTGTAATTGCTGGCCCAGCTCGGCCAGTGTGCCCTGCTCGTCGAACACCCTGGCAAGGCGGCTGCCCAGCAGCAGACTACGGGCATCGTGGTCGCTCAATTGGCTGAAACGATCGTAGTAGTCCCGGGCCGGCACATAATGCCTGTTTTCGTAGGACAACTCAGCCATTTCCAGCAACGCTTTCGGTTGCCGCTGGTTGAGTTGCAACGCTTTCAGCAGATACGCGTGCGCCTGATCGCGGCGTTCAAGCTTCAGGGCGGTCAGGCCGAGGTTCTCGTACACGCGTGAGCGCTCAGGATACAGGGTATCGCCACTGGCCAGGCGAAACATCTGTTCGGCCTCGGCAAATCGCCCCTGAGCATAAAGGAAACTGCCGTAGTTGTTGCGAATTCGCGTGTCGCCGCGGCTGACCTGCAGGGCTTTGCGAAAGTGGGTCTCGGCCAGTGCCGGCTCGGCCTCGGCTTGAAACACCAGCGCCAGGGCGGCGTGCGCGTTAGCATCGGTGCTGTCTATGGCCAGCGCCTTGCCCAGCGGCGCCTTGGCCTGCTCGGTCAAACCCTGTTGCAAATAACCCAGGCCAAGCTGAACATATGCCCGCCCTGCATCCGCCCTGCCCTGGCGGCTGGCGAGCGGGTCGCTCGCGCCGCCCGACACGCAGCCTGCCAGCAGCGAAAGCGCAAGGATCGACAGCGCGGCGCGCAGGCTCATGGGCAAGGTCCCGGTCAGTGGCTGGCGGCGCTGTCTTGCAGCTCGACGTCCGCAGAAAGCTGGCGAACTGCGATGTAACGCTCACTGCGGCGGGTACGGTCGTTGACCTGGCCCACCAGCTGGCCACAGGCAGCATCGATGTCCTCGCCACGGGTGGTGCGGGTGGTCACGTTGAAACCACCGTGGTGCAGCAGGTCCTGGAATCGACGAATGGCGTTGTTGCTTGGCCGCTCGTAGCCCGAGTGCGGGAACGGGTTGAACGGGATCAGGTTGATCTTGCACGGTACGTCGCGCAGCAACTCGATCATCTGCTTGGCATGCTCAGGCTGGTCATTGACGTCCTTGAGCAGGGTGTACTCGACGGTGAGCACCCGCTTGCCACCCAGGGTGGACATGTAGCCCATGCACGATTCCAGCAGCACTTTCAGCGGGTACTTCTTGTTGATCGGTACCAGCTTGTTGCGCAGTTCGTCGTTTGGAGCGTGCAGCGACAGGGCCAGCGACACGTCGATGTGCTTGGCCAGTTCGTCGATCATCGGCACCACGCCCGAGGTGGACAGGGTGACGCGACGCTTGGAAATGCCATAGCCCAGGTCATCCATCATGATTTTCATGGCGGCGATGACGTTGTCGAAGTTCAGCAAAGGCTCGCCCATGCCCATCATGACCACGTTGGTAATTGCGCGGTCGACTTTGGCAGGAACGGTCCCGAAAGATTTGTTGGCAAGCCACACCTGGCCAATGACTTCGGCGGCGGTGAGGTTGCTGTTGAAGCCTTGCTTGCCGGTGGAGCAGAAGCTGCAATCCAGGGCACAGCCGGCTTGCGACGATACGCACAGGGTGCCGCGATCGTCGGTGGGGATGTAGACCGTCTCGACGCAGCTGCCGGAGGCAACGCGAATCACCCACTTGCGGGTGCCATCGGCGGAAATGTCTTCACTGACCACTTCTGGTGGTCGAATCTCGGCAACGGCCTCGAGCTTTTCGCGCAAGACCTTGCCTACGTTGGTCATGTCCGCAAAGTCGGACACGCCAAAATGGTGAATCCATTTCATCACCTGGCCGGCACGGAAGCGTTTTTCCCCGATCGAGTCGAAGAATTGTTCCATTTCCGGCTGGGTCAGACCCAACAGGTTGATTTTGCCAGTAGATGTCGTCATGGATTCACCCTCACCCGTAAGCTTTCGCTTAGCGAGTGGTTACCTCGGTAGCAGCGAAGAAGTAAGCGATTTCGCGAGCAGCAGCAGCTTCGGAGTCCGAACCGTGAACGGCGTTGGCGTCAATCGACTCGGCGAAGTCAGCACGGATGGTGCCGGCAGCAGCTTCTTTAGGGTTGGTAGCGCCCATCAGCTCACGGTTCAGAGCGATGGCGTTTTCGCCTTCCAGAACCTGAACAACGACCGGGCCGGAAGTCATGAAGGCAACCAGGTCACCGAAGAAGCCGCGAGCGCTGTGCTCAGCGTAGAAGCCTTCGGCTTCGGCTTTGGACAGTTGCTTGATTTTCGAGGCAACGATTTTCAGGCCGGCGTCTTCGAAGCGAGTGGTGATCTTGCCGATCACGTTTTTGGCAACGGCGTCAGGCTTGATGATCGAGAAAGTACGTTGAACAGCCATGGAAAACTCCAGAATTTGAGTGTTACGAAAAATTAAACCCGCGAATTATACGCGGGTTCCAGGGGATTGCCTAACCTGCAGCGTGACGCTTAGTCGGCTTCGTCAATCCAGGCCGCCTGGATGGCCTCGAGCACTTTCTCACCGCCGCGTGACGGATCGTCGCTAAATTCTGGCAATGCCAGCACCCAGCGGTGCAGATCGACGAAATTCACATATTTAGGATCAACGTCCGGCTTGCTTTCTGCAAGCTGGATGGCGATCTCAAGTACATCAATCCATTTCAGACTCATGCGGCTAACCTCAGTGCGGCGCTTCGGCGGCGTGGTTGAGCGAATACTTGGGGATCTCGATGACGATGTCTTCGTCAGCGACAACCACCTGGCAACCCAGGCGCGACTGCGCTTCCAGGCCCCAGGCTTTGTCCAGCATGTCCTCTTCCAGCTCGTCGGCTTCTTCAAGCGAGTCGAAACCTTTGCGCACGATGCAGTGGCACGTGGTACAGGCCTTGACGCCGCCGCAGGCGCTTTCCATCTCGATGTGATGATCGTGGGCCAGTTCCAGGATGTTGGTCCCGGTCGGCACCTCCACGGTCAGCCCCTCGGGGCAAAACTTCTCGTGCGGCAGGAATGTCACCAGCGGCATCGGTTACTCCTCGATCTCATTCAGGTTGCGCCCGGCCAGTGCGGCTTTGACCGTCGAATCAAGGCGACGGGCGGCAAATGCGTCGGTCACCTGCGACAGACGCTTGGTCTGTTGCTCGATGGCTGGGCCATCGGTGCCGGCGAGCAAATCACGTAGTTCCTGCATCTGGAATGCAATGGCATCGCGCTCGTCACTGCTGAGCAGGCGCTCTCCGTCGGCGTCCAGGGCGCCTTGTACCGCTTCGAGCAGGCGCTCGCCGTCCACCTGGTGCTCGCGCAACTGGCGGGCCTGCTTGTCGGAACCTGCGTGTTCGAAGGAGTCCTTGAGCATACGGGCGATTTCGCCGTCGGTCAGGCCGTAGGACGGCTTGACCTGAATGCTGGCTTCCACGCCCGAACCCAGTTCGCGGGCAGCAACGCTGAGCAGGCCGTCGGCATCCACCTGAAAGGTGACGCGGATTTTCGCAGCACCGGCAACCATCGCCGGGATACCGCGCAGCTCGAAACGTGCCAGCGAGCGGCAGTCGCTGATCAGCTCGCGCTCGCCTTGCAGGACGTGGATCATCATGGCCGACTGGCCATCTTTATAAGTCGTGAACTCCTGGGCACGTGCCACCGGAATGGTGGTGTTGCGCGGGATCACCTTTTCCATCAGCCCGCCCATGGTCTCAAGACCAAGCGACAGTGGAATGACATCAAGCAGCAGCAGTTCGCCACCTTCGCGGCGGTTACCGGCCAGGGTGTCGGCCTGAATGGCGGCGCCAATGGCGACGACCTGGTCGGGGTCGATCGAGGTCATCGGGGCGCGACCGAACAGCGCACCCACCGCTTCGCGCACACGCGGCACACGGGTCGAACCACCGACCATGACGACAGCACTGACTTCTTCGAGCTCGACACCACTGTCGCGCACGGCGCGGCGGCAGGCTTTGAGGCTGCGGGCAACCAACGGCTCGATCATCGCCTCAAAGGCGGTGCGGCTCAGGTCGCCCTGCCAGCTGCCATGGCTGACGCTGACCACGTCGGCGTCGGTCAGGGCTTCCTTGGCGGCGCAGGCAGTTTGCAGCAACGCACGCTGGGTGGCCGGGTCCAGATCGGACGACAGGCCAGCCTGTTCGATGATCCAGCTGGCAATGGCGTGGTCGAAATCGTCACCACCCAGGGCGGTATCGCCACCGGTAGCCAGCACTTCGAATACACCGGCGGTCAGGCGCAGGATGGAAATATCGAAGGTACCGCCGCCCAGGTCATAGATGGCCACCACGCCTTCGGCGTTCTGGTCCAGGCCATAGGCAACGGCGGCGGCGGTCGGTTCGTTGAGCAGGCGCAGCACGTTCAGACCGGCCAGGCGCGCAGCGTCCTTGGTGGCTTGGCGCTGGGCGTCGTCGAAATAGGCCGGCACTGTGATCACCGCGCCTACCAGCTCGCCACCCAGGGTCGCTTCGGCGCGTTCGCGCAGCACCTTTAGGATATCGGCGGACACTTCCACCGGGCTTTTCGGCCCCTGCACGGTGTCGATGAACGGCATGTGCGACTCACCGCCAACAAAGCGGTAAGGCAGCTGCTCGCCCAGTTGCTTGACGTCGGCCAGGCCGCGCCCCATCAGGCGTTTGACCGACAGCACAGTGTTCAGCGGGTCGCTGGAAGCAGCATCACGTGCAGCCTGCCCCACTTCGATGCGCCCTTCGAGGTAGCGCACCGCGGACGGCAGAATGACGTTACCCTGCGCATCAGGCAGGGGCTCGCTACGACCGCTGCGCAGTGCAGCGACCAGAGAGTTGGTGGTACCCAGGTCGATCCCCACCGCCAGGCGGCGCTGATGCGGCTGAGGGGTTTGACCGGGTTCGGCAATCTGCAGTAGGGCCATGCTTATCTGAATACCTTAGGTGCCATCACGGGCAGCACCGGGTTAATCGTCGAGGCGCTCTTCCAGTTGGCGCACTTCTTGGGCGAGCTTGTCGAGGAACTGCATACGGCGCATCAGGCGCTCGGCCTTTTCGCGCTCGCCTGGGGCATCCCAGCAGGCGGCAAAGTCCTCGTTCAGCGTGTCCTGGGCGGCCTTGAGGCGCTTTTTGAACACACCGACACCGTCAAGGTCGGCTTCGTCCTGCAGCTCTTCTAGCTCTTCACGCAACTCCATCTGCTGCAACAGGAATTCCGGGTCGTGGACCGTGACTTCCTGAGGCACTTCATGGCCGCTGATGGCCAGCAAATAGCGGGCACGACGCGGCGCACTGCGCAGCGTCTGGTAGGCGTCGTTGAGGGCTGCGGACTTTTCCAGCGCTACGCGCTGCTCGCGCTCGGAAGCGTCGGCAAAGCGGTCGGGATGGACTTCGCGGGCCAGCTCGCGATAGCGAGTGGCCAGCTTGTCGAGATCCAGGCGGAAGCTTGGCTGGAGGTCAAACAATGCGTAATGACAAGGAGTACCCACAGCCAGCCTCAAACGTTGAAGCTTTCGCCGCAGCCACATTCACCGCGCACGTTGGGGTTGTTGAACTTGAAGCCTTCGTTCAACCCTTCCTTGACGAAATCCAGCTCGGTGCCGTCGAGGTAGACCAGGCTCTTGGGATCGATGATCACCTTCACGCCATGGTTCTCGAACACGGTGTCTTCGTCCGCCATTTCGTCGACGAACTCCAGCACGTAGGCCAGGCCCGAGCAACCGGTGGTGCGCACGCCCAGGCGAATGCCTTCACCCTTGCCGCGCCCGTCGAGGGAGCGGCGAATGTGGTTGGCGGCGGCTTCTGTCATGCTGATAGCCATCAGGACTCCTTACCTCGCAACAGGCGACTTAGATCAAGCCTTTCTTCTGTTTGTAATCGCGTACAGCTGCCTTGATGGCATCTTCGGCGAGTACCGAGCAGTGGATCTTGACCGGCGGCAACGCCAGTTCTTCGGCCAGCTGGGTGTTCTTGATGGTTTCGGCTTCGTCCAGGGTCTTGCCCTTCATCCACTCGGTGGCGAGGGAGCTGGAAGCGATGGCCGAACCGCAGCCGTAGGTCTTGAACTTGGCGTCTTCAATAACGCCCTGCTCGTTGACCTTGATCTGCAGACGCATCACGTCGCCGCACGCTGGGGCGCCGACCATGCCGGTACCGACATCCGGATCCTCGGCATTCATCTTGCCGACGTTGCGTGGGTTTTCGTAGTGGTCGATGACCTTTTCACTGTATGCCATGGTGCAATTCCTTCCTCATCAGGGAGCCGCTCTTGCCGGCGACTGCTTAGTGGGCGGCCCACTCGATCTTGGAGATGTCGACGCCGTCTTTGTACATGTCCCACAGCGGGGACAGTTCGCGCAGTTTGTTGACTGCCTTGCAGACTTCCTGCGCGGCGTAGTCGACTTCTTCTTCGCTGGTGAAGCGGCCGAAGGAGAAGCGGATCGAGCTGTGTGCCAGTTCGTCGTTACGGCCCAGAGCACGCAGTACATACGACGGCTCGAGCGAAGCGGAGGTGCACGCCGAACCGGACGATACGGCAATGTCCTTCAGCGACATCAGCAGCGATTCGCCTTCGACGTAGTTGAAGCTCAGGTTCAGGTTATGTGGCACGCGGGCAGTCTGGCTGCCGTTGACGTAAAGCTCTTCAAGGTCCGAGACCTGCTTGAAGAAGCGGTCGCTCAGGGCCTTGATGCGCACGTTTTCTGCGGCCATTTCCTGCTTGGCAATGGCGAACGCTTCGCCCATGCCGACGATCTGGTGGGTTGGCAGGGTGCCCGAACGCATGCCGCGCTCGTGACCACCACCGTGAACCATGGCTTCCAGGCGCACGCGCGGCTTGCGGCTGACGTACAGCGCGCCGATGCCTTTAGGGCCGTAGACCTTGTGCGCAGAGAACGACATCAGGTCGACTTTCAGCTTTTGCAGGTCGATTTCGACCTTGCCGGCCGACTGGGCGGCGTCGACGTGGAACAGTACGCCGCGCGAACGGGTCAGTTCACCGATGGCGGCGATGTCGTTGATCGAGCCGACTTCGTTGTTCACGTGCATCAGCGAGACCAGGATGGTGTCGTCGCGCAGCACCGCTTCTACCATGGCCGGGGTGACGATGCCGTCTTCGCCCGGTTCCAGGTAGGTGACTTCAAAACCTTCACGCTCCAGCTGGCGAGCGGTATCCAGGACCGCCTTGTGCTCGATCTTGGAGGTGATGATGTGCTTGCCCTTGGTCTGATAGAAGTGCGCGACACCTTTCAGTGCAAGGTTGTCGGACTCGGTGGCACCACTGGTCCAGACGATTTCGCGCGGATCGGCGTTGATCAGCTCGGCCACCTGGCGGCGACCGTTCTCGACCGCTTCTTCAGCCTTCCAGCCAAAGACGTGGGAGCGCGAGGCCGGGTTACCGAAGTTCCCGTCAACCAGCAGGCAGTCGGCCATCTTCTGGGCTACGCGTGGGTCGACCGGGGTGGTCGCGGAGTAATCGAGGTAGATCGGCAACTTCATTTGTCTCTCCTATCAGGCGGTGGCGTCGCTCGTCGTCCCAGGGGGATCAATCGACGGCTGACGTCTCAATCTTGTCCAGCTGGGCGGTTCGGCCTGCAACACGACGCAGGTCCTGGCGCTGAGCGACTTCCTGCACCTCGCGGCGCATGACAAGGTCGGCCAGGCTGATGCCACTGAGGAATTCATGGATCTGCTGACTGAGGTCGCACCACAGGTGGTGGGTCAGGCAGGTATCACCGGCATGGCAGTCCCCAAGGCCCTGGCAACGGGTGGCATCGACCGACTCGTTGACCGCGTCGATGACCTGGGCTACCTGGATGGTTTCCATGCCCCGCGACAGCTGGTAGCCGCCACCTGGACCACGCACGCTGGAAACCAGGCTGCTGCGGCGCAGCTTGGCGAACAGCTGTTCCAGATAAGAGAGGGAAATGCCCTGGCGCTCGGAAATATCGGCCAGAGACACCGGCCCATGCTGCGCGTGCAACGCCAGGTCGAGCATGGCAGTCACGGCGTATCGGCCTTTGGTAGTCAGTCGCATGGCTATTGGGTACCACGGGAGTTTCGGGATGTGTGCGAGTATGCGATTCCCGAGCATTTAAGTCAACTATTAGACCTAGTGCTTTAGTCGGGTTTGCATCCGGGAGGCGGGCGCGATTGTAGCAGACGAGGGGCGTGCGCACACGCCCCGTATGTCACTATGATTTCAGCGCGGCGCAATCAATGCGACTGAGTGTCGCGCTGGGCCGCCTGGGTAACCTCGGTAAAGTCGTCTTCCGGAAGGGCCGGCAGCTCTTTGGCGCAGTAGTCGCTACCCATCTTGGTCAGGGCACCACACATACCCTCCAGCCGCTCGTCGACCGCCTGCAAGTGGTCGAGCATCTGGCCGATTGCACGGGCTACCGGGTCGGGCATGTCGCCGCTGACGCCATAGGCATCGAAGCCGATCTTCTCGGCCATGGCCTTGCGCTTGGCCTCGACTTCGGTGTCCTCGCTCTTGACGATGATCCGCCCCGGGATACCCACAGCCGTGGCGCCGGCCGGTACGGCCTTGGTCACCACCGCATTGGAGCCGATCTTGGCCCCGGCGCCGACAGTGAACGGGCCCAGCACCTTGGCGCCCGCCCCCACCACCACGCCGTTTTCCAGGGTGGGATGGCGCTTGCCTTTATTCCAGCTGGTGCCGCCCAGGGTCACACCCTGGTAAAGGGTGACGTCATCGCCGATCTCGGCGGTTTCGCCGATGACGATGCCCATGCCGTGGTCAATAAAGAAGCGTCGGCCAATGGTGGCACCGGGGTGGATCTCGATACCGGTCATCCAGCGACCGAAGTTGGACACCAGGCGGGCCAGCCACTTGAAATCACGCTTCCACAAGGCATTGCCCAGGCGGTGCAGCCAGATGGCATGCATGCCCGGGTAGCAGGTGAGCACCTCGAAGGCATTGCGCGCAGCCGGGTCACGGTGGAATACGCTTTGAATATCTTCACGCAGGCGTTCGAACATCTGTCAGTCCTTCCGTTTATGCGGCTCGCCCCGGACCACTTTCTGGGTCTCGGTAAGGATGCCGCGCAAAATGCTCAATTCCGTACGCTCGACCGCGCTACGCCCATACAGCCGGCGCAGGCGCGGCATCAGGTGCTTGGGCTTTGCGGGGTCAAGGAAGCCGATGCCCACCAGAGTTTTCTCGAGGTGGTCATAAAACAGCTCCATTTCGTCCATGGTCGCCAGCTCGTTGGCGTCAACCTTCTCGACTTTAGCGGGCGCTTCACCGGCGGCCAGCGAGGCCATGCGCACCTCGTAAGAGAGCACCTGCACAGCGGCAGCCAGGTTCAGCGAACTGAAGTCGGGGTTGGAGGGAATGTGCACGTGGAAGTGACATCGCTGCAGTTCTTCGTTGGTCAGGCCGGCGTGTTCGCGCCCGAACACCAGGGCGATCTCTTCGCCACCCTTGGCATGCTCTACCGCCTTGGCGCCGCACTCGCGCGGGCCGATCAATGGCCAGGGAATACTGCGCTCGCGGGCGCTGGTACCCATCACCAGGTTACAGCCGACCAGCGCCTGCTCAAGGCTGTCGACCACCTGGGCGTTATCCAGCACATCGTCGGCACCTGAGGCGCGGGCACTGGCCTCCTGGGCGGGGAATTCTTTCGGCTGCACCAGCACCAGGCGCGACAAGCCCATGTTTTTCATGGCACGCGCAGCGCCGCCGATGTTGCCGGGGTGGCTGGTATTGACCAGAACAACACGAATATTTTGCAGCAAGGTGTTGTGCTCACAAAGGCAGTAATCAGGGCTTTCGATCTTACAGAACCGACAGGCGTAACGCCATGAAAGCAAATGTGACACTTCTGCCTTCAAAGTTTTCTGCTAGAATGGCCGGCTTTCCTCTTTAACATCTCCAGGTGACCCGCCCATGCAGCCTATGCTGAATATCGCCCTGCGCGCCGCTCGCAGCGCCAGTGAACTGATTTTCCGCTCCATCGAACGCTTGGATACCATCAAGGTCGATGAGAAAGAGGCCAAGGACTACGTTTCCGAAGTTGATCGCGCTGCCGAACAAAAAATCGTCGACGCCCTGCGCAAGGCCTACCCGAACCACTCCATTCAGGGTGAAGAGACGGGCATGCACGCGGGCACCGGCGAAGAAGGCAAAGACTACCTGTGGGTCATCGATCCACTGGACGGCACCACCAACTTCCTGCGCGGCATCCCCCATTTCGCAGTCAGCATTGCCTGCAAATACCGTGGCCGCCTTGAGCACGCCGTGGTACTCGACCCGGTACGCCAGGAAGAATTCACCGCCAGCCGTGGCCGTGGCGCCCAGCTCAATGGCCGCCGCCTGCGCGTCAGCTCGCGCACCAGCCTGGAAGGCGCCCTGCTGGGTACCGGCTTCCCGTTCCGTGATGGCCAGATGGCCGACATGGACAACTACCTGGGGATGTTCCGCGCCCTGACCGGCCAGACCGCAGGCATCCGCCGCGCCGGCTCCGCCAGCCTGGACCTGGCCTACGTGGCCGCTGGCCGCTTCGACGCCTTCTGGGAGTCGGGCCTGTCCGAGTGGGACATGGCAGCCGGCGTGCTGCTGATCCAGGAAGCCGGCGGCCTGGTGAGCGACTTCAACGGTGGCCACGACTTCCTCGAGAAGGGCCACATCGTTGCAGGCAACATCAAGTGCTTCAAGGCCGTGCTGACTGCTATCCAGCCGCACCTGCCAGAAAGCATGAAGCGCTAAGCGCGGATTGCCTGAACGCAAAAGCACCCCTCGGGGTGCTTTTTTTGCCTGATGGTTTTGCATTGCCTGTACCGGCCCCTTCGCGGGCTCGCCCGCTCCCACAGGGATAGCACCAACCTCAGGGGCAGTGCTGTACCTGTGGGAGCGGGCAAGCCCGCGAAGAGGCCTGCTCAGGCAACATCAATCACTGGGCTGCTTCGCTCAGGATCAACTTGCCATTCTTGTCCAGCGGAATGGTCGAGCCCGGCTCGCGATCCATCTTGACCTTACCGACCTGGTCGCCAATGGAATAGGTCACGTTGTAACCCACCACCTTCTCGCTGATGTCATGGACTGTATTACAACGGGTTTGCGTGGTGGTGTAGGTGTCACGCTGCTGCATGCCTTCCTGCACCTTGTTACCGGCATAGCCACCACCGACCGCACCGGCCACGGTGGCGATCTTCTTGCCAGTACCGCCACCAATCTGGTTACCCAGCAAGCCGCCCGCCAGGGCACCGACCACGGTACCGGCGATCTGGTGCTGGTCCTTGACCGGCGCCTGGCGCGTCACAGCTACGTCCTTGCACACTTCACGCGGGGTTTTCACCTGCTGCTTGATCGGCTGCACGTCAGTCACCTGGGCGACTTCGGGGCCTTTGTTTACCAAGCTGTAGGTCGCCACAGCACCTCCGGCAGTTACACCGACAGCACCCAGCACCGCACCCACCAGCATTGATTTATTCACGTGAACCTCCTGATCGTACCAGCGGGTATCAACCCGCGCTTCTCCCAGCCTTGGAGCAAAAAAAAAGGCGCGAGTTCAACACTCGCGCCTTTTTGCTCGCCCAACGGCGTAGAGACTGGCCTTACGGGCGCTCGTCCACACCTTCAGCCTTGACCGGCGGAATCAGGTCTTCGCTGTTCAGGTTCAGCCAGATCAGTACCACGTTGGCGATGTAGATCGACGAGTAGGTACCGGCCATGACGCCGATGAACAGGGCCAGCGAGAAGCCGAACAGGTTGTCGCCACCGAAGAACAGCAGCGCAGCAATGGCCAACAAGGTCGAAACCGAGGTGGCGATGGTACGCAGCAGGGTCTGAGTGGTCGAAACGTTGATGTTCTCGATCAGCGAGGCCTTGCGCATGACGCGGAAGTTCTCACGCACCCGGTCGAACACGACGATGGTGTCGTTCAGCGAGTAACCAATGATCGCCAGTACTGCCGCCAGCACCGTAAGGTCGAAGGTAATCTGGAAGAACGACAGGATACCCAGGGTGACCACCACGTCGTGGATCAGCGAAATGATCGCACCCACAGCGAACTTCCACTGGAAGCGGAAGGCCAGGTAGATAAGGATGCCGCCCAACGCCAGCAGCATGCCCATGCCACCTTGGTCGCGCAGCTCTTCACCGACCTGCGGGCCAACGAACTCGACACGCTTGACCACAGCCGGGTTGTCGCCACCGAGCTTCTGCAGCGCTGCAGCGACCTTGTTGCCCAGTTGCGGGTCATCGCCCGGCATACGCACCAGCAAGTCGGTAGTAGCACCAAAGCTCTGCACCACGGCATCGTGGAAACCAGACTCGACCAGCTCGGCACGTACCGCCTTGAGGTCGGCCGGGCGCTCGTAGGTCAGCTCGATCAGCGTACCCCCGGTGAAGTCCAGGCCAAAGTTCAGGCCCTTCTGCCACCAGCTGAACAGCGCCAGCACGGTGAGGAGCACGGTGATGGCGAACGCGACATTGCGCACGCCCATGAAGTTGATGGTTTTCATCGCAGCTCCCTCAAACCCACAGCTTCTTGATGTCACGCCCGCCACAGGTCAGGTTGACCATTGCGCGAGTTACCATGATGGCGGTGAACATCGAGGTGAAAATCCCGAGGGACATGGTGACCGCAAAGCCCTTGACCGGGCCGGTACCCATAGCGAACAGGATGCCGCCGACCAGCAGGCTGGTCAGGTTGGCGTCGATGATCGCGGTATAGGCGCGGTTGAAGCCTTCGTGGATGGCGCGCTGTACCGACATGCCGGCTTTCAGCTCTTCGCGGATACGCGAGAAGATCAGCACGTTGGCGTCTACCGCCATACCCATGGTCAACACGATACCGGCAATACCCGGCAGCGTCAGGGTGGCGCCCAGCAGCGACATCAACGCCAGCAGCAGCACCATGTTGCCCGCCAGGGCGATGGTGGCAATCACGCCGAAGCCGCGGTAGATGGCAATGATGAACAGCGAGACGAACAGCATGCCCCACAGCGACGCATCAATACCCTTGGTAATGTTGTCGGCACCCAGGCTTGGGCCAATGGTACGTTCTTCAGCGAAGTACATCGGCGCGGCCAGACCACCGGCACGCAGCAGCAGGGCCAGCTCGGACGATTCGCCCTGGCCGTTCAGGCCGGTGATGCGGAACTGGCTGCCCAGCGGCGACTGGATGGTCGCCAGGCTGATGATTTTCTTCTCTTCCACGAAGCTTTGTACGGCAACGTCCTTCTCGACGCCGTCGACGGTCTGCTTCACATAGCGGGTGACCGGCTTCTGCTCGATGAAGATCACCGCCATGCTGCGGCCGACGTTGCTGCGCGTTGCGCGGCTCATCAGCTCGCCACCGTGGCCATCCAGGCGGATGTTCACTTGTGGGCGGCCGTGCTCGTCAAAGCTGGCCTGGGCGTCGGTAACCTGGTCACCGGTGATGATCAGGCCACGCTCGACCGGAGCAGAGCGGCCGCCTTCGCGGAACTCGAACACTTCGGTAGTGGCCTTGGACGCACCCGGCTCGGCACCGAAGCGGAACTCCAGGTTGGCGGTTTTACCGAGGATACGCTTGGCTTCTGCAGTGTCCTGCACGCCTGGCAGCTCGACCACGATACGGTTGGCGCCCTGGCGCTGTACCAGTGGTTCAGCCACGCCCAGCTCGTTGACACGGTTGCGGACAGTGGTGAGGTTCTGCTTGATCGAGTATTCGCGGATCTCGGCAACTTTTGCCTGAGTCAGCGCCAGACGCAGCACGGCGAGGTCGTTGCGCTCGGTGGCGGTCAGGTCGAAATCATTGAAATTCTTGCGGATCAGGGCACGTGCCTGTTCGCGGATTGCATCGTCAGCGAAGCCCAGCATGATGCCGCCATCCTGCTGAGGCAGGCTGCGGTAGCGGACGCGCTCTTTGCGCAGCAAGGTCTTGACCTCGCCCTCATAGACTTTCATGCGGGCCGTCATGGCCTTGTCCATGTCCACTTCCAGCAGGAAGTGCACACCACCGGACAGGTCCAGGCCCAGCTTCATCGGGCTTGCACCCAGGTTACGCAGCCATTGCGGAGTCGTCTGGGCCAGGTTCAGGGCCACGACGTAATCATCGCCCAGTGCCTTGCGCACCACATCCTTGGCTGGCAGCTGGTCTTCCTGGTTGGTCAGGCGGATCAGCCCGCTGCCCTTCTCACCCAGGCTCGCGCCCTTGACGGTGATCTTGGCATCGACCAGCGCCTTGCTGACGCGATCGAGGTCGGCCTGGTTAACCTGCAGCGCCGAGCTGGCACCGCTGATCTGTACCGCCGGGTCATCCGGGTAAAGGTTGGGAGCGGAATAAATGAAACCGACCACCAGTACCAGCACGATCAGTGCATATTTCCACAGAGGGTATTTGTTCAGCATCACGCCGCCCGTTCAAGACGCGGGGCGCTTTGCGCGCCCCGACTGGAAAATAAAACCGGTAACTCAGATAGCCTTGAGCGTACCTTTTGGCAGGGTGGCCGCGATGGCGCCCTTCTGGAACTTCAGCTCGACAGTGTCGGAAACTTCCAGCACCACGAAATCATCGGAAACCTTGACGATCTTGCCGGCGATGCCGCCGTTGGTGACAACTTCGTCACCTTTCTGCAAGTTGCCGAGCAGGTTCTTCTGCTCTTTGGCGCGCTTGGCCTGTGGGCGCCAGATCATCAGGTAGAAGATGACCAGGAAACCGACCAGGAAAATCCACTCGAAGCCGGTACCGGCTGGGCCAGCGGCAGGTGCTGCAGCGTCCGCGTATGCGGCGGGGATGAAGAAGCTCATTGGGCACTCCTAATGTAATTTTCTAATAATAGATGCGGACAATCAGTCCAAAGGCGGTACGGGAAGCCCGCGCTTGGCGTAGAAGGCGTCGACAAAGGCGGCCAATTTACCCTGTTGAATAGCCTCGCGTAAACCGGCCATCAAGCGCTGGTAATGGCGCAAGTTGTGGATGGTATTCAGCATGCTGCTCAACATTTCGCCGCACTTGTCCAGATGATGGAGATAGGCGCGGGAGAAGTTGGTGCAGGTGTAGCAGTCACAGGTCGGATCCAGCGGCGATTCATCGTGGCGATGGAACGCATTGCGGATCTTGATCACCCCTGTATCGACGAACAGATGGCCGTTACGCGCGTTACGCGTAGGCATCACGCAGTCGAACATGTCGACGCCGCGGCGCACACCCTCAACGAGATCTTCCGGTTTGCCTACCCCCATAAGGTAACGAGGTTTGTCAGCAGGCATCATGCCCGGCAGGTAATCCAGCACCTTGATCATTTCGTGCTTGGGTTCGCCCACCGACAGGCCACCGATCGCCAGGCCGTCGAAGCCGATGTTTTCCAGGCCTTCCAGCGAACGCATGCGCAGGTCCTGGTACATACCGCCCTGAACGATGCCGAACAGCGCCGCCGTGTTGTCGGCATGGGCGTTCTTCGAGCGCTGGGCCCAGCGCAGCGACAGTTCCATGGAAGTACGTGCCACGTCGTGCTCGGCCGGGTACGGGGTGCACTCGTCGAAGATCATCACCACGTCCGAGCCCAGGTCGCGCTGTACCTGCATCGACTCTTCAGGGCCCATGAAGACCTTCGAGCCATCGACTGGCGAGGCGAAGGTCACGCCCTCTTCCTTGATCTTGCGCATGGCGCCCAGGCTGAACACCTGGAAACCACCGGAGTCGGTGAGGATCGGGCCTTTCCACTGCATGAAATCATGCAGGCCGTTGTGCTTCTTGATCACCTCGGTGCCCGGGCGCAGCCACAGATGGAAGGTGTTGCCCAGGATCATCTCGGCGCCAATGGCCTCGATATCGCGTGGCAGCATGCCCTTGACCGTGCCATAGGTACCCACCGGCATGAACGCCGGGGTTTCCACCGTGCCACGTGGGAAGGTGATGCGACCACGACGGGCCTTGCCGTCGGTGGCCAGCAGTTCGAAGGACATTCGACAGGTGCGACTCATGCTTGATCCTCGGGGCCGCGTGGCGCCGGATTGCGGGTGATGAACATGGCATCACCGTAACTGAAGAAGCGGTACCCGTTTTCGACCGCCGCCGCGTAGGCAGCCATGGTCTCGGGGTAACCGGCGAACGCCGAGACCAGCATCAGCAGCGTGGACTCCGGCAGGTGGAAGTTGGTGACCAGGGCATCGACCACATGGAACGGCCGGCCCGGGAAGATGAAGATGTCGGTGTCGCCACTGAACGCCTTGAGCACACCATCGCGCGCCGCACTCTCCAGCGAACGCACGCTGGTGGTGCCGACCGCGATCACCCGGCCACCACGCGCGCGACAGGCCTCGATGGCATCGACCACATCCTGGCCCACTTCGAGCCATTCCTTGTGCATGTGGTGGTCTTCGATCTTGTCGACCCGCACTGGCTGGAAGGTGCCAGCGCCCACGTGCAGAGTAACGAAGGCCCGCTCCACGCCTTTGGCGGCGATCTGCTCCAGCAGCGCTTCGTCGAAGTGCAGGCCCGCCGTGGGCGCGGCAACTGCACCGGCGCGCTGGGCGTACACGGTCTGGTAGCGCTCGCGGTCGGCGCCCTCGTCGGGGCGGTCGATGTAGGGTGGCAGCGGCATGTGGCCGACGCGGTCGAGCAGTGGCAGCACCTCTTCGGTGAAGCGCAGCTCGAACAGCGTGTCATGGCGCGCGACCATTTCGGCCTCGCCACCGCCATCAATGAGGATGACCGCGCCAACTTTCGGCGCCTTGCTGGCACGCACATGGGCGAGCACCCGGTGGCTGTCGAGCACGCGCTCGACCAGCACTTCCAGCTTGCCGCCGGAGGCTTTCTGGCCAAACAACCGTGCCGGGATCACCCGGGTGTTGTTGAACACCATCAGGTCGCCGGGGCGCAGGTAGTCCAACAGATCGGGGAATTGCCGGTGCGCCAGCGCGCCGGTCGGCCCATCGAGCACCAGCAGACGGCTGCCATGGCGCTCGGCCAACGGGTGGCGGGCGATCAGGGAATCGGGGAGTTCGAAGGAAAAATCGGCGACGCGCATGATGATGTTCGGTTCGGCAGGGCCGGGAAGTTTAGCCCAATGTGTGAAAATTGACCATGAAAGCCGATTGACCGACCAGCGGCACCTCTCTATACTGCGCGCCACTGCCCTGATGGCGGAATTGGTAGACGCGGCGGATTCAAAATCCGTTTTCGAAAGGAGTGGGAGTTCGAGTCTCCCTCGGGGCACCAAGATCCGGAAAAAACCGACCTTATGGTCGGTTTTTTTTCGTCTGCGATTTCTCAAATCGAGCGTCATAGCTGCCAGAGCTACAGCCCTGAGCCGACTTTCGGGGCGCGACGCGATCTCCGTGGGAGCGGGCGAGCCCGCGAATAATCCAACGCGGTAGTTGGCACCGGCTACGCCGGTGCGCGCGGGCGCGCCCGCTCCCAGCTCCCGCCAGTTTGACGCCGCCCCAATGACTCCAAGCCCTGCAGCCATACCTGCATTCTATTGGTCGCACGCACGACTAACACTTAAGCTGTCATTCATCGGATATATGCCGAAAGTATTGCCAGCATAATGGCACTTAGCCATAGTTGCGCCCCCTTCCCACCACGCCCAGTGTGACCCATGAAAACAATAGCGCCCTGTATGGCAGCAATGATGCTGCTCGGTGGGTGCAATGGAGTGCCAACGTCGTACGTTTCAGACCCCGTCTACAGCCAGGCTTTCGTGGTGACCTCCGGTGCCCCGCTGCCGATGTTGCTGATGGCCAGTGCCATCCAGTGGAACGAGGATTACGCAGTAACCGCCAAACACACCCCCTTCCTGCGCAACGTGGTCCACGAGGGCCTCGGTGACGTGGTGTTCTTCGAGCACAAAGCCGACAACGTGCCGCTCTGGCGCCAGTACGTGCCTGGGGAGGCCGTGACGGCGGTGGGTTTCAACAGCTTCATGATGCCGATGCAAGGCAAGGGCCATGCCCTGCCGTCGCTGGTAAGGCTTGAAGGTACGCCGGGCAGCGTCTTCTACTCGGTGCACGACGGCCCTATCACCAAGGGCATGTCGGGCGGGCCGGTGTTTGCCGATGACGGCCAGGTGGTGGGCATCAACGTCGCCATCATCCCCACCAGCGAGATCGACGCCGGCAGGCGTCCGGACCTGGTCGGCAAGGAGCGCATCAGCGTGTTCATGTCGTTCAACGAGATCGACAAGGAATGGCGGCGTTATCAATACATGCTGGGGCATAAGGCCAAGCCGCAGGCACCGGCTTCGGTCAAAGGCTATGTAGCGGTGGTGGCCAAGCCTTGAGTTCAGTGCCTGGGCACATTTGCCGATGCAAAGCGGCTTATGATGCAAGGCTGATGGCCTCTTCGCGGGCACGCCCGCTCCCACAGGGCTCACAGTATCCAACACCTGAGTTGTACCTGTGGGAGCAGGCGTGCCCGCGAAGAGGCCCTAGCAGCCAGCGCAAGAAGGACCTGCCATGCACCTGACCCACCGCCCCGTCCATCCCGACGACATCCCAGCCATCTGCAGTTTTGCGCAGGGCCCGGACGAATTGTTCTACATGTTCCCCAAGGCCACCTACCCCCTCACCCCCGCCCAACTGAACGACGCCATCGCCCAACGCAGCGGCTCCACGGTGGTGGAAGGCAACGGTAATGTTCTGGCCTTTGCCAACTTCTACAAAGCCGAACACGGCTGCGTTTGCGCCTTGGGCAATGTAGTCGTGGCCCCTACCGCGCGCAGCCATGGCGTAGCGCGCTACCTGGTAACCGCCATGATCGCGCTTGCCCGCAAGCAATACGCCGCCCGTGAAGTGTGGGTGTCCTGTTTCAATCACAACACCGCAGGCTTGCTGCTTTATCCACAGTTGGGTTTTGTGCCGTTCGGCATCGAAGAGCGACAGGCGTGGGATGGCACACGAGTGGCGCTGGTGCAGATGAAGCAGGTGCTCATTCAACGGGCCACGGCATGAGGCTGAACCAGAAGGTCTACACCCAGGGCTCGAATGACTTTCAGCACGGTATCGAAGCGAGGCTTTGCACCTGGGCTTAGGGCCTTGTAGAGGCTTTCTCTGCCCAGTCCGCTCTGCGCAGCAATGTGTGTCATGCCTCGTGCGCGAGCAATATGGCCAAGTGCTCGAATGATTTCCTCAGTGTTGCCATCTGCCAGCACCTGGCTAAGGTACTCACTGATCGCCTCATCACTGCCCAACAAGGCGGCCATATCAAATGGAATCAGTTTTTCGTTCATTTCATCTCCTTCAGCAGCTTTCTGGCTTTGAGAATGTCGACCGACTGTGTGGACTTGTCGCCACCGACCAGCAGCAGAATCAACCTGTGCGCCCTTTAGAGGAATTCAGGTATATCTCATAAAATCGTCAGACCTTTCCCTTCGCTACAGCTACAAAATCCCTTGCAACATTCGCCACACGAACCTTCTACGACCCTCGACGTCCGATCCTGCATCCCCCACGTTTCGAGGTACCCCGCGTGAAAGATCTGATCGCCCGCAAGTACCGCCTGGTCGTGAAAACCATCGGCTACATCGGCTGGTCGCTGTTCTGGCTGCTGATCTGGGATGTGCTGGTCACCATCGACTTCATGCTGTTCTTCAACAGCAAGTTCACTTTGCCGCTGATCCCGTTGACCTTGCTGGGCTCGGCGCTAGTGGTGCTGGTGAGTTTTCGCAACAGCAGCGCCTACAACCGCTGGTGGGAGGCGCGCACGTTGTGGGGCGCGTTGGTGAACGGATCGCGCAGCTTTGCGCGGCAAACGCTGACGCTGATCGACGACCCGGATGATGGCTTGAACCCGATCAAGGCCACGTTGCTGCGCCGGCATATCGCCTATGTGAACTGCCTGGCGGCGCACCTGAAGGGTGAAGCGTGCCCAGACGAGTTGATGGCGTTCATTCCACCGGCAGAGTTCGAGCGGCGCAACCGCTCGAACAATTTTGCCAATGACATTCTGGGCGGTTCGGCAGCCTTGCTGGCCCGGGAATACCAGGCTGGGCGGCTGGACAGCATCCGCCTGGCACGGCTGGAGTCGACGCTGGTGGACTTGTCCAATGCCCAGGGTGGCATGGAGCGGATCGCCAACACGCCGTTGCCCTACCCCTATGTGTATTTCCCACGGCTGTTCATCACCCTGTTCTGCCTGATCGTGCCGGTGGGGCTGGTGGAGTCGCTGGGCTGGTTTACGCCACTGGCTTCCACGGTGGTGGGATTCATGTTGCTGGCCATCGAGCGAATCGGGACGGATCTGCAGAGCCCGTTCAGGTTCAGTGAGCACCAGATCCAGATGGACACCATTTGTGAGACCATCGAGCGGAACCTGGATTCGATGCAGCGGGAGGCGCAATGTGCCGAGGTTGTAGACGCCTGAGAGCGTTTGGGGCTGCTCTGCAGCCCCGGGTATTTGTCAGGCCCGCACATAACGCTGGCGCAACACATCACTCAACACATCCACCAGCAACACCAGCACCAGCATGCCAATGATCACCGTGCTGGCCTGGGCCTCCTGGAACAGGCTCAAGGTGGTGTACAGCATCTGCCCCAAGCCGCCTGCCCCGACAAACCCCAGCACGCTGGCCATACGAATGTTGTTCTCCCAGCGGTACAAACTGTAGGCCAATAATTGCGGCCACAGGTTGGGCAAGGTCCCGAAACAGAAAGCCGCCACTTGGCTGCCACCCTGCAAGCGGATCGCCGTCGCCGGCTCCGGGGGCGCATTCTCCAGCGCCTCGGCAAACAGCCGCCCAAGCACCCCAGCCGTATGCAACGCCAAAGCCAAGGTGCCGGCATTCGGCCCAAGGCCGGCCGCCAGCACCGTCAGCGCCGCCCACACCAGTTCAGGGATGGCCCGCAGCGCATTCAGCAACAACCGCGATACAGCCTGCAACGGCCAGCCGAAACGCCCCGCCGCCGGCAGTGCCAGCAACATCCCCAGTACCATCGCCAGCAAGGTGCCCAGGCCGGACATGGCCAGGGTTTCCAGCGCCCCACGCCACACTGCCTTCAGGTGCCCGGCAGTCAGGTCCGGGTGTAGGAAACGCTCGGCATACTCGCTCATCTGCCCAAGCCCGCCATTGCCCACCAACGCCTTAAGGTCCATCTCCAGGTAAGCGAACGAGGCCACTACCGCCACCGCGATAGCACCCAGCAGCAAGAGATTGATCACCCGTTTCACGCCAACCTCCCGCGCAGCAGGCGGCTAAGCAGGTCGGCCAGCATCACCAGTACCAGGAACGTCAGCAACATGCTCGCCACCTCGGCACCGGCGAACATGCGCATCGACAGGTCGATCTGCTGCCCCAGCCCGCCAGCACCGACAAAGCCCATCACCACCGAAGCCCGCACCGCACACTCCCAGCGGTACACGGTGTAGGACACCACTTCGGATGCGGCATTGGGCAAGATGCCGTAGAGAAACGCCGCCAGCCGGCCACTGCCCGCCTGCAGCAAGGCATGGGCGGGGCGCTGGTCGACCGACTCGAAGATCTCGGCGTACACCTTGCCGAGCATGCCGCTGTAGGTAATCGCGATCGCCAGCACGCCTGCCGTCGGCCCCAGCCCCACAGCGCGCACGAACAGCAACGCCCAGACGATCTCCGGCACGCTGCGCAAAAATATAAGCAGCCCGCGCACCGGCAGGCGCAGCAGCCGTGACCGCACCCCCGCACGCCCCCCACGGGAGGCGGCACGCAACGACAAAGCGCGGCTGGCCAGCAGGCCTGCCGGAACTGCCAGCAGCAATGCCAACGCCATGCCTGCGGTGGCCACGGCCAGGGTCTGCAGAGTGGCTTCGTACAGCAACGCGAGAAAGTCCGCATCGTGTGCCGGTGGCCAGAAGGCGCTGGTGAAAATGGCGATCTGCTGCCGGTTCTCAGCCTGCAGCAGCACCCATGGGTTCAGCTCGCTCAACTGAATGCCAGGCCACAGCACGGCCGCTGCCAGCAAGGTCAACAACAACCGCGGCAGCAGGGCCGGGTCGCGGGCTTCTGCATTCAGCATCGCGGAATCTGCACAGTCAGGGTCGACCCCTGGGTCGGCGGCGAAGTCAGTTGTTCGTTCGCGTACAGTGCATCCAGCATGGCCTCGGTGACCGCATCGGCCGGGCAGTCAAACACTACCTGCCCCTCGCGGATACCGATTACCCGTGGGAAATGCGCCAGCGCCAGGTCTACGGCATGCAGGCTCGCCACCAGCGTGACGCCGTTGGCCTGGGCATAGCGGTTGAGCAAGGCCAGGCTGTGGTCAGCCAGCACCGGGTCCATGGCCGACACTGGCTCGTCGGTCAGTAGCACCTGCGGCCGCTGATACAGCACCCGGGCGATGCCCACCCGCTGCAACTGGCCACCGGACAATTGCCCGCACTGCACGAACAACTTGTCGGCCAGGCCGAGCTCGGCCAAAACCCGGCGCGCCCCCGGCACATCGATGGGGTGCAGCAGGTTGAGCAAGCCACGCAGCACTCCCCACTGCCCCAGACGCCCGGCCAGTACCGCCGTCACCACCCGCTGGCGTGGCGGCAAGGGCGGCGCCTGGTGCACCAAGCCGACCCGCGCCCGCAAGCGCTGACGTGCCCCGGCAGACAACACCCAGGGCTGCTCGCCCAGCAGCTCCAGGTACCCGCTGCCGGGCTGAATGGCCGTGGCCATCAGGTGCAGCAAGCTGGACTTGCCCGCCCCTGACGGCCCGATGATGGCAACGCGCTCCCCCTGCTCGATACGCAGGCTGACCGCATCAAGCGCGCGTACCTGACCATGGCGCAGGCTCACACCGTGCAAATGGATAGCCACAATGGCTGCGGTCACTTGAGCAGGCCAGCCTCGCGCGCAGCCTGCTCGGTGCCCACATAGTTCTCAGGCTTGGTCTCGATGAAGCGGCTGGCGGCCTGCAGGTCAAGGATCGCCTTGTGCTCGGGGTTGGCCGGGTCGAGGTCAAGGAAGGCTTTCTTGATCTTCTCTTTCAACACAGGGTTCATGTTGCCGCGCACGGTCCAGTTGTAGTCGAAGTAGGTCGGAGTGGTGGCGAATACCTTCACCTTGCTGGTATCGACCTTGCCGGCGTCCACCAGCTTCTGCCACACGCTGGCGTTGAGCACGCCACCGTCGACCTTGCCGGCCTGCACCCAGGCCACGGTGGCGTCATGGGCGCCAGAGTAGGCCACGCGGCTGAAGTACTCCTCAGGCTTGATGTTGTCCTGCTTGAGCATGAAGTAACGCGGCATCAGGCTGCCCGACGTGGACGAGACGGAGCCGAAGGCAAACGACTTGCCTTTGAGGTCGGCCAGGCTCTTCACGTCGGGGTTGGCAGTGATGAACTTGGAGGTGAACTGCGCGTCCTGCTCACGCTGCACCAGCGGCGTAGCCGCAGGATCCTTCAGGTGTACCTGGACAAAGGTGAAACCACCCAGCCAGGCCAGGTCAAGGCGGTCGGCAGCCAGCGACTCGACCACCGCCGGGTAATCAGCCACCGGTACGAACTTCACCTCCATGCCCAACTGCTTGGCCAGGTACTCGCCCAACGGCTTGAACTTGCGCTGCAGTTCGGTAGGCGCTTCGTCGGGGATGGCGCTGACCCGCAGGGTTTCAGCAGCCTGAACGGCAATGGCACAGCAGGACAGCACGAGGCCGGCGGCGAGCGCCAGGTGGCGTTTGAACATGAGTGTTCTCCGGTTCAATAGCGGGGGATGGCCAACATTTATGCCAGCACCGGCAAGTATAAGAGGCAAAGGCCCGATGGCCAGCTTTGCTAAACTCGCGCAACAATCTGACCTGCCGAGGTGCGTATGAGCGAGCCGATTCGCCTGACCCAGTACAGCCATGGTGCCGGCTGTGGCTGCAAGATCTCTCCCAAGGTGCTGGATGTGATCCTGGCCGAAAGCGGCGCCCAGGCCCTGGACCCGAAACTGTGGGTCGGCAACGCATCGCGCGACGACGCAGCCGTGTATGCGCTGGACGATGAGCGCGGGGTGGTCTCAACCACTGACTTTTTCATGCCCATCGTCGATGACCCATACGACTTCGGCCGTATCGCCGCCACCAACGCTATCAGCGACATCTACGCCATGGGTGGCGACCCGCTGATGGCCATCGCCATCCTGGGCTGGCCAGTCAACGTGCTACCACCGGAAGTGGCCCGTGAAGTGATCCGTGGCGGCCGCGCCGTGTGCGCCGAAGCCGGGATCCCGCTGGCCGGTGGCCATTCCATCGACGCCCCGGAGCCGATCTTCGGCTTGGCCGTGACCGGCGTGGTCAGCAAGCGCCACCTCAAGCGCAACGACACCGCCACTGCAGGCTGCCGGCTGTACCTGACCAAGCCACTGGGCATCGGCATCCTCACCACCGCCGAGAAACAAACGAAGCTGCGCGCGCAGGACCAGGGCCTGGCCCGCGACTGGATGTGCACCCTCAATACCCCCGGCAGCCGCTTTGGCAAGCTCGACGGGGTCAAGGCAATGACCGACGTCACCGGCTTCGGCTTGCTCGGGCACCTGGTTGAGCTGGCCGAAGGCAGCGGCCTTACCGCGCTCCTGGACTTCGCTGCAGTGCCCCGGCTGCCCAGTGTCGACCACTACCTGGCCGAGGGCTGCATTCCCGGTGGAACCCTGCGTAACTACGACAGCTACGGGCACAAGATCGGCGCCCTCGACAACGACCAGAAACACCTGCTGTGTGACCCGCAGACCAGCGGCGGCCTGCTGGTAGCCGTTGCCCCGGAGGGCGAAGCCGAGTTCCTTGCCGTGGCGGCCGAACTGGGCCTTCAGCTGGCGCCGATTGGCAAGTTGGTCGAACGACAGAGCCACGCGGTCGAGGTGAACTGATGCGCCCCGACTGCACCGATTTGCGCCAGCTGTTCCTCGACGATGTGCCGATGATGGACATGCGAGCGCCCGTCGAATTCGCCAAGGGTGCCTTCCCTGGCGTGGTCAACCTGCCGCTGATGAACGACCAGGAACGGCAGAAGGTCGGCACTTGCTTCAAACAGCAAGGCCAGGCAGCTGCCATCGCCCTTGGCCATCAGCTGGTCAGCGGCGCCAGCAAGCGGGCACGAATGGACGCCTGGGTGGCATTCACCCAGGTCCACCCGCAAGGCTATCTGTATTGCTTTCGGGGCGGGCTGCGTTCGCAGATCGTGCAGGGCTGGCTGCGTGATGAAGCGGGCATTCAGTACCCGCGCGTCAAAGGCGGCTACAAGGCCATGCGCACCTTCCTGCTGGAGACGACCCAGCAGGCGGTACAGCAATGTGATTTCGTGCTGGTCGGTGGACTGACCGGTACCGGCAAGACCGATGTGCTACACCAGCTTGAAAATGTGCTGGATTTGGAAGGCCATGCCAACCATCGCGGCTCCAGCTTCGGCAAACGCGCCACAGCGCAACCGGCTCAGATCGATTTCGAAAACCAGCTGGCCATCGATGTGCTGAAGAAGCGTGCCCGAGGGATCGGGCAGTTCGTGCTGGAGGATGAAGGCCGCATTGTCGGCAGCTGCACGGTGCCGCTGGAGTTGTACCAGGGCATGCAGCAGTACCCGCTGGTGTGGCTGGAGGACAGTTTCGCCAACCGCGTGGAGCGTATTTTGCGCGACTACGTGGTCAACCTGAGTGCCGAGTTTGTCGCCGTGCATGGCGAGGAAGACGGCCGCCGGTTGTTTGCCGAGCGCATGCTGCAGAGCATGGCCAACATCTACAAGCGCTTGGGCGGCGAGCGTTATCAGCGGTTGTCAGCGGTTCTGCTCGAAGCCCTGCAAGAGCAGCAGCGCAGCGGCGCGGTGGACTTGCACCGGGGCTGGATAGTAGGCTTGCTGAACGAGTATTACGACCCGATGTATGCCTACCAGCGCGACGCCAAAGCCGAACGCATCGAGTTTGCCGGAGATGCCGTGGAAGTGCGCGAATACCTCAAGGCCCGGGCGCTGCGGGAACCGCGCAAGTAAACCAGCTCCTACAGGTATTTCCTGAACCTGAAACCTGTACAGAACCTGTGGGAGCGGGCATGCCCGCGAAGAATCCAGCGAGGTGGATGGCACCGGCGTAGCCGGTGTTCGCGGGCACGCCCGCTCCCACATGGACAGCGTGATCCTTGAGCCTGCGCAATTCCTGTGTCAATGGATTTACCCAACTCACTGCCCCGGGCTGAGCACCCTTTCCAGCTCTGCCGCGCGGTCGCGGGTCATGTCCATCATGCACGACCCACCCTCCAGCTGCGCCATGGTCCCGCCGCTGGCCTGCACATGAAACTGGCAATTGCCATCGCGGTAGGCCAGCCACTTGCGCTGCACATCGCGCAGGCTCTTCTGTTGCCCGGCATCCAGCTTACCCATCAGTTGCTTGTACACCCGGTTCAAGCGCTGGTCCTGCACCTGCGTCTCGGCTCCGATGCATTCGCTCATGGCCACCGTACTGGAGGCCTTGTCCATGCACTGCCCATAAGCGGCTGTGTAATCGTCCGCCACGGCCAAGGGCAGAACGCAGGCCAGTGCCAGGCCTGTCAGGCAATGCTTGATCATGCAAACCCTCCTTGCGGGTATCAAAACGACTGCGGTTGCTCAGGCGGCATCAGCACCTTGCCCGGTTCGAAGCGCAACGATGGCATCTGCGTCGCCGCATACAACGTCACGCCCAGCGCCGCGATCAACACCACATCAAGCCAGTTCCAGCCCGGCATGTCGTCGGTGCTGCGCGCCTTCCAGCAATGCCATGCCTGCCCCAGGCAGAACACTACCATCGCCAGCAACCACAGGTAGAAACCGGCGCCAAAACCGGTGAGGTCGTTAAAGCCGTAGCTGCGGTTATCCGGCAAGCGGTCGATGCCAAAACTGCTGGCGGCCAGGTAAACCGCAGCCAGCCCGGCCACCAGCGCCAACCGTCGGAACCGCCGATGGGCAAGGATGGCCAGGGCCAGCAGCGGGTTGGCAAACCATTGGTACAAGCCGAAGGGCATGCCCCATGGCCCGTACAGCAGCATCTGCAGGGCTGGCATGTGGCGTTCGCCGCTCATCAGCGCGCCATCGAAGAACAGGGCGAGCAGATACAGCAGCAGGCTGATGCTCAGGTAAAAAACGGGCAAGGGACATACCTGGAGAAGAAGGACAGCCTGTGACCTTAACTCAGCCGTTGCCCCGCTTCCAGATTCACGCACGGGCGTTGGGGCATCAGGCCACCGGTGGCTCCAGCAGCAAACCGTAAATACCCGAGTCAGACAATTCACCCGCCACGCACCAACGCGCCCGCAGCGTGCCTTCGAGCACAAAGCCCTGGCGCTCCAGGGTGCGTGCCGAGCCTTGGTTGCGCGGGTCGATTTCGCCTTCCAGGCGACGCATGTGCAGGGTGTGGGCGAGGTAGTCGATGAAGCAGGTCAGCGCTTCGTCCATGTAGCCCCGGCCCTGCACGGCGCTGGCCAGGCAGTAGCCAATTTCACCGCGGCGCGAAATGTCGTCGATGTTGAACAGCTGGACCATGCCGATCAGCTCGCCGTTGTCGCGGCGATACATGCCGAGCTTGAGCTGGTCGCCGTTGGCATAGGCTTCGCGGTCGGCGGCCAGGGCGCTTTCGGCTTCGGCCAGGTTTTGCCATGGGGCATGGTGCCAATAACGCATGACCTCGGGATCGGCCATGATCGCCAGCCACTGCGCGGCATCGGCATGGCGCATGGGGCGCAATTGCAGGCGCGGGCTGTCTAGGCAGAGGTCACTTGGGAAACTGCGGGGTGGGGTCACACCGGATCTCCTGTCCATTGCTGGGGAGATGACAGTTTAACGTCAAGTGCAAGGTTCCGGCATCCCGGGGCTGCTTTGCAGCCCATCGCGACACAAGGCCGCTCCCACAGGGAACGCACCAGTTTGAAGATTGTGGGATCACTGTGGGAGCGGGTTCACCCGCGAAAGGGCCAGTGCAGGCGAGCAGAAATGGCTCAGGCCACCTCCGCCCCATCATCCGGCCAATGCGGCTCGTTGGCCCCAGGCGGGGTCAGCGGTGGCAGGCCATATGCGGCCCGCGCATCATCACAGCTGGGGTTGTGCACCCCACCCTCCCACGACGCATCGAACTCGCGGCACGGGCTGGAACGGTTGGCATAAATGGTACAAGCCACCTCTTTACCAATCTCGCCGTCCAGGCTGACACAGCGGCAGGGCTTGGCGTCGGTGCCGATCATTGCAACACGGGTAGGATTGATCTGTACCACCAGATCGTCCGGCACAACGCCCCCGGCAGACTGGCATTCGCCCCAGAAGAAGGACACACGGAAGAACCCGCAGCAGGCGCCGCAGTCAAGGCAAGGGTTATAGTCGGACATGAGGCCACGGAGGGAAGGTTGTTGTTATCGGGGCTGAGCCCGCGGCGCCATTTTTAATCCAAGCGGGGGCGGCTGGATAGAGGGGTAACGCAAAAATAGTTGCCGCTGATCCGGCCGCCCGTTGCTGTCAGCAAATGGCCTTGTAAGTCGCAGCATCCCAACGCTGAAGGGCAAGGCCTGCGCTCGGGTCATAGTCGCTACCCTGGACCTTGCTGAATTGAGTGCGGTCTTCACCACAGTGCACCAGTCGGTCGTGCTGTTCACCTTCGGTCAACAAGGTGTAGGACTCACTGCGCATGGCCTGGTATTGCTTGTCAGCACCCGCCATGAGCTGGTGATACTTCATCAATTGGCTGTCGCCCAAGGTCAGGCGCTTGTCCAGTTTTACGCCCCAACGTGTAAGGCACACTTCGGCAAAATGGCGAACGATCAGCCCCGGCTCAACCAACACCTTGCCGTCGCCTGCACCATCGGCCGAGGCATTCCCCACCAAGGTGGCATGCCGGCCAGGCATCGGGTAGACGCATATCCGCGTATTTTTTGCGACTGAAGGGATCACACAGGCAAAACCTTTTGAACGCTCGTCCCGCGAGTAGAAGCCGACGTATTCCTTGACGTTATCAGACAATGTCACACGTTCGGTTTGCACATTGCCTACCCCTGGCACCGGGTCGATGGCAAATATGTTCACCGGTATCCCCCGTAATACCGGGTCTTGCGCCATGGCATTGGCCAGCATGTGGCAACTGATGCCTCCCCTGCTCCAACCGATCAGGTTGACCTGGGTGGGCAGACGCGGCTTGCGGAACATGCTGATGATGCGCTCTTGCAACTCCTGTGGGGTGGGGTGGCGCTCACCGTAGTTGTAGGTACGCCAGAACCAGGAAGCAGCGGAGGATGCATCCGGAATGGGTACGCCAGCCTCTTTCAGCCGTTGATATTCTGCTTCGCTCAACTCGGTGCGTTGCCAGCTGCTTTCGCCTTTGATCACCTGCAGCACATGGTTGATGTTTTCTTCCCAGCCGCGGCCGAACAACTGACCGGTCCAGTTGAAGTAGCCGCCGGGTTCGACGAACAGGTTGTCGTCTTGCAGGTTGCCGCTACCGGGGCCATCGACAGCTATCCAGTGGGCAAACTCGCGGCCCTGGTCATTGCTGGCCAGGGTCGAGACCAGTTCGCCATTCCAGAAATTGGGGTTGGCATCGTCGAAGCGGTGGGAGCCGGTGCCGCAGAAATAGGCGGTGAAGACACTCATGGTGGATCTCGTTTGGTGAGAAATGAGTGCTGAAGGTAGGTCGGCAGATCGGGGGAATGCAGGCGGAAATGTCGCCTCTGAGTCCGTCGGGGCTGCTTTGCAGCCCCAACAGGCTTAATTGCGAGCCAGGCCGTCAGCCCGGAACATCTGGCGGATGCCGCGAATGGCCTGGCGAATGCGGTCCTGGTTCTCGATCAGGGCAAAGCGTACATGATCATCACCATATTCGCCGAAACCGATCCCTGGCGACACGCAAACCTTGGCCTCGGCCAGCAGTTTCTTGGAAAACTCCAGCGAGCCCATGTGCGCATACTGGTCAGGGATTTTTGCCCACACGTACATCGACGCCTTGGGGTTCTCGACCATCCAGCCCAGTTCATGCAGCCCCTTCACCAGCAGGTTGCGACGCTGGCGGTACTGCTCGGCAATATCGCGCACGCACTGCTGGTCGCCTTCCAGCGCAGCAATGGCCGCAACCTGCAGCGGCGTGAACGTACCGTAGTCGTGGTAGCTCTTGATCCGCGCCAGGGCATTGACCAGTTCGGGGTTACCGACCATGAAGCCGATTCGCCAGCCCGCCATGTTGTAGCTCTTGGACAGGGTGAAGAACTCCACCGCAATGTCCTTGGCGCCAGGCACTTGCATGATCGACGGGGCTTTCCAGCCGTCGTAGACGATGTCGGCGTAGGCCAGGTCATGCACCACCAGCACGTCGTACTGCTTGGCCAGGGCTACCACGCGCTCGAAGAAGTCTAGTTCAACGCACTGGGCGGTAGGGTTGGACGGGAAGCCGAGGATCATCATCTTCGGCTTGGGGATCGACTCGCGGATAGCCCGTTCAAGCTCGTTGAAGAAGTCCACACCCGGCACCAGCGGCACCGAACGCACCTGGGCACCGGCGATGACCGCACCGTAGATATGGATCGGATAGCTGGGGTTGGGCACCAGCACCGTGTCGCCCTGGTCGAGCGTGGCCAGCATCAGATGTGCCAGGCCTTCTTTGGAGCCGATGGTGACGATGGCTTCGCTTTCCGGGTCGATGTCGACCTCGTAGCGTTCCTTGTACCAGTTGGAAATGGCCCGGCGCAGGCGCGGGATGCCGCGCGAGGTGGAATAGCCGTGGGTGTCTTCACGCTGGGCGACCTGCACCAGCTTCTCGACAATGTGCGGCGGAGTGGCACCGTCGGGGTTGCCCATGCTCAGGTCAATGATGTCCTCGCCACGGCGGCGGGCAGCCATCTTGAGCTCGGCAGTGATGTTGAAGACGTAAGGGGGGAGACGATCGATGCGCGCAAAGCGGCGCGGCGAACCTGGGTTGGCCATGGTTACCTCTGAGGACGTAAGCGCCCGGAACCGTCCGAGCGACGCTGGCCGATGTGGCGGCCTGAGGCAGAAGATAGTGCCGAAACAGGATGCCTGTAAAGGACAATTTCCTGTTTTATTATATTTTTTCAGATGTATTTTTTGGAAATCTGAGATTTATGTTCCTTGTACTGGCCTCTTCGCGGGCTCGCCCGCTCCCACAGGGTCCTCCACAGGCCCTGAGACTTGCGCTGTACCTGTGGGAGCGGGCAAGCCCGCGAAGAGGCCGGCACAGGAAAACACCCATAAAAAAACCCCGGCACAATGGCCGGGGTTTTCATGAAGCAGGCAGCAGTTTCAGCGTGCGTAGGTCATCAGCACGTCCGCAGCCGTCTGGCTGTCCACACCCATCATCACGCTCAGGGCGGTAACGGTGAGGATGGAGAAGCCGAACACCTTGCGCGCCCACTTGCTGTCGTCTTCAGCCTTGTAGCCACCCCAGGCCATGTACAGCCAGTACAGGCCCATGGCAGCTGCCACGGCCAGGTAGCCGAGGCCGGCGTAACCGCCGAGGGTCAGCATCAAGGTGGCGAGCACGAAAGCCAGCACGTACAGCACGATCTGCTTCTTCGCCGCGAGGATGCCGCGCGCCACCGGCAGGACCGGGATGTTGGCAGCGCTGTAATCCTTGAAGCGGAAGATGGCAATGGCAAAGCTGTGCGGCATCTGCCACAGGCTGAACATTACCAGCAGGGTCACAGCAGCCAGGTCGAAGCTGTTGCTGACGGCGCAGTAGCCGATCACCGGAGGCATGGCACCGGACAGGCTGCCGACCAAGGTGCCGTGCACCGATTTACGCTTCAGCCACAGGCTGTAGAAACCGACGTAGACGACGAAGCCAATCAGGGCGCAGAACGCCGACAGCGGGTTGGCCTGGACATACAGCAGGCTGAAACCCGCCACCCCGAGCAGGGTGGCGTAGATCAGCGCGAGGGGCAGCGACATGCCGCCCTGCACCATGACGCGGTTCTTGGTGCGCTCCATCTTGTGGTCGATGTCACGGTCGATGCAATTGTTGAACACGCATCCGGACGCAACCACCAGCGAAGTACCGATCACCACCGCCAGGAACAGGGCGAAATCCACATGGCCCTTCGAGGCAAGGAAGAAACCGCCTGCCACGGAAAGCACGTTACCGAAAATGATCCCCGGTTTGGTGATTTGGATAAAGTGCTTAACGGACATGCAGTCTTACCTCACTTGGCCATCATTTCGACGTGGATGTTGAACATGATCCACAGCGACAGGCCGACCAGCAGTGCAATTACCATGACGGTGAACAGGAACGTCGACACGTTGTTGCGTTGCTCTTTCGAGCGGTCCATGTGCAGGAAGTACACCAGGTGAACAACTACCTGGATCACGGCCATGGCAACAATGATCAGAACGGTCAGGTTCTTCGGCAAGCTGGCAGTCATTGCCAGGGCAAACGGGATCGCGGTCAGGATGATCGACAGTACAAAGCCGATCATGTACGACTTGACGCTACCGTGATTACCTTCGTGATGAGTGTCGTGTGCGTTAGCCATTACAGAACCCCCAGCAGGTAAACGACGGTGAATACGCAGATCCAGACCACGTCCAGGAAGTGCCAGAACAGGCTCAGGCAGCTCATGCGGGTCTTGGCGGTCGGCGTGATGCCGTGCTTGTTGATCTGGTACATCATGATTGCCATCCAGATCAGACCGGCAGTCACGTGCAGGCCGTGGGTACCTACCAGGGCGAAGAACGCCGACAGGAAGCCACTGCGCTGCGGGCCGAAGCCCTCGCTGATCAGGTGATGGAATTCATAGATTTCCATCGCGATGAAGCCGGCACCGAACAGGAAGGTCACAGCCAACCAGCCCAGCACGCCCGCTTTCTTGCCGTCGAACATCTTCAGCATGGCGAAGCCGAAGGTGATCGAGGACAGCAGCAGGAACAGCGTTTCAACAGCTACGAAATCGAGCTGGAAGATGTCATGACCCGACGGGCCGCCGGCAAAACTGCCGGACAGCACCGCGTAGGTAGCGAAGAGCGACGCAAACAGGATGCAGTCGGTCATCAGGTACAGCCAGAAACCGAGTACGGTCATCTGGCCCGAGTCGTGGTGGTGATCGTCATGCCCATGGTCATGACCATGAGCTGCACCGTGGATTACTTGACTGGACATTGATTACACCCGCTCAAACGATTCGACACGTGCGCCGGCAGGCAGAACACCTGCTTGGGCCAGCGCTTTCATGCGCTCGCCTTCGATGCGCGCCACTTCTTCGGCCGGAACCATGAAGCCCTGGTCGTCACGTGCAGCGTGGCGAACGAAGACTGCGATGGTTGCCAACAGGCTCGCGCCCACCAGCCACCAGATGTGCCAGATGAAGGCGAAGCCGAACACGGTCAGGAACAGACCCATGAACAGACCGGTGGAGGTGTTGCTCGGCATGTGGATCGCTTCGTACTTGGCCGGAACCTTGTACGCAACGCCGGCTTCCTTGGCTTCGTGCCAGGCGTCCAGGCCAACTTTCTCAGGCATGTGAGCGAAGTTGTAGAACGGTGGTGGCGACGAAGTGGACCACTCGATGGTACGGCCGCCCCATGGGTCGCCAGTGACGTCCATGTTGTCTTTGCGGTCGCGAACCGAAACGAAGATCTGGATCAGCTGGCAAGCGATACCGAACAGGATCAGCACGGCGCCGGCTACCGCTACCCACAGGTAGGGTTCCCACAGTGGGTTGTCGGAGTGGTTCAGACGACGGGTCATGCCCATGAAGCCCAGGGCGTACAGCGGCATGAACGCAACGTAGAAGCCCGAGATCCAGAACCAGAAGGCAGCTTTGCCCCACTTCTCGTTCAGGGTGAAACCGAAGGCTTTCGGGAACCAGAAGGCGAAACCGGCGATGTAGCCGAATACCGCGCCACCGATGATCACGTTGTGGAAGTGCGCAATTACGAACAGGCTGTTGTGCAGAACGAAGTCAGCACCTGGAACGGCCAGCAGTACGCCGGTCATGCCACCGATGGAGAAGGTGACCATGAAGCCCAGGGTCCAGAGCATCGGTGCGGTGAAGCGCACACGGCCTTGGTACATGGTGAACAGCCAGTTGAACAGCTTCACACCGGTCGGGATGGAGATCAGCATCGTCGCCAGGCCGAAGAAGGTGTTGACGCTGGCGCCGGCACCCATGGTGAAGAAGTGGTGCAGCCATACCGCAAAGCCGAGGATGGCGATCGCACCCGATGCGTAGATCATCGAATGGTGGCCGAACAGGCGTTTGCCAGAGAACGTCGAGGTCACTTCCGAGAACACGCCGAAGGCCGGCAGAATCAGAATGTAAACCTCAGGGTGACCCCACGCCCAGAACAGGTTGACGTACATCATCGGGTTCCCACCAAGCTCGTTGGTGAAAATGTGGAAGTCCAGATAACGGTCAACAGTCAGCAGCGCGAGTGCGGCAGTCAGGATCGGGAACGAAGCAACGATCAGAACGTTGGCCCAGGTGCAGGTCCAGGTGAAGATCGGCATGTCCATCAGCTTCATGCCAGGTGCGCGCATCTTCATCACGGTGACGAGGAAGTTCACACCGGTAAGCGTCGTACCCAGTCCGGATAGCTGTAGCGCCCAGATGTAGTAGTCGACACCCACCCCAGGGCTGTACTGAATGCCCGCGAGCGGCGGATAGGCAACCCAGCCGGTCTTGGCGAATTCACCAACGCCCAGCGAGATGTTGACCAGCAGCACGCCTGCCAGCAGCAGGTAGAAGCTCAGGGAGTTCAGGAACGGGAAGGCAACGTCACGTGCACCGATCTGCAGAGGAACCGCAAGGTTCATCAGGCCGGTGAAGAACGGCATCGCCATGAAGATGATCATGATCACACCGTGAGCGGTGAAGATCTGGTCATAGTGTTCAGGCGGCAGGTAGCCTTCGGAGCCACCGGTAGCGGCAGCCAGCTGGGTACGCATCATGATGGCGTCGGCAAAGCCGCGCAGCAACATGACCATCGCGACGATGATGTACATCACGCCGATCTTTTTGTGGTCGACAGTAGTCAGCCACTCGCTCCACAAGTAGGTCCACTTGCGGAAATAGGTGATAAGACCGACGACAGCGATACCGCCGAGCGCGATCATGGCAAGCGTCACCATGACTATCGGCTCGTGATAGGGTATCGCCTCCAGGCTTAGTTTACCGAACATCTCTTACTCCTCTGCACCGGCAGCTGGTTGCATACTCGTTTCCACACCCTTGGTAGTGGCCAGATCTTTGCTGCCTGCTTCTTCGTGGACCGGCTTGCCGCGGTTCATGCCTTCGTACTTGTCGACGATGGTCTGGAACAGCTCCGCTGGCGCCTCGCTGTACAGCGCGACTGGGACGTATTCGCTAGGCTTGACCAGAGCTTCATACTCGGCCTTGTCCAGCTTCAGTGGCGACTGCTTGACCTCGGCGACCCATGCATCGAAGTCGGCCTGGGAAGTGGCAGTAGCCTTGAATTTCATGCCGGTGAAACCAGCACCGCTGTAGTTGGCGCTGATACCGTCAAACACACCGTTCTCGTTGGCGATCAGGTGCAGTTTGGTGGTCATGCCGGCCATGGCGTAGATCTGGCCACCCAGGCCCGGGATGAAGAACGAGTTCATCACGGCGTCGGAGGTGACGCGGAAGTTGATCGGGGTGTTAGCCGGGAAGTTGATCTTGTTGACCGTAGCGATGCCCTGCTCCGGGTAGATGAACAGCCACTTCCAGTCCAGTGCGACCACGTCGATCTGAATCGGCTTCACGTCCGAATCCAGCGGACGGTATGGGTCCAGCTTGTGGGTGGACTTGTAGGTGACATAACCCAGGGCGATGATGATCAGGATCGGGATGATCCACACCGCAGCCTCGATCTTGGTCGAGTGCGACCAGTCAGGGGTGTAGGTGGCTGCCTTGTTGGAAGCACGGTACTTCCAGGCGAACGCCAAGGTCATGATGATGACGGGAATCACCACCAGCAGCATGAGGCCGGTTGCGATCAGGATCAGGTTCTTTTGCTCAATGCCGACCTGGCCCTTCGGGTCGAGCAGGGTCCAGTTGCACCCACTGAGTAAAAGCATGCCTAAAACGGGCAATATGCCAAACAGTCTGGGGTAACGCTTTTTACTCATCTCACGACCTCTAGATCAGCTTGCTTCAATGCAATTTGTGTTTTGGTAGCCAACACTTCGTCCTGCCAAGTGAGGCATTTTGCGCCCGTACTCGCTCCCGCCTGGGGTCCGACTGCAGGACCTTGGCTTCAAACGTGTCAGCGGTGCTTATGGTTTCGTAGGCAACAGGCCTGTACTTCAGACCAAGTCCATTTGGTGCGGGAAAACGCGGAGGGGTGTCCGCCCGGTATCGCCGTTGGGCGAAACTTGACGAAGTCAGCAAAAAGGAGCGCTGGGGCTTCCTTCAATCCTGCGACTCGCAAGCAGTGCCGAACGGAAATTGGGGGCGATTGTAGTGAGGTCGCCAACCCTTGACTATGACTTATTGAGCAACAGTCTTTTACAGAATGCGTAACAATGCAGCCCGATTATTCAACTTCGCGACAGTTTGTCGCACCCCGTCTGGTAGACCTCAAAGCCGCATACTGCAAGGCTTTGTGGTTGATCTGGATCAAGCGGTGCGCGACATTTCCCTCTTCTCATGCGGTGTAAAAGACCACATGCAATTCAGGACCTTTGTCTAAGCCTGGCGTCGGTTGCGGTAGATGCCGAACGGCACCAGGATGGCGGTCAGCACGAATGCCACGAGCGCCCATTGCGCCAGCGACAAACCGAGGAGCGGCGGGTACGGCGTACTGCAGAAGCCATCGACCTGGAACGCCAGCGGCCAGAGCTTGGCCAGCGGCAGGTCGTCCACGATCGGCTGGAGGGTGTCGATGCCACAGCTGACCATGGGGTTGGCGAGTATATACACATGGTTGCCAGCCGCAATGATTCCGCCAATTGCGCTAAGCACCACCATGGCCTCGAAGAAGGTCAGGCTACGGCGCCCGGGCATCGCTGCGGCGATGAAGGCAAATACGGCAATGAACAGCAGCGCGTAACGCTGCAGGATGCACAGCGGGCATGGTGCTTCGCCCAGTACCACTTGCATATAGAGGGCGCCGCCGATCAGCGAGAGGCAGATCAGGCCCAACAGCACCAGAAAGCGCCGTTCCCGATTCAGGCGCGAGGTTTGTTCGTTCATTGCCGGTTCCTTCGATGGAGAGTGGCAGCGTGGTCCGCCTGCCTGGGCGCAAGTCTACACGCTGGGCGTGTCGAGGAAGCGGCGTGATAGCACTGCGCAGGGCTATCCGGTGTGGCTGAGACCGGCCGCAAGAACGTCGGTTCAACGCAAGGTGGCAAAAAAAGGCTGCCCGGGTGCCGCGCAGGGGCAAGCCCCTCGACACCCGGGAGTGAAGGATACCGCGATTAAAGGAGGATTAAAGATGAAAGCGCAGCGCCCGGTTTCATCTTTCCTTTATATATAAGCAGGAAGTAATCATGTAAGCCTGTGCCGGCCTCTTCGCGGGCTCGCCCGCTCCCACAGGACTTGCGCTGCCTGTGAGGGTGACGCTATCCCTGTGGGAGCGGGCGAGCCCGCGAAGAGGCCAGTACAGACGCTACATCACTCCAAAGCAGCCGCTGGCCCGAAGAACTCGTAGCGGCTCTGCTGCTCTGGCACACCCAGGCTTTTCAACTGGCGCTTCACCGCCACCATGAAAGCCTTGGGCCCCAGGAAGTAGGCATCCACATCACGCCCCTGCGGCAGCCACTCGCCCAGCAGGTCCTCACTCAGCAGGCCGACGGCATCAGCCTCGGCGCCACCCTGCGCCTCGGCATAGCAGTAGAAACGCTTGAGCTGCGGATGACGCGCCGCCAGGCCATCGACCCAGTCACGGAAGGCATGGACCGCACCGTTACGCGCACAGTGAATGAAATGCACCTCACGCCGGGTTTGCAGCGCCGCCTGCAACATCGCCAGTGTCGGCGTAATACCCACGCCCCCACTGATCAGTACCAGCGGCTTGTCGCTTGCAGCCAAGGTGAAATCACCCGCAGGCGGGAACAGTTGCAGGGTTTCGCCCACCACCAGCTCATCGTGCAGGTAACTGGAAACCTTGCCGCCCGCCTCGCGCTTGACGCTGATGCGGTACTCTTTGCCATCGCACAGTGCCGAAAGGGAGTAATTGCGGCGCTGTTCGGCACCGTCGATCTCCAGCTTCAGGCCGATGTACTGGCCTGGCTCGGCCTTGAGCACCGGCTTGCCATCTACCGGCGCAAAGTAGAACGAGACGATCTCGCTGCTTTCCTGCTCGCGACGTACCAGGCGGAATTCGCGTGTACCGCGCCAGCCACCCTCAGCCTCTTCCTTCTCTCTATAGAGGTTTTCTTCTGCACCAATCAGGATGTCGGCCAGCTGGCCATAGGCCGCGGCCCAGGCGTCGATCACCTCAGGGGTGGCGATTTCCTTGCCCAGCACTTCCTCGATGGCGCGCAGCAGGCAGCTGCCGACGATCGGGTAATGCTCCGGCAGAATCTGCAGGGCAACGTGCTTGTTGATGATTTGCCCGACCAGGCCGCCCAACTGCTCCAGCTGATCGATGTGGCGGGCATACATCAGCACGCCGTTGGCCAAGGCACGGGGCTGGTCGCCACTGGCCTGGTGGGCCTGGTTGAACAGCGGGCGTACCTCGGGGTACTCGCTGAGCATCATCTTGTAGAAGTGGGTGGTCAGCGCTTCGCCGCCGCTTTCCAGCAGGGGTACAGTGGCCTTGATGATTACACGTTGTTCGGCATTGAGCATTGCGACAACTCCTGAGCCTGTGGCTTCAAATGACTGCCCTGGGTATTTCACCAATCGTGCCAACTTTTATCGCCAGTAAAATCAGGGGGTTGAAGCCGATCATGTCAAAAAGACACACCTCAGCGTATAGTCATATTGACCTACAGGAGTCAATATGACCGCAAAGCCGCTGCTTACTGCCCTTCTGCCCCTGGTCAGTGACCTGTCACGAGATTTGCCCGACCAGGAGCGCTACCGCCGCCTGCTGCAGGCCATGCGCGGCCTGTTGCCATGCGATGCCGCCGCGCTGCTGCGTCTGGATGGTGAATGGCTGGTGCCGCTGGCCGTGGATGGCCTGAGCCCCGACACCCTTGGCCGGCGCTTTCGAGTCAGTGAACACCCGCGCTTCCAGGTCCTGCTCAGCCGACCGGAACCCACCCGTTTCGCCAGCGACTCCGAACTGCCCGACCCCTACGATGGCCTGGTCAACGCGCCGGATGCCGACCTTGAAGTGCACGACTGCATGGGTTGCCCATTGATGGTCGATGAGCGCCCTTGGGGGTTGGTCACCCTCGACGCCCTCACCCCAGGGCAGTTCCAGAGCCTGGAACTGGATGCGCTACAGGCCTTCGCCAGCCTGGCCGCCGCCACCGTTACCGTGGCCGAGCGGATCGAGCACCTGGCCCTGCGCGCTGAAGACGAACACCACCGCGCCGAGATCTACCGCCAGGCCAGCGGCCAGGATAAAGAGCTGATTGGCCAAAGCCCCGCGCACAAGCGCCTGGTGGAAGAAATCCGCCTGGTCGGCGGCAGCGACCTGACCGTACTGATCACGGGCGAAACGGGGGTCGGCAAGGAACTGGTGGCCCAAGCCCTGCACCAAGCCAGCAGCCGCGCCGATAAACCGCTGGTCAGCCTCAACTGCGCCGCCCTGCCCGACACTCTGGTGGAAAGCGAACTGTTCGGCCATGTACGCGGTGCGTTTACCGGCGCGCACGGCGAGCGCCGGGGCAAGTTCGAACTGGCCAACGGCGGCACGCTGTTCCTCGACGAAGTGGGCGAACTGCCGCTGACCGTGCAGGCCAAGCTGCTGCGTGTGCTGCAAAGTGGCCAACTGCAACGGCTTGGCTCGGACCGCGAGCACCGCGTGGACGTGCGCCTGATCGCCGCCACCAACCGTGACCTGGCAGCAGAAGTGCGCAATGGCAACTTCCGCGCCGACTTCTATCATCGCCTGAGCGTGTACCCGTTGCACGTGCCGCCTTTGCGCGAACGTGGTCGAGATGTGCTGCTATTGGCTGGCTACTTCCTCGAACAGAACCGTTCCCGCCTGGGCCTGAACAGCCTGCGCATGAGCCACGAAGCCCAGGCTGCGCTACTGGCTTACGACTGGCCAGGCAATGTGCGCGAACTGGAACACCTGATCGGCCGCTCGGCGCTCAAGGCACTCGGCCAACACCCGGATCGGCCACGCATCCTCACGCTCGGAGCCATCGACCTGGACCTGCGCACTACCTCCCCGGCACCGGTCCCCCTGCCCTCCCCGGCAGCCCCGCTCCTGATAGCAGCATTGCCTGAAGGCGGCCTGCGCGAGGCGGTCGAAATCTACCAGCGCCAAGTGATCGAAGCCTGCCTGAAACGGCACCAGGACAACTGGGCGGCAGCGGCGCGAGAGCTGGGCCTGGACCGCGCAAATCTGAGCCGATTGGCCCGCCGGCTGGGGCTTCGCTGAGGTTCACCTACAAAAGGATTAACCCAGAAAGCCTCTGGTTGCTTCTCCCATGGCTGCTATATCTCCCTAACCACCCATTTCTCGACTGCCTGGTCGAGGCTGTGCGTAAAACCCCTGAAAGGGCTCTGTTACGACAGTTGTGGCTCGAAGATTCGGGCCGGGGGATCCGGTTACCAGCAGGGAGCATCCATGGACAACATCGTCATCGCCGACAAGCAATCCGAAGTCGCCTCTCAGACCGCCTGGGGCAATATCAACCTCAAAGGGCCAGGCGTCGTGCAGATGCCGGTAGCCCCCGACCAGGTGGCCACGGTTACCCAACGCGGGCAGGACCTGATCGTCACCCTGAAGTCGGGTGAAAAAGTCACCATCGGCAACTTCTTCGCCGTGGACCAGGCTGGGGTTGGCAGCGACATCGTCTTCGTCGGCGAAGACGGCACCCTCTGGCACGCCCAATACGATGCAACGGCCTTCACCGGCTTCACCTTCGAAGATGTGACCTCGCTGGACGAACTGGTCGCGGGTATCGGAACCGCCGGTAGCGCCATGCCAACCTGGGCGATTGCCGGGCTCAGCCTGCTGGGTGTCGGCGGTGCGGCAGCAGCGGCTGACAACGGCGGTGGCGGCAGCAGTGGCGGTTCCGACCCGGACACCACCGCACCGGCAACGCCCATCGACCTGCTGGTATCGCCGGACGGCCTGCGCCTGACCGGCCGTGGCGAAGCGGGCACCACGGTGAACATCCGTGACGCCGCCGGCAACATCATCGGCAGCGGCACCGTGGCCGCCGATGGCAGCTTCAACGTGGCGCTGAACCCGCCGCAGGTCAACAGCGAGAATCTGCAAGTCACCCTGACCGATGGCGCCGGCAACGTCTCGGCGCCCGGCACCGTCACCGCCCCGGACGTAACTGCACCACTGGCTCCGACCGAACTGGCCATCGATGCCCAGGGCACCACCCTTACCGGTCGCGCCGAAGCTGGCTCGACCGTTACCGTGCGCGGCGCCGACGGCGTAGTACTAGGCACTGCGGTAGCCGGCGCAGACGGTCTGTTCAGCATCACCCTGCAACCGCCCCAAACCGATGGCCAGGCCCTGGAAATCAGCGCCACCGACGCGGCCGGCAACACATCGCCGGCGGCCGGCATCAACGCACCAGACGTCGACACCCCTGACACCACCGCCCCCGACCAGCCGACCGACCTGGCCCTGGCCAACGGAATAACCCTCACCGGTCGCGGCGAGCCGGGTGCCACCGTGCAGGTGCGCGATGCAGCGGGCAACATCATTGGCACCGGCACCGTTGGCGCCGATGGCCTGTTCAGCCTCGCCCTGTCGCCAGCCCAGGCCAACGGCGAAGCGCTGGATATCCGCCAGGTGGATGCCGCTGGCAACAGCTCGATCCCACTGGAATTCACCGCCCCGGACATCACCGCCCCTGCCGCGCCGACCGAACTGGCCGTCAGCGCTGACGGCACCGTGCTCACCGGCCGCGCCGAACCGGGCAGCACCGTGCGCATTGTCGGCGCCGATGGCACCGAACTGGGCTCTGCCGTAGTCGGTGCCACCGGTGTGTTCAGCATCACCCTCAGCCCGCCACAAGTCGACGGCGAAGTGCTGCAGGCTACCGCGTCCGATGCCGCTGGCAACACGTCCGTGGCCAGCTCGGTCACTGCTCCGGATATCGACGGCGGCGACACCACACCACCAGATGCACCAATCGACCTGGTGATCGGCCTGGCCGGCAGCCAGCTCAGTGGCCGTGGCGAAGCCGGCACCACCGTGCAGGTGCGTGACGCCGCCGGCAACATCATCGCCACCGGCACCGTCGGCGCAGATGGCCTGTTCACCATTGCCCTGGCCCCTGCCGTGAATGACGGCAGTACCCTGCAAGTGACCCTGACCGACGCCGCCGGCAACGTCTCGCAGCCAGGTTCGGTCACTTCGGCCGACCTGCTGCCGCCAGCACAACCGACCGACCTGGCCTTGGCCGATGGCGTGACCTTCACCGGTCGCGGCGAACCGGGCGCGACCGTGCAAGTACGTGATGCAGCCGGTACTGTAGTTGGCACAGGTGTAGTCGGTGCCGACGGGCTGTTCAGCATTACCCTTGCGCCCGCTCAGGCGAATGGCGAAGCCTTGGATGTGCGCCTGGTGGACGCAGCCGGCAACACCTCCGCACCGCTGCAATTCGATGCCCCGGATATCACACCACCTGCTGCTGTGAGCAATATCGTCGTAGGTGCCGGCGGGCTGGTCCTGAGCGGGCGTGGCGAACCGGGTGCCACTGTCGAGGTGCGTGATGCCAACGGCACTGTGATCGGCACCGCTGTGGTCGGCGTCAACGGCACCTTCCTCATCGACCTCAGTCCAGCGGCGCAGCCAGGTGAACACCTGAGCTTGGTGCAGACCGACCCAAGCGGCAACGCCTCCGTTGCCCTTGAATACGACGTACCGCTGACCACTGCACCGGTCAGCCCGAGCAACCTGGCCATCGATGCCGATGGCACCACGCTGACCGGCTCCGCCCCTGCCGGTACTCGCGTGGAGGTGCATGACGCCAACGGCACGCTGATCGGCAGCGCCATCGCCAGTGCCGATGGCACGTTCACCATCGAACTGAGCCCCGCCCAGGCCAACGGCGAACTGCTGGATGTCGTCGCCATCGATGACGGTGGCGTGTCCTCACTGCCTGCGCAGATCACCGCGCCAGACATCACCGCCCCTGCGGCACCGACCGAGCTGACTATAAGCGCTAACGGCACGGTGCTCACCGGCCGTGCCGAACCCGGCAGCACCGTGCGTATCGTTGCCGCCGATGGCACCGAACTGGGCACTGCCGTGGTCGGCCCGACCGGCGTATTCAGCATCGACCTTGCGCCGCCACAGGTCGATGGTGAAGTGCTGCAAGCCACTGCCACCGATGCCGCTGGCAACACCTCCACTGCCAGCTCGGTCACCGCACCGGACATCGACGGCGGCGATACCACGCCGCCTGAAGCGCCGACCAATCTGGTGATCGGCTTGGCCGGCAGCCAACTGAGCGGGCGCGGCGAAGCCGGGACTACCGTACAGGTGCGTGACGCAGCAGGTAACCTGCTGGCGACCGGTACCGTCGGTGCGGACGGCAACTTCGTTATTGCGTTGAGCCCCGCCGTGATCGATGGCAGCACTCTGCAAGTCACCCTGACCGATGCTGCAGGCAACGTTTCCCCACCGGGCTCGGTCACCTCGGCCGACCTGCTGTCGCCTGCTCAACCGACCGAACTGGCCTTGGCCGACGGTGTGACCTTCACAGGTCGCGGCGAGCCAGGTACCGCTGTGCAAGTACGCAATGCCGCTGGCACCCTGATCGGCACTGGCATCGTCGGTGCCGATGGCCTGTTCAGCATTACCCTTGCGCCCGCACAGGCCAACGGCGAAGCGCTGGATGTGCGCCTGGTTGACGCTGCTGGCAACACCTCTGCACCGCTGCAATTCGATGCCCCGGATATCACACCACCTGCTGCTGTGAGCAATATCGTCGTAGGTGCCGGAGGCCTGGTCCTGAGCGGGCGCGGTGAACCGGGTGCCACCGTTGAAGTGCGTGATGCCAACGGCACCGTGATCGGCACCGCTGTGGTCGGCGTCAACGGCACCTTCCTGATCGATCTCAGTCCAGCTGCACAGCCGGGTGAGCACCTGAGCCTGGTACAGACCGACCCAAGCGGCAACGCCTCCGTTGCATTGGAATACGACGTTCCGCTGACCACTACCCCGGTCAGCCCAAGCAACCTGGCCATCGATGCCGATGGCACCACGCTGACCGGCTCCGCCCCTGCCGGTACTCGCGTGGAGGTGCATGACGCCAACGGCACGCTGATCGGCAGCGCCATCGCCAGTGCCGATGGCACGTTCACCATCGAACTGAGCCCCGCCCAGGCCAACGGCGAACTGCTGGATGTCGTCGCCATCGATGACGGTGGCGTGTCCTCACTGCCTGCGCAGATCACCGCGCCAGACATCACCGCCCCTGCGGCACCGACCGAGCTGACTATAAGCGCTAACGGCACGGTGCTCACCGGCCGTGCCGAACCCGGCAGCACCGTGCGTATCGTTGCCGCCGATGGCACCGAACTGGGCACTGCCGTGGTCGGCCCGACCGGCGTATTCAGCATCGACCTTGCGCCGCCACAGGTCGATGGTGAAGTGCTGCAAGCCACTGCCACCGATGCCGCTGGCAACACCTCCACTGCCAGCTCGGTCACCGCACCGGACATCGACGGCGGCGATACCACGCCGCCTGAAGCGCCGACCAACCTGGTGATCGGCCTGGCCGGCAGCCAACTGAGCGGGCGCGGCGAAGCCGGGACTACCGTACAGGTGCGTGACGCAGCAGGTAACCTGCTGGCGACCGGTACCGTCGGTCCGGATGGCAACTTCGTTATTGCGCTGAGCCCTGCCGTGATCGATGGCAGCACTCTGCAAGTCACCCTGACCGATGCTGCAGGCAACGTTTCCCCACCGGGCTCGGTCACCTCGGCCGACCTGCTGTCGCCTGCTCAACCGACCGAACTGGCCTTGGCCGACGGTGTGACCTTCACAGGTCGCGGCGAGCCAGGTACCGCTGTGCAAGTACGCAATGCCGCTGGCACCCTGATCGGCACTGGCATCGTCGGTGCCGATGGCCTGTTCAGCATTACCCTTGCGCCCGCACAGGCCAACGGCGAAGCGCTGGATGTGCGCCTGGTTGACGCTGCTGGCAACACCTCTGCACCGCTGCAATTCGATGCCCCGGATATCACACCACCTGCTGCTGTGAGCAATATCGTCGTAGGTGCCGGAGGCCTGGTCCTGAGCGGGCGCGGTGAACCGGGTGCCACCGTTGAAGTGCGTGATGCCAACGGCACCGTGATCGGCACCGCTGTGGTCGGCGTCAACGGCACCTTCCTGATCGATCTCAGTCCAGCTGCACAGCCGGGTGAGCACCTGAGCCTGGTACAGACCGACCCAAGCGGCAACGCCTCCGTTGCATTGGAATACGACGTTCCGCTGACCACTGCCCCGGTCAGCCCGAGCAACCTGGCCATCGATGCCGATGGCACCACCCTCACCGGTAGCGCACCAGCCGGCACCCGCGTGGAAGTTCACGATGCCAACGGCGCCCTGATCGGCAGTGCCATCGCCAATGCTGATGGCACCTTCACCATCGAACTGAACCCCGCCCAGGCCAACGGCGAACTGCTGGATGTCGTCGCCATCGATGACGGTGGCGTGTCCTCACTGCCTGCGCAGATCACCGCGCCAGACATCACCGCCCCTGCCGCCCCGACCGACCTGGCCGTCAGCCCGGACGGTAGCGTCGTCACTGGCCGCGCCGAACCGGGTAGCACCGTGCGTATCGTTGCCGCCGACGGCACCGAACTGGGCACTGCCGTGGTGGGTGCCACCGGCGTGTTCAGCATCAACCTCACACCGCCACAAGTCGACGGTGAAACGCTGCAAGCCACGGCAACTGATGCCGCCGGCAACACATCACCCACCAGCGCGGTTACCGCACCGGACATCGACGGTGTCGATACCACGCCACCGGCAGCCCCGACTGACCTGGCAATCGGCCTGGCCGGTAGCCAACTGAGCGGGCGCGGCGAGCCTGGCACCACCGTGCAGGTACGCGATGCGGCCGGCACTGTGCTGGCCACCGGCACCGTCGGCGCCGATGGCAGCTTCGCGGTTACCCTGGTCCCTGCCGTTACCGACGGCAGTTCCCTGCTGGTGACACTGACCGATGCCGCCGGCAACGTTTCGCCACCCGGCTCGGTCACCTCGCCGGACCTGCAGGCCCCTGCCCAGCCCACCGAGTTGGCCTTGGCTGAGGGGGTGACCTTCAGCGGTCGCGGCGAGCCCGGTGCTACCGTGCAAGTACGTGACGCCGCCGGCACCCTCATCGGCACCGGCACCGTCGGTGCCGATGGCCTGTTCAGCATTACCCTTGCGCCCGCCCAGGCCAATGGCGAAGCCCTGGACGTGCGCCTGGTGGACGCGGCCGGCAATACTTCTGCGCCGCTGCAATTCGATGCACCCGACATTACCCCGCCTGCGGCGGTCAGCAACATCGTGGTCGGCAACGGCGGCCTGGCCCTGAGTGGTCGCGGCGAAGCAGGCGCCACCGTTGAAGTCCGCGATGCCAACGGTGCCGTAATCGGTACTGGTGTGGTCGGCGTCAACGGCACTTTCCTCATCAGTCTCGACCCGCCAGTGCAGCCGGGTGAGCAACTGAATCTGGTGCAGACCGACCCGAGCGGCAATGCCTCCGAGGCGCTGCAGTTCGAAGTGCCGGTAACCACTGCCCCGGCCAGCCCGAGCGACCTGGTGTTCGCCGAAGACGGCACCAGTATCAGCGGCACCGCGCCTGCCGGCACCCGCGTGGAAGTCCATGATGCCAATGGTGCACTGATCGGCAGTGTGATAGCTGGCCCGGATGGCAGCTTCACCGTCACCCTCGACCCGATCCAGGCCAATGGTGAACTGCTGGACGTGGTCGCCATCGATGATGCTGGCATATCGTCCCTGCCAGCACAGGTCACCGCGCCGGACATCACCGCACCTGCCGCCCCGAGCGAACTGGCCGTCAACGCTGACGGTACGGTAGTCACCGGCCGCGCCGAGCCGGGCAGCACCGTACGCGTGCTGGCCGCCGATGGCACCACCGTGCTGGGTAGCGTGGTCGTTGGCGCCACCGGCAGCTTCAGCATCACCCTCAATCCGGCACAGGTCGACGGCGAAGTACTGCAAGTCACCGCCACCGACGCTGCGGGTAATGCCTCCACCGCCGGTAGCGTTACTGCTCCGGATATAGACGGTGTCGATACCACGCCACCGCAAGCTCCGACTAACCTGGTAATCGGCCTGGCCGGCAGCCAGTTGAGCGGGCGTGGCGAGGCCGGCACTACCGTGCAGGTTCGCGATGGCGCAGGCACTGTGCTGGCAACCGGCACTGTCGGCCCGGATGGTAGCTTCATCCTCACCTTGTCCCCTGCCGTGAACGACGGCAGCACGCTGCAAGTCACCCTCACCGACGCCGCTGGCAACGTCTCGCAACCCGGCACAGTCGCTTCGCCGGATCTGCAAGCGCCTGCGCAGCCGACCGACCTGGCCCTGGTCGATGGCGTCACCTTCACCGGTCGCGGCGAGCCCGGCGCCACGGTGCAAGTGCGTAATAGCGCCGGCAACGTGATTGGCACCGGCCTGGTCAACCCGGACGGCACCTTCAGCGTCACCCTGTTCCCGGCTCAGGCCAATGGCGAGGCGCTGGACGTGCGGTTGGTAGATACTGCTGGCAACAGCTCTGCGCCGCTGCAGTTCGATGCACCGGACACCACCCCGCCTGCGGCGGTCAGCAATATCGTGGTCGGTACCGGTGGCCTGGTGCTCAGCGGTCGCGGCGAAGCCGGTGCCACTGTTGAAGTACGTGATGCAGGCGGTACTGTCATCGGCACCGCCACGGTCGGCGCCAACGGCACCTTCGTGGTCAACCTCGACCCGGCAGCCCAACCGGGCGCCGCACTGAGCCTGGTACAAACCGACCCAAGCGGCAATGCATCCGAAGCCTTGCAGTATGAAGTACCGCTGACCCCTGCCCCCGCCAGCCCAAGCGACCTGGTGGTCGCCGCAAATGGCACCAGCATCACGGGGTCTGCCCCGGCCGGCAGCCGTGTTGAAGTGCACGATGCCAATGGCACGCTGGTCGGCAGCGTGGTGGTGGGTGCCGGAGGCACCTTCACTGTCATCCTCAACCCGGCCCAGGCCAACGGCGAGCTGCTGGATGTGGTGGCCATCGACGGCACCGGGGCATCGTCCCTGCCGGTGCAGATCAGTGCGCCGGATATCACTGCCCCGGCCGCACCGAGCGAACTGGCGATCAATGCCAACGGCACCATCGTCACCGGCCGTGCCGAAGCGGGCAGCACCGTGCGTGTGCTGGCTGCCGATGGCACCACCGTGCTGGGTACGGCGATAGTGGGCGCCACGGGCAGCTTCAGCATCACCCTTAGCCCGGCACAGGTTGACGGAGAAGTGCTGCAAGTCACCGCCACCGACGCTGCGGGTAATGCCTCCACCGCCGGTAGCGTTACTGCCCCGGATATAGACGGTGTCGATACCACGCCACCGCAAGCCCCGACCAACCTGGTAATAGGGCTGGCCGGTGGCCAACTGAACGGCCGCGGTGAAGCGGGTGCCAGCGTGCAGGTGCGCGATGGCCAAGGCAACGTACTCGCCAATGGCACGGTCAACCCGGATGGCACTTTCCAGATCACCCTGACCCCACCGGTAAACGATGGCAGCACCCTGCAAGTGGTGCTGACCGATGCCGCCGGCAATGCCTCCGCGCCTGGCACGGTGACCACCCCAGACCTGCAAGCCCCTGCTCAGCCGACTGGCCTGGATCTGGCTGACGGTGTAACCCTGACCGGCAGCGGCGAGGCAGGCGCGACGGTGCAAGTACGCGATGCCTCCGGCAACGTGATCGGTACCGGCGTGGTCAACCCGAACGGCAGCTTCAGCGTTACCCTGGCCCCTGCACAGGCCAATGGTGAGGCCCTCGACATCCGCCTGGTAGATGCCGCCGGCAACACCTCTACCCCTCTGCAGTTCGATGCACCGGACACCACCCCACCGGCCGTGGTGAGTAGCATTGTGGTGGGTGCCGGTGGCCTGACCCTGAGCGGGCGCGGCGAAGCTGGCGCCACCGTCGAAGTACGTGACGCCAACGGCACGCTGATCGGCACCGGCACGGTGACTGCAAACGGCACCTTCCTGCTCGACATCGACCCGGCTGCGCAGCCGGGCGAACGCCTGAGCCTGGTGCAGACCGATGCCAGCGGCAACGCCTCCACCGCCCTGGAATATGATGTGCCGCTGGTGACCACGCCTGCCAGCCCAAGCGACCTGGTAGTGGCCGAGGACGGAACCAGCATCAGCGGTGCTGCCCCGGTGGGCAGCCGCGTCGAGGTGCATGACGCCAACGGCGCGCTGGTCGGTAGCATCGTGGTCGGTGCCGAGGGAACCTTCACCGTGGTGCTCAACCCGGCCCAGGCCAACGGCGAACTGCTGGATGTGGTGGCCATCGACAACAACGGCACCTCATCGCTGCCAGTGCAAGTCAGTGCGCCGGACATCACCGCGCCAGTGGCCCCAAGCGACCTGGCGGTCAACCCGACCGGTACCGTGGTCACTGGCCGCGCCGAGGCAGGTAGCACCGTGCGTGTGCTGGCCGCCGATGGCACCACCGTGCTGGGCAGTGTGCTGGTGGGTGACACAGGTACGTTCAGCATCGGCCTCACCCCGCCACAAGTGGCCGGCGAGCAACTGCAGGTAACGGCTACCGATACTGCGGGCAATGCGTCCACAGCCGGTACCGTCACCGCACCGATCATCGACAACGGCGGTGACACTACACCGCCAGAGCCGGCCACCAACCTGGTGATCAGCCTTGACGGGCGTACCGTTTCCGGCCGCGGCGAAGTGGGTGCCACTGTCGAAGTACGCAACGACCAAGGCGAGTTGCTGATCAGCGGCACTGTGCAGCCGGACGGCAGCTTCAACGTACAACTGCCGACCCCGGTAGTTGATGGTTCGTCTCTGCAGGTGACCCTGACCGATGCCGCAGGCAACGTGTCGACCCCAAGCCCGCTGACCACACCAGACCAGGTAGCGCCGCCGCAACCCACTGGCCTGACCCTGGCCGACGGCGAAACCCTGACCGGCAGCGCCGAACCTGGCGCGCGGGTAGAGGTGCGCGATGCTGGGGGCAACCTGATTGGCAGCGTCATTGCAGGGCCCGATGGCAGCTTTACCCTCACCCTCGACATACCCCAGGCCAACGGCGAAACCGTGTCCGTCACCGCTACCGATACGGCGGGCAACACGTCGGTGCCACTCAGCTACGCGACACCGGATATCACCCCACCCGGTGTCATCACCAACGTGGTAGCCGGTGCCGGCGGCCTGGCAGTTTCTGGCCGGGGCGAAGCAGGTGCCAGCGTTGAGGTGCGTGATGCCAATGGCACCGTCATCGGTACCGGCACCGTCGCGCCCAATGGCACCTTCGTGGTCGAACTCGACACCCCGCTGGTGGCAGGCGAAACCATCGTGCTGGTACAGACCGATGCCGCTGGTAACCCTTCGGTAGGCCTGGGCGTGATCGTGCCGAACGTACCGGTACCAGAAAGCCCGACTGGCGTGGTGGTCGCCGGCGATGGCAGCTCTGTCAGCGGTACCGCTCCTGCCGGTTCGCTGGTGGAGGTACGCGATGCCCAAGGGACCGTGGTGGGCAGCGTGCAAGCCGGGCCGGACGGCAGCTTCACCATCGGCCTTACGCCTGTTCAGGCAAACGGTGAAACACTGGACGTGGTGGCTATCGATGCCGATGGCAACAGCTCGCTGCCGACCCAGGTCAACGCACCGGACATCACCCCGCCCAACGAGGCGACCGAACTGCAATTGAGCAACGATGGCAGCACCCTGACCGGGCGCGGCGAGCCTGGCACCACGGTGCAGGTCATTGATGCCCAGGGCAATGTGCTGGGCAACGCCCAGGTGGGCCTCGACGGTGTCATCAGCGTGCAGCTGGTACCACCGCAAACCGACGGCCAGGAACTGGACGTAGTGCTGCGCGACGGCGCAGGCAATACCTCGACCGCCACCATCATCGCCCCCGACCTGGACGGCCCGCTGCAACCTTCGGGGCTGGCCATTGATACCGCTGGCATTCACCTGACCGGCCAAGGCCAGAGCGGCTCGACCATCACCGTGCGCGATGCTGACGGCAATGTGCTGGGCACCGCCACAGTGGGCGCGGACGGCCGCTTCGATGTCACCCTTAACGCAGCGCAACGCAACGGCGAAAGCCTGACCGTGGACGCCACCGACAGCCTTGGTAACAGCGCAGGCCCGGTGAGCTTTACCGCACCAGACACCACGCCACCGCAAGTGGTTACCACCCCGGCCATCGACGAAACCGGCACCACCGTGACCGGCATCGGCGAACCAGGTGCCACCGTCACCGTGCGCGGGCCAGACGGTACTGTGCTGGGCAGCGCCGTGGTCGGCGTAACCGGCGGGTTCGAAATCACCCTCGACCCGCCACAAACCAATGGCCAGGCGCTGACCGTGGAACAGCGCGACACGACCGGCAACCTGTCGGCGGCCGTAGACCTGCCTGCACCTGACAGCGAGGCACCGGCCATCCCCGGCGGCCTCACCCTTTCGGGCGACGGCAAAACCCTTACTGGTACCGGTGAACCCGGTGCGCAGGTGACCGTGACTGGCACGGCCGGCGCGGTAGTAGGCACCGCCACCGTGCAACCCGATGGCAGCTTCAGCGTGGCCATCAACCCCGCACAGGTGAACGGCCAGACGCTGACCGTCAGCCAGGCGGACAGCGCCGGCAACCCTTCCCCTGCCGACATCGTGACTGCACCCGACCTTGAGGCACCGCTGCCAGCGCTGGGCATAGGCCTGGACCCTGCCGGGACCACGCTTACCGGTCAGGGCGAACCCGGCAGTACCGTGGAAGTACGCAATGGCAACGGTGACCTGCTGGGTTCCGCGCTGGTGGAAGAAGACGGCAGCTTCAGCGTGTCGATCGCACCTGCGCAGACCAACGGCGAAACGCTGTCGGTGGTCCTGATCGATGGCGGTGGTAATGCCTCGCCATCGACCAGCTATACCGCCGATGACAGCACCGCGCCAACCGCGCCGGCCGGCCTCACGATTACCCCGGGCGGCAGCGCCATCCAGGGCACCGGCGAGGCAGGCAGCACCGTCGAGGTTCGCAACGCCGCCGGCGACCTGCTCGGCAGCGTCGTGGTACCGGCTGGTGGCAACTTCACAGTACCGCTGGCACCTGCGCAGCTTGATGGGCAGAACCTTGATGTGACGCTGACCGATACCGCGGGCAACGTCTCTGACATTACCCCGATCACCGCGCCAGACATTACCCCGCCAGCACTGCCAACCGGGGTAACAGTCAGCGACGACGGCACCACCGTCACCGGCAATGCACCAGGCGCCAGCACTGTTACTGTCACCGACAGCACGGGCAACGAGGTCACCGTGCCGGTCAACCCGGACGGCAGCTTCAGCGTGCCACTGACCAACCCGCAGACCAACGGCGAAACCGTGACGGTGGTGGTGACCGACGCAGCCGGTAACGATTCGGCGCCGGTGACGACTACTGCACCTGACACCACTGATCCGCTACCGGCCACCGGTGTGACGGTAAGCCCGGATGGCGGCACCGTAGGCGGCACCGCAGAACCGGGCAGTACCGTGGTCGTGCGTGACGCCGACGGCAACCCTGTCGGCAGCGGCACCACAGGCCCGGACGGCACATTCGTAGTGCCGGTCGATCCGCCATTTGCCGCTGGCGGCAGCGGCACCGTGGTGGTCACCGACCCGGCGGGCAATGACTCCACCGAAACACCCGTGGCAGGCCCGACCGGCAACGAAGTCGAAACGCCAACGTCGCTTGCGATCAGTGCCGACGGCTTCCTGCTGACTGGCCAAGGCACCATCGGCTCGCTGATCACCGTGACTTCCGGCGGCACCACCCTGGGTACCGCCACGGTCGGTAGCGATGGCACCTTCCGCGTGTTCTTCCTTAATGCACAGCTCAACGCCCAGATCCTGCAAGTCAGCGCCCGCGCCACCGTCGATGGCCAGCCCTCGATACCGACCACCTTGGTGGCCAACGACACCACGGCGCCGAATGCACCGACCGCAACCATCGACCGTACCGGCAGCACGCTGACCGGCCAGGGCGAAGTGGGGGCAACCGTGCGCGTTACCGATGCCCAAGGCACCGTACTCGGTACCGCCCTCGTGGGCAGCAATGGCTTGTACAGCCTCAGCCTCACACCACCTGTGGCCAACGGCCAGAACCTGGTCATCACCCAGGCCGACGCTGCCGGTAACGTGTCGCTGGCGGCCAGCGTGCAGGCACCCGACCTGCAGGCACCGCTGGCGGCCAGCAACCTCAGCCTCAACGGCGCGGCCACCGTGCTCAGCGGCCAGGGCGAAGCCGGCGCCAGCGTCACCGTACGCGATGCCAGCGGCGCCATCCTGGCCACCGGCACCGTCAACCAGAGCGGCCAGTTCCAGATCACCCTGCCCAACGCGCAGACCAGCGGCAGCCCGCTGCAGGTCACCCTCAGCGATGCTGCGGGCAACGTGTCCGGCCCGGCCAGCCTGGCCACGCCAGACCGCACGCCACCCGCTGCCATCACCAACCCGGCATTGAGCCAGGATGGCCGACAGCTGTCCGGCAGCGGCGAAGTGGGGGCTACCGTGCAGGTGCGCAACGCCGCCGGTACCGTGCTGGGCACTGCCACGGTGGGCGCCGACGGTCGCTTCACGGTGACCTTCGATACCCCGCAAGCCACCGGCCAGGCGATCGGCGTGACGCAAGTGGATGCTGCTGGCAATACGTCGCCAGCGGTCAACGTGCAAACCCCGGACCTGACCCCTCCAGCACCGCTGACCAACGTGGTGCTGAACAACAACGGCCTGACCCTGACCGGCCTCGGCGAAGCCGGCGCCAGCGTCACCGTGCGGGGTGCCGACGGCACCATCATCGGCACCGGCCTGGTAGCGGCCAATGGCAGCTTCACCCTCACGCTCACCAGTGCCCAGCTCAACGCCCAGCACCTGAGCGTGACCCAGACCGACGCGGGCAACAACACCTCCACCGCTGTAGCGGTCACCGCGCCAGACTTCACGCCGCCCGCCGCACCGACCGCGCTGGCCCTGGCAGGCACCGGCCTGCAACTGACCGGTAACGCCGAAGCCGGCAGCACCGTGACCGTGCGCGATGCCAGCGGCAACGTGCTGGGCACGGCGGTAGCCACCAGCAACGGCACCTTCCAGGTCACCCTGAACAGCGCCCAGACCAATGGCCAGACCTTGCAGGTAACGGCCACCGATGCAGCGGGCAACGTATCGCCGGCCGCGCCTTACACCGCAGCCGATACCACGCCGCCAGCCGCCGTGACCAACCTGGCGGTCTCCGCCAGTGGCGCCACCCTGACCGGCAATGGCGAAGCAGGCGCAACCGTCACCGTGCGGGCACCCGACAATACCGTGCTGGGCACCGCTACGGTCGGCGCCGACGGCCACTTCAGCGTGGCCCTGTCGCCGGCCGCGATCACAGGCGAAAGCCTCAGCGTGGTTCAGGCGGATGCCGCGCAGAACCTCTCCCCTGCGCAAAACGTCACCGCGCCGGGCCTTCTGGCACCGGCAACACCCGACAACCTGGTCCTGGCCGCTGACGGCCTGTCGGTTACCGGCACGGCAGCGGTGGGCAGCACGGTCAAGGTGTTTGGCCCCAATGGCGTATTGCTGGGCAGCAGCCCGGTAGCCAACGACGGCACCTTCACCGTCAACCTCGGCAGTGCCCAAGCCAACGGTGAAGTGCTGCACGTCAGCGCCACCGGCAGCGACGGCGCAGTCTCGCTGCCGGCCACCCTGCTGGCACCGGACACCACCGCACCGCTACCGCTGACCAACCTGGTGCTGTCCAACGACGGCCTGGTACTCAGCGGCCGCGGCGAACCCGGCGCCACCGTTACCGTAAGCGGTGAAGGCGGTATCGACCTGGGCACCGCCGTGGTGGATGCCAACGGCAACTTCAGCGCCAACCTGAGCAGCGCGCAACTCAACGGCGAGCGGCTCGGTGCCGTGCAGTGGGATGCGGCCGGCAACGAGTCCAACAGCGTCAGCCTGACCGCGCCAGACCGTATCGCACCGGACGCCGCCGTCAACCTGGCATTTGCCGGGGGTGGCAGCCTGCTCAACGGCAGCGGTGAAGCCGGCGCCGCCGTGAAAGTGCTGGCGGTTGACGGCAGTGTATTGGGCAACGCAACGGTGCGCGCCGACGGCACCTTCCAGGTCGCCCTCAACCCGCCGCAGACCAACGGCCAGCAAGTGCATGTGGTATTGACCGATGCCGCTGGCAACCAGTCGGATTCCAGTGCAATCACCGCCGCCGATACCACGCCACCGGCAGCGCCAACGCAACTGGCGATTTCCAGCGATGGCATCACCATCACCGGCCGCGGCGAAGCCGGTGCCGAGGTGGTGGTGACAGGCCCAGGCGGCGCAGTAATCGGCAGCGCTTTCGTCGACGCCAGTGGCCACTTCACCCTTACCCTGAGCCCGGCACTGGGCAATGGCGAGCTGCTCAGCTTTACCCAGGCGGATGGCACCGGCAACGTGTCGGCGGTGGCCACCCTGCTGACGCCGGACTTCACCCCACCCGCACAGCTCACCGCAGTAGCGGTCAACACCGACGGCAGTGTAGTTACCGGCCTTGGCGAAGCCGGTGCAACGGTAACGGTGAGCAACGCGGCCGGGCTCGTGCTGGGTACCGGCACGGTGCTTGCCGACGGCAGCTTCCGGGTCGCGCTTTCGACCCCGCAGATCAATGATGAATTGCTGTCGGTGCAGCAGGCCGACCCACCCGGCAACATCAGCGCGCCGGTCGACGTGCGGGCGCCGGACCATACACCGCCTGCGCCTGCTACCGAGCTGCGGCTCAATGCAGCCGGTGACGTGCTGACCGGGGTGGGCGAGCCGGGCGCTACCGTGCGCGTGTTCGTCGGCATCGTCGAAATCGGCGCCCTCAACGTTACGGTTGGCCCGAACGGCACGTTCTCGATCGCACTCAACGGCGCACAGCTCAACGGCCAGGTGTTGCAGGTAACCCTGACCGACAGCTTCAGCAACGTGTCGACGATCAGTGCCGTCACGGCGGTGGACATCACCCCACCGGCCGGCGTCATCGGTGACATCAATAGCAGCGGCACCCAATTCGTGGGTACCGCCGAGCCCGGAACACGGGTCACCATCATCAATAACCAGGGTGACCTGCTCGGCCAGGTGACCGTGGACCCGGACGGCACGTTCGTCATCGACCTGGCCACTGCGCAAATCAATGGCCAAGAACTGACCATCATTGCCCAGGACGCCACTGGCAACCCTTCCGCGCCGCTGTTCGTGACCGCACCCGACCTGACGCCACCGGTACAACCGAGCAACCTGTTGCTCAACCTGCTGGGTACCTCGATGACCGGTACTGCCGAGGCCGGCAGCATCATCACCGTGCGTGGCCCGAACAACAATGTGCTGGGCACGGTGGTAGTGGGCGAAGACGGCCAGTTCACCGTGCCGGTCAATCCGGCACAGAACAACGGCCAACTGCTGAGCGTGGTGTCCACGGACGCTGCCGGCAATGCTTCGCTGCCCGCCGCATACCAGACCAATGACACTTCGCCGCCTGCCATAGTCACCAACCTCAGCATCAACAACAGCTTCAACGTGCTGACCGGTAAAGGGGAAGCGAATGCGACGGTCACCGTCAGCGTTGGCGCAACGGTGCTGGGTACGGCTGTGGTGGACGCAGCCGGCAACTTCCAGGTCAGCTTGGTGCCCAGTGTCGGCTCGCTGGCTATCCTGTCTGTGACCCAGTCCGACGGGGTCAACACCTCGGCGATTGCAAGCTACATCACCCCGCTGTTACCGCCACCTGTACCACCGACCAACGTCACGCTGGCAAGCGACGGTTTGACGCTGGCGGGTAAAGCCCCCACCGGGGCGAGCATCCGCGTCTACGATGCCAATGGCAACCTGATCGGTAGCGGCGCGTCCAACCTCAATGGCGACTTCACCCTGACGTTGAACACGCCACAACTTAATGGCCAATCCCTCTCGGTGACGGCACTGGCGGTGCTGGGTGGCGAATCGCAACCCACCTTCGTGCAGGCCGCAGACATCACCCCACCGGCCAACCCGGTGGTGACAAGCTGGTCGACCAACGGCCTGGTGCTGACCGGTACGGGGGAGGCCGGCGCCACAGTGACCGTGCGCGATGCCAGCAACAACGTGCTCGGCACGGCGGTGGTAAATGGCGGTGGCGTGTTCACCGTCAACCTCAACGCCGCGCAGCTCAATGGCCAGGTGCTGGGCGTCAGCCAGACCGACGCCGCTGGCAATCTTTCCGGCACTACCAGCGTCATCGCCGTCGATGTTCAGCCACCGGCCGCACCAACCAATGTAACCATCAACGGCACCGGCACCGTACTTGGCGGCAACGGCGAGGCAGGCGCCACCGTCACCGTGCAAGGCCCGAACGGCCAGGTCGGTACAGGTGTGGTGCAGGCTGACGGTACGTTCAGCATCACGCTGAACACACCACAGAACGACGGGCAACAGCTGGTCGTGCGCCAGTCCGACCCTACCGGCAACCTGTCAAGCAGCGTCAACCTGAACGCGCCGGACACCACACCGCCAGTCGCGCCGTTGGCCACCATCAACGCCAATGGCACCTCGGTCAGCGGCTCTGGCCAGGTCGGCAGTACCGTCAACGTGCGCAACAGCGCCGGTACCTTGCTCGGTACCGCCACGGTCGGCAGCAACGGCCAGTTCGTGGTCAGCCTGGCAGCCGCGCAGATCGATAACCAAGCTTTGAGCGTGACCCTCACCGACGCAGGGGGCACCTCGACCGGCACTGCGCTCACCGCGCCGGACCTGACCCCGCCAGCGGCTGCCGGCAACCTGCTGATCAGTGCCGACGGTGCCACCCTTACCGGTACCGGCGAAGTGGGTGCCACGGTGACCGTGCGCAGTGCCAACGGCACCGTGCTGCAAACCGCGACCGTGCGGCCGGATGGCGGCTTCACGGTGACCCTGAGCCCGGCGCAGGACAACGGCCAGATACTGTCGATCACCGTCAGCGACCCGCGCGGTAATGTCTCTGGCAACGTCAACATCACCGCACCGGATGTGGATGCCAACGCCCCGGTCATCGCCAGCGACAACCTGGCGACTGCCACCGTCAACCTGGTGCCAGTCAGCGCCACCAAGACCTACACCGACAGCTTCAGCACACTTTTGTCGGGCTTTACCAAGACCTACACCTGGACAGTGGCGGCCGGCACCACGGTTGACCCGACCCTGACGCTGACTACCAACAGCGTGCTGGCGCTGCTCAACAACGCCACGTTCACCCTCCAGGTAAAAGACGCCACCGGCGCGTGGGTCACCCTCGCCACCGGTAACACCCAGGGCCTGCTCGACCTGATCGTGCTGCCGATCGGGCTGCAGGTCGATATCGGCAGCCTGCAAGCAGGCGACTACCGCCTGACCGTGGGCAGTGGCGGCATTGGCCTGGTGACCCAGGTCACCACCACGCTGGACATCACCGCCACCAGCCTGACCCAGTTCACAGGCACAGGCACCGCCACCTCCGGCAACGTCATCACCGATGTGGGCACCGATGGCGCCGTGGATGCCCGCGGCCCGGACAGCGCCGCCGTGCTGCAAGTGCTGAAGAATGGCAGCTACGTTGCCGCTGGCACAGCAACCACGGTGCAGGGCCTGTACGGCACCTTGGTGATCCATGGTGACGGCAGCTACACCTACACCCCGAACGGCAGCCCGGCCAGCGTCGGCAAGGTCGATGTGTTCAGCTACCAGCTGGTGCATCCGAACGGCCTGTCCGATGCCGCCAACCTGTACGTGCGCATCGACAGCCCACAAGCCACGGAGATCTGGAGCAACAGCAACTACGCGGCGCCGGCCACGGTGGTCGACGCGGTCAACGATGTCGGCTTCAGTCACCTGACCCTGGCCAACCGCGTGGACACCAACAGCGCCACGTTGGGCACCCTGACCCTGCCGGTAATCGGTACCCGGCAGGCCACCTACACCACCACCGTTGCCGCCGACACCACGGCCAACCTGCAAGTGGTGCTCAACTCCGCCAACCTGCTGGGCCTGCTCAATGGCACCACCCTCGAGCTGCTCAAACTCAACACCACCACCGGCCAATACGTGCTGGTACAGACGGTAAACGGCGGCTCGCTGATCAGCCTGCTGGGTGGCGGTTCGGCCTATACCTTCCAGAACCAGGGGGCCGGCACCTACCACGTGCGCGTCACCGCGAGCGGCATCGGCCTTGGCAGCTCAATCACCACCAGCGTCAACGCCACCACCACGCACCTGACCGAGTTCGTGGTCAGTGGCGCGACGGCGGCGACCGGCAACCTGCTGACTGACGACAACGTCGGCTCGGCACTGACCGTGCTGAGCGTGCTGACGGCGGCCAACACCTACACCATCCCGGGCTACAACGGGGTGAGCGTGGCCGGCACCTACGGCACCTTGCTGGTGCACGCGGACGGCAGCTACACGTACACACTCAACTCAGGGCTGACCTCGACTGCGGTCGGCCAGCACGACACCTTCACCTACGAACTGACCCACCCCAACGGCACCACCGACACGGCAACGCTGACCATCAACCTGGACAACGCTGCCGGCCTTACCACCTTCTCTTCGCTGGTGGCTGACAGCGGTGACGAAGCAGTAGCACTGGCCAGCGTGGCGGCCGCCAGCGACGTAATCGCCGGCACCGACGGCAACGACCACCTGGTGGGCAGCCAGGGCGGGCACATCACCCTGGAAGGTGGCGCGGGTGACGATACCCTGGTGATCGTCGACCAGAACTTCGCCAGCGTCGACGGCGGCACCGGCACCGACACCCTTTTGTGGGGCGGCGGCGATGCCAGCATCGACCTGGGCAACCTGGCCGGGCGCGTGCATGACATCGAAATCATCGACCTCAACGACACCAGTTCGGTGGCGCTGACCCTCAACCTGGCGGACGTGGTGGCCATCACCGAAACCGGCACCGACACACTGATCATCAAGGGGGACGACAAAGACACGGTTCACATGACAGACAACTGGACCCTGGTTGGCAACCAGACTGCCGACGGGATCGACTATAACCAATACACGGCCCAGGAGGATCCAAGCCACCACCTGTGGGTGCAGAACGGTATCCACGTTGTCTGAGGCCGCCGCAATCCCGCCGGGCACACGCCCGGCGGCAGGGACGACCAGCAGTAAGGGAACTATGTGAAGCGAAGCAGTCCGCTGTCACCGCTGTTGCTGGGAGCCTTCGGGTTCCTGGCCCTCAACTTCCAACCGGTTGCCCAGGCAGCCGATGACATCGACCCACAACTGCGCCAGATCGGGCCATCGCTATTACGCGATGCGCCCGAAGCGGTGCCCGCCCGCCCACCGACCGGCATGGCCCCGGTGGCCAGTGGCGAGCGCCTCGGGCTGACCGATGCGGTGCTGCAGGCAGCGCAATGGCACCCCAGCATCGCCGAGGCCATCGGCAACCTGTACAAACAGGGCGAAGGCATCAACGTCGCCCGTGCCGGCTACTACCCGCAGATTTCCGGCGGTATCCGCACCGGTTATGACACCGGTTACGGCGGCGACCGCAACAGCCAGGCGCTCAACCTCTCGCTGAAACAGATGCTCTACGACTTTGGCAAAGTCGATAGCGCCGTCAGCGCCGCGCAGGCCGCCGCCGCCCGCGCCCAGGCCAATATCTTGCTGGTGGTGGATGACTTGGCCCGCGACACCGCCTATGCCTGGATCGAAACCCGTCGCTACGAGCAACTGATGGTCATCGCCCGCGACCAGGTCCGCGGCGTTGGCGACATTGCCGGCATGGCCCGCCAGCGCAGCGACATGGGCGCCAGCACCCGCTCCGACCTGGTACAGGCCGAGTCGCGCGTAGAAAGCGCTCGCGCCACGCTGGAGGAATACCAGGCGCAGTACGAACGCTGGCGCTCGACACTGGCAGCGCTGATGGGGCGGGTGACACCGCCGGCACTGGCCGAAGAATCACCACCTGCACTGAACCAGGCCTGCAAACGCCCTGCGCAGGGCGACGACCGCCTGCCCGCCGTGCTGATGGCACTGGCCCAGCGCGCCCAGGGCCAGGCCGAACTGGCTCAGGCCAAGGCCGAAGCCTACCCGACCCTGTCGTTGCAACCCCAGGTCAACCACTACCTGGACAACGACTACAACCGCGACAACTCACGCATGGACCGCACTCAGGCGGGCATCTACCTGAACGTCGAAGTGCCCATCTACCAGGGCGGCGCCATCAGCGCCCGCAGCCGCGCTGCTGGCCACGCGCTGACTGCCGCCGATTCCGCCGAAGACGCCGCACGCCTGCAAGCCCGTCGCGGCCTGGCCGAGGCCATGGCGCAAACCTCCGGCTTGGGCCGTCGCCTGACCTCGCTGGAGGCGCGTCAGGTGAGCATTCAGGAAGCCCGCATGCTCTATGGCCGCCAGTACCTCGACCTGGGCACCCGGCCGTTGCTAGACCTGCTCAACGCCGAGGGCGAGATCTACCAGTCACGTTTCGAACTTGCCGGCACCCGCTCCGACCTGCTGCGCCTGGATGTCGACTGCCTGTACAACACCGGCGCCCTGCGCACGGCCTTTGGCCTTGAGGGGCGCAACCTGCAAGGTGTGGAGATCCAGCCATGACTGATTCCATCAATGTGACCCTGCCCGAACAAGCCAAGGCGCCAGAGCCGGCTGCAGTGCATCGGCCAGACCTCGGCCCGTGGCTTGAGGTGATGCTGCAGGTGGCCCACCACTACCGCCTGGACGTGTCACCCCAGCGCATTCGCCTGGCTGCCGTCGAAGATGCCCGCCCGCTGGACGAAATCCTGCGGCACATGGCTCGCCAGGCTGGCCTGGCCCTGCGCTTCGTGCGCTTCGACGCCAAGGGCCTCAAGCAATGGCGCACGCCGCTGGTGCTGGAGCTGGACGACGGCCAGCTGGCAGTGGTCGAGTCGGTGACCGAGGAAGACGACCTGGCGGTAGTGTTCGCCGGTGACCAGGGCCTGACCTCTCGCCTGCCCCGCGACAGCCTGAAGGGCCGTATCAACCGCGTCGCCCTGCTGCGCCCGGCACGGCCGCTGCGTGATGTGCGTACCGACGACTACACCGCGCCCTACGACCGCCACTGGTTCGCCCGCATCGTACTGCGCGACCTGCGCCCGTATGGCCAGGTGATGGTCGCCTCCTTGGTGGCCAACGTGCTGGCACTGGCCGGTGTACTGTTTTCCATGCAGGTATACGACCGGGTGATCCCGGCCGAATCGCTGCCCACCCTGTACGTGCTGTTCGGGGGCGTGGTGCTGGCGCTGGTGTTCGACTTCAGCATGCGCCTGCTACGGCTGAAGGTGACTGACCTGCTTGGCAAGCGTGCCGACTTGCGGGTCAGCGACCTGGTCTACGGCCATGCCCTGCGCCTGCGTAACTCGGTGCGGCCGAAATCCACAGGCTCGTTCATCTCGCAACTGCGCGAACTGGAGTCGATCCGCGACCTGATCACCTCCAGTACCGCCACGGCGCTGGCCGACCTGCCGTTCTTCCTGCTGTTCCTGTTCGTATTCTGGCTGATTGGCGGCGTGCTGGTGTTCATCCCACTGGTTGCGCTACTGGCCATGGTGTTGCCCGGGCTGCTGGCGCAGCGGCGCCTGGCGCGGCTGGCCAATGCATCGATGCGCGAATCGGCGCTGCGCAACGCCATGCTGGTGGAAAGCATCCAGGGCCTGGACGAGATCAAGGCACTGCAGGCCGAAGCCCGCTTCGAGCGGCAATGGAACCAGTACAACGCGGCCTGCGCCCACACCAACCTGCGCCTGCGCACCCTCACCAATGGCCTGGTGACCTGGACGCAGAACGTGCAGGGCGCGGTGTTTGCCGTCGTCATCGTGATCGGTGCGCCCATGGTCATCGCCGGCGACCTCACCACTGGTAGCCTGGTGGCGGCGTCGATGCTGTCGTCGCGGATGATGGCGCCGCTGGCTCAGCTGACCCACGTGCTGACCCGCTGGCAGCAGGCCAAGGTGGCCCTGCAAGGCCTGGACAAACTCATGCAGTCGGCGGTGGATCACCCGGAGGGAGAAGCCCGCGTGCACTTGCCGGCGATTCGCGGCGAATACCGCCTGCGCCAGGCCAACTTCCGCTACAGCGAAGAATCCCCGCCAGTGTTGAACATCGGCCAGCTGGACATTCAACCGGGCGAGCGCATTGCCGTACTCGGGCGCAACGGCGCCGGTAAATCGACCCTGCTGCAAGCCCTTGGTGGGGCCATGGACCTGGTGCAGGGCGAAGTCAGCCTGGACGGCATCGCCATGGCCCACCTCGACCCGGCGGACCTGCGCCGTGACGTCGGCCTGCTGGCGCAGTACTCGCGGTTGTTCCACGGAACCCTGCGGGAAAACCTCACCCTCGGCGCCGGCCAGGCCAGTGACCAGGAACTGGTGGCTGCACTGGCTGCTACTGGCGCGCTGGACTTCGTCCGCCGCCTGCCCAAGGGCATGGACCACCTGATCCTGGAGGGCGGCCTGGGCTTGTCTGGCGGCCAGCGCCAGGCCTTGGTGCTGTCGCGCCTGCTGGTACGCCAGCCGCAAGTACTGCTGCTGGACGAGCCGACCGCATCGCTGGACGACATGACCGAGCGCAAGCTGCTGGATAACCTCGAACGCTTCTGCCAAGGCCGCACCCTGGTGATCGCCACTCACCGCCTGAGCGTGTTGCAACGGGTCGACCGCATCCTGGTGCTGGACGGCGGGCGCATCGTCATCGATGACAGCCGCGATGCCGCGCTGGCCAAACTGCAAGGAGCCCAGGCATGAGCAACCATGAACTCCCGGCCTCTTACCTGGATGGGCAGGACGACCAGGCGGTGTTCCGCGCCGGCCGCATCATCACTATTTGTGCGCTGATGCTGGCGGCGTTCCTGGCATGGGCGGCCTGGTTCGAGGTGACCGAAGTGTCCACCGGCACCGGCAAGGTGATCCCCAGTTCGCGCGAACAGGTCATCCAGTCGTTCGAGGGGGGCATCGTCGCGCAGATGAGCGTGGCCGAAGGCGACCTGGTCGAACGCGGCCAGGTGCTGGCCCAGCTCGACCCGACCAAGACTGCCTCCAGTGTCGGCGAGAGCGACGCCAAGTACCGCGCTGCCAAGGCCAGCCAGGCCCGCTTGCAGGCAGAGGTGACCGGCAAGCCGCTGGTCTTCCCGGACAGCCTGCGCGACTCACCCGACCTGATTGACGCCGAAACCGCCTTGTACCAGACCCGCCGTCGCGGCCTGGAGCAGACCCTGGCGGGTATTCAGGACTCGCTGCAACTGGTGCGCAGCGAGCTGAAGATTACCGAGAACCTGGCCAAGATGGGCGCCTCCAGCCGGGTCGAAGTGATCCGCCTGAACCGCCAGCGTTCGGAGCTGGAGCTCAAGGCCAACGAAGCCCGCTCCGATTACCTGGTGCGTGCCCGGGAAGAACTGGCCAAGGCCAGCGCTGAAGCCGACAGCCTGTCGGAAGTGGTGCGCGGGCGCAGCGATTCGCTTACCCGCCTGACCCTGCGCTCGCCGGTGCGTGGCATCGTCAAAGACATCGAGGTCAATACCCTGGGCGGCGTGGTGCAGCCTGGTGGCCAAGTGATGAAGATCGTGCCGATGGACGAACGCCTGCTGATCGAAACCCGCATCGCCCCACGGGACATCGCCTTCATCCACCCGGACCAGGCTGCCAAGGTCAAGATCAGTGCCTACGACTACTCGGTGTATGGCGGGTTGGAGGGCAAGGTGGTGGGGATTTCGCCGGATACGCTGCAAGATGAAGTGAAACCGGAAATCTACTACTACCGGGTGTTCATCCGTACCGAACAGGACAGTTTGCAGAACAAGGCCGGCAAGCATTTTGCGATCGTGCCGGGGATGATTGCCACGGTGGATATCCGCACCGGGGAGAAGACCATCCTCGATTACCTGATCAAGCCGCTGAACCGGGCCAAGGAGGCCCTGCGCGAACGCTGACCCGCATTTCTGGCAAACGCTGGCCCCTGTAGGAGCGGCCTTGTGTCGCGAAAGGGCTGCAAAGCAGCCCCGTCAATGTGTGTGTCTGTGCTGAAACCCCCGGGGCTGCTTTGCAGCCCTTTCGCGACACAAGGCCGCTCCTACAGGGGGCTGCGCAGTCTTCTCGATCGGTGACAGCACTCGCGGCCTAAAGCCCAGCCCGAACAGGCCGATAACCGGTTATCCCCTGTTCCCCACGAAGGTCACCATGGCCACGCAAAATGCCCGCGCGGACTCGCTGTCCCTGCTGCTGTTCACCCTGCGCAGCGGCAAGTTGATGGCAATCAACCTGCTCAAGGTCAGCGAAATCATCCCCTGCCCGCCGCTGACCAAGCTGCCGGAATCGCACCCCAACGTGAAAGGCGTGGCGACCCTGCGCGGCCATTCGCTGTCGGTCATCGACCTGTCCCGCGCCATTGGCGAGCAGCCACTGGCCGACCCACGGGGCGGTTGCCTGATCGTCACCGAGATCAGCCGCTCGCGCCAGGGTCTGCATGTGCAGGCGGTCAGTCGCATCGTGCATTGCCTGAGCACCGACATCAAACCGCCACCCTTTGCGTCGGGCAACCGCTCGTTCATCACCGGCGTGACCCGGGTCGACAACACGCTGGTGCAGGTTTTGGACATCGAAAAAGTCATCCATTCCATCGCCCCACCGCTGGCCGAGCCGCCGCACGGTGCCTTGAGCGAAGAAGACGCCAGCCTGCTCGCTGCCGCCAATATCCTGGTGGTGGACGATAGCCAGGTGGCCTTGCAGCAGTCGGTGCACACCTTGCGCAATCTGGGTATCGAGTGCCATACCGCGCGCAGCGCCAAAGATGCCATCAACGTGTTGCTGGAGCTGCAAGGCACCGCGCAGGCGATCAACATCATCGTTTCCGACATCGAAATGAGCGAGATGGACGGCTACGCCTTCACCCGCACCTTGCGCGAAACCCCCGATTTCCAGCACCTGTACGTGCTGCTGCACACCTCGCTGGACAGCGCCATGAGCAGCGAGAAGGCAACCCAGGCCGGGGCCAATGCCATCCTCACCAAGTTCTCCTCGCCAGAGCTGACCGATTGTCTGGTGGTGGCCGCACGCACCGTGGTGTTTGCCGAGCACTGATATATTAAGCGACAAACTCCCCGGCTTGCCGCCGGGGATGAGTCGGGCATAATTCGCGCCCCTCGCAAGCAACTTGCCGGAATCGCGTATGAAGTTTTTCAGCTCTATCCTGATCACCTGCGCCCTCTTCAGCGGCGTCGCCCAGGCCTCCAGCAGCCAGGCCTGGAACGAGCAGCGCCAACAGATGCTCAAGGCCTGCCTGGCCGCCAGCCAGTTCAAAGATGCCCACGCCCGTGGCAAGCCCGCCGAATTCGATGACCAGGTCGGCATGAGCGCCCTGCTGGTCGAAGGCGTCTACCCGCAGAAGCACATGCAGCAACGCACCGGCACCGAGCTGTGCCTGTACGACCGCCAGCACCAGCGTGCCTTCGTCAGCGAGTGGAGCCCGGAAGCCAAGTGACCGACAGCCTGCGATTCGGCTGTACCGGCTGCGGCAAGTGCTGCACCGGGCACCATGTGCCCCTGACCCTGGACGAAGCTCGCCGCTGGGCCGATGGCGCGGGCCAGGTGATCGTACTGATCGAAGCCTTTGTGACCGATGGCCCTGGCATGCCGGCTGAGCAGCGCGAGCATGTGCTGCGCCGCTCGCATCCAGTGCGCTGCGGCGACGGCGAGGCTCGAGTGTCGGTGACCTTTGCCGCGTTCAACCCCGGGCGCTGCCGCAACCTCGACGACAATGACCTGTGCACCATCTACGACCAGCGCCCGCTGGTGTGCCGCATCTACCCGGTGGAAATCAACCCGCATATTCCGCTGCGGCCGGACAGTAAAGACTGCCCGCCTGAAGCCTGGCAGCAGGGGCCGGAGCTGATTGTCGGCACGCAATTGGCCGATGCCGGGCTGGAGGCGCTGGTACAGGCCTCGCGTCAGGCTGACCGCGATGACATTGCTGCCAAGGTGGCGGTGTGTCAGGCGCTGGGCATGACAACCAGTGCGCTCAAGGGCAACGGGTTTACTGCTTACTTGCCGGATATGGGCGCGTTTGCCACGGCGCTAGCGCAGGTGCAGGGGGATGACGGGGGGCAATGGACCTTGCATGTGGAAAATGAGGCGCTGGTGGCGAGCTTGCAGGGGCATGGATTGCGCACTACCAACGAGACCCCGCTGTACTACGCCTTTATCGGGTTTTAGGTGAAGCATGGGCTTGCCTTGAGAGGTTGGGCGCCTGTGAGATCGAGCGCCGCCCGCGCGGCGCTTCGCGGGGCAAGCCCGCTCCCACATTTGTTGCAACGTGGCCATGCCTGTGGGACAGGCGTTGCCCGCTTTGGTGCATGCCTCAAGACAGGTGGAGCGGCAGCAGCGCCAGCCAAGAGATAGAGTCAGGCCAAAAGGGCTGACAACCATGGCCTATCAGGTTCGGCACGTTGCAACAAATGTGGGAGCGGGCTTGCCCCGCGAAGCGCCGCGCGGGCGGCGCTCGATCTCACAGGCGCTGAAAAACCCAAGCCATACACCCGAAACTGACAGCGCTGTCAGCCAGCGGTCACGCTGCCGACCCGGTTCGGGGGCTATAAGATGAAGTACAGACAACCGTTCCCTCTCCCCTCTGGCCAAGGTGCCCGCACCGATGCGACGTCCGTCCCGCTCTGTCATCCTCGCCGCCCTGGCGCTTCTGGTCCTGGTGGCAGCAGGCATCTGGTACAGCCAGCGCCAAGCCGCACCAGCCGCCCGCGCGCAAACCGCCGTACCGGTACGCGTGGTCAGCGTTGCCCAGCAGGATGTGCCGCGTTATGCCAGCGCCATCGGCTCGGTGTTGTCGTTGCACAGCGTCGAGGTGCGGCCACAAGTCGAGGGGATACTCACTCAGGTGTTGGTCAAGGAAGGCCAATGGGTCAAGGAAGGCGACCTGCTCGCCACCCTTGACGACCGTAGCATCCGCGCCAGCCTCGACCAGGCCCGCGCACAGCTCGGCCAGAGCCAGGCACAGATCCAGGTGGCCGGCGTCGACCTCAAGCGCTACCGCCTGCTCAGCAGTGATGACGGTGTATCGAAGCAAACCCTTGACCAGCAACAGGCGCTGGTCAACCAGCTGCAGGCCACGGTCAAGGGCAACCAGGCGGCCATCGCCAATGCCGAGGTGCAACTGTCCTACACACAGATACGTTCACCGGTGACCGGGCGCGTCGGCATCCGCAATATCGACCCCGGCAACCTGGTACGCACCAGCGACACCCAAGGCCTGTTCAGCGTTACCCAGATCGACCCGATTGCCGTGGAGTTTTCGCTGCCGCAACAGATGCTGCCGACCCTGCAAGGCCTGCTGAAGGCGCAAACCCCAGCGCTGGTCGAGGCCTACATGGATGCCGATGGCGAGCGCAACCTGCTGGGCGCAGGCCACCTTGCGCTGATCGACAACCAGATTTCGGCCAACACCGGCACGGTGCGGGTCAAGGCCGAGTTCGACAACAAGGACGGCCTGCTGTGGCCGGGGCAACTGGTCACCGTACGGTTGCGCACGGCGATGGACGAAGACGCCCTGGTGGTACCGCCGCCCGTGGTGCAACGCAGCATCGATGGCCACTTCGTCTATCGCGTCGACGGCGACAAGGTCACCAGCGTGCCGGTCAAGGTGCTGTACCAGGACAGCACGCTGAACATCGTCGCCGGGGTCAAGGCCGGGGACCAGCTGGTGCTCGATGGCCAGTCGCGCCTCAAACCCGGCTCCAGGGTCGAGATCACCCCTGATGCCCCGGCGCCTGCCGAAATGGCCGACCGCAGGAGCCAGCCATGAACACCCGCAATGGCGTCTCGGCCTGGTGCATCGATCACCCCATCGCCACCCTGCTGCTGACCTTCGCCCTGGTGCTGCTGGGTGCCATCGCCTTCCCGCGGCTGCCCGTGGCGCCGCTGCCCGAGGCCGACTTCCCGACCATCCAGGTCACCGCCCAGCTGCCCGGGGCCAGCCCGGAAACCATGGCCTCGTCGGTGGCCACGCCGCTGGAAGTGCAATTCAGCGCCATCCCCGGCATGACCCAGATGACCAGCAGCAGTGCGCTGGGCTCGACCACGCTGATTCTGCAGTTCACCCTCGACAAGAACATCGACACGGCCGCCCAGGAAGTGCAGGCGGCGATCAACACCGCCACCGCCCGCTTGCCCCAGGACCTGCCCAGCCCGCCCACGTGGCGCAAGGTCAACCCGGCCGACAGCCCGGTGGTAATCCTCACCGTCAGCTCTGCACAAATGCCCGGCAACGAGCTCAGCGACTACGCCGAAACCCTCTTGGCCCGCCAGCTCAGCCAGATCGACGGGGTCGGCCTGATCAACATCACCGGCCAACTGCGCCCGGCCATACGGGTACAGGCACAACCCGAGAAACTCGCGGCCATCGGCCTGACCCTGGCCGACGTGCGCCTGGCCATCCAGCAGACCAGCCTGAACCTGGCCAAAGGCGCGTTGTACGGCGAGCACAGCGTGTCGACCATCGCCGCCAACGACCAGCTATTTCACCCCGAAGACTATGCCCAACTGATCGTCAGCTATCGCAATGGCGCCCCGGTGCACCTGAAAGACGTAGCCAGGGTGATCAACGGTGCCGAGAACGCGTATGTAAGGGCCTGGTCGGGCAATCAGCCGGGGCTGAACCTGGTGATCTTCCGACAGCCCGGCGCCAATATCGTCGACACCGTGGACCGGGTGCTCGACGCCTTGCCGCGCTTGCAGGAAATGCTGCCGGCCTCAGTCGAAGTGTCGGTGCTGCAAGACCGCACCCAGACCATCCGCAGCTCGCTGCACGAGGTCGAGCTGACCCTCATGATCGCGGTGGCGCTGGTGATCGGGGTAATGGCGCTGTTCCTGCGTCAGTGGTCGGCCACCTTCATTGTTTCCAGCGTGCTCGGCGTCTCGCTGATCGCCACGTGCGCGCTCATGTACGTGTTCGGTTTCAGCCTCAACAACCTGACCCTGGTGGCCATCGTCATTGCCGTCGGTTTCGTGGTGGATGACGCGATCGTCGTGGTGGAGAACATCCATCGCCATCTGGAAGCCGGCGACGATAGCCGCACTGCAGCGCTCAAAGGCGCCGGCGAGATCGGCTTCACCGTGGTGTCGATCAGTTTCTCGCTGATCGCCGCCTTCATTCCGCTGCTGTTCATGGGCGGTGTGGTGGGCCGGCTGTTCAAGGAGTTCGCCCTGACCGCCACGGCGACCATCCTGATTTCGGTCGTGGTATCGCTGACCTTGGCCCCTACCCTTTCGGCGCTGTTCATGCGCCGCCCACCCGGCGACCACCAGGGCGGTTTCGGCCAGCGCCTGCTGGGTTGGTACGAAAAAGGCCTGGACCGCGCGCTGGCCCACCGGCGGATCACCCTGGGGGTGTTCGGCATCACCCTGGCGCTGGCCGTGGCCGGTTACGTGGGTATCCCCAAAGGCTTCTTCCCGCTGCAGGACACCGGCTTCATCCTCGGCACCACCGAGGCAGCGGCGGATGTGTCCTATCCGTCGATGATCGAGAAGCACCTGGCGCTGGCGAAGATCATCGGTGACGACCCGGCAGTGCGCGCCTATTCGCACTCGGTGGGGGTGACCGGCAGCAACCAGACCATCGCCAACGGCCGGTTCTGGATCTCGCTCAAGCCCCGCGGCGAGCGCGATGTCTCGGCCAGCGAATGGATCGACCGGATCCGCCCGAAACTCGCCCAGGTGCCGGGCATCGTCCTGTACATGCGCGCCGGCCAGGACATCAACCTCAGCTCCGGCCCGTCACGCACCCAGTACCAGTACGTGCTCAAGAGCAACGACGGGGTCGCGCTCAACCTGTGGACCCAGCGCCTGACCGACCGCCTGCGGGAAAACCCGGCGCTGCGCGACCTGTCCAACGACCTGCAACTGGGCGCCAGCGTCACCCGCATCGATATCGACCGCCAAGCCGCAGCGCGTTTCGGCCTGACCACCACCGACGTCGACCAGGCCTTGTACGATGCCTTCGGCCAGCGCCAGATCAGCGAATTCCAGACCGAGACCAACCAGTACAAGGTCATCCTCGAACTGGACGCACAACAACGTGGCAAGGCTGAAAGCCTCAATTTCTTCTACCTGCGCTCGCCACTGACCAACGAGATGGTGCCGCTGTCGGCCCTGGCGCATGTCGCCGCGCCAAGCACCGGCCCGCTGTCGATAAGCCACGACGGCCTGTTCCCGGCCGCCAACCTGTCGTTCAACCTGGCGCCCGGCGTGGCCTTGGGCGATGCGGTGCAGATCCTGGAGCGTGCGCAGCGCGAGCTGGGCATGCCCGACTCGATCACCGGCAATTTCCAGGGCGCCGCCCAGGCGTTCCAGAGCTCGCTGTCGAGCCAGCCCTACTTGATCCTTGCCGCGCTGGTGGCGGTGTACATCATCCTCGGCGTGCTCTACGAGAGTTTCGTCCACCCGCTGACCATTATCTCCACCCTGCCCTCTGCGGGCCTGGGCGCCATTATCCTGCTGTGGGCCAGCGGGCAGGATTTCAGCATCATGGGATTGATCGGCGTGGTGCTGCTGATCGGCATCGTCAAGAAGAATGGCATCTTGCTTATCGACTTCGCTCTCGAGGCCCAGCGCCATCACGGCATGACGCCCGAGCAGGCGATACGCCAGGCCTGCCTGGTGCGCTTCCGCCCGATCATCATGACTACCCTGGCCGCGCTGCTCGGCGCAGTGCCGCTGATGTTCGGCTTTGGCACCGGCGCCGAGCTGCGCCAGCCACTGGGCATCGCGGTGGTTGGCGGCCTGCTGGTGAGCCAGGCGCTGACGCTGTTTACCACCCCGGTCATATACTTGGCCCTGGAGCGTCTGTTCCACCGCCGCCAGGCTGCCCGTGCGGCAGCGCCAAGTGCCAGCTAGGACAAGACCATGCGTGTGCTGATCATCGAAGACGAAGAAAAAACCGCCGACTACCTGCATCGCGGCCTCACGGAACAAGGCTTTACCGTCGACCTTGCGCGCGACGGCATCGATGGCCTGCACCTGGCGCTGGAAGGCGACTACGCAGTGATCGTGCTGGATGTGATGCTGCCCGGCCTGGACGGTTACGGCGTGCTGCGCGCCCTGCGCGCGCGCAAGCAGACCCCGGTGATCATGCTCACCGCCCGCGAACGGGTCGAAGACCGCATCCACGGCCTGCGCGAGGGCGCCGACGACTACCTGGGCAAGCCGTTTTCGTTTCTTGAACTGGTCGCACGCCTGCAGGCCCTGACCCGGCGCAGCAGCAGCCATGAACCGTTGCAGGTGCAGGTAGCCGATCTGTGGATCGACCTGATGGCGCGCAAAGCCACGCGGGCGGGCCAACGCCTGGAACTGACCGCCAAAGAGTTCTCGCTGCTCAGCGTGCTGGCCCGCCGACAGGGCGAAATCCTGTCGAAGACGGCGATTGCCGAGCTGGTCTGGGACATCAACTTCGACAGCGATGCCAACGTCGTGGAGGTCGCGATCAAGCGCCTGCGCGCCAAGCTCGACGGGCCTTTCGACAACAAACTGCTGCACACCATCCGAGGCATGGGCTATGTCCTGGAAAACCGTGCGGGGTAACTCCATCGCCCTGCGCCTGTCGGCGCTGTTCATCCTGGTTGCGCTGGGTGTATTCCTGCTGATCGGTTCGGCACTGTACCGCCAGGTCGACCGCAGCCTCGACCTGCTGCCACAAGCAGAGCTGGATGCGCGCTTCAGCGTGCTCGAATCCACACTCAACCGCTTCGGCACGCAGGAGCACTGGGCCAAGATCAACAACAAGCTCAATCTGCTCAGCGAAGAAGACAAGCGCATCCGCTTCTGGGTGGTCAGCAGCAACCCGGCCTACGAATACGGCCACCCCAGCGAGCTGGTACGGGCCTTCGCCGAGGGCCCGCAGGGCATGCGCGACCTGCGCCTGCCCGAGCGGCCCTACCCGTACAAGGTGCTGGTCAGCGAGCTGCCTGAGCTGGGCGAGCGCCCACCGCTGCGCTTTCTGATCGGCATCGACACCGAAACGTTCTGGCAGGCCCAGCACAGCCTGCTGGTGGCAATTGTCGGGCTGGCGGTACTTGGCGTGCTGCTGGCTTCAATACTGGGCTACTGGGTGGCCCGCATTGGCCTGCGCCCGCTCCTGGCGCTGTCCAACGAAGCCCAGGCCCTGGCCCCGCCACGCCTGGACGGGCGTTTGCAAACCCACGCCCTGGCGCCGGAACTGGCGCAGTTCGCGGGTGCCTTCAACGCCGCCCTCGACCGGGTCAGCCAGGCCTACTCACGGCTGGAAGCCTTCAATGCCGATGTCGCCCACGAACTGCGCTCGCCGCTGACCAACCTGATCGGCCAGACCCAGGTGGCACTGACCCGCGGCCGCAGTGCCGAGCACTACTTCGAAGTGCTGCAATCGAACCTGGAAGAGCTGGAGCGCCTGCGCAGCATCATCAACGACATGCTGTTCCTGGCCAGCGCCGACCAAGGCAGCAAGGCTACCGCCCTGACCCAGGCCTCGCTGGCCGAAGAAGTGGCAACCACCCTCGATTACCTGGACTACATCCTCGAAGACGCGCAGGTCAGTGTGAGCGTGACCGGCGACGCCCAGGCGCCCATCGAAAAGGCCCAGTTGCGCCGGGCGCTGATCAACCTGCTGAACAATGCCGTGCAGCACACCGCGCCCAATCAGGTGATCCGCGTGCAGATCGATGCCGGGCCGGAGCAGGTCAGCATCGCCGTGAGCAACCCGGGGCCGGCGATTGATGATGAGCACCTGCCGTTGCTGTTCGAACGGTTCTACCGGGTGGATGCGGCGCGCAGCAACAGCGGTGGTGGCAACCATGGGTTGGGGTTGGCGATCGTCAAGGCGATTGCGTTGATGCATGGCGGGGAGGTGTTTGTGCGCAGTGGGGCTGGATTCAATACCTTTGGTATCCAGCTGCCGATCCATACCTGACTGTCGAACGCGGTCCCTGTGGGAGCGGGCAAGTCGATGCGTCGAACCGCCGCGAACACGGGCGCAGCCCGTGCCATCCACCGCGTTGCCTGCTTCGCGGGCTCGCCCGCTCCCACAGAAATCGTGCAGCGGCTCTAGCGCGGTGGTTTGCGCCGAAAGTACTATTGCTTTTGCAGGGATCATTACCTTTTTCGCAACAGTGCTTATCGCGCTTCGCTCTGTTTCAAGTGCATTGAAAGGGCTAACTTTACCCCGTCCTCATTAGCACTTGCACAGCAAGAAGGTAGTTTCAAATGTCCAACAGTATGGGTATTGCCAGCGTTTTCGTCCTGTCGTCCCTGTTGTTGTCGCCCCTGGCCATGGCCGAAGAATCCCCGTCTTTCGTCGCCCGTAATGCCGAGCTCGCCGCCGTCCATCAAGAGTCCCGCGACGCAGTAGCTGCAAACAAGGTGGACGCCGCCAAAGACGCAAAACAGACAGCTTCCAAAATTTCTGTCGATGCCAATGCCGACAGCTGATCTAGCGCTGTTGCTGCTCCCGATTTCCCTTGGCTACGCCATGGGCACCACCGGTGCCGATATGTTAGCCTTTTAAAGCCGCTGCCGATCAGCGGCTTTTTTTATGTGCTTTAACTCTCAGCCAAGCTGTAACGTCTACCTATAAAAAGACGCACATTCAAAAATAAAAACTGCCCCACCGTCAGACCAAAGGAGCTAGTACCGGTGCCTTCCGCGTTCCGTTTTACCCCGCTGTTCATTGCGTTGACTGCAACGATCCCCTTCGCCGCCCAGGCAGATGAAGACAAGGCTGATGGCTTCATCGAAGGTTCGTCCTTCAACCTGCATTTCCGTAATGCCTACTTCAACCGCGACAACCACAACGCCGGCGTGCGCGACACCCGCGAGTGGGGCCAGGGCGCGGTGGCGCGCTTCGAATCGGGCTACACCCCGGGCACAGTCGGCTTTGGCCTCGATGCCCACGCCATGCTGGGCCTGAAGCTCGACGGCGGTGGCGGCCATGCCGGCACCAGCATCCTGCCCGAGCACATCAAGGACGACGGCGAGCTGGGCGCTGCCCCGCATTCGTTCTCCACTGCCGGTGCTGCGATCAAGCTCAAGGCGTTCGACACCGAACTGAAAGCCGGTGACCTGTTCCTCACCAACCCGGTAATCGCTGGCGGCGAAACGCGCATGCTGCCGCAGACCTTCCGTGGTGTGAGCCTGACCAACACCAGCATCGACGGCCTGCTGCTCGAAGGCGGCCAGGTAAGCTTCACCCACCCGTACAACCAGAGCGGCCACCGCCGCATCGACACCTACTACGGCTCGCTGGACGAGCACGACAAGAGCAAGCACCTGAACTGGGCCGGCGCGTCGTGGAGCGGTACCGAGAACATCACCAGCAACCTTTACGCCGCCGAGCTGAAGGACATCTGGAACCAGTACTACGCGGACTTCGACTACACCTACGTGGTCAACGACCTGGTCAGCCTGAACCCGGGCGTGCACTTCTACCACACCCAAGACACCGGCCAGGCCCTGCTGGGCAAGATCGACAACAACACCTACAGCGTGCACTTCACCGTCAACGGCGGTTACCACAGCGTCACCGCCGCCTACCAGCGGGTCAATGGCAACACGCCATTCGACTACATCAACCTGGGCGACAGCGTGTACCTGGACAACTCGCGCATGTACTCGGACTTCAACGCGCCGAACGAGCGCTCGTGGAAGTTGCAGTACGACTATGACTTCGCCGGTGTTGGCGTGCCTGGCCTGACCACCTCGCTGTCATACTCGCGCGGTGAGGCCGACCTGACCAAAGCCAGCCAGGACACCAGCCACTACGACTACTACCGTGAAGATGGCAAGAATGCCATGCACTGGGAACGCGACCTGGACGTGAAGTACGTGTTCCAAGAGGGTGACCTCAAGGACCTGTCGGTACTGGTGCGCTATGCCACCCACCGTGGCAGCCAGGGTTATGCGTCGATTGACAGCAACAGCGACAACGATGAAGTGCGCGTGATCGTGGATTATCCGCTGAACGTGTTCTAATCCAGGATCGTGAGCTAGACACCTAACCTGTGGGAGCGGGCTTGTCCCGCGAACACCGGCAAAGCCGGTGCCATCCACCGAGTCGCCTGCTTCGCGGGCATGCCCGCTCCCACAGAGTACGATGTGAATCCCGAATAGGGTAAAGCGTGATTCCGTCGGACAAATCTTGTCCGACAATCTCTGCTTCCCTAGAATGTCGCCGCCGCGAATGGCCCTGCCCACGCAGTAGCGAGCATGCCCACCCGATTACCGCGTTTCGCATTTCTCAGGTCGCACCCCGAGCTGACCCTCAACCTGGGCAGCTGCCTTGCCGTGCTCGCCATCGTGGCCATCGTCAGCTTCCTGCTGGCGCGTGAACGTGACAGCGTCGAGCTGTCGGCCATTCGCTCGTCCAACAACATCGTCCAGCTGATCGAAAGCGACATCCTGCGTAACGCCGAACTTTACGATCAGTCCCTTCAGGGCCTGATCTGGGCCGTGGGGCGTAAGGAGCTGCCGGAAATACCCGGCCCGCTGCGCCAACGCCTGCTGTTCAATGAAGCCTTCGTCGATCGCAAGCGCGGTGACGTGTTGTGGCTGGACAAGCAAGGCAATGTGGTGGGCGACTCCACCAGCAGTGTGCCGCGCAAGGCCAACTTCGGCGAAACCGGGGTGTTCAAGGCACACCAGCGCAACGCCAACCTGGGCTTGCTGGTAGGCCCACCGTTCAAGGCCAGGCTTGGCGGCCTGGACTGGTGTATCAGCTTTAGCCGGCGGATCTCCGGCCCCGATGGCGAGTTTGCCGGGCTGGCAGCAGGCGCACTGCGCCTGTCGTACTTCAGTGAGCTTTTCCAGCGGCTGGACATCGGCGACGACAGCAGCATCAACCTGTTCAACACCGACGGGCAGTTGCTCGCCCGCCAGCCCTCGCGCCCGCAAGACCCGCTGATCGGCACCAACTACGCCGAGCGGCCGAATTTCAAACGCATCCTCAGTGAGAAAAGCGGCAACTTCACCGCCCGGTCCGGCACCGACGGCAGCCCTCGCATCTACACGTTTGCCCGGGTGGCCGAGTTGCCTTTGATCGTGCTGGTGGTGCACTCGGCCGACGAGGTGTTCCAGTCTTGGCGCCGCACCGCGATTCTGGTCAGCGGCGCCACGGGCGTTTTGTGCGTGGGTATTCTCTGGCTGACCCTGCTGCTGGGCCGCGAATTGCGCCGCCGCCAGGAGGCCGAACAAGGGCTGGCGACGTTGGCCGCCACCGACAGCCTGACCGGCCTGGCCAACCGCCGCCGCCTGGACCAGGTGCTGCGCCAGGAGTGGGCGCGTGCGCAACGCAACCGCAAGCCGCTGGCAGTGCTGATGGTGGATGTGGACCATTTCAAGGCGTTCAACCAGCGTCATGGCCATGCCGGTGGCGACCATGCCCTGCGCGAAGTGGCCAAGACTATCGAGGCGTGTATCCGCCGGCCAGCCGACCTGGCTGCGCGTTACGGTGGGGAGGAGTTTCAGGTGGTGCTGCCGGAAACGGATCTCGCCGGCGCGCGGCTACTGGCGGAGCGCATCCGCGCCAGCGTCGAAGCGCTGGCCCCGTTTGCCGAGGACGCCCACGCGGTTACGGTGAGCATCGGTATCGGCCTGTCCGGCACCCAGCACGACCTGAGCAGTGTGCTGGGGGCTGCGGACGAAGCGCTCTACCGGGCCAAGGCCAATGGCCGCAACCGGGTAGAGGGGCCTGACGCCTAGGAACGGGCGCGGGCGGCGTTACGCAGGGCTTTGACCTGGTCGTGGTTGCGCTGCACGCCTTGCAGCTGTTTTTCCACCAGGCTGTAGGTCATGTCACTGGCACTGCGGCCCAGTTTCACCAGCTTCTCGCGGGCCTCCTTATAGGCCTTGAGGGCGTGGTCCTCGCCGCGCTCAACTTCGTTGAGCACTGCTTCTTCATCCTTGCCGGTGACCATCGACTTCAGGTTGACCCAGCCGCGATGCAAATCACCGCTGATGCTGGTGGAAGTTTCCGGGTCGCCGCCCAAACGGCGCACTTCGCTTTGCAGTTCGCCAGCAGCGTTGGCGCACTCACCGGCGCGCTGGACGAAGAAGGCTTTGAGCTCGGGATTTTTCACGTCTTCGGCCGAGGTTTTGAAGCCCTTCTCGCCATCTTTGCTGTACTCGATCAGGTCGTTGAGCACGTCAATCACGTCTTTGTTGGGGTTGCTCATGGTCGAACTCCTTGGCAGGTGATAGTCATCTGTAAGGGAGCAGAGTTCGTGCCAGTCTTTCCAAGAAAAATAAATCAATATAAATCAATAACTTAAAGTAACTTGAAAACAGGCTGATGAAGGCGTTCTGCATGATTGCCGCTTGGGCCTTCGTGCAGATTGCAGTATGGTCGGCGCTTTCCATTGCCAGGTGCGCCGATGAAACCGGAAATGCTCGAACTGCTAGTGACTCGCACCATGCCGTTTGGCAAATACCAAGGCCGGATCATTGCCGACCTGCCCGGGGATTACCTGGCATGGTTTGCCCGCAGAGGCTTCCCTGCGGGGGAGCTGGGTGGGTTATTGGCGTTGATGCATGAGGTGGACCACAACGGGCTGGCAGACCTTTTGGTGCCGTTGCGCAAGAAACATGGGCGTTGACCTGTTCCGGCCTCTTCGCGGGCATGCCCGCTCCCACCGGAGCACTGCAAACGCCAAGATCATGCAGTACCTGTGGGAGCGGGCGTGCCCGCGAAGAGGCCAGTAATGCCTACAGATCCCTCTAGCCTTTCACCGGCGCTACCGCCAGCTCAACCTGCTCGCTCTTCTTGATCACGGCATACACCACTGCCGTCAGCAAGCTACCTGCCACGATCGCCAGCAAATACAGCAGCGCATGGTTGATCGCATTGGGGATCAGCAACACAAACAACCCCCCATGCGGCGCCATCAGCTTGCAGCCGAAGTACATCGACAACGCCCCGGTCAACGCGCCACCGGCGATACTGGCCGGGATGACCCGCAGAGGGTCCTTTGCGGCAAACGGGATCGCCCCCTCGGAAATGAAGCAAAGCCCCAATGCCAAGGCCGCCTTGCCCGCCTCGCGCTCGCTTTGGGCGAACTTGCGCCGGGCCAGGAAGGTGGCGATGCCCAAGCCAATGGGCGGCACCATGCCGGCCGCCATGGTCGCCGCCATCGGTGCGTAGCTCGACGACGCCAGCAGCCCCACCGAGAAGGCATAGGCGGCCTTGTTGATCGGCCCACCCAGGTCGACACACATCATGCCACCCAGCAAAAGCCCCAGCAGAATGGCATTGGTGGTGCCCATGCTGTCGAGGAAGTGCGTGAGGCCTTCGAGCATGGCTGCCACCGGCTGGCCGACCACGTAGATCATCACCAGGCCCGTGACCAGGCTGGCCAGCAGCGGAATGATCAGGATCGGCTTGAGCGCTTCAAGGCTACTGGGCAAACGCGCCCAGCGGGCAATGGCTTTGGCGCTGTAACCAGCAATGAAGCCGGCGACGATGCCACCGATGAAGCCGGCCCCCAAGGTGCTGGCCAGTAAGCCACCGATCATGCCCGGCGCGAGCCCTGGGCGGTCGGCGATGGACCAGGCGATGTAGCCCGCCAGTAGCGGCACCATCAGCTTGAATGCGGCCTCCCCGCCAATCTGCATCAGGGCTGCCGGCAGCGTGCCCGGCTGTTTGTAGGCCTCGATGCCGAACACGAACGACAGGGCAATCAGTAGGCCCCCAGCCACAACCATGGGCAGCATGAACGACACGCCGGTGAGCAGGTGCTTGTACACACCCGTCTTTTCACCCTTCGCTGTTGTAGCGGCCGCTGCGGCATCGGCGCTGTTTTCCACTTTGGCTTCCGCCAAGGCCTTGTCCAGGGTAGCGCGTGCCTGCTTGAGGGCAATGCCGGTGCCGCAACGGTAGATGCGCTTGCCGGCAAACCGCGCGGTCGGCACTTCGATGTCTGCCGCCAGCAGCACCACGTCCGCTTCAGCGATGGCCTCGGCAGACAAGGGGTTGCGTGCACCGACCGAGCCTTGGGTTTCCACCGTGAGCTGATAGCCCATCTGTTGTGCAGCTTGCTGCAGGGCCTCCGCCGCCATGAACGTATGCGCGACGCCCGTCGGGCAGGCAGTGACCGCAACGATGCGTGTGCCAGTGCTGCCAACCTCGGCAGGCGCGCTTGCTGCAGCTACCAGCGGTTGAGCGTTGGCTGCTGCCTCATCGAGGAAACCTTCGCGGTCAGCCAAGGCCTGGGCGGGCGTGCTTTGGTACACGCGCTTGCCAACGAAGCGGGCCAGGTCCACCGGGCCGGTGCTGACCACCAGCACCCAGTCGGCCTCGGCGATCTGTGCGGCGCTCAGTTGCCGCTCGGGGTGCCCGGCGTCCTGCACTTCGACACTGGTGCTCCAGCCGCGCCGCTGGGCAGCGGCAGACAGCAAGCGCGCGCTCAGTACACTCGACACCTGGCCGTTGGGGCAGGCGGTAACAATGGCAATGTTCATCGGCAACCCTCTTGTTGTTCTGTCAGTTGCACGGCGGCTTGCAGGCGTGCCAGCTGTTCGCGGTCACGGATGCCAAAGCCAATCTGGGTGACGGCTTGGGCGGCAATCGCCGTGGCGCGGGTCAACGTCTGAGCAGCGGGCTCGCCCTGCAGCAGGCCATGGACCATGCCGGCCACCAGCGAATCCCCCGCCCCCACAGTGCTGGCGACCCGCACCGTGGGCGGGCAGGCATGCAGGGCCAGGTCACGGGCGAACCAACTGACGCCCTGCTCGCCCGCAGACACGACCACGTGTTCAACGCCGCTGGCCAGCAACTGCTCGGCCGCAGCACGTTGCCGGGCCGGGTTATCCACAGCCTGGCCAAGCACCTCGCCAAGCTCTTCGGTATTGGGTTTGACCAGCCAGGGCGCGCTTAGCAAGCCGGCGCGCAAGGCTTCGCCGCTGCTGTCCAGCGCCACCTTGAGGCCCAGGGCTTTCAACTGGTCAAGCAACTGGCGGAACCAGTCGGCGCTGACCCCGCGCGGCAGGCTGCCTGCCACCACCACTGCATCGTGGCCCGGGGCAACCTGCGCCAGGCGGTGCAGCAAGGCATTGCGTGCCGCCTCGTCGACCTCCGGGCCTTGGCCATTGATGTCGGTCACACGGCCATCGGCTTCCACCAGCTTGATGTTGCTGCGGGTTTCGCCAGGCACGCGAACAAAGCAGTCAGTAAAACCGCGCCATTCGATCAGCGCCTCGAACGGCTGCAGGTTATCGCACCCAAGGAAACCGCCGACGGTCACGCTGTGCCCCAGGTCGGCCAGTACCTGGGCAACGTTCAGCCCTTTGCCCGCCGCGTGGCTCTGTTGTGCCTGGCTGCGGTTGACCTGCCCCGGGCGCAAGGTATCGAGGCCGATGGTGATATCCAGCGCCGGGTTCAGGGTGAGGGTGAGGATCTTGGCCATTCAGTAACGCTCCACCAGCGCGCGAACCGCCGCTGCGCTGTCTTGTTGCAGGGCCTGTTGCGCCAGGGCGCGGGCCGTCTGATGATCGGCCTGGCGAACCAGGGCCTTGACTTCGGCGATGCTGCGCGCAGACACGCTAAGTTCGTCCACGTCCAGCCCCAGCAGCACAGGCACCGCCTGCGGGTCGGCGGCCAGCTCGCCGCACACGCCGACCCACTTGCCATGGGCATGGGCGGCGCGCACGGTCATGTCGATCAGGCTTAATACCGCCGGATGCAGGCCGTCGGCCTGGGCCGACAGGCTGGGGTGGCCACGGTCGATGGCCAGGGTGTATTGGGTCAGGTCGTTGGTACCGATACTGAAGAAGTCCACCTCCCGGGCCAGTTGCGCGGCAAGCAGGGCCGCCGAAGGCACCTCGACCATGATGCCCAGTTGCAGGTCGGCCACCGGAATTTCTACACGCAGGCGCTCGACCATGGCCCGCGCCTCGCGCCATTCGTGCACCTGGCCAACCATCGGGAACATGATACGCAGCGGGCGCTGGGCGGCGGCCCGCAGCAACGCGCGCAGCTGGTCTTCCATCACCTGCGGGCGCTGCAAGGTCAGGCGAACCCCCCGCACGCCCAGGAAGGGGTTTTCCTCTTTAGCGATTGGCCAGTACGGCAACGGTTTGTCGCCGCCGACATCGAGGGTACGCACCACCAGTGGGCGCCCGCCGAGGCCATCGAGCACACGGCGGTATTCGGCTTCCTGAGTGGCCACATCCGGTGCCTGGGGGTGAGCCATGAAAATAAGCTCGGTGCGCAGCAGGCCCACGCCTTCGGCGCCCTGCTCCACCACCTTGGCGATGCCGGTGCTCTCGCCGATGTTGGCGAACACTTCGACGGCGTGGCCATCGCGGGTGACCGCGGGCTCAAAGCGCGTGGCCCAGGCTGCCTGCAGGCGTTGCTCGCGCTCGTCGCGCTCGGCCAGCGCCCGTTGCAGTTCATCTGCCGGCGGCGCAACGCTGACCAGACCGCGCTGGCCATCGAGCAGCAGCGGGGTGCCATTTTCCAGCAACAGTATCGACGCGCCCGCGCCGACCACCGCCGGGATGCCCAGGGCACGCGCGACAATGGCGCTGTGGGCCGTAGCGCCACCTTGGGCGGTAACAATGCCAGCGACCCGGGCAGGGTCCAGCCGGGCAACATCAGACGGGCCCACCTCAGTCATCACCAGCACATAAGGTTGCTCAGGCTCAACCTGCGCCTGCACCCCACACAACTGCGCCAGCACGCGCCGGCCAATGTCGCGCAGGTCGGCAGCGCGCTCGGCGAGCAAGGTATCGTGCAGCGACTCCTGCTGGCGGGCGGCCGCTTCGATCACCGCCATCCACGCGGCCGCAGCGCTTTCGCCCTGAGCCAGGCGCTGCTCGACATCGTCGGTCAGGGCAGGGTCTGCGAGCATTTCCTGGTGAGTGACGAAAATCTCGCCAATGGCCTTGTCACTGCGCTGGACCAAAGCCTGCAATTCGCCGTTCACGGCGGCCACGGCTTCGCGCAGTTTTTGCCGCTCCTGAGCGCACGACTCGCCCCGCAGGGGGTAGTCGAACTCACGCTCGACACAGACGTGTGCCGGGCCACTGGCAATACCGGGGGCGGCGCCCACACCCTGGACACGGCTGCCGGCCTCGGGGGGTTGTTGCACTTCGACCAGTGCTGGGGCGAGGGGCGCAGCGCTCTGCGGCAACGGGTCCACTTCCTCACCCAGGCCTTGTTCGATAGCGGCCAGCAGCACCGGCAGGGCATCGGCGGCGATACCTGGCTCGGCCACCAGTTCCAGCACCTGGCCACGGCGGGCGCCGAGGCTGAGCAGCTTGCTCAGGCTTTTCACCGACACCGCCGGCTGCGCGCTGTCGACCATGCGCACACGGATTTCTCCCTCAAAGCCTTTGGCCAGTTGTGCCAGTACCTTGGCCGGGCGGGCATGCAGACCATGCGGGTTGGCCAGCACGATGCGCGCGCTGGGCCAGTCTGCTGGCGCCTCGCCGCCCAGCACTTCCAGCACCGCACGGCTGCTGGTGGCCTGATAAAGCACCTGCCCGCGGCCTTCGATCAGCACTTCGCACAGGCGCTCAAGCAGGGCCTGGTGAGCAGCGCCAAGGCTGGCCAGGCAGAACAGGCCATTGAGCGGTTGGTCGCGGTAACGCAGGGGCTGCTGTGGGGTAATAAATGCCAGGCCCGGTTGGCGCACCTGGCGCTCGCTGTGCAGCCACCACAGGCCCTCGCCCAGCGGCAGCGGCTCGGCCTGCTGCAGCACAGCGGCAAAACCGCTGTCGACGCAGTCGGCGCGCTGCAACAGGCGGGCACCGCGCCAGGCCAGTTCGTCGAAATCTTCAGCCGGCAGGTTCAGGCCGACCAGTTGTGCATCCAGCGCCAGCGCCTGCGGCGCGCCTTGCAGCAGCTTGAGCAGCGCTTCGGCGGAACTCGCCCGGCGCAGCGCTTCGGCCAGGTCGGTCTCGCCCAATGCGCGGGTCAGTAGTTGCAACAAGCGCAGGTGTTCGTCGGAACGGGCGGCAATGCCGATGGCCAGGTAGACCATTTGTCCATCGCCCCAGTCCACACCCTCGGGAAACTGCAGCAGGCGCACGCCAGTGGCATACACCAGCTCACGGGTTTGCGGCGTGCCATGGGGGATGGCGATGCCCTGGCCAAGGAAGGTGGAGCCTTGCGCCTCACGGTCCTGCAGCCCCTGCAGGTACCCCTGCGCGACAAGGCCATCCGCAACCAGCCGGTCTGCCAGCAGGCGCAATGCCTCGGCCTTGTCGGCGGCCGTCTGGCCCATGGCTATCTGCTCCTTGGCGAGTTCGAGCATGACCTGTCTCCTTTTGCAGTGCCCGGCCGGGTACTGGAGTATTGTTGTGAAATTCACATGAGGGCCAGTTCAACAGCCTTGCACAGATGGCAGCCGAGGCAGAATATTCGGCAGCTGAAACGTTTAATCTGACCAGGCGGCCACGTTACTCGATAATCTGCCCGGTAAAAAGCCCCATCCTGTCGGACAATTGCGACAATGGTCGTCTGCGCATGGCGCCAGTGCCGGGTCAAAATACCCGGTCCGGCCTCACAGCCAGCCCCGGAAATAACAAGGAAAATTCGGTGAAACTCAGCGATATCGCCCGCCTGGCCGGTGTGTCCGTGACCACGGCCAGCTACGTCATCAACGGCAAGGCTGAACAGCAGCGCATCAGTAACAGCACTGTAGAACGGGTGCGCGCGGTGGTCGAAGCCCACGGCTTCACTCCCAACCCCCAGGCCGCTGGCCTGCGCAGCCGACACACCCGCACGCTGGGCTTCATTCTCCCGGATCTGGAGAACCCCAGCTACGCCCGTATCGCCAAGCAGCTGGAGCAAGGCGCCCGCGCCCGTGGCTACCAGTTGCTGATCGCCAGCAGCGACGACCAGCCCGACAGCGAGCGCCAGTTGCAGCAGCTGTTCCGCGCGCGCCGTTGTGATGCCCTGTTCGTCGCCAGCTGCCTGCCACCAGAAGACGACAGCTACCGCGACTTGCAGGACAAAGGCCTGCCGGTGATCGCCATCGACCGCCGCCTGGACCCTGCGCACTTCTGCTCGGTGATCAGTGATGACCGCGATGCCAGCCGCCAACTGGCCGCCAGCCTGCTCAGCGCAGCCCCACGCAGCATTGCGCTGATTGGCGCACGCCCCGAGCTCTCGGTCAGCCAGGCACGTGCCGGCGGGTTCGACGAAGCCCTGCAAGGCTATGCCGGTGAAGTCCGCCGCTACCAGGGCGAAGCGTTCAGCCGTGAGTGCGGCCAGCGCCTGATGCAACAGCTTATCAATGACCAAGGCGGCCTGCCGGATGCCCTGGTGACTACCTCGTACGTGCTGCTGCAAGGGGTGTTCGACACACTGCAGGCGCGCCCTGCCGACTCGCGCCAGCTGCAGCTGGGCACCTTTGGCGACAACCAGTTGCTCGACTTCTTGCCGCTGCCGGTCAATGCCATGGCCCAGCAGCATGGGCTGATTGCCGCCACCGCACTGGAACTGGCGCTGGCCGCGATCGAAGAAAAACGCTACGAACCTGGCGTGCATGCCGTCGGGCGCACCTTCAAGCAGCGCATCACGGCGGCCTGAACATGCGCCTGATCGACACCCACACCCACCTGGACTTCCCCGACTTCGACGCCGACCGCCCGCACCTGCTGGCCAACGCGGCGGCACGCGGGGTGGAACAGATGGTGGTGCTGGGGGTGTACCAGGCGAATTTCCAGCGGGTGTGGGACCTGGCCTGCGCCGATCAGCGCCTGTGCGCAGCGCTCGGCCTGCACCCGGTCTACCTCGACCAGCATCGCCCGGAGCACCTGGTGCAACTGCGCGAATGGCTGCAGCGCCTGCACGGCGACCCACGGCTCTGCGCCGTGGGTGAGTTTGGCCTGGACTACTACCTCGAAGACCTGGACAAAGCACGCCAACAGGACCTGTTTGAAGCGCAGCTGCAAATGGCCTGCGACTTCGACCTTCCCGCGCTGTTGCACGTGCGCCGCAGCCATGCCCAGGTAATTGCCACGCTCAAACGCTACAAACCGGCGAGGGCGGGCGTGATCCATGCGTTTGCCGGCAGTTATGAGGAAGCGCGTGAGTACATCAAGCTGGGGTTTCGGCTTGGGCTGGGCGGCGCCGGCACCTGGCCGCAGGCGCTGCGGCTGCGCAAGACTCTGGCGCGGCTGCCGCTGGAGAGTGTGGTGCTGGAGACCGATGCGCCGGACATGGCGCCGGTGATGTACCCGGGGATGAGGAACAGCCCGGAGCATCTGCCGGAGATCGCCGGGGCGCTGGCGCAGGTGATGGGGGTGGAGGTTGGGGTGCTGGCGGAGGCCAGTAGCCGCAATGCTTGCGAGTTGTTTGGCTGGTAGTTAAGACTGCAGTTGCCTGCAAGGGCCTCTTCGCGGGCTCGCCCGCTCCCACAGGGACCGCGCAAAAGCTGAGGCCGGTACAGTACCTGTGGGAGCGGGCAAGCCCGCGAAGAGGCCAATGAATGGCTTCAGACCAGCACGGTCCAAAGCGCAAACCCGGCATACCAAAGCACCGCACAGCGCAGCAGCAGCTCCCACAGGCTGTCCAGCCGCCCGAGCCCGCGCTGGCTGTCTTCTTCCTCGGGAATGTCGTCGGCAATGCGCCCTACCCTGGCCACCAGGTGCGCAGCGCTGATGTGCCAGTTGAGCACCTCGTGCAGCATCATCCGGGTCACTGCAAGGAAGTTGCCCACCAGGGCAAAGCTCAACGCAATCAAGCGAACCGGCAGCCAGTCCATGATGTGCCGCAGCTGTTCGGCCCGCGCCTTAAGCGCCGCCTGCTGGCTGTGCTCGCCGCACAGTGCCAGCAGGCGATAGGCCAGCGCCGCACCCGGGCCCAGCACGAAGTACCAGAAGATCACCGCGAAAAAGCCCTGATACACCTGCCACAGCAAATTGCCCTGTACCCGCACCAACAGGCTGTGCGGCTCATCGGCAACCAGCCCCAGGTCTCGCTCGGCCACATGCAGCGCGGCCTGGTCATCACCACGCCGCCAGGCATCCCGGAACGGGCCCAGCGACGCCTTGGCATCGCCACGGCCCAGGCTGTAAACCAGCACCAGCAAGTGCACCGGCAATGCCAACAGCCCATACGCCACCGGCTCCAGCACATGCAGCAGCAACACCAACAGCGCTACCGGTGCCAATACCAGAATAGCCAGGGTCCACCAGGGGTGTACCTTGCCGCTGCGTTCCAGGCGGACCAGTTCGCCCAGGAAGAACCCGTCACGCTGCACTTGGTGGCGCAGGGCCGAAAACTTCTCGACCCACAGCGCCAGCAACAACACCAGAAAACTCATGCCTTGTCCTCGTTGTGCAACAACGCTTCACGGTAGCGCGGCCAATCGAACGACGGGCCGGGGTCGGTCTTGCGTTGCGGGGCAATGTCGCTGTGGCCCCGGATGCGGCCCAGGTCGATAGCCGGCCAGGCGCTACGAATGTGCCGGGTAAGCTGCTCCAGCGCGCCGTACTGAGCATCGGTGTAGGGCAAGTCGTCGGTGCCTTCCAGCTCGATACCGATGGAAAAATCGTTGCAGCCTTCACGCCCGTCGAAGCTCGACACACCCGCGTGCCAGGCGCGTTCGAGCAGCGAAACGAACTGGGTCACCGCCCCGTCACGCTCGACGAACAGATGCGCCGACACCGTCAGGTGGCTGATGCTGGCGAAATAAGGGTGTTCGTTGGGGTCCAGGCGGTTCTGGAAGAACTGCTGCACCTTGCCGGTACCAAAGCAGGCCGGCGGCAGGCTGATGTTGTGGATCACCAGCAGGGAAACCGATTCGCCTTCAGGGCGGGCATTGAAGTTCGGCGAGGGGCAGCGGGTGATTCCGATTCCGTGGAACCAGCCAGTGGCACGGTCCAATTGCATGGGGCAAATCCTGAAAGCGCCTTGAACAGAACCACAGTATGCCCTGCCGCCAGCGCCGTTTGCATGTGAATGATTGTAATGTTGCGGCCTACTGCACCTGTGGCTGGCGTAGCCCGTCGAGCACCGCCTCCAGCGCCCGCTCGAATAACAACCCGTCATCCAGCACCCGCACGTCCCCGCGGTGCAGGGCCTGGGCCAGGCCGCCACCGCTCCACTCTCGCACCTTCAGGCCGGTGCGGTTGGCAAACACCAGCCTGTCGCTGCTGTCGATGTGCGCCACCAGTTTGCAACGCAACGGCTCGTCGTCATCCGTGACTTCAATCCAGGTCCCAATGCGTAAGCGCTGCACCTGCCGCAACGCCGCTGCCTGGGCATCGGCAACATGCAGGGGCGTGCAGGACGGTTCTTCGGCAATCGCCAGCACGATGTCTTCGTCCACCCGCACTTCGGCCAAGGGTTGATCATGGCCAACCGATAGCTCAGCGCCTGCGCAGGCACGCAGGTGCAGTTGCTCCAGTTGCAGGAAGAACTCACGGGTTGCCGCCGAGTTCAGGGCCACACTGGCCAAGCCTTCGCGCAGCGCCTTGAGCAGGCCCGGTACCTGCTGCAGAAGGGTTTGCGGCTCATGCCCGGGGGTAATGGTGGCCAATAGCGTGTCGAGCGTGCGCAGGGCATCCCGCCACGCCCGGGAGGCCTCACCTTGCTTGAGCCAGGCCAGCAACAGCACCTGGCTCCAGGCCTGTACCAGCATTTGCACCACCACCACTGGCAATACCCGGCCACGCAGGCGCTGGTTGAGCACCCGCTGCACCTGGTGCCGGGCCTGCAGGGCACGGGCGCGGCCTTCCTCGGCGTCGCGCGTGCGTTGCTCAAGCAATTCGTTGCGCCGCCGCTCCTCTTGGCTGAACGCAAGGAACTCGTCGAGCAGTTCAGCAAACAGGCCAACATCGTCGGAAAAATCATTGATCAAGCGCTGGACCATGCGCTCTACCCGCATGTGCAGGCTGTCGCGCAGGCCTTCACCGCCGCACTCCCAGCCAATGGCTGCACCCGCGATTTCGTTGAGTAGCCGACGTGCCGGGTGACTTGCCCGGCTGAACAGCCCCTTGTCCAGCAGGGCCACCTTGAGCAGCGGGATATGCAGCCGCGCGATCAGCGCACGCAGGCTGGCCGGCAGGTTGTCATCGCCTTGAATACAGGCGAACAGCAGTCCGACGAGGTTGATCACATCCTCATCGGCCACGGCGATACGCCGGCGTGTGCCACTGCGCACGCTCACCCGCAGCAGCAGTTGTTCGAGCTGCTGGCCGAGCTCGAAATCATCAGCCTCACCGGTAGCGGGTACGTAGTGCTGCAAATGCGAAAGCAGCCGAACAAGGTCTGCGGTGCTGATCGACTGTGCGGCAGCCACCGCCTGCAATCGCGGTGCGAACTGCCCACGTGCCGGCGCCAGCAAGGTTTGCAGCGAGGCAAGGAACGCCTGCCCTGCCGCGTCCGCACCCACTTCCTGACCTTGGCTCGCCTGCCCTCGCCCTCCCCTCATGCGCCGGTCCTCGCCGCGACGGCGCGGGGCCGGTTGCAACTCGGGCAGCACACCGGCTACGGCCAGCAACTGGTTGGCCTCCGCATAAATGACATCGGCATCGCGCAAGACATAGCGCTCGAACAGCTTGAGCAGGACCAGCTTGACCCTGAGGCCCACGCCCAGGTTGCGGCCCGCCTCCAGGAAGTAACCGCACAACGCGGCAGGGCCCAGCGGGTTGCGCTGCTCATGCACGGGGCGGTCGAGCAAGGCCTGTAAACGCAGGCCCAGTTGCTGCAGGGCAATGCCATCGCGTGAGAGCACCCGCGCAACCATGCCTTCAATGGCCGCAGCCCGCTCCAGTTGCACCTTGCTGCGCAGGGTGCCAGGTTCTGCCAGATGCGCCAGCAGGTCGACCTGGCCGATGCGCGCATAGGCGCCGTAGAAGGTATCAAGGAAGCCGCGTTCGATACTTTTGCGCTTCAGGCGCAGATCGCGCATGGCCTCGAAATACAGGTTGCGGTCGCAACGGTCAGCGGCCTTGTCGGCCATCTCGAACAAGGTGTCGTCGGCATTGTCGAACAGCGCCTGCAAGCCCTGGCGCAATTGCAGCGCAGCCTTGTCGCGCACTTGCAGGAGCAATACCGGAAGGCAAGGCAGAGGGGTCCCCCCTCTTCGATCGATGGCTGCCGCCAGGGGCACCACCTTGCCTTCTTTTTGCATCCTGGACTCCTTGCAGGGTGTCATGCCCGAAGGGGCTTAAAATCGTCAAAGCTATGACGCCAAATACTGGTCGCCATTATCGGTAAAAAATCGCACAGCTGCCAGCGCCGATTCATGGACGGGGTAATGACCCTCTTTTGCAGCCCTTGCTCACGAATACCGACCAAAGGTCATCGCCGGGGCGGCTGTACACACCGGCCCCCTGCCCTATAATCGCCGGCATCTAGCTTGTGGAGCCGACCATGCCGAACCTACGCCTCGCCGACCTGACCGCTGAAATCGAAGCCAACGTGCGCCGCGCACTGTTGGAGGACATCGGCAGTGGCGATATCACCGCGCAGCTGATACCGGCCGAGCGCCTGGCCAAGGCGACCATCATCACCCGCGAAGACTGCGTGGTTGCCGGCACTGCCTGGGTTGATGCCGTATTCCGCCAACTCGACCCGCGCGTGGCCGTGCATTGGCAAGTGGCCGACGGTGATCACGCCACGGCCAACCAGCCGCTGTTTCACCTGGAAGGCCCGGCCCGCTCGCTGCTAAGCGGTGAGCGCAGCGCGCTGAACTTCTTGCAGATGCTGTCGGGGGTCGCCACCCGTGCGCGCTTTCTGGCCGACTTGGTGGAGGGCACCCAGGTACGCCTGCTGGACACCCGCAAAACCCTGCCCGGCCTGCGCCTGGCGCAAAAGTACGCGGTGACCTGTGGCGGCTGCGACAACCACCGCATCGGCCTGTACGACGCCTTCCTGATCAAGGAAAACCACATCGCTGCCAGCGGGGGTGTGGCCGAGGCCGTGGCAGCGGCGCACCGCATTGCCCCGGGCAAGCCGGTGGAAATCGAGGTGGAGAGCCTGGATGAATTGCGCGAGGCGCTGGCAGCCGGCGCGGACATCATCATGCTCGACGAGCTGAACATGGATGAAATGCGCGAAGCGGTGCGTATTACCGCCGGCAGGGCCAAGCTGGAGGCAAGTGGCGGGGTGAACGAAACGACCTTGCGGGTCATTGCCGAGACCGGCGTGGACTACATTTCGATTGGTGCCATGACCAAGGATGTGAAAGCAGTGGACCTGTCGATGCGCTTGAGCTTGTGAGCTGACCGCAGGCAATAAAAAACCGGCCTTTCAGCCGGTTTTTTTTGATGCGCTGATCAGAACGAGGCGTTGGCCAGCCCGTCCAGATAACGCTCTACGTCCAGGGCCGCCATGCAACCGGCGCCGGCCGAGGTAATGGCCTGACGGTAAACGTGGTCCGCCACGTCACCCGCAGCGAACACGCCTTCGACGTTGGTGGCAGTGGCATTGCCTTCACGGCCGCCAGCAACTACCAGGTAGCCGTCTTTCAGGGTCAGCTGGCCTTCGAACAGCGAAGTGTTCGGGGTGTGGCCAATGGCGATGAATACACCGTCGACCTTGATTTCGTCGCTGCTGCCGTCGTTGTTCTTCAAGCGCGCACCGGTCACGCCCATGTTGTCACCCAACACTTCATCCAGGGTGGCATTGAGCTTGAGCTCGATCTTGCCTTCGGCCACACGGGCATTCAGCTTGTCGACCAGGATCTTCTCGGCGCGGAAGGTCTCGCGACGGTGCACCAGGGTTACCTTGCTGGCGATGTTGGCCAGGTACAGCGCCTCTTCCACGGCAGTGTTGCCGCCGCCAACCACAGCAACAGGCTTGTTGCGGTAGAAGAAACCGTCGCAGGTAGCGCAGGCCGAAACGCCTTTACCCATGAAGGCTTCTTCAGACGGCAGGCCCAGGTAACGGGCGCTGGCACCGGTAGCGATGATCAGTGCGTCGCAGGTGTATTTGCCGCTGTCACCCTGCAGGGTAAACGGCTTGTTGGCCAGGTCGACGGCGTTGATATGGTCGAAGACGATCTCGGTCTCGAAACGCTCGGCGTGTTCCTGCATACGCTGCATCAGGGCCGGGCCGGTCAGGCCGTGGGGGTCGCCCGGCCAGTTGTCGACTTCGGTAGTGGTGGTCAGCTGGCCGCCCGCCTGCATGCCGGTTATCAGCAGCGGCTTGAGGTTGGCGCGGGCAGCGTAGACCGCAGCGCTGTAACCGGCAGGGCCGGAACCCAGAATGATGACGCGCGAATGACGTACTTCAGACATGTCGAACTCCTGTCGAGCCGGCCGCACGGGCCGGCATCGTTGTACCGGCTGCGCCAGCTGAAAAATTAAAACGGACCCACGCAGCACTTGGGGAAGGCTACAACGCGCAGGCCCGAAAAGCGAAAAGTTGAGCGCACTGTAGCGAGGTCGCAAAGATTAAGGAAATATCCTTAGACAATCCACCTCATAGGCACCGTCTATTCATTGATTTCATCGATAGGCCAGGCCCCGGCGCTTTTGTTACAGCCCGTTTCCCGCCGATCAGCCGCCTTTCGTCGGCGCGGCAAACTCGGTAAGGTCAGCGCGTTTTCCTTCTCTGCGGAGTCTCCCGATGCAAGCCCCTGTCCTCTCCGGCCCCCAATACCTGCGCGAAGGCCTGAAACTGGTGTTGAGCCCCAACTTGCGCTTGTTCGTGCTACTGCCGCTGGCGGTCAACCTGCTGCTGTTCGGCGGCATGGTCTACTTCGCCGGCCACCAGTTCGGCCTGTGGCTCGACGCCCTGATGCCGACGCTGCCTGACTGGCTGAGCTTCCTCAGCTACATCCTCTGGCCGCTGTTCGTTGCCTTGCTGGTGCTGATGGTGTTCTTCACCTTCACCCTGGTGGCCAACATCATCGCCGCGCCGTTCAATGGCTTCCTGGCGGAAAAGGTCGAGGTGGTGGTACGAGGCGAAGATACTTTCCCGGCGTTCAGCTGGGGTGAGCTGGCAGCCATGGTGCCACGCACCTTCAGCCGCGAGATGCGCAAGCTGGGCTACTTCCTGCCACGGGCCATCGGCCTGTTCATCCTGTCGTTCATCCCGGTGGTCAACGTAGTCGCCGCGCCACTGTGGCTGATGTTCGGGGTATGGATGATGGCCATCCAGTACATCGACTACCCGGCCGACAACAACAAGATGAGCTGGCAGGACATGCTCGCCTGGCTGCGCCAGAAGCGCTGGCAGTCGCTGGGCTTTGGCGGGATTACTTACCTGGCGTTGATGATTCCAGGGGTGAACGTGCTGATGATGCCGGCTGCCGTGGCCGGGGCCACGTTGTTCTGGGTGCGGGAGCGTAGCTGACGCTCCCACAATAAAGCAGACCAGACTTGGCTGGGGCTTCACTGCCCCAGCCGGCTGGAAAACTGCCCCACCACATCCACCACCCGCTTGGCCCCGTCCTGGATCTCGACAATCACGTTGCCCGTCTCGTCGGCCAGCGCCAGTCCCTGCTCCGCCTGGCGCTTGCTGGTATCGATGATCTCCACCGCCGCCTGCGCCAAGTGCTCGTTCTGCTTCACTACCCGGGCGATTTCCTCGGTGGCGGTGCTGGTGCGCGAGGCCAGTTGGCGCACTTCGTCGGCAACCACGGCAAAACCCCGCCCCTGCTCGCCCGCACGCGCTGCCTCGATGGCGGCGTTGAGCGCCAGCAAGTTGGTCTGCCCGGCAATGTCGCTGATGGTCTTGATGATCGAGCCGATCACCCGCGACTGTGTATCCAGCGCCTGGATGCCCTCGGCCGCCTCCTGCATCGAGGCTTCCAGGCCGCGCATCACGCTAACGGTCTGGGTGACCACATCGGTGGCCTTCTGGGCGCTGACATCGGTACCCAGCGAAGTGTTGTAGGCAACATCGGCTGCCTCGGCCACCGCCTGCTCCTGGTTGACCTGGTCGGTAATCACGGTGGCGAACTTGACCACTTTGTAGAGTACGTCGTGAGCGTCGAAAAGCGGATTGTAAGAGGCCTCCAGCCAGATGACCCGGCCATGGGCATCAATGCGCTTGAAGCGTTCGGCAATATACTCGCCACGGCGCAGTTTTTCCCAGAACGCCTGGTAGCCGGCCGAGTTGGCCTCCTCCGGCTCGCAGAACATGCGGTGATGCTTGCCGCGAATCTGCTCCAGGCGGTAACCCACGCTGGCCAGGAACCGCTCGTTGGCGGTGAGGATGGTGCCGTCGAGGGCAAACTCGATGACCGCGGTAGAGCGCATCAGCGCCTTGATCAGGCTTTCGTGCTCACGAGACGTCTCGATGGTGCGGGTCAGGTCGCTGGAGTGCAGCGTGAAGTACTTGATGCGCCCCTCGCTGTTCTTCACAGGTTGCAGGATCGACCGCAGCCAGGCTTCCTGGCCGTTGCCACGCAGCAGGCGGAAGGCGCCGTTCAGGTGCTCGCCACGGCTGATCGCGCTTTTCATGCGTTGGTAGAAATCCAGCGACTTCACATGGGCAGGGACGATGTCCTCGATGCTGCGTCCAAGCAATTGATCGGCACGGTAGAGCATTTCGCTCTCGAAGTTGCCGTTGACCATCTCGATCCGTCCCTGTGGGTCGAGCTGAAGTACCAGCATCTCGTTATCGAGACTACTCTTGACCTGTTCTACAGACATCAGGTCTTCGCGCAGCTGCCGGATTTCTTGCTTGAGCTTGCTGTTGAACATCACCGCACTCCTGGCGCGCATCGCCTAGTCGAATGCATCTTCATCGGCTGCCGGTTGCACCTTCTTGAGCACCGCGCAACGAAATATTCATAAAGGCAACAGCGTCAGCGGTCAGGCGTCATCTGTACGTCACATTGCAGTCACATTGGCGCAACCCGGCAGGCGGAAACTTTTTGTCATGAATACAGCCGCCCTACGCATTACCTTGGTCAGCGAAACTTTCCCACCCGAAATCAACGGCGTGGCCAACACCCTTGGCCGCCTCGGCGAAGGGCTGCGTCAGCGCGGCCATGAGGTCGAGGTAGTACGCCCGCGTCAGGCCGGCGAAGCGCCAGTGCACAACGACCCACACCTGATGCTGTGCCGTGGCTGGGGCTTGCCCGGCTACCCAGGTTTGCAGTGGGGCGAGGTGTCGATGCACAAGTTGTTGCGCCGGTGGCGGCGGCAACGCCCGGATGTGTTGTACATCGCCACCGAAGGGCCGCTGGGGCTCAGCGCCCTGCGCGCGGCCAGGCGCCTGGGCATTGCGGTGGTCAGCGGTTTCCATACCAACTTCCCGCAATATTCCGGCCAGTACGGACTGGGTTTGCTGGCACGCCTGCTCACCCACTACCTGCGCTGGTTCCATCGCCGCACAGCAATTACCCTGGTGCCCAGTGTCAGCCAGCGCCTGGAACTTGAACGCCGTGGTTTCGAGCGCCTGGAGTTGCTGGCCCGGGGTGTCGATGCCTGCCTGTTCAACCCGTCCCGCCGCAGCCAGGCGTTGCGCGACAGCTGGGGGCTAGGCCCAGACGATATCGCCGTGCTGCAGGTGGGGCGACTGGCTGCAGAAAAGAACCTTGGCTTGCTGCAGCCTTGTCTTGCGGCGTTGCAGAAGACTTATCCACAGAAGCGCCTGCGACTTGTCGTGGTGGGTGACGGGCCGCAGCGTGCCGCGCTCCAACAGCAAATGCCGGATGCCATGTTCTGCGGCGCCCAGCGCGGCGAGGTGCTGGCCGAGCACTACGCCAGCGGTGACCTGTTCCTGTTCCCGAGCCTGACCGAAACCTTCGGCAATGTGGTGCTCGAAGCCATGGCCTCGGGGTTGGCGGTGGTGGCTTATGACGAGGCAGCCGCAGCGCAGCATATTCGCCACGGCCATAGTGGTGCGCTGGCCATGCCGGGGGACCAGGCCGCGTTTGTCGATGCGGCTTGCTGGCTGCTGGAAGAAGAGGAAACGTTGCGCCGGGTGCGCCTTAATGCACGACAACACGCCAGTCGTCAGGGTTGGCCGGCGATCGTCGAGGAGTTTGAGGGGTATTTGGGGGCCGCCCGGAACCAGGTTGTTGCTTCACCTGCAAATGCTGGCAGCATCGCACTCAAAACTCGAATCTGAAGGTTACGTGCCCCTGTGGGAGCGGGCGCGCCCGCGAAGAATCCAACGCGGTGCATGGCACCGGCTGCGCCGGTGTTCGCGGGCACGCCCGCTCCCACAGGGATCGCGCACGCTTTTTAAATTTTGCGCCAGGCAGTTGCTCCCACAGAAACTTCAGGCCAACGCTTTCTCGATGGCCTGCACCACTGCCGGATCATCCGGTGCCGTGCGCGGTGAGAAGCGCGCCAGCACACGCCCATCCTTGCCCACCAGAAACTTTTCGAAGTTCCAGCTGATGTCGCCAGGGAACTCAGCCCCCTCACCCGCCAGCAGGCGATACAGTGAATGACGCTGCGGCCCGTTGACTTCCAGCTTGCCCCCCAGCGGGAAACTCACTCCGTAGTTCAGGCTGCAGAAGTCCTGGATTTCCTTTTCGCTGCCCGGCTCCTGCCCGGCAAACTGGTTACACGGCAGGCCAAGCACGTTGAAGCCCTTGTCCTTGTAAACCTGGTAGAGGTTTTCCAGGGCCTTGTATTGCGGCGTGAGACCACATTTGGAGGCAACGTTGACCACCAGCACCACTTGGCCCTTGAACGGTGCAAGGGGCAGTTCCCCGCCGTTCAGCGCGTCCAGTTTCAGGTCGTGAAATGCACTCATGATGAAATCCCCTCTCAGGTTCCCGGTTGCCGCGCAGGCGAATTGCGCCCACTAAAAAGGCGCTCGTCCAAACCGTCCACCTCCCGTAGGAAGGCAAATCGGCTTGCCCGAGCGCCTGGCGACTTTCTGAGCTTAGCGCAGAAAATCAGTGGTGATGGCCACCTTCACCGTGGATGTGACGGTGAGCGATTTCTTCTTCGCTGGCGTCACGCACCTCAACAACCTTGACCTGGAAGGTCAGGCGCTGGCCAGCCAGTGGGTGGTTGCCGTCAACGGTGACGTCGTCGCCGTCGAGGTCGCGGATGGTGACGATCTGCATCTGGCCGTCCGGTGCCGAAGCGTGGAACTGCATACCCACTTCCAGCTCGTCCACGCCTTCGAACATGCTGCGGTTCAGGGTGCTTACCAGCTCGGCCAGGTATTCGCCGTAGGCGTCTTCCGGCTCGATGGAAACGTTCAGCTCGTCACCGGCCTGTTTGCCTTCCAGGGCTTTTTCCAGGCCCGGGATGATGTTGCCGGCACCGTGCAGGTAGACCAGCGGCGCGCCACCGGCGGAGCTGTCGATGGTCTCCCCGGCGTCGTTGGTCAGGGTATAGTCGATGGAGACAGCCTTGTTGGCGGCGATCAGCATGGGGCAAGACCTTTTGCAAAAGTATGTAGAGCGGACAAGTGTAACCAAGCCATCGTCCGATTGCGAACGCACTGCGGACAAGCAACGGCCCATCAGTCGGATCACCGGCTTCCATCAGGACGAAGAAGGCCACTGGGTGGCCGAACTGTCCTGCGGCCATACCCAGCACCTGCGCCACCAACCGCCATGGCAGTCACGGCCCTGGGTGCTGGACCCGGCACAACGTGCGCAGCGCATCGGCCAGCCTTTTGCTTGCGGCTGGTGCGCACAAGGGGTCGATAGCGCTACCCTTGGCCGTTAATTTCTTGCACCGCTTATTTCGAGAAGCACGCATGCAGACATTTTTCATCGCGCCGACCGACTTCGGTGTCGGCCTGACGTCCATCAGCCTGGGCCTGGTGCGCACTCTGGAGCGCGCCGGCCTGAAGGTCGGTTTTTTCAAGCCGATTGCCCAGCCCCACCCGGGTGACACCGGCCCCGAGCGCTCGACCGAACTGGTGGCGCGTACCCACGGCATCAAGCCACCCGTGCCACTGAGCCTGGCCCAGGTCGAGCGCATGCTCGGCGACGGCCAGCTGGACGAGCTGCTTGAAGCAATCATCCGCCTCTACCAGCAAGCCTGCGTCGGCAATGACGTGGTGGTGGTCGAGGGCATGGTGCCCACGCGCCACGCCAGCTACGCGGCGCGGGTCAACCTGCACCTGGCCAAAAGCCTGGATGCCGAGGTGATTCTGGTGTCGGCCCCGGAAAACGAAGTGCTCAGCGAATTGTCCGGACGGGTCGAACTGCAGGCCCAGATGTACGGCGGCCCACGCGATCCGAAGGTGCTTGGGGTAATCCTCAACAAGGTGCGCACCGAAGAAAGCATGGCGGACTTCGCCACTCGCCTGCGCGAGCACTCACCCCTGCTACGCGGCAACGACTTCCGCCTGCTGGGTTGCATTCCGTACCAGCCCGAGCTGAACGCCCCACGCACCCGCGACGTGGCCGAACTGCTCGGCGCCCAGGTGCTCAATGCCGGCGACTACGAGCAGCGGCGCATGAGCAAGATCATCATCTGTGCACGCACCGTGGCCAATACGGTGCCGCTGCTGACCTCGGGTACCCTGGTGGTCACCCCGGGCGATCGCGACGACATCATCCTTGCCGTCAGCCTGGCAGCAATCAATGGCGTGCCGCTGGCCGGCCTGCTGCTGACCAGCGACAGCAAGCCCGACGCGCGCATCCTCGGCCTGTGCCGGGGCGCGCTGCAGGCAGGCCTGCCGATCCTGTCGGTCAGCACCGGCTCGTACGACACCGCCAACCAGCTTAACTCGCTGAACCGCGAAATCCCGATCGACGACCGTGAACGCGCCGAGTTCATCACCGACTTCGTCGCCAGCCACCTGGATGCGGCCTGGCTGCACCAACGTTGCGGCACCCCGCGTGAAATGCGCCTGTCACCCGCTGTGTTCCGCTACCAGCTGATCCAGCGGGCGCAGCAGGCCAACAAGCGCATCGTCCTGCCAGAAGGTGCCGAGCCACTGCTGGTGCAGGCTGCCGCCATCTGCCAGGCGCGCGGCATTGCCCGCTGCGTATTGCTGGCCAAGCCCGAGGATGTCGAGGCCGTGGCCCGCGCCCAAGGCATCAGCCTGCCACCTGGCCTGGAAATCCTCGACCCCGAGCTGATTCGCGGGCGCTACGTGGAGCCGATGGTCGCGCTGCGCAAAAGCAAGAACCTCAACGCTCCGATGGCCGAGCAGCAACTGGAAGACCCGGTGGTGATCGCCACCATGATGCTGGCCTTGGACGAAGTGGATGGCCTGGTGTCGGGCCTAGTGCATTCCACCGCCAACACCATCCGCCCGGCCCTGCAACTGATCAAGACCGCGCCGGGCTCCAGCCTGGTGTCGTCGGTGTTCTTCATGCTGTTCCCCGAGCAGGTGCTGGTGTACGGCGACTGCGTGATGAACCCTCACCCGAGCGCTTCCGAACTGGCGGAGATCGCCCGGCAGAGTGCTGAATCTGCGCAAGCCTTCGGCATCGCGCCACGGGTGGCGATGATCAGCTATTCAAGCGATTCGGCCAGTGATGAAGAAGTGGGGAAAGTGCGCGAAGCGACACGCCTGGCGCAGGGTGCAGCGCAGCAGCTGTTGATCGATGGGCCGTTGCAGTATGACGCGGCGGCCAACCCGGCAATTGCACGGGAGCTGGCGCCGGATAGCCCGGTGGCCGGGCGTGCCACGGTGTTCGTGTTCCCTGACCTGAATACCGGGAACACCACGCACAAGGCGGTGCAACGCAGTGCCGACGGGGTCAGCCTGGGGCCGATGCTGCAGGGGTTGCGCAAGCCGGTGAACGACCTGCCGCGCGGGGCACAGGTGGATGATATCGTGCATACCATTGCACTGACCGCCATTCAGGCGAGCGTGGTGCGCTAGAAGCAGGGGCTGCTTTGCAGCCCTTCGCGAGCTTGCCCGCTCCCACAGGGATAGCGGACTTCTGCCCCGAAGGCGCATCCTGTGGGAGCGGGCGAGCTCGCTAAGGGCCGCAAAGCGGCCCCGGGGGTCAATCAGGGATACTGCTGAACCTGGCCTTGCTGCTGGTCATACTGCTGGCCCGGAATCGGCTTCAGGTTCACTTCCACCCGGCGGTTCTGTGCACGGCCATTGGCGTCGGCGTTGCTGGCGATCGGCTGGTCCGGGCCCATGCCACGTACCGAAATACGCGAGGCATCCACACCCTGCGAGGTCAGGTAGGTGCTGACCGCCTGCGCACGGCGCTGGGACAGGTCCATGTTGTGCTGGCGGCTGCCAGTGCTGTCGGTGAAGCCGACCACTTCGATCGTGTTCTGGTTGAACTGCTTGAACGACCCAGCCAGGTTGTTCAGCGGCGAGTAGAAGCTTGGGGCGATGTTGGCCGAGTCGGTGGCGAAGGTGATGTTGCCCGGCATGATCAGCTTGATCTGGTCGCCCTGACGCTGTACTTCCACGCCGGTGTTGGCCATCTGGGCGCGTAGTTCGGCCTCTTGCTTGTCGGCGTAGTAGCCATAACCCGCAGCAGCAGCACCCACCGCAGCGGCGCCGATCAGTGCACCCTTGCCACGGTTGTTGTGGTCGATGGCAGCACCGGCGATGGCGCCCGCCAGTGCACCCAGGCCGCCGTACTTGGCGGTCTTGCTCATCCCCGTGGAGCCCTGCGCCTGACCCTGGTTGTCATAAGGGTTCTGGCTGGCACAGCCAGTCATCAGGGCCGCGGCAGTTGCGACGATAATCAGACGACGCATGGTGAACATGGACAAGCTCCTACTGAAATTCATAAATGCGGCAGATCACACAAGGATCTATGCCAGCCTTGGATTGCATCGGCAACGAAAAATTCAATGAAAGTGCCTTCATGTGCCGTCAGGCACGGACGAAGGGGTTTTCACGCATCTCGTCGCCCAGGCGGGTATCAGGCCCGTGGCCGGTCACCACAATGGCCTCTTCGTCCAGCCGGTACAGCCGCTCCTTGATGGAACGCACGATTGCCCGCTGATCACCACCCCACAGGTCGGTGCGGCCAATGCCACGGCGGAACAGGGTGTCACCGGCGATCAGCAGCTTGGCGTCGGCGAACCAGAAGCTCATCGAACCCGGGGTATGGCCGGGCGTATGCAAGGCTACGCCACAGCCACAGGCCAGTTCTTCGTCATCGCCCAACCAGCGATCGGGTGCCGGCACCGGGGTGTAGGGAACGCCGAACATCTGGCACTGCATTTCCAGGTTGTCCCACAGTACCTGGTCGTCCTTGTGCAGGTGCAAGGTGGCGCCGGTCAGCTCCTTGAGCTTGCCCGAAGCCAGGAAGTGATCGAAGTGCGCGTGGGTGTGGATGATGCTGACCAACGTCAGGCCGAGGGCCTGCAGGCGCGCCAGTATCTTTTCCGGATCACCGCCCGGGTCAACGACCATGGCTTTTTTGGTCAGCGGGTCGCCGATCAGCGTGCAGTTGCACTGCAGGGGGCCTACGGGGAAGGTTTCGCGGATGAGCGCTGACGATGGATTCTGCATGGTAAATACGGGAACCGGTTAATCGAATAAGGTTTGCACACGGGCCAGTGCATCTAGGATGACGACTTCGGGCACCGACTCTACGCGCTTGGCAAAGCGTGCTTCAAGGTCGACTGTGCGTACTTGGTTGCAGAGCATCACCCCCTGAGTCTGCGTGCCCGCGCCGCTGAGCGTCACTGCGAAACCCGCATGCCTCGCAAAATCACCACCTTGGGTGATCGGGACGATCACTGCCAGGCCTGACGCATTGAACGCCGCCGGGGTGAGTACCAGTGCGGGTCGCCCATCACCCTGTTGTTCTCGCCCCACTGTGGGGTCGAGGTTGACGCGAACAATATCGCCCCTGGCGAATTTCACCCGTTTCACACTTCACGTCCTACTGGGCGCATCGCATTCCAGTCGGCCATGTCCTCTGGCTCCGGTGCGCTCAGGTCGCACTGGGCCATCAATTCCTCAAGGGTGTATTTGGGTTTCGATCGGACGGGCTTGAGCACCATCGTCTCTCCCGCTGTGTCCAGGCTCAGGGTGGAGCCGACACCGAGGCGCATCTGTTTGAGCACTGCGGCCGGCAAGCGGATGGCGGCGCTGTTGCCCCACTGCTGAATCTTGATCTGCATGAGTATCTCCCAAGGTAGATACATAGTAGAAACCCTCCAAGCGATTGCAAGCGAAATGTAGATACGTCGTATCTACATTGTCATCTGTCCGGACCGGACAAAAGCCCCGCAACCTCAAGAAGGAAATCCCCTACATCACCTTGGGAAGCCACCTTCCATCTGCAAAAACACGAAACGCAAACTCAGCCAGTTATCAAGGCAGGAACAACCTGAACAACCCGCCCCCAAGCGCCCCGCCATTGGAGATCTCGATCCGCCCGCGCACCCCGCCGCTTTCATGCAGTGCCGCGATCCGCGCCGCAAAGTACAGCCCAAGGCCGGTACTGCCGCTGGTCGAGTCGATGCCCTGGATGTACTGTTCCTGGCGTTCGAGCATGTGCTTTGGATAACCCGGCCCGTCATCGTTTACACAGATGGCCAGCTGGTTGTCGGCCTCTTCGATGGTGATCAGCAAGGCGTGCCCGGCGAAGCGGGTGGCGTTGGTGATGACGTTGGCGATCACCGAGGCCACCAGTTCGCGGTCGAAAAAACCCAGCGGGTTGTCGGTGTCGACCCGCCAGGTGGCGAGGATGTCGTTGTGCTTGAGCACTTCCTGGTGCGCCGCCAGCTGGGCTTCGATGAAATCGTCCAGTTCGTGGTAGTCCGGGCACACCGGCAACTGGTTGATACCCAGTTTGTACAGCCCAAGCAGTTGCACCAACATGCCGTTGAGGTGGCGAAACTCGTGCTCCATGATTCCCTGTTCGGCACCACCGCGCAGCTCTTCGGGCAAGCGCTCTACCCACTGGCTGTGGGACTGGATCAGCGCTGACAAAGAGCTTTTGAGGTCGTGCACGGTGGAGGCGATCACCGTGGAAAAATCCAGCCCCTGATTGTCTTGATTCATGCGCCGAACACTCGGATGTGCAGTTTGCGGTAACGGTCATAGCGATTGTCGCTGGCAGGGATACCGGCCACGCTGGTCAAGGCGTCCTGGCATTCCTGCATGATCGCGGGCTGAGGGTTTTCACCGCCAATGCGCAGCAGCGCCTGGGCGGTGTTAAGGGCGATGCTGATGTTCTTCGGCTGCATACCCAGCGCCTTGCGGAACATTTGCAACGCCTCGCCAAGCTGCCCTCCCTGGTAACTGCGCACACCCTGGCGATTGAGGGTGACCGCTTCGGTAATGGCGTTGAGCACGCTGGGGTCGTCCGTCAGCTTGCCGACTTTCTCCATGACCTTGGGGTCATCGCCATAACTTTCCACACAGCCCTTCAGCACACCGAGGGCGGCGGCTTCCTGCCCCATTGCCTGCAACTGCGCGGCAACGGTAAGGGCTGAATCGACCGAGAAGAATTGGTTCATCTTATCCAGCCGCTGGATGGCCTGTTCGGTCAGTTTGGCAGCCGTTTCCGGGTCGCCCGCCTGCTGCAGGCTGGCAGCCTTCATCATCCGCGCACGCACCTGCAAGCCTTGGTCCTCGGGGTTTTCCTTGGCCACTTCGCTGAGCGTGGTGTTGATCTCGACGCGGGTCCGGGCGTCCAGGCCAAAGCCTGCGTTCTTGCTCATCAGCGCCTGCACCAGGCCAAGGTTGTTTTCGGCATCCTTGTAGCGTGAGCTCTGCCCCTGGTTCACTGCATGGCGGAACGCTTTCGACGCGCTCTCGAAGTCTTCGTTTTCCAGCGCCAGCTTGCCCAGCGTGGACTGCCGACGCACCGACAGCGGCGACAGGCGCACGGCTTCTTCAAGCAGGTTTTGCGCCCGTTTGGTATCGCCCTGCGCCACCAGCACTTCGGCCATGCCATCGTACAGGCCGGGCATGATCGGGAACGCCTTGAGCGCCTGCTCGTACACCCCTTGGGCCTGGGCATTCTGGCCGCGCTTGTGCATCAGGGCGCCCAACGCGGCGTACACCCAAGGCTGCGGGCGGCTGGCCAGGATCGCTTTGAGGAACTTCTCCAGTTCCTCGAAGCGGTTGAGGTTGCGCAGTGCATCGGCCCGATAACGCAGGCACAGCGGTGCCAGGCGCGGGTCCTTCTTGCACAGCTCGGCACAGGCAGCCAACACTTCTGCCGGGCGATTGCGGTCCAGCGCCTGCAGGATCGGCTTGAGCAGCGTCTTGCGCTGGAAAAGCTTCTCGACGCGCTGGGCCAGGCCAACGCGGTTGAACGGCTTGGTCAGGTAGGCATCGGGTTCGTGCTCGAGGGCGCTAAGGACAATGGCCTGGCTGCTCTCGGCCGTGACCATGATGAACACGCACTCATGGCTGATGTGCTTGTCGATGATCAGGTCTTCGAGCACCTGCTGGCCGTTCTTCTTGCCGTCACCCAGGTGGAAGTCCTGCAGGATGAAGTCATAGCGCTTCTGCGCACACATGCGCAGCGCTTGCTCGCCGCTGTCGGCGGTGTCCACGTCGCGCACGCCCAACTCGCGCAGCATGGAACGGGTCGACGTGCGAAAGTCGGTAAAGTCATCGACGATCAGAAAGCTTTTTTGCCCGTACTGCAGCATCAACACGACCTGCCTTGGAATGATTGAAAGATCGCGCGAGGCGATGCCACCGATCGCTGTATCGGCAGCTGGTCGGGAAAGATGAGGGTAGAGCATTGCCGGCCACAATCCATGGCCTGAGGCCATCACTTTAGCGGGCAATGACCTGCAGGGCCAGTATCACGCCAGTACCCCCAGGGATTTGGCCTTGGCCACCGCCTGGGTGCGCCGCTCCACCCCCAGCTTGCTGTTGATGTGGCTGGCGTGGGTTTTCACGGTGTGCAGGGAAATGAACAGCTGCTCGCTGATCTGCTGGTTGGAACAGCCCTGGGCGATGAGTTCGAGCACGGCCAGTTCACGGCCGCTCAGGGCTTCACCGGTGCCTGTGGTAGCGCTTGGAAGCTGCGGCAGGCGCTTGAGCAGTTCGGCTTGAACCGGGCAGGCGGCACCTGCCTGCAGGTGCTCATGCAGCCATTGCGGGTGTTTTTCCAGCAGCGGCTGGAACGGTTGCAGCACGCCGCCATGCGCTGATGCCAGTAGGCTTGGCAGCAACTGCGCAGCCTGCCCCTCACTGCCCTGGTCCAGCAGCAGGGAGAGCCATTGGCACAAGGCGCTGACGGTGAGCATCATGCCGCCGCTGGCCTGGCCACGCTCGACCAGCCTTGCCAGGCGTTGCATGGCATCGTCGCCACGTAACTGGATGCGTTCGAGCAGCGCCTGTTGCAACGCAATGTGCAACGGCAGCAACGGGTGAAACTCCGGTGCTGCCGCTGGCTGCTCGCCACCGTAGGTCTGCCCCAAACGCAGCAACCAGGACTCGGCCAGGTCGGTACGCCCCTGAGCCAGCCAAAGTTCGCATTTGACCAGGGTAATCATGGCCAGGTAGTAGACCGGGGGCACGTCCCAGATATGCATCAGCCGTTCGGCCTCGGCCAATTCTGCGAAAGCCTCGGCAAAGTGCCCTTCCCGGCCATCGAGGGTCGCAATGACGCAATGGCCGATAAGCACACTGATATCCCTGCATGCCCGCGCCTCGCCCAACCCCGCTCGCAAACGCGAACGCCCCTGGGCTGGCTGGAGGCGCGAGACCAGCAGGTAACCTTCGTAAAGTGTCAGGCGCGCACGCACGGCATACAGCCGCTGCGCCGAAAGGCCTTGCAGGCGCTGAAGCCCTTGGCGCACTTCGTCCAGCGCGCGCAGCACCTCGCCACGCGCATGCAGCACCCGCGCCCGGTCGTAGTGGGCCAGCGCCTCGAACAACGGGTTACCGACCCGCTGGGCCAGCTCCAGCGCCTCCCGGTTCCAACCGCGGGCGCGCCAGAAGTCGCCATCGGCAATGGCCAGGTTGGACAGCGTCGACAAACACACCAGGCGTTGGCCATAGCGCTTGCTCGGCAGGCTCTGCAGCGCTTCACCGCAATAGGCCAGGGTGCGTTCGCGGTCGCCACGGCCACGGGCAATGACCCCACTCAGCGCCAGCCACTGGGCCAGCATCGACTTTTGCGCGGTCGCCGAGGGCGCAGGCAGAAAGCGGCTGAGGTAGCCAGCCAGTTCCTCGGCCGCGTCCAGCTGGCACGCCAGGCCCAACGCCCAGCTGTACAACACGATCAACCGTGGCGTGCTGATCAACAGGCTGTCGGGCAGGTCCATCTTCCAGCGCAGCAACATGCCGACGTTCTGTTCAGCCAGCAGTTGCTCCTCGGACAGGCTCTGCACCAGGTCGGCGGCGACATCAAGGTGGCCGGCACGCAGCGCCTGCTCCACCGCTTCGTCCAGCAGGCCCTGGCTTTCAAACCAGCGACAGGCACGCAGCTGCAGACCGGCCAGTGGTTCGCTGGCCTGACGGCTGCGCAGCAGATCGGAGAACAGGTGATGGTAGCGGAACCAGTGGCCATGCTCGTCCAGAGGCACCAGAAACACCTGATGCGCCTGCAGGAAGCCCAGCACTGCGGCGCTGTCGTGTCGGCCACGCAAGGCATCGCACAAGGCGGCGCAGAAGCGCTCCTGGCAGGCCGTGTCGTACAAGAATGCCTGGACGTCGGCAGGTAGCATGTCGATGACTTCTTCAAGCAGGTAGTCGCGGATCAGGCCTTCGCCGCCATGCAAGGCCTGGGGCAGTGCTTGTTCGTCCGTCGACTCGCTGGCTGCCAGTTGCCAGAAGCGCAAACCGGCCACCCAACCGTCGCTGCGCTGGATCAGATTGTCCAGTGCCTGGCCGCGCAGGCCCGCTGGCTGCCGGCCGATCACCGCCAGCGACTCTTCGGCGGTGAGGCGCAAATCCTGCTCGTTAAGTTCGACAAGCTGGCGCGATAGCCGCAAACGCGCCAGGTGCCAGTCCGGGCGCTGGCGACTGGTCACAAGTAACACCAGGCCGGCAGGCAGGTGGTTGAGGAAAAACTGCAGGCAACGGTCGAGCACCGGCCCTTGGGCCAGGTGATAGTCGTCCAGGACCAGCAGCACAGGGGTATCGGTTTGCAAGTACAGCGCCAGTTCGTCGAGCAACCCGTCGATCCACTCTTCGAAGGCGAACGGCTGGTGACGCTGGCGCATTTTCAGCAAGCCCATGGCCTGCCCGCCCAGTGCCGGGCAGTACTGCTGCAGGCCTTCGAGCAGGCGTTCAAGAAAGCGGCCAGGGTCGGCATCACGTTGGCTCAAGCCCAGCCACAGGCTACGCCAGTGCTCGGGCAGCGCTTCACAAAACTCGATGGCCAGAGAGCTTTTGCCGAAACCCGCCGGGGCATTCACCAGCAATAGCCGGCCACCCAGCCCGGCGTGCAAGCGCTGACACAGACGCATACGTGGTACATGGCCGTCGGGCTGCGGCGGCCGGAAGAAACGCCCGTCCAGCAGGCCAAGGGCCTGACTCGCGAATCCATGCGTACGGGACAGATCTGTCATGGCCGGCTCGTTCTGGGTGGAGGACTACGGCGGGATGGATGCTTGCGAGACTAGCCGGTAACGCAGCGCATTTGAAGATGATGGGCGCAATTGCCCCGGAAAAGACTGCGACAAAAAGCAACATGGCTGATGGACAAGCGCTGGGGCGGGGGTTTGGGTGGGTATTCAGCAGATTTATCGCCTGTCCTGGCCTCTTCGCGGGCACGCCCGCTCCCACAGGGACTGCACTGCTTTCAAGGCCGGTGCTGTACCTGTGGGAGCGGGCGCGCCCGCGAAGGGGCCGGAACAGAAAATAGAAACGCCCCGGGCAGGCCGGGGCGTTCTGGGGATCACACGGAGTAAAAGGTTTTCAGATCAGCGAACACCTGCCTGGCGCAACGCCGCAGGCTGGAAGTCCGCCTTGCTGGCACTGAAGCCGAAGTCGTAGGCGCGCTTCTCTTCGTTTTTCATGCCCAGGGCCAGGTAACGGCCCGACTGCAGGTCGTAGATGGTTTCCAGGGTGTACCAAGGCACCTCTTTGTTGTAATACGGCTGGGAGTGGGCTTCGGAAACGCGCCACAGCTGGTTACGGCCGTCGTACTGGTCGATCACTGCGGCCTGCCAGGTGTCCTCGTCGATGTAGAAGTCACGTTTGGCGTAGATGTGCCGTTGACTCGGCTTAAGGGTTGCGACCACGTGCCAGACGCGGCGCAACTCGTAACGGGACAGGTCCTGGTTGATGTGCCCGGCCTTGATGATGTCGGTGTACTTCAGCTTGGGGTCATCCAGCTTGAAGGCGTTGGAGGCGATGTACAGCTCCTTCTTGCCTTCCAGCTTCCAGTCATAACGGTCTGGCGCACCGTTGAACATATCCAGGTTGTCCGATGTGCGCAGGCCGTCTGCAGCGGTACCAGGGCCGTCGTACGACACTTGTGGTGCCTTGCGTACGCGACGCTGGCCGGCGTTGTAGATCCAGGCATTGCGCGGTTCCTTCACCTGGTCGAGGGTTTCGTGCACCAGCAGCACTGTACCGGCCAGGCGGGCCGGCGCGGTCACTTCCTGCTTGAAGTAGAACAGGATGTTCCCCGGGTTGTTCGGGTCGTAATCCTTCATCTTGTCGCGGAAGACGAACTGGTCGGAGAAACTCACGGGGACGAACGAGCCGTTTTGCTGCGGCGTGGCCTGGATCACCAGGCGGCTGACGCTGCCGCCGCGGTAGCGGGTAATGTGGTTCCAGATCACTTCCAGGCCCGTTTTAGGGATCGGGAACGGCACCGCAGTGCGGAAGTTGTTCAGCCCGTTGCCGCCCTCCACCAGCGTGGTCTTGGTGGCGTTTTCCTTGATGGCGGCGAATACATCGGCGGGGACCGTAGAGCCGCGATGGGTCTTGAATACCGGGATCCGGAAAGTATCCGGGTAGCGCTTGAACATGGCCAGCTGGCCCGGCGAAAGCTTGTCCTTGTATTGCTCGGCGTTTTGCGCAGTGATGGTAAACAGCGGCTTTTCACTGCCATACGGGTCGGCCAGGAAGCCCTTGCCGTCGACGCTGCCTGCGGTCTTCGACAGCGGCTCCCACGGGCCGATCGAGCCATCGGCGTTGCCGGCCTTTTCGGCCCCCATCGGGGTCAGGGTGCTGCCCAGCTTGGCCGCCTCGTCGGCGGATACCGCAGCCATGACGCTGGTCGCTAGCAGGGACAGGCCCAGTACACCGGCTTGCAGCAGACTTTTGGTCTTGTTCATGTCGTGTCGTCCTGGATCTGTGTGCTTAGAAGTTCACGCCGAAGCTGAGCGCGACGAAGTCACGGTCATCCACGGTGCTGTACTTGCCGTCGAAGAAGTTGGTGTACGACAGGCTCGCCGTGTAGGTGTTCTGGTACTCGGCGTCCAGGCCCAGGCTGACTGCCTTGCGGCCTTCCTCGAAGTTGGCACCAGGGCCAGGCGAGTAGCCGGAAACGTCATGCGACCAGGCTACGCTGGGCTTGAGGTTGACCCCGGCGAAGACGTCGTTGTAGTCCCAGATGACCCGGGCGCGGTAGCCCCAGGAGGTGCTGGTGGTATAGCCGTCGTTCTCGCATTTGCGATTCAGGTTGGTGGTAGATGCCCCGGCACCTGCGCCGGCGATGGTGCTGGCATTGAGTGCCTGGCAGGTATCGGCACCGCCAGTGGCAGGCAGCGGGCCAGGCCCGAAGACCGGGTCACGGCCATAACGGGTCTCGCGTGCGTTTTCCAGGCCGCCAACGTGGGTGACCCCAACTTCACCGACCACAGTCATGCGGCTGGCGCCCATTACCTGGTCGAAGAAGTGCGTCAGAGTGGTCTGGAACTGAGTGATTTCCTTGCGGCGATAGCCGTGCAGGTCTTGGCCGGGAGTACCGGTCAATAGCGAAGCGTTGGTCAGTGCGCCACCAATCGGACGCACACCCGCAAACAGGATGTCGGTGGTATTCAGTTGCACGGGGGCATTGGGGCGATAGCTGACTTCACCACTCCAGGCCGTACCCGTAGGCAGCGTGGTGGAGAAACTCAGGCCGTACAGGCGGATGTCCTCGGGGTACTCGACGAAGTACTCGGAGTTACCCGCCACAATCAGCGGTGCCAACGCGCGCAACTGCGCAGGCAGCGCGCTAAGGCCGGCGAACACCGACGGTGGAGCGCCGGTGGCGCTGAAGATCGGCGCGCGGCTGTGGTAGTTCATGAAGTAGGCACCGAACTCGGTGTCCAGCGGATCGAACATATACCGCAACGCCACGCCGAACTGGCCGCTGTCGCGGGCATCACGGTCGGCGCCCCGGCGCACCATCACCCCTTCCTCGTTGATGTTGACACCCCGGGAGGCGAGGAACTGCTGGGCCGCGCCCGGCACGGTACGGCTGCTGTTGAGCACACGCAGGTTATCGGTACAGCCGTCGGCAATGATGTCTGGCTGCGAGAAGAACGTGCCGCAGTTGTCGACGACGGTCTGGTCCCATTCGATCTGGTAGAAGGCCTCGGCCGACAGGTTGTCGGTCAGGCTTTGCGAGATATAGAACATGTTGACCGGGATCAGGCCTTCCTTGACCTCGGCCCCAGGGCGGCGGAACGCGGAAACATCTATCGGGTTGATCGAGTTGATGCCGCCGCCGATGAAGGTACTCTCACCCCAGCTGACAACCTGCTTGCCCAGGCGCACCGAGCCTGGCATGTCGCCAATCGAATAGTTGTGGTAGACGAAAGCGTCGAGCAGCTCGGCGCCCGAAGACTTGGCGCCTTCCTTGCGGTTGGAGTCGCTGATGTCCTTGAATGGTCGGCTTTCGTCCTTCAGCTCGAAGTCGTACCAGTACTTGCCGCGCACGAACACACCGGTATCACCGTACTTGAGCTCCAGGTCATGGATACCCTTGAAGATCTTGGAGAACGTTTCGCCCTTCTTGAAGTTCAGGTGGCCATCGTCAGAGGTCTGCGACAGGCCCTTGCCGCCGTTGTTCACCCCGATCAGGTTCTTGTTGGGGTTGGCCGTCGACCAGCTGGCACCGATGGAGAGCGACGAGTCGAACTGGCCTTCGATTTCACCAATGTTGAAACTGACAGCGAAAGCAGGACTTGCGAGCGTGGAAGCAAGGCTGACGGCCAGGGGCAACTTGGCCCGGCGCCAGAACAGGTTTGCAGATTTCATCGACGCTACTCCATGTACTTTATTGTTATGGCAGTGAGTCCTTTCAAGAACGGCCGAGCGACCGGTTTGCAGGTTTGCACCTGCGACGACACGGCTTGCGCGTATCGCCCTCCCCCATTCCTGAAAATCCCCTGGCCCCGACTATAGCCAGCAAGGCACAGGCGCTTGATCCCTCTAAAGTGTGATTTGCGCTCCATGCCGCCAACTCGCTGCAGTGTTGTCCCGGTTGCGGGCTGGCAGAGCTCAAGGATGGCGCATTTCTGCCATTTGGCAAGGCGCCGAGGCCTCTAGCGTGCGGGTCGCGTTCTGACGTTCGCGACCCGCACGGTGGTTACAGCGTGGACAGGAACGCGCTGTTGCTGGCCTGCCACTGCACGATGTCCTGGCGGATGCGTTTCTTGTCGAGCTTGCCGACACTGGTCTTGGGAATTTCAGTAACAACAGCGATCTGGCCAGGAATCGCCCATTTGTTGATGTGCCCCTGCTCGACAAACGGCTTGAGGTGGTCCTTCAATGCCTTGGCGTCGATGGCATGGCCTTCGCGCACCACCAGCAATGCAAACGGGCGCTCGCCCCATTGTGGGTCGGCCACGCCCACCACCGCCACTTCGCGCACGGCCGGGTGGCGGCTGACCAGGTCTTCCAGGTCGAGCGAGGAAATCCACTCACCGCCGGTCTTGATCACGTCCTTGATGCGGTCACGGATGTCGATGTAACCCATGTTGTCGAGGGTGGCTACGTCACCGGTGTGCAGCCAGCCACCCTGCCACAGCTCCTCGCTCTTTTCCGGCTCCTTGAAGTAACCCATGGTCAGCCACGGCGCACGCAGCACCAGCTCGCCCTGCGTTTCGCCATCGGCAGGCAGGAAATTGCCGTCGCCATCGACAATGGCCGCTTCGACCAGCGGCACCGGCACGCCGGCCTTGATGCGGTAGGTGACGCGCTCATCCTCGCTGCCGGCCTGCAGCTCGTCGTTGAGGTGCGCGGCGGAGATCAGCGGGCAGGTTTCGGACATGCCATACGCTGCGGTCAGCTGGATGCCACGCGCCAGGGCAGCCTGGTACAGCGAACGGTTCAGCGAGCTGCCGCCGATGATGATCTTCCAGCCGCCAAAGTCCTGCCCTTGCGCGGTCGGGCAGTTGAGCAGCATCTGCAGGATGGTCGGCACGCAGTGGGAGAACGTGACCTTCTCTTCACGCCACAGCTTGACCAGCATGTCCGGCTCGTAGCGCCCCGGGTATACCTGCTTCATGCCAAGCATGGTGGCGGCGTAGGGAATACCCCAGGCATGTACGTGGAACATCGGGGTGATGGGCATGTACACATCGTTGCTGCCCAGCAGGCGCACGCTGTCGATGCTGCCGGTGACAGACGCTTCGGCCAGTGTGTGCAGGACCAGTTGCCGGTGGGTGAAGTACACGCCCTTGGGGTTACCGGTGGTGCCAGTGGTGTAAAAGGTGGTGGCCACCGAGTTTTCATCGAAGTCCGGGAAATCGTAGCGCGGGCTGGCAGCTGCAAGCAGTTGCTCGTACTCGCCCACCAGGCCGGGCAACTCGGCTGTCTTGTCCGGGCCATCGGTCAGCAGCAGGGTCTTTTCAACGGTGGTCAGTTGCCCGGCAATGGCCTGGTAGAGGCCGACGAAATCGCTGTTGACCAGCACCACGCGGTCTTCGGCATGGTTCATGGTGTAGAGGATCTGCTCGGGCGACAGGCGCACGTTGATGGTGTGCACCACGGCGCCGATCATCGGGATGGCGAACATGCACTCCAGGTAGCGGTGGCTGTCCCAGTCCATTACCGCCACCGTGTCACCGGCTTTAACCCCGGCCTCGGTCAGCACATTGGCCAGGCGCGCAATGCGCTCGTTGAGCTGTGGGTAGGTCAGGCGCAGCTGGTCGCGGTAGACGATTTCGCGGGTCTTTTCATAGCGGCTGCCGGACATCAGCAGGCGTTTGATCAGCAGCGGGTAGTCGTAGGCGCCCTCGGCGGGCTTGATGATGCGGGTCTGCAGCATGGGTATCCCTTTTCTGAAAAGCGGGCCGGAAAAGTCTGAGAACTACTGTAGTTCGCGAATGTGACGGCTAAATCAGCCGAAGGAATGATTTGGCTGCGCAGGGTATGAGTGGCATTGTCCGGGTGATGGATCACCCCAGCCCTGCCAATGGAGCCTTACTGATGCCCAGCCCGCGTCGCGCCGTGTTTCTCGATCACCACTCCCTCGACCTTGGTGACCTCGACCTTTCCCCGCTACGCAGCCAGTTCGATGAGTTCGAGCTGTTCGATGCAACCCGCCCAGACCAGGTAAGCCAGCGCCTTCAGGGCGCCGTTGCGGTGGTCAGCAACAAGGTCATGCTCGACGCCGCAACCCTGGCTGCCAACCCACAGCTCAAGCTGATTCTGGTGGCCGCCACCGGCACCAACAATGTCGACCTGACAGCAGCACGCGCCCAGGGCATCACCGTGTGCAACTGCCAGGGCTACGGTACGCCGTCCGTCGCGCAGCACACACTCGCCCTGCTGTTGGCCCTGGCCACTCGTCTGTGCGACTACAACCAGGCGGTGGCCGACGGCCAGTGGGCCAAGGCCAGCCAGTTCTGCCTGCTGGATTTCCCCATCGTCGAGCTGGAAGGCAAAACCCTCGGCATGCTTGGCCACGGCGAACTGGGCGGCGCGGTAGCGCGGCTGGCCGAAGCCTTCGGCATGCGCGTACTGAGCGGGCAGATTCCCGGCCGCCCGGAACGCGCCGACCGCCTGCCGCTGGCCGAACTGCTGCCACAAGTCGATGCCCTGACCCTGCACTGCCCGCTGAACGAGCACACCCGGCACATGCTCGGTGCCCGCGAACTGGCCCTGCTCAAGCCCGGTGCGTTCGTGGTGAACACCGCCCGTGGCGGCCTGATCGACGAGCAGGCACTGGCCGATGCCCTGCGCAGTGGCCACTTGGGCGGCGCCGCCACCGACGTGCTGAGCGTGGAGCCGCCGGTGAACGGCAATCCGTTGCTCGAAACCGGCATCCCGCGGCTGATCATCACCCCGCACAGCGCCTGGGGGGCAGTGGAGTCGCGTCAACGTATCGTCGGCCAGCTGAGCGAGAACGCCCAGGCCTTCTTCGCCGGTCAGCCACGCCGCGTGGTCAGCTGAGCGGGGCGCCCGCCTCTGCTACACTGCGCCACTTTTTCAGGAGGCGTCGTCCATGGACCCGCGCAGTGAAGTGTTGCTCCGCCAGGCAGAGCTGTTCCAGGGGCCGCTGCTGATCGCCGGCGCCCCCGCCGATGGCCTGCTCGGCCAATTGCCGCAGGCCCAGGCCTGGACGTGGCATGCGGGCGATCACGCCATGCTCGACAGCCGCTTTGCCGGTCGCAGCCATTATGGAGTCGAGCCGCCTGAGGTGGCCTTCGACAGCGCCGTACTGTTCTTGCCCAAGTCCCGCGAGCTGGCGGCCTATCTGCTCAATGCCCTGGCGTCGCGCCTGGGCGGCCGTGAGCTGTATCTGGTCGGCGAAAAGCGTGGCGGCATCGAAGGCGCGGCCAAACAGCTGCAGGCCTTTGGCAAACCGCGCAAACTCGACAGCGCCCGTCACTGCCAGCTGTGGCAAGTCACCGTCGAGCAGGCACCCGAAGCCAAGCCGCTGGAAAGCCTGGCCGAACGCTTCGAGCTGGCCCTGGAAGACGGCCCGCTGCAAGTGGTCAGCCTGCCTGGCGTTTTCAGCCACGGGCGCCTCGACCGCGGTACCGCCCTGCTGCTCAAGCACCTCGACGGCCTGCCCAGCGGGCATGTGCTGGACTTCGGCTGTGGCGCCGGGGTACTGGGTGCCACAGTCAAACGTCGCTATCCACAAAGCCAGGTAACGTTGCTGGATGTGGACGCCTTTGCTGCGGCGGCCAGTCGGCTGACGCTGGCCGCAAACGGCCTTGAAGGCGAGGTGGTCATCGGCGACGGGATTGACGCAGCACCCAAGGATTTGAGCGTAATCCTGAGCAACCCTCCTTTCCATACCGGCGTGCACACCCACTACCTGGCATCGGAAACCATGCTGCAAAAATCAGCCGTTCATCTTCGAAAAGGCGGCGAAATACGCTTGGTAGCGAACAGCTTCCTGCGTTATCGGCCGTTGATCGAAGGGGCGCTGGGCAACTGCGAAATCCGCGACGAGGCCGACGGCTTCCGGATTTATTACGCAACACGCCGATAAAAACAGCGCTTGCCGAAAGCGTTTTGCCTAGGCAGAATCCGCACCGTCCTAGGGGAGTAGTCTCCCGCGAGCGCACTGCTCGCCCGGTACGCGTCAACATACTTGGTCAACAGACCATGGCGCGTGCGACCCACCATGCCAGCCTGCATGGGCAGATCCGCACAGACGGATCCAGGGTTTGACAAGACCTATGACACGCACACCTTACCCGGGGCGGGGAGGCTGTACGTGTCATAGCCGTGTCGACCCGCCCCCGTAGGAATCCTGATGCTGGAATCTCTGTTGGTCCCCACCGCCATCGTTGCCCTCGCCGAAATCGGCGACAAGACGCAACTGCTTGCGCTCATTCTCGCTGCCCGCTTCCGCAAGCCATGGCCGATCATTGCCGGTATCGTAGCCGCCACCCTGGCCAACCATGCCGCAGCCGGTGCCGTGGGTGCCTGGTTCGGTAGTTTCTTCAGCAACTCGGCATTGCACTGGATCCTCGCCGCGAGCTTCACCGCCACTGCACTGTGGACCCTCGTACCCGACAAGATGGACGACGACGAGAACCCGGCGCGCCGCTTCGGTCCTTTCCTGACTACGCTGATCGCGTTCTTCCTGGCCGAAATCGGTGACAAGACCCAGGTCGCCACCGTGATGCTGGCGGCGCAGTATCCGCACCTGATCATGGTCATCATCGGCACCACCCTGGGCATGCTGATTGCCAACGTGCCGGTGGTATTGGCGGGTAACTTTGCAGCAGACAAGCTGCCATTGACGCTGATCCGCCGCCTGGCGGCCACAGCCTTCATCGTGCTGGCGATCGTGGCCGTTTACACGGCGATGAAGGCCAGTGGCTGGGTTGGGTAACTGCTGAAGGGGGCTGCTTGGCAGCCCCTTGCAGATCTACTGCTTGGCAGCTGCCTGATACAACGGCATCACCTTCGGAATGGCTGCCTGCAACGAAGCAATGCGGCTTTCGGACGCCGGGTGAGTACTCATGAACTCAGGCGGCGCGCCTTCAGAAGCCTTGCTCATCTTGTTCCACAAAGTGATCGCGGCATTCGGGTCATACCCGGCGCGCGCCGACAACTCCAGGCCAATCAGGTCGGCTTCGTTCTCGTTGGCACGGCTGTTGGGCAGGGTCATGGAGTAGTTCACCACGGCATCGGCCATGGCCATGCTGCCCTCGCCCAGGCCCAAGAGGGCACCGGCACCCTGACGGGCCATTTGCACGCCATAAGCCTTGGACATCGCCTCACGGCTGTGCTCTCGCAGGGCGTGAGCAATCTCATGCCCCACCACAGCGGCAATTTCCGCATCGGTGAGCTTGAGCTGATCGATCAGCCCGGTGTAGACGATGATCTTGCCGCCCGGGCCGCAGTTGGCGTTCAGCTCGTCGCTCTTGATCACGTTGACTTCCCAGTTCCATTGCGCGGCATCCGGGCGGAACTTGGGCGCCTGGGCGATCAGGCGGTTGGCGATGACTTGCACACGCTTGGCATCAGCACTGGACTTGTCGAGCACACCTTTGCTCGATGCCTCACCCAGGGTCTGCTGGTACGACTGGGCGTACATCTGGTTGACCTCATCGGTCGAGAGCATGCTGAACATGTATTGCTGGCGCTGTACGCCGACAGCGCCGCCGCTGGTGGTGTTCACCGCCTGGCAGCCGGCCAGCAGGATGCCAGCACTCAACAGGCTGACGACAAAAGACTTACGCATGAAAACACTCCCTTTTTACATGCGCCGTATCCTAGGCCGAGTCGCCTGTGCCCGCTATAGCCGTAGGGAAGATTTTCTTTGCCGGTACAGGCAAAGCTTCAAGCCGGGGTCAGGCACTCCGGCGCATCGAGTTTCGGGTCATTGACGAAATTGGCCAGGGCCCGCTCCCGCAACGTTGCAGGCGGGCTGGCCAGCAACTCGTGCAAGCGGGTAACCGGCGTATCCAGGTCAAGCCAGGCCGCCTGCCCGGCCTCGTCCAGTATCAACGGCCGACGCTGGTTCATGGCTGCCTGGGTCACCACCGCACAGCTGAGCCACACCTGGTCCTGCACCGGGTAGGCCTCCCACACGGCCGCAAAGTACAGCGACGAGCCCTCGCCGGGGGTCAACCAGTAAGGGCGTTTACGCACGCTGCCACGCCACTCGTAAAAGCCGTTGGCCGGCATCAGGCAGCGACGCTGGCGAAATGCATCGCGAAACATCGGCTGCTCGGCCAAGGTTTCGGCACGGGCGTGGGCTGGGGTGCGAGACATGTCTGTGAGCCAGGCCGGGGTAAGCCCCCAGCGCGCCTTGGCCAATTGCTGCTGGCCGTCGAGCTGGCGCTGGATCAGCACCGAAGCCCCGGGCGAAATGTTCCATTGGGCCGGCTGGCCTTCGGGGAAGCCAGGCAGGCTGGCAAGCACCTGGGGCCAGCGAAACAGGGCATAACGTCCACACATGGGCGAATTCAGAACCTAGCAGATCAAAGTACCGGGGAAGCTCTCCGGTTCGTCGCCAACCATTGGCTGGGCATCATTGTACGCATCGATCAGCTGCCGTGCGTACTCGGCCTGCTCATCTGCTACCGCAAGCCCGAGCAGGCCTTGCAGGGGTAGTTCGCCCACACCCCCCATCAAATCACGGCCTACCAGTTGCACGCTGATGCCTTCACTGGCCAGCATACCGACCAGCATTTCGGCTTCGAGCAGGTTTTCAGGTTCGTAGATCCGTCGCATCAGTCATTCTCACCGAAGACATCCAGCATCCACTCCTCGCCATGAACCTGCAGCACGAAGCGGATAGGCTTGCAGCACACCTGACAGTCCTCGATGTACTCCTGATCGCCACCAGACAGGTCCACCGTGGTTTCGACTTCCTCGCCACAATACGGGCAATCATAGTTCGCAGTTTCCAGCATCGCGGCCTCCGGGGTGACTTATGCGTATAATTGCCGGTCTGTTTACAGGGCTTGTGTGTGTCCGAGCCGTTTTTCGGACCCCGCCCCTACCTTATTACCCTAGCCGTTTCCAACAAGAGAGCATGATGGGCGAATTCGATGCCATCCGACCGTACGACGATGCTGAGGTCCCTGCCGTTCTGGCACGCCTGCTCAGCGACCCGGCATTCCTCGATATCCTCACCCACTTCCGCTTCCCGCGTGCGGCCGGTGCTTTTGGCTGGTTGCTCAAGCCGCTGATTGCCCGCCGCCTGCGCAAGGAATTTGCTGGTGTCAGCTGCGTTTCGACCTTGCAGGATAAAGTCGAGTACTACGTCGACCAGACCATCGACCGCGCCACCGACGGCGTTACGTATTCGGGTGTGGAACAGCTCAAGGCCGGCACCGCCTACCTGTTCCTGGCCAACCATCGTGACATCGTCATGGACCCGGCCTTCGTCAACTACGCGGTGTACCACGCAGGCTTGCCGACGCCACGCATCGCCATTGGTGACAACCTGCTGCAAAAGCCCTTTGTCAGCGACATGATGCGCCTGAACAAGAGTTTCATCGTGCACCGCTCGATCAGCGGGCGCCGCGAGAAGCTGGCCGCTTACCAGCTGCTTTCGGCCTATATCAGCCACTCGATCCGCAACGATGTCACGTCGATCTGGATCGCCCAGGCCGAAGGACGGGCCAAGGACGGTGATGACCGCACCGACTCTGCGATCCTCAAGATGTTCCACATGAGCCGCAAGGACGAGCCGTTCGGTGCGGTGATCCAGAGCCTGAACCTGACACCGGTGTCGATCAGCTACGAATACGACCCGTGCGACCAGGCCAAGGCCCGCGAGCTGTACATCCGCGCCACCACCGGTACCTACAAGAAGGCGCCCGGCGAAGATGACAACAGCATCGCCAAGGGCATTACCGGCTACAAGGGGCGGGTGCACATCAACTTCACCCCGCCGGTGACCGCGTACCACGAGGACACCAAGCAGCTGGCTGTTGAGATCGACCGACAGATCCTGGGTAGCTACCGGCTGTTCCCGGTGCATTACCTAGCGTATGCGATGTGGGACAGCAAGGATGAGGCCCTGCAGGTGCCGAGTGCCGAGAACGTATTCCCGGCAGACGAACTGGCCAAGGCCAGGGAAGAATGGCAGCGCCGCCTGGATGCCTGCCCTGAAGAGCAGCGGCCTTACCTGGTGTTGCAGTATGCGACGCCAGTGCGTAACCAGTACCAGGTCAAGCAGCAGGCACCTGTAGCCTGACAGATTGTAGGGGGCTGCTTAGCAGCCCCAGTGGTTCTCAAACCCAGGTACTGAACCAGGACAACAGCAGCGCCATCGCCAGGCATGCAAAGCCAAGAATGTAGAAGTACTTGGGCACCCGCAGGTCAAACGCGTCCACCACCCCCTCCTCCACAGCCATGTATTCACGGGTCTCAGCCGCGCGCCGCCGCGCACTGTGCAGCAGCAGCCCGCCAGGGCAGGTCAGCAGCAGTGCCAGCAGGTTGATCAGCTTGGTAGGATGGGCGGCCAGGAACCCCCAGAGCACTTGCAAGGACATCACGCAACCTCGGTGTGAGCAGCGGCAAAGGCCCGCATTCTACCCAAGTCCTTCTCCAGCGCCCGACATGGGCGACAAAGTGTCATTAAATTTCATCTGTCATTCGCTCGTCATCTGAACAGGCCACCCTGTCGGCCATTCATGACCCGGAGCTTGTTCATGCTGCATGCCGAAAACCAGGACCGCCTCTACCTCGTTGCACAGAGCGATGAACAACAGGCGTTGATCGATGGTTTTGCCATCAATGTGCAGGACCGCCAGTGGCTGGTGTACTGTGCGCTGGGCGGGCATGTGCATGAGGATTTGCCAGAGGTGGATGCCGGGACCGGCTTCAGCTTGCTGGATTTCCACATAGAAGCTGCCTGAACCTGTGCGGTCCCTGTGGGAGCGGCTTTAGCCGCGAAGAGGCCCGCACAGGCAACAAAAAACCCGCTGCCTGTCACACAGGCGGCGGGTTTTTTTCATACAGCCTGAAGCTTACTGCCCCAGCACCTGCCCGATGGTCGGGTCCTTGAACAGGCGGGTCAGGGCATCGCTCAGCACATCACCCACCAACTGGGTGTTGGTATCCTGGTTCGGCGCCATGCCGAAGCGCTGGTCCAGCGAAGCACCGTAACGGCCGCTGTAGCTGCGGCCGCCATTGCGCACATCGGCACGGAAGGTGGCACCGATGGTGGCCTCGGTCACGTACAGGTTGTCTTTGGGCGACTGATACTTCAGCTCGGCCAGGGTCACGGTCAGCTGTGGTGCATTAGAGGCGTTCGGCGATGGGGTGAAACCCAGCAGGCGCACAGCAGCTTCGGCCTGGGCCTGCAGCTTCGGCACCACGTCGTTACCGCTGACGCTGATGGTGCTGGTTTCGGGGTACATGCCACCACGGGTGCCCAGCGACGGCGAAGGGCGACCGTCAACCACTCGCACCACGACCGGCTGGCCGTGGCCTACCGGGGCCAACTGGGCCTTGAGCGTGGGCTGCGGGTTGAGTTGTTGCGGGCTGTGGGCACAACCGACCAGGCTGAGGCTGGCCACGGCAATCAAACCGAACAACAGACGTTGCAACATGCGCGTTTCTCCAGAAAATGCGGCAAAGGCGCACAGTATACCTAGCCAGGCACAGACCAGTCATCGGCCCGCCCCGCTTGTCACAATCGTTTCATGGCCATGCCCTTATCCTTGCGCCAAGCCCTAACGCAAAGGACTCACCGCCATGGCCTCGCTCTGGACTCTGCTCTTCCAACGCCCGCGCCACAACGCCTACGCCCGCCTTGATGCCCAAGGCAAATGCCTGGCCTTCAAGCAATGCAGCCAGGTACCAAGCGGCAGCGGCTGGGTGCAGGTCGGTGAAATACAGTTGGCCTGGCTGGGCCGCGAGCTGCCCGCCGATGCCCGGGTTTGCGCCCGCGCAAGCCGCCGCTGGCACCAGCGCATCCTCGCAGCCTGAAAAACGCTGCAATAAAATCCACGAATGGCGACATTTCTGCCCGCGACATCGCTATAATCTCCCCCCGATTATAAGGACGTCTCCTGATCGGGCCCCGCATTCGCCGATTGACCCCGGCAACTCCATCGCCTAGCCCACAGAGAGCCTTCCACTCAGGTCTTGCATCGGCTGTCGTGCCTGCTTTTCCGGCCCTTCACACTGCATGAACCTGCGGGTTGCCATCGCGCAGTCCCCTTTTGAGGTTCACGTCTCCAAAAGAGCGTGAAAAAACGGTTTTCACAACTTCACAAGAGTGTGGCGAGCAAATGAACAGTCTGGCATGTGCAAAAGCGGCAGATGTGTCCCGAACAGCCCTGAACAGGCGGCAAATACGCTCATCCCGTATGAGTGTCTGAACCGTTCCATAACGCACGCACGACACCTTGACCATAAGTCGAATTGCCGCACCCGTGGCAAACGGCGTTCAATAGCTGAACCCGAAGACTGATTGGCGGTGTCCGCGGAAGTTGCAAGAACTGCGAAAAGTCGGACATGGCGACCCTGGCTACCCCAGGTCCTATGCTGTCAATTAGGTAGCTGTAGATTGTGGAGACGCGTTAAATGGCGCAGAACGAATCGGTTGATGTAGTACTGGTAGGCGCGGGCATCATGAGTGCCACCCTGGCCGTACTGCTCAAGGAGCTTGACCCGACCCTGAAGCTTGAGGTCGTCGAGGCGATGGACTCCGGAGCCGCGGAAAGCTCCAACCCCTGGAACAACGCAGGCACCGGCCACGCTGGCCTGTGCGAGCTTAACTACACGCCTCAGGCCGCCGATGGCAGCATCGACATCAAGAAGGCCGTGCACATCAACACCCAGTTCGAGGTTTCGCGCCAGTTCTGGGCCTACCTGAGCAAGAAGGGCAACTTCGGCTCGGCGCGTGCTTTCATCAACCCTGTCCCACACCTGAGCTACGTCGAAGGTGAGAAGGGTGTTTCCTTCCTCAAGAAGCGCTTCGAGATGCTCAAGCAGCATCACGCCTTCAGCGAGATGGAATACACCGAAGACAAGGCCGTGATGAACGACTGGATGCCGCTGATGATGCCAGGCCGCCCGGCCGATCAGCACATTGCAGCTACCCGTGTAGCCAAAGGCACCGACGTCAACTTCGGCGCGCTGACCAACAAGCTGCTCAAACTGCTGGGCGACTCACCAGACGCGCAGGTGAAGTACAGCAAGAAGGTTGTCGGCCTGCGTCGTAATGGCAGCGGCTGGACCGTGAGCATCAAGGACGTCAACAGCGGCAGCAGCCGTGATGTGGACGCCCGTTTCGTGTTCCTCGGCGCTGGCGGCGCAGCACTGCCCCTGCTGCAGGTGTCTGGCATCCCGGAAAGCAAAGGCTTCGGCGGCTTCCCGGTCAGCGGCCAGTGGCTGCGTTGCGACAACCCGGAAATCGTCAAGCAGCACCAGGCCAAGGTCTACAGCCAGGCTGCCGTGGGTGCCCCGCCGATGTCGGTACCGCACCTGGACACCCGCGTTGTGGACGGCAAGACTTCGCTGCTGTTCGGCCCATACGCCGGTTTCACCACCAAGTTCCTCAAGCACGGTTCGCTGATGGACCTGCCGCTGTCGGTGCGCATGGGCAACATCGGCCCGATGCTGGCCGTGGCCCGTGACAACATGGACCTGACCAAGTACCTGGTCAGCGAAGTGATGCAGTCGATGGAGCAGCGTCTGGAAGCCCTGCGTCGCTTCTACCCGCAGGCCAAGGCCGAAGACTGGCGCCTGGAAGTGGCTGGTCAGCGCGTGCAGATCATCAAGAAAGACCCGAAAAAAGGCGGTGTACTGCAGTTCGGTACCGAGCTGGTCTCGGCCCAGGACGGCAGCCTGGCTGCACTGCTCGGCGCCTCGCCGGGCGCGTCGGTGACCGTTTCGATCATGCTGGAACTGATTGAACGCTGCTTCCCCGAGCAGGCCAAAGGTGCCTGGGCTGCCAAGCTCAAGGAAATCTTCCCGGCACGCGAGAAGACCTTGGCGACCGATGCTGCCCTGTACCAGAAGATCAGTGCCGACAACGACGTGGCGCTGGATCTTGCAGAAAACAGCCCGGCGGCCAAGCATTACGCCTGAACCGGCCGGTAACGAAAAAACGCCCCTCGGGGCGTTTTTTTATGCCTGGATTTCTATCAGCCTGTGCCGGCCTCTTCGCGGGCTTGCCCGCGAAAGGGCCGGCACAGGTTGAAGATCAGCCACGGGCGTTGTCGATAATCTCGATGTACTCGGGGGCATTGCGCTGGTCGGCGATCTGCTCGACGAAGGTCTGGCCGTGTTCGTCCTTGCCATCCAGGTCCAGGCCCGCTTCGACGAAGAAGCCGACAAAGCGCTCGAAGTCGTCGACGCGCAGGCCACGGTAGGCCTTGACCAGCTTGTGCAGAGACGGCGAGGTCACGCTATCGGCTGGCTCGAACAGGAGGTACGACTTGATGTAGTCGTCGCTGATTTCGTCGCCGATTATCTGTTTCTTGTCTTTACGCATTGCCGACTCCAACTGGACCATCACGGGATTTCGAAGGCCGGCAGTTTACCCCTCGCAGGCTGCGTGCCTCAACGCGTACGTACAGTACCGGTGTGCAGGTCGGCCCAGATATGGCCGTTGGCATAAGTGAGAAACTGCACGTACAGGGTCTCGTTACGCAGCAGGTCCATGATTACCCGGTAGTCACTGACCGGGTAATTCAGGCTCAAGGTGCGGCTTTTCTCGTCATACACGGGTTTCTTCAGGCTCTTGGCCGCTTCCCCGTCGAAGGTCAACAGCACCTGGGCGATGGTCGCGCCCTTGCTCAACGGCTTGCCCTTCAGGCGCACCTGCAGCGACGAGGTGATCGGGATCGGCTGTTGGTCGGACTGGCGCTGGGCCCCCACCACCACCGAGTAGTCGGTCACTTGCAGCAGTTGCTGGCCGGTCGGCGCTTCCTGGCGCAGGGACTGGTCGTCTGGCGGCAGAAACTGGCTGTGCAGGGGTGCGGCGGCGAGTGGCAGGCTGACTGCCAGCAGGAGGGGAAGAATCGCACGCATGTGAGGCTCCTTGTATGAAGGAGCACTCTAGCATGCCGTGTGCAGGCTCTATCAATCGAACTGCGCGAGCATCCAGGCCTGGTACTCGGCTACGCCCACCTCACCCTCGCGCGGCGCCCAGTGCGCATGCTCGCCCTCTCCCACAGGCCGGTATGGCCCGGCCTTGCACTCGAACAAGATGCTGTCCGGTTCCAGCACTACCAAGCCATGGTAGGTACCGGGCGCCAGGTCCACACCCAGGCAGTCTCCGCCCGCCTGCAACACCCGCTTGTCGGTCACCACGCCCTGCTCATCGAAAATCAGCAGCCCCAGGCGGCCCTTCAGCACGATCAGCGCTTCGGCCTTGTCGTCGCTCAAGTGGCGGTGCGGCGGAATGTAGGTGGTTGGCTGCAGCCCCACTGCCATGCGGTGGCAAGGCTCTTCCATCTCATGGAAGTTGTGATGCTGCCGCCCACGCGGATTGGCGGCAGCCTTTTCGGCCAGCCCGGCGAACAGCGACTGGTCGATGAACGCTGGCTGGCGCATGGTCACAGCCCCTTGACGGCGAAAATGCCGTTGGCATTGCGCCAGTAGCCTTTGTAGTCCATGCCATAACCGAAGATGTAGCGGTCGATACACGGCAGGCCCACGTAGTTGGCCTTGAGGTCCGGGCTGGCCTTGCGGTCGTGGTCCTTGTCGATCAGGACGGCGGTGTGCACCGAACGCGCGCCGGCATGTTTGCAGAATTCGATGATGGCGCTGAGGGTGTGGCCTTCGTCGAGGATGTCGTCGACGATCAGCACATCACGGTCGATGAACGACACTTCCGGCTTGGCCTTCCAGAACAGCTCACCGCCGCTGGTCTGGTTGCGGTAGCGGGTGGCGTGCAGGTACGAGGCTTCCAGCGGGAACTGCAGGTGGGTCAGCAGCTTGCCGGAGAAGATCAGGCCACCGTTCATCACGCAGAAGACGACGGGGTTTTTATCGTGCAGGTCTTTGCAGATCTGCTCGCCGACTTTGGCGATGGCCGCTTCGACCTCAGCTTCGGTGTACAGGCAGTCAGCTTCACGCATGACTTGGCGGATGTGCTCGAGATCGGCGGACATGGCGCGCTCCGGGGGGCATTTTGGAAAAGCGGGCAAAGGTACGCATCCGCTCGTCCCAGATCAAGCATTTATGGACTAACGTCCAGAATGACCAGACGACAGCACAGGCTGAATAGATTAATCTAGCGCGGTTTTTTTGCCCGCCTTTCGGAGCCCCCCTATGCCCACTCGTGAGATCCGCCACCCGCTGATCCGCCACAAGCTCGGCCTCATGCGCCGTGCTGATATCAGCACCAAGAATTTTCGCGAACTCGCCCAGGAAGTCGGCGCGCTCCTGACCTATGAGGCCACCCAGGACCTGCCACTCGAAACCTACGAGATCGACGGCTGGTGTGGCAAGGTGCAAGTTGAAAAAATCGCCGGCAAGAAGATTACCGTAGTCCCGATCCTGCGCGCCGGCATCGGCATGCTCGACGGCGTGCTCAGCCTGATCCCGGGTGCCAAGGTCAGCGCCGTGGGCGTTGCCCGCAACGAGGAAACCCTCGAAGCCCATACCTACCTGGAAAAGCTCGCACCGGACATCAACCAGCGCCTGGCCTTGATCATCGACCCAATGCTGGCCACCGGCGCTTCGATGGTCGCCACCATCGACCTGCTGAAAAAGGCTGGCTGCAAAGAGATCCGCGCCATGGTGCTGGTCGCCGCGCCAGAAGGCATCGCAGCGGTGGAGAAAGCCCACCCGGACGTGCAGATCTACACCGCCTCGATCGACCAGCGCCTGAACGAACACGGCTACATCGTGCCGGGCCTGGGCGATGCCGGTGACAAAATTTTCGGCACCAAGCAAAAGGACGCCTGACCATGCAGGACGGCTTCAACGACCCGCTCTGGCGCCAGGTCGTTTCGGGCGCGCAGATGCTCTTCGTGGCATTCGGCGCGTTGGTGCTGATGCCACTGATCACCGGCCTCGACCCGAACGTCGCGCTGTTCACCGCCGGCATCGGCACGCTGCTGTTCCAGCTGGTTACCGGCCGCCAGGTACCGGTTTTCCTGGCCTCCAGCTTTGCCTTCATTACACCGATCATCCTTGCCAAGGGCCAGTTCGGCCTGGCCGAGACCATGGGCGGCGTGATGGCCGCAGGTTTCGTGTACACCTTCATGGGCCTGATGGTGAAAATCAAAGGCACCGGCTTCATCGACCGCATGCTGCCGCCTGTGGTGATCGGCCCGGTGATCATTTCCATCGGCCTGGCCATGGCACCGATTGCTGCCAACATGGCGATGGGCAAAGGTGGGGACGGCGCGGCGCTGATGCCCTACAAGACCGCCATGCTGATCTCCATGCCAGCGCTGCTGACGACCTTGATCGTCGCGGTGTTCGGCAAAGGGATCTTCCGTCTGGTACCGATCCTCTCCGGCGTGCTGGTGGGCTTTGCCATGGCATTCGCCTTCGGGGTGGTCGACACCGCCAAGATCGCCGCTGCACCTTGGCTGGAGATCCCCAACTTCACCGCGCCAGCGTTCAACTGGCAGGCCATTCTGTTCATCGTCCCGGTCGCCCTGGCGCCGGCGATCGAGCACATCGGCGGGGTGATTGCAGTCGGTAGCGTGACCGGCCGTGACTACCTGAAAAAGCCTGGTCTGCACCGCACCTTGCTGGGTGACGGCCTGGCCACCACTGCCGCTGGCCTGTTTGGCGGCCCGCCCAACACCACCTACGCCGAAGTGACTGGCGCGGTGATGCTGACCAAGAACTACAACCCGAAGATCATGACCTGGGCGGCAGTGTTCGCCATCACCCTGGCATTCATCGGCAAGTTCGGCGCGCTGCTGCAGAGCATCCCGGTACCCGTGATGGGCGGCATTTTGTGCCTGCTGTTCGGTTCGATTGCGGCGGTGGGCATGAATACCATGATCCGCCACAAGATCGACCTTTCCGAGGCACGCAACCTGGTGATCGTCTCGGTAACGTTGGTGTTCGGTATCGGCGGCGTGCTGATCGGCAGCGGTGACGGCCCGGATGACTGGGGCCTCAAGGGTATTGCCCTGTGCGCCATCGTGGCGATTGCCCTGAACCTGATCCTGCCGGGCAACGATGGCTGGAAGCACAAGAAGCTGGATGATCAGTTGCCTTGATCCGGCGTTAGCCTGATCTGGCCTCTTCGCGGGTAAATCCGCTCCCACAGGTTTCCCGCTTCCCCAGGTTAACGCTATATCTGTGGGAGCGGGTTCACCCGCGAAGAGGCCGGTACAGGCAACATGAAAAATCAGGCCTTTTCACACATCCCGGCCAGCACCCTCACCCACTCCGGGTGATCATTCAGGCACGGCACCAGCACCAGCTCCCGCCCGCCCGCCTCGATAAACTGCTCGCTGCCGCGCATGCCGATCTCTTCCAGCGTCTCGATGCAATCCGCCACAAACGCCGGGCACATCACCAGCAGCTTCTTCACCCCTGCCTTGCCTAGCTCGTCCAACCGCGCCTCGGTATAAGGCTCGATCCATTTGTCCTTGCCCAGCCGCGACTGGAACGATACCGACCACTTACCCTCCGGTATGCCCATTCGTTGCGCAAACGCCTTGGCCGTGGCCAGGCATTGCCCGCGGTAACAAACCTCACGCACTTCGGCCGATGCGCCATTGCAACAATCGGCAGCCCGCAGGTCGTGCCTGGTGCCCTTGGGAAACAGCTTCTTCAGATGTCGCTCTGGCAGGCCGTGGAAGCTCAGCAGCACATGGTCATGCTCCTGCTCCAGGTACGGCCGGGCGCTGGCAACCAGTGCCTCGATATAGTCCGGGTGCTCGTAAAACGGCTGCAGCACGCGCATCTGCAGCGGCAACTGGCGCTCGCTGACCGTCTGTTTGGCCAGCTCGATCACCGTGGTCACCGTGCTGTCGGCGAACTGTGGATAAAGCGGTGCCAAGGTCACCTTGCGCACACCTTGCGCCGCCAAGCGCTCCAGCACGTCGGGCAAGGCTGGCTGACCATAGCGCATGGCAATCTCCACCGGGCCATGGGGCCAGTGCTCGACCATTGCGGCCTGCAGACGACGGGTCAGCACCACCAGCGGTGAACCCTCCTCCCACCAGATCGAGCCATAGGCATGCGCCGACTGCTCCGGGCGCTTGACCAGAATCAGCGACACCAGCAGGCGCCGCACCGGCCATGGCAGGTCGATCACATACGGGTCCATGAGGAACTGGTTGAGGTAGCGGCGCACATCAGCCACCGAGGTGGAGGCCGGGGAACCCAGGTTGACCAGCAGCAGGGCGTGATCGGTCATGCAGCGTCCTATGTCAGAGGCGGCTGGACAGGTTGTCCAGGGCCGATTGCAGATCGTTGAAGCGGAAGGTAAAGCCAGCCGCCAGCAAGCGTACCGGCCGTGCCCGCTGGCCGCCCAGCAGCAAGGTCGACATCTCGCCCAGGCCAGCCTTGAGCAACAATCCCGGCACCGGCAGCAGCGCCGGCCGGTGCAAGGCCCGGCCCAGGCGCGTGGCGAACTCGCGATTACGCACCGGCTCCGGGGCGCAGGCATTATAAGGACCGCTGGCATCCTTGTGCTGCAAGAGAAAATCAATCAGGGCGACCTGGTCGTCTATATGGACCCACGGCATCCACTGCCGCCCATCGCCCAAAGGCCCGCCCAGCCCCAGCTTGAAGGGCACCCGCAGGCGCGACAAAAAGCCGCCATCGCTGGCCAGCACCAGCCCGGTGCGCACCAGCACCACACGGATACCTTGTGCCTGGGAGCGCTGGGCCGTCTCTTCCCAGGCAATGCACAGCTGGCTGGCAAAATCTTCGCGCACCGGTGGCGAAGCCTCGGTCAGTTCGCGTTCGCCACCGTCACCGTACCAGCCCACCGCAGAGCCGGAGATCAGCACGTTGGGGCGTTGCTCGCGAGTGCCCAACCAGGTCAGCAACTGCTCGGTCAGGGTGACCCGGCTGGCCCACAGCAGGTTGCGCCGAGCGGCCGTCCAAGGGCGATCGGCAATCGGCGCACCGGCCAGGTTAACCACCGCATCAAGGTGATCGTCCGCCTCCAGTTGCTCCAGACGGGCGATGCCACGTACGCCAGTGCCACAAATTTTCGCCACCTGTTCAGGTCGCCGACTCCAGACTGTGAGCCGGTGCCCCTGGCCAAGCCAGTACTTGCACAGGTGTTTGCCAATCAATCCGGTGCCACCTGTCAGCAATATATGCATGGCTGTGTCCTCGCAGAATGCAGCGGTGGTCTATTTTTAACATCAAGGCACTTTTTTGACCCGACGCTCTCGGATAAACATAGGCCAACCTGCCCGTCAAAGCGGAATAACCTTATACAGATTTTCTGGATTGTACAGGTTTGCCTGACAGCGTAGTCTGCTCACAGCAAGGTTTGAAGAGGCCATCATGACAGTACCTATTGCCATCATCGGGGCCGGTATCGCCGGCTTGTCAGCGGCCCAGGCCTTGCAAAAGGCCGGGCAATCCGTGCATCTGTTCGATAAAGGCCACGGCAGTGGCGGGCGCATGGCCAGCAAACGCAGCGAGGCCGGTGCGCTGGACCTCGGCGCCCAGTACTTCACTGCACGGGACCGGCGCTTCGTCGAGCAGGTGCAAGAGTGGGTAACCGCTGGCTGGGCCGAGCAGTGGAAGCCCCAGCTGTACAACTACCGCGATGGCGAGCTCACCCCCTCCCCTGACGAGCAGACGCGCTGGGTAGGCGTGCCACGCATGAGCGCCATCACCCGCGGCCTGCTCAAGGATGTGACAGTAAACTTCGGCTGCCGCATCGCCGAGGTATTCCGCGGCAAGCAGTACTGGCACCTGCAAGACACCGAAGGCTGCAGCCATGGCCCCTACAGCCGCGTGGTGATCGCCGTGCCAGCCCCCCAGGCCACGCCGCTTCTGGCCTCCACACCGAAACTGGCCGCCGTGGCTGCGGGCGTGCAAATGGAGCCTGTGTGGGCTGTCGCCCTAGGCTTCCAGGCACCGCTGGACACCCCGATGCAAGGCTGTTTCGTGCAGGACAACGCGCTTGACTGGCTGGCTCGAAACCGCAGCAAGCCCGGCCGCGACGAGCAACTCGATACCTGGGTGTTGCACGCCACCTCTGACTGGAGCCGGCAGCACATCGACCTGTCCAAGGAAGAAGTGATCGAACAGCTGTGGGGCGAATTCGCCGAGCTGGTCGGTTGCGTGGTGCCGGCACCCACCTTCGCCCTGGCCCACCGCTGGCTCTATGCGCGCCCAGGCAGCAATCATGAGTGGGGCGCACTGGCCGACGCTGATCAAGGCTTGTACGCCTGCGGCGACTGGTGCCTGTCCGGGCGGGTAGAAGGCGCCTGGCTCAGCGGCCAGGAAGCAGCGCGACGACTGCTGGAACACTTGGAGTGATGTAGCGCTATACACAAATTCTAGTTTGCATAACTTCCGGGCTGTGCTGGAATAAACTTGTACAAGATATTTGCTTCGTACAGGTTTACCGGAGGCAGCCATGCACGACCCATCAGCCCACAGCAAGCCGCGTATCGCCATCAGCGCCTGCCTGACCGGGCACAGCGTGCGTTACAACGGCGGCCACAAAGCCTCAGACCTGTGCCGCACGCAACTGGATGCCCATTTCGAATGGCTGCCGGTGTGCCCGGAAGTTGCCATCGGCCTGGGCGTACCGCGTGACCCTATCCGCCTGGTCGGCAATCCCGAACGACCGGAAGTGCTCGGCACCCGTAACCCTGACATGGACCTGACCGGCCCGCTACGCAGCTATGGCGAGCAGATGGCCGCCGAACTCGACACCATCTGTGGCTATATCTTCATGCAAAAATCCCCCTCCTGTGGCCTGGAGCGGGTCAAGGTGTACCAGGACAACGGCCACCCGGCCTTTCAGGGTGGGCGCGGCGTGTATGCCCAGGCCTTCTGCGCGCAACGCCCCGACCTGCCAGTCGAAGAAGAGGGTCGCCTGCATGACCCGGTATTGCGCGAGAACTTCATCACCCGCGTGTACGCCTACGCCGATTGGCAGCGCCTGCTGGCCGAAGGCCTTAGCCGTGGGGCCCTGGTACGTTTTCACTCGCGTTACAAATACCTGGTGATGGCCACCAATCCCCAGGCCTACCGCACCTTGGGCCGCCTGCTCGGCAGCATGAGCAAGGATGACGACCCTCACAGCATCGGCCCACGCTATTTCAGTCAGCTGATGCAGGCCTTGAGCCGCTGTGCCAACCGCGGCACTCACTGCAATGTGTTGCAGCACCTCAGCGGCTATTTCAAGGACAGCCTGACCCAACAGGACAAAGCCGAGTTGCAGACAATCATCAGTCAGTACCAGCAAGGCGTTGTGCCGCTGGTGGTGCCGCTGACCCTGCTCAAGCACCATTTGCGCAAGCACCCCGACCCCTACCTGCAGCAGCAAGCCTACCTGCAGCCGCACCCCGAGAGCCTGGGTTTGCGCAATGCGGTCTGAGCAATTGCTGCCCATCGGCGAACTGGCCCGCCGCACCGGCGTCAACCCGGTCACCCTGCGCGCCTGGGAACGCCGATACGGCCTGCTCAAGCCCCAGCGAACCGCCAAAGGGCATCGCCTGTACCCGCTGGAACAGGTTGAGCGGGTCGAGGCAATTCTTGGCTGGTTGCAGCGTGGGGCATCGGTCGGCCAGGTTCGCGAGCTGCTCGACAAACCTTCCAGCACGCCGCCCAAAAGCGACTGGCAGGCCCGGCAATTTCAACTGATCGAGGCCATTGCCAACCTGTCACAGCGCGCCCTTGACCAGCAGCTCAACCAGGCCATGGCCCTGTACCCGGCCGTTACCCTGTGCGAACAACTGCTGCTGCCGCTGCTCGACCTCCTCGACCTGCGCTGGCGCAACTACTTCAATGCACAGCTGGAACAGGCGTTTTTCCACAGTTGGCTTCGCAGCAAGCTTGGTGCCCGCGTCTACCATGACAACCAGTTGCTGCAGGGCCCTGCGGTGTTGCTGGTGGAAGACAGTGAACGTGCCTTCAGCCCCGGCTTGTGGCTATGCGCCTGGCTCTTCACCAGCAACGGCTTTCCGGTCGAGGTGCTTGAGCACCCGGTTGCCGGTCCGCACCTGCAACGCGCCATCACCACGCTCAACCCTCGCGCCGTGCTCCTGCACCTGGGCCCACGCATCGATGCCAAAGCACTGCAACGCACCCTGCACAACCTGCCCATGACAACCTTGGCCGGCGGCCCGACGCTGGTGTTGCATGAAGCGCAGCTGCATGGCCTCAAGCTACCCAACCTCGCCCTGTTCGAAACCCCGCAGGCGGCATTGCGCTTGCTTCAAGCCCATGACCGCCCGCCTGTAGAGATGAATGCCCCATGCACCTGACCTGGCTGCGCAGCGACCTGCGCATCAATGACAACACCGCACTCAGCGCCGCTACGGAGCGCGGCCCGACCATCGCGCTATGGCTGGTCAGCCCCGGACAATGGCAGGCCCATGATGACGCCGCCTGCAAAGTCGATTTCTGGCTGCGCAACCTGCGCGACCTGCGCCAGTCGCTGGAAAGCCTGAATATCCCCCTGCTGATCCGTACCGTCGACACTTGGGACCAGGCCCCCCAGGCAGTGCTCGACGTATGCCGCCAACACCAGGTGCAAAGCGTGCACTGGAACGAAGAGTACGGCATCAACGAACAGCAGCGCGACGATGCCGCCCGCACCCTGCTGGAAAAGGCGTCCATCCAGGCTTGCAGCCACCTCGACCAACTGCTTTTCCGCCCAGGCACCATCCTCACCCGCAGTGGTGACTACTTCCAGGTGTTCAGCCAGTTCAAGAAAAACTGCCTGGAACACTTGCACCGTAGCCTGCCTGCCTTGGCCCACCGGGTTAAGCCTCAGGCACCGCTGCAGATCCACAGTGACCCGATCCCGCAGCAGGTGGACGGCTTTGAAACACCCGCGCAGGCCTTGCGTGAATATTGGCCAGCAGGGGAAGCCGAGGCGCAGGGGCGGCTGTCCCGCTTTCTGGACGAAACCATCGATGACTACCAGCTACTGCGTGACCTGCCAGCCAAGCCCGGCACCAGTCAGCTTTCTGCCTACCTCGCCGCTGGCGTGATCTCGCCCCGCCAGTGCCTGCACGGTGCCCTGGCCAGCAACCGCGGCGAGTTCGACAGTGGCAGTGCAGGCGTGCAGACCTGGATCAACGAACTGCTGTGGCGGGAATTCTACAAACACATCCTGAGCGGTTATCCACGAGTCTCGCGCCACCGCGCCTTTCGCGCGCACACCGAAGCCCTGCCCTGGCGCGATGCACCGGCCGACCTCGAAGCCTGGGAGCAGGGCCGCACGGGCTTCCCGATTATCGACGCCGCCATGCGCCAGTTGCTGCACACCGGGTGGATGCATAACCGCCTGCGCATGGTCGTGGCCATGTTTCTCAGCAAGAACCTGCTGATCGACTGGCGCAAGGGCGAGCGGCACTTCATGCGCCACCTGATAGACGGCGACCTGGCCGCCAACAATGGCGGCTGGCAGTGGAGCGCGTCCACCGGCACCGACGCCGTGCCGTATTTCCGTATATTCAACCCGATTTCGCAGTCGCAGCGCTTTGACCCGCAAGGGCGCTTCATTCGCCAATGGTTACCTGAACTGGAGGGGCTCGATGAAAAAACCATCCATCAACCGATGAAATCAGCGGATCTTTTTGCTAATAGTTTGTATCAAAGTCCAATAGTAGAACTCAGTAGTAGTCGCTTGCGTGCATTGGAAGCTTTCAAAAGCCTGCCGCGCCAGCAGCATCAGGGGGCAACGTCTTGATTAACTCACGCAGGTTTTGGGTTACAGGCGCAAGCAATGGACTTGGCTTGGCTTTGGTGGAACGGATGCTGGAACAGGGGCATCGCGTCGCAACAAGTGGTAGGGATGATGAAGGGCTCGATGCCTTGAGCACGCGCTATGGCAGCCAACTGTTGCGCTTGCCTTGGCAGCTGCATGACGAACAACAGGCAGCGGCTGCCTGCCAGCAAATATGCCATGCCTGGTGCTCGCTGGATGGTCTGATCATCAATGCGGGCACCAGTGACTACCTGGCTGATGATGTACCCGACAGCGAGCTGATCGAGGCCATCGTCACCAGCAACCAGCTGGCCGCAGAGCATTGCCTGGCCCATGCATTGCCCTTGCTGGAGAAGGGAGATTCGCCTCAGGTGATGGCGGTTTTCAATCGCTATTCAGCGTTGCAGCTGTACGCACCGACGCAGGTGACGGCAGGCTGGAACAACACGCCACAGTGGATGCGCGAGCAACGCAAGGCACTGAAGGCCCAAGGGGTTGAACTGACAGTGGTGGCGCCGCAATCGCCGAAGACGCCGTTGACGTCCACGCTGGCGATACCTGAGGAATGGACACCGCAGAGTGCGGCACAAACGTTGCTGCAGCGTTGGCCCCAGGGTGAACCAGAGCTGGTACTGGAAACCTTGGACCTTAGCGGCCTGTGGCCCTTGGCGCGCTAAGATTTGAGAGCTGTACTGACTTCTTCGCCCAGGTTTGGCGCGAGGAAGTCGGTGCAGGTGAGATCAGAGCGCCATGCGGTAATGCAGGCTATAGCTCTCCACGCCATCATTTGGCTGCTTGATGCCGGCGTTGGAATAGTGAATCGCCCGTACCCCGATCTCATGCCCGCCGGCGAAGCGCAAGCCAAAGCCGATGCGGTCCTCAAACTGAAACGCCGAGCCGAGTTCGTTGCTTTCCAGCTCGGTGCTGGAGAATGCCGCCACACCGATTCCCGCTTCGATGTAGGGCTTTACCGACTGCCCGGCAAATTCATAGACGAATACCGGCGCAAAAGACAGGCTATGGTTGCTGGCCGTCTTGTCGCCATCCCAATAGGTGTAGGCCCCATCCCAGTAGCCGGTCAGCCGACCGACGCTGGTCTGCCACCAGCTCACGTCCCAGTTCGATTGCAGCCCCAGCCGATACACCATCGTCGAGTCACCGGTCTGCCCCACTGAAAACGAAACGTCGGCAGCCTGCGCCGACATCGCTTGCCCCAAGGTAAAGGCGGCAGCCGCCGCCAAGCCGAGCAGTTTCTTCATGAGAAACATCCTTCTTCCTGATGCTGTTATTAGTGTCCGCCTCATGCCAGGCGAAGCGGTAGAAAGCAGAAGTGGAACGATAGTTCAGCTGTATTTCACGTTTTTTTCACAACGCGAAGCTTTGCACATCGCCGGACTCATGCCACAGCACAGGTAGGATTTTTCTCAGGGTTTGTGGGGCAGCGCTGGTCCAGAAACGGGCCTCGCCGGCCGGGCCTTCGGCCAGCAGGTCATTGGCACCCAGCAGCCGCTGCAACTGACGCGCCACGGCCGCGCCCGTGTCGATGATCGCCACATCCGCTGGTACCAGGTCGGCCAGTAACGGGCGCAAGAAGGGGTAATGAGTGCAACCGAGGATCAGCGTGTCGCAGCCGGCGGCCAGCAACGGCTGCACATAGCCAAGCAACATCTGGCGCAGCGCCAGGCTGGCGAGGTCGCCAGTCTCGATCAGTTCGACCAGCCCCGGGCAAGGCTGAGTGATGACCTGCACGTCGTTGGCAAAGCGGTCGAGCAAGGCGGCGAACTTGGCGCTCTGCAGGGTCCCGGTAGTGGCCAGCACACCGACCACGCCCGAGCGGGTCGCCGCCGCTGCGGGCTTCACGGCAGGCTCCATGCCCACCAGCGGCCAGGTCGGGTACAACTCGCGCAAGTCGGCCACCGCCGCCACCGTGGCGGTATTGCACGCCAGGACCATGGCCTTGGCCCCTTGCTCCTGGAAGAACGCGGCGATGCGCCGGCAGCGTTCACGGATGTAGTCCGGCGACTTCTCACCATAAGGCACGTGGCCGCAGTCGGCCACATACAGCAGCGTCTCGTTGGGCAGCAAGCGCTGGATCTCGGCGAGCACCGACAAACCGCCGACCCCCGAGTCCATCACGCCGACCGGCGCCGAACGCTCAGCCATCGCGCTTGCCGCAGACTGCGCAAGCCGGGTCGCGCTTGACGCGCAGCTCGCGGATACGGGTGCCAAGAGCATCGATCAACAACAGACGGCCGACCAGCGGCTCGCCGAACCCGGCCAGCAGCTTCATCGCCTCCAGCGCTTGCAGGCTGCCCACCAGGCCCACCAGCGGCCCGATAACCCCAGCTTCGCTGCAGGTCAGTTCATCTTCACTGCCATGCCCATACAAACAGTGGTAGCAGGGGCTGTAGTCGCGCCGAGGGTCGAACACCGACAACTGCCCTTCCAGGCGGATCGCCGCGCCGCTCACCAGCGGTTTGCCAGCCGCCACACAGGCAGCGTTGACCGCTTCACGGGTAGCAAAATTGTCGGAGCAGTCCAGCACAAGGTCGACCGCCGCCACAGCAGCGGCCAACGTGTCTTCATCCAGGGCCTGGCGATGGGCAACCAGGTCGATCTCCGGGTTGATCGCGTGCAAGCGCTGCAAGGCCGAATCGACCTTGCTCATGCCGACGCTGGCACTGTCGTGAATCACCTGGCGTTGCAGGTTGGTCAGGTCGACGGTGTCGAAGTCGGCGAGGTGCAGTTCACCTACCCCGGCCGCAGCCAGGTACAGTGCGACCGGAGAGCCCAGGCCGCCGAGGCCGACGATCAGAGCCTTGCTCTGCTTGAGCCGCAGTTGGCCGTCGATATCGATCTGGGCCAGCAATACCTGCCGGCTGTAACGCAGCAATTCCTCATCACTCAGCATGGCAGGCGCCCCAGGGTAATGCGTTCATGGCCGCCCAGATCCGTTCGGCTGGCGACCTCGTCAAAGCCCTGCTCAGTCAGCAATGCACGTACCGCCGCTGCCTGGTCGTAACCATGCTCCAGCAACAGCCAGCCACCCGGCAACAGGTGCGCAGGGGCTTGGGCGGCGATCACGCGCAAATCGTCCAGGCCATCGGCGCCGGCCACCAGCGCACTGCTGGGCTCAAAGCGCACGTCACCCGCTACCAGATGCGGGTCTGCGGCGGCGATGTAGGGCGGGTTGCTGACGATCAAGTCAAAACGCTCGCCGGCCAGGCTGTCGAACCAGTGGCTTACCCGGACCTGGGCGTTGGCCAGGCCCAGGCGCTGGCGGTTACGCTCGGCCAGGGCAGCGGCCTCTTCCACCCGGTCAACCGCTGTGACCTGCCAGGCCGGGCGATCGCTGGCCAGGGCCAGGGCAATCGCACCGGTACCGGTGCCCAGGTCGAGGACCTTGGCTGGCGAGGCGGCTTGCAGTTCGAGGGCGGTCTCGACCAGTAGTTCGGTATCCGGCCGCGGGATCAGGGTATGCGGCGCCACTTCCAGGTCGATCTTCCAGAAACCCTGCTGCCCGAGAATGTAGGCGACCGGCTCACCGCCACGGCGGCGCTGCAGGTAACCGGCGTAGGTCTCGGCATCTTCGCTGCTGACGATCCGCTCGGGCCATGTGTGCAGGTAGCTGCGCGACTTGCCGATGGCCGCCGCCAGCAGCAATTCGGCATCCAGCCGCTCGGTGGGCGATTCGGGCAGCTGCGCGTTGCGCAACAAGCTGGCGATGATAGTCATCAGTCCCCCAGGGCAGCCAGTTGATCGGCCTGGTATTCGGCCAGTAGCGGTTCGATCACTGCGTCCACGCCACCGCTGAGGATGTCATCCAGCGAGTACAAGGTCAGGTTGATACGGTGATCGGTCACACGGCCCTGTGGATAATTGTAGGTGCGGATGCGCTCGGAACGGTCTCCGGAGCCCACCAGCAGCTTGCGCTCGCTGGCAATCGCGTTCTGCGCGGCGCTGGTCTGCATGTCGTTCAGCTTGGCCGACAGCCAGGACATGGCACGGGCACGGTTCTTGTGCTGCGAACGCTCTTCCTGGCACTCCACCACGATACCGGTGGGCAAGTGAGTGATGCGGATTGCAGAGTCGGTCTTGTTGACGTGCTGGCCGCCTGCACCGGATGCACGATAGGTGTCTACGCGCAGGTCGGCCGGGTTGATTTCGATGGCTGCCTGTTCATCCGGCTCGGGCAGCACCGCCACCGTACACGCGGAGGTGTGCACACGGCCTTGGGATTCGGTTTCGGGCACGCGCTGGACACGGTGAGCGCCAGATTCGAACTTGAGCTTGCCGTAGACGTGCTCACCCTCGACACGGGCGATGATTTCCTTGTAGCCGCCGTGCTCGCCTTCGTTCTCGGACAGGATCTCCAGGCGCCAGCCGCGTTTTTCGGCATAGCGCGAATACATGCGGAACAAATCGCCGGAGAAGATCGCCGCCTCGTCGCCACCGGTGCCGGCGCGGATTTCGAGGAACACGTTGCGGCCATCGTTGGGGTCTTTGGGCAGCAGCATGCGTTGCAGCTTCGCCTCCAGCGTCAGCAACTGTTCCTTGGCTTCACGCACTTCTTCCACGGCCATTTCGCGCAGGTCCGGATCGCTGTCCTTGAGCAGCGCCTGGGCACCTTCAAGGTCGCCCTGGACTTTGCACCACTCTTTATAAGCAGCGTAGACCGGCTCGACCTCGGAGTATTCACGGGAATACGCGCGAAAGCGCGTCTGGTCGGAAATGACCTCGGCATCACCGAGCAGGGCGGTGAGCTCTTCGAAACGGTCCTGGAGAATATCCAGTTTATTCAGCAGCGACGCTTTCATTGCGGGGATTTGTCCGTGGAGCCCTCGTTGAGGGCAAAGAGTTCCTGGGCCATGGCCAGCGCATCAAGGCGGCCCTCGGCCGAGAGCTTTTTCAACTGCACGCTGGGCGCATGCAGGAGTTTGTTGGTCAGCCCCCGGGCCAATTGGGCCATTACCTCTTCGGGGTTGCCGCCGTTGGCCAGCAGGCGCTGGGCCTTTTGCAGTTCTTCGTCGCGCAGGCGCTCGCTTTGTTGGCGATAGGCCTTGAGCACGTCCACCGCAGCCAGTTCACGCAGGCGCAGCATGAAGTCTTCGGCGCCCACCGACACCAGTTCTTCGGCCGCCTGGGCTGCGCCCTGGCGGCTCTTGAGGTTTTCTGCCACCACGTCGTGCAGGTCATCGACCGTGTACAGGTAGACGTCGTCCAGCTCGCCGACTTCAGGTTCGATGTCGCGCGGCACGGCAATGTCGACCATGAAGATCGGCTTGTGCCGGCGCTGTTTCAGCGCACTCTCGACCGCGCCCTTGCCCAGGATCGGCAGCTGGCTGGCGGTGGAGCTGATGACGATGTCGCTGTTGGCCAGCTCTTGGGGGATGTCGGCCAGCAGTACGGCATGCGCGCCGAACTGCTCGGCCAGGATGCTGGCCCGCTCCAGGGTGCGGTTGGCCACGACGATACGACGCACGCCCTGCTCATGCAGGTGGCGGGCGACCAGGGTGATGGTTTCGCCGGCACCGATCAACAAGGCCTGGCTTCGGGCAAGGTCGCTGAAGATCTGCTTGGCCAGGCTGACCGCGGCAAACGCCACCGAGACCGGGTTTTCACCGATGGCGGTGTCGGTGCGCACCTGCTTGGCAGCGCTGAAGGTGGCCTGGAACAGGCGCCCAAGCAACGGGCCGACGGTGCCGGCCTCGCGCGCAACGGCGTAGGCGGACTTCATCTGGCCAAGAATCTGCGGCTCGCCCAGCACCAGGGAGTCCAGCCCCGAAGCCACGCGCATCATGTGCTTCACGGCATCGTGCTCTTCATGCACATAGGCACTGGCGCGCAGCTCGTCCAGGCTGAGGCGGTGATAGTCGGCCAGCCATTGCAGCACGGCGTCGGCAGACAGGTGGTCCTGCTCTATATAGAGCTCGCTGCGGTTGCAGGTCGACAGGATCGCCGCCTCGCGGCTGGAAGTCAGTCGGCAGAGCTGTTGCAGGGCGTCTACCAGCTGCTCTGGGGTAAACGCCACGCGCTCGCGTACGTCTACCGAGGCAGTCTTATGGTTGATACCAAGTGCAAGAAAGGCCATGCAAGGTCGCTGGTTGTGACGGGAAGCCGATAATTGTCCTCTTTCGCAGGTTTTAGAACAACCACCGTTCGCTATTGTCGTGATAGCAGTAGGGTATGCCGATTTCACAGGCGACAACGATGTTGTGGCGGACACCCAGCACCGCCTCCGTTACGGAACCCTCCACCCCCTCAAAGGTCGCAGTTAACCAGAATCAGCACAGGTGGGTTTGCCCCCGCGCTTGTGTCATCATGCTCCGACCGCCGGTGAGTCCCCCAAAAGCCTTCTATGAACAAACCATACGCATTGCTGCTTGCCTTCGCCCTGCTCCAGGGCTGCCAGAGCCTGGCCCCGCAAAAGGCCGAGCCTCCCGTCGCCGAAGCCGGCAAGGGCGAGGCAGAGAAGCCCGTGGTGTATGGCTCGTTCAAACAGGACACGCTGTATAGCCTGCTGGTCGCGGAGCTGGCCGGCCAGCGCAACCGCTTCGACATCGCCCTGGCCAACTACACCGACCAGGCAGCCAAAACCCAGGACCCGGCGGTTTCCGAGCGCGCCTACCGTATTGCCGAATACCTCGGCGCCGACGAACCGGCGCTGGACAACGCGCTGGTCTGGGCCCGCAACGACCCGCAAAACCTCGACGCCCAGCGCGCCGCCGCCATCCAGCTGGCCCGCGCCGGCCGCTATGACGACTCCATGGCCTATATGGAAAAGGTGCTGCAGGGCCAAGGCGACACCCACTTCGACTTCCTCGCCCTGTCTGCCGCCGAAACCGACCAGAGCACCCGCGACGGCCTGCTGCAAAGCTTCGAACGCCTGCTGGTGAAGTACCCGGACAACGGCCAGCTGGTGTTCGGCAAAGCCCTTCTGCTGAACCAGGACGGCAAGGCCGAAGAGGCGCTGGAGCTGCTGGAATCGCACCCGACTCAAAACGGCGAAATTGCCCCGATCCTGCTGCGCGCCCGTTTGCTGCAGGCCCTGGACCGCGGCCCCGAGGCACTGCCACTGCTGCGCGGCGCCATCCGCGACAACCCGGATGACAAACGCCTGCGCCTGACTTACGCCCGCACCCTGGTCGAACAGGACAAAATCGCCGATGCCAAAGGCGAGTTCCTCAGCCTGGTCCAGCAATACCCCGACGATGACGAACTGCGTTACTCACTGGCCCTTGTGTGCCTGGAGAACAAGGACTGGGATGAGGCCGAAGGCTACCTGCAGGAGCTGATCGAGCGCGACAGCAATGTCGACGCAGCACACCTGAACCTGGGCCGCATCCGCGAGGAACGCCACGACCCCGCTGGCGCGTTGCGCGAGTACGCCCTGGTCGGCCCAGGCCCCGACTACCTGCCGGCGCAGTTGCGCCAGGCCGACATCCTGATTGCCAACGGCCGCGGCACCGAGGCCTCGCGCCTGCTCGCCGAGGCCCGCGAAGCCCAGCCGGACTACGCCATCCAGCTGTTCCTGATCGAATCGGAAAGCTACAGCAACAACAACAAGGACGCCCAGGCCAGCCAGGTCCTGCAGCAAGCCATCCAGCGTTACCCGGACGACCTCAACCTGCTGTACACCCGCGCGATGCTGGCTGAAAAGCGTGACGATCTTGTGCAGCTGGAAAAGGACCTGCGCGCCATCATCGCCCGCGAACCGGAAAATGCCATGGCGCTGAACGCCCTGGGCTACACCCTGGCCGACCGCACCACCCGCTACAGCGAAGCCAAGGCGCTGATCGACAAGGCCCACCAGCTGACGCCGGACGACCCGGCGGTACTCGACAGCCTGGGGTGGGTCAACTATCGCCTGGGCAACCTCGACGAGGCTGAAACCTACCTGCGCCAGGCCTTTGCCAACTTCCCCGATCACGAAGTGGCCGCCCACCTGGGCGAAGTGCTGTGGGCCAACGGCAAGCGCCGCGAAGCCCGCCAGGTATGGGCCAAGGGCTTCGAAGCCCAGGCCGACAGCCCCATCCTGCGCAAGACCATCCTGCGCCTGACCGGATCCGAGACCCTTTAACGCCATGTTCCTGCGCCATTGCATTACCTTTACCCTGATCGCCCTGCTGGCCGGCTGTACCGGCTTCGGCAGCCGCGAGGCCCTGCAAGGTCACGGCGACCCGCAACAGTGGCGGGCCCATAAAGCGCAGTTGAGCAGCCTTGATGGCTGGCAGATCAACGGCAAAGTCGGCATCCGCGCCCCGCGCGACTCCGGCAGTGGCACGCTGTTCTGGCTGCAGCGCCAGGACTACTACGACATTCGCCTGGCAGGCCCGCTCGGCCGCGGCGCCGCACGCCTCACCGGCCGCCCCGGCGGCGTGGTGCTGGAAGTCGCCAACCAGGGCCGCTTCGAGGCCGCCAGCCCGGAAGCCCTGCTAGAAGAGCAGCTTGGCTGGAAACTGCCGGTGTCGCACCTGGTCTGGTGGGTCCGTGGCCTGCCCGCCCCCGACAGCAAGAGCAAGCTGACCCTGGACGGCGACAGCCGCCTGGCCAGCCTCGAACAGGACGGCTGGCAAGTGCAGTACCTGAGCTACACCGAGCAGAATGGCTACTGGTTGCCCGAACGCCTGAAACTGCACGGCAAGGATCTGGACGTGACCCTGGTGGTCAAGGACTGGCAGCCACGCCAGCTGGGGCACTGATTTCATGCACACGCTTACCCTGCCCGCCCCGGCCAAGCTCAACCTGTGGCTGCATATCATTGGCCGCCGCGCGGATGGCTATCACGAGCTGGAAACCGTATTCCAGTTCCTCGACCATGGCGACGAACTGCGTTTCGCCGTACGTGACGATGGCGTGATCCGCCTGCACACCGAGATCGAGGCGGTACCGCATGACAGCAACCTGATCGTGCGGGCCGCGCGCAAGTTGCAGGAACAGTCCGGCAGCCCGTTGGGCGCCGACATCTGGCTGACCAAGGTGCTGCCCATGGGTGGCGGTATCGGCGGTGGCAGCTCGGATGCCGCCACTACCCTGCTGGCCCTCGCCCACCTGTGGCAACTGGACTGGGACGAAGACCGCCTGGCCGCACTGGGCCTGAGCCTGGGCGCGGACGTCCCGGTGTTCGTGCGCGGCCATGCGGCGTTCGCCCAAGGGGTGGGCGAAAAGCTGACCCCGGTCGACCCCGAAGAGCCTTGGTATGTCGTGCTGGTGCCGCAAGTGTCTGTCAGCACAGTAGAAATTTTTTCACATCCGCAGTTGACACGTGATTCACTCCCCCTTAAGATGCGCCCCGTTCCCAAGGGAAACAGTCGAAATGACTGCCAACCGGTGGTAGAGCAGAATTACCCGGAAGTTCGCAATGCGTTGAATTCACTGGATAAATTCACTGAGGCTCGACTAACCGGCACTGGAAGTTGTGTGTTTGGGGCCTTCCCAAGCAAAGCCGAAGCTGATAAAGTTCTGGCCCTTCTTTCAGCGACCCAAACAGGGTTTGTGGCGAAAGGAAGCAATATTTCGATGTTGCATCGCAAGCTGCAAAGTCTGGTCAAGAAGTCGAGCGCATAAGCGTTCGCAGCAACAGATACAGGGGCGTCGCCAAGCGGTAAGGCAGCAGGTTTTGATCCTGCCATGCGTTGGTTCGAATCCAGCCGCCCCTGCCATTTTCCTATACTCATCCAGGTATACCCTCAGCCTTCAGGTACTGCGCGTGTCCAAGATGATGGTCTTTACGGGGAACGCTAACCCCGATCTGGCTCGGCGTGTCGTACGTCAGCTGCATATCCCTCTCGGTGACGTCTCTGTCGGTAAATTCTCCGACGGCGAGATCAGTACTGAGATCAATGAAAATGTCCGCGGTAAAGACGTCTTCATTATTCAGCCGACTTGTGCCCCGACCAACGATAACCTGATGGAACTGGTAGTGATGGCCGACGCCTTCCGCCGCTCCTCAGCATCCCGAATCACCGCCGTGATTCCTTACTTCGGATATGCCCGCCAGGACCGCCGTCCGCGTTCGGCACGTGTAGCCATCAGCGCCAAAGTTGTCGCTGACATGCTCACTGTCGTGGGTATCGACCGTGTTCTCACCGTCGACCTGCACGCTGACCAGATCCAAGGCTTCTTCGATATCCCCGTCGACAACATCTACGGCTCGCCCGTACTGGTTGACGACATCGAAGACCAGCGTTTCGAGAACCTGATGATCGTCTCCCCGGACATTGGTGGTGTCGTGCGCGCACGTGCCGTTGCCAAGTCCCTGGGTGTCGATCTGGGTATCATCGACAAACGCCGCGAAAAGGCTAACCACTCCGAGGTTATGCACATCATCGGCGACGTCGAAGGGCGCACCTGCATCCTGGTAGACGACATGGTCGACACCGCCGGCACCCTGTGCCACGCGGCCAAAGCCCTGAAAGAGCACGGCGCTGCCAAGGTTTACGCCTATTGCACGCACCCTGTCCTGTCGGGCCGCGCGATCGAGAACATCGAGAAGTCGGTTCTGGACGAGCTGGTGGTGACCAACACCGTTCCGCTGTCCGCCGCTGCTCAAGCCTGTAGCCGTATCCGCCAGCTGGATATCGCACCGGTTGTCGCTGAAGCGGTGCGCCGCATCAGCAATGAAGAATCGATCAGCGCGATGTTCCGCTAAGCGGAACGCGTGTTGATGTGAAGCGCCCCGCCCCAACACGTGTTGGGGCGGGGCTTTTTTGCCATCCCCGTTGGCGCTGGTCGCAAACGCCCTCGGGGGGCTATTTTGGAGAAACAAAATGACTGATTTTATCCTGAACGCCCAAGCGCGTACTGACCTGGGGAAAGGTGCGAGCCGCCGCCTGCGTCATGCGCTGAGCATCCCTGCCGTTGTCTACGGTGGTGACAAAGAAGCTCAATCCCTGACCATCCTGGCCAAGGAAATCACCAAGCTGTTCGAAAACGAAGCTGCCTTCAGCCACGTTATCGAACTGAATGTTGACGGTGTTAAGCAGAACGTCATCATCAAGGCCATGCAGCGTCACCCAGCCAAGCAGTTCATCATGCACGCCGACTTCGTTCGCGTCGTTGCTGGCCAGAAACTGACCGCTGTTGTTCCAGTGCACTTCATCAACGAAGAAGCACCGGTCAAGAAAGGCGGCGAGATCTCCCACGTTGTTGCCGAGATCGAAGTTTCCTGCGAAGCCAAAGACCTGCCTGAGTTCATCGAAGTTGACCTGGCCAACGCCGAAGTCGGCACCATCATCCACCTGTCGGACCTGAAAGCTCCGAAAGGCGTAGAGTTCGTAGCTCTGGCCCACGGTGATGACAAAGCTGTTGCCAACGTTCACGCTCCACGCGTTGCTCCAGAAGCAGAAGGCGCTGCCGAGTAATCCACTCGCACGCCGGCGTTGATCGGGTTACAGTGCCGCGCGCACTGTGACCCACCAACTCCAAGGAAGAGCCCCTGACGTGACCGCCATCCAGTTGATCGTTGGCCTGGGTAACCCCGGCCCCGAATACGAACAGACCCGGCATAACGCAGGGGCTCTTTTCGTTGAACGCATTGCCAGCGCACAGCGTGTTTCGCTCGCCGCTGACAAAAAGTATTTCGGCCTGACGGCTAAATTCAGCCATCAGGGCAACGACGTTCGTTTGTTGATCCCCACCACCTACATGAACCGTAGCGGCCAGTCCGTCGCGGCCTTGGCCAATTTCTTCCGCATCAAGCCGGAAGCGATCCTGGTGGCGCACGACGAACTCGACCTGCCTCCGGGCGTTGCCAAGCTCAAGCGCGGCGGCGGCCATGGTGGGCACAACGGCCTGCGCGACATCATCGCGCAGCTCGGCAACCAGAACGACTTCCACCGCCTGCGGCTTGGCATTGGCCACCCGGGCGACGCCAAACTGGTCTCCAACTTCGTCCTGGGCCGCGCGCCGCGCGCCGAGCAGGAGAAGCTCGACGCCAGCATCGATTTTGCCCTCGGCGTGCTGCCGGACGTGCTTGCCGGCGACTTTGCCAAGGCAATGCGCGAGCTGCACAGCCAGAAGGCCTGATTTCCTTTAGAGAGGGGAATACCCATGGGTTTCAACTGCGGCATCGTCGGCCTGCCCAACGTCGGCAAGTCCACCCTGTTCAACGCCCTTACCAAGTCTGGTATCGCGGCGGAGAACTTCCCTTTCTGCACCATCGAGCCGAACAGCGGCATCGTGCCGATGCCCGATGCCCGTTTGGCTGCGCTGGCTGAAATCGTCAAGCCAAACCGCATCCTGCCGACCACGATGGAATTCGTCGACATCGCCGGCCTGGTGGCTGGCGCCTCGAAAGGCGAAGGCCTGGGCAACAAGTTCCTCGCCAACATCCGCGAGACCGACGCCATTGCCCACGTGGTGCGCTGCTTCGAAGACGAGAACGTGATCCACGTTTCCAACAGCGTCGACCCCAAGCGTGACATCGAGATCATCGACCTCGAACTGATCTTCGCCGACCTCGACAGCTGCGAAAAGCAACTGCAGAAAGTGACCCGCAACGCCAAGGGCGGCGACAAGGAAGCCCTGGCGCAGAAGGCCATCCTCGAAAAACTGATCCCGCACTTCACCGAAGGCAAGCCTGCGCGCAGCCTGATGAAGAACATGGCTGACGACGAAAAAGCCGTCATCCGTGGCTTCCATCTGCTGACCAGCAAGCCGGTGATGTACATCGCCAACGTGGCCGAAGACGGCTTCGAAAACAACCCGCACCTGGACGTGGTCAAGGCCATCGCCGAGGAAGAAGGCGCGGTCGTGGTGCCGGTGTGCAACAAGATCGAAGCAGAAATCGCCGAGCTGGACGACGGTGAAGAGAAGGACATGTTCCTTGAGGCCCTGGGCCTGGAAGAGCCTGGCCTGAACCGCGTGATCCGCGCCGGTTACGAGCTGCTGCACCTGCAAACCTACTTCACCGCTGGCGTGCAGGAAGTACGTGCCTGGACCGTTCGCGTCGGTGCCACCGCACCGCAAGCGGCCGGGGTTATCCACACCGACTTCGAAAAAGGCTTCATCCGTGCTGAAGTGGTGGCCTATGACGACTTCATCCAGTTCAAGGGTGAAAGCGGTGCCAAGGAAGCCGGTAAATGGCGCCTGGAAGGCAAGGATTACATCGTCAAAGATGGCGACGTGATGCACTTCCGCTTCAACGTCTAAGCGGTAGCCTGCTGTAACCACAAACCCCTTGAAGCGCTCGCCTCAAGGGGTTTTGTTTTTTCACCACTTTCAAGGCATGCATCCGAGCTGTAGCGGCGTTGTGTCGCGAAGGCATGCAACACAGCCCCGGTTCTCAGCACAGATATTAAGGTAACGGTGGGACTGCGCCGCCGCCCCCCAACAGTCAGAAACGTGCTTCGACAACCTTGAACGGGTAGGCCACGGCCTTGTACTTGCCGATCTTGCCGCGCTTGGGCAGCTTCACCACCTGGTCGCGGGTGATGTCCTTGTACGGAATACGGCTGAGCAGATGGCTGATGATGTTCAGGCGGGCGCGGCGCTTATCGTTGGAGTGGGCCATGAACCACGGTGCCCAGGCGGTATCCGACGCGGCGAACATGTCGTCGCGCGCCTGGGTGTAGTCATCCCAGCGGGTGTACGACTTGAGGTCCATGGGCGAAAGCTTCCACAGCTTGCGGCCATCGTTGATGCGATCCTGCAGGCGGTGAGTCTGCTCTTCGGCGCTGACCTCAAGCCAGTACTTGATGAGGATGATGCCCGACTCGACCATCACCTTTTCGAACACCGGTACTCCGGTGAGGAACTTGTCGACGAGTTCACCGGAGCAAAAGCCCATTACCCGCTCCACCCCCGCCCGGTTGTACCAACTGCGATCGAAGATCACCACCTCGCCCGCTGCGGGTAAATGCCCCAGATAGCGCTGCAGGTACATCTGGGTTTTTTCCCGCTCTGTCGGTGCCGGCAGCGCCACCACGCGAAACACCCGCGGGCTGACGCGCTCGGTAATGGCCTTGATGGTGCCGCCCTTGCCGGCGCCATCGCGGCCTTCGAAAACGATACAGACCTTAAGGCCTTTAGCTACCACCCACTCCTGCAATTTCACCAGTTCCACATGCAGGTGCTTGAGGGCTTTATCGTAGGCCTTGCCGCCCAGTTTTTCTGGCTGTTCCTGGGTGGGTTTCTTCCTGGACGGCTTCGACATGACACTCTCCCGAGGCGAATGAAGAGTCAGTATGGTCGATTCATGACAGTTTGCCGCTGCGCCTGCAGGTTGATGCGGGGGTTGCCGTTGCAGCCCCCGCAAAGCGCTATTTGGCCAGCTTGCTGTAACTGGTCATCAGGTTGCGGTAGTCCGGGATATGGTTGGAGAACAGCGTCCCCAGCCCTTCAATGTCGTTGCGCCAGTCACGGTGCAGCTCGCAGGCCACGCCGAACCAGGTCATCAGTTGCGCCCCGGCCGCCTCCATGCGCCGCCAGGCCGAATCACGGGTCAGTTCGTTGAAGGTGCCGGAGGCGTCGGTGACGACGAACACCTCAAAGCCCTCCTCCAGCGCAGACAGCGCCGGGAAGGCCACGCACACTTCAGTGACAACGCCAGCGATCAGCAGCTGCTTCTTGCCGGTGGCTTTTACTGCTTTGACAAAGTCTTCGTTGTCCCAGGCGTTGATGTTGCCGGGGCGTGCAATGTAGGGGGCGTCAGGGAACTGTTCTTTCAGCTCCGGCACCAGCGGGCCGTTAGGGCCGGTCTCGAAGCTGGTAGTGAGGATGGTCGGCAGCTTGAAGTATTTGGCCAGGTCGGCCAGGGCCAGCACGTTGTTCTTGAAGCGGTCGGGGTCGATATCCCTTACCAGCGAGAGCAGGCCGGTCTGGTGGTCGACCAGCAACACGGCGGCGTTGTTCTTGTCCAGACGCTTGTATTGGAAGGTCACGGTGGATCTCCTTGCTTCAGCGGGTTGGGAGTATCAGCGTAGGCAAGGATGTGAGGCGCACGGGACCGCCAGTCGGTTTGGTTGTAGTTGGCTGTACTGGCCTCATCGCCGGCAAGCCAGCTCCCACAGGTTCACCACAGGCCAAAGGCTTGCGCAGTACCTGTGGGAGCTGGCTTGCCGGCGATGAGGCCAGTACAGCCATCACAGGAATGACGTCAGTACTCTCGCCGTTTGCGAAATGCCCAGCGCCCCACCAGCACCGTGAAAGTCGCCACCAGTGCCACCAGCACCCAGAAGCCATGGGGGTTTTCCGACAGGGGCACGCCGCCGACGTTCATGCCGAAGAAGCCGGCGATGATGTTGATGGGCAGCGCCAGCACGGTGACCACGGTGAGGGTGAACAGGGTGCGGTTGGTCTGTTCGTTGACCTTGGCGGCGATTTCTTCCTGCAGCAGCTTGATCCGCTCGCCCAGGGCGGTGAGGTCGCTGATGACCAGAGTGAATTCCTCGGTGGCCGCGCGCAATTGGCGTATGTCCTGTTCCTGCAACCACTCGGGCGGCCGGTTGAGCAGGCGCAGCAAGGCCCCCGGTTCCAGTGCCAGCAGGCGCTGCAAGCGCACCAGCACCCTTCGCATGCTGCCCAGTTCGGCACGGTTGTCGCTGAGGCGCTGGGATAATAATTGGTCTTCGATGCGGTCGACGCTGGTGGTGGTTTCACGCACGATCTGGGTCAGTACATCGCCCTGGTCGCGCAGCAGGTGGACCAGCAGTTCGATGGACGAATGAAAGCGCTCACCATGCTTGACCGACGAGCGCAGCTTGTCCACCGAGTGCAACGGCTGTAATCGCGCGCTTACCAGCAACTGGCTGCTGGCACAGGCCCACAGCGTGGAAATGTCCGACGACACCAGGCCAAAGTTGAATACCACGTCGTTGACCACTGCCAGCAGTGCCGAGTCAGCGTGCTCGATGCGGGTCGAGCGGGAGCCCTCCCGCAGGGTTTCAAAGAAGGCGTCGGGCAACTGCAGGTGGGTGCGCAACCAGCGTTCGCAAGCGGCATGGGCCAGGTTCAGGTGCACCCACAGGAACTCGCCGGGCTCCAGCGGCTGGCCGAGCTTGTGCAGCAATTGCGCCGAGTCGATCTCGCGCCCGGGCTGGCCGGGGCGAAAGGCGAAAGCGTAGAGCAGGCCGAACAGGTCGTGATCCTGTGGCAGGTGCAGCGCGGGATGGCCCATTCGAACTCGCAATGAGGCACGGGGAGATGGCAGAAATGTTGCTGAATATTCGTTGCAGTCAGATGACAGCAAATTTCTCGGCAGAGGCTCCCTACTTGGTCGGTTACTTAGTCGGTTACTTGGTCGCTCTCTTCGACTTCGATCAACACACCTTGAACCACAGATCGCGCGAGGGTAAAGGAAGCGTGAGCATCACTTCACAAATTCCTGAACTGATTATTTGCCTTCAGCGATTTGTTCCCTCGCCAACCGCCACCAGAATCGCTTCACCATAATCACAAAAACCGTGAGGCCACTCCCGTGGACCAGACACTCCAGGTACGGCAAGCCGCCGCCGACCTCGTTGCCGCCTTTGCCAGCAACGACACCGCCCGCTACTTCGCCTGCTTCAGCGAAGACGCCACCTTCCTTTTCCACACCGTGCCGCAACCGCTGCTGTCGCGCCGTGCCTACGAAGACCTCTGGGCCCAGTGGCAGGCCGAGGGCTTTGCCGTGCTCGCCTGCGAGTCGGGCAATGCCCAGGTAAGCCTGCAAGGTGACGTGGCGATCTTCATGCACGATGTGGCCACACATATCCGCATCGCCGGTGAAGAACACCAGTTGAACGAGCGCGAGACCATCGTCTTCCGCCGCCAGGGTGAGCAGTGGCTGGCCTGCCACGAGCACCTGTCGGTCGTTTCGCCGGCCTGATTACCTTTTTACGCGGCCCTGCCGCCCTGCCATCGCACCCACAAGAAGGCCCGCGCCCTGCGCAGGCTACAACAACCGCGCTGGAGCATCACCATGAGCCACTCGACCGGTATCGAGACCAACGGCGTCGAACAGATCCCCGCCGATCAACGCGACGCCTCCCCGCTGGACCTGTTCCGCCTGATCTTCGGCGGTGCCAATACCTTCGCCACCGCTGTGCTGGGCAGCTTCCCCGTGCTGTTCGGGCTGTCGTTCCAGGCGGGCGTGTGGGCCATTCTGCTCGGCGTTGGCGTCGGCGCGCTGATTCTTGCGCCGATGGGCTTGTTCGGTGCACTCAATGGCACCAACAACGCCGTTTCGTCGGGCGCTCACTTTGGCGTGCATGGGCGTATCGTCGGCTCGTTCCTGTCGCTGCTCACGGCGGTGGCGTTCTTTTCGCTGTCGGTGTGGAGCTCAGGTGATGCCCTGATCGGCGGCGCCAAACGCCTGGCCGGCCTGCCGGAAACCGACCTCACCCTGGGCCTGGCCTACGGGCTGTTCGCGGTGCTGGTATTGGTGGTGTGCATCTTCGGCTTCCGCTTCATGCTGTGGGTCAACAAGATTGCCGTGTGGGCTTCGAGCCTGCTGTTCCTGCTGGGCATCGCTGCCTTTGCCGGGCCGTTCGACGCCGGCTACGCCGGTAGCGTCAACCACGGCCAGGCGGGCTTCTGGGCGGCGTTCGTCGGCGCAGCAATCCTGGCCATGAGCAACCCGGTGTCGTTCGGCGCCTTCCTGGGCGACTGGTCGCGCTATATCCCGCGTGAAACACCCAAGGCGCGCATCATGCTGGCGGTGGTTGCGGCCCAGGGCGCAACGCTGATTCCGTTCCTGTTCGGCCTGTGCACCGCCACGTTGGTGGCGACCCAGGCACCGGACTACATCGCCGCAAACAACTACGTGGGTGGCCTGCTGGCGGTGGCGCCAAGCTGGTTCTTCCTGCCGGTGTGCCTGATTGCGGTGATCGGCGGCATGTCTACCGGCACCACTGCGCTGTATGGCACCGGCCTGGACATGTCCAGCGTGTTCCCGCGCCTGCTCAGCCGCGCAGGCGCCACGCTGCTGATCGGCGTGCTGGCGATCGGCTTCATCTTCGTTGGCCGCTTCACCTTCAACCTGGTGCAGAGCGTTTCGACCTTTGCGGTACTCATCATCACCTGCACCAGTCCGTGGATGGTGATCATGATCCTCGGCCTGATTACCCGCCGCGGCTTCTACCACGCCGATGACCTGCAGGTATTCACCCGCGGCCAGCGTGGTGGCCACTACTGGTTCCTGCATGGCTGGAACTGGCGCGGCATGGGGGCATGGCTGCCCAGCGCGGCAGTGGGCCTGTGCTTCGTCAACCTGCCGGGGCAGTTCGTCGGCCCGCTCGGTGACCTGGCTGGCGGCATCGACCTGAGCCTGCCGGTCACCCTGGGGCTGGCGGGCGTGCTGTACCTGCTGCTGCTCAACCTGTTCCCTGAACCTGCTGGCGTGTATGGCCCTCGCGGCCCGCGTTGGGTGCGTTGCAAAAGCACCGCGCACACGCCTGTAACCTCTGCCGAAATGGCCTGACTGGAAACCGACCATGACCAATTCCCACTACATCGCCGGCCGCTGGGTCGAAGGCCAAGGCAGCGACTGCATCAGCGTCAGCGACCCTGCTATCGGGCAACCGTTTGCCGAACTGATGGCTGCCAGCGTGGCCCAGGTCGACCAGGCCGTAGCCGCAGCGCGCAGCGCCCTGCCCGCCTGGAAAAGCACCAGCGCCAGCGAGCGTGCCGCCTTCCTGCGTGGTTTTGCCGAACAGCTCGGGCAACGCCGTGAAGCGCTGATCACCTTGCAGATGCGCAATAACGGCAAGCCACGTCACGAAGCCGAGATCGACCTGGACGACGCCATCGCCACCTTCGGCTACTACGCCGAGCTGGCAGACCAGTTGCCTACGAAGAATCGCGATGTGCCGCTGGCCGCCCCAGGTTTTACCGCACGTACCCGCCTGGAGCCGGTAGGTGTGGTCGGCCTGATCGTACCGTGGAACTTCCCGCTGGTGACCAGCGCCTGGAAACTCGCCCCAGCCTTGGCGGCCGGCTGCACTGTGGTACTCAAGCCGTCAGAGGTCACCCCGCTGATCGAGCAGGCCTACGGCCAGATCGCCGACATCCTGGGCCTGCCAGCAGGCGTGCTGAACATCGTCAACGGCAAGGCCGAGACCGGTGCCGCGCTGAGCAGTCACAACGGCCTGGACAAACTGTCGTTCACCGGCAGCAACAGCGTCGGCAGCCAGGTAATGCGCAGCGCGTCGGCACAGTGCCGGCCGGTGACGCTGGAGCTGGGTGGCAAGTCGGCGATTGTGGTGTTTGACGATTGCGATGTCGATCAGGCAGTAGAGTGGATTGTCGCCGGCATCAGCTGGAACGCCGGGCAGATGTGCTCGGCCACTTCGCGGCTGCTGGTACAGGACGGTATTGCCGATGCGCTGCTGCCACGCTTGCAGGCGGCGCTGGAAAACCTGCGGGTGGGCAACCCGTTGACCGAAGAGGTCGACATGGGCCCGCTGACCAGCCAGGCGCAGTGGCTGAAGGTGGCCAGCTACTTTGCCACCGCACGTGAAGAAGGTTTGCAGTGCCTGGCCGGTGGCAAGGCGCTCGACCGTGACGGCTGGTTCGTCAGCCCGACGCTGTATACCGATGTGCCGAAACACAGCCGCCTGTGGACCGAGGAAATCTTTGGCCCAGTGCTGTGCGCACGCCGGTTTGCCAGTGAAGAACAGGCGATTGCCGAGGCCAACGACAGCCGCTTCGGGCTGGTTGCAACCGTGTGCTCTGCCGACCTGGAGCGCGCCGAGCGCGTCGCCGACGCACTGGAGGTTGGCCATGTGTGGATCAACTCGATACAGGCGGTGTTCGTCGAAACCTCGTGGGGCGGTACCAAAGGCAGCGGGATCGGCCGCGAGCTGGGGCCTTGGGGGTTGTCGGCCTACCAATCGGTCAAGCATGTTACCCGGTGCCTCGGCTGATATCGCAAGGGGCCGCGTCGCGGCCCATTCGCGGGCACGCCCGCTCCCACAGGTAAGGCGCAATCTTCAAGGACAGCGACGTACCTGTGGGAGCGGGCGTGCCCGCGAAGAGGCCGGTACAGGTAGAACAAAACTCCGCCCCGCGTGACTTTCTCCTTCCCCCGCAAAGTCCCACTCCCTGGTACCCCCATAATCACAACACCAGGCCGGACCGCCCATGCATCCTCAACGCACCGCCTTGCACAACGAACTGCACGCCCGCCCGTCGCTGTACTTCGACGGCCCGGCGCATGTCTTCCACCTGGCCCTGCTCGGCGGTGATGCCGCGTGCGCTGCACTGCTGCAACGCTGCTGCCCGGATGCTCTGGACAGTGCAGCGGCCCAAGGCATCACCCGCCTGGACGGCCACCCGTTCAAGTGGGAACGGCACACCGAGTTCTTTACCCTGACACTGGTGGTGCCCTGCGCTGCCAGCGACACTGGATGGCAAACCCTGCCGCCTGTGCTGGCCGAGGCGATTGCCCCGCAAGCGGCGCAGGTAATCAATGCCGTGCAGGTGCTGGTACGTGACGAACAGGACCTGAACCTGGCGCATTACGGCTTCAAGGACCCGTGTGGCTCCTGCGTTGGCGGTGGCGATGCAGTGGTGTGGAGCGACTTCCGCCTGACCGAAGATGGCACCAGCCGTTTCCTGTTTATCAACCGCCGGCTCAATGCCTATCGCCAGGGCCGCATGATCCGCCGCCTGCTGGAGATCGAGACGTACCGCATGATGGCCTCGCTGACCCTGACCACGGCCAAGGCCTTGAGCCAGGAACTGGATGCCTTCGACAAGACGCTGGTCAGCCTCTCGGAGCGCAGTGCCGGGGTCGACGGCCATGACTCCAAAAGGCTGCTGGAGGCCATTGCCCACTTGTCACGCCAAGTGGTCAGCCACACGGTAAAAACCCGCCACCGCTTCGGCGCCACACAAGCCTATGCGCAACTGGTGTTCGAACGCCTGGGCGAGCTGCGGGAGAGCCATGTGGGCGACTGCCAGCGCCTGGGGGTGTTCATCGAACGTCGGTTCAAGCCGACTGTGCGCTATTGCGCGGCTACCGAGCAGCGGCTTGAGCAATTGGCGAAGAACGTGGCGAACCTGGGCGACCTGTTGCAGGCGCGGGTTCAGGTGGAGATGGAAGAACAGAACGCCGAAATCCTGCGCAGCCTCAATGCCCGGGCCGATGCCCAGGTGAAGATCCAGCGGGCAGTAGAGGGGCTATCGATCATTGCCATCACCTACTACCTGCTGAATTTGTTCAAGCTGCTGTATGGCGGGCTGAATGTGCTGGGGTTGGGGCTGACGGCGCGGGATGGACTGATGGCCATGGCGCCGCCAGTGCTGCTGGTGTTGTTGGTGATTCTGCTGCGGATCAAGCAGGCCAAGCAGCATTGAATGGGGGGCGCGTTGCGCCCCCCAGGCTTTACACCGCCTCGTCAGCCGGCCGCGTGCCCTCTTGCACCAGCACCATGCTCTGCGGCGAGGACAGGGGAATACCCTCATCACGCAGGCGCCCAAGAATGGTAAACAGCAGGTCGCTGCGGGTGCCCGATACCTGCCGCGGCCCCGCCACGTAACCACTGACGCCAATCACCATGCCACTGGCAGTCAGGTCCTTGAACGATACCGAAGTCGCTGGCGCATCCAGAATCGCCTCATGCTCGTGGTACGCCGCCAACAACAGCTCGCGTACCCGGTTGGCATCGGTCTCCAGCGGCAGGGTCAGGGTAATGCCGACCACACCCAGCGCATTGCCCATGGTCACGTTACGCACGTTCTGCGAAATGAACTGCGAATTGGGCACGATCACCGTCGAGCGGTCAGACATCTGGATCTCGGTGGCGCGCACATTGATGCGACGGATATCACCCTCCACGCCCGCCAGACTGACCCAGTCGCCCACCTTCACCGGGCGCTCGGTAAGCAGAATCAGGCCAGAGATGAAGTTCTGCACGATCTGCTGCAAGCCAAAACCGATACCTACCGACAGGGCACTGACCACCCAGGTCAGGCTGGTAAGGTTGATGCGCAGGGTCGACATCACCAGCATGGCCAGGAACAGGAAGCCCAGGTAACCCACCAGCGTCACCAGCGAGGCCCGCATGCCGGCGTCCATGTCGGTTTCCGGCAGCAAACGATCGCTCAGCCAGCGCTTGACCACGCGAATGGCGAACAAGCCACCGAAGAAAATCCCCAGCGCCAGCAGGATGTCCTGCGGCACGATGTTCAGGTTGCCAAGCAGCTTGCCACCGGTCCCATCCCAATCGCCCAGGCTCAGCAGCAGTTCGCTAGGGCTGGTGCCCGACGGCATCAGCGCCAGCAACAGTGCCAGGAACAGCACCACGGTGCGGCCGATACCGGCCAGGATGGTACTGGCCTGAGCCTGGTGGCGTGGCGCCAGGCCCAGGGTCGAGGCCAGCGCCAGGCCGCCGGGCTGGCGTGGCGACAGCAGGGTTTCGCACAGGTCGCCGAAGAAGGTGGTCAACAGGTAGGCACAGGTGACCACCAGGCTGACCCACAGCAGCTTGGCCGTAAGGAAGTAGGCCAGTGTCAGGTAGCCGGTCAGCAGCGCCAGTAAGATCAGCGCCAGCCATATGACCATCACGAACGGAATCAACCCGGCAAGGCCGGTGGGGCGTTCCAGCTCATGCTTACGCAGGGTACGGCGGTAACGCAGCAGCGCACCGGCGAAGATCAACGCCACCACCAACGCAGTCAGGCCATTGACTGCCACGGTCAGCGCCAGGCTGGCGCCGATCACGCTGTTGATGCGCTCCATGGTCATCATGCCCATCAGCGCCAATGCCAGCACTTTGGGGAACCAGCCCAACGCGCTGGCGACTTCGTCATGGATCGCCGGCAGCCGCCAGGATGGGCGCTGCAGCATCAGCATCGCGCGGCCAAGGCCGGTAATGAAGGCGCTGAATACGACCAGGGTGAGAATGTGGTTGGTGAGGCTGGCGATATCGGAGCCCAGCTCTGCACTGCTCTCCAGCCCCCAGCGCAGCAGCGATACAGAACCGGCAATGGTGCCCAGGGTTGCCAGGCTGACGCCCAAGGCCAAGGCGCTGCGGCGCAGGCGGCCCTCGGGCAACCAGCCGACCATGGCACTGGCCAGCAACCGCTCGAGCACGCGCCGCACCAAGGTCCAGACCAGAATCGCCGCCACCAGGCTGGTGATGAACAGCCAGCGGTTCTCGGCGCTGAAGGCACTGCCGATGGCATCGGTAGCTTCGCCGCGCAGGTCACGCAGGCGCGCCACGTCGTCCTGGGTGGGGCGGATGATGCTTTGCCAGAACGCCGGGGTCAGTGGCGAAGCCGCGCGGCTGGTGATTTGCGAGTTGAACTGGCTGCGGCGCAGGTTGACGATTTGCGTGGACAGGTCTCGGGCCGACTGGGTCAGCTTGGTGGCCTGGTCCTGCTGGGCCACCAGCGCCTTTTTCTCGGCCTCCAGGGCTTTGCGCTGCTGGGTCAGGGTGGCGGCTTCTTCCGGCTGGACCGGGCCGATGACCTTCAGCTTGTCGTCGAGCTTGCCTACGTCGGCGGTGCGCTGTGCACTCAATGCATCCGCCTGGCGCTGAACCTGCATCGCGGCCAGGCGTAACTGCGACAGCAGGTCGTCGTTGGCCTCGCTGGTGACGCCCTGGCGGATCAGGTCCAGCCGGTCACTCAGTTGTTCAATGCTGGCGTTTTCATCCAGCGCCGGCGCTTCGGCAGCTGCCAGGTTGGACAATGCCGTGGTCGGGGCCGACCAGGCCGGGCTGGCAATGGCCAGCATCAGGGCCAGCAGAACCATCAGGCCTGGGCAATAACGGGCAAGGCTGACACGCCTCATCGATGTTTCCTCTTTACAACTCGATTTGGCGGGGGATTCTACGCGGCTTCTGGCAATCAGGAGAGTGCCGTCTCTCGCTTGAGCAGTTGCTGTTTGCGCTCGACTCCCCAACGGTAACCACTGATGTCGCCGTCCCGGCGCACCACCCGATGGCAGGGAATGGCCACGGCGATGTGGTTGGCTGCACAGGCCATGGCCACCGCGCGCACGGCTTTGGGCGCACCGATGCGCTCGGCAATGTCGGTGTAGCTGACCCGGCTGCCTGCCGGCACCTCGCGCAGCGCCTGCCACACCCGCTCCTGAAACGCCGTACCTTGAACATCCAGCGGCAACGCCAGGCCCAGCGCCGGGGCCTCGACAAAGCCCACCACTTCGGCAACCAACTGTTCGTACGCGCTGTTACCACCGATCAGGCGGGCCTTGGGGAACTGGTCCTGCAGGTCGTGCAACAGGCCCTCGGGGTCGTCGCCCAGCAAAATCGCGCAGATGCCCTTCTCGCTCTGGGCCACCAGGATCGCGCCCAGCGAACACTGGCCGAGGGCGAAGTGGATGGTGGCACCTGCGCCGCCTGCACGGTACTGCCGGGGGCGCATGCCCAGGCGCTGGTCGGCGCTTTCGTAAAAGCGGCTGTTGGAGTTGTAGCCAGCGTCGTAGATGGCGTCGGTGACGGAGCGCTGGCCATCTTCCAGGTGTTCACGCAGGCGCCGGGCACGGAAGGCGGTGGCGTAAGCCTTGGGGGTGACCCCGGTTTCGGCCTTGAACAGCCGGTGCAGGTGGAAGGGGCTGACGGCCAGTTGCGCGCTGAGCTGGTCGAGGCTGGGCGCAGGATCGCTGGTTTCGATCAGGCGGCAGGCGCGGGTGACCAGTTGGCTGTGGCGGGTGGTGCTGGCCTTGCTGATACAACGTTTACAGGCACGGTAGCCCGCGGCTTCGGCAGCAGCGGGGGTGTCGTAGAACTCGACGTTTGTGCGCTTGGCCAGGCGTGACTTGCAGCTGGGGTGGCAGTAGACGCCAGTGGTGCGTACGGCGTAGACGAAGTGGCCTGAGGCCGTGGCGTCGCGGGACTCGACAGCTTGCCAGCGTTGGTCGGGGGTGAGGTACGGAGTCATGGGTTTAGCATCCAGTTAAGTTGTCGCCTGTACCGGCCTCTTCGCGGGTAAACCCGCTCCCACAAGTCCTCTGCAGGGTTCAAGCATCGTGCAGGCCATGTGGGACCCGCTCCCACAGGGACCGCACAAAGCTCGAGCCCTGCAGAGGACCTGTGGGAGCGGGCATGCCCGCGAAGAGGCCAGCACAGGCGATGCAAAAGCCTCAGGCCCGCCACAGGTACCAGGCCGCCACGGTTCGAAACGGCCGCCAGCCGCCGCCCAGGGAGCGCATCTGCGCCGGGGTCGGCGCCTTCTCCAGCCCCTTGAGCCGCCGATACCCCTCGCGCACGCCAAAATCGTCGACTGGCAGAATGTCCGAACGCTCCAGGCTATAGATCAGCAGCATCTCCACCGTCCATCGCCCTACCCCGCGCAAGGCCACCAAGCGTTCGATCAGTGCTTCGTCAGCCATGGCCAATGCCTCTTCCCGCGTCGGCACCAGGCCCTCCAGCCGGGCTTGGGCAATGCCTTGCACCGTGGTCATCTTGCTTGCCGAGAACCCACAGGCGCGCAGGGTTTCCGGGCTGGTGGCCAACAGCTGCTGAGGCGTCGGGAACGCAACCTGCGGGAACAACGCCAGTAACCGGCCAAGGATCGCTTCAGCAGCACGGGCATGCAGCTGCTGGTAGGCAATGGCACGTACCAACGCCTCGTAGGGCTCACGCCCCGGCGTGGCCTGGTGCAGGCAAGGCCCGGTTGCAGCGATGTGCCGCGACCAGTCCGGGTCGAGTGCTGCCAGGTACTCAGTGGCCTCGCAGTAGGCTTGGGGCGAAAGGTCGGCCAGAATCATGGCGCCTCCAACAGATTAAATGCAGGTCGAGCTTAGCCCAACCGTTCATCGGCTAAACGCCGGTTCTTGCGCAGCGAATTCCTGGCATACCATTGCCCTGCGCCGCTCTCCCCGCATAGAATTGAGAACTATTCACAATCGCACAGTTCACAGGACCGAGCCTTCGCTACGATGCAGATCACCGACACGCTCAAGCCGACCGAGGTCGCTCTGCTCTACCAGGCCCACCATAGCTGGCTTCGCGGTTGGTTGCGCAACCGGGTAGGTTGCAGCGAGCATGCCGCCGACCTGGCCCAGGATACCTTCGTGCGGCTGTTGCGGGCCCGTCAGGTGTCGCCGCTGAAAGAGCCCCGCGCCTACCTCAGCAGCATCGCCCGGGGCTTGATGATCGACCAGTTTCGCCGTCGCGCACTGGAAAACGCCTACCAGCAAAGCCTGGCCCACCTGCCCGAAGCCGAGGTCCCCAGCGAAGAGCACCGGCTGGTCATTCTCGATGCCCTGGACCGCCTCGACCGTGCCCTGCACCAGCTGAAGCCGCGTGTTCGCCAGGCATTTCTGCTGGCGCAACTGGACGGTTTGAGCATCGTGCAGATTGCCCAACAGCTGGAAGTGTCCCGGGCCACCATCGAGCGCGATTTGGCCAAAGCCTTGGGCGCCTGCTACCGGTTACGCTATGCCGATGCATGACAGCGCGCCAGCGCAGGCGCAGGTCGACCAGGCCATCGACTGGCTGGTGAAGCTGCGCTTCGACCGCCCCAGCCCGCGTACCGAGCAGCAATTCCAGCACTGGCTGGCCAGTCACCCGCATAACCCGCTGGCCTGGCAACGGGTCAGCCACCTTGGCGACGAACTGGCCGGGCTGCCCAAAGACCTGAGCCGGCGTACCCTGGACGGCAGCCAGCGACAGCGCAGCAGCCGCCGTGACCACCTCAAGCTACTGGCGGTGTTGGCCGTAGGCGGCAGCCTCGGCTGGGCCGCGCGCGAACCGTTGGGCCTGCCAGAACTGCTGGCCGACAGCAGCACCGCCACGGGTGAGCGGCGCCAGTGGCAAGTCAGCGATGGCAGCCATGTCCAGCTCAACACTGCCAGCGCCATCGACCTGCATTACAGCGCCGAGCAACGCCAGCTGGAACTGGTACGTGGCGAAGTCAGCCTGGACAGTAACCCCAATGATACCCGCCCGTTCCACATCGACACCCGCGTCGGATCCCTGGCTACCCTCAACGGCCAACTGCTGCTGCGCGAAAACGACCAGGGCCTGCTGCTGGCGGTGCGCCGTGGTGAAGTTACCCTGTTCCCCACTTCAGCCTCACCCCGGCAAGTGCAGCCGGGCGAAACCTTGCAGGTGGGTGCCAACGGCAGTATCCAGGCGGTAACGCTGCACAGCGACCCCTGGGGCTGGACCGACGGCGTGCTCAGCGTGCAGCAGATGCCACTGGCCGAGTTTGCCGCAGAGCTCGCCCGCTACCGCCCGGGCCTGTTGCGTTGCGCGCCTGAGGTGGCGAACCTGAAGGTGTCAGGCACCTACCAGTTGGCCGACACCGGTCAGATTCTGCAGTTGCTCACCCGCAGCTTGCCGGTGCGTGTCGACTACAGAACGCGCTATTGGGTGAGCATCGACGCAGCCTGAAAAGTACATCACTGCGCCACGGAGCGCAGCCGGCCCGCGCGTCGGTACGACTGCCGGGCAAAACATACGAACAAGCCAGCCATCAGCGCCAGCGCCATGGGCAAGCCATGCGGGGCCACATCCATCGCCGCGCCACTGACCAGCGGCCCGATCAGGCTACCCACCCCCCACAGCAAACCCACGCTGGCATTGGCAGTGACCAGGTCCTGGCCTTTGAAACGTTGCCCGATCAGCACCAGCGCCAGGGTATAGATGCCCCCGGCAACCGCTCCCAGTACCACCAGCAGCGGCCACAGCAGCCAGGTCATGTTCAGCAGCCACGGCAGGCCGATGCCAATCGACATCGCCACCAGCCCGCAGACCAGGTGCAGCCCGGTACGCTCGACCCGGTCGGCCAACCAGCCCAGCGGCAGCTGGAACAGCATGTCGCCGGCAAACACCATGGTCACCATCAACGCCGCCACACCCACGGCAAAGCCATGGCTGGTGGCGTACACCGGCAACAGCGACAGCACCACCGCATCGAAGAACGAGAAGAACAGCACCGCCACGCACAACGCCGGTGCCACGCGGAAGAACCCGGCCAGGCCAAAGCTCTTGTCGCCCTCTTCATGCTCGACATGGTCATTGGGTACAGTCAGCACGATGCACAGCAACGCCAGGCCATAGCACGCAGTGACCACACCGGTGATCCACGGGCTGTTCGCGCCCAGCACCGCGAGCATGGCCGGGCCCAGCACCTGGAAGCCGGTAAAGCTGGTGGCATAGAGGGCCATGATCTTGCCGCGGTTATGCTCAGGGCACAGCTCGTTGACCCACGACTCGCCGAGGATGATGGCGATGCCCATACCCAGCCCCAGCCCCAGGCGCAGCAGCGCCAGCAACCACAACGAGCCGAAAGCCGATTCGAGCAGTGCGATGCTGACCGTGCAAAGGCTAAAACTCAGCAGATAGATGGTGCGCCGGGTGAGGTGGCGGCAGCAGGCATCGACCAGAAATGCCGAAAGCATCATGCCCGCAGCGGGGATGGCCGAGATAATGCCGATTTCCAGGGTACTGGCCCCGGCTTCATGCAGCCGCAACGACACCAGCGGCAGGCTGGCCCCCAGGCTGAAGCCCACGACCGAAACGGCGAACAACAAGCCCGCCAGCAAACGCATGTTCATGTACCACTCCTTGCAAACCGAAAAGACGTGCAGACACAGGCGCGCACGCCGGGGCGGCGAGCGACGCAAAAGCGCAGATCAGTTCAGGCGAGGTGTGGTGAAAAGGTGAAGGCGAACAGCACGCTGCGGCGACGCTTGAGCACCGTGTCGCTCGGCCAGGCACGACGCATGGCCTGGAGGGCAGGCTGGCGGGCATTGGGCAGGGACTGGGTACGGCGCATTGCGTTGGCTACTTTGTGGGTGGTTGAAAAAGAGGCGGCACTCTAGGCCAACGGTGATCAGGTCGTCAATTGTCGGGGCTGCAAGGCAGCCCCGGCTTTATCAGCGCTTACCGGTACTCGGCAAGAACACCGCCAACAACCCGAACAGCGGCAGGAACGAGCACAGCCCATACACATACTCGATACCGCGCAGGTCGGCCACATACCCCAGCAGCGCCGCACCAATGCCGCCAAAGCCGAACATCAGCCCGAAGAAGATCCCGGCGATCATGCCCACGCTACCCGGCACCAGCTCTTGGGCATACACCACGATGGCGGAAAACGCCGAAGCCAGGATAAAACCGATCACCACGCTCAGCACGCTGGTCCAGAACAGGTCGGCATACGGCAGCGCCAAGGTGAATGGCGTGACACCCAGGATCGAGAACCAGATCACGGCTTTACGCCCGATGCGGTCACCGATCGGGCCGCCAAAGAACGTGCCCGCCGCCACCGCGCCCAGGAACAGGAACAGGTGCAACTGCGAACTGGCCACCGACACATCGAACTTCTCGATCAGGTAGAAGGTGAAGTAGCTGGTGAAGCTGGCCATGTAGAAGTACTTGGAGAACACCAGCAGGCCCAGCACGATCAGCGCCGCAATCACCCGATTGCGGGAAATGCCATGGGTGGCCTGCACCGCCTTGCGCGCCTTGGCCTGAGTCAGGTGTTCCTTGTACCAGCCGCGCAGCATCAGGGTTACACCGAGGAAGAACAGTGCGGCCAGGCCGAACCAGGCCACGTGGGTCTGGCCGAACGGAATGACGATGGCTGCGGCCAGCAGCGGGCCCAATGCGGAGCCGGTGTTGCCGCCAACCTGGAAGGTCGACTGGGCCAGGCCGAAGCGCCCGCCAGAAGCCAGGCGCGCAATACGCGAGGTTTCCGGGTGGAACGTCGACGAGCCAATCCCTACCAGCGCCGAGGCCAGCAGAATCATCGGGAAGCTGCCGACGAAGGCCAGCATCACGATGCCCACCAACGTGCACAAGGTGCCCATCGGCAACAGGTTTGGCGTTGGTCGGCGGTCAGTAAAAAAGCCGACCCAGGGTTGCAGCAGCGAAGCAGTGATCTGGAACGTCAGGGTAATCAGGCCGATCTGGGCAAAGCTCAGGTCGTAATTGGCCTTGAGCATCGGGTAGATCGCCGGTAGCACCGACTGGATCAGGTCGTTGATCAGGTGCGCCAGGGCGCAGAAACCGATGATACGCATTACCAGCGGCGTCGCTTGGCTCGCCGCTGCGCTGGTGGACGCCGTGGAGGCGCTACTGGTGGCCATGTGCCTGAATCTCCGTCCGCAGTTTGGGATCCGATTATCAAGAAACAAATAGATACATAGCTACCTTTTTTATCCCTCTGTCGCAACGTACTTGAAAATGGTTCTCAATATAATTAGCATCCTCTGCCTATATCCCTGTCATCGTTGGGCGAAACGGCCCCTATCGTGAGCAGACTGACCCCATGAGCCCGATGCCCGCCAAGCAGCTGCAGCCCGACCCACAGCAAGAAGCGCTGGAGTGGTTTTCGCTGATGCGCCAGCCCGGTTGCGATGAATCCCAGCGCCAGGCATTTGCAGCCTGGTGCCAGGTAACAGAGAACGCCCACGCCTACGCCGAGCTGGAGACGTTCTGGCAACAGCTGCAACCACCGCCCGCCCGCCCCCGCCCGCGGCATGTAACGGTGCGCCGCAGCCACCTGGGCAAATGGTTGGCGCTGGTGTTTCTGTTCGGGTTGGCCGCCGCAGCCTTCCTGTACTGGCCGCTGATGCAGCGCCTGGCCAGCGAGTTGCACACCGACGTGGGGGAACGCCGCAGCACACGCTTGGCGGATGGCACGACCCTGAACCTGGACAGCGCCAGCGCAATGAACGTCGACCTGCGCGGCCGCACTCGCCAGTTGCACCTGGTGCAGGGCCAGGTGTACCTGGAAGTCGTGCTCGACGGGCGGGCCATGGAAGTGGACGTCGGCAGCGCACGTATCCAGGTCTTCGGCACCCGCCTGCAGGTAGCTCGCCATGCCGATCATGATGAACTCGTGGTACTCAGTGGCAAGGCCATGGTCACCCAAGGTGGCGAGCAGCGTATGGTCTCGGCCGGTGAGCGGGTCACCTTCGATGACACACGCATCGACCCGGTACAGAAGGCTGACCTGAAAACCGCCGACAGCTGGCGCAACGGCCGCCTGAAAGCCACCGACATGCCATTGGGGCAGGTGCTGCAGCGCCTTGCCGGCTACCAGGGGCAGCGGGTGTGGATGATGGACGAACAAATGGCTCATCGGCGCGTCAGCGGTGATTTCAACCTCGACCAGCCTGGCGAAAGCCTGCAATCCCTGGCGGCGGCCCAGCATCTGCAGCTTCAGGGCGTACTCGGGCACTGGCTTGTGGTGCGCTGAAACCACGCCCGGCGGCTAAGTTTTTGAAAGCGTGCAAATTTTTTTTGAAATGAGTGTTGACAGAGGGTCCGTTCAAGAGAATAATGCGCGCCATTGGCTACATAGCTCAGTTGGTTAGAGCATAGCATTCATAATGCTGGGGTCCGGGGTTCAAGTCCCTGTGTAGCCACCAAACAAGACGAAGGGCTTACCGCAAGGTAAGCCCTTTTTCTTTGCCTGCGAAAAACCTCAGACGTTTCACTCAGCCCCCACAAGGACCGAGTGAAACCCAGGACTTCAGAATTCCAGCTTGGAACTCAGCATGAAGTTACGCGGCTCGCCATAAGAGGCACTGTTGAAGTTGTCGTCGAACGAGCTGAAGTACTTTTCATCGAACAGGTTGTTCACGGTCACGGTCGCCGACCACTGCCGAGTGAACTGGTAGCGGGCCATCAGGCCAGCAGTGGCATAGTCCCCCTGCTTGATCTTCACCGGGTTACTGACCTGCCAGGGAGTCGCGGTAAAATGCATGCCGCTCTGCCAGTTCACACCACCGCCTACGGTCAGCCGCTCCAGTTCACCCGTCAGCTGATACGTAGTCCAGAGCTTGAACATGTCCATAGGGATAGTGGTCTTGACCCGCTCGCCGTCGTTGTCCTTGACCCTGGAGTGGGTATAACTGGCTGCCAGGTTCCAGCCCGTCGCCAGTTCTCCGCTCACCTCCATGTCGATACCACGGGTGGTGGTCTTTTCCGCGCGATAGGCCGTGATCAGCCCATCACTGCCCGCCACGGTGCCATCGGCCACGGCATCGTTGTCCAGCTTGACCTCGTACACCGCGACAGCGGTATTCAGGCGGCCGCCGAAGTATTCGCTCTTCAGGCCGATCTCGTAGTTGTCCCCTTCGCGCGGCTCAAGCAGCTTGCCTGCCTGATTTCGATAGGGCTGCGGCTTGAAGATGCTGGTGTAGCTGGCATAGACCGAGTGCACGTCGTTCAGGTCGTAGACCACGCCAGCATAAGGTGTCACTTCACCGGTGACCTTGACTGAGTCGTCGGTGTCGTAAGGCTGCAGGCTGGCAACGTGATAATGGAACAGGGCGTCGTACTGGTAATTGCTGACCCGCGCACCCAGGATCACCGACAGGTCATCCGTCGGTTTGAGACGCGTCGCCAGGTAAGCCCCGGTCTGGCGCTGATCGATGTCATCGTCTTCACGGTTGAAGTTATAGGACGGCGTCGGGCCGTGGTTGTCCCAGGCCCAGATGTTCACCGGCACGCCGCTGACACCATTGTTGCTGCTGCCATTGGCCAGCAGGTTGCCAAAGCCGTTACGACGGTTCTCATAGCTCTGGTAATTGAAGCCCATCAGCAGCTCGTGCTCACGCCCCAGCAACTGGAACGGGCCACTGAGCATCACATCGATACCGCGCTGCTTCTGGGTGTTGTCACCCTTGGTGGCGGTATAACGCAAACCCTCACCTGTAGCCGGGTTGACCACGCCAGTGGTGGTGCCAACAATCACCGAATCGTAGTCGCGAGTGCCATACAGGTAATTGGCAGAGAGCTTGAGTGCCCAGCCCTCGCCCAGGCGATGCTCAAGCGAGGCGAATGTATTGACCGACTCTTGATGGTTGCTGCTATCGCGGCTGGCACCGTTGTATGAGCGCGGCATACGGTATTGGAAACCGCGCCCCGAGCCATCGGTGGCCACCGCCGGAAGGCCTGTGGTGGAAAAACCACGCGGGTCGCTGTCCAGATACTCCACGCCCAGGGTGAACAGGGTATCCGGGGACAAGTCCATCTCGCTGACGCCATACACGATGGTTTTTTGCTGCTGCAGGTGGTCGGTGAAGCTGTTGCCCTGCTGGTACGCCGCCACCGCACGACCGCGCACCGCACCGTTGTCGGTCAGTGGGCCGGAAACATCCACTTCGGTGCGGTACAGGTCCCATGAACCGAGCCCGCCACTGATGTAGCCCTGGAAATGCTCCGTGGGCTTCTTGCGCACAAGGTTTACCGTGCCGGACGGGTCGCCCGCCCCCGTCAACAAACCGGTAGCGCCCCGCACCACTTCGACCCGGTCGTAGATGGCCATGTCCGAAAGCGCCTGGGGCAGCGCCTGGCTGAACGCGAACGTGGTGGTGGGCATGCCGTCGTACTGGTAGTTGTCGATCGCCAGCCCCCGGGAGAACACGTACAGGCGATCACTGCCCGGGCTCTGCACATTGATCCCGGGCGTTTGTTCGAGCACCTGTCCGATGCTACGCAAGTTCTGATCCTCCATCCGCTGGCGGGTCATTACGCTGACTGACTGCGGCGTCTCGCGCAGGCTCAGGTTGAGCTTGGTGGCGGCGTTGCTGATACCGGTGGTGTAGGAGCCGCTGCCTTCGGTAATGCTGCCCGGCATCTGGCTGTTGATGGTGGTCGCCCCTAACTCCAGCGCCTGCTCATTGGCTGGCACGTTGACCAGTACAAAACCATCGGCACTCCCCTGCGCTTGCAGCGCCTGCCCGCCTAGCAGCACGGCAAACCCTTCCTGCACGCCGTAGCTACCCTGCACCCCCGCGCTTCGCCGCCCATCTACCTGGCTGGCATCGAACGAAATCGCCACGCCGGCCTGACGGGCAAAGCTGCTGAGTACATCACCCAACGTGCCCGCCGGGATGTCATAGCGTTGCACCTGCTGCTGGGCGACCGCAACCGGAGCCAGCAGCAGTGGCAGGCTGCCCAGCCCCAGGTGAATACCCAATGCCAGCGCATTGCGAGGCGTGAAAGGGATGCGCGCGCGCAAGTTCGAAAGCATGTTCCCGATACTCCGTTATGTTGGCTTACGACAAGGACGCACGGAAATCGAGAACTGGAAGCAGGTGGGAATATTTTTTATCTGGTTTCGGGCGCCGACAGGGAGCGCACCCGCGTGATCCAGGGCGTGTAGTGGTCGATTTCCAGCGCAAGGCTGCGCGCCAGCAGGCGCAATGCGCGCTCGCTGTCGTCGGCTGGCAATACCGCGGTCACGCGGATGTTTGCCAAGGCTTTGCGATCGAACAGCAGATAGCCCGGATGGTTGCGGCTCAATTGCTCAAGCACTTCGATCAGCGGGCGCTCACGCACTACCAACTGGCGCTGCGCCCAAGCCTGCTCCACCCCCCTGCCGTCGATGGCTTGCTCTTCGCCCGGCCCGCTGGCATCGAAATGCAGTTGGTGACCTGCCGTTACCACCCGGCGCTGGCCATGGCTATCGACCTCGGTACTGGACTCGATCATCGCCAGGCGCGAGCCGTCGCCCAGCTGCTCCACCACAAAACGCGTACCCAGCGCCCGCACGCTGCCATGCTCGGTCACCACCTTGAATGGGCGCGTGGCATCTTTGGCCACATCCACCAGGATTTCCCCGCGCAGCAGATGCACCGTGCGCGTGCGGCCATCGAAGTCCAGATTCACGGCAGAGCCGCCTTCCAGCCTGAGCAGGCTGCCATCCGGCAGCTGCCGCGTAGCCCATTCACCGCTGCCGGTACGGATGTCGGCCAACAAGTAACCCGGCCCCTGCTGCACGAACAGCCCTAGCGGCAAGGCCAGCACTGCGGCCAAAGCGAGCGCTTTCAGGCCCTGGGCCGAACGCCGCTGCTGCTTGAACGCCAGCAGTGCACTGCGCGCTGGCGCCTGCTTTAGCACCTGCAAGGGGGCAAGGGTTTCCTGCATGCGCTGGAAGGCTTCGAGGTGTTCGCTGTCCAGAGCCAACCAGACGCGGAAGGCCTCACGGTCGCGGCCGCTGGGCTGATCGTCCAGGCGCACCAGCCATTCGGCAGCTTCGTGAAGAATTTCCGGGCTCACAGGCAGGCCTCTGCTGCCGCGTGGCATGCCAGAAGCGCCTGCACCAGGTAACCTTGCACACTCTTGGTGGACACCTGCAGGCGCTCGGCGATTTCGCTATGGCTCAGGCCTTCAAGATGGCGTAGCACAAACGCCTGGCGTACTCGCGGTTGCATGCGCGACAGGGCCCGGTCGATCTGTTCCAGCGCTTGTATTGCAGCGTGAATCTGCTCGGGTGAAGGCGCTTGCTCCATTTGCTCTGCATGCAGTGCCAACGCCTCCCGATAGGCCTGCTCCAGCTTGTGCCGACGGCCACGGTCGATCAGCAGGCGCCGCGCCACAGTTGCCAGCAGAGCCCGTGGCTCACGGGGGGCAACATAACTGCCGGCAGTGAGCAAACGGACAAAGGTATCCTGGGCCATGTCGGCCGCATGCTGAGGGCAGTTCAGGCGCTGACGCAACCACACCAGCAACCAACTGTGATAGCCCTTGTACAAGGCATCCAGACTGTCGGCGGCGGCGGTTGGGGTAGGTTTCATCGCGAGGCTTCGCAAATGGGAATGATTCTATTCTAAATGGCCACCACCCCAACATGCAATCGCCCCTTCAACGTATTCCGGTCACCGCCACTGCCAGACCAAGGCCGATCAGCGCCAGCCCAATGGCTCGGTCCACCAGCGCTTGCCGGTCGATCATCGCCTTGCGCAACGCAGTGCTGGAGAAAAACACCGCCACCAGGCTGAACCACGCCCAATGGGCAAGGGACATGAACGCGCCGTAGGCGAAGTCCAGCCCCAGCGGGCTACCCGGCTGCACCACCTGGGTGAACGCGCTGATGACAAACAGCATGGTCTTGGGGTTGAGGGCATTGGTCAGAAAACCGGTACGCAGGGCTTGCAGCAGGCCGGCAGTGGACGGGCCAATCCCTTCAAGGCTAATGCGCCGGGTGTTGGTCAATGACTTGTAGCCCAGGTAGATCAGGTAACCCGCACCCAACACTTTCATTGAGAGGAACAGCGCCGGGCTCTTGCTGATGATTACGGCAATCCCCAGCACCGTGTACAGCACGTGCACCTGCACCCCCAACGCGATACCCAACGCGGCGGCCAGCCCGGCCTTGCGGCCCTGTGCATAACTGCTGCGGGTAACCATGGCGAAGTCGGCACCTGGGCTGATGACGGCGAGCAAGGTGAACAGGGCGACGGCGATGAGTTCGGTCATGCTGATGGCTCTCGATAGGCGATGGAAATGCACAGACCTGGGGATTATCGAGCGCTTATGGATAGGGAAAAATCGATTTATAGTGAGGCATATCTGATAGTTTTTCTCACAGAGGTATAGCGCCTCTGCTGGCCTCTTCGCGGGCACGCCCGCTCCCACAGGGACCTCACCAAACCTGAGAAAAGCGCACTGTCTGTGGGAGCGGGCGTGCCCGCGAAGAGGCCGGCACAGGTTAAAAAGGATGTCATGAAACTGCCGCCACTCAACGCCTTCCGCTACTTCGACATCGCCGCCCAGACCGAGAGCTTTGTGCGCGCCGCCGAGCACTTGCACGTCACCCATGGCGCGGTCAGTCGTCAAATCCGCCTGCTTGAAGAAAGCCTTGGCGTGGAACTGTTCGAGCGCCGTAACCGGGCCATCTTCCTCACCCCTGCCGGCCGTGCCCTGCAAGGCACCACCCAGGCGATTTTCGAACAGCTCGAAGGCGCCGTGCAGCGCTTGCAACAGCAAGCCCGCGACAATGTGCTGGTGCTGTCCTGCGAGCCGACCATCGCCATGCGCTGGCTAATCCCGCGCCTGCCCCGCTTTCATGCCGATCACCCCGACCTGCAGTTACACCTGGTGGCTGCCGGCGGGCCACTGGACTTCGCCCGCAGCGGTGTCGACCTGGCAATCCGCCGCGACGACTTCCACTGGGGCAACCAGCTTTACAACCGGAAAATCTGTGACGAGTGGATCGGCCCGGTATGCCACCCTACCGCCTCCCCACAACTGAGCGGCCAGCGCCTGCTGCACAGCACCACCCGCCCTGGCGCCTGGCCCACCTGGCTGCGCCTCAGCGGCCAGCAGGCGCAGCACAACGAACGCAGCGACTACGAACACTTCTACCTGTCGATCCAGGCTGCCAGCGCCGGCCTGGGCCTGGCCATGGCCTCAGCCCTGATGGTGCGCGACGAACTCGACAGCGGGCAATTGCAGGCGCCGTTCGGTTTTGTGCGCGATGGCTCGGCCTACCACCTGCTTAGCCCACAGCCCCTGAACGACAACGGCAAGCGCCAGCGCTTCACCGAGTGGGTAATGGGCGAATGCCAGCGCTGCCTGGCTCACTTGGGTTTGCTACAGAACGATGACCCCGCGCTGCCATCGCCCCCCCAGGTGCGATAGCCAGCGGTATCCAGGTGGATGCGCCCGGACGGGTAGCGCCCCAGGCCCATGTTCCACGCCTGGCCATGCTGCTGCCAGAAACGGCACAGCGGGTTGGGGTCGGCCCAGGCCGGCAGCAGGATATCGACGGCGAAGGCGCGGGTATGGGCACTGTTGGCAGCACCGCCTGCGCAGGTGTTCAGGCGCGGCTCACGGTAAGCCGAAACCACCTCGAACTGGCGCAGGATGCCTTGGTCGTCGAGCAGCTTGATCAGCGAAAGGGTCGAGCGCACAGCCGGCCAGTTGCTGGCAGGCGGCACGGCGAAGGGCGAGGCATGACACAGCTTCCAGTCCGAGGCCGAACGCAGCAGTTGGTGGATAGGCACTACCCCGTAAACACGGGCGTCCACCAGCATTTCACGGAAAGGACGGGTTTGATGGTCACCGGCCCACTGGGCGAACATCCACAGGTCGCGTTGGTCGGCGTGGGCCACACTACCCAGCATCAAACTCAGTATCACCACCCACTTCCTTGCATTGCTCATATCAGCTCCCCTACCAACGTGGTCGACACTGATGTTTCATGCCATTTCACAGGCAACGCCGAGAAATACAAATACGCAGTATTGATCACCTATGAACGGCCATTATCAGCCATCATTGCTCAGTAACTGCTCGCCGGATCGTGCTACTCGTTGACTGACTCAGCCACGGTGGCATAATCCCAATCACTACTCAGCCTCGTACGCGATGATTAGATTTGTCGGCTGTTGGGGTGAAAAGACCGGCCTAGCGCCGGTCTTTTCGTTTCCAGGGAAAGAAGCGCTTGCGTACAGCCTGCTTTGTAGACGGCTACAACGTGTTTTATGGCCTGGTGGCAGGCACGAGATACAAGTGGCTCGATCTACCTGCCTTACTGAAGCATATACTCCGCGTCGAGCAACCCGACTGCGAGCTGAAAGCCATCAGTTTTTTCACCTCGGGCGTAAAGCCATCTCTTGCCAGCCGCGGAAACCTCTCAAAAGAGGCCCAAGACGCCTATCTGCGCGCCTTGATTGCGCAAGGTGTAGATGTGCATTACGGTAGGCATCAACTTGAACCTCGCAATGCACCTCGCTTCGTGAACAAGCAAACACCACCCTCCAGGCTCGACCAGGTGGGTATCTGGAAGCTGGAAGAAAAAGAAACGGATGTACACATCGCCATCAGCATGTATCGGCTCGCCGCTCGACAAGTTCGGCTTCCGGCGGATGAGCGGATCCAGCAACTGATCCTGGTTTCTGCTGATACCGACCTGACACCCGCATTGAAAGCTATTCGGGAAGACTTCCCAGACCTGCGGCTAGGCGTGATCCTTCCACATCGCGAGGGCATGCAGAGAACGCCGCCAGGATCGCTGAGAAACAACGCTCATTGGATGCGTCAAGTGGTAACCGAAAGCGAACTTGCTGCCAATCAGTTTCCCGACCGGGTCCCCACCCGGAAAAGACCGGCCTTGAAGCCAGCGTACTGGTGACGGGCAAGCCCCCTCATGAATCAGCACCAGCAAGTTCAGTCTTCGAGCAAGGTACAGGCCATCACCAGTGCGTCTTCACGGCCCCCGGCAACTGGATAATAGTCGCGCCGGCGGCCGATTTCGTTGAAACCGTAGCGCTCGTACAAACGATAGGCCGACTGGTTGCTGGCGCGCACTTCCAGGAAGCACTCGCGGCCATTGAGCTGGTAGGCGCGGGCCATCAGGTGCTCAAGCAGGCGCAAGCCTAGCCCACAGCCCTGGTTTTCCGGTTTGACGGTGATGTTGAGCAGGTGAGCCTCGTCGATGATCACGTTGATCACCCCATGGCCAACTTGCTGCTGGCCATCGAACATCAGCCAGACTTCGTACGACTTCAGCGCATCCTGAAAGATACCGCGGGTCCAGGGGTGGCTGAACGCGGCGTATTCGATCTTCAGTACGGCTTCCAGATCCGCCTCGTTCATCGGGCGGAAACTGATCGATTCACTCATTCAACGCTCTTCCAGCGCGCCATCAGCTGGCGCATGGCTTTCCAGACGTCCGCCTTGCGCTGCGGCTCGTCCATCAACAGTTCTAGGCCCGGCAGCGCCCAGGCGTCGCCCAGGCCGTCCAGCTTCAGGGTTTGGTACCAGGCGTCGGCATCGGAATTGGCGGCGAAGCGCAGTGCCGGCAAGCCGATCAGCCACAGGCAGGTGCACGGAGCATCTTCCAGGCGCGCCTGGACAAAGCCCCGGACGAAATCGCGCGCGGCTTCCGGGCCCTGGTCCATGTTGCCGCGCACCAGCAACGGCCAGCGCACCGGCTCACCGATGATCTGCGGGGCGTCAGGCAGGCCGGCGGCGCGCAGCATGTCCTTGAGCAGCAGGTAGGACGGGTCGCGGCTCTGGAACGGCTGGCCGGTGGCAAGCTCCACGAGCAGCAGGCAGCTGCCGGCACGCAGCAACTGCAGCGCGAAACGTGGCGGCGGCACGGGGGCCGGGCGTGGTGGTGCGGGTTGCGCCTCGGCCTCGACGGTTTTGGCGGCTGGCTTGGGCGCACTGCCCGGGCGCGGGATTTCGATTTTCGGCCTTTCAACGGAGCGGGCCTGGGGCGTAACAGGCGCGTCGTTTGTAGCCTGCGCCGGCTTGACCTCGAAATCGATGTCATCGACCGGTGCCACCGGTAACAGCAACTCGGGCCGCGACGGTGCGGCGAACGGCAGTTCGGCGCGCGGCAGCCAGTGCACCACTTGCATGGCGGAAAGGAAGGCGCGGCGACGGGGTTCGGTGAGCAAGGTGCGGGGTTCCGAGGGGTGGAGGCAATTGCGCATTCTAACGCTGTTGGCATTCGAGTGCCGCAACTGGTCGGCGTTTTTTGTTGCCAGTTCCGGCCTCTTCGCGGGCACGCCCGCTCCCACACGTACTGCACAAAGCCTGAGGTGTGTGCGGTACCTGTGGGAGCGGGCGTGCCCGCGAAGAGGCCAGTGAATCCCATACAGAAGCAAAGGTTATCCGCCATTACAGACCAAGGGGTGAAAACCTCCCCCCCGGATGCAGTACAATCGCCCCCTTTTTCTTGGCAACGAGTCGAAGCCAATGATCGAACCCAAGCGCGTCCTGCGCGCCCTAGCTGAACACTGGGCCCTGATCGAGCCGCTGTGCGAGCGTTTCGACCAGGGCACCCTGAGCCTGGTCGAGTTGCGCCAGCATGTGGTCCGCCAGCAGCTCGAAAGCACCCCGCAGGACATCACCCAGCTACTCGACGTGTGGATCCGCCTGGACATCCTGGTCCCGGTGGCCAAGAGCCCGAACCGTTTCGAACTCAACGCGCAGATCCACGACTTCCTTGCGTACCTGCGCCGCGAACACCGGCTGGGCCTGTGCCTGGAGATCGAAGCCTACCTGCGCCACCTGGAACGCCTTGCCGGCCATATCCAGGACGCCTTCGACAACCGCGACAGCGACGATCTGGCGCGCCAGCTGCGCTTGCTCGACATGCGCGTGCGCGATGTGCTGAAAAAGCTCGATAACGACGAACAGGCACTGGTAGCCGTGGCCGAACGGGCCAAGACCAGCAACCGCCAGATCCCGCTGCGCCAACGTTACGCCGAAGTACTGGCCACCTGGGACGAATACGTCGAGCCGATGATCCAGCTGGTGAACGCCGACGGCGCCTTCGAACAAGGCGTGCGCAAGGTCGAGACCGTGCTGCTGAAGCTGCTGGGCGAACAGGCACGGCTTGGCCACCTGGTCGATGACGACATGCTGCTGCGCACCCACGCACGCATTCTGGAAATGCAGACCAGCGCCCAGCTGACCCTGCGCCACGCCCGTGAACTGCTGCTGCCGCTGCGTGAAGAAGCCCGCCGGCACAATGCCGTGACCCGTGGCGCCGCGCTGGCCCTGTCGGTGATCCGGCGCAAGGGCATCGACGCTGTGCCGCAGGCGGCCATGCCGATGTTCACCCGCCCGCAAAGCACCTTCCTCGGCAGTGCCAGCCAGGTCGAGGCCTATGTGTACGCCCTGGCGCGATTCGAACCCAAGCCCGCCCGCTTCCCCAAGGCGCACAAGCCGCAAGGGGGTGAAGCACCGCGCGCACCGCGTACAGTCAAAGAAATGATTGAGCGCTGCGAACAGGCGTTGCCGCTGCCCGACCTGATGGTCTGGCTGCTGGAGCAGGAACCCGATGGCGCTACCGACGAGCTGCTGTACTGGTTCTCGCGCCTGTCGCGGGAAAAGCGCTTCAAGCGCGAACGCCTCGACCGCCGCGAATACACCACCCAGGAACACCTGGTCAGCCTGCGCTCGTTCGGCCTGACTTCCAGCCGCGAAACCGCCGCCAGCACGCCTACCGAATCCAACGCGAGCCCAGCCAATGCATCTTGATCTCTCCGAACTGTCCCAGCTCGCACCGATCTTCCGCGAGCTGTTCAAAGGCTTCCACGTCAGCCGCCGCGACCCCGAGCTGTACGCCCAGCTGTCGAACTTCCAGGACCAGTATCGCACCCTGTTCAAGGCCCTGGGCTTCGAGCTGGTGTGCGACACCCGCGGCTTCTATTACTTCGTGCCGGACATGACCGCAGCGCAAGTCAACAAGACCGCGCAGCGCCTGTCGCTGTTCACCTTCATTCTGGTCGAGCACCTGGCCGACCAGGGCCGTGACCCGATGGCCGTGCTTGACGGCGGCAGCATCGGCCGCGACGAACTGCCCTCGCTGCTGGACAAGTACCGCGACCTGTTCCTGCAGGCCGAAGTGCAGACCGTGGAAGAGCTGGAAGAAAAAATCCTGCGCCGCATGACCCAGCTCGGCTTCGCCCATGAAGAAGGCGGCATCTACCGCTTCCTGCCGCCAATGCACCGTTTCCTCGATGTGTGCCTGTCGGTCCAGCAGGACCGCGACCTGGCCGCCACCCTGCACAGCGTCCTGCCGCTGCCGACCCCGGTGCTGGTCGAGGAAGAAAGCCCCGAAGACCTCAACCGCACCGACGACCCGCTCGACCTCACGCCCTTCGAGGGCGAGGGAAGCGAAGAGGACGCCCTGGCCCGGGCCATCCGCGAAGAGCAACAGGAGATTGACGCATGAGCCAGGAACGCTACGGCATCCGCCGCTTCGCATTGCTCAACACCGCCGGCTACAGCCTTGGCCTGTTCCCGCTGGAACACCCGCTGTCGGTATACGGTGCCAACAACCTGGGTAAATCGGCGTCGATCAACGCCCTGCAGTTCCCGATCCTGGCGCGCATGTCGGACATGAGTTTCGGCAAGTACAGCCTTGAGCAGTCGCGCCGCTTCTACTTCGCCAGCGACACCTCGTACATTCTCTGCGAACTGAGCCTGCCCCACGGCCCGCACGTGATCGGCGTGGTCGGCCGCGGCCCGGGTGGCGGTTTCGGCCACCAGTTCTTCGCCTACAAAGGCGAACTGGACCTGGCCCACTACCAGAAGAACGACACCTGCCTGCGCCAGAAAGAGCTGTTCACCAACCTGGAGCGGCTGGGCATCAAGGCCTACGAGCTGAAGCCGGACGAACTGCGCCGCCTGCTGGTTGGCGGCCACACCTCGGTGCCGCTGGACCTGACCATGATCCCGCTGCGCTCCACCAGCGAGCAAAGCCTGAAAACCTTCCGCGCGCTGTTCATCAACCTGCTGCACATGCGCGAAATCACCGCGGCCAAGCTCAAGCAACTGTTTCTTGACGCCTTCGAACACAGCCTGCGTTCGGGCAGCGTCGACTACATTGCCGCGTGCGAGGAAGCCTTCCGCGACGTGCGCCGCATGGAGCAGGACTACAACGCCCTGGTCGCGGCCGGCCCGCTGGTCGAAGCCCTGGCCGGTGGCGTAGCCCAGCGCGACATCCTGCGCGGCAAGCTGCACCGCATTTCGCCGGTGCTCGATACCCTGCTGGGCACCTGGCAGGAATACGCCATGGCGCGCAAGGAAGAGCTGGTCATCCAGTCCGAGCACTACCGTGGCGAGCAAGACCGCCTGCAGAACGACCAGCGCGGTGGCACCCAGGAGCTGATGCGCCTGGAGCGGGAAATCACCGGTAGCCAGCGCTGGCTGGGCGAGCTGTCGGTGCTCAAGCACCGCTTTGCCCTGGTTGATGACGTCAAGGTACTGGAGCAGCAACTGCTGGCGGCCAAGGATGCCCACGACGAACTGGCCGGCGCCCTGGCCCAGTCACGGCAGTTCAGCGCCGAAGACCTGGACGAACGCGTACGCGACCTGGAAAAACGCCTGAAGCAGGTCAAGCAGCAACTGGACCACGCTGACAACAACAGCTATGCCCGCCTGCGCGAAGAGTTCTCGCAACAGGACGTCGACCGCCTGATGCGCCTGTTCAACGGCGCACTGTTCAGCCTGCCGCTGGGCGAGCGTGGCATCGAGCTGGACGACAGCGCCCTGTGGGTAAAATCGCTGGAAGCGGTGCTCGACGGCTTCAAGGGCGAGCGCTTCGAAGCCCCTGGCCTGTCTATCGACCTCACCCACATCGACCCGCCTGCACTACAAGCCCTGGCAGACCGCGCCGCCCTGCGCGACCAGAAAGAGCGCCTGGACAAAGAGCTGAAACAGCTCAAGACCCAGCAGGCTGTGACCGCCGACCGCTCTGCCTCCAAGGCGCAGACCGAAACCCTATACCAGCAAGTGCTGGACGCGCAAAAAGCGCTGGAAGACTTCCGCCGCAGCGAAACCCTGGCCGCCGAAGAGCCCGAGAAGCTGGAGCAGCTGTCACAACTGGAAGCCGCCCAGGACGAACTCAAGCGCTCCAGTGATGCTTTCACCGAACGCGTCCAGCAGCTGTCGGCCAAGCTGCAGCTGGTCGGCCGCCAGATCGGCGACCTCGAGTCCAAACAGCGCACCCTGGAAGACGCCCTGCGCCGTCGCCAGCTGCTGCCGGCCGACCTGCCCTACGGCACGCCCTTCATGGAAGCCATCGACGACTCGATGGACAACCTGTTGCCCCTGCTCAACGACTACCAGGACAGCTGGCAGGGCCTGCAGCGGGTAGACAACCAGATCGAGGCGCTGTACGCCCAGGTGCGCCTGAAAGGCGTGGCCAAGTTCGACAGCGAAGACGACATGGAGCGCCGCCTGCAACTGCTGGTGAACGCCTATGCGCACCGTACCGAAGAAGCCCTGACCCTGGCCAAGGCACGCCGCGCCGCAGTCACCGACATCGCCCGGACCCTGCGCAACATCCGCAGCGACTACGACAGCCTCGAACACCAGCTGGCCCTGTTCAACCGCGAGATCAACAAGCGCCAGGTCTCCAACCTGGAGAGCTTCCGCGTGGTACTGGCGCCGAACAAGGAAGCGCTCAAACACATCGACCAGATCATCCACAGCGCCGGCCAGTACGAAGAAGGCGAAACCCTTTCGGTGTTCGACCTGACCCAGAGCGCCGAGCAGGACAACAAGAACGAAGAGGCCAAGGAGTACCTGGCAAGGCTGGTGGCGGCCAACCACAACCAGCTGGGCCTGAAAGACCTGTTCGAGCTCGCGTTCGAGATCACCAAGGTAAACGGCCAGCCGATCATCCACGCCGACATCGACGGCGCGGCATCCAACGGCACCACCATGACCATCAAGGCGCTGACCAACATGTACTTGTTGCTGCACCTGATGGACCGCGACCTGGCCGGGCGCATCCGCCTGCCGTATTACCTGGACGAAGCAGCGGACATCGACGAACGCAACCAGGCCGCGTTGCTGGAAACCAGCTTGCAGCTGGGCTTTGTGCCGATTCTGGCGAGTGTGAAGCCACAGGTATCGGCGCACGTGGCGATCGACCTGGAAGGTGGCAGCGGGCCGAATGGCATCTACATCGACGAGGCGGACTGGAAGTTCATTAGCCGGCTGGATGAGGTGAAGGCGGTTGTGCGTGAGGATCAGGCTGAAGAGTTAGCCTGATATCGGTGTACTGGGGCCGCTTTGCGGCCCATTCGCGGGACAAGCCCGCTCCCACAGGCTCCTCGCAGACCTTGAGGCCTGTGTAGTACCTGTGGGAGCGGGCTTGTCCCGCGAATGGAGGCCGAAGGCCTCCCCCGCGATCTACCAGGCTATCAGTGAGCCCAAGGCAAGATCGGAATCGCGGTCACCGCATTCTGCGGGCTGCCCTCGACAATACGGTCGCTGTACACCAGATACACCAGCGTATTGCGCTTCTTGTCGAGGAACCTCACCACCTGCATGGTCTTGAACACCAGCGAGGTGCGTTCCTTGAACACTTCCTCGCCATCCTTCAGCTCGCCCTTGAAGTTGATCGGCCCGACCTGGCGGCAGGCAATCGACGCCTCTGCACGGTCTTCCGCCAACCCCAGGCCACCCTTCATGCCGCCCGTCTTGGCGCGTGACAGGTAGCAGGTCACACCCTCTACCTTGGGATCGTCAAACGCCTCTACAACGATGCGGTCGTTCGGCCCAAGGAACTTGAACACGGTGGACACCTGGCCGATTTCCTCAGCCCCGGCCACCATCGGCAGCGCGAATAACGCCAGGGCAAGCGCCCTCTTCAGCAGCTTCATACCAGCACCAGATTGTCGCGGTGTACCAGCTCAGGCTCAGCGCTGTAACCGAGAATCGACTCGATGGTATCAGACGACTGCCCCATGATTTTCTGCGCCTCCAGGGCGCTGTAGTTGGCCAGCCCGCGGGCCACTTCAACACCGTCCGGGCCAACGCACACCACCATTTCGCCACGGCGGAAGCTGCCCTGCACGGTCTTCACACCCACCGGCAACAGGCTCTTGTTGGCCTGGCGCAGTGCCTGCACGGCACCGGCATCCAGCACCAGGGTGCCACGGGTCTGCAGGTGGCCAGCCAGCCACTGCTTGCGCGCTGCGAGCATGCCGCGCTCGGGCGACAGCAAGGTCCCCAGGCGCTCGCCCGCCTTGAGGCGGTCCAGCACACGCTCGATACGGCCACCGATGATGATGGTGTGGGCACCGGAACGGGCGGCGAGGCGCGCAGCGCGCAACTTGGTCTGCATGCCGCCACGGCCCAGGGCACCACCGGTACCGCCGGCCACGGCATCCAGCGTCGGGTCGTCGGCACGGGCTTCGTAGATCAGCTGGGCTTCGGGGTTGTTGCGCGGGTCGGCGTCGAACATGCCATCGCGGTCGGTGAGGATTACCAGCAGGTCGGCCTCGACCAGGTTGGCCACCAGCGCCGCCAGGGTGTCGTTGTCGCCGAAGCGGATTTCGTCGGTGACCACGGTGTCGTTTTCGTTGATCACCGGCACCACGCCCAGGTCGACCAAGGTGCGCAAGGTGCTGCGGGCGTTCAGGTAACGCTTGCGGTCAGACAGGTCGTCATGGGTAAGCAGGATTTGCGCGGTGTGCTTGCCGTGCTCGCCGAAGCTCGACTCCCAGGCCTGCACAAGGCGCATCTGGCCGAGCGCGGCAGCCGCCTGCAGCTCGTTCATCGCGCTCGGTCGCGTGGTCCAGCCCAGCTGGCTCATGCCGGCCGCCACGGCCCCGGAGGAGACCAGTACCAACTCAACGCCCGCCTCACGCAGCGCGACCATCTGCTCGACCCAAACGGCCATGGCACCGCGGTCGAGGCCCTTGCCATCGGCGGTCAGCAGAGCACTGCCAATCTTCACGACCCAGCGCTTGGCGCCCGTCACCTTGCTTCGCATCTTCTTCCAACCTATGTCGAATCTGTAGATACCGTGGATACAAAAACGCCGCTCCAGAGAGCGGCGTTTAGTGTACTGCAACCGGTCAGTCGCGCACGTAAATGATTTCCGGGCCGTCTTCGTCGTCCTCGAAATCATCATCCCAACCGTCATCGTCACCGATGTCGTGCACGCTCTTGACGCCAGTACGGCGCAGGGTACGCGCGTCGTCCAGGGCCTGCAGCTGCGCACGGGCTTCGTCTTCGATGCGCTGGTCGAGGTCGGCCAGCTCTGCGGCGAAGGCTGGGTCGTTGGCCAGGCGGTCAGCGCGGTCTTCGAGGTAGCGCATCAGGTCGTGGCTGAGCTTGTCGGTACCCTGCTTGGAAATAGCCGAGATCACGTAGACCGGGCCTTCCCACTCCAGGCGATCAATCACCTCCTGAACACGCTCATCGCGCTCGTCGTCCATGACCATGTCCGACTTGTTCAGTACAAGCCAACGCTCACGCTCGGCCAGCGACGGGCTGAAGCGGGTCAGTTCGTTGACGATCACTTCGGCAGCATCGGCCGGGCTGCTTTCGTCCAGCGGCGCGATGTCGACAAGGTGCAGCAGCACACGGGTGCGCGCCAGGTGCTTGAGGAAGCGGATACCCAGGCCGGCACCGTCGGAAGCGCCTTCGATCAGGCCGGGGATGTCGGCAATGACGAAGCTCTTCCAGCGGTCGACGCTGACCACACCCAGGTTTGGCACCAGGGTGGTGAACGGGTAGTCGGCCACTTTCGGCTTGGCGGCCGAGACCGAGCGGATGAAGGTACTTTTGCCGGCGTTCGGCAGGCCCAGCAGGCCAACGTCGGCCAACACCTTCATTTCCATCTTCAGGTCGCGCTGGTCACCCAGCTTGCCTGGCGTGGTCTGGCGCGGTGCACGGTTGGTGCTGGACTTGAAACGGGTGTTGCCCAGGCCGTGCCAGCCGCCTTGGGCGACCATCAGCTTCTGGCCTGGGGTGACCAGGTCACCGATCACTTCCTGGGTGGAAGCATCGATCACGGTGGTGCCGACCGGCACGCGCAGGAACAGGTCTTCACCCTTCTTGCCGGTGCAGTCGGTGCTGCCACCATTGGAGCCGCGCTGGGCTTCGTGGTGACGGGTGTAGCGGTAGTCGACCAGGGTGTTCAGGTTTTCGTCGGCAACCATGTACACCGAGCCGCCGTCACCACCATCACCGCCGTTAGGGCCGCCGTTCTCGATGAACTTCTCGCGACGGAAGCTCATGCAACCGTTGCCGCCGTCACCGGCCTTGACCCGAATCGATACTTCGTCAACAAACTTCATTAAAACCGCCTCTCGCCAGTAGACGAGTTGAATGACTCAAAAACATGAGGCTCTTGCAAAAATGAGCGCGGCGGCCCCGTACGACCGTAGAAACCAACGCCGGCAACCCAGACAAACAGCTTTGCAAGAGGCTCACCACAAACGAAAAAGCCCCGTCGCATGACGGGGCTTCTGGAGCGACGTCGCGATTAAGCGGCGACGATGCTCACGTAACGGCGCATGAACTCGCCTTTCTTCTCGAACTTGATCACGCCTTCGATCTTGGCGAACAAGGTGTGATCCTTGCCCATGCCAACGCCGTAGCCAGCGTGGAATTCGGTGCCGCGCTGACGGACGATGATGTTGCCTGGTTTGATAACCTGGCCGCCATACATCTTCACGCCAAGGCGTTTAGATTCTGAGTCGCGACCGTTACGAGTACTACCACCAGCCTTCTTGTGAGCCATGGTTCAATTCTCCAAATAAATTCAGGGGATCTAGGGGATTAAGCCTGGATGCCGGTGATTTTGATCTCGGTGAACCACTGGCGGTGGCCCATACGCTTCATGTGGTGCTTACGACGACGGAACTTGATGATGCGAACCTTGTCGTGGCGGCCTTGCGAAACGACTTCGGCCACTACTTTAGCGCCAGCAACAACTGGAGCACCGATGGTGACTTCTTCACCGTTGGCGACCAGCAGAACGCGATCGAAGGTCACGGATTCGCCAGTGGCGACTTCCAGTTTTTCGATCTTGAGGAATTCACCTTCGGCGACTTTGTACTGCTTGCCGCCGGTAACGATTACTGCGTAAGACATGGTATTTCTCCGATAATCCTGCTCACCCAGCGCTTTATATGATGAGTATTGGCTGGCATGGCTGCACAGGGCTGGAACGGCCCAGCGCAATTGCGTAAGGCAGGTGCTGCCCAGGAAGTTAGGGTGCGCGATTGTACGCAACCGCGGTTTGGCTTGCAAGTACCGCCCCCGGCCTGCGGGCACCGCGCCTTGACACACCGGGACCTGCGACCTAGCATGCCGCGCAACCTCACTGGAGCAGCCGATGCAACCCCAAACCTTCTACCGCGCGGTGGCTGATGATTTCAGCGCCGTCGACGAGATCATCAAGAAGCAGCTGACCTCGCGCGTGCCGCTGGTATCGAAGATCGGCGACTATATCACGTCCGCCGGTGGCAAGCGCCTGCGCCCCCTGCTGGTACTGCTGTGTGGCAAGGCCCTGGGCCGCGAAGGCGACGACCTGCGTCTGCTGGCCGCCACCATCGAATTCCTGCACACCGCCACCCTGCTGCACGACGACGTGGTCGACATGTCCGGCATGCGCCGTGGCCGCTCCACCGCCAATGCCCTGTGGGGCAACGCGCCGAGTGTGCTGGTGGGCGACTTCCTTTATTCGCGCTCGTTCGAAATGATGGTCGAACTGGGCTCGATGCCGGTCATGCAGATCCTGTCCAAGGCCACCCGCGTGATTGCCGAGGGTGAAGTGCTGCAGTTGTCGCGGGTACGCGATGCCAGCACCACCGAGGAAATCTACATGGAGGTCATCCGCGGCAAGACCGCGATGCTGTTCGAGGCCTCGACCCACAGCGCCGCCGCACTGGCCGAAGCCACCGATGTGCAGCGCGAAGCCCTGCGCACCTTTGGTGACCACCTGGGCGTGGCCTTCCAGCTGGTCGACGACCTGCTGGACTACAAGGGCGACTCGCAGACCCTGGGCAAGAACGTCGGTGACGACCTGGCCGAAGGCAAGCCTACCCTGCCGCTGATCTACACCATGCGCGAAGGTACTGCCGAGCAGGCTGCGCTGGTACGTAAGGCAATCCAGAAGGGTGGCCTGGAAGACCTGGAGCAGATTCGCGTGGCAGTCGAAGAGTCCGGCGCGCTGCAGTACACCGCCGAGCTGGCGCGTGATTACGTGAAGCGTGCCATTGCCTGCCTGGAAGTGCTGCCTGCCAGCGAGTACCGGGATGCACTGGTTGAGCTGAGCGAGTTTGCTGTAGCCCGGACTCACTGATAGACCGAGTCGCATTCATTCGCGGGTAAACCCGCTCCCACAGGTACAACATAGGCCCAGAAGCCTGCGCTATCCCTGTGGGAGCGGGTTTACCCGCGAAGCTTTTGTCCGGACATAATCCCTTCTGCAGAAATACCTCTTACAATGCAGGCTTTCAACCGCCTGTCTGATTGTTTGAGGAACCGAAGTGAGCACTCTGCCACCCTGCCCGAAATGCACCTCCGAATACACCTATGAGGATGGCACTCAGCTGATTTGCCCTGAATGCGCCCACGAGTGGTCGACCAGTGGCGACGCCGAAGCGGCCAGCGACGAGGCAGTGAAGAAAGACTCGGTCGGCAACATCCTGCAGGACGGCGACACCGTCACCGTGATCAAGGACCTCAAGGTCAAAGGTTCGTCCCTGGTGGTCAAGGTCGGCACCAAGGTCAAGAACATCCGCCTGTGCGATGGCGACCACGATATCGACTGCAAGATCGATGGCATCGGCGCCATGAAACTGAAGTCCGAGTTCGTTCGCAAAGTCTGATTACACAAAAAATTGCCAACTGGCGCTTGCTATTTTGATAATAAGAATTATTCTCATTGGAACTGGTATCCAAGGAGAATAGCCATGACTTATCTGATTGACGCCTGGCTTGACCGCCCTCACCCCTACCTGCGCATTCTTCATCGCGAAACCGGCGAAGTGTGCGCGGTGCTTGAAGAAGAAGCCCTCGACGAACTGCGTGACCAGGGCGACCTGGACATGAGCGGGCTGAATTCGAGTGAACCGGGAGTGCTCAAGGAGCTGGTGCGAAACCTGTTTCTGTTCTGCTATGCGCGGGCATTGCGCCCGATGGGAACAGGCTGGAATTGAGGCCAGCAGGGCCGGCCTCTTCGCCGGCATGCCAGCTCCCACAAGTACAACACAAAGCTCGAAAGCTATGGGGTCCCTGTGGGAGCTGGCTTGCCGGCGAATGGGCCGCAAAGCGGCCCCGGCAGTATTACAGAACGTCGAGCAGCTCGACGTCGAACACCAGCACGCTGTGCGGCGGGATGCTGCCAACGCCTTGGGCGCCGTAAGCCAGCTCGCTCGGCACGTACAGGCGCCATTTGCTGCCGGCATTCATCAGCTGCAGGGCTTCGGTCCAGCCAGCAATCACGCCACCGACCGGGAACTCAGCCGGCTGGCCACGCTCGTAGGAGCTGTCGAACACAGTGCCGTCGATCAGGGTGCCGTGATAGTGCGTACGCACGTTGTCTTCACGGGTAGGCTTGGCGCCTTCACCGGCGGTCAGTACTTCAAACTGCAGGCCCGAAGCCAGGGTGGTGATGCCTTCGCGCTTGGCGTTTTCTGCCAGGAACTCCAGGCCAGCACCTGCGGCGGCTTCGGCCTTGGCAGCAGCTTCGGCTTGCATGATGTCGCGGATCACCTTGAAGCTGGCCGACAGGTCGGCTTCGCTGACGCGGCTGTCGACGCCGTTGAAGGCATCGGTCAGGCCGGCCAGGATGGCTTCCAGGCTAACGCCCGGTGGCGGGTTGTCGCGCAGCTGGCCGCCCAGCTGACGGCCGATACCGTAGCTGACGCGCGTTTCGTCGGTAGACAGATTGAGTTCGGACATTGTCGTGCTCCACTGCAGGGCGCAGTGAAGCCGCGCCCTTGATGAAAAGGGCGAGCAGCCTAGCACACTGGAAAGCTGCGAGCAGCTACCAGGCCGAACGCGGGGAGATCGGCACCTTGAGGTCTTCTTCCGGGTGCGAACCCATGCCGCACATCTCGTCTTGCACCGACCAGTGCACCAGGTTCATCGAGACCATGGGGATGGTTTGCAGCAACTTGCGGGCGTCCTCCACCGAGTGCACGCGCAAGCGCTCGCCACGGATGTCTGACAGCGGGTGGGCGCGGCCTTTGAGCCGGGCTTCAATAAGATAATCGCCGCCTTCGATGGCGATCAGGTTCACTTCGTCGACATGGCCAGCCCTGGCCTCAACGTTAAGCTCTTGCAGGTTCATGTAAGTACCTCGCAATGAGAACCACGCATAAAGCTCATTTTTTGTACAGGCCGGCCGAAAGCACAAGCCAGAAACGACACCGCCCGTCCGTTTTGCAACAGACGGGCGGAGCGGGCAAGAACCGGACTCAGTGCTTGGTCAGCTTGTCCAGGTAGCCCATGCAGAACGCCGAGACCACAAAGGTCATGTGGATGATCACATACCACATCAGGTAGTCAGTGGAGATGTTCTGGGCATCCATGAACACCCGCAGCAGGTGGATGGACGAAATCGCCACAATCGACGCAGCAACCTTCATCTTCAGCGACGAAGAGTCCATCTTGCCCAGCCAGCTGAGCTTTTCCTTGCTGTCGTCGATATCCAGTTGCGAGACGAAGTTCTCGTAGCCGGAGATCATCACCATCACCAGCAGGCCGCCCACCAGCGACATGTCGATCAGCGACAGGATTACCAGGATCAGGTCGGCTTCGCTCAAGGCGAACACGTTGGGCAGGACGTGAACCACTTCCTGGAAGAATTTCAGCGCCAGCGCCAGCAGGCCAAGGGACAAGCCGAAGTAGATGGGTGCGAGCAGCCAGCGCGAGGCATACATCGCGTTTTCGAGAATACGTTCCATGAAGTTCAGGACTCATCAGGTGACTAAAAAACGACGGCGAGTATAGCCAGCCACCTGTTACAGCAAAAGCCCGGGGCCGCTTTGCGGCCCCGGCAATCTTTCAGGTCTCAGGATGAAACTGGTAATCCCCCAGGTTCCGACACCGCTCGCCATTGATCTTTCGCAGCTGCGCCTGCAGGTGCAGGCACCAGATCTGCGGGTCTTCGGACACCTGGTACCCGTGCAATGTCAGGCTATCGACAATGGCATTGAGCACCGACTCCGCCACCATCGGCCCATGAAAAGGCCCCTGAGCCTTGATTGCGGAAGGTTGCTCACCGGCCATGCCGGCGGCAAACAGCAACGTCCACATGCCGTTATCCCCGGCCAATGGGCGAATGCTGCATTCGATGCGGGTCACCAGGCCCAGGCACTGGCGTGTGAGGCTGAGGTTGCGCATGGCGGCGTCCCCTCCAATAAGCCTTGTTCAGCCTGAACAACAGGCTGTTTCCATCCTGAACGCTGATGCTGTCCTTAAGTTCCAGCATAGAAGAACAGTACAGAAAGATGGAAAACCGGCGCTGAACGGTAGCACATCGCCGCCAGCGCCGGTTTATTGACTCAGGCCGGCTTGGCCTGAGCAATCACCTCTTCCAGGTGTTCCTTTTCTGCCTTCTCGATGTCTTCTTCGCTGATCATCTCGGCGATTTCCCGCAGGCGTTCCACCACCCTGGCATTGACGCTGCCCTCGGTGAACAGCCCATTTTCGCCAATTTCTCCGGCCTCTTCGCCTACCAGCAAGCTCAACGCCTCGTCAGCCTGGCTGACTGCATAGACGTGGAACTGGCCATTTTCCACCGCTTGCAGCACACGCTCATCAAGCATCAGCGTGGCAACGTTGGCACGGGGAATGATCACGCCTTGTTCACCCGTCAGCCCGCGGGCCTCACACAGGCGGAAGAAGCCCTCGATCTTCTCGTTGACCCCACCTACCGCCTGCACTTCACCAAACTGGTTGATGGAACCTGTGATGGCGAAGCACTGCTTGAGCGGCGTGCGCGACAAGGCCGAGATCAACGTACAGGCTTCGCCCAGCGAGGCGCTGTCACCGTCCACATAACCATAGGACTGCTCCAGGGCGATGCTCGCGGAAATCGCCAGCGGGAACTCCTGGGCATAGCGGCTGCCCAGGTAACCGGTGAGGATCATTACACCCTTGGAGTGGATCGGCTGGCCAAGGTTGACCTCGCGTTCGATGTCGACGATGCCGCTACCACCCGGGTACACGGTGGCAGAGATACGCGCCGGCATCCCGAACGCTGAGTCGCCCACCTCCAGTACCGTCAGGCCATTGCACTTGCCAATGGCCGCACCCTCGGTGTCGATCAGGATGATGCCGGCCAGCATGTCGTCCAGCACCCGCTGCGAAACCCGCCCGGTGCGGGTGGCCTTGGCTTTGAGCGCACGCTCGATGTGCCCGGCGTCGGTCATTTCGTCACTGGCCAGCTGACGGATGAAATCGGCCTCGCTGACCAGCTGGAACAGGTCACCGATACGCGCCGACAGGCGTGACTGGTTCTCTGCCAGGCGGGCGCTGTAGGTGGCAAGGCGCGCTACCGCGTCACTGGTCAACGGCGCCATGCCCTCCTCGTTGGTGCGCGTACGCAACAACTGGGCGAACTGCTCCAGGTTCTCGTCGACCATGGGCATGTCTTCGTCGAAGTCCACCAGCACGCGGAACATCTCCTGGAAGTCCGAGTCGTGGTCCTGCAGTGCGTAGTACAGCTGGCGCGAGCCGATAATCACCAGCTTCACGTTGAGCGGAATCATCTGCGGCTGAAGGCTGACGGCGGCAACACGGCCCAGCTCACCGATCGGTGACTCCATCTTCAGCTTGCGCGACTGCAAGGCACGCTTGAGCGCATCCCATACGAACGGTTCGCCCAGCATTTTCTCAGCTTCAAGGATCAGGAAGCCGCCGTTGGCACGGTGCAACGCGCCTGGGCGCAGCTGGCGGTAGGAGGTGTACAACGCCCCCTGGTCGGTGCTGTATTCGATACGGCCGAACAGGTTGTCGTAAGTCGGGTGCGGCTCGAACACCACCGGCGCACCACCGGCGACATGGTGTCCGACCACCAGGCTTGGGGCGTACTGCTCTTCAAGCAGCTTGCGCGCGACGGCGTCAGTCTTGCTGTCGTCGACCAGCTGCTCGACCACCGTGCGCAGCAGGTTCAGCTGCACCGACTGCAGGTAGGCGCACACCGCGGCGTTCTCGGCGTACTTTTCCGACAGCGGCGCCAGCAACGGCTGCAAGGCCAAGGTGATGGTTTCTTCGTTGAGTTGGCGCAGCTGGTTGTTCGACTCGCGTTTCCATTGCGGCAGGCTGGCCAGCTCTTCGTTCAGCTGTTCCTCGAGCAAGGCAATGTCTTCGTGGAACTGCTCGCGCACCGCTTCCGGCAACTGGGCGAACTCGGCTTCGTCCAGCGCCTTGCCCTCAGCCATCGGCGTGAAGGCGACGTTACTGGCATCGCGGTACAGCGCCACGTCCTTTTCCAGCGAGGCCCGCTCGATCACATCCAGGGCGCGGTCGTAACGCTGGTTGAAGGCGCGGTCGATGGCGCCTTTCTTCTGCTGGTACGACGGGTGCTCAAACACTGCCGGGAAGGTCGACAGCAGGTTGTCGATCAGCCCGCCCATGTCGGTGATGAACTCAGCAGCGCTTCCAGACGGCAGCTCCAACGCACGGGGCTCCCGGGTGTCGTCGAAGTGGTTGACGTAGACCCAGTCGGCCGGGGTGTGCTGGCGTTTGCCCTCGGCCTTGAGGTAGCGCTTGACGAACGAGAAGCGCCCGGTGCCGGGCTCGCCCATCACGTATACGTTGTAACCGGGGCGTGGCATGGCCACGCCGAACTGCAGGGCCTCGACAGCACGCTCCTGGCCCAGGACTCCGCGAAACGGCTCCAGATCGTCGGTATTGGTAAAGGCAAACTGCTCGGGGGAGAAACGCCGGGTCAGGGCTTCAGGCGCGAGACGCAGGCGCGCAGCGACAGGATCGGGCATTGGGTTTCCTTACTTCGGCGGGCAGATGAGCAGCATTCTGGCGCTGCCTCAGCGCGCCTTGCAAGGCTCTACGGGACTTTATATCGCGCCAGGTCGCAGCCAGTGCAGGTCATGTAACAGCAAATTTTTCGCAATCAACAACGCAACCTTTAGATCGTGCCTAAACTCCAAGCTGCGCGGGTGGGTGAAAAGCTTTCCCGACCTGGCAACCGAGTTGCCAGAAACCCTGACCCTTGGTTAAGACAAAGAGAACAAATGCTATGAAACGGATTCTTCTGGGTACTCTGTTCACCGTGGTCTCGCTCAACGCCATGGCCGAAGCGCCTGGCGGCCCGAACTGCGGTTGGGGCAACATGCTGTTCGAAGGCCAGCGCGGCACTCCGGCACACTTCCTGGCTTCTACCACCAACGGCACCTCCGGCAACGCCACCTTCGGCATGACCTCTGGCACCAACGGCTGCTCCACCAAGGCTTCGCTGACCTACGGCGGCAAGTCCTGGTTTGCCATGAACGGCATGATGAACGAGCTTTCCGAAGACATGGCCATGGGCCAGGGCGAAGCACTGACCACCTATGCCGTGGTCCTCGGTGTGGCCCCGGAAGACCGTGGCTACTTCGAGTCGGTCGCCCACCAGCACTTCAACCAGATCTTCACCAGCGCAGACGTCACTGCTGAAGCTGTCCACAGCAACACCCTGGCCGTTCTGAAGAGCGACCCACGCCTGGCCAAGTACGCTACCGAGGCCTAAGCGCAGCTGCTCCCGCCCCACCCCCGGGGCGGGTTTCGCCTTTTTCGGCATCGTTTAGAAGTAGTTGCCCGATATGCTCAAACGCCTCGCTTGCCTGGCGCTGTTTGCTTGCGCCCCTGTTCATGCTGCGCCCGTGCTGGACCAAGGCCGCCTCCAGCAACTGGCCAATACCCCTTACTGGCTCGCCATTGGTCACTACGAAACCGCCAAGCTCGGCGGCTGGCGTAGCTATGTGGACGATGACGCCTTCTTCCTTGCCAAGGACGGTGCGCATCACCCCGACCAAGAGCTGCAAGCCACGGTCGAAGCGCTGTATGCCCCGGCCAGCCTCGGCGACAAGCACGCCCAATGCGTGTTCCCCGCGCGTACCCGCTGGCTGCGCGAACAGCTCGACCTGAAAGGTTTGCCGCAACCGGACTGCCAGGAATTCAAGACCTGGTACGCATCGATCGACCCGCACAGCGCCGCGCTGATCTTCCCGGCGGCCTACCTGAACAGCCCGTCGTCGATGTTCGGCCACACCCTGCTGCGCATCGACCAGTCCAGCACCCGCAACGACGACACCACGCTGCTGAGCTACGCGATCAACTTCGGCGCCTACATCGAAGGCAGCGACAACAGCATCCTGTACGCCTGGAAGGGCCTGATGGGCGGTTACCCCGGGCTGTTCGCGATGATGCCCTACCAGGAAAAGCTGTCCGAATACCGCAGCCTGGAAAACCGCGACCTGTGGGAATACCAGCTGGACCTCACCCCCGAAGAAACCGGGCGCATGGTCGAGCATGTGTGGGAACTGAAGCAGATCCAGTTCGACTACTTTTTCTTCGACGAAAACTGCTCGTACCGGCTGCTGGAATTGCTGCAGGTGGCCCGGCCGAGCCTGGACCTGACCTCGCAGTTCCCGCTGACCGCCATCCCGACCGATACGGTGAAGGCCGTGAAGCAGTCCGGCATGGTCGCCAGCGAGACCTACCGCCCCTCCCGTGAACGTGAGTTGCTGGCCCGGGCAGAGCCACTCGACCACGCCGAAAAGCAGCAGGTGCTGGCCATGAGTGCCAACACTGCACAGTTGCAGAGCCCCGAATTCAAGGCCCTGCCCCGTGAACGCCAGGCGTTGGTGCAGGACGCCGCGTACCGCCTGGAGCGCTACCGGGCCAATGGCCAGGAACGCGACCCCGGGCAAGCGAAACGCAGCTTCGAGCTGCTGCGGGCGATCAACAGCAACCCCCCGCCCCCCTTGCAGATCGAGCGCCCCGGCCTGCCCGAAGACGGCCACGACTCGCGCACCTGGCAGCTCGGCGCAGGCACCCGTGAAGACCGTGCTTACGCCGAGTACGGCCTGCGCATGGCCTACCACGACCTGAACGACAATGCCTACGGCTTCCCGCTGGGTGCGCAGATCGAGATCCTGCAGCTCAAGGTCCGCCAATACGAAGGCAACGACTGGCAGGTTCAGCGCCTGGACCTGGCCACCATTCGCTCGCTGACACCCCGTAACGAGCTGCTCAAACCCTGGTCGTGGCAAGTGGCCGGCGGCCTGGAGCGGGTGCCGGGCAAGCATGATGACGAGGTGCTGGTAAGCCACGTGAACGGCGGCGCCGGTGGCACCTGGCAACTGGCCGACGGGCTGCTGGGGTTTGCCCTGGGCACGGTGCGGGTCGAGCATCACAACGACTTCGCCCAGTTCATCGCCCCGGCGGCGGGGTTCAATGGCGGCGTGCTGTGGCGCAACGGCTTGGGCAACATGACGCTGGAGGCCAAAGGCGACTACTTCACCAATGGCGAAGTGCGGCGCAGTGTGAGCCTGAACCAGCAGTGGGAAATCAGCCAGAACCTGGGGTTGCGCTTGAGTGCTTCGCGCGAGTTCAGCCACCTGGCCACGGCGCAGAACGAGGTGATGCTGGAGCTGAAGTGGTATCACTACTGAGGCCGCTTTGCGGCCTTTCGCGGGCGTGCCCGCGAATGGGCCAGTGTGGCCAGCAACGCAGTGTGACCCAACCGACTCTTTGACACTGTTTTGACAGGTCCCCGACAAATCGCCACCTAGACTCTCCACTATCAACGAGAGGGTCTGGTGGTTATGTCGCGGTACTGGTTCGGCGTGTGCATTGCGTTGTTGCTGTCAGGTTGCGAAACCACCCACGAGCAGATGCTCAATCACGGCTATCCCCCCGCCTATGCCGATGGTTTCCAGGACGGCTGCAGCAGTGGCCGCCAGGCGGCCGGGTTGATGGTGGGCGGCTTCAGCAAAAACGTGCCGCGCTACCTGCACGAGCGCCAGTACGAGACCGGCTGGGACGATGGCTTCCGCCAGTGCCATGCCATGCAGAACAGTGAGGAGCAGCGTGAATACCACGAGCGCTTCTGGGACCAGCGCGACCGCGAGTGGGAACAGGAAAAGGACCGCGGTGCCGCCAAGGCTTATCGCCATAACTGAGTCGCAAACGGACATCCCTTGAAACCGGTGGCCTGCCATGATGGTCTCCTGCACAAGGAGGCCCTGCATGAGCCGAGCATTCGTCAACGAAGACCAGGCTGCCGCCCAGGCCGACCAGCCTGTAGAGAGACGCGTCAGCGACCAACCCAATTACGTCACCGCCAACGGCCTGCGCCAACTGCAGGCACGCGTGGCCGACCTGAATGCCTTGCGCAGCGAATTGCAGGCGCAGGGCGAACGTGGCGACAAGCAACGGCTGGCCGATACCGAACGGGACCTGCGTTACTTCAGCGCGCGGGTGCAGAGTGCCCAGGTGGTACCGGCGGTGACCTCGCGGAACAAGGTGCAGATTGGTAGCCGGGTGCGGTTTGTGGATGCCCAGGACCAGGAGCAGGTGGTACAGCTGGTAGGTGAGGATGAAGCAGATGCTGGGCGAGGGCTGATCAACTGGGGGTCGCCGTTGGGGCAGGCCTTGCTGGGCGCGGGACCTGGGGATGAAGTGGTTTGGCGGCGGCCGGTGGGGGATCAGGTGATCGAGATTATCGATATCGAAGCTGAGTCCTAAGGGGCCGCTGTGCGGCCCCAAAGGCTTCGGATCAGACCACGCCCTGAGCCAGCATCGCATCAGCCACTTTCACGAAGCCGGCGATGTTCGCACCTTTGACGTAGTTGATACGGCCATCGGCCTCTTCACCGTAGTGCACGCAAGCATGGTGAATCGACTGCATGATGTTGTGCAGCTTGCTGTCCACTTCACCGGCAGTCCACAACAGACGCATGGCGTTCTGCGACATCTCCAGGCCCGACACGGCCACGCCACCGGCGTTGGAGGCTTTGCCCGGGGCATACAGAATGCCGGCGTCCAGGAAGATATCCACAGCTTCCAGGGTGGTCGGCATGTTGGCGCCTTCGGCCACGCAAATGCAGCCATTGCGCAGCAGGGTGCGGGCATCTTCGGCGCCCAGTTCGTTCTGCGTGGCGCACGGCAGGGCGATGTCGCACGGCAGGCTCCACGGCGTCTGGCCCTTGCGGAACTCCAGGCCAAACTGAGCGGCCAGTTCGCTGAGGCGGCCACGCTTGACGTTCTTCAGTTCCATGACCGCGTCCCACTGGGCGTCGGTCAGGCCGGCTTCGGCGTACAGGGTGCCTTCGGAATCGGACAGCGAAATTACCTTGCCGCCCAGGTCCATCACTTTGCGCGCCGCATACTGGGCCACGTTGCCCGACCCGGAAACCGCTACGCGGCGGCCGTCGATACGTTTGTCCTGGCGCTTGAGCATTTCCTCGGCAAAGTACACACAGCCATAGCCGGTGGCCTCTGGGCGAATCAGGCTGCCGCCGTAAGTCATGCCTTTACCGGTCAGTACCGATGTGAACTGGTTGGCCAGGCGCTTGTACTGGCCAAACATGAAGCCGATTTCGCGGGCACCCACACCGATGTCACCGGCCGGTACGTCGCAGTCAGCGCCAATGTGGCGGTACAGCTCGCTCATGAACGCCTGGCAGAAGCGCATCACTTCGGCGTCGCTCTTGCCTTTCGGGTCGAAGTCCGAGCCGCCCTTGCCGCCGCCCATGGGCAACGAGGTGAGGGAGTTCTTGAAGGTCTGCTCGAAGGCCAGGAACTTGAGCACGCTCAGGGTCACCGACGGGTGGAAGCGCAGGCCGCCCTTGTACGGGCCGATGGCGCTGTTCATCTGGATGCGGTAGCCCCGGTTGACCTGGACCTTGCCTTGGTCATCCACCCACGACACGCGGAACAGCACCGCGCGCTCGGGCTCGACGATGCGCTCGAGAATGCCGGATTGCAGGTAGTGAGGGTTGGCTTCGAGGAACGGCCAGAGGGTGCGCAGTACCTCTTCCACCGCCTGGTGGAACTCCGGCTGGCCGGGGTCACGCTGCTGCAGGCGCGCAAGGAAATTGTCGACAGATTCGATCATGGTAGACATCTCACCAAAGGGATTGGACTTATTGGTTTTTTTTCGAATGTACCAAGAAGCAATCGCACTGGAATAGGGCGAAATGTCGTTTTTTTGAAATTATTTGGTGCGTTTATATAAATGTATACAAAATAGGCGCCAGAAACGGTGTCTTCAGGTGTAGGCCAGGCACAAAAATGGGGCCCTTGAAGGCCCCATTCTTGTGCATCAAAAAACCGGCTTACTGGGCCAGCTTCTTGTGCCGTACACGGTGCGGCTGGGCAGCAGCATCGCCAAGGCGCTTCTTGCGGTCGGCTTCGTACTCGGTGTAGTTACCTTCGAAGAACATCACGTTCGAGTCGTCTTCGTACGCCAGGATGTGAGTGGCCACACGGTCCAGGAACCAACGGTCGTGGGAAATCACAATCGCGGCGCCCGGGAAGTCCAGCAGGGCTTCTTCCAGCGAACGCAGGGTTTCGACGTCGAGGTCGTTGGACGGTTCGTCGAGCAGCAGGACGTTACCGCCCTCCTTCAGGGTCAGGGCCAGGTGCAGGCGGCCACGCTCACCACCGGACAGGTCCTTGACGAACTTCTGCTGGTCGCCACCCTTGAAGTTGAAGCGGCCAACGTAGGTGCGCGACGGGATCTCGTAGCTGCCGATCTTGATCATGTCGGAGCCGTCGGAAACCTGCTGGAACACGGTCTTGCCGCCGTCCAGGTCCTCGCGGCTCTGGTCCACACAGGCCAGCTGCACGGTTTCACCGACTTCGATGCTGCCCGAGTCCGGTTGTTCCTTGCCCATCAGCATGCGGAACAGGGTCGACTTACCGGCACCGTTACCACCGATCACACCGACGATGGCGCCTTTAGGCATGGCGAACGACAGGTTGTCGATCAGCACGCGGTCGCCGTAGCCTTTGGAGACGTTCTTGAACTCGATGACCTTGTCGCCCAAGCGCGGGCCAGCCGGGATGTAGATCTCGTTGGTTTCGCTGCGCTTCTGGAATTCCTGCGACTGCATTTCTTCGAAGCGTTGCAGACGGGCCTTGGATTTGGACTGGCGAGCCTTGGCGCCTTTACGCACCCACTCCAGTTCCTCTTTCATGGCCTTTTCGTGAGCGCTCTGCTGCTTGGATTCCTGCGCCAGGCGATCCGACTTGGCTTCCAGCCAGCCCGAGTAGTTGCCTTCGTACGGGATGCCGGCGCCGCGGTCCAGTTCCAGGATCCAGCCAGCGACGTTGTCGAGGAAGTAACGGTCGTGGGTAATGGCTACCACGGTGCCCGGGAAGTCGTGCAGGAAGCGCTCAAGCCACGCCACCGAATCGGCATCCAGGTGGTTGGTCGGTTCGTCGAGCAGCAGCATGTCGGGGGCCGACAGCAGCAGGCGGCACAGGGCCACACGGCGCTTCTCACCACCAGACAGGTGCTCGATTTTTGCGTCCCAGGCCGGCAGGCGCAGGGCATCGGCGGCGACGTCCAGCTGGCGCTCCAGGTTGTGGCCATCGGCGGCCTGCAGGATGGCTTCCAGCTTGGCCTGCTCGGCGGCCAGCTTGTCGAAGTCGGCATCCGGGTCGGCGTAGGCGGCGTAGACCTCGTCCAGGCGTGCCTGGGCGTCCTTGATCACGCTGACCGCTTCCTCGACCACTTCGCGCACGGTCTTGGTCGGGTCCAGTTGGGGTTCCTGTGGCAGGTAACCAACGTTGATGTCGGGCATCGGACGGGCTTCGCCGTCGAATTCCTTGTCGACGCCCGCCATGATCCGCAGCAGGGTCGATTTACCGGCACCGTTCAGGCCGAGCACGCCAATCTTGGCACCCGGGAAGAACGACAGGGAAATGTTCTTGAGAATTTCCCGCTTCGGCGGCACGACCTTGCTCAGCCGATGCATGGTGTAGACGTATTGAGCCAAAACCAAGCCCTCTAATTCAGATAGGTAAAGACATCGACGATCGCCCGGGCAGCATGGCCAGGGGATGTGTGTTTGGAAGTCATTGAACAAAGACGACCATTCTACGCCAACGCGCGGCGTTGCATAGGAGGGGTCGATGGTGGGCAGGGATCGGTGTGATCTCTGGGAGGAATTTGCTGCCTCTGCCGGCCTCTTCGCGGGACAAGCCCGCTCCCACAGGTTCACCACAGGGCCGAAGCAATCAAAGATCCCTGTGGGAGCGGGCTTGCCCCGCGAAGAGGCCGGCACAGCAGCCGAAAGTGGATCAGACTTTACGCTGCTTGCCCTTGCCCCGCGGCAACCGGCAACGGTCGCCCTGCTCGGCCAGGCGCGCAGCCCAGGAAGACTTCACGCTAAAGCCACCGCTACGGGCGGGTTGCTGCTCGGCCACATTATTGGCCGGTTTGACAGCCGCAGGCGCAGTGCTGACCACCTTGGCCGTAGCCTCTACTGGCGTTGGCGCTGCTGCCGCCTTGGCGGTCTTGCGCAGCTCAGCCAGCGATGGGGCCTTGCCCTTGGCGCTGGCGGCAGCGTCAGGTTTTACCAGCGAGCGCTGGCAGGTCTTGCAGGATACGTCCTCGGTCACGGCAGTGCTGACAAGGGTCTGACTGCTGCGCCCACAGGCGGAATCGAGGCCATTGGAGGAAAAGTGAGTAACCAAAACCGAACATCTCCGATGCGTTGTCATGTAAAGCGGGGGTTATTCTCGCACAGGTCGCAGGGGCTTGCCGAACCACCGGACCGGCACCATGGCCAACACGGCTGGCACTTTGCCATAATTCTAGGCATGCTAGCCGGTTTCGGGTGTCCGGCCTTATAGTGCGCCACCGTGGTGCGCCAACCAGACACCGGCACACACCGTGCATGATCCTTCCCTGCCATCGCCAGCCCAATCGCAGGATCAACGCTTGACCAACCTTACTCATTCGTCGTCATTGCGGACCGCGCCACAGGCACCTGCCAGCACCCTGCGCGGGTCGGTCAAGGGTGCGTTGGCGATGCTGGCCCTGATCCTGCTGGGCCTGCTGCTGTGGCAGCTTTTCGCCCAGTTCAACCACACCCAGGCCGACCTGCGCAAACAAAGCCTGGACGCCACTGCGGAGCTGGCCGACCACCTGAGCCTGAACATGGCGTTCAAGGCGCAGCAGGCAGTCAATGTGGTGCAGCCCTACGTCAATCCGCCGACGCCCGCCGCCCTGCCGAGCCTGGTCGATACCCTGCGCCAGCGCCTGCCTGCCCTGCAAAGCGTGGCCTGGCTGGACAGCGCAGGGCAACTGCGCACCGACAGCCTGGCCGGCAGCCCCGACCGCCAGTTGCTTGACGAGTTGCTCACGCTGAACCAGGGCCGCCCCTACTTCTTCACCAATTCAGCCGACAACCGCACCCTCTACCTGCTGCTGCGTCAGTCCCCTGAGCAGGACCGTGGCTACTGGCTGCTGCGCCTGTCGCCCGACTACTACCGCACCCTTACCGTACACCTCGATGGCGCCGGCCACCCCCTGTGGTTGCTGGAAAACAGCCGCAGCGGCGAGGTATTGCAGCGCCACGCGCCGACCGACACCAGCAGCGAGCCGCTACAGAGCGTGATGCTGGCCTTTATCGACAACAGCACCTGGCAGCTGCGCGGCCTGTTCGATGCCCAACTGACCCAGCAGAAACTGCTGCCTGCGCTGATCGGAAAATGCCTGCTGGTGCTGTTCTGCGCCCTGCTGCCGGTGCTGGCCCTGATCAACATGCGCCGCCGCCAGCGCGCGCTGCAGGAAGACCGCCGGCGCTACCAGGAAATTTTCGAAGGCACCGGCGTGGCCTTGTGTGTGCTCGACCTGTCCAGCCTGCCCGGCCAGCTCGACCGCTATCACCTGCGCAACCGCGCCGCGCTCAAGCACAGCCTGGCCCTGGACCCGAACCTGCGCCGCTCGCTGCTGCTGGAGCTGAAAATCACCGAGGTCAACCAGGTCGCTCGCCAGTTGCTGAATATCGAGTGCCACGAAGGTGCCTGGCAACGGCTGATCGACGGCACTGGCGATGGCCGCGACAGCATCGGCATGCAACTGATCGACGCGCTGATCGAACAACGCCCGCTGCTGGAGCTTGAAGTACGCCTGCCGGCGCCGCTGGGCGGCGAGCTGCACCTGTGGCTGATGGCACGCCTGCCGCAACAGCGCCGCGACTATCAGGCAGTCATTCTCAGCATCAGCGACATCACCAGCCGCAAGCAGGTGGAACTGTCGCTGCTGGAGCGCGAAAGCTTCTGGTCGGATGTGGTGCGCACAGTCCCCGACCAGCTGTACGTGCAGGACGTGCTCAGCCAGCGGATGATCTTCAGCAATCGCCATCTTGGCCAGACCCTGGGTTACGACCGCACCGAGCTTGCACAGATGGGCGACCGCTTCTGGGAACTGCTGCTGCACCCCGAAGACGCCGCGCACTATCAGGCCCTGCGCCAGCAACAGCGCGACAACGGCCATGACCAACCGCTGCACTGCCAGTTGCGCTTCCGCCACCGTGATGGCGGCTGGCGCTGCTATGAGATTCGCGAGCAGGTGTTGACCCGTGACGCTGAAGGCTTGGTAACGCGCATCATCGGCGTGGGTAAGGACGTGACCGTGCAGATCGAGGCCAGCCAGTCGCTGCGTGACAGCGAACAGCGCTACCGCATGCTGGCCGAAAGCATCAGCGACGTGATCTTCTCCACCGACAGCCTGCTCAAACTCAACTACGTCAGCCCTTCGGTGCAGAGCGTGCTGGGCTATCAGGCTGACTGGATTTTCGCCAACGGCTGGCAGTCGATCATCGCCAACCCGGCCCAGCTCACCGGCATCTACAGCCTGATGGAGCGCGTCAGCAAGGCGATGGACGACCCGGTTCAACTGGCCCAGCTGCGCAGCCAGTTGCCGACGCAGCTGTTCGTGTTCGACTGCCTGCGCGGCGATGGCCGCAAGATCCCCATCGAACTGCGCCTGGTGCTGGTGTGGGACGATGACCAGCGCTTTGAAGGCGTGCTTGGGGTGGGCCGTGACATCAGCCAGCAGCGCCGTGCCGAAAAAGACCTGCGCATGGCCGCGACGGTATTCGAGCATTCCACTTCAGCCATTCTCATCACCGACCCGGCCGGCTACATCGTTCAGGCCAACGAGGCGTTCAGCCGCGTCAGTGGTTATGCCGTCAGTGAAGTGCTCGACCAATTGCCGGGCATGCTCACCGTGGACGAACAGCAGGAAGGCCACCTGCGCTATGTGGTCAAGCAACTGTACCAGCGCGGCAGCTGGGAGGGCGAGGTGTGGCTCAAGCGCCGTGACGGCGACCACTACCCCGCCTGGGTCGGCATTACCGCGGTGCTGGACGACGAAGGCGACCTGGCCAGCTACGTGTGCTTCTTCACCGATATCAGCGAGCGCAAAGCCAGCGAACAGCGCATCCACCGCCTGGCCTACTACGACGCCCTCACCCACCTGCCCAACCGCACCCTGTTCCAGGACCGCTTGTACAACGCCCTGCAGCAGGCCGAACGGCAAAAGGCCTGGGTGGTGCTGATGTTCCTCGACCTCGACCGTTTCAAGCCGATCAACGATTCCCTCGGCCATGCCGCCGGCGACCGCATGCTCAAGGACATGGCCCTGCGCCTGCTGGCCTGCGTGGATGACGACGACACCGTGGCGCGCATGGGCGGCGACGAGTTCACCTTGTTGCTGCAACCGCGCCCCAGCCGCGAACTGGCGCTCAACCGCGCCATCCACGTGGCCGAGAACATCCTCGGCAGCCTGGTGCGGCCGTTCGTGCTGGAAAACCGCGAGTTCTTCGTCACGGCCAGCATCGGCATTGCCCTCAGCCCGCAAGATGGCAGCGAACTGAGCCAGCTGATGAAAAACGCCGACACCGCCATGTACCACGCCAAGGAACGCGGCAAGAACAACTTCCAGTTCTACCAGGCCGAAATGAACGCCAGCGCCCTGGAGCGCCTGGAGCTGGAAAGCGACCTGCGCCACGCCATGGAGCAGAACGAGTTCATCCTCTACTACCAGCCGCAGTTCAGCGGCGACGGCAAGCGCCTGACCGGCGCCGAAGCGCTGCTGCGCTGGCGCCACCCGACCCGTGGCCTGGTGCCGCCGGGCGACTTCATCCCGGTGATCGAGGAACTGGGCCTGGTGGTAGACGTGGGCGACTGGGTGCTGCGCGAGGCCAGCCGCCAGCTCAAGGCTTGGCACAAGGCCAAGGTGCGGGTGCCGAAGGTGTCGGTGAACATTTCGGCGCGGCAGTTCTCCGACGGCCAGTTGGGCACGCGGATTGCCAACATTCTTGAAGAAAGCGGCCTGCCACCGGCGTGCCTGGAGCTGGAGCTGACCGAAAGTATCCTGATGCGCGAAGTGAGCGAGGCGCTACAGATTCTTGCCAGCCTGAAAAACCTCGGCCTGAGCATTGCGGTGGACGACTTCGGCACCGGCTACTCATCGCTCAACTACCTCAAGCAGTTCCCTATCGACGTGCTGAAGATCGACCGCACCTTCGTTGATGGCCTGCCCGAAGGCGAGCAGGACGCGCAGATTGCCCGGGCAATCATTGCCATGGCCCACAGCCTCAACCTGGCGGTAATCGCCGAGGGCGTGGAAACCCACGAGCAGCTGGAGTTTTTGCGCGAGCATGGCTGCGACGAAGTGCAGGGCTACCTGTTCGGCCGGCCGATGCCAGCGCATCAGTTCGAGGCGCAGTTCGCCAACGAGACATTGTTCATGTTCCATTGATGCTGCATGCACCGGCCCAAAAACCGGACTTAAAAGTCAACTCGAATGCCCGCCCAGCCCAGACACGGCGCGGGATGCAACATGAGCCCCATTGGTCCGCGACTTGATGCCACTTCATATGCCAGCCGCGAATCAATCGGTTAGAATGCCCCCCCAAACTACCCCGATCCTTGAGGACCGCCATGTTCAGCCGTGATTTGACCATTGCCAAGTACGACGCCGAGCTCTTCGAAGCCATGCAGCAAGAAGCCCTGCGCCAGGAAGAGCATATCGAGCTGATCGCTTCGGAAAACTACACCAGCCCGGCAGTCATGGACGCTCAGGGCTCGGTCCTGACCAACAAGTACGCCGAAGGCTACCCAGGCAAGCGTTACTACGGTGGTTGCGAGTACGTCGACATCGTCGAGCAACTGGCCATCGACCGTGCCAAGGAACTGTTCGGCGCCGATTACGCCAACGTCCAGCCGCACGCCGGCTCCCAGGCCAACGCCGCTGTCTACCTGGCCCTGCTGTCGGCCGGTGACACCATCCTGGGCATGAGCCTGGCCCACGGTGGCCACCTGACCCACGGTGCTTCGGTGAGCTCGTCGGGCAAGCTGTACAACGCCATCCAGTACGGCATCGACGGCAACGGCCTGATCGACTACGACGAAGTCGAGCGCCTGGCTGTCGAGCACAAGCCAAAAATGATCGTTGCCGGCTTCTCGGCCTACTCGCAGGTGCTGGACTTCGCCCGCTTCCGCGAAATCGCCGACAAAGTCGGTGCCTACCTGTTCGTCGACATGGCCCACGTTGCCGGCCTGGTTGCCGCTGGCGTGTACCCGAACCCTGTTCCGTTCGCCGACGTTGTCACCACCACCACCCACAAGACCCTGCGCGGTCCACGTGGCGGCCTGATCCTGGCCCGTGCCAACGCCGACATCGAGAAGAAGCTGAACTCGGCTGTGTTCCCAGGCGCCCAGGGCGGCCCGCTGGAGCACGTCATCGCTGCCAAGGCCATCTGCTTCAAAGAAGCCCTGCAGCCTGAGTTCAAGACCTACCAGCAGCAAGTCGTGAAAAACGCCCAGGCCATGGCCAGCGTGTTCATCGAGCGTGGCTTCGACGTGGTGTCCGGTGGCACCCAGAACCACCTGTTCCTGCTGTCGCTGATCAAGCAGGAAATCTCCGGTAAGGACGCTGACGCCGCCTTGGGCAAAGCCTTCATCACCGTCAACAAGAACTCGGTACCGAACGACCCACGTTCCCCGTTCGTCACCTCGGGCCTGCGTTTCGGCACCCCAGCCGTCACCACCCGTGGTTTCAAAGAAGCTGAGTGCAAAGAGCTGGCCGGCTGGATCTGCGACATCCTGGCTGACCTGAACAACGAAGCGGTGATCGACGCCGTGCGTGAGAAGGTCAAGGCCATCTGCAAGAAGCTGCCGGTGTACGGCAACTGATTGGCGACTGCCTGAAGTGAAAAAGCCCGGCCTAGCGCCGGGCTTTTTATTGAAAGCCCCTAACGCGCAGGATGCACCTTGACCAGAGAACAGCTGGAAACCCGCCAGATTCCCCTCTATTTCGCCGCAGTACTCGCCGCCGTTGCCTTCGGCCTGCTGGCCAGCGGCACTGCGCGCCAACTTGAAGCGTTGGTCACCCCCGCCATCGCCGTACTGATGTATGCGATGTTTCTGCAAATCCCTTTCCTGGACCTGCGCCAAGGCTTGGGTAACCGCCGCTTCGTCAGCGCCCTGCTACTGGCCAACTTCATTCTCGTGCCAGTGCTGGTCTGGGCCATCACCCGTGGGTTGGTGGAGCACCCGGCGATTCTCGTCGGTGCCTTGCTGGTGCTGCTTACGCCTTGCATCGATTACGTGGTGGTGTTTACCCACCTCGGCAAAGGCGACGCGCGCCTGACACTTGCAGCAACCCCCGTGCTGCTGTTGCTGCAGCTGGTAATGCTGCCGATCTATCTGGCGCTGATGCTCGGTGACAACAACGATGTGGCCATCTCCATCACGCCGTTCGTGGAAGCCTTCGTGTTGCTGATCGTGTTGCCGATGGCACTCGCCGTACTCACCAGCGCAGGCGCCCGGCGCTCGCGTGCAGTTTCGGCCTGGAACGATGCCTGGGCATGGCTGCCGGTGCCTGCGATGGCCTTGGTGCTGGTGGTGGTGATTGCTTCGCAGATTGCAGTGGTGCTGCGTGATTTCGACCGTTTGCTGCCGGTGATTCCGGTGTACATCGGCTTCATGCTGCTGGCGCCAGCGCTGGGGTTCATCTCGGCGCGGCTGCTGCGCCTGCCGGCCACCGAGGCACGCTCGGTGACCTTCAGCGCCGCCACGCGAAACTCACTGGTAGTACTGCCGCTGGCACTGGCGCTGCCTGAGGAAATACGCGGGTTGGCGGCGGCAGCCGTGATCACGCAAACCTTGGTAGAGCTGGTGAGCGAACTGATCTACGTACGGGCAATACCACGGTTTGTGCGTTGACCCGTGGTACCCGTCAAAGCGAAGCAGGCCCGGACCGGTTGCCTCCCCTCAACCCATCTGGTTAAGGCAGACGACTTTGGGTTGGGTCATGTCCTCGTAGGCGAACCGCACCCCCTCACGCCCAAGGCTTCCATACTTGGCGCCACCAAATGGCATGGCATCGAAGCGGTAGTCAGAGGAATCGTTGATCATTACACCACCAGCCTCGATCCGCCGGGCCAGGCTTAACGCCAACGACAGGTCACGGGTGAACACACCGGCATGCAAGCTGTACTCCGGGGCGTTGGCCAGTGCTATCGCCTGCTCGATAGCCTCGAAGGGCGCCAGTATCACCACCGGTGCAAAGGCCTCTTCAAGCCACAGCCGGCTGGCCTGATCAACGCTTTCCAGCACTGTTGGCGCATACACCGCGCCTTGCCGCTGGTGGCCGCAGAGCAGGCGGGCACCGCCTTGCAGCGCCTGGTTGACGCGTTCTTCGATCTGCCGTGCCGCCGCTTCGGTGATCATCGGCCCCATGTCGGTTTCGCGTCGGCCCGGATCGCCCCATACCATCGCCTGGGTCAATGCCACGAAGCGTGCACGGAACGCCTCATAGATCGAGGCATCTATGAGGATGCGCTGGGTGCCAATGCAGTTCTGCCCGGCTGCCCAGAACGCGCCCGACACGCACGACTCGACGGTGGCTTCAAAGTCACAATCCTTGAGCACCAACACCGGGGCATTGCCGCCCAGGTCCATGGCAAGCTTTTTCAGGCCGGCCCCCTGCGCAATCTGTTCACCTGTCGCGAAGCCGCCTGTAAAGGAAACCATGCGCACTTCACGCACGGCCACCAGTGCTTTGCCCAGCTCGGCGCCCCCTGTGGCTACCGTGACGACTGCCTCCGGCAGCCCTGCTTCAATCAGGTACTGCACCAGTTTCAGGGCAGAAAGTGGGGCCAGCTCCGAAGGTTTCAGAATCACCGCGTTGCCCCCTGCAAGCGCTGGCCCCAGCTTGTGCGCGACCAGATTAAGCGGGTCGTTGTACGGGGTAATGGCCAGAATCAATCCCAGTGGCTCGCGGGTGAACCAGCCCTGGCGCGACTCGGAGCCTTCGTAGGCATCAAAAGGCACCACTTCACCGGCGTTGCGTCGCGCCTCTTCTGCAGACAGCTTGAGCGTGTTGATGCAGCGTTTGACCTCCTTTTCGGCCTGGCGCAGGGTCTTGCCCGCTTCATCGACAATCAGGCCGGCAAAGTCTGCCGCATCCCGCTCAATGAGCTGGGCGGCGTGTTCCAGAATACGGGCCCGGCGGTGCCGGGGCAGCGCCGCGCTTTCACGCACACCCTGACGGGCACGGGCGAGCAAGGCGGGCACCGCCTCTGCCCCGAGGTTGTCGACGCTGCCAACCAGGCTGCCGTCGAAGGGGTTGTACACATCGATCAAGTCGGGTTGCTGCACAAGTACCCGCGATACCGAAGTCAGGCTCATGAACGTTGCTCCTCAGGCCCAATGACCGGCCGTGTGAATGGCGACGATGTCCGACAGCAGGGCAAAAGCCGTTTCGATACGCCCCGCCCCCGGGCCGGACACGGTTACAGCCCCCAGCAACTCGGTGTCGAACGCCAGTGCATTGGTGGCGCCGGAAATACCCGCCAGGGGGTGATGGCCAGGCAACAACTTCGCTTGAACGCTGGCGCGCACCGAACCATCTTGTTCACGGCTGGCGCTGCCGATCAGTTTCCAGCGCTCGCCCGCTGCCTGTGCCCGCTGGATAGCCGCGCTGTCGATGGCACTGATACCGCTGCAGGCAACGTCACCCACCTGCAGGCAGGCACCGAGCAATTCGTTGGCAAGGATCACCACCTTCAGGCGCACGTCATGGCCTTCCACATCGGCGGTCGGGTCAGCCTCGGCAAAACCAAGCGCTTGTGCCTGGGCCACTGCTTCGTCAAAACCAAGCCCCTCTTCCATGCGCGTGAGTACATAGTTCGAGGTACCGTTGAGAATGCCCTCGAAGCCCACCAGGCCCGCACCCGCCAGCGTCTGGCGGGCCATGCGCAGCACCGGGGTGCCGCTCATCACGGCGCCTTCGTATTCGAACGACACATTGTTTGCCTTGGCCAAGGCCTTGAGCGCCTCGGCATGCAAGGCAATCGGCCCCTTGTTGGTAGTGACCACATGCTTGCCAGCTTCCAGCGCCCAACGGCAGAAGGTAGCCGCCGGCTCACCGTCTTTGGGGTTGGTGAATGTGGCCTCGGCGATGATGTCGGCGCCCGACTGCTTGATCACCGATTCATTGAACGCCTCAGCCGAACCTTGAGGGATTTGCGCCAGCGCGCCCTTCTGGGCCGGCAGTGCGGCCAGCACGGCGGCATCCAGGCCGTCGCGGTCGATCACCGACCCCAGGAACAGGTCGGTGACGCCTACGATCTTCAGGCCAAAGCCCAGTTCTTGCTGCCAGCGTGCGTTGCGTTCGGCGATCAGTTGGGCCAGGGCGCGGTTCACGCCACCAAAGCCAACGAGTGCAATTTTGTATTCGGTCATGGTTTGCTGTCCTTTCCAGGCGGTGGGTCGATGAGGACAAGCGTAAGCACCGTGCGATGCCAGTTGAATATGGCAATCCGCTGTATTTATTGGCCAAACTGGCCAGTAGAAAGCGCATGCCTGCGCCAGGGCAAAAACGCAAAACGCCGCCAGGGCGCAAACCCGGGCGGCGTGATGGTAGCCGGTGCAAAGAAGCGGTTCAGACCACTGCGGCCAACACGAACGAAGTCACTGTGTTCTCCACCCCGGGCATGGCGGCGATTTCCTTCCACACATGATGCACCCGCTCCGGGCTTGAGGCCTCGACGCGCAGCATCAGGTCGAACTCGCCACTGAGCACTTCGCAGTGGATCACCTCGGGGATCTGGCGCAGCGCATCCAGCACCGCCTCACCGCGCATGCGGTCATAGCGGTAGACAAAGATCACCGCGTTGATCAGCGACGCGGGCCGTCGCCCCTCTCCGATGCGCAGGGTATAGCCCTGAATGGCCCCATCACGCTCCAGGCGCTCGATGCGCTGGCGTACCGCATTGCGCGACAGGTTCACCTTCAACCCCAGCTCGGCGTGGGCGATACGCGCGTTGGCGGTGAGCTCGGCGAGAATGCGCTCGTCCAGGGGGTCGAGGATGCGCTTCATCGCCCGGCCTGCAACCGGGCCAGCAACTCATGAACCCCTGCCAGGTTCTCGGGCTCCAGCAGCGACCCGTCACCTGCTGCATCCACCACGCTTGCCGGCACCTCACCGTGCCAGGCCCCCAGCTCCGCCAGAAGCCCAGCGGACTTTTCGGGGGCGAACTGCCCCAGCGTGACGATGGGTGCGCCGATGTTGCGACGGTGCAGGCGCCCGGCAAACACCCCTGTCGCGGCATGAGGGTCTACTGCGCTGCCGGTTTCGTGGAACAGCGTGACAATTTCTTCGCGAATCAGGGCATCGTCCACGGCATAGGAGTCGAACAGCATGCGCGCATGCAACCACTGGCGGTTGCCGATGCTCAGTTCGCCACATGCCTCGAAGTGCTGCATCAGCGCCCGCGTCGCCCCCCCATCGCGCTCGTACAGCTCCCAGACGAAGCGCTCCAGGTTGGAGAACAGCGAAAAATCCATGACCGGCGACAACGTCTGGCTGGTAGCGCCACGGCTGTAGCGGTTGCAGTGGATGAAGCGGTGAAGGGCATCGTTGCGGTTGGTGGAAACGATGATCTGGTTGATCGGCAGGCCCATTTTCTGGGCAATGAACCCTGCATAAATCTCGGCAAAACTGGCCGTGGGGATGCTGAAACCTACCGGCCGTACCCCTCCACCCAGCTGTAGCGCAGCATGGAAATAGAACACGATCTGCGCCAGCACGCCGACCCAGTTGGTCGAGTTGAAGCTGACCGGAATCAGCCCGGGGCATGGCCAGTCACGCAGCAGCGCCGACACCAGCGACTGGCAGTCGTCAAAGCTGCCATTCACGGCCACGCAGCTCACGCTGTCGGACACGGCACTGCGCATCACTGCTGCGCGGTCGGCGGGCGTGCCCGCGTTGGGGTACAGCGCCAGCAAGCCTGCCGCAGGGCAATGGCGCAACGCTTCGATGGCCGCAACCGCGGTATCGCCGTTGCTGGCGCCGACCAGAATGACCTGTTCGCATTCAGCCCCTAAAAAGTGCCGCACAAGGCGCGCCTGCAACTGCGCGGCAAAGTCTTTGGAGGACCGGGTGGGCCCATGGAACAGCTGCAAGATCCATTCGTTATGGCCAAGCTGCTGCAACGGCGCAATGCCTCGATGGCGGAACCCGCGATAGCTGTCGCTAACCAGTGCTCTGAGAGTAGGTTCGTCGAGAGTATCGCCGACAAACGGTGCCATTACCCGCCAGGCCAGTTCGTCGAAAGGCAACCACGACCAGCTGGCAATTTCCTGCGGGCTGAACACTGGCACCGAAGTCGGTACGTAAAGCCCGCCATCGTCGGCCAGGCCGGAAAGCAACGCCGTGCGAAAATCGACTCGTGTCTCGTTGCCGCGCGTGGATGTGTACTGCATCGGTGCTCCAGATAGCTACGTAAGTTAACGATGCGCCATGGCCACCAGCCAATGGCTGAACGCCTGGGCATCCGGTGACAACGCTTCACCCAGGCCGCGTACCAGGTAGAACGACTCGCTTGCCTCGATGCGCTGGGCAAACGGAGCGACCAGCCGCCCTTCCTGCAGCAGGTCCTCTACCAGCGAGGAGCGCGCCAGCGCCACACCCAGCCCCAGTTCTGCCATGCGCATGGTCGACACCAACGTATCGAACTGCAGGCCGCTGGAAGAATCGACCTGATCGGCGCCTACCCGCTCCAGCCAGTAGCCCCAGCCCTCCTCGTAGCCCAGCACATGCAACAACGGCACGCGGGCCAGGTCGCGGGGGTCGTGCAGCGGGCAGTCGACCAGCAGCGCGGGGGCGCACACCGGCACCAGCACGTCGCGAGTCAGGCGCTGCGCCTCTACACCGGCCCACTGCCCGCTGCCCCAGCGGATTTCCAGATCATCCTCGGCATCCAACTCCTTGACCCACAGGTTGCTGATGTAGCGGATGTCCACCTGCGAGTGCGAACGCCGGAAATCGGCCAGCCGAGGGGCTAGCCAGAAGTGCAGGAACGACAGGCTGCCACGCACCTTCAGGGGCCGACGCTGGCGTTGCCCGAAGATCTCGTTGGTGCCTACGGCCAGGCGGCTTATCGCGTCCTGCACCACCGGCAGGTAGGACTGCCCTTCTTCGGTCAGCCCCAGCCCCCGAGGCAGACGCTTGAACAGCGCGACCCCCAACTGGCTTTCCAGGTGACGAATCTGCTGGCTCACAGCCCCCTGGGTAAGGTGCAGTTCTTCTGCGGCATGGGTGAAGTTCAAGTAACGCGCCGACACTTCGAAGGCTCTCAGCCAATTCAGGGGGGGCAGGGTTTTCTGGGTCATCGGCGGCTTCTCGTGGCTAGGTTCCGGTGGCCTAGTATTACCTGCTCAGGCGGCCTCGGAACTTGGGGCGACGCTTTCCAGCGCGCCTGTACGGCGGCTGCGGTACTTGCACGTCAGCCAATAGGCCAGGTAGCACCAGGCAATGAAGGGCAAACCGAAGTACAAGGCAACCCGCTGGGCAGGGTCGAAGGCAATGCCAACGCAGGCCAGTACGCAGCCTAAAATGGCCCCCAAGGGTACGAACGGGTAGCCACGCACCCGAAACTTGAGGTCCTCGAGCTTGCCGCCGCTGGCAATGTAATGACGGCGGAATGCAATCTGGCTGGCGGCAATGCTGATCCACACCACCACCACTGCCAAACCTGAAATGGACACCAGCGCCAGGTAGATGGTGTCGGGGGCAAACACACCGCTCAACAGCGAAGCCATCCCGCCAGCCATGCTCAGCACAATCGCATTGACGGGTGTGCCGCGGCGCGACAGCGTGGCGTAACGGCGGGGCATGTTGCCTTGGTCGCTGAGGGTCCAGAGCATGCGCGAAGCGGCGTAGAGGCCAGAGTTTGCAGCAGACAGCAGCGCGGTGATGATGACGAAGTTCATGATGTCGGCCGCGTACGGGATACCAATCATCGCAAAGACCATCACAAACGGGCTTTCGATAACCCCGGCCTGTTCACGCGGCAGCAAGGTGGCCAATACAAAGATGGTGCCGATGAAGAACAGCGCCAGGCGCAGCACAGTGGTACGAATAGCCTTGGGGACGTTCTTTTCCGGGTCTTTGGTTTCGCCAGCGGCGATGCCGATCAGCTCGGTACCGGAGAAGGCAAAGGCCACTGCCAGCAGGGTCATGGCAATTGACCAGAAACCGGTGGGGAACAACCCTTCACGGGTGAAGTTGCCCAGCCCTGCACTGTGCGCCTGCTGGATCTCGAAGCCACCCAGAATGGCCCCACCGCCCACCACCAGAAAGGCGATGACGGCCAATACCTTGACCAAGGACAACCAGAATTCGGTTTCGGCGAACGATCGCACCGAAATGATATTGCTGATGAACACCGTTGCGCCAAACAGCGCACTCCACATCCATACCGGTGTGTCGGGGAACCAGCGCACCATCAGGATACCCGCGGCGGTGAATTCGGAGCCGATGGCCACCGTCCAGGTCAGCCAGTACATCCAGGCCACCATGTAACCGGTGCCCGGGCCGATGTAGCGTGTGGCATAACTGCTGAACGAGCCGACTTCCGGCATGTGTACCGCCAGTTCGCCCAAGCACATCATCACCAGGTAAACCATGATTGCGCCGAGGATGTAAGCGATTACCGCGCCCAACGGGCCGGCTTGGTTAACGGTGTAGCCCGACGTGAGAAACAGGCCGGTACCAATCACACCGCCCAGTGCCAGCATGACGATATGGCGGGTTTGCATGTCTTGCTTGAAGGTATGCGCCGGGGGATTTCCAGTTGTGGTTGTCTGCACGGACATTGTGGGTTACTCATGAAAGTTGGCGGGCAAGGACGTCGCAACGACCCCGTCTTGGCAGAGCGAAGCGAATTGCCTTGCATATTGTTTTTGTTCGACTTCATGAAGTGGCACTCACCGCACCGGGTGAGTGCTACGCGCCAGCATCAGGCCTGTACCTGGCCCAGGCTGGCATACACGTCACCGTGCAAGTCCTTTGCTGCGGCCAACTCCTGGCGCACCGCTGCACACGCCTGTGCCAGGTCTGCCAGCAAGTCCTCGGTGTCCTCGATGCCCACCGAAATGCGCACCAACCCTTCGCTGATCCCCAGGGCCAGCCGTTCTTCGAGGGTGTTTTCCACATGGCTGGTGGTACGCGCCGGGCCATAGATAGTCTCTACCGCGCCCAGGTTGCCCGCCCGGTGGGCGTACTTCAGGCGCGGCAGCAACTGCGCCACAGTGGGCATGCCGCCCTTGAGCACGAAGCTGACAATGGCGCCGAAGCCGCGCATCTGCGCCTTGGCAATCGCATGGCCCGGGTGCTGAGGCAAGCCGGGGTAGTTGACTGCCTCGACCAGGGGTTCGCTGCTCAGGTACTGCGCCAACACCTGTGCACTGGCCTGCTGCTGACGCAGCCGTACCGCCAGGGTCTTGATGCCGCGGATGATCAGGTAGGCGGAAAACGGGTCCAGCGCAGCACCGTTGATCTCGCGGTAGTGACGTACCTGTGCCATCAACGGCTCTGCGCCGCACACCACCCCGCCCAACACGTCACCGTGACCGGACAGGAACTTGGTGGCGCTGTGCACCACCACATCCACGCCCAGGGCCAGCGGGTTCTGATTCAGCGGGGTGGCGAACGTGTTGTCGGCCACCACCACAGCCCCCACTTGCCGGGCAGCAGCGCCCAAGCGCTGGATATCCAGCACTTTCAAGGTGGGGTTGGTAGGGGTTTCGAGGTACAGCAGGTCACAGCCAGCCGCGATTTCGCGCTCCAGCGCCTCGGTATCGAGGGTATCGCACAGGCACACCTGAACACCCATACGCGGCAGGAACTCTTCAAAAATCTTGTTGGTGCCGCCGTAGCTGTCGCGGGTCGACACCACGCGCTTACCGCTGGAAAGGAAGGTATGCAGCACCGCACTGATGGCCGCCATGCCGCTGCTGAACGCCACTGCCGACTCGGCCTGCTCCAGCTCGCACAGCTTCGACTCCAGGGTGGCAACCGTGGGGTTGCTCATACGGCTGTAGATGTAGCCCGGCAATTTGCCCTGGGCCACGTCATACCACACGTCGATATCGTTGTAGCCGTAGGCGGCGCTGACCACGATCGGGGTCTGGGTGGCATTGTATGGGTGCTGTACCTGCTCCCCGCTCCACACCACTCGCGTACCGACACCGGCCGCTGCATTGCCCTCGATTTTCTCGTTGTTGTTCATATCCGGTTCCCGCACGGCTGAGTTGTGTACACCGATTCAGGATCGGCCTTCAGCGGACTATAGGGACACGGCGGGAACCTGAAAAACGATGGAATCCGGGTCTGAGTGGCGTTTTTTTTAATGGCTGGCGGCCGGGCGCTTGCAACAGCCGCCCAGCCACCTTCGGGCTTTACGGCAAGTGACGCTTCAGCTCGGCGATGTGCTCCGGGCCGATACCACAGCAGCCACCGATCATGCTGGCACCGCGCTTGCGCCAGTCCTGGGCCCATGCCAGGTAGCCCGGCGGGTCCAGGTCTTCGCGCAGCTCATCCAGGCCGTCGTTGGCGGTGGCTTCCTTCGGCTGCGGCGGGAAGGCATTGGCATAGGCACCGATCGCGATGTCGGCGTTGTGTTGCTCGATTACCGAGCGCGCCACATCGACCGCTGCGCCAATGACTTCGGGCTGGCTGCAGTTGAACAGCACTACGGCAGCACCCAGGCCAACCACGGCTGCGATGGCCTCGGCCACCGGCTCGCCGGAGCGCAGGCGCGGAACTTCGTCGATGTCTTCGTCCTGCAAGGTGAACGAGACCCAGAACGGCTTGCCATCTGCCGGCAAGTGGGCGTGGATGGCACGCACCTCGGCTACCGAGCTCTGGGTTTCGGCCAGCCACAGGTCGACATGGGGAGCCAGGCCCCGCAGCAGGGGTGACAGCACGTGAGCAACACGCTCGGGCTGGAACAGGTCCGGGCGATAGGAGCCGAACAGCGGCGGCAGCGAACCCGCTACCAACACCGGGTGGGCGCCGGTATCGGCGGCATGCCGCGCGAGCTGGCCGGCGATAGTGGCCAGTTGCTGCCCTTCCTTGGCAAAGCGCTCCTCGCCGATGTGGAACGGCACCACCGCGTAACTGTTGCTGGTGATGACCTGTGCCCCGGCCGCGATAAACGCTGCGTGCACGCCAACCACCGCCTCCGGCGCCTCGCTCAGCGCCAGCGCCGACCATTCCGGCTGCCGGAAGGGCGCCCCACTGCGCTGCAGTTCACGGCCCATGCCGCCGTCAAGAATGACCATCGCTCGCTCTTTCATATAACTACTCTGCAGGTTCTTATGAATAAAATTCATTAGTTCGTGAACGTTTATAACTATTAAATACCCTATCACTCCTTTGCCCAACATATCAGGTATGTACATGCGATTTTCTACCGTGCTCGGTGCGGGCCTTGTGCTGCTCGCCACTGCTTCCCAGGCCTTTGCTGGCGCCACGCTGGAGCGGGTTGAATCGCGCAAGGAACTGGTCAACGTGCTGATGGAAAGCTACCCGCCGTTTTCTTTCCTCAACGACCAGAACCAGCTCGACGGTTATGACGTGGATGTGGCCAAGGCTGTGGCAGACAAGCTCGGCGTCAAGCTGCGCCTGGAAACGCCGTCCTGGGACGTGATCGCCGCTGGCCGCTGGAGCGGCCGCTATGACATCTGCATCTGCTCGATGACCCCGAGCAAGGCCCGCGCTGAAGTGTTCGACTTCCCCGTGGAGTACTACGCATCGCCTGCCGTGATCGTGGTCAATGCCGCAGATGAGCGCATTCATGGCGCCAAGGACCTGGAAGGCCGCAAGGTGGGTTCGATCAGCGCATCGAGCTACGAGAGCTACCTGAACAAGAATCTGGTCATCGAAGGCAAGGAAGACCAGAAGATCGACTACCCGTTCGACTTCGTGCAGGCTGCGCCTTACGACACCGAGAACGTTGCCTTCCAGGACTTGGGCCTGGGCGCCGGTGTGCGCCTGGACGCCATCATTACCAACCTGGTGACCACGCAGCCGCGCCTGCAGCAGGACAAGCGCTTCAAGCTGGCCGGCGCCCCGCTGTATGAAGAGCCCAACGCGGTAGCCATCGAAAAGGGCGACCCCGAGTGGGATGCCAAGGTGCGCCAGGTGTTTGCCGAGCTGAAGGCTGATGGCACGCTGGCCAAGCTGTCGCAGAAATGGATTGGCGCCGACATCAGCAAATGAGCACTTTTCCCCCATCACCCAAGCCCGTGGCCAAACCTGCGGGTACAGAACTTTTCGGCTTTCGCACCCGGTTACTGCTGACCTGGCTGGCGCTGTTCGGGCTGTTTGTCGCCTTCTTCCTCAGCTTTGATCTGAAGTTCGCCATCATTCTGGAGAAGTTTCCCAACCTCGCCGGTTTCAAGCTGGGGCCCAACGGCTTTCTGCAAGGCGCCGCGCTGACGCTGTTCCTGTGCCTGTGCTCGATGGTGGTATCCGTGCTGCTGGGCTTTGCCGCTGCACTGGCGCGGTTGTCGAACAGCGCGGTGCTGGTGGGTGTGGCCAGCTTCTACACGTCGTTCTTCCGTGGCACACCGCTGCTGATCCAGATTCTGCTGATCTACCTGGGGCTGCCGCAGGTGGGCCTGGTACCGGGCGCCATCAGCGCCGGGATCATTGCGTTGTCGCTGAACTATGGGGCCTACCTGAGCGAGATCTTCCGTGCCGGTATCCTCGGGGTCGCTCGCGGTCAACGTGAAGCGGCCCTGGCCTTGGGCATGCGCACGCCGCAGATCTTCTGCCACGTCATCCTGCCCCAGGCCATGCGGGTGATCATCCCCCCCACGGCCAATCAGTTCATTTCAATGCTCAAGGACTCCTCGCTGATTTCGGTAATGGGGGTGTGGGAGGTGATGTTCCTTGCGCAATCCTACGGCCGCTCCAGCTACCGCTACCTGGAGATGCTGACGACAGCAGCAGTGATTTACTGGGTGCTGTCGATTCTGCTGGAGCTGATTCAAGCACGGCTGGAACGGCACTTCGGCAAGGCTTATCAGCGCTAGAAGCCAAGGTTTTTTAATTTGCGACGGGGCGCACGCATGACGCGCTCGCCCCAGACTCACCACTGCCAATCAGAAACGATACTCCATGCTGGTCATGAAGTTGCGCGGCTCGCCATACACCACCCAACTGTCGGCATAGCCGTAATACTTCTTGTCGAACACGTTGTTGAGGTTGAGCTTGACGCTGAGGTCGCGGGTTACGTCATAGCGGGTCATCAGGTTGACCACCGCGAAACTGCCTTGGGTGAAGGTGTGCAAGTCCTGGCCATACTTGCTCTGCCAGTTTACCCCGCCGCCCACGGTCACCTGGTTGAGCGCGCCCGGCAGGCGGTAGGTGGTGAAGGTCTTCACGCTGTGACGCGGAATATTGGTCACGATGCGTTGATCGTCCTCGTCGGTGCTGACGCTGTAGGCATAACCGGCCATGGCCTGCCAGCCTTCGGCCAACTCGCCATCCAGCGACAGTTCGACACCTTCGGTGGTGGTGCCCTGTTCGAGGGTGTAGATATCCGGGTCACGCAGGTACACGGCCAGGTTGTCCTGCTCGATCTTGAACAATGCCAGGCTGGCGTTGAGCTTGTCGTCGTTGAAGCTGCCCTTCACCCCCACTTCGTAGCCCACGCCCTCCTGCGGGTCGAGCGCCTTGTTGTTGATGTCCTTCATGCCGTATTGCTGTGGGTTGAAGATTTTGGTGTAGCTGCCGTAAAGCGACCAGGTGTCGTTCAGGTCGTAGACCAGGCCGGCGTAGGGCAAGAAGATGCCGTGCCGGTTCTGGCTGTCCTTGGTGCTGCCGCCGCTGTAGCTGATGTTCTCGTTTTCGCGCTTCCAGTCGGTAACCCGGCTGCCGAGGATCAGGTGGGTGTTGTCGGTGATATGAAAACGCGTAGTCAGGTACGCCGCGTACTGGTTTTCGTCGATCAGGCTTTTGCCCACCGGGGTGGTATCGGGCCGCGGGCCGCTGCCATCCCATCTGAAAAAGTTGTCGATGGTACCGTCATAGCCGGTCCATGGCCCGTACCAGCCGCCCCGCTCCGGGGTGTGCTCGCGGTAGCGCGACAGCGTGGTGCCGACGATCAGCTCATGCTCGCGGCCAAACAGGCTGAACGGGCCGGTGACATAGGCGTCGAGCGTGTCCTGGCGCGGTGTGCCGCTCCAGCGGTTGGGGTACATGTAGGCGCCAGCGCCGGTCTGCTGGTCGATGTCGCCGTTCAGGTAGTTGGTCAGCTGGTCGAAGGAGTTCTGCGTATGGCTGAGCTCGACCTTGGCACTCCAGCCATTGTCGAACGTGTGCTCGATGGAGCCAAACAGGTTGGTCACCTTGCGATCGTAATAGGCCCAATCCGGGGAACTGTTGGTCGAGCGCGGAAAGTCAGTTTTCTGGCCGTTGCTGAAATACACCGGAAAGCCCGCCCGCAGCGGCGAGTTGGTGTGGGTGTTGGCGTAGCTGAAGCCCAGGGTGAGCAAGGTGGCTTCGGTTAGGTCGAACTCGGTAATGCCATAGACCAGCGCTGCATCCGACGACATGCGGTCGACCCAGTACTTCTGGTCTTTGTAGTCCACCACCAGGCGCCCACGCACATTGCCTGATTCGGTCAATGGCCCCGAGGCGTCGAAGCCAACGCCATAGCGGTCCCAGCTACCGGCCTCGGCAGTGACGCTGACCTGCGGCGCGAAGGTGGGCCGCTTGCGGATAAGGTTGATGGTCGCCGAAGGCGTACCGGTGCCGCTGATCAGCCCGGTGGCACCGCGCACGATCTCGACCCGGTCATACATGGCGGTGTACTGGGTGGAGTTGTCGATGCGCGATGAGGTCGGCACGCCGTCGACTTCGAAGTTGTTGATCTGAAAGCCACGCGACCAGTAAGTGTTGTTCTCGGCACCGATGCTGGTATGCGATGCGGTGATGCCCGGCGTCTGCTCCAGCACCTCGTTGAGGGTGGTGAGCTTCTGGTCATCCAGGCGCTGGCGGGTCATTACCGTCAGCGACTGCGGGGTTTCTTTCGGCGTCAGGTTAAGGCGCGTGGAACTGCTGGAGGAATAGGTGCTGTAGAGCCCGGTGCCTTCGGTGGTCGAGCCCGGCGCCTTGCCGGAAATGCTCAAGGTGTCCAGCTGCACACTGTTGCCCACGCTCACGGGCAGGGTGATGACAAAGCTGCTGGCATTTGGTTGGCTCAGGTGCGCATTGCTGCCGGCTACCAAAGTGCGGATGGCATCGCCGGCGCTGAACTGGCCCTGCACGGCCGAGGACGACTGGCCGCCGACCTCGCGGGTGTTGTAGATCACCTGGTAGCCACTCTGCGCGCTGAAGGCATCGAGCGCATCGGCCAGCGGCTGGGCCGGAATGTTGAAGTCGAAGCGCTGGCTCTGCGCCTGCGCACCACCCGCCTCGGCCGCCTGCAATGGCAGCGAAGGCAGCGCTGAAAACAGACTGGCCGCCAGCATGGCGCTGGCCAGCGGGCGGCGTTTGAAAACGAAATCGCGTGGGTGCTGCATGTGTACTCCCCGGAAAAATGCGAATGCAAATATTTCTTATGTGTGGGGTGTGACGCAGCAGAAATCCCAATCCCCGCGCGAGGGCAAAAAATTATCGAATGATCAGCCAGTGCCCCAACAGATCATGTGCTTGCAGCTGTTGGCTGCTGACCAACGCATCTAGGGCGCTGTCGGCGTTGTCCAGGTTGAAGCTGCCGCTTACCCGCCGCTGCCCGGCTTGCTCGTTCAACAACACCAGGCGCTTGCCCTGGTAACCGGCCAGCTGTTGCAGCACCTGCTGCAGCGGCACCTCACGCACCCGCAACTGCCCGGTACGCCAGGCCAGCAGGCGCTCGGCGTCTACCGGTTCCGGGGCTTCCACCTGCTCGCCATGCACCAACAGCCGCTGCCCCGGGGCAAGCAATTGCCGGTGCGCCGGCGTGCTGACCTGAACCCGGCCACTGAGCAACAGCACCTCATCCCCTTGCGCTTCGCGGCTGACCGAAAAGCGTGTGCCCAGCACCTCGACCTTGGCCTCGTCGACGTGCACCACGAATGGCCGGCCGTCGTGCACCACCTCTGCAAACACCCGCCCCTGAAGCAACCGCACGGTGCGCGTGGCGCCCTGCACATCCACATCCACGCTGCTGGCGCTGTCCAGCCACAAGCGGGAGCCATCGTTCAGCAGCACCTCCCGACGTTCGCCTGCCACCGTCGCGTAATCGCTGCCCAGCCCCTGCAAAACCGGCACCGACAGCCAGGCCGCACCAGCTGCCAGTAGCAGGCAGGCAGCAGCGGCATAACGCGGCCAGCGCTTTGCTTTGCCACGGTCGGCCTTGCGTACCCGGCGCGCGGGCAATTCGAGGGTTTGCCACAACTGCTCCACTTCGGCATAGGCCCGCGCGTTTTGTGGTTGCAGCCGCCAGGCCTCGAAGGCCGCCCACTCGTCAGTGCCAAGATTTTCGGCGCGCAGCCGGGTGAACCAGTCCAGGGCCTGCTGGTGCGCGATGGGGTCGTGGTCGGGAGAGGCGGTCATGGCGATTCGGTCTTGATGCGTGCATCCAGGGCGGCGGCGGCGCAGTGGCTGAGGGCTTTGTTCAAGTGCCGTTCGACGGCGCGCTCATTGATGCCAAGCTGCTTGGCGATGTCCTTGTAGCCCATTTGCTCTACCCGGGCCAGCAGAAACACCTCGCGGGTGGGCGATGGCAGGCCGTCGATCAGGCGCTCCAGATGGGCCAGCGTGTTGCCCGCCACCGCGCTACGCTCGGGCGTGGCCTCGGTCAGCAACTGGTCCAGCGCCTGCTCGTCGTTCACCCCGCGCACCTGGGTACGGCGGGCGTGGTCGATGCTCAGGTTGGTGGCAATACGGTAGAGGAACGCGCGCAGGTTGCCGACCTGGCCGTGCTCGCTGTGCAGCAGGCGCACGAAGGCATCCTGCAACAAGTCACGGGCGGTTTCGCGGCAGCGCACCTTGCGGGTGAGAAAGGCCAGCAATTCGTTGCGGTGACGTTGGTAGAGCAGCGACAGGCTGCGGGCTTCCTGCTCGTCGGACATGGGCTGGCGCGTGCTGGGGTTGGGGTGGAGCGGGCGATGCTAGCGTTGTTGAGAATTGATCGCAAGTAATGGATCAGTCGTTTGCGCCTCAAATGCCCGGCAAGCTTGGACATAATTGGGAAACTTCGCCGGATGATCGCCCGCTCCTCTTACTACTCAGGGCTATAGCGCACCGTCAACATCAGGTTGCGCGGGTCGCCAAAGCTGTTGGCGCCCCAGCTGTTGCTGATGTTCTGGTAATAACGTTTGTCGAAGGCGTTGTTCAGGTTGGCCTGCACCTGCCACTGTGCGGACGGCCTGTAGGCGACCATCAAGTCGCTGACGCTGTAGCCGCCCTGCTTCACCCCAAAGCTTGTGTATGCACTGCTTTGGGTGCGCCAGCCACCACCGACTGTCCAGCGCTCCAGCTCACCCGGCAGGCGATAGGTGGTGAAGACCTTGAGCAGGTTATAAGGTGTATCGCTGTCGAACCGCTCGCCCTTCTCTGCCGAGCCGGTGGACTTGGTGTATTCCGCACCCGCATAGGTATAGCCAGCCGACATCTGCCAGCCCGGCGCGAGCTCACCGCCCAGCTCCAGTTCCACGCCACGTGTGCGCACCTCGCCACTGGCCTCATAGCAGGCGCTGACGCCTGGAGAACACAGGGCCGACGGCAATGACTTGGCCAGGTTTTCCTGCACCAGCTGGAACACCGCTGCGCTGGCATTGAGCGCGCCACCGAAGTATTCACCTTTGATACCGGCTTCATAATTGGTGCCGGTGACCGGGTCCAACAAGCTGCCGCTGGCACCTTGCGCTGCCTGGGGTTTGAAGATGCGGGTCCAACTGGCGTACACCGAGTAGGTATCGTTCAAGTCGTAGATCACGCCGGCATAGGGGGTGAATTCCCGGGTAGCCTTGTAATCGTCACCGAAGCTGTATTCACCAGAATGGGTAAGCTGCGCGTACTCGTACCAGTCCAGCCGCCCGCCCAGGATCAGCCGCAGATCGTCGCGCAGGTTGAAACGCACCGTGGCGTAGGTACTCGATTGTTCCTCATGCCCGTCACGTGACCAATTGTTATCAATGGCCGGCTTGGGGTAAGCCTTTGGGTCGAACTGCTGCGGGTCGATGATTACGTCCGAACCAATGCCCGGGCCGCCTGGGCCATCGTTGGTCTCGTCACGACGCCAACTGGCGCCGACAACCAGCTCGTGGGTGGCGCCAAACAGGCTGAATGGGCCAGAGGCATAAGTGTCGACGCTCTTCTGGGTATGCTGGTAGGTGTAGCGGCCAATATTAAGGTGATAAGCGCTGTTCTCGTCGGTGTATACGCTGCCGCCGAGCATGTCCATGTCGCCGCGCAACCAGGTGGTGTTCAGGCGCAGTTTCCAGTCATTGTCGAAGCGGTGTTCCGCCTCGGCGAACACGCTGCGGTTTTTCTTGTTCCAGTAGGTCCACTCGGGCGCCGTGCGTGCCGAACGCGGCAAGTCAAAAAAGCTGCCGTCGGGGCGGGTAGGCAGGCCGTTCCAGTCCGCACCCGGGTTGTCTTCGCGGTTGTACCAGGCACCCAGCGTAAGGGTAGTGGCAGGGTCCAGGTCGTACTCGGTAATGCCATAGAACAACTGCCGCGTGTTGCCATAGGCGTCGACAAAACTGTTTCGGTCCTGGTAGGCGCCAACAAAGCGGCCGCGCAGGCTGCCGCTGTCGTTGAGTTTGCCACTGGCGTCGACTTCCCCTCTATAGTCGTCCCAACGCCCTGCGCTACCGGTCAGGGACAATTGTGGCGCCAGAGTCGGGCGCTTGCGCACCAGGTTGAGCGTGCCAGATGGGTTGCCTGCGCCGACCATCAACCCCGAGGCGCCACGTACCACTTCCACGTGGTCGTACATGGCCAGCGTCGAGGTGCCGAGGGTATCGCTGTCGTAGGCCACGGGCAGGCCGTCGATCATGATGTTGTCGATCGCCGCACCACGGGAGTAGAACTCGGGGCGTTCGCCGCCAGTCTTGCGCAAGGTCAGGCCTGGGGTATACGTAGCGATGTCTTCGAGTTTTTGCAGGTTCTGGTCATCCATGCGTTGGCGGGTGACCACGGTGACCGACTGCGGCGTTTCACGCAGTGACATCGGCAACTTGGTGGCCGTGGATGCGCGGCCCGTCGTATAGGTACCAGTACCCTCCGTCACATCCCCCAGGCCTTGCCCGGAAATGGTCGTGCTGCCCAGGGTGACGGAACCGGCTGCGCCCTCAGCCTGACGCACCAGCTGGAATTCCCGCTCGCCCGTGCGCACTGCCGCCACACCACTGCCAGCCAGCATCTGCGTCAGTGCCTGCTCCACACTGGTGGCGTTAACTGCCTGGCTCTGCTTGTTGGCCGTGAGCGTGGCATCACCGCCGATCAACAGCCCGGCCTGGCTGGCCAGCAGGTTCAGTTGCCGTGCTAGCGGCCCGGCCGGGATGTCGAACACTCCACTGTGCACCGCGGCGCCGCGGGCGTCGGCCTGGGCGGTGGCAGCGTGGCTACCAAGGGCAAGAAGGATGGCCAGGGCCAGCGGGTGACGGCGCGAGAAAGCAGTGTCGCGAAGCAGCATGAAGGGGTCCTTCCGTAAGCAGGATGAAGTAGCGTCATCCCACCAAGCGCATGAGCGTCGCAAAACCGGAAAAAGAATTTTGAAAAATTTTCAACGGGCCTCGATAGAGACCCACCAAGGCAAGGTGCGCACCACCCGAATGGGTAACGCACGCTCAAGCATGGCCAAGGTGCGGTCCGTTTCCAGCAACGGGAAAGTACCCACCGCACGCAAGTTGCCCAGCGCAGGGTCCATGCCCAGGTGACCGTGGCGGTAGTCGCGCAGCACGTCGATGACTTGGCCCAATGGCATGTCTTCCGCCACCAGCACACCGCGGCTCCAGTCCTGGCGCAGCGCTTGTGCGGTAGTTGACGCGCTCGCCTGTTGTGCGTCGAACACCATCATTTGCCCCGCGCCCAGCGTGGTTTGCACGCCACTGCCGGAACAGGTTGCCTGCACAGCGCCTTCAAACACACTCAAGGTAGTTGCCAGCCCCTGCTCCCGAACACTGAAGCGTGTACCAAGCGGTTGCATGCGCCCGGCCCGCGTCACGACTGCAAAAGGCCGAGGGTCTGTGCCGGTTTCAATCAGGATTTCCCCGCGATACAGGCGCAATTGCCGTAGGCCTTCATCGAACTGCACATCCAGCGCCGTCCCACCGTTCAGCCATAAGCGGCTGCCATCGGCCAAGGTGAGCGGGCGCACCTCATCCAGGCCTGTGCGGTAAGTGGCAAACCAGGCCCGTGGCGAGTCCACCCAACCGCGCTGCCAGCCGCCCCACCCCAACAGCCCTGCGGCACCCGCCACGCAAAAGCTGCCCAGCACGGCCCGGCGCGACTGCTGGCCACCGCGAACGCTGTCGAACACCTGCCGCGCCTGCTCTGCCTGGCCGTCGAGGTTGCCGAAGCGCTGGTTGATGTTTTCTACGTAGGACCAGGCCAGGCGATGCCGCGCATCCTCGTTCAGCCAGGCATGCCATTGCGCTTGGGTTGCGGTGTCGTTCTGCGCCGCATGCAGCCGCGCGAACCATCCCGCCGCCGCTTGCAGCACGGCATGGTCGAGTGGTACCCGGCTCATGTCAGCGAATCGTCCAGTTCGGCTTCGAGCAGCAGGCACTGGTACATCGCCTGAGCCAGGTAACTGTTCACGCTGCGCTCGCTCACACCCAGCTGCTCGGCGATTTCGCGTTGTTTCATGCCTTGCAACTGCGCCATGGAAAACGCCTCCGCCACCCGCTTGGGCATGCGTTCGAACATGGCCTGCAGTTGTTCCAGTGTTTCGAGAATGACCGCCTGATGCTCCAGCGAAGGGGCCAGTTGCTCGGGCTGGGTGGCCAGCACTTCCAGATACGCCTGCTCTACCCGTCGCCGTCGCCAGAAATCCACACACGCATTGCGCGACATACGCCCCAGGTACGCGCGGGCATGCTCGTGGTCATTGAAGGCCTTGGGTTTGGTCAGCAGCCGCACGAACACATCCTGCGCCAGCTCTGCCGCATCGTGCGCGTTGCCGAGCTTGCGCTGCAGCCACTGCCGGATCCATCCGTGGTGGGAACGGTAGAGTTCTTCCAGTTCGAAACCAGGGGCTGGGGTGCCGGGAGGGGCATTCATGGGGGCGCCACTATGCTAATAGGAATTATTAGCAATGGTAGCTTGGATGAATGGCGCCGGGCAATTGGGGGGGGGTTAACGCTGGCCGGCATGGGTTCACCGGGGCATTTGTATTGCCTGAGAGATCGAGCGCCGCCCGCGCGGCGCTTCGCGGGGCAAGCCCGCTCCCACATCTGTTTCGGGCCAGTTATTTCTGTGGCCTAGGCACTCGGCCCCTTGGCGCATGGCTCGATATCGAGGTGAACGCCAAAGGGCGCGCGCTGTAGGCACAGGACAGACTGGCCCGAAACAAATGTGGGAGCGGGCTTGCCCCGCGAAGCGCCGCGCGGGCGGCGCTCGATCTCTCAGGCACTGAAGATGCTATGCCAAGCACCTATCAGACGCACATTGCTTAACTGACTGGAACTAACCATACGCCCTGGCTCACAACGCCTTCATCTCGGCAATATCCCGCGCCACCTGATCCGCAGAGTGGTCAAACATCGCCTGCTCATTCGCATCCAGCGGCAACTCGATGACCCGCGTCAGCCCCTGCTCTGCCAGTACACAAGGCACGCCCATGGCGATGTCTTCTCGACCGTATTCACCCTGCAAAATCGCCACCGCCGGCAAAATGCGGTTACGTCCATTGGCAATGGCATCCACCATCTGCGCAATCGCCACGCCCGGTGCATCACAGGCACTGCCCATCTTCTTCAAGCCCAGAATTTCGCCGCCACCTTTGCGCGTACGCTCGACAATCTGCCCGATCTGCTCATCGGACAAGAAGTGGGACAACGGCACGGAGCCGATCTGGCAGTAGCGCATCAGCGGCACCATGCTGTCGCCATGCCCGCCCAGCACCAGCGCCGTGATATCCCGGGCAGAAAACCCGGTTTGCTCGGCAATGAAACACTTCATGCGGGCGGTATCCAGCACCCCCGCCTGCCCGAACACCTTGTCGCGCCCCAGCCCGCTCACGCTCCAGGCCCGATAGGTCAGCACATCCACCGGGTTGGACACCACCAGCACCGTCGCCGAGGGGGCGTGCTGCCTGATATCGGCCATGATCCCGTCGAGGATGGGCAGGTTGGTACTCAGCACATCCTGACGCGACTGACCGGGTTTGCGCGGCACACCCGCTGTAATCACCACCAGCTCGGAGCCGTCCAGCATTTCGGCCTTGGCCCCGCCGTAAACCCGGGTATCAGAGCCGGACTCCACTGCGGCCTGCCACACATCCAGCGCCTTGCCCTGCGCCAGCTCACCCTGCACATCCATCAGCACCAGCTCACGGCACAACTCGCCCCGGGCGATGATCTGCGCCGCTGCCTCGCCGACCAGGCCAGCACCCACGATTGTCAGTTTGTTCACCAGACACCTCCCAGCGGCGCGCGCCACCAGGAACACGCCTGCGTATACAGAGAAGTATTACCCGCCAAGGCGAAAGGCCACTCAAAGACCGATGGCTGGCAGCTGAATGGGGCTGGGCTGCCTTGCCCGGGGATCAGCGGTCCATTAACCGCGCATCTGCCAGAGAATGAAATCCACTTTTTTCAGGTCGGTCAGTTTGTTGTGCTCTGGGGTCAGTTGGTTGAACTGTTCAATCCAGCAGGCGCCCTCGCTGGACGCGAGGAAGGCCTGGTACCAGTCTTCCATTTTTGCGTAGCAGCCCTTGGCGTCTTCTATTTTTTTACGCGAATAGTAGGCCGGCGCCTTCTGGTTGATGTTGCGCAGCACGTGAATATCCCAGACCGGTTTGCCCGGGTTCAACGTCGCAACCAGCTTGCTGGAGAACGACGGTTCGTAACGCCCAGTGGCTTGGTACATATGATCGAGCACGTCGGCAAACGTAGGCTGCGACCCTTTCAACTGCTGCATCAACTGGTAGTAGGCGCCATACCAGGACCGCTCACGCCGCTGGACGCGATAGAACCCGTTGTACAGGCGCTGAAACAATGCGTCGGTCGAGACGTCCACCGTTTCCACCTGCTCCATCAGGGCGAGGTATTTCTGGATGCCAGGCTTGGCGTTGATAATGGCAGACGTCACATCAGTGCTTAGCATAGTGTTTACATTCCTTGGTTCGCTGACAGTTGCCCGGTGACAGGCGCTTACTGGGTATCGGTTTGACCCCGTCTCGCTTGAGCGATCATTTCATCAAGCTCTTTGATCAAACTGTCTGCGTCGATCTCTTGAAACGCCCCGCAAGACGCAGCAATGATGTGTTCTGCAAATTGCGGGCTGTATTCCAGCGCTGCGCAGGCAGCACCGTTCTGATCGATGCTCGTGTACCACCATTGGCCCTCTAACTCCTCACCGTAAAGACGGCCCTCTTCCTGCAGTGCGAAGAGCATCATCTGAATTTCAATTCCCGCCAGATGGGCGCCCTCTGGCATTAGCCGCAGGAACAGTTCAGATGCACTGATGCCGTCGGCAGCGTGTTGAACAACCAGTGCTTTCACCTTCTCGATGTCGCTCATCGCAATGCCCTCTTTTTCTGTGCTGCACCCTCGATGCAGGGAGCGGGAATACCGTGATCAAGGTCGTTGCCTTGCCAGCGAGGAACATCTTGAACTCCAATAGGGACACTTTCTGTCCGGATTCAAAAAATGATCAATCGTGCCCATCGCCGTGACTACTTGCGCCAAATTCTTCATGCAGCGGGTGAGCCTGTTTCCACCGCAGCCGTGCACGCGCTGCTGGTTGGCTGGGTTCGCCGCCATGGGGATGACGCGGACGACCACCACGACAAAACCACCATCAGGGATTTGAAGGTGCTGGAGGAGCTGGACTACGCTCAGTCGCAAACGGACCCGGAAGACAAACGAAAGTTGCTGTGGTCTGCGGTGGGCCGCAGCCATTCGCTTGTACTTTCACCTGCTGATGCCATGTCACTCTCGGCGATTTTCCAGCACGCCGAGCGCTTCGGCCTGCAGTCCGCCACAGAGGAGTTGAAAGGCCTGCGCGACTATGCAGAACGGGTGATGCAGGACGGCTCTGTGCGCAAGCTGAACTTCAGTAAACGTATTACTTCGGGAACGCGGTTTACCCAGCTACAACCGGGCAAGTACAGAGCCCAGCACCTCAAGCGCCTACAGACGGCTATCCTCCAGAACGAACCTTTGGAAGTCTGGTATCGCCCGCGCAATGCCGACGATGTGGAGTGTGTGTACCAGCTCAAACCACTGGGCTTGTCCCATCAGGACTCCAATATTTACCTTTCTGCCTATGTCGCCGAAGAGCAGTGGCTGGGTAAAGCACCGGACCCCGCAGTGCCGCGCGGCAAGTACAGCAGCAACGGGCCCAATAGACTGTGCGCGCTGATGCTGCACCGAATTACCAAGGTAGAGCCGGGCAAGCGGATTATCGATGACCCGGAGGGTTACGATATTCACGCGGACGAAGCCCAGAAAGACCTGGTGACCATCCACTCCGCTGCGCAAAAAACACGCCTTCGGCTTAGCCAGAACCTGTACAACCGGCTTTCTGAAAACCCGCTGGATAAAAACCAGAAGCTGCTGCAGGAAGGCGACAAATGGCTGCTGACCTGCAAGGTTCGCGATACCCAGGGGCTACGGTTGTTTCTGATGGCCAATGCTGCCGATATCGAGGTGCTGGAGCCTCTTGCCCTGAGGGCACACATCCATGAAATGCTCGCCCTCGCGTTAAAGACGTACGAACAGTGAACAACACGGTTCCAAAAGCACCTTCCTCGCCCTACAATTGCAACTGATTCCTATCTACATCTAATTCATGGGAAAAGGAAAGTGCCCCCTGACGCCCCGTTGCAACCTCTCGATAGCCTTTATCGCGACCACCATGGCTGGTTGCAAGGCTGGCTGCGTCTGCGCCTGGGTGACCGTGAGCGGGCGGCGGACATTGCCCAGGACACTTTCCTGCGCCTGCTGATAACACGGCGCCTGCCAGAGCAGAACGATGGGCGCCGGTTCCTGGCCCAGATCGCCCGCAACCTGGTCATAGACCAGTGGCGCCGCCAACGTATCAAACAGGCTTATCTGGAGAGCCTCGCCGCCCTGCCCGAGCCTGAAAGCCCGTCACTGGAAACCCGCGCCATCGTGATTGAAACCCTGATGCAGATCGACGCCATGCTCGACAGCATGCCGGCGAAGGTGCGCGAAGCGTTCTTGCTATCGCAGTTCGAAGGGCTGACCTATACCGAGATCGCTGAACGCCTTGAAGTCAGCGTCAGCTCGGTGCAAAAGTACATGCTGCGTGCCATCACCGCCTGCTATCAGGTGCTGTACGCCGAATGAAAACCACCAGCGAAACGCCCATCGCCGCCGCCATCGTCGAGCAGGCCAGCCATTGGCTGATGCTGCAGTGGAGCGGAGAACTGGACAACGAACAACTGCGCCGCTTTGCCGAATGGCGCACTGCGGACCCGGAACATGACCGTGCGTGGCAACGCCTGGAGCGCTTGCAAAGTACCCTGAGCGGTGTGCCGGCGGATACCGCGCTGGCCGTGCTACGTGAGCAACCCGATGCGCGCCGCCGCCAAACGCTCAAACTGCTCGGCGCGCTGCTGTTGGCAGGCGGCGGCAGCTATCTTGCGCAATCGCAACTGCCCTGGCGCGAAGCCATGGCAGACCTGCGCAGCGGCACCGGCGAACGCCTGCAGCGCACGTTGGCCGATGGCAGCCGGCTTAGCCTGAACAGCGCCAGCGCGGTGGATATCCTGTTCAGCGCCAGCGAGCGGCGCATTCGCCTGCTGGCTGGGGAGTTGCTGCTCGACAGCGGCCATGACCCCGCGCAACGCCCTTTGATCGTGGACACCGCAGCCGGGGAAATCCAGGCGCTGGGCACGCGCTTTTGCGTGTATGAACGTGACGATGGCATTCAGGTCGATCTGTTCGAGGGCGAACTGGAACTGCGCCCGCTGCAGGCCCGCGCCGCACGCCTGCAAGCCGGGCAAGGCTGCTTGTTCTCTGCCACCCGGTTCGGTGACATCGCCCCGGCAAACCTCAACGCCATTGCCTGGCACGATGGCCGGCTGATCGCCGAGCGCATGCCTTTAGGGCAGTTCGTCGCACAACTGGCACGCCATCGCCCTGGCATGCTGCGCTGCGACCCGGCCATCGCCGCCCTGCCGCTAACAGGCGTTTTCCCACTGGCAGACACCGACCGCGTGCTTAGGGCACTCGAACAGTCGCTGCCGGTAAAAGTGCACCGGCTGACTCGCTTCTGGGCCACCATCAGCCCCGCGTAACAATCGTTACACGCACCAGCCGCGCTGGATGAAAAAAAATGCTGCTGCCTATTGTCGGTTTTGCCGACTCGTTCGGGATACCTCTTGAATTCAACCAAGAAGCATTCTCAAGAGGAACATTCAGAATGCCGTATCTGCCTACACCCTCCCGTTTTCGATTGAGCCTTGCGGTTCGTCACGCCCTGTTTGCCAGCTTGTTGTGCAGCGGCCCGCTGCTGCTTGCGCTGCCCGCAACACCGGCTGGCGCCAGCGAGCAATCGCGCAATTACGCCATCCCGGCTGGCGGCCTGGATCAGGCGATGAACCGCTTCGCGAGCGAGGCCGGCATCCTGCTTTCTGCCGATGCCCAGCTTACCGCCGGCAAGCATAGCAATGGGCTCAACGGCAGCTACGCCGTTGAAGATGGCCTGACCCTGCTACTGTCCGGTACCGGCCTTCAGGCACGCAACAGCGGTGGCAACTATACGCTGCAGGCCGCTGCTGATAGCGGTGGTGCCCTGGAGTTGAGTGCAACCAACATCACCAGCAACCAGCTGGGTACCGTCACCGAAGGCACTGGCTCTTACACGCCTGGCACCATCGCCACGGCCACCCGCCTGGTACTGAAACCCAGGGAAACCCCGCAATCGATCAGCGTGGTCACCCGCCAGCACATGGATGACTTTGCGCTGAACAGTGTCGACGCCGTAATGCGCCACACGCCGGGCATCACCGTGTCGTCCTACGACACCGACCGCACCAACTACTATTCCCGCGGTTTCTCGATCAACAACTTCCAGTACGACGGCATTCCCTCCGCCGTGCGCAACGTCGCCTACTCGGCGGGCAACACCCTGAGCGACATGGCAATCTACGACCGCATCGAAGTGCTCAAGGGCGCATCCGGCCTGCTCAGCGGCGCCGGCTCGCTGGGCGGCACCATCAACCTGGTGCGCAAAAAGCCTACAGCCGACTTCCACGGCCACGTCACCCTGGGTGCGGGCTCCTGGGACAACTACCGCAGCGAACTGGACGTCAGCGGCCCGCTGACCGAAACCGGCAACGTCCGCGGCCGGGCCGTGGCCGCCTATCAGGACAAGCACTCGTTCATCGACCGCTACTCCAGCCAGAACTCGGTGTTCTACGGCATCCTGGAGTTCGACCTGTCACCCGACACCTTGCTGACCGTGGGCGCCGACTACCAGGACAACGACCCCAAGGGTTCCACCTGGTCCGGCAGCTTCCCGCTGCTCAATTCCAAGGGCGAGCGCAACGACGCCAAGCGCTCGTTCAGCAACTCGACCGACTGGAGCAGTTGGCAGCAGTACACCCGCACCGTGTTCGCCACCCTGGAACACGACCTGGGCGACGGCTGGGTGACCAAGCTGCAACTGGACCACAAATACAACGGCTACGACGCGCAGATGGGCGCCATTCAGTTCGACCAGCCGCAGACTGACGGCAGTGCCGAGATCAATGCGCAACGCTACAAGGGCGACACCACCAGCGACTCGGCCGACCTGTACGTGAGCGGCCCGTTCAGCATGCTGGGCCGTGAGCACGACCTGGTGCTGGGCGGCTCGATCAGCAACGCCCACTGGAAGGGCAAGGGTTACTGGGACGAAACCTTCTCGGTACCGAACCGCGTCGACTACAACAACTGGCACGGCAACCTGCCCAAGCCCGACTGGGGGCCGGTGTCGCAGTACACCGACGACGTCATCCGCCAGACCGGCGTGTACCTCACCACCCGCCTGAACGTCACCGACGACCTGAAAGTGCTGCTGGGCGGCCGGGTGGTCAACTACAGCCTGACCGGCCTGACCCCGACCTACACCGAGTCCGGGCGCTTCATTCCCTATGCCGGCGCCATCTACGACCTGAACGAAAACTTCTCGGTCTACGCCAGCTACACCGACGTGTTCATGCCCCAGGAAAACTACAACCGCGACCGCGACAACAAGCTGATCGAGCCGGATGAAGGCGAGAACTACGAAGTCGGCATCAAGGGTGAGTTTTTCGAGGGCCGCCTGAACGCCAGCCTGGCCTACTTCGAGGTCAAGGAAAGCAACCGCTCGGTGCCCGACGACGCCTTCAACAACCAGACCCCTACCCCGCCCAACTATGCGTTCAAGGGCAGCAAGGCCACCACCAAGGGCTACGAGCTGGAAGTGTCCGGCGAGCTGGCCCCGGGTTGGCAGGTGCAGGGCGGCTACACCCACAAGGTGGTGCGCGACGGCAACGACGTGAAGCTGTCCACCTTTGAGCCCGAAGACCAGCTGAGCTTCTACACCATCTACAAGCTCACCGGCGACCTGGACAAGGTCTCCATCGGCGGCGGTGCGCGTTGGCAGAACAAAGCCTGGCAGCAAATCTGGAACAGCCCCAAGGGAAGAAACGAGGACGTTGTCCAGGACTCCTACTGGGTGGTGGACCTGATGACCCGCTACCAGATCACCCCGAACCTGTCGGCTACGGTCAACCTGAACAACATCTTCGACAAGTACTACTACACCAACGTTGGGTTCTATAACTCGGCCATCTACGGCGAGCCACGGAACGTGATGGTTACTACTCGCTGGGACTTCTGAGGCTAGCGCCGGCCTGGAAAATCGCGGCGCAGTTTTTCCAGGCCCTTAGGGCTTGTGGGGCGGTTCCCAGGTGCACGCCACAGCATCTTCAGCGCGTGTGAGATCGAGCGCCGCCCGCGCGGCGCATCGCGAGCTGGCGCTCGCTCCCACGCTTGTTTCGGGCCAATTATTCCTGTCGCGTTTGCGCGCGAACGCTTTGGTGCATGGCGCGATATCGCGTCGTACCAACAAGGCGGTCGCGCGCACCTGTCACAGGCATGACTGGCCCGAAACAAGCGTGGGAGCGAGCGCCAGCTCGCGATGCGCCGCGCGGGCGGCGCTCGATCTCACACGCGCTGAAGATGCTGTGGCGTGCACCTGGCAGCCCTGATGCGATCCCTGTAGGAGCTGGCTTGCCTGCGATGGGCTGCGCAGCAGCCCCAAAACCCCAGCCCATATCGAGGAGGCAGTCAGCTAACGACATGCAGCATGGGTGACACTTGGCCTAAATCAGAAACATCTGCCTTAACTTTCCAATTCCTGCCCGCTTCGCTCCATCACCTTCCCACACTGCTCACTGGCCAACCGGCTGATGATCCGGATCGCCTGATGGATACCGGCCGTGTTGCGAAAACTCAGTCGAGGGTTGTGTTCACATTCCAGCATTTCGTCATGCTGGACCAAGGCCTCGCCGAGCAGTTCGAGGGTCCAGGCGTAGCTTTGGAGGGTGGACAGGCGTTCTTGGTCAGTCATGGCGCACCTCCGACTGGACGGAGGCGAAGCGGGGTTTGCTGGGGGAGGAATAGCTGGGGACCGTCGAGGAACGACGGAGGAGAACGGATGCGAGGATCCTGCGTTGACTTACGATAGACATGCATGCGGTCCTTTTCGATTGAAGCACCACACTGACCGTCGCCAAACGGTTAGGGTGGCAGCTGTACGCAGGTTGGCGAACCGAGGAAAAGGAACTCGGCAGACCCGAAGGTCTCCCACGCACAGCCGCCATTACACGAAACTGCAAACGCAAAAAAAGCGCCTGCAATCGTGGTCGGGGGCGCCGATGCGCCTTTTCGTTCGGGTCGCCAAACCCGGTCGCGGAAGTGGCCGCGACTGGAGTACGGTATCGCTGCGGGGGCTCCAATGCAAGGTTCGGGTCTATGCGAATGGCCGCTGGATATCGTAGGAAAAGTCAGCCGACACGATCTGGTATCAGCATCGCCAAGTATCTAATCGGCCAGAGCGCCCGTCTCTTGGACTTCGACGTAGCTGGACTCCCCACCACCCTCAGCCCCCGACAACCAACCCCATACGAAATGCAGCGTGGTACGCCCTGCATCATCGACCCCTACCCTGCCACGTGACCAACCGGCAAGCATTTCGCCGTCGTTAGTGATGCAGTGGTAAAGCAGCTCGATGGTATCGGGCCCCGTGACTCGGCCCACCTGGTGACCGGTGCGAATCCGGCCGCCTTGGTAAGTGCTGGTGATAGCAACACCTTCGACCTGGTAATAGAAAACCGTGCCAGTGCCCGACAGGCCCTGGGAATTGTTGGCGACTGCGAAACGACGATTGTGCAGCCGGTCTTTGACTTGGGCGAATGTGCTTTCCATAGCGGTGTTTCCTCGATGTTAGATGGATATGGAGTTCAGCTGCCTGCAGGTAAATCAGCGGACCAAGCCACGAACCACAACAAACACTACTACCAGGCCCATTAGCCCAGAAGCAACCAGCCACCCAGTCGAGGCCATTGCCTGGAAGAAGCCTGGGAAGAATGGAACCCTTCCGAGCTTGACCAGCGCCAGGCAAAGCCATGGCATCAGGATGATGTAGAGCAGCGGGATATAAACGATTGCCTGAAGGACTATCGCCACTCCGTCGGCCCAGTCATTCCAGTGGTGACTGGACATGGTGATTTCCTTTTCATAAATGGGGCGGGTAAATTCGTCCGCCTCTGGGTACCCCATCCCAGAGGTAATGCACAAGGCTTGAGGTCGATACGATCGGTGTCGGAGCACCTGCCTTGCGCAACTTTGAAAGCCATCGCCATCCCTGTGGGAGCGGGCGAGCCCGCGAACACGGGCGAAGCCCGTGCCATCCACCGCGATGCCTGCTTAACGGCTTGCCGTTGACCCGCTACGCAGAAGCCCGACGGCGGCCATCACCGCGTCAGTCCAGCGCAAGTGTGCCCGAAGGCAGGCGATGATTCGCCTCAAGGGTTTTAAAGTACTCGGTGCCTTTCTCGAGGATGGTTCGCCACTGCGGGAGCTGGCTCTGGTCAAAGTGCAGCTTCAATATGAAACCGTTAGGCCAGGTCATCTGCATGATGCATTTTTTGTTTTTCGCGTTCACGACCGGGTCGTAGCCGAATGCAATCGGGTCACCCAGGCACCCAAAGTACACCGGCAGGCCATCGGGGTAGCGGATGCCCAGATCCGTCGAGCGAAAAAAGCTCGGTTTGCCGGGTACTGCATACTCCTGCAGGGAGGGGATGGCGGATACCGGCTGCGGGGCGCTTCTGCGGCTGACCATGTCTTGCTCGAGCTCTTCGACACGGACCGGGCGAACGTTCGGATCGTTCTGGTAGAACTCGAAGAGGACGATATCACGCCCTTTCTGATCATCACTCAGAAGGCCCTGCTTCCTTTGCTCAGACGTTGCCGGGGTGAAGTCCGGGAACCACACAGCAAACACCCTTCCCCCCGGCGCCGGCGCGGGCCCCGACACGAACTCGGGCACGAAATCATCAGGGATGGCCAGCTTGAGCCCGGCCAGTTCGTACACCCAGCTGGTCGTGCCGGGCCGAGCCCCCTTGATCTGGTAGGTACAGTTATTTTCTTTTTCGCAGATGATGCTGAAGGGGTTTTGCTTGTCCGGCTGCCCCTGGGCAGACGAGACGCCTGGATAGAGCAACACCAGCCCGCACAGGCTGGCCAGCACAGCGCTGCTGGCTTTGAGGTACAGCGGTTTGTCAGTATTCACAGTGATGGTCATTCCATTCGTTCAAGTCGAATCTTCCCTGGCTTTTCAAGGTGAAGCCGAGCGCAGCGTTTCAGCGCAGCAACGCTTGTGCCGTTTGCTGCCACTGGTATCCACTGCGAGGCAGCGCCCGATCATTCCAGCTCTTTGGATGGAGCTCAATGGCAGTGCGCCGAGCCGTCGTTGCGGGCAGACAACGCAGCCCTTTCCCTAGACGGACAATTGCCTCGCTAGTTCCAGCAACGCCTGAAAAATCGGGGAGGGGCCGTGTGCTAGGCTCGCGGTGCATCTGACAGCCGGCACCGCGAGGGATCAATGCTGGAAATCGAAGTATCGACCGACGCCGACCAGCGCCTTTTCGAGCAATTGGCGTGCACCCTGGAAACCGGGCTGGGCGGGCGCTGGACGCAGCGCCTGGACGGGCTGGATGAGCGCTACTGGGACCTGCAGGTCGAAACACAGATCATCACCTTGCACCTGCAGCATTACCTGGGGATCTGCGTGCTGATCCCTTCGGGTTGTGAGCACCTGGCTGCGCGGGTCCGCCAGTTGCTCGGCGGCCAGGAGAGCCGGCAGCGCTGATGGCCTCATCGCTGGCAACCCGCTCACAGGGTGTTGGGTACATGTCGGCAGCATGGTCCCGCCTGAGCACTGTAAGCGTCTGCTGAACACACCTTCAGAATTCCCGGATTAAGGGCGATGTTGTCCACCATTTCGGGGTCAGATCAAAATACGTGGACACCATCGTCCTTAATTCGAGGAACGCAATCCAGTCATGCGATCCCTTGATCTTCAACTAGAGTATTAAACGCGACAAGCCCACTCTATTTGAACATCAGGGAGATCGACCATGAGGAAGCTATGGGTAGCCGGCGCCTTCGCGCTCACCACACTACTGACCTTGCCAGCAGTGCATGCTGAAGGGGACATCGCTGACGGTGTACGGCATGACGTACGCGAAGTGGATAAAGGCGTAGACCACGATGCCAAAGAAGTCGATAAAGGCATCAAGCATGACGACAAGGAGATCGACAAAGGCGCCAAACACCTGGACAAGGAGCGCCACAAGGAAGACAAGCACCTCGACAAAGAGGCCAAGAAGCACCTTTGAAGAATCAGCCGTCCGCCCGACAGGTCTTCGACAAGAGGGAACTTGCATGAAAAAAATCATCATGCTCGCCTGCTGCTCTATGCTGCTGCCGGGCTTCGCGCTCGCCAAGGATGACCATCACGAATGCGAGGCGGCGCTGGACAAGCTGAAGTCGGCCCAGGCAGCGGACTTCACCGGCACCGGGCACCACGAACACCAGCAGGCCAAGCAGGCACACGCCGACGGCGACTTCAAGAAGTGCGCCGATCAGGCGAAAAAAGCACTCTCTCACCAGAAAAATAGCTGAAACCAGGCAGGCTGCACCCTGCAGGAAAACGCTTGGTGTTTACACCAGGCGTTTTAGTTGATTACCCGGACTCAGCAGCCGGAGATCGTGATGAGAAAACGTGGCCATGTAAAAATTATCTCTAATCGGCAAACGCACCATCTCTAAATTTTCTGAAAAACACCCTGTAATCAAAGAGATTGGATGGGTGGCGCAGCCGCAAATGAAACAGCAACAAAAATGCCCGCACGCTGCGGGCATTTTTAGGGAGGGCAGTATGCAACCAAAGCTACATCAATCTTGCTGAACTGGTGCCGGAGACAGGAATCGAACCTGCGACCTTCGCGTTACGAGTGCGCTGCTCTACCGACTGAGCTACACCGGCGTGTAGCGCAACGTACCACTGCTCACACCCGCAACGCAAACCCCTGTTTCCGCTGGTTTATTGCCCTACCCTCAAGCCCCCTTGCACCCTTTCGGCGCCAGGTCTTCCTCGATGTCGGTCGTACACGCCCACCCGGTAGCCGAGCGCGTCAGCGTCAATGCCTTGCCCAGCGCATTGGCCGGCGCATCCACCAGCGTGCACACAATGCTGCCGCTGCCATCCGCCGCCTTGCCGCTAGCGGTAATCGCGCAGTTCGCTGTCGCCGGCTGGCCACCCAGTTCGGCCACGCCCGCCACATCTTTCCCGTCATTCAACCGCATATCCATCGCCGTCTTCAGCGCGCTGATTTCCAGCAACCCGGCCGCAGCCTTGGCCCTTGACTGGTGGTTGGTGTACATCGGTAAGGCGATGGTCGTCAGAATGCCGATGATCGCGATGACGATCATCAGTTCGATCAGGGTGATACCGCGTTGCCCTTTCATGAACGTAGTTCCTTTTGAATTCACTTACGCGTTGAGGTCGGTTCCGCCCCACGCGACAGCGGCGCAGTAGGCCTGAACAGACACCTTTTGTCACCCCTGCCCGCTTGGGCGTCATCTTCGCTGAACTACTCTAGTGAGCATCATGGACGCGCGCCCTGGCATGGACGCGGCAAGCTGTTTCCAGGCTTGTCGCAGGGCAATAAAAGGACCTTTGCATGAACACACCTCCCCTGCTCTACAGCTGGCACGGCACCGACGCCAATGGCGCGCCGGTCAGCGGCCAGGCTTCCGGGCGCAGCCCGGCGTATGTGCGCGCCGGGCTGATTCGCCAGGGCATCAACGTGGCCAGTTTACGGCCGGCCAGCGGGCCGACGTTCAGCTTGCCGAAGCGGCGGGCGAAGGCGGACCCGGCGGGGTTCAGCCGGCAGTTGGCGACGCTGCTCAAGGCCGGGGTGCCGCTGTTGCAGGCGTTCGAGGTGATGGGGCGCAGTGGTTGCGATGCGGCGCAGGCGGCGATGCTGGATAGATTGAAACAGGATGTGGCCTCGGGCCTTGGGCTGGCGGATGCGTTGCAGCGCCATCCGGGGTGGTTCGATGGGCTGTACTGCAACCTGGTGCGGGTGGGTGAGCAGTCTGGCACGCTCGACCGGCAGCTGGAGCATCTGGCGGGCATGCTGGAACAACGCCGGGTGCTGCACAAGAAGGTGCGCAAGGCGATGGTCTACCCGCTGCTGCTCTTGCTGACCGGGCTGGGGGTGTCGGCGATCTTGTTGCTGGAGGTGATCCCGAAATTCGAAAGCATGTTCTCGGGCTTGGGCGCGCAATTACCGGCATTTACCCAATGGGTGATCGACTTGTCCACAGGGCTGAGCCGGTTTGCCCCGCTGTTGCTGGTGATGGGCGTGGTGCTGGGTTTTGCCGTGCGCCAGCTTTACCGGCAGCACGCGCCAGCGCGCCTGTGGATATCTTGGCGGGTGCTGGGCCTGCCGGTGTTCGGCAGGTTGTTGGGGCAGGCAGCGATGGCGCGGTTTGCGCGCAGCCTGGCAACGTCGTACGGCGCTGGAGTGCCGTTGCTGGATGCGCTGGGTACGGTGGCCAAGGTGACCGGGGGCGATCTGCATGAGCAGGCGGTGTTGCGGCTGCGCCAGGGCATGGCCAATGGGCAAGGGTTGAACCAGGCGATGGCGGGCGAGCCGCTGTTTCCGCCGTTGCTGGTGCAACTGACGGCCATCGGTGAGTCCAGCGGCACGCTGGACCAGATGCTGGAGAAAGCCGCCAGCCATTACGAGGAACAGGTCAGCCAGGCGCTGGACCAGTTGACCAGCCTGCTGGAGCCGGCCATCGTGCTGATCCTGGGCCTGCTGGTGGGCGGCCTGGTGGTGGCGATGTACTTGCCGATCTTCCAGTTGGGTAGCTTGATCTGAACATGACTCTATGGACTTTGCTGGCTGAGCAGCCGGCGTACTTCCTCACCCTGGCCTGCGTGCTCGGCCTGCTGGTGGGCAGTTTTCTCAACGTGCTGGTGTATCGCCTGCCGATCATGCTGGATCGGCAATGGCAGCGTGAAGCCCAAGAGGTGCTGGGGCTGCCGGTCGCGCAACACGAACGGTTCGACCTGTGCCTGCCGGCATCGCGCTGCCCGCATTGCGCGCATCAGATTCGCGCGTGGGAGAATATTCCAGTCATCAGTTACCTGGCGTTGCGCGGGCGTTGTTCATCCTGCAAAGCCCGTATCAGTCCGCGCTATCCGCTGGTTGAAGTAGCCAGCGCGCTGCTGTCACTGGTGGTGGCCTGGCGCTTTGGCGCTTCGGCCGAGGCGTTGCTGGCATTGCCGCTGACCTGGTGCCTGCTGGCCCTGAGCCTGATTGATGCCGAGCACCAATTGTTGCCGGATGTGCTGGTGCTGCCGATGCTTTGGCTAGGCCTGATCGTCAATGCCTTTGGTGTCTATGCGCCGCTAAGCGATGCGCTGTGGGGCGCAGTGGCCGGGTACCTCAGCCTGTGGTCGGTGTACTGGGTGTTCAAGCTGGTGACCGGCAAGGAAGGCATGGGCTACGGCGATTTCAAGCTGATGGCGCTGATCGGGGCCTGGGGTGGCTGGCAGGTGCTGCCGTTGACGCTGCTGCTGTCATCTGTGGTGGGGGCGCTGGTTGGCCTGTTTTTGCTGCGCTTGCGCCGGGCTGCCATGGGCACGGCCATGCCGTTTGGCCCTTATCTGGCAATTGCGGGGTGGATTGCTGTGCTCTGGGGTGATGAAATATACGCCTCCTACATGCAACTGCTTGGATACTGATGGCCACTGCAGCCTTTACCCCCTGGATTCTCGGCCTGACCGGCGGCATTGGAAGCGGCAAGAGCGCCGCTGCCGAGCGTTTCGTCGAGCTTGGCGTGCACTTGGTCGATGCCGACCAGGCAGCGCGCTGGGTTGTCGAACCTGGGCGCCCGGCCCTGGCCAGCATTGTCGAGCGCTTCGGCCCGGGTGTGCTGCAGGCTGACGGCCAGCTTGATCGCGCGGCCCTGCGCCAGCTGATCTTTGCGGACCCAACACAGCGAAAATGGCTGGAGCAACTGCTGCACCCGCTGATCGGGCAAGAGATTTTCAGCTACCTGGCCAAGGCGCAGTCGCCGTATGCGGTGTATGTGTCGCCGCTGCTGATCGAGTCGGGGCAATACCATAAGACCCAACGGGTGCTGGTAATCGATGCGCCGCAAGAGCTGCAAGTGGCGCGTACCCTGGCGCGAGACAACACCAGTGCCGAGCAGGTGCAGGCTATTCTGCAGGCCCAACTGGCCCGTGAAGATCGCCTGCGCCATGCCGATGACGTGGTGGTCAATGACGGCGACCTGGCCGCACTGCATGAGCAGATTGACCGCCTGCACCACTTTTACCTGACTTTGAAAGGAGGCCAGCCATGAGCCAGCCATTAACCGTCGACTGTCCGACCTGTGGCGCACCTGTGGAATGGAACGAGAAAAGCGCGTTCCGGCCATTTTGTTCGGACCGCTGCAAGCTGATCGACCTGGGGGCCTGGGCGGCCGAGGATCACAAGATTCCTGGGGCGCAAGAGTCTGAGGATGAGCTGTATTCGGGGGACCTAGAACCGCGGCATTGAGCTGATGGTTGAGGTGGCTGTACCGGCCCTTTCGCGGGTTCACCCGCGAAGAGGCTGGCACAGCCACCAAAGAATCAGCGCTCATCCCCCTTCCACGGCGCCTGCAAATACCGCGTGCGGTTGAAGGTTTCCAGCCACTCAGGGTAAAACACCACCAGCGCACTGATCACCATGCCGTTGATGAACGCTTCGGGGAACATCATCAGCCACAGGTAACCCACAAAGTCGCTGAGCCACTCCGGCAGGGCGAAACGCCCGTCCAGCCACAACAAGCCCAACGCCGCGGGCACGCAAATCAGCACTGTCAGCGCGGCAGGAAAAAAACCCGAACAGAAGATATAAACGAACAGGTTTCGCGGCTGGGCGCGCTCGACCGCTATCGCGCACACCTCGGTAATCAGCACCGGCAAACCCACCAGCAACAAGCCATTCACCCCGAGCGCCGCCAGGTCCTGGCGCCCCAGCGCCAGCAAGCCGATCTGGGCCATGAACCCACCCAACACCGCCAGCGGCCAGTCCAGCAAGAGGGTGACCGCCGTCATGCCGATAAAGTGGTACGACACCCCGGTATCAAAATCGCGCCTTACCAGCCACAGCGCAAACAGGCAGAACACTGTGCCAAACAGCAAATGCTGGCGGCGCCGGTCGGTGAACAGTTCTAGCCAGCGAACCCGGCTGACCGCCCAGATCAGCAACGGCACAAAACCCAGCCAGCCCAAGGTAAGTGTGGTGCCGGACAATACCTGCGCGCTGATCACCTGAACAATATCCCTTGCTGCCCTGTGGATAAATCGAGTCTACACCCATTCTCCATTTCTTTCGGCTGCGGTAGGCTGGCGCCCTCATTCGATGCAGGAAGCATTGGTCATGCCGGAAGGAATCAACCCCACCCTGCTGCTGGCAGCAGCCCTCAACGCCATCATCGGCGTATTGCACCTGGCTATTATCGCCGTCGGGGCGCGCTGGTACCGGTTGTTCGGGGCCGGCGAAGGCATGGCCGTGGCTGCTGAAAAAGGCCGCTGGTACCCGGGCTTGATCACCGCCGCCATTGCCTGCGTGTTGCTGAGCTGGTCGGCCTACGCGCTGTCGGCGGCGGGGGCAATCGGGCGGTTGCCACTGCTGCTGCCGGCCATGTGCCTGATCACCTTGGTGTACCTGGCGCGCGGCCTGTTAGGGCCCAGATTGCTCGCGGGCACCGGGCGTTCGCAGCGTTTTATCGTGGTCAGTTCGCTGATCTGCCTGGGCTTCGGCCTGGTGCACCTGGTCGGGCTGGTGCAGCAGTGGCCAGTACTGGGCTGATTCCCGCGCTTAAACAGCATCTTACCGTCATCGATTAGCGGCTAAGCTTGTCTGCATGGATGACTCAGACTACCTGCGCCTGCTTACCATCCAGGCCGAACAAGCCAATGCCTTTCTCTCCAACGCCCGCAAGTGGGAACGGGAGCGGTGGGTGTGCCAGCGACTGTTGCAGGGGTTGAACATCCCCTACCGCAGCGAAGACTTCACCCCGGCCGGGCAAGAACCGCCAGATGTTCTGTTCCGCGACGCGGCCTTCGAGGTGTTTTTTGTGCTCGACGAAGGCCGCAGGCTGAACGATGAGTGGCGCGAAGAACTGCAGCGCCGGCGCAGTGCGTTTTCCCTGGCGCAACTGGTGCGCCGCGAAGCGCGCCCACGGCGCATCAGTGCCACCGAGCTGCTGGGGCGCCTGGCGCCGACCTTGCGCAAGAAGGCGCACAACTACCGGGAACGCGGGCTTGAGCTCAACGAGCTGGACATCATCGCCTTCGCCAGCCTCAAGCGCGAAGTGCTCGACCTCAACACCCACTTCCCGCCGCCCACTGAATACCTGCGCCAGGGCTGGCGCTCGTTGTCGCTGGTGGGGCCGACATTTGCCCGGGTGCTGTTCGCCCACCCCGACGCGCCAGACTTTTTACGCGGCAACCTGGGCCGCAGCATCGTCTTCGATGTGGGCATCAGTCTTTGATCCACTGCACCGAATGTTTGCGATGGCGTACACTCGGCGCCAGAGATAGAAAGCATTATCATTTGTTTCAAGCGCTTGCCCGAACGCTGTGGCGTTTGCGCAGTCTCTAACGTCTACCTGACGAGGCCCACCATGACCAGCCGCCTGAATCCGGAAGATCAGCGTCGTGTCGATGAGTATTTGCGAGCCCCCCAGCACCAAGTAGAGCGCAGGCCCTTCCGGCCGTGGCTGCTCCTTGTACTGGTGTTGGCCGTGACCATCGGGTTGGGTCTCATCAGCCGCCTGCTGAGTGGACTGGTGCTATGAGCTGCTTCGCGCTCGCCCTCTCCTCGTGCAGTTTGCGGCCGGCCCCCAGGGCCAGGAATTCCGTAAACCTTATGAGATATCCCCATGACTCATCGCATCGTGATTGTCGGCGGCGGCGCCGGCGGCCTGGAACTGGCGACCCGCCTGGGTAAAGGCCTGGGCAAGCGCAAGCAAGCCGAGATCACCCTGGTCGACGCCAACCTCACGCACATCTGGAAGCCACTGCTGCACGAAGTGGCCGCCGGCTCGCTGAACTCCTCGGAAGACGAACTGAACTACGTGGCCCAGGCCAAGTGGAACCACTTCAACTTCCAACTGGGGCGCATGAGCGGCCTGGACCGTGAGGGCAAGCGGATTCAACTGGCCGCCACCCTTGATGACGAGGGCCGCGAGCTGCTGCCTGCGCGTACGTTGGGCTACGACACCCTGGTCATTGCCGTGGGTTCCAATACCAACGACTTCGGCACCCTGGGCGCGGCGCAGCATTGCCTGTTCCTGGATACCCGCAAGCAGGCCGAGCGGTTCCACCAGCAGCTGCTCAACCACTACCTGCGCGCCCACGCCGGCGACGTGGCCAGCGAGCAGATCAGCGTAGCCATTGTCGGTGCCGGTGCCACCGGTGTGGAACTGGCGGCCGAACTGCACCACGCCGCACACGAACTGGCGGCCTATGGCCTGGACCGCATCCAGCCCAAGGACATGCACATCACCATCATCGAGGCAGGCCCGCGCGTGCTGCCGGCGCTGCCGGAGCGCATCAGCGTACCGGTGCACAAGACCTTGGAAAAACTTGGCGTGAAGGTGCTGACCAACGCCGCCGTCAGTGAAGTGACCGAAGATGGCCTGAAAACCAAGGACGGCGAAGTGATCCAGGCCAGCCTGAAGGTGTGGGCAGCCGGTATCCGTGCGCCGGGCTTCCTGAAGGACATCGATGGCCTGGAAACCAACCGCATCAACCAGCTGGTCGTGCGCCCTACCCTGCAAACTACCCGCGATGACAACATCTTCGCCTTCGGCGACTGCGCCGCGTGCCCTCAACCCGGCAGCGACCGCAACGTGCCGCCACGCGCCCAGGCGGCGCACCAGCAGGCTTCGATGCTGGCACAGAGCCTGAAGGCGCGGCTGGAGAACAAGCCGTTGCCGACTTATGAATACAAGGACTACGGCTCGCTGGTGTCACTGTCGCGCTTCTCGGCGGTGGGCAACCTGATGGGTAACCTGATGGGCAGCGTGAAGCTGGAAGGCTGGCTCGCGCGGATGTTTTATGTGTCGCTGTACCGTATGCACCAGATGGCGCTTTACGGCTTCTTCCGCACGGCGTTGATGATGCTGGGTAGCAAGATTGGCCGGGGTACTGAGCCACGCCTGAAGTTGCACTGACAGGCAAGAAGGCTTCACCTGTGGGAGCGGGCGTGCCCGCGAACACGGGCGAAGCCCGTGCCAGGCACTGCGTGGCCTTCTTCGCGGGCTTGCCCGCTCCCACAGGGTATTGTGGGTAGCCTAATGCGAGAAACCTGGGCCATCTTTCCCAAGGCAAAAGAAAAAGGGCATCTCATGCGAGATGCCCTTTGTTCATGGTGGGTCGTGTAGGATTCGAACCTACGACCAATTGGTTAAAAGCCAACTGCTCTACCAACTGAGCTAACGACCCAAAAATGGTCGGGGTGAGGGGATTCGAACTCCTGACATCCTGCTCCCAAAGCAGGCGCGCTACCGGACTGCGCTACACCCCGGGTCTTTCAAAAAAAAGGGCATCTCAACTGGAGATGCCCTTCTCTACATGGTGGGTCGTGTAGGATTCGAACCTACGACCAATTGGTTAAAAGCCAACTGCTCTACCAACTGAGCTAACGACCCGGAAAATGGTCGGGGTGAGGGGATTCGAACTCCTGACATCCTGCTCCCAAAGCAGGCGCGCTACCGGACTGCGCTACACCCCGAGATGGCTCCGCGACCTGGACTCGAACCAGGGACCCAATGATTAACAGTCATTTGCTCTACCGACTGAGCTATCGCGGAACTGAACTTCGGTACTACTTTCCGATTTACTACTCCGAAGACTGTGTTCGCTTCGGACTCTTTAGCTTCGCTGCTTTCGCTTTGTCGCTGCTGAGGCCGGCTATTCTACATTCTTCGTTTTGCTTGTCAACCTCTTTTTTTCATTCAACTTACTGATTTGTAAGTTGTTTTGCGGTCACCGTTGTTGCTGGTGATTCGCTTAGTGGCTGACAACGCGGCGTATATTAGGGTCACTCGAATTTTCATGCAAGCAAAAATTTCAAAATTTTCAGCAGGTTATCCACCAAGGGCGGGAAGCCCCGGATTTGCTGGGCTGTGCCGGCAACCGCGCAAAAAAAAGCCCCGCAAATGCGGGGCTCATGGTGAAGCCAATCAGGCAAAGACGATCTCGTCGCCGTCCACCTTGGCATCGATCGCCGTACCCGGCACAAACTGCCCTGCCAGGATCAGCTGCGCCAGCGGGTTTTCGATCCAGCGCTGAATCGCCCGTTTCAGCGGCCGTGCGCCGTACACCGGGTCGTAACCCACGGCAATCAGCTTGTCCAACGCCTCCGGGCTCAGGCTCAGCGACAGTTCGCGCTCCTGCAGACGGCTGCGCAGGCGGCCCAGCTGGATTTCGGCAATACCGGCAATCTGCTCACGGCCCAGTGGCTCGAACACCACCACTTCGTCGATGCGGTTGATGAACTCCGGACGGAAGTGCGCACCCACTGCATCCATTACCGCCGCACGCTGCGCCTCGCGGTCGCCTACCAGTTCCTGGATCTGCGCCGAGCCCAGGTTGGAGGTCATCACGATCACGGTGTTGCGGAAGTCCACGGTGCGCCCGTGGCTGTCAGTCAGGCGGCCGTCTTCCAGCACCTGCAGCAGCACGTTGAACACATCCGGGTGGGCTTTTTCCACCTCGTCCAGCAGCACCACCGAGTATGGCTTGCGCCGTACGGCCTCGGTCAGGTAACCGCCTTCTTCATACCCTACATACCCTGGTGGTGCACCGATCAGGCGAGCCACGGAGTGTTTCTCCATGAACTCGGACATGTCGATGCGCACCATCGCCTCTTCGGTATCGAACAGGAACTCGGCCAGCGCCTTGCACAGCTCGGTCTTGCCCACACCGGTAGGGCCAAGGAACAGGAACGAACCACTTGGCCGGCTCGGGTCGGAAAGCCCGGCACGCGAGCGGCGCACCGCGTTGGCCACTGCGGTTACCGCTTCGTTCTGGCCTATTACGCGCTGGTGCAGCAACGCTTCCATTTTCAGCAGCTTCTCGCGCTCGCCTTCAAGCATCTTGGACACCGGTATACCGGTCCACTTCGACACCACCTCGGCAATTTCTTCCTCGGTCACCTTGTTGCGCAGCAACTGGTTCTCGGTCTTGCCGTGCTGGTCAACCATCTGCAGGCTGCGCTCCAGGTCGGGGATCACCCCGTACTGCAGCTCGGCCATGCGGCTCAGGTCGCCCTTGCGACGGGCGCTTTCCAGCTCCTGGCGGGCTTGCTCGATCTTTTGCTGGATCTGCGCCGAACCCTGCACTTCAGCTTTCTCTGCGGCCCAGATTTCTTCCAGGTCGGAATATTCACGCTCCAGCCGCTCGATTTCCTCGGTCAGCTTCTCCAGGCGTTTTTTTGCCGCGTCGTCTTCTTCTTTCTTCAGCGCCTGCGATTCCACCTTCAGCTGGATCAGGCGGCGATCAAGGCGGTCGAGCACTTCCGGCTTGGAGTCGATCTCCATGCGGATGCGGCTGGCCGCTTCGTCGATCAGATCAATCGCCTTGTCCGGCAGCTGACGGTCGGTGATGTAGCGGTGGCTGAGCTTGGCCGCTGCGATAATGGCACCGTCGGTGATGGCCACCTTGTGGTGCACTTCATAACGCTCTTTCAGGCCACGCAGGATGGCGATGGTGTCTTCCTCGCTCGGCTCTTCCACCAGCACCTTCTGGAAGCGGCGCTCCAGGGCGGCGTCCTTCTCGATGTACTGGCGGTACTCGTTCAGCGTGGTGGCGCCTACGCAGTGCAGCTCGCCACGGGCCAAGGCCGGTTTGAGCATGTTGCCGGCGTCCATGGCGCCCTCGCCTTTACCGGCGCCGACCATGGTGTGCAGCTCATCAATGAACAGGATGATCTGGCCTTCCTGCTTGGACAGCTCGTTCAGCAGCGATTTGAGGCGTTCTTCAAACTCGCCACGGTACTTGGCACCGGCAATCAGCGCCCCCATGTCCAGCGCCAGCAGGCGTTTGCCCTTGAGGCCGTCAGGCACTTCACCATTGATGATGCGCTGGGCCAGGCCTTCGGCGATGGCGGTTTTACCCACGCCAGGCTCACCGATCAGCACGGGGTTGTTCTTGGTACGGCGTTGCAGCACCTGGACGGTACGGCGGATTTCGTCGTCACGGCCGATCACCGGGTCCAGCTTGCCTTCTTCGGCACGCTTGGTCAGGTCGACGGTGTACTTGTCCAGCGCCTGGCGCGACTCTTCGGCGTTGGCGTCATTCACTGCCGCACCGCCGCGCAGGTTGTTGATGGCGTTCTCCAGGGCCTTCTTGGTCACGCCCTGGCTCAGCAACAACTTGCCGAGCTTGCTGTTCTCGTCCATGGCGGCCAGCACCACCAGTTCGCTGGAAATGAACTGGTCGCCCTTCTGCTGGGCCAGGCGGTCGGCCTGGTTAAGCAGGCGCGCCAAGTCCTGCGACATGTTCACGTCGCCGGTAGGGTTCTGGATTTTTGGCAACTGGTCGAGTTCTTTCACCAGCGCCTGGCGCAGGCTGTTAATGTCGAAGCCAACCTGCATCAGCAGCGGCTTGATCGAACCGCCCTGCTGTTCGAGCAGTGCCTGTACCAGGTGCACGGGCTCGATGGCGGGGTGGTCCATGCCAACGGCCAGGGATTGAGCATCGGATATTGCTAGTTGCAGCTTGCTGGTCAAACGGTCTATTCGCATGGTGTACCTTCCTTTAAAGGGCAGGTCGGAGCGATGGACAGCGCCTGTTTATGAGGAAACCTGCCTGAGATGCCTTATAGATAAGGCTGATTCTGGAAGATTCAAGCGTAGCGGGGTTGACCGAGGTCAACCTGTTGGATTAGCGGGGGACCATTCGCGGGCATGCCTGCTCCCACAGGTACACCACCGGCTTCGAAGGTTGCGAATTCCCTGTGGGAGCGGGCGAGCCCGCGAAGAGGCCGGTACAGGCTAGCGAGGGTCCAGCCAGACCAGGGAAGCAAACCGCCCACCCTGCGGGGTACGGCGATAGGAGAAGAACCGCTCATCGCTGACCGTGCACAAGCCACCGCCATAAACAGCGGTCACCCCACGGGCAGCCAGGCGAATACGCGCCAGCTCATAGATGTCAGCCATCAGTTTGCCCGGCCGTTCGCCGTCAACAAAAGCCCGCGCCGCTTCAGGGTGCACAGCAGTAAAGGCATCACGCACTTCCAGCCCAACCTCGAACGCCTGCGGACCAATGGCCGGCCCCAGCCACACCAGCACCTCTTCCGGCGCCAGCGCCAGGCGGTCCAGCGTGGCTTCCAGCACACCGCCAGCCAGCCCGCGCCAGCCGGCATGCGCCGCCGCCACGCGAGTACCGGCCCGGTCACAGAACAGCACAGGCAGGCAATCGGCAGTCATCACGGTACAGGCAATGCCAGGCTGGTCGGTCCAGCTGGCGTCGGCCTCGGCTACCACGCCCGGGTCGGCATCCGCTACTTCCAGCCCATGCACCTGCTTGAGCCAGGCCGGCTGGATGGCGAACGCGTCGCTCAGGCGACGGCGGTTCTCGGCAACGGCAGCAGGGTCATCCGCTACGTGGTCGCCAAGGTTGAAGGTTGCGTAGGGCGGCAGGCTGACGCCGCCCTGACGGGTGGTGACACAGGCGCGAACCGAGGCCGGGGCAGGCCAGTCGGGAAATAGCAGCGACTGCGTCAGGCCACTCATCCGATAAAGCTCTCGCGGTCTTCGTTTAGCAGCGAAAGCAACCAGAGGAAGTCATCCGGCAAAGGCGACTCCCACTTCATGATCTCACCGGTGATCGGGTGGGCCAGCGCCAGGAAACGCGCATGCAGCGCCTGACGCGGGAAGGTCTTGACCGCTTCGACCATGGTTGGGCTGGCAGCCGGCGGAATGCGGAAGCGCCCGCCGTAGGTCTGGTCGCCGACCAGCGGGAAGCCGACATGGGCCATGTGCACGCGGATCTGGTGAGTACGCCCGGTCTCAAGCTTTACCCGCACGTGAGTGTGCGAGCGGAAGCGTTTCAAGACGCGGTAGTGGCTGACTGCGGGCTTGCCGCCGTCGGTCACCGCCATGCGTTGACGCATGCCACCGTGGCGGCCGATCGGTGCGTCGATCTTGCCACCGGCGGTCACAACGCCAATCACGATGCACTCATAGATGCGGCTGACCTTGCGGCTTTGCATCTGCTCGACCAGCCTGGTCTGCGCTTGCAGGGTCTTGGCCACCACCATAAGGCCGGTGGTGTCTTTATCCAGACGATGAACGATACCGGCGCGCGGTACGTTGACGATGTCTGGCACGTGGTGCAGCAACGCATTGAGCAGCGTACCGCTGGCATGACCGGCGGCCGGGTGCACAACCAGCCCGGCAGGCTTGTTGATCACCATGATGTGGTCGTCTTCGTAGACGATATCCAGTGCGATATCTTCTGCGATCCACTCGCCCTGGGCCTCTTGTTCGGCCTGCAGTGCTAGCAGCGAGCCACCATAGACGGTGTCTCGAGGGCGCACAACGGCGCCATCGACCGTCAGGCGGCCCTCTTTGATCCACGTAGTAAGCCGCGAACGCGAGTACTCAGCGAACAATTGGGCGGCGACCTGGTCGAGGCGTTGACCGCCCAGATCGGACGGTACCTCTGCGCTAAGTTGAATGATCTCGGACATGCTCGATTCGGCGGGCGCACAGCCTTTGGTTTCGGCTGCGAGCTTGTGGTTAAATACGACTTCTTTTGTCCCGGGGTTGGCCGGGGCGCTCATCATAACAGGACGGCACCGCCCAAGACAGCGGCCGTCAAAGGGACGCAAGCCGCCATGCAAGTGAAACACCTGCTGCTGATCGCCATCCTCGGGCTTACCGCGGCCTGTTCCTCCAATAAAGAGGTCATTGACGAGAACCTCAGCGAAGCCGAGCTGTACCAGCAGGCGCAAGCTGACCTGGACAACTCCAGCTACACCAGCGCCGTGAACAAGCTCAAGGCCCTGGAATCGCGCTACCCGTTCGGCCGCTATGCCGACCAGGCTCAGCTCGAGCTGATCTACGCCAACTACAAGAACTCCGAGCCCGAAGCTGCCAAGTCGGCCGCCGAGCGCTTCATCCGCCTGCACCCGCAGCACCCGAACGTCGACTACGCCTACTACCTCAAAGGCCTGACCTCGTTCGACCAGGACCGCGGCCTGCTGGCGCGCTTCCTGCCGCTGGACATGACCAAGCGTGACCCGGGCGCTGCCCGCGACTCGTACAACGAGTTCGCCCAGCTGACCAGCCGCTTCCCTACCAGCCGCTATTCGCCCGACGCCAAGCAGCGCATGATCTACCTGCGCAACCTGCTGGCCTCGTATGAAATTCACGTGGCCGACTACTACCTGAGCCGCCAGGCTTATGTCGCCGCCGCCAACCGTGGCCGCTACGTGGTAGAAAACTTCCAGGAAACCCCATCGGTCAGCGACGGCCTGGCGGTGATGGTCGAGTCGTACCAGAAGATGCACCTGGACGAACTGGCCGCCAGCAGCCTGGAAACCCTCAAGCTCAACTACCCGGACCACCCGAGCCTGGCCGACGGTGAGTTCCAGCCCAAGCAGACCGAGTCTGACGGGCGTGGCTGGCTGTCCAAGGCCACGCTGGGCCTGATCGAAACCGAGACCCCGCTGCCGCCGGGCGAAACCCGCGCCAACCAGGACGTGGTCAAGCAGTTCCAGGACGCGCGTGACGAGATGCCGCAAGAGCTGCTGCCGAAAGACGAAAATGGCGATCCGATCGTTCCGGAAGGCCCTAAAGAAGCCGAAAAAGATCGCTCCTGGTTCAGCTACATGACCTTTGGCATGTTCGACTGATCTACGATGCCAAATGAAAGGGAGGCCTTGGGCCTCCCTTTTTTATTGGCCGCGTCCTAGACTGTCAGCTTCTTCAACCGACAAGCTGGACACCATGGTTCGCCTACTTTTCTGGATCGCCCTGATCGCCGCCGCGTTCTGGCTGTGGCGCAAGTTCAAAGTCAGCCAACAGTCGCACCCCGAGGCGAAACTGGATGCGCCACTGCAGATGGTGCGCTGCGCCCATTGCGGCGTGCACCTGCCCAACGACCGGGCGCTGCAGCAGGGTAATGAGTGGTATTGCAGCCAGGCACATTTGCAGCAAGGCCCGGGCCGCCAAAACTGAACTTGTAAGAGCGACACGGTCTCTGTGGGAGCGGGCGCGCCCGCGAAACAGGCAACGCAGTGGATGGCACCGGCTTTGCCGGTGTTCGCGGGCGCGCCCGCTCCCACAGAGATTGCGCGAGCTTGAAGATTTTTGACTAAGACAGCTGCTCCCACAGATGTACCCGCCTACTTATCCCTCCCCGACCCTTTCACACCAAATACGACCCCTCCCGCACCGCAAGCATTGACCCACCCCACCAAAACTCGCTAAATCCTATTTATCCGCATAAATATGAAAAATAGCGAAATGCTCAAACCCAAACGCAAGCGGCAGAAGCTGTCGGATGTGATCGTCGAATCGGTCAAGCGCTCGATCGTCACCGAAGCGCTGCACCCGGGCGACCGCCTGCCCACCGAGCGTGAACTGATGGAGCACTTCGAATGCTCCAAGGGCACCGCTCGCGAAGCGCTCAAGGCGCTGGAGGTCGAAGGCCTGGTCAGCACCCGTACCGGCCCGACCGGCGGTGCATACCTCAACGAAGTAGGCACCGAGCCGGCCAGCCGCGCCCTGCGCAACTACCTGCACTTCCAGCACCTTGATGGCGAGCAGGTGTACCAACTGCGCAAAGTCATCGAGGTAGAGCTGGCCGTGTCGGTGATGGGCAAGTTGAGCGAGGCCGACTACGCCGCGCTGCAGGCCAACATCGACTTCTGCAGCGCGCCGGAAGACAGCGAAGAAGGCCAACGTGAGCAACGCCTGGCCGAGTTGGAGTTCCACACCTTGCTGGCCGACCGTTGCAGCAACCCGTTGCTGCGTTTCATGGCGGTTTTCCTCAACGACCTGTTGCGCGATCTGGTGGTGCTGAAAAAGGCCTACCTGCCCAAGCGCCAGCAATTCGCGGCCGCCAACATCGAGTATCACAAGCAATTGCTGACTGCCTTGCGCGCCAGCGACGAACCCTCTGTGCGCCGCCTGATGCACGAACACATGTGCGACGCCGAGCACCACATGACCGCGCTGGAAGGCGAGGTTGCCCGCAACTTCCTGCTGGAGTTCGACCACCACCACTGATACGCCTGGAAAGAGGCCTGCACACAGGCCCTGCCGTACCCGCTTTGTCATTGCCACTCCTGCCTAATAACCACAACCAAGGAGTTACTCATGCAAAGACGTACCCTGCTCAAGGCAGGCCTTGCCCTGGGTGCCTTAGGTAGCCTCCCCTTGGGGGCGCACCGGGCATTCGCCGACCAACCGTTGACCTTCTATGGCCTCAAGTCCATGTCGGGTGCCTTCGCCAGCTATGGCAAGTACGCCGACATGGGCTCGCGCCTGGCCATTGCCGAGTACCCACAGTTGCTCGGCCAGCCGCTCAAGTACAAAGTCATCGACACCGAAGGCAACGCCGGCAAGGCTGTGCGCAAGGTGCAGGAAGCCATCGGCCAGGATGGCGCACGCTTCTTCCAGGGCTGCACTTTGTCGTCCTCGGCACTGGCGGTGTCGAAGGAAATCCACAAGGCCGGTGGCGTGTTCATGACCCCGGTCGGCGCTGACGAAATCACCGGCAAGGACTGCAACGCCTCAACCTTCCGCTGGTCGGTGCCCACTTACGGCGCCATCCGCGAAACGCTGGTGCCGATGATCCGCCAACTGCCCCAGGCCAAGCGCTGGTACACCATTACCCCGCAATATGTGTTCGGCGATGCCCTGCTGGACAACGCGCGCAAGGTGTTCGCCGAGCTGGGCGTGGAACACATCGGCAACAGCTACCACTCGCTGCAGGAGCAGGAGTTTTCCGGCTACCTGACCAACGCCATCGCCGCCAAACCTGACGTGCTGGTGCTGCTCAACTTCGGCAGCCAGGCCTCCAACGCCCTGCGCCAGGCGGTCAACTTCGGCATCAAGGACCGTATGAAAGTGCTGATGGTATGGTCAGCCGGCCTCGACCAGTTCCAGGAGCTGGGCAGTGACGTGCTCGAAGGCGTGTACCTGGGCGCGCAGTACTGGCACCAGGTCGATACCCCGCTGAACAAGCAACTCGTTGCAGCCACCCGCAAAGCCTACGGCATCAACCCCAACTACCCGCTGGCCGCCGACTACATCAGCACCAAGGTCATGCTTGAGGCCATCGTCAAGGCCGGCAGCCTTGATGGCGCCGCCGTTTCTGCGGCGTTGCAGGGCATGCGCTTTCAGGGCCCGACCGGCGAAGAGGTGATCCGCCCGGGCGACCACCAGGTGCTCAAGGACTACTACCTGCTGCGCGGCAAGCCCCAAGGGCAGATGCGCGACGAGGACGACCTGGCCGAAGTCATCAGCTCGGGCCGCTCGTTCGTCGAGGTCGACCACACCGGTTGCGCCCTGGCCTGAAGCCGCGGCGTTAGTCACACACACTCGTACAGGCAGCCGCCCCGCGCGCTGTCGAGGGCACGCTCATGCTCGATTTGTACCTGTTCCAACTGCTCAACGGCCTGGGCCTGGGGATGATCTACTTCCTCATCGCCGTGGGCCTGACGATCATTTTCGGCCTGCTCAACTTCGTCAATTTTGCCCACGGCGCGTTCTTTTTGCTGGGCGCCTACCTGTGCTACACCGCCGTGGCCATCACCGGTAACTTCTGGCTGGCACTGCTGATCGCACCCCTGGTGGTGGCCGCGCTGGCGTGGGTGGTAGAGCGCCTGTTGATCAAGCGCATCTACCACCTGCCGCACACCTTCCAGATTCTGGTCACCCTCGGCATCGCGCTGATCATTCAGGAAGCCTCAGTGCTGATCTGGGGGCCGGTGGGCAAGAGCATCGCCGTACCGCCTGAGCTGCGCGGGGTGCTGATTCTTGGTGACTTTATCTACCCCTACTACCGCCTGTTCCTGATCGGTTTCGCCGCGTTGATCGGCCTTGGCCTGTGGCTGTTGCTGGAGCGCACCCGCTTCGGCGCCCTGGTGCGGGCCGGCAGCGAGAGCACCGAAACCGTATCGCTGCTGGGCACCAATATCTTCCGCCTGTTCTCGCTCACGTTTGCCCTGGGCGTTGGCCTGGCGGGCGTGGCGGGTGTGCTGTTTGCGCCGCTGCGGGGCGCTCAGCCCTTCGTCGGCCCGGAAATTCTCGGCATCGCTTTCGTGGTGGTGGTGATCGGCGGCATGGGCTCGTTCGGCGGCGCGCTGGTCGGCGGGCTTCTGGTGGGTGTGGTGCAAAGCATGATGACCAGCCTCTGGCCGCAAGGCGCCAGCCTGATGATCTACGGCGCCATGGCTGCGGTGATCCTGGTCCGCCCCTATGGCCTGTTCGGGAGAGCTTGAGATGAGCGATAAAAACCCATTGCCCGTTGCCAAGGGCCGCGCCCCTGCCCTGCTGTTGCTGGTTGTCGCCAGCCTGGTGGCGCTGCCGCTGGTACTGCCGTCGGCCACCCTGGCCACCGAGATCCTGATCTTTGCCCTGGCCGCGCTGGCCTGCAACCTGCTGCTCGGCTACACCGGCCTGTTGTCGTTCGGCCAAGGGATCTTCTTCGGTGCGGGTGCCTATGGCGCTGCGCTGTTGATGATCCATCTGCAGTGGGGGGTGTTCGGTGCCCTGGTCGGTGCGGCAGCCTTCGGCGCGGTTCTGGCGCTATTGGTGGGCGCCCTGGCCATTCGCCGCAAGGGCATCTACTTCGTGATGCTGACCTTGGCCTTCAGCCAGATGGCCTACTTTCTGGCTTACACGCTCAGCGGCTGGACCGGCGGTGACAACGGCCTGCTCGACGTGCCCCGGCCCAATATCGAAATTGCCGGGCATGTACTGGTCGACCTGGCAGACCCGCGGCATTTCTACGTGTTCGTCGCCGTGCTGTTCCTGGTGATTTTCGCCGGTGCCCTGCGGGTGATCCGTTCGCCTTTCGGCAGCACGCTGTTGGCCATCCGTGAAAACGAAACCCGCGCTGCCGCCATCGGCTACGACACCCGTCACTTCAAGATCCTGGTGTTCATGCTGTCGGGGGCCATCACCGGTATCGCCGGGGCGCTGTACGCCATGCTGCTGCACTTCGCGCCGCTGTCGAACATCGACCTGATGATGAGTGAAAACATCCTGATCATGACCATTGTCGGCGGTACTGGCTCGCTGTTCGGCTCGCTGCTGGGGGCCGGTGCCATCGTGATGCTCGGCGATGTGCTGTCTGAGCTGTGGCCGCGCTGGCTGATGCTGCTGGGGGTGATTCTGATCCTGGTGGTGGTGTTCATGCGTGGTGGCCTGTGGGGCGGCCTGGCTGACCTGGGCAAGCGCCTGCTGGCAATGCGCAATACCAACGACAAACCCCAGGCCAAGACCAAGGAGACCCTGTGATGAGCGACTACCTCCTGGAAACCCGCCAGCTGGAACTGGCCTACGGGCCGTTCAAGGCGGTTGCAGGTGTGGACCTGAAAGTACGCGCCGGCACCATCCACACGGTCATCGGCCCGAATGGTGCCGGCAAGACCAGCCTGTTCCACTGCCTGACCGGCGAGCGCCAGGCCACTGGCGGCAAGATCCTGTTCAACGGCAAGGACATCATTCGCAAACCTTCACACGGGCGAGTGGCGCTGGGCATGGCGCGGTCGTTTCAGCTGACCAGCCTGTTCCAGAACCTGTCGGTGCGCGAGAACCTGCGCCTGGCCGCCCAGGGCCGCGATGGCCTTGGCGCGCTGAACTTCTGGCGCAGCGTGGAGCACAAGCGCAGCCACTGGAACACCGCCGACCAGGTACTGGAGCGCCTCAAGCTCACCCCCCGTGCCGACACCCTGGCTGGCGAGCTGTCGCACGGCCAGCAACGGGTGCTGGAGGTGGGCATGTCGATATGTGCGCAACCCACCTTGTTGATGCTCGACGAGCCCACCTCGGGTATGGGCATCGACGATATCCCGGTGATGACTGACTTGATCAGCGACCTGGGCCGCGACCACACCGTGCTGCTGATCGAGCACAACATGAGCATCGTCATGTCGATCAGCCAGCGCATCACCGTCATGAGCCACGGCCAGATCCTGGTCGAGGGCACCCCGGACCAGGTGCGTAACGACGAGCGGGTGCGCACCGCCTACCTTGGAGAGGCCGCCTGATGCTCAACATCGACTCGATCCACTCCTACTACGACAAAAGCCACGTGCTCGAAGGTGTGTCTCTCAAGGTTGAAAGCGGCGAGCTGGTGACCCTGCTGGGACGCAACGGTGCCGGCAAGACCACCACCCTGCGCAGCATCCTCGGCATCGTCCGCCCTCGCCAGGGGCAAATCAGCTTCAACGGCCAGCAGCTGGTCGGCCGCGAAATTTTCGATATCGCCCGGCTGGGCATTGCCTTGGTGCCGGAGCACCGCGGCATCTTCCGCCAGCTCAGCGTGGAGGAGAACCTGAAGATTGCCCTGCGCAAGGGCAGCCGCTGGCAGCTGCGGGATGTGTACGCCATGTTTCCACGGCTTCAGGAAAGGCGCAGCAACGGTGGCTTCGCGTTGTCCGGCGGCGAGCAGCAGATGCTGGCCATCGCCCGCGCGCTGCTCAATGACCCCAAGCTGTTGATTCTCGACGAACCCACCGAAGGCCTGGCACCGGTCATTGTGGATGAACTGGTGAAGATTTTGCGGCGGATCAAGGAGGAAGGGCTGTCGATCTTGCTGGTGGAGCAGAACCTGATGGTCTGCGATGCCCTTGCTGACCGCCATTACGTGCTGGAGCAGGGTCGGGTTGCCTATCAGGGCAGCGCGGCGCAGTTCCGTGAGGACCCGAGCATCAAGAACCGTTACCTGGCCCTTAGCGCCTGATAGCGACCTTGTTTACCTGTGCCGGCCTCTTCGCGGGCTCGCCCGCTCCCACAGGGGCAACACTTCCCGCAGGGCTGCGCAGTACCTGTGGGAGCGGGCAAGCCCGCGAAAAGGCCGGCACAAGCAACCCAGTAATTTCAGGAGAGATGAACCATGAACACCCGCATCGATCCATCGCAGCACATGCTCGGCCAAGGCTCACTGGTCAGCCGCGAACGCCTGTGGCAATCACTGATGGACTTGGCCCGGCTCGGTGCCACCGCCAAGGGCGGCGTATGCCGCCTGGCCCTGACCGACCTCGACCGCCAGGCCCGCGACCTGTTTGTGCGCTGGTGCGAAGAAGCCGGCTGCACAGTCAGCATCGACGCCATCGGCAACATCTTCGCCCGCCGCCCCGGCCGCAACCCTGCCCTGCCACCGGTAATGACCGGCAGCCACATCGACACCCAACCCACCGGTGGCAAGTTCGATGGCTGTTACGGCGTCATGGCCGGCCTGGAGGTGATCCGCACCCTCAACGACCTCAAGCTGACCACAGAGGCCCCGCTGGAAGTGGTGGTGTGGACCAACGAAGAAGGCTCGCGCTTCCCCCCCTGCATGATGGGATCGGGCGTGTTCGCCGGTAAGTTCGGCCTGCAGGAAACGCTGGAAAAGGTCGACGACCAAGGCCTGTCGGTAGGCACAGAGTTGCAGCGCATCGGTTACGCCGGCCCACGCGTCCCCACCGGGCATACGGTGGGTGCCTACTTTGAAGCGCATATCGAGCAGGGCCCGGTACTGGAGGACCAACGCACCACCATCGGCGTGGTGCAAGGCTGCCTTGGGCAGAAATGGTTCGACCTGGTGCTGACCGGTGTCGAGGCGCACGCCGGCCCTACTCCGATGCACCTGCGCAAAGACGCCCTGGTTGGCGCGGCCGAGGTAGTGGTAGCCATCAACCGCGTGGCCCACGCCCACCAGCCGCACGCTTGCGGCACGGTCGGCTGCCTGGCGCTGCACCCGGGCTCGCGCAACGTCATCCCCGGCCAGGTACACATGACCATCGACCTGCGCCACCTCGACCCCGGGCACCTCGCCGCCATGGTCAGCGAAGTGCGCGCAGCCATCGAGGCCAGCACGATAAAGCACGGGCTGAGTTTTGAGCTGACACCGACTGCCGACTTCCCACCCCTGTATTTTGCCGAGCAGTGCGTGGACGCCGTGCGTCAGGGCGCGAGCGAACTGGGCCTGAGCCACATGGACATTGTCAGCGGCGCCGGCCACGACGCTATCTTCCTTGCCGAACTGGGCCCGGCCGGGATGATATTCGTGCCGTGCGAGGGTGGCATCAGCCACAACGAAATCGAAAATGCAGCGCCACAGGACCTGGCAGATGGCTGCGACGTGCTGCTGCGCGCCCTGGTCCAGGCCGCCAACCCGGGAGCCCGTTGAGATGCCCCTGAAAACCGCAATTGGCGAGTTCACTGCCGTCGAACTGCTCGACCTCTACCAGCAGCGCCAATTGTCACCGGTAGAAGTGGTAGACGATGTCTTGGCGCGCATCGACCTGCACAACCCGGCGGTGAATGCCTACTGCCATGTCGACGGCGAAGGTGCCCGCGCCGCCGCCCGCGCCAGCGAACAGCGCTGGCAGCGTGGCGAGCCCTGTGGTCGGCTGGATGGCGTACCCGCCTCGATCAAGGACCTGACCCTGACCCGCGGCATGCCCACACGCAAAGGTTCGCGCACCACTTCGGGTGCAGGCCCTTGGGACATCGATGCGCCCTTTAGCGCCTTCATGCGCGAAGCCGGCGCGGTGCTGGTGGGCAAGACCACCACGCCGGAGTTCGGCTGGAAAGGGGTGACCGACAACCCGCTGTATGGCATTACCCGCAACCCCTGGGATACCCGTCTGACCGCCGGCGGCTCGTCGGGTGGCGCCGCAGCAGCCGCAGCACTGAACCTGGGCGTGCTGCACCAGGGCAGCGATGCGGGTGGCTCGATTCGCATTCCGTGCGCGTTTACCGGCACCTTCGGCATAAAGCCGACCTTCGGCTACGTGCCGCAATGGCCAGCCAGCGCCATGACGGTGTTGTCGCACCTGGGGCCGATGACGCGCACCGTGGACGACTCGGTGCTGATGCTTGACTGTGTTGCCCGGCCCGACGCACGAGACGGCCTGGCCGGCGCGCCACGGCAAGCGCCGTGGCTGGGCCAGGAGCCAGACCTGAGCGGCCTGCGGATCGCCTACAGCGCCAACTTCGGTTACGTGCAGGTCGACCCGCAGGTCCAGGCGCTGGTGGCCCAGGCAGTGCAGCGCCTGGCACGGCTGGGCGCTCAGGTTGAGGAAGTCGACCCCGGCTTCGGCGACCCGCTGGAAACCTTCAATACCCTGTGGTTTGCCGGCGCGGCGCGGCTGGCCAGTGCACTCAGCAGTGAACAGCGGGCAGTGCTCGACCCGGGGTTGCGCTGGATTGCGGAGCAGGGCGCACAGATCAGCCTGAGCGAATACACCCAGGCGCTGGAGGCACGGGCGGATCTGATCGCGAAGATGAATGCCTTCCATCAGCGCTATGACGTGCTGCTGTCCCCGATGATGCCGTTGGTGGCGTTCGAGGCGGGCCACAATGTGCCGCCTGAGTCCGGGATGGCACAGTGGATGGAATGGACGCCGTTCAGTTACCCCTTCAATCTCACCCAGCAGCCGGCAGCTTCGGTGCCATGCGGGTTTACCCGCGAAGGGTTACCGGTGGGGCTGCAAGTGGTGGCCGGGCGCTTTGCCGATCAGCAGGTGCTGCGGGTGTGCAAGGTGTATGAGCAGCATTATCCGAGTCGGCATTTACAGGCGCCGATTATCGGCTGATATCTCTACTGGCTTCACCGGCCTCATCGCCGGCAAGCCAGCTCCCACAAGGGCACCTACAGCCTCAGGACCTGTGCTGTACCTGTGGGAGCTGGCTTGCCGGCGATTGGGCCGCACAGCGGCCCCGGCATTCTCAGCCCAAACGCCCAACTGGGGCATAGGGCGCCGGGTCGATGATTGGCTCGGCCCCGGTCAGCAAATCAGTAAACAGCTGGCACGAAGCTGGCGCCAGCACCAAACCGTTGCGGTAGTGCCCGCAGTTCAACCAAAGCCCTTCATGCCCAGGCACCCGCCCGATGTATGGGATGCCCTCCGGCGACCCAGGCCGCAGCCCGGCCCAATGCGCCACCACCGTGGCCCCTTCGAGCTCAGGCAGCAACTCGACCGCAGACGCCTTCAGGCTTTCCAGCGCGTCAAGGGTCGGGGTCTTGTCATAGCCGGCATGCTCCAGCGTACTGCCCACCAGAATGTGCCCATCACGGCGCGGGATGGCATAGCGCCCCTTGGCCAGGACCATGCTCGGCAAAAAGTCTTCAGCACACTTGAACAGGATCATCTGGCCCTTGACCGGCTCAACCGGCAGCTCAAGACCAAGGGTTTTCAGCAGGTCGCCACTCCAGGCCCCCGCACTGAGCACCACCTCATCCGCCGCCAGCACGCCATCGTCCATCTGTACACCGGTCACCCGCCCGCCCTGCTGAACGAAGCCGGTGATCTGGCAGTGTTCGCGCAAGCTCACGTTTGGCAATGCCAGCAGCGCCGCCTTCAGCGACTTCACCAGGCGCGGGTTGCGCACATTGGCCACGCCGGCCATGTAGATGGCCCGCTTGAAGCCCGCACCCAGCACCGGCACCGCGTCGTAGGCCGCCGAGATATCCACGGCACTCAGTGGCCGCTGCTCACGCTCGGCCCAGGCCAGCGCCTCGGCTTCGTCATCCAGGTCAAGCCAGTACAGGCCCGTGGTGTGCACTTCGGGGTCGACGCCGGTGCTGGCGGACAAGCGCTCGCCCAGCTGTGGATAAAAATCCTGCGACCAGTGCGCCAGGGCGGTCACCGCCGGGCTGTAGCGCCACGGGTAGAGCGGCGAAACAATGCCACCACCGGCCCACGACGACTCACGGCCGACCTCGCTCTGGTCACACACCACCACCTGCCCGACCTTCGCCGCCAGGTTGAACGCCGTCAGCAGGCCAATCACCCCGCCACCGATCACCACTACTTGCTTGCTCATCTGTCGATCCAACACCTGAAGTAAAACCGCGATGCACCGGGCATCATTCAACCTTCAGCTTCCCCAGCAATGCTCGCTGCCACCAAAGGCACCCGGATTGCGCTGCACGCCGGCCTGGTCGAGCTGGAAATCGCCACAGCGGTCCTGTGCCATCAGCCCATGTGGCAGCCGCCGGGCGCGCAGCGTGAAGGTGTCGCTGTCGCGTAGGGCCTGCAGGCTGTAATAGCGGGTACCGTCGGGCAAGGCCGGGTCGCCCTCGGCGTATTGGCCGGTGCGCACGCGGTGTCGCTCCAGGCGCAGTGCGGCATCATGCAGCAGGCCAACCACTTCGCTGCGTGCGGCTCGCCGAAGCTGGTCGCTGTAACTGGGGTAGGCAATGGCTGCCAGAATGCCGGTCACAGCCAGCACAATCAACAACTCGATCAGGCTCAAGCCTTGCTGCATGTCAGTCTCCTCTCAGTATTTGTCGCCAGCTAACGCGCCGGGTTGTACCGTCGGCCACGGCGTAGACGGCTTCCAGTACATGCCGTGACTGGGTTTGCTTGCTGACAGCGGTTACCCGGAACAGGGTGGCCTGGGCGCGCTTGCTCGGGCCAAGATTCTGCAGGTGGAAATAGCCATCTTGCGTGCCCTGCCACTGCCCTGCCAGATCGTGCGACCGGGCAGGTGGCATGCACGCGGTACACAGATCAGGAGTTGCACGCTTGAGCTCGCTCTCCCCTGCTTGCAACGCAGCCTCAGCTTCTTCGAGCGCCAGCAGACCATCGCGCATGTAGCCGGTCATTCGTGTTTCCATCAACGCATTGCTCAGGGCTGAGGTCGCCAGCAAACCGAGCAGCAGGCTCAGTACCAATGCCGACAGCAGCACGACACCGCGTTGACACTTCATGGCCGCGGCACCGGGTTGCGCAGCGCCACACTTAGCTCATGGCGCTGTTCGAGTTTGAGCGTGGGCTCGTACAACGTCAGGGTGATGTCTACCCTCTCGCCCTGCGGCGTTTGCACACGTTCGAAGCGCGCCTCTCGCACATTCTCGACCAGCGGTTGGAAGTTGCCTTTTCGCTTGAATCTCAGCTTATTGTCATGGAACTGATAGACGTACTGGCTAATGGGGAACGTTAGCGGGTAACCCTCTACTGGCTTTTCATCCACGCGCACTTTTTCGATGCAGTCCGTCTGCAAAACCCAGTCACTCTTGCCAGCCTGTCCGGGCAACTCCGACACAACCAGGCTGAGGGTAGTGGCCTCAATCTCCAGGGGGCGGGCGAAAGCTTGCCGCGCGGCCGGGTCCTCGAAGTCGCCAGGTTTTATCTGCAGGCAACCAAACATCCCCGCCATGCGGATATCCTGCGCCATGCGCAGCAGTGCAAGCCGCGCCTCATCCTGCATGCGCACTGCCGTACTTTGCAGGCGCCAGGTCTGGTGTGCCGAAGCAAAAAGCTGACCGGCCGCCGCCAGCAGCATCAACCCAATGGTCAGCGCCATCACCATCTCGAGCAAGCCGAACCCACCCTGGCAGCGCCTCATCGCCGCCTCCGCTCATGCTCGCTGTGCGCCGCCATTGCCGCCTGCCCATCGCGGCGGGCACTGTCCGTGGCCTGCAATGCCTGTAGTTGCAGCCCCGCCGCTGCAAACATACCCGCAGCCACAACCACTACAGCCAATAAAACCTCCAGCAGCGTCATGCCCCGTTGCCTCGCGTGCATCCTTGCACCTCCTGCGACTTTTCCCGCAATTGCCTTGAATGTGGCCGACTAGACCGTCTGGCCAGCCAACGTGAAGCTATAGCCAAGCACTTCCAGGGAGGAATGCACGGTGAAGCAACGCGGCGTAACACTGATACAAATGTTGTCGGCCTTGGCCGTGGCGGTCTTGCTGACACAGCTCGGCGTGCCGGCCTACGCCAGGATGAGCGACGACCTGCACAGGGCAGCAGCAGCCCGTGACCTGGCGCAGGCGCTGCGCAGTGCGCGTAGCCATGCACTGTTGCAGGGCCAGAACGTGCTGGTGCAGCCGTTGGACAGTGATTGGGGGAAAGGATGGCGTGTGCTGCTGGAGCACAATCAGCAGGTGCTGCGCGAGCAACGCCTCTCAAAGCCGATGAGGATCATGGCCAATACAGGCGATCAAGTTAAGTTCAGTGCATTGGGGGTGCCGCTTGGCAGGTACAACGGAATGCTGTTTGGGCGGCTGGAACTTTGTGAGAGAACCGCTGCTACCAGCCTGCATCGGGTGGTGATGGCCAGTAGCGGGAGAATCAGCCTGCGCACAGGCGAACCGGACAACCAGTCGCTGTGCGCAGGCCTCTGATCAGATCAGCGAGCGAACCCGCAGCTCTTTGGGCATCGAGAAGGTGATGTTCTCTTCACGCCCATCCAGCTCTTCAGCGCCAGTGGCGCCCCAGGCCTTGAGCTGCTCGATCACGCCACGCACCAGTACTTCGGGGGCCGAAGCGCCAGCGGTGATGCCAATCCGCGCCGACTGTTCAAACCAGCCCTGTTGCAGGTCCTCGGCACCGTCGATCAGGTACGCCGGGGTGCCCATGCGCTCGGCCAGTTCGCGCAGGCGGTTGGAGTTGGAGCTGTTCGGGCTGCCAACCACCAACACCACGTCGCACTCACCGGCCAGTTGCTTGACGGCGTCCTGGCGGTTCTGGGTGGCGTAGCAGATGTCGTCCTTGCGCGGGCCACCGATGTTCGGGAAGCGCGCACGCAGGGCGTCGATGACGCGGCTTGTGTCATCCATCGACAGCGTGGTCTGGGTGACGAAGGCCAGGTGGTCCGGGTCGCGCACCTGCATCTTGGCTACGTCTTCTTCGTCTTCGACGAGGTAGATGGCGCCTCCATTGCTGGCGTCGTACTGGCCCATGGTGCCTTCGACTTCCGGGTGCCCTTCGTGGCCGATGAGGATGCACTCACGGCCGTCGCGGCTGTACTTGGCCACCTCGATGTGCACCTTGGTCACCAGCGGGCAGGTGGCGTCGAACACTTTCAGGCCACGGCCAGCGGCTTCCTGGCGCACGGCCTGGGAAACGCCGTGGGCACTGAAGATGACGATGACATCGTCCGGCACCTGGTCCAGCTCTTCGACGAAGATGGCGCCACGGTTGCGCAGGTCTTCCACCACGAACTTGTTGTGCACCACTTCGTGGCGCACATAGATCGGCGGGCCGAAGACTTCCAGCGCACGGTTGACGATCTCGATCGCCCGGTCGACCCCCGCGCAGAAGCCGCGAGGGTTGGCGAGTTTGATTTGCATGCTCGGCTCCAGGCTTACAGGGCCTTCACCTCGAGGATCTCCACCTCGAAGGTCAGGGTCTTGCCAGCCAGTGGGTGATTGAAGTCGATGGTCACCTGGTCGTCATCGAACGCTTTGACCACACCTGGCAGCTCGGTGTTGGCGGCATCGTTGAAGATGATCAGCAGGCCGTCGGACAGCTCCATGCCCTCGAAGTTGGACCGCGGCATGACTTGTACGTTTTGCGGGTTGGGCTGGCCGAAGGCGTTCTCCGGGGCCACTACCACAGTGCGCTTGTCACCGGCCTTGAAGCCGAACAGCGCACTTTCGAAACCCGGCAACAAGTTGCCATCGCCCACCTTGAAGGTGGCCGGGGCCTTGTCGAACGTGCTGTCGACGGTGTCGCCGTTTTCCAGGTGCAGCGCGAAGTGCAGGGTGACTTCGGTGTTCTGGCCGATACGGGTGTCAGTCATGGACCGGATCCTCGGACTTCTTGCTCTTGAACATATCCAGCGCCAGCATCACCGCACCAACGGTGATGGCGCTATCGGCCACGTTGAAGGCCGGGAAGTAATGGCGGTTCTGCCAGTGCACCAGGATGAAGTCGACCACATGGCCCAGCACGATGCGATCGTACAGGTTGCCAATCGCTCCACCCAGCACCAGTGCCAGCGCCACGGCCAGCCAGGTCTCGTTGCGCCCCAGGCGCTTGAGCCACACCACCAGCACGGCACTGACCACCACGGCGATCAGGGCGAACAGCCAGCGCTGCCAGCCAGCGCCATCCGCAAGGAAGCTGAACGCGGCGCCGGTGTTGTAGGCCAGGGTCCAGCTGAAGTAGTCAGGAATGACCACAATCTGCTGGTACATGGTCAGGGCGTTGTTGAAATACAGCTTGGTGGCCTGGTCGAGGACCAGTACCAGCAAGCTCAGCCAAAGCCATGCAAGGCGCCCGAAGCGCCCCACTGCCGGGTTAGGCATAGTGACGCACCTCGCCCGAGCCGGTCAGGTTGTCGACGCAACGGTTGCAGATTTCCGGGTGCTCCGGGTGGCTGCCAACGTCTGCGCGGAAGTGCCAGCAACGGCCGCACTTGGCGTGGCCGGACTTGACCACTTTCAGCTTGAGGCCTTCGACTTCGGTGGCCACGGCGTCAGCCGGCGCCTGTACGAACGGCACCACGCTGGCGGCCGAGGTGATCAGCACGAAGCGCAGCTCATCGCCCAGCTTGCCCAGGTCGGCGCTCAGGCCTTCGTCGGCGTACAGGGTGACTTCGGCCTGCAGGTTGCCGCCGATGACCTTGGCGGTACGCTGGTTTTCCAGCTCTTTGTTGACCGATGCCTTCACGGCCATCACGCGGTCCCAGTAGGCGCGGTCCAGCTCGGTGCCTTCCGGCAGCTCGCTCAGGCCCTGATACCAGCCGTTCAGCATCACCGACTCGTTGCGCTCGCCCGGCAGGTACTGCCAGATTTCGTCAGCGGTGAACGCCAGGATCGGTGCGATCCAGCGCACCAGCGCTTCGCTGATGTGGTACAGCGCGGTCTGGCAGGAACGGCGGGCGACACTGTTGGCGCCGGTGGTGTACTGGCGGTCCTTGATGATGTCGAGGTAGAAGCCGCCCAGCTCCTGCACGCAGAAGTTGTGCACCTTGGAGTAGACGTTCCAGAAGCGGTACTCGCTGTAGTGCTCTTCCAGCTCGCGTTGCAGCAGCAGGGTACGGTCCACGGCCCAGCGGTCCAGTGCCAGCATGTCTTCCGGGGCCAGCAGGTCGCGGGCCGGGTCGAAGCCGGACAGGTTGGACAGCAGGAAGCGCGCGGTATTGCGGATACGCCGGTAGGCGTCGGCGCTACGCTGCAGGATCTGCTCGGAAACCGCCATTTCACCGGAATAGTCAGTGGCCGAAACCCACAGACGCAGGATGTCGGCACCCAGGGTGTTGTTGACCTTTTCCGGCTCGATGGTGTTACCCAGCGACTTGGACATCTTGCGGCCGTTTTCGTCCACGGTGAAGCCGTGGGTCAGCAGCTCGCGGTACGGCGCGTGGTTGTCGATGGCGCAACCGGTGAGCAGCGACGAGTGGAACCAGCCGCGGTGCTGGTCAGAGCCTTCCAGGTACAGGTCGGCGACCGGGCCGGTGGCGTGGCCGATGTCGTGCGAGCCGCGCAGCACATGCCAGTGGGTGGTGCCAGAGTCGAACCACACGTCCAGGGTGTCGGTAATCTTGTCGTACTGGCCCGCTTCATCACCCAGCAGTTCGACGGCATCCAGCTTGAACCAGGCCTCGATACCTTCTTGTTCGACGCGCTTGGCCACCGCTTCCATCAGCTCGACGGTACGGGGGTGCAGCTCGCCAGTCTGCTTGTTCAGGAAGAACGGGATCGGCACACCCCAGTTACGCTGACGCGAGATGCACCAGTCAGGGCGGTTGGCGATCATCGAATGCAGGCGCGCCTGGCCCCAGGCTGGCACGAACTTGGTCTCTTCGATGGCTTTGAGAGCGCGCTCACGCAGCGGCTCGCCAGTGCTTGGCTGCTTGTCCATACCCACGAACCACTGCGCGGTAGCGCGGTAGATGAGCGGGGTCTTGTGGCGCCAGCAGTGCATGTAGCTGTGGCTGATGGTTTCGGTGTGCATCAGCGCACCGACTTCGCTCAGCTTCTCGACGATGGCCGGGTTGGCCTTCCAGATGAACTGGCCGCCGAAGAACTCCAGCGACTCGACATACACGCCGTTGCTCTGCACCGGGGTGAGGATGTCGTCGTTGACCATGCCGTAGCGTTTGCACGTGACGAAGTCGTCTTCACCGTAGGCTGGGGCGGAGTGAACCACACCGGTACCGGCACCGAGTTCGACGTAGTCGGCCAGGTATACCGGCGACAGGCGGTCGTAGAACGGGTGGCGGAAGTTGATCAGCTCCAGGGCCGAACCCTGGGCGGTGGCGATCACCGAGCCTTCCAGGTTCCAGCGCTTGAGGCAGGCCTCAACCAGCTCTTCAGCCAGCACCAGCAGACGCTCACCGGTATCGACCAGGGCGTACTTGAATTCGGGGTGGATGTTCAGCGCCTGGTTGGCCGGGATGGTCCACGCGGTGGTTGTCCAGATCACGATGGCGGCCGGTTTGGCCAGCGCATCCAGGCCGAAGGCTGCGGCCAGCTTGGCCTCGTCGGCAACCGGGAAGGCCACATCGATGGTCTGCGACTTCTTGTCGGCGTACTCGACTTCCGCTTCAGCCAGGGCCGAACCGCAATCGAAGCACCAGTTCACAGGCTTGAGGCCCTTGAACACGAAGCCTTGCTTGACCATCTCGGCCAGGGCGCGGATTTCACCGGCCTCGTTGGCGAAGTTCATGGTCTTGTACGGGTTGTCCCACTCACCCAGCACGCCCAGGCGGATGAACTCGGTCTTCTGCCCTTCGATCTGCTCGGCGGCGTATTCGCGGCACAGCTCGCGGGTACGGTCGGCCGACAGGTGCTTGCCGTGGGTAACCTCGACCTTGTGTTCGATCGGCAGGCCATGACAATCCCAGCCCGGCACATACGGCGCGTCGAAGCCGGACAGGGTCTTGGAACGGACGATCATGTCCTTGAGAATCTTGTTCAGCGCATGACCGATGTGAATCTTGCCGTTGGCATAGGGCGGGCCGTCGTGCAGGACGAACTTGGGACGATCCTTGCCAATTTCGCGCAGCTTCTGGTACAGGCCAATGCTGTCCCAGCGCTGCAGGATCTGCGGTTCGCGCTGAGGCAGGCCGGCCTTCATGGGGAAGGCGGTGTCCGGAAGGTTAAGCGTGGCTTTGTAGTCGGTCATTTCAGGCTCTTGGTTAGCGGTTGAGCGTGCCAATGTGCACGTGCGGCGGCGATATCCGCATCGATCGCCGACTTCAGCGCCTCCAGGGAGGCGAATCGCTGCTCTTCACGCAGCTTGTGGTGGAATTCCACCGTCAGGCGCCGGCCATACAGATCGCCGGCAAAATCCAGAAGATGAATCTCCAGGTGCGGGCGCCCATCACCGGCAACGGTGGGGCGCACGCCTATATTGCCCACACCCGGCCAGGCCTTGCCGTCGATCTCGATGCTGGCCAGGTAAACCCCGGACAGCGGCACGCGGCGGCGCTTGAGCTGGATGTTGGCGGTAGGTGTACCCAGCTGGCGGGCCAGCTTCTGGCCATGCAGCACGCGGCCAGTGATGCTGTACGGGCGGCCCAGCAGATGCTCGGCCAGCTCGAAGTCACCTTCGGACAGGGCCTTGCGCACTTCTGTGCTGCTGACCCGCAAGCCGTCCTGGATCACCGTGTTGGCGGCCTCGACAGTGAAGCCATACTGCTTGCCGGCCTCGACCAGGAAGGCAAAGTCGCCAGCGCGGTCGCAGCCAAAGCGGAAGTCATCGCCCACTTCAAGGTGGCGCACGCCCAGGCCGTCGACCAGGATGGCCTCGACGAAGGCATCGGCGCTGAGCTTGCTCAGGCGCTGATTGAACGCCAGGCACAACACCCGGTCGATGCCCTCGGCAGCCAGCAGCTCGACCTTGTCGCGCAGGCGGGCCAGGCGCGCAGGCGCAGTCTCGGGGGCGAAGTACTCGCGTGGCTGCGGTTCGAAGATCACCACGCACGTCGGCAGGCCCAAGGCCTGGCCGCGCTCGCGCAGGCGCGCCAGGATTGCCTGGTGGCCGCGGTGAACCCCGTCGAAGTTGCCAATGGTGGCGACACAGCCCCGGTGCTCGGGGCGCAGGTTGTGAAGACCTCGAACCAGCTGCATAACGCGCTTCTTGCTCATAAAGTGGCCGATTATAACCACACCCGGGCGCCGGTGACAGGCAGCAGCGCCCAAGGGCGGCGTGGAATGCGAAAAACCGACGCCTGACCCGCCCGAAGCCTCAGTGCAGGGCCTTGCGGGCGAAGTGCCGGGGCCGGAAGCCGCACAGGTACAGGCAGCCGAAATATGTCACGACGCCTGCCAGGATCAGTGCGCCAAGCCGCAGGAAGCGCTCAAGCATGACGCCCTGCTCCCAGGCCGGCATATAGTGCATGCCCGCCAACAGCACGGCCGACATCAGTACCACTGCCAAGACAAGCTTGAGCAGGAACATTGTCCAGCCTGGCTGCGGCTCGAACAACTGCTGGCTGCGCAGCTTCCAGAACAGCAAGCCGGCATTCAGGCAGGCGCCGAGGCTGATCGCCAATGCCAGGCCGGCATGCGCAAGCGGGCCGACCAGGGCAAGGTTGAACAGCTGGGTACAGGCCAGGGTGAAAATCGCGATCTTCACCGGCGTACGGATATTCTGCTGCGCATAGAAGCCGGGTGCCAGCACCTTGACCAGAATGATCGCCAACAAGCCTACGGAATAGGCCATCAGCGCCCGCTGGGTCATGGCCGCATCAAACGCACTGAACTTGCCATATTGAAAGAGCGCAACGGTCAGCGGCTCGGCAAGAATGGCCAACGCCAGGGTGCACGGCAATACCAGCAGGAAGCACAGGCGCAGGCCCCAGTCGAGGATCCGCGAGTACTCCTCGCGGTCCTTGTTGGCGTAGGTCTTGGCCAAGGTTGGTAGCAGGATGGTGCCCAGCGCCACGCCCAGCACGCCCGAGGGCAACTCCATAAGGCGGTCGGCGTAGTACATCCACGACACCGAGCCGGCCACCAGGAAGGAGGCAAAGATGGTGTTGATGATCAGCGAAATCTGGCTCACCGACACACCGAGAATCGCCGGCAGCATCTGCTTGAGTACCCGCCACACCCCCGCGTCCTTGAGATTCAGACGCGGTAGCACAAGCATGCCGATTTTCTTCAACGCTGGCAGTTGGTACAGCAACTGCGCCAGGCCACCTGCCAGCACGCCCCAGGCCAGGGCCATGATTGGCGGGTTGAAGTACGGCGTCAGCAACACGGCGAAGGCGATCATCGCCACGTTCAGCAGGGTCGGCGTGAAGGCCGGTACCGAGAAACGGTTCCAGGTATTGAGGATCGCACCGGCCAGGGACGACAGCGAGATCAGCAATATATAAGGAAAGGTCACCCGCAACAGGGCAGTGGTGAGCTCGTACTTTTCCGCGTTGTCGACAAAACCCGGGGCCGTTGCCCACACCACCCACGGCGCCGCCAGGATCCCGATGGCAGTCACCACGGCAAGCACCAGGGTCAACAGGCCGCTGACATAAGCGATGAAGGTACGGGTCGCCTCTTCACCCTGCTGGGTCTTGTATTCAGCCAGAATCGGAACAAACGCCTGGGAAAACGCACCCTCGGCGAAAATGCGCCGCAGCAGGTTGGGCAGTTTGAACGCAATGAAGAAGGCGTCGGTGGCAACGCCGGCACCAAAGATGCGAGCCAGGATGGTGTCACGCACGAAGCCCAGCACCCGGGAAATCATGGTGATCGAGCTTACTGCAGCCAGGGATTTGAGCAGGTTCATCGAAAAGATTCACGCCAAGGGCAGAGGACGCTGCCAGACAGCGTCCGAATGTGCGATACTCCCGCGCCTTCGCAGGGGAGCCAAAAATTCCCGAGTGTACAGGTCGCGCAGCAGAAAGGAATCTTTCCCTCTTGTTGGCGCACCGCTCGGCGGAACCTTGCAGGTGGCCTTGACAACCGGTCTACTGATCGGCATGATTCGCGGCCTATTTTGTTTGCTATTTACCTAAAGTCTTTCGAGGAGCTCGACGGTGGCCAACACACCTTCCGCCAAGAAACGTGCAAAACAGGCTGAGAAGCGTCGCAGCCACAACGCCAGCCTGCGTTCCATGGTCCGCACCTACATCAAGAATGTAGTTAAAGCCATTGACGCAAAAGACGCTGAAAAAGCACAAGCTGCTTACGTTCTGGCTGTACCTGTAATCGACCGTATGGCCGACAAGGGTATCATCCACAAGAACAAAGCTGCTCGTCACAAAGGCCGTCTGAATGGCCACATCAAGGCGCTGAAAGAAGCTGCAGCTGCCTAAGCGACGCGCTATTCGAAAAACCGACCCTAGGGTCGGTTTTTTGTTGTCTGCAATTTATTGGAATCGTTCGATCCAATATTTATGATTAATTGACACAATTCATATCAATTGACACCTGCAGGAGCGGGTCAACCCGCTCCTGCAGACATCCTACCTGGCGATCTGGATCTTCGGCGCCCACTGCAGCCATTCATCCTCGGCCTTGTCGAACAGGGCAAAGGTCTGCTGCGGCCGTGCCGGGTTGCCCATCTGCTCGCCGTCCGGCGTAGCAAAAGCGATACCGCCATCGATCAGGGTCTCCACCGACTCGGTACGCACCGTAGCCCCCTTGAACAGCCCCCAGTCGAAGCCGAAGCCACTGCTGTTCCAGAAGCGGCTGCCACTGCGCACCAAGGCCGCATAGCGCGGCTCGATGAGGATATGGATCAACACGCGGTCAGCGCTCTGACCCAACTCGAAGCCTGTCACCTTGCCGACCGCCACCTCACGGTAAGTCACCGGCACACCCGGCTTTATCGAACCGCGGCGCGGGGCACTGAGCGTCAATGGCAAGCCAACCTCCGGCCCTGCCACCTGCGGGGCATCGGCCAAGGCGGTGAAGTCGCGCTGCGGGCCACGGTCCTTGGCTGCCGGCTGCACCTCCAGGTACTGCCCGCCAATCAGGGTGTCGAGGTTCTCGGTGCGCACCAGGCCCAAGGCTGGCTTGACCACCCAGAACTGCGTACCGGCGCGGGCAATGCGGTCTGCCGCCTCGGTGATGCGCGCCCGCAGCAGCACAGCCTGCAAGTCATCGGTCAGGTCGACGCTTTCGATACTGCCCACATCCAGGCCACGGAAGCGGATCGCCGTGCCTGGCTTGAGGCCATCTGCACGCTCTACTCGGACGGTGATCAACGTACCTGCGCGGTTGACCGCTTCCTGGCTGTCATGCAAGCGGAAGCGCGGAATGTGGCGTTTCAGCGCCACATCAGGCCGTGGCGTGTCGAAGGCAATACCGCCAGCCATCAGCGTTTGCAGCGACTCACTCTTGATCTTGATGCCCGACAGGCCGCCCGTCAGGGTAATGCCACTGACGTTCCAGAAGCGTGATGAACCGTTGACCAGCTTCTCGTATTCCTTCTCGATATGCACACCGATCAGGATGCGGTTGCTGTTACGGGCAAACTGGTAGCTCTGCACGCTACCCACCTTGACCTGGCGGTACATGACCGGGCTGCCGATTTCCAGCGAACCCAGGGTATCGGCAAACAAAACCATGTGCAGGCCCGGGGCCTTGAGGTCAAGCGGCGGCGCCTTGGCCCGGGCCTCGAACTCACGCTCGGGCCGCTCGCCCTTCTCACCCGGGCGAATGGCGATGTAGTTGCCTTTGACCAACGCTTCCAGGCCGGTGATACCTGCCAGTGAAATGGACGGTTTGACCACCCAGAACTGCGTGCCCTCGACCAGATAGTCCTCAGTCAGCGGATCCAGGGTCAGCTCGGCCGATGCACTGGCCAGGTTGTCATCCATCTTCAGGGTTTTCAGCGAGCCTACCTGGATGCCCTTGTACATGACCGGCGTACGGCCTGCCTGCAGGCCCTCGTAGTCGCTCAGCTTCACCTTCACCCGGATACCAGCCTGGGCAGCGTCGAAGTCTTCATACAGGCGAAACGGCAAGCTCGGATCTGTGGGCGGGCTGTCCTTGCGGTATTCCGGCGTGGCGAAGGCGATACCACCGGCCACGATGCTCGACAGCGACTCGCTGCGCACTTTCACACCTGACAGCGAAGCATCGATGCTGACGCCGCTGGCGTTCCAGAAACGCGTGTGCTTGCGCACCAGGCTGGCGTAGGCCGGCTCGATGAAAACCTTGATCTCGACAGTGCTCTGGTCCTCGGACAGGCGATAGCTTTTCACCCGACCAACCTGGATCTGCTTGTAGAAGATCGGGCTGTCACGGTTGAGCGAACCTAGCCTGTCGGCCTTGAGGGTCAAATGCAGGCCAGGCTCCGAATCCGAGAGCGGTGGCGCCACCTTCAACGCGGTGAAGCGCTTGGTGCGCTCCCCTTCCCCAGGGCTGACGGCGATATAGTTACCCGACACCAGGGTTTCAAGGCCGGTAATACCCGCCAGGCTGACACTCGGCTTCACCAGCCAGAAGCGCGTGCCCTTGGTCAGGTGAGGCTCGGCGGCCTTGTTCATTTCGATGGTGGCGATCACCCCTTGCTTATCGCCCTCGGCGTCGAGCACCAGGCTCTTCACTTTGCCTACCGGCATGCCCTTGTAGATGACTTCGGTCTTGTTGGCGACGATGCCTTCACCCGACTCGAAGCGGACTTCAATTTCCACGCCGGCCGCGCTGTAGGCCTGCCACGCGAGCCAGCCACCGATCATCAGGGCGATCAGGGGCAAGATCCAGATGGCCGACCAGTTCGAGGCTGGGCGGGTTTTAGCCGTTGGCAGGTCACTCATGGTCGTCATCCGACTCCGTGTTATCCCAAATCAGTCGGGGATCGAAAGTTAAAGCGGCAAGCATTGTAAGGATCACCACAGTTGCGAAGGCGACAGCGCCCAGATTGGCTTCGACACTGGCTATTCGGCCGAAATTCACCACCGCCACCAGGATGGCGATGACGAAGATATCAAGCATGGACCAGCGCCCAATGAATTCGATGAAGCGGTACATCAATATCCGTTGCCGCGCCGAAAGCGGCTGGTGACGCTGAACGGAATACAGCAGCAAGCCAATGCCCACCAACTTGAACGTGGGCACCAGAATACTGGCAATGAACACCACGGCGGCAATGGGCACCATGCCGTGCTTGAGCAGGGTGATGACGCCAGACATGATCGTATCGGGGCTACCTTGGCCGAGTGTGCTCACGGTCATGATCGGCAGCAGGTTGGCCGGGATGTACAGGATCGACGCAGCAATCAGCAGCGCCCAGGTACGCACGATGCTGTTGGGCCGGCGAGCATGCACGATGGCGCCACAACGGGTGCAGTTTTGTGAGGTGCCGCCTGGATCCTGCCGGTTCAACTCGTGACATTCATTGCAGACAACAATGCCAGCATCAATCGCCCGCATGCAGATCCTCCCCCGATAGCGCACTCCAGATCTGGTGCGGTGACATCACCACTTCAAGCCATACCTGGATCAACAAAAGGCTGATGAAGCAGAACAACCCAAGGCCCACGGTCAGGTCGGCCAGATCCACCAGTTTGACGATGGCCACCAGCACCCCCATGAAATAGACCTCGAGCATGCCCCAGTCACGTAAGTGGTGATAGATGCGGTAGAACAGCAGGCCGAAGCTACGCCCCACGTTGAAGCGAATACTCAGCAAGACCGCCAGCTGGCAGAGCAGTTTTGCCAAGGGTATAGCCATGCTGCACAGGAACACGACTACCGCCACACCTCGCATCTGCGAATTGTACAGGCCCAGTACCCCGCTCCAGACAGTATCGTCCGAAGTCTGGCCAAGCAGGTGCAGCTGCATGATCGGCAGAAAATTGGCAGGTACAAACAACAACAGCGCGGTCAGTACCAAGGCCAGGCTGCGGTTAACCACATTGTGCCGGTGGGCATAGAGCTCGTAGCCGCAGCGTGGGCATTGGGCTTTTTCATCGTGCTTGAGCACCGGCTTGCGCAGCAGCAAGTCGCATTCGTGACAGGCGACAAGCTCGTCCAACGGCAAATGGGCCAGGGCTTCGGGTTCGACAGAGTTGGGCATATAGCGCTTCTGAATAGGTGCGTGGGGCTATTCTAGTGTTCTGGCTCGGATTGTGGGAGGCGACAATGCCACGGAAACTTCCGGGAGCCTCCGCTGTGGGAGCGGGCGCGCAAAGACAAAACCCCTACCTGCATGCGCAGATAGGGGTTTTGCGAAATGAATCTTGACGATGACCTACTCTCACATGGGGAAACCCCACACTACCATCGGCGATGCATCGTTTCACTACTGAGTTCGGGATGGGATCAGGTGGTTCCAATGCTCTATGGTCGTCAAGAAATTCTGTAGCCAGAATGTCCAGATGGACAGCCCAGCGAATCCGGATATGTGATATTTGTGGGTACGTTCGAACTTTCGGTTCTTTCGTCTTCACCACCACAATTTGGCGCTTCTTGTTCAGAGGCCTGCACAAATTGCTTGGGTGTTATATGGTCAAGCCTCACGGGCAATTAGTATTGGTTAGCTCAACGCCTCACAGCGCTTACACACCCAACCTATCAACGTCGTAGTCTTCGACGGCCCTTCAGGGGATTCTAGATCCCAGTGAGATCTCATCTTGAGGCAAGTTTCCCGCTTAGATGCTTTCAGCGGTTATCTCTTCCGAACATAGCTACCCGGCAATGCCACTGGCGTGACAACCGGAACACCAGAGGTTCGTCCACTCCGGTCCTCTCGTACTAGGAGCAGCCCCTCTCAAATCTCAAACGTCCACGGCAGATAGGGACCGAACTGTCTCACGACGTTCTAAACCCAGCTCGCGTACCACTTTAAATGGCGAACAGCCATACCCTTGGGACCGGCTTCAGCCCCAGGATGTGATGAGCCGACATCGAGGTGCCAAACACCGCCGTCGATATGAACTCTTGGGCGGTATCAGCCTGTTATCCCCGGAGTACCTTTTATCCGTTGAGCGATGGCCCTTCCATACAGAACCACCGGATCACTAAGACCTACTTTCGTACCTGCTCGACGTGTGTGTCTCGCAGTCAAGCGCGCTTTTGCCTTTATACTCTACGACCGATTTCCGACCGGTCTGAGCGCACCTTCGTACTCCTCCGTTACTCTTTGGGAGGAGACCGCCCCAGTCAAACTACCCACCATACACTGTCCTCGATCCGGATAACGGACCTGAGTTAGAACCTCAAAGTTGCCAGGGTGGTATTTCAAGGATGGCTCCATGAGAACTGGCGTCCCCACTTCAAAGCCTCCCACCTATCCTACACAAGCAAATTCAAAGTCCAGTGCAAAGCTATAGTAAAGGTTCACGGGGTCTTTCCGTCTAGCCGCGGATACACTGCATCTTCACAGCGATTTCAATTTCACTGAGTCTCGGGTGGAGACAGCGCCGCCATCGTTACGCCATTCGTGCAGGTCGGAACTTACCCGACAAGGAATTTCGCTACCTTAGGACCGTTATAGTTACGGCCGCCGTTTACCGGGGCTTCGATCAAGAGCTTCGCTTGCGCTAACCCCATCAATTAACCTTCCGGCACCGGGCAGGCGTCACACCCTATACGTCCACTTTCGTGTTTGCAGAGTGCTGTGTTTTTAATAAACAGTCGCAGCGGCCTGGTATCTTCGACCGGCATAAGCTTACGGAGCAAGTCCTTCACCTTCGCCGGCGCACCTTCTCCCGAAGTTACGGTGCCATTTTGCCTAGTTCCTTCACCCGAGTTCTCTCAAGCGCCTTGGTATTCTCTACCTAACCACCTGTGTCGGTTTGGGGTACGGTTCCCAGTTATCTGAAGCTTAGGAGCTTTTCTTGGAAGCATGGTATCAACCACTTCGTCGCCTAATGGCAACTCGTCATCAGCTCTCGGCCTTGAAATCCCGGATTTGCCTAAGATTCCAGCCTACCACCTTAAACCTGGACAACCAACGCCAGGCTGGCCTAACCTTCTCCGTCCCTCCATCGCAATAACTGGAAGTACAGGAATATTAACCTGTTTTCCATCGACTACGCTTTTCAGCCTCGCCTTAGGGACCGACTAACCCTGCGTCGATTAACGTTGCGCAGGAAACCTTGGTCTTTCGGCGTGGGAGTTTTTCACTCCCATTGTCGTTACTCATGTCAGCATTCGCACTTCTGATACCTCCAGCAAGCTTCTCAACTCACCTTCACAGGCTTACAGAACGCTCCTCTACCGCATCATCATAAGATGATACCCGTAGCTTCGGTGCATGGTTTGAGCCCCGTTACATCTTCCGCGCAGGCCGACTCGACTAGTGAGCTATTACGCTTTCTTTAAAGGGTGGCTGCTTCTAAGCCAACCTCCTAGCTGTCTAAGCCTTCCCACATCGTTTCCCACTTAACCATGACTTTGGGACCTTAGCTGACGGTCTGGGTTGTTTCCCTTTTCACGACGGACGTTAGCACCCGCCGTGTGTCTCCCATGCTCGGCACTTGTAGGTATTCGGAGTTTGCATCGGTTTGGTAAGTCGGGATGACCCCCTAGCCGAAACAGTGCTCTACCCCCTACAGTGATACATGAGGCGCTACCTAAATAGCTTTCGAGGAGAACCAGCTATCTCCGAGCTTGATTAGCCTTTCACTCCGATCCACAGGTCATCCGCTAACTTTTCAACGGTAGTCGGTTCGGTCCTCCAGTTAGTGTTACCCAACCTTCAACCTGCCCATGGATAGATCGCCCGGTTTCGGGTCTATACCCAGCGACTAAACGCGCTATTAACACTCGCTTTCGCTACGCCTCCCCTATTCGGTTAAGCTCGCCACTGAATATAAGTCGCTGACCCATTATACAAAAGGTACGCAGTCACCTAACAAAGTAGGCTCCCACTGCTTGTACGCATACGGTTTCAGGATCTATTTCACTCCCCTCTCCGGGGTTCTTTTCGCCTTTCCCTCACGGTACTAGTTCACTATCGGTCAGTCAGTAGTATTTAGCCTTGGAGGATGGTCCCCCCATATTCAGACAAAGTTTCTCGTGCTCCGTCCTACTCGATTTCATTGACAAGAGATTTTCGTGTACGGGGCTATCACCCACTATGGCGGCACTTTCCAGAGCCTTCCACTAATCTCAAACCAACTTAAGGGCTGGTCCCCGTTCGCTCGCCACTACTAAGGGAATCTCGGTTGATTTCTTTTCCTCAGGGTACTTAGATGTTTCAGTTCCCCTGGTTCGCCTCTTGCACCTATGTATTCAGTACAAGATAACCAGCTTATGCTGGCTGGGTTCCCCCATTCAGAGATCTCTGGATCACAGTCTGTTTGCCGACTCCCCAAAGCTTATCGCAGGCTACCACGTCTTTCATCGCCTCTGACTGCCAAGGCATCCACCGTATGCGCTTCTTCACTTGACCATATAACCCCAAGCAATCTGGTTATACTGTGAAGACGACATTCGCCGAAAATTCGCACGTTGCTCTTTCGAGCAGAACTCACAAATTTTACCTTAGCCTGATCACACACCAGTGAAAGTGCATGTCAGTCTATTTCTATCACATATCCGAATTTTTAAAGAACGATCTGACAAAAGTCAGAAATCAACATTCGAAGCGAATGCTCATTTCTGAGTTTGATCAAGCTAAACGTGTTACCGCAGAAAGTGGTGGAGCCAAGCGGGATCGAACCGCTGACCTCCTGCGTGCAAGGCAGGCGCTCTCCCAGCTGAGCTATGGCCCCGCATATTGGTAGGTCTGGGCAGATTTGAACTGCCGACCTCACCCTTATCAGGGGTGCGCTCTAACCAACTGAGCTACAGACCTATATAGGGTCTTGATCGTCTTCAACTTCTTGAATCAAGCAATTCGTGTGGGTGCTCATCAGCAGGCTGATGTCGTCGATTAAGGAGGTGATCCAGCCGCAGGTTCCCCTACGGCTACCTTGTTACGACTTCACCCCAGTCATGAATCACACCGTGGTAACCGTCCTCCCGAAGGTTAGACTAGCTACTTCTGGTGCAACCCACTCCCATGGTGTGACGGGCGGTGTGTACAAGGCCCGGGAACGTATTCACCGCGACATTCTGATTCGCGATTACTAGCGATTCCGACTTCACGCAGTCGAGTTGCAGACTGCGATCCGGACTACGATCGGTTTTGTGAGATTAGCTCCACCTCGCGGCTTGGCAACCCTCTGTACCGACCATTGTAGCACGTGTGTAGCCCAGGCCGTAAGGGCCATGATGACTTGACGTCATCCCCACCTTCCTCCGGTTTGTCACCGGCAGTCTCCTTAGAGTGCCCACCATAACGTGCTGGTAACTAAGGACAAGGGTTGCGCTCGTTACGGGACTTAACCCAACATCTCACGACACGAGCTGACGACAGCCATGCAGCACCTGTGTCAGAGTTCCCGAAGGCACCAATCCATCTCTGGAAAGTTCTCTGCATGTCAAGGCCTGGTAAGGTTCTTCGCGTTGCTTCGAATTAAACCACATGCTCCACCGCTTGTGCGGGCCCCCGTCAATTCATTTGAGTTTTAACCTTGCGGCCGTACTCCCCAGGCGGTCAACTTAATGCGTTAGCTGCGCCACTAAAATCTCAAGGATTCCAACGGCTAGTTGACATCGTTTACGGCGTGGACTACCAGGGTATCTAATCCTGTTTGCTCCCCACGCTTTCGCACCTCAGTGTCAGTATCAGTCCAGGTGGTCGCCTTCGCCACTGGTGTTCCTTCCTATATCTACGCATTTCACCGCTACACAGGAAATTCCACCACCCTCTACCGTACTCTAGCTTGCCAGTTTTGGATGCAGTTCCCAGGTTGAGCCCGGGGCTTTCACATTCAACTTAACAAACCACCTACGCGCGCTTTACGCCCAGTAATTCCGATTAACGCTTGCACCCTCTGTATTACCGCGGCTGCTGGCACAGAGTTAGCCGGTGCTTATTCTGTCGGTAACGTCAAAACACTAACGTATTAGGTTAATGCCCTTCCTCCCAACTTAAAGTGCTTTACAATCCGAAGACCTTCTTCACACACGCGGCATGGCTGGATCAGGCTTTCGCCCATTGTCCAATATTCCCCACTGCTGCCTCCCGTAGGAGTCTGGACCGTGTCTCAGTTCCAGTGTGACTGATCATCCTCTCAGACCAGTTACGGATCGTCGCCTTGGTGAGCCATTACCTCACCAACTAGCTAATCCGACCTAGGCTCATCTGATAGCGCAAGGCCCGAAGGTCCCCTGCTTTCTCCCGTAGGACGTATGCGGTATTAGCGTTCCTTTCGAAACGTTGTCCCCCACTATCAGGCAGATTCCTAGGCATTACTCACCCGTCCGCCGCTGAATCGAAGAGCAAGCTCTTCTCATCCGCTCGACTTGCATGTGTTAGGCCTGCCGCCAGCGTTCAATCTGAGCCATGATCAAACTCTTCAGTTCAATACTGCTTGGGTTTTTAAGAAACCCTAAACTTGGCTCAGCAATCTCAAATGACTATGTGATTTCTCGCATGGTCACTTGTGATGCTGATAATCTTTTTGACTATCAGTCCATACTCACAAGCACCCACACGAATTGCTTGATTCAATTTGTTAAAGAGCGTTTGGTTAAGAGCTTTTCGTCTCAACCGAGGCGCGCATTCTACGCTTTCCTCAGAGCCTGTCAAGCGTTTATTTTGAAGTTTTTTGCGAGAATCTCGTTCAACTTCAAACACTTGGCTCGCTGCGATCTCTCGTAGCGGGAGGCGAATAATACAGCGTTTAAATCCGCTGTCAACTGCCTTTATCACCGCTGCCGATCTTTCGATCGAAGCCCTTACAGCGCCTTTCGAATCGTCTAACTCATTGAATCTCAAGGAGTTTGTCGTTCCGTTGTCGCTGGAAGTGGGGCGCATTATAAGGGGATTCGAAACCCCGTCAACCTTTAATTTCAACAAACTTCAATATCGCTGAAAAACAAAGCGGGGAGGCCTATCGGCCTCCCCGCTTTAGCTACCTGCCTTTAGAGGCTAGGGAATGCAAACTGCGACGCTTCATGGCTAGCCCGCTGCGGCCAGCGCTGGGTAATTGCCTTGCGACGGGTATAGAAGCGCACCCCGTCCGGCCCATAGGCATGCAGGTCACCAAACAGCGAACGCTTCCAGCCGCCAAAGCTGTGGTAAGCCACCGGTACCGGCAGCGGCACGTTCACACCCACCATGCCCACTTCGATCTCGTCACAGAACAGGCGCGCCGCTTCACCGTCACGGGTGAAAATGCAGGTACCGTTGCCATATTCGTGATCGTTGATCAGTTGCATGGCCTGTTCCAGGCTATTCACCCGCACAATGCACAGGACCGGCCCAAAGATCTCTTCTTTATAGATACGCATCTCGGGGGTCACTTTGTCGAACAGCGTGCCGCCCACGAAGTAGCCATCTTCATTGCCGGCTACCCGGAACCCACGGCCGTCCACCACCAACCTGGCACCCGAAGCCACACCGTCATCTATATAGCCCACTACCTTGTCACGCGCAGCGGCGGTCACCAGCGGGCCCATGTCCAGGCCGCACGAGGTGCCGGCACCAATCTTCAGTGCCTTGATCTGCGGTTCCAGCTTGGCAATCAATGCATCGGCAACCTGGTCGCCCACGCATACCGCCACCGAAATCGCCATGCAACGCTCGCCGCACGAACCATAGGCCGCGCCCATCAGCGCGCTGACGGCGTTGTCCAGGTCGGCATCGGGCATCAGCACCGCGTGGTTCTTCGCGCCACCCAGGGCTTGCACGCGCTTGCCGCGCTTGGTGCCTTCGGCATAGATGTACTCGGCGATCGGCGTTGAACCGACGAAGCTCAGCGCTTTGACTTCTGGCGCTTCGATCAGCGCATCCACCGCTTCCTTGTCACCGTGCACTACGTTCAGGATGCCCTTCGGCAGGCCGGCTTCCAGCAGCAGCTGGGCAATGTAAAGGGTCGAGCTCGGGTCACGCTCGGAAGGTTTGAGGATGAAAGCGTTGCCGCAGGCGATGGCCAGCGGGTACATCCACAGCGGCACCATGGCCGGGAAGTTGAACGGAGTGATACCGGCAACAACGCCCAATGGCTGGAAGTCGGACCAGGCATCAATGTTCGGGCCTACGTTACGGCTGTACTCGCCCTTCAGCACTTCTGGCGCTGCGCAGGCGAACTCGACGTTCTCGATGCCGCGCTTCAGTTCGCCGGCCGCGTCTTCAACGGTCTTGCCATGCTCTTCGCTGATCATCTGCGAGATCTTGGCTTCGTTCTGCTCCAGCAGTTGCTTGAAGCGGAACATCACCTGGGCGCGCTTGGCCGGCGGGGTGTTGCGCCAGGCCGGGAAGGCCGCCTTGGCGGAGTCGATCGCTTCCTGCACGGTAGCCCGACTGGCCAGCTCGACCTTGCGTACCGCCTGGCCAGTGGACGGATTGAAGACATCGGCGGTGCGCTCACCTTTGGAAACCAGCTCGCCATGGATCAGGTGCTGAACAATGCTCATGCAAAACTCCAGATAAAGAAGGAAGAGCCAGGCGCGCGATACGTGCACGCACCTGGTATCAAAATCGGAAAGATCAGTCGATCAGGTTCAGGTTTTCGCCGACTGCGTCGAACAGGCGGTCCAGCTCCTGCGGCGTAGTGTTGAACGTTGGGCCGAACTGCAGAGTGTCGCCGCCGAAGCGTACATAGAAGCCTGCCTTCCACAGTTTCATCGCCACTTCGTACGGGCGGACGATGGCATCACCGTCACGGGCGGCGATCTGGATGGCGCCTGCCAGGCCGTAGTTACGGATATCGACGACGTTCTTGGTGCCCTTCACGCCGTGCAGCAGCTTCTCGAAGTGCGGCGCCAGTTCGGCGGCAGACTGCACCAGGTTTTCTTTCTGCAGCAAGTCCAGCGCGGCGATACCGGCGGCACAGGCAACAGGGTGGGCCGAGTACGTGTAGCCGTGCGGGAACTCCACAGCGTATTCCGGCGTCGGCTGGTTCATGAAGGTCTGGTAGATCTCGCTGCTGGCAATCACCGCGCCCATTGGAATGGCGCCGTTGGTTACCTGCTTGGCAATGCACATCAGGTCCGGGGTAACGCCAAAGGCTTCAGCGCCGGTCATCGCGCCCATGCGCCCGAAGCCGGTGATGACTTCGTCGAAGATCAGCAGGATGTTGTGCTGGGTGCAGATTTCACGCAGGCGCTTCAGGTAACCCTTCGGCGGCGGCAGTACACCGGCCGAACCCGCCAGCGGCTCGACGATCACCGCAGCGATGTTGGAGGCATCGTGCAGCTCGATCAGCTTGAGCATTTCGTCAGCGAGGGCAATACCGCCCTCCTCCGGCATGCCCTTGGAGAAGGCGTTCACCGGCAGCACGGTGTGAGGCAGGTGGTCGACATCCAGCAACTGGCCGAACATCTTGCGGTTACCGTTGACGCCACCCAGGCTGGTACCGGCGATGTTCACGCCATGGTAGCCACGGGCACGGCCGATCATCTTGGTCTTGGTCGCCTGGCCTTTCAGGCGCCAGTAGGCACGCACCATTTTCAGCGCGGTATCGGCGCACTCGGACCCGGAGTTGGTGTAGAAGACGTGGTTCAGATCGCCAGGCACCAGATCCGCAATCTTTTCCGCCAACTGGAAGGACAGCGGGTGGCCGAACTGGAACGCCGGGGAGTAGTCCAGGGTGCCCAGCTGGCGGGTCACCGCGTCGGTGATTTCCTTGCGGGTGTGCCCGGCGCCACAGGTCCACAGGCCAGACAGCGCGTCGAAAATCTTGCGCCCCTGGTCATCGACCAGGTAGTTGCCTTCGGCCGCCACGATCAACCGTGGGTCGCGGTGGAAGTTACGGTTGGCGGTGTAAGGCATCCAGTGGGCATCCAGCTTGAGCTGGCTGGCGATACCGGCGGTAGCGGTTTCGGGCATGTTCATCGGCGGTTCCTCGGAAGACGATTAGGCAGCGATGGATCTTGTTGCAGCTAAATTGGCACGGCGATAAAGTCTGAAAAAGCCAACATTTCTAATCTTCAGACAGGCCGTGACTAAACTGATGAGCCGACGCCCCGATCCACTCGCCCAAGTCAGCGATTTCGACATCCGCCTGCTGAAAATCTACCGCAGCGTCGTCGAGTGCGGTGGCTTCTCGGCCGCCGAGAACGTGCTGGGCATCGGCCGCTCGGCCATCAGCCAGCAAATGAACGACCTTGAGCAGCGCCTCGGCCTGCGCCTTTGCCAACGAGGACGCGCCGGTTTCTCGCTGACCGAGGAAGGCCGTGAGGTCTACCATTCGGCACTGCAACTGCTCAGCGCCCTGGAAAGCTTCCGCACCGAGGTGAACGGCCTGCACCAGCACTTGCGTGGCGAATTGAACATTGGCCTGACCGACAATCTGGTAACCCTGCCGCACATGCGCATCACCCATGCCTTGGCCGAACTGAAGGACCGCGGGCCCGATGTGCGTATCCAGATCCGCATGGTCGCCCCCAGCCAGGTGGAGCACGGTGTGCTCGACGGCAGCCTGCATGTCGGCGTGGTACCCCAGACCAGCCCGCTGTCGGGCCTTGAATATCAGCCGTTGTACAGCGAACGCTCGCTACTGTACTGCGCGGTTGGCCATCCACTGTTCTATGCCGATGACCAGCAGATCGACGACGAACGCCTCAACAGCCAGGAAGCCATTACCCCCACCTTCCGCCTGCCCGCCGACATCCAGGCCCATTACCAGGCGCTGAACTGCACGGCCAGTGCTTCGGACCGCGAAGGCATGGCGTTTCTCATCCTCACCGGGCGCTACATCGGCTACCTGCCCGACCACTACGCCACGTTCTGGGTGCAGCAAGGCCGCTTGCGCGCCCTCAAGCCGCAACAGCGCTTCTATGACCTGAGCCTGAGCTGGGTCACGCGCAAGGGCCGGCGACCGAATCTGGTGCTGGAAAGCTTCCTCGACAGCCTGGCTGCGACACGTTGATGCCAGTCCTTGCCGCAAATGCTTGTCAGTTCGGCGCAGGCAGGTAATCTTGTCCGACAGCCGCAGCCACTGACCCGTACGGAATCGTCCATGACCCTAGAAGTCCCTGCGCACCGCCTCTCCACCTCGGGCAAGCCCGCGGGCCGCATCCGCCAGAAAAACGAACAGGCCATTATCCAGGCCGCCGAGGACGAGTTCGCCCGCCATGGTTTCAAGGGCACCAGCATGAACACCATTGCCCTCAAGGCGCAGTTGCCCAAGGCCAACCTGCATTACTACTTCACCAACAAGCTGGGCCTGTACATTGCCGTGCTCAGCAACATCATCGAGTTGTGGGACAGCACCTTCAACGCCTTGAGCGTCGAGGACGACCCGGGTGAAGCCCTGAGCCAGTACATCCGCACAAAGATGGAGTTCTCGCGCCGCAACCCACAGGCCTCGCGGATTTTCGCCATGGAAGTGATCAGCGGCGGCACCTGCCTGACCGAGTACTTCAGTGCCGACTACCGCGAGTGGTTTCGTGGCCGGGCTGCCGTGTTCCAGGCCTGGATCGAAGCCGGCAAGATGGACCCGGTCGACCCGGTGCACCTGATTTTCCTGCTCTGGGGCAGCACCCAGCATTACGCCGACTTCGCCACCCAGATCTGCCAGGTCACCGGCCGCAGCCGCTTGACCAAGCAGGACATGGAAGACGCGAGCAATAACCTTATCCACATCATTTTGAAGGGCTGCGGCATCAAGCCGGCTGTGTAACCGTCATTTATGCCTTCTACCCTGCTCGACCTCTGCGAATATCGCGAGGACATCCGCAAAAGCCGCTTCATCACTCTCGCCGGGCCGATCAGCAGTGCCGCCGAAGCGATGAGTTTCATCGAGCGCCACAGCGACCTGGCCGCCACCCACAACTGCTGGGCCTGGAAACTCGGCGCGCAGTACCGTAGCAACGATGACGGCGAACCCGGTGGCACCGCAGGCCGGCCGATCCTGGCCGCCATCGAAGCGCAGGACTGCGACCAGGTCGTGGTGCTGGTGATCCGCTGGTACGGCGGCATCCAGCTGGGTACCGGTGGCCTGGCCAGGGCCTATGGGGGCGGCGCCAACAAGTGCCTGCAACAGGCGCCCAAGCGGCTGCTGGTGCACCGCAGCGAATTCGCCTGCAGTTGCAGTTTCAGCGAACTGGCACTGGTGAAGCTGCGCCTGGCGGAGGTTGACGGCCTGGTACTGGATGAACAGTTCACCGCCAATGGCGTGGACCTGTTGATTGCGCTCGGTGACGCCCACCTGGCGCCTCTGCAGCAGCAACTGGCCGATCTGAGCCGCGGGCGCATTATGCTCGAAGCGCGCTGAACATTGCCCACAACAACTGTGGGCCCGCCTGTGGATAACCTTGGGGCAGTCGCTTGCACGCTACTGTTTTCAAGGCTCACAGAGCTTTGATCATATTTTGATCACTGTTTGATGACAGCCGCAAACTGCTGAAAGCTCGCGAGTTATCCCCAACAAGCGTCCAGGCGGGTCTGACTGCCTCGCCGTAGGCTTGCACACAATAACTGTGGACCAGCCTGTGGATAAGCCGTGCGCTAACGGGCGAAGCGCCCGGCCACGCAAGGGCGTGGCCCTACTGATCGTTTTTTAGCCAGTCGGCGGGTAAGCCTTGAGAGTGCCTGGGCTGCTTTGCGACTCACAGTTGCACTATGCTCAATTCCTTTTTCCTACATCGATAAAGGAATGTTCCTATGGCTAATTCAAAAACCGCCCTCATCATCGGCGCCTCGCGCGGGCTTGGCCTGGGCCTGGTACAACGCCTGCACGAAGACGGCTGGAACATCACCGCCACCGTGCGCAACCCGCAGCAACCAGGCGCGCTGGCGGACGTCCCCGGCGTGCACATCGAGCAACTGGAAATGAACGACACCGCCCAGCTCGATGGCCTGAAGCAACGCCTGCACGGCCAGGTGTTCGACCTGGTGTTCGTCAACGCCGGCGTTATGGGTCCGCTGCCGCAAGACCTGGAGACGGTGCAGAACAACGACATCGGCGACCTGTTCATGACCAATGCCGTGGCGCCGATTCGCGTGGCCCGTCGCTTGGTCAGCCAAGTACGCGAAAACAGCGGCGTGCTGGCGTTCATGAGCTCGATCCTGGGCAGTGTGACCATTCCCGACGGCGGTGAAGTCTGCCTTTACAAAGCCAGCAAGGCTGCACTGAACTCGATGATCAACAGCTTTGTTGTCGAGCAGCAGCGCCCGGACCTGTGCGTGCTGGCCATGCACCCCGGCTGGGTGAAAACCGACATGGGTGGCGAAAACGCTGAAATCGACGTGCTCACCAGCACCCGCGGCATGATCGAACAGATCAAGGCCCAAAGCGGCAACGGCGGCCTGCGCTTTATCAACTACAAGGGCGAACCCTTGATCTGGTGATTCACCAGGTCGCAGCCGGCCGGGCGCATTGCCCGGCCGGCCCCTGTAGAATGGCGGCAACCGTACCTGATTGAGATGAACCACTATGTATGACTGGTTGAACGCCCTGCCAAAGGCCGAACTGCACCTGCACCTGGAAGGCTCGCTGGAGCCCGAGCTGCTGTTCGCCCTGGCCGAGCGCAACAAGATCGCCCTGCCTTGGGCCGATGTGGAGACCTTGCGCGGTGCCTATGCTTTCAACAACCTGCAGGAGTTTCTCGACCTGTATTATCAGGGCGCGGATGTGCTGCGTACCGAGCAGGACTTTTACGACCTGACCTGGGCCTACCTGCAACGATGCAAAGCCCAGAATGTGATCCACACCGAACCGTTCTTCGACCCGCAAACTCACACCGACCGCGGCATCCCCTTCGAAGTGGTGCTCAATGGCATCGACCAGGCGCTGAAGGATGGCCGCAAGCAACTGGGCATCAGTAGCGGCCTGATCCTCAGCTTCCTGCGCCACCTCAGTGAAGAGGAAGCGCAAAAAACCCTCGACCAAGCCCTGCCGTTCCGCGAGGCATTCATCGCCGTTGGCCTGGACAGCTCGGAAATGGGCCACCCGCCGAGCAAGTTCCAGCGTGTGTTCGACCGCGCCCGCAGCGAAGGCTTTGTTGCCGTCGCTCATGCCGGCGAAGAAGGCCCGCCCGAGTACATCTGGGAAGCGCTGGACCTGCTGCAAATCAAGCGTATCGACCACGGCGTACGCGCCATCGAAGACGAGCGCCTGATGCAACGCATCATCGATGAGCAGATTCCGCTCACGGTGTGCCCGCTGTCCAACACCAAGCTTTGCGTGTTCGATCACATGAGCCAGCACAACATTCTGGACATGCTCGAACGCGGCGTGAAGGTCACGGTCAACTCGGACGACCCGGCCTACTTCGGCGGCTACGTGACCGAAAACTTCCACGCCCTGCACACCCATCTGGGCATGACCGAAGACCAGGCCCGTCGCCTCGCACAGAACAGCCTGGACGCCCGGCTGGTCTGACTGAGCGACGGCGTAGCGCTCAACCGACCTGCAGCGTCTCCACGCGGGCTATGCGATTGATCTGCTGGATACCCAGCGCCGAGATATGCAACGCCCGCGTGTCCTCGGCCTCTCGCATCCAGCCAGATTGCAGGAACAGCCTGAACAAGGCCTGGCCCAGAACACCGCCCAGGTGCGGGGCCTGGTCGTTCCACTCGGTGCAACGGCAGATCACACAACCACGCTGCTGGTGTGGCGCCAGGGCATCGATATAGACCCCGACCGACGCCAACTGCGCACGCCCCTCGTCAGTTACCACCAACTGTCGACCGCTGCCTTCCAGCCAGCCAGCCACCACCAGGCGGTGATACAGCTCACTGGCCAGCTCTCCACCCAGGTGATCGCCACAACGGCGTGCCCGGCGCATCGACATGGGCAGCCGTGATACCGGCGCCTTCGCCCGCTCCCCCCTGGCGCTCTCCAGCTGAACACTGGCAAGCGCCTCCACCGCGGCCCCCACCTGCGGTGTTGCCAAGCGGAAATAGCGCTTACGGCCCCGAGCTTCATGCCTGAGCAAACCGGCCGACGACAGCAAGGAAAGGTGCGCGCAAGCCGACGACGACGTCAGGCCAGTCATTATCGCGAGCTCATTCGCAAGCCGGGGTGTGCCATCGATCAATGCCCACAACATGGCACTGCGCTTGGGGTCGGCCATCAGGCTGGCAATCTGGCTGATACTGCTGGCTGCGTTCATGTCCCTGTAACTCCCTGCAAGTTCACTGTGTGGATGCGATGGCCAACCCTGGCAGGGAAGTACCTCTCGCTGTCACTGGCCTGATTCGCCAGTATAAGCCGCAGAAAACGCCGTTCAGGCGAGCACGCGCCGAGTACCTGCGTCGGAAAACCAGTGGGTATACCTACCCTTGGCAACCAGTTAAGCGGCCTCGGCAAACTGCCCGGAACCCGATCAGCCAAAGCTTCGATATACGCCTACAGCGGCACAGAAATATCTTGATGAAAAAAGACGTGCTGCAATTTCAGATACGGCCCACAACCATTTTCCACAAATAGCGCGAAACGAAGCGAAGGTTCTGCCGGTTTACGGGCATTGCGCCCAACGCAGGGAGAAGCGCGAGAGAAATGCGCCTGTCGACCGTCAGTCAGAACACTGATACAGGCTGTGGCAGGCACCAGGGGCAGCGCTACACTTGAGCGGCTCCCCCCTTCTGGAGGTATGCCGCGATGAAAATTGTCGTCAGTGCATCGAGCCGAAACCCTGCCTGCCCTTGGCAGGTCCAGCTCGATCAACACGTGGTCAGTTTCCGTAGCGAGGCCGAGGCGCGGGCCTTTGTCGCCACGCTGGAGACCCGCCTGCAGGCACCTCACCCGCTTATGCGGGACGCTTGGCCTGCAAGCGTTGGGTCAACAGCGCGACACTGACCGCCAATGCACCGCACAAGCTGATCACCATCGCCATCGGTACCGCACTGCCATCATGCAGCAGGCCGACCAGTGCCGCCGCCCCTGCGGCGACGCTGAACTGCAGGCAGCCCATCAGTGCCGAGGCGCTGCCGGCCCTTGCACCCTGCCCGCTCATGGCACATGCAGAGGCGTTGGGGATGATGCAGCCCAGGCTGGCGATGCAGATGAACAGCGGTACCAGCAGCGGCCACAACTGTGTCGGCTGCAATGCTGCCACGCCCGACAGCACCAAGCCTGCAGCCAGGTACACCCACACCCCGCGTGCCAGCAAGAACGCCGGCCCACGCTTGGCCAACAAACGCGCATTCACCTGCGCCACCAGGATAAAGCCGGCGGCATTGGTGCCGAAAAGCCAACCGTAGTGTTCGGGCGGCACGTCATAGAGCTTGATGAACACGAAAGGCGAACCGGCGATGTAGGCAAACATGCCGGCAATGGCGATACCGCCGGTCAAGGCATGGCCAAGGAACACACGGTCAGCGAGCAAGCGCAGGTACTGGCGCAAAGCACCAGACAGCGGCTGACGCGGCATGTGCGCAGGCAGGCTTTCCGGCAGGCCAAGGCTGACCGCCAGCAGGCAGCCGGCACTGAACAGGCTCAAGACCAGGAAGATCGACTGCCAGCCCGCCACATTCACCAGCACCCCGCCCAGCATCGGTGCCAGAATCGGCGCCAGGCCCATGACCAGCATCAGTTGCGAAAACACCTTGGCTGAAGCCACCGGGTCGCACTTGTCGCTGACGATGGCCCGCGACAGCACCATGCCGGCACAACCGCCCAGTGCCTGGACAAAGCGCGCCAGCACCAAGGCATCGAGGTTGGGGGCATACGCACAGGCCAGCGACGCCAGGGTAAACAGGGTCACACCGAACATCAGCGGTAGGCGCCGGCCAAAGCGGTCGGCTACCGGGCCATAGGCCAACTGGCCGATGGACAGGCCGAGGAAGTAGGCGGCCAAGGTGGCCTGGATGTGTTTTTCATCGGTGGCGAACGCCTGCGCCATGGCCGGGAAGGCGGGCAGGTAGAAGTCGATCGCCAAGGGCCCGAACGCACTGAGTGCGCCCAGGATGAGCACCATTCGCAGGTTCATCAGGAATCCATAGCAGGCTAAGCAAGTCAGTGATTCTACCTGCTGTGGACACTATCGGTATGAAAACATTTGCAACAAACCTGGGTCTTGGTCTCGCTCAAAACTCCAAAACTGGCGTGTTCCCTGTGGGAGCGGGCGTGCCCGCGAATCAGGCAACGCGGTGGATGGCACCGGCTATGCCGGTGTTCGCGGGCACGCCCGCTCCCACAGGTAAGTCTTCAGGCCAGTTCGGCCTGATAACCTTCATCGCGGATGGCGGTAAGGATCTGCTCCTGCCCCAGTTCGCTCTGCACCCGCACCTGTTTGGCCGCCAGGTCGATCTCGACCTTGGCCGCAGCATCCTGCTCCTGCACCGCCCGGGTCACGGCTTTCACGCAATGGCCGCAGGTCATGCCTTGTACATTGAACACTTGCATAGGGGTTGCCTCCTTCAGGTTTTCAACGAGTCTCAAGCTTGCCATCGGGGCAAGGTCAAGCGCCGCCAGCAACACATGGGGTGGAAATCTGCGCCCGCGTCGGCCAAGCTTCGCGTTTGACGATCAGGCAAGCAGGAGATTCTTCATGTTCAGGGCAGCATTGGGCGTCGTAGGGCTGTTGAGCGCGCTGGCTGCGGTGCCACCGGCCAGCGCCGAGGGCAATTCGGACTATAGCGTGCTGATCATTTCCCGCGAGCGCCTGGAAGTGGCCACCAACTGCGAAATCGGCGTCTACCTCAACGATCAGCTTTCCGGGCGTGTGTTTCAGGAGCAATCCACCTCGTTCAACCTGCCACCCGGCCCGGTGGATGTGCGCCTGCGCCTGCTGCCAGGGCAGATGCCAGGCTGCGCGCCGGGCATCGAAGACCAACGCAGCACACGTTTGAACCTGCAGACGGGCCAGATCAACAAATACCGCATCGCGATGGGGCAATATGGGCTGGAGTTGAAGCGAGCCGGCCTGGGCTATTGACCTTACCTGCATGGCAAGGTTGATGCTGGAGGCCTGTCCAAGGAGGAGAGCCATGCCCGCATCCACCACTTATGACCTGCCGATCTCCGGCATGACCTGCGCCAGCTGTGCCGGCCGGGTCGAGCGCGCCCTGCGCAAGGTCACCGGCGCTGAACAGGTCAGCGTCAACCTCGCCACCGAACAGGCCCGGGTCCAGGCCCCGGCCAACAGCCTGCCCGCCCTGGTCGACGCTGTGCGCGAAGCCGGCTACGGCGTGCCCACCCGTAGCGTCGAACTACAGATTGGCGGCATGACCTGCGCCAGTTGCGTCGGCCGCGTAGAGCGTGCCTTGGGCAAGCTGCCCGGGGTCGAGCAGGTCAGCGTCAACCTCGCCAGCGAACGCGCACACCTTGAGGTGCTGGCGGCCCTCGACGACAACCTGCTGATCGACGCCGTGCACAAGGCCGGCTACAGCGCCAGCCAGCCGCAAACGGCCAAGGACGACCAAAGCGCTGCCCAGCGCCGCCTGCGCAATGAGCGCCTGGCGGTCGGCGCAGCCTTGCTGTTGGCCCTGCCGCTGGTACTGCCAATGCTGGTGCAGCCGTTTGGCCTGCACTGGATGTTGCCTGCATGGGCGCAGTTCCTGCTGGCCACGCCCGTACAGTTCATTCTCGGTGCCCGCTTTTACATAGCCGCCTGGAAGGCCGTACGCGCCGGTGCCGGCAACATGGACCTGCTTGTGGCCCTGGGCACCAGTGCTGGCTACGGCTTGAGCCTGTACCAGTGGGCGCAAGCCCCCGCCGGCATGGCCCCACACCTGTACTTTGAAGCCTCGGCCGTGGTGATTGCCCTGGTGTTACTGGGCAAGTACCTGGAAAGCCGTGCCAAGCGCCAGACCGCCAGCGCCATTCGTGCCCTTGAGGCACTGCGCCCGGAACGCGCCGTGCGTGTGGTCGACGGCCAGGAGCAGGATGTGGCCATCGCCGAACTGAGCCTGGGCAACCTGGTGCTGGTCAAACCCGGCGAGCGCTTCCCGGTCGATGGTGTGGTCGAAGACGGCAGCAGCCATGCCGATGAGGCCCTGATCAGCGGCGAGAGCCTGCCGGTGCCCAAGCAACCCGGCGACAGCGTCACCGGTGGTGCCATCAATGGCGAAGGCCGGTTGCTGGTGCGCACCCAGGCGCTGGGTACCGAAACCGTGCTGGCCCGTATCATTCGCCTGGTCGAAGACGCCCAGGCAGCCAAGGCGCCGATCCAGAAGCTGGTCGACCGGGTCAGCCAGGTATTCGTCCCGGCCGTGCTGGTACTGGCCCTGATTACCCTGATCGGCTGGTGGCTGGCCGGCGCGCCGCTGGAAACCGCGTTGATCAACGCCGTCGCGGTGCTGGTCATCGCCTGCCCCTGCGCCCTCGGCCTGGCAACGCCTGCGGCAATCATGGCCGGCACCGGGGTCGCCGCACGTCACGGCATCCTGATCAAGGACGCCGAGGCCCTGGAGCGTGCGCATGCGGTCAACCGCGTGGTCTTCGACAAGACCGGCACCCTTACTTCTGGCAGCCCGCGGGTAGTCCACAGCCAGGCGCAAGCAGCCAGCAGCGCCGACCTGCACCGCCTGGCCGGCGCCCTGCAGCGTGGCAGCGAGCACCCACTGGCCAAGGCGGTGCTGGACGCCTGCGCCGAACAGGGGTTGGACGTGCCCAGCGTTGCCGACAGCCAGTCGTTGACCGGGCGTGGCATTGCCGGGCGCGTGGAGGGCCGCGAGCTGGCGCTGGGTAACCGCCGCCTGCTCGACGAAAGCGCATTGCAGCCCGGTGACCTTGCCGCCAAGGCGCAGGCCTGGGAAGCCGAGGGGCGCACCCTGTCATGGCTGATCGAACGTGGCACGCAACCGCGTGTGCTGGGCCTGTTCGCCTTTGGCGATAGCCTCAAACCCGGCGCCGCGCAGGCTATCAACACCCTGCACGCTCAGCACATCAGCAGCCACTTGCTGACCGGCGACAACCGCGGCAGCGCCAAAGTGGTGGCCGACGCCCTGGGCATCGACGATGTGTATGCCGAAGTGCTGCCTGCCGACAAAGCGGCCACCGTGGCCGCGCTCAAGCAAAACGGCGTGGTCGCCATGGTCGGCGATGGCATCAACGACGCTCCGGCCCTGGCGGCCGCCGATATCGGCATTGCCATGGGTGGCGGTACCGACGTAGCCATGCAGGCTGCCGGCATCACCCTGATGCGAGGCGACCCGCGCCTGGTGCCAGCCGCCCTGGAGATCAGCCGCAAGACTTACGCCAAGATCCGCCAGAACCTGTTCTGGGCGTTCATCTATAACCTGATCGGCATACCGCTGGCCGCGCTGGGCTACCTCAACCCGGTACTGGCCGGCGCCGCCATGGCCCTGTCCAGCGTCAGTGTGGTCAGCAACGCGCTGTGGCTCAAGGCGTGGAAACCCACCAGCATCAACAAGGAGGCGCCATGAACATCGGCCAGGCCGCCCGCCGCAGCGGGCTTAGCACCAAGATGATCCGTTATTACGAATCCATCGGCCTGCTCAAGCCGGCCATGCGCAGCGACAGCGGCTACCGCCTGTACCGGGACGAAGACTTGCACAGCCTGGCGTTCATCAAGCGCTCGCGCGACCTGGGCTTTTCCCTGGAAGAGGTCGGCAAGCTGCTGACCCTGTGGCAGGACCGCCAGCGCGCCAGCGCCGATGTGAAGGCGCTGGCCATGCAGCACATCGATGAGCTGAACCGGCGTATCGAAGAGCTGGTAAGCCTGCGCGATACACTTGGCGAACTGGTTTCGCATTGCCAGGGGGACGACCGCCCGGACTGCCCGATCCTCAAGGACCTGGCCAACGGTGCAGCCAACAGCTGCTGTCACTGATCGGTCACCAGCGTTTGGTATGCCAAAAGCGTCCAAACGCGACCGAATAGTCACCAGCTGCGACTTTGTCCAATAAATACAGGCGTTTTCCTACATAAATCCCGGACGCTGCCGATGCACTGCTACCTGCCTCGTGTGTCGACAACAATAAATTCCGGGAGCGTCGATGAGCATCAAACAGAAACTGACCTGGGCATTCGCGGTCATCGCCGGCTTGCCCATCGTCCTCGTGGCCACCCTGGTGGTCCTCAACCTGCGTGGCGAAGCCCGCGACGGATTCCTTGACGGCAGCAGCCGGGAAATCCGCCAGGTCAGCAACGCGATGAACATCTTCTTCCAAGGTATCAACCAGAACGTCGAGTACATGGCTTCGCAGCCAATGGTCGCCGCCACGGGCAGCGAGCTGAACAAGTACATGAGCGCCGCACCGTCCTACGAACTGGGCGAGCAGGCCAACCAGTTGCTCGATTTCATGACCCGCCTGGCCAACTCGCATCCCGCCTATGCCTACCTGTCGTACGGGGTGAACGACGGCGGCTACACCGGCTGGCCGGCCGGGCAGAAGTTCGTCAATTACGACCCACGCACCCGCCCCTGGTACCAACTGGCCATGGCCAACCCGGGCAAGACCGTGCGTACCGGCGCCTACTACTGGGCCGCCGATGACGCGGTGCTGGTCAGCACCGTGCGGGCCGTGGCCAACCAGCTGGGCAACCCTGGTGGCGTGGTCAACATCGATGTGTCGCTCAAAGGCCTGACCGAGATCGTCAAACAGATCAAGCTGGGTGAAAGCGGCTACCTGATGCTGGTTGAAAGCAACGGTAACGTCATGGTCGACCCGCGCGACGCCGCACACAACTTCAAGCAGCTGGCCAGTTTTGGCGACGGCTATGCCGCGCTGGCCAAGGCCGGCAAAGGCCTGGTCGAGGTCGAGCTCAATGGCGTGCGCTACATGGCCAACGTCTACCCCGACGAGCAACTGGGCTGGACCTTCATCGGCCTGATCGAGCAAAGCGAAGTGATGCAGAACACCACCCGCCTGACTTGGTTGATCGGCGTCATCGCTGCGGTGCTGGCCGCGTTGTTCGCCGTGGTCGGTGCAGCCTTCGCCAAGCTGATCGTGCGCCCGATCAACAGCGTCACCAGCGGCCTGGAAGACATTGCCCAGGGCGAGGGAGACCTGACCCGCAACCTGGAAGTCCGTGGCCGCGACGAAACCGCGCAACTGGCCAGCTGGTTCAACCAGTTCCTCGGCGCCATTCGCAGCCTGATCCAGCACATCGGCGCCGCGGCCGGCAAGATCCTCAGCACCTCCAGCAGCTCGACCCGGGTTTCCGGCGACATGGCCGAGGCGGCAGGCCGCCAGCGCGAAGCAGTGGACATGGTTTCTACCGCCTTCCACGAAATGGTCGCCACCGCCAACGAAGTGGCCCGCTCCTGCAGCCAGGCGGCGCAGTCGGCCGACAGCGGCCAGCAGCAAGCCCGCGAAGGCCAGCAGCAGATTGATGCCGCCGTGCAAAGCGTCGACCGCCTGAGCCAGGAAATCGAACAATCGGCACAGTCGATCCAGCAGCTGGAGCGTGACAGCAACGCCATTCAGTCAATCCTCGGCACCATCCGTTCGATTGCCGAACAGACCAACCTGCTGGCCCTGAACGCGGCCATCGAAGCAGCGCGAGCCGGTGAGCAGGGCCGTGGCTTTGCCGTGGTCGCCGACGAAGTGCGAGCCCTGGCCAAGCGCACCGCCGACTCCACTGCCGAAATCGACGGCCTGCTGGGCAACCTCGCCAGCCGCACGGCCGAAGTGGCCGAGCAAATGCATGCCAGCCTGGAAGTGTCGCAGCAGTCGGTGAGCCGTATCGGCCTGGCCCGCGACAGCTTCGGGCAAATCCGTGAGTCGGTGGATGTGATCCGCGACATGAACACCCAGATCGCCACAGCGGCCGAGGAACAGCACCAGGTTGCCGAGGACATCAACCGGCACATCAGCCAGATTCATGGGGATGCGCAGCTGGTGGCCGAGCTGGCCCAGGCGGCGCGCCAGGACTCCGAGAGCCTGGCCGGGCTGTCCAATGAACTGGATTCGCTGGTGCGCAGGTTCCGTACCTGATGTGCTGCCTGTCCCGGCCTCTTCGCGGCGGTTCGACGCCTCGATGAACCCGCTCCCACAGGTGCAGCGCTGCCCTTGAAAATTGCGCTGTACCTGTGGGAGCGGATTCATCGAGGCGTCGAACCGCCGCGAAGAGGCCGGAACAGGCAACCCACCACTAAAACTTCAGCTCCCCCGGAGTAGCCCCAAACAACTGCTTGAACGCCGCAATGTAGGCGGAAGTTGAGTCATACCCACACCCCAACGCCGCTTCTGTCACATTCTCCCCAGCTTCCAGCAACGCCAGTGACGACAGCAATCGCATGCGCTGTCGCCAGTTACGAAAGCTCAACCCCGTCTCGCGCTGGAACAACCGCATCAGCGTCTTCTCCGAACACCCCAGTTCCCGCGCCCACTGCTGCAAAGTCTGTGGTTGGTCCGGTGCGGCGATCAAACCGTTGCACAGCGCCAGCAACCCTGGGTGGCGTGGGAGCGGCAGCGAAAAGCCGACTTCGGGCAAGGTGCGCAACTGGTCGAGCAGCACGGCCACCAGGCGCGCCTCGGCGCTGTCGCCCTCCGGGTAATCCGCCGGCAACAGGCAGAACTGCTTGATCAGCTCACGCGCCAGTGGCGTCACTTCCAGCACCCGGCATTGCGTCGGCGCCCACGGGCAGGCGTCGCGGCGCACATACAGGCTGCGCATTTCGGCCCGCATCGAGGTGACCACTTCGTGCTCGGCATCGGCAGGGATCCACACACCCCACTGGGGCGGAGCAAAGTAACTGCCGTCGCGCGTGTACACGCCAAGCACACCGCTGATGGCGTAGGAAAACTGCACCCAGTCGTGCTGGTGGCGGGTGGTCCACGAGCCGGCCCCGAGGCTTTCGGCGCGGGCATAGAGGGGCCTGGGCAAGTGGTCCAGCGCCGGAATGGCGCGGGGATGTCCGATGATCGGCATGGCGGTTTCTTGTAGTTCTGAGCAGACAAGCCTAACAGCTGACTTATGTTCAAGTCAGGCGCAGGTCCGGTGTGGGTGCGGCGTTATCGTTCAACGATTACAGTCACCCCTTGCCCCCCAGCCGCGCAGATCGAAATCAGCCCACGCCCCTTCCCCGCCGTGGCCAGCAGCTTCGCCAGGTTGGCCAATATCCGCCCGCCGGTAGCCGCAAACGGGTGCCCGGCCGCCAGCGAGCTGCCTTTGACGTTGAGCTTGCTGCGGTCAATTGCCCCGAGCGGCGCCTCCAGCCCCAACCGCTCGCGGCAATAGTCGGCATCTTCCCAGGCTTTGAGCGTGCACAGCACCTGGGCGGCAAACGCTTCGTGAATCTCGTAGTAGTCGAAGTCCTGAAGGGTCAGGCCATTACGCGCCAGCAAGCGTGGCACGGCATACACCGGCGCCATCAACAGCCCTTCCCTACCCGTGACGAAATCCACGGCAGCGGTTTCGCCATCGACCAGGTAAGCCAGCACCTGAAGCCCCTGCTGCGCAGCCCATTGCTCAGTACCCAGCAATACCACCGAAGCCCCGTCAGTCAGCGGCGTGGAATTACCCGCCGTCAGCGTGCCTTGGCCACTGCGGTCGAAAGCGGGCTTTAGCCTGGCCAACTGCTCAAGGGTCAGGTCCGGGCGCAGGTTGTTATCCCGTGTCAGCGACAGAAACGGCGTCAGCAGGTCATCGTGCCAACCCTCGGCATACGCGGCGGCCAGCTTCTGGTGGCTGAGCAGCGCCAGCTCGTCCTGCTCTGCGCGACCAATGCGCCAGGCCTGGGCCATGCGCTCGCAATGCTCGCCCATCGACAACCCCGTGCGGGGTTCGCCATTGCGTGGCAGTTCGGGTTTAAGGTGGTGAGGCCGCAGCTTGAGGAACGGCTTGAGCCGCTCGCCCAGGCTTTTGCCTCGATTGGCCTGCAGCAGGATGTGGCGCAGGCCTTCGTTGACGGCAATCGGTGCATCGGAAGTGGTATCCACCCCGCCGGCAATACCGCAGTCGATCTGCCCCAGGGCAATCTTGTTGGCCACCAGCAGCGCAGCCTCAAGCCCGGTGCCGCAGGCTTGCTGGATGTCATACGCCGGGGTCTGCGGCGACAGGCGCGAACCCAACACACACTCACGGGTCAGGTTCATGTCCCGGGAATGCTTGAGCACAGCACCAGCCACCACCTCCCCCAACCGCAACCCATGCAGGCGATATCGCTCGATCAAGCCTTCAAGGGCGACGGTGAGCATCGCCTGGTTACTGGCCGTGGCATAACTGCCATTGGAACGGGCAAAGGGAATTCGGTTGCTGCCCAGGATCGCGACCCGGCGAAGTGAACGCATGTGCTTGTTCCTCCTGAAACAATTTGAACGGTACAGCCTAGGTGTTTTTACCGCATTCGAACGACCTTGCCACAAAGTTGGTCCACACTTTCAAGCTTGCCTTTTGCGGAGACCCACTCATGAGCGATCGCTACCTCGGTTTTGCCAACTCCAACCTCGGCCGCCGCCTCGTGGATGCCCTCGGCCTGCCAAGCCCGGCGCCGCTGGAGCGCTGGCAGGCCGGCCGCCTGCGCCCGGTGGAAGGGGCCCTGGTACTGGGTGGTGGGCCACTGGCAGGTCAGGTCGAAGCCATCGCCCCGCGCCTGACCGACGCGCTTTACAGCTTCAACGCCGACAACCTGCAGGCCGAAGCCTGGGTGGCCGGCCTGGGGCCGAAAATCAAAGCGGTGGTATTCGATGCCAGTCATCTGTCCGACAGCGATGCGCTGAAGCAGTTGCGCGAATTTTTCCAGCCACTGCTGCGTAGCCTGGCCCCGTGCGCCCACGTCGTGGTGCTGGGGCGCGCACCAGAAAGCCTCGACAACCCGTTGGCCAGCGTTGCCCAACGGGCCCTCGAAGGCTTCACCCGCTCACTGGCCAAGGAGCTGCGCAATGGTGCGACCGCCCAGCTGCTATATGTCGCGCCCGGCGCCGAAGATCAGCTGGAAGGCGCCTTGCGCTTCTTTCTCTCGCCCAAGAGTGCCTTCATTTCCGGCCAGGGACTGCGCCTTGAAGCCTGCACCAGCCAGGTGAGCGACTGGACCCGCCCGCTGGGTGGCCGCCGCGCCTTGGTCACAGGTGCGGCACGCGGCATCGGCGCCGCCATTGCCGAAACCCTGGCGCGGGACGGCGCCGATGTGCTGCTGCTCGATGTGCCGCAGGCCAGCCAGGACCTCGACGCCCTCGCTGCACGCCTGGGAGGCAAGGCCCTGCCACTGGATATTTGCGCCAGCGACGCGGCAACGCAACTGCTCGCGGCCCTGCCCGACGGCATCGACATCGTGGTGCACAACGCCGGCATCACCCGCGACAAGACCTTGGCCAACATGACCCCCGAATACTGGGACGCGGTCATGGCGGTCAACCTCAAGGCACCGCAACTACTGACCCAGGCGCTGTATGACAACGGCGCACTGGGCGAAAACGCGCGCATTACCCTGCTGGCCTCGGTCAGTGGCATCGCCGGCAACCGCGGGCAGGCCAACTATGCCGCGAGCAAAGCCGGGCTGATCGGCCTGGCCCAAGCCTGGGCGCCCCGGCTCGCCGAGCACGGCGGCAGTATCAACGCTGTAGCCCCCGGTTTCATCGAAACCCACATGACCGCAGCCATGCCCATGGGCCTGCGCGAAGCCGGGCGGCGCTTGAGCTCGCTGGGCCAGGGCGGCCGCCCGCAGGACGTTGCCGAGGCCATCGCCTGGCTCAGCCAGCCTGGCTCCGGGGCAGTCAACGGCCAGGTGCTGCGCGTGTGCGGCCAGGCCTTGATGGGAGCCTGAACATGAGCCGACACTGGCACGACCTGCAAAGCCCGGCTACCCGCGCAAGCCTGTACCTGCGTGCAGCCAGCAAGCGCACGATCAGCGGCGACCGCTTGCCAGATGATGGCCTGCGCTGCTTCATCCCGGTTCAGGCGGGCAACCTGGCAGCCTATCGACGGCTTTGCCATTTCACCGAAGATGGCCGCCTGCCGGGCACTTACCCCCACGTCATGGCATTCACGCTGCAGTTGCAGTTGATGACCGCCCCAGGCTTCCCTTTTCCCCTTTTAGGCCTGGTGCACTTGTACAACCGCATCGAGGTGCTGCGCCCGCTTGGCGGTATCGAAGGGTTACGCTTTGCGGTGTACGCACACAACCTGCAGCCGCATGCCAAAGGCGGTACCTTAGACCTGGTTACCGAGGCAGAAGACGGCATTGGCCTGCTCTGGCGCGAAACCAGCCGCATGCTGGTGCGCGGCCTGAAGCTGGAGAGCGAAGCAGGCGAGCCTGCCGACGCTGAACCGGAACCATTGCCCGAGGCCACCCGCTGGTACGCCGACAGCGATATCGGCCGGCGTTATGCCAAGGTGTGCGGGGACTACAACCCTATCCACCTCAGTGCCGCCAGTGCGCGGCTGTTCGGCTTCCCCACAGCCATTGCCCACGGCATGTGGAGCAAGGCCATGGCCCTGGCGGCGCTGCGTGGGCACTTGCCACACAGCGGCTATGCCTTCGAGGTGGAGTTCCGCAAGCCGGTGCGATTGCCGTCGGAGGTGGTACTCAGTGCCAGTGATACAGGGCCCGAAGGTGCGTTGCGACTGGATGGGCATGGGGGGGTGCTGCATATGGTCGGTCGTTGGGCTCCCGTGTAGCAGCGGTATACGCTTGCTTTGCATCGGGCCTGGGCAGAAGCTATGCAGCATTAGGAGACCCCCGATGAACCTGCAAGAACTCACCCAACGCCTGCACCAGATCCGCGACAACAACGACTGGCGCGGCTTCCACAGCCCGAAAAACCTGGCCATGGCCGCCAGCGTCGAAATGGCCGAGCTGGTGGAAATCTTCCAGTGGCTGAGCGAAGACCAATCGCGCCAGCTGCCTGCCGACAAACTGGCCCACGCCGGCCAGGAAGTCGGTGATGTGGTGCTCTACCTGTTGCTGCTGTGCAGCGAGCTGGGCCTGGACATGGACCAGGTGGTACGGGCCAAGCTGGCCGACAGCGAGAGGCGCTTCGCCCGATGAACGACCGTCACTTCGATGAACTGGCCACCCGCTTTGCCGAGAAGATCTACGGCGGCGCCAAGGGCGCAATCCGCCTGGCCGTGCTGCAGGCCGACCTGGCCGAGGCGCTGCCCGATCGCCCGCTGCGCATCCTCGACATCGGCGCCGGTTTGGGCCACATGGCCTTGTGGCTGGCCCAGCGTGGCCATCACCTGACCCTGGCCGAACCCGCCGCGCCCATGCTCGACGGCGCCCGCGCGCGCTTTGCCGAGGCAGGCCAGACCGCCACGTTCATCCAGGCGCCCTGGCAAGACCTGCTCGGCCAGCTGACCGAGCCCTATGACCTGGTGCTATGCCATGCCGTGCTCGAATGGCTGGCAGAACCCGAAAGCATCCTGCCCGTGCTGCACCAACTCACGGCCCCTTCCGGGTGGCTGTCACTGGCTTTCTACAACCGCGACGCGCTGGTCTATCGCAACCTTCTGAAAGGCCACTTCCGCAAGTTGCGCAGCAACCGGCTAGAAGGTGAAAAGCAGAGTTTGACCCCACAGAAACCGCTTGATCCACGCGAGCTCAAGGCGCAACTTGATCCTATGTGGCAGGTTGAAAGCGAGAGCGGCGTGCGGGTGTTCCACGATTACATGCCCAAAGAGTTCCAGGGCAAGGCCGAGCTGCTCGACCTGCTGGAAATGGAACTGGCCTACCGCCGCCACCCCGGCTTCGCCGGGCTTGGCCGCTATCTGCACTGGGTCTGCCGGCCCCGTTAACCCGCCCGCCGGGAGGAATACATGCCGTACCGTCTGTTGTGCCTGGCCCTGCTGCCGCTTGCCTTGGCTGCCTGCCAGGGCAGCAACCCGTATGTGGCCAGCAGCCGCCCGCTGCCCCCGGCCCCTGCCCAGGCGGCGACCACCTTCGACGCCAGTGCCTACCCGGCGCCGGCCCGGGATTACGGGCGCTACCGCAGCTGGAGCTGGCGCAACGGCCAACTGCCCAGCGGCTCGGCCAGTGCCGACCCGGCGCAACTGGCCGATGCCGTCAGTGGCGCACTCGACCAGCATGGCCTGCGCCCTGCCCGAGGGGCTTCCGGCGATTTGCTGGTCAGCGCCGACATGCGCCTGGAAAAACGCTTGCGTCAGGTGCGTGACTACGACACCTACGACCCTTACTACGGCCCCTACGGTGGTGTTGGCTATGGCGGCTATCGTAATGGGTACGGGGGCTATGCCAGCGTGCCCATCGTGCGCACCTATGAGGTGGAGGTGATGGTGGTGCGCATCGACCTGTTCGACGCCCGCAGCGGCCAGCCGGTGTGGAGCGCCAGCGCCGAAAGCGGCAGCGACAAGGACTCGCCGCGTGAACGCGAAAGCGCCCTGCGCGATTCTGTGCACAAGGCGCTGAGCGGCTATCCTCCCAGTTAACGTTTAACGGAGAATCATCATGTTGCGCCGTCTCGTTCTACTGTCATTCGCGTTATTGCTCGCCGCCTGCTCCAGCAATAACGTTCAGCAGGATTTCGATGCCAGCCGCGATTTTGCCGCCTATCGCAGCTGGGCGTGGCAGGAGCCGGGCCTGCAGTACCGCCCGGACGACCCGCGCATCAAAAGCGACCTCACCGAACAACGCATCCGCCAAGCCGTCGCGGACCAGCTCGACCAGCGCGGCCTACGCCCTGCCCAGGCCGGCACACGGCCTGACCTGGGCGTGCGCGCATACCTGATTGTCGAGCAGCGCCAGCAACAGATCACCACCAACTACGGCGGTGGCTGGGGTGGTTACTGGGGCGGTTACTGGGGTGGCCCGATGTACAACGAAACCCGCAGTGTCGACTACAAGGTCGCCACCATTCAGGTCGACATGTTCGACGGGCGTGACGGCAAGCTGGTGTGGCGCGGCAGCGCCGAACAGATCATGAACAACTACCCGCCAAGCCCGGAGGAACGCAACAGCGCCATTCAAAACACCGTGACCAAGGTGCTGGCCAACTATCCGCCGGGTAGCAAGAAGTAAATTTTAAAGCGGTTTTCCATCAGTGCCGCGGTCCCTGTGGGAGCGGCCGTGCCCGCGAAGAATCCAACGCGGTGCATGGCACCGGCTGCGCCGGTGTTCGCGGGCACGCCCGCTCCCACAGGGATCGCGCACGCTTTTTAAATTTTGCGCAAGACAGTTGCTCCCACAGCAGATCTGTACTGAAGGGTGTCAGGAACGACAAAATCCATTTCGACCACGCCTTTTTCCCCTTCCCGACCACTCGTCCGCCGGTTCCCGTCTATCTTCACTTAAGGAAACCTGACTGACCGGGTAGATGTGTTCAACATTTGGGAAAGGCGACCTGCCAATGCAAAGCATTGTTCTCCTGCTGTGGCTTGCCTTGTGCTCCGAACAGGATGTGCGTCAACGCCAGATATCCAACCTGCTGACCCTGGGCGTCGCTGCCGGCGCCCTGCTCTGGCTGTTCGCCACCGGACACAGCTGGATCGGCGCCGATGCCAGCGATGCCGGATGGGCGCTGGCCATCGTCATGCTGCTGACCCTGCCCGGCTACATGCTCGGCCGCTTCGGTGCCGACGACGTCAAGCTGATGGGCGCCCTGGCGCTGGCCACCAGCCCGCAATACGTGCTCGGCACGTTCATTGGCGCCGGTGTCAGCGTGGTGGTCTGGCTGCTCACGCGGCGACGCCTGTGGACCCTGCTCAACCCCAAGGTAAAGAAACGATTGCAGGCGCTGACCGAGGAAATGGGCGACAAACAGGCATTTGTACCCTATGTGTTAGCAGGTTTTCTTCTAACTGCGGTATGGATCCAATAATCACCCCAGTGGTCCCATACCTTGTACATGACTTGTACATATCCGCAAAGTACGTCTATTTTTAAGCTGCCAGAGCGTCTGGCCCGGGAGCAGGGCCGCATACGAACAGGGAGTTGCTTGTGTCCAGACCATTCAGTGAAGTGAAACTATTGGTGGTCGATGACCAACCAGTCATCGTCGAACAGTTGTGTGAGTTTCTCGAAGGCCAGGGCTACCACTGCCTGCCAGCCCATTCCACCGACGAGGCCATCCAGCGCTACCTGGCCGACGAGGCCATTGGCTTGATCATCTGCGACCTGCACATGCCTGAGCGTGATGGCATCGAGCTGGTCCGCGCGCTCAAGGAAATTGGCGGGAAACGTATGTTCGAAGCCATCATGCTGACCGGGCGTGCCGATAAGCAGGACGTAATCCGGGCCCTGCGCGAAGGGTTTGCAGACTATTACCAGAAGCCCATGAACCTCGATGAACTGCTGGAGGGTGTGCGCCGCCAGGAACAGGCCCTGCAAGAGCGCCAGCGCAACTTCCGTGACCTGGGCGGGTTGAACCAGCGTTTACAGGAGCTGGCCGACTCGGTGGACGAGCTGTACCAGGACCTGGAAAAAGCCCGTGGCCAAGGGACCCACCGGCGTGCAAGCGATGTGGAAGAGAGCGAAAGCGAGCTGCCGGCGGCCTTCGAGAAGCTGTCGCCACGCCAAATGGAAGTGGCGCGGCTGGTGAGCAAGGGCAAGACCAATTACCAGATCGCCTGTGAACTGGGCATCACCGAAAACACCGTCAAGTTGTATGTATCGCAGGTGCTGCGCCTGACCCACATGCACAACCGCACCCAGCTGGCACTGGCGCTGACGCCCAGCTCATCGCCGGTGCACCTGAGGTTTACTACCCATTGAGGGGTGGCTTCGAGATTGCCGGGGGCTGCTTCGCAGCCCCCTACAGTTGAAAACCCAAACTCAGGGTCAGCCGGGCGCCACGGTCCAGGCTATCCAAAGCCACATCCGCCAAAGGCTTCGCCAGCTCCAGCGCAACGTTGAAGAAACGCCCATCCCCCAACCGTACACCCAGTGCCGCCGAAGCCAGATGGGCATCGTCCACCGGCCCCCGGTTATGCCAGGCCTGCGCCATATCCACTGCAGCATAGGGCTGCACCAGCGCCAGCCCGTAGCCTCGCATGCTGTAGTTCAGCTCGTAAGCCACACCCCAGCCCTTGTCCCCATCCGCTTGGTCTCGCGGATAGCCACGCCCAAAGCTCTGCCCGCCAAAACCCGCCCGTTCGCTGTCGGGTAGCCGGTCATCACTCCAGTACAGCGCGCCCGACACTACGCCCTGCAAACGCGCTGACAGCGGGTTACTTTGCAGCCCCGACAACCTGAACCGCAGAAAGTCCATGTCGTAGTCGGCGTCGCTGCGTGCACCCAGGTAATCCAGCCCCTGATAGACCCCGGCACTGACAATACGCAGGCGGCTGCCTTCCACCTTGCGCCAGTCTCCCTCGAAGGAAAGCGCACGCACGGAGGTGTCATAATCGCGTAGTGAAGCCTGCCCGCCTGGTTGGTCTTCGATATGCTCGCTGACCGCATACAAATGCCCCTGCACGGCCATCCATTCGTTCGGCCTGACAACCACTGGCTGGCGAAGGCCCACCGCATAACGTTCACTGTCGCGCTCGCGGGTAATGTCACGGCCATCGTCCAGGCGAATACGCGTGCCCGGATCACTGCGGTAGCGCGAAGCCGACACCAGCAGTTGGCTGCCCGCAGCGTCCAGGTATTGGCTGTAGTCCAGCCGCTGGTAATGCACCTGGTCATCCCCCGCAGGCACCAGCAGGCTGGCCTTGAACTGTTCGGCAAAACGAGTCTGGGCATTGCTGGTTGCCGTCAGCAGCGCCTGCACATCGTCGCGATTGGAATCCGCCACGGTAACCGCGGCGCTGAAGGGTTTGCGCCGCGCATGCACCGTCAAGCGGGTTGCTCCGTCAGCGTTTTGCGTCTCGGCCAAATCAGCCTCTATCGAAACACCCGGAAGGCGGTTGGCGAGCCCCAGGTAACGCTCCAGTGTTTCCCGGGTCAACGGGCGCTCGGCTTTCAGCTGCACCAGCAATTGCTGCAGATAGTCACTGGCCGGGCCGATATCGCCCTCCACGCGATAATCCCGAATGTAGCCTTCGACCAGCACCACATTGACCCGGCCATCGGCCACATCCTGGGGTGGCAGGTAAGCATAGGAAAGCAGGTAACCCTCCTGCCGGTAGCGCCTGGTCAGGCGCTCGGTGTACTGCTGCAACTCGCCTAGCGTGATGTGGCGCCCGATCAGCGGCTGATAGTGCTCGCGCAAGTCGCTCAAGGGGAGCACCGTTCCGCCCTCGAAACGCACCTTGTGCAACACCATTGGCAAATCCGCAGGCGCCCAGGCCGGGCTATCGGCGCCCGGTCGGGGCATTCGCAGGTTGGGGATGAGGGGCCGATAGGTATCCACCGGCAGGTGAGTGTCGGGCAGGCGCCGTTCGTACTCATGGCTGTCGAGAAACCCTGGCAACGACTCCGCCTGGGCCGCGAACGCCCAAGGCAGCAACAACAGGGGCACGGCCAGAGGACGCATAGGGCGCTCCATGTTCCCATGGGTTGCGGGGCACCAGCCGGTCACACCCGTCACTTGCAAGCGTAGGTGCTGGCCGGGCTGGCGTCGAACACCTACTCGCTGACCTGAAACGCCACCCGCGCCGTCTCGCCGCTTTCATCCAGCGCGCTGAGTTCGGCGTGCCCGGCCTGCGGCAAGCGCACCAGCAGGCTGTCCTGCCCCTGGGTTTCGCCCAATGGCTGGCCATTGAGGAACCACCAGCGCCGCCCGCCACCGCCCAAGGCCGACACATACAGCTGCAACGGTTCGCTGCTGGTAGCCGGTCGACGCAGGTTGTCACCCGGGCGCACGCCGACGATCGACAGCGGCGGCGCGCTGGCCGGCACCTGCGGTGGGCAGGCCGGGTCGATGGCCGGCAGCCGCGCCGCGCGCCGCTCGACGCGGGGTAGCCAAGGCTCCAACGGGGCCGGCCACAAGGCAATGTCGCGGGCTTTGGCACCTGGGCAACTGCCATCTACACGCAGCCCTTGGTCGTTGACCCAAACGCTTTCGCGCAAGCCCAGGCCCAGCGGCTGATCGGCGGCTTGCAGCGTCGGTGGCGTGGTGCCGTCCAGGGTCCAGGCAAAACGCTGGCGCCGGCAGTTGGGGTCCTGTTTGCTCATCGGTTGGCCCAGCGGCCAACAGATCGCCGCCACACCGACATTCGCCGGCACCCGCTCAACCGGTACGCTGATGCCGCGCTGGCTGTCGCGGTTGCTCAGCAGGTCGTGCACCTGCAGCATCAACGGCGCCGCCGAGGCCAGGCCGAACTGCCCGGGCACAGGGGTGCCATCGGGGCGGCCGATCCACACGCCGATCAGGTAACGCGGGCCCACGCCAATCGACCAGGCATCGCGAAAGCCATAGCTGGTGCCTGTCTTCCAGGCCAGTTGCGGGCGCTGTACCAGCTCGGCATGCGGGTCCCGGTCGGGGCGCGCCTGGCCGCTGAGGATGCGCCGGATGATCCACGCCGCCCCCGGCGACAGCAGCCGGCGTTCCAGCAACGGGTCCTGTGGCTGCAAGCGCACCCGCGCACTGTTGCCACCCCGCGCCAGCGCCGCGTAGCCACCCACCAGGTCTTCCAGGCGGCTGCCGGCACCGCCCAGGATCAGCGACAGGTTGGGCTCGGCCAAGGGCGGCAATGCCAGCGGCATGCCCGCCATGCGCAGTTGCGCGGCAAAGCGTTTCGGGCCATAGGCCTCCAGTAACTGCACTGCCGGCAGGTTGAGTGACAGGGCCAGCGCCGCGCTGGCCGACACCGGCCCACTGAAGCCCATGGAGAAGTTGCCGGGGCGGTAGTCGCCATAACGGCGTGGCACATCCTGCAACAACGATTCGGAATGGATCAGGCCATCGTCCAGCGCCATGCCGTACAGGAAGGGCTTGAGGGTGGAGCCGGGCGAGCGAAGCGAGCGCACCATGTCGACATGCCCGAAGCGGCGCTCGTCAGCCAGCTCGATCGAACCCAGATAGGCACGCACCGCCATGGTCTGCGCCTCGACCACGAGGATGGCGGCAGAGGTGCGCTCTGGCAGCCGCGCGCGCCAACCCAGCAGCAAGTCTTCAAGGCGCCGCTGCAACGCTGCATCGAGCGTGGTGCGGATCAGTGGCGGGCTGTCGGCGCTGTTCAGGCGCCGGGCGAGCAAGGGCGCCAAGGCGGGCTCCTGGCGTGGCGCCAGCACCAGCGGCTCTTCGGCGGCCTCGCGTATTTCCTGTGCCGGCCACACCTGGTATTCGGCCAGGCGCTGCAGCACCTTGTCGCGTGCGCGCTGAGCACGCTGCGGGTGGCGATCCGGGCGTAGCCGGCTGGGTGCCTGGGGCAACACCGCCAGCAGCGCGGCCTCGGCCGGGGTCAGGTGCATGGGCGACTTGCCCAGGTACGCCCAGCTGGCTGCAGCCACGCCTTGCAAGGTGCCGCCGAAGGGCGCGCGGTTCAGATAGATTTGCAGGATCTCGCGTTTGGAGAGGTGCCACTCCAGCTGCGCCGTGCGCCACAACTGGCGCAGTTTGCCAGCCAGGGTGCGGTCATGCGGGTCTAGCAGCCGTGCCACCTGCATCGACAGCGTGCTGCCGCCCGACACCACGCGCCCGCCCCGCAGGTTCAGCCAGGCCGCGCGCGCCAGGGCCAACGGGTTGACCCCGGGATGGCGGTAGAACCAGCGGTCCTCGTAGGTCAGCAAGGCTTGCAGGTACAACGGCGACACTTCGTCCGGGCTGACCGGGTAGCGCCACACACCCTCGGCATCGGCAAAGCGCCACAAGGGCGTGCCATCTTCGGCCAGCACGACCCTGGCCAGGTCGTCGCCCGGCAGCGGCAGCGGCCACAGGCGGTCGGCCAGCCAAAACAAGCCGCACAGTACCAGCAGGCCAATCAGCGTGGCGCGCAACAGCCGGCCCGCACGCGCTAAGCTTGGCATCGGGAACCGACCTGGCCAGGTGATGGCCAAAGGCTTGGAAACGGCAACCTCGCCAATTCGTTCATCAGGAAGCAACTATGCATGTAGAAGGTTTTTTCGAGTGGCTGGGCCAGGCACTGGGGTCGGTGATCCGCTTCATCGTCGACGCATTGAGCGGGCTGTTCAACCTGCTGGCCAATGCCGGTGGCAATTTCATCGACGGCCTGGCGCGCACCCTGGGCACGGACACCTCGCTGATCAGCATCCTGGCCTTGATTATCGGCCTGATGCTGCTGTACTCGGCAATCCGCGCGTTCATGCGCGCCTCGATCATCCTCGGGATCATCTGGCTGGTGCTGGGGTTGTGGGTGATGAGCTGGGTTATTCACTGAATTCTGGAGCAGCTTTGCGCGGTCTGTTGTAGGAGCGGCCTTGTGTCGCGATCGGGCCGCGCAGCGGCCCCAGCAATTCGAGCGGCGGAGCTGAAAACCTGGGGCCGCTGCGCGGCCCGATCGCGACACAAGGCCGCTCCTACATTAGACCGCGCCGCTTTAGCGGGCTTTTACGGTCATTTCACCTTGCCCATCACCCACTGCCTGCAGGTTCGGCCGGTACATCGACTCGACCTGCGGCGGCGGCACGCGGTAGGTGCCCGGGGTCACTGCCCGTGCCAGGTACAACAGGTGCGTGGTGCCGTAACCGTCGAGTTTGAGCGCGGCAACGTAACGGTCATCACGGTACTCCTGGTGCACCACGCTGGCGTTCTGCATCGATTCGCGCCACTCCTTCACTGCGCTGCTGGCGTTGTCCAGGCTGGCGGCGCTTTGGGCCAGGTTCTGGTTTTCCAGTTCCAGGCCTGCCGGCAGCAGGTCCACTACCAGCGCATCCGGCACACGGTCTTCAGCCTTGAGCGCCAGGTGCACCAACACCAGGTCGCCACTGCGCAGGTTGTGCAGGTCCAGCGGCTGGCCATTCATGCCCAGGTACTCACGACGAATCTGCATACCGTTACCGCCGGCCGCAGGTGCCTGGCGTGGGTAACCCGACAAGGTCAGTTGCTGGTACAGCGTCTCGCTGCCTTCGTTCTGCACACTCAGCGGCGAGGCCAGTAGCGGACCTTCCAGCTTCATGCCAGCCTCGGCATTGTTGAACTCGCGCACCTCGCCAGCACTGTCCAGGCGTGCCTGCCACTTGGCTTCCGGTTTACCCAACAAGCCACGGCCGGCCAAGAACAACGCATTGCGCTCCTGAGTCGACAACCAGCGGTTGGCCGCCAGCTCATCCGACAAGGCAAAAAGGCGCTGGTCTACCTGGCTGCTGGCCAGGTTGCTCTCCTGCAGCAGCGCCAATATCAGCGCCTGGTCACGCAGGGCGCTGCCATAGTCTGCCATCCAGCCTTTACCGCGGCTGATGCCCAGGCCCGCCTGCAAGGCCTGTTCGCCACGTGGCTTGTCGCCCATCTTGTCCAACGCCACTGCCAGTTGTACCAACGGCAAACCGGAGCGGGCATCGGCACGGCGCTCGAACAGCCCACGCAGCGCACCCAAGGGCGCCTGCTGGCTGCGCGACAGCACCAACGCCGCGTAGGCCTGCACGGCAAAGCGGGTGTGGTCGGCGTTTTCGCTGTAGTCGACCTCGATCAGGTTGCGCTCCTGCAGGTAGCGCAACAGGCGCTCGCTGGCCTTCTTCAGCGCTTCGGCCGGCACGCCATAACCTTGGTCGCGGGCACGCAGGAGGAAGTCGGTGACGTAAGCCGTCAGCCAGTATTCTTCTTCGCTGTCCGAACTCCACAGGCCAAAGCTGCCGTTGTAGCGCTGCATGCCCAGCAGGTGCTCGATACCCATTTCGATCTTGCGCTTGCGCACATCCGCCGGCTCGCCCTTGATGCCCAAGCGCTTGAGGCTGTCGGCATCGGCGTACAGCGACGGATACAAACCGCTGGTGGTCTGCTCCAGGCAACCGTAGGGGTATGCCTCCAGCGCACGGATCTGCTCGGCCAGGTTCAACGGTGGCCGACTCGACAGGGCCAGGCTGGCCTCCAGGCCAGCGGGCTCGAAGGCGGCCAGGTCTGCCTCAGGGAGTGTCCATGGCTGATCCTTCAAGGCCACACGGTAATGCTTGAGCATTGCCGGGTAGGCCGGTCGCACGCCCAGCGTCCACTCACGTTCGAACGCGGTGGTTGGCTCGTTCGGCAACGCCAGGCCGGTGACACGCACCTTCACCTTGCCCTGCCCCAGGCCACCCTGGGCCTGCACCGGGATCATCAGCGTCGAGCGCTGGCCTTCAGCCAGGGCAACGCTCTGCACGGCGCTGGCCGCCAGGCTCAACTGCCCTTCGGTGGTGATTTCAACGTTCAATTGCTGGGCGCGGCCCGACAGGTTGGCCAGGTCCAGCGCCAGGCTGGTGCGGTCGCCGCCGGCCAGGAAACGCGGTGCCGACAGCTCGGCAATCAGCGGTGCGGCGACCACAGTCTTACCTTCGGCCATGCCGAAGTGCTCTTCGGTCCAGGCTTGGGCCATCAGCCGCAGCTCGCCGTTGAAGTCCGGGATATCGACCGTGGCCTGGCCCTCACCCTTGTCGTCCAGGGTCACTGGCAGGCTCTGCTGGGCGACGATGGTGACCGTGGTATTGGGGCGTTTGCCACCCTTGGCCATGGCCGCGTCACCACCGAACGCCAGGCTGGCCAGGCGGCCCTGCCCGGCTTCGATCAACTGGCCGTAGATGTCCAGTTGGTCGGCACCATAGGCCTTGCGCCCGAACAGGCTGGCGAACGGGTCGGGGGTTTTGAAATCGGTGATGTTGAGGATGCCCACGTCAACTGCCGACAACAGCACATGCACCTGCTTGGGCACGCTGCCATCCGCATTGGCGGCCTTCACCTTCACGGTCAGCGGCTGTTTCGGGCGCATCTTGTCCGGTGCCTGCAGGCTTACCGCCAACTTGCGCTCAGCGCGGTCCAGCGGCAGGTGCAGCACGCCGACTGAACGCTTGGGCGTGGCGTTGGCCTTGCGCTCACCCGGGCGGATCACCAGGGCGCTGATGTACAGGTCGTGACGTGCCCAGGCTTTGTCCAGTTGCACATCGAAGGTCTTGCCCTCGGCGGGCACCTCGATTTCCTGCCACCACAACGGGCCATCGCTGGACTCGATCATCAGGTAGCCACTGCCAGCGGCAGGTGGGGTAACGGTGACCTTGGCCGTGGCGCCGTCGGCGTAGGAAGGTTTGTCCAGTGCCAGCTTGACCTGGTCCGGGCGCACCGCACCGCCTTCGGCGTTGTCCTGAGCGCGGTAGCCAGCCCAGAAGCGCTCGCTGGACACCAGGCCGGTTTGCGGGTCTTCCACCTCGACGCGGTACGGGCCCCATTCAACCTGGAAGCTCAGCTTGGCGGTGGAGCCCGCCTTGACGCTGATTGTCTCTTCGCTCTGGGTCAGGAATTTCTCGTTGTAGGCGTAGCTCCAGCCGTCGCTCTGCGAGTAGTTCCAGTAGTAGTCGCGGCGCTCGCGAATCAACCGCACCTTGAGGTCGTTGGCCGCCAGCTTGGTGCCCTCGCGGTCGGCTACCAGGAATTCGAATTCCACCGGCCCATCGCTATCGGTTTCCTCACCCTCGAACAGGCCACGCAGGCCCGGCAGGCGCTCGGCTGGCCAGATCGGTTGCTCCAGACGCCGGGTAATCGGTCGGCCACCGGATTCCTGCAGGCTAGCCTGTACGGTCAGTTGCAGCGGCGAGCGGGCTTCGGCCCAGCGGCTTTCGATGTCGACCACCGCCTTGCCGGCCTGATCGAGGGTAACTTCGTCCAGCTCCAGGTCCTGGTTCAACTCGGTTTCGGTGACCGAGCCGAACTGGTAGCCAGGCAGCGAAGGCACCGCCTCGCGAAGGGGGCGCACATAGGCCTGGCCACTGAGACGATTACCGGCAGCCGGGGCGCCATAGAGGTAACGGCCATTGACCTGGATGCGCGCATTCTCATCGGGCGACAGCGGCGTGCTGCTGCCCTTCAGCTCCAGCGCCAGGCGCTCGGGCAGGAAGTCTTCAACCAGGAATTCATAGACCTGCTTGCGCCCGCCGCCCAGGTCAAGCAGCAGTTGCCAACGGCCAGTCGGGGCTTCGGTGGCCAGCTGCAATTGGTACTGGTACAGGCCATTGCTATCGGCTTCCCAGACGAACTTGCGGCTCACCTGTTCATCCGGGCGACGCACTTCCACGCTCACCGGCTGGGCTTTGACGGGCTTGCCGTCCTGGTCGCGCAGCAGCCCGTTGAGCAACACGGTTTCGCCCGGGCGGTACAGGTCACGCGGGCCGAAGATGAAAAACTGCAGCGGGTTGGCCTGGGGCCCGGTGATGTCGAATTCAGCCAGGTCCAGGGCGGCGGTGTTCAGGCGCAGCAGGGTGGTGTGCACACCTTGGGTGGCGATCAGGGTATCGGCCTTGGGCGTGATCGGCAGCTGAGCGTGGCCCTTGCCATCGGTGCTGGCCTGGGCCAGCAGCTTGCCCTTCTCGTCATGGATTTCGAGGTTGACGCCGTTCAGCGCCTTGCCGCCTTCAAGCGCCTGCGCGAACACGTCAAGGCGGTCACGGTAACGGTGCGCCGACACACCGATGTCGCTGAGGGTGAACAGGGTCGCAGGCTGCGAGTAGTCGTAGGTGCCTGAGGCGCGCATCACCGCCAGGTACACGCCCGGGTCTTGCAGCGGCTTGATGCCGGCGATGGGCAGCAGCACGGTTTCGCGGGTGTTGCGGGCGGGGTTGAGGTCGAAGCGGCCACTGTAGACCAGCTCGGCCATGTCCAGCGTTTCCTTGGACTGGTAATAGTACAAGCTGCTGTTACGCCCCCAGCTGGCCAGGAAGCTTGAGAGCATGTCCGGCTTGACGCGGAAGAATTCGACATCGACTTTGTCGACGTTCAGGGCAATCACCGGCAGGCCTTCGGCCAGGCGCGTGGGCAGCAACGAACCGCGGCTGGCAAAGCCGATGGTCGGCTGCATGTCGCGGGTTTCAAGGCGGGTGATCGACTCGCTGTCCAGTTGCTTGCCGTTGACCGCGAGCAGGCCTTTGTCGACGGTCAGCACCAGCTTGCGCTGCGGCTCCAGGTGGCGCAGGCGCAGCTCCATCTGGTTGTCGGAGAGTTCCCAGGCGCCGTCGAGCTTACCCTTTACGGTGTCGACCAGGTGCACCTTGGTGGCGAAGTCCTGCTTGGCATCCAGCGGTGCCGAGAAGCTGATCGACAGCGTTGCCGCGCCATCGAGTTGCACCTCCGAAACATCCAGCACCGTCAGCTCGCGGCCCTCGTAGCGCTTGGCGAGCACAGTCGGGTCTTCGCGCTTGGGCGCGGGGGCTTCGGCGGGCGCGGTGGCCACGGGTTTCTCGGCCGGCGCCGGGTTGTCCGGCGTGGAAGAGTCACAGGCACTGAGCAAAGCCAGCGCGCAGGCCAGCAACAATCCTTTGTTGAACATGGAGTAGGAACTCTTCGGCAGCGGGTACTTGAGGGCAGCAACTATAGCTGGCTGAGACCATGTTCGCGCGATTTGGTTGCCTGGCCGTTACACTGTGCCATTCGTTAAAGGGGCCGCTTCGCGCCCCTTCGCGGGCTTGCCCGCTCCCACAGGTTCGGCGACGGCCGAAAGAGCAACATTCTCCTGTGGGAGCGGGCAAGCCCGCGAAGGGGCGCGAAGCGGCCCCAGGGTCCCATGGAATGCAAATGTCCCAACTCTCCACCGACTGGCGCCACCGCCCCACCCATCACAAGGTCTGGGCGCTGGCCGCGCCGATGATCCTGTCCAATATCTCCGTTCCCCTGGTGGCCCTGGTCGACAGCACGGTCATCGGCCACCTCCCCCACGCCCACCAGTTGGGTGCCGTGGCCGTGGGCGCCACGCTGTTCACCTTCATGGTCGGCCTGATGGGCTTTCTGCGCATGGGCTCCACTGGCTTCGCCGCTCAGGCTGCCGGCCGTGGCGATGGCGCGGCATTGCGCCAGGTGCTGGTGCAAGGACTGCTGCTGGCAGTTGGCTTCGCCTTGCTCATCGGCCTGCTGGCCATTCCGCTCAGCCAACTGGCGCTGGACGCGATGCACCCCAGTGCCGCTCTGCAGCAATCCACCGAAGACTTCTTCCATACCCGCCTGCTCGGGCTGCCTGCGGCATTGGCCAGTTACGCGCTGGTCGGCTGGTTCCTCGGCACACAAAACGCCCGGGCGCCACTGGCGATCCTGCTGACCACCAACCTGCTGAACATCGTATTGAACCTGTGGTTCGTCCTGGGACTGGATTGGGGGGTGCTGGGTTCGGCACGGGCGTCGGTGATTGCCGAATGGAGTGCCGCCCTGCTAGGCCTGGCCCTCACCCGCCCAGCCCTGCGTGTCTACCCGGGGCAGGTCGTGTGGGCTGCGCTCAAGCGTTGGCAGGCCTGGCGGCCGCTGCTGGCGGTTAACCGCGATATTTTCCTGCGCAGCCTGGCGCTGCAATTGGTCTTCCTGCTGATCACCGTGCAAGGCGCACGCCTGGGTGAAGCCACTGTGGCGGCCAACGCCCTGCTGCTCAATGGCCTGCTGCTGACAGCCTATGCGCTGGATGGACTGGCGCATGCGGTGGAGGCCCTGTGCGGCCACGCCATTGGTGCCCGCGACCGCGAAACCCTGCGCCGCTCGCTGGTGGTGGCCTGTGGCTGGTCGCTGATCACCAGCGTGGGTTTTGCCGGGTTGTTCCTGCTCGGTGGGCATCTGTTTATCGACTTGCAGACCGACATCGACAGTGTGCGAGCGGCGGCCTACCCGTATCTGCCGTACCTGGCGTTGCTGCCGTTGATTGCGGTGTGGAGCTACTTGCTGGATGGGTTGTTCATCGGTGCGACGCGAGCGCGGGAGATGCGCAATGCGATGCTGGTGTCAGTGCTGATTGCACTTCCGGTGGCGGTGGGCATGAGCGGGCTCGGCAACCATGGGTTGTGGTTGGCGTTTCTCGGGTTCATGGGGTTGCGGGCGGTGACGCTGGGGTGGGTGGGGTGGCGGTTGCAGCAAAAAGGGCTTTGGCTTCAGTGACGCGGGGGCCGCTCCCACACAAGGCTGCCAAGCCTTTTGCAGGAGCGGCCCCGTCGATTACGACGAGAGGTACGAAGACCGGGTCAGCCCAAGGCGCAAGGCATCCAGGTACTGGGTGCGCTCACGCGCTGTGATCTTGGCGCTGGCCACCTTGTCGCGGTAGTGGGTCATCAACTCCTCCGGCGACAGGTGCACGTAGCGCAGCATGTCTTCGATGGTGTCGTGGGTCTCGATACCGGCGTGGTACACGCTGCCATCGGCATTCTGGTAGATGTTCACCGAGTCGGTGTCACCGAACAGGTTGTGCATGTCGCCCAGAATTTCCTGGTAGGCACCGACCAGGAACACGCCCAGCAGGTAGTCCTCGCCGTCCTTCAGCGCATGCACCGGCATGCTGGTCTCGATGCTCTGCTCGTCGACGTACTGGTTGATCTTACCGTCGGAGTCGCAGGTCAGGTCCTGCAGTACCGCGCGGCGCAGCGGCTCTTCGTCCAGGCGGTGCAGCGGAATGATCGGCAGCACCTGGCCAATGGCCCAGGTGTCCGGCAGGCTCTGGAACACCGAGAAGTTACAGATGTACTTGTCGGCCAGCTTGTCGTTCAGCTCGTCTAGCACCTGGCGGTGCGAGCGCTGACGGGCTTTCAGCGAGTTGTGCAGGCGGCGGCACACGGCAAAGTAGCACTGTTCGGCCAAGGCCTTTTCGCTCAGGCTGATCTTGCCATCGGCGTACTGCGCGGCCACGTCACCCATGTAGTGGGTGGCGCGCCAGTAGGTCTCGGTCACCATCTCGATGTCGGTCGGGCCAAGCAGGTCGGCCAGCCACTGTACGGTCTGGGGCAGGGCTTCCTTGTTCTCGATGGTCGGTACGTCGTCGTTGTGCTTCTCGACGTCGGTGACCTGGATCACCAGCATGGCGTGGTGCGCGGTCAGCGAGCGGCCACTCTCGGAGAAGATGTGCGGGTGCGGCAGGCCCTGCGCGTCGCAGAACTCCTTGAGCATGCCCACCACCACGCCGGCATAGTCGTCCATGTCGTAGTTGATCGAGCTGGCATTGCGCGAGTGGGTGCCGTCGTAGTCCACGCCCAGGCCACCGCCAACGTCGATATGGTCGACCGGCAGGCCCAGCGCACGCAGTTCGCCGTAGTAACGGATGGCTTCTTTGAAACCGTGCTGGTAGTCGGCCAGGTTGGCGATCTGCGAGCCCATGTGGAAGTGCAGCAGGCGGATGCCCTGATCCAGGCCGGCATCGCGGAAGCGCTGCACCACCGAGATCAACTGGGCAGCAGACAACCCGAACTTGGACTTCTCGCCACCGGTATCGGCCCACTTGCTGGAGGCCAGCGACGACAGACGCACGCGCAGGCCGACCTGCGGTTTCACCTTGAGCTCGGCGGCCTCGTCGATCACCAGAGCCACTTCCGACTCTTTCTCGATGACGATGAACACGTTGTGGCCAAGCTTCTGGCCCATCAGCGCCAGGCGAATGAACTCACGGTCTTTGTAGCCGTTGCAGACGATGGTACCGCCCTTCGGCGCCAGCGCCAGCACTGCCAGCAGCTCGGGTTTGGAGCCGGCCTCCAGGCCGATGGAAACGTTTTGCGTGGCGATGATGTTTTCCACCACCGCTTCCTGCTGGTTGACCTTGATCGGGTACAGCGCGGTGTACTGGCTCTGGTACTCCAGGCGCGCGATGTTGGCATCGAACGCGCCGGTCAGCTGGCGTACGCGGTCCTGCAGAATGTCGGGGAAGCGCACCAGCAAGGGCAGCGACAGGCCGCTCTGGCGCAGTTCGTCAACCTGTTCGTACAGGTCGATCGGCGCGCTGTCGGGGCCGTTGGGGCGCACTTCGACGCGCCCGGCTTCATTGATGGCGAAATAACCAGCGCCCCAATGGCGGATGCCATAAACACTGCGGCTGTCGGCCACGGTCCATTGGCTACCATCGTCTTTGCGTGTGCGTCGTACGGACATTCAAGTCCCCTATAGATAAGTCGAAGACACTGCCCCGCAGGCAGCGGAACGAGTGTAAAAGCTGAAAGTGACGATTCATCCGTGCTCAGGCATAGACCCTGACCACTGGAACGAGTTTAGAAAGCGCTGGGCAAAAAATCGCGCGGTGGCCTCAGCCGCCGGACTTTTTCGCCTTGAAACCCTGTTTGCTCAGCTCGCCGATCAACAGCTCGACATGGTCGCCCTGGATCTCGATAACCCCGTCCTTCAGGGCACCGCCGGTACCGCAGCGGCGCTTGAGCGTGGTCGCTAGCTCTTTGAGCTGGTCGGGCGGCAGCGGCACACCGGTGACGGTGGTCACAGTCTTGCCGCCACGGCCCTTGCTCTCACGGCGCACGCGGGCAATGCCGTCGCCTTCGGGGATGATTTGCTGCTTGCAGATGCAGGCATCCGCCGGCTGGCCACAGTCGGGGCAGTGCCGACCGGCGTCGGTGGAGTAAACGAGACCGCCAAGGGCGGAAAAGGAAGAAGCTTTCTTGGCCACTTTTGTTCCTCTGTGCTGAGGACAAAAACTGGTCGTGCCTTGGGGTTGAGGCCGACCGCGAAGCCCCACTCTGGCAGGGGCGGCGCTACTGCCGCAAGATCTTGCGACAGCCCGAAAAGGGCGCGCAGTGTAACGATAAATCCGGCTGTTGCTAAGTACAGGATTGCGGCATTTTGCGAATGTTTTGCGACTATCCGGGAACTGGGACCGCTTTGCGGTCCCCAGCGTCATCCCAGGCTAGCCTTGTAGCGCTGCAATGCCGCCAACGAGTCCGGGCAGTAAGGCTTGCTCAGACTTTCCTGCTCAGCCTGCTCCAGACCAATGAACCGAGCCTCAATCACCTCTTCTGGCTGCAACCGCAGCGGCGCATCCGACACCGCCGAATACACCGCACACCACAACCGGTTGTTCGGCTGGTCAAAATAGAACCGCTCATGAAAGCGTAACTCAGCCCCTTCGATCCCCAGCTCCTCGGCCAGTTCACGCGCCGCCGATTCGGCATACCCCTCGCCGGCCGTCACCATGCCCCCCGCTGCAACATCCCAGTACCCTGGGTAAAGCGCCTTGCTCAGGGTCCGCCGATGCACACACAACTCACCGGCACTGTTGAACAGCAGAATGAATGTGCAACGGCCGATCAAGCCGCGCTCACGCAACTCGGCACGGGGCAATGCCCCCAACACCTGGTCGGCCTCGTCCACCCAGCTGACCAGTTCGCGGTCGGAAGCCGCCCGGTGGGCGGCCTCGTTTGGGCTGATGGCCATTATCAACCCTGCGACAGCAGCTGACGCAGGTCGATCACCGCGGCGTTGGCCCGGGAAATGTAGTTGGCCATGACCAGCGAGTGGTTGGCCCACATGCCGAAGCCACTGCCGTTGAGTACCATCGGGCTCCACAGCGGCTCTTGCGAGGCTTCCAGCTCACGGATGATCTGGCGCACGCTGACGGTGGCATTCTTCTTCGCCAGCACATCGGCAAAGTCCACCTCGATGGCGCGCAGCAGGTGCGACAGCGCCCAGGCCTGGCCACGGGCTTCGTAGAACACGTTGTCGATCTGCAGCCATGGCGTTTCGACCAGCTCTTCGTCCAGCTGCGGCGCCTGGCCGGCGACCACCGACTCGGTCTTCAGGGTGCTGTTGAGCTTGACCCGGCCAACGCTGGCCGACAAGCGCTGCGACAGCGAGCCGAGACGCGTGGCGACGTCACCCAACCAGTTGTTCAGGTTGTCGGCACGGGTATAGAAGATCGCGCCCTTGTCGCCGGCTGCCAGGCGGGTCTGGTAGCGGTTCAGCGACTTGATGCCCTCTTCGAACTCCGATTCGCTCGATGGCAAGATCCAGCTCTTGTTGTCGAAGTTGAAGCGCGGTTCGGCCTTGGCCAGGTCGGCGTCCTCAGTGGACTGCGACTGCGAACGCGCGAAGTCCTTGCGCAAGGCGCGGGACAGGTCGCGTACCTGGACCAGCACGCCGTATTCCCAGCTCGGCATGTTGTCCATCCACAGGCCTGGCGGGAAGCGGTCGTTGGAGATGTAGCCGCCTGGCTTGTTCAGCAAGGTGCCGGCCACGGTCTTGAGGGTTTCGATGGTGGTGTAGCCCACCACCATCTGCTGGCCACCGCGCTCAGCGGCAGCCTGGGCATTCTGCTGCACCGGGAACAGCTCCGGCTCCTGGCTCCAGTACCAGCCCAGGCCGATGCACACCAGCAGGTACAACCCGATCAGGGTCCCCAGGGCACGGCTCCAAAGGCCGCCAAGGTAGCTACGGGCGGCAGCGCCGCGGCCGTCGACACGCTCACGGGGCTCGGCTTTGGCCTCGCGGTTTTTCCAGTCCAGCATGGCTTTGTCCTTAATCAGTCACGACGGTTCAGGGGCTTTGACCACAGGCCTGCGCCAGGGTGCCACGGCAAGCCCGCGTGGCAGCACTATAAAGCAGACACCACCGTACGCATAAGCGACCAATCAGTCAGTAACTGAATATTCGTTCTGCAGGCTTTGTTGATACAGGGCAGTCACGTATTTGAAAAGAGCTGCTAGCATAGAGCCATCATTGCCCCTGCATATCCCAACCTATAAGTAGCCAGGACATGAGCCAAGCAGTCGAGCCGCGCCCGCAGTGCCCCGCCCAACAGCTGACGCGTACCGGCCTGCGCAAGGACGACCCGCTCAACCAGCTGCTGCTGCCACCCCTGCGCAAGCCGGTGTACATCCTGCTGCAGGATCATGAGCGTGCCCAGCGCCTGGCCCAGCAACTGGAGTTCTTTGGCCTGGTGGTGCAAGCACTGCCCGGTGCTGCGGCGTTTCTCGCCTCGATCAGCGAATACCCGCCCTCGGCCATCATCATGGATGTCGACTTCACCGGTGCCGGCCAAGGCCTGCTGTTGGCTGCCCAGGTGCAGCAGGGGCTGGCGCAATCGATTCCGCTGCTGTTCTTCAGCCACCACGAAGCCGACACCCCGACCCGCCTTGCTGCGGTGCGCGCCGGTGGCCAGGACTTTCTCACCGGCAGCCTGGAGGCTTCCAGCCTGCTGGAAAAGGTCGAACTGCTGACCAACGCTACCCCGCATGACCCCCTGCGCGTGCTGATCATCGACGACTCGCGCACCCAGGCCCTGCACACCGAACGCGTGCTGGCCAGCGCCGGCATGGTCACCCGTTGCCTGACCGACCCGATCCGCACCATGGCCGAGCTTGCCGACTTTCAGCCCGACCTGATCATCCTCGACCTGTACATGCCTGCCTGCACCGGCCCGGAACTGGCCAAAGTGATCCGCCACAGCGACCGCTATGTAAGCGTGCCGATCATCTACCTGTCTGCCGAGGACGACCTGGACAAGCAGCTGGATGCCATGAGCGAAGGGGGTGATGATTTTCTGACCAAGCCGTTTCGCTCACGCCACCTGATCACCACCGTGCGCAACCGTGCCGCCCGGGCCCGGCACCTGAAGGCGCGCATGGTGCGCGACAGCCTGACCGGGCTGTACAACCACACCCACATCCTGCAACTGCTGGAAGACTGCAGCTTCCGCGCCCGCCGCGAGCAGCAGCCGTTGAGCTTTGCCATGCTCGACATCGACCATTTCAAGAAGATCAACGACCGCCACGGCCACCCCATGGGCGACCGTGTGATCAAGAGCCTGGCGCTGTTCCTCAAGCAGCGCTTGCGCAAGACCGATTTCATTGGCCGTTATGGCGGTGAAGAGTTCGCCATTGTCATGCCCAATACTGCGCTGGACGCTGCACACAAGGTGCTGGACGAGATACGTCGGCGCTTTGCCGAGATCCTCTACCCCGCACAACCACGGGATTTGCAGTGCACCTTCAGTGCCGGCGTGGTGCAACTGGATGAGGTGCTGGATGCACTGACCATGGCCAGTGCGGCGGACGAGGCGCTGTACCGGGCCAAGCATGCCGGGCGGAACTGCGTAGTACGCGTAGAGCCTTAAGGCTGGCACAGGCAAAACCGATACAGGCACTGTGCCACTTTTTTCTGACGCCAAGCCCCTGTCGTCATCACCACGTCACAAAATCGCAATAACTTCAGCCGCCTCTCCCCTGCGCAGGAAGTTCGCAGCTATGCGCCTGAAGTGGCTGACCAATTTCAACACCCTGTTGCTGGTGACGGTGTGCCTCGCCCTGGGCGCCACCCTGTGGTGGTCGCAGCGTGCCCTGGAGCGCCCCTACCAGATGATGGAACGTTACCTGGGCCTGTCCCAGCAGTTCCAGAACCAGGCAGCACGTAACATTCAGGCCTACCTGGGCAGCGGCGATGCCCTGCGCCATGCCGCCGCCATGGAGGCCAACCAGCAGCTGCAGGCCTCCCTGACCGAGTGGCCCACCGAACTGGCCGGCAAACTGCGCCCCAGCCTCGACAGCCTGCAGGCCTTCACCGCCAACGAGCTGCTGGCCGCCGGTAAACTGGCCGGTGATCCGCAAGCCCTGCTGCTGCAGGCCGAGCGGGAACTGGGGGCCAACTTCGAACAACTGGCCGCCTACGCCCGTGACAGCGGCAGCGCCGATGCCAACGGCTACCTGTTGCCATTGCTCGACGCCACTGTGCACCTGAGCCGCCTTTCGCTGGCTCGGGACAAGCTGGTCAGCAGCGGCCGCCCGGAGCTGGCCGATGAAGTAGAGCGTGAACTGCAACTGATCCGCACCCAGGCGCAAGCCATCGACAGCCTGCCGTTGCTGGGCGTGACCCGTGCAGCCGAATCCGGTGCCGACGACTTCGCCGCCATGATGGGCCTGGAAACCCAGGCCAGCGCCCAGCAGGAAGACATTGCCGTGGGCCTGAAACGTGAATTGCAGAGCCTGCTCGGCCGCTACCCGGCCGAACTGCAACGCACCCGCGAACAGATCGAACGCCGCGCCGCCTTGGCCGCCAGCACCAATCAACGCCTGGAAGCCGTGCAGCTAGCCATCGCAGCGTTGGAGCCCGAAGTACGTAGCCAGCATGCGAAAATTGCCGCCGAGGTGCGTATCATCCAGGGCCTGATGATCGCCCTGATCCTGCTGATCGCCCTGCTGATCGATACCCTGCAACGGCGCCTGGCACGCACCCTGACCGGCCTGGCCCCGGCCCTGTCGCGCTGGGCCGAGGGCGACTTCGCCCAGGCCATCGCCCTGGGCAAGACCAACCGCGAACTGCACGATATCCAGGAATCGCTCAACCGCCTGCGCCAGTACCTGGTAGAGCTGGTAGGTACCATCCGCCACAACGCCGAGCAGGTAGCTGGCAGCAGTAACGCCCTGGCCGGCATGAGCGCCGCCCTGCACGACGGCGCCGAGCGCCAGGCGGGCGACACCGGGCAGATACGTGATGCCTTGGGCGAACTGGAAGCGACCATTCAGCAAGTGGCGGGGGATGCCAGCGCCGCCGCCGATGCCAGCCGCAACGCCGGGCGCGCAGTGGAGCAAGGCCAGGCAGTGATTGGCCAGAGCCTGTCAGGCTTGCGCGAGCTGGTCGATGAAGTGCAAGGCAATGCCCGCATGATCGAGCAATTGGCGGAAGAGTCGGCGACCATTGGCGGCGTGTTGACGGTGATCCGCTCGATTGCCGAGCAGACCAACCTGCTGGCGCTGAACGCCGCGATCGAAGCGGCCCGTGCGGGTGAGATGGGCCGGGGGTTTGCCGTGGTGGCCGATGAAGTGCGATCGCTGGCGCAGCGCACCACGGGGGCTACCGGCGAGATCCAGGCACTGATCGACCGCCTGCAGCAAGCGGCGAAAGGTTCGGTGGCGGGGATGCGTGCGCAGCTTGAGCATGCCGAGGCCACGGCCAACCAGGCCCAGGCGGCAGATGGGGCGCTGGATGAGATTGTCTTTGCCATACGGACCATTTCCGACACAGCGGTGCGCATTGCCGATGTCACCGCGCAGCAGAGTGGCGCGGTGAGTGAAATTCGTGACCACAGTGAGCGGATTCACGAGCTGGGCGAAGACAACCTGCAGCGCATTGGCGAGGGGCGTGAGCAAGGGGAGCAGTTGCTGAGCCTGGGCGATGAGCTGAACCGGGCGGTGCGGGCATTCAGGGTTTGATCCGCAGGTGTTCGCCATGACAGGTTCAGCGCCTGGAAGATCGAGCGCCGCGCGGGCGGCGCTCGATCTCCTAGGCAATAAAGATGTCATGGCAAGCACTGCTGGCCCAACCCCCCACCAACTCCGCTATCATGCCCGGCACGTTCCACCTCGCGAGTCCGCCATGCGCCGCCTGTTTTTCCTGCTGTTCCTGCTGCTGGCCAGCCCTGCCTTCGCCACAGGCCTGCTCGACAACCGCCCCAGCGCCACCCTCGGCGCCGCTTCACTGGCCAACAATGCCGACTTCCTGCCCGTGCACGAGGCCTTCAAGCTCAGCCTGGTCCAGGCCGATGCACAAACCCTCAAATTGCGTTTCGTTGCCACCGAGGGCTACTACCTCTACCGCCATCGATTCCAGTTCCACACCGAGCCGGCAGACATCGCCCTGGGCACGCCAAACATCCCCAAGGGCGAGGCCAAGCACGATGAATTTTTCGGCGACGTCGAGGTGTACCACGGCGTGCTCGACATCGAGCTGCCGCGCACCGACCCGCGTGCCTTCACCCTGCTGGTGGGCTACCAGGGCTGCGCCGACAAAGGCCTGTGCTACCCACCGGAAACCGCACGCCTGAGTATCGACGGCGAAGGCGATGCCAACGCCCCGGCAACTGCCGAACACGGCTGGAGCTGGAAATCGCTGCTGTTGTTCTTCCTTGCCGGGGTCGGCCTGACCTTCACCCCGTGCGTACTGCCGATGCTGCCGATCCTGTCTGGCGTCGTGCTGCGCGGCCAGGTTGGCGGCCTGCGCGGGCTGGCGCTGTCGCTGGCGTACGTGCTGCCGATGGCGGCCAGCTTCGCCGCGCTCGGCGCGCTGATGGGCCTGTTCGGCGCTGGCCTGAACCTGCAGGCGCGCCTGCAATCGGCCTGGGTGCTGGTGCCCTTCGCCCTGTTCTTCGTGGTATTCGCCCTGGCCATGTTCGGCCTGTTCGAGCTGAAGCTGCCACAGGCCCTGAGCAACCGCCTGAACAACGTCGCCAACCATACGCGGGGCGGCTCGTTGCTAGGCGCGGCGGTGCTGGGTGTGCTCTCCAGCCTGCTGGTTTCGCCTTGTGTGTCAGCCCCTCTGGCTGGCGCCCTGCTGTATATCAGTGCCAGTGGCGATGCCTTGGGCGGCGCACTCAAGCTGTTCGCCCTGGGCCTGGGCATGGGTGCACCCTTGTTGCTGGTGGCCACCGGTGGCGCGGCCTGGCTGCCGAAAAGCGGCCCGTGGATGAACACGGTGAAAAACGCCATCGGCGTACTGCTGCTGGGGCTGGCCATCGGCTTGCTCAGCCGCGTGCTGCCGGGCCCTGTAACCTTGCTGCTGGTGGGTTTCCTCGCCGCTGGCGTGGCGCTGTTCCTCGGCGCGCTGGAGTTGGTGGTCAAAACCGCACGCCAGCGCCTGGCGCAACTGCTCGGCCTGGCCTTGCTGGTGTACGCGCTGGCCTGCTGGTACGGCGCCCTCAGCGGCCAGGGCGACCCGCTTCGCCCGCTGCCCGTTGCAACAGTTGCGGCCACCGGCAACAGCCTGGCGGCAAAGGCCGATGCCTGGCAGACCATCACCACCCCCACGGCACTGGACGCCGCACTGGACCAGGCCAAGGCGGCCGGCCAGCCGGTGCTGCTGGACTGGTACGCCGACTGGTGCATCAGCTGCAAGGTGATCGAGCACGACGTGCTCAACACCCCGCAGGTGCAGGCCCAGCTGGCCGGCTTCAAGCTGCTGCGGTTCGACATCACCGAGAGCAATGCCGAGCAGCGCAAACTGCTCGACCGCTACCAGCTGTTCGGCCCGCCAGCCCTGCTGTTTTTTGCAGCGAACGGCGGCGAAATTACCGCTGATCGGGTGATTGGCGAGATAAACGCCGGTGAATTTGCGCAAAATCTGACACGCGTGCGTGGCAAAGTCGGTCTATAACTTCCCGCGTGCCGGGAAAAATCCTGAAATAGGTGACCAGATTTAATTATTTGGTCACATACTTCGCGCGAATCTCGGACATCGTGCTGGCTATTGCCGGGAACTGGACACTTGCCGTCGCTTTACGGCACACTCGCCGCGCTGTGTCGAATTGCCCTACAAATCCAAGGAATCCGCAGATGGCAACGCTACTGGTGCTCCACGGCCCCAACCTCAACCTGCTCGGTACCCGCGAGCCTGGCCATTACGGCGCCGTGACCCTGGCCCAGATCAACCAGGACCTGGAGCAACGTGCCCGCGCCGCAGGCCACCATCTGCAATACCTGCAGAGCAATGCCGAATACGAACTGATCGACCGCATTCACGCCGCACGCAACGAGGGTGTGGACTTCATCCTGATCAATCCGGCTGCTTTCACCCACACAAGCGTCGCATTACGTGACGCATTGCTTGCGGTGAGCATCCCATTCATCGAAGTGCATTTGTCCAACGTGCACAAACGCGAACCGTTCCGTCACCACTCCTACTTTTCCGATGTTGCCGTAGGGGTGATCTGCGGCCTGGGCGCCAGCGGTTACCGCCTGGCACTGGAGTCTGCACTGGAACAACTGGCTGCCAACGCACAGCCCAAATGATGAAAACCCTGGCCTCAGTGGGCCAGGGTTCGATAGAAACGTATCGATACGTTTTTTTGTATTTCGCCCCCTGACCGAACCTTTGGGAGTTGATGATTAATGGATATCCGTAAAGTCAAGAAACTGATCGAGCTGCTGGAAGAGTCTGGCATCGACGAGCTGGAGATCAAGGAAGGCGAAGAGTCGGTCCGTATCAGCCGTAACAGCAAGACCCCAGCTGCCCAGCAGTTCTACGCACCAGCCCCGATGGCTGCTCCAGTAGCTGCTCCGGTTGCTGCCGCGCCTGTCGCCGAAGCTGCTCCAGCTGCCCCGGCCTTGAAAGGCACCGTGGTTCGCTCGCCGATGGTCGGTACCTTCTACCGCAAGCCATCGCCAACCTCGCCAAACTTCGCTGAAGTTGGCCAGTCGGTGAAAAAAGGCGACACCCTGTGCATCGTCGAAGCCATGAAGATGATGAACCACATCGAATCTGATTTCGGCGGTGTGATCGACGCCATCCTGGTAGAAGACGGCCAGCCGGTTGAATTCGACCAGCCGCTGTTCACCATCGTTTGAATCGCGGAGAGCCCACGATGTCTGCGAAGCTCGAAAAAGTCCTGATCGCCAACCGCGGGGAAATTGCCCTGCGGATCCTGCGTGCCTGCAAAGAGCTGGGCATCAAGACCGTCGCCGTGCACTCCACGGCTGACCGCGAACTGATGCACCTGGGCCTGGCAGACGAGTCGGTCTGCATCGGCCCCGCGCCATCCAAGAACTCCTACCTGCATATCCCGGCAATCATCGCTGCCGCCGAAGTAACCGGCGCCACCGCGATCCACCCGGGCTACGGCTTCCTGGCTGAAAACGCCGACTTTGCCGAGCAGGTCGAAAAATCCGGTTTTGCCTTCATCGGCCCTAAAGCTGACACCATTCGCCTGATGGGCGACAAGGTTTCGGCCAAGGCCGCAATGATCAAATCGGGCGTACCGACCGTACCGGGCTGTGAAGGCCCGCTGCCGGAAGACGAAGAAGTCGCGCTGGCGATTGCCCGTGACGTCGGCTACCCGGTGATCATCAAGGCCGCCGGTGGCGGTGGTGGTCGCGGCATGCGCGTGGTGCACAAGGAAGAGGACCTGATCGCCTCGGCCAAGCTCACCCGTACCGAAGCCGGTGCTGCGTTCGGCAACCCGATGGTGTACCTCGAGAAGTTCCTGACCAACCCACGTCACGTGGAAGTGCAGGTACTGTCTGATGGCCAGGGCAATGCCATTCACCTGGGCGACCGTGACTGCTCGCTGCAGCGCCGTCACCAGAAGGTGCTGGAAGAAGCGCCGGCCCCGGGCATCGACGAGAAGGCCCGTCAGCAAGTCTTCAAGCGTTGCGTCGATGCCTGCATCGAAATCGGCTACCGGGGTGCAGGCACCTTCGAGTTCCTGTACGAAAACGGCAGCTTCTACTTCATCGAGATGAACACCCGCGTACAGGTTGAGCATCCGGTGTCGGAAATGGTCACTGGCATCGACATCGTCAAGGAGATGCTCAGCATCGCCGCTGGCAACAAGCTGTCGTACCGTCAGGAAGACGTGGTGATCCGTGGTCACTCGCTGGAGTGCCGGATCAACGCCGAAGACCCGAAGAAGTTCATCCCGAGCCCAGGCAAGGTGAAGCACTTCCACGCCCCGGGTGGCAACGGCGTGCGCGTCGATTCGCACCTGTACAGCGGTTATTCGGTTCCGCCGAACTACGACTCGCTGATCGGCAAGCTGATCACCTACGGCAAGGACCGCGACGAAGCCATGGCGCGCATGCGCAATGCCCTGGACGAGATCGTCGTCGACGGCATCAAGACCAACATCCCGCTGCACCGCGACCTGGTGCGTGATGAAGGTTTCTGCAAAGGCGGCGTCAACATTCACTACCTCGAGCACAAACTGGCTAACCAGGATTGATCGAGTAGTGTGATGTACCAAAACCCCGGCCCAGTGCCGGGGTTTTTTATTGCCCGCCAGCAGCTCACAACCCCTGTAGGAGCGGCCTTGTGTCGCGATGGGGCGCGCAGCGGCCCCACGATTTCAGCTTCGCCGCAGATATCGCCGGGGCCGCTCTGCGGCCCTTTCTCGACACAAGGCCGCTCCTACAGGGGACAGCGTCAGGGCTATACCTTCATCCGGGGCATCTCGATGCGGTGTTCATGCACCCGTCGATACAGCGTCGCCCGCGAAATGCCCAACGCCCGCGCCGCATCAGCCGGCTTCCAGCGATGACGAATCAGCGCATCCAGCAACAACTGCCGGGCCGGGCAAGACACGCCGCTTTCAGCCGAGACAACCGCGTCACCGCGCACCTCTTGCGGCAAGTCCTGTAACTGCACTTGCCCGCCTTCACTCACCGCACAGGCATACCGCAACACTTGCCGAAGTTGGCGCAGGTTCCCCGGCCAGCGATAAACCAGCAGCGCCTGCAACACAGCATCCACCAATACCACCTCGACCGCACAGGCTTCGGCCTCTTCTGCCAACAGCTGGTGAATCAGCCCCAGTCGGTCTTCGCGCTCACGCAGCGGCGGCAGCTCGAACCGGGCATTGGCCAGGCGGAAGTACAGGTCCTCACGAAAACGACCGTCCGCTACCATCGTCGCCAGGTCGCGGTGGGTCGCGCAAATCACCTGGATATCCACCCGCTCGCGCCGTGCCGCACCTAGCGGCGCCACTTCGCCTTCGGCCAGTACGCGCAGCAGCCGGGTTTGCAGGTTCAGCGGCATGTCGCCGATCTCGTCGAGGAACAGGGTGCCGCCATCGGCCTGCTGCAACAGCCCCTGCATGCCTTTGCTGGAGGCACCGGTAAAAGCCCCGGCCACATAACCGAACAGCTCGCTCTCGATCAGGTTTTCCGGAATGGCGGCGCAGTTCAGCGTGACAAACGGGCCATCGCGGCGCTGGCTTTGCTGGTGCAACTGGCGGGCAAACACTTCTTTGCCGGCCCCTGTCTCGCCTTGGACCAGCACCGCCAGGTTGCAGTCCTTGACCCGCGTGGCCAGCCGCAAATGCTGCTCGATGCGAGCGTCCTGAGCCTGCTGTAGGGGCTGCGTGCGCTGGCGCTGCTGCGGGGCGCTGACCCGTCCATACAGCCCACCCAGGCCCGGCAGGCGCTGGGCGGACGAGGTGTTGACGCGCCGCAGCTGGCCCATGTCGAACAACTCGCCAATGTGCTCGGGCAAACGCCCCAGGTGCTGCACCAGCCGTTGCCGTGCCAGGCTGTTGATGGCCTGCAAGCGGCCGTCGGTGTCCCAGGCCAGCAGGTAGTCGGGCTGGCTTTCCACATAACCCGGTGTGCCGTGGGCGCGCATCACCCAGTGGCCCTGGGCGCTGTGCATGAAGAAGGCGTTTTCGATTTCACGGGCGGTCTGCTCGACCAACTGGCGGATCAGGTGCTGGCTACGACGGTCGTCCGGTGACTGCAAGGCCGAGACATCCACCACGCCCAGCAACTCGCCCTGCGGGTCGAACACTGGCGCTGCGGTGCAGGTCAGGCCGATGAAGGCTGCGCGGAAGTGATCGCGCTTGTGCACAGTGATCGGAGCTTTGCTGGTCAGCACCGCCGCCACGCCGCAGGTGCCCTCCTCGCCCTCCGACCAACAGGTGCCCAGGTACAGCCCGGCCTTGCGGCAGTCATTGCGGATGGCCGATTCGACCCGGTAATCGATGGTGCGCCCCTGGGCGTCGGTCAGCAGCACGCAGTAGTCGGCGCCGCGCACCCGTTCGTGCAAGCGCGCCACAGCATCGCTGGCGATCCGCAGGAACAGTTCAGCGCGTTCGCGGCATTCGTTGAGCAGGCTTTGGGACAGGATGCGCGGCCCCTGCTGGGAGCCGGGGTCGAGGCGGTACAGCTCCATGGAACGGCGCCATGAATCGAGGATCAGCGCTGGTACCGGTGCCTGTGGCAGGCGGTCGGCATTCTTCAGCACCCGGCTGACGCAGTCGACATGGGCTCGGGAGTTCGCGGCAAGCATTCAGGCCCTCCGGTTCTCGTTGCTGTTTTTATCGTTGTCTGGCCATTAAGCGCTTCCACGCATGCCCCGACAAGCACTGTGTGATTACCGGCCGGCTTGAGACGCTGCGTCTCAACGTCTCGGCCTCTTCAGCCCTGCGCTGGCACCCAGCGTCTCGCCAATGCCGCCATGGGCACGTGCCTGAACGTGACCAAACCGCTCTGACACAAGCACTTCAGCCAAGCCTTGAAAAGCTGGCACCGCGCTTGCTCCTACCCTTGCAAACAAAAATACGAGGTGCGCCATGCCGCTACCCGCCCCGACCGTCGGGATCATTGCCAACCCAGCCTCTGGCCGCGACCTGCGCCGCCTGACCGCCAATGCCGGGCTCTATTCGAGCACCGACAAGGCCTCGGCGATCCAGCGCCTGCTGGCCGCTTTCGGTGCCACCGGCATCGGCCAGGTACTGCTGCCAAGCGACATGACCGGCATCGCCGCCGCCGTGCTAAAGGCCAGCCAGGGCCCCGCCGCCCGTGACCAGCACTGGCCGGCCATCGAAATACTCGACCTGCCGCTGACCCAGACCGTTGCCGATACCCGCCTGGCCACCCGGCGCATGGTCGAGCGCGGCGTGGCAATGATCGCCGTGCTCGGTGGCGACGGCACCCACAAGGCGGTCGCCGCTGAGGCCGGTGACGTGCCGTTGCTGACGTTGTCCACCGGCACCAACAATGCCTTCCCCGAATTGCGCGAAGCCACCAGCGCCGGCCTGGCTGGCGGCTTGCTCGCCAGTGGCCGGGTACCCGCCAGCATCGGCCTGCGCCGCAACAAGCGCCTGCTGGTGAAAGTGCCTGAGCAGCAGCTGGCTGAATGGGCCTTGGTCGAAGTGGCGGTGTCGCCGCAGCGTTTTATCGGTGCTCGTGCGCTAAGCCGCAGCGAGGACATCTGCGAAGTCTTCGCCTGTTTCGCCGAACCCCATGCCATTGGCCTGTCAGCCCTGTGCGGGCTGTGGTGCCCGGTGTCGCGCCAAGACCCGCATGGCGCCTGGGTACGCTTGAACCCCGGTGCCGAACAGGCGCTGCTGGCACCCCTGGCACCCGGTCTGCTGCAAGCCTGTGGCATCACTGCCAGCGGCCCGCTGACGCCCGGCGTCGCCTATCGCCTGAGCCTGGCCAGCGGCACCCTGGCTCTGGACGGCGAGCGCGAAATCGAATTCGCCGGGCACGACACGCCCACCATCACCCTCGACCACCAAGGCCCGCTAAGCGTGGATGTCGAGGCCGTACTGGCGCATGCCGCCCGCCATCACCTGCTGGCCGTGCCGCGCGGCCACCGGCAGCACCCTGCAAACCCGCGTTGAGACAACCCTGGAGAACAACAAGATGTCCAATCAACTCAGTACCGAACAACTGCTGCATGCCTATGAGGTGATGCGCACCATCCGCGCCTTTGAAGAACGCCTGCACGTGGAATTCGCCACTGGCGAGATTCCCGGTTTCGTCCACCTGTATGCCGGCGAAGAAGCCTCCGCGGCCGGGGTCATGGCCCACCTGCGCGACAGTGACTGCATTGCCTCGACCCACCGTGGCCATGGCCACTGCATCGCCAAGGGTGTGGATGTGTACGGCATGATGGCCGAGATCTATGGCAAGAAAACCGGCGTGTGCGGCGGCAAGGGCGGTTCGATGCACATTGCCGACCTGGAAAAAGGCATGCTCGGTGCCAACGGCATCGTCGGTGCCGGCGCACCGCTGGTGGCCGGGGCGGCATTGGCGGCCAAACTCAAGGGCCGTGACGACGTGTCGGTGGCCTTCTTCGGCGATGGTGCTTCCAACGAGGGTGCGGTGTTCGAAGCCATGAACATGGCGTCGATCATGAACCTGCCGTGCATCTTCGTGGCCGAGAACAACGGCTATGCCGAGGCCACCGCCTCTAACTGGTCGGTCGCCTGCGACCACATTGCCGATCGCGCTGCCGGCTTTGGCATGCCGGGCGTCACCATCGACGGTTTCGACTTCTTTGCCGTGTACGAGGCCGCCGGGGCCGCCATCGAGCGCGCCCGCGCCGGGCAAGGGCCGTCGCTGATCGAGGTCAAGCTCAGCCGCTACTACGGCCACTTCGAAGGCGATGCGCAAACCTACCGCGCCCCGGATGAGGTGAAGAACCTGCGCGAATCCCGCGACTGCCTGATGCAGTTCCGCAACAAGACCACCCGCGCCGGCCTGCTCACTGCCGAGCAACTGGACGCCGTCGACGCACGTATCGAGGACCTGATCGAGGACGCCGTGCGCCGCGCCAAGTCCGATCCCAAGCCACAGCCCGCCGACCTGCTCACCGACGTGTACGTCAGCTACCCCTGAGCCGCGGATTACAAGAACAACAGGAGAACCACCATGGCAAGAAAGATCAGCTACCAGCAGGCCATCAACGAAGCACTGGCCCAGGAAATGCGCCGCGACAACACGGTGTTCATCATTGGCGAAGACGTCGCCGGCGGCGCCGGTGCACCCGGCGAGGATGACGCCTGGGGTGGCGTGCTGGGCGTGACCAAGGGCCTGTACCACCAGTTCCCTGGCCGCGTGCTGGACGCACCGCTGTCGGAAATCGGCTACGTCGGCGCCGCTGTCGGGGCCGCCACCCAAGGCCTGCGCCCGGTGTGTGAACTGATGTTCGTCGACTTTGCCGGCTGCTGCCTGGACCAGATCCTCAACCAGGCCGCCAAGTTCCGCTACATGTTTGGCGGCAAGGCGGTTACCCCGCTGGTGATGCGCACCATGTACGGTGCGGGCCTTCGTGCGGCGGCCCAGCACTCGCAGATGCTGACTTCGCTGTGGACGCACATCCCCGGCCTGAAAGTGGTGTGCCCGTCGTCGCCGTACGACGCCAAGGGCCTGTTGATACAGGCAATCCGCGACAACGACCCGGTGATCTTCTGCGAGCACAAGTTGCTGTACAGCATGCAGGGCGAGGTGCCGGAAGAGGTGTACACCGTGCCGTTCGGCGAGGCCAACTTCCTGCGTGATGGTGACGACGTGACCTTGGTCACCTATGGCCGCATGGTCCACGTGGCACTTGAAGCCGCCAACAACCTGGCCCGCCAGGGCGTCGATTGCGAAGTGCTGGACCTGCGCACTACCAGCCCGCTGGACGAAGACAGCATTCTGGAAAGCGTGGAAAAAACCGGCCGCCTGGTGGTGATCGACGAAGCCAACCCGCGCTGCTCGATGGCCACCGACATCAGCGCGCTGGTGGCGCAAAAGGCCTTCAGCGCACTCAAGGGCCCGATCGAAATGGTCACCGCACCGCACACCCCGGTGCCGTTCTCCGACGCACTGGAAGACCTGTACATCCCTGACGCGGCGAAGATCGAGGCGGCCGTGCGCAAGGTGATCGAAGCCGCAAGGAGTGCCGCATGAGCCAGATCCACACGCTGACCATGCCCAAATGGGGCCTGTCGATGACCGAGGGCCGGGTGGACACCTGGCTCAAGCAGGAAGGTGACGTAATCAACAAGGGCGACGAAGTGCTGGACGTCGAGACCGACAAGATCAGCAGCAGCGTCGAAGCCCCGTTCAGTGGTGTCCTGCGCCGTCAGGTGGCCAGGCCGGATGAAACCCTGCCGGTCGGCGCGCTGCTGGCAGTGGTGGTGGAAGGCGAAGCTGAGGAATCCGAGATTGATGCGGTGGTACAGCGCTTCCAGGCCGAGTTCGTCGCCGAAGGGGGCGCCGATCAGGCCCAGGGGCCGGCCCCGCAAAAAGCCGAGGTTGGCGGCCGCTTGCTGCGCTGGTTCGAATTGGGTGAAGGCGGCACGCCACTGCTCCTGGTGCACGGTTTTGGTGGAGACCTCAACAACTGGCTGTTCAACCACCCGGCGCTGGCCGCCGAACGCCGTGTGATAGCCCTGGACCTGCCGGGGCACGGCGAGTCGGCCAAAGCGCTGCAACGTGGCGACCTGGATGAGCTGAGCGAAACCGTGCTGGCCCTGCTCGACCACCTGGACATCCCCAAGGCCCACCTGGCGGGCCATTCCATGGGCGGCGCGGTAAGCCTCAACGTGGCACGCCTGGCGCCGCAGCGGGTGGCGAGCCTGAGCCTGGTGGCCAGCGCCGGTCTGGGCGAAGCGATCAACGGGCAGTACCTGCAAGGTTTCGTCACCGCCGCCAACCGCAATGCGCTCAAACCGCAGATGGTGCAATTGTTTGCCGACCCGGCGCTGGTGACCCGGCAAATGCTGGAAGACATGCTCAAGTTCAAGCGCCTGGAAGGTGTTGGTGACGCACTGCACCAACTGGCATCGGCCATCGCCGATGGCGACCGGCAGCGCCACGACCTGCGCGGGGTGTTGGGGCAGCATCCGGCACTGGTGGTGTGGGGCGGCAAGGACGCGATTATTCCGGCCAGCCATGCGCAAGGGCTGGAGGCAGAAGTGCTGGTGCTGCCGGAGGCCGGCCACATGGTGCAGATGGAGGCGGCCGAACAGGTCAACCAGCAATTACTTGCGTTCCTGCGCAAGCACTAAGCCCTTTGCGTGAGCCTGGAGAACAACAATGAATGACCTGAGCCACACCCATATGCGCGCCGCCGTCTGGCATGGCCGCAACGACATTCGCGTCGAACAGGTGCCTTTGCCAGCCGACCCTGCGCCGGGCTGGGTACAGATCAAGGTGGACTGGTGCGGCATATGCGGCTCCGACCTGCACGAGTACGTCGCCGGCCCGGTATTCATCCCGGTAGAGGCGCCACACCCACTGACCGGCATCCAGGGCCAGTGCATCCTCGGCCACGAATTCTGCGGCCAGATCGCCAAGCTGGGCGAAGGCGTGGAAGGGTTTGCAATCGGTGACCCAGTGGCTGCGGACGCCTGCCAACATTGCGGCACCTGCTACTACTGTACCCACGGTCTGTACAACATCTGCGAACGTCTGGCCTTCACCGGCCTGATGAACAACGGCGCCTTCGCCGAATTGGTCAATGTGCCTGCCAACTTGCTGTACCGCTTGCCGGCAGGCTTCCCGGCGGAGGCCGGTGCGCTGATCGAGCCACTGGCGGTGGGCATGCATGCGGTGAAGAAAGCCGGCAGTTTGCTGGGCCAGACCGTGGTGGTGGTGGGCGCCGGCACGATCGGCCTGTGCACCATCATGTGCGCCAAAGCTGCGGGCGCGTCCCAGGTCATTGCGCTTGAGATGTCCTCGGCGCGTAAGGCCAAAGCCAAGGAAGTGGGCGCCAGCGTGGTGCTCGACCCCAGCCAGTGCGACGCCCTGGCCGAAATCCGCGCACTGACCGCCGGGCTGGGGGCGGATGTGAGCTTTGAGTGTATTGGCAACAAGCACACGGCCAAGCTGGCCATCGACACCATCCGCAAGGCAGGCAAATGCGTGCTGGTGGGTATTTTCGAAGAGCCTAGCGAATTCAACTTCTTCGAACTGGTGTCCACCGAGAAGCAGGTGCTGGGAGCATTGGCCTACAACGGCGAGTTTGCCGATGTGATCGCCTTCATTGCCGATGGGCGGCTGGACATTCGTCCGCTGGTGACCGGGCGGATCGGGCTGGAGCAGATTGTCGAGCTGGGCTTCGAGGAACTGGTGAACAACAAAGAGGAGAACGTGAAGATCATCGTGTCGCCGGGCGGGCGCTAATCTCACCTCAAAAAGCAACGCGGACCCTGTGGGAGCGGGCGTGCCCGCGAAGCAGGCGACTCGGTGGATGGCACCGGCTTCGCCGGTGTTCGCGGGCACGCCCGCTCCCACAAAGAAGCGCGCGGGCAAGATCCATCCGCTTATGCCATATCTGTCTCAGCCCCACATTCTGCGTCATACTCGGCAGACCTATTGCCCGGTCCTCGCCATGCGTCCACTGCTCCCCATTACCCTGGTCCTGCTGCTCGCCGCCTGTGGCGATGGCGAATCGCTGCTACCGCCAGACGCACGCCTGCCCGACGGCGGGCGTTACCGGGGGCAGGTGGTCGATGGCCTGCTGCAGGGCGAGGGCCGTATCGACTACCCCAACGGCAGCTGGTACGCCGGGGGCTTCAAGGACGGGCAGTGGCATGGCCAGGGCGAATGGCATGGCCAGAACGGCGAGGTGTACCGGGGGCAGTTCGCCGAGGGGCTGTTCCAGGGGCTGGGCGACCTGACCACCCCGGGCAGCCACTACGGCGGCACCTTCAAGCACGGACGGCGCGACGGCGAAGGCACGCTCAAGCAAGCCGACCAGACCTACCGCGGCCAGTTCAAGGACGACCTGTATGAAGGCGCAGGCGAACTGGAACTGGCCGACGGCAGCCGCTACCAGGGCCTGTTCGCCAAGGGCAAGCCCAACGGCGCCGGGGTACGCAGCGATGCCAGCGGCAACCAGTTCAGTGGGCGCTTCGTCAACGGCCAGTTGCAAGGCAGCGGTACGTACGACAGCGTCGACGGCGAGCAATACATCGGTGAGTTCAAGGACAACCGCCTGGAAGGCCGTGGCCGCTACGAAAACGCCGATGGCGATGTATGGATCGGCGAATTCAAGGACGGCTCGCTGACGGGTGAAGGCGAACTGCTGGGCAGCGATGGCAGCCACTACAAGGGCGAGTTCGCCGACTGGCGCCTGTCGGGCCAGGGCAGCCTGCAATTGGCCGATGGCAGCACCTACATCGGCGGTTTTCTGAACGATGCCTATCACGGCCATGGGCGGCTGACCCTGCCCAGTGGCCAGGTCGAAGGCGGCACCTGGGCCAACGGCGTGCGTGTACGCGACCAAAAGGGCAAGCTGCTGCCCGACCCACTGGACCTGGCCCTGCTCAACCAGGGCCGCCTGCTGGAAGAGGCGCTGGCCCGGGTGCCACGCTCGGCGCCGCCTATCCAGCTGTACAGCCTGGTAGTGGCCGGCGATGGCCAGCAAAGCGTGTTCCTGCGTGAAGCCGATTACGTCAGCAACATGCTCAAGGTGCGCTTCGGCGCCCGTGGCCAGGTGACCCTGGTCAACCACCGCGACCACATGGCCACCCGCCCCATGGCCACCCGCGAGAACCTCACCCGCGCCGCCAGCACCCTGGCCGAGCGCAGCGGCCCCGAAGACCTGGTGTTCATCTACTTCACCAGCCATGGCAGCCAGGACCACCAGTTGGTGCTCGACCAGCCACGCCTGCAACTGGCCGACCTTTCTGCCGACGAGCTGGCCACCGCCCTGGCGCCGCTGAAGGACCGCGACAAGGTAATCGTCATCTCGGCTTGCTATTCAGGGGGCTATATCGCCCCGCTCAAGGATGAGCGCACAGTGATCATGACCGCCGCCCGGGCCGACCGCGTGTCCTTCGGGTGCTCGGAAGAGGCCGACTTCACCTACTTTGGCGATGCGTTGTTCGCTGAAGCACTGAACCAGACCGACGACCTGAAACAGGCGTTTGAACTGGCACGCGCCAGCGTTGCCGAAAGAGAACAAAGGGAAGGCTTCGAGGCCTCTGAGCCGCAGCTGTGGGCACCGCCAGCCGTACTTGAACACTGGCAGCACCTGCGCCGGCAACAGGCCGAAGAAGCGTTGCGTAACGCCACACAGGCCAACGTGGGGCCACAGGCAGAAAAGCCCGGCAACCACTAGACTTGTGTGTATCAAGGGAGAGACATCATGTATTTGACGCCTCAGCATGTCTTGCTTGCCGGTGCCACGGGTCTGACAGGTGAACACCTGCTCGACCGCCTGCTCAACGAGCCCACTATTACCCGCGTGCTGGCGCCGACCCGTCGGCCGCTGGCCGAGCACCCGCACCTGGAAAACCCGGTCGGCGACCCGGCAGTGTTCCTGCCGCAGTTGGCCGGGCGGGTGGATATAGCCTACTGCTGCCTGGGCACCACGCTGAAGCAGGCCGGCTCCGAATCGGCTTTCCGCGCAGTGGACCTGGACATGGTCGTGGCGTTCAGCAAGCGTGCTCGGGAGATGGGTGCGCGGCATTTGCTGGTGGTGAGTGCGCTGGGTGCCGACCCGAAATCATCGATTTTCTACAACCGGGTCAAGGGCGAAATGGAAGAGGCGCTCAAGGCGCAGGACTGGCCGCAGCTGACCATCGTGCGGCCGTCGTTGCTGCTGGGCGAGCGAATTCAGCCACGTTTGAGTGAGCAGCTGGCTTCGCCGTTTTCCAAACTGATACCCGGGAAATACCGGGGCATCGAGGCTTGCACCCTGGCCCGGGCGCTGTGGCGGCTGGCGCTGGAGGAAGAGGATGGGGTGCGGGTTGTGGAGTCGGACGAGCTTCGCAAGCTGGGCAAGATATAAGCTTCACCTGAAAGGGCCTCTTCGCGGGCACGCCCGCTCCCACAGGGAAAGTGTTCAACTGAGGAGCGCACAATCCTGTGGGAGCGGGCAAGCCCGCGAAAGGGCCGTCACAGGCCGCCGGTGGCCTGGAAGCCTACACCGGCCGCAGTCAGCAACGACAACGGCAGTAACAGGGTATCGAGCAGCATGCTGCCCGGGAGGTCCAGTCCCGGGTACGCCGGTGCTTCAGCACCAAACCGATCCCGTGGGCAACACCCGCCATTGATCACATACAAATCCAGCCGGGTACCGGCATACACCACCGGCGCCCCGGGTTTGGCCGCATCCAGCGTGCGCACCGTGGCGCAGCCACCCAGCATCACCAGCGCCGCCACACCTAACAGCGCTCGCTTCAATCATCCACCCCGAAGTGGTGCTCGCCCCAACGCGGCAACATGTCCTGGGGAATGGCCAGCAGGTTGAGGATACGCGCCACGACAAAGTCGACCAGGTCGTCGATGGTTTGTGGCTGGTGATAAAAGCCCGGCGCCGCCGGCAGGATCACCGCGCCCATCTGCGACAGCTTGAGCATGTTCTCCAGATGGATAGTGGAAAACGGCGCTTCGCGCGGCACCAGGATCAGTTGGCGACGTTCCTTGAGGGTAACGTCGGCAGCGCGTTCGATCAGGTTGTTGCAGGCACCGGTGGCAATCGCCGACAGGGTGCCCGTGGAACAAGGCACCACCACCATCGCCGCCGGGGCGCCGGAGCCGGAGGCTACCGGCGACATCCAGTCTTCCTTGCCGTACACCCGGATCTGCCCGTCGGCGGCACCGGTGTATTCGGTGAGAAAAGCCTGCATCGCCTGGGGCTTGGCCGGCAGCAGCACGTCGGTCTCGGTAGCCATGACCAACTGCGCGGCCTTGGAGATCAGGAAATGCACCTCGCGGTCCTCGCGCACCAGGCAATCGAGCAGGCGCAGGCCATATTGGGCGCCCGAGGCGCCCGTCATGGCCAGGGTGATGCGTTCCGGTCCGCTCACTTCAGCGCCTCGGCCAGCTTGCCGTGCAGGCCACCAAAGCCACCGTTGCTCATGATCACCACGTGGGTGCCCGGGCGTGCCTGGCCTTTGATCCGCTCGATGATCGCGTCGAGGCTGTCGGCCACCACGCTCGGTACCTTGCACTTTGCCGCGGTGGCAGCCAGGTCCCAACCGAGGTTGGCCGGGGCGTACCAGATCACCTGGTCGGCGTCGTTGACGCTTTCCGGCAAGCCGTCACGGTGCGCGCCGAGCTTCATCGAGTTGGAGCGTGGCTCGATCACGGCGATCACCGGCGCCTCGCCAACGCGCTTGCGCAGGCCGTCGAGGGTGGTGGCGATGGCGGTCGGGTGGTGGGCGAAGTCATCGTAGATGGTCACGCCCTGCACTTCGGCAACCTTTTCCATGCGCCGCTTTACGCTCTTGAAGGCGCTGAGGCCCTCGATACCCATGGCCGGCACCACGCCAACATGGCGGGCCGCTGCCAAGGTTGCGAGGGCGTTGGCGACGTTGTGCTGGCCAGTCATTGCCCAGTCCACCACGCCTTGGACCTCGCCCTCGAACAGCACTTCGAAACGCGAGCCGTCGGGGCTGAGCAGGCGCGCCTGCCACTGGCCACCAACGCCTGTGGTCTGCACCGGGGTCCAGCAGCCCATGCCGATCACCCGCTCCAGCGCTTGTTCGGTAGTGGGGTGAATGACCAGGCCCTCGCCCGGGATGGTGCGTACCAGGTGGTGGAACTGCCGCTCGATCGAGGCCAGGTCCGGGAAAATGTCCGCATGATCGAACTCAAGGTTGTTGAGGATCGCGGTACGTGGGTGGTAGTGGATAAACTTCGAGCGCTTGTCGAAGAAGGCGCTGTCGTACTCATCGGCTTCGACCACGAAGAACGGCGTATCGCCCAGGCGCGCCGACACCGAGAAGTTCTGCGGCACGCCGCCAATCAGGAAGCCCGGGCTCATGCCGGCATGTTCCAGCACCCAGGCCAGCATGCTGCTGGTGGTGGTCTTGCCGTGGGTGCCGGCAACGGCCAGTACCCAGCGGCCTTGCAACACGTGGTCAGCCAGCCATTGCGGGCCGGACACATAGGGCAGGCCCTTGTTCAGCACGTACTCCACCGCCGGGTTGCCACGCGACATGGCATTGCCGATGACCACCAGGTCTGGCGCCGGGTCCAGCTGGGCCGGGTCATAGCCTTGGGTCAACTCGATGCCCTGGGCTTCGAGCTGGGTGCTCATCGGGGGATAGACGTTGGCGTCCGAGCCGGTGACGCGATGGCCAAGTTCCTTGGCCAGCACTGCCAGCGAACCCATGAAAGTGCCGCAAATACCGAGAATGTGAATATGCATGGTCGACCTCGCAAAACATCGAGGCAGGGTAGCCCAGGGCGCGACAAATCGCACCCGATGTTTCGCTCAGTCAGCCCTGGTGATGCCGTGTTTGCGCAGTTTTCGATACAAGGTATTGCGGCTGATGCCCAAGTGCTCGGCGACGCGGGTCAAGTGCCAGTGTTTTGCCTCCAGCACCTCCATGAGTGCTTGCCGTTCCGCATCCTGCAAAACCTCGGCACCCAGTGGTTCACCGTCAATTCCTGGCCCAACGCTGAACCTGTGGGAGCGGGCGAGCCCGCGAACGAGGGCAACGCCCTCGCCCTGTATTTCCTGGTAGGACGTCTTCGCGGGCGCGCCCGCTCCCACAGGATTGGCGCTGCGTTGGACAATTGCAGGGAGATCCGAAAATGCAATACAGGGTTCTTCGCAAAGCGCCACCAGGGTCCGCAGCACATTGCGCATCTGCCGCACATTGCCCGGCCAGGCGAAGTCGAGCAGCGCCTGCCGTGCCTCAGGTTCAATTTCGACCTTCTGCCCCTGCGCCTCCTGACGCAGCAGAAAGTCCAGCAACTGCGACTTGTCACTGCGCTCACGCACCGCCGGCAATGCCACTTCCAGGCCATTGAGGCGGTAATAGAGGTCCTCACGGAAACTGCCCTGCTCCACCCGTTCCAGCAGGTCGCGGTGGGTAGCGCTGACAATGCGCACATCAACCGCCTGCGGCTCGCCACCAATCGGCACCACCTGGCGTTCTTCCAGCACCCGCAGCAGACGGGTTTGCAGGGCCAGCGGCATGTCGCCGATCTCGTCCAGCAGCAAGGTGCCGCCGTCTGCCTGCAGCAACTTGCCGCGCATGCCCTCTTTGCGCGCGCCGGTAAAACTGCCACCGCGGTAACCGAACAACTCGCTTTCGATCAGGCTCTCCGGGATCGAGGCGCAGTTGATGGCGACAAACGGCTTGCCCCGCCGCTCACTGGCCTGGTGCACGGCGTGGGCGAAAGCCTCCTTGCCACAGCCGGTCTCGCCGCGCAGCAACAACGGCACATCACGCTCGAAGACCCGCACGCAGCGGCGAAAGTCGTTTTGCAATGCCGGGTCGAGCAGGCAGATGGCCGGTTCGACTTCGCGCACGGGCTGCCGGTATGCGGTTGGCACCGACCACACCGGCGTACGTGCCTGGCCACGCAGGCTGGCGAACACCTGGCGGCCATCCACGGTTTGTAGCGGCCATATCGTGCTGCCAGCGGGCATGGCGCGGTTGAACAACTCGTCGTGGCTGCAGGCGAAGAAGCGCTGCACGGGTTTGCCCAACACGCCACCGCGCACGGTACCCAGCAGGTTCAGCGCGCTCTGGTTGGCCGCGCAGATGCGCCCGTCACCGTCGAAGGCCAACAGCCCTTCGCTGAACAGGCCTACCGACTCGGCCTGCAGGTGGAAACGCAGCAGCCAATGCTGCTCGTAATGGCGCAGGAAATAGCAACTTTCGATCATCTTCGCCGAGAGGTTGACCAATGCCATGGTATGGAACTGGCTTTGGCGCGAAACATCAGGCCTGGCCGACGACACATCAAGCACCGCCAGCAGTTCACCATGGGGGTCGAACACCGGGCTGGCCGAGCAGGTCAGGCCGGTATGGCGGCCACGGAAGTGCTCGTTCTGGTGGATGGTCAGGGCCTGGCGCTCGACCAGGCAGGTGCCGATGCCGTTGGTGCCTTCGCGCGCTTCGCTCCAGTCGGCGCCCAGCCACAGCCCGGCACGCTCGAAACTGCGCCGCTCGGTAGGCGCGCTGACGCAATTGAGGATCACCCCGCGGGCGTCGGTCAACAGCACCGCGTGGCCGGCCCCGGACAGCTGCTGGTGCAGGCTGTTCATTTCAGGGTCGGCAATTTGCAGCACCTGGCGCAGGCGCTCGCGGCTTTCCAGCAGGCGCCCGTGCTCAAGCACCACCGGTGCCGCGATCACAGCAGGGTCGAGGTGGTAGTCCTCCAGGCACCGCAGCCAGGAGCGGGCGATGGACGGGTCACTGCCGCCCTCCCCGGCGCCGCCATGGGCAACGGTATGGACTTGCTGGGCATGGCGACTGAAATGATTGCTCTGCATTTGTTGTAGTTCTCCGCAGATAGAGAGTCCCGTCAGCATCCTCCACCCGGGAAGGCTTTGCAATGCACCCTCCCGTGACGTGTCGCAAATGGCACAAAGTGTCACCCCTGCGCGTATCGGGGCTGGCACACAGAGCGCTTACCGAACCCATCCAGATGACCCAAGTCATTGAATTTACTGGCGTGCGAAACGCTGGCCCAACCTTTGCTCTACGCTTCTCAACTCCTCAACAAAACTAACAGCCAGGAGACACACCATGCGTTACGCACATCCCGGTACCGAAGGCGCGAAGGTTTCCTTCAAGAGCCGCTACGGGAACTACATCGGTGGCGAATTCGTAGCTCCGGTCAAGGGGCAGTACTTCGACAACACGTCCCCGGTGAATGGCAAACTGATCGCAGAATTCCCCCGTTCCACTGCCGAAGACATCGATAAAGCACTCGACGCCGCCCACGCCGCTGCCGACGCCTGGGGCCGCACTGCAGTGCAGGACCGCTCCAACGTGCTGCTGAGGATTGCCGACCGCATCGAGCAGAACCTTGAGCTGCTGGCCATTACCGAAACCTGGGACAACGGCAAGCCCATCCGCGAAACCCTCAACGCCGATATCCCGCTGGCCGTCGACCACTTCCGCTATTTCGCCGGCTGCATCCGCGCCCAGGAAGGCGGTGCTGCCGAAATCAACGAAGGCACCGTGGCCTATCACATCCACGAGCCGCTGGGCGTTGTCGGGCAGATCATTCCGTGGAACTTCCCGATCCTGATGGCGGCCTGGAAGCTGGCCCCTGCGCTGGCCGCCGGTAACTGTGTGGTGCTCAAGCCTGCCGAGCAAACGCCACTGGGCATCACCGTACTGCTTGAAGTGATCGGCGACCTGCTGCCACCTGGCGTACTCAACGTGGTGCAAGGCTTTGGCCGCGAAGCCGGTGAAGCCCTGGCGACCAGCAAGCGCATCGCCAAGATCGCTTTTACCGGTTCAACCCCGGTTGGCTCGCACATCATGAAATGCGCAGCCGAGAACATTATCCCGTCCACCGTTGAGCTGGGCGGCAAGTCGCCGAACGTGTACTTCGAAGACATCATGCAGGCCGAGCCGAGCTTCATCGAAAAAGCGGCCGAAGGCATGGTGCTGGCGTTCTTCAACCAGGGTGAGGTGTGTACCTGCCCGTCGCGCGCGCTGGTACAGGAGTCGATCTACCCGCAGTTCATGGAAGTGGTGATGAAGAAGGTGCTGCAGATCAAGCGCGGCGACCCGCTGGACACCGACACCATGGTCGGCGCCCAGGCTTCGCAGCAGCAGTTCGAGAAGATTCTTTCGTACCTGCAGATCGCCCAGGAAGAAGGCGCCGAGCTGCTGACCGGCGGCAAGGTCGAGAAGCTGGAAGGCTCGCTGGCCACCGGTTACTACATCCAGCCGACCCTGCTCAAGGGCAACAACAAGATGCGCGTGTTCCAGGAAGAAATCTTCGGCCCGGTGGTCAGCGTCACCACCTTCAAGGACGAAGCCGAAGCCCTGGCGATTGCCAACGACACCGAGTTCGGCTTGGGCGCCGGCGTGTGGACCCGCGACATCAACCGTGCCTACCGCATGGGCCGTGGGATCAAGGCTGGCCGCGTCTGGACCAACTGCTACCACCTGTACCCGGCGCATGCGGCGTTTGGCGGGTACAAGAAGTCGGGGGTTGGGCGTGAAACGCACAAGATGATGCTTGATCACTATCAGCAGACCAAGAACCTGCTGGTGAGCTACGACATCAACCCGCTGGGCTTCTTCTAAAACCTGGGATGGCCTCGGGGGCTGCTTTGCAGCCCATCGCAGGCAGGCCAGCTCCTACAGGGGTCGCACAAGATTCCAGGCCTGTGCAGTACCTGTGGGAGCGGGCAAGCCCGCGAAGTGGCCAGACCTGCTTACACAAAACCCAGGGTGGTTGCCGTGCACCAACCGCTCTGGCTCGCTTCCTGCAGTACCCATCACCATCGGCCCGGAACCCTTCCGGCCACCAAGAAAAACAACAGGTGAATCTATGCCAAGCGATCATTCCGCCGGCTCGCCGGCAGGCTCTTCCGTCGATTTTGAAAAAGTCGGATCAGACTATTTCCAGCAACGTGAACTGAAAAAAGGCGCCGCAGGTTGGGTACTGCTGGTCGGCCTGGGCGTGGCTTATGTCATCTCCGGCGACTACGCCGGCTGGAACTTCGGCCTGGCCCAGGGCGGCTGGGGCGGCATGTTCCTCGCTACCTTGCTGATGGCCACCATGTACTTGTGCATGTGCTTCTCGCTGGCCGAACTGTCGTCGATGATCCCCACCGCAGGCGGCGGCTATGGCTTTGCCCGCAGCGCCTTCGGCCCCTGGGGCGGCTTTCTCACCGGCACGGCGATCCTGATTGAATATGCCATTGCGCCCGCTGCCATCGCCGTGTTCATCGGCGCCTATTGCGAGTCACTGTTCGGCATCGGCGGGTGGGTCATCTACCTGGCCTTCTACATCATCTTCATCGGCATCCACATCTTCGGCGTGGGCGAAGCGTTGAAGCTGATGTTCATCATCACCGCCGTCGCGGCTATCGCCCTGGCGGTGTTTCTGGTGAGCATGGTGCCCCATTTTGATGCAGCCAACCTGTTCGACATCGCCAAAACGGACGCGGTAGGCGCCAGCAGCTTCCTGCCGTTCGGCTATGTCGGCGTGTGGGCGGCCATCCCTTACGCCATCTGGTTCTTCCTCGCCGTAGAAGGCGTGCCGCTGGCCGCCGAAGAAACCAAGAACCCCAAGCGTGACCTGCCTCGCGGCCTGATCGGCGCCATGCTGGTACTGCTGGCCTTCGCCCTGCTGATCCTGGTGGTCGGCCCTGGCGGTGCCGGTTCCGAGGCGCTGAAGGCATCCGGTAACCCACTGGTTGAAGCGCTGTCCAAGGCTTACGGCGGCAGTACCTGGATGGGCGGGTTCGTCAACCTGGTCGGCCTGGCCGGGCTGATCGCCAGCTTCTTCTCGATCATCTACGCCTATTCCCGGCAGATCTTTGCCCTGTCGCGGGCCGGCTACCTGCCGCGCAAGTTGTCGGAAACCAACAAGAGCAAAGCCCCGGTACTGGCCCTGATCATCCCCGGCATCATCGGCTTTGCCCTGTCACTGACCGGCCAGGGCGACTTGCTGATCCTGGTGGCGGTATTCGGCGCTACGCTTTCCTATGTGCTGATGATGGCCGCGCACATCACCCTGCGCATCCGCCGGCCGAAGATGGAGCGCCCGTACCGCACCCCCGGTGGCATCTTCACTTCGGGCGTGGCGCTGGTGCTGGCTTGCATCGCTGTGGTTGCCGGCTTCCTTGTCGACCCACGGGTGGTAATTGGCGCCGCAGTGATCTATGCGGTATTGATTGCCTACTTTGCTTTCTACAGCCGCCACCACCTGGTCGCGGGCACGCCGGAAGAGGAATTCGCCGCAATCCAGCAGGCCGAAGAGGCCCTGCACTGATTGCCGCCACCCGCCGCGGGGCAACCCGCGGCTCTGGAGATTCTGTATGGCAAGTTTTGTACACACGGTAGGCCACCTGGTTTACCGCTTCGACAGCCTCAAGGACGTGATGGCCAAGGCCAGCCCGGCACGCTCGGGGGACTTCCTGGCGGGTGTCGCGGCCAGCAATGACGGTGAGCGCGTCGCCGCGCAAATGGCCTTGGCCAACATCCCGCTGACGCACTTTCTCAATGAAGCACTGATCCCTTACGAAGCCGATGAAGTCACGCGCCTGATCATCGACACCCACGATGCACAGGCCTTTGCCCCGGTCAGCCACCTGACCGTGGGCGGCCTGCGCGACTGGCTGCTGAGCGAGGAGGCCAATGAAGAGAGTCTGCGCGCCCTGGCACCCGGGCTGACACCGGAAATGGCCGCAGCGGTATCGAAGATCATGCGCGTGCAGGACCTGGTGCTGGTGGCGCAGAAAATCCGAGTGGTCACCCGGTTCCGCGGCACCATGGGTTTGCGCGGCCGCTTGTCGACCCGGCTGCAGCCCAACCACCCGACTGACGAGCCGGCCGGTATCGCGGCCAGCATTCTCGACGGCCTGCTGTACGGCAACGGCGACGCGATGATCGGCATCAACCCGGCCACCGACAGCATTGCCTCGATCTGTGCCCTGCTGGAAATGCTCGACGCCATCATTCAGCGCTACGACATCCCCACCCAGTCCTGCGTGCTGACCCACGTCACCACCTCGATCGAAGCGATCAACCGCGGCGTGCCGCTGGACCTGGTGTTCCAGTCCATTGCCGGCACCGAGGCGGCCAACGCCGGGTTCGGCATCAACCTGAACGTGCTGCAGGAAGGTTACGAAGCGGGCCTGTCGCTGAAACGCGGCACCCTCGGGCAAAACCTGATGTACTTCGAAACCGGCCAGGGCAGCGCACTGTCCGCCAACGCCCATCATGGCGTCGACCAGCAAACCTGCGAAACCCGCGCCTATGCCGTGGCCCGCCACTTCAAGCCATTTTTGGTCAACACCGTGGTCGGATTCATCGGCCCGGAGTACCTGTACAACGGCAAGCAGATCATCCGCGCCGGCCTCGAAGACCACTTCTGCGGCAAGCTGCTGGGCGTGCCGATGGGCTGCGACATCTGCTACACCAACCACGCCGAAGCCGACCAGGACGACATGGACACCCTGCTGACCTTGCTGGGTGTGGCCGGGATCAACTTCATCATGGGCATCCCCGGGTCCGACGACATCATGCTCAACTACCAGACCACTTCGTTCCACGACGCGCTGTACGCGCGCCAGACCCTGGGCCTGAAGCCCGGCCCGGAGTTCGAAGCATGGCTGGCCCGCACCGGCATCTTCACCCAGGCCGATGGCCGGGTGCGCTTCGGTGACAACCTGCCGCCGGCCTTCCGCCAGGCCTTGGCACAGCTTGCATAGGGATGACCATGGACCATCGCACGCCTACCCCCGACAACCCTTGGCTGGCCCTGCGCAACCTGACCCCGGCGCGCATCGCCCTGGGCCGTGCCGGCACCAGCCTGCCGACCGGGGCGCAACTGGACTTCCAGTTCGCCCATGCTCAGGCCCGTGATGCCGTGCACCTGGCCTTCGACCATGCCGGCCTGGCCACCCAGCTGAGTGACCGCGGGCGCGAAAGCCTGGTGCTGCACAGCGCCGCCAGTGATCGCCACCAGTACCTGCAACGCCCGGATTTGGGCCGGCGTTTGAACGAAGAATCGATTGCCACCCTGCGCCAGCGCGCTCAAGCCAACCCCGGCGGCGTCGACCTGGCCATTGTGGTCGCCGATGGCCTGTCGGCACTGGCGGTGCATCGGCACACGTTGCCATTTCTGACCCGTTTCGAAGAACAGGCTGCCGCCGACGGCTGGAGCAGCGCCCCGGTGGTGCTGGTGCAGCAGGGCCGCGTGGCGGTGGCTGACGAGGTCGGCGAGCTGCTGGGCGCGCGGATGACGGTGATGCTGATTGGCGAGCGCCCGGGGCTGAGCTCGCCCGACAGCCTTGGCCTGTATTTCACCTACTCACCCAAGATCGGCCTGACCGATGCCTACCGCAACTGCATTTCCAACATCCGCCTGGAGGGGTTGAGCTATGGCATGGCGGCGCATCGCTTGCTGTACTTGATGCGTGAAGCCTGCCGGCGCCAGCTTTCCGGGGTGAATTTAAAGGACGAAGCCGAGGTCCATAGCCTGGACAGTGAAGCTACCGGCAATCAGAAAGGCAACTTCCTGCTCGGCAAAGGGTAAAGAACATGTCACGGAAGGCGGATTGCACTTGTGACGCGCATTGGGCAGCATGCCCTTGAACGCTGCAGGCATTCCGCTGTTTCCCCAAATGGACTCTGAGGGCCGCACATGCGCATCATCAAGGCAACCCTGGAACACCTCGACCTGCTCACCCCGTTGTTCGTCCGATACCGTGAGTTCTACGGGCAACTCCCCTACCCCGACAGCTCGCGCAGCTTCCTGGAAAAGCGCCTGAAACGGGATGAATCGGTGATCTACCTGGCCCTGTCGGATGACGACGACGGCAAGTTGATGGGCTTCTGCCAGCTGTACCCGAGCTACTCGTCGCTGTCGCTCAAGCGGGTATGGATTCTCAACGACATCTACGTGGCCGAAGACTCGCGGCGTATGCTGGTGGCCGACCACCTGATGCGTGAAGCGAAGAAAATGGCCAAAGAGACCAACGCCGTGCGCATGCGGGTATCGACCAGCGCGGACAATGAGGTCGCGCACAAGACCTACGAATCCATCGGGTTTCGTGAAGACACCGAGTTCAAGAGCTACATCCTGCCGATCAGCCAGGACTGACTGTACCGGCCTCTTCGCGGGCTCGCCCGCTCCCACAGAGATTTCACCAACCTTGAAGGTTGTGTTGTACCTGTGGGAGCGGGCGAGCCCGCGAAGAGGCCGGTACAGAAATACCTCTTGTCGTAACCCCCCGCTACAAACTCCCCGGGCATGTTCCTCACTTCGCCGTATAATGCCCCACCTGTCATGTGTGAAAATTTACCCATCCCCAGGTAACCCAGCCTACGTCCAAGAACACAGGTGCTGTACATGGATTTCAACCCGTTGGACCTTATCCTGCATCTCGATGCCTACCTCGATCTGCTGGTCACTAATTACGGTCCCTGGATCTACGCCATCCTTTTCACCGTGATCTTCTGCGAAACCGGGCTGGTGGTAATGCCGTTCCTGCCGGGCGATTCGCTGCTGTTCATAGCCGGCGCTGTAGCCGCGGGTGGTGGTATGGACCCGGTGCTGCTGGCTGGCCTGTTGATGGCTGCCGCAATCCTGGGCGACAGCACCAACTACGTGATCGGCCGAACAGCCGGTGAGCGGTTGTTCAATAACCCCAACTCGAAAATCTTCCGCCGCGACTACCTGCAGCGCACGCATGAGTTCTATGAGCGCCATGGCGGCAAGACTGTGACCCTGGCGCGCTTCCTGCCCATCCTGCGTACCTTCGCACCGTTCGTCGCCGGCATCGCCCACATGCATTACCCGCGCTTCCTTGGTTTCAGCGTTGCCGGTTCGCTGCTATGGGTCGGTGGCCTGGTCACCTTGGGCTACTTCTTCGGCAACGTACCGTTCATCAAGCAGCACCTGTCGCTGATGGTGGTAGCCATCATCATCCTGTCGCTGGTGCCGATGATCCTCGGCCTGTTGCGCGGCCGCCTGGGCCGTGCGGCCAAGGCGCACTGACCGCCACCCATGTGGTCATTCAGCGCCTGGCGGCGCAAGCGTACCCTGGCGCGCTACCCCATCAGCGACCAGCAATGGCAGGCCGTGCGCGCGCGCCTGCCGATGCTGGACGGCATCAGCGACGATGAAGACCACTGGCTGCGCGAAGCCTGCATCCTGTTTCTGCTCGACAAACACCTCACCTGCCTGCCCGGTGTCGAACCCGACGACGAGCAGCGCCTGCTGCTGGCCGCCCAGGCGCAGTTGCCGTTGCTGCACCTGGGTGAGCTGAACTGGTATCAGGGCTTCCACGAAATCATCCTGTACCCCGACGACTTCAAGAGCCCCCAGCGCCACCGCGATGCCAGTGGCGTGGAGCACGTGTGGGATGGCGAGCACAGCGGCGAGGCATGGCAACAGGGGCCGATCATCCTGGCCTGGAACGGCGTGCTGGCCAGTGGTGGCTGGGAGGCTTACAACCTGGTCATCCATGAGCTGGCACACAAGCTCGACATGCTCAACGGCGATGCCAACGGGCTGCCGCCGCTACACAGCGGCATGCCGGTGGATGAGTGGGCAACGGCCATGCAGCAGGCCTACGACGACCTCAACCGCCAGCTGGACAACAACCCCGACGCCGAATCCGCCATCGACCCGTATGCCGCGGAAAACCCGGCGGAGTTCTTTGCCGTCACCAGCGAGTACTTCTTTAGTGCCCCCGACCTCCTGCATCAGGCCTATCCACCGGTCTACCACCAGTTGTCGCGGTTCTACCGGCAAGACCCGCTGGCGCGGCTGCACCGCTTGCAGGCCGAACACCCCGAGTACCGCGAAAGCCACGCCTGACGGGGCCGCACATCAGGCCAGGCGTGGCATGACCCGGCAGAATGTGCCTATAATCGCCGCCACTTTTTTGGTCAAACACGGGGGCACTGCCCAATGAGCTACAGCAAGATTCCGGCGGGCAAAGACCTGCCGAACGACATCTACGTCGCCATCGAAATCCCGGCCAACCACGCGCCGATCAAATACGAGATCGACAAGGACAGCGACACCCTGTTCGTCGACCGTTTCATGGCTACCCCAATGTTCTACCCAGCCAACTACGGCTTCATCCCGAACACCCTGGCTGACGACGGTGACCCGTTGGACGTGCTGGTGGTTACCCCTTACCCGGTAGCGCCAGGCTCGGTCATCCGCGCCCGTCCGGTCGGCATTCTGAACATGACCGACGACGGCGGCGGCGACGCCAAGGTCATCGCTGTTCCTCACGACAAGCTGTCGCAGCTGTACGTCGACGTGAAGGAATACACCGACCTGCCAGCCCTGCTGATCCAGCAGATCGAGCACTTCTTCGCCAACTACAAAGATCTCGAAAAGGGCAAGTGGGTCAAGATCGAAGGTTGGGATGGCGCTGACGCCGCCCGTGCCGCGATCACCAAATCGGTTGCTGCCTACAAAGGCTGATACCGATTGTTGGAAAAAACCCGCTTCGGCGGGTTTTTTTATGCCTGAATCGGCGACAAAACCTTAATCGGTAAAAATTCCTACGCAGTCCTACACCAATGCCCTACAAATCGGCACTTTTCTTACAAATCCCGTCAACAAGCAGTTCATTTCATTGCAGTTAACCCGTCGATACACTCGCCCCATGAACACTTCCGGCGACCGCCTCAAAGCCCTTCTTCATGAATGTGGCCTGTCCCCTTCCGATCTCGCTGCTCAGCGCGGCGTCACACCGCAGCACGTCAACAACTGGTTCAAACGCGGCGTGCCCCTGGCCCGCCTGGACGAACTGGCCGACCTGTTCTGTGTGCATCGGCGTTGGCTACGCACGGGCGAAGGGGCCAAACACCCGAACTCGATCCAGCGCAACCAGCCGCCACGCCAAGCTCCGGCTGACCCGCCCAGCCCACTGTCGGCACACCGCGCCCGGGAGCTGAAGGTGCCCTTTTACGAGGTGCGAAACGGCCTGCTTTCGCCGGTTGCCAGCAAATACCTGCGCCTGCCCGCAAAAGCACTGAAAAGGTTGGGGGTGCACGCCGATAAAGCAATCTGCCTGGCCATGCCCGCCAGTAACATGCTGCCGCTTGTTCCGCTGGAGGCCACCTTGGCCGTCGACCTGGGGATGACGCAGATAATAGAGGGCGAGACCTATGCCCTGCTGCACAACGGCGTACTCAGGGTAAACAACCTCAGCCTCGGCCCACGCGACACCCTGTACCTTCACAGCCATGACCGGCGCAATTACGCCACCGAACGCTACACCCCCGCCCAGCGCCAGGCGCAAGGGCTGGAGATTATCGGTTGGGTATTCCACTGGTCGCATTTCCGTCAGCAGCGGCCATGCTGAAACAACCTGTGCCATTTTCTGCTGGGCATCCTGCGCGTGCCCTTGTATGCTACGCCGCACATTAAGCCCCGACCGGCGCGAGCCGCGGTTCAGAGGGCTCGGCGATATCCCACACGGTTATCTGCCATCTCTTTCAGGCCTTTGATGGCCACACAGTTAAGGCGATTGCGGCTTACCATAAATTAGCCGGAAGCGTCCCCGAGAAGCCGGCCACAAGCCGGCTTTTTAATGCCCGATCCATTCATCCGATCAGGCGCTTGTTTCTACGTATTTCAAGCACTCAGAACTTGCCACGCAGTGTCAGCATGTAGTTGCGCGGCTCGCCATACCAGTTACCCCGCACACTGCTGCCGATAGTCTGGTAGTAGTGCTTGTTAAGCAGATTGTTGCCATTCAGGGCGGCAGTCCAGTTGTCGTTGATACGGTATTCGACCAGACCGTTCCACACCGCATAGCCCGCCTGCAGGTATGAATAGGGCGAGGTACCAGGGCTAAGGCTGCCGTCGGACAGGCGCGTGCGAACCGTGCCGTTGACCGCATTGCGGCTCTGGATGTTGGCGCCCAGGCCGACCTTCCAGCGCTCCAGGTCGTCTTGCAACTGGTACGTGGTAAAGAACTTGAACAGGTGCTTGGGCGTCTGGCTGCTCAAGGGCAGGCCGTTGTTGGTCGAATCTCCAGCCTGGCGCTGTTCATTGATGTTGTAGGTGTAGCCTGCGGACATCTGCCAGCCTTCGGCCATTTCACCACTGATTTCTGTATCCCACCCGCGGCTGATGACCTCGCCGCCTGCGGCGTAGCAGCAGTTGTTGGTGGGGGTATCGGCATACTCGACCAGAACCGCTTCGTTCTCACGTTTGGTGTAGTAGACGGCACTGGAGAAGTTTAAACGGCCTGCGTAAAACGAGCTTTTTACGCCGAATTCGTAGGTCTTGCCTTCGATCGGCTTGAGTTGGGATTCGCCAAACGACAGATAATTGGTCTGCGGTTTGTAGATTTCGGCGTAGCTGGTATACAACGACCAGTTGTCGTTCAGGTCATAGATCAGGCCACCATAGGGCGTGACGACACCACTGTTCTTGCCACCCAGGCCAAAGGTTGAACCAAAGTCTGGCACGACGCTGACTTGAGTATCCTCATAGTCGTTGTAACGGGCGCCGATTATCATCTTGAGTGGGTCGGCCAAGCGCGCTTTGAGGGTTATGTAGCCGCCCGTCTTCTTGGTGTCCCACTCCGGATATTCATAATACAAAGTTGGTTTGACCGGCTTGGGTAATGCGTTGACGTCGGTGCTGAATACATCCACCGCCACGGCCGGCGAGTTACGGCTGTAGTCGGCATAGTATTTGTGAATGTTCTCGTGATCGGCTCCGATTACCAGTTCATGCTCGCGGCCAAACGCCTCAAAGGTGCCGTGCACATTGGCGGCTAACAAGTTCTGCTCGTTCTGGAACTCGCGCAGGGTCCTGGAGAAGTTCGTCCCAGTACCGGTTACCGGATTAAGCGCTGTGGTCACTTGGCCGAGATCATGATGGGCATCGTACTTGGTATAGGTGTAGCTGGCGTCTGCCTTCCATTGATCGTTGAGGTTGTGCTCTACCTTGATGAAACCCTCAATGGCTTGCGAGTTGGCCGAAGACCAGTCGGCAGCCAGGGAGGTAGCGCGCGAAAGGCCAAGGTCTTCGCCGGTGCTATAACGCACAAGGCCATTGTCCCAATAGCCGTCCATGTCGCGCTTTTCGTAACTCCCGCCGACGGTCACCAGGGTATCCGGTGTCACGTCTGCTTCCAGCACACCGAAAAATGCCTGCTTCTGGCTGTCGGCACCGTCATAAAAGTAGCCCCGGTCTTCATAGGCCGCAACGAAGCGGCCGCGTAAGCGCCCATCGAAGCCCATCGGCCCTGTCACATCGACCTCCTGGCGGTAGTTGTCCCAGCTGCCAGCGGACGTTGCCAGCTTCACCTGGGCATGGTCCAGGGCACGCTTGCGCACAAGGTTGATTGTGCCTCCAGGCTCGCCAGTGCCTGAGTTGAGGCCATCTGCCCCACGCAGGATCTCGATATGATCGTACTGGATCATGTCGGGCAATGACTGGTACGACTCTTCGCGCATGTTGGGTGCGCCACCATCGGTGGTGACGTTGGTGATCTTGAAACCGCGGGAATAGATAGACACGTCGTTGTCATTGCCGCCCACCAGCGTGATACCCGTGGCCTGATTGAGCACCTGCCCGATATTGTGCAGGCCTTGGTCCTCAATGCGCTGGCTACTGACCACGGATACTGACTGAGGGATTTCTCGCATCGCGGTTGGTGTCTTGCCGCCCACGCTGACAGCGCCAGCAGTGTAAGAGCCGGTGTTTTCAGTCATTAACCCGAGTTCCTGGCTCTTGATCATCGTTGCGCCCAGTTCCACTGCTTCGCCGGCCACCGGCACTTTCTCTATCAGCAGCATATCCCCGCTGAACGTGGCCTTCAGGCCGCTGCCGCCGAGTAACCGTTCGATCCCTTCGCTGGCACTGAACTGCCCGTACAGGCCGGTGCTCTGCTGGCCATTCAGCACTTCGCTAGCCACCATCAGCCGCAGGCCTGCCTGGTTGGCAAAACGCGTCAAGGACTGGTCCAGTGGGCCAGACGGAATGTTGAACGTGCGGCTGACCAGCTGCGTACTGCTGGCTGCCAGCGTCACGGTACAAACAGCCAAGGTCGCGGTGCTGGCGATAGCCAGGCTCAAGGCAGTGCGGCGAATCAGGTGCTGCATGTGTCTTCCCCTGCTGAAATCAGCGAAATAAAAACCACTCTCGACAGGAAAAGACGACAGGCTGCAAAAAGCCGACAGCGCATGCCTGAAAAACTTTCAACGCGATGGGTGCGTCCTGGTTTCATCGCGCTCGACCACCGTCAGCCAGGGCAGCTTGCGGATTTTTACGGGTAGCGACTGCTGCAAGAGTTGCAGCTGCGCGGCCAGGTCATCGGTACCCACCACACCGGTGACGGGCAATTGCCGGAGCGCTTCGTCGCGGACCCAGATCAGCCCAGGATGATAAGGTTTCATCGCGTCCAGCACTTCGCCCAACGAGCGATGGTTGAAAACCAGGCGGTCATGACGCCAGGCTGTCTGAGCGGCAGGGTCCACGTCAAAGGGCTGGGACAGGCCCGCAGAGTTGTAATCCAGGCCCTGGCCCTGCTGAACCTCGGTAACTTGCGCGATACCTTCTGCCAGCACGTTGACCCGCACGGCATGCTCGGTCACAGTCAGGTGGACATCTCGCTCATTGCGGCGCACATCGAATTCTGTACCCAAGGCACGGATGCGCCCGTTCGCAGCTTCGACCTCAAAAGGCCGCTGTGGGTCGGCTGCCACCTGAACATACAACTCACCGCTGTAAAGCCGCAGCAAGCGCCGCTGGCCTTCCACATCAATGTCAACCCGGGTTTGCGGGGCCAACTCCATTCGCGATCCATCGGCCAGGTGCAGGGTTCGGCGCTCACCCACACCGGTGCGCTGGTCCGCCAACCAGCCTTGGTCTGCGCCTTGCCACGTCAACCCCGCCCCTAAGCCCAGCGCCAAAAGCAGCCCCAACACAGGCACGCGTCGAGAGCGAGGGGTAGCAGGCTGCAAAGCACTGCCTAGTCGTTCCCACAATTGCTCTGCCGCCCGCGCCGCCCGTTGATGTTCAGGCGATGTATCACACCAGCACAGGTACCCCTCCCAGTCGGCTTTTTGCTCGTCACCGGAATGCAGGTCCACCAGCCATTGCAAGGCCTGTTCGCGTAAAGCGCTTTGGCTTGATTGGGAAGAGCCAGGTTTCATTCAGTCTTCCATCATCCCCAAGCGGCTGGCGATGTGGCTCAGAGCACGCATGATGTACTTGCTCACCATGCTTGGCGACACACCGAGGCGTTCGGCGATTGCTGCATGCCCCAAGCCCTCAAGCCGGTTCAGCAACAGCGCGTGCCGGCAGTTTTCAGGGAGTTGGCCAAGCGCCTGATGCAGCAAACGCAATTGCTCGCGCAGCAGCAAAAGTTCTGCCGGCCCCGGGGCTGGATCGAGCAGTTCGTCCTGCAGGTCTTCCAGCGCTGCCTGGCTGCCACGGCGGGCGCGGCCGCGGCAGAAGTCGATGATCAGGTTGCGCATTACCCGGATCAGAAAGAACTGTGGATTACAGATGGTATCGGTCCGGGCCTGACGGTCCAGGCTTACATACCGCAGGAACGTGTCCTGCGTAAGGTCGGCGGCCAGCTCACGATCACCCAGGCGACGGTATGCGATTTGCTGGAGTTCGCGGTGGTAAAGGCGAAATAAACGCTCCATGTTGTCAGCCACTGCGCACTCCGAATGTGTGAAAGACACCTGAACGCGGGGCAGGATACTGGCTGTGAGAATCATTCGCAATGTGAGCGAGTTCAAGCCGATCGCGCCCCGGCCCTCAGAACCGCGTCACTACCCCCACCCGCAACGTCCGCCCCGGCGCCGGCATAAAGCTTTGCGCCAGCGGGTCCAGGTAGTAGCGGTCGGTCAGGTTCTGCAGCGAGGCATTCACCTCGGTGTTCTCCAGCAACTTGTACTTGAGGAACAGATCGAACAGCGCCACCGAGCGGTATTCAACTTGCGGCGTGGTGGCGCCGGACTGCCAGGGCTTGTCGAGGGTGTTGGTGGGCCCGGAGGTGTAGGTTACCCGTCCACCCACAGTCAGTGCCTCGTCGAAGAAGCGTACGCCGCTGGTCAGGTTGGCGGAAAACCGTGGCGGGTTCTGGGTGTTGGTGTAAGAGCCCATGAAACTGCCCGGCGTACAGTTGGGCGTGTTCTCGGTCTTCTGGTACGGGTTGGCCGTGGCGCGCAGTTTGCCGGCGAATTCCGCGTCGCAAGTCTCGGTCTTCAGGTAGTAGGTGGCCGAGAGATCGGCGAACACACGGCCGGCGTCGTAGTGCGATTGCAGCTCAAGGCCGCGGGTGCTGAAGCTGTCGGTGTTGCTGAAGGTCATCAGGCCCCAAAGCCCTGGGCTTGGGTCGTAGTAGCGGGTGATGTAGTTCTTGATCACGTTGTCAAAGTAGGCAAGCTTGATCGCGGCCGAATCGTGTTCGGTAAACAGGTTGTCGCGCAGCGCACTGACGCCGATCTCCCAGCTTTGCGAGCGTTCGGGCTTCAGGCTTTTGCCGGGGGCGACTTGCTGGGTGCCTTGGCTGGTTTCGAACAGGGATGGCAGGCGCAGGCCTTGGGTGTAGGTGACGTAGAAGAACGTGTCGGGCATCAGCTCGACGTTGATGCCGAATGCCGGCGAGAAGCCGCCGCCACTGCTGCTGCCCTGCGGGCTGTGGTCGTAGCCGGTGACCACGCTGCTGATGCCTTCGGGGTTGACGTCCACGCTGGTGGCGCCGAAGTCGTTGAAGCGCACGCCATTGAACGGCTCGTTGCTGTTGCCGAAGACGATGCCGTTGTTCAGCCTGGGGTCGGTGGCATCGGTGTACTGGCCGTTCTGGTCGGGGAACCAGGTCATGCTGCCCCAGCCTTTCGGGCCACTTGCCGAAATGTATCGTACCTCGCGGTCCTCACGCCGGGCGGTGGACAGCACGGTGTTGTCCTTGGTGTGGAAATGGCTGTAACGGCCACCACCCCACAAGGTCAGTTGCTCGATCGGCTGGTACTCGAGCTTGCCGTTGAAGCTGAACTCCTGCCGGGAGGCATCGCGCAGGGTGCGGTTGGCGTCAATGTCATGCTGGGTGATGAGCACACTTTTCTGCGGTTGCAGGTCTTCGAGCTGGAAGGCACCACCCAGGTCGAGCTTGAAGTCACCATGGGCCGTCTCGAACCGGGAGACGTTGTTCAGGTCGCCACCAATACGGCGGTTGTCCTGGCGGGTCCAGCTGCGGTCAGTACGAAACAACTGCGAAACAGGCGCCGTCCAGGCCGAACTCAACAAGCTCGTCGTGGCATCGGTCATCCACAGGTTGCTGGTCAGGTCGACCCACGGATTGCCGGCAGGCAGGTAGTGATAGCGCGCCGTGTAGGTATCGATCTTCACCTCGCCCAAGGGGTACTGGTAGATACCCGCAGTGCCGAAGCGGTAGATGTCGGAAGGCATGATCTCGGCAGTGCGGCCGTCGTAACGGCGATAGCCCAGGTCCAGCGTATGGTCGTCGGCTATCCGCCAGGTCGCCTTCAACAGGTACGAGTCGGTTTTCGATGAAGAGTTGAGCACTTCCTCGCCGGCGTTGTAGGTCATCGCCACGCTCGGCTGCTCCCGGCCGTCTTCATCATGGATGCGGTAGCGGTCCTGGCCCTTCTTGCCGGAAAAGTAGTTGCCCTGGTTGCGGTGTGCATACGCCGCCACCACGTCCAGCCGCTCGGTGGTGAAGGCAAAAGCCGCGCTGCCAGATTCGGCTTCGGAGCCAAACAGGCTGCCGCGGCTGTCGCGTGGGGGCGCCGACAGGCTTTCATCTTTGGAACTGGAGCTGCGGTGAACGGGGGCTACGCCGTTGTCCCAGAAATCGCCCTTGAGGCGTACGCCGACCTGGTTACCGTCCACCAGAATGTCCTGCACACCGATCGTCTGCATCTCCACCGTGCCGCCAATCGCCCCGGACCTGGTTGACGGCCCTTTGTTCACAGTCAGGCTGCTGATCAGGTCGGGGTCGATATAGCTGCGCTGCTGGGTACCGCCATAGCCTCGGTAGACATCCAGGGCCTGCTCGGAACCATCGACCTTGACGGCCACCCGGCTCTGGCCCTGGATGCCGCGGATGTTGACGTCCAGGGCGCCACCATTGCGGGTGTCACCCACCTGCACGCCGGGGACGCCGTTAAGCAGGTCGCCCGCCGAGACCCGGCCGAAGCGGTCGATCTGCTCGCTGGTCAGGTGCACTGACGAACGCGGCGCCCTGTAGGTATCCGCCTGCGGGCCCTGGGCGGCGGCCTCGACCATTGTCGGCGACAACTCTGCCGCAGCACGGGCAGCCGTACCCTGCTCCATCAACACGTAGCTCCCGGTAGCACTTGGCACCAGCTGCAACCCGGTGTTGGCGAGCAACCGCTGCATGCCCTCGCTGACCGTGTACCGCCCTTTCAGGGCGGGCGCGGTTCGCCCGCGGGTGAGCTCAGGCTCGTACGACACCAGCAGCCCGGACTGGCTGCTGAAGCTGCCCAGCGCAGCGCCCAAAGGGCCTTGGGCAATGTTGTAGTCACGCAGCGTGGCGTCGTCCAGGCGGGTAGCCGTGAGCGCAGCCTTGTCGGCACCCTGGGCCAGAACCACGCTGGTGTTCAACAGGCCTGCGCCGCAGCAACTGATCATCGTGCAACGCAGGGCAAAGGTGATGGGCGACAGGCAAGGCCGAGGGCGCGGAGCAGGTGAAGGACAACGTACTGGGAGCATGCTTTTCTCGCTCGTAGGGATTGCGCCTGCCACTGGCGGCGGGCTGTTACCTCCTCTGTCGCACGAGATCGAAAAAAGGATATGAATGAACGGGCAAGGGCCGAATTTACCGAACTGGCCTTGTGACTTGAGCAATTCTAGTGATAATGGTTTGCATTTGCGACAGCCTCTGAATCAATTCAATCGACGATGAATGCTCCCTTCTCCCCGCCGAACAGTACCGAGCCGTGCAGCATCGAAACGCTGTACATCGAGAATCACGCCTGGCTGCGTAACTGGCTTGCCTACCGCCTGAGGTCGTGGGGGCGCGGGGTGGCCGACGATCTGGCCCAGGATACGTTCCTGCGTGTGCTGGCCAGCCGCGAGGGCGCGCGGGCTGAACCCATCCGTCAACCCCGCGCCTACCTGACACGCATCGCGAACTGCGTGCTGGTCAGCTGGCGACGGCGGCAGTCGCTGGAGCAGGCATGGCTCGAAGCGCTGCTGTTGCTGCCTGAGCCCGAGCACCCTTCGCCTGAGCTGCAATGTGTGATCCTCGAAACCCTGCACGAGATCGACGCAATACTGGACAAGCTGCGACCGCGCGCAAGGCAGGCATTCCTGATGGCGACACTGGACGGCATGAAGCACAAAGACATTGCCGTGGCCTTGAACATAGCCCTGCCGACGGTGAAGAAGTACATCCACGAGGCCTACCTGGCCTGCCTGACGCAGATGCCCGATGAATAACGGCAGTGCAACGCCCGACGATGCCATCGCGCAGCCTGTGCTTGCCCAGGCAGCCTCGTGGCTGATGCTGATGCAGGAAGGGCCGCTGCTACCTGCCCAACAGCTCGAACTGGAACGCTGGCGGCTTGCCAGTGAGGAGCACGAGCGTGCATGGAAAAGGGCGCAGCGCCTGCTTTCACGCCTGGGCAGCCTGCCGCCAACGCTGGCCAGGCCCACCCTGCAACGCCCGTCAGGCAGGCGCGCGGTACTGCGCGGCCTGGTGCTGCTGATGGGTGCCGTCCCACTTGGGTGGTGGGGCTGGCGCTCCCAGGCCGGGCGTTTTGCCAGTGATTACCAGACGGCTGTGGGTGAGCGCAAACACGCACGGCTCGCCGACGGCACGCAGATCATCCTCAATACCGACAGCGCCCTGGCGCTGCTTTTCGACAGCGCGCAACGGCTGCTGCACCTGCGCCGTGGCGAGGTGTACATCGTCACCGCTGCCGACCCACGGCCGCTGAAGGTGCAGACTCTGCAGGGTCAATTGCTCGCGCTGGGCACACGGTTCAGCGTGCGCCAACTGGCCGATGAAACCTTGCTTGAGGTGTATGAAGGCGCCGTGCAGGTACGCCCCGAAGGCGCCAGCCCGGCGGCAGGCGAGAACATCATCCGCGCCGGGCAGCAGGTTCGGTTCAACCGAGAGCGTCTGGGACTTATCGAGGGGGTCCGCGACACCAGCCTGGCTTGGCAACGCGGCTTGCTGGTGGCCGATGACATGCCATTGCAACAGTGGGCGCAAGCCTTGATGCGCTACGCCGACCGGCGCCTTGAGTGCGACCCTGCGCTGGGCGAGCTGCGGGTGTCTGGCACCTTCCCGGTCGATGACCTGCCGCTGGCGTTGGCCATGCTGGCGCAGACCTACGGACTGCAGGTTCGACAGAGTGGTGGGCAGGTGATAATCGGTCGGTGATCGGGCGGCCCGCCGTCAGTCATGTTCGGCGCGTGGGTTGGCAGAGGGCGTCAAGCTGCTCTTCAGGAACTCCTCGCGCACCTGATGCATCTGCAAGTGTGTTTTCCCGGTCGCATAATCCAGCCCCGCTAGCCCCATTTCCAACGCCAGCCCGGGATGCCGTGCAGCATGGCGAATGCGCTCTGCCAGGCTGGACGGGTTCCCGGTTTCAAACGTCAGGGCGTTGCGCTTGCTGGTAATGTCCAGCACCCCGGAGGTGTCGGACCCAATGACCGGAACGCCTTGGCTGAACGCGTCAAAAATGATGCGGGGCTGTTCCTGCTTCAATGTCGGCACCAACAGCCAGTCATGCTGGGCAATGATGCTGAAAAAGTCTTTGCCATAATCAACCGCGTTCAGAAAGCTCACCTGGACGCCACTGCGCCTTTCAGCTGCAAAGCGCAGGCAGTGCGCTTTCAAATCACCCTCTCCCATAAGGGTGACGCTGATATCAACCCCTTCGACCTCCAGTTGCTCAATGGCTTCGAGCACGACCAGCACACCTTTATCCAGAACAAGGCGTGATGGGTAAAGCAAGTGAAGTGCACGGCTGCGCCTGCCTTCGAATCGTTTCCTGACGGTTTCAGGGGCCGCCATGAACTTTTTATCGAGCCAGCTGGCAGGGTTGATTAACGTGCGGCTGTTGTTGCGCCCCAGAAAATAGTCCTTGTAGAAGGACTGGGTAAATATTCTGGCATTCGCCAGCTTCACGCAGCGCTTCAACAAAACGGTGTGTACATGGTGTTCGATGAGTGCCCGGAGGGTTCGCGCCTGCCCCTGAGCCAACATCCAGAATGAAGACTCTATGACAATCACCCATTGAAAGCGCAAGAACGGCTTGAGCGGCAACACATAGAAAGACAAGGGGAATGCCCAGCCGGCCCCGTCCGAATGAACGATTCTGGCACGCTTGCAGGCATTGAAAACGGTGATGAAATTCGGAATGAAATTCTTTAATACTGACGCAAGCCCATAGTCCTTGCGCAACCCATAAAGCCGTTTTATATCCAGATGACTGATGCTTTGCAGCCCATCAAGGTTGCCGCTTCTCTCTACAGGGCAACACATGCTGAAGTGTTCTATGTAGCTTAAATGAAGCTCAATGTCTTTGACCCAAAGGGGGTCTGTGAACAAATTACCTTGTTCGTCTACGACAACAGGAATTCGGGTGAACAGGATGTATGGGTCTTCAATCATATTCCCCTCGCAGGGATGCCAGGACGCTCACAATTTCATTGTCTACATGGGGCTTACTCCTCAATACCAGCCGTCCATCTCAACAACGTTCCAGCGTCCTTGCAGACCTCCTGCCTACACAGCAAGCGCTCCGTTGGGCATTAACTCTAGTGCGCGTTTGCCGATCACACACGCCAAGCGGCAAAAATTTGTCATGACTCCAAACGGTTTAGGCAAGCCTCTGTTTTCATTGTTCTATTTCCTGAAAACGCCCAACCGCCTGGAGCCAGGTCTGCTCAGAGGCAGCTATCAGAAGTCATACCGCGCCCCAACCGTCATGCTGCGCGACGGCCCATAGAAGTTGAATGTCGAAGTCGACCCCACCCGCGACAGGTAGTCCCGGTCGAACAGGTTGTTGACGTTGAAGGTGGCCGTCAGCTTTGGGGTAACCGGGTACGACAGCATCGCGTCCACCGTGGCATAGCCGGGTGCATCGATACGCACGCCACCGTTCTCGGCGTAGAAGTTGCTCATCGCCGATACACCGCCGCCAATGGCCAAGCCGGTCAGCGGGCCTTGGTTGATGGTGTACTTGCTCCACAGCGAAGCCTGGTTGCGCGGCATGATGAAGAACGTGGTTTCGGCGTCGCCCTTGAGGGTTTCGGTTTCCATCCAGGTGTAGCCCGCCAGCAGCTCCCAGTTCGGCGTCAGCTTGCCGCTCACTTCCACTTCGGCACCTTTGACGCGGGTCTTGCCGGAGGCAACCGAGAAGTTGGTGTCTACACCCTCCTCGTCGTATTCGGTGGTGGCGCGGTTCTTGTCGGTCAGGCGGAATACCGAGAAGCGGGTATTCAGGTCGCCGCCGAAGTAGCTGCTTTTGAGGCCGAATTCATACTGCTCGCCTTCACGCGGTTTCAACACCCGGCCGTTGCTGTCGGTGTCGGACTGTGGCTTGAACACCTGCGAGTAGCTGGCGTACAGCGCATGGTTCTCGGTCAGGTCGTAGACCAGGCCGCCATACGGTGTGAAGTGGCCATCTACGCGTTTGCTGTCGTTGGTAGTGGCACCGCTGCTCAGGGTAGTGGTGTAGAAATCACCGCGGTACCAGCTGAAGCGGCCGCCGGCGATCAGTGCCAGGCGCTCGATCGGGCGGAAGGTGACCTTGGAATACAGGCCGTATTCCTCTTCCTGCATGCCGGTCTCGGTGCTGTAGTTGGGCGACGGTTTGGCGAACTGCTTCGGCGAGTAGGTGTTGACGTTGATGGCGCCCAGGTTGGTGGTGCCGTTGAGGTATTCGGTGTCGTAGTTCTTGTAGTCGGTGCCCACCACAAATTCGCTGACCTGGCCGAGGGTTTCGAACGGCTGGCTGTAGCTGGCGTCCAGCGAGTAGGTGTCCTGGGTGAAGTCGCGGGCGCTGGCGCGCTCGGAGTTGGCACCGGTGGTGGCATTGGTCGCGGTGAAGGCGTACAGGTAATTGGTGTCGCGGTGCGAGCCACGCGCTGCGATACGGCCATAGCCGCCGTTGTCGAAGCGGTGGGTCAGCTCGGCGACCAGGTCGGTGGTCTTGCCATCGAAGTAGTTCCAGTCAGCCCCCAGGAAACGGGAATGGCTGAAGTCGGGCACGTCACCGGACAACGTTGCCGGGTAGCCATTGTGCGGTGTGATGTTCTTCACTTCGTGCATCAGCCCGAACGACAGCGTGGTGGCGTCGTCCAGGTCGACATCCAGCACACCGTAGTAGCTGTTGCTGGTGTTGGCGTTGTAATCGACTTCGCCATTGGTGTCGTCACGGGAGGCGATGAAACGCCCGCGTACGCGGCCGGCGTCATCCAGCGGCCCGCTCAGGTCGATTTCTTCGTGGTTGGTGTCCCAGGTGCCATAGCTGCCTTCGACGTGGCCCTGAAACTCGGCGGTCGGGCGCTTGCGTACCATGTTGACGATACCACCCAGTTCACTGGTGCTGCTGAACAGCCCGGCCGGGCCACGCATGATTTCGACACGGTCGAACGCCGCCAGCGACGGCACGGTACCAAAGATGCTGGCCATCGGTGCCGGCAGGCCATCGATGTTGAACTCGCTGTACTCGTAGCCACGGGCGTAGATCGACGAACGGCCGCTGTCGTTGGTCAGAGTGCGCAGGCCGGCGGTGTACTTGGCCAGGTCGTCCAGGTGCACGAACTGGCGGTCTTTGACGTAATCCTGGGTGTACACGGTGATCGACTGCGGGATGTCCTTCAGCGCTGCTGGCGTCTTGGTGCCGACGGTGGCTGCATCGACGCTGTAGCCACCCGTGGTTTCCGAGGGCAGCATGTCGTAAAGGCGATTGCCTTCGATGGTCAGTGCCGGCAGATCCAGCGAGCCGTCCTCGGCTGCCGCCTGAGTCGCTAGCGTTTCAGCCAGTGCCGACAACGAAAACGGCGCCAGCAACCCCAGCACCAGCCAGCCCCGAGCCCGTCGCGAGCTCCCCACACGTTTGAAACCGTTCATGACACACCCTTCGCCCAAATGATAATAATTCGCAAACGAAACAAGTTGCTTTTTGCGAACGATACCGGAGGGAAAAGGGGGGCGCAGCAGGATTAACCTTCTTAACACACCCAGGCGTTGCCCTCCCCTGCTGGCAATGGGATGATCCGTAACTGATACAGGTTCTCATTCAAGGCTCGCCGTGCCCATCTCACTTCTCCTCGCCGAAGACGACGCAAGCCTGCGTCAGGACCTGGAACGCCATTTCCTCAAACGCGGTTTCCGGGTGCATGCCTGTGCCACTGGCACCCAGGCGCTGGACGCGATTCGGCAATCAGCGTTCGAACTGGTGTTGCTGGACATCATGCTGCCGGGTATCGACGGCCTCAGCCTGCTTGATGAGCTGCGCCGCCAGCAGGCGGTCCCGGTCATGCTGATGTCGGCGCTGGGGGCCGAGCAGGACCGCATCAGTGGCTTCACTCGTGGTGCCGACGACTACCTGCCAAAACCCTTCAGCCTGGCGGAGCTGGACGCACGGGCCGATGCCTTGCTGCGGCGCGTGGCATTTGATCGCGGCACGGCGCTGCGTGCCGACGTCGGCGAGGTGATGCTGGACCACGACCGCCAGGACGTTATCCACCATGGCAACGCCGCTGGCCTCACCGCGTCCGAGTTCCGCTTGCTGGTCACGCTGCGGGCGCACCCCGGCGAAGCCTTGAGCAAACCCTTCCTGTACCAGACCGTGCTGCACCGGGCCTATACCCGCCTGGACCGGGGCCTGGATGTGCATGTGTGCAACCTGCGCCGCAAACTGGCCGACATCAGTGCCCAGCACCTGCAAATCCAGGCCGTGCGCGGGCAGGGGTACATCCTGGTCGACACGGAACAGCCCTGATGCGTCGCCACCCGTTGCTGTGGAAACTGGCTGTATTGCAGGTCAGCTTCTGCCTGTTGCTGGTCTGGCTGATCTGGACCTGGGGCTTGTCAGTGGAACGCAGCACCTACTTTCTGTCCCAGGCCGACCAGGAGTACCTGGCGCGCTATGCGCAACAGGCCGAAGACGCCTGGAACCAAGGCGGCGCGAGCGGTGCCGAGGCGTGGCGCAGGCAACTGGAACAGGCCGAGGACACCTGGGTGGCGGTGATCGGGCCGCACCTGCAAAGCCTCGGCACCACGGCGCTGAGTGCCGAGGAGGCCAGCCACCTGACCTTCATGCGCAAACTGGATTGGCCGATGAGCCGGCGCCTGCAGGATGAGTTGCCCTACGTCAGCATCGACTTCCCGCAACACCCTGAGCACGGCCGCCTGGTGCTGCAACTGCCGGAACGCCTGCTGCCCACCGGCCTGACGCCGTGGACGCACGTCATCACCCACGGCGTTGCCCCAGCACTGCTCGCCCTGCTGCTGGGCCTGGCGTTGTATCGGCATTTGGTCGTACCGCTGAACCGCCTGCGCGACCGCGCCGACGCTCTGCGTGCCGATGACCTGGACAGCCCCGCCCTGCCCCTGCTGGAACGCCGTGACGAGCTGGGTGAACTGGCACAGGCCTTCGAACACATGGCCGGGCGCCTGCGTCAGAGCCTGGAGCAACAGCGCCTGCTGTTGCGCACGCTGTCTCACGAGTTGCGCACACCCCTGGCGCGACTGCGCATCGCCCACGACAGCGACTTGCCGCCGCCGCAGTTACGCGAGCGCCTGGACCGCGAAGTCGCCGACATGCAGAAGCTGCTGGAAGACACGCTGGACCTGGCCTGGCTGGACACCGAACAACCCAGCTTGCCGACCGAGCCGGTATTGATGGTTTCCGTATGGGAGGCACTGTGCCAGGACGTTTGCTTCGAGAGCGGCTGGGACCGTGCACGCCTGCCGTGTTCGCTCGGTACCGAATGCCTGGTACAGGCTCATCTGGACAGCCTGGCACAGGCCCTGGAAAACCTGCTGCGCAATGCCATCCGCCACTCGCCGGCCGAGGGCCGGGTCAGCCTGGATGGCTGGCGTGAGGGCGACTGCTGGCACCTGCGCCTGAGCGACCAGGGCCTTGGCGTACCGGACGCCGACCTTGACCGCATCTTCAAGCCTTACCAGCGCCTGGCCGACAGCGGCGCGGGCTTCGGCCTGGGCCTGGCCATCGCCCGCCGCGCCATCGAGCTGCAAGGCGGCCGCTTGTGGGCCAGCAATGGCCACCCAGGCCTGTGCCTGCACATGACCTTGCCGGCTGCCCGGGACGGTTTAGAAAGTTAATGCGCTTTACGCTCAATCAGGACTGATTATCATCTGGGCACTACAGCCTTGCGTTCCTCGCAAAGCCCTGACGAGACGCCTGATGAGCAAGATGACCCTGACGCTGGCTTTGGCACTGGCCCTTGCAGCCCCCGTTGCCTTGGCGCAGCCCGAGCGCAACCAGAAGATGGACACTTCGCTGCTGCAGCGTCAGGACCTGGCCTACCGCTTCAGCCAGCTCGACCTGGACTCGGCCGATGGCCAGCGGCATTACCGTTTGTGGGTCGGCACACCGAACCGCCCGGCACCAGCATCGGGGTACCCGGTGCTGTGGATGCTCGACGGCAATGCCGCGCTTGGCGCGCTGGACAGCCGGCAACTGGGCACACTTGCCGACGGCCAGGCGCCCGTGCTGGTGGCCGTGGGGTACCAGACCGATCAGCGTATCGAGCGCGCAGGGCGGACTTATGACTACACCCCGGCGTTGCCCGGGCAGGCTGAGCAACGTGACCCGCTGACTGGCCAACCCAGTGGCGGCGTGGATGCTTTTCTTGACCTGCTGACCGAGCGCATGCGGCCGATGGTGGCCGGGCTGGCCCCCATCGACCCGCAGCGACAGACGCTGTGGGGCCATTCCTACGGTGGGCTGGCCGTGCTGCATGCACTGTTCACCCGGCCCGGAGCATTCAGTGACTACGCAGCAGCGAGCCCGTCATTGTGGTGGCATGACGGGGCTATCGTGCGTGAGGCACAGGGGCTTGAGCAACGCTTGGGCGACCACCCGGCACGGCTGCTGCTGATGCGAGGCAGCGAGGAACCTGCCAACCCCAGGGCGCAGGTAAAGGGCGATGTCGAGGGGCCTGCGCGGGAACTGGCAGCGGACCTGGCCAGGGTGCCAGGGTTGCAGGTGCGGTTCGAGCGGTTTTCCGGGTTAGGGCATGGGCCGATGTTGCCGGCTTCGTTAAAGCGGGTGATTGAAGAGATGTCGCGGTAAGCCTGTGCGGGCAGCGCACTTGTTAGCCCATGACACAGCACGATTGCGCCAAAGGTCGTAGGGCCACGGGTTGCCAGTGGGGTGGCAGTGTGCGGTATGCTTGGCCGGTCTTCAGGGCGGGGTGCAAGTCCCCACCGGCGGTAAATCGAAAGATGAGCCCGCGAGCGCCCCGGCCATGCCGGGGGTCAGCAGATCTGGTGCAACTCCAGAGCCGACGGTCATAGTCCGGATGAAAGAAGGCGTCAGGCAGGGGCCATCAGGGCGCCCCTGCGCGCGCATTTTGTTCGCCCCGAGACGTTCATCGATCATTCACGAGGAGCGTTTCATGTCCACCCGTAACCACCTGCAATTCCCCACTGTTTCCGCCGCCATCGCCGCCTTCCAGGCCGGGCGCCCTGTACTGTTGCTTGACGATGACGACCGCGAGGACGAAGCGGACATCATTGCCGCCGCCGAGAACATCACGCTGCAGACCATGGCCATGATGATTCGCGACTGCAGCGGCATCGTCTGCCTGTGCCTGGACGAAGCCACCGTCGACGAACTGCAGCTGGCGCCCATGGTGCAGAACAACCAGGCCCGCCACGGTACCGGCTTTACCGTCACCATCGAGGCGGCCGAGGGCATCACCACCGGGGTTTCTGCCCAGGACCGTATTACCACCATCGCTGCAGCACTGCGCTCCAGCGCCGAACAGCGCCATATCGTCAGCCCGGGGCATGTGTTCCCGCTGCGTGCGCGCAATGGCGGGGTTCTGACCCGCCGTGGCCACACCGAAGGTTCGGTGGACCTGGCGCGCCTGGCCGGCCTGCGCCCCGCTGCGGTGCTGTGCGAACTGATGAACCCCGATGGCAGCATGGCGCGTGGCGAGCAGGTGGCGGTGTACGCGCGCCAGTACAATCTGCCGGTGCTGACCATCGAAGAGCTGGCGCGGTACCGTGAGGCCATGGTTGCACGGGAAGCTGAGCCAGCCTGATAGACCGCACGGGGCCGCTTTGCGGCCCATTCGCGGGGCAAGCCCGCTCCCACAGGTTCTTCACAGGCTCGAAGCTTGCGCGGTACCTGTGGGAGCGGGCTTGTCCCGCGAAGAGGCCGGCAAATCCAGCCGAAGTTTGCTCCCCTAGCGCAGCTCTGCTAACGTCGCGCGGTTCTGACCCGCCACCGAGACAGTCGCCATGGCCCGCAAAAAAGCCTCCCTCGATTTCGAGCAATCCCTCGCAGACCTGCAAACTCTGGTCGAGCGCCTGGAGAACGGCGAGTTGTCGCTGGAAGAGTCGCTGGCCGCCTTCGAGCAAGGCATCGCCCTGACCCGTGATTGCCAAGGTGCTTTGGCACAAGCCGAACAGAAGGTACAGATCCTGCTGGAACGCGACGGCGAACTGGCTGCACAGCCTTTCGACGCGGAGCCAGAGGCATGATCGGCACCTACCAGGCCAGTTGCCAGGCTCGGGTCGACGCTGCCCTTGAACCGCTGTTCGTTGCCCCGTCCAAAGAGCTGGAGCGCCTTTACGCCGCCATGCGCTACAGCGTGATGAACGGCGGCAAGCGCGTACGCCCGTTACTGGCCTATGCGGCCTGCGAAGCCTTGGGCGCCCCGGCCGCACAGGCCAACGGCGCAGCCTGCGCGGTAGAACTGATCCACGCTTACTCGCTGGTGCACGACGACCTGCCCGCCATGGACGACGACGACCTGCGTCGCGGCCAACCCACGACCCACAAAGCGTTCGACGAAGCCTGCGCCATCCTCGCGGGTGACGGCTTGCAGAGCCTGGCGTTCAGTGCCCTGCTCGACCCGGGCTTGAGCCCGCAGGCCGACAGCATCCGCCTGAGCATGGTTCAGGCCCTGGCCAAGGCTGCCGGCCCGGCAGGCATGGTCGGCGGCCAGGCCATCGATCTCGGTTCGGTGGGGCTGAAGCTGGACCAACAGGCACTGGAGTTCATGCACCGGCACAAGACCGGCGCGCTGATCGAAGCCAGCGTTCGCCTCGGCGCCCTGGCCAGCGCCCGCGCCGAGCAGGCGCAGCTGGATGCCTTGCAGGTGTATGCCCAGGCCATTGGCCTGGCATTCCAGGTGCAGGACGACATCCTCGACGTGGAAAGCGACACTGCCACGCTTGGCAAACGCCAGGGTGCTGACATCGCGCGTGACAAACCGACCTACCCGGCCCTGCTGGGCCTGGAAGCGGCCAAGGCCTATGCCATCGAACTGCGCGACCAGGCGCTGATCGCACTGCAAGGATTCGGTGAAACAGCCGAGCCGCTGCGGGCATTGGCACGCTACATCGTCGAACGCCGTCACTGATTGATTGGGGCCGCTGTGCGCCCCGTGCGACACCCGTCTGAATGGGCAGTATTTCCTACAATGGGGTAAACTGCCGCGTCTTCACACACCTATAACGACTCGCCTGATGCCCACGACGTTTCAAGAGATTCCCCGCGAACGCCCGGTCACGCCGTTGCTCGACCGCGCTGACACGCCTGCCGGCCTGCGCCGGCTGGCCGAAGCCGACCTGGAGACCCTGGCCGACGAACTGCGCCAGGAACTGCTCTACACCGTGGGTCAGACCGGTGGGCATTTTGGTGCCGGTCTGGGCGTGATCGAGCTGACCATCGCCCTGCACTACGTGTTCGACACTCCGGACGACCGGCTGGTGTGGGATGTGGGCCACCAGGCCTACCCGCACAAGATCCTCACCGGGCGCCGTAACCGCATGCTCAGCCTGCGCCAGAAGGACGGCATCGCCGCCTTCCCGCGCCGCAGCGAGAGCGAGTACGACACCTTTGGCGTCGGCCACTCCAGCACCTCGATCAGCGCCGCGCTGGGCATGGCCATTGCTGCCCGCCTGCAAAACAGCGCACGCAAGTCGATCGCGGTGATCGGGGACGGCGCACTGACTGCCGGCATGGCCTTCGAGGCGTTGAACCACGCCCAGGAAGTCAACGCCGACATGCTGGTGATCCTCAACGACAACGACATGTCGATTTCGCGCAATGTCGGCGGCCTGTCCAACTACCTGGCCAAGATCCTCTCCAGCCGCACCTACGCGAGCATGCGCGAAGGCAGCAAGAAGGTACTGTCGCGCCTGCCCGGCGCCTGGGAAATTGCCCGCCGCACCGAAGAGTACGCCAAGGGCATGCTGGTGCCAGGCACGCTGTTCGAAGAGCTGGGCTGGAACTACATCGGCCCGATCGACGGCCATGACCTGCCGACCATGATCGCCACCCTGCGCAACATGCGTGACCTGAAAGGCCCGCAGTTCCTGCATGTGGTGACCAAGAAGGGCAAAGGCTTCGCCCCGGCCGAGGTCGACCCGATCGGCTACCACGCCATCACCAAGCTGGAGCCGGCCGACAAGCCAGCCGCACCGAAGAAAGTCAGCGGCCCGAAATACTCCGCCGTGTTCGGCCAGTGGCTGTGCGACATGGCCGCCGCCGACAACCGCCTGGTGGGCATTACCCCGGCGATGAAGGAAGGCTCCGACCTGGTCGACTTCAGCGAGCGCTACCCGGAGCGCTACTTCGACGTAGCGATCGCCGAGCAGCACGCTGTAACCCTGGCGGCCGGTATGGCCTGCGAGGGTAGCAAGCCGGTGGTGGCGATCTACTCGACGTTCCTGCAGCGTGCCTACGACCAGCTGATCCACGACGTGGCCGTGCAGAACCTCGACGTGCTGTTCGCCATCGACCGTGCCGGCCTGGTCGGCGAAGACGGCCCGACCCATGCGGGCAGCTACGACCTGTCGTACCTGCGCTGCATCCCGGGCATGCTGGTGATGACGCCAAGCGACGAGAACGAGCTGCGCAAGATGCTCAGCACCGGTCACCTGTACAACGGCCCGGCTGCCGTGCGCTATCCGCGCGGCACCGGCCCGAATGCACCGATCAGCGGCGATCTGGAGCCACTGGAAATCGGCAAGGGCGTGGTTCGCCGTCACGGTGAGAAAGTCGCCCTGCTGGTGTTCGGCGTGCAGCTGGCCGAGGCCATGCAGGTGGCCGAGCAGATCAACGCCACGGTAGTCGACATGCGTTTCGTCAAGCCGCTGGACGAGGCCCTGGTGCTGGAGCTGGCTGGCAGCCATGAGCTGCTGGTGACCATCGAAGAAAACGCCATCATGGGCGGCGCCGGTGCTGCGGTGGGTGAGTTCCTTGCCGGCCAGGCAGTGCTAAAGCCGCTGCTGCACCTGGGCTTGCCCGACATCTATGTCGAGCATGCCAAGCCGGCGCAGATGCTGGCCGAGTGTGGGCTGGATGCGGCCGGGATCGAAGCTTCGGTGAAAGCCCGCATGGCCAGGCTCGGCTTGTAATTCCCGGGGCCGCTTTGCGGCCCTTTCGCGACACAAGGCCGCTCCCACAGAGACCGCGCCGCTCTCCCGGCCTGTGCAATAGCTGTGGGAGCGGCCTTGTGTCGCGATCGAGGGCGCAGCCCTCGCAAAATGGTACTACTGATGAAATCCCCAGCCCTTGCCACCCTGCTCTGCCTCCCCCTGCCACTGTTGGCTACTGAGCGCGACGACGCCCTCAAGCTCCCTGACGTACTGATCAGCGCCAGCCGCCAGGTCGAGTCGCGCACCGACACCAGCGCTGCCAATACCGTGTTCACCCGCACCGACATCGACCGCCTGCAACCCACCAGCGTCACCGACCTGCTCAGCCGTGTACCCGGCGTGCAAGTAGCACCCACCGGTGGCCGTGGCAGCCTGCCCGGCATCTTCATCCGTGGCACCAAGGCAGCGCAAAGCCTGGTGCTGGTCGATGGCGTTCGCATTGCCAACGCCACCTCCGGCGACAGCGGTTTGCAGTTTCTGAACGTTGACCAGATCGAACGGGTTGAAGTACTGCGCGGCTCGCGCTCGGCGGTGTACGGCAGCGATGCGATTGGCGGCGTGATCCAGATATTCACCCGCCGCAGCAATGGCCCCGGCCTGCAACCACGCCTGCGCCTGGCGGCGGGCAGCAACCAGACGTTTCAACGCAGCCTGGGGCTCTCAGGGGGTAATGGCGCGACGCGTTTCAACCTCGGTGCCAGCCTGGATGAAACGGCCGGCATCGACTCGACCGGGCCGTCGTTCGCCAGCGACGGCGACCACGATGCTTACCGCAACAAGGCCTTCAACCTGAGCCTGAGCCACACCTTCGGTGAACGCTTCGAGGCCGGCCTGAACCTGCTCGACAGCCGTGGCCGCAGCGAGTACGACAACCCGTTCGGCGGTTTCGACCCGGTCACCTTCGAAAGCTTCGGCCAAAAGCCCTACACCGATTTCAGCGTCAGCAGCCTGGGCAGCTACTTCGATGCCCAGCTCACCGATACCTGGCATTCGCGGCTGGAACTGGCCCACAGCGAGAACCGCGACGACAAACGCGACAAGCTCAGTGCCGAACGCTTTGTGTTCAATACCTACCGTGATCAGGTCACCTGGCAGAACGACCTGTCCTTGGGCGAGCAACACAGCCTGCTGCTCGGTGGTGACTGGTACGAAGACCGCGTTCACGCCAGCACCGACTTCACCGAGGACAGCCGCTGGAACCGCGCCGTCTTCGTCCAGCACCGCTACAAGGGTGAGCAGTTTTCCACCGAAGTGGGCGTTCGCCAAGACCGTAACCAGCAATTCGGCAGCCAGACCACCTGGAGCGGCAGCCTGACCGTACCGTTGAATGCGCAGAATGATGTGCTGCTGTCCTACAGCGAAGGCTTTCGGGCGCCGACCTTCAATGACCTGTATTACCCCCAGTTCAGCAACCCGGACCTGGCCCCCGAGCACTCCCGAAGCTACGAGCTGCAATGGCGCAGCCAGCTGACGTCGGACAGCCGCCTGGAGGCCTCGCTGTACCGCACCGACCTGCGCGACGCGATCGTGTTCGGCCAGGACTCGATACCCCGCAACGTCGCCTCGGCACGTATCAACGGTTTTGAAATGGCCCTGACGCAACAATGGGGCGCCTGGCACAGCCAGCTGGGCCTGGCGCTGATCGACCCGCGTGACCGGGACAGCGGCCACACCCTCGCCCGCCGTGCACGCCGCACGTTGAGCGTGGACCTGGACCGTGAGCTCGGGCGTTTCACCGTGGGCGCAGGCTGGCAAGCGGTCAGCGGTAGCTATGACGACGAGGCCAACCGCAACCGCATCGGCGGCTATGGCCTGCTCGGTTTGCGCGGTAGCTGGGCAGCCACTGATGAAGTGAAACTGGAAGCGAAGCTGGATAACCTGCTGGACCACACTCAGAGCCGCGCCCTTTACAGCTACGAGGGAGACTACCACCCTTACCGCGAGGAAGGCCGCACGCTGTTGTTCAGCGTTACCTGGACCCCGGCGCTTTAGCCGCGAGCAACGCGCACAAGCGGGCAGTCGCTTCGACCATTTGCCCGCTGGGCCGCTCAAGCCCTTTGTCCGGCACCACCAGCAAACGGCCATCAGCAACGGCTCGCAGTTGCGGCCAGGCCTTCCAGCTCGCCAGTTGCGCTTGTTCGCCAGCCAGAATGACCTGTGGATTGCGCAGCAGCACAGACTCCACATTCACCTGCGGCGCCGGCTGGCTGAGGTCGGCAAACACGTTGCGTGCCCCGCACACGGCCAGGGCATCGCTCACCACCTGCCGGCCACCCAGCGTGTACAACGGCTGGTCCCACACCTGATAGAACACCTGCAATGGCTTGTCACGCTGATACTGCTGGCGTAGTTGGCGCAGCCGCTCCCGCAGGGCCTCGGCGTACTGATGGCCTTGGCCGGCACGGCCGATACGCACAGCAATGGCTTCGATCTGCGCGATCAACTGGTCGATGTCATGGGGTTCTGCACTGAAGGTGTCGATGCCCAGGCGCTTGAGCTGGTCGCGCTGGGCAGGTGATACGCTGCCCGGCCAGAGCAACAGCAAGTCGGGGCGCAGGCTGAGCAGGCGTTCCATGTTCAGTTGCCCTTGGCGCCCGACCGAGGGCAGGTCGCGCAACGCTGCCGGCCGATCACCACCGTCGAGCACACCCACCAGCAGGTCGTCGGCCTGCAGCTCAAGCATGATTTCAGTCATCGAGGGCGCCAGGCTGACCACCCGCAAGGGGTCAGCGGCCAGTGCGGTGCAGGCGAGCAGCGCCAGCAGGCCTGGCAGCAGGCGCATCAGCCGAGCTGGCGCGGAATGCGATAGAGGTACAGCACCACCACGGTAGACACCGCCAGCAGGATCTGCGGTACCGCTTCAAGGCCGACCAGCACCGACAGCGCGGCAATCCAGGCCGGGATGCAGGCATACAGCATCGCCATGCGCCGGACCCGCGCCAGTTCGATCCAGGCCGCGGGCTCTTCGCCGCTGCCCAGCACCTTGGAGGTGGCAATCAGTGCGCGCTTGTAGGCGCCGAAACGCGGCAGGCTGAGGAACATGCTCGCCGCGCCGGCGATGAACAGTGGCATGGCCAGCACCGGAATCAGCGCGTCGCCACCACCAAAGGCCCAGGCCATTACCGGCAGCGGCACCAGGCCCACCGCCAGGTACTGCCACCAGGCCAGTGCCAAGCGCCGCTTGACCTCGGCGCGGGTCACGCCTGGGGCGCCTCGCCCTGGTGCTCATTGCCCAGCATGTGGCCGAGTTTGCCAGCCTTGGTCGCCAGGTAGTAGCGGTTGTGCGGGTTGTGACCGGTGTGCAGCGGCACACGCTCGGCAACCACGATGTTCATGTCGGTCAGGGCTTTGACCTTGCGCGGGTTATTGGTCATCAGGCGCAGGGCCTTCACGCCCAGGTGCTCCAGCATCGGCAAGCACATGGCGTAGTCGCGCTGGTCGGCGGCAAAGCCCAGGCGTTCATTGGCTTCGACAGTATCGGCACCGCCATCCTGCAGCTCATAGGCGCGAATCTTGTTCAAAAGGCCGATACCACGGCCTTCCTGACGCAGGTACAGCAGCACCCCACGGCCTTCACGGGCGATGGCCTGCAGCGCGGCCTCCAGCTGCGAACCGCAGTCACAGCGCTGGCTGAACAGGGCATCGCCGGTCAGGCACTCGGAATGCAGGCGCCCCAGCACCGGCTGGCCGTCCGCGATGTCACCCAGGCTGAGCACTACGTGCTCGCGGCCAGTGGCTTCGTCGAGGAAGCCGTGCATGGTGAAGGTGGCGAATGGCGTCGGGAGTTTAGAGGCGGCAACAAAGACGACGGGCACGTTGTGCTCCTGGAATAAGTTGAAAATTTCTCGTAGCCGATTGTATCAGCCGGTTGCAGGCTGTGGGCGGGCTGAATACCGTGGGTTAAGATCGAAAAGTTCGATGCTTAGCAGAGACCGTCGCTCGATCTTTAGCCTTGCTCGGATACTTGTGGGAGCGGGCGAGCCCGCGAACACCGGCGTAGCCGGTGCCATGCACCGCGATGAATTCTTCGCGGGCACGCCCGCTCCCACAGGGTCCGCGCCAAGCCATGAAGCGGGTAGCCTCAATGCGGTTTGCTATCTGCAGTGAACGGATACGGCTGCTTCCAGCGCTCGAAAATCGGCTTCAGTTCGCCACTGCGCACCAGTTCGTCCATGCGCTTGTCGAACAGGTCACACAGTGCCTTGGCCTGGCCGTTGCGGGCGAAGGCCAAGTACAGCGGTAGTTCGGCCACATGGGTACGGCGGAAGCGCTCGGGCCGGGGCGCCTGGCTCAGCACATAATTGACTTCGGTCTGGGCATCGATGTAAAAGTCGACCCGGTCATGCTCAAGCATCGGCAAAATGCCTTCGCGGCGCTGAATTTCACGGAATTCATGCACATCAGGCAAGTAGCTGCCGTAATCGTAGCCACGCACCCAGGCCAACCGATACTTGCCCACATTCTGCGGAGTTGGCGCAGGTTTGCTGGCCAGGCCCAAGGCGTAGATGTGGTCCATATCGAAGTGCCAGCGCGGGTACAGGTTGTCGTCGTTCTCTTCCTTGTACGAACCCACCCAGGCATCGGCCTCGCCACGTTTCACCAGCCCGACCGCACGGCTGTAGGGCGCGCTCTGGGTCACTACCTTGACCCCTGCCGGCTCGAACACCTTGCGCAGCACATCCCAGGCTACCCCGGTACCGTCAGCGTTGGTGTAATCGAGCCACTCCTCACTGACCAGGTGGATCTGCTTCGGCACACCTTCAGCCGCCGCCACCCATGGCGCAACGCTTAGCAGCATTGCCAGCAGCACAGTCCTTATGGCCATTCACGCGCTCCCTGTTCAGGCAACTGCCCACACCAGAACCTGCATGCCCAGCCAGGCAAAAACGCCGGCCAGAATATCGTCAAGCATGATGCCGACGCCTCCGTGCACATGGCGGTCGATCCAGCGGATCGGCCATGGTTTGAGGATGTCGAAGAAGCGGAACATCAGGAACCCTGCCAGCAGCCACTGCCAGCCTTCCGGCACCAGCCAGAGGGTGATCCACATGCCGACAATCTCATCCCAGACAATGCCCTCATGGTCGTGTACGCGCAAGTCATTGGCGACTTTGCCGCACAACCAGAAGCCAAACAGCATGCTGACGCCCAGCAACAGCCAGTAGCCCCAGTCTGGCAGCATCTGCCACAACGGGATGAACGGTATGGCAACCAGCGAACCCCAGGTGCCTGGGGCCTTGGGCAAGGTACCGGAACCGAAGCCAAAAGCGATGAAGTGCCACGGGTTGCGCCAGACCGAAGGCGGAACGAACTCCGCAGGCACCTGATTGGGGTGATCGGTCACGGTGTCTCCCTAAAGTGTTGATAGCCCCGCTGAACGGGGGTGATGTCCCGGCCCTGTGCGTCACGCAAGGTCACGCCCTGCCCTTCAAGCACACGACCAATGGTATGCACCTCGACAAAGCCGAGATCAGCCAGGGGCGCCAGCGCCTCTGGCGGCAGCGTGAAGGCCAGCACGTAATCGTCGCCACCGGCGAGGGCTGCCTGTACCGCCGCGTCGCGGCCGAGGAATGCCTCTACAGCAGGAGACACTGGCACCTGAGCCAGGTTCACCTCCAGCGCAACGCTGGACGCCTTGGCGATGTGCCCGCAATCCGCGAGCAGGCCATCGGAGATGTCCAGCGCCGCCGTGGCCCGGCCACGCAGCAGCGCTCCGAGGGTCAGCTGCGGCATGGGCGACCAGTAATGAGCCAGCAGCGGATCGGCCTGCTCGGCAGGCGCCTCGCGCTCGCCCAGCACCAGCGGCAGTGCGCCAGCCGCCTTGCCCAGCACACCGCCGACGCACAGCAGGTCGCCTGGCCGCGCACCGCTGCGGCGCAACGCCTGGCCTGCCGGCACGCGGCCAAACACGGTGACGGTAATGCTCAGCGGGCCTCGGGTAGTGTCACCCCCGATCAGGCTCATGCGGCAACGCTGGGCCATGCGGCTGAGGCCGTCAGCATACGCCGCCAACCAGTCAGGGCCAACGTCCGGCAGGGTCAGGGCGAGGGTGAAGCCGATCGCGGTCGCGCCCATGGCGGCCAGATCACTGGCGGCCACGGCCAACGAACGCTGGCCAAGCAGCAGCGGATCGCAGACAGCGGGAAAATGCACACCGGCGACCAGGGTGTCGGTCGACACCGCCAGTTGCTCACCGGGAGGAACGGCCAGCAGGGCGCAGTCGTCGCCGATACCCAGGGCCACGCCCTCGCCGCCCTGCGCACAAGGCGCGGCGGCGAAGTAATGGTTGATCAGCTCGAACTCACCCATGGCCAGGCAGCGCCAGAATCAGCGCTTGTTCGCCTTCACTTCAGCTTCGCGAAGCGACGGTGCCAGCTTGTCCAGCACACCATTGACGAACTTGTGGCCGTCAGTGGCGCCGTAGACCTTGGCCAGTTCCACACCTTCGTTGATCACTACGCGGTATGGCACATCGACCCGCTTCATCAATTCCCAGGTCGACAAGCGCAGCACGGCCAGTTCGACCGGGTCGAGTTCTTCCAGGGCGATGGACATGCAAGGCTTCAGTGCCGCGTCGATTTCATTTTTGCTCGCCGGAACCCCATGCAGGATCTCGCGGAAATAGGCACCGTCGACATCGGTGAAATCGTTATCCACCCGGAACTGCGCCTCTACCTCGTTCAGCGAATGCTTGGCCATGTGCCACTGGTACAGTGCCTGGGTCGCGAGCTTGCGGGCTTCGCGGCGCTTGGCGCTCTTCGAGGGCTTGCCGGCATCCGCAGGTTTTGGATCGCGCGGGTTGAAACGATCGCTTTCGTCGCTAATCACTTGGCCTCCAACTGCGCCAGCAGGCTGACCATTTCCAGTGCGGACAGGGCAGCTTCAGCACCTTTGTTGCCGGCTTTGGTGCCGGAACGCTCGATGGCTTGCTCGATGGAATCGACGGTCAGCACGCCGAAGGCGACTGGAACACCGAACTCCATGGACACCTGGGCCAGGCCCTTGGTGCATTCGCCCGCTACATATTCGAAGTGCGGGGTACCGCCACGGATCACGGCGCCCAAGGCGATGATCGCGTCGTAGGCGCCTTGCTGGGCGACCTTCTGTGCTACCAGCGGGATTTCAAAGGCGCCCGGGGCACGGATGATGGTGATGTCGCTTTCGCTGACACCGTGGCGTACCAGGGCATCAACGGCACCGCTTACCAGGCTTTCAACGACGAAGCTGTTGAAGCGGCCAACCACCAAAGCATAGCGACCTTTGGGGGCGATGAAGGTACCTTCGATGGTCTTCAGGGTCATTCCGATATTCTCATCTTCAAGAGCGAGGCCGCATACAAGCGGCCTCGACAGGGGTCTGGACTCGAGCAGAGGGCGTCAATGCCGCCTCAAGTCACTCGGAGGGCACGTATTCTACAACTTCCAGATCGAATCCGGATATCGCGTTGAACTTCATCGGCGAACTCATCAGGCGCATCTTGCGTACACCAAGGTCGCGCAAGATCTGCGAACCGGCGCCCACAGTGCTGTAGGTGGTCGGTACTTTGGTCGGTGCATCACCTGCGCTTTCGCGGATATGCGCCAGCAGCACGTCGCCGTCCAGCGGGTGGCCCAGCAGCAGCACCACGCCGCTGCCGGCCTCGGCCACGGCAGCCATGGCGGCGCGCAGGCTCCAGCGGCCTGGTTGCTTGACCAGCAGCAGGTCGCGCAGCGGGTCCATGTTGTGCACACGCACCAGGGTCGGCTCTTCGGCGCAAATCTTGCCCAAGGTCAGGGCCAGGTGCACGTCGCCTTCCACCGCGTCGCGGTAGGTAACCAGGTTGAACTCACCCAGCTCACTCTCTACCGGTTGCTCAGAGACACGCTGCACGGTGCGCTCGTGGATCATGCGGTAGTGGATCAGGTCGGCGATGGTGCCGATCTTCAGGCCGTGTTCGGCGGCAAACACTTCCAGCTCGGCGCGGCGCGACATGGTGCCGTCGTCGTTCATCACTTCGCAGATCACGCCGCTTGGCTCGAAACCGGCCATGCGCGCCAGGTCGCAGGCGGCTTCGGTGTGGCCGGCACGGGCCAGGGTACCGCCGGGCTGGGCCATCAGCGGGAAAATGTGGCCGGGGCTGACGATGTCATCGGCCTTGGCATCCTTGGCGGCTGCCGCTTGCACGGTACGGGCGCGGTCAGCGGCGGAGATACCGGTGGTGACGCCTTCGGCGGCTTCGATCGACACGGTGAACTTGGTGCCGAAGCCCGAGCCGTTGCGCGGCGCCATCAGCGGCAACTTCAGCGTTTCGCAACGCTCGCGGGTCATCGGCATGCAGATCAGGCCACGGCCATGCTTGGCCATGAAATTGATGTGCTCGGGCAGGCAGCATTCGGCTGCCATGATGATGTCGCCTTCGTTCTCGCGGTCTTCGTCATCCATGAGGATGACCATTTTGCCCTGGCGGATGTCTTCAACCAGTTCTTCGATGCTGTTGAGCGCCACGCGGCACCCCCTTCTCAATCAGGATTTCAAGAAGCCGTTGGCGGCCAGGAAGCTTTCGGTAATGCCACTGCCCTTGCTCGGTTCGGCAGCCTTGTCACCCAGCAGCAAGCGCTCCAGGTAACGGGCCAGCAGGTCGACCTCAAGGTTTACCCGACGCCCTGCGCGGTAGTCGGCCATGATGGTTTCGGACAGGGTGTGCGGGACAATGGTCAGCTCGAACTCGGCGCCATTGACCTCATTGACCGTCAGGCTGGTGCCGTCGACGGTGATCGAACCCTTGTGGGCGATGTACTTGGCCAGCTCCTTGGGTGCACGCACGCGGAACTGGATGGCGCGGGCGTTATCGCTGCGCGAGATGATTTCACCGACGCCGTCGACGTGGCCGCTGACCAGATGCCCACCCAGGCGGGTGGTCGGGGTCAGGGCTTTTTCCAGGTTGACCTTGCTGCCGCTCTTGAGGTCGATGAAGGCAGTGCGCTTGAGGGTTTCGACGCTGACGTCGGCCCAGAAGCCATTGCCCGGCAGTTCGACGGCGGTCAGGCATACACCGTTGACGGCGATGCTGTCGCCGAGCTTGACGTCACCCAGGTCGAGCTTGCCGGTTTCGACGTAGACGCGCACGTCGCCACCCTTGGGGGTGAGGCTGCGGATGGTGCCAATGGATTCGATGATGCCGGTGAACATGGGGTCTTCCTCAAAAACGGTTTGCACGGGGCAAGCCCGGCATTATACGCCGGGTGCCGGCAGGGGGATGGCCGTGACCCGCCAGTCATCGCCCACTGCACGCATTTCGGTAATTTTCAGCCGCGGCGCTTCGCTCATTTTCTCCAGCGGCCAGTCCAGCAGCGGCCGGGCGTGGGAGCCGAGGAAGGTGCCTGCGACGAACAACTGGTATTCATCGACCAGGCCTTGCCGGGCAAAAGCACCGACCAGGCCGGCACCGGCTTCCAGCAGGATTTCGTTGACGCCACGGGCCGCCAGTGCCTGCAGCAGCGCCGGCAGGTCGACCTGGCCATTGTCACCCGGCAGGCTGAGCAGCTCGTGGCCAGCAGCGTCATAGCGGGGGTCATCTGCGACAGCGGTCACCACCAGAGCCGGGCCGGCCTGGAAGAACGGCGCCTCCAGTGGCAGGCGCAGGCGGCCATCGACCAGCACCCGCAGCGGGGTGTGGCTGAGTGCCAGAGCGGTGGTTTCAGCGTCCAGGCCCAACTCGGTGCCGCGCACGGTCATCCGCGCGTTGTCGGCCAACACGCTGGCGGCGCTGGTCAGCACCACGCTGGAGCGGGCACGCAGGCGCTGCACCGCCGAGCGGGCGGCCGGGCCGGTGATCCACTGGCTTTCACCACTGGCCATGGCGGTGCGGCCGTCAAGGCTCATGGCCAGCTTGGCGCGGACGAACGGCAGGCCGTGCTCCATGCGCTTGAGGAAGCCGGGGTTGAGGGCGCGGGCTTCGGCTTCAAGCACGCCGCTGGCCACTTCAATGCCGGCCTCGGCCAAGCGCCGCAAGCCTTGCCCTGCCACCTGCGGGTTAGGGTCCTGCATGGCTGCCACCACCCGCGCCACCCCAGCCTTGACCAGTGCCTCGGCACACGGCGGTGTGCGGCCATGATGGCTGCACGGCTCCAGGGTAACGTAAGCACAGGCGCCGCGGGCACGCTCACCGGCCTGGCGCAGGGCATGGACTTCGGCATGCGGCTCACCGGCGCGCACGTGCCAGCCTTCGCCGACCACCTCGCCATCAAGCACGATCACGCAGCCTACACGCGGGTTCGGGTGCGTGCTGTACAAGCCCTTGCGCGCCAGCTCCAGCGCGCGGGCCATGTAGTGGGCGTCGAGGATGGCAGCTTGGCTGGGCATGTTCACTCTTTAGCTGGCTCGCGGGCCATGCGGTCGATTTCTTCGCGGAATTCGTCGAGATCCTGGAAGCGCCGGTACACCGAGGCAAAGCGGATATAGGCGACTTCATCGAGCTTGCGTAGCTCGGCCATGACCAATTCACCCACCACCAGCGATTTGACTTCGCGCTCGCCAGTGGCACGCAGGCGGCTCTTGATGTGTGCCAGCGCCGCTTCCAGGCGCTCGACACTGACCGGGCGTTTTTCCAGCGCCCGTTGCATGCCGGCTCGCAGCTTTTCTTCGTCGAAAGGCTGGCGCGTGCCGTCCTGCTTGATCAGCCGGGGCAGCACCAGCTCGGCGGTTTCGAAGGTGGTGAAGCGCTCGCCACAGGCCACGCATTCGCGGCGGCGGCGCACCTGCTCGCCCTCGGCGACGAGGCGAGAGTCGATGACCTTGGTGTCGTTGGCACCGCAAAAGGGACAGTGCATGGTGGCAGGCAACAAAAAAAGGGAGGGCCATGGTAGCGCATTGCACTGGCAAGACAAGCCAAAGGGGTTAACATCCATGGGAAATCTGCCCGTGAAGGACTACCCCATGCACTACCGAGCGCTCGTCGTGCTGTGCTGCGCCGCCATGCTCGCCGCCTGCGGCAGCGACAGGCCGAAAACCGATACCCCGGCGGCGCCCGCGCCGACCCGCTCGGCCAAACCAGCCGAAGTACTGGGCCCGCTGCCAGCCTACCAGCGCGAACTGAGCGGCACCTTGCTGGAAATCCCGGCCGGTGCCGACGTTGAACTGGCCTTGCTGGTCATCGACGAGCGCGACCGCCCGCAACGCCTGCTGGCCAGCAGCAACCTGACCGGCACCGGTCAGGCCCTGCCCTATCACCTTCGCTTCAACCCCGAGGCCTTCCCGGCCGGCGCGCGGGTCGAGCTGCGTGGCCGCGCCAGCAACTCGGGCCAACTGATCATGCACTTGCCACCTGTGCGCATTACCCAGGCGCAAACCCAGGCCACCGGCCCACTGCGTTTCGAGAAGGCACCGTAAGTGGCGCCGCTGGCCCTGCAGCAGGCCCTCAGCGGCCTGATCGGCGAAGCGCGGCTGATTGTCAGCGAGCTGCCCGGCAGCGACCTGAAACTGTGGCTGATCGACGATCAGAACATGGACCGCGCCTTCAGCAGCGAAGAAACCCGGCGCATTCTTGAAGAACCGCCTTACTGGAGTTTCTGCTGGGCCAGCGGCCTGGCCATGGCCCGTTACCTGGCCGAGCGCCCGGAATGGGTGGCCGGCAAGCGGGTGCTGGACTTTGGCGCCGGCTCCGGCATCGCCGGCATTGCTGCCGCACGCGCCGGTGCACTGGAAGTGGTGGCCTGCGACCTTGACCCGCTGGCACTCGATGCCTGCCGCGCCAATGCCGCGCTGAACGGCGTCGAACTAAGTTACAGCAGCGACTTCTTTGCCGAAGACGACCGCTTCGACCTGATCCTGGTCGCCGATGTGCTCTACGACCGCGCCAACCTGCCGCTGCTGGATGCTTTCCTCGGCCGTGGCCGCCAGGCGCTGGTCGCCGACTCTCGGGTACGCGACTTCAGCCACCCGCTGTACCAGCAATTGGGCGTGCTCGAAGCGCTGACTCTGCCAGACCTGGCCGAGCCACACGAATTCCGCAGGGTCAGCCTGTACCACGCCAGCCGCGACGCCTTATAGTGGTGCCATTCACGAGTTTGCGAGAGTCGCGATGACCCAAGACACGCCTTACATTTTCGACGCCACCGATGCCACCTTCCAGCAACTGGTGATCGAGAACTCTTTCCACAAGCCAGTGCTGGTGGACTTCTGGGCCGAGTGGTGTGCGCCGTGCAAGGCACTGATGCCGTTGCTGGCCAAGATCACCGAGGGTTACCAGGGCGAGTTGCTGCTGGCCAAGATCAACTGCGACGTCGAGCAACAGGTGGTTACCCAGTTCGGCATCCGCAGCCTGCCGACCGTGGTGCTGTTCAAGGACGGCCAGCCAGTGGACGGTTTTGCCGGTGCGCAACCGGAGTCGGCGATTCGCACCATGCTTGAGCCACACGTGCAACTGCCACCCGCGCCCACCGCAACACCGCTGGAGCAGGCCAAGGCGCTGTTTGCCGAAAGCCGTTTTGCCGAAGCCGAAGCGCTGCTGCAAGCGCTACTGGGTGAAGACAACAGCAATGCCGAGGCGCTGATCCTGTACGCCCGTTGCTTGGCCGAGCGCGGTGAGCTGGGTGAAGCCCAGGTGGTGCTGGATGCGGTCAAGACCGATGAGCACAAAGCGGCATTGGCCGGTGCCAAGGCGCAGCTGACCTTCCTGCGCCAGGCTGCCAGCCTGCCGGAAGTGGCTGACCTGAAAAGCCGCTTGGCGCAGAACCCGCAAGATGATGAAGCGGCTTATCAGCTGAGCATCCAGCAACTGGCGCGCCAGCAGTACGAGGCGGCGCTGGATGGGCTGCTGAAGCTGTTCCAGCGTAACCGTGGCTACGAGAACGGGCTCCCGCAGAAAGCCATGCTGCAGGTGTTTGAGTTGCTGGGTGGGGATCACCCGCTGGTTGGCGTTTATCGTCGCAAGCTGTCGGCGGCTATGTTCTAGCTCCAAACCATTGCGAGGGCTTCGCCCTCGTTCGCGGGCACGCCCGCTCCCACAGGATATCCACTGAATTCGAGACTGGTGGAATACCTGTGGGAGCGGGCGTGCCCGCGAAGGGGCCCGAACAGGCAATACAGGTTTATCCCACCCAGTGATAAACCGGCGCATCTACGCCACTTTCCACCTTCACTTCACTGCTGTGCCGCAAGCGCACCAGCAGCCGTTTGCCCGCCGCCGTGCTCCCCGCCAGCCCTTCCAGGCGATCCAGCAGCTCCGGTCCGCTCATTTGCCCGGCAAGGCGCAACACCTCACGCGCCGCAGTCCATTGCCCGTCATCCCTAAGCGTCGTCGCCACCGCAACTGTCGCAGCTGCCTGCGCCACTACCGGCACCTCGACCTGCCGCCCCAGTTGCGCCCACTCTTCAGGCGCCAGCTCAATGGTCAGGTCCACCGGCCAATCACCAATCTGTCCACGAATTCTCATGATGCATTCCTTGAGCAAGGTCAATGCAGCCATGCTACCGCAACATGAAACCTTAGCCACGCGGGCTGGCGGCGCACAGAAAAATTGTTATAACATAACTCAACTTTCCAGCCCGCCCCGGAGTCGTCCATGCGTCGTCTGCTGCTCGCCCTGCCCTTCGCCTTGCTGCCACTGGCCGCGGCCCATGCCCACGATGACCATGATCATGATCACGCCCATGGCACGCTTGGCGCACACGAGCATGGCGTGGCCAAGCTCAACGTCGTGCTCGATGGCAACACCCTGGAGCTGGAGCTGGACAGCCCGGCCATGAACCTGGTGGGCTTTGAGCATGCCGCCAGCAGCGATGCCGACAAGGCCAAGGTAGCCGCCGTGCGCCAGCAACTCGAACAACCACTGAAGCTGTTCGGCCTTGCTGCGGCTGCAGGCTGCAAGGAAGACCAGCAAGAACTGGAAAGCCCGCTGTTCGGTGACGCAGCCAAGGCTGACGACGACGGTGACGAGCATGAAGAAGGCCACGTGCACAGCGACATCAACGCCCACTACCAGCTGACCTGTGCCACCCCGGAAAAACTTGCCCAGATCGACCTCGCGCCCCTGTACAAGGCCTTCCCGGCCACGCAGAAAATCAACGTGCAACTGATCGGCCCGAACGGCCAGAAAGGCGTCGAGACCTCGCCCGCCAAGGCTGTGGTCGCCTTCTGAAATGAGCCAGCCGTTGATCGAACTGCACGACCTGGTATTCGCCTGGGCAGGTCAGCCGCCGTTGCTGGATATTCCGGCATTTCGCCTGGACGCGGGTGAAGCCCTGTTTCTCAAGGGCCCCAGCGGCAGTGGCAAGACCACCTTGCTGGGCCTGCTGGGCGGGGTGAACGTGCCGGCCCTGGGCCGCATCCAGTTGCTCGGCCAGGACCTCGGCAAGCTCGGCCAGGGTGCCCGTGACCGCTTCCGGGTCGATCACACGGGTTACATCTTCCAGCAGTTCAACCTGCTGCCGTTCCTCTCGGTACGTGAAAACGTCGAGTTGCCCTGCCGCTTCTCGCACAGCCGCAAAGCCCGCGCCGAGCAGCGTCATGGCAGTGTCGACCAGGCGGCCAGCACACTGCTGGCCCACCTGGGCCTGGACGACCCCGCCTTGCTTGCCCGGCGCGCCGACAGCCTGTCGATCGGCCAACAGCAACGGGTTGCCGCAGCCCGTGCATTGATCGGCCAGCCAGAACTGGTGATCGCCGACGAACCGACCTCGGCGCTGGACGCCGATACCCGCGAAGCGTTCATCCGCCTGCTGTTCGATGAATGCCGCGCAGCCGGTGCCAGCCTGCTGTTCGTCAGCCACGACCAGAGCCTGGCGCCGCTGTTCGACCGCCACCTGTCGCTGACCGAACTCAACCGCGCCGCCAAGCCCCGGGAGGCCTGATGTACCTGCTTCGCCTTGCCCTGGCCAGCCTGGCCAACCGCCGCTTCACCGCCTTTCTCACCGCCTTTGCCATCGCCCTGTCAGTGTGCCTGCTGCTGGCCGTGGAACGCGTTCGCACCGAAGCCCGCGCCAGCTTCGCCAGCACCATCAGCGGCACCGACCTGATCGTCGGCGCCCGCTCCGGTTCGGTGAACCTGCTGCTGTATTCGGTGTTTCGCATTGGCAACGCGACCAACAACATCCGTTGGGACAGCTTCCAGCACTATGCCCAGGACCCACGAGTGAAGTGGGCGATCCCTATTTCGCTGGGCGATTCGCACCGCGGCTACAGAGTGATGGGTACCACCAGTGACTACTTCAGCCATTACCAGTACGGCCGTCGCCAGCATCTGGAACTGAGTCAGGGGCGTGAGTTTGCCAGCGACCCGTTCGAGGTGGTGCTAGGCGCTGAAGTGGCCGATGCGTTGCACTACAAGCTGGGCGACAAACTGGTGCTGGCCCACGGCGTGGCAGCCATCAGCCTGGTCAAGCATGACGACAAGCCGTTCACCGTAGTGGGTGTGCTCAAGCGCACCGGCACACCGGTCGACCGCACCCTGCATATCAGCCTGGGCGGTATGGAGGCCATCCACATCGACTGGCACAACGGCGTGCCCGCCCGTGGCGCCGGACGCATCAGCGCCGAGCAGGCACGCACGATGGACCTGCAACCTGCCGCCATCACCGCGTTCATGCTGGGCCTGAACAACAAGATCGCAACCTTCAGCCTGCAGCGGGAGATCAACGAGTACCGCAGCGAGCCGTTGCTGGCGATCCTGCCTGGGGTAGCCCTGCAAGAACTCTGGAGCCTGATGGGCACGGCGGAACAAGCGTTATTCGTGGTGTCGCTGTTCGTGGTGCTGACCGGTCTGATCGGCATGCTCACAGCGATTCTCACTAGCCTCAACGAGCGCCGGCGGGAGATGGCGATCTTGCGCTCGGTAGGTGCAAGGCCATGGCATATCGCGGGGCTGCTGGTGCTGGAGGCATTGTCGCTGGCAGCGGTCGGGATCGTGGCCGGGCTTGGCTTGCTGTATGCGGGGATTGCCCTGGCGCAAGGGTACGTGCAGGCCAACTATGGTTTGTATTTGCCACTGGCGCTGCCGAGTGCTCACGAATGGAACTTGCTGGCTATCATCCTCGGGGCCGCCCTGCTGATGGGCAGTGTGCCGGCGTGGCGGGCTTATCGGCAGTCGTTGGCCGATGGCCTGTCCATACACCTCTGAGTGCCAGTAATGATCAAGTACCTCACTGCCTTCTTCGCGGGCACGCCCGCTCCCACAGGGATTCCCACAGGTTTCGAACCTTGCGCAAGACCTGTGGGAGCGGGCATGCTCGCGAAGAGGCCGGCAATGCACATGCTGCTAGCCCTGCTGCTGTTGGTCGCGATGCCCCTATGGGCCGCCGACCCCAAGGAGCTGGACTGGCCTGCCCTGATCCCCGAAGGCGCGCCGGTCATCCCGCCGCAGCTGGCACCGCTGCACGACATGTCGCAGCTCAGCAACGCCTTGTCTGCCGAGTCCGCCCCACCCGCACGCCAGCAGGCACCCGACGCACCCGTGGTAAAAAGCCTCGACGGCCAGCAGGTCAAGCTGCCTGGCTACATCGTGCCACTGGAGGTCAGTGAAGAAGGCCGCACCACCGAATTCCTGCTGGTCCCTTACTACGGCGCGTGCATCCACGTACCGCCCCCTCCGTCGAACCAGATCGTGCATATTTTCAGCGAGATGGGCGTGCGCGTCGAAGACCTTTACCAGCCCTACTGGATCGAGGGAAAGATGCAGGTTAGAGCCTCCAGCAGCGAGCTGGCCGACGCCGGCTACCAGATGGAAGCCGAGAAAATATACGCTTATGAGCTGAAATGAGAACCGCTTCGAATTCGTAACGCCGCTTCTTTGAGCTGGGTCAAACAATCCGTTTAGACAGCTCCGTACCATTGGACTACTCGATTAATAACGTCCTTTGGGAGCTTCCATGAACAAGTCTTTGCTCGGCGCCTCGCTTGTGGCCCTTGCGCTCGCCGCCCCTGCCGCCCACGCCTACCAGGCAGGGGACATGATCCTGCGCGCAGGCGCCATCACCACTGCCCCGAACGAGAGCAGCGGCGACCTGAAGTTCGACGGTAACAAGGTGTCTGGCACCAAAGCGACCCTGGACAGCGACACCCAATTGGGCCTGACCTTTGCCTACATGCTCACCGACCATATCGGCCTGGAACTGCTGGCAGCCACCCCGTTCAAGCACACCGTCGGCGTAAAAGGCCTGGGCGGCGGGCTGGACGGCAAGCTGGCGGACATCAAGCAACTGCCGCCGACCCTGTCGCTGCAGTACTACCCGATGGAGCCGAATTCGCGCTTCCAGCCGTACGCCGGTGTCGGTATCAACTACACACTGTTCTTTGACGAAGACCTGAGCAGCGCCCGCAAGCAACAAGGCTTCAGCAACCTCAAGCTGCAGGATTCGGTAGGTATTGCCGGCCAGTTGGGCATGGACTACATGCTGACCGACAACCTGCTGGTCAACGCCTCCGTCTGGTATGTCGACATCGACACCAAGGCCAGCGTCAACGGGCCGACCGCGCTGGGTTACAGCAAGACCAAGGTAAACGTCGAAGTAGACCCATGGGTTTACATGGTCGGCCTTGGCTACAAGTTCTGACCTGAACACTGCAGGGCGGCTTCGGCCGCCCTTGCGCGCTGTAGCCATAGCCAGTAGCCCAGCGCTGTTGCGCTGATGGCCATGCCAAGCCCACACACCGCAGCCCAACCCCAGTGGGCATGCACCCAACTCGCAAGCACCGCCCCCAGCCCGCTGCCAAGCGAATAGCAGCACATGTAGGCGCCAATCAAGCGGCTGGCCATCGCGCCACGCCCTGCCAGCAACAACGTCTGGTTGGTGACATGCACCGCCTGCACGGCAAAGTCCAGCATCAGCACACCGAGCACGAAGACCAGTAGCGAATGCCCGATAAAGGCCGTGGGCAACCACGACAGCGTCAGCACGGCCAGCGCCAGCCCGGTGGTGCGCTCTCCCAGACCCTGGTCGGCCAGGCGACCGGCGCGCGATGCCGCCAAAGTACCTGCAACACCTGCCAGGCCGAACAGGCCGATCTCTGTATGGCTCAAAGCCAATGGCGCAGCGCTGAGGGGCATGACCATGGTGCTCCATAGCACACTGAACGCAGCGAAGATCAACACGCCAAACACACCACGCTGGCGCAGCAGCCGGTCTTCCCGATACAGACGCCACTGGGACACGAGCATCGCCCGATAACCCGACCGCTGCAATGGCGGTTGCCCGCTGGGCAGGTTGCGCCACAGCACCAGGGCCAACAGCATCAGCAGCCCTGCAGCAACCAGATAAACACTGCGCCAACCCGTCAGGTCGGCCAACCCACCCGCCACCAGGCGCGCCAACAGAATCCCCAGTACCACGCCGCTGGTAACGGTGCCCACGGCCCGGCCTTGCTGACCGGGTGAGGCCAGGCCGGCCGCATGCGCCACCATTACCTGCACCATGACGGCCATCAGCCCGGTGACGGCCAAGGCCAGCAGCAACATCGCCCAGCTGGGCGCCATGCCGACGCCCACCAGCGCCACGGCCGAGAACAGCAACTGGCCCAGCAGCAGGCGTTTACGGTCGATCAGGTCCCCCAGCGGCACGATCAGCAGCAGCCCCAGGGCGTAACCTGCCTGGGTCGCGCCGACGACCCAGCCAATCTGCTGCTGCGCCACGCCCAGGTCGGCAGCCATCGATTCAAGCAAAGGTTGGGCGAAGTACACCGTCGCCACCGCCATGGCGCTGGTGATGGCAAGCAGCAGGGTTATCCCGCGTGTCAGCACAGAAGTCATCGGGCAGGCCTCGTTAAGTTGGTTTCGATTTGAAACCACTTCTGGCTATTTAGCAAATGTAGTTTTAATCTGCAACCAGATATCCAGAACAGGCTTACTTCATGCTCGATGAAAACAATGCGCAATGCCCCGTGGCCCGAGCCCTGGAGGTATTGGGTGATCGCTGGGCGTTGATGATCCTGCGCGACGCATTCGATGGCTTGCGGCGCTTCAGCGAGTTTCAGAAAAACCTGGGGCTGGCGAAGAACATCCTCGCCTCACGGCTCAAGCTGTTGGTGGAAAGTGGGCTACTGATGACACAGCCAGCATCGGATGGCAGTGCGTACAAGGAATATGTACTGACCGAGAAAGGGCGGTCGGTGTTTCCGGTGGTGGTTGGCTTGAGGCAGTGGGGGGAGCGGTATCTGTTTGAGGTGGGTGAGGCGCGTTCGGAGTTGGTGGAAGGGGCTACCGGACAAGCCCTTGAGACTTTACAGGTGCGGACCCAGGATGGGCGGGCCTTGGCAGCAGAGGATTGCCTGCGCAGAGTTGTGCGGCACGGGTGACTTTGGGGCTGCTGCGCAGCCCCAGCGTTATCAGCTTTTACCGAGAAGCTTGGCCAGGCCCTCGACCATCGGCGTCGCCTGCGGAAACTCGAACCGCGCCAGCAACCGCTGGTTATCCGCCCGCGAATGGCGAATATCACCCGAACGCGCCGCCACATGGCTGATCGCCGGCAATTTGCCCACCACCTGCTCCAGTGCCACCAGCAACTGGTTCAGCGAGGTGGCCTGGTTGAGGCCGATGTTCACCGCCCCCTCCTCGACCTGCGGCTGCTCCAGCGCCTGCACCATCACCTGCACCAGGTCACCCACGTAAAGGAAGTCGCGGGTCTGCTCGCCATCGCCAAAGATGGTGATCGGCAAGCCCTGCACGGCACGCTCGCAGAAAATGCTGATTACCCCGGAATACGGCGAGGACGGGTCCTGGCGTGGCCCGAAAATATTGAAGAAGCGGAACACCACCGGCTCCAGCCCATGCTGGCGTCGGTAAAAGTCCAGGTACTGCTCACTGGCCAGCTTGTCCACTGCGTAGGGGGTCAGCGGCGCCTTGGGCGTGTCTTCGGCGATCGACTCACCCTCGCCATTGTTGCCGTACACCGCCGCGCTGGAGGCGAACAACACCCGGCGCAGCCCCTGCACGCGCATGGCTTCGCACACGTTGAGGGTGCCGATGAAGTTGCTCTGGTGGGTACGCACCGGGTCTTCGACCGAGGCCTGCACCGAAGCCACCGCCGCCAGGTGCACCACGGCACTGCAGCCTGCCGCAGCCTGCGTGACCAGCCCCGCGTCGGCGACATCGCCTTCGATCAGTTGCAGCCGTGGGTGGTCAACCTGCAGGTTGCTTCGCCGGCCAGTGGAGAAGTCGTCGAGAATGCGCACGGCGTAGCCTTTGTCCAACAACGCATCGCACAGGTGGGAGCCAATGAAGCCGGCACCGCCGGTGATCAGGATGGGGGCGTCAGCCATGGCGGTAGAACCGGTCAAGTAGGGGCGGCAAGCCAGCGCGCCAGGCACGCGGCTTGATGCCGAAGGTATGAAGGATTTTCTTGCATGCCAGTACGGCGTGCTGCGGCTCTTCGCTGGCGTCCGGCCGCGCGGCATGGGCCTGCGGCGTCGGCGCCTGCACGGCCAGCTGGCGGTACTGGCCTGCTTCGGTAAGGATCGCCTGGCCCAGCGCCAACGGCGTGGTCGCCTCGTTGCCGGCGTAATGGTAGGTGCCCCACAGCGGCGCACTGCAATCGAGTTGCTTGAGCACCGACAGGATCACCCGGGCGGCATCGTCGACCGGTGTCGGGTTGCCCCGCCGGTCATCGGCCAGCAGCAGCTCTTGCGGTTGCTCGGCACGGGTCAGGAAGCGGCCCAGCGACCCGTCGATGCTCTCGTCGAGCAACCAGCCAAAGCGCAGCAATACATGCTGTGGGCAGGCCGCACGCACGCTCTGCTCGATGCGCCAAAGCGCCTGGCCACGCAGGCCCAGCGGCACGGGCTCGTCCTTTTCGCTGTAGGCCGTGGCCCGCGAACCATCGAACACCCGGTAGCTGGAAGGCTGCACCAAGGTGATCTGATGGTGCTGGCACAGCTCTGCCAGCCGCTCCACTGCCCGCTCCTGTTGAGCCAGGCGTTGCTCGCTGACTGACTCGGCCTGGAACCAGTCGAAGTAATAGGCCAGGTTGACCAAGGCTTCGGGGCGGTGATCGTCGAGCAACTGAGTGAGGCTGGCTGGTGTCCAGCCGTTCTCGGGCGGGCGCGGTGCCAGGAAAGTGATGTCCTCCTCGGCCCCAAGACGAATCAGCGCTTGCCCGAGGGCATTGCCACCACCCAACAGCATTAGGCGCATACGCATAGAGTCAGCAGATCCGGAGAGGTTGATGAAGGAAAGGGGTCATTTTGCGGTTTCCGGGCGGGGAAGTCCAACGTCGAGCCTCGTCAAGGCCTCAGGGGGTAGTGGATCTGAAGTTTCACAGGACGACACAGCCCGGCAGAAAAATTTCCTACGACACATCAGGAAAGAGCTGACTTTCCCGCAGAGGCGTAACTGCATTGAATAGTTGACTCTCTTGCTTGCCAGCCAGGGAGCTTCCTCCCAAGAAGTACAAGGAACGTTCAATGTCTCTGATCGAAATCGATTTGACGCTTGTTCTGATACTCGCGCTCGTTGCACTCATGGCCGGCTTTTTCGATGCTATCGCCGGAGGCGGAGGCTTGATCACGCTCCCTGTGCTATTTATCGCCGGTATAGAACCCTTGGCAGCAATTGCGACCAATAAATTCCAAGCCGCTTCGGCGACCGTTTCGGCTACATGTGCTTTCGCCCGTAAAGGCATGATCGACTGGAGGCGGGGCAGTCCAATGGCGGTCATGTCGTTTATCGGAGGGGCTCTGGGGCCTTATCCATAACCTACGTGCCCAAAAGCCTTTTGCAGGCATGCGTCCCACCCTTGCTGATCCTGATCGCAATTTACTTTGCCTTTAGTCCAAAGCCGAATGAGCAGGCGCGCAAGGCGAAGTTATCGACTAGCCTGTTCTGCGTAACGGTTGCGCCAATCATTGGGTTTTATGACGGTATCTTTGGCCCCGGCGTCGGCTCGTTCTTCATGCTGGCCTGCGTAGTTCTACTAGGCCAGCAGCTGATACAGGCCGTGTGCACCAGCAAGCTTTTGAACGCAGCCTGCAACCTGGGCGCGTTGTCAGTCTTTTTACTCAGCGGAGCGATCATCTGGCCGCTGGCGCTGGCAATGGCGATTGCCGCCTTTCTGGGTGCACAACTAGGTGCGCGCTGCGCAGTTCGTTTCGGCTCTCGCCTCATAAAGCCGTTGCTGGTCAGTGTCTGCATCATCATGGCATTCAAACTACTGCTCGACACGGGCAATCCACTCGGCGAATGGCTTGATCAGTTTTTCTAGAGGGCGCCATGCACGTGCAAAAGGGATCTTCTCAGCGTCTGAAATGGCAATTTGACGAACCCGCCCCAGGCAGAGAACTGTTTATCAACGAAGCGTTTGGGAACTACCAGCAGCAAGCCCGGTTGCTGGTACCTGATACCGAACGCTCAGCGCCGGCATTCGTGCTGGGTGGCGCGCGCTCGGACTTTACCCGGCTCAACCCACTGCTCTATCGGTTGCAAGCCGCTGGCATCGGGTCGCTCACTGGCAATCTTTCTGGTCACAGCCTCGCCAGCGAGCCAGGTGCAGTGGCACCGTCACTGGCGACCAACCTCGAAGAGGCACAGCGGTTTCATACGCATATCGCACCTCGATGCCGAACACTGATCGGCCACAGCCTGGGCGCGGCAATCACGCTGAAACTTGCAGCACGGTTGCCGCAAGTGGACAGCATCGTGTTGATCTGCCCGGCAGTTTATCCAGATGATGCCCACCGGGCGCCGTTTGGCCCGGCATTTACCGCGGCCATCAGCAAGCCCTACGGCTTTCTGGACAGCGACAGCTACGCCTTCCTCAAGCAGTTCCAAGGCAGAGTGCTGATGGTGATTGGCGAGTATGACGGGCTCAACTCACAACGATTTGGCAAAAACCCGGGGACCAGTGCAGGTAGCCTGTGGCTGGCCGGTGCCGAGCGCTACAGCCCGATTCCTGAAGAAGTTACCCAGGCCCTGATGCAATCAGTTCCAGCAACGCGCTTTCAATGCCTGTTTCTGACCGACTGCGACCATGGCATCGCAGCCCACTTACGCAGTACGCCAGCGATTGCGGATCAGGTTGCCAGCGCCGTGGAGGCTTTCATCCTCGAAGACGCCTGACAGTTTGAGCATTACTCGATCTCGAACAGACTGTTACGTAACGGCCCCACGCTCAAGCGCTCCCGTACATCATCATCTATACGTGGATCGTCCGGCCGGTACAGTTTCACCTGCCGATAGGCATTGATGCGATTGATCTCCTCTCCCAGGAATTCCCACACCACACGGGTACAAGCCGGGTTACGCCGGTCGCCGCTGGAAACCCCGGCCTTGAGGCCATTGAGGCGGGTAATGCGGCTCTTGAAGCTGGGGATGAGGATGGTCTGGCTCATTTCGTTGAAGGTGAGCGACTCGTAATCAATCAGAAACACCCGGTCCTGCAACTGGAACGCAGCGCCCAGGTAGCGGCAACGCACCTCGGCATGCTGGTCGTTGCCGCTTGAACGTTCCTGGCGCTCCTGGCGCTCGAACAGGAAGCGGCCGCGCTCCTCCCATAGGTGCACCAGCGAGACCAGGATCGTGCCCGGCACCGACATGCAGTTGGAATACTCGAAGTAATAACCGCAATAGCGCGACAGGTTGCCCGCATGATCGTGCAGCGGACGGAACAGTTCGCTGATCGGGTCGCTGGGCTGCTCGGCCAGGGTGGACACCCGGGCGCCGATCAGCCGGGAAAACTGCTCGGCCGGCAGGTTCAGTTCGTAATCCTCGACGCCGAAGAAGTCGCCAATACGCTTGAGGTTGAACGCCGTCGGACGGCTCTGCCCGCTCAGGTACTTGTTGAACTGCGCGCGGTTGATCGAGAGCTGCCGGCAAACTTCGGAGATAGAGCGGTAGTGGCTGCAGGCCAGCTTCAGGTTGGTAGCGAAATGATCGCTCATGTGCGGAATCCAGGTGACGCGAATGACGCCATTGTAGCATCAAGTCGCATCAAGTCAGAGCAACCCGCGAAATTGTAACGACTCTTGTCATGGCCAACCATTCGCCCCAACGAATAGCGGTGCGCCTGCCGTCCGCTGGTCATTCCACACGAAGAATAAGAATCGAGGTCATTTTCCAATGCTCGAAGTACTCAACGATTTCCTCTCGGGGAAACTCCTCATCGTGCTGATCGTAGGGCTGGGTAGCTACTTCACTATCCGTTCGCGTTTTGTTCAGTTCCGTCATTTCGGCCACATGTTCACCGTGTTCAAGGAATCGCTGCGTGGCCAGGCAGGCCAGCTGAGCTCCTTCCAGGCCCTGATGCTGAGCCTGGCCGGCCGTGTTGGCGCCGGTAACATTGCCGGTGTCGGTATCGCCGTGACCTTGGGTGGCCCAGGCGCCGTGTTCTGGATGTGGGTCACCGCACTGGTGGGCATGTCCAGCAGCTTCTTCGAATGCACCCTGGCCCAGGTCTACAAGCGCGCCGACGGCGATGGCCTGTACCGTGGCGGCCCGGCTTACTACATCCAGCACGGCCTCAAGCGCAAGAGCATGGCCATCGTGTTCTCGATCCTGCTGCTGGTCACCTACGGCTTCGCCTTTATCGGCCTGCAGTCGTACACCGTGACCCACTCGCTGCAGAACGCCTTTGACTTTGCCCCAAGCCAGACCGGTCTCGTGCTGGCCGTGCTGCTGGCCATCACCTTCATCGGCGGCATCAAGCGCATCGCCGCTGTGTCGGACCTGTTGGTACCGATCAAGACCCTGGCCTACATCGGCGTGACCCTGTACGTGATCGGCACCCAGATCGAACACGTGCCAGCCATGCTGGAAACCATCTTCAAGAGCGCCTTCGGCCTCGACCCGGCGTTCGGCGGCCTGCTCGGCAGCGCCATCGTCATGGGCGTGAAGCGTGGCGTGTTCGCCAACGAAGCGGGCCTGGGCAGTGCGCCGAACGTCGCCGCCGTGGCCGCCGTGAAACACCCGGGCGCTCAAGGCGTGGTTCAGGCCTTCAGTGTGTTCCTCGATACCTTCGTGATCTGCACCTGTACCGCACTGCTGATCCTGCTGTCGGGCTTCTACACCCCGGGCTTCGAGGGTGACGGCATTGTCCTGACCCAAAACTCGCTGGCTGCCGTGGTCGGTGACTGGGGCCGTGTATTCGTGAGCGTGGCACTGTCGCTGTTCGTGTTCACCTGCATCCTCTACAACTACTACCTGGGCGAGAACAGCCTGCAGTTCCTCACCCGCAATCGCGTGGTGCTGATGGTGTTCCGTGGCCTGGTGCTGGCACTGGTGGTGTGGGGCTCGATGCAAGACCTGTCGACCGTGTTCGCCTTTGCCGACATCACCATGACCTGCCTGGCGTTCGTCAACCTGGTCGCCCTGGCCCTGCTGTTCAAGGTCGGCCTGCGCGTCATGCGCGACTACGACGACCAGCGCAAAGCCGGTATCGGCCAGCCTGTGTTCGACTCGGCCAAGTTCGCCGACCTGGACCTGGACCGCGATGCCTGGCCTGCCAATCCGCAGGTGGAAACAGGCGCTGACAAAGCAGCCGGCCAAGCTCAGCCACAGCGCTGATATCCTCCCCTGCCCAGCCGCCCCTTCCGTGGGCGGCTTTTCTTTCTCCGCTCACCGCTACGGATGTTTTCCATGCGTGCAGTCAAGAATCTTCTCGTTCTCTATACCGGTGGCACCATCGGCATGCTCGAAACCCCGGAAGGCCTGGCGCCGGCCGGTGGCTTTGAAGCGCGGATGCGTGAACACTTCGCCCAGGTGGCCGATGCACCGCAGGTGCACTGGACCTTGCAGGAGCTGAACCCGCTGCTCGACAGCGCCAACATGCAGCAGCACAACTGGCTGGCAATGCGCGACGCCATCGTCGAAGCAGTGGATGTGGCTGGCCATGATGGCGTGCTGGTGCTGCATGGCACCGACAGCCTGGCCTACAGCGCGGCGGCCTTGTCGTTTCTGCTGCTGGGCTTGCCAGTGCCGATACTGCTGACCGGCTCGATGCTGCCGGCAGGCGCCCCGGACAGCGATGCCTGGCCCAACCTGTGTGGTGCGCTGAACCAGTTCGAACAAGGCCTGGAAGATGGCGTGCAGCTGTACTTCCATGGCCAGCTGCTGCATGGCTGCCGGGCCTCTAAACTGCGTAGCGAGGCGTTCGACGCCTTTGCCGCACTGCCGCGCCATCGTGACAGCGAACGTGCTGCGGCGATCCCGGCCGAGCTTGGTTTCAGACACCCGCGCCAGCCGGTCAATCTGGCAGTAATGCCGGTGTTCCCGGGCCTACAGGCCGCGCACCTGCAAGGGGTGCTGGACAGTGGCGTGCAAGGGTTGCTGCTTGAATGCTACGGCAGCGGCACCGGCCCGTCGGATGACCAAGCGTTGCTGGAGGTGCTGCGTGCGGCGCGCCAGCGCGGTGTGATGCTGGCGGCTATCAGCCAATGCCCTGAAGGGTCGGTTGTGTTCGATACCTACGCGGCGGGCAACCGCTTGCGCGGGGCCGGGCTGGTCAGTGGTGGTGGCATGACCCGTGAGGCGGCGCTGGGCAAGATGGTTGCGTTGCTGGGGGCCGGGCTGGATGTAGATGCAGCAGAACAGTGGTTTGCCCTGGATCTATGTGGGGAGCGGGCATAGGAAAATGGCGGAAGGCAGCGGGAGTCGAACCTGCCCGGGAACGGCTGCCGTCCCCAACCGGGTTTGAAGCCCGGCCGCGCCACCGGGCGCGATTGCCTTCCTTGAACTCAGAGTCTGGCCTGTTGCTGGGCCAAGGCGCTGTCGGCGCGGATGTGACGCTGGTCGGCGACCCTCCGGGTCAGGCCGATGCGGTCGAAGTATTCAAGAATCTGCACACTGCGCTTGCGACCGATGCCCAACATATCGCGAAACGCGGCCACCTGCACTACCGACGTTTCCCTGGCCTGGCCCAGCAGTTGCTCTGCCATGCGCTGTAGCGTCGCCTCGGGGTAGAACAGGTCACGTACCACCTGATGCACCAGGCCCAGCCGGGCCAGCTTGCGCAGCAGCAGGCGCACATCGGCTTCAGCACAGATCTCCTCACTGGCCAATGTCCTGACCCAGGGCGGGTCGTATTGCCCCGCCAGCAACTTCGGCTCCAGTCGCGCCCATAACACGCTATCGGCTTCGCTCAACTGTACCTTGTGCTCCGGCAGGTGCAGCCATGGCCCGCTGCTGGCGATGGCGCCATCATTCAGCAGTTCATCCAGCAAGCTGACGAACGCCGGCCGCTCCAGGGGCAATGCCGCAAAGCGGCGCAGGCGGTCACGGTCCGGGCCGAGCTGGTCTGGCTCCTGCTCATGGAAACGCGCCAATTGCTGCAGCACCTGTTGCTTCAGCGCTTGCCATTGGTCCTTGGCGAACAACAAATGGCCCTGCCGTGTGGCCACCACCATCACCCCTTCCGGCAACTGCCATGTTGCGCGCAGGCGATTGAATTGCCGCTCAAGCCGCTGTGGGTCAATGCCACCAACGGCGTTGGCGAGCAGTGCCGGCAGGGCCTGCTCCAGGTCCTTGGCATCTCGTAGCACCTGTAACTGGCGCAGGCGCTCATCGCTGCGTCGCTGACGGCTTGGCGCGAACGGGTCGAGTACCTTTCCGCCCCCCAACGTGCGCTGGGCACGCTGGTCACGCAGCACCAGGCGATCGCCGTGCACGGCCTGCAACGGCGCATTGAGCAGCAACTGGGCGAACATGTGCTGGCCCGCCGCCAAAGACTCGCCTTCGAGCAAAGCCACCCGGGCCGTTACATCCTGGGTGCCGAGGTGCACGTGCACGGCGCTGAAATGTTCAAACCTGCGGGGCTCGCCCGGCAGCAGGTTCAGCTCGATATCCACCCGCATGCTGGGTGCATGCAGCCACTCGGGCACCAGCCAGTCACCCCGATGCACCTGCTCCATTGCCAGGCGTTCGGCCGTGATGTTCAGTGCCACCCGCTGGCCCGCCTCAGCCACCAGCGCGGCCTGGTTCTGCGCATGCAGGCCACGCACCCGCACCGGCTTGCCGGCCTTGCCCAGCAACAAGGTATCGCCAGCACTGACCCGCCCCGCCAGCGCCGTGCCCGTGACCACCACGCCGGCACCTGTCACCGCGAAAGCGCGGTCGATGGCCAGGCGAAAACCACCGCCATCGCTGCGCTGGCGCACCGCTGCTTCGGCCTCCAGCAAGGCCTGGCGCAGCGTGGCGATGCCTTCCCCACTGATGCTCGACAACGGAAACTGCTGCGCCCCGGCATACGGCCCTGGCGCCAGCAGTTCGCTGACTTGCATCTGAACCTCAGCCACGCGTGCTGGCTCGACCCGGTCGCATTTACTGATCGCCACCAGCGCTTGAGGAATGCCCAGCAGTTCGATGATCGCCAGGTGCTCGCGGGTCTGTGGCATGACCCCGTCGTCAGCCGCCACCACCAGTAACACCAGGTCGATACCCTGGGCACCGGCCAGCATGTTGTGGATAAAACGCTCGTGGCCGGGCACATCGATAAAGCCGGTCAGCGGTGCACCTTCGGCCAGCGCCGCGTAGCGATAACCCAGGTCGATGGTCATGCCGCGGGCACGCTCCTCCTGGCGCTGGTCGCCGGCCTGCCCGGTCAACGCCTGCAGCAGTGCGGTCTTGCCATGGTCGATATGGCCGGCGGTACCGACGATCACTGCACGGGCCCCAATTGCAGGGCGGGTAACTGCGCCAGCCACTGGGCTTCGTCATCCAGTTGGCGCAGGTCCAGCCACAGGGCGTCGTCATCGATACGGCCGAGCACCGGCACCGGTAGATTGCGCAAGGCCCGCTCCAGTACATGCAGGCTGCGCCCGCGCAACTTCTTCGATACCTGTGGCCGCAGGCACAGCGCTGCACTTGGCAGGCGTGCCACCGGCTGGCTGCCACTGCCGATCATGCCCAGCGCCGGCTCCACGCTGACAGACCATTGCTCACCGAGGTGGGCCTTCACCCCGGGGGCCAGGCGTTCGGCCTGGGCCTGGATATCGGCCTGGCTGCGGGTCAACAGACGCAGGCTGGGCAGGCGCTCGGCCAAGCGGTCGGGGTTGCGGTACAGGGCCAGCACTGCCTCAAGTGCGGCGAGGGTAATCTTGTCGACGCGCAGCGCGCGCTTGAGCGGGTTTTTCTTGACCCTGGCAATCAGCTCTTTACGCCCGACGATGATCCCGGCTTGCGGCCCGCCCAGCAGTTTGTCGCCGCTGAAGGTGACGATATCTGCGCCGTCGGCCAGGGCCTGGCGTACCGTCGGCTCGGCGGGCAGGCCCCAGCGGGTCAGGTCGAGCAGGCTGCCGCTACCCAGGTCTTCAAGCAGCGGCAGCCCATGTTGGTGGGCGATACGCGCCAGCTCAACCGTGGGCACCTGGGTGGTGAACCCCTGGATGCTGTAATTGCTGCAATGCACGCGCATCAGCAAGCCGGTGCGCGGGCCGATGGCAGCCTCGTAGTCGCGGGCGTGGGTACGGTTGGTGGTGCCGATCTCGTGCAACTTCACGCCGGCACGGGCCATGATGTCGGGAATGCGGAATGCGCCGCCGATCTCGATCAGTTCGCCACGGGAGATGATGCCCTCCTTGCGCGCACCCAGGCTGTTGAGCGCCAGCAGCACGGCGGCGGCATTGTTGTTGACCACGGTGACGGCTTCGGCGCCGGTCAGCTCACGGATCAGGCCTTCGATCAGGTCGTCGCGGTCGCCGCGTTTGCCAGTGGCCAGGTCAAATTCCAGGTTGAGCGGGTAACGGGCGGCGGTTTGCATGGCCTCGATGGCTTCTTCGGGCAACAGGGCGCGGCCGAGGTTGGTGTGCAGCACGGTGCCGGTGAGGTTGAACACGCGGCGGACCTGGCTGCGTTGCTGGGTTGCCAAACGTTCGCCGGTGCGACCCAAGAGGATATCGGGGGCCAGTTCGGCGGGAGTGAGTTGGCCTTGGCGAGTGGGTTCGCGAAGGTCGTCGAGCAGTTGGCGCAGGGTAGCCAGGACTGCGTCGCGGCCGTGCCGGTCGATTAGTGGGAGGCAGGCCGGGTGGCGCAGGAGTGTGTCGATGGAAGGTAGGCGTGGGGTGTCGTTGGCGGGGCTTGAAGACATGCGGTACTACCTTGGACTTGTCCGTTGTCTGTTCTGGCCCTTTCGCGGGCATGCCCGCGAAAAGGCCGACTCGGTGTTTCAGTGTAGACACTCACCCACTCCCAGGCGCGAGCATCAGGTTGGGCGCCAGCCGATGGAAGCCCTCCTCGTCCAGGCGCATATCCAGCGCCAGGCTGGCTAGGTCGTCGGCCAGCGGCTCGGCCGCCGCGTCGTTCTCCAGATAGTTCTGCTTCAGGTAGCTGTCGCACTCCGGGCAACATTCCGCACGCAGCGGCGCCTTGCCCGGCGCATGGCGGTCATCTTCAAGGCTGGTATAGCGCAAGTCCTTGCTCGACTCGCAGTACACGCACTTGACCCGCACCACATGCCATTCACACGCACACAGCGAACAGGCCAGATAGCGCAGGCCATTATGCTTGCCGCGGTTACGCACCACCCCGGCCATTGCCGGCGAACCGCAGGCCGGGCACTGCGCCAGGCTGCCGGCTGGTTTCAACTCAGGCGCTGGCAGCGCCAGCAACCAACTGGACCAGGCTGCCTGCAGCGCAGCCCCAAGGAACGGTACCAGTGCTGAAGGCACCGCGTCGTATTGGCCGGCAAGCAAAGCAATGCCCCAGCCCTTGCGCTGTTCGTCATCACTGCCACGCAGCACCTGCAACGCCTCACCCAGCGGGCCACTGATTTCACCGTTGAAGTGCTCCAGGAGGGCCTGCAACCAAATCAGCCAAGGACCTTCGCGCACCAGGCTGTCAGCCGCCAGCGGCGGCAAGCCATGACTTATGCACAGGCGCTGACGTTCCTCGGCCACTGGCACACCAGCGGGCGGGTTATCCACAAGCTGCTGCTGGATGCGGCATAACCGAGCAATCAGTTGCAGGTAATCGCCAAGCGCGTTGCCTTCGGCCAGATGCTCAAGGCGCACGGCGCGCAGTTCGAACAGATCGGCGGGGGGCAGGTGCAGAAACGGCGGCATCACCGCCGATGCTTCGATCTGCCCAGGTTCAAGTATCGTGCTCAAGCGCTCATCCTTCTTTTCGTCCGTGATTGCCCGGCGTCTTGTCGCCAGTCACTTCGCGGTACCACAACTCATGGTGCTTGCGTGCCCAGGCGCGGCTTACCCAACCATGCAGCATGGCGCCGATCGAACCCTTGATCCAGATGCCGGCGTAGATGTGCACGATGATGCTGAGGACCAGCACGAACGCCGCCAGCGCGTGGAGCAGTGCAGACAAGCGAATGACATCGATGCCGAACCAATGGCTGAAGTACGCCCGCCAGATCACCACACCACTGACCAGCAGCACCAGCATGCACAACAGCAGGGTCCAGAACAGCAGCTTCTGCCCGGCGTTGTACTTGCCAATGGGTGGCACGCCATCCTCACGATTGACCATCACCCGATCAATGCGACGCAACCACAGGCGGTCATTCGCGGTGATGAAGTTGGCGCGCCAGAAGCGGATCACCAGGCCGAGGAAAAAAACGAACATCGCCACACCCATGAACGGGTGCAATATGCGTGTCCACGGCCCTCCACCGAACAGGTGGCTGAGCCAAAACAGCGCTGGGTGGAAAAGCGCCAGCCCGGAAAGCCCGGCCATGAAGAACAGGATGGCGACGATCCAGTGGTTGGTCCGCTCGTTGGCGTTGTAGCGCAGGATAGGTTTGTTGTCGTTCATGGCCGCTGCTCCCCTTGCCCACCGGGCTGCTTCGGATCGTAAACGTGCACTGCCGGGTCCACCTGATGCACGCTGTCATCGGGCGACGTGGGGTGCTCGTCCTCCTCTACCCGTTGCGGGCCAACCCGCACATAGTGGAAGAACCCGGCCAACACCGCGGCACCCATGGCCAACAGCGCCAGCGGCTTGGTAAAGCCCTTCCACAGCCCCACCAGCGAGCTGATCACCGGCTGGTCCGGCAAGCCGGCGTACAGCCTCGGCGTGTCGGCATGATGCAGCACGTACATCACATGGGTGCCACCGACGCCATCCGGGTCGTACAGCCCAGCGTTGTCGTAGCCCCGTGACTTCAGGTCGACGATGCGCTCGGCGGCGTGCACCTTCATTTCTTCCTTGCTGCCGAACACGATCGCCCCGGTCGGGCAGGTTTTCACGCAGGCCGGCTCCAGGCCCACGGTCACGCGGTCGGAACATAAGGTGCACTTGTACGCCTTGTGGTCCTTCTGCGAGATCCGCGGGATGTTGAACGGGCAGCCGGTGATGCAGTAGCCGCAACCGATGCAGTGGTCCTGGTTGAAATCGACGATACCGTTGGCGTGTTTGATGATGGCCCCCGGGCTTGGGCACGCCTTCAGGCACCCTGGGTCGGCGCAGTGCATGCAGCCATCCTTGCGGATCAGCCACTCCAGGTTGCCGTCGTCGCGCTCGTGCTCGGTAAAGCGCATCAGGGTCCAGGTCTCGGCAGTGAGGTCCTGGGGGTTGTCATAGGTGCCGTGGTTGTGGCCGACCTCGTCACGCAGTTCGTTCCATTCCGAACATGCCACCTGGCAGGCCTTGCAGCCGATGCACTTGGTGGTGTCGATCAGCTTGGCCACTTCCTGCTGCTGGCGTACCGAAGGCGGTACGGTGGTGGTGGCCGAGCGGGCGATGATGTCTTGGCTGGCCATCAGAGTTTCTCCACTTTGACGAGGAACGACTTGGACTCTGGCGTCTGGGTGTTGCCGTCACCAAGGAATGGCACCAGGGTGTTGGTCAGGTAGCCATGCCGGGTTGCGCCGGTGAAGCCCCAGTGCAGCGGGATGCCGATCTGGTGCACGGTCTGGTTGTTGACCTGCAGCGGGCGAATCCGCTTGGTTACCACCGCCACCGCATCGATATGCCCGCGCTTGCTCGACACCCGCACCCGGTCACCCGCCTTGATGCCTTTCTCATTGGCCAGCACCTCGCCGATCTCGACGAACTGCTCGGGCTGGGCAATGGCGTTGAGCCGGCAGTGCTTGCTCCAGAAGTGGAAGTGCTCGGTCAGCCGGTACGTGGTCGCCGCATAGGGGAACTCGTGGTGCGTGCCTAGGGTGTCCCACACCGAATCGAAGATGCGCCCGGCCGGGTTGCTGACCACCTTCTTGTTCTGTGGGTGCAGCGGGTTGATGCCGATCGGCGTTTCAAACGGCTCGTAGTGCTCGGGGAACGGGCCTTCGGCCATTTTGTCGATGGCGAAGAAACGCGCCACGCCTTCGGGGTTCATGATGAACGGGTTCATGCCCGCTTCCGGTGGCGAGTCGACTTTGAAATCCGGCACGTCGGTACCGGTCCAGGCCTTGCCGTTCCACCACACCAGGCGCTTTTTCTCCGGGTCCCACGGTTTGCCTTGCGGGTCGCTGGAGGCACGGTTGTAAAGGATGCGACGGTTGGCCGGCCAGGCCCAGGCCCAGTTTTGCACCTGGTGCATGCCGTACGGGTCGCTGTTGTCACGACGGGCCATCTGGTTGCCCTGCTCGGTCCAGCTGCCGGCAAAGATCCAGCAACCGGATGCCGTGCTGCCGTCGTCCTTCATCTGGGCGAACCCTGACAACTGCTGGCCGGCCTTGAGCATTGCACCAGTGGCGTCGGTAAGGTCGGTGACTGCCCAACCGTTCATTTCCTTGGCCAGTTCCTCCGGAGATGGCTCGTCAGGAATCTTGTACGGCCAGCTGATGTTCATCATCGCGTCAGGGTAGGCGCCACCCTCGGCCTGGTAGCGTTGACGCAGGCGCAGGAACAGCTCGCTCATGATCTGCACATCGGTACGGGTCTCGCCCGGGCCGTCGGCGCCCTTCCAGTGCCACTGCAGCCAGCGGCTGCTGTTGACCAGCGAGCCATCTTCTTCGGCAAAGCAGGTGGTGGGCAGGCGGATCACTTCGGTCTGGATACTGGCCGTGTCGACATCGTTGAACGGCCCGGCGTTGCGCCAGAACTCAGATGTTTCGGTGGCCAGCGGGTCCATGATCACCAGCCACTTGAGCTTGCCCAAGGCGGCAGTAACGCGGTTCTTGTCCGGCAGCGCGGCGATCGGGTTGAAGCCTTGGCACACGTAGCCGTTGACCTTGCCCTGGCCCATCATCTCGAACATGCGCAGCACGTCGTAGGCCGGCACATCGAGCTTGGGCAGCCAGTCGTAGCCCCAGTTGTTTTCGGCCGTGGCGTTGGCGCCGTACCAGGCCTTCATCAAGCTCACGTGGAACTTGCCGTAGTTCTGCCAGTAAGACAGCTGCCCCGGGCGCAGTGGTTTGGACGCGCGCTTGTCGATGTAGCTGGCGTAGTCCTGCTCGGCATCGCCCGCCAGGGTCAGGTAGCCCGGCAGCGAGTTGGACAGCAGGCCGAGGTCGGTCAGGCCCTGGATGTTGGAGTGCCCGCGCAAGGCGTTGACCCCGCCCCCTGGCATGCCAACGTTGCCCAGCAGCAGCTGGACCATGGCCGCACTGCGGATGATCTGCGCACCGATGGAGTGTTGCGTCCAGCCCAATGCATAGAGAATCGTCATGGTCTTGCCCGGTGCCGAGCACGTGGCAATCTCTTCCCAGACTTTCATCATGGCATCCTGGGGCATGCCACAGATCATGCTGGCCAGTTCCGGGGTATAACGGCTGTAGTGCTGCTTCATCAGCTGGAACACGCAGCGAGGGTGCTGCAGGGTCGGGTCGACCTTGGCAAAACCGTCCTCACCCAGCTCGTAACCCCAGCCGGACTTGTCGGCATACACACGCTTGGCCTCGTCGTAGCCGCTGAACAGCCCGTCTTCGAAACCATAGGTCTCTTTGACGATGAACGACACGTCGGTGTAGTTGTGCACGTATTCGTGCTGGATCTTGTCAGTGCTCAGCAGGTAGTTGATCAGCCCGCCCATGAAGGCGATGTCGGTACCAGTACGAATCGGCGCATAGTAGTCCGCCACCGAAGCGGTACGGGTAAACCTTGGGTCGACCACGATCAGCCGCGCCTTGTTGTGCGCCTTGGCCTCGGTCACCCATTTGAAGCCGCACGGGTGCGCTTCTGCTGCGTTGCCACCCATCACCAGGACCAGATTCGCGTTGGCGATATCGGACCAGTGATTGGTCATGGCGCCACGGCCATACGTCGGGGCAAGACTTGCCACCGTCGGGCCATGTCAGACACGTGCCTGGTTATCGAACCCCAGCATGCCTGTTGCGCGGACGACCTTGTGGGTCAGGTAGCCAGCCTCGCTGGAGGCGGCGGAGGCAGCAAGAAAACCGGTGGTGAGCCAGCGGTTGACGGTTTGCCCCTGGGCGTTCTTCTCGATGAAGTTGGCGTCGCGGTCCTGCTTCATCAACCCGGCAACGCGGTCGAGCGCCTCGTCCCAGCTGACCCGTACCCACTCCTGGCTGCCCGGCTTGCGCACCTCGGGGTACTGCAAGCGGCTCGGGCTGTGGATAAAGTCCAGCAGGCCGGCGCCTTTCGGGCAGAGGGTGCCGCGGTTGACCGGGTGGTCGGCGTCACCTTCGATGTGGATGATGTTCTGTTTGACGTTTTTGCCCGCATCGCCCTGGCTGTACAGGATCAGGCCGCAGCCGACCGAGCAGTAGGGGCAGGTATTGCGGGTCTCGATGGTATGCGCCAACTTGAAGTGGCGCACCTGCTCGGCGAATGCCGGCGTCGGGGCCATGCCCAACGCCGCCAGACTCGAGCCTCCAAGGCCGACGGCGGCGACCTTGAAGAATTGCCGACGGTTGAGGTCCATCGTGCACTCCTGATCAGGTGGTGGACGCACGGAACATGGCCGGCGCCTCTTGGTAGTCACGGTGGCGACTTTTTGGTGGTCGCCAATGGTTAAGACTAGTCAAGAATCGGGAAGGTGCGATGACATGGGTCAGGGGTGGGATTGATTGTGCATGTCTTAAGTTTGCATGAGGGCTTCCAGGTGCCTGCCTCGGGATCCATGGTGCCTGTGAGATCGAGCGCCGCGCGGGCGGCGCTCGATCTCACAGGCGCTGCATGGGTTGTGGCGGGCACCTGGCGGCCCTCACCCATTCTGCTGACTTCGCCCATCACTGTCGGAAATGGACTACATAACTCCCAGCAGAAACTGGCTAGGTTGAAACAAATTCCGACAAAGGGATCTGTCTCAATGAATATCAAGCCCCTCCTCCTGAGCGTACTAATCGCCGGCTCAGGCATCCTGGCCCCCAGTTCTGCAGCTGCCTCGGGCGAAACACCTTCGCCACTCACGTCGCAACAAGCGCGAAAAATGACCGCAGCCGCCGAACGGGCGGCCTCTGCCCAAGGCTACGCGATCGTCATCAGCATCATCGACAACCATGGCAACCTGAAACACTTCCACCGCATGGACGGCACCAGCAGCGGCAGCATCAAGGTGGCGCAACTCAAGGCTGCCACCTCTGCCCGCTTCCCCTTGTCTTCGCGCGCACTTGGCGAACGCAGCTCCGCACACCCCGCCCACCCCTATGCATCATTACCGGGCTTCACCTTGCTGGAAGGAGGCCTGCCGATCATGAACAAGAACGGCATGCATATCGGCGGTATTGGTATTAGCGGTGCCACGCCGGAGCTGGATGCACAGTTTGCCCAGGCGGCGCTTGAAGAACTGTAAGCCCAGGAAGCCGCACTCGGGGTCTGAATGCGGCATCTTCAATACCCGCTCTCCGAAGCCCGCAACAACGAATAAAAATGAGCCTGGCCCTGCCGGCGTCGCAAGATCACCCGGCGAGATGTAGCAAGACGGCCCCTGCCAAAACCAGAGTTACCCCCAATAGCTGAAAACCCGACAAACGTTCTTGATAAAATACAAAGCCAAGTATTGCGGCAACGCCACCTGACAACGTACTGATCACCGTAACAACGGATAGCGACCCGTTAATCGCCCCCCAAGAGAAGGCAGAAAAGCCGCCAAGGTTAAACAAGCTGGCAGAGCACAATGTCACGCTAGTCCTAAGACCTATGGACGCCCAGCCCCTCATGAGTCTGAATGCTTCAGGCATCAGGATAATTACGCCTGTTGCATACCCCAACGCCAACATGTTCACTGGTCCTAGGAGCGGCAATGCATATTTACCTTGGAGCCAAAAGCTGACGCCATAAAGCCCCGCTGCCAGTAGTGCAAAACCAATGACTGAACGACTCACAGTTTGCTCACACCCGCCCGACTTGGAACCGCTGCTACTGGCCAATACCACGCCAGTAAAGCAGACCAGCAGGCCGAACACTTGCAATACCGAAAGCACATCACCTCCCAGCCAGGCCAACAATGTGGTGAAGACACCATATGAAGTGACCAGTGGCGCCACCACCACTGTCTTGCCGATAGCAAAGGCTTTGGATAACGACAATGCACCAAGGACCGTACATAGCGCTGCGATGCCGCCATAAAGCAATGCGCTCGTAGGCGCCGACTGTACTCTTTCCAGTTGATCCGCAGAGGTCGCGACAATTCCTCCTATTAGGAGAAAACCTAAAAGCTGGCCCAGAAAAACTGCACACCTGATCCCAACGGCCCGCGCATTAACACCCACTAGGAAATCCGTGGCCCCCCAGAGCACAGCGGCTAACAGTCCCATCATTACATCCACGCCCTATCTCCCCCTGATTGACCAAGAGGAGATACTAAACAGCAGAAGAGCTTATGGGTGGCAATTCGAAAACTTCAGAAGAGTCCTACATACAAAGTAAATTATCTGATCTTCCGCACGTGTTTGTTACAAGCTATTGACTCTCTACCGACCACATAGAAGTTCTCTTATGCGTCCCTTAAGCCAGGGAGTCGCACGACAGCCCATAAAAAAACCCAGGGCAACTACCCTGGGTTTCTGGTCTAGCTAGACGCCTAACCGCTCTTATCAGAACGGAATATCGTCATCAAAGCTGTCAAAGTCAGCCGCCGGCTGAGGCGCAGGCTGCTGTGGCGCCGGACGCTGTTGCTGCTGCGGGCGCTGGGCCTGCTGACGTGGCGGGGCCTGGTTGTACTGTTGCGGCTGGCCACCACCCTGGTTGAAGTTGCCGCCACCTTGGTTGTACGGGTCGCCGCCCTGCTGTTGACCCTGCGGACGACCGCCGAGCAGCTGCATGGTGCCGTTGATGTCGACGATGATCTCGGTGGTGTAACGCTTGATGCCGTCTTTTTCCCACTCGCGGGTCTGCAGCTTGCCTTCGATGTAGCACTGCGAACCTTTGCGCAGGTACTCGCCGGCGATTTCGGCAACCTTGCCGAACAGCGACACACGGTGCCACTCGGTACGCTCGACCTTCTGGCCCGACTGCTTGTCGGTCCACTGCTCGCTGGTGGCCAGGCTCAGGTTGGTCACGGCGTTACCGTTGGGCAGGTAGCGGACTTCGGGATCCTGGCCACAGGTGCCGACCAGAATGACTTTGTTAACCCCACGGGCCATAACGTTCTCCTAGGCTTCGCACGCCGAAGAGGCTGGGTTCACCAGTCGCTCGAGGGTCGCACGGTCCAAAATTTTCGTATCCAGTTTGATATAGATGGCGGCTTCTTCTGCCACCACAACGGCGTCGGTCACTCCCGGCACGGCCATCAGGCGCTCGGTCAGGCCGGCTTCCCGGACTGCCTCTGGCGTCAGCGGCATGCGCAGGCTGGTCACATAGGGCGGCTCGTTCATGCGCAAGGCAACTACGAGCCAGATGGCACACAGCACCGCACAACCGAGGAACACCATGTTCAGCCCGCCGTGCTGGAACAACCAGCCACCGAGGATGCCTCCCAAGGCAGCGCCAAGGAACTGGCTGGTGGAATAAACCCCCATTGCCGTCCCCTTGCCACCGGCAGGCGACACCTTGCTGACCAGCGAAGGCAGCGAAGCCTCCAGCAGGTTGAATGCGGTAAAGAATACCACGGTGCCAATCACCAGTCCGCGCAAACCGTCAGCCCACTCCCAGAAGTATATCTCTGTCAGCAGCAGGACACTGACCGCGCCAGCCAACACACGTTTCATCTTGCGCTTTTTTTCGCCGTAGATAATGAACGGGACCATTGCAAAAAATGAGATGAACAACGCGGTCAGGTAGACCCACCAGTGTTCTTCCTTGGGCAGCCCCCCGCGCTCGACGAAGGCCAGTGGCAATGCGACGAAGCTGGCCATGAGAATGGCGTGCAGAACGAAGATGCCCACGTCCAGGCGCAGAAGGTCCGGATGGCGCAGGGTCGGGCCGATGGCCTGGCGTGCCACACCCGACTCGCGGTGCTGCAGGGTGCTGTGCGTGTTGGGCACGACAAAAGCGACCAACAGGATGCCGACCAACGCAAGCCCAGCCGTGGCCAGGAACAATCCTGACAACCCAAAGGCACTTGTCAGCAATGGGCCGACGACCATGGCGACAGCAAACGACAGGCCGATGCTCATGCCGATCATGGCCATGGCCTTGGTCCGGTGTTGCTCGCGGGTGAGGTCGGACAGCAGCGCCATGACGGCGGCAGAAATCGCCCCGGCGCCCTGCAGGATACGCCCGGCGATCACCCCCCAGATTGAGTCGGCCTGGGCCGCCAGTACGCTGCCCAGGGCAAAGATCACCAGCCCCAGGTAAATCACCGGCCGACGGCCGATGCGGTCGGAAATCATCCCGAACGGAATCTGCAATACCGCCTGGGTCAGGCCATAGGCGCCAATGGCCAGGCCGATCAGCGCTGGCGTGGCGCCGGCCAGGTCCATGCCGTAGGTGGCCAGTACCGGCAAGACCATGAACATGCCCAGCATACGAAAGGCAAAGACCAGGGCCAGGCCGCCAGCAGCGCGGGTTTCGCCGCTGCTCATGCGCTCGTTGTGGGTGTCGTGCATGGATTAACCTCGTGTGAACCGGCGGCGATTCTATCAGTCCGACAGCCTGACGGCATCTACGCGACGCTTTGCCGCGTACTGGCAGCGCGCCGTATACTTCCTTGTTTATGCCCGCCAAGCGAGGCCGCAGTGGACAAGATCCTGATTCGTGGGGCACGGACCCACAACCTGAAGAACATCGACCTGACCCTGCCCCGGGACAAGCTGATCGTGATCACCGGCCTGTCCGGTTCCGGCAAGTCGTCCCTGGCATTCGACACCCTGTATGCCGAAGGCCAGCGCCGTTACGTGGAATCGCTGTCAGCCTACGCCCGGCAGTTCCTGTCGATGATGGAAAAGCCTGACGTCGATACGATCGAAGGCCTGTCTCCGGCGATTTCCATCGAGCAGAAGTCGACCTCGCACAACCCACGCTCTACGGTTGGCACCATCACCGAAATCTACGATTACCTGCGCCTGCTGTATGCCCGCGTCGGTACCCCACGCTGCCCCGACCACGATATCCCGTTGGAAGCACAAACGGTCAGCCAGATGGTCGACCTGGTGCTGGAGCGCCCGGAAGGCAGCAAGTTGATGCTGCTGGCGCCGGTAGTGCGCGAGCGCAAGGGTGAGCACCTGGCGGTATTCGATGAGTTGCGTGCCCAGGGCTTTGTACGCGCCCGGGTCAACGGCAAACTCTGTGAGCTCGACGAACTGCCCAAGCTGGACAAGCAAAAGAAGCACAGCATCGACGTGGTGGTGGACCGCTTCAAAGTCCGCGCCGACCTGCAGCAACGCTTGGCCGAATCGTTCGAAACAGCGCTGAAGCTGGCCGACGGCATCGCCTTGGTTGCACCGATGGATGACGAAGAAGGCGAAGAGATGATTTTCTCTGCGCGGTTCGCCTGCCCGGTGTGCGGCCACGCGATCAGCGAGCTGGAGCCGAAGCTGTTCTCCTTCAACAACCCGGCCGGCGCCTGCCCGACCTGTGATGGCCTGGGAGTGAAGCAGTTTTTCGACACCAAGCGCCTGGTCAATGCCGAGCTCACCCTGGCCGAAGGTGCGATTCGTGGCTGGGACCGGCGCAACGTGTACTACTTCCAGATGCTCGGCTCGCTGGCCGCGCATTATGGCTTCAGCCTGGAAGAACCGTTCTGCGAGCTTTCGGCCGATCACCAGAAAGTGATCCTGCAAGGCAGTGGCAAGCAGAGCGTCGACTTCAAGTACCTCAATGACCGTGGCGATATCGTCAAACGCTCGCACCCGTTCGAAGGCATCGTGCCGAACCTTGAGCGCCGCTACCGCGAAACCGAGTCCGCCACCGTGCGCGAAGAGCTGGCCAAGTTCCTCGGCACGCAACCCTGCCCGGATTGCCGCGGCACCCGCCTGCGCCGCGAGGCACGCCATGTATGGGTGGGCGAGAAGACCCTGCCAGCAGTGACCAACCTGCCGATCGGTGACGCCAGCAGCTACTTCGCCGAACTGACACTGACCGGCCGCCGTGGCGAAATTGCGGCGAAGATTCTCAAGGAAATCTGCGAACGCCTGCAGTTCCTGGTCAACGTCGGCCTCGACTACCTCACCCTGGACCGCAGCGCCGACACCTTGTCTGGTGGCGAAGCGCAGCGTATCCGCCTGGCCAGCCAGATCGGCGCCGGCCTGGTAGGGGTGATGTACATCCTCGATGAACCGTCCATCGGCCTTCATCAGCGCGACAACGACCGCCTGCTGGGCACCCTCAACCACCTGCGCGACCTGGGTAACACGGTGATCGTGGTGGAGCATGACGAGGACGCCATTCGCTTGGCCGACTACGTGGTCGACATTGGCCCGGGGGCCGGAGTGCACGGTGGCCAGATCGTCGCCGAGGGCACGCCCCAGCAGGTCATGGACCACCCTGATTCACTCACCGGTAAGTACCTGTCCGGGCGCAAGAAGATTGTCGTGCCGGCCAAGCGCACACCGCGCAACAAAAAGCTGCAGCTCAAGCTCAAGGGCGCGCGCGGCAACAACCTGCAGAACGTCGACCTGGAAGTGCCGATCGGCCTGCTGACCTGCGTGACCGGGGTCTCCGGTTCGGGCAAATCGACACTGATCAACAACACCCTGTTCCCGCTGGCTGCCACTGCCCTCAATGGCGCAAGCACCCTGGAGGCCGCCCCGCACAACAGCATGGACGGCTTGCAGCACCTGGACAAAGTGGTGGACATCGACCAAAGCCCGATCGGCCGCACCCCGCGCTCGAACCCGGCGACCTACACCGGCATATTCACACCCGTCCGCGAGCTTTTCTCCGGCGTGCCGGAATCGCGTTCGCGTGGTTATGGCCCGGGGCGCTTCTCGTTCAACGTCAAGGGTGGGCGCTGTGAGGCCTGCCAGGGCGATGGCCTGATCAAGGTTGAAATGCACTTCCTGCCCGACATCTACGTGCCCTGCGACGTTTGCAAGAGCAAGCGTTACAACCGCGAAACCCTGGAGATCAAGTACAAGGGCAAGAACATCCACGAGGTGCTGGAAATGACCATCGAGGATGCCCGAGCGTTCTTCGATGCGGTGCCGGCACTGGCGCGCAAGCTGCAAACGTTGATGGATGTGGGCCTGTCGTACATCAAACTGGGCCAGTCGGCGACCACATTGTCTGGCGGTGAAGCGCAGCGGGTGAAGCTGTCACGCGAGTTGTCCAAACGCGATACCGGCAAGACCCTGTACATCCTCGATGAGCCGACCACAGGCCTGCACTTTGCTGATATACAGCAGCTGCTGGACGTTCTGCATCGTTTGCGCGACCACGGCAACACCGTGGTGGTGATCGAGCACAACCTGGATGTGATCAAGACCGCCGACTGGCTGGTGGACCTGGGGCCAGAGGGCGGCTCCAAGGGTGGGCAGATCATTGCTTGCGGTACACCCGAAGAGCTGTGCGAGATGAAACAATCGTATACAGGGCATTACCTGAAACCGCTGCTGGAGCGGGATCGGGCCTGAGCGTTTCCGGTGCAATGAAAAAGCCCCTGGTACCGTTGGTGCCAGGGGCTTTTTCTTGAGGCTGTGGATAACTTACATCTGCGACTGCAGGTAGTTCTCCAGGCCAATGGCCTTGATCAGACCTTGCTGCTTCTCCAGCCAGTAGGTGTGATCTTCTTCGGTATCAGCCAATTGCGCACGGAGAATGTCACGGCTGATGTAGTCCTTGTGCAGCTCGCACAGCTCGATGCCTTTGCACAAGGCACCACGCACCTTGTATTCGAGCTTGAGGTCAGCCTCGATCATTTCCGGCACGGTGCTGCCGACTTCCAGGTCGTCCGCCCGCATGTCAGGAGTGCCTTCGAGCATGAGGATGCGACGCATCAGGGCATCAGCGTGCTGCGTCTCTTCTTCCATCTCGTGGTTGATACGCTCGTAGAGCTTGGACAGGCCCCAGTCTTCGTACATGCGCGAATGAATGAAGTACTGGTCGCGTGCCGCCAGTTCGCCCTTCAGCAGCGTGACGAGGTAGTTGATTACGTCTGGGTGGCCTTGCATCGCCCTGCTTCTCCATGTGAGTACGTCTATGCCACACAGTGTGAACCAGCTTTTGCCTGCGGTCACTGAAAAACGCGCAATCAGACGCAAAAAATCGGCTAAACAGTAGTGATATTCATTGAAAAACCGCCCAAATGAGGGCGGTTCTGCTTATCACTTAGAGTCAGGCCAGATTGATGCCCAAGGCCTTGGCAATCCCTTCGCCATAGGCCGGGTCGGCCTTGAAGAAGTAATGCAACTGGCGCTGGATTACATCTTGGCTGACACCTGCCATGGTCCCGGCGATGTTACTTATCAACAGCGCCTTCTGCTCATCGCTCATCAGGCGGAACAGCGCACCGGCGTGGCTGAAGTAGTCGGTGTCCTCACGATGATCGTATCGGTCAGCCGAACCGTTCAGGGGCAGTGCTGGCTCGGCATGACGTGGCGACTGCTTAGGTGCCTCAGCGTAGCTGTTAGGCTCGTAGTTCGGCGCACTGCCATAGCTGCCGGTAGCCATGGAGCCGTCGCGCTGGTAACTGTTGACTGGGCAGCGTGGCGCATTCACCGGCAACTGTTGATGATTGGTACCCACACGGTAGCGGTGGGCATCTGCGTAGGCGAATACACGGCCCTGCAGCATGCGGTCCGGCGACAGGCCCACCCCTGGCACCATATTGCTCGGCCCGAACGCGGCCTGCTCCACTTCAGAGAAGTAGTTGAGCGGGTTACGGTTGAGTTCCAGCACGCCGACCTCGATCAACGGGTAGTCCTTCTGCGACCAGGTCTTTGTTACATCGAAGGGGTTTTCGTCACGGCTGGCAGCCTCGGCTTCGCTCATCACCTGAATGCATACGGTCCAACGCGGATAGTCACCACGCCCGATTGCCTCGAACAGGTCACGCTGGGCGTAATCCGGGTCGGTACCCGCCAGGCGTGCAGCATCTGCCGGGGCGAGGTTCTTGATGCCCTGCTGGGTCTTGAAATGCCATTTGACCCAGGTGCGCTCCCCCTTGGCGTTGATCAAGCTGTAAGTGTGGCTGCCAAAGCCGTGCATATGGCGATAGCCGTCCGGAATACCGCGGTCCGAGAACAGAATAGTGACCTGGTGCAGCGCCTCGGGAGAGTGCGACCAGAAATCCCACATCATCTGGGCGTTCTTCAGGTTGGATTGGGGGTGACGCTTCTGGGTGTGGATAAAGTCCGGGAATTTCAGTGGATCGCGAATGAAGAACACCGGCGTGTTGTTACCCACGATGTCCCAGTTACCTTCCTCGGTGTAAAACTTGACGGCAAAACCACGTGGGTCGCGCTCGGTGTCTGCAGAGCCACGTTCGCCACCGACAGTGGAGAAACGAAGGAAAGTTTCTGTTTGCTTGCCGATTTGCTCAAACAGCCTTGCACTGGAGTACTGGGTGATATCGCGGTTTACCGTGAAGGTACCGTAGGCACCCGAACCCTTGGCGTGCACACGGCGTTCAGGAATGTTCTCGCGGTTGAAATGGGCGAGCTTCTCGATCAGGTGGAAGTCGTCGAGCAACAGCGGGCCGCGCGGGCCGGCGGAACGGGAGTTCTGGTTATCGGCTACTGGCGCACCGCTGGCGGTAGTAAGAATCTTGCTCATGGGCTCTCCTTATCGGTCTTCAAGCGCCGGCTAATCGGCTTGGAGAGAGTATTGACGAGCAACGTTACATGAACAAATTCATTACATGACTTGTATCAATAGAAAATGCCAATATAAACAGACACAAAAAACCGGGCACTAGGCCCGGTTCTTTGTAGCAGACAGAACGTCTTACTCAGCGGCTTCTACAGCACCGCCGACAGGACGATCAACCAGCTCGACGTACGCCATAGGCGCGTTGTCGCCAGCGCGGAAACCGCACTTCAGGATGCGCAGGTAGCCGCCCTGACGGGTGGCGTAACGCTTGCCCAGGTCGTTGAACAGTTTGCCAACAGCGGACTTCGAACGGGTACGGTCGAAGGCCAGACGACGGTTAGCAACGCTGTCTTCCTTGGCCAGGGTGATCAGCGGCTCGGCAACGCGGCGCAGTTCCTTGGCTTTCGGCAGGGTGGTTTTGATCAGCTCGTGCTCGATCAACGACACTGCCATGTTCTGGAACATAGCCTTGCGGTGAGAGCTGGTACGGCTCAGGTGACGTCCACTTTTACGATGACGCATGATTCATTCCTTACCAAACACTACGTTCGGTGATTACGACGATCAGGCGGTCGCCTTGTCGTCTTTCTTAAGACTTGCAGGCGGCCAGTTGTCGAGGCGCATGCCGAGAGACAGACCACGAGAGGCCAGGACGTCCTTGATTTCAGTCAGGGACTTCTTGCCCAGGTTAGGAGTCTTCAACAGCTCTACTTCGGTACGCTGAATCAGGTCGCCGATGTAGTAGATGTTCTCCGCCTTGAGGCAGTTGGCCGAACGTACAGTCAGTTCCAGGTCGTCAACCGGACGCAGCAGGATCGGATCGATCTCGTCTTCCTGCTCGACTACGACAGGTTCACTGTCACCTTTGAGGTCGACGAACGCGGCCAACTGCTGTTGCAGGATGGTCGCAGCGCGGCGGATAGCCTCTTCAGGATCCAGGGTGCCGTTGGTTTCCAGATCAATGACCAGCTTGTCCAGGTTGGTACGCTGTTCAACACGGGCGTTTTCGACCACATAGGCGATACGACGCACCGGGCTGAACGAAGCGTCCAACTGCAGACGGCCAATGCTACGGCTTTCGTCTTCGTCGGTTTGACGGGAGTCAGCCGGCTCGTAACCGCGACCACGAGCTACAGTGAGCTTCATGTTCAGGGCGCCATTCGACGCCAGGTTCGCGATTACGTGATCGGGGTTGACGATCTCGACATCGTGATCCAGCTGAATATCGGCAGCGGTAACCACCCCCGAACCCTTTTTCGACAAGGTCAGCGTAACTTCGTCACGACCGTGCAGTTTGATAGCCAGGCCTTTCAGGTTCAACAGGATTTCAATTACGTCTTCCTGAACACCTTCGATCGCGGAGTACTCGTGGAGTACGCCATCGATCTCGGCCTCGACTACTGCACAGCCAGGCATGGAGGACAACAGGATGCGGCGCAGCGCGTTGCCCAGGGTGTGGCCGAAGCCACGCTCGAGAGGCTCGAGCGTGATCTTGGCGCGGGTCGGACTGACTACCTGCACATCAATGTGGCGGGGAGTCAGGAACTCATTTACCGAAATCTGCATGGATGCACCTATTTTCTAGCCCTTACTTGGAGTAGAGCTCGACAATCAGGTTTTCGTTGATGTCGGCAGACAGGTCGCTGCGAGCAGGAACGTTCTTGAAAACGCCCGACTTTTTAGCAGCATCCACGTCAACCCACTCAACGCGGCCACGCTGGGCGCACAGTTCAAGGGCTTGAACAATGCGCAGCTGGGCCAGCGACTTCTCGCGGACCGCGACCACGTCACCCGGACGAACTTGGTAGGATGGAATGTTTACAGTCTTACCGTTGACGCTGATCGCTTTGTGCGAAACCAGCTGACGGGATTCGGAACGAGTCGAACCGAAGCCCATACGGTAGACGACGTTATCCAGACGGCACTCGAGCAGTTGCAGCAGGTTTTCACCAGTTGCGCCTTTTTTCGAGGCTGCAGCTTGGTAGTAACCGCGGAACTGACGCTCCAGAACACCGTAGATACGACGGACTTTTTGTTTCTCGCGCAGCTGGGTACCGTAGTCGGACTGACGGCCACGGCGCTGGCCGTGGATACCTGGGGCTGCTTCGATGTTGCACTTCGATTCCAGAGCGCGAACGCCGCTCTTCAGGAACAGATCGGTGCCTTCACGACGAGACAGTTTGCATTTTGGACCAATGTAACGTGCCATTCTTCTGTCTCCTGATTACACGCGGCGCTTCTTCGGCGGACGGCACCCGTTATGCGGGATTGGCGTCACGTCGGTGATGCTGGCGATCTTGTACCCGCAGCTGTTCAATGCACGAACGGCGGACTCACGACCTGGACCTGGACCCTTGACGTTAACGTCGAGGTTTTTCAGACCGTATTCCAGCGCAGCTTGACCAGCACGCTCAGCAGCAATCTGTGCTGCGAACGGGGTGGATTTGCGCGAACCACGGAAACCCGAACCACCGGAGGTCGCCCAGGACAAAGCATTGCCCTGACGGTCGGTGATGGTCACGATGGTGTTGTTGAAAGATGCATGGATGTGGGCGATGCCATCAACCACTGTCTTTTTGACTTTCTTACGAGGACGAGCAGCAGGTTTTGCCATGTCTATATTCCTGGGCGGTTACTTGCGGATCGGCTTACGCGGGCCCTTACGGGTGCGTGCGTTGGTCTTGGTGCGCTGACCGCGAACCGGCAGACCTTTACGATGACGCAGGCCGCGGTAGCAACCCAGGTCCATCAAGCGTTTGATCTTCATGTTGATGTCACGACGCAGATCACCTTCGGTGGTGAACTTCGCGACTTCGCCACGCAGGGTTTCGATTTGCTCGTCGCTCAGATCCTTGATCTTAGCGGCTGGATTTACACCAGTGTCTGCACAGATCTTCTGCGCAGTTGTGCGACCGACACCATAGATGTAGGTCAGCGAGATAACAGTATGCTTGTTATCTGGAATGTTGACGCCTGCAATACGGGCCATTCAGTGGGACTCCAATTGACAGCTACCTACGCCCCGGAAGCCAAGAAATAGGGCGCGAGATAATATCGCTGTAGAAACGATTAATCAACCCAGCAGCACACTAGCTGCTGGGTTTGTCGCAAATCACACTCAGCCTTGGCGCTGTTTGTGACGCGGTTCCGCGCTGCAGATCACTCGAACGACGCCTTCGCGACGGATGATCTTGCAGTTACGGCACAGCTTTTTCACCGATGCACGAACTTTCATTACCGACTCCTCGAACCTTAGGGGCGTATCAGCGCAGCAAACCGCTGCCACCGTAGCCTTTCAGGTTGGCTTTCTTCATCAGGGATTCGTACTGGTGCGAAACGAGGTGCGATTGTACTTGGGACATGAAGTCCATCACAACCACTACCACAATCAGCAACGAGGTCCCGCCAAGGTAGAACGGCACATTTGCTGCCACCACCAGGAACTGGGGCAGAAGGCATACGGCCATCATGTAAAGAGCACCGAACATGGTCAAACGAGTCAGAACGCCATCAATGTAGCGCGCAGACTGCTCACCAGGACGGATACCCGGAATAAAGGCACCGGACTTCTTCAGGTTTTCCGCTACGTCTTTCGGGTTGAACATCAACGCTGTGTAGAAGAAGCAGAAGAAAATGATCCCTGCACTAAACAGCAGAATGTTCAACGGCTGACCAGGAGCGATCGACTGCGAGATGTCCTGCAGCCAGCCCATACCTTCGGACTGACCGAACCAGGCACCCAGCGAAGCCGGGAACAGCAAAATGCTGCTCGCGAAAATGGCCGGGATAACCCCCGCCATGTTCACCTTCAGCGGCAAGTGGCTGGTCTGCGCAGCAAAAACCTTGCGGCCCTGCTGACGCTTGGCGTAGTGAACGGCGATACGACGCTGACCACGCTCAATGAACACCACAAAACCGATAATCGCTACTGCCAGCAAACCGATAGCGACCAGGGCGAAAATGTTGATATCGCCTGTGCGTGCAGACTCGAAAGACTGCCCGATTGCTCTCGGAAGACCGGCAACGATACCTGCGAAGATCAACATCGAGATACCGTTGCCCACACCGCGCTCGGTGATCTGCTCGCCCAGCCACATCATGAACATCGCGCCTGCCACGAAAGTGGAGACGGCAACGACATGGAAGCCCAGGCCCGCAGAAAACGCCACGCCCTGGTTGGCCAGGCCAATGGACATGCCAATGGCTTGAACCAGTGCCAGGATAACGGTGCCGTAGCGGGTGTACTGGCTGATCTTGCGACGGCCAGCTTCACCTTCCTTCTTCAACTGCTCCAGTTGCGGGCTGACCGCCGTCATCAGCTGCATGATGATCGATGCCGAAATGTACGGCATGATCCCCAGTGCAAAGATGCTCATGCGCTCAAGCGCGCCACCGGAAAACATGTTGAACAAGCTAAGAATGGTCCCCTCATTCTGCCGAAACAGATCCGCCAGACGGTCCGGATTGATGCCGGGAACCGGGATATGCGCACCTATCCGATAGACGATGATCGCCATGAACAGAAAGCGCAGACGAGCCCAGAGTTCCGACATCCCGCCCTTACCGAGCGAAGAGAGAGCACCTTGCTTAGCCATTTATTCCTCGAATTTGCCGCCAGCTGCTTCGATAGCCGCACGCGCACCTTTGGTGACGGCGATACCCTTGAGGGTGACTGCGCGAGTGACTTCGCCCGACAGCATGATTTTCACACGCTGTACGTGCTGGCCGATCACGTTGGCGTCCTTGAGGGACTGAACGGTGATCAGATCGCCTTCCACTTTGGCCAGCTCGGACAGACGCACTTCTGCGCGGTCCATGGCTTTCAGGGAAACGAAGCCGAATTTCGGCAGACGACGGTGCAGCGGCTGTTGACCGCCTTCGAAGCCCGGAGCAATCGAACCACCCGAACGGGAGGTTTGACCTTTGTGGCCACGGCCGCCGGTCTTACCCAGACCGCTACCGATACCACGACCCGGACGATGCTTTTCGCGACGGGAACCCGGCGCTGGACTCAGATCATTGAGTTTCATCGATTAACCCTCGACGCGCAGCATGTAGTAAGCCTTGTTGATCATCCCGCGATTCTCGGGAGTATCCAGGACTTCTACAGTGTGACCGATGCGACGCAGACCCAGGCCCTTAACACACAGTTTGTGGTTAGGCAGACGACCCGAGACGCTCTTGATCAGCGTTACTTTTACGGTTGCCATGATCAGAAGATCTCCTCGACGCTCTTGCCGCGCTTGGCAGCAATGGATTCAGGAGATTGCATGGCTTTCAGACCCTTGAAGGTGGCGTAAACCACGTTCACTGGGTTGGTCGAACCGTAGCACTTGGCCAGTACGTTCTGAACGCCAGCAACTTCCAGGACGGCACGCATAGCGCCGCCGGCGATGATACCGGTACCTTCCGAGGCAGGCTGCATGTAAACCTTCGAGGCGCCGTGGGCAGCCTTGGTGGCGTACTGCAGGGTGGTGCCCTTCAGGTCAACCTGGATCATGTTGCGACGAGCAGCTTCCATGGCTTTCTGGATCGCAGCAGGTACTTCGCGCGATTTGCCACGGCCGAAACCTACACGACCTTTACCATCACCCACCACGGTCAACGCGGTGAAGGTGAAGATACGGCCGCCTTTTACGGTCTTGGCAACGCGGTTAACCTGAACCAGCTTCTCGATGTAGCCTTCGTCGCGCTTTTGATCGTTATTTGCCATAACTTAGAACTCCAGCCCGCCTTCACGAGCAGCATCAGCCAGCGCTTTGACGCGGCCATGGTACTTGAAGCCGGAACGGTCAAAGGCAACTTGAGATACACCGGCGGCTTTCGCACGCTCAGCTACCAGCTTGCCAACCTTAGTGGCCGCGTCGATGTTGCCAGTGGCGCCATCACGCAGGTCTTTGTCCAAGGTCGAGGCGCTTGCCAGAACCTTGCTGCCGTCGGCCGAAATGACCTGGGCATAGATGTGCTGCGAGGAGCGGAACACGCACAGGCGCACGACTTCGAGTTCGTGCATCTTGAGACGTGCTTTGCGAGCGCGACGCAGTCGAGTAACTTTTTTGTCGGTCATTTACTAGGCCCTACTTCTTCTTGGCTTCTTTACGACGGACTACTTCGTCCGCGTAACGCACACCTTTGCCTTTGTAAGGCTCTGGTGGACGGAAGTCGCGGATTTCAGCGGCCACCTGACCTACCAGCTGCTTGTCGATACCCTTGATCAGGATATCGGTCTGGCTAGGCGTTTCAGCGGTGATACCGGCTGGCAGTTCGTAGTCGATTGGATGCGAGAAGCCCAGGGCCAGGTTCAGGACGGTGCCTTTAGCCTGTGCCTTGTAACCAACACCGACCAGCTGGAGCTTACGCTCGAAGCCTTGGCTTACGCCCTGGACCATGTTGTTGACCAGTGCACGGGTAGTACCGGCCATGGCACGAGCTTGCTGGTCACCATTGCGAGCGACGAAGCGCAGCTCACCAGACTCTTCGGTAACTTCAACAGACGAGTGAACGTTCAGTTCGAGGGAGCCCTTGGCACCCTTCACCGAAAGCTGTTGACCGGCGAATTTGACTTCGACACCGGACGGCAGCTTTACGGGGTTCTTAGCGACGCGAGACATGTCTATCCCCCCTTAGAACACTGTGCACAGAACTTCGCCGCCGACACCGGCAGCGCGCGCAGCGCGATCAGTCATCACACCTTTGTTGGTGGAGACAATAGACACGCCCAGACCGCCACGTACTTTCGGCAGATCGGTGACGGCCTTGTACTGGCGCAGGCCTGGACGGCTGGAGCGCTTCAGTTCCTCGATGACCGGACGGCCTTCGAAGTACTTCAGTTCGATCGACAGGGAAGGCTTGGCTTCACCAGTTACCTGGTAGCCAGCGATGTAACCTTCGTCCTTCAGAACTTTGGCAACCGCAACCTTCAGGGTAGAAGAAGGCATGCTTACGACGGACTTTTCAGCCATCTGGGCATTACGGATGCGAGTTAGCATGTCCGCTAACGGGTCCTGCATACTCATGGGCTAGATGCTCCTGATACAAGAATTATTAGCCTTGCGGCTATGACAACCACCTGAGCGGATTGGGCAGAAAACCCAGGCTCGGGTGAGCCGATCATTCTAGACACAAGGCAGAAACGAAACAAGCCCCATATAGGGGCTTGTTTCTTGGCGAGGTCACCGGCGGTCGGAAGATTGCTCCCCTTCCACCGGGATCACACCGACAGCGATTACCAGGAGGCCTTGACCAGACCTGGTACGTCGCCGCGCATTGCCGCTTGACGCAGCATGTTACGGCCCAGGCCGAACTTACGGTATACACCGTGAGGACGACCGGTCAGGCGGCAACGGTTGCGCAGACGCGCAGCGCTGGCATCACGTGGCTGCTTCTGCAGAGCGACAACGGCAGCAAAACGCTCTTCTGGAGAGGCGTTCAGGTTGACGATGGTCGCTTTCAGCTCAGCACGCTTCTTAGCGAACTTTGCTACCGTGAGCTGACGCTTCAGCTCGCGGTTTTTCATGCTCTTCTTGGCCATTTTCCTACTCCAATCAGTTGCGGAACGGGAACTTGAAAGCACGCAGCAGAGCGCGGCCTTCGTCGTCCGAACGAGCAGTGGTGGTCAGGGTGATGTCCAAACCGCGCAGAGCATCGATCTTGTCGTAATCGATTTCCGGGAAGATGATCTGCTCTTTCACGCCCATGCTGTAGTTGCCACGGCCATCGAAGGACTTGGCATTCAGGCCGCGGAAGTCGCGAACCCGAGGCAGGGAGATCGCCAGCAGGCGGTCCAGGAATTCGTACATCTTGTCGCTACGCAGGGTCACCTTGACGCCGATCGGCCATCCTTCGCGGACTTTGAAGCCAGCGATGGATTTGCGAGCGAAAGTCACAACGGCCTTTTGACCGGTGATTTTTTCCATGTCGGCCACAGCGTGCTCGATGACTTTTTTGTCGCCGATCGCTTCGCCCAGACCCATGTTCAGGGTGATTTTGGTAACGCGCGGAACTTCCATCACGTTCGACAGCTTAAGTTCTTCCTTAAGCTTAGGAGCGATTTCGTTCCGGTAAATCTCTTTCAGTCGTGCCATGGTCTTCTACCTAGCAGTGTTCAAGCATCAACCGCTTTTTGGGTCGACTTGAAGACACGAATTTTCTTACCGTCTTCTACTTTGAAACCAACGCGGTCAGCCTTGTTGGTTTCGCCGTTGAAGATGGCAACGTTGGAAGCGTGCAGAGGCGCTTCTTTCTCGACGATACCGCCCTGAACGCCCGCCATCGGGTTAGGCTTGGTATGACGCTTGACCAGGTTCACACCACCGATGACCAGACGGTCATCAGCCAGAACCTTCAGCACCTTACCGCGCTTACCTTTGTCTTTGCCGGCGATCACGATGATCTCGTCGTCACGACGAATCTTTTGCATGTCGGATCTCCTTACAGCACTTCAGGGGCGAGCGAGACGATCTTCATGAACTTCTCAGTACGAAGTTCACGGGTCACTGGCCCGAAGATGCGAGTGCCGATCGGCTCTTGCTTGTTGTTCAGCAGAACAGCAGCGTTGCCGTCGAAACGAATGATGGAACCGTCAGCGCGACGAACACCGTGACGGGTGCGCACAACAACAGCAGTCATCACCTGGCCTTTTTTGACCTTACCGCGCGGAATTGCTTCCTTGACGGTTACTTTGATGATGTCACCGATGCCGGCGTAACGGCGGTGGGAACCGCCGAGCACCTTGATGCACATGACGCGACGCGCGCCGCTGTTATCGGCCACATCGAGCATGGATTGAGTCTGAATCATAAAATTTCTCCGACCCCTAGCCCTTAGACTTCAACAGCGCGTTCGAGGACTTCAACCAGCGCCCAAGACTTGGTCTTGGCCAGCGGACGGGTTTCGGTAATGGAAACCTTGTCGCCGATCTTGCACTGATTGGTTTCGTCGTGCGCGTGCAGCTTAGTCGAACGCTTAACGTATTTACCGTAGATCGGGTGCTTTACGCGACGCTCGATCAGAACGGTGATGGTCTTGTCCATTTTGTCACTGACGACACGGCCAGTCAGCGTACGGACGGTTTTTTCAGCTTCAGCCATGATCACTTACCTGCCTGCTGGTTGAGCACAGTTTTCACGCGAGCGATGTCACGCTTAACTTGCGAGAGCAGGTGCGACTGCCCCAACTGGCCAGTTGCTTTCTGCATGCGCAGATTGAACTGGTCGCGCAGCAAGCCGAGCAGTTGCTCGTTCAGCTGCTGTGCCGATTTTTCACGAAGTTCATTCGCTTTCATCACATCACCGTCCGCTTAACAAAGGAGGTGGCGAGAGGCAGCTTTGCAGCAGCCAGGGCGAAAGCTTCGCGCGCCAGCTCTTCAGAAACACCCTCGATCTCATACAGGACTTTGCCTGGCTGAATCTGGGCAACCCAGTATTCCACGGAGCCCTTACCTTTACCCATACGAACCTCAAGAGGCTTTTTGGAGATCGGCTTGTCCGGGAACACACGGATCCAGATCTTACCGCCACGTTTAACGTGACGGGTCAACGCACGACGTGCGGACTCGATCTGGCGAGCGGTGAGGCGACCACGAGCAACAGCCTTCAGGGCGAATTCGCCGAAGCTGACTTTGCTACCGCGCAGTGCCAGACCACGGTTGTGGCCAGTCATCTGCTTGCGGAATTTTGTACGCTTTGGTTGCAACATTTGGCGTACCCCTTACTTAGCAGCTTTTTTACGAGGCGCTGGTGCTTGTGGTTTCAGTTCTTCTTGGCGACCACCAATAACTTCGCCTTTGAAGATCCAAACCTTCACACCGATCACACCGTAAGTGGTGTGAGCTTCGTAGGTGTTGTAGTCGATATCAGCACGCAGGGTGTGCAGGGGCACACGACCTTCGCGATACCACTCGGTACGAGCAATCTCGGCGCCGCCGAGACGACCGCTCACCTGGATCTTGATGCCCTTGGCACCAATACGCATGGCGTTCTGCACGGCGCGCTTCATGGCGCGACGGAACATTACGCGGCGTTCCAGCTGCTGAGCTACGCTTTGCGCAACCAGCATGGCGTCGAGTTCCGGCTTGCGGATCTCTTCGATGTTGATGTGCACAGGCACACCCATCTTTTTGGTCAGGTCCTGACGCAGTTTCTCAACGTCCTCACCTTTCTTCCCGATAACAATACCTGGACGAGCGGTGTGGATGGTGATGCGTGCAGTTTGGGCCGGACGATGGATATCGATACGGCTTACGGACGCGCTTTTTAGTTTGTCTTGGAGGTACTCACGCGTTTGCAGATCCTTCAACAGGTAGTCTGCATAAGTCGCGCCGTCTGCGTACCAGACGGAAGTGTGCTCCTTGACGATTCCCAGGCGAATGCCAGTGGGATGTACTTTCTGACCCATCTGATCGACTCCGTTACTTGTCAGCAACCTTGACAGTGATATGGCAAGACCGCTTGACGATGCGATCTGCGCGGCCTTTGGCACGCGGCATGATGCGCTTCAGCGAACGCCCTTCGTTGACGAAAACGGTGGAGACCTTCAGGTCATCAACGTCTGCGCCTTCGTTGTGTTCGGCGTTGGCTACGGCCGACTCGAGGACTTTCTTCATGATTTCAGCGGCTTTTTTGCTGCTGAAAGCCAACAGGTTGAGCGCTTCGCCCACCTTCTTCCCGCGGATCTGGTCGGCGACCAAGCGGGCTTTCTGGGCGGAGATTCGAGCGCCCGACAACTTAGCGGCTACTTCCATTTCCTAACCCCTTAACGCTTGGCTTTCTTGTCAGCCACGTGCCCGCGATAAGTGCGGGTACCGGCGAACTCGCCCAGTTTATGGCCGACCATGTCTTCGTTCACGAGAACTGGAACATGCAGGCGACCGTTGTGAACCGCGATGGTCAGACCGACCATTTGTGGCAGGATCATCGAACGACGCGACCAGGTTTTAACTGGCTTGCGATCATTCTTCTCCACCGCCACTTCGACCTTCTTCAACAGGTGAAGATCGATAAAAGGACCTTTTTTCAGAGAACGTGGCACTGTCGTATCCCTCTAGTTACTTGCGACGACGGACGATCATTTTGTCGGTACGCTTATTACCGCGGGTTTTTGCACCCTTGGTTGGGAAGCCCCATGGCGATACCGGATGACGACCACCAGAGGTACGACCTTCACCACCACCATGTGGGTGGTCAACCGGGTTCATGGCAACACCACGAACGGTTGGGCGAACGCCGCGCCAGCGTTTGGCACCAGCTTTACCCAGCGAGCGCAGGCTGTGCTCGGAGTTCGAGACTTCGCCCAGGGTCGCACGGCACTCAGCCAGTACTTTACGCATCTCACCGGAGCGCAGACGCAGAGTCACGTACACGCCGTCACGAGCGATCAGCTGAGCCGAAGCACCAGCGGAACGAGCGATCTGAGCACCTTTACCCGGCTTCAGTTCGACGCCGTGAATGGTGCTACCTACTGGAATGTTGCGCAGCTGCAGGGAGTTACCGGCCTTGATTGGGGCCAGGGCACCTGCGATCAGCTGGTCGCCAGCACTCACGCCTTTAGGGGCGATGATGTAGCGACGCTCACCGTCTGCGTAGCACAGCAGGGCGATGTGAGCAGTACGGTTCGGGTCGTATTCGATACGCTCGACAGTGGCTGGAATGCCATCTTTGTCGTTGCGACGGAAGTCAACCAGACGGTAATGCTGCTTATGACCACCACCAACGTGACGAGTGGTAATGCGGCCATTGTTGTTACGACCACCAGACTTCGATTTCTTCTCGAGCAGCGGTGCGTGAGGAGCGCCTTTGTGCAGCTCCTTGTTGACCACCTTGACCACGAAACGGCGGCCAGGGGAAGTCGGTTTGCATTTAACGATTGCCATGATGCACCCCTTCCTTACTCAGCACTGCTGCTGAAATCGAGATCTTGGCCTGGCTGAAGGGATACGATCGCCTTCTTCCAGTCATTACGCTTGCCCAGACCACGTGCGGTACGCTTGGTTTTACCCAGAACGTTAACAGTCGACACGTTTTCAACTTTTACGTTGAACAGGCCTTCGACAGCTTTCTTGATTTCCAGCTTGGTTGCGTCAGTAGCAACCTTGAATACGAACTGGCCTTTCTTCTCAGCCAGAACGGTAGCCTTCTCGGAAACGTGCGGGCCAAGGAGGACTTTGAATACGCGTTCCTGGTTCATCCCAGCAGCTCCTCGAATTTCTTCACGGCCGAGACAGTGATCAACACTTTCTCGTATGCGATCAGACTGACCGGGTCGGAACCTTGTACGTCACGTACGTCGACGTGCGGCAGGTTACGAGCAGCCAGGTACAGGTTCTGATCAACAGCGTCCGAAACGATCAGTACGTCGGTCAGACCCATGCCGTTCAGCTTGTTCAGCAGATCTTTGGTTTTCGGTGCTTCAACAGCGAAGTCCTGAACCACGACCAGACGGTCGCTACGCACCAGCTCAGCAAGGATGGAGCGCAGAGCTGCGCGGTACATCTTCTTGTTGAGCTTCTGCGAGTGATCTTGAGGGCGAGCTGCGAAGGTTACACCACCGCCACGCCAGATCGGACCACGAGTGGTACCAGCACGAGCACGGCCAGTACCCTTCTGACGCCATGGGCGCTTACCGCCACCGGAAACGTCGGAACGGGTCTTTTGCTGCTTGGTGCCCTGACGGCCGCCGGCCATGTAGGCCACGACTGCTTGGTGTACCAGCGTCTCGTTGTATTCGCCACCGAAAGTCAGTTCGGAAACTTCGATCGCCTGAGCGTCATTTACATTAAGTTGCATGTCAGTTTCCCCTTAACCGCGAGCCTTGACAGCTGGACGTACAACCACGTCGCCGCCAGTAGCGCCAGGTACGGCACCCTTGATCAGCAGCAGGTTGCGTTCAGCGTCTACGCGAACTACTTCCAGGGACTGAACAGTCACGCGCTCGGCGCCCATGTGACCGGACATTTTCTTGCCCTTGAACACACGACCAGGAGTCTGGCACTGGCCGATGGAACCAGGAACACGGTGCGACACGGAGTTACCGTGGGTGTTGTCCTGACCACGGAAGTTCCAGCGCTTGATGGTACCGGCAAAGCCTTTACCTTTCGACTGACCAGTAACGTCAACCAGCTGGCCTTCAGTGAAGAGTTCAGCTTTGATCAGATCGCCAGCCTGGAAATCGCCTTCTTCAAGACGGAACTCCCAAACACCGCGACCAGCGGCAACGTTGGCCTTGGCGAAGTGGCCTGCCTGAGCGGCAGTCACACGCGAAGCACGACGCTCGCCGACAGTGATTTGCACTGCACGGTAGCCATCGGTTTCTTCGGTTTTGAACTGGGTGACGCGATTCGGCTCGATCTCAATGACCGTGACCGGAATGGAGACACCTTCTTCGGTGAAAACGCGGGTCATACCGCATTTACGCCCGACTACACCAATAGTCATGTTGTAACCTCATGAGTGTACGGGGCTTTCACCCGCTATGGCCGCCCATTTCAGAGCGTTACACGGTTAAGACCGAAGTCTTAGCCGAGGCTGATCTGCACTTCCACACCTGCCGCGAGATCAAGCTTCATCAGCGCATCAACGGTTTTATCCGTTGGCTGGACGATGTCCAGAACACGCTTATGAGTGCGAATCTCGTACTGGTCACGCGCGTCTTTGTTGACGTGCGGGGAAACCAGAACGGTGAAACGCTCTTTGCGGGTAGGCAGTGGAATTGGACCACGCACTTGTGCACCAGTACGTTTCGCGGTTTCCACGATTTCCTGGGTGGATTGGTCGATCAGGCGATGGTCAAAAGCCTTCAACCTGATTCGGATTTGCTGATTTTGCATTGGATTTCAGACTCCAGGCTGTTCCCAACGGACGCACTACGCCCGCTAAAAGGAGGCGTGATTCTATAGACGCCTCAATTTAGTGTCAACCGAATAAAAAAAACCCCCGCTGAGCGGGGGTCTTTTTCAATCGCTCGAGTGATTACTCGATGATTTTGGCTACGACGCCGGCGCCGACGGTACGACCGCCTTCACGGATAGCGAAGCGCAGACCGTCTTCCATTGCGATGGTCTTGATCAGGGTGACAACCATCTGGATGTTGTCGCCTGGCATTACCATTTCAACGCCTTCCGGCAGTTCGCAGTTACCGGTCACGTCAGTGGTACGGAAGTAGAACTGAGGACGGTAGCCTTTGAAGAACGGAGTGTGACGACCGCCTTCTTCTTTCGACAGAACGTAGACTTCTGCGGTGAACTTGGTGTGCGGCTTGACCGAACCTGGCTTGACCAGAACCTGGCCACGCTCAACGTCATCACGCTTGGTACCACGCAGCAGAACGCCGCAGTTCTCGCCAGCACGGCCTTCGTCCAGCAGCTTGCGGAACATCTCAACACCGGTGCAGGTGGTGGTTTGAGTGTCACGCAGACCAACGATTTCCAGCGCTTCCTGAACCTTGACGATACCGCGCTCGATACGACCGGTAACAACAGTACCGCGACCGGAGATCGAGAACACGTCTTCGATTGGCATCAGGAACGGCTTGTCGATAGCACGCTCTGGCTCTGGGATGTAGCTGTCCAGAGTTTCGACCAGCTTACGAACGGCAGTGGTGCCCATTTCGTTGTCGTCTTTGCCTTCCAGCGCCATACGAGCCGAACCGATGATGATCGGGGTGTCGTCGCCTGGGAAGTCGTAGGTGGACAGCAGGTCGCGAACTTCCATCTCGACCAGTTCCAGCAGCTCAGCGTCGTCTACCAGGTCAGCCTTGTTCAGGAAGACCACGATGTACGGAACGCCAACCTGACGGGACAGCAGGATGTGCTCACGGGTTTGTGGCATCGGACCATCGGCGGCCGAGCAAACCAGGATCGCGCCGTCCATCTGGGCAGCACCAGTGATCATGTTCTTCACGTAGTCAGCGTGACCTGGGCAGTCAACGTGAGCGTAGTGACGAATGGTCGAGTTGTATTCGACGTGAGCGGTGTTGATGGTGATACCGCGCGCTTTTTCTTCCGGAGCCGAGTCGATCTTGTCGAAGTCAACGATTGCGGAACCGAAAACTTCGGAGCAAACGCGAGTCAGAGCTGCGGTCAGAGTGGTCTTACCGTGGTCAACGTGGCCGATAGTGCCGACGTTAACGTGGGGAAGGGAACGATCAAATTTTTCTTTAGCCACGACAGTGAACTCCTAGCCTAAAGGGGCTGAATCAGCCTTGTTTTTTAACGAGAGCTTCGACGATGTTCGACGGAGCTTCGGCATATTTAGAGAATTCCATGGAGTAGCTTGCGCGACCCTGAGACATGGAACGAACGTCGGTTGCATAACCGAACATCTCTCCGAGCGGCACTTCAGCACGGATAACCCTGCCGGAGACCGAATCATCCATACCCTGGATCAGACCACGACGACGGTTCAGGTCACCCATCACGTCACCCATGTAGTCCTCAGGGGTTACAACTTCAACCTTCATGATCGGCTCGAGAACCTGGCCGCCGCCCTTCTGGGCCAGCTGCTTGGTTGCCATCGAAGCAGCGACCTTGAACGCCATTTCGTTGGAGTCGACGTCGTGGTACGAACCGTCGAATACCGTGGCCTTGAGGCCGATCAGAGGATAGCCGGCAACGACGCCGTTCTTCATCTGCTCTTCGATACCCTTCTGGATCGGGGCGATGAATTCCTTAGGAATCACACCACCAACGACTTCGTTGGTGAACACCAGACCTTCGGTGATGTTGCCTTTTTCGTCTACGTCCGGCTCCGAGAAACGGATCCAGCAGTGACCGAACTGACCACGACCACCCGACTGACGAACGAACTTGCCTTCGATCTCGACGTTGGACTTGGTGATCCGCTCGCGGTACGAAACCTGCGGCTTACCGATGTTGGCTTCGACGTTGAACTCGCGCTTCATGCGGTCAACGAGGATGTCCAGGTGAAGCTCGCCCATACCCGAAATGATGGTCTGGCCGGTTTCTTCGTCGGTCTTGACGCGGAACGACGGGTCTTCCTGAGCAAGCTTGCCCAGTGCGATACCCATCTTTTCCTGGTCCTGCTTGGTCTTCGGCTCAACAGCTACCGAGATCACAGGCTCCGGGAAGTCCATACGCTCGAGGATCACTGGCTTGTCGGCGTTGCACAGGGTGTCACCAGTGGTGACGTCCTTCATGCCGATCAGCGCAGCAATGTCGCCCGCACGTACTTCTTTGATCTCTTCACGCTGGTTGGCGTGCATCTGGACCATACGACCAACGCGCTCTTTCTTGCCCTTGACCGAGTTGATGACGGAGTCACCGGAGGTCAGGAAGCCCGAATAGACACGGACGAAAGTCAGAGTACCAACGAACGGGTCGGTGGCAATCTTGAACGCCAGAGCCGAGAACGGCTCGTCATCGGAAGCGTGACGCTCGATGTAGTCTTCAGCAACCAGCTCGTCCTTCGGCTTCTCGATGAGATCCGGGTGGATACCTTTGATCGCAGGGATCTCGGTAGGAGCAGGCAGGAAGTCGATAACGGCGTCGAGAACCAGGGGAACACCCTTGTTCTTGAACGACGAACCGCAGACAGCCGGAACGATCTCGCTGGCCAGGGTGCGCGCGCGCAGACCGGCTTTGATTTCGTCGATGGTCAGCTCTTCGCCTTCCAGGTACTTGTTCATCAGCTCTTCGCTGGACTCGGCAGCCGCTTCAACCATGTTGGAGCGCCACTCTTGAGCCAGCTCAAGCATGTCGGCAGGAATTTCTTCCTCGCGCGGCGAAGTACCCTTGTCGTCGTCGTTCCAGTAGACAGCCTTCATCTTGATCAGATCGATCTGACCTTGGAAGTTGTCTTCCGAACCGATAGCCAACTGGATCGGAACCGGGGTGTGACCCAGGCGGTTCTTGATCTGGCCGATAACGCGCAGGAAGTCAGCGCCGGCGCGGTCCATCTTGTTCACGTAGACAACACGTGGAACGCCGTACTTGTTGGCTTGACGCCATACGGTTTCGGACTGCGGCTCAACGCCGGAGGTACCGCAGAACACAACGACCGCGCCGTCGAGCACGCGCAGCGAACGCTCTACTTCAATAGTGAAGTCAACGTGGCCAGGGGTGTCGATGACGTTTACGCGGTAGTTGTCGTACTGACCGGTGGAGCCTTTCCAGAAGGTGGTTACAGCAGCGGAGGTAATGGTAATACCCCGCTCCTGCTCCTGCACCATCCAGTCGGTGGTCGCGGCGCCATCATGCACCTCGCCCATCTTGTGGCTCAGGCCTGTGTAAAACAGGATCCGCTCGGTAGTGGTGGTCTTGCCCGCGTCAACGTGCGCACAGATACCAATGTTACGGTAGCGGTTAATTGCTGTAGTACGAGCCATAAAGCCCTCGCAAAGTGATTGATGCCTGAATTAGAAGCGGTAGTGCGAGAACGCTTTGTTGGCCTCGGCCATACGGTGAACGTCTTCACGCTTCTTGACTGCAGCACCTTTGCCTTCAGCAGCATCCAGCAGCTCACCAGCCAGGCGCAGAGCCATCGACTTCTCGCCGCGCTTGCGGGCGTAGTCTACGAGCCAGCGCATTGCCAGAGCATTACGACGGGAAGGACGAACTTCAACCGGGACCTGGTAAGTGGCACCGCCTACACGGCGGGACTTTACTTCGACCAGCGGAGCGATGGCGTCGAGAGCTTTCTCGAAGATTTCCAGGGGGTCGCTGTTCTTGCGTTCTTTAACCTTGTCCAGAGCACCGTAAACGATGCGCTCGGCCACGGCCTTCTTGCCGCTTTCCATCACGTGGTTCATGAACTTGGCGAGGATTTGGGATCCGTATTTAGGATCGTCCAGAATCTCACGTTTTGCTGCTACACGACGTCTTGGCATGATAAGCCCTCAAACGGTCTTCAGGTTAGCCCGGGACGTGGGTCTTCGACCCCTGCCCGACCTTACTCTTATCGACTCAAAAAAATGGATGTGTGCAAACGGCCGATTACTTCGGACGCTTGGTACCGTACTTCGAACGACCCTGGTTACGGCCTTTAACGCCCGAAGTATCCAGAGAGCCGCGAACGGTGTGGTAACGAACACCTGGCAAGTCTTTTACACGGCCGCCACGGATCAGGACGACGCTGTGCTCTTGCAGGTTGTGGCCTTCACCGCCGATGTACGAGGAAACCTCGAAACCGTTGGTCAGGCGCACACGGCATACTTTACGCAGTGCCGAGTTAGGTTTTTTCGGCGTGGTGGTGTACACGCGGGTGCACACGCCACGACGTTGCGGGCAGTTCTGCAGCGCAGGAACGTCGGACTTCTCGACCGAACGCTTACGCGGCTGACGTACCAGCTGGTTGATAGTTGCCATCTACTAGCTCCACTGATTGTCTTGCGACTCTATTGTCTTGCAAGAAAGCCAAAAATTGACGAGACGAAGCCCCACCAAATTTGAGGGTACAAAAGTCTACGGAGGATCTTGCACCCAGTCAAGACGAAGCCCCGGCCCTCCCCGCCCGATCATCGGCAACATTTTATGTCGCCGATGGCCGTTCGGGGTTTGCCGGGGCCCTGCCCTGTACTTAATTACCGCTGGAGTTCAGTGCTTCGGTCAGTGCGGCTTCGACCTCACTGGCGCTCACACGCAGCGGTTTGTCGGCTTCACGGCGACGCTTGCGCTCGCTGTGGTAGGCCAGACCGGTACCAGCCGGGATCAGACGACCCACGACCACGTTCTCTTTCAGGCCGCGCAGGTAGTCGCGCTTGCCGGTTACCGCCGCTTCGGTCAGTACGCGGGTAGTTTCCTGGAAGGAAGCCGCGGAAATGAACGATTCGGTCGACAGCGACGCCTTGGTGATACCCAGCAGCACGCGGGTGAACTTGGAGATGAACTTGTCATCACCGGCGAGACGCTCGTTCTCTACCAGTACATGAGTCAGCTCCATCTGGTCGCCCTTGATGAAGGTTGAGTCACCCGACTCTGCGATCTCGACCTTGCGCAGCATCTGACGCAGGATGGTCTCGATGTGCTTGTCGTTGATCTTAACGCCTTGCAGACGGTAAACGTCCTGGATCTCGTTGACGATGTACTTCGCCAGCGCGCTCACACCCAGCAGACGCAGGATGTCGTGCGGATCGCTCGGGCCGTCGGAGATAACTTCGCCGCGGTTTACCTGTTCGCCTTCGAAGACGTTGAGGTGGCGCCACTTCGGAATCAGCTCTTCGTACGGATCGCTGCCGTCGGTCGGAGTGATGACCAGACGACGTTTGCCCTTGGTCTCTTTACCGAACGCGATGGTGCCGCTGACTTCAGCCAGAATCGAGGCTTCTTTCGGACGACGCGCTTCGAACAAGTCGGCAACGCGCGGCAGACCACCGGTGATGTCGCGGGTTTTCGACGTTTCTTGCGGGATACGCGCGATAACGTCACCAACACCGATCTGTGCACCGTCGGCCACACCTACCAAGGCGTTAGCTGGCAGGAAGTACTGAGCCGGTACGTCGGTACCTGGCAGGTACAGGTCCTTGCCATTGGCATCGACCATCTTGATTGCCGGACGGATTTCCTTGCCTGCGGCAGGGCGATCCTTGACGTCCAGTACTTCAATGTTGGTCAGACCAGTCAGTTCGTCGGTCTGGCGCTTGATGGTGATGTTTTCTTCCATGCCCACGAAGGTCACGGTACCTTTCAGCTCGGTAACGATCGGGTGGGTGTGCGGGTCCCACTTGGCGACGATGGCGCCAGCTTCGACCTTCTCACCTTCCTTGACCGAAATCACCGCACCGTAAGGCAGCTTGTAACGCTCACGCTCACGACCGAACTCGTCGGCAATGGCCAGCTCGCCAGAACGCGAAACAGCAACCAGGTTGCCATCGGCGCGCACGACATGCTTCAGGTTGTGCAGACGAACCATACCGCCGTTCTTCACCTGGACGCTGTCGGCAGCCGAAGTACGGCTTGCAGCACCACCGATGTGGAACGTACGCATGGTCAGCTGGGTACCCGGCTCACCGATCGACTGGGCAGCGATAACGCCAACAGCTTCGCCGATGTTCACCTGGTGACCGCGCGCCAGGTCACGACCGTAGCACTTGGCACAGATGCCGTAACGGGTATCGCAGTTGATCGGCGAACGCACGATCACTTCGTCGATACTGTTCAGCTCGATGAACTCGACCCACTGCTCGTCGACCAGGGTACCGGCCGGAACGATAACGTCCTCGGTGCCAGGCTTGAACACGTCACGGGCAATCACACGACCCAGTACACGCTCACCCAGCGGCTCTACAACGTCACCGCCTTCAATGTGCGGAGTCATCAGCAGGCCATTGTCGGTGCCGCAGTCGATCTCGGTCACGACCAGATCCTGAGCAACGTCCACCAGACGACGAGTCAGGTAACCGGAGTTCGCGGTTTTCAACGCGGTATCCGCCAGACCTTTACGAGCACCGTGAGTCGAGATGAAGTACTGGAGTACGCTCAGACCTTCACGGAAGTTCGCAGTGATCGGCGTCTCGATGATCGAGCCGTCCGGCTTGGCCATCAGGCCACGCATACCGGCCAGCTGACGGATCTGGGCAGCGGAACCACGGGCACCGGAGTCAGCCATCATGTACATCGAGTTGAAGGACTCTTGATCGACTTCGTTGCCGTCGCGGTCGATGACTTTCTCTTTCGAGAGGTTGGCCATCATCGCCTTGGACACTTCGTCGTTCGCCTTCGACCACAAGTCGATGACCTTGTTGTACTTCTCGCCCTGGGTTACCAGGCCGGAGGCGTACTGGCTTTCGATTTCCTTCACTTCATCGGTCGCGCTGTTGATGATGCGCGCTTTCTCATCAGGGATGACAAAGTCGTTCACACCAATGGACACGCCAGAGATGGTGGAGTAAGCAAAACCGGTGTACATCAGCTGGTCAGCGAAGATAACGGTCTCTTTCAGACCAACCACGCGGTAGCACTGGTTGATCAGCTTGGAGATCGCCTTCTTCTTCATCGGCTGGTTAACCACGTCGTACGGCAGGCCTGCCGGTACAACCTGGAACAGCAGCGCACGGCCGACAGTGGTGTCGACGATACGGGTGTTCTTGACGCTGCTGCCATCACGGTCGTTCACGGTCTCGTTGATACGGACCTTGATTTTCGCGTGCAGGGCAGCTTCGCCGGCGCGGAATACGCGGTCGACTTCCTGCAGGTCGGCAAATACGCGACCTTCGCCCTTGGCGTTGATGGCCTCACGGGTCATGTAGTACAGACCCAGTACAACGTCCTGCGACGGAACGATGATTGGCTCACCGTTGGCTGGCGACAGAATGTTGTTGGTCGACATCATCAGCGCGCGCGCTTCGAGCTGGGCTTCCAGCGTCAGCGGCACGTGAACGGCCATCTGGTCACCGTCGAAGTCGGCGTTGTACGCGGCACAGACCAGCGGGTGCAGCTGGATAGCCTTACCTTCGATCAGTACCGGTTCAAAGGCCTGGATACCCAGACGGTGCAGAGTCGGTGCACGGTTGAGCAGCACGGGGTGTTCGCGAATCACTTCGGCGAGAACGTCCCACACCTCTGGCAGCTCGCGCTCGACCATCTTCTTGGCAGCCTTGATGGTGGTCGCCAGACCACGCATTTCCAGCTTGCCGAAAATGAACGGCTTGAACAGCTCGAGGGCCATCTTCTTCGGCAGACCGCACTGGTGCAGACGCAGGGTCGGGCCTACGGTAATTACCGAACGGCCGGAGTAGTCCACACGCTTACCGAGCAAGTTCTGACGGAAGCGACCTTGCTTACCTTTGATCATGTCGGCCAGGGACTTCAGCGGACGCTTGTTCGAGCCAGTGATGGCGCGACCGCGACGGCCGTTGTCCAGCAGGGCGTCGACCGCCTCCTGCAGCATGCGCTTTTCGTTGCGCACGATGATGTCCGGCGCCGACAGATCCAGCAGGCGCTTCAGGCGGTTGTTACGGTTGATCACCCGACGATACAGGTCGTTCAGGTCGGAGGTCGCGAAGCGGCCACCATCCAGCGGGACCAGCGGACGCAGGTCCGGCGGCAGCACTGGCAGGACGGTCAGGACCATCCACTCAGGCAGGTTGCCCGAGCCCTGGAAAGCTTCCATCAGCTTCAGGCGCTTGGACAGCTTCTTGATCTTGGTTTCCGAGTTGGTCTGCGGAATTTCTTCGCGCAGGCGACCGATCTCGTGCTCCAGGTCGATAGCGTGCAGCAGCTCGCGGACAGCCTCGGCACCCATGCGGGCGTCGAAATCATCACCGAACTCTTCCAGCGCTTCGAAGTACTGCTCGTCGTTCAGCAACTGGCCCTTTTCAAGGGTGGTCATGCCCGGGTCGATAACAACGTAGCTCTCGAAATAGAGCACGCGCTCGATGTCACGCAGGGTCATGTCCATCAGCAGGCCGATACGGGACGGCAGCGACTTCAGGAACCAGATGTGGGCAACCGGCGAGGCCAGTTCGATGTGCGCCATGCGCTCACGACGAACTTTTGCCAAGGCAACTTCAACGCCGCACTTCTCGCAGATCACACCGCGGTGCTTGAGGCGCTTGTACTTGCCGCACAGGCACTCGTAGTCCTTGACTGGGCCAAAGATCTTGGCGCAGAACAAGCCGTCACGTTCAGGCTTGAACGTACGGTAGTTGATGGTTTCCGGCTTCTTGACTTCACCGAACGACCACGAACGGATCATTTCAGGCGACGCCAGACCGATGCGGATGGCGTCGAACTCTTCGACTTGACCCTGGTTTTTCAGCAAATTCAGTAGGTCTTTCAAGGCCTTTCCTCCTGGCGGAGCAGGAAGCGGGCTGTACCAGCCCCGCCCCCCTTCGCGTCACGTGTTATTCGGTTTCCAGATCGATATCGATACCGAGCGAACGAATCTCTTTGATCAACACGTTGAAGGACTCGGGCATGCCCGGCTCCATACGGTGATCGCCATCCACGATGTTTTTGTACATCTTGGTACGGCCGTTCACGTCGTCCGACTTCACTGTGAGCATTTCTTGCAGGGTGTATGCCGCGCCGTATGCTTCCAGCGCCCACACTTCCATTTCCCCGAAACGCTGACCACCGAACTGTGCCTTACCACCCAGCGGCTGCTGGGTAACCAGGCTGTAGGAACCAGTGGAACGCGCGTGCATCTTGTCGTCCACCAAGTGGTTCAGCTTGAGCATGTACATGTAACCCACGGTCACAGGACGCTCGAACTTGTTGCCAGTACGGCCATCGAACAGCACCATCTGGCCGCTTTCTGGCAGGTCTGCCAGCTTCAGCATGGCCTTGATCTCGCTTTCCTTGGCACCGTCGAAGACTGGAGTGGCCATAGGCACACCCTTCTTCAGGTTGTTTGCCAGAGCGAAGATCTCTTCGTCAGTGAACTCTTCCAAGCTCTCCTGACGACCACCGATCTCGTTGTAGATCTCGGTGAGGAAGGTACGCAGTTCAGCAGCTTTGCGTTGCTCTTCGATCATGCGGTCGATCTTCTCGCCCAGACCTTTGGCCGCGAGGCCCAGGTGGGTTTCAAGGATCTGACCGACGTTCATACGCGAAGGTACGCCCAGCGGGTTCAGTACGACATCAACCGGAGTACCGTTGGCATCGTGCGGCATGTCTTCAACCGGCATGATTACCGAGACAACACCCTTGTTACCGTGACGACCGGCCATCTTGTCACCCGGCTGGATGCGACGGCGGATTGCCAGGTAAACCTTGACGATCTTCAGTACGCCCGGAGCCAGGTCATCGCCCTGCTGCAGCTTGCGTTTCTTGTCTTCGAACTTGTCGTCCAGCAGACGGCGACGGTCGACGATGTACTGCTGAGCCTTTTCCAGCTGCTCGTTCAGTGCATCTTCAGCCATGCGCAGTTTGAACCACTGGCCGTGCTCCAGACCGTCCAGCACGTCATCAGCAATCACGGTGCCTTTCTTCAGGCCCGCGCCACCGTCGACTACCTGGCCGTTCAGGGCAGAACGCAGGCGCTCGAAGGTTGCACCTTCAACGATACGGAACTCTTCGTTGAGGTCCTTGCGGATCTCGTCCAGCTGCATCTTCTCGATGGCCAGGGCGCGAGTGTCGCGCTCTACGCCATCGCGGGTGAAGACCTGTACGTCAATGACAGTACCCTTGGTGCCGGTTGGCACGCGCAGGGAGGTGTCCTTAACGTCGCTGGCCTTCTCACCGAAGATTGCGCGCAACAGTTTTTCTTCCGGCGTCAGCTGGGTTTCGCCTTTTGGCGTGACCTTACCGACCAGGATGTCGCCAGCGCCTACTTCAGCACCTACGTAAACGATACCGGCTTCGTCCAGCTTGTTCAGTGCGGCTTCACCCACGTTCGGGATGTCCGCAGTGATTTCCTCTGGGCCAAGCTTGGTGTCACGCGCCACACAGGTCAGTTCCTGGATGTGGATGGTGGTAAAGCGGTCTTCCTGAACCACACGCTCGGACAGACAGATGGAGTCTTCGAAGTTGAAGCCGTTCCACGCCATGAACGCGATGCGCATGTTCTGACCCAGCGCCAGTTCACCCATGTCGGTGGACGGGCCGTCGGCCATGATGTCGCTGCGCTGAACCTGGTCACCCTTGCTCACCAGCGGCCGCTGGTTGATGCAGGTGTTCTGGTTCGAACGGGTGTACTTGGTCAGGTTGTAGATATCCACACCTGCTTCACCCGTTTCGACTTCGTCGTCATTGACGCGAACGACGATACGGCTGGCGTCGACCGAATCGATCACACCACCGCGACGAGCAACTACGCAGACACCGGAGTCACGGGCAACGTTGCGCTCCATGCCGGTACCTACCAGCGGCTTGTCAGCACGCAGGGTTGGTACAGCCTGACGCTGCATGTTCGAACCCATCAACGCACGGTTGGCGTCGTCGTGCTCGAGGAATGGAATCAGCGAGGCAGCAACGGAAACAACCTGCTTCGGCGAAACGTCCATCAGGGTGACGTCTTCCGGCGCCTTGACGGTGAATTCGTTCAGGTGACGAACGGCTACCAGCTCATCGATCAGTTGCTTCTTGTCGTTCATCGCGGCCGAAGCCTGGGCGATGACGTGATCCGCTTCTTCAATGGCCGACAGGAACACGATGTCGTCGCTGACAACGCCTTCCTTCACCACACGGTACGGGCTTTCCAGGAAGCCGTACTGGTTGGTGCGGGCGTAGGCCGCCAGGGAGTTGATCAGACCGATGTTCGGACCTTCAGGGGTCTCGATCGGGCACACACGACCGTAGTGGGTCGGGTGTACGTCACGGACTTCAAAGCCAGCACGCTCACGGGTCAGACCGCCCGGGCCGAGTGCAGAGACGCGGCGCTTGTGGGTGATCTCGGAGAGCGGGTTGTTCTGGTCCATGAACTGGGACAGCTGGCTGGAACCGAAGAACTCTTTCACCGCCGCCGCAACCGGTTTGGCGTTGATCAGGTCCTGTGGCATCAAGCCTTCGCTTTCCGCCATCGACAGGCGTTCCTTGACCGCGCGCTCAACACGCACCAGGCCAACGCGGAACTGGTTCTCGGCCATCTCGCCGACGCAACGTACGCGACGGTTACCCAGGTGGTCGATGTCGTCGACAATGCCTTTGCCGTTACGGATATCGACCAGGGTCTTGAGGACCTCGACGATGTCTTCCTTGCTCAGCACGCCCGAACCTTCGATCTCGGTACGACCGATACGACGGTTGAACTTCATGCGGCCGACTGCGGACAGGTCGTAACGCTCGGCGCTGAAGAACAGGTTGTTGAACAGGGTCTCGGCGGCATCCTTGGTCGGCGGCTCACCTGGACGCATCATGCGGTAGATCTCGACCAGGGCTTCCAGCTGATTGCTGGTGGTGTCGATCTTCAGGGTGTCGGAGATGAACGGACCGCAATCGATGTCGTTGGTGTACAGGGTCTCGATACGGACGACCTGTGCCTTGGCGACTTTGATCAGCAGATCGGTGGTCAGCTCGGTGTTGCACTCAGCCAGGATCTCGCCAGTAGCCGGGTGCACAATGGCCTTGGCCGAGGTGCGACCCAGGACGTATTCCATTGGAACGTCCAGCTGCTTGACGCCGGCCTTCTCGAGCTGGTTGATGTGGCGCGCTGTAATACGGCGGCCCTGCTCGACAATGACTTTGCCGTTTTCGTCATGGATGTCCATGACCGCAACTTCACCACGCAGACGCTGCGGCACCAGTTCCAGGCTGAGATTTTCGCCAGAAACGTGGAACACGTTGGTGGTGTAGAAGGTATTCAGCACTTCTTCAGTGCTGTAACCCAAGGCGCGCAGCAGCACAGACGCCGGCAGTTTGCGGCGACGGTCGATACGCACGAACACGCAGTCTTTCGGGTCGAACTCGAAGTCCAGCCAGGAACCGCGGTAAGGGATGATGCGAGCGGAGTACAGCAGCTTGCCGGAGCTGTGAGTCTTGCCACGGTCGTGGTCGAAGAACACACCAGGCGAACGGTGCAGCTGGGAAACGATCACACGCTCGGTACCGTTGATAACGAAGGTACCGTTCTCAGTCATCAGGGGGATTTCACCCATGTAGACTTCTTGCTCTTTGATGTCCTTGATCGCCTTGTTCGACGATTCCTTGTCGAAGATGATCAGGCGCACCTTGACCCGCAGTGGGACCGCGAAGGTCACGCCACGCAGGACACATTCCTTCACATCGAAGGCAGGCTCGCCCAGGCGATAGCCTACGTACTCCAAGGCAGCATTGCCGGAGTAGCTGATGATCGGGAATACCGATTTGAAGGCCGCGTGCAGGCCGACGTCGCGGAAGTGATCCTTGGATGCTCCCGCTTGCAGGAATTCGCGATACGAATCCAGCTGGATGGCCAGGAGGTAAGGCACATCCATAACGTCCGGCAACTTGCTAAAGTCCTTGCGGATACGTTTTTTCTCAGTGTATGAGTAAGCCATCAGCGTTCCCCAGCTTGGTCACCTGCTTGTTTGGCTTCTCCCGACGGGAGCAGCCAGAAAATCGTGCAAACCCCTTGGTTTGCGCCACCCACATGGGTGTCTTGCAGCTTGTCATCGGGGCCGACTTGACCGGCCACCAATAACGGAAAAAGGCCGGTGGCATAAGCCACCAGCCATCAGCCCTTCGCTTAACGCTTAGGCTGGCATCGCAAAGTCGAAATTACTTCAGCTCGACTTTAGCGCCTGCTTCTTCCAGCTTCTTCTTAGCGTCTTCAGCGGCTTCTTTCGAAACGCCTTCAGCTACAACCTGAGGAGCGCCATCGACTTTCTCTTTGGCTTCTTTCAGGCCCAGACCGGTCAGCTCACGAACGGCTTTAATCACGTTCACTTTCTTCTCGCCGGCTTCCAGCAGAACAACGTTGAACTCGGTCTGCTCTTCAACAACGGCAGCAGCAGCAGCTGGGCCAGCAGCGGCAACAGCAGCGGTAACGCCGAAGGTTTCTTCCATTGCTTTGATCAGCTCAACAACTTCCAGAACGGTTTTCTGGCCGATTGCTTCGATGATTTGCTCGTTAGTCAGGGACATGACTTAAATCCTGTATTGGGGTGACAGCCTACGCAGCCATCAAATTAAACATATGATTTTGAAAGAGATTACGCTGCCTTAGGCAGCAGCAGCTTCTTTCTGGTCGCGAACGGCCGCCAGAGTACGAGCCAGCTTGCTGGTAGCGCCTTGAATCACGCTCATCAGACGTGCGATAGCTTCGTCACGGGTCGGCAAGGTAGCCAGTACATCGATCTGGTTGGCGGCAATGAAATTGCCGGCAAACGCAGCTGCCTTGATCTCGAACTTGTCCTGACCCTTGGCGAACTCTTTGAACAGACGAGCAGCAGCGCCCGGGTGTTCGTTGGAGAATGCAATCAGGGTCGGGCCTTTGAACGCGTCGTTGAGGATCGAAAATTCGGTGCCTTCAACAGCGCGCTTGAGCAGGGTGTTACGTACGACACGTACGTAAACGCCAGCTTCGCGGGCCTCTTTACGGAGTCCGGTCATTGCGCTTACAGTCACACCACGGGCATCAGCCACAACAGCGGACAGAGCGACTTTGGCAGCCTCGTTGACTTCAGCGACGATGGCCTTCTTGTCTTCGAGTTTAATTGCCACGGGTTTACTCCTGGTTTTTACCGTTTCATCTGGCCGAAGCCGGATGTCGTTTTGGTGTCTGATTCAGTAACGAATCGGGAGCACCATCTGCGTGGGCTGGTATTTTAAGGCTTGCGCCACCTACGGTCTTGGATAGCCCCCGCCAGGCAGGGACCCCAATTTTTGCTGGCAGCGCGACGGGTCGCACTGCCATGTACTTACACGTCCAGCGAGCTCTGGTCGATGACCAGACCTGGGCCCATGGTGGTGCTCAGGGTAACGCGCTTGACGTAGATACCTTTCGAGGAAGCTGGCTTGATACGCTTCAGATCAGCGATCAGGGCTTCAACGTTTTCCTTCAGCTTGCCAGCTTCAAAGCCGATTTTGCCAACGGAGGTGTGGATGATACCGTTTTTGTCAGTACGGTAGCGAACTTGACCAGCCTTGGCGTTTTTCACGGCAGTGGCTACGTCTGGGCTAACGGTACCAACTTTCGGGTTAGGCATCAGGCCGCGAGGACCCAGGACCTGACCCAGCTGACCTACAACGCGCATTGCATCAGGCGATGCGATGACAACGTCATAGTTCAGGTCACCGGCTTTCATTTCGGCAGCCAGATCGTCCATACCTACGCGGTCAGCGCCGGCAGCCAGAGCAGCTTCAGCAGCTGGACCCTGGGTGAAGACGGCAACGCGAACGGTCTTGCCAGTGCCGTGCGGCAGCACAGTAGCGCTACGAACAACCTGGTCGGATTTACGCGGGTCAACACCGAGGTTAACGGCGATGTCGTAGGACTCGACGAACTTGGCAGCAGGCAGCGAGGCCAGCAGAGTTGCCGCTTCTTCGAAGTTGTAGGACTTGCCTGCTTCGATTTTCTCGGCGATTGCCTTTTGGCGCTTAGTCAGCTTAGCCATTACACACCCTCCACGTTCAGGCCCATGCTGCGGGCAGAGCCAGCGATGGTGCGTACAGCAGCGTCCAGGTCAGCGGCGGTCAGATCAGCCTGTTTTGCCTTGGCGATATCTTCCAGCTGAGCACGGGTAACGGTACCGACTTTAACGGTGTTCGGACGAGCCGAACCGCTGGTCAGGCCAGCAGCTTTCTTCAGCAGAACCGAGGCAGGGGTGCTCTTGGTCTCGAAGGTGAAGCTACGGTCGCTGTAAACAGTGATGATCACAGGAGTCGGCAGGCCGGCTTCTTGACCCTGGGTACGGGCGTTGAAGGCCTTGCAGAATTCCATGATGTTCACACCGTGTTGGCCCAGTGCTGGACCAACGGGTGGGCTTGGGTTGGCCTGGCCGGCCTTAACTTGCAGCTTGATGTAAGCCTGAATCTTCTTAGCCATGAGCTACTCCAAAATCGGGTACGAACGCCTGATGGCTCCCCGGATGACTTGCGTTTTATCCCAGTGACGACAAAACCCCGCAACACACAGGGCTGCGGGGTTTGGGATACTTCGTCCGCCTAGACCTTTTCGACCTGGCTGAACTCGAGCTCCACCGGAGTAGAGCGACCGAAAATGAGCACCGCCACCTGGAGGCGACTCTTTTCGTAGTTAACTTCTTCGACACTACCGTTGAAGTCAGCGAACGGACCGTCAACGACACGAACCACTTCACCTGGCTCGAACAGCGTCTTCGGCTTCGGCTTGTCACTGCCATCGGCAACGCGACGCAGGATAGCTTCAGCTTCTTTATCAGTGATCGGTGCAGGTTTATCTGCAGTACCACCAATAAAGCCCATCACACGAGGGGTGTCCTTGACCAAGTGCCAAGTCCCTTCGTTCATCTCCATCTGGACCAGTACATAGCCAGGGAAGAATTTACGCTCACTCTTGCGCTTCTGGCCGTTGCGCATTTCCACGACTTCTTCGGTCGGAACCAAGATCTCGCCGAAACCGTCTTCCATGCCAGCCAGCTTGACGCGCTCGATCAGGGAGCGCATTACATGCTTCTCGTAACCCGAGTAAGCATGCACAACATACCAACGCTTAGCCACGGGACACCTTTAGCCAACGATCAGGGAGACCGCCCAGCCGAGCAGGGAGTCGAGCCCCCACAACAGCAGTGCCATAACCAGAACGACAGCCACGACAATAAGCGTGGTCTGAGTGGTTTCCTGGCGGGTCGGCCACACGACTTTACGGATTTCGGTACGAGCTTCCTTCGCCAACGCAAAGAACGACTTGCCCTTCGCAGTCTGCAGAGCTACAAAGCCCGCGACAGCAGCCAGGACGAGAAGTGCGAGAACGCGATACAGGATCGGAGACGCGGAGTAATATTGATTACCCACAACAGCTACAACCACCAAAGCAACTACAGCCAGCCACTTGAACAGATCAAAACGCGATTCTTGGGCTTCAGTTTTGGGAGTCATCAAGGAGGATCCTGTGAGAAGAAAGCCATCACACCGAAGTGAAATGGCAGGTCAGGAGGGAATCGAACCCCCAACCTACGGTTTTGGAGACCGTCGCTCTGCCAATTGAGCTACTGACCTGTAACGCTGTATCAGGCCGGCCATTATACCGGCCTGATCAAGTAAATCAACTACTTATTCAATAATTTTTGCTACGACGCCGGCGCCGACGGTACGACCGCCTTCACGGATAGCGAAGCGCAGACCGTCTTCCATTGCGATGGTCTTGATCAGGGTGACAACCATCTGGATGTTGTCGCCTGGCATTACCATTTCAACGCCTTCCGGCAGTTCGCAGTTACCGGTCACGTCAGTGGTACGGAAGTAGAACTGAGGACGGTAGCCTTTGAAGAACGGAGTGTGACGACCGCCTTCTTCTTTCGACAGAACGTAGACTTCTGCGGTGAACTTGGTGTGCGGCTTGACCGAACCTGGCTTGACCAGAACCTGGCCACGCTCAACGTCGTCACGCTTGGTACCACGCAGCAGAACGCCGCAGTTCTCGCCAGCACGGCCTTCGTCCAGCAGCTTGCGGAACATCTCAACACCGGTGCAGGTGGTGGTTTGAGTGTCACGCAGACCAACGATTTCCAGCGCTTCCTGAACCTTGACGATACCGCGCTCGATACGACCGGTAACAACAGTACCGCGACCGGAGATCGAGAACACGTCTTCGATTGGCATCAGGAACGGCTTGTCGATAGCACGCTCTGGCTCTGGGATGTAGCTGTCCAGAGTTTCGACCAGCTTACGAACGGCAGTGGTGCCCATTTCGTTGTCATCTTTGCCTTCCAGCGCCATACGAGCCGAACCGATGATGATCGGGGTGTCGTCGCCTGGGAAGTCGTAGGTGGACAGCAGGTCGCGAACTTCCATCTCGACCAGTTCCAGCAGCTCAGCGTCGTCTACCAGGTCAGCCTTGTTCAGGAAGACCACGATGTACGGAACGCCAACCTGACGGGACAGCAGGATGTGCTCACGGGTTTGTGGCATCGGACCATCGGCGGCCGAGCAAACCAGGATCGCGCCGTCCATCTGGGCAGCACCGGTGATCATGTTCTTCACGTAGTCAGCGTGACCTGGGCAGTCAACGTGAGCGTAGTGACGAATGGTCGAGTTGTATTCGACGTGAGCGGTGTTGATGGTGATACCGCGCGCTTTTTCTTCCGGAGCCGAGTCGATCTTGTCGAAGTCAACGATTGCGGAACCGAAAACTTCGGAGCAAACGCGAGTCAGAGCTGCGGTCAGAGTGGTCTTACCGTGGTCAACGTGGCCGATAGTGCCGACGTTAACGTGGGGAAGGGAACGATCAAACTTTTCCTTAGCCATCGATACAATCCTCCGCAGAAGAAATAGTCTTGCGCTGATAAAACAAAGGCAGATATTTTCATATCTGCCTTGTTTATATGGAGCTCTTGAGCGGACTTGAACCGCTGACCTCACCCTTACCAAGGGTGTGCTCTACCAACTGAGCTACAAGAGCGAAACACTTTGTGCAAAATCCAGCAAACTTGGAGCGGGTAGCGGGAATCGAACCCGCATCATCAGCTTGGAAGGCTGAGGTTCTACCACTAAACTATACCCGCGGAGCTTGCGGCTCTCGCTAAACTGGTGGAGGGAGAAGGATTCGAACCTTCGAAGCTCTCGCAACGGATTTACAGTCCGTCCCCTTTGGCCGCTCGGGAATCCCTCCAGATGTGGCCGGCATTCTATTCGCCTGCCGCCCTAGTGTCAAGCTTTTTTTCAAATTTTTTCAATCAAATCTGAAACTTAGCTGCTTTGACACCGCTTCCAGCTCTACCACCTGAGTGGTGTTCCCTGTGAAGCGGGCGCCATTCTATCAAGCTATTCACCAGTTGCAATACCCTGGCAGTAAATAATTTTATGTTTTAAGTCTTTGAAATCATTGGAAAGAGCCGAAAGGACCGTTTGGTCCAGCAAACGCTCGCTTTCAGGGGCAACCTTGAGCCAGCGCCCATCTGCCCCAGGCAGCAGCCCAGCCACTGGCAAGGTGGCAATATCCAGGCTCAGCAAGCGCTGACGCAGTGCATCCAGCTGCTCCTGCCTTGCTACACCACCCACTACCAGACATTCGTCACGGCGCCTGGGTGGTGCCGACACACCTGTTTCACGCAATAGCCGGATTTCTTGCTGATTCCCCTTGTACAGTGACAATGGGGCGACTTCCTTGACCTTCAGCGGTGCTTCCTGCTGATGCCATACGTAATAGAAGACGTTGAGCACCAGTAACAACAGAAACAACCAACGCATAGGCACCTCAATCCAATGGGCAGGCCATGGCCAAGCCAGCGAAAACCAGGTCAGGGACGACACGCGCCTGCGGCAAGGCCTCCCTCACCAGCGGCGCATCGCCCCCAGTAAGGAATACCGTGAACTCATCACCCCACAGTGCACGCGCCTGCTCCAGCTGGGTACGCGCAAAGCCCTGGAGCATCAGCACGCAACCACGCTCTACCGCCTCGACGGTAGAACGGCCCGGCGACAGGCTGGTCAATGCGCGCTCGGCGGACGCATCGTCGTAGCGGATACGCCGGGTGTGCGTGCGCAACTGACTGCGCATCAAGGGCATGCCCGGGCAGATATAGCCCCCCAAGTGCTCGCCGTCGGCGGCAACAAAATCTGCCTTGGCAGCAGTACCCAGATCTATTACCAGGCACGCGCCCTTGGCCAGGTGAAATGCACCCAACGCAGCCAGCCAACGATCCATGCCCAAACGCTGATAGTCGTCATAACCGTTGTGCACACCAGCCATGCTCTGTGCTGGGTGCGCAACTTGCGCCTGCACGGCAAATGCCTGGGCAATCACTTCACAAAGCGCGTCGGTTTCTTCTTCGCTGCGCACGCTGACAATGCGGCAGCCCGTCAGACGCACTAAAGCCAGCGCTGCTACTTCTGCCAGCAGCGCTTTATCGGAATCGACGATTCCGCCACCTTCAATCACTGCATCCGCGGTATGGATTACGCGCCATTTGATGAAGCTGTTACCGCAATCGAGCTCAAGAATCATCACGCAACCTCAAACTGAGCTCACCACCACTGAAGCTCTTTTCAACTCCGTCCACGTCAAGGCGCAAGCCGCCCTGCCCGTCGACGCCAAGAACCACCCCATCAATGCGCGTATTACCGGCGACCAGTGACACATTGCGCCCTTGCCAAAGGTGTGCCTGCTCCCATTCTTCCTGGAATGCGGCAAACCCGTAGCGACGATGGCGTGCCAATTCGTGCTGCAATTGCTGATTGAGCGACGCCACCAAGCTGTTACGGTCTATCGCCGCGCCTGCCTCACGTCGCATGGAGGTCCACTCCTGGTCGACCTGGTCGTTCACCTGCATGTTCACATTGATACCGATACCCAGCACCACATGACAGACATCAGCAGGGTCACCCACCAACTCCAGGAGAATACCGGTGATCTTCTTCCCGCGAACCAGTACGTCGTTGGGCCATTTGAGCCCTACATCTTTAACGCCGAACGCCTGCAGAGTCCGCATGACTGCAACACCCACCACCAGGCTCATGCCTTCGAGCTGGCGCATGCCGCCATCTACACGCAAGACCAGGCTGTAATAGAGGTTTTCGGCAAATGGGCTGACCCATTTCCGGCCACGTCGGCCTCGGCCAGCACTTTGGCGCTCGGCCAGAACGACAAATGGCGCTACCTGCCCTTGATTGGCAAGCCTCAAGCCTTCGGCATTGGTCGAGTCGATGGTTTCGTGAATGAAAACCGGCCACTGCTCGCCTACGGCAAACCCTGCGATCGCCTGCGCCTCAAGTAAAGCCAGCGGTGCCGCCAGCTGATAGCCGCGCCCACGAACCTTATGAATGGTGAGGTTCAATTCACCCTCGAGGTGCTGCAGCTGCTTCCAAACGGCGCTGCGACTCACTCCGAGGGCTGCCCCCAGAGCTTCTCCGGAATGGAACCGGCCATCCTTGAGGAGATTCAACAACTTCAGCATGCCAGTCTCGACTTGGAATAAGGCACGCATGATAGCCATGGGCTGTTGGCTTGCATAGGAAAAGGGCCCGCAAAGCAGGAGCCAACGAGGATGGCGCCGCCTTTGCCGGTGTTCGCGCCTGAGGCAGCTCCCATAGGGTGATATTTTTCTGAACCACAAAGACA